>JAJDUF010000008.1 GCA_022826725.1 Chloroflexota bacterium
GCAAATGGGGTTTCAGACGTTTCCAGACCCGGTCGGAAAGGTCGTGCCTACGATGTGCTGCGGACATGCTACACTTGCTCCTGGCCTACTTACAGCATCAACTTACCATCCAATCCTCAATTTGACGACACGCCCTAGGAGGCTGCGAGCGTCGTCCAGGGAGCAGGTGAACGGCTTGTCCACGAACAGCGGTACGCCCGCCTCGATGAACGGCCAGGCCCGCTCCCGATGGACCGTCCCATCGTGGGAGGTAATCAGGACGGCATCAACCCGTCCCAGCAGATCGGTTGGCTCGTCCACCAGCGGCACGCCGTAGCTGTGCAACTGCCGACTGTAGCGCGCGATATTCTCCGGCTCCGCAACCGACGTGCCGGGGCAAGCGGCAACGACGCGAGCGCCGTCTACCCAGTGATCCGGGGCCACGTCAACGTGATTGAGGCGTTGGGTAAAGGCTACCGAGTGAATGCCGTCGCAGTCCACCACTCCCAGGCGCAGCGTCATCGTTCCTACTCCATTGGCCCTCACAGCATCATCGTGACTTGTCCCATCTACAAGGAACAATCCACCCAGCCCCTTCGGGAGACTCCATTTACTGCCCCTCGTCTCACCCTACTCCGGCCGCTACCGAGAGGGACGCAGCTAGCGGCAGCGGCTTTCCTGACACTCTGGATGGGGGAACTATAGACGTGAGTGACCACGCGCCTTGACGTGCTAGCCCAGGCATCCGCAACCCCAGGCGATGTATCGCGCACAGTTGACATTCCCATGCCAGGTCTGTAGGGTGATGGTTGGATGCCCGGTACGGGAGAGGGTCGCGCGTGTTGGCCAAACGCAAGTCTCCCGTACCGGGCATCCCCATTCTACCCGCAGGCCCCGCATCGCGGCCAGGTGGACTTGACCATACGTTCTAAATATGCTATAATGATAGCATGAATACGATGAGTCTCGCCGCCTTCTTCCGACAGTTTCCCGACGATGCTGCTGCGGAGCGCTTCTTTATCGCGGCTCGCTGGCCGGCGGGTATCCGCTGTCCGCGCTGTGCAAGCGATAACATCCAAGAGCAGACGACCCACAAGACGATGCCCCACCGCTGCCGGACCTGTCGGCGCTTTTTCAGTGTCCGCACGGGTACCCTGATGGAGGACAGCAAGCTCGGCTACCACACCTGGCTACTAGCCTCGCACCTGCTGCGTACTGCCAAGAAGGGGGTGTCCAGTGTGGCCCTCGCCGAGCAGTTGGGCGTCTGTCAGAAGACCGCCTGGTTCCTCGCGCATCGTATTCGTGAAGCGTGGGCCGACCAAAACGAGCCACTCACCGGCACGGTTGAAGCCGATGAGACTTACGTGGGAGGCCTGGAACGCAATCGGCATCTTGACCGCAAGCACCAGATTCCGAAAGTCCCGGTTGTTGGCGCACGCGAGCGCGCGAGTGGTCGGGTGGTTGCTAGTGTGATGCCGGCTGTCACCCGTGCGGCGATGGAGGACTGGATTGCTGCGCACGTCAGTCCGGCTGCGCGGCTCTACACCGACGAGTCCCCCGTCTACAACCGCGCACCGGTCAGCCAGCACCGCACGGTCAAGCATAAGCAGCATCAGTACGTCCTGGGCGATGTGAGCTCAAACGGAATCGAGAGCTTCTGGGCCTTGCTCAAACGGAGCTACAAGGGCGTCTATCACTGGTGGTCGCCCAAGCACTTGCACCGCTATCTGGCCGAGTTCACCGGACGCTTCAACGCCCGCGAGCTGGAGCCGATGGAGCAACTGCGCGGCCTCGCCGTCGGCATGATCGGCAAGCGATTGTGCTATGCCACCTTGGCGGACATTTGACGCCCGCGTAGGACCTTGCTACATTGCACCATGGTGCCATGGTATGGGCAATCATGGACCACAGGACTACAGCGCTCGCTGCCCTAAGGAGGTAGGACGTGGCGAACCCGCAGGCACCGCATCGAGAACGACCGCCACCGTTGATAGAGCCGATACCGGATACCCTGGAAAACATCGCGCGTGCCATAGTCACCACTCCACCCAGCAACGTACCAGCATCCCCAGCCGAACAACGTACCGGCTCGCATGAGCCGGCTGACCGGCACTCCACACGCTAGGTAGCCCATTGCCATGAGACGCCCCTTGGAGGGCGCTCGTGACCATAGCCACCGGGGATAGGCGGAGGAAGTGGGATTCGAACCCACGAGGGCGTGTGCGCGCCCTGGCTACTTATAAGGTAGCTGCAATAGGCCTCTCTGCCATTCCTCCACGGACCCGGTGAGTAGGTCGATTCCTGCCGCTGTTAGGGGCGGCAGACGAGCGCCCTCCAAGGGGCGTCTCTCCTTGTCATAACATACCGACACCGGCGGCGGCCAGCGGCGGCGGCCATCCCTCATCGCTCCCCCGCCCACCCCTCTGTTGTTCGAGTTGCCGCCTTTCCCCCACTGGCGGCATACTCCCCGTTGGACTCCCCATAAGTCCGTCCGGTACTCAGCCGCCGCGTGTCTCAGCGCGAGCGCGGTAGGAGTTGGCATGTTCATTTCATGCCTCCTATCCGGTTCGTGCTGGGATGCCGGCGACTTATGGGGAGAAGCCAACATCCTGAGCCGGATAGGAGGCTTCTCTCATGGCGCAACTCCCCCGACGCACACTCCTCAGCACTGGCCTTGCACTCCCCGCTCTAGCACTCGCACATCGCGTTGGCGCTGCTACCAGCCTCGATTTGCCACCTGGCACACCCGTCGCCTTGCGTAACACCTCGCACCTCTACCTCGTGGGCAATGACCGACAGTTGCATTGGCTTGGTGATACCCGCGCATTAGAGGGCAAGCCCATCCGCTGGGATCAACGGCAGACGTGGAGCTACAGCCAACTTGTCCGCGCCCCCCTTGGCGACCCCTACCTCTCGGCGGGCCTCCTGAAAGATGGCGACCCGAATTACCTGGTCAAATGGGAGCACGATTGGGAACACCCCAAGCTGCTGCACATACCGAGTATCCGCGATGTGGAGATATTCGGGATCAATGCCAGCAACTACGGCCGCTTTGTCATGGGCACGGCGAGCTGGGAGGCACGGTACGGGTTCACGGTGGCTGACCTCCAGCATGACCAGCTCCAGCCCGCGACATGGGGCCGGTGGCGTGGGCATGTGCGTGGCTTGAAGCTCACAGGACCAGGATCAACTTACGACCCGGCTAATCCTGATTGGCCGGCTATCCTGCTCTATCGTCAATGGCCAGTCCTCGGCTTTGCCATGCAACGGAGCACCAACCAACTAGCTGTGCTCATCCCCTGGTCCGGTGCCGACGTGAGCGAAGACCCGGGATTCGGGCATCCACACATCACCTACTCCATGCATGGGGCAACAGACCTATCGGCACCACAGTTATGGCGTGGGGCGGATGCTGGATCGTGGTCGGCAGGCTGGTACCCATTTCTCTTTGCCTCGTTCACCGATACGACCGAGCGACCCTATGCCCGGCAACTCCTTGACACCATCATGCGCGGGGTAGCCGAGGGAAGCTACGACCTGACGATCACCTGGGAACAGAATGGGCAGACGTGGCAGTGGGCGCTGGATGTGAGTGGGATCGAGACGGCCCTGGCGTGGCTGCGCGTGGAGCGGGCACGGCCGGCACCTCCACAGAGTCGCTACTTCGAGCCACCGGGGAACTTCTGTCCAAGCGGGCTAGACAGAGCTTCTTCGTACTCGAACCTGCTCCCGGAAGATCAAGCACGCTGTAGCACAGAGTAAAGGAGGTTTTCATGTCTCATCTTGCCCGTGTCATCCTCGGCTGCACGCTGCTTGTCCTTGTCCTACTCGTTGTACTCAGCGCTGCCGTGTCCGGGGTAGTGGATCGGGAGACCGGTGTAGCATCACCGGAACCGCCACCCCCAACACCGATTACCTGGGAGGAAGCCCGATCCCAGAGCCGCGTGGTGGGGTACCGCGAATGGTTTCGTAGCTGGGGTGCATATCAAGGCACCGCACTGTACTTTCGCGGCCAAGTGAAGCAGGTCATTGACGAAGGTAGCACTGACCAGGCCACGTTTTCGAGCCTCCGGGTGGATGTCTTACCCACTGAGTATGGCCAGTATCTTGGTCGTGGAATTATCTATCTGCATGGCCTTGTCGCCCCACGCGGGGTCCGTATTCTGGATGATGACCTGATCGAGTTTGTGGGGATAGCCGAAGCACCGCTGACCTACCAGACAACGCTCGGTGCGTCCATCACAGTTCCGGCTATGAAAATGGTTGCGCTAAGATGGCTACCACCACCAGACCGTCGTGGAGCACGGACTACAGGCTTCGTGCGGTCACGATAGCCGTTGTATGCGGCTGGCCGCGATCTCATGTCAGCGCTAGAATCGGAGGAAGAAAAGTGCGGCGGCAGGTCACAACTGCCGCCGCTGAAACACACCCGAAGGAGTAGCCCCATGCCTGAGAGCTATGCTGAGTTGGAGGCCATGGGCCAACGCTATGAAGCAGTGCTGGCTGCCGAGCGTCACGTCCAAGCCTACAGCCGGGCGCGTGAGGAGATTCTGGCAGAAAACCGCTGCCTCGCGCAACGCGACTTCCTTGCAGAACCTGGTGGGTTGGAGAAATTGCGCCGGTTAGAAGTCGAGAGAACGTAGCACCCACGAGTACCCTTCGTGGTGGTGCTACCCCCGATACTCTACCATATTCCCGTGACCGCCGTTGGTCACTCACGTCTATAATTCCCCCGGCAATCCCAAGAGAAAGGACTCAACGAGTCTACTCGCCTTTTGTCTGTTCCATATGTATTTGCGCTGGAATTCCGGCAATCTAATATTGGCATGAAGCCACTTGTCGTACAGTCCCTGTAGAGTGAAGTCTGCGGGATAAACGGAGATATCGTACTCCGTACTCTGGTCATCAATGTGGAGATCTTCTGATTCTGAGGAGATCTGCTCGATGTCGACAGACTGATCCGCAGGTGCAGTTGCCAATTTCATCTCCTCCGGAGGGTGCCGTGAGTGGGTGGTTTGGTACCTAGTGTAGCATTCCCTCTGGGGATGCGCGCCAACTGGTCAGTTGGACTTCCGATTTTGAGGCGCCGGGTGGACAGCAAGCGTGCATCCGTGTGATAGATAGCTCCTGCGATGCCTCTCCAGCCACCACAGCCGTCCTCCGGTCAGAACAGCCTGTGGCGCAACGGCGACTTTCTCAAGCTCTGGTCCGCCCAGACCGTCTCTGTCACCGGCTCGCTGCTCGGCGCCCTCCAGCTCACGGCGATCCTGGCCCTGGCGGCCACGCCGTTCCAGTTGTCGCTGCTGGCCGCCGCCGGTGTGTTGCCGGCGCTGCTCTGCGGGTTCGTTGTCGGGGCGTGGGTAGACCGCTTGCGCCGGTGCCCGGTGCTCATCGCCGCCGATCTGCTCCGGGCCGCGCTGCTCGGCTCCATCCCAGGCGCCTGGTTTGTCAGCGCTCTGCGTATTGAGCAGTTGTACCTGATCGCCTTCCTCCACGGACTCCTGACCATCTTCTTCAATGTGGCCTACCGTTCCTACCTCCCCTCCCTGGTGCGCCGCGAGCAGTTGGTGGCGGCCAACAGCCGCTTGTCGGCCAGCGCATCCGTCGCCGAGGTCGGCGCCTTCAGTCTGGGCGGCTGGATAGCGCAGTTCTCCTCCGCCATTGTCGTCGCGGCCGTGGACGCGGTGACGTTTCTCGTCTCTGCGCTGCTGCTGACCGCGATTCGCACGTCCGAGACGGCCCCGGCGTCATCTGCTGCACAAGCCAGCCTGCGCCGGGAGATTATCGCGGGCCTCCGGCTGGTCGTCGCCAACCCGCTTCTGCGTGCCATCGGTGCGAGCAAGGCTGTCGGCATGGGCCTCGGTGGGGGCGTCATTGGGACGCTCATTGTGCTCTACGGCATCGAGACGCTGGGCTTTGCGCCCGGTGTGCTGGGGACCATCTTTGCCATCGGTGGCGTGGCCTCCATCCTGGGCGCGTTGAGCACCAGCCGGCTGACCCACCGGTTTGGCCTGGGCAAGACGTTGGCGGCAGGATTCCTGCTGTACGGCCTCTCGTCGTTCCTGATACCGCTGGCGCGCGGACCGTTGCTGCTGGCCGGGGCGTTACTGGCAGTGCAACAGTTGGCCGACTTCGCGCTGGCGGTCTACGAGATCAACGAAGTCAGCCTCCGCCAGGGGATTACCACACAGCGGATGTTGGGGCGGGTACACGCCAGCCTGGAGGTCGTCGAGCTTGGCGCGCGGCTAGCCGGGTCACTACTGGCCGGCGTGCTGGCCGAGGCGGTGGGCCTCAGGGGAGCGCTGGCCGTAGGGGCGGCCCTGATGGCAGGTGGCGGGCTATGGCTAATGCTGTCCCCGGTCCGGCACGCCCGGTAAACTAGGCAGCAGCATGTACGGCGGGCTGGACCGCAGTGACCCGCAGCTTGGCACGGTGCGGCGGCGGCCGGCGGCCGGATGGAGGGGGGAACGGGCGATGACCAGCACAGGACCCGTCATTCGCTGGGGGATTATCGGCGCCGGCGACATCGCCGACCGGGTGATGGCCCCGGCTATGCGCGCGGCGCCGCACGCGGAACTGGTGGCGATCATGCGCCGCGACCGCTCGGCCGCCGCGGACTTTGCCCGCCGGCATGACGTGCCCCGGGTCTACGGCAGCGTCGAGGACATCGTTGCCGACCCCGACATCCAGGCCGTCTATGTCGCCACGCCGGTAGACCGCCACCTGCCGGACACGCTGGCCGCGGCAGCACAGGGCAAGCACATCCTCTGTGAAAAGCCCATGGCCCTCAGCTCGCGGGAGGGCGAGCGGATGCGTGCTGCCTGCGAGCGCGCCGGTATCCGCTTCATGATGTGCTTCTATCAGCGCTTCAATGCCCGGCACCGCAAGATCAAGCAGTTGCTGGCGGAGGGTGTGATTGGGCCGGTGACGGCGGTACGGGCCAACTTCTCCGGCCGCAGCCCCGACGTTCCGGCGCGCTGGCGGCACGATCCGGCCCAAGCCGGTGGCGGCTGCTACATGGACAACGCCTCGCACTGTATTGACCTGCTGCGTTTTCTCTTCGGCGATATCACGGCCGCCGTCGCCTTCGTAGACACCCTGGCGGCCCGCTATGCCGTCGAAGACTCGGCCTCCTCCCTGCTCCGCCTGGCCAACGGAGCACACGCCGTCGTCACCAGCTATTGGAGCACCGGTGACCCGGACGAGCAGCGCAATTCGCTGCTGGAAATCCAGGGTACCGAGGGCACGATCATCTCTACGCCGCTGCATGAGAAGTTCTCCCGTGGCACACTCACTGTTGCCACCCAGCAGGGTGAAGAGGTCTACGAGTTCGAGCAAAGCACTCACTATGCCGTCCTGGAAGATTTCGCCGTGACCGTTGCCGAGGAGCGCACGCCGGCAATCACGGCCAGTGACGGCATCGCTGCCATGCGCGTCGTCGAGGCGGTGTACGAGTCCGGCCGGAGCGGGCGCCTGGTGCAGCTAGCCTGACGGCAATGCGGCGCCCTGCTCTGCGGGGGGGCCATAGGCTGACAGGGGTAGGTGCAAGGTAGGCCGTAGGGGGGCCAGCGGTCCCGTTGAAGGAGGCATCGTGCGCGTCGGGTTCTACTATCACCAGGTGCCGCGGCTGCCACGTGACCATGCACGCAACAATCCCTATGGGGCCATCTTGGCCGAGGGGCTGGAGCGGCTAGGCGTCGAGGTAGAGTTCGTTGATGACTTCAGCGCGGCGTTCCTGTATCGGAACCGGGGGCACCTCGACGTGCTGCATCACCACTGGCCGCACCACGACTACTATGACGACGATGCCGGCGTCATGCGGCAGCAGATGCGCGCCTTCGTGTACTCCATGGAGCTGGCACGCGAGCTAGGCTACAAGCTGGTCTGGACCGCCCACAATACCTACCCGCACAACCGTCGCCACCAAGCGATTGACCACGAGTGCCGCCTGGAGATCTGCCGCCTGGCAACGGCGATCATCGCGCACTGCGACGTGGCCGCGAGCAACGTGCGGACGATATTCAAGCGCACCCGGAATCTCTTTGTTATCCCGCATCCCCACTTCATCGGGATTTATCCCGACACGGTGACGCGCGAGCAGGCCCGCGCTGCCCTCGGTGTGCCCTCCACCGCCTTCGCCTACGGGTTTTTCGGCGGCCTCCTGCCCTACAAGGGGTTGGAGAACCTGATGGAGCGCTTTCGGCGCCTGCCGGGTGACGACTCGTGGCTGTTGATCGCCGGTGGGAACGCCCGCCAGCCGGAGTTCCGGGAGGCCATTCGCCGGCGGGCCGCCCAGCATCCGCGGATCGTCCTTCGTGCCTACGACCGGGCGCCAAGCTCGGATATTGCGCTCATCATGCGCGCAGCCGATGTCATCACCTTGCCGTTCGTGGATACGATGACTTCCGGCTCGCTGATCCTGGCGCTCTCCTGGGGCAAGCCGGTCATTGCTCCCGCGCTCGGGTGCCTGCCGGCAACGGTGTTGCCGGCAGCGGGAAAGCTGTTCGATCCCAGCGCCGACGATCCGCTGTATGCTGCCATGCTGGAGGCTAGGGAGCTTGACCTCGCAGCAGCATCGTCGGCCGCCCTAGCCTCGGTGCGCCGGTTCGACTGGGACGAGATCGCCGCTGCGACGTTGCGGGCGTATGAGGCTTGAGCAGCGCGAAAGCCGACGACCGGTGGCACAACCAGGCACATACTTGGCTGGAGAGTGATGCTGATATGACCGATGCACCGGTGCGGATCGGCTTTGTAGGGTGTGGCCGGCAGGCCAGTGCGGCCTGGTATCCCAACTTCGCCACGATCTCGGCGCTCGACCTGGTCGCGTGCTGCGATCTGCAAGCCGACCTGGCCGAGCGCAATGCGCGGTTCTACGGTGCCAGGAGGTGGTACACCAGCCTGGACCGTATGCTCGATGTGGAGGACCTGGACGCGGTCATGGTAGTCGGGCCGCCGGCGATGCACTATGCCTGTGGCAAAGCGGTGCTGGCGGCCGGGTTGCCGCTGATGATGGAAAAACCGCCAGCGCCCCGCACCGAGTGGGCCAGAGAACTGGTGGAACTGGCGGAAGCACAGGGGGTTGTGACCCAGGTCGGCCACAACATGCGCCATGCGCCGGGCGTGGTGAGGCTCCGGGAGCTGATGCAAACGCCGGCCTTCGGTCGCCTGCTGTTTCTGGAGAGTCGTTACTTTATGCCCGGCCCCATGTGGCACGATACCGGCGACTACCGCGCCGGCTGGACGTATATGATCTTTCAGGCCACCCACGCCGTGGACTTGGCACGGTGTATCGGCGGCGAGATCGAAACGGTCTTTGCGGACCTCTCGATGGGTGCGGAGGGACGGTTTGCCATTGCGGCGGTGGCTCATTTTCGGAGCGGCGCGACCGGGACGCTGACGCTGACGGGCAATACCCCGAACTGGACCTGTAAGCTGGAGGCCGAGGGGGATGCTAGAGCGCACGTGCGGCTAGAAAACCTCCATACCCTGCATTTCGAGCAGCACACGGAAGAGAGCGGCTATCAACCGGTGCCCGGCATTCCGGGTCATTACTGGCATCCGGCCACACGCGATAACGCGGAGCGCCGGGGCGGCTATTGGGGGCAGATGGAGGCGTTTGCCCGCGTCGTGCAGACGGATATCCCCGCTTCGCCCACGCTGCGGGACGCCTATCAGGCCCTGCGGGTGTGCGAGGCGCTGCTGGATAGTATCCAGCGCGGTGAGCCGGTAGCGGTACCAACCGATTGAGAACCGGACGGAGGAGGGACAGAGCCATGAGTAGCGAGCACAGCGACGGCTTCCGAGCGCAGGTCAGGCCGGAGGCCGGGGAGCATCACCATGCGGCGATCCGGTGCCGCGACATGAAGCTCCTCATGGACTTCTACGAGCGGGTCATGGGCCTGCCCCGGCGCAATATCGCGGGCGATCCCGACAACCCGGAGAAGGTCTGGTATCCCGGCCTCCAGCTCGTGCATACCGATGACCCACCGGGACCACAAGGGGAGCTGGACCATATCGGCATCTCCGTCAACAACATCAATGAGATCTGCGCCCACGTCGAGGCTTGCGGATTTACCGTTGACAAGCCAGTGGTATCCACGGACAACCCGGAGAAGGGCGCGCGGTTTAGCGGCGCGTGGCTGACCGACCCCGAAGGGCATACCGTCGAGCTTGTGCAGTGGGAGCGGCTGCCGGAGTAAGGCCGGCCCTCACCACCCGTCTCCCTCCGGTGCCTCACTTCACCGGAGAATGATCTATTCCCTACCCTGTCGCAACGGGGGGGCAGGGAGGGGGCCTTCATCGCACAAGGAATGGCATGGAGTACCGCAGTCTGGGGCGCGCCGGAGTCAGAGTATCCCCTTTCTGCTTGGGCTGTGCCTACTTCGGCATCCGGCTGGATGAGGCCGAGTCCGTCCGCCTGGTCCACGCGGCCCTCGATGCGGGCATCAACTTCTTCGATACCGCCAACGCCTACGCCCTCGGACGATCTGAGGCATACCTCGGCCAGGGCATCAAGGGCCGGCGCGACGCGGTGGTGCTGGCGACCAAGGTCAGCGCGCCGATGGGTCATGGGCCGAACGACTCCGGCGGCTCCCGCTACCACATCATGGCTCAGGTAGAGGCCAGTCTGCGCCGCCTCGGGACCGACCACATTGACCTCTACCAGCTGCACTCCCGCGACCTGACCACGCCGCTGGATGAGACCCTCCGTGCCCTGGACGACTTGCAGCGACAGGGCAAAGTCCATTACTTCGGTACCTCCAACTCCGTGGCCTGGCGGCTCTGTGAGGTCCTGTGGGCCAGCGACCGGCTCCGCATCGCGTCCATTGTCTCGGAGCAGGCCTCTTACAGTCTGTTCGACCGCGCGCTCGAGGCCGAGGTATTGCCGTTCTGCCGGACCTACGGCATCGCAGCCATCGCCTACGGACCGCTGGGCGGCGGGTGGCTCACCGGCCGGTACCGCCGCGACCAACCGCCACCACCAGAGTCTCGCTTGGCCATCCACGGCACGATGGTCAGTACCGCGGACGAGGAGCGGGCGTTCGACGTGCTGGAACGGCTGGAGCCGCTGGCAGCGGACAAGGGCATCACCCTCAGCCAACTGGCACTGGCCTGGCTGCTGGCACAGCCCGGCGTCACCACCGCGCTTATCGGACCGCGCACCGTGGAGCAGTTGCATGATAACCTGGGGGCGCTGGCGGTCCAAGTCACGCCCGCGGACCTGGCGGCGATAGACGAGATCGTGCCGCCGGGCACCAAAGTGGTCCCTGAGGCACCGGCGCCGGGGGCTATGCTCATCTAGGAATACCGCGGACGCCCAGTTTTCCTGCACACAGGAATGACGGAAGGGTCGGAGGAAGGACAGGAGGTTGTCCTGTGAGCGAGCTATTCGAAGTGCATCATCCGGCCTTCTATCGCCTGGTGCCCGCGGACAGCACCATCGAGCGGGTCGCCGGCGGCTTCTCCTTCACCGAAGGCCCGGTCTGGCGGGACGGGGCGCTACTCTTCAGCGATATTCCGGCCAACCGCACCGTGCGCTGGCGTCAACTGCCGGAAGGGCCAGAGGTGACGACGTTCCAAACACCGAGCGGCAAAGCCAACGGCCTCACCCTCGACGCACGAGGAGACCTCATCCGCTGCGAGCATCAGGGGCGCCGCGTCAGCCGGGTAGCGCGCGACGGCGCTGTCACCACGCTCGCGGATCGGTACCAGGGCAAGCGACTCAACAGCCCCAACGACCTGGTAGTGAAGTCGGACGGGAGCATCTATTTCACTGATCCACCGGCCGGCCTCGGGGCGGTGATGCCGGATCTGGTCCCCAGGGGAATCGCAGAGGCCGGGGCGGCGCAGGAGCTACCGTTCCAGGGCGTGTATCGTCTCGACACCGGTGGCCGGCTGACGTTGCTGATGGACGACTTCGCCCTGCCGAACGGGTTGGCCTTCTCGCCGGACGAGCGGCTGCTGTACGTAGACGACTCGATTCGCCGGCACGTGCGCGTCTTTGCCGTGCAGTCGGATGGCACGCTGGCGGGCGGTCGCATCTTCGCCGACATGCAATCGCCGGATGAAGGCGCCCCCGATGGGATGAAGGTGGATGTAGAAGGCCACCTCTACTGCACCGGGCCGGGCGGGACATGGGTGTATGCACCCGACGCGACGCTCTTGGGGCGCATTATCACCCCCGAGCAGCCGTGTAACGCGGCGTTCGGTGACTCCGACCGGAGGATGCTGTTCCTCACCGCCCAGACCAGCGTCTATCGCGTGCGCGTGGCGCTGCCCGGTATACCCGTCGGGCCGTGAGAGCGATCAGCCGTCAGCCGTCAGCTTTTCCGCGTCCGATCAGTATTACTCCCAGCGGAAGGTCTTCACGGCCAGGGCCGTGCCGATCACCAGCATCCCGCCGAGAATCGCCACCGCATCAAGCCGTTCTTCCCACCCAAAGCCGAACCATAGCCCCTGGAGTAGCTCCACGGCATAGGTCATGGGGAGCGCCTGGCTGATCTGCTGCATCCATGCGGGCATCTGCTGGACCGGATACATCACACCCGAGAGGAATATCTGTGGGAAGAAGAGCACCATTCCCACGACGGTCGCTACTCGCACCGTCGGCGAGATGCTTGCCACCATGTAGCCTACGGCAAAGAAGGCGCCGGTACTGAGCACGAACGCGCCAAGCACACTGAGCCAGAACCCCCCGAAACTCAGATCGTAGACAACGATCCCGACCAGAATCAACAACGCCATGCCCACCAGATTCATGCCAAAGAACACGACAACTTCGGCGGTGAGATAGGTAATCGGGCTGATTGGTGTGGCCCGGAAGCGCCGGAGCACCTTTGTCTCCCTGGCGGACGCAGTATTGTTCGGAATGCCCATAAATGCCGAGCTGCCGATAATCAAGGCGGTGTAGGCCGGAATCATGGCATCCACGACCTTGAAACCGGGCAACTCCTCTATTTCTATGTCGCCGAAGATCGAGCCAAACACCACCAGGAGGAGCACGGGGAATACCAGGGTGAAGAAGAAGGCCGCCGGCTCTCGGTAGAAGAGCTTGAATTGCACGACGATCAGTTGGGCCATTCCCCGCATGGCGCACCTCTACTCGCGCAGCGCTCTGCCCGTCAGGGCAAGAAAGACATCGTCCAATGTCGGCTGCTCACTCCGCAGGTCCCGGAAGCGCCAGCCGTGGTCCTCTATTGCCCGCACGACCTCGCTGACCAGCCGGTCTCCCTGTCCGTGGACGATCACCCGGTCGCCGCTCACCTCAACCCGCGTGGCGTTCGCCAACGACTCCAACTGCTTGGCGTCTATCGTATCCTCGGCCGTGAACACCACCCGCGTCTCGACGCCGAGGTCGCTGATGAGGTTCTCCGGGGTATCGAGGGCCACGATCTTGCCCCGGTCCATGATGGCTACCCGGTCGCAAAGCCGCTCGGCCTCCTCCATGAAGTGCGTAGAGAGGAAGACGGTCTTGCCTTGGTCGCGGAGGGAGCGCACGAGGTCCCACATCGTCCGCCGAGCCTGCGGGTCGAGGCCCGTGGATAGCTCGTCGAGAAACACTAGCTCCGGGTCGTTCACCAGGGCCAGCGCGATGAAGAGCCGCTGCTTTTGCCCGCCGGACAGCTTGACAAAGGGCGCCTTGAGCCGCTCACCTAATCCCAGTTGGGCGACGAGGGGGTGCCAATCAATAGACTGCGGGTAGAAGGACGCAAACAGGGCCAGGGCTTCCTGCACCCTGATCCGGTCGAACAAGCTGGATTCCTGTAGCTGGACGCCGATGCGGCGCCGCAGGTCCGCTCCGGCGTCTCCGGGGTCCAGGCCCAACACGCTGACCTCGCCCCCATCCCGGTCTCGCAGTCCCTCCAGGCACTCGATGGTCGTGGTCTTGCCCGCACCGTTCGGGCCTACCAGACCAAAGACCTCATTCTCTGCCACCGAGAACGAGATGCCATCCACGGCCACGATGGGGCCATAGGCTTTGCGTAGCTCGCGTACTTCTACGACAGACAATCCCGAGCCTCCCGGCCCAAGCGCGCCGCCGCGGCCCCGATCAACTCCGGTTAGCCACCTAGGACACCTGCGGCCGCCCTGCACTGCCCCTTTAGACCGACCGCAGGCCGAAAGGTTTCAAGGGCCGTGCTGATCCGGGAAAAAGGAGGCGTCGGCCACGCCAGCGGTCGTCTGCCGTGCCATCATGCGGAGGCGCCCCGGCTACTGAGGAGGTTTACGCCGTGGTGTCCGTCTCGGCGGGCGGGGCGGACCGCGCGTACCGGACCGGGGACAGCACCAGCGACGGTCCCCCTGGCAGGACTCGAACCTGCGACACACGGTTTAGGAAACCGCTGCTCTATCCAACTGAGCTACAGGGAGTTGATTGAGCGCGGGGCTGCATAGGGCAGGCACCACGCGGCTGTGCTTTCGTTGGGAGCGCTACCGGTGCATCGTCTCCACCTCTCGCTACTCTAGCAGGCCTATTCTGTTGACGTTCAGGGCCGGTGAATTGCAGGGTCTTGCCCATCCTACTTTATACCGCCCGGTTTTAGCGGGTCTCCCGTGTGGTACGATGGGCGCTCCCCGGCCAAGGAAGCAAGTCGCGCAAGAGCACCAACCCCACGCCCTGTAAGACATGCACCAGGGGCATGATGGGGATCCGGTAGCGCGGCTCGCCGAGAAACGGCATATGAGATAACCAGAAGAATACTATCGTCGCTAGGACCAGCCAGCGGCTAGCGCGTACGATGCCGGAGGAACTCTGCCGTTGAACGATCCCGACCGGCCAGCAGATGGCAAAGGCTCCAACCGTCAGCGTCAGGAGCGAGGCCATCTGCAGCAAGGCTGATACACCGTGCAGGGACTCTTCATCGAGCCAGCCACCCGAGAAGGCCATCATACGGCGGTTGACGTGCTCGCCCATCACGCCGGGTTCGATAGCGCCCCACACGCGGTGGAGCTTCAGCAGCCCCAGACGGAAGGCGGACGACGGGTTTGCGGTCATGAAGCGAAACGCCATTTCCCCATAGGCGCGAGTGTCGCTGGTCACCGTGATGCCTTGAGCGCGGTAATGACGGAGGAGCTGCCAGAACTCTTCCGGTTGCGGGAACGCCATGATGCCACCCGTCGCCTGAGGGTTATTGCCGGTCCAGAGCGTGAGTCCGCCGGAAATCGTCGTCGGAACGAATTCTCCCCAGACGCGGAGGTTCCGGACGCCATAGAGTGTGGGCGGGAGTAGTGCGAGGAGCCACAACACGCTGATGAGCGGGAGCATTCCCAGCAGGGACCGCGTCCGGGGGCGCGCAGCGCCGACACCCCTGCGTCGCTCTATGTACCAGATGTATCCCGTAGCCAGCACCAAGAGCACCGCCATCTTGAGCTGCAGGAAGAGGGAGAGGCCGAGCATGGCACCAGCGCCGCCAAGCCAGAGGAGACGACGTTGGTGCTGGGAAGAAGTGTGCGCGTAGTTTATGAGGCACCAGATCGTAACGACCGTTCCCAAGGCGAGCCAAAGCTCATAGGCAATCAACTCTGCGCTGTACAGCCACACCGGCGAAAGTAGTGCTACGGCACCGGCCAGCCGCGCCGCGCGCGCCCCGAACAACCGCCGGGTGATGAGTACGACGAAAAGGGCGATACCCGCCGCAGGCACGACCTGCACAACCTTGGCGGCAAGCGGGTGGATACCGGTGACAGCGTACACCGCCGCGATGAGAAAAGAGTACGCGGAAGCTGTTGCCGTAATGACGTAGCCGTCTCGGGTCAGCAAGCCCTCCTCGACCAACGCGCGGGCTGCTGTGTGGTAAAGCAGAGCGTCCGAGCCATCGGGTACCCAGGGAAAGAGCAGCACGTAGTAGACCTTGAGGACGACGCTGATCGTCAGGATTAGGGCCAGGAGGCTCCAGGCGTGGGTGTGCCGGGACCGCCGGCCGGTATCCCAGAGCCACAGCAGCACACCACCCAATAGCGGGAGCAGCACTACGGGCAGGAGCCAAGGCCGGAGTGGATTGCCCACGGGCCAGCCTTCGGGGATGTCGGCAAGCTCCGCTGCTCCGATGGGTTGCGCGTCGCTGGGGCGCAGGAACAGCGCTCCATAGGCATCGTCACCGATGACGCGCCGCCGGGCGCCCTCATAGACGATCCACACCGTACCGTCGGGATCGCGGTAGACCGGCCCGGCGCGCACGTCGTTGCTGCGCGGAATAACCAGCAGTTCTTCTGGAGAGAGCGTCTCTATGTCCTCCCAGCGGTAACCGTAATCCTCGAACACTTGCAACGACGTGATGAGGCGCTTGTAGCGCCCCTCCAGCACATACACGTCGGGAGAGTTTTGGGCACGCAGCAGCTGTCCCTCCGGGAAGCCCCAGTGCAATGTCTTGGCTTCCTGTGCGTGCGCCGGTATAGCCGGCAAGGCCGCCGCCACGACCAGACCAATAACCAAGCCCAGCACGGCCAGCCGTCTAATCACGTGCCAGACCACCGAACTTCCGATAGAGCCATTCACTACCGCTTGCTCCGCTCGCTGAGTTACGATTCTGCCGCCTCCGGACCGCGCGTGTTTTTCAGTGCCGTCCCGCCTATCTCAGCGCCTGCACGGTCCGGTGAGGCACGCTGTCCCCGTTCCGCGAGGTGTCGGTAATATGCGGAGGTCGGGTGGTGAGGAGGGTGCATTAGCCTCCATTTAGCTGCCCACATGCCCCTCGTGCGTCGCTGGCTCCGGCGCCTTGAATGAGGATAGAGCCGCGCGCAGGTCGCCGCCGATAGCATCCCAGTCGGAGCGCAGCGCCGCCCCGTCGGACGGGCGCTGACCACGCGGTCGCGCCGCCTCGTCGGACAGCCGCCGGCCACGCGGCCGCACCGCCCGGTGCCGCCGCGCCGCCGGACGAGTGTGCATAGTCGTACCGAAATCCAGTAGACGGGCTGCGCCGGTCAGGGCTGCTGACCAGCGGCCGCGGCGCCCCCGGAGGCGTCGCTTGGCGGCTCGGGCGATGGTCCGGGCGCCAGGCATGACACTCCGCTCCGCATACGCCGGGAAATGCTCGTAGATTGCCTGGGTCAATTCTTGGAGAGTCTGACTCTGTGTCCACTGCACGATATAGCGGCAGTGGCGCGCCGCCTCGGTGGGCAACCCCGGCTCCAGCGTTCGTGCCCGAGTCATCCCCCTCATGGTCAGGGAGAATACCCGCCTCGTCACCGGATGGCTGCGAATGGTGACGAGGCCCTGAGCAGCCTGCTCCTCGGCATCCCGATAGACCGTCGCGTCGAACGGACCGTAGTCGAAGGGCCGGAAGGTGTAAAAGTCGGACCCCACCAGCTTGGCCAGGTCGTAACCCACCAGAAAGAGCGACTTCTGGAGTTGCAAGGGCGACAACGGCTTCCTGCCGGCAGCGGCCAGCACCAACAGCAGCCAGTCTTGGCGCGTCATTGCCCTAACTCCTCCCTCCATGGCCTAGTATACCGCCAACCGTTCCCTACCTACCTCCGGCAGACGTCCACCTCTGCCGCACTCCCCCTCTCTACTTGGTGGAGCGGGGGCCGGGGGGTGAAGCAAAAACGGTCCCGGCACCGTCAGGGCAGGCCCAGCGCCTCCACTGCCTGGTGCAGGTCGGCCGCCAGCGGCCCCGCCTGGACGGCCGCCACGCTTTCTTCGATCTCGGCCGGTGTCGCCGCCTCGACCAGGATGGTGGCAATGCTCCGGTCGGCCACCAGGTACCGGAGCGTCAGCGTCGTCAACGACAGTCCGCTTTCCTGCTGCAGCGCAGCCAGCCGCCCGACACGACTCTGCATCTCCGGCGTCATCCAGTCCGGCCAACTCGGCGGTGTCTGGAGCCACTCCGGGCGGATCGCCACCAGCCGGCCCTGGCGGAAGATGCCGCCCAGCAGCACTGCGACGCCGCGCTCGCCGGCAGTGGGTAGAAGCTGGCGCCGGACGCCGCGGTCAAGCACCCCGTAGTTGAAGGCGCTCAGGCAGGTGGCCACGCCGTCGGCGAAGGACACGCGTGGCAAGCCCACGCCGCCCAAGCTGATGGCGGTCACGTGCTCGCCGGTCCGCCCAAAGGGCCGCTGCTCCAGACTACTCATCGTGAGGCCTGTTCCCCAAGACTAGCGGCGGCGTCAAGAGACGGGTGCATCGGATTGCGGTGTCGGTTCCGGCGAGGATGCTCGCAGCAGGAGGCGCCGGCGGCCGAGCGCCCCGGCGCCAAGCAGGGCCAGGGCCAGCAGCACGAGCGCCACGCCTAGCCCCAGCGCAATCAGCGCCAGCGGAATGATAATCACCGCCGTCGTCGTTGCGGCGATGAGCACGGGGATGTGTCCCAGTCCACGCCAAGAGGGGTCGCGCCGCATCCGCTCCGCGCAGCTGGTCAGCAAGGCTCCGGTAAGCAGTGCTACTCCTCCACCGACAACGCCCGCGAGGAGTGGCGATACCGCCGGCCCGGCCAGCCCTACGGACACGAGGGCGCCCGTGAGCGCACCGACCAACAGATCAACGCGCCGGACGAGTGATACGAGTGGTAGGCGGCGCCGGCCGGCCGGGTCGCCGCCCCGGTGCCGGGCGCGGTGCGAGAGCGTGGTGTGCAGCAGGAGCAGGAGGCTGTGGCCGGTCGCCGCCAGGAGCGACACCGGCAGCGCCAGGGCCAGCAGGCTCACGCCAGCCCTAGAGAGCGCGCTACTGCCACCGGCCAGCAGCAGCCAGATCGCTAGTCCGACGATATGCACGCGGGCCACGCGCCGATGCGCTCGTGCCAGGGCACGCGCTTTCCGCAGCGCGGCTGGGGATGGCGGGGATGGCGCCGGAGCGGGATTCCGGGAGCGTCGCCTGATGAGTTTCCCTAGCACCAGGTCCAAGGGGAGCGCCAGGCCCGCCACTGCGACCACGGCGATCAGTACCGGCGGTGACGGCGTACCCAACCCGGGCAAGGAGAAGCCCAGATACGTCGCCAGCGCCGCCACCAGAAAGAGCGTCGCGTAAGGGTTCAGCCCCGCTGCGACCGCCGCCAGCAGCGCCATACCCATATCCCGGTGCCTCCGCCCGCATTAAGTCATTTTCCCGTCCGACTCGCCAGCGCCCAGACTGGCCACCTACATGTAAGGTGAACCTTCCGCGTGGTTGCAGTGTCTTAGCAGGTAGAGCGTGCGTGATGCAGGCCGAGCGCGAAGTGGTCCGCAAGGTTGGGGTTGGCGACGTGCGGGCGTTTGAGGCGCTCTTCGCTCGCTATCACGAGCCGATCCGCCGGCACGTGCGTCGGGTCGTCCGGGACCCGGCCACTGCCGAGGACCTGACCCAGGAGGTGTTCGAGCGAGTCTGGACCCGTGCCGGACAGTGGAACGGCCGCGGCACGTTCCAGGCCTGGCTGTTCCGTGTGGCTACCAATCTGGCGCTCAACCAACTGCGCTCGCAGCGACGGCGCCCCCAAGAGCCGCTGCTGCGACGGGAGGTGGAGCCGGCCGACACGGCCGGCAAGCCCCCCGAGGCGTGGCTGGTAGACCCGGCGGCCGTGGATCCGAGCGAAGCGGCCGAGCGCGGCGTTGACCGTGACCGGGTGCGGCAGTTGCTCACCGGGTTGCCTGAAGACAAGCGCCGAGTGCTGGAGCTTGTCCATATCGCCGACATGGACCTCGCCACGGTGGCCGAGGTCTTGGGGATACCGGTCGGCACCGTGAAGTCGCGCCTGTACTACGCACGCAAACGGCTCGCCCAGGCCTGGCGCGAGCTAGACGGCGATGACTGGGAGGAGTAGTGATGGCACAAACTCTGGCCAAGCTGTTGGGAGATGCCCCCTGGCATAAGCAGTCATTCGAGGCTCTCATGCACGAGCGTTTGCCACGGCTGCTCGGCGAGCGGTTGCCGCTCGCCGCTTACAGCGCCGAGGCTACCGGCGAAGCTGCGTACACCGTCCATGTTGCGCTGGCCGGATCGTCGGGCGTGGTCCAGGGTGAGTATCGAGACGTGCCCGGACCGAATGCCCAAGGGGTAATCCCGATTGACGGCACTTGTCGGGTGGTCATGCCGGTGGCGACAGACCGGGACCTCGCTACCGCCCGGATCAAGTGTGTTGGCGATCAGCTCTTCGACTTCATTGCAGCCCGGTTAGGGCAGGCGCCGGATGATCTCGTATGGGACGAGGCGCTGCTGACGACCTGGTTCCCGCTCAACGAGTGGGTAACCGAGTTCCTACGCTCCTGGCCGTATGCGCCGCCGACACCGCCGTTCGATAGGGTGAACTGGCTTGAGCGTTGGGCAATGCTGCATCGCCTGGCTATTCCACAGCACGAGCACGTCTTTGCCCCGGGCGATGCGGGCCGTACCTGTCCATTTATGATGCCGGAAGGGCCGAACATCTACCGCCTCCGCACCATCGCTAGGGGTGCAGCGGTCCGCGTCGGCCGGCTCGTCGTGGTGGACGAACGGCCGGAAGCCGGTCTGAGTACAGTAACTGCGCTCATCCCTTTCCTTGAGCACAATGACCCTAGCCGGCTGCTCATGGGCAGTAACATGCTGCGCCAATGGATCGCCCCGCCTGACCCGGAACCGGCCCTCGTACAGACCGGGAACGAACCGGTGGACGGCGAGGCGTGGCTGGGGCGCAATCTCCTGACCGCCTACGTCTCGTGGGGGCCGGATACGCACGCCTACGGCATTGCGCTCAGTGAGTCTGCTGCCCGCCGGCTCGGGTATCCCGGCCCGGTGGAGCCGGGAGACAAGTTGAGCAATCGGCACGGCACGAAAGGCGTCGTCGCGCGCATTCTCCCGGACGATGACATGCCGCACCTTGCCGACGGTACTCCCGTCGAACTGGTCTACAGCTTCCTCCGCAGCCACACCACGTTGGAGTTCGGCGATATCCGTGAAGCGCTGTTGAGCCGCGTTGCCCGCGCTGCCGGCGCTCCGGTCGTCGTCCCGCCCTACCAGGCGCCAAGCGAGCGGGAACTGCGCGACCGACTGGCCGCGGTGGCCCCCCCACCCTCCGGGATGGAGACCCTGACGCGCGGCAAGGACGGCCCACCATTGACTCGTCCGAGCACGGTCGGCTGGGTCTACTGGGGCCGGCTCATCCACCTAGCCGCCGGCAAGCTCGCCGCCGTGGCAGACGGTTCGGAGAGCCGAATCGGCGATCAACCGGTACCGCCAAACGGAGACCTGGCCCCCCGGCCGCAGCGGCAGGGCGAGATGGAGTATTGGGCCTACCGCGATGCCGGCGCGTTCGAGAACATCGCCGAGTGCTACAACACGCGGTCGGCGGCGCGGGACGATGCTGCATCGCTGGCAGCCCGCGTCACGGCCGGAGATGTCCCACAGTCCGGTCCACCCAGCCCGCTGTTTACTCAGCTTGCCCGGCGACTATCCGCCGCGGGCATCCGCGTGGAAGCTCGGGCTGGCCGGCTGCACTTCGCCTTCGCCCGGCCCGAGGGCGAGGTGCTGACCCTGGCCCAGCCGGTCCCGCATCCGTGGTGGCCGGAGCGAGCGCTGTCCATCGTTGGTGCCCTTCCCGACCTGCCGAGCTATCGGCCGCTGGTCGAAACGAATAGCCGTGTCGCCCGGTTTGTGGCCGATGGCGTGCCGGACAGCCTCAGGGAGCGGGCCGTGACGCAGCTTGCCAGTCAGGTCGCCACCTACTTCGATGACCTGCTCACCAACCGGCACCTCTGGATCAATGGCCGCCCCCTGTTCAGCGGCCGCGCCGTCATCGCGCCGGGGGCCGATTTCCGTCTGGATCAAGTCGGTCTCCCCGCTGAGATCGCGTGGACGCTGTTCGGCCCTTTGGTGGCCCGTGAGCTGGGGAACGACGATGACGTACACGCCCGCACGGCGCGCGCGGCCGAGGCGCTCGATGACCTCATGGAGCAGTCCTGGGTCATCATTAACCGAGCGCCTACGTTGACGCCTACCTGCCTGCTCGCGTTTCACCCGGTACGACTCCCGGACCCAGTGATTCGCCTGCATCCCCTCGTGTGTCCGCTCATCAACGCCGATTTTGACGGCGACACCGCCTCGGTGTTCCTGCCGATTACGGCGGCGGCCCAGCGTGAAGCGAGCGAGCGCCTGTCGGTTGCCGCGCACCTGGCGCGTGATCCAGGGGTGCTCGAATCGCTGTTGCCCACGCAGGCGGCGCTGTGGGGCCTGGCCGACCTCAGCCGTTCAGCGGAGGGGCGAGACGAAATCGCCCGGCTGGCCGGCGCGGACGTTGCAGCGCCCGAAGGGATCGTTACCCGCGAGGCGTTGCTGGCAGCCATGCGGACGGTGCTGGAGGAGCATGGCGTAGCTCGGACGCTCGAGGCACTCGAACGCCTGATGCGGCGCGGGTTTGCGGTCGCGGCCGCGTCCGGTGTCTCGATCAGTCCCTTCATCGGTGCAAGTATTGCGCGTCCGCCAGCCCCGACAGATGACGCCAGCGAGTCGTGGGATCGCTACGCCGAGGCGCTGCAAGAGCGTCTGGCTGGTGGCCGGGATTACGAGGACGACAACCTCGGCCCGCAGTTGTTGGCCGTCAAGAGCGGTACGGGCGGGGGTATAGCGCAATTGGGACGGCTCGTCGGCTCCCCCGGCAGTGTGGCGTCGGTCAATGGCCAGGCAACGGCAATCCATCGCGGTCTCGCGGAGGGGCTGACACCGGCAGAAGGGTACGCGCTTGCCGTCGAGCAGCTCGAAGGGATCGGGCGCGTGGCGAGCAGTTGGAGCTGGGCAGACTTGTACACGGGTAGTCACGCCCACTTGCGCGAGACCTACAAAGACTCGCCGGGCTTTACGGTGCTGGCGCGGGCCATGCGTGCGATATGGCCGGGGCCGGTCTTCGCCCATGCAGCCGCGACCGGGGAGACCGACCCGCTGACCGATGTCAACAGCCAGGTATTCGTGGGGCTGCCACCCGGACCTAACCCCCGCCCCCTCCCCTCCAGGGAAGGGGAGTCGTAAAGGCGCGCTGAAGCCCCTTCCCTGGAGGGTGTACAGACGGGACACAGGGTGGACACCCGTTCGGAGACATAGTGGACACCGCCCCGCACCCGGTCGCCTCGGGGCGAGGAGGTGCCGTATGCCCTGGAAGGAGGTCTCCATCATGTCGCAGCGC
>JAJDUF010000006.1 GCA_022826725.1 Chloroflexota bacterium
CTGTGGGCGGTGAGGGCCAGATACTTGGTCATGGCCGCGGTCAAGGTGGTCTTGCCGTGGTCCACGTGGCCGATGGTGCCCACGTTCACGTGGGGCTTGGTCCGCTCGAACTTCGCCTTCGCCATGATCGCTCCTGCTCCCCTTACACCAGAGTCTTAGGGGCGCTACTACCATCAAGCCGGCAGTAGCCACCTACCTACGTGTACGTATGCACTTGTACCGCCGCGATGGAACCTTGGGAGCTTCGATTCTGGAGAGACCGCTACTACACCGTCTCTCTGATCACCGGCTCCCGTTGAGGACACACGCGAGGACGCTACGACGACGCGAGCGCTGCCTCAACTCGGTTGCTACGCACTGGTTCGTAAAGCGCAAATTCCATGGAGTACGTGCCACGCCCCTGTGTGAGTGAACGCAGCGTATTCACGTACCCAAACATCGTGGCCAGCGGAACCATAGCCTTGACAACATGCGTGCCCGCACCGGCTTCCAAGCCTTCAACGCGACCACGCCTTGCGCTTAGGTCTCCTATAATATCACCTAGGCTCGATTCCGGCACGACAACTTCCACGTGCATAATCGGCTCCAGCATCAGCGGGGCTGCGTCGCGCACCGCCGCCCGCAACGCCATGGACCCCGCGATGCGAAACGCGATCTCCGACGAATCGACGTCGTGGTACGACCCGTCGTAGAGCGTGGCCCGCAAATCCACCAGCCGGAAGCCCTGCGGCCCGCCGCTCTCCAGCGCCTCGCGCACGCCGTCTTCGACCGCCGGGATGTACTCTCTCGGTATTGCCCCGCCGACGATCTTGTTGACGAACTCGAACCCGCTCCCGCGCGGCAGCGGCTCGATCTCCAGCCAAGCGTGGCCGAATTGACCACGACCACCCGTCTGCCGGACGAACCGCCCCTCGCCCTTGGCCGGCCGCGTAATCGTCTCCGTGAACGCGACTTGCAGCTTGCCGACGTTGGCCCCGACGCGGTATTCGCGCAGCATCCGGTTGACGATTACTTCCAGGTGTAGCTCGCCCATCCCGGAGATGATCGTCTGCCCCGTCTCGTGATCGGTCCGCGTTTGGAAGGTGGGGTCTTCTTCCGCCAGCCGCGTGAGCGCGATGCCCAGCCGGTCCTGGTCGGCAGTGGTCTTCGGCTCGATGGCTTGCGAAATGACCGGCTCCGGGAAGTTGATGGACTCCAAAATGACCGGATGGTCGGGATCGGTGAGCGTGTGGCCCGTCACCGTGCTCTTGAGACCCACCGCCGCCGCAATGTCTCCGGCGAAGACCTCCGACACGTCTTCCCGCTCGTTCGCGTGCATCATGACGAGCCGGCCCAGGCGCTCGCGCTTCCCGGTCGTGGCATTGAGCAGATACGTGCCGGTGCGGAGCGTACCGGAATATACCCGTAGGTACGTGAGCTTCCCCGCATACGGGTCGGCCACAATCTTGAACGCGATGGCCGCGAACGGCGCCGCATCGTCAACCAGACAGACCACTTCCTCATCGTCATCGTTTCTACCGCGGATCGGCGGCACATCCAGCGGCGACGGGAGATAGTCAATGACCGCATCAAGCAGCAGTTGGACACCTTTGTTCCGCAGCGCGGCCCCGCAGAGCACCGGCACGAGCGTCGTGCTGATCGTCGCCCGCCGCAGCGCCGCCCGCAGCTCGTCCGCCGGCAGCGTCTCGCCCTCCAAGTAGCGATCCAGCAGTTCGTCGTCGGTCTCGACAATCGCCTCGACCAGTTTGTCGTGGTAGGCCTGGACCTCGGCCTCGTATTCCGCGGGAATCGGGATGACCTGACGCTTGGTGCCGAGGTCGTCACCGTGTATGATGGCCTGCATCGCCAAGAGGTCAATGACCCCCTGGAACTCCGTCTCTCGTCCGACCGGCAGCTGAACGGGAACCGGGTCCGCTCCTAGGCGGTCGCGGATCATGCCCACGCAGCGGTGGAAGTCCGCGCCCACGCGATCCATCTTGTTGATAAAGGCGATCCGCGGCACGCTGTAGTGGTCGGCCTGCCGCCATACCGTCTCCGACTGTGGCTCGACGCCGGCCACTCCGTCGAAGACCACCACACCACCATCGAGCACGCGCAGCGAGCGCTCCACCTCCACCGTGAAATCCACGTGCCCCGGCGTATCAATGATATTGATGCGATGGTCCTGCCAATCCAGCGTCGTGGCAGCGGCGGTGATGGTGATGCCCCGCCGCCGCTCCTCCTCCATCCAATCCATAGCGGCCGCGGCATCATGGACCTCTCCCGGCCGGTGAATACGACCGGAATAGAAGAGCACCCGCTCAGTGACCGTAGTCTTGCCGGCGTCAATGTGGGCGATAATCCCGATATTGCGCGTCCGTTCCAGCGGACTTACGCGAGCCATAGTTCCTGCTCCTAGGTGACCGGCACCACCGCCCGGTTCGCTGGCGGCACGTACCCCTACCTTCCTTACGCTGTTTGGTGTGGCGTCGGCCGCACGCGGCAAGCGCCGCAGACGAACGGCCGATGAGTTTCTGTGCGGTGCTTACCAGCGGTAATGGGCAAAGGCGCGATTCGCCTCCGCCATGCGGTGCGTGTCCTCGCGCCGCTTGGTGGTACCGCTATTCCCCTGTGCCGTGTCCAGCAGCTCGGCCGCCAGCCGCTCCGCCATCGTGCGGCCGGGCCGGGCACGAGCGCTCTGCAGCAGCCAGCGGATGGCCAGCGAGGTCCGGCGGTCGCTGCGAATCTCCATCGGCACCTGATACGTGGCCCCGCCGACGCGCCGGGGGCGCACCTCAACCGCCGGCGTCGCATTTCGCATCGCCAACTCAAAGACTTCCATCGCATCGCCGTCGCGCTGCTCGGCGATCTGGTCCATGGCGCCGTAGAAGATCCGCTCGGCGAGGCTCTTTTTACCCCGCGTCATGATCTTGTTGATAAACCGTGTCACGTCCGCGCGACCATACCGCGAGTCCGGCGGTACGGGCCGACGGCGGACGGTTCCTCGTCGAGGCATCGTAGTGTCTTCTCTTCTCTCTTGCGCCTATCAGACTAGCCCGCTGGCGCCGTTCTTCTGCTTCTTCACGCCGTACTTCGACCGCCCGCGATTGCGCGGTGGCCGCTTGACCGCCGAAGCCGTATCCGGCTCCACGCCGTCCGTATCGAGTGTCCCACGGACAATGTGATAGCGCACGCCGCCGACGTCCTTGATCCGACCACCGCGGATCAGCACCACCGAGTGCTCCTGCAAGTTGTGTCCCTCACCGGGAATATAGGCGGTCACTTCCATGTTGTTCGTCAGCCGGACCCGCGCAACCTTTCGGTTAGCCGAGTTCGGCTTACGCGGGGCAATGACCTTGACTTGCAGACAGACCCCGCGCTTCTGGGGCGCCGGTCGCTGCCGCACCATGCGCCCGCGCTGGGTGTTGTAGGACCAGTGGAGTGCCGGGGACTTGACCTTCTTGCGCGGCCGCCGCCGTCCCCTACGGATGAGCTGATGAATAGTGGGCAAGACTACTCCCTTCCTCTGTCAGTCCTAGTCCGACGGTTACTGCGCTGGCAATGAGCGCATACTGCGTAACCACTATAGCACTTCTCGACGTTGCACTCCCTGGCGCTCAGGCGCGCAAAATACCGGAAGCACCCCGGCAGTGCCGTAGAGCCGAGTATACAGGCACACGGCCGCCACAGTCAAAAGACCGGTTTAGAGCGCCAGCCGGTGTCAGGGTGTATGATGATACCGGGAGCGAGTTGGGGACGCTCCCCACATCCATGCATGATCCATCCGGTCTCGACATCACCGGCCGGCTTCTAGCCGTCATCCTGCTGGTCTTTGCCAACGGCTTTTTCGTTGCCACCGAGTTTGCCTTGGTGGCCGTGCGGCGCACCCGGATCGAGGAGCTTGCGGCGCAGGGCCATCCGCTGGCCCCGGCCGTGCTGCGGGTCATCTCGCGTCTCGACGCCTTCCTCGCCGCCTGCCAGCTCGGCATCACGCTCGCCTCCCTCGGCCTCGGCTGGATTGGCGAACCGGCGCTCGCCGCGCTCATCGAGCCGCGCCTGCACTTCCTGCCCGACAACTGGGCTTTCATCAGTTCTCACGCCTTGGCCGCGATCATCGCCTTTACCATCATCACCATCCTCCACATCGTCCTCGGCGAGTTGGCTCCCAAGAGCCTGGCCATCCAGCGTCCTGATGGGACTTCGCTCGCCGTCGCCCGCCCCATCGAGGCCTTCCTCTTCCTCTTCAAGCCGGCTATCGTGACGCTCAACGGCTTGGGCAACTTACTCGTGCGCTCCATCGGACTGCAACCGATGACTGAGGAAGAGCGCGTTCACTCCGTCGAAGAGTTGCGCTACCTGGTGTCGGCCAGTGGTGAGGCCGGCCTGGTGGGTGCCGAAGCGAAGGAAATCGTCGAGCGTGCCCTCGCGTTCGACGAAGTGCCGGCGCGCTACGTCATGGTCCCTCGCACCGAAATGGCCTGTGTTCCCATCGAGGCCTCGCTTGATGACGCCCTCGCCGTCGGCGTCGAGCACCACCACACCCGCCTCCCGGTCTATGCCGGGGACCTCGATCACATCGAGGGCATCGTGCATCTGGTCGAGGTCCTCGCGGCCACGCAAGCGGAGCCGCCGCCCACCTTGCGCGACATCGTGCAGCCTGCCCTACTGGTGCCGGAGACAATCCATGCCGGTACGCTACTCACCAGGATGCAGAACGAGCGGGTCCAGATCGCGATTTTGATGGAGGAGTACGGGAGCACCGCCGGCCTGGTCACGCTCCACGATCTGGTCGAGCGATTGGTCGGCCCGGTCCTCGACGCGCAAGAGGTCGCGCCCGACGCCATTGAGCCATTTCCCAACGGCGAAGCGCTGATCGGGGGGCTTGCCCTCGTGCAGGACCTGAACGCGCACTTTGGCCTCCAAATCGAAGACGACGAGTTCGATACGGTCGGCGGCCTGCTCCTGGCCCGGCTCGGCCGTATTCCCGTACCCGGAGACCGGCTGCCGCTTGGCCGCTACGTGCTGCGCGTGGAAAGCCTCGACGGCAACCGCGTCGAGCTTGTCCGGCTGCTCCGCGCCGGGCGCAACCGGCAGTCAGGCTCCGAGGGGGAGACGGGCGATGCGCCGGAAGATGAAGCGCCGCGCCCCTAACTGCCGCTCGACAACTGTGCGGGTCCGTTCCCGGTCCACGGGGTAATGTGGACCAGCGTCCCCTGCGGCCCCCAGCGCCCCAGTTGCTCGATGGCCTCGGGACTCATGCGGATGCAGCCGTGCGACGACGGTGCTTGACCCAGCTTGTCCAAGTCCTGATACACCTTCCGGCCGTCCACATAGGTATACGGCGCACTGTGGATCAGAATATCTCCCAAGTCCTGGAACAGGTACCAGGCATGATCGGCGTAGCCACCATAGGCAAAGAAAGTGCCCACGTAATGCGACACGTGGCCGGTCCACGACGGCGTGTTCGTCAACCGGCTCCCCGGCACCCCACTGCTAATCGGGTAGCGCCGCACCTCGGTGCCGTCTTCAAAGAGCAGCATCGTCTGCCGATCCTGGTCTATCAGGATGAATCTGCCCTGCGCTGGTGGTTGGATCACCACACGGCTACCCTGCGGCGGCTGTGGCTGAGGTTGCTGCACCACGGCAGTGGGCGCCGGCTGGACGACCGGCGCCGGGACCGCCGTCGGTACGGCCGGCGGCTCAGGGACGAGCGTTGGCTCAACCGCCGGGAGTGGACCGGCCGTGATCGGAGCGGCGCGCCCGTCGCCCTGCGAGCGGATAACCATCCAAGCCAATCCGCCCACGATGACGTACAGCAGAACCACCAACCCTAGGCCGACCGGGCCGCTGAGATGGACGAAATAGCCGCCTAGCGTCCGCGGTGACTCTCCAGGCGCAACAGAATCGGAATCGCCGCTCATACCTATACCTGTCACCCTATGGGCACGCCGGTGCCAACCAGAGCGTCGGGCGCACTAACCCGCGCTGACGAACTGCATCGCCGCGAGCATCCCCTCGCGCTGCCGTGTCCAGTCGGCTTCGACCTTATCCGGCAGCAAGATAATCGCGGACATGATGCCCTCGCGGTCCATCCAGTCGCTAGGGTCACCCGTGATGGTGCGGTCTGACCAAGTGCGGATCATACGGAAGCCCGTCACGTCCGATAGCAGTCCGCCCATCGGGAGCGAGGCCGTGGACGTGGCCTGCCCCAACCCCTCGCCGGGGATCACCAGCCCGTTTGGTGCCGACGCTTGGTAAAAGATCACGACTTGCGCCTTGCGCCCCCGGACCAGGTCACGCAGAGCTACGCTCTCCGGCTCCGAGAACGGCGCCGACCCGCCTCCACCCGATTTCACTCCTTCCGGCGTATGCGGATTAGCCGCCCAGCGGATATCCCAGTTGTTACCCAGGTACACGCCGCGACTATTCGGCCGATTCCCGGCGGCCATGCCGTCCGGGTTCAGGACCGGCACAAAGATCGCCAGGACATCGCCGGGGACCTGCTCCGGGTTCGCTGCGAAGAAGTCGGCGGCCTGTTGCACCAGGTCGCGGGTGTTGGGTGCAACGCCACCCTGCAACGCACCCACGAACACCACGGCCTTGTCACCAGTGCCAACCAGGATGGCCTCGACGGGACGGCCGCCGGCAGACTGACCGATCACCTCCGTAGACCGGAAGACGGTCGGCGTAGGTTGCACCACCTCCGTCGGTACCGCTGTCGGTGGTGGTGGTGGCTGCGTTGGCTGTGGCGGTACCCCACCCGCTGGCGTGATAACGGCCGCCGGGGTGGTGGCCGGTTCGACCGCTTGGGGTTGCCCCCGCCGGGTGAGCACAATGAACACGACAACGATGATCGCCACGATCCCGACGGCAATCAGCCCACCGAGCACCGGCGGTCGCACGGTAGTGCCACCAGGACGGCCCCGCCGGGGCGGCCGGCTGCCGCGCGGGGTCGAATCAAAGCGGTCAATCGGTTCAGTCGTTGCCATCATGCGCCCCCATGCGCGACCTCACACCCATAACGCCCCCGACGCTGCAATCATAACACCAGCGGCGCTCAAGGCGGCCGCCCCCGGTCCGGTCATTCGATGCCGTGACCGACCTTCCCGGGTGAGTGCGCGAGGGTCCGTGCGATGAGGTCCCCGTACTGCTGCTCAGAATCGTCCTCCGGTGCATAGCCGACCATCTCCCGGGCGTTGGCAATGCTCCAGAAAGCCCGTGTGTTGTGCGAGATACCGTAGAACACCTGGAACGGAATACCGTACTGGTCCTCGATCTGTGGCGCTTGCAGCGATTTGGTGAACAGTTGCGCCAGGTCGCGCGGACTGATGTAGGCGCCCAGATCGCGCTTGAGCTGCGTCGGTTGCCCCTCATAGTTCGCCTGGGCCAAGTCACGCGGCGCTCCGATCCGGATCTGGACGACATCGAGCTTGCGCCCGTAGGCCCCCTGCGCGTAGAGAAACCCCAGATGCTCATACGTCGCCTTTGCCCATCCATAGAACGCCACAGCCAGCGGCCGCTCCTCCGGGAGCACCACGTCCTTCTGACCGGCATGGATCAGATTCTCGTACCAGTCGGCCGCATGATTGGAGCTGGCCATGACCACGCGCTGCACCCCCTCCTCCAGCGAGAGTTGGTACACGTAGTAGGCCATGTCTAGGTTGGTGCGCTCGTCCCAATACGTCGCTCCGTTGGCCGTGTCTTTCCATGTCGAGCGGTTGAACGCGAGGTGGGCCACCGCGTGGACCCCTCTGAATAGAGAACGATGCCGCTCCAAATCGGGTTCGCGGAGATCGTGCAGCCTGATCCCTTCGATGCGCCGCCCCGCGCGATCCTCGTCCTTTATGTCAACGAGCCGCAACTCGTAATGTTCGCGCAAGGTCGGCAACAACTGGGCGGCAACGTAGCCACTGGCACCCGTCACCAGCACAGTGGGGCGTGATTGACTGTTCGCCGGAGAGACCATCCTTGCCTCCTCGCCTTTGCCAGATTGTCTGCGTCGTGCGCCCGATTGTAGAGAGCATCAATTTGCTAGGCAAGCTGCGCTTGCTTGCAACGTCCGTAGGCGGTACGGTGAGGGTGACGACACGGGCGCAGTGTAGAACCCGCCGTTGGCAATTGGGGAGGTAAGTTCCATGCAGCCTGTAATGGGTGTTGGCGAGCGCGACCGACAGACCGGCGCTTGGGAGGCCGGGCCACTGCTCTTCGAGGCGTCGTTCCGGTATATCAGCGGGGATCGCGGACCGAGCGTTCGTGTGATTGCTCGCCAATCGGTCGGCGCGGCCACTGCGGGCAAGCAGTTGCTGCGCTACGATTGCTTCCAGCACTATCCCCACTCCCACCTCTATCACGCCGACGGGACGGGCGGCGACCGTGTCCTACGGACGGGACTGAGCGCCGCCGGGGCTGTGGAAGCCGCCTTGGCCGAACTACGGACCGAGCTGCCGCAGACGCTGCAGTCCCTGGGATTCGGCGAGTTGGCTGCCAGCCTCGATGACCACGCCGCCGCGCTATCCGCTGCCGTCACCGCCCTGGGCCAGCAGTTGACCGCCGACGCGGCCAACCTGTAGGCCGGCCAAGGCACCCTCATCCCCGTCGTCTCGCCAGTCATTCCCGCGAACGCAGGAGTCCAGCCTCCCTCTCCCCGTGGGAGAGGGCCGGGGAGAGGGCTGGTCTCCTTATGGCGGAACCCACGCCTGTATGCCGCGCGGCCGACCGGCAAGATCGCAGACCACTTCGATCCCCGCGCCCGGCAGCGCCGCGCGCACGAGAGCACTCAGGGCGTCCACCTGAGCCGGGTCACATTCGCACAGCATGTGACCGGGGCGGCGGAGCAGTTCCGGCTGCGCGGCGAGCTGTCCCAGCAGGCGGCGATACACTGCCAGTCCGTCCCCTCCCCCGTCCAAGGCGGTACGCGGCTCGTAGTCCCGTACCGAGACCGGCAAGGTCGGCAGCGCCTCGCTGCGGATATACGGCAGGTTGGCCACGATCACAGCGGCGGCCTCCGGCAGCGGCGCCAACAGGTCCCCGCAGCGGACCGTCACGCGCTCGGCTACTTCCTGCCGGCGGGCGTTTGCGGCCGCCAGGCTGATGGCACGGCGGTCGTTGTCGAGCGCGTAGACCCGGAGTGTCGGCCGCCGCACCGCCAGGCTAACCGCGATGGCACCGCTACCGGTCCCAACGTCGGCGACAACCCGGCGGCGGCCGTCAGCGGGCAGCACCGCCAACGCCCGCTCCACCAGGCACTCGGTATCGGGGCGCGGGATGAGGACGGCCGGACCGACGGCAAACGTCAGGCCCATGAACTCTTTGCTACCCGTCAAGTAGGCCACCGGCGCGCCGCCGGCGCGCCGCTCGAGCAGCCCAGCGAGCCGCTGCCACTGCTGCGGCGCCAGCGGCGCCTCAGGATGCGCTACCAGCGCCGCCCGCGACCGGTCCAACACCGCCCGCAGTAGCACCTCGGCATCGAGCGCCGGTGAATCGGCTCGCACGACCGAGTCCGGCCGGGACAGCCTAGCGCGAGCCGCGCCCAACGCAGCCGCCACCGTCCCTGGGACGTTTCCACGACAATCGTCCATCATCTCACGGCACCAAAGCTGACGGCTGACCGCTCATAGCTGCTATCATGGCCGGCGCTACAGCACGCCGCAGAGGAGTACGGCCATGACACCGGAAGAGAACCTTGCGAGCCTCGGCATCACCCTGCCGCCGGTCGCCACGCCCATCGCCAACTATGTCCCCAGTGTACGGACCGGCAACCTGCTCTTTGTCTCCGGCAACGGTCCCAGCGACGATCTCCCCAACCGCACCGGGAAGCTCGGCGCCGACCTGACCGTCGAGCAGGGTTACGCGGTTGCACGCGACGTCGGCATCAAGCTCATCGCCTCCATCCAGGATGCGGTCGGCGACCTGAGCCGCGTCAAGCGGATTGTCAAGCTACTCGGCATGGTCAACTCGGCGCCCGATTTCGCCGACCAACCGGCCGTCATCAACGGCTGCTCCGATCTACTCGTCGCGGTCTTCGGCGACGCTGGAAAACACGCCCGCTCGGCCGTCGGGATGGGTGCACTACCGGGCGACATCGCCGTCGAGATCGAGTTGATCGCCGAAGTCGAGTAGCCCCTACCGCCCAGCCACGCTGCCCAGCAGGACGTCGCCGCCCAGCAGGACGAAGATCGCTCCGCCCGCGAGGACGGGGCTGTAAGCGAAGGTGCTCCGGCGCGAGCCGCCGCTGAGGAGAATCACCGCACCTACCAGCCCGCCCAGCAGGAAGGCGCTCAGGAGCGCCGGGAGCACCTGTGGCCACCCCAGGTACAGGCCGATCATTGTCGCCAACTTCACATCGCCCAAGCCCATGCCGCCCCGGGTGAGCACAACCAGCGCGCCGAAGATGATGAGCGCCACCAGCCCCCCGTTGAGCGAGTCCCCCACCCCAACCTCCGGCCAGAGCCACGCGAACAACGGACCGACGACCATTCCGGGGTAGGTCAGCCGATCCAAGACGAGCCGGCACTGCACGTCCACCGTCGCGATCACTAGCAGCAGCGCGATCAGTACCCCGGCCAACGCCAACTGTAGCCCGGCCCCGAATACGCCTGCGGCGAGGCCGAAGAGCGCCGCCGTCACCGGCGCCAGCACCCACACCGGCACCCCCGCCGGTTCGTATGCGGCTGGACATTCGGGATGCCGCGGCCGTCGCCAGCCGGCACGCACCCAAGTCGTGAACGGGAGGCACACCCCGCACGCCCCGCAGCGCCAACCAAGCGGCCCGGTGTAGCGCTGGCGTGACAGGACGAGCGCCGTCGCGGCCGCGCGCACCCCCAGCCCGACCGCTCCCCCCAGCACAGCCGCAGCAGCCACCCCCAGCGCCGTCAAGAGCCAATCGAACACACTAATGCAATCTGCGCGTATGACAGGAGACCGGTCTCCCCCTCTGATTGGAGTAGGTACAGGTTCAGCCCTAGGGGCGCAACATGTTGCGCCCGCCCCCCTTCCACAGGGACAGATTTTTTCTGTAGGGGCGCGATTTATCGCGCCCAAGCCCCTGTCATTCCCGCGCAAGCGGGAATCCACGTCCCCCCGCCGCAGCGGGGGGGCCACAGGGGGCGCCCCTCACCCCCTGGACGCTACCCCGCCATTGCGGCGCAAGCCGCAATTCAACCCCCCTCTCCCTCTGGAAGAGGGCCGGGGCGCGGGTGCTATTTACAGCGCTCCTACTCTGTGCGCTCTGTGGCTCAACCCTCGGACTGCAACGCCTCGCGCACCAAGTTCAGCGCATAGAGAACGGCACGGCGGCGTACCGTCACCGGCGATGTCGTCTCGACCCTCCGATGCTCGTCCCAGTCTCCGTCATGCCCCAGCGCAATGGCGATCCGCTTCCCCCGGCTGCGCTCCGACAGCTGTACGTCCACTGCCGTCACCGCCAGCCCCAGCTCGGCATCCCACTGCTTCATGGCGCCCACCGCCAGCTCGCGGGCACGCTTCTGCGCCAGTAGGTCGGCGGCCTGCTCGTCTATCGGCCCCATCGCGCCCGGCGTCAAGGCTACCGGCAGCACTGTCCCGCCCCGAAAGCGGTCGCCCGCAGCCTCACTCAACTCCCCGGCCACCAAGCCGCCCGTATAGTCCTCCGCCGTCGCAATAGACAGACCACGCGCCTTGAGTAAGCCGGCAACGACGTCCGCCAGCGCCTCGTCGTCAATCCCGTAGATGGAACTACCCAAGATGGCCCGCACCCCCGGCTCGAACTCGTCGAGCATCGTGGTCGCAGTCGCTTGATCCGGCGCCTTGGCCGTCACCCGGACGTGAATGCCGTCCTGCTTGGCATAGGTCGCAATCGTCGGATTGGTCGAGTGAAGGAGCGGATGGATCATCTCCTCGACCGTGGACTCGCCAAGTCCGAGCACTTTCAGGATGCGCGTCAGGATGATCGTGCCGCCCTGTTGCTGCGCGAGCCGCGGCAGCACCTCATTGCTCCACATGCGATACATCTCGCTCGGCACCCCCGGCATCGTCACGATCACGCGCCCGCCGCGCTCCACCCACCACCCCGGCGCCGTCCCGACCGGGTTGTCGAGCGCCTGTGCCGAGCGAATGAGCGTCGCCTGCTTGACGTTGCGCTCCGGCATCACCACGTCGCGCCGCGCGAAGAATGCCCGCAGTTCAGCCTCCAGGTCCGGCTGCACGACCATCTCCTCATCGAGCACGGCGCTGATTGCCTCACGGGTGAGGTCGTCCTCCGTTGGGCCAATACCGCCCGTGATGACGATGAGATCGGAGCGGTCCCAGGCCCGACGCAGATGATCGGTCAGTCGCTCCAGGTTATCGCCAAGCTGGCTGATCCAGTAGCAGTCAATTCCGAGCGCCGACAACTCCTCTGCCAGATACGACGCATTGGTATCGGTGATGTGCCCTAACAGCAGCTCGGTCCCCACCGACACGATCTCGGCACGCATCTTCCTCGTTCCCTTCCCCTGCAGTAGCCGCGGCAGTATAGCAGGGCAAGCAAGTCGCAAAGGCTAGGTACGGGACAACCCGTAGGGGCGTCCCGTGTGGGCGCCCTGGTCCAGGGCGGCGCTCCCGTCATTGCAACTGACGCCGCAATCCAGCCCCTTCCCGGGCGGGAGGGGGTTTGGGGGTAGGTCCGCCGCCTCTCTCCCCGTCAGCGGGTGAATCCCAAGTGCAAACCGACAAGCGACGGCGCCTTCCCGGTGGGTACGGTACGATTAAAACCGTCGAGGACACGACCGATGGCACAGTTGGAGTCCACTTCACCAAACGTCACCGCCGCGCCGCGCCCCGCGCCGGCCCGTCGGCGTGCCCTGTTCACGGGAATACCGCTCTTCTACCAGTTGCTGCTCGCCAACCTGATCGTCGTGCTCATCGGCGCCATCATCGGCACCTCGCTTACGCGCCGGTTCGTCGAGACGGGAGCCTTTACACCCTGGGTACACGTCCTAATGGTCGTTGCCGCGGTTTCCCTCAGTGTCGTCTTCACCGCCCTCATTCTCTATGCCGCCTTTCGGCCGATCCGCTCGCTGCGCCGGGCCATCCACCAGTACCGGGCCGGCGACGGTATACCGCACGTGCAGATCGAGCCACGCGGCGACCCCGACCTCCAAGCCGTGGTCGCGGCGCTCAACAGCCTCTGGGCACGACTCAGTGAGCACCAGCGCCAGCTCGAACGCACCAACGCGCGACTGGCCGAGAAAAACCGTGAAATGCAGCACCTAGCCGCTCAGGTCATCGCGGCCCAGGAAGAGGAGCGCCGCCGCGTGGCCCGCGAGCTACACGACGAGACGATGCAGTCGCTTGCCGCCCTCAGCGTGGGGCTGGAGCACGGCCTCCAAGCCATGCCGGCCGAGGTCCCGCGCCTCCGTCAAGCCCACCATCTTGTCGCCCGCCTACAGCGGCTCGCCGAGGAAACCCTTGACAACCTGCGAAAGCTCGCCCTTGCCCTGCGCCCTTCCGTCCTCGACGACCATGGCCTCGTAGCCGCTGTCCACTGGCTGGCTTCCACTCACCAGGATCACCATGGCATTCCGGTCGAAGTCCGGATCGAGGGTGAGCACGCCGCCGGTCGCCTTGCCCCGCCGGTAGAGACGGCGATCTTCCGCATCGTGCAGGAAGCGCTCTCCAACGTGGCCAAGCACGCCCGCGCCACCTCCGTGCTGGTCCGGCTGCGCGTAGACGAGCGGCTCCTGACCGCCGAAGTGTCGGATGACGGCATCGGCATTGACGAGCGCCTCCTTGCCCACCCACCGGCGGAGGGCGCCGCGCTTCCGCCCTCACCAACGGCGGCCGGCGCCCCCCTGGGCCTCTTCGGAATGCGCGAGCGGGCCGCCCTCCTCGATGGCGAGCTAGTGGTACATCGGCGCACCGACGGCAACAGCGGCACGCTCCTGCGCGTGACCATCCCCCGGCCATCGGACACCGCCGCGAGCGAGGACCCGGCCCGATGACCACGGCGTTAGCCCGCTCGCCCGCCGGTGCGGCCGCCGGCCAGCCGTCGCCTATTCGCGTGCTCCTAGCCGACGACCACGCCATGCTGCGCGAGGGCATCCGCCTCTCGCTCGAAGCGATGGGCGACATGGTGGTGGTGGCGGAGGCCGCCGACGGCGCCAGTGCGGTGCAGCAAACGACCCAGACCCAACCCGATGTCGTCGTGCTCGACGTAACCATGCCCCGGCTCAACGGCCTGGAGGCCCTGCGGCAGATCAAGCGTGCTCATCCCGACCTACCCGTATTGATCCTGAGTATGCACGACAACGAAACGTATGTGGTGCAAGCGCTCCAGGCCGGCGCGAGCGGCTACGTGCTCAAGCGCAGCGCCGCCCGCGAGTTGGCGGCGGCCATCCGCTCCGTCCACGCCGGCGATGCCTACCTGCATCCCGGCATCGCCAAGCGCGTCATCACGGACTATGTCCGACGCCTCGATCCCGCCGAGGCCGCCGGCCCCCTCTCCGCCCTGACCGCCCGCGAGCGCGAGGTCCTGCAACTCGCTGCCGATGGCCGCACCGTCCGCCAGATCGCCGCGCGCCTGCACCTCAGCCCGAAGACCGTCGAGCACCACCGCGCCGCCGCGATGAACAAGCTCGACCTCCACAACCAAACCGACCTCGTCAAGTACGCCATCCGCATCGGCCTCACCGAACCCTGGAGCACAACCTAGCCCTCACTGGCTCTCAACCATCGTCGCGTAATCGTGAAGGCTCATAGGTTGCGAAGGGGCCGCTCACAGCGCTGCGGCCCCAGGAGCACTGGCCCCATTGTGTATCCTGTGACCGAAGGTTAATCTCCGAGCAGTCCGACTATCGGCGCAATCAGGATTTGCAGGGCGAGTGCAGAAAGAAAACTTGACATGCTGACCTATATACGCTTGGAGGACTACAAGTGCTTTGAGGTGCTGGAGTTACAGCCGCGCCGCATCACGGTGCTCATCGGCCCGAACGGCGCCGGCAAGTCTAGTGTGCTCCAGGCGCTCATGTTCCTGCGCCAGTCGCTTGGTCACGAAGATCCCCAGTGGCAAGGCCCCTTCGTCAACCTCGTCGGCTTTCAGCAAGCACTTCGCAGTGGTGCCGCGGAAAGGGAACTTGCCATTGAGTTTTGGGGAGCGCGTGACCTCGACGAAGATGTTTTCGGCTTTTCGTACCGAACGGAATTCTCGGATGATGGACTAAGCACCCATGATGCCGACATTGGTCTGCTTGATTGGGGAGGTCGCCAGCTTAAGGTCTCATGGAACCGGGGTGAAAGTGAAGATAGGGCTAGTTTGGATTTCGACTACAGGGGACGCTTGCAGTGTGAGCTTTCAGTCGACGGCTTGTCAGCAATCGGGAAACCTCATGGGAGCTTGCGGAGCTATAGAGTAATCGGGTCAGCTTCTAACGAAGAGAGCGAAGAAGCCATCCAGACACAGCGAAGATTGCTCGCCACAATCCCGGATGCAATACAATCCTGGCGGTTTGGCCCTCCGGTTCGCGGATTCCTGCAGCATGGCTACGAACTCGCTCCAAGCGCTCTCGACGAAATCCATCCGGCCGATTCATACGATAGCCTGGCATCCCGCATTGCCAGTTCACTTGGCTACGAGGACGACGCGAGAGATAGTGTTGCAGCACTCACCGAAAGAATCACGGGTGTCCCTATCGAGCACGGCCTTGCAGAGGGAAGACTCGTTGCAGTCAGTGCTAACGGCCAAATGGGAAGAAGAATCCCGATCGTGAACGAGGGTTTTGGAACGAATCAACTCACGTTCTTGATGTACCAGCTTGTCAAGACACCGGAAGGGGGACTCGCTGGCATTGAGGAGCCAGAGACTCACCTCCACCCGAAGGCTATTGCGAAACTCGGCGATGTGTTCGTGGAGATTGCGACGAAGGAGGACAAGCAGCTTCTACTTGCCACGCACAGCGATCACCTGCTCCTGAGCTTGCTCAACAACGTGGCCGAGCGCAAGCTGGCCGCCGACGATCTGGCGGTTTACTACTTCCAGCTAGAGGATGGCAAGGCAACTGCCAACCGGCAGGAGGTCACGGAAGACGGTTTGGTGAAAGGCGGCCTGCCGGGCTTCTTCGACGCTGCGCTAGAGGCCCAGCGCCGGCACCTCGATGCTGTAACCAAGCACCAGCCTATCGAAGCTGTAGCGCAGCAGCCATGAAACGTACCTTTGTGCTGAACGAGAACATTGCCATTGCCGCCTCGACGCTGCGAAACGAACGGGGCCAACACGACCGCACCTCCGCCGAGTTGGTCAACGCCATCGTGGCCAACTGTCACCGGATTGCCTGGAGTCTCGCCCTCTATGAACGGTGGTCACGTCAGGTACAGACACTCCAGAATCAGGGCAGCGCCATAGCGCCATCATTCATGACACTGTTTTCGCAAGCTAGATTCGTTGATGGCAAATGCCCTTGGCCGGAGACCGGTGATCCTCCTCCACTCTCGGGAGAGGAATCCTGGAGCAGCAAGCTCCGAGACGACCGGGATTTCCTACGTCTGGCAGCCCAATTCCCATCTTCTTTCCTCGTCACGACCGACGAGCCGCTCAGAGAAGATGTAAGCGATCTCGGCTTGGACGAGACGTATACCTTCCAAGTCGTGTCGCCGGCAGAAGCGATTTCCCTCGCCCAGCAGCAAGACGCTGCCGATAGCCATAACTAAGGAGACACGCGCATGAACTTGGTGATGATGGTGCTCGATACGCTCCGCTACGACGTAGTCCACCATCGGGGCATCACGCACGTCCACACGCCCAATCTCGACGCTCTGCGCCGCGACAGCGTCAGCTTCAGCGCCGCATTCGGTGAAGGCGAGCCGACCATCCCGGTGCGCCGTGCCCTCATGACCGGCATCCGCTCCTATCCCTGGCGCTACGAATACGATACGGAGGGGGTATGGCCACGCATTCAGGGTTGGCACAAAATCCCGCCGGAGCAGCCCACTATCGCCGAAATCCTGGTCGAGCGCGGCTACAAGACGGCGCTGATCGGGGACGTGTACCACATCTTCAAGCCCACCATGAACTTCACACGCGGCTGGGTCAATTGGGAGTTCGTGCGCGGGCAGGAAAGCGACAACTGGCAGGGCGGCAAGCTCGACTCGATCCGCGCCGAGGCCGAGCGCTGCGTCAAAGGACCGTTCACGCCGCAAGAGCAAGCCGTCTTGATCCAATACCTGCTCAACAAGCAGGCGTTCGCCCAAGTGGACGGCCTGACCTCCGGCACTGTCTTCCGCCGCGGCATCGAATGGCTAGAAGCCAACCACGATGACGGGCCATTTGCCCTCTGGCTGGAGGCCTTCGATCCCCACGAGCCGTGGGACCCGCCGCGCGACTACGCGGATCGCTATTGCCCCGATTTCGAGGGCACGGAGTTCATCCTGCCGCCGGCAGCCGCGCAGGTCGGAACCGAGTTGGAAAAGGAGCGCACCAAGGCACTGTACTACGGCGAAATCACCTACATGGACGAATGGATCGGCCGCCTACTGGATACGCTGGCTACGCTCGGCCGCCTCGAAGACACCGTGGTGATGTTCACGTCCGACCACGGTACCGAGCTACTGGATCACGACCGCTTCGGCAAGAGCGCGCCCGCTCTGCACCCGTATACCACCCAGCTCAACTGGCTGGTGCGCCATCCTTCCCGCGTCGCCGGCGGCCAAGAACTGACCACCTTCGTTCAAGGCCACGACATCCTGCCCACCGCGCTCGACATGCTCGACGTCGCGGAGCCTGATCGAGACGACACCGCAGTTGCACTCGCCGGCCGCAGCCTGTGGCCGCTGATCCGCACAGCCGGGGGTGAGGCTGTGCCCGGCGCTGCGGTGGAGGCGGCGCAGTCCGGCCGTGACCACGTGATTACCGGGTGGGGTCCCTACGCCAGCGTACGCGACCGGCAGTGGAACTACATCGTGGACTGTGAGCGACCGGACGAGGATACCCGGCTCTTTGATGTCGTCACGGACCCCGGCGAGCACCGCAACCTCGCCGCAGACCATCCCGCCGTCGTCCGCGAGTGCCGTCGGCGCCTCGAAAACCTCCTCGGCCGCGACCTACCGACCACCTTCCCCAGCCAGTATGTTTCGGGCGACGCCCCGGCCCGGCTGTACTACGGCTCCCGCGCTCCCCAAGCGGATCAAGAGGCCGGATTCGTCTAGCCCACCGGAAGGCGAGGCCAGCGGTTATGAGGCAGCCAAGGGTACCCCCGGGGTGATTCGAACACCCGACCCACCGCTTAGAAGGCGGTTGCTCTTCCACTGAGCTACGGGGGCAGAACAAGTGCGTTTTCGCTGCGCGGTAAGCACAGCGACCCGCGGCTGACCGCTGAATGCTCTTACAACCCCAGCGCCTCGACCAAGCCGCGCACCGAGGCGGCCGTCTCGTGCAGCGCGGCGCGCTCGTCCGCCGACAGCGGTATCTCGACGATCTCCTCGACTCCTCCGGCGCCGAGCTTGACCGGCACGCCGACGTAGAGATCGTGGATACCGTACTGCCCCTGCACGTAGGCCGAGCACGGCAGGATGCGCTTCCGGTCGAGCAGGATCGCCTCCAGCATCTCGACTACCGCTGCACTCGGCGCCTGAAATGCGCTGCCGGTCTTCAGCAAGCCGACGATCTCCGCGCCGCCATCGCGCGCGCGCTGCACGATTTCCTCCAGGCGCTCTTCGGGAATCAGTTGTCCCACCGGCACGCCGCCCACCGTCGTATAGCTGACCAGCGGCACCATGTCGTCGCCGTGTCCACCCAACACGTAGGCGTGCACGTCCTTCACGGAAACTCCGAGCTCCCACGCCAGGAACGTCCGGAAACGCGCCGTGTCGAGGATGCCGGCTTGTCCGACCACCCGCTCCGCGGGGAAGCCGCTGACCTTCAGTGCCAGCTGTGCCATCGCATCCAGCGGGTTGTTGACCATTAACAGGACGCAGTTGGGCGAGTATCTGGCCACCTGCTCTACGTTCTCCGTGACGATCTTCTTGTTGACCTCCAGCAGATCGTCGCGGCTCATCCCCGGCTTGCGCGGAGCGCCCGAGGTGAACACCACGATGTCTGAGTCGGCCGTCGGACCATATTCGGTCGTGCCGGTGATCTGGACATCGAAACCGACGACCGGCCCCGCCTCCGCCAGATCAAGCGCCTTGCCTTGTGGCAGCCCGTCAACAATGTCGTACAGCACAATATCGGCCAGCCCGGTCTCCGTTAAGCGTTGCGCCGTCGTCCCGCCGACGTTCCCCGAGCCGATAATCGTTACCTTTTTCCGCACCAAACCGCTTCCTTTCCGCGCCACTGTCGTGGCAAATGTAGCTGGCGCTCTGCTCCCCACCGCGGGCCGCAATCCCACCCCACCGGAGAAGCCCAGAGCGCGAGGCAGACGTGTCGCCGGCCTATCGAGGCGAGGATAGCAACGGCCTTTTGCCGCGGTCAACTGCCGCGCCACCGACCGACCGCTGGAGCGTGGATAGTCTGCTCGCTCTACTCAACGTCGTGGCTCGCCAGCACCAATGTGCCAGTGCAGGTGCTGCGAGTCCTGATATTTGCCCAGGTTGGTCACGACCCGGCAGCCACCATGCTCTGCTACGACCTGAGCCGCGACCGTTTTCACAACGGCCATCAACTCAACGAGCAAAGGGTCGTCTTTGCCCTCAAGGTCGAGCAATGAGCCGACGTGTCGCTTGGGGATGACGACGATATGTACCGGCCAGTACGGACGTGTGTGGTGGAAAGCGAGCACGGCGCTTGTCTCGACCACCCTCTGCACTACTGTACGACCGCTCAACACTTCATCGCAGTAGAAATCGGACGTTGCCGATATTGGCATGGTACCGGCCTTGCTGCCCGCTGTAGCCGCATCCGGATTCGCCCCCCAGCCTCCACAAACATAGCACCTGACCGGCAGCGGCATCCTCCTATGCCGCCAGCGGATCGGCTAGACTGGTAGACAGTGCCGCACACTCGTTGGTATGCTTGCAGGTTGGGCGCGAGGTTCCCGCCTGGGGATGCTCGCGCTTGTTAGCGGAAAGGATACGCTGAGGTAGCAAGGGCTGATGATTACTCATGATGTGTTGGTTATTGGCGCCGGGCTGGCCGGCCTACGCGCCGCCTTGGAAGCCCAGTGGCAGGGCGCCGATGTCGCGATTATCACCAAGGTCCATCCCGTCCGTAGCCACTCCAATGCCGCCCAGGGCGGTGTCAACGCGGCTCTCGAAGCCGGCGACTCCTGGGAATCGCACGCCTACGATACCGTGAAGGGCAGCGACTACCTCGGCGATCAGGACGCCATCGAAATCTGCGTCCGCGAAGCCCCCCAAGACATCGTCGAGTTGGAAAACATGGGGGTGATCTTCAACCGCGACGAGACGGGTAAGCTGGGCACCCGCAACTTCGGCGGCGCCTCCTTTGCCCGCACCTATTTCGTCGCCGACATCACCGGCCAGGCCATGCTCCACGTCATGTACGAGCAGTTGATGAAGGAGCAAGTGCGCGTCTACGAGGAATGGTTCCTCACCGATCTGGTTATGGAAGACGGCGCCTGTGTCGGGGTGCTTGCTCTGGAGATCCGCAGCGGTCGGCTGGAGCTGTTCCGCGCGAAAGCGGTCATCCTCTGCACCGGCGGCCTCGGCCGCGTCTTCGAGCCGAGCACGAACGCCTTGATCTGCACCGGCGACGGGATGGCGCTGGCCTACCGCGTCGGCGCACCGCTGATGGATATGGAGATGGTGCAATACCATCCCACCACCCTCAAGTCCAACGGCGTGCTCATCACCGAGGGCGCCCGCGGCGAAGGGGCCTACCTGCTCAACGCCAGCGGCGACCGCTTCATGTCCTACGAGCGTTACGGCGCGACCAACGCCATGGAGTTGGCCTCGCGCGATGTCGTCTCCCGCGCCGAGCAGACCGAGATTGACGAAGGCCGCGGCATTGACGGTTGCGTCCTGCTCGACTGCCGGCACCTGGGCGACGAGTTGATCCGCACCAAGCTCTATCAAATCTGGGAGTTGGCGCTCGATATCGCCAACGTAGACCTCACCAAAGAGCCGGTGCCCATCCGCCCCGGTATGCACTACCAAATGGGCGGCATCAAGACCGACGTCATCGGCGCCACGTCCGTACCGGGCCTCTACGCCGCCGGCGAAACCGCCTGCATCTCCCTGCACGGCGGCAATCGCCTCGGCGCCAACTCACTGCTCGAAACCATCGTCTTCGGCCGGCGGTCGGGCGCCGCGGCCGCCGAATATGCTGCCGCCCGTGACTTTGCCGCCCTCAGCGACGCCAAGCTCCGCGACGAGGACGCCCGCATTCAGCAGATCATGGATCGCCCCGCCAATGGCGAGCGCACCGCGGCCCTGCGCCTGGAAATGGGCCAGGCGATGGATCGGCACGTCGGCGTATTTCGGGACGAAGCCGGGCTGCAGGAAGTCGTTGACGTGCTGCAAGGCCTGAAGGAACGCTACAAGCAGCTGCCCGTGGAAAACCGCGGCAAGGTCTTCAACCTGGACTTGGTGTTCCACCTAGAGTTGGAGTTCATGCTCGATCTCGCCGAGGTGATCGCGGTCAGTGCGTTGGACCGGCGCGAAAGTCGCGGCGCGCACTCCCGCACCGACTACCCCGAGCGCAACGACGACGAGTGGTTGAAGCACACGCTGGCCGCGTGGTCCGCGGACGGCCCGCAGATGTCCTACCTGCCCGTGACCATCACCCGCTGGAAGCCGGAAGCGCGTGCCTACTGAGCAATACCGGAGCGCACCGCGCCCCCGTCCACGCTCCTGCCGGGAGGGTGCCGAGAGCGCAGTGTAGACGGGAGGAACCGTTGGCTATCGAAGCACGCTTGCGCGTCCGTCGCTACGACCCCGAATCCGGGGGCGAGCCGTACTATCAGGAATATGAGACCAGTGTCCCGGAGTGGGGCACGGTATTGGATGCGCTTATCCAGATTCGTGAAGAGCAGGACGGCACGCTGACCCTGCGCTGCTCGTGCCGCAGCGCCATTTGCGGCTCCTGCGCCATGAAGGTCAATGGCGAGTCGGCCCTGGCCTGCAAGACCAAGCTCGTGGACATCGCGCCCGACGGCGAAACCGTCACCGTCGAGCCGATGGGCAACCAGCCTATCGTCCGCGATCTCGTCGTGGACATGCAGCCGTTCTGGGACAAGGTCCGCGCCGTCCAACCCTACCTCCAGCCCGATGGCCCTCCGGAGAGCGGCCGCGAATACCTCGCGCCCAACGACGCAATGCAGCACCTCAGCGGCGTGATGAACTGCATCATGTGCGGCGCCTGCGTCTCCGAATGCACCGTGCTGGAAGTAGATGACAAGTTCCTCGGGCCGGCCGCGCTCGCCAAGGCCTACCGCTTTGCCGCCGACCCGCGCGACGACAAGACCCAAGAGCGCCTCGTTGACCTGTTCGACATGGACGGCGGCATGTGGGACTGCACTCACTGTTTCGAGTGCGTGCAGGTTTGCCCCAAGGGCGTCGAGCCGATGGAGCGGATCGTCAAGCTGCGCGAAATGGCGATGGATGCCGGGTTGGAAGACCACAACGGCGTCCGGCACAGCAAAACGTTCGCCGATTCGGTCGAGCATAGTGGCTGGCTGAACGAAAGCCAGTTGGCGGTCGGGTCCTTCAAGCTGACCAACGTCAAGGATCAGCTCGGCAATATGCCCGTGGCTCTCCGTATGCTTATGTCCGGCAAGATGCCCAACCCCATCCACCGCCCGATCCCCAGCGTGCGGGAAGTCCGGCGCGTATTCGATGAGACCGAGCGGCAGCACCAGCAGCAGGTCGCCGAGTCTACTTCTCAGAAAGAGGCATAACAACCGATGGATGCACTGCGTTACGCCTGGTTTCCGGGGTGTGTGTCGCGCGGCGCCTGCCGCGAGCTATACAAGTCCACCCGCGCGGTCGCCGAGCGGCTCGGTATCGAGCTGGTCGAAATGAAGGAAGGCGCTTGCACCGGCGCGGGCGTCCTGAGCGAGCGCAACCCGGAGTTGGCCCAGGCCCTCAATGCCCGCACCTTCGCCATGGCCGAACAGTGGGACCTGCCCATCCTCACCATCTGCTCGACCTGCCAGGGCGTGATGAGCGGGATCAAGCACATCCTCGATACCGACGCCACCGCGCGGGAGCAGGCCAACCAAGCTATCGCCGCTGACGGCTACACCTACCGCGGCACCAGCCGCGTCACCCACCTCATGTGGATCATCGTCGAGGAATACGGCCTGGAGCGGCTGCGCGAGCAGGTCGTCCGGTCCCTTGCCGGCCTGCGCGTCGGCCCCTTCTACGGCTGCTACATCTTGCGCCCGCGCGAGGTGCTCGCGTTCGACGAGCATCCCGGTCGCGGCACCTATCTGGAGCAGATTATCGAGGTGCTCGGCGCCGACCCGGTGGATTACTACGGCAAGAGCAAATGCTGCGGCTTCCCGATCCTGACCATGAACAAGGCCAACTCCCTGACTATGGCCGGCACCCACCTGGCCGAAGCCCAAGACAAGGGCGCCGATTGCATGGTGACGCCCTGCCCGCTCTGTCACCTCAATCTCGACGCCCAGCAGCCCGACGCAGCAAAGTACGTCAACCGTAGTCTCGACCTGCCAATCCTCCATCTGCCCCAGTTAATCGGCCTGGCCCTCGGCATGGAGCCGGGCGAGCTAGGTCTCGGCCAGCACGTCGTGAAGACCAACGCAGTCGTCAGCAAAGTATTCGCCGCGGCCGCCTAAGCCGGTACGCCGCCTCCCAGGCGCTACACCCGCGCTAACACGTCACTACCAATGAAGCGGTAGCGTTCGTGTGGTAGGTGTAGCGCTGACCGTTATGCTCCATCACGACCCGATAGCCGGGTGTCACGACCTGTGCGTAGGCATAACCCTCCTGCGGGCAGCCCAGACTGGCATCGGGCCATGCGACCGGCTCGACTGACACCGATTTCAGGCGCGACGCTGCGACACCGAGACGATCGGCCAGTTCCCGGCGCACGGACTCCACGGCCGCCGGCTCGGCAGTCGGCGTCGCTGCCGGCGGCATGGTGGTCGGAGATGCTGGCGACTGCCGCTCTCCCCCGGCCGCCGGCGCGACGGTCGGAGGCGCCTGGCCCTCCGATCCACCGCAAGCCGACAACACCACGAGCAGCACCGCAAGGCACAGTATCGCCCGGAGCAATCGCAGGAACGCGCCGAGACGCATCATAGCCTCCTAGTCTGCCCTCCCCGACCGCCTCCGGCAGCCTCCTCTCCACCACGTGGAGAGGGGGGCGGGGGGTGAGGCACAACAATCCGCCCCTACAGCGTCGGCACCAGCCGGCCGGCGATGATGCGGGCGGCGTTCTGCAGGCTCTCCGTCAACGACGGGTGGGCATGGATGCTATCTAGCAGATAGGTGTACGGGATTTCGTTGTCAATCATCACTGCCGCCTCACCAATGACACTATCGGCTTGGGCGCCCACCGCCCGCACGCCCAAGATACGATCATCGCCCGGCGGACCGACGATCAGCTTCACATAGCCGTCGAACGCCCGCATCGCATGGTAGCGGTGATTGCGTGCATTGAGGAACTTCGCCACGCGCACCGCCCCATACTGCTCCCGGGCCAGCGTCTCCGTCAGCCCGGCCCCGGCCAGCATCGGCATGCTGAAAATAATGAACGGGATATGCGACGAGCGCAGCGTCGAGGGCTGCTTGAGCATGTGCTTGACGGCCAGCCGGCCCTCGGCCTCCGCGATATGAACCAGAGCCAAGTCGAGCGGCGTCTTGCGCTCGCCAACGTCACCGACCGCATAGATGTGCGGCACGCTCGTCTGCATATTGTCGTTGACGTAAATGACGCCGCCCCGCCCCGGCTCGATGCCCATCACGGACAGGTTGAGCGTATCCGAGCAAGCGATCCGGCCGATGGCTACCAGTGCCCGGTCGGAGATGATGGTTGATCCGTCCTCCAGCATCGTCTTCACCCGGCCACCGACGATGCTCACCGAGCGCGTGCGCGCGCCAAAGCGCACGTGGACCCCGTTGCGCGTGAAGACGGTGGTAATGAAGGCACTGATGTCCGGGTCCTCGTGGCTGAGGAGACGGTCGGCGGTGTCCAAGAGCGTGACGTGGACCCCAAAGGCGGTAAAGATCGAGGCAAACTCACAGCCGATTACCCCGGCGCCGATGACCGTGAGCGAGCGGAAGGATTCATCCACGTCCACCACGTGGTCACTGGTCATAATCAGCTTGCCATCCACCTCCATGCCGGGGAGCACCCGCGGCCGCGAGCCGGTGGCAATCAAGAAGTGGGGCGCCCGAATCCGCTGGCCATTGACCTTGAGCGTGTGCGCGTCAATGAAACGTCCCATCCCGTTGATGACCTGCACCTTCATCTGCTTGAGGTAGCCCAGCGTAATCTCGGTGAGTGTCGCCGTTCCGGTGGTGAGTTGGTCGTGGATTTCGTCAAACCGGACGTCCGGACCGGACGGGTCATAGCCGCGCCCCATCTTAAGCGCGATGAGCCGGTCTTTGGCCAGCTCATACATCCCCTTCGACTTGTAGGCGCCATGAAGACCGTACCCGAGCAGCTCTCCGCCGTTGATAAGCGTGACTGCTAGGCCCTGCGAAGCTGCATAGAGCGCCGCAGCCATGCCGGCCGGTCCGGCGCCGACAATGGCAAGGTCGCAGTCCCAGTCCCCAGTCCCCATTGCTCTCGTGCCTCTCGTGCAGCCAGCCGTGCCGGAGCCAAACGTGGCATTTAACTATAGCGTGCCAGTCGCCACGCTCATGCCTCTCGGACCGTCGGTGCAGGCCCGATTATCCGGCTATCCGGCACCGAGCAACACCCTAGCAGTATAATTACGAGAGTCACTCGACGCGGCACGCCTCGCGAGTCTCGGTAGTCTAGCCGCCTCGCACAGCGCCCGCGTCGCTTGTCGTCTGCCTGCCGGCCTCAGTGCAACCGCCGTCGCCGGACCCGGTCCCAGCCTCCGAGGGAACAACATACCATGCTACACGTCCACAATATCACCATCCGCTATGGCGGCCAGGAAGTGCTCAACGAGGTCACGTTCTTCGTCGGGCCGAAAGAGCGCGTTGGGCTGGTCGGCGACAACGGCGCCGGCAAGACCACGCTCCTGGAGATCATTGCCGGCCAGCGCAGCCCCGACGATGGGTTCGTCAAGCTCGATCCCCACAACACGCTCGGCTACTTGTCCCAAGAGAGCCAGTGCCGGCTCGGTATCACGCTCGAAAACGAGATGCTCTCGGCGTTTCCAGGAGTGCTCGCAGCCCGTGCCGAGTTGGCCCGGCTCCAGGATGAAATGGATACCGCTGCCACCGCCGGCGATCTCGATAAGATTGATCGCCTGGTGGAGGCCATGGCCGCAGCGCAGGACGAGTACGACCGGCTCGACGGCTACACCGTAGACGCGCGGGTCGGCGAGGTGCTGCACGGCCTGGGGTTCGCGCAAGACGACCGCCCCCGCCTGACCGACGAGTTCAGCGGTGGCTGGCAAATGCGGATCGCCCTCGCCAAGCTCCTTGTCAGTCAGCCCTCCTTACTCCTCCTCGACGAGCCGACCAACCACATTGACAAGGCCGCCCGCGATTGGCTCGAAGGCTACCTGGACGGCTACCGCGGCTCGCTGATCGTCGTATCGCACGACACGGCGCTGCTCGACAACGTAGCCAAGCGCATCATCGAGCTGGAGGACAGTGTCGCCACTTCCTACACCGGCAACTACTCCGACTACCTCCGGCTCAAAGCGGAGCGCCGCCGCCATCACGAGGCCGCCTACCGGCGCCAGCAGAAGTTCATCCGCCGCCAGCAGACCTACATCGAGCGCTTCCGGGCCATCGCCACCCGCGCCGCGCAGGTCAAGGCCCGCGAGCGGCAGCTAGAGCGGCTGGAGCGCGTCGAGGCGCCGAAGTCGGAGCCGAAGAGCATTGACTTCCGCTTCCTGGGCGGCGGGCGCGGGTCACGTGAGATCATTACCTTCAAGCACGTCACCAAGGCGTATGATGACCTCGTCGTGCTGCGCGACGTCTCCTTCACGCTGGAGCGTGCCGACCGCGTCGCCCTCGTCGGCCCCAACGGCGCCGGCAAGACGACCCTGCTCCGGCTCCTGGCCGGCGCAGAAGAGCCGACCACCGGAGAGGTGATCTTGGGCAACGGCACCCGCGCCGGCTTCTACGCCCAGCACCAGGCCGAAGCCCTTGATCCAAACAAGACGGTCCTTGAGGAAGCCCTCAGCGCCTCGCGTACCGGCTCGACAGCCGCGGCCATGAACGTCCTGGGGCGCTTCCTGCTCGCCGACGACGCCCACAAACAGGTACGCAAGCTCTCCGGCGGCGAGCGCAGCCGGCTCGCCCTCGCCAAGATGCTGCTACGACCAGCCAACCTCTTACTGCTCGATGAGCCGACCAACCACCTGGATCGTCGCAGCACCGCGATGCTGGAGTCGGCTCTGCTGGACTACGCCGGTACTGTCGTAGTCGCCACCCACGACCTCTCGTTCCTCACCCGCGTAGCAACCAAGGTGGCCACCTTCGAGAACGGAGAGGTGACCGTCCGGCTCGCCGACCGGCCGCTCGACGGCACTGAGCCAACCCCCGCCCGCCGCCGCTCGCGGTCCGCAACCGCCAAGCAGCGTACATCGAGCCGCCAGCCCGCCGCGCGCCGGTCGCCGGTCGCCGTCTCGTAGGAGCCGCCGGTGCAGCGTGCCGTGGAGGCCACCAATGCCGCGCAATGCGCCCCAGCCGCCCGTCGCGCCGGGCCAACCCGCGCTCTTTGACCCGCCGCCCGACCCACACCAGCCGCTCGCCGTGCGGATGCGCCCCCGCACCGTGGACGAGTTTGCCGGTCAGGAGCACTTGCTCGGTCCCGGCAAGGCCCTGCGCCGCGCCCTGGAGCAGCGCCGTCTCGGCTCGATCATCCTCTGGGGGCCGCCCGGCACCGGCAAGACCAGCCTTGCCCAACTCCTTGTCCGCGCGTTAGCGATTGAAGCCCATTCGCTCAGTGCCGTCACTTCCGGTGTCGCCGACCTCCGCCGCGTCCTCACCGCCGCTCGTCGCAGCCGCGCCCAAGGCCGCCGGACGGCCCTGGTGCTCGACGAGGCCCACAAGTGGAGCCGGACCCAGCAGGAAGTCTTGCTGCCGGCCGTCGAGGACGGTCTGGTCCTCCTGATCGGGCTGACCAGCGAGAATCCCTATTTCGATCTGGTCCCGGCGCTCCGCTCGCGGGTCCGCATCCTCCGGCTGGAGCCGCTGCCCGCCGACACGATCAAACTGCTCCTCCAACGTGCCCTGCGCGACGAGGAGCGCGGCTTAGGCGGGGAGGACGTAGAGGTGGCGGCCGACGCGCTCGATCTGCTCGTCGCTACCTCCGGCGGCGATGCACGCATCGCGCTCAACGGCCTGGAAGCGGCCGTTGACATTGCGCCGACCGGCGCTGCCGGCCGCCGGCCCGTGACGGTCGAAACCGTCGAAACGGCCATCCAGCGCCGGCAGGTGCGCTACGACCAAACGGGCGACGACCACTATCAGACCATCTCTGCCTTCATCAAGAGCATTCGCGGCAGCGATCCCGACGGCGCGGTCTTCTGGCTCGCCAAGATGCTCAAGGCCGGCGAGGACCCGCGCTTCATCGCCCGCCGCCTGGTCATCTCCGCCTCCGAGGATGTTGGCCTCGCCGACTCCCAGGGCCTCGTGATAGCGACGGCGGCCTACGAGGCGGTGGAGCGCGTCGGCCTGCCCGAGGCCGGCCTCATCCTCGCCCACGCCACCGTCTATCTGGCCACGGCCCCGAAGTCCAATAGCGCCGCCAAGGCCGTGTGGCAAGCGCAAGCAGCCATCGAGTCCGGCGCCAGCCTGGAAGTACCCCTCCACCTCCGCAACGCCTCGTTCAGCGGCGCGCAGCAACTCGGCTACGGGCAAGGCTACGAGTACAGCCACGACTTCTCCAGCGATGACCCGCGCCGCTACCGGCAGCGCTACCTACCCGCTGGCGTCTCGGGCCCGTTCTACCAACCCGGCCGCGACGGTGCCGAAGCCACCATCCGCCAGCGCCTCGCCCAGATCAAGCGCTGGCGCGCCGCCCCCTCTCCCCGCACGCACGGGCCGGAGTGAGAACCACTCCCCCTCGTCATTCCTGCGCACGCGGGAATCTACTCCCCCTCTCTATCGCTCTGCGATGGAGAGGGGGAGGGGGGGTGAGGCGTGGCACCACCCGCCACTTGCCCCCACACCGCCGAGGCCGTATGCTTGCCAGGAGGCTTACCGGCGTGTCCGGGCAGCTACGCTCCTGGGAGGAAATGCCGATGCAGTTCGTGGCGATGACTGAAGAACAGCAGGGATTTCTGGATACCAACGGCTATCTCATCATCCCGGGCGTGCTCGACCAGGACATGATCGAACGCCTGACCGCAACGATAGATCGTCTCTACCAAGAGGCTGTGCGCGAGGACCGGCTCAACCAAGTCGGTGCCTTCGAGCTACGCAACTGCATTGCCCACGACGATGTCTTCCTCCCCCTGCTCGACTGGCCGGAGACGGTCTCCTTGGTGCCGTACATCCTCGGCTGGAACGTCCAACTCGACACCTCGCACGTGATCGTCCGGCCCCCCCAAGCGTCGGACACGGCAGCCTCATACAAGGCCATCGGCTGGCACCGCGACGGCGGCATCGCCGTCCGCCAACTGCCGGAGCCGCTGCCGCGTATGCGCCTGAAGATTTGCTATGTCCTCAGCGACCTCAGCCAACCCGGCCGCGGCAATACCCGCTTCATTCCCGGCAGCCACAAACGCCTCGGCCGCCCCTCGCATCAGGAGGGAGCCATTGACCCCGACGGCGCCATCGAGGTCCTGGCCAATCCCGGCGATGCCGTCCTGTTCGAGAACCGCCTCTTCCACGCCGTCGGCCCCAATCTCAGCACCATCACCCGCAAGACCATCTTCATGGGCTACAGCTACCGCTGGCTGCGCCCCCTTGACTTCGTGACCCAGCCCCCGGCGCTGATCGCCAAGGTGCAGGACGACCCCATCCGTTGGCAGCTCCTCGGCGCCTGGGCCACCCACATGGCCTTCTCCCTGCCCAAAGACGAAGACGTGCCCCTACGCGCCTGGTGCGAAGAGCACGGCCTAGATGCGGCTTTTCCGGACATGGTAAGGCCAGCCAAATAAACCCCGCAAGCCGGAATGACGGGCGGCGGCCTCCTCCGCTCCACTAGATTCTGTTGACATTTCCCCGTCATTCCCGCGAAAGCGGGAATCCAGGGGCCGGAGGCCCGGATTGCGGCGGCCGCAGTGCGGAGTCGGGAGCCGGCACCGTCATCCCGGGCCGCAGACCAACCTATTTCCACAGCCATGACGAAGGGGGGTGGGCGTACTGCCTTCTAGCTCAAATGTCAACACAACCTAGCCACTCACCGCTAGTACGTTGCCCGCCCTCCGCTGACGTCGAAGACCGCGCCCGTGCTGAACGAGCACTCCTCCGAGGCAACCCACGCCACCAACGCCGCGATCTCCTCGACCTGGCCAGTGCGCTTCATCGGAATGCGGCTAATCATGTACTCCACCATCGCCTCATCCGTCTGATCCAATATCGCGGTCCGCACGACGGCCGGCGTGATGCAATTGACGCGCACCTCCGTCTCGGCCAACTCCTTGCCCAGCGCCTTGGTCAGACCGATCACCCCCGCCTTGGTGGTCGAGTACGGCACCACCCGCGGATTGCCCTCCTTGCCGGCAATCGAGGCGATATTCACGATCCGACCATACTCCTGCGCCAGCATGTGCGGAATGACGTACCGGCAGCAGACAAATACACCGCGCAGGTTGGTCCGGTAGACGCGGTCGAGGTCGTCGCAGGAAAGCTCCCACAGCGGCGCGGTCGGCCCCACGATACCCGCGTTATTCACCAGCACGTCAATCCGGCCCCAGGTCGCCATCAACTCTTCCACAGCCGCCGCGACTCCCTCCTCGTCGCCCACGTCGGCCACCGCCAGCCGCGCCGTAATCCCCTCGGCTTCTAGCGTCTCGACGGCACGCCGACCGCCGGCCTCGTCAACGTCCACCACAAACACCTTGGCGCCCTCGCTCCCCAAGCGCCGGGCAATCCCAAAGCCAATCCCGGTCGCCGCTCCGGTCACCAGCGCCACCCGGCCGGTAAATCGCTGCATACCTCACTCCTATCGTCAGTCTGCTCCCGATAGTATATGGGCAGAAGGCAGGCGTACCCACGCCTGCCCCACTCTGTGCCCTCTGTGTGCTCTGTGGCTAACATTCGTGCTACAACATCGGCGCCGGAGAGCGACCACTACCGGCACGTAAGCATGAGAAACAAGCCAGTTGCAGGCAAGGTCACGCCGCTTGACGAGGCCATCGCATTGGTGGAAGACGGCGCTACCGTCGCCATCGGTGGGTTCGTCGGCATCGGCCACCCCGAAGCGTTGACCGCGGGATTGGAAGCACGCTTCCTCCGCACCGACCGGCCGCGCGGCCTCACCCTCATCTATGGGGCCGGTCAGGGCGACCGGGAACGGCGCGGCCTCAACCATCTGGGTCACGAGGGTCTACTATGCCGCGTGATCGGCGGCCACTGGGGACTCGCCCCGCGCATCTGTGAGTTGGCCTTGGCCGGCAAGATCGAAGGCTACAACTTCCCGCAAGGAGTCATCATCCACCTCTTCCGCGACATCGCCGCCGGCAAACCCGGTACCATCACCCAGGTCGGTCTCCGCACCTTTGCCGACCCGCGCCTGGAAGGCGGGCGCATCAACCCACAGGCGACCCCTACCGACTTGGTGCAGGTGGTTCACCTGAACGGTGCCGAGTACCTCTTCTACCCCCGCCTGGAGCTGGACGTCGGCCTCATCCGCGGCACGACCGCCGATCCCGACGGCAACATTAGCATGGAGCGAGAAGCGGTCTACGGCGAGATGTTGAGCATCGCCCAAGCCGTACACAACTGCGGCGGCCGCGTGATCGCCCAAGTGGAGCGAGTGAGCGCCGAGCGTCTGCCAATGCGGGCCATCAAAGTGCCCGGCATCCTCGTGGATACGGTCGTCGTCGCGGACGCGGACGCGCATTGGCAGACGTTCGCCGAGCGGTTCAACCCCGCCTACGTGGCCGATACCAGCGCCGACCTGCCGGAGCTACCCCGGCACCCCCTGGATGCCCGCAAGGTGATCGCCCGCCGGGCGGCGCTGGAGCTACGTCCCGGTGACATCGTCAACCTGGGGATCGGCCTCCCGGAGGCCGTCGCACCGGTCGCTGCCGAAGAAGGGATCATGGACGATCTCGTCCTGACCGTCGAAACCGGGGCCATTGGCGGCGTTCCCGCCGGCGGCCTATCGTTCGGCGCCTCCTACATGCCCACCGCCTTGATAGACGCGCCGTATATGTTCGACTTCTACGACGGCGGCGGCCTCGACATCGCTTGCCTGGGGGCGGCCCAGATTGACGCGCAGGGCAACGTCAACGTCAGCCGTTTCGGTCGCGTGATGCCCGGCGCCGGTGGTTTCGTCAACATCAGCCAGAACGCCAAGCGGGTCGTCTTCTGCGGCACCTTCACGGCCGGCGGCCTCGCGGTCACGATTGACGACGGTGCCCTACGTATCCGGCAGGAGGGCCGGCAGCAGAAGCTCGTCCGGCAGGTCGAGCAAGTGACCTTCAACGGCGCCTTTGCCCAGGCCGCCGGCCGGCCGGTCCTGTACGTCACGGAGCGGGCCGTGTTCACCCTCACCCCCGCAGGCCTGACCCTGACCGAGCTGGCCCCCGGCGTGGACCTGGAGCGCGATGTCCTCGCGCACATGGCCTTCCGACCGCGTATCGAAGCCTCCCTCCGGCCAATGGACCCCCGCCTCTTTCGCCCCGAGCCAATGCGCCTCGCTGCGGTATAGCTGCGGTATAGTGAGGAGCATGAAACTTCTGCCCTCTCTTCTGTCGCTCCTGGAGGTTGCCCAGCGTGACGGTGCGGTCCGGATTCGCCGTCGGGACGGTCGTTCGTTCGTCTTGCAGCCCGAGCCGGCCGATAGCTCGCCCCTCGATGTCGCCGGCGTTGACCTCGGCGTGACCACCGAGGAGATAGTCACCATGATCCGCGAGGGCCGGGAGCGTTACGGCTGAAGTAGGAATGCACCTCGCGGCACGCCCCCTCTCCACCATGTGGAGAGGGGGCCAGGGGGCGAGGCCCGCCAAATCATAGGGAGACAAGAACAGTGAGCACCACGGACCCGGTCATCCTGTCGGCAGTGCGGACGCCGTTCGGCCGCTTTGGCGGCGTGTTCCGCGACCTGTCCGCCGTCGAGTTGGGCACCGTCACCGCACGTGCGGCCCTCGAACGCGCCCGGATTGCGCCGGACGCCGTTGATACGGCGATGTTCGGCCAAATCTACCAGGGCGGGACCGGCATGAACCCGGCGCGTCAGGTGGCGATGGGCGTCGGCGTGCCCAATCGTGTCCCGGCCATGACCATCAATCAAGTCTGCGCCTCCGGCTTGCAGGCCGTCGCGCTGGCCGCCCAGTCCATCCGGCTCGGCGAGGTGGAGGTCGCCTTGGCTGGCGGCATGGAGAGCATGAGCCAGGTGCCCTATGTGCTGCCCGATGCCCGTTGGGGCGCACGGCTGGGCCACGCCCGGCAGCTCGACGCCCTGCTCCACGATGGCCTCTGGGACGCCTTCCACGACTGCCACATGGCCACCACCGCCGAGGGCCTCGCCGCCGAGTTCGGCATCACCCGCGCGGCGCAGGACGAATTCGCGCTGCAGAGCCAGCGCCGCTACGCCGCGGCCCTCGCCGCCTGCCACTTTGCCGATGAGATCGTCCCGGTCGAAGTACCTCAACGCCGCGGACCGCCCCGCCGCGTAACGGCCGACGAGCACCCCCGACCGGACACGACGCTAGAGGCGCTCGCCAAGCTGCGGCCCGTCTTCGATGGCGGCTCCACTATCACCGCCGGCAACGCCGCCGGCATCAATGACGGTGCCACCGCCCTGATCGTCGCGTCACCCGCGTGGGCCGCCCGGCATGACCACACGCCCCTGGCCACCATCAGATCGGTGGCGGTCGTCGGCGTCGAGCCGCTGCGTATGGGTATCGGGCCGGTGCCGGCTATCCGCGCCGTGTTGGACCGGACGGGCTTGACCCTGGCGGACATTGACCTGCTGGAGGTGAATGAAGCCTTCGCAGCCCAAGTGCTCACCGTCGAGGCGGAGCTGGGCTGGGATCGCGCCAAGGTCAACGTCAACGGCGGCGCAATTGCCATCGGCCACCCATTGGGAGCGAGCGGCGCGCGCGTGTTGGCAACGCTGATCTTCGAGCTAACCCGCCGTGATGCCGCACGTGGCATCGCCGCCCTGTGCGTCGGTGGCGGTATGGGCATCGCCGCGCTGGTAGAGCGACCCGCCGCGCCCTAGCACCGCCGTACCGATAGCCCGCTTAGTAAGCTGCACCGACTCGCGAGCCTACCCTGCGTCTTCTTGGCTCGGTCGGTTGCTCATCACGAGCACCTGCGTCGTTGAGTTTGGCGTGGCACTGGTCGGCTTCACCAGAGTCTGCTCCCGCACCGCCGTATGGACGTAGATAGGTACCTGCGCGCGTAAGGCGAGCGCGATGGCGTCGCTTGGACGCGCGTCAATCTCCTCCGTCTGACCGTCGCGAGCGACGACAACCGCCGCGAAGAACGTCTCTTGCTCCCACTTGGTGACGCGCACCTCCTGAATCGCAGCGCCGAAAGCCGTCGCCAGGCTCACCATGAGATCGTGGCTCATCGGTCGCGGTATTGGCAATTCTTGGAGCTTGAAGATGATCGCCTCGGCCTCGGCCCGCCCAATAGTGATGGGCAGCATGTGGTCGCTCACCGGCTCCTTGAGCACCACCGCCCAGGACCTGATGTTCTTGTCGTCAATGTCAGCGTGCTGGGTATCCGCCTCCTCGAGCACCGCCGCTCGGGAGGTGTCGTCAATCTCAAAGCGAACGCTGTCCACGACCATCTCGTCATACGTCATCGCCAACCTCCTCGACCGCCTGCGTCCGCTGGGAGCATAGGGTGGCCGGTCGAACTCGGCGTAGCCCTCGCTCGTCAGCTGCGCCAGCTCGCGCCGCAGCCGGCCACGCGCATGGTGGAGCCGTCCGCGGACGGTGCTCGCCGGTACCGCGAGCAGCGTGGCGATTTCGTCATACGTCAGCCCCTCCACGTAGTGCGCCACGATGGCCCGGTGTTGCTCCCGTGGGAGGGCCGAGATCGCCCGCCCGATGGCCCGCGCCAGATCGTCGGCTTCCCAGGCTGCCTCGGCGGACGCGCCATCGCCAGCCAGATGTCGCTCGACGGCCACTGGCCTCTCCGCTAGGAGCGTCTCCTGCGCCAGGTCTTCCGCCTCCGTCCAATTCCCAATAGCCCGCGCCAAGAGCTTGTGTACGAGCGGCCAATGCCGGTCAATCAAGGCCGCGACCGCGGCGGCCTGGCCCGCGCACGCCGCGCGTACAAGCTGGCCATCAGTCGCATCGGCGGCAGCCATCCTCGTCCCTCACCCGTGTAGATGCCGTGCGGGCGCAGATCGTCACAGCCCACCACCGGAACGCCTCCGGCGCCATGACCCGAAACGGAATCAGCAGACCTCAGGCTGCCATGGGGAATTCGCCGGTGTTCAGGGCGCAGCGCCTTACCAGCCGTATGCAAGCCGGCGGGCCAGACGCTCCGGCAAGCCGGCCCGCAGCATCTTCTGCTGCACGCGGTCTACCGGATAGGGCACCCGCCGCAAGGTGATCGTGGCAGCATCCATATCGAGGAGCATGTAGGCGGCCTCGGGATGGCCGTCGCGCGGCTGCCCCACCGCGCCGGGGTTGATAATCAGCCGCCGGTCGTCGAGGTACAACGGCTCATCGGGCTGCGGCACGATGGTCTCGTAGGTCTGCGCGGGTGCCTCCGGCATAGGTTGCCGAAACACGAGCGGTACGTGGGTATGCCCCACCAGGCAATAGCGGCTCGCAAAGTAATCAAAGTTCAACTGTGCCAGCCGCACGTTGGTCAGATACTCCCAGACCGGGTCCAGGGGACTGCCATGCACCAAGGTAAAGTCCCCGTGCTGCTCCTCAGTCGGCAGACTGGCGAGGAACGTGCGGTCCGCCATGTTGAGCTGCTGCGCCGTCCACTGCACGGCGGTATCGGCCTCGCTGTTGAACGCCTCGGAGGAGTCCATCTTCCCGCCGGCCGCCAGGTCGTGATTGCCGGCGATGCAGATAAACTTGCCCTCACGCGCCCGCCGGATACAGACCGCCGGGTCCGGCCCATATCCTACGAGGTCACCCAGACACCAGATCGCATCCACGGCCCCCATATCGTGGAGCACCTCATCGAGGGCCTCCAAGTTCCCGTGAATGTCCGAGAGAATTGCAATCAGCATTGGTTGTCAAAAGTAGATTATATCACAGCCCTCTCGCCCTACCCGGCACCCAAACGGAAACTGGCCACCAGCCGCGGTAGCGCATGTCGCCCCCTCCTGCAAGAGGCTGGCTGTGACCGGAAACCATATTTATTCACTGAATCATTATGCGTTCTGGCACCCACGGTATTCGGTAAGCGTGAACGGTGTCGTGATGTAGATACCTGCTCCTTTGCTACGAACGCTGAGAGCCTGATATATTTGGGCGTTCAGCCTTCACAAGGAGAAATGCCATGAATTACCGTCTGCCCTGGATTGCCGCTCTTGTCCTCTTCGGTGCGATGCTCGTAGCCTCGCCGGCGCTGGCGAGCCAGCAGGCGCCGGCCGACTGCGCCTTCATCTTGGGCTTCAAGACCCTCCAAGGCCTAATTGATGAAGCGGAGGGGCCGGCCACAGTCGGCGAGTGCCTGGAGAATCAGCGGTTCGACGCCTACGGCAATGCCGAGCAGCGCACTGCCGGCGGGCTGATGGTCTGGCGCAAGGCCGACAATTGGACGGCGTTTTCCGACGGCTACCGCACCTGGGTCAATCGAGGGGAAGACGGCCTGCAAGTACAGATCAATGGCGCCACGGCAATGCTGGCCGGACCGGACGGCGCCTCCCTTGGTATGGTCACGCTGACCCAAGGCCCGCACGGTGTCCTAATCGCAGCAGGCTTGAGGGGATTGTCACCTGGTGGACACGGCTTCCACATCCACGAATTCGGCTCCTGCTCTCCGAGCTTCGCAGCCGCCGGTGGACACTTCAACCCTGAAGGTACTGGCCACGGCTTCCTACATGAAGGCGGGGTCCACGCCGGAGATACACCCAACATCTACGCCGCGGCCGACGGAACGGCCCGCGCCGATATATTCACCGCTGCCGTGACGCTGGCGTTGGACGCTGACCATTCGCTCTTCGATGCGGACGGCTCCGCCATCATCGTCCACGAGAAGCCCGACTCCTACGGTGCGGACCCTGGCGCCGGTGGCCGCGTCGCCTGCGGCGTAATCCAACGCAACGCCATCGGGTAGAAAGTAGCGTCCACCGCCGCTGCGAGGCGACGAGGCCTCCCGCGCAAGGAGACCCTCGTCCCTCCTCCTCACAGGGAGAGGTACCGGTTAAGCCGTAGGGGCGCAACATGTTGCGCCCGTCCCCCCGCCCCCGCACAACGGGAGGTATTGCGTGTCGGGGCGCGATTCATCGCACCCAGGCGCCATCCCGGCGGCAGCAGCTATCCTGATGCAGACAAAAAACCTATCCCACTCCCCTCTCCCCCTGGGAGAGGGCCGGGGTGAGGGCTGCCCTTAGACGCCAGCCGTCTCCGCGAGTTCCTCTGCGCGTGTGATCAGCCGCCGTAGTTCTGCGAAGCCGCGCTCCCAGAATGCCGGATCGCGATAGTCCGCGCCAAGCGGTGCCAGCAGCGCAGCCGGTGTGTCTCGGCCACCCGACCGCAGGAGATCGAGAAAGCGCGGCACGAACGCCCGCCCCTGCTCCCGATACAGGCTGTACAGTGCCAGCACCAGCAGCTCCGCAAAGGTGTAGGCGTAGCAGTAGAAGCGCGTATGGATGAAGTGCGGAATATACGACCAGCCCCAGCGGTACCCCTTCGTCATCTGCACCGCATCCCCGTAATACTTGCCGTTGGCCTCGATCCACAGGTCGGATAGCCGTTCCGACGTCAGCCGGCCGTCGCCGCGCGCCTCGTAAGCCGTCTGCTCGAAGCGGGTGAGCACGTTTTGCCGGAAAACGGTGGCAAAGATGTCCTCCACTTTCGCACAGGTCAGCGCCAACGCTGTCGCCGGGTCTTGCTCCGACGCCACCAGCCGGTCGAAGACGGCGATCTCACCGAACACCGACGCCGTCTCGGCCAGCGGCAGCGTGGGATGATAGTTGAACAGCGTTTGCTCCCGCGCCAGCCAGCCGTGAACACCGTGACCCAGTTCATGGGCGACGGTCATCACGTCGCGGAAGGTACCGGTGTAGTTGCACAACACATACGGGTGCATTTGGGGCGACGGCGACCAGCAGAAGGCCCCGCCCCGCTTGCCCGGCCGCGGGTCGGCGTCAATCCACCGCCCGTCGAAGAACCGCAGCGCAATGTCCCGGAACTGCGGATCGAAGGCCCCATACGATTCCAGCACCATCTCCCGCGCATCGCTGAACGGGTACTCGCGGTCCACGTTGCCGACCGGCGCGTATTGATCGTAGAGGCGCAACTCCGGGAGTTGGAGGAGGCGACGTTTTAGCTCGAAATACGCCTGCGCTAGGCCGTAGTTCGCCTCCGTCACCTCCATCATCGCCGCGACGGCCGCCGGGTCCACCTCGTTGGACAGGTGCCGCTGCGCCATCGCGTCCGGGTAGTCGCGCAGCCGGTCCATGTTGAGGTGATCTTGGATCAACGTGTCGTAGACATACGTCAAGACGGCCCCTTGCTCTTGCAAGACGCCATAGAGGGCATCATGGGCACGGCGGCGCAGGTCGCGGTCTGGGTGGTGGAACAGCGCCAGCACCTCATCGAGCGTGTGGTCGCGCGGCGTCCCATCACGCTCGACCGAGAACGTCAGCGACGACGTGATCTCGGTGTGCAGCCTGGCCCAAGCCGACGGGCCGGTCAGGTCCTTCTCGTTGACAATCCGCTCTTCCGGCTCGCTCAACAGGTGCGGCCGGTACTTCCGCACCTGCTCCAGATAGTGGCGATGAGCGGCGAGCTGCGGATCGTCCAAGAGCACCTGAACCGTCGCATTGTCCACGCGCGACCACTCCAGTTCGAAGAACAACACCAGATTTTGGATTTCGGTCAGTTGCTGCTCCGTCCGTTGCTCTAGGTCGCGGTGCTCGTCCCGGCCGGTATCCGCGCTGTAGAGCAGCCCGGCATACGCCTGGAGCCGGCCGCTCCGCTCATGCAGCGCCTCCAGCGCCGTCACTGCCGCCAGCAGCAGTTCGGCCGCCGGCCCGCCCTCCACGTCCACCGTCCCGCGATAGGTGTCCGCAAACGCCGCCGCCTCGCTCCTTAGCCGCTCTATGTCGGCAGCAATCCGCGGGTCGTCATAAGCTCCGTACAAATCCGAGAGGTCCCAGGTGATCCCTTGGGCCACGGCATCGTTCGTCGTCGGCATCCATTCCTCCCCGGTAACCGGCATAGTCGCTCCTGAACTCTAACACCTCGCCACCGTAAGAATCGGTCAAGACTCGTCCCCCACCCTGGCCGGGATCGGTACAGGTCAAGCCGTAGGGGCGCAACATGTTGCGCCCGTTCCCCTCCGCTACTCCCGCGTGGGCGGGAACCTCCACCCCCTCTCTATCGCTCCGCGATGGAGAGGGGGCCGGGGGTGAGGCCCAGAACAGCACACGACTGCTAAACTTCCCCCAACGCCAGAGAGCAGCAGTAACATGCCAGAGCCGCCGGGAGTCCGGACGTGAGGCTCCTCTCGAGGACATCGAATGAAGATTATGTTCCTTGACGAGTCTGGCGATCACAACCTTGCTGTGATTGACCCTCAGTATCCTCTCTTCATACTCGGTGGAGTCATCATGGATATGGACTATGCCGAAGGACCGTTGACTACAGCACTCAATGACTTCAAGCGCGAGATGTTTGGTCACACTGATATCGTGCTGCACACCGCCGATATTACCCGCAACAGGAACGGGTTCGAGAGCCTGAAGGACCCAGCCTTTCGCTGCAAGTTCTATCGGCGATTGAATTCCCTCATGCGTGGTCTGTGCTACTCGGTTGTAGCTTGCGCTATTCGCAAGGATCATCACCTCGGCCGTTACGGCGTTGCCGCGCTTGATCCCTACCTACTGAGCCTCGATATATTGGTTGAGCGTTCTTGCTTCGACATTGACCAAGGCAGCACCAGTGGTGTAATCATTGCAGAGAAACGTAACCCTACACTCGACCGCCAACTGGAATTGGCATGGCTGAACCTGAAAATTCAGGGCACCCAATACAGACGAGCAACGGCAATTCAGGACCGAATCTTCGCCCTCAACATCCGGGCGAAGAAAGACAATATCGCCGGTTTGCAGTTGGCTGATCTGGTGGTGTCACCAATCGGACGCCACGTTTTGGGCAAGCAGGACAAGGAAGACTGGCGAATAGTGGCGGAGAAATTCCGGCGTAGCCCGCGTGGCGAGGTGGAGGGCTACGGTCTTGTCATTTTGCCAAAAGAATAGGGGCCAACTCCCGCTACGCAGTAACCGGCCCATCGCTTATCATAGTAGACCGTCTATCTTGACTTGTCAATGTCCACCGCGCCGCAGCCACAGTCGGTTTTGGTGAACTGGTTAGTAAGGAGCACACTATGGACATCCCCCTCGGCTGCTTTAGCCGTCCCTGGGCCGCCTTCGAGTTCGATGAGACCCTGGCCGGAATCGCCGCCGCCGGGTTCGACCACTTCGGCTTCCTCGGCCTCAACCACGACCAGCCCTCGCTCAACGACGACGGCTCCGCGATCCCCGAGGCGGAAGCTACCGTCCTCGCGGCGCTGGAGCGACACGGCCTCGCCCCGGCCATCCTCGTGAGCACCGTCCTCCTCGACGCGCCGCCGGAAGCAGGCTTGGCCCGCCTGCACGGCTTGGTGGACCAGGCTGTCCGCTTCAACGTCCGCGTGATCCTAGAGCAGGGCCACGGTCGACCGGAGAACTACGACCGCTACTTCGATCTCATGCGTGCAGCCGCTCCCTACGCAGCCGAGCACGGCATCACCATCGCCGTCAAGCCGCACGGTGGCCTCACCACCACCGGCGCCGATTGCCTCGCAGCGGTCCAGCGCGTCAATCATCCGGGGTATCGCCTCTGCTACGACCCCGGCAACCTGCTCTACTACGCCGGCGAGGACCCCGTCCAGGCCCTGCACAGCTTCGCGCCCTACGTCGCCGCCATGTGCATCAAGGATGAAGTCGGCGGCCAGGGCGGCTCGGTCACGGTCTCGCCCGGCGACGGCGACGTGGACTTCCCGACCATCTTCCGCATCCTCAACGACCACGGCTACGCCGGCCCCAGCATCGTCGAGACGCTTGGCGCCGGCGGCAGTCGCGCCTCCGGCGATGCCGGCGAAGGCCAGGACACGCTTGAAACCGTCAATCAGGAAGCCGTCCGCGCATACAACTATCTCCGGAGCCTGCTAGGCTCCATCTAGCCCGGTCGGTGGCTAGTGCCCAGCCCCGACTACGAGCCACCGACTACTGACCACTAGCTACTGGCTACTGGCTACTGACCAAGGGGGGAGCGTCCCGTGTCCGATAACCCATCGCACGAGCAGCATCAGCCCAACCGCCTCATCAACGAGACCAGCCCGTATCTCTTGCAGCACGCCTACAACCCCGTGGACTGGTACGCCTGGGGGCCCGAGGCACTACAGCAAGCACGCGAGCTGGACAAGCCGATCCTGCTCTCGATTGGCTACTCCGCCTGCCACTGGTGCCACGTGATGGAGCGCGAGTCGTTCGAGGACGAGGCGACGGCGCGGCTGATGAATGACCTGTTCGTCAACATCAAAGTGGACCGCGAAGAGCGCCCTGATCTCGACTCGATCTACATGCAGGCGGTGCAAGCGCTCACGCAGCACGGCGGCTGGCCGATGACTGTCTTTCTGACACCCGCTGGCGAGCCGTTCTACGGCGGCACCTACTTCCCACCCGTTGACCGCTACGGCATGCCGAGCTTTCAGCGCGTGCTGCAAAGCGTGGCCGACGCCTATCGCCAGCGGCGGGACGCCGTTGACCGCACTGCCCAGCAGCTCACTGCCCTGCTCCGGCGATCTGCGGTGGAGGTCCGCCCACTGGACGATGACGCAGCCCTCCCGACGGCCACCGTGCTGAACCAGGCTACCCAGACACTCGGCGCCGCGTTCGATACCCGCTACGGCGGTTTCGGCAGCGCCCCCAAGTTCCCCCAGCCGATGAACCTGGAGCTACTGCTGCGGCGCTCGCACCACTCCTCCAACGCCCATCTCTTACCGCTGGTGGAGAAGACGCTGGAAAGCATGGCCCGTGGTGGTATCTACGACCACCTCGGCGGTGGCTTCCACCGCTACTCGACCGACGCGCAGTGGCTTGTCCCGCACTTCGAGAAGATGCTCTACGACAACGCCCAGCTCGTCTGCGTCTACCTCCACGCCTACCAGCTCACCGGCAAGGAGCTATACCGGCAGGTTGTCGAGGAGGTGCTGGCTTATGTCGAGCGCGAGATGACCGACTCGGCCGGCGGGTTCTACTCTACGCAGGACGCCGACAGCGAGGGCGAAGAGGGCCTCTTCTTCGTCTGGACGCCCGACGAAATCCGGCAGGCGCTACCGCCCGAAGAAGCGCGGCTCTTGGAGCTGTACTACGACGTCACGCCCGACGGGAACTTCGAGGGCAAGAATATCCTCCACGTGCCCCGCGATGAAGACGTGGTAGCCCACCTCGCCGGAGTTTCCGTCGAGCAGCTGCGCGAGACGCTCGCGCGTGCTCGTCAGCGCCTGTGGGCGGTCCGCGAGCAGCGGGTGAAACCCGACCGCGACGAGAAAGTCCTGACTTCCTGGAACGGTCTGATGCTGCGGGCGTTTGCCGAGGCCGGCGCCGTGCTCGACCGCGACGACTATCGCCAGCACGCCGTAGCGAACGGCGAGTTCCTTTGGGAGCAGTTGCGGCGCACCGACGCCAACGGCCGGGTACGGCTGTTTCACTCCTGGAAGGAAGGCCGCGCGACCCTCAACGGCTACCTCGAGGACTACGCCTACCTCGCCGACGGCTACCTGGCCCTGTATGAAGCAACGTTCGATCCCGTCTGGATTACCCGCGCCCGGGCACTCACGGAAACCATGCGCGCGCTGTTCCTCGATAGCGCTGGCGGCGGCTTCTTCGACACCGCCAGCGACCACGAAACCCTGATCGCCCGGCCCAAAGACCTGCTCGATAACGCCACGCCGGCCGGTAACTCCGTCGCCGCCGAGGCGCTGATCCGCCTGGCGGCCCTTACCGGCGACTGGGACACCGCCGAGCCGGCGCTGGCGCTCTTTCGCGCCCTGGGCAACACGATGGCCCAGCACCCCAGTGCTTTCGGCCGTCTGTTGAGCGCCCTCGACCTCTTCCTCGCACCGCCCAAAGAAGTGGCCATCGTCGCCCCACCCGGCCCGACCGCGGCCGACGACCTCCTCCGCCTCGTGCTGGCGGCCTACCTGCCGAACTGCGTCTTGGCGTTTCGCTCGGAAGACGACACAACCGCCGCCGACCTTGTGCCCCTCCTAGCCGGCCGCGACACGGTCGGCGGCAGCGCCACCGCCTACGTCTGCGAACGGTTTACCTGTAAACTGCCGGTCACGGAGCCGCGCGCACTCCAAGCCCAGCTCACGGCCTAGCGCAGTGATCGGTAGCACGAAACCACGCCCGCCCGTCATTGCGGCGGAAGCCACAACCCCCGTCCCCCCGCCATGCGGGGGGACCATAGGGGGGCAAAGGAGCAACTTCAGTGGCGCAACAACTGCACGGCAACCGGGTAGTCTTCACCAGCGAACGCCAGGTAGAGCTAGAAGACTTCACCCTCGACGCGGCGCTCGGCCCCCGCGAGGCCCTCGTGCGCGGCAAATACAGCGTCATCAGTCCGGGGACGGAAGGGGCCAGCTACACCGGTCTGGTGCAGCAGATGGCCACCATGCGCGAGCATCGCCCGGCCGGAAGTGGCCCTCGATCAGAGCCGTATCCACGGCCGACCGGCTACGGTCACTTGGGCGAAGTACTCGCCGTCGGCAGCGCCGTCGAGGGCGTGCAGGCCGGCGATACCGTCACGAGCTTTGCCAACCACGCCTCCCTCGCCAAAGTGGACACCGGCCACTTCTGCCTGCCGGTCCCCGCCGCCCTGGACCTCGACGACCAGCGGGCGGTTTTCGTGCGGATGGCCGGCGTCGCCATTACGGCCGTCCGCAGCGCCAACGTCTCCCCCGGCGACAGGGTACTCGTGGTTGGCCTCGGCCTGGTAGGCAACTTCGCCGCGCAGCTCTTCCGGCTCGCCGGTGCCGAGGTGCTCGCCAGCGATCCGATTGACGAGCGCCGCGCCATCGCTGCACAGTGCGGCATTACCCAGACCGTGAACCCAGTCAGCGACGACCTCACGGCCGCCGTGCTCGACTGGACCGCCGGCCATGGCGTGGATATCGCCGTAGAAGCCATCGGGCGCTCCGAGTTGATCGCCGAGGCCGTAGAGCTGACCCGCCGCCACGGCGAGCTAATCCTGCTCGGCAGCCCCCGCGCCCACCACACCATGAACGTCACCCCAATGCTCACCCGCATTCACCTGCAAGGCATCACGCTGCGCGGTGCCCTGGAGTGGCTCTACCCCATCCCCGACACACCGGGCCTCAAGCACTCCATCACCAGCAACTACCGCCAACTGCTGGAGTGGATGGCCTCCGACCGCCTGATCGTTGACCCCCTGCGAACCCACGTGCTCCCGCCGGCGCAATGCGCCGCAGCCTACGCCGGACTAGCCAACCGGCAGGACCGCTACCTCGGCGTCCTCTTCGACTGGACCACCAGCACCAGCGCCTAATTGCCCCAAACACACCCCGGCCCCGCCATCCCCGCGAAAGCGAGAATCGCCGTCCCCCTGCGGAGCGGAGGGGCCATAGGGGGACAATACCCCCCCTGACAAGGGTAGTCTTTTGTAGGGGCGTGATGAATCACGCCCAGGCGCTGGTCATTGCAGCGAAGCCGCCGTCCAGGGCTATTCATAGGTCCCGGCCCGAGTGCTACACCCCCGCTCCACCATGTGGAGCGGGGGATGGGGGGTGAGGCCAGCTCCCCTTCCCTGCCAGGGAAGGGGCCGGGGGTTAGGTCCAAACCGCCATCAGGGGCTTCTTCCCAAACGCTGCCTCGCGGCATCGTATCTTATGAGGGACACGGCGCCGGACCGACGCTTTGCAGCCCAGCGCCGCCTCGCCAGCGCCGAGTACGGAGACCCCCGTGAGTGACGTAGTGAACTCATCCACTGCCGACCTAGTCCATCGTGGGCGGATGGGGGATAAGGGTGCCTTCGGGCAGTTGGTCGAGCGGTATCAGGAGGAGGCCTACGGAATTGCCTACTACCATCTAGGCCATCGCGAAGATGCCCTGGATGTTGCTCAACAGGCTTTCCTCGCCGCCTATCTGCACCTCGATAGCTTGACTGACCCGGCTCGCTTTGGCGGCTGGCTCGCCCGCATTGTGGCCAACGAGTGTTTGCGTTGGCATCGTCGTCGGCGTCCGACACTCTCTCTTGATGCCCCGGCCCTGGGCGATCTTCAGGATGGGCAGGCGGTGTCCCCGGAGCACGCAGCCGAGCATGGCGAACTGCACCGGGACCTGACCCGTGCCCTGCTGGCCCTGCCGCGACCACAGCGCCTTGCCCTCACGCTGTACTACGTGGCTGCCCTGCGCTACCGCCAGATTGCCGAGACCGTGGAGCTACCGATCAGTACGGTCAAGGGTCGCATCCAGGAAGGACGCAAGCGTCTGCGGCGCATCCTCGGGCCTACGTATGAAAGAAGGCTTACCCCCCGCAACCCACCACCGCCAACTGGCAATCCAGGGCCGCAGTAAAGGAGAACGTCATGGCACAGCTTGAAGAGTTGGCTATCCGCTATACGAGCGCCGGTGAGCGCGCTGGCATCGTACTGCTCAAGTCTCAGCAGAGCGAACGGTATGTCGCCATCAATCTCAGTGGCGACCAGGCAAGCGCCATCTTGCCGCGCTCCGCCCCTCCGGGTACCGGTATGGGTATCCAAACGACACGCCGGACGTGCATGTGTCTGATCTGCGTCCGGCGGATGACTATCGTTTCTTCGCCGAGTTACTAGAGGGCGCCGATGTTACCGTGACCAGTGTTGACCTCGATGTCGCCGCAGGCAGCCGCGGGCCACAGGCTACGGTTCGCGTCCGACAGGGAACGCAAGAGCGCGCGGTGCCGGCGTCGGCCAGCCAGGCGTTGGCGCTCGCGGCCGCCACGGACGCTCCGATCCGTGCCCCGGCAGCCGTCCTGGCGGTTGGCGGCCTAGCCACCGGGGGACATACCCCACCGGAGCCGGCCGAGGTGGTCCGTGCAGTCGAAGCGGCCGAGGCCTCCCATCGCCTCAGCCAGGCACTGACCACCGCCGTCGAAGGTCGGAGCGGAACGGTCACGCTGCGCTTACTCCCGGCGGCGGATCGAGTGAAGATTGTTGACCCGGAGCGCGGCGTACTCGACACGATCCCGGGGCTTAACCTCTTCCACCACTTCGCGGAGGCTGCCGAGGAAAACCGACCCCAAACCGGCCACATCGCTCTCAGCGGCCTTGGAGAGTTCGATCTTGCCGTGCATCCGAGCGCTACCGAGACGCGCCTCGGGCTAACCCCTCTCCCCGCCGGTTGACGACCCAGCGACCACTCCACCCGCCCAAACAGCGCATAGCCCGCCCCGGCCCTCCGGGTTGCAGCAGTGGAACTCCGATTGAGGGCCAAACGTTGTACTGTCAGTTGTTTGCGAGGGAGAGAGACGAGATGAGCAACATAGAGGCTAGAAAACTGCGCCCTTACTTGGGAGGACTAAATCCCAAATGGACAGAAGAGCAGAAGAAGGAATACTTTGGTATTCTCGACTACCTGAATTATGCAGATCGTCAGGGAGAGACATTCACTTTTGATAGTACGTGGCTCTTCAAGCGTATTATGGACTTGATAACGTCGGAGGATAACGGCTCGGACTAGCGTTGGCTGATGAATGCGTGATTTCTTGCTGGCAGTAGTTCACAGCGTCAATCCAGACTGTCGGATTTTAGTGACTAAGGTAAATGAATTCCTGAGCCACGGAGCTTCCCGTTTCACGTGAAATACATCTCCTCCGCAACCCCGCGTCGCCACTACGCTGGCTTGACCGCCGGCCGCTCGGTCTCTACACTCCGCCAAGAGGAATGAGCCAGTGAATCTCATCGTCATCATGCTCGACAGCCTGCGGCAGGACCACGTCAGCCTCTACCATCAAGGACAAGCGCCATTCGATGATATCGCGCCCTGTCAAACACCCAACATTGACGCCTTCGGGCAAGAGAGCCTGATCTTCGAGAACGTCTATCCGGAGGCGTTCCCCACCATCCCGGTCCGCACCGCGCTGCTCACCGGCCAGCGCACCCTCCCCTACCGCCCCTGGCAGCCGCTCACCGCCGAGGACGTGACCGCTACCGAGTTGCTGCGCGGCGAGGGCTATGTTTCCGGGCTGATCTCCGATACCTACCACTACCGAGCACCGGGCATGAACTTTCACCGCAACTTCCACTCCTACCGCTGGATTCGCGGTCAGGAATACGATCCTTACGACTCCGGCCCGGCGCAGCGCAACCTGGACGATTACGTCAACGCGCACTATTCCCCGCTCTGGCGCGAACGGGTGCATCAGTTCCTCGCCAATACGGATGCCTTCACCGAGGAGCAGCGCTGGTTTCCGGCGCAGGTCGTTGACGAGGCCCGCACCTGGCTCCGGCGTAACCGCTCCCACGACCGGCTCTTCCTCTGGATTGACAGCTTCGACCCCCACGAGCCGTGGGACCCCCCACCGCACTGGGATACCTACACCGACCCGGCCTACCGCGGGCCGCGCCTCATCCTACCGATGGGCGGCCCGGCCACCGACTGGGCCTCGCCGGAGCAGATCCGCCACATTCGTGGGCTGTATGCGGGCGAGGTGGCTTTCGTGGACCACTGCCTCGGCCAGCTGTTCGCCACCCTCCGCGACCTCGGCTACTACGACGATTCCATCATTCTGCTCGTCGCCGATCACGGTCATCCTCTCGCCGATCACGGCAAGTTCCTCAAGGGACCCGACCGCCTGTACAACGAGCTGCTCAAGGTGCCTTTCCTGCTCCGACTGCCCGGCGGTCGCAGCGGTGGCCAGCGGATCAGCGCGCTGGCCCAGTTCCACGACGTGCTGCCCACCCTGCTCACTCTGATGGGCTGGTCCAGCCTCACGTCCGACATGCACGGACGCAGCTTTGACCGCGTAGTGCGCGGGGACACCGCCGCGCACCGCGACCACATGATTACGGGCTACCATGCCGGCTACGAGCGTTGCATCCGCGACGACCGTTGGAGCCTGGTGCTCCGGCCACCGGACGAGCCGGACGAGCTATACGACCTCACCGCCGACCGAGGCGAGCGATCCAACCTCATTGACGCCCACCCGGAGATCGCCACCGCCTTGGCCCGCTCCTTCGGCTCCCTCTACCACCGCAGCGGCGCCCCCGTCGCGACAGTCAAGGGCGTCCAAGGCGCCTACGAGGTCGCCTCCGGCAGCGTCGAGTAGTATCCGCACGATGCGTGTGCCACCCTGCGCGTATAAGCATAAGCCTACTGTTCGCGTGCTTCAGGAGTGGCGCTCCTGGCAATCCGCACGATGGCGTCGAGCTTTGCACGAATCTCTGCGTCAATCTCATCTTCAGGGACGTAATCGGCAAGCTCGTAGAAGTCCTTCTTGTTCATAAGGTTCGGTAGGCCGAGCTTCTGGAAGTAGTTCTGGAACAGCGGAGTCAGGAAGTCATCGCTCACCTTGACGTCGCTGCTCCATGGTGAGCCTTTGCCCAACGTCCGCATCGCGCTCCGAACCTCCTCAATGGCCTCGCGCATTATCTTTGCTCGCCGGTTGGCCTCGGTGGGCGCAAACAGGGGTCCGAGCGTGTCTCTTTCCTCCACTGCCCGCGCATATCCTTCCAGAGTGGCCTGGGAGCAGAAGTAGTTCTCGATCTCCCGCCTTTCCCAGATCAGACGTTCGATCGGATCAATCGTCGGAGCTTCGGAATCCGGGCGGTCGAAGAGCGCCGCGGCTCGCAGGTGCGGAAGTGCCTCCTTCAGGCCATGATAGTGACGCTGTGCCGCGGCCAGCTGGTTCCCGACGTAATGTACGAAGGGCCGCTCAAGCACGTGAACTGCCTCGTCGTGATCGAGACGCCGAGCAAAAGCCTGCAAGGTGGAAAGGTCCGTCGAGCCTTCGAGATAGAGCACCCAGCCCGTCTGCTCGGCTTGGTAATAGTGCTCAAACCCAATCTCCGTAAGCGCCTTGCGGACTTGGCTGCCGCGGTCGGCAATCCGATGCGGCCGACCGACGAAAGCGATCACCATGTCTTTGCCCGCGGCCTCATTGAGGAGCACCTCGGAGTGGCTCGCCGCGATGATCTGACTGCCGCTCCCAGTTGCCGCCTCCGTGAGCAGGCGATATATCTGGCGTTGGCGCAGAATCTCAAGGTGCGCGTCCGGCTCATCGAGCAAGAGCACAGCGCCGGGGTTGGCGTACATGTACGCCAGGATGAGCAGCGTCTGCTGTAGGCCCCGGCCGCTGGAAGCGAGATCAAGCGTCACCCCTTGCTCATGGTAGCTCATGGCGATCTCACCGCGCTCCTCAATGTAGTGCGGAGGTTCGAGTACCGCCCCGAACAACCCCTCGATCTGAGCGACGAGTTTCTCCCAATCACCCAGATGCTCTTGGTAAATGCGGAAGCAGAGATTGCGGAGGACCTCGGCCGTGCGGCCTTCCCCAACACGCACATTCACCGCACCATGATCGAGGCGTGTCTCTGTCGCCGCGAGGCCGGACATTGGGGGAAGGAAGGCGATTTGCGTCGCCCCGGCCTCCGGCGGAATTGACATTCGTTCCGGCGTCCTGCCGTCGCCCTGCCGCAGTGGACGGCAGTAGAACGACTCCTCGTTCGCAAAGTCGAACTCCAGCCCGCAGGTCCATTCGCTGCCTTGGGTGATGCCATTGACAATGACATCAATCCGCACATTGCTGGTCTGTGGGCGACCTGCGACCTGCTGCACGTCGCGCACATGGCGCCCATGCCACAAGAGACGCGCACTTGGGACAGGTATGGAGACAAGGCCCCTTCGGTTAACGGTGACACCCGGACGCCTCTCCGGCGTACCTCTCCCCGAGCGCTTCTCGTTCCAGCGATTCAGGCCGATATCCCAGAGCGCCAGGGACTGCATCGCCGAGGTCTTGCCCGAGTTGTTCGGGCCGATGAACACCACGGGATTGCCCAGTTCGATCTCGACCTCCCCGCCAAAGCGTTTGAAACGGCGGACGGTGAGCTTAGTAAGCATCGGGCATCCCCCCGGCTGTTTGCTCCTTGCCCCTCACCAGCACCACGTAGTCGCGTGCGATCTCCCGGTGGAAGCTCTCCGGCAGCCTCGCCCAATCGCGCGCTTCGATGAGAAAGGGGATGTTGGACTCCCGAAAGGCTTCCGCCAGATCGGATAGCTTGCTGCTGGGCAGCCGCTGCAAGTCCGGGCCGCGCAGCACCAAGTCAAGGTCGCTGCCACCATGTCCCCTGCCGTTGACGCGGCTGCCGTAGGCCCACACTTCAACACCCGGCAGCTGCTCGCGCAGCATCGCCTCGATCTGCTTGCGGTGCCTCGGCTGCAAGTCCAGGCGCTCAGTCATCCCATTCCTCCGCTATGACCAAAGAGAGCGCCTTGGCGTCGAGGATGCAACGGTCCAGGTACTCCGTGTTGACTTTCATCAGCATCACTCTCCCTAGACCCGCGCCGGTAGGTGCCGGGGACTCCATGCTACCATGATGCTGACGGTCTTACGTTGGAGCAGACTTGCAGGAGCGACGAGGCATGACGACAACGCCCGCGCTGACCGGAGCCGAGCGTACCGCGGCGAAAATCGGCTATCTCTCCAAAACCGACCTCTTCCAAGACCTCACCCCGCCCGAGCTTGCCGAGATCGAGCGCAAGATCACTATGCACACGTGCGAGCGGGGGCGAGTGTTCTATCTCCCCGGCGAGACGGGTGAGGCGCTGTTCATTCTCAAGGAGGGACGTGTCCAGCTCTATCGCCTCTCTGCGGAGGGGCGCAAGCTCGTGCTCGCTATCCTGGAACCGGGCACGGTGTTCGGAGAGATGTCCATGATCGGCCAGGGCATGTACGACGCTTTTGCCGAAGCGGCCGAGCCTTGCACGATCTGCGTGATGAGTCGCCGGGACGTTGAAGCACTAATCCGCAGCAAGCCGCAGATTGCCCTGCGTCTTCTGGAGCTGGTCGCGGTGCGGATGCAAGAGCTGGAGACCCAGTTGGAAGACATCGCCTTCCGCAGCGTGCCGGTGCGGCTCGCCACGCTGTTGCTCCGTCTCGCCGGCGATAGCACGGACGAGATGCCTATCGCAGCGACCGTCGGTGGCCTGACCCACCAAGACCTAGCCGATATGCTCGGCGTCTACCGCGAGACGGTGACGACCGCGCTCGACAACTTCAGAAATAACGACCTCATCGCCATCGGGCGCCGGCAGCTTGTCCTCCGCAACGTCCCCCGGCTGCGCGAGTTGGCCGCAGCCAGCCGCTAACCATCGGCCGCTGCCCCTACATCGGCGCCCGCTGCGACGCCCCACCTGCTCCGCCCTCGACCGGCTGCAGCAGCAGCAGCGGCTGGTCGGTGTGGACCAGTTGGCCGTTCTCCGCGACGATACGCTCCACCACCCCGTGGTGCTCGGAGCGAATCTCGTTGAAGACTTTCATCGCCTCCACCAGCGCCACCACCTGGTCCACCTCCACCGGATCGCCAACCTGGACATACGGCGGGTCTTGCGGCGTTGGCGCCGTGTAGAACATGCCGGTCAGCGGGGTCCGGACGGCGAGCAGGTCTTGGTCGGCAGCGGCAGTGGTCACAGGAACGGTCGCCGCCGCGGCTGTGTCAGCGACCGGGGGTGCCGCAGCGGGGGGCGCCGCGGCGATAATCGGCGCAGCGGTGGTCGTCACCCGTCGGCGCACGTGTACGCGCAGACTGCCATCGCGCATCTCCAGTTCCGCGAGACCCGCGGCTTCGACGGCGGCGAGCAGGTCTCGCAGCCAGTGGAGACGCTCGGGGAGCGGCCGGGCGGTGTCAGGGGGCATAAGCCCGAAAGACGAGACTGGCGTTATGACCACCGAACCCGAAACTGTTGGACATGGCTATATCCATCTGCGCCGGCCGGGCCTCGTTGGGGACGTAATCCAGGTCACACGCCGGGTCCGGATACTCGTAGTTGATGGTGGGCGGGAGCGTGTCGTCCAGCAGCGCCTTGATCGTAAACACCGCCTCGATACCACCCGCTGCCCCCAGCGCGTGGCCGATCATAGACTTGGTGGAGCTTATCGGCAGCCGCTCCGCGTGCTCCCCGAACAAGGTCTTGACGGCGTGCGTTTCCAAGCGGTCGTTGGCCTCGGTGCTCGTGCCATGCGCGTTGATGTAGCCTACTTCGGATACGTCGAGGTCGGCCTTGTGCAGTGCCCGCTCCATCGCACGCCGCGCCCCGGCGCCTTCCTTTGCCGGCAGCGTGATATGGAAGGCATCCGCAGTGGCACCGTAGCCCACCAGCTCGGCGTGGATCCGCGCGCCTCGGGCCCGGGCGTGTTCCAGACTCTCCAGGATGATGATGCCGGCGCCCTCAGCAGGCACGAATCCGTCGCGCTTGGCATCAAAGGGCCGGGAGGCCCGCTCCGGTTCGTCGTTCTGCTTGGTGAGCGCCCTGGAAGCGCAGAAGCCGGCCAGTCCTATGGGGACGATGGAGCCTTCGGTGCCGCCGGTAATCATCGCCTCGGCATCGCCCCGGCGAATCACCTCGTAGGCCTCCCCGATGGCGTGGGCCCCACTGGAGCAGGCACTCACGATGCCCATATTCGGTCCGCGCGCCCCCACGTCTATACTGACCTGGCCCGAGGCCATGTCGGCGATCATCATGGGCACCAAAAACGGGCTTACCCGCCGCACCCCCCGCTCGTCGAGCACCTTGATCTGCTCGGTCAACGTAATCAGACCGCCGATGCCGGTGCCGATATAGACGCCCGTGTCATCCGCCCGCTCCTCCGTTATCTCCAGGGCGGCATCGCGCAGCGCCTCCTGGGTCGCTACCAGGCTGAACTGCACAAAGCGGTCGGTGCGTCGCACGTCCTTGGCTTCGAAATAGGCGGTCGGATCGAACCCCCTGACTTCACCGGCAATCCGGCACGGGTAGCCGGTAGTATCGAACGTCGAGATCGGCACGACGCCGGACCGCCCGGCGACGACCCCCTCCCAGCTGCTGGCCACGTCCAAGCCCAGCGGGGTGATCGCCCCCATCCCGGTGACTACTACTCGGCGGCACTCGGTTCCCGCCATGTTCGCCTCTTCCCATCCAACTCGCGTTTCTGGCCGGCGGCACACCCCGGTTAAGCCGCCGAGTATAGCATAGCCTATCGGCGGACCATATGGGCGCCGCGGCATCCGAAATGGCGATCAGCGACCGTTTTGGTCCAGGTAATCGGAGGGTCTGGCAACACGTGAGGCGTGCCGCCGTCAGGTGCGAATAGAAGCCAACCCTGCCACCCGCTGTGTCCCTCATGCAGTGTAGCGTGCCCGCCCCAGACGGACATTCCTACCGGTTGGGCCGGCTCACCGGCCGCCGCTCACGAGTCCGCGTAGACACTGACTTGGCGCTGGTTGCGTCGCCGGTACTCCCACTTCACCCGCCCCGATACGAGCGCGAAGAGCGTATAGTCTCGCCCTAGCCCGACGTTGTTGCCGGGGTAGTAGCGGGTGCCGCGCTGCCGCGCCAGTACCTCGCCGGCATGGACCAGTTGCCCATCGAACCGCTTTGCGCCGAGGCGTTTGCCGACGCTATCACGACCGTTCTTGGTACTCCCGACACCCTTTTTGGAGGACATCCGTTCTTCCTCTCTCCCTACCGCCAAGCACCCTGCTGCCCCAGCACTCGCCTCAGTTCGCCGCGGTCTCCGTGCTGGTGCTATCGCCCGGGACAATGGAAGTGATCTTCACCCGGCAGTAGCGTTGCCGATGACCGGTCAGACGACGATACCGCACGCTCGACTTGTACTTGAAGACTATGACCTTGCGACCCTTAACTTCTTCCAGCACCTCGGCTATCACGCGGGCACCGGGCACCGTCGGCCGGCCGACCACGACATGGTCGCCGTCGCGCACCATGAGCACCCGCTCCAGCTCCAGTCGCTCACCGGGCGTGGCCGCCCGCCGGGCGAGGTCCAGTACCTCACCCTCTCGCAAGGTGTATTGTTGACCGTGATCCTCGACAATAGCGTACACGCCCATATTTCCTTTTGCTCTGGTGGTAGGCGCCGGCTGCATCGTGTCGCCCGCGCCCACACCAACCGTATACCGTCCAGCCGGCTTGCGAGCGGCTCGCTGCCTTCGGGGATAAAGGCAGCGCTCTAGGCCACCTCCGCATCGGCTTGAAGTCTAGCAAGGCAGCGGCGCTTCCGTCAACCGCACTGCTCCACGGTAGCGATACCCGGGAGCCGCCACCCCCTAGTGTAGCTGGCGGATAATGCTGATCGCGCGTCCCTGTACGAGCACGTGCTGCGGGTCGGCATAGATCGGCTCCATCGTCGGATGCGCCGGTTGTAGGCGAATGCGGTCGCCCTCGTGATAAAAGCGCTTCAGCGTGGCGGCGCCCTCGGCATTGGGGCCATCGGTCAAGAGCGCCACCACAATCTGGCCGTCCCGCGCGGTTTGTGCCGGCTCGACCACCACCAGGTCCCCGTCGTCAATCAGGTCTTCGATCATGGACTTGCCACGCACGCGCAGGGCATACGTGTCCGGGGGCACCTGGTCGGCGCTGAGTTGGAGGACATCGCCCGGATCGCTGATTGCGTCAATCGGCTGACCCGCGGCGATCTGTCCGATCACGGGCACGGTCCGGATACGCGGCCGCGGCGCCGCCGGGCCATGCACCAGCCGGAGACCTCGGCTGGTATGACGTTCGCGGACAATGTAACCTTTCTTGGCCAGCACTGTGAGATGGTAGTCCACGTGGCTTGTCGAGGCGATGCCGGCCGCGGCACCAATCTCCCGGTTCGTCGGCGGTCGCCCCTGTTCCTCGATATATTGCTCGATGAAGCGCAGGATGCCTTGTTGCCGCTCGCTGAGAGTTTGCATCGGCTTGCCTTTCTCCTCGTTCGTTCTGTCCGCACGCCACCGAGTGCAGGCGTGACGGTACACTCGGCACTACGCAACACCTGCCGTTCGGAGAACGCCTGTTCTATCATCGACAATATACGGGACTGACCGGGTATTTGTCAACCGTGAGAGAAGACGAGTAATATCAACGGCAATGAGTAGCGAAAGCGGCGGGATTGAGTGGGCCGCAGCATCGGTGTGGGGGGGCCAGCGTCGTGCAGAGTCACCCCAGGCACAGCATCACCACCTCCCGGCAGACGAAGCGGTTGGCCGGGGTGCCAGTGACCTCTTTCTCGTGATTGAGGGGGTCGGTGACGACTCCTGCCTCCTGCTTGGCAAGACGCTCGTCCAAGCACTGCTGGACGAGCCGGAAGCCCCGCCCGCCTCGGCCTTGAGCCGTGCCTTGCGCGCGGCCTGTGTTCGCCTCGAAACTCACGCCCTCGCCCCGGCCCGTGAGTTGATCGCCTTGGGCGCCAGTGCGGTGCTCATCCAAGAGCACGGCATGGTGCTCGCACAGTTGCTGCCGGCGCAGATCTATCTCCTCCAGCAGGGGCAAGGCACCCTGCGGATGTGGCCCGACACGCCGGTCCCGGCACCGATGGGCGAGGCGTTCCGGCGCGGTGGAGCCAGGCGCTGGGACCTGGAGATCGAGCACGCGCGGGCCACACCGCGTCTGGGCGCGACGTTGCTTATCAGCACGTCGGAGCTTGCCGTCCGGCTGCGCCCGAGCCACGTGCGGCGCGCCCTGGATCAGGACAGCGCCGAGCAAGCTGCCACCTGGCTGTGTAACCACTTGGCGCGCGGCGCCCCCCACTTCGAAGCCTTGGTCGTCCGCACTGCCCCGGCAGCGACGAGCGAAGCGGGCTGGTCGGAGGGACAGGAAGACCTGGGACCGGAGTGGGAAGAAGCGGTTGAGAGCGATGCACCGCCGGCAAGACCGAGACCGGCGCGAGCCGGCTACGGCCGGCCCGCCTCATCGGCGCCGGCCGCCGGTTTTTCGGGCGTGGTTGCGAATGCTTGGCAGCGCCTGAACGAGGTGCTGCAGGGGCGTTTGCGTCTCATGCTCATCGGTCTGGTTGCCGTTATCTTCCTGATCTTCATCCTCAGCCGGGTGATCGGCGCGGGTCCAGCTCAGGAGGTAGCCACTTCACCTACGCCGAACCCCCAAGCTCTGGCGGCGGCCGAACGGGCCGTGGCCGACCTGTCCAACGTGACTGATCGCGAGCAAGGGCAGACCGCCGTTGTCGAAGCCCTGGCCAAGATTAGCGCTCTCGACGAGCGCTCCAGTGAGCGCGCTGCCGAGCTACGGTCGGCCGTCGAGGCGCAGAGCACCCGCATCGCCGGCTTGGAGCCGCCGCCGCCGCCCCAGCCATCCGTCCTCTCCGCCGAACAAATCAACCGTCCCACGCAGTTCTCGGCAGTCACCCGCTTCGGTGATCGCCTCTTCGTCTTGGATGCGCCGCGCGCCGTGCTGGCCGTGCGCCCCGGCGCAGGGCCTGAGCTACTGCTGGAGCGCGGCGGTAATAAGGCCGGTCAAACGGTCGGTGACCTGGCCTATCTTGTCACTACGACCGATGGAGTCGTATCCATTGACAGTACCGGACACTACTGGTTCCTCACGGCCGACGATACGATGCGCTCCGGGCGCTTGCCGGGCTCGGCAGCGTGGCAACGTGTGCTCGGCTTCGAAACGTACACGGTTAATCTCTACGCTGTGGACACGGGCGCCAACCAGCTCCTGCGCTGGAATCCGACCGCGCTCGGGACCTATGCCCTGCCACCGGATGAGTGGTTTGGCTCGTCGGTACCCGCTGAGATCGCGACGGCGCTCGACCTCGCCATAGACGGCGACATTTTCGTGCTCGCCGCCAATGGTGGCATCACGCGGTACCGGAGCGGCGAGCCACGGCCCTTCACCTTGCAGGGCCTAGAGCGCCCACTGCAAAACCCCCAGGCGATCACGACCGCTGTGTCCATCAACTCGCTCTACGTGGTGGACACGGGCAATAGCCGTATCGTGCAGCTCGCCAAGAGCGGGCAGTTCGAGCGCGAGCTAGTTGGGGTCGCCAGCCCAGGCGAAACAATCCGCGACGTGTGGGTTGACGAGGCCGGCGAACGGATTTTCGTGCTCACGGAGCGGCGGTTGAGCGAGTACGTCCTACCCCCCGAAGGCGGCCCGACTGTGACCCTCACGCCCGTCGAGCCGTCATCGGCCCAAGGCAGTTAGCGCCGGCAGCCGGTTCCCGCCCCGCCCCGGTGCTGGCGCACCGGGACGGGTGCTCACAGAGGTAGGTCCGCTCCCCCCTCTCCACACATGTGGAGAAAGGGCCTGACTGGGGTAGGTACAGGTGAAGCCGTAGGGGCGCAACATGTTGCGCCCGTCTCCCCGCATGGCGGGGGGACCATAGGGGGGCTACTCATCCGCACACTGGGAGGTGTTTCGCGCCCCGACGCTCACCATTCCGGCGGAAACCGCTATCTTGACCATCCTTGCGTCCCGCAAATCCTGGTGCAGACAAAATACCTACCCCGGCCCGGTTCACGCCTCGGAGTCCGGCCCCCCGGCCGCCCCCGGCCGGCGCCAGCGCAGCGCCCGCCAGCCGATGAACACCACCACCACCAGCACGAGCACGACGAGCGTGCCATTTTCATACGGCTTCATATAGCCCCGGATATCTACCCAGTTCTCGCCGAGGACGCGGCCGACATAGGTCAGCAGCAAGCTCCACAGCGATGTGCCAAGAGTCGTATAGAGCAGAAAACGACCGGCGCTCATCCGCGTATAGCCCGCCGGCACGGAGATGATACTGCGGATAATCGGAATGAGCCGCCCGAAAAAGATGACCGCCTCGCCGTAACGCTCGAACCACGCTGCCCCGCGGTCCAGGTCCTGCTCCGAAATGAAGACGTATTTCCCGTAGGCTGCCACCAGCCGCCGCACGCCGGCCTCCCGCGCCACGTAGCCAATCGCGTAGAGCACCACCGCCCCAAGCACCGAGCCGGCGGTTCCCGCTGCCACGGCGCCCCAAAAGTTCAGCTCACCCTTGACCGATAGTGCCCCGGCGAACGGCAGCACCATCTCGGAGGGGATTGGCGGGAAGATGTTTTCGATGGCCATTACGAGGACGATGCCCGGATAGCCGATGGTGGCGATCAACTCCTCGATCCAGCCCCCTACCTGTTCCATGAGGTGCGTCATACCCCGTCTTCCCTTCCTGTCTTTGCGTTGTCGGCGTAGCCGGCGTGTGTCCAGCGTTGCTCCGTGGGCAATCGTCCGCGTCAAGAAGACGCGCAGCCGGCTGGTGGATACTCGCGAAACGCTGCGTGCCGCGCCGGCGAGGGCAACCGCCACACCCACAAAAAAGGGCCTGCCGAGCGGCAGACCGAAATGGCAGCCAAATCACCGTTGGGAGCGGGCAAAGGGACTCGAACCCTCGATCTCAACCTTGGGAAGGTCGCGTGTTACCAACTACACCATGCCCGCGCAGGCCGACTGAAGGCATCGTAACACGGCCGCGCCGCACCGTCAAGCGGCCCACCTCGCCGGCCAGGACATGGGGACGGCGATACGGAACGTTGTGTACCCTTCAGAGCAGCGCGCGGCCAGCGGCGTGCCGCATCAGGAGTTGGCTCTTGGCCTATGCGCTCCGCCGACTGGTACGGCACTGGACTATAGGTGCGCTTGCGGGCTGGTGTCTGGGCACCAGGTAACGCTAGAATCATTAACCTGAATGGAATTCATGTTCCATGACTACCACCATGTCTGGCCGGCCACATCCTCACCTTCAGCGGCTCGTGGACTATATCGTCCAGAGGTTGAGCGATCACGAAGGCACCGCTGCCCGTACCCGCTTGGCAAAGCTGCTGTATTTGTTTGACATCGAATACTATCGAGTTCACGGCCATCCCTTCACGCGCCTCCAATGGCGGTTTCTGCACTACGGACCATACGACACTGCTCTGGAGCCATATCTTGGTAGCGATGAAGCCACGACGACCTCCGGCCATAGAGCTTATGTGGCGCGAGGGAGCTATGAGGACGTGTCGGTGGACGACATCCTCACCCTCTCTGATCGCATGATACTAGACCGCGTTGTGCAGCAATGGGGGCCGGAGGACCTGCCGGTGCTGCTCGACTACGTGTACTTTGGGACGGAGCCGATGGAGAACGTGACACGGGGCGAGGTGCTGGATTTCTCGCGAGTAGCAAAAGCTACGCCAAAGTATCCGGAGCCGCAACAGGAGTCGCGCCGCCTGTCAGATGAGGTGCTTGCGGACTTGCGGCGCCGGCTCGCTTGCCGGCGCGATGCACGCCAGGCCAGAGCTAGACCGGCGCGTGCTCCGCGTGATCACGTATATGAGGAGGGAATGCGCTTCCTCAACGCCGGAGATCAGGTGCCGCAGGCTCGCCGCCTCCTCGACGGCCGAGCAATACAGGTCACGCCGGAGGCAGCGAAAACGATCCGTGAGCAGGCCGAGTAGGACAGGCGCGTGATCGAGCTCCTGGACCGCTTCTATGTGCGGCAGCCAAGGCCACTAGCGCATTCTCAATGTGAACCTGGTCGCATCTGCGATACCGCCGCCGTTTATCTCCTTGAATCGGCACGGATTCCGGTCCTGGAAGCTCAGTACGACAGTGCCGGCATGGTGCAAAGATATATCGTTAGGCACGTGCGTCAGCAACAGTTCCGTCAGCGTCAAGGAGTTAATCCCGTCTACGAGATCAATCAGCGTTCCGACGAAGTGTCCGTTATACGTCGTCATAAATGGAGACCGGCCATCGTAGTGTCATCACCATGCGATGCCTGGCGCGCTCAACCACGCCAGCACGACGAATGTTTCGTCGTTGCCCCTCTGTATAGCTTTGGAGCACGAGTTGAGAAACAGCCTTACCCGCAGACTTTCATTGATCGAGTGAAGGCCTACGCTTACAATCAGCTCTTCTACATGCCTCCAGATGGCCGGTATGGGATTCAGGAGAGCTTTGTGCGGTTTGACCGGCTGCAAGTGGTTCACGAGCGTTGGCTCGTACCGCGAAGCGTTGTGCTCGACACAGACTTCCTGGACGCCTTACAGAGCTGGCTTCAGGCTTATCTTGGCGGTGATCTCGCGGCACTGAATGATGTCCTATCTCTCTACCGGGAGGAAAAGCTGTCTGCGCTGGGCATAACAAACCGAGGTTCCGACACGTAGACTCGGTGCGTTCGGTTCCACGCTTCTTTGACCAAGCGCAGTCGCCCGGTTAGGCTTAGAGCCAGCCGGCGTGCGGCGGCCTTTACACCCGCGACGAGGCACTAGCGACTAGCCACCAAGGAGCAGGCCACAACCATGGACCTTCAGCCCAGCCGTGTAGGCGCCGTAGACCGCAACGGGCAGCCGTATGACCGCAGCGACCCGGCCGGTTACGGCACGTCCGTCACCAAACCCGAGGGCTACGATGCCTTCTGGCAAGAGACCTGGGACCGCCTCCAGGATATTCCGCTGGAGCCGGAGGTGCGGCTCGTGCCGCTACGCTCCGACGACGAGGTCATTGTCTACGAGGGCTTCTACACGAGCTGGGAGCGGCTGCGGATCGCCTGCTGGTATTGCGTGCCCCGCCGCACCGCCGGCCAGCGCAGTCCCACCATCGCCATCATGCCGGGCTACGTCAGCGAGCCGTCGCTAGGCACGGGCAAGCAGTGGGCACGCGCAGGCTATGCCTGCGTGGTGGTGGCCCCGCGCGGCAAGCTGCGGTCGAACAGCGTCTTCAATCCCGGCTACCCCGGCCTGCTCACGCATAACCTGACCGACTACCAGACCTACGGCTACCGCGGCTTCTACTGCGATGCCTGGCGCGCGATTGACTTGCTCCTCAGCCGCCCCGAAGTGGACCCGGGGCGCATCGCCGTGACCGGCGGCAGCCAAGGCGGGGCACTGACCATCGTCACGGCGGCCTGGCATCCCGCCATCCAGGCCGCGTGCCCTGGCGCGCCCTACCTCTGCGGGATGCGCGAGGCCATTGACCTCACCCACACCTATCCCTATGAAGAGCTTAACGACTATCTCCGGCTCTGCCCGGACCGCCGCGCGACGGTCCTGCGGACGCTCGATTTCTACGACGGCATCAACATGGCGCCGCGCATCAGTTGCCCGACGCTCATGAACATCGGGTTGGCCGACCCCGTCTGTCCACCGGAAACCGGCTACGCCGTCTTTGCGGCGGTCGGCGCGGCGGTCAAGGAGCTACGCGCCTACCCCGGCGAGGGGCACGGCGCCGGCGGTGCCAAACACGCCCCGCACGTCCAGGCGTGGATGCGCCACCATCTTCAGGTCGCCGCCTAGCGCCCGACTGCCCGCGCCATACTCCCGCATGGGCCACAAGCCAAGACTCGAAGGGGATGCAATGCAGACACCTACGCTGCCTCATCAACCGGAGCCGACGGATTTCGATGCCTTCTGGGATGCCGTGGCGACCGAGTTGGCGCACACGGAGGTGGCGCCCGAAGTCGAGTTGCTGCCGCTGCGGTCATCGGCCGAGGCGTTGGTGTACGGCGTGCGCTTCACCAGTATCGGCCCCTACCGCCTGTTCGCCTACTACATCCAACCGCCGCCAGCCACCGGTGCCGGGCCGCGGGGCGTAGAGGTGCAGTTGGCCGGCTACGGCAGTGTGGTGCATGTGCCCGTGGGCGACCTGGACCACCGCTGGCCCGAGCAACGCGCCGTACTGACCCTGTGTCATCGCGGCCAACGTCTCAGTGACCGACCCTACGCGGCGGCCTATCCCGGCCTGCTCACGGATGGCATCGAGTCGCCCGAATCCTACGCCTATCGCGGCATCGTGGCCGACGCCTGCCGCGCCGTGGACTTTCTCCTCAGCCGTCCGCCGGAGGAAGTGGACCACGGCGCCATCACGGTCACGGGCAACGATATCGCCCTCTTTGTGGCCGCCCTCCGTGGCCGCGAGGTCGCCGGCGTGCGCGCTGCGCCTTCCTTGTTCTACCGTCTGGCCGACGTGCTCCCCACGACCAACGACTACCCACTCGCAGAGTTCAACGACTACCTGCGTACCTACCCGGAGCACGCAGCGGACATGGCCCGCACGCTCGGCTACTTCGACCCCCTCGCCGCGGTGCGCCGCGCGGCCTGCCCCGTCCACGTCGGTGACGACGAGTTCCTCGCCCCCCTGCGCGCAGCGTTAGGCCCGCACCTCGCGCCTCCCTCCTGACAAACCGCGCGAAGTACCCCGTTCCTCTGACTGGGGTAGGTAGAGGCCAAGCCGTAGGGGCGTCCCTTGTGGGTGCCTTGGTCGCTCCCTCGCCACCCCCGTCATTCCCGCGCCAGCGGGAATCCAACCCCCTCTCCCCCTGGGAGAGGGCCGGGTGAGGGCAGTAGCCACCCCCTCTCTATTGCTCCTCAATGGAGAGGGTCCCGGGTGGTGAGTCCCACCCCGGAAACCGAGCCTTAAAAACAGGCAGGCATCGGCGAGATCGCCGATGCCTGCCGCGGTTGCGTGCTTCACAAGCGACCGCACCCCCGGATGGGGTGCAGTGGCCTGCACCTACAGGGTGTTCGTGCCCAGCTTGGCGTTCTCGAACACTTCTTGGGCACGGCGCGAGAAGTCGCCCGAGGACATCTCGTTGGCCTCGTGCTTGCTCCAGTCGTCCTTGATCGTGTTCCACGCATCCGAGTATTCCTCGTACTTCAGCATTCCGCAGAAGCTGGGGTACTCGGTCAGGGCGTTCTGCAGCGGCGCGCTGCTCGCGACGCTGTCCACCCCGGTGATGCTCTCGAAGTCCCGCTGGGCGGCTTCGGAGTACGTCTCGTCGAGGTACGGTGCCACGATGTGCTGGTTCGACGGTGGCATCAGGCCGCCGTTCTTCGGGTCCTTCACCAACCACATGAAGAACGTCCAGGCTGCCTCCTGCTCCTCCGTCGTAATCTCCTTGGCGACGTGCATGTTGTGCGGCCACACACGACCGGAGATGTTCTGACCAGGGAAGATGGTGTTGCCGTTCGTGTCCCAGCCGGAGAACGGTAGCGTCGCCAGGCCGGCCTCCACACCGGTTGCCTTCGCGTCACGCAGCACGTTGTGCGGGCAGCAGGTGTAGTACATCGCGACCTTCCCGGCTGGGAAGCCCTTGCCGATGCCACCGATCGCCTTCGAGAACTCGGAATCCATGATCAGGCGGTGCTTGTGCCGGAGGTCCTGCCAGAACTGGTTACCCTTGATGAACAACTCGTGGTCCATCGTCGGCTTGATGGCAACGTCATCCCACGACGAGTGGCCATACCAGGTACCCCGGTTCCAGTGGTAGCCGTGGCCGTTGCCCATCGCGGCGGCATCCTCGCCCAAGGCCTGCTGCAGCTTCTGCAGCGTCTCCAGGAACGACTCCATCGTCCAGGACTTGTCCGTCACGTCCGTCGGCGGGTGCGGCAACCCGGCCGAGTCGAAGAGGCCCTTGTTGTACGGGAACGAGTCGGACGACTGCGACAGCGGGAAGCCGAACATCCGGCCAGCGTAGCTGTACTGCTCCACCGACCAGCGCAGGAAGGTCTCCGTCGGGACGATCTTGTCCCGCTTGAAGTTGTCGGTCAACTCCATGATGCTGCCACCGCGCGCCAGGTCCAGCCACACGCCCCAGTCGTTCTGCACCATGTGTGCCGGCACACCGGCCGAGGCGCGCACGATGAACGCTTCCTTGCGCGAGGTCTGGATCGGGCTGTGCTCGAACACGATATGCGGGAACTCCTCCGCCACCCGCTCGTACATGAGGTTGTCCCACTCGTAGTTCACCGTCCCGGGGAAGTGCTTGTTCAGGTATGTGAGCTTGATCGGTGCCTTCGCCTGCGCCTCGACCACTACCTGCTTCTCGACGGTGACGACCTTCTCCTGGACGACGACTTGCGTCTCCCCGGCTTGTCCGGCTGCACCCGTGGCCCCGGTTGCCCCGGTCGCCCCGGTCGCACCGCGCGCGCCGGCCGGTCCGGCTGGCCCCGCCGGTCCTTGCACGTAGCGGACCTCGATCTCACCACAGGCCGCGGCGAGTAGCCCCCCAATTGCCGCTGCCGCGCCTCCCAGATACCGTCTGCGGATTACACCTGCCATCGGCGTACCTCCTAGATACTCGCTCCCCGCGGGGAGCGGCGTGTATGCTCGCCCAGTGTGCCACGACGCCCGGCGAGCGATCAGGCGCCCCACCCTTGCTGCGCTCCTCCAGGCTGCAAGGGTAACGCGCATAGGATACAGTGCGGATTGGGTTGCTGGCAAGTCCAGGGCTGCGGCACCCGCCACACCGGTCCGGCACCCACCTTTCGCCACCTCTAGGTCCACCCCGGCGTGCGGATCGTGTCCGCAATCGCCACTGCCCGCCGCGTCTCCGCCGCCGACAGCGCCGGTACCTCCACCGCGGCCGCGTTCGCCTCGATCTGCTCCCGGTTCTTGGCCCCGGCAATCACGCACGACACGCCGGGGTGATCCAGCACAAAGCGCAGCGCCGCCTGTGCCATCGTCCGCCCCGTCCCGGCAGCCAGGAAATCGAGCTGCGGGAGCTTCCCCAGCGCATCCACCGACTCCGGCAACTGAAAGCGGTCATAGCGCACGTCGTCCTCCGGCACGACCGCCGCCCGCGCCCCGACGTACTTCCCGGTCAGCATCCCCTTGGCCAACGGCACGCGAATGAGCGTCCCGATCCGCTCCTCCCGACACCAGTGCAACAAGGCGTCGGCCTCGCGCTCCAGCAGGTTGTAGCCGATCTGCAGCACGTCAATCGGGCCGAGCGTGCGTAGTTGCTTGATCGCCGCGTGGTCATTGGTGGAAATGCCGTACCAGCGCACCTTCCCCTGCTCCCGCAGCGTCGCCAGCGCCGCCATCACGTCCGGCATCGCCGGCGCGGCGGGAACCGCATGGAGTTGATACAGGTCTATGTGATCCATCCGAAGACGGCGCAAGCTCCCCTCACAAGCCTCCATAATCCGCTGCCGCGCCGTGGCAGCGGTCAACGGGCTGCCGGCCGAACCCATATTGGGCGCCGGCCGCGTGAACGGACTCACTTTCGTCGCCACGATCCAGCGGTCACGGCGCCCGGCCAGCGCCTTGCCGGTGATGATCTCGCTGTGCCCGGCCCCATACGACTCCGCCGTGTCAATCAGGTTGACGCCCAGCTCTTCCCCGCGGTGGATCAACGCCACCGCCTCGCGGTCATCTGTCCCCGTCCAGCCGAGCATCCGCCCGTCGGACTGCTGGCGCATCCCGGAGAGCGGAAAAGCGCCCAACCCGATAGCCGACACCCGCAGCCCGGTCATCCCGAACGTCCGATATTCCATCACCCATCTCCTTCATCTCTCACCCGTCACTGCGGCTTCCGCCGCAATCCCCGCCCCCCGCCGCAGCGGGGAGACCATAGGGCTGACAGGGGTAAGTTTTGTAGGTGTGCGATTCATCGCGCCCAAGCGCCCATCATTCCCACCCTCACATACGTCATTCCCGCGCGGGCGGGAATTCTGCTCCCCATCTCTATCGCTCCGCGATGGAGAGGGGGTCGGGGGGTGAGGCGTCCGCCCCCTCGAACAGCCGCGTGAAGTCCCCAAACGACACGGTGTTATCCACATTCTGGCACTCCAACGCCAGCGGTGACGTGCGGCGGTCAGTGTACGTCCACCGCGGCGGAGAGGTGAAGTGCCAGCGCCGCAGGGAACGGTAGTACGGCGCAAGCAAAGCATCCGTCCGGGCATTGCGCGAACCGCTCGGATACGCAAAGTGTGCCGGCACCGCACCCAGCCCTTCGCGGTACATGGCGTGCGAGCTTTCTATTTCGGCCACCACCCCGCCATCACCCGCCGCCGCAAGCACCTCGGCCAGCCGCGGATGCGTCGCTGTGTGCGCGCCCATCTCCCAACCGTCCGCCACCAGTTCGGCCGCCTGCTGCCACGTGAGACCGGGCTTGGCCACCGCGCCCTCGGTCGAGGTGGAGACCGCCACCGGCTGCCCGTCAGCGGCCGCGGCTAGGCCGCTAATCAGGTAGCACGTAGCCGTCAGCCCGTACTCGCGGAGGATCGGCCAGGCCACCGTGTAGGTGTCGAGCCAGCCGTTGTCGAAATGGAGCACGGCGGCTCGCTGGGGGATGCTGACGCCCTGCTCCAGCCAATCCACCAGGCGCGTCGTCGAGATCACCTCCCAGCCCTCGGCCACCAGGTAGTCCAGCTGCCGCCGCAGCGCCGCCGCCCCGATGATCCCGGTGGCCCGCTCTCCCGACGGCGCCACCAGTTCCTCGTGGCCCTCGGGATACACGTGATGGTAGACCAGTATCGGCACCCGCTGGCTCATCTCGCTCACCTCCGCGCCGCCAACCCGGCCCTACAACCGCAGGTAGTCGGCCGATGCTGCAAACATTTCGTCCGTCATCCGCCGCGCCTCGTCCAGGCTGCACTGCGTCGTCGTCAGCGGGTCGAGCGCAATCGCCTGGTACACCGCCTCGCGGTCACGGTTCAGGATCGCAGCGACCGCGAGTTCCTGCACGTTGACGTTCGTCCTATTGATCGCCGCGCACTGCTCCGGCAGATCACCGATAGCGCAGGCGTGCAAGCCGGCGTTGTCCGCGAGGATCGGCACCTCCACGTTGCAGCCGGCCGGCAGGTTGTCGATCAGCCCCTCGTTGGGCACATTGCCATTGAACCGGAATGGCGTATTCGTTTCAATCGCGTGCAGGATGAACGAGCAGTATTCGTGCGTGCGCTGGAACGGTAGCGGCTCGGCGCCGCGTAGCTCCTCCCGAATGTCCTCGAAGTGCTCCGCCCGCCGCGCCGCGTCACCGCCCGGTACCTCAACCGCCTTGCCGCCGCCATCGGCCGGCGTAAAGCGGTCGCGTAGCTCGGCGGTGCGCCGGAACCAGGGCGTGTACTCCGACATGTGCCGGCTCGACTCGGTGACGAAGTACGCGAAGTGCCGGAAGACCTCGAATCGCACCCGGTCCTGGGCATACACCGCCGCGTCCTCCAGCTTCTCCCGCAGCAACGGGTACAGGTCCTCGCCCCGATACGTGCCGCGGCGTAGCTCCAGAAACCAGGCCTGATGATTGATCCCGGCCACCCAATACGCCAGGTCCTCATACGGCACGCCCATATACCGCGCCAATTGCCCGGCCGTACCTTGGACGCTGTGGCACAGCCCGACCGACGGCACACTCGTCGCCTCGCCAATCGCCCACATATTGATGTTCATCGGGTTGGTGTAGTTCAGCAGGAGCGCCTGCGGGCACAGTTCCTCCATGTCGCGGGCAATATCCACCAGTACCGGCGTCGTCCGCAGCGCCCGGAACACGCCGCCCGGCCCAATCGTGTCGGCAACGGTTTGGTAGACACCGTACTGCTGCGGAATCGCGACGTCGCGCTCCCGTAGCTCCCGACCGCCAACGTCAATCGAGGTGATCACGTAGTCGGCCCCGTCGAGCGCCCGCTGGCGATCCTCCGTCACCACGATCTCCGTCGGCAGACCCTGCTCCCGGACCATGCGCTGCGCGAGCTGCCCCATTATGTCGAGGCTCTCGGTGTCAATATCCATCAGCGCAATCGTGCCGTCGGCCAGTTCCGGCCACGACAGAATGTCCACGGTGAGCCGCCGGGCAAAGACGACACTACCGGCACCGATGAGCGCAATCTTCGGCATAATCCCCTCCTCAGACCTTTGCAGAAATCGTCATCCCCGCCTCCCCACCGTGCCTCCCGCGCAAGCGGGAATTCCCGTCCCCCTGCGGAGCGTGGGAACCATAGGGGGGCCGGAGCCGACCTGCGTCACTGCGCGGACCCCCCTTCCCTGCCAGGGAAGGGGCCGGGGGTTAGGTTAAACCGCCTCCGCCGGACCAAGCTCCTCGGCCACCTCCAAGGCGCCGTTGACGAGCGCCGGCTCGACCTCCGGGCCGAATGGTCCCGGCCGCAGGTACTCGTAGAACGACGTCGCCGGCTCGTAGCCGCCCTCGGAGATGACGCTGGCCGCGCACAAGTAGCCCACGTACCCGTTGGCATAGCCCACCGCCAGCGTCATATCACCCCGCGCCGGGTCGGCCAGCCCGCGCTCGACCAACCCGCGCTCAATCGAAAGGCCGATCTCCAGCGTGGTTTCACCGGGCAAGGCCACGAGCCAGTGCCGCCCCACGCGCAGCACCTGTACCTCCGCCATCTCATCCTCCGGCAGCCGCTCACCGAGTGCCAGTTGATCCAGCAGCGTCTCTGCCCAGAACCCCTTCGGCCCGGACAGCGCCGCCCGCAGTTCGCCCTCGTCGGGAACGTGGCTATACGGCAGACACACCATCTGCCGCCCCATGGCAATGCTGCTCACCGGCGCCCCGACGATGCGCTCGGCGACCTGCACGACCTCGCTACCCAGCATCCGTCCCAATACGGTCAGTTCGTGCTGCGTACCGGAGCGAAAGCCGCCGTCGGGCGCGAGCAAGTGCGGCCGCAGATTGCCGAAGCACGCCGGCAGGAACAGCGCCGGCGGGCCGGCACCCCCGCCATTGGCGCTGTACATGGTTGCGGCCGCACGCCGCGCCGCCCCCGGATACTCGCCGCTGTAGAGATAGCTCTCGTCGCGCAGCACGCCCGGATGGGTCGCATAGGAAAACAAAATAGCGACCGGATCGGCCGACGGTAACGGCGTGTCGCCGAGCGTGCCCGGCGCCGCCGGCGCGTCCGCCGGGTCCAGGCGCAGCACCCGCACCCGCCGATCCACCAGCCCCTCCGGGTTCGCGCGCATCACCGTGCCCGCAGCGGTCCGCACCCGCCGGTTGACCGTGAAGTTGACCTCGCCCGTGCCGACGCCCAGCGTGACCGGCGCCAGCCGCCGGCTCGCCGTGATGATCGCCTCCGCAATCGTCCGCTCCATCCAGGCCAGATACTCGCTGTCAACCACCTCCGCCGCAAACGGCGTCACCAGCGGCGCCGAGTGCGAGTGCGAGTACGTAATCATGATGTTCTCGCCAGGCACGCCGCTGGCCTGCGCCGCGACCCGTATCCGCTCGGCCGATCCCGCCTCGAAACCGCACAGGTCCGCAGCGACGATGGCCGCGCGCGTACTCCCATCGTCCAGGACAAGCGCCTGCGCCTCCACCTCGTCGAGTGTGCCCGTCGCCGGCCCCTGCCGCGAGCCATAGCCCTCCAAGAGCAGCGGCCGGTCCGGCGTGATCGTCACCGGCGCGATACCGGCCTGTAGCTGCGTTCTCTCTGCCATGCCATTCCTCCCAGCAGCGGAGCGACCCGCGGCCTGCCCCTCGCCCATCAACCCGCTCTCTACCGACGCCCTGCGGTCCGCCGCTTGGCTTTGGCGGAGCGGGGTTTGAGGTATAGGCAATCCATCCTGGCGACCTCGAACGCCGTCTTGCCCCGCTTGTTCTTGATCGTCGTGTCGCCGCCGAGCGCGATCAACTGCTCAGCGGCCGCGGCTGATCCCCCGTAGGTAGCGAGATGCAGCGGTGTCCGTCCCTTGTTGTCCTGCGCGTTGATGTCGGCGCCGTTCTGCACCAGCAGCGCGATGACCCGCTCTATTGGCGGGAACGTCCAATCGGCGGGTGTGACGCCGTGCGGCTCGGCGGCCTTGTGGAGCGGGGTCTTCTTACCGGAGTTGAGCGCGCCAACCTCCGCGCCGCTGGCCAAGAGCACTTTGGCACACGTTGCGGCGCCGGCGGCCGCGGCCCAGTGCAGTGGCGTCGTCCGGTCGGAGTGCCGGGCGCCCACGGCGGCCGGCTCCTCTGCCAGCAAGGCCCTCAGCCGTGTCTCGTCGTCGAGAGCGCAGGCTGAGAAGATGTCGTAGTACGCTCCGTGCGCGAGCAATATCTTGGCAACCTCACGTCGTCGCTCCCGCCAGAGGCCCGCATGTGCGGCCCGCTGGAGCGCCGTATCGGCGTTTCCGTTCAGCCGCACCTCAATGGCCTTGGCCGCCCCATGCTCGAGCAACAGTTCGGTCAGCGCCGGGTGGCCGAACATGGCCGCGATGTGCAGCAGCGACCGGTGACCAGAAGTCAGGCCATTGTGTGGTGGCTCGATACCAACCTGCGCAGCATCGGCCAGACCGGCCTCGAAGATGATGCGAAACCTTTCGATGCCCAACTGCCCGTGCGCCGTGCTCCAAGCCCCTTCATGCACCGGGCTAAAGCAGTCCTTTGGGTACTCGAACCGGGCGCCGTTCTCAACCAAGAACCGGACCACCTCGGCGCTTTCCTCATCCGGCTCCCTGGAGCGGATCGCAGTAGACAGGGCCACCGCACCGGCCCTCTCGATGATGGAGGGGTGCTCGTCCAAGAGTGCTTTCATCCGCCCGAGGTCCTGCCCCCAGTTCCCGTCCTTGTCCAGCGCCGTCGCCTCGACAAACTCCTGCTCCGCCGCCGTCATCTCCGACCGCGTCCGCCGGCACCAGTCCAATTTGTCGAATACGTCCCAAATCCAGGCCTGACTCATCCGTCACCCCATCCTTCCCGACTGGCCCCCGACCGACTCACGGGGCCAGGTTCTTTCGTGTAGAGGGCTACAACATGTTGCGCCCAGCCACTCGTCATTCCCGCGCCAGCGGGAATCTACACCCCCTCTCCACCATGTGGAGAGGGAGCCGGTCGGTGAGGACCATCCTGCTAATCCTTCCATCCTGAAAATCCTGATGCAGACAAAACCTTCCCCAGTCAGCCCCCGACTGGCCGGCTCGTCCTACTCTACGGCCTCGACCCGCTCCACCTGCCCAGACTGCCAAGAGCGATAGCACGCCTCGACCACCGCCAGGTCCCGCAGTCCCTCTGTGCCCGTGCTGACCGCTTCTTGCTCACCCCGTACCGCGTGTAGGAAGTCGGCAATGCTCATGTTGTAGCTATGGTCATAGCCGTCATCGGCGATCACCACCTGCTGTCCGCCGGGTAGGTCGCCCCGGTGCAGGATCAGGCCGCCCTCCGCCGAGATGATGTCCAGGCTGCCCCGCGTGCCGTAGGCAGAGCCGACCGCCCCCCGGTCCGGCGTCCGCGTCGCCCAGCAGTACAGCGCCTCACCCAACAGCCCCGACTCGAAGCGCAGCACCACCACCGCCGTATCCTCGGCCCGCCAATCCTCCCGCACCGTCCCGGCCAGCGCCGATACGTGCGTCACTTCACCACCCACTGGCCCCGCCAGCACGCGCAGCATGGCGAAATAGTGCGGCCCCTGGTCCAGCAGCATCCCCCCACCGGCCTGCGCCGCGTCTTGGCGCCAGCCCCGCACCATCCAGCGCTCCTCCAGGTACCCGATCCGATGCGCTCGCACCACCGCCGGCGTGCCGATCTCGCCGGCCGCGATCATGTCCCGCGCCCGCACCACCGGCTCCTGCACCCGTAGCTGCTCGTTGACACACAAGATGACCCCGGCACGCTCGGCCGCAGCCAGCATCCGCCGCCCGTCGTCGAGCGTCGTCGCCATCGGCTTCTCGACCAGCACGTGCTTGCCCGCGCTCGCAGCCGCGATGGCCGGCTCCGCGTGATACGGGTGCGGCGTGCAGATGTCCACCGCCTCCACCCGCGGATCGCCCAGCAGGTCGTCGAGCGCCGTATAGACGCGACAATCGGCGCCGGACCGCCGGGCATGGCCCGCCAGCGTCTCCGCTCGCTCCCGCACCGGATCGCACGTCGCCACGACCTCCCCTAGCTCATGCAAGGCCGGATAAGCGCGTTCGACGCGCTCCGTAGCGACCGTCCCACACCCAATCAACCCCACTCCCACACGCATCACCATCAGTCACTCCTCACCGCTCACCAGGATAGGTACCGTCCCAGCCGTGGGGCCGCAGCGTACTGCACCCGTCCCCCCGCCGCAGCGGGGGGACCATAGGGGGGCCGGTACCCTACCACGCCCCCCTTCCCTGCGAGGGAAGGGGCCGGGTGACAGGTCAAAGCCGCACCACACCTGGCACTATCCGTGCGGTTTTGACCTGTCAGAGGTTAGGTCAAAGCCCATGCTAACCGCACCGCCACCACCTGTCCAGGCACGCGCAATGGTATCCTCACCCCGCACGTGCCCGGCAGACTGCGCTTTGCCCGCACGCCGATCCGTACCGCTGCCCTGGGAATTGTTGTGCGACAAAAACCGTCACCATCCCGCAAAGTACGCGGTCCTAACCCCTCCAAGCCGACCCTGCCCTTACCGCCCCGCTTCCTCACCATCGCCGACTTGCCAGGCACCAGCGTCCAGGCGGAGGAGTATTCGCGCCTCATCGGCGCCTGGGGCGAGGCCTCTGCGCTGATCGGCCGCCGCTGGGAGGAGCTTGGCCTCACCCTGCTCGAAAAGCGCCTACCCTGGTCCGTCCCGCTCGGCGCCGGCCGCACCGCCACCATCACCCACCTCATCAGCGTCGATTCCGGCCCCGACGCCGGCCCGGCCCTCCACACCGCCGGCGTGTCGGCTCCGGACCTCTTGCTCCTCGGCACCCTGGGACGCAGCGGCCGGCTGGTTATCCAGGCCGCCGATTTCAAAGTCTCGCTCGATACGGCCAACCCGCAGCAGGTGTCGGCGGCGCGCCTGGCCGGCAACCTGCCGCGCATCGCCAGCGAAGTGCCGGACGTCGCCGCAACCATCCTCGCGCAGTCTCCCTCCGCTGCGTACCGCGAGGCGCTAACCAACCTGATGGCCGGCAACGTCGGCAGCACCATCGTTCCCGAAGGCATCTTCATCGCGCCGGACAGCGCCTTCAACCGCTGGCTCCACCAGTTGCTCGCCAACGTCCGCCCCGGTGTCCGGCTGCCCCGGCTGCCGCGCGGCGCCCCGGCCATGCGCTCCCGCAGCGACGGCTTCCAGCTCTTGGCGCACCTCGAACCGGTAGCGCCGGCAACCATGCTGGGCACCCTCGAAGGCTGGTCCGAGGCCGGGCGGCTGGCAACACTCGATGGCCAGTGCCTCGACGCGCAAGAGCTAACGCTCGCCGAGCGCTATTGGCGGCTGGGCGCCGGCCTCCACGGGGCCCTGCGTACCCTCTACCGCCCCGTCCTCGCCCAGCTCCCGACCGATTGGGATACTGCGCCGGCCCTCGCCCGGCTCATGCGCCGCGTGCGGCCCACCGCCGCCGCGGCCCTCCTCAGCGCGCTGGCCCGCGCCGTCGAGCAGCGCCGCCCACAATGGGCACGCGAAAAGGAAGTCCTGCGCTGTCCCGTCGGCTTCCGCGCCTGGCTCCGCCGTGCCGAGCGAGCCGGTTTCGAGGTCGAGACCGGCGAGTTCGCCGGCACCGTGCGCCGCAAGCATGGCTCGCTGGCCGCCAGCCACCGCCAACGCGTCACTGTGGCTGCGCGTCAACTCCACCAGCAACGGCAGACCAACCGGCAGGTGCTCACCGCGCTAGAAGCCCGTAGCAGCGAATGGCTCGCCGCCACCGACGAGGACATCACAGCAGCCCTAGCCCAGCTACAAGAAGAAGCAGCATCCGAGGAGTAACCACCTGTAGGGGCGCAACATGTTGCGCCCGTCCCCCTACGGCCCCGCCCCCTGGCTCCCCGCAGAAAACCTACCCTTGTCAACCCCCTCTCCCCCTGGGAGAGGGCCGGGGTGAGGGCAGCAGTCACCCCTCCCTATCGCTCGGCGGTGGAACGGGAACCGGCTGACTAGGATAGGTAGAGGCCAAGCCGTAGGGGGACGGGCGCCCTGGCGGCTCCCCCGTCCCCCCGTAATTTCGGTGGAAGCTGCAATCCCCCCTCTCCAACATTTGGAGAGGGGGCCAGGGGGTGAGGCGCCCGTCCCCCCTACGCCGTCGGAGCTAGCCGTTGCAGCAGCGGCTTCAGCACGATCAGCGCAATCAACGCCGGCACCAGCATCTCAGCGGACCGCGCGGTGTGTTCGAGCAGCGGCAGCAGCCAGTCCAGCAACGCCGTCTGGCCACCGACCAGCTCCAGCAGAGACAAGAACGGCGCCGCCCAGGCCGATCCCGCGGCGCCGACCACCCAGTCCACTGCCGCCACCAGCACCGCCGTCGCGCCCCCGCTCCCTACCACCAGCGCCGGCACGACCGCCAGCCCCGCCGCCAACAGCCACCACTGCGCCACCCCGTTGTGCTGTGCTGGCGGCAGCGGCGCCTCTTGCGCTGGCAGCGCGCCGATAATCCCCGGCAGCAGGTCCGGCGTCTGCGCCTGCTCCGGGCCGGCCCACAACGCCTGCTCGATACTCAGCCAGCGTGCCCACTCCCGCGTGCAGTCCGCGCACTGCCGCACGTGCCGCGGCGCCGCCGTCTCACCGGCCGCAGCCGCCCGCGCCGCCAGCCCCGGCAAGCGTCGGCGGGTGAACGCACAGATCAAGGCACCCAAGCGCATCGCATCCCGCTCCCGTCTAGCATCGCTGGTCGGTCCAGCCGGACGTGTGCCCGCGCGGGCGGTTCGTCCTCGGGACCGGTCGGCACATCAACCGCCGGCCGCCCCGGCCACTGCTGTTCGAGCCGCTGCTTCAGCTCCGCCTTGGCTCGGTACAGATGCGTCTTCACCGTCCCCAGCGGCAGCTCCAGTATCTCCGCAATCTCGTCATAGGACAACTCGCGCAAATAATACAGCACCAACACCGCCCGGTAGCGTTCCGGCAGCAAGTCCACTTGCTCCCAGAGCCACTCCCGCAGCTCCCCCGCCTCGGCCTCGCGCACCGGATCGCCTTCCCGCGCCGGCAGCGCCGCCGCCACCGCCTCACCGTCCGCCACCCGTGGCCCCTGCCGCCGCAGCGCGTCCTGCCGGTTCAGACTCAGGTTGTAGACAATCCGGTACAGCCACGTGCCAAAGCGCGACTGACCGCGAAACCGCGGCAGCGCCTGCCACGCCCGGATAAACGCCTCTTGGGCCACGTCGGCAGCCTCTTCTGGATTCCGCAACAGCCGCAAGGCCAGCGCGTAGGCCGTTCCCTGATACGCCTGCACCAGCACCGCAAAGGCCTGCTGGTCCCCGCCTTGACTGCGCCGGACCATCTCGGTCTCGTCCGCCCCCGGCGCAATCGCCGCTACCCTGTCCGAGCCTCCGTTTTGCTGCGCCACCGCTCTCTCCACCTCGGTTCCGCCGTCCGCGGCCCCCGCGGCCGCTCCGGTCTCTGCCCCTTAGACCACCCACCCCCCAAAAGGTTTCAACCAGCCTCACTCCCCATTGTACCCCCGCACCACCAACCTGGGATTTATATACGGAACTTGACACTCGGTATCAGGTCTTAGTAGGCCGGAAGAGCGATCGCACCCGCCAGAGGGCCACCAATCCCTTCCAGGCGCCCCGGAAGGTGATGGCCGCGACTTGGAAGCTAATCCCAGAAACGAGCACCTCGCCTTGCTGGTCATGGACCTCGACTTCCTGACGTCCACCAGGATGTGACCAGATCGCAATGACAAAAGTGGGTGGTGGCCGAGCAGGCGGCGGCGAGGCGAGGTTCTCTGGTTGCATCCGTTCGCTCACTCCTTAGCGTCGCGGCGGACGCTTCGGGGCCAGTGCCGCTTGTTTAGCCGCCTCGCCGCCGTGCCCCTGCCACCAATCGTCAGTTGCCCGTTTGTATTGGGCGTATTTCCTCGTCTTCCCTTTACCTGGCCGTTTCTGTCGGAGGTCGCTGCCTATCCGTCCGAGCGCGGACTGCGGTAGCCAGCGGGTATCGCCGACATATACCGGCCGCCAGTGTTCATTGATGGGTTCCTAGAACGCGCGATCCCTGCCGATGGCCTTCACCATGGGGTTGGTGGTATAGCCAAGTTTTTCAACGGCGGCATTGACCACCCGCAAGGGAACGTGCGTTCGCTCCAGTTCCGCTACCGAACCAGCTAAGTCCATACCACCACCCTCTTTTCCCGCGCGCATCACCATGGCCCCAGCGCGGCGATGGTGCTACTGATTGTGAACACGGCACACACCGTTCACTGGCTACTCAGGGCTGTAGCTCCCCCCAGGTTCGTACATAGAACGTCCAATCGCCCTATACCTCTGACGGCCGTAAAATATAAACGAATGTACACCACTAAGTCAACACCTTCCGCCGTCATTCTCAATAAGCGCCGATGTGCCGGGCCCAACCCAATCGCGTGCTCCCGGCCCCGCCCCGTCATTCCCGCGCCAGCGGGAATCTACTCCCCCTCTCTATCGCTCCGCGATGGAGAGGGGGCCGGGGGGTGAGGTCCGCGCCATGCTCCCCGTCAGAGGGTGAGTCCCAAGACAACCATCCTGTGCATCCTGTCCATCCATGTCAATATCCCCCCTCCACCAAACACAAACCCCCTCTCCACCATGTGGAGAGGGGGCCAGGGGGTGAGGCCTACGCCTGCCGGTTAGCTGCCGGTCGTCTCGATAGTAATGCGCCGCGGTCGCTGGGCACGCGCTTTCGGCAGCGTCAGTTGCAAGATGCCCTGCTCCAGCTTGGCCTTCACCTCGCTCCCCTCCACCTCGCCCGGCAGCCGCCAGGCAAAGCGGAACTCGCGCGGCTGAATGCCCTGCCAGATGGCAGCCGCCTTCTCCGGCACCTCCCACGCGCTCTTGCCGCTAATCGAGACCACGTCACCCTGCAGCGAAATGTCCAGCTTGTCGGCCTGCGCGCCGGGCACCGCGACGTACAGCTCGTAGCCCTCCTCGGTCTCGTACAAGCTCGGCACCCCGCCCGCCACCATCCGCTCGTCGCCTTCCACAAATCGCGGAAACACGACGCTCTCGCGGAACAGCTTGTCCACCATCTCGCTCAACGGCCGCCCGGTCCCAAACGGGTTGTGTCGCGTGATGTTCTCCATCGTCCTCTACCTCCTACGGCTCGTAGCACCGGCCGTCACTGGCCGGCCTATCAACTCTCGTCACCGCCCATTCCGGTGACACTTCTATCCTATCACCTTATTCTTCTTGTGTCAATAGTTCTGATGGTGATACTGTCAACTCTTGCCGAGCCGCTATAATGCCACCACACCGAGAGGAGGTGCGACCCCATGAAAATCGTCATCCCCGACGACTATCCCCCCGCCTACGCCGACTACCCCGACGAGGTGGCCCGGCTGCAAGCCGCCGGCGACGTCGCGCTCTACGATACGCGCGCCGCCGACCGCGACGAGTTGGTCGCCCGCTTGGCCGACGCCGACGTCGCCGTGACCGTGCGCGCCTACACCGTGTTCGACGCCGACTTGCTCGCCCGCCTGCCCAAGCTCAAGCTCATCGCCATCGTCGGCACCGGCACCGACCAGGTGGACCTACCGGCCGCCACCGAGCACGGTGTCCTCGCCTGCAATGCCCCCGGCGCCACCACCCAATCCGTCGCCGAGCTGACCATTGCCCTCATGTTCGCCGCCGCCCGCCGCCTCCCGCTCACCGACCGCATGGTGCGCGGCGGCACCTGGTATCACGAGCAGGGCTGGGAGCTGCGCGGCAAGACCCTGGGCCTCGTCGGCCTCGGCCTCATCGGGCAGCAGGTGGCCCGCATGGGCCAGGCCCTCGGCATGAAGGTCATCGCCTGGAGCCTCACCCACGATGCCGAACGCGCCGCCGCCTGCGGCGCCGAGTTGGTGTCGTTCGACGAGGTGCTCAGTACGGCGCACGTCCTGTCCCTGCACCTCCGCGCCACCGACCGCACCGCCAACATCATCGGCGCCCGCGAGCTATCGCTGCTCCGCCCCGGCGCCCTGCTCGTGAACACGGCTCGCGCGGCCCTAATTGACGAGCAGGCGCTCCTCGACGCCCTCGACCACGGTCCGCTGGCCGTAGCCGGCCTCGACGTGTACTGGCAAGAGCCGCTCCCGCCCAACCATCCCCTGCTCACCCGCGACAACGCGATCCTGGCCCCGCACATCGCCTGGGTCACCGACGTCGGCTCGGCCAATCAGGTCCGCCTGCCCGTGGACAACGTGCTGGCCTACATCGCCGGCCAGCCCCAGCACGCCGTCAACCCCGACGCTCTCCAACACCCCCGCCAGCAGCGATAACGCGCCCCCTCCCCCGCCGCAGCGGGGGAGGGTTGGGGCGGGGGCTACCATGGCCCCGCCATCCCTGTAGGGGCGTCCCTTGTGGACACCCTGGCCTCACCCTCGCCGCACACCCCCTCTCCACCATGTGGAGAGGGGGCCGGGGGGTGAGGTCCGCCGCTAACCGGAGGCCACAATGCCCGATCAGCCTACCCGCCCCCTGATCGCCAGCCCCCGCAATCCGCGGATCATGCAGATCCGCAAGCTCGCCACGCGCAAGGAGCGCACCCGCAGCGGCCTGTTCTTTGCCGAGGGCATTCGGCTCGTGGCCGAGGCCGTTCGCAGCGGCAGCGAGATCGCGTCCCTGATCGTCGCCCCGGAGCTATTGACCAGCCACTTTGCCCACGACCTGCTCGCTCGCCAGGTGGACCGCGCCGTGCCCCGCCTGGCGGTCACGGCCGCGGTGATGCAAAGCCTCTCGGCGCGCCAGCACCCCCAGGGACTCGCGGCCGTCGTGCGCCAGCGCTGGCACCCCCTCGCCACCGTGCGCCCGGAGGACGAGCTATGCTGGGTCGCCCTCGACGCTCCCCAGGACCCCGGCAACGTCGGCACCATCCTCCGCACGCTCGACGCGGTTGGCGGCGCCGGGCTGATCCTCCTCGGCGATGCCACCGACCCGTACCACCCTGCCGCCGTGCGCGCCAGCATGGGCGCCATCTGTACCCAGCGCTTGGTCCGCACGACGTTCGCCGACCTCTGCGCCTGGAAGCAAGCACACGGCTACCGCCTCGTCGGCACCGCCGTCACCGCATCGCGCGACTACGACGCCGTTTCCTACACTGCCCCGCTCGTCCTGCTCATGGGCAGCGAGCGCGAAGGGCTACCGGCCGACCTCGCGGCCGCCTGCGACGACCTGCTGCGCCTCCCCATGGTCGGCCACGTCGACTCGCTCAACCTCGCCGTAGCCACCGGCGTCGTGCTCTACGAGCTATTCCGCCATCGACAGCGCTCCGCGTCCTAGCGCCCCCCTCACCCCCGTTTGTCATGCCCTCAAGGGTAGGAATCCACGTCCCCCCGCGCTGAGGAGGGGCCACAGGGGGGCGGTGTGAGCCGCCGCCAGCCCGCTACTCCTGCTCGATCGTGCTGGTCAGCTTGAACGTCCGCAAGCGGTCCTGGTACAGCTCGGCCAGCTCCAGCGGGCAGACGATGACGGTAGCCACGCCCTCCTCGTGCGCCTCCAGCATGATGGCCTCCGCCTCTTCCCGGCTCAACGTCGGCACCGACTTCTGCAGCGCCCGCACCACGTAGCCCATCTCGTTGACGTCGTCATTGTGGAGCAGCACGCGGTACCGCGGAATGAGGCGCGACCGGCGCTCGATATCCGGGGCCACCTCCGGGGGCGCTATCGCCAGCGTGACCATCTCGCTCTCTCCTCATAAGCCCCTTGCAAAATCGTCATCCCTACGAAAGGAGGCCTTTGCGTAACCCGTCATCCCCGCGAAAGCGGGAATCCAATCCCCCTCTCCCCCCTGGGAGAGGGCCAGGTGACCGGCCAGAGCCGCACCACCAAAACCCATAGGATTGTGCGGCTCTGGCCGGTCAGGGTGAGGGCAGACTCCCCCTCAAGACATGGTGGAGAGGGGCCGGGGGTGAGGCCTGTCAGGGGGTGAGTCCCACCGCCTGTGAGTAGAACGCTGGGCGGCGCTACCCCGTTGCTGGCGCGGCCGAGCCACGCTAACGGGTCAAGAGCACGGCGGCGTACGCCGCTGCCTATGCCTCTACGACTGGCTCTTCCAAGCGGTACCCCACACCGGGGACGGTGCGGAGGTACACCGGCTCCCCCGGGTCCGGCTCCAGCTTCTGCCGCAGCCGGTGGACGTGGACCTTCACCAAGTCCTCGTTGCCGCTGCCCTCGTAGCCCCAGACCTGCTCCACGATGGCCGAGCTGGCCAGCACGTGACCGCGGTTAATCATCAGGTAGTGCAGAATGCGGTACTCCAGCGGCGTCAGGCGTAGCTGCGTATCGCCGCGCTTGATACTCCGCAAGTGAGTATCGAGCACCAAGTCGCCACACCGTAGCTCCCGGTCGGACCCGGCGAGCACCTGCTGATACGTGCTGGCCCGCCGGAGCACCGCCCGAATGCGGGCCACCAGTTGACGCGGGCTGAAGGGCTTGGTGATGTAGTCGTCGGCGCCGAGGTCCAGCGCCTCCACAATGCTCGGCTCGTCCTGGCGGGCCGTCAGCATCACCACCGGCACCGTCGACTCCGTCCGCATCCGGCGCAGCAGCTCCACCCCGTCCATGCTAGGCATCGTGATGTCCAACACCACCAGCTCCGGTGCCTCGCTCTGGAAACGCTCCCAGGCGTGCTGGCCGTCGAAAGCCGCCGTGACCTCGATGCCGTCGCGGCGCAAGATGTAGGTGATGACATCCACCAGGTCGCGGTCATCGTCAACGACGAGCACACTCATCGCCCGACTCCCGCGTGTTCGCGCCGCGACGCCGCGGCGGCCGGCTGCTCTGCCCGGTCTGCATCACCGATTCCCATTTGATCGTGTTGATCGTGCAGACCGGGCATCGTCATACTGGCGACGGGGATGGTGAACCACACGGTCGTCCCCACCCCCTCATCGCTCGTCAAGCCGATCCGACCACCATGCGCCTCGACGATAGCTTTGGCTATAGACAGCCCCAGTCCCGTGCCCGGCGATCCCTGCGGCGTCGTGGCAGAGCGGAAGTAGCGCTCGAAAACCGTCGCCTGATCGGGCAGTGGAATACCGGCGCCATGGTCCGTGACGGCAATCCGCACCTGATCTGGCGTCGTCGTCTCACCCTGCCAGGTGGCCTCGACCACAATGTCGTCGCCGGCCGGCGCATACTTGATGGCATTGGTGAGCAGGTTGGTCAGCACCTGCACCAGGCGATTACGGTCGGCCAACAGCAGCGGTAACGTGTCCGGGAGGTCGCGCACGACGCGCTGTCCCCGCTCTTCAAGCAGCGGACGCACTGTCGCTATCGCCTGCCTGCACACCACCTCGAGACGAGTCGGCGTGACATAAATATCGAACCGTCCCGCGCGAATGCTGCCGGCGTCCAGCACGTTGTCCACCAGTGTGCTCAAGCGCACCGAGCTACGCGCGATGCGCTCGACCGCTGACCGTAGCTCGGCCGGCGCCATCAGCTCGTAGTCGCTCGCCAGGATTTCGACCGTGGCGAGCAGCGCCGTCAGCGGGGTCCGCACCTCGTGCGCCACGCTGAAGAGATACTCGTCCTTGAGCTTGTTCAGCTCGGTCAGGTTTTCGTAGGTTTGCTGCAAGCTGCGCCGCATCTCTTCCATCTGCGACGCCAGGAGCGCCACTTCATCATCACCGGTGACGGCAATCGGTGTCTGCAAGTCGCCCTGACTGATCTGCTCGGCGGCGTTGGTCAGACGGCGCAGCGGGCGGGTCAAGCCCATTGCGACCGCATAGCCGACCGCAATCGCAGCCAAGGCAATGGAGCCAATCACCGGCAAGAAGACCCGCAGCAACGACTCGCGGTCATCGGCCAGCGTGTGTGCCGGCACGCCGACCGCGTACATGCCGATACGCTTGCCCGGCAACGTGAGTAGCGGTTCGTACAGCGTGAGCATGTTCGCCTCGAATACCCGGATCAGGCGCTCACTCGATTTCCCCTGCCCCAAGACCCCATCGCGCACACGCACGTCGGCCGACTGTCCCAGCGCCTGCTGCAAACCCGGGAAGGTTGTGGCGGCGAGCCTATCCAAGCAATAGATACTCGCATCCAAGCCGATGTCGTCTTTGATCTGCTCGGTAAAGGCTTGGTCAAGCGGATACGCCACGTACACCACCCCCAGGAGGCCCTGCTCGACGCCCACGATAGGGGTAGCTACCGACATGGCCAGCGCACAGATGGTATCCCGGCCGTCGGTCTGATAGACAATCGCCGGCCGCGGGGCCTCGCCCTGCAGGGCGTGAGGCACACCGGGTAAGTGATACAGCGTTGTATTCGGCAGCCTGGCCCCCTCCGGTGCCGAGCGGGCGACGACGCGCCCATTGATGTCAGTCACCGCCAGGCTATAGTGCGGGTGGAGATCGCGAATCGGCTCCAGGATTAAGGTAATCGCCGCCCGCCTCTGCTCGATCGGCACCTTGTCCTCGGTAGCTGCGGCGGTGTCCAGTTCATGCTGCTGGACGGCGAGGGCCACCTCCTCTGCGATCTGCTGTCCGACGCTGTGCGCGGCTTCGATCCGCTGCTCATACAGAAATGCAAACGTCTTCGCAGCGTCATGCAGCCGGTCACTGGCCGTCTGCACCAGCTTCTGGTCGGCAATAAACCAACTGACGGTCCCGGTGACACCCACCGTCAGGAGCACCAAGAGCACCGCGCCCGCCACCAAGCGCACACGCAGGCTCACGCGGCCCGCGCCAAGGTCTTCCGCTGCGTCGGTCCCGGCAAATGCCGTCGTAGACATAGTCCCTCGCGCCAGTTCCCCCGCGCAGGGCGTAGGACGACCCTACGATACTCCCAGCTATCGAGACTGCCTCAGTATACTCTGCGTGCCCCCCAAGCCACCGCAGATACGGAAGGCACCGCCATCCCCCGCACGGAGACCTTTCCAACAATCGCCATTCCCGCACAAGCGGGAATCCAGCCCCCTCTCCCCCCTGGGAGAGGGCCGGGGTGAGGGCTACCCCGATCAGAGCATCCCCTCTGGGGTAGGCACCGGCCAAGCCGCAGGGGCGCAAGATGTTGCACCCGTCCCCCCGCTTCAGTCTGGTGCTAAGTCTTGACGGCGTAGTTCGGCGCCTCTCGCGTGATGACCACGTCGTGCGGATGACTCTCCCGCAGCGCCGCCGGGCTGATGCGGATGAAGCGCGTCTGTGCCTTCATCTCCGGAATAGTCCGTACCCCGGCGTAGTGCATCCCCGCCCGCAGCCCTCCTACGAGCTGGTAGATGACCTCGGATAGCTTGCCCCGATACCGCACCCGGCCCTCAATGCCCTCCGGCACCGTCTTCACCACGCCATTTTGCGCGTAGCGGTCACGCGCAAAGCTGCGCGTTTGCATCGCCCCGACCGACCCCATCCCGCGATACTCTTTGAAGTGCTCGCCTTGGAAGAGCACCAAATCGCCCGGGGACTCCTCTACACCGGCCAGCAGCGAGCCGAGCATCACGCTATCCGCGCCGGCAGCGATGGCCTTCGCCACGTCGCCGCTGTACTGCACACCGCCATCGGCGATCAACGGGGTGCCCGTCTCTCCCGCCACCTGAGCACATTCCATGATCGCCGTCAACTGCGGTACCCCAGCGGCCGACACCACGCGCGTCGTGCAGATCGCGCTCGCGCCGATACCCACCTTGACCGCGTCGGCCCCGGCCGCGATCAAGTCCCGCGTTGCCTCCGCCGTCGCGGCGTTCCCGGCGACTACGTCGAGGTCGCCATAGCGGCGCTTCAACGCTCGTACCATCGTGACGACCCCGGTAGTGTGGCCATGGGCAACGTCCACCACCAGTGCGTCCACGCCCGCGCCGACCAAGGCGTCCGCGCGTTCCAGCCCCTCTTCACCCACCCCCACCGCCGCGGCCACCCGCAACCGGCCGCGCCGGTCTTTCGTCGCGTGCGGAAACCGGAGCTTCTTGTCTATGTCCTTGACCGTAATCAGCCCTTTGAGCATCCCGTCCGCGTCCACAATCGGCAGCTTCTCGATCCGGTGGCGGTGCAAGATCGCCCGCGCCTCGTCGAGCGTGATCCCGACCGCTGCCGTGACCAGCGGCATCGGCGTCATCAGCGCCCGGATTTCCTGCTCCACGTCGTCCTGAAAGCGCAGGTCGCGGTTGGTCAGAATGCCGACCAAGCGACCGTTGTCGGTGATGGGCACCCCGGAGATGTGATACTTCGCCATCACGGCGAGGGCGTCGCATACCAGGTCATGGGGGCCGAGCGTGACCGGCTCGACGATCATGCCGGCCTCCGAGCGCTTCACCTTATCCACCTCGGCCGCCTGCGCCGCCACGGGTAGGTTGCGGTGGATGACGCCAATCCCGCCCTCCCGCGCCAGCGCAATCGCCAAGCGAGCCTCGCTGACGGTATCCATCGCTGCCGACACGATCGGCACCTGCAAGCGAATACGCGGGGTCAGAAATGTGCCGACGTCGGCGTCCGCCGGCAGCACGTCGGAGCGACCGGGCACCAGCAAGACATCCTCGAAGGTGAGGCCTTCACCGATGATCTTTTCCTCGCTAGTGAGGTCAAGGGCAACGCTGGGAGAGCTACCCACAAACGCGCCGACCGATTGGCTCATCTGCACGCTCCTTTCCGTCCACCCAGCACCGGTGCAGCAACCGGACTACGGTTAATCCAACCAGTGTACCGGCCTCCGAGTCGCGGCCGCAACCACCACCCCGCGCAACGACCGCCTCCCAGGCGTCAGGAGGCCGTCGCCACCCGGCCGTTTCGCGCTACCAGCAGAAACCCTCGCGGTCCGTACCGCCAGAAGATCACCTCCAGCCCCGGGTAGAGGGCCACCTTCTCAATCCGCTTGAAGACAATCGGGGTCTCGCCCACGTATACATCGGCGCGCCGTAGCTCCGGCCACAGCACCAAGCGCACCCCGATAGCATCGGCCGGCAAGTCCAGGCGCACCTCATACACCGGCCGGCCGCGATACGTGTACGGCGCCGTCTCCAGCTCCGCCCCCAAGGCCGCCGCGATGGCCCGGCAGGTCTCGGCCGTGAGCGGTCCGCCGTCATCAGTCATGGCTGGCTTGGGCGATTCCTGCGACCCGGTCGCGCTACTCATACCGGCACGCGAGCGATGAAATACAGCACGCGAGCGATGATCTCGCCACTCACCACGGCGCCCGTCGCGATATACAGCAGCCCCGTCGCCGCCATCATCGAGCGCGTGCGCGCCGTCCGCCAGATCATCCAGCTCAGCACCAGCGGAAATACCACGCCGATACCGACTCGTAGCCCGAACCACCAGCTGTATTGGTCCAGGAGCGTTGCCGGCCCGGTCTCCGCGGGCGCCGCGACCAGGGCTGCTCCGGCCATGCTCAGAACCAAGAGTGCCTGCACCCCCAGCGCAGCCGCCAGGCCGGCATTGATGAGGAGTAACGGCCGCGGTGACAACTGCGGTGTCACCAGATACCAGTGCCCCAGCATCCAACCACTCCACACGCTTCCCAGTGCCAGTGTGCCCGCCGCCGTAGCCAGCAGTGCCAGCACAAAGAGCACACCCGGCGTCGCCACCGGCGGCAGATACGCGGCCACCCCGCCCACCAGGCTGACCAGCCCCACACCACCGGCCGCCAGCCCCACCCGCGTTGCCATCTGCGGTCGCTCGGCGCGCACCAGCAGCAGGTGAACGACCAGCAGCGCCGCGAAGAGCAGCCACAGCACCGGCTCATACGCCACCCACGGCTCCCGCACCTCATACGGCAGCAGCGCCGGCAGCGGCAAGGCCAGCCGCAGCCACAGGCCGAGCACCATGAACACCAGCAGCACCACCCCGTTGAAGAACAGGTATCCGCCAGCCAGCGGCGTGCGGAGATGCGCCGCCAGGCTGGCCAGCAGCCCCCCGGCGCTCAACATCACGAGCACATGGAAAAAGCTAAGTGGCACTGCCTCCACGAATCACTCCTCACCCGACGAACGGGAGCACAACCAGCAGTATACGCCGCCCCGCCCCCGTCATTCCCGCGTGCGCGGGAATCCAACGCCCTCTCCCCCTGGGAGAGGGCCGGGGTGAGGGCAATCACCCCTAATCAGCGGCTGACGCCGCAATCCTGTAGGGGCGTCCCTTGTGGGCGCCCTCGCTCCAACCCACCCCCGTCATTCCGCCGAAAGCCGCTACGCTGACTCCCCCTCTCCACTTGGTGGAGAGGGGGCCGGGGGGTGAGGTCTGCCCCCCGCACCAACACCGCATCGCCATGCCCGATACCCAAGGCACCGGCTGCGCTCCCCTCGCGCACCGCCAGCTCCAGAAACCCGGCGCTGCCCCAGATCACCAACAGCTCACCGACCCCAGCACCGGCATAGCTCTCGACCGGCCCCGACACGCTATGGCTACCTATGTCCACTCGCAGTGCCCCGCCCGGCACGGATACGTGCTCCCGGCGGATGTTGGTGATGGCGTTCCCGAAGTGGTCCACGTGCAGGATTTCGCCCCGCAGCCAGTCCCCCTCCCACGTCGGCAGCGGCAAGGGCGTGCCCGCCAGCGCGCTGATGGGGCTGCCGAGTTGCTCTAGCCCGACCCCGGCCGCGAGGTGCGCCGCCACCGGCGCCATGATATCGCGCCCGTGAAACGTGTGGCTGACCTCACTCGCCGGCGCCAGCCAATACCGCGGCTCCGTCAGCTGCACCGCTCGCCAGCTATCCCCGGCCAGCCGTTCCACAATCCAACGCAGCAGCCCGTTATCCGGCCCGACAAACCGGTGCCCGCCGGCCTCTACCGCGATCATGCGCCGGTCCGTGCCCACCCCGGGGTCCACGACCGCCAGATGCACACTGCCCGCCGGAAAGTACGGACAGGCCACCAGCAGGTGAAATGCGCCGGCCCGGATGTCCTGCGGCGGCACCGCGTGGGTCAGGTCCACGACCGCAGCCTCCGGACAGATACCGGCGATCACCCCCTTCAGCACGCCCGCGTAGCTATCCCGGCTACCAAAATCGGTCAGCAAGGTAATCAGCGGCCGTCGCGCTGGCATCGCCCCCTCAATCCACGACCTCCACCGGGTAACCGTTGCGCCGCTTGAATCCCACCTCTCCGAACAGCCGGTACACCCGTTGCGAGATCACCAGCAGCCGGACGGCAGTCTCTACACCGCCAAAGTATTCGTAGGTGTGGTTGAAATCGGCCGCGCCCAATTCCTGGCGCCGGTAGGCCAGCAGGGTTTTCGCATCCCACAAGTGATTCGCCACGCACTGGGGGGTCCGGACCGGATTCGGAACGAGCCGGCTCGGGGAGGTGGCTAGCGGGGGTAGTTCATGGGTCGTAAGCAGCCCGTACCACTGCACCGGCCAGTCCAGCCCCACCGGCACCAACGCCAGGCCCGTGACCTGGGCCTCGCGCAAGGCCTGGGCCAGCTCCGCGCTGCAGACCAGCGGCCAGTGGTCCACGTTGGCCAACTCGGCGCCCTGCGGTGGCTCCACGATCTGCAGCGACTCGAACTGCCAGTGCGCCGTCCGGGTGCCGCAGTAACGGCAGACGGTGACATCCTTCCAACGCAGTGTGTCCTCGACCGAGGTCAACACCCGCCCCGGACCCGTGACGAGCAGTTCCGCCTGGCGCACCTCCGCGGCGGTGTGCTCGCAGCGGACCCAATAGTCAACACTGAGGCCCTGGCGCCGGAGTTGGGCCTGGATCGTCTCCAGCCCCTCCGGGTAGTAGTCGAATTCGAAACATAGCTGGAGGGGCGGCGGGTCGGGAATGGGCCACGGCTTGATGACTTTGGGGCCGAGGGGACGCAGCGCCGCCACGGCGAGCTCCGGCCACCCGGGTGGTGCCCCAACCTCGGAATCACCATCGGCGAAGAATTCCACGAATTCGCGCATCGCCCTGATACCTCCTCCCTCACCCCACCAGCCCTCGGCAAGCCAACATCCTAACGCACAAGCCTCCCTGCCGATTTCCTCACCGTGCTATACTCACCCCATGCCAAAGGCCAGCGCAGCAGAGGCCACCTCCACGACTATCCCCTACGATGAGTTTGCCCGCAATCCCGCGAGCATCCTAGAGCAGCTCACCCCCGATGGCGAGCCGGTCATCGTCGAGCGCAGCGGCACACGCTATCAGGTCGCAGTCGCACCGCCCGCTCACCGCGCAGACCGGCGGCTCACCAGGGACGACCCGCTCTGGGAGCTTGTCGGCTCCGCGACCGATGCGCCGCCTACGGACGCCGCCAAGAAGCACGAGTACCTGGCTGAGGCCTACACCTCCCAGCCGTGAGCATCCCAGCGCTCGGCTCCCGACGGGTATTCCTCGATAGCTCCGGCTTCTTGGCCCTGATCCACCCCCGCGATGCCCATTACCAGGAGGCCCGCACCTGCTGGGCGTGGCTCTCCGACCACCACTGGCTGCCCATCACCACCAATCTAATTGTCGCCGAAACACACGCGCTCTTGCTATCCCGCCTCGGTCAGGTCCATGCGACCGCCTTCCTGCGTCAGCTTCCCCAGAGCGCCACGCGGGTCGAGCGGGTCACGGTCGCTGACGAGCAGCGCGCCCTGGCGATCATCCTCCAGTACGCAGATAAGGGTTTCTCCCTCACGGATGCCACCAGCTTTGCGGTGATGGAACGCCTAGGGATCACTCACGCCCTGGCGTTTGACCGCCATTTCACCCAGTACGGATTGACCGTACTCACCCCCGCAACACTACCCTAGCGCCGACTGGATCGAGCATCCCCACGGCCGCGAGCCACTACCCCACGTAGCTAATCCGGTAGATCGCGTTCGTGCGGTCATCCGTGACGTACAGGCTGCCGTCGCCACCCACCACCGGCTCGACCGGCCGGCCCCAAGCGTCCGCCGGTCCCCGCGGCCCGGTCAGCCAGCCACGCGCGAAATCCAGCGGTGGCTGCGCTTGCCCGTTGATAAACCTGATCCGTACCACCTTGTACCCGGTCGCCCGGCTCCGGTTCCACGAGCCGTGGTAGCCCACGAACAGATCGCCCCGGTAGGCCGCCGGGAACTGCTCCCCGTCGTAGAACGCCAGCCCCAGCGGCGCCGAATGCGCCTGCACCGGCACCGTCGGCGCCGTCAGCTCCGCGCACGACGGGTTCCGCGCCGGCACCCGGCTATCCACCACCCACGCGCCGTCCCCGCCCTGATAGCAGAAGGGCCAGCCATAGTTCGCGCCCTCCTGCACGGTCGTCACCATGTCCGGCGGGATGTCGTCGCCGAGCAGGTCCCGCTCGTTCACCACCGTCCACAGTTCGCCCGTCGCCGGATCGAACGTCAGACCAATCGGATTACGCAAGCCCGTCGCGTACTGCCGCTCGCCCGTCCCGTCCGGCCGGTACTGCATCACCCCGCCGCGCCGCCCGTCCCGCTCGATACACACGTTGCACGTCGAGCCTAACGACACGTACAGCATCCCGGCCCCGTCAATCGCCAGCCCCCGATAGTGATGCGGTTGGCACCCCGAATCGGGCAGCCCGTCCACGATCACCTCCGACGCCCCCACCGCCCACTCGCCCGGCACGTAGGCGTAGCGCACCACCTGCCCGGACAGCGCCACGTACAGCCCGCCCTCGCGGAAGACCATCCCGTAGGGACAGTCGAGGCCGGACGCCACCGTCTCCACGCTGTCCACCACACCGTCGCCATCGCGGTCGGGCAATGCGACAATTCGCCCCCGTCTCGGCAGCGTGGCGTACAGGTCCCCGTTCGGCGCCACGGCCATCGTCCGCACCCCCGGCAGGTCGGCCGCAAAGACGCTGATCCGAAATCCTGAGACCACCTGAAGCTCGCGCGACCGCGCAAACGCCCCCCGCTGAAACTGCACCGGCACCTGAAGCTGCGTAGCCACCAGCGTCCGCGTGTCCACCGAGACCGCCGGTGCGGCCGTTGCCCCCGCCGTAGCCGTTGCTGCCGGCGCCACAGCAGCAGTCGGCGCCCCCGCCACCTCACCAGCCGCCTGCGTCGCCACCACCCCCGGCGCCGCCGCCTCACCACACCCGGCGACAGCAACTCCGGCTACCAGCAGCACAACCGACAGCACTAGCGACCGATAAGCACGCACGGATACACCTCTGACTCGTCAGGTCCGCACCACATTCCGGGTCCGACCGAAATCCGCCCCCTCTCTACATGGTGGAGAGGGAGTCGGGGGGTGAGGCCCAGCCGTCCCCCTGCATTGCGGGGGGACCACAGGGGGGCCAGTATCCTATCCCGGCAATCCACCCCCTCTCTATCGCTCTGCGATGGAGAGGGGGCCAGGGGGTGAGGCCAGCCCCCGCTCCCCTACTCCCCCAGCCGCTCCAAGTAGCGCCCGACCTCGTAAGCATCCGTATCAATCAGCAGGTGCCCGTCTATCTCGACCACCGGTGCCAACCACTGCCCCGACTTCTCCACCATTTCGTCGAAATACCGCGGATTGCTATAAACCTCGCGCTCCTCATACCCGATCCCGCGACTATCCAGCAGACTGAGCACCTCGTAGCACCAGCCACACCCCCGCTTTGTGTACACGATCACCCGCCCCGGGCCGGTCCGACGCGCCCCACCGCCATCACCCTCGCCGTTGTTTCCCGTCATTGGCCCACTCATCCGTCCGTCTACTCAGGTAACGTCAGCCGCCCCAGCGTCGTCACCGCCGCCCCGGCCTCCACCATCTCCGCAATCGCCCGCTCCGCATCCCCCGCCGCCACGTTCACCCCGCGAATGGCATCGAGCAGCACCGTCGCGCCAAATCCCCCCCGCAGCCCGTCCAGCACCGTCGAGCGCACGCAGTAGTCCGTCGCCAGCCCGCCCACGAACAGGTGCTCAACCCCCAGTTCCCGCAGCGCCTCCGCCGCCCCGGCCCCACCCGCAGCATGGCCCTGAAAGACCGAGTAGGCGTCCTCGCCCGGATCATCACCCTTCGTCACGATGACCGCACCGTCCGGCAGTTGCAAGTCGGCATGAAACGCTGCCCCCGGCGTGTCCTGCACGCAATGTGCCGGCCAAAGCCCCCCGCCCGCCTCAAAATGCACCGTCTGTGCGGGATGCCAGTCCCGCGAGGCCAACACCGGCAGCCCGGCCGCCGTGAAGCGCGCAATGTACTCATTCAGTGGCGCCACCACCTCGTCGCCGCTCCCCACCGCCAGCGCCCCACCCGGACAGAAGTCGTTCTGAACATCCACCAGCAGCAACGCCCCCGTGCCCATCTCCCGCTCCCTCACCCACACTCTAGCACACCCCCACCAGGGGCAGGCACCGACCAAGCCGTAGGGGCGCAGCCGTACTCCCCCTCTCCAAATGTTGGAGAGGGGGCCGGGGGGTGAGGCCCGGCCCCTCCATCCTGTGCATCCTGTCCATCCATGTAAATTCCCACCCCGTTGTCTTTCCCCCCCCCCCGCCAATGTGTCCCCCCGACGGGGATTGGCAGTTGCAAGTCCCTCCTGGAGCACCGGGCACCGCCCGGCAGGGATCCACACGTAACATCATCGTGTTTACCAACGACGGTGGCATTGCCACCCAGCCGAAGGCACCGGGTGCTGACGTACCCCTGGCCACCACGGCCGAGGCGCCGGGTCAGTACTGTCTGCGTGCCGCCCATCAGGCACCGGGTCATGAGCGACCCTTCACCGCGTCAACCGGCGCGGCGAAGCATGGCCGTCCGCGTGCCGCCCCGAGGGCACCGGGTACCGACGTACCCCTGGCCACTGTGGCCGGGGCGCCGGGTCCGTACCGTCCGCGTGCCGTGGCAATCGCCACCGTCGCCTTGCCGGCCGGCGCACACCGGCTGCGCCAGGAGGGCTTGCCCCACACCCCGGCCAATCCCCGCACCCTAACTTACTCGTGCTCCTACCGCATCGTCTCGTCATTGCAGTGCAAGCCGCAATCATCCTCCCGGCCCGTTGCCGACCACGGCGCGGACTCCCCTTCCCTGCCAGGGAAGGGGCCGGGGGTTAGGTCCGCCTCGTTCCCCACTCCACCCCCTCTCCAACATTTGGAGAGGGGGCCGGGGGGTGAGGCTCGCCCCACCACCCACCAAGCGCATCCTGCCATCCAAGTACCGCCCCACCCGCGGTCTTGCTCCACCGCGCGCACGGGCTTTCCGCTCAACCACCCCGCCCGCGCCCCGCCGCCGCGTCATTGCGGCACAAGCCGCAATCCAGCCGCACAATTGAATACCGCCGGCGTCCTCCCCGGATCAGTGATACCCGTGACCGCGCGATACCCCCCTCTCCAAATGTCGGAGAGGGGCCGGGGGTGAGGACCACATGCTACTGACCGCTGCTACGGACACAGCGGCGTGAACAGCAAGCGCGGCTGCCAGTAGGCCAGCGACGGGTCCGTCGGGCCACTTCCCAGGCGCGGTCCGCCACCGGCCGTCTCGTAGCGGCCGACGATGCCGTACAGTGCCACCCATTCCCGCGCCCGTATCCGGTTGCACCGCCACTCCACTTCCCGCACCGCCAGCAGCTTGAACCGCTGCGGGTCGGTGAGCGCCGCCCGCACCGCCAGCGGCCACCGCCCGTAGTGGGTGGACGACACGTGCAAATACGACACGTCGAGCCGCTCGATAGCCGCCGCGTCGAGCGTCCCCATCGCCGCCGCGTAGTCGCCGGTATCGCCGTTGATGAAGTGCGGCGCCAGCGTGGACGGCGCCATCCGCCCGACCAGCGTCGTTACCCACCGCGGATTGTCGCTGAGAATCCGCACCCCCGGCGGCACCAGCTCGGCCACCCGCGCCGCCAGCTGCACCTGCGCCGGCCGCTGCGGCGGCGCCGTCGCTTGCAGCCCCTCCGGCGGCCACAGCGAAATCGCAAAGCTCAGACCCATGTAGGTCGAGCCGAGCACAAAGACGCCCAGCAGCGCATAGGCCAAGCGGTTCCAGCGCAGCCCCTGCGTCAGCTCCACGGCGGTCAGCGCACAGAGCACCAGCCACAGAGAGCCAGCCGTCCGGCTGAACGCGGCCATCGCCGCGTCGTCCCGCCCATACTCGAGCACTAGCGGCAGCACAAACCCGACCACCGCCGTCGCCAGCAGCCACGTCTTCAACGGCGTCGGCCGTCGCCAGCACCACCACGCCACTACCGGCAGCAGCAGCACCGGCAAGCCAAACTCGGCCAGCAGCACCTCCCACCACCACTCGCCAGCGAGTTGCCCCGCCTCCCCGGCGACCTCCGGCCATCCCGGCGGGCTACGCCAGCCGAGACTACTGCCGACCGGCAGACCCCGCGCGCGCAGCAGGAGGTCCGTGATCGCTCCACCGGACACCGAGCCGAACACCAGCGTCGCCAGCACCAGTGCACCATCGCGCCGCACCGCCCACCAGCCCCCGTTACTGCCTGCCGGCGCCTCTATCCGCCGCAGCCGCCCGACCAGCAGCCGCCCGGCCCGCAGCCCCACCACGCCCGCCGTCCCCGCCAGCAGCAGCACGAATGCGCTCGTCGCAGCCAACGCCGCCGCCCCGCCGACGAGCACCAGCAGACCGGCCGCCAGCCACCACCCCCGCGGCTCGCGTGCCGAGTGCTGCACACTGAGCCAGCCGTGGCCATAGGCGATCAGACACACCAGCCCCAGGGCGGCCGGATGCTCGTGGACGATCAGCGCAAAGCTCTTGAACAGCCTCCCCACGACCAGCGGTTCGGCCTGCATACCGACCAGTGGCCCCTCGGCATGTGTCAGCCAAAAGGGAATCCGCTGGGCAAACCACCCCGGTACCCAGCCACCACCGAAAAAGACGAAGAACGCTCCCACCACCGCCAGGTTCATCGCGGCCCCGGCGCGCCGCAAGAGCGCCGCTACCCCCCAGAAGACCGCCAGCGCCACCACCAGCGTAAGCACGTCAATGGACCACCACACCGCCAGCCCGCTGAGGTGGTGGACGGCCGCCGCCAGCAGCGCAAAGCCGTAGTGATATACCGCCGGCCACGCCGGCCAGAACGGCAGCCGCGGCGGGAAGTTCCTCTCGGCGATGGTCGCGGCCAGCGGCCAATGCTGCAATTCCTCGTTGTATTGCAGTGTCGCAAAGGCGCCCACCCCCACCGCCGCCGTGACCGCCAGCCCGGCGATCAGCCAGACGAGCACGTCGGCGGCGTCCACCGGCCCGCTGCGCTCCACGTCCGCCGCCCGGTCAGGCGTAGCCGCCCTCTGCCGGCGCCACCACCAAACGACCGCGGCCAGCACGAGCAGACCGGTACCCAGACCGGCCGCCCACCCGGCCGGGACGACGTAGGCCAGCGCGTTTGCCGCGACCAGGCCCAGCGCCAGCCCTGCCGCCGGCGCCACACCCCACACCACATCGGCCGACCCCAAGCGCCAGCCCCACCGGGCCGCCGCCCAGCCGACCATGACCAACCCGGCAATCCAGAGCGCCACTACGAGCATTCGTCCACCTGGCCGGCCCCAAAGCTACCCGCTCTTATCGTTTCCAACGTCGTGCAGCATCGGCCGGCCCCTACTCAGGATAGTACCGTTGACCTGCCGGCCCTGCACAATCCGCCGCCCACCGCTGGTGCCCTGGCCGCTCCCCTGGTCCTCCGTCATTCCCGCGCAAGCGGGAATCTACACCCCCTCTCTATCGCTCCGCGATGGAGAGGGGGCCGGGGGGTGAGGCTCGCCTGCCGAATATCTACCCCCTACCCCCGTGAGAGGGGCCATAGGAAGGCCAACGCCCGCCTACAGCATGTAGTAGAGGTCGGACGACGTGGTCGGGTACGCCAGCAGCATCTCTTTCAGCGCCGTTGCCGTCATCCCGGCTTGCATCGCCACCGCGAACACGTTGATCACCTCGTCGGCGTGCGGGCCGAGTAGATGGGCGCCCAAGATTCGGTCCGTCTCCTCCTCGATCAGCACCTTGTAGCCATAGCACGGCTGCGCCAGGCGGGTGGCCGTCGCCCACCGCGCGGCGTCGGCGTAGTTCGTACCGAAACGCAGGCCCTGGGCACGCGCCTCTGCTTCACCTAACCCGACAGCAGCCAGTGGCGGATTGGTGAATGCCGCCGTGGGGATCACCCCATAGTTCGGTGTCGCCCGGTTGCCCTGGAGCAGGTTGGTGCTCACCACGTCCGCATCCACGCCTCCCGCTGGCGTAAGCGGCGGCCCGGGACTCGCGGCGGCGTCACCCGCGGCGTACACCGCCGGGTTGGAAACACTCTGCAGGTACTCGTTCACCCGCACGCCGCGGCGGTCGAACGCCACGTTCGCTGCCGCCAGGCCCATATCATCCACGTTGGGCACGCGCCCCGCCCCATGCACCACCAAGTCTGCCTCGAACGTGCGCGGCCCGGCGGGCGTGGTCGCCGCGACGGCCAGCCCGCCATCCTGCTCGGCGATACCGGAGACGGCAGTATCCAACTGAATATCGAGGCCCTGTGACCGCAGGTAGGCGGTGAGTTGATCCGCCAGGTCTTCATCGAAGCCCCGCAGCAGGTGCCCGCTGCGATGCAGCACCGTCACCTGAGCGCCGGCCGTTGCCGCGACACCGGCAAACTCCAGCGAGATGTAGCCGCCGCCGATGAACAGCACCCGCTCCGGCAGCTCTGCGAGGTCGAAGAAGTCGTCACTGATGGTGAGGTGCTCCTCCCCGGCAATCCCCAAGGGCTGGGGCTTGGCGCCCGTGGCGATCACGATGTGGCGGCCCTCCAGCTCCTCATCACCCACCCGGAGCACCGTGGGACCCACAAATCGCGCGTGTCCGTCGAAGCAGGCAATACCGGCTTGCTCGAAGCCCGCCCGCCGCGCCGCCGGCCGCGGCCCGGTGAAGCTGTCCTTGAACCGGATCAGCGCCGGCCAGTCAATCCGCACTCCCCCCGGCTCGATCCCCCTGCCCGCCATCCGCCGCGCCCAGTCCACCGCGTCGGCCGCGCCGACGAGCACCTTCTTGGGGTCACAGCCCCGCAAGGCGCATGTACCACCATACGGGTGGTCGTCCACCAGCGCCACCTCCCAACCGGCTTCGCGGCAAGCCGTCGCAACCGGTGCGCCGGCGACGCCGGTGCCAATGACAACAAGATCGAATTGCTGTGCCATACTGCCCTTCCCCGGGGGGCCTTTGCAAAACCGTCATTCCCCCGCAAGGGAACCATTGCATGACTCGTCATTCCCGCGAAAGCGGGAATCCATCCGGCCCATCCTCTCCTCACGCATTCCGCTCGTTTGCCCGGTGTGCCCACCCCATGTAGGGGCGTCCCTTGCGGACGCCCTCGCTGCTCTCCCGTCATTGCGGCGCAAGCCGCAATCCATCCTGCTCATCCTTGCATCCTGATGCAGACCATCATCGGACTGCCGCCGCCATCGCGCCCCTTCCCTGCTAGGGGAGGGGCCGGGGGTTAGGTCCACCCCGCCCTCGCCTCTCCCCCTTGCCCCCCGCCTTGGACCAAGCGGGACAGGGCCGCTACAATTCGGGGGGTGAGTGTCACGAGACCGGCACCGCCACGCCAGGCTGGACGCCACCCGCGGCACTCAACAAGACGACGGAGACGATATAGCGTGCAACGCGCTCTACGCATGTTCAGTTGGGATGAGCCGGCCAAGTGCCCCCAGTGTGAGGCACCGACCACCACTCGCGAAGCCGGGTGAAGCGGCGGCTCGTTTGCAGCACTCTGCCCGGACTGCCGCCGCAAGAGCCAGACGGAATCGTTCTTGACGGTCCAGTTCTGCCAGGGCGGGTGATGCAACGAGGACGGCGCCCGTGAGGCGCTCCCCGCCGTAGTAAAGGCCCTGCGCCAGGAAGGCATCGCGGACAACGTGTCCGTCGTGCCCGTCTCCTGCATGGGCGTGTGCGATATGGGTCCGGTATGTCGTATCGTCCAGCAAGATCGTCTGCATGGGAAAGTCACGGCCACGCAGGCGCCCGGCTTTGCCGCACGCCTGGCTCGTCTGATCCGCGCCGGCAACCGGCCCGGCCGCAAGCGGCGCCGGCGCCGGTAAGTCCGCCCGTCCCCCCGCTGCGGCGGGGGGACCATAGGGGGGCTACCCGATTGAGTTGTCAGCTATCATCATGGCCGGGGCCCAGGGGTAGGTAAGTGGGGGACAGATGCGTATAGCGCTCGATGCGATGGGCGGCGACCATGCCCCCGGCGAGATCGTGCGCGGCGCCGTGCTGGCCGCCCGTAGGCATGGCGCCGACGGTCTTCACGTGATCCTCGTCGGCCAGGAAGCTGTCTTAGAGCGGGAGCTGCAAGCAGCCAGCGACGACGCTTCGGAGTTGCCCATCACGGTCGTCCATGCGCCGGACGTGGTCGCCATGGACACCCATGCTGCCCACGCCGCCCGTCGCCAGCGGCAGTCTTCCGTGCATGTCGGCCTGCGCCTCGTCCGCGATGGCGAGGCCGACGCCTTCCTGTCGGCCGGCAACAGCGGCGCCACGATGGCCACCGCCGTGCTGACGCTGCGCCCGCTCCCCGGTGTGGATCGGCCCGCGGCGGGTGCGGTATTTCCGCTGCCGAGCGGGCCGACGCTCATTGTGGATGTGGGCACCACTGCCGACTGCCAGCCCCGCCACTTGGTGGACTTTGCTTACTTAGGCGCCGCCTATATGGAGATCGTGCATGGCGTGCAGCGCCCTCGCGTGGGACTCCTCAGCAATGGCGAAGAAGCCGGCAAAGGTAATCGGCTCGTCCAGGAAACCTACCCCCTCCTCGCCGCGAGCGGCCTGCACTTCGTCGGCAACGTCGAGGGGCGGCAGGCGACGGCCGGTGCTGCCGACGTGGTCGTCTGCGACGGGTTTGCCGGCAACGTCGTACTCAAGGTCGCCGAGGGCATGGTGACGCTCATCTTCGACCTCATTCGCGGCGCCGTCCGCAGTCGCCTCCACTACAAGCTCGCCGGCCTGATCTTGCGACCGGCGCTGCGGCGCGCGGCGCAGCCCCTCGACTATCGCGAGCACGGCAGCGCGCCTCTCCTAGGCGTTCGTGGCCTCGTCTTCATCGCCCACGGCCGCTCCGACGCCACGGCGATTGCCAGCGGCCTGCGGTCGGCCCACGCCGCCGCCCAGCGTGGCCTGCTCTATCACCTGACCACCCAACTCGCCACCCGCCCAGCGCCGTAGGGGTGTCCCTTGTGGGCACCCTCACCAGCCCGGACGCCCCTTCCCTGCCAAGGAAGGGGCGTCCGGGGGTTAGGTCCGCCCGCCTCAACGCGCGTGACCCACCAGCGTGAGGTTGGTCACGTGCGCGGCCAGTTCCGCCGCACCGAGCCGACCATCGGGATCGGGATGCGGCGGAATGACCATCGCCCGCCGTGCCGGGTCAGTGTCAATAACTTTCAACTCCAGGCCCTCACTCAGGCGCAGTCCCATCTCCAGCAAGGTGCCGGCCGCATCGCGGTTGATCCTCGCCTTGTAGTCCGCGTCCTTCCAGTACGCCGGTGCTGCCGTGAGCCACCCCGGATAGCATGAGCACGGCGTACACACGATGGCGTGATGGACCGAGCCGGCATTGTCGTACACCTCCAGCGCGATGTCCTCGTGGTACGCAATCCCCAGCTCCTTGAGGGCTGCCCGCGGGCCCGCCAGCAGTCGTGCCTTATACGCCGGATCGGTCCACGCCTTGACGACGACCTGCGCTGCCGGATCGGCTACCGTCTGCTGCATCATCCTGTACCCCTCTCTGTACGCTCTGTGGCCCCGGAGTGTGCGACCCACGAGCCACTGACCACGAGCTACTAACTAGAAGTAGATGCGCGTCAGCGTCTCGGCAACCATCCCGGGCCGTTCCTGGCCTTCTACTTCCATGGCCTGCTGGTACGTCAGTTGGAGGGCCTGCGGCTGCCCATCCGGCCCTTTGCCGGGATTGATGCTCTCCACGTCGAGCAGCTTCGTGCGGAGCCGAATCCGCTGCCCCACCGGCACCGGCCCCGGAAAACGTACCCGGTTAAGCCCATAGTTGATGGTCATACGACACGGCAGATTGATCCGTATGCCGTCGCGTTCGCGGCTCAGTCGTGTGACCAACGAGAGCGTGAAGTAGCCATGCGCGATGGTCCCGCCGTACATCGTCTGACGCGCCCGCTCGGTGTCCACGTGAATGTACTGGTGGTCGCTGGTGAGATCGGCAAAAGTGTTCACCTGCTCCTGGGTGACGGTAAGCCATGGGCTGACCCCCAACTCCCGCCCGACCAGCACCTCGACCTCAGCGATTGACGACGCCATCCCTCAATCTCCTTACATAGCCCACAGCGCGCTGCGCTCGTCCCCCCGCCACCAGCGCCGTAGGGGCGCCCACAAGGGGCGCCCTCACCGCCTCCCCCATCCTGTGTATCCTGTCCATCCATGTAGATACCTACCCCGGGGGTGAGGGCAGTTCACCCAAACGCCGCCATCCCGGTCACGTCCCGCCCTACCGCCAGCGTGTGGACCTCATGCGTGCCCTCATAGGTATACACCGTCTCCAAGTTGACGGCGTGGCGCATCACCCCATAGTCCAGGCGAATGCCATTGGCCCCCAGCATGGACCGCGCCGTCCGCGCCACGTCCAGCGCCATCGCCACGTTCGCCCGCTTGCCCAGGCTCACCTGCTGGTGACGCAGGCGGCCGGCCGCTTTGAGCCGGCCCAGCTGCACGGCCAGTAGCTGGCCTTGCGTGATGCCCGTCAGCATGTCCACGAGCTTCTGCTGCGTCAGTTGGAACGACGCGATAGGCTTGCCGAACTGCTCCCGCTGCTTGGTGTAGGCCAGTGCCGTCTCGTAGCAGGCCATCGCCGCGCCCACCACGCCGAAAATGATCCCGAATCGCGCCTCGGTCAGACAGCGCAAAGCCGCCCCCAACCCCACCGCGCCCGGCAACAGCGCGTTGGCCGGCACCCGGCAGTCGGTAAACGTCAGCTCCGAGACCGTTGCGGCCCGCAGCGAGAGCCGATCCTCGATGTCACGAGTGGCGAACCCGGGTGCCAAAGCCGCACCACACCTGGCATCATCCGTGCGGCTTTGGCACCCGGCCCGATCACGCTCGACGAGAAACCCCCGAATACCCTCCGGCGTGCGCCCCCACACCACCGCCACGTCCGCCACTGACCCATTCCCGATCCACGTCTTTGTGCCATTGAGCACCCAGCCGCTGCCATCGGGCGTCGCGGTCAGCTCCATCGCGCTCGGGTCCGAGCCATGCAGCGGCTCCGTAAGGCCGAAACAGCCGATCAGTGCCCCTCGCGCCATCTCCGGCAGATAGCGCCGCCGCTGCGCCTCGGAGCCGTAGGAGTAAATCGGGAACATACACAACGCACTCTGAATGGAGAGGAAGCTGCGGAGGCCACTATCACCCCGCTCCAGTTCCTGACAGGCCAGCCCGTAGGCCAGCGGCGTCAGCCCCGCCCCGTCAATAGGGAGTGTGCCGCCGAGCAGCCCTAGCTCGGCAAACCGCGGGATCAATTCGGTTGGAAATCGCCGCGCCTCGAAACAGGCCGGAATCAGCGGTAGCGCCTCATCCTCCACGAACCGCCGCACCCGCTGTTGCAGCCGGCGGGCATCATCGGGTAGCTCGATGTCCAGATAGTTCAGCATCTCGTCCAACCTACATGCCCCCCTACTCCGCCGATGCGGGCCGGAACTTGGGCAAGGTCAGCTCCGGCGTTACGTCGTCGTAGACCACCTCGACAGGCAATCCGACGCGCACGTGCTTTGGATCGGGAGTCACGTCTACGAGGTTGCTCATCATCCGCACACCCTCATCCAGTTCGATCAAGGCCACGACGTAGGGCGTATCTGCTCGAAAGGCTGGCGTGGAGTGGTAGTGGACAATCGTGAACGCATGAACCACCCCCCGCCCGCTCACCGGCAGCCAGGCCAGGTCCCGGCCGAAACAGGAAGGGCAGTGCATCCGTGGATAGAACACGTACCTCCCACAGGTGCGACACCGCTGAATACTCATCGCGTGCGCTTTGACGCTGTCCCAGAAGGGCTGCGTCACCGGGTCGGGCCGCGGCAGCGGTTTGCCGTAGCCGTTGTCAGTCATCGTGTTCCGCTCCCCACTCCAAGACCCTCGCAAAAATTGTCATTCCCGTCCCCCCGTCGCACAGGTCACACCCCCAAGATCGCCGTACCGGTGGCCGAGAGCACCCCGCCGGTGCCGTGTACGAGCGCCAGTCGCGCGTCCTGCACTTGTCGCGCCGCCTGGCCGGCGGCCGCATAGTCCCCCCGCAGTTGGCGCACCGCCTCGATCACCGTGAAAATGCCGAACATCCCCGGATGCGTATACGACAGCCCGCCACCCTGCGTATTCAGCGGGAAGTTGCCGCCGGGCGCGGTGCGCTGCCCGGAGACGAAAGCGCCCCCCTCCCCCTTCCGGCAGAAGCCCAAGTCCTCCAGGGACAGCAGCACGGTATAGGTGAAGCTGTCGTAGATTTCCGCCACGTCAATGTCGTCGTGTCCGACACCGGCCATCGCCAAGGCCCGAGCTCCCGATACCTGCCCCGGCCCCGCCGTCAGATCGGGCATCTGGCTGATGATCGCGTGGTCGTGATGCTCCCCAAACCCCAGCACTGCCACCGGCTCCTTCACCGTATCCCTCGCCCGCTCCTTGCTCGTCAGGACCACGGCCCCGCCGGCGTCGGTCACGAGACAGCAGTCCAGCAGGTGGAGCGGCCAGCTAATCCAGCGGCTCGCCAGCACGTCTGCGATGGTCAGCGGCTCGCGCATCAGCGCTTTCGGGTTCAGCGCCGCCCAAGCGCGCGTCGCCACGGCGATCTCGGCCAGCTGTTCATGCGTCGTGCCGTAGCGGTGCATGTGGCGCGCGCAGGCCATCGCGTAGGCGCCCAGCGGTCGCGGCAGCCCCCATGGCTCCTCGAACTGCGCGACGTTCTGCCCGTACAGATCCGGCGGCGGACCACTCTGACGGGAGCGCCCACTCTGACCATGACTGATGAGCGCCACCCGGCACAGTCCGTTGGCGATGGCGTTCACGGCATGGCCGATATGGATCACAAACGACGAGCCACCGACGTTCGTCCCATCCGTGTATGTCGGCCGGATACCGAGATACTCGCCGAGTTCGATAGTGGACAGCCCGGCGGTGAACAGCCCGTCCACCTCGGCTTTCTCGATGCCGGCATCGGCCAGGGCGTTCTGTGCCGCCTCGGCGTGGAGTTGGAGCGCCGTTTTCTGCGGCACGACGCCGATCTCGTCGGACTCATCAACCCCGACGATAGCTACTTTCCCAGTCAGTGCATCCATAGCCGTCGCTGCTCCGGAGATGCAGGCTTATCTCCACCATCCTGAAGGGAAGGAACTAACGGTCGCCCCAATGACTCCCCTTCCCTCCAGGGAAGGAGCCGGGGGTTAGGTCCTACCCCCGTCAGCGCAGTCAATCCAACTCCCAAGACTGCACTCCAGGTGCTACGTCGTCCCCACCCTCGGGAATCTGATCGAGCAGGCTGAACGCTCCTCCCACCGCCGGCGGTGGTTGCAGATCGCGCGCCAGCGTCGTCGGCGCCAAGTCGCGTAGCTCCTCCGGCTCCCAGCGCCGTCCGCGCCGTAGCCCCCGGACGAAGCGCGGCTGCGCCAGCAACGCCACCTCGTAGCCGAAGCTGCCGAAGACCTGGCCGTTGACCGCTTGGGCCGCGTCGCTCGCCAGATACACCACCAGCGGCGCCACGTTCTCCGGGTCACGCTCCGTCCCGGCCGCTACCTCACTCGGCCACTTCCCCGTTTCCTCGAACTGCTGGTGGGCGCGCGGCGTCGTGTCAATCATCCGCGTGTCGGCGAACGGCATGATCGCGTTCGCGGTCACGTTGTAGCGGGTCAGTGCATTGGCGCAGGACCAGATCAGGCCCAGAATCCCGGCCTTGGCCGCGCCATAGTTGGGCTGGCCCGGTGCGCCGAGCGCCGAGGTCGAAGAGAAGGCGATGATCCGCCCGGAGCGTTGCTGACGAAACTGCTGCGTCGCCGGATGGATGACGTTGTACGCGCCCTTGAGATGCACCGCCGTCACGCTGTCCCATTCGTCCTCGGTGAGATTGAAGATCATCCGATCCCGCAGAATCCCCGCCGTATGCACCACAATATCAATTGTCCCGAATCGGTCCACGCAGTCCTGGACCATCTGCCGGCCCTGAGCGTGATCCGTGACCGAGCCGGTATTCGCCACCGCCGCACCGCCGGCCGCCCGAATCTCCTCAGCGACTTGGTTGGCCGGACCATGGTCGGCGCCTTCGCCCGTCAGCGAAGCGCCGATGTCGTTCACCACCACGCTTGCCCCGGCTCGCGCCATTGCCAGCGCAATGCCCCGCCCGATACCCCGTCCGCCACCTGTGACCAACGCCGCCTTGCCTTCAAGCATACCCATCGTGCCTCGCTCGTTTCCTCTGCGATTCCTATCTCGTCACTGCGGCGGAAGCCGCAGTCCATCCCCTCTCCCTCTGGGAGAGGGCCAGGGTGAGGGCAGACTCCCCCTCTCTACATGGTGGAGAGGGGCCCAGGGGGTGAGGACCATCCCCCCGCCCTTTATACCCCATCAGCCCTCGCGCTTCCTAGTTGCACAATGCCCTGCTCGGCCCATTCGGCCACCGCCTCTGGTGAGCAGCCCAGCACCTCAACCAGCACGGCCTCGGTGTGCTGGCCGAGCAACGGCGGCGGTCGCGGCGGCGCGTCCGGGTCAGCGCCGCCCTCGGCCGGACGGCCATAACGCCAGGGCAGCGCCGTGGTCGGCACCGGTCCAATGGGATGGTCCAGCTCCCGCACCAGCCCGCGCGCCTGCACTTGCGGGTGCGTTGCCACGCGATCCATCGTATTGATTGGGCCACACGGCACGCCCTCCCGCTCCAATCGCGCCAGCCACTCATCGGCCGGCCGCGTCCTGAACAGGGCTTCCAGCTCCGGCAAAAGCTGGCCGCGGTGGCGCACCCGGTCGCCGTTCGTCGCAAAGCGCGGATCGGCGGCGAGGTGCGGCAGCTCGACAGCGCGGCAAAAGTGCTGCCAGAGTTGGTCGTTGTTCACCGCAATGGTGATCTCGAACGTCGCCGTTTCGAATACCTGGTACGGCACGATATAGGGCAGCGCATTCCCCATCCGCCCCGGTGGCTTCCCGGAGAGCAGCGTGCCCACCAGGTGATACCCGAGCAGCGAAACCTGCCCCTCCAGCAGCCCCACGTCAATATACTGCGCCCCCGGCGCACTGCCCGCGTGCTCGGCCCGCTCCCGCGCCAGCAGTGCCCCAAGCAGCGCCGCCAGCGCATTGGTACCGGCGAGAATGTCCGTTTCCGCAACCCCGGCCTTCACCGGCGGTCCGTCCGGGTGACCGGTGACACTCATCATCCCGGCCTCGCCCTGCATGATCAGGTCGTAGCCCGGTTTCCAGGCGTCCGGCCCGTCCTGACCATAAGCCGAGATCGAGCAATACACCACGTCGGGACGTACCGCACGCACCGCCTCGTAGCCCACTCCTAGCCGGTCTGCCACCCCGGGACGAAAGTTCTCGATCACGATGTCCGCCTGCGCGGCCAGTTCGAGACAGAGCCGTAGCCCCGTCGCGTCCTTCAGGTCGAGCGCCACGCTCCGCTTGTTGCGGTTCATCGAGAGAAAGTAGGAGCTTTCTCCGCCGTGGAAGGGCGGCCCCCAATGCCGCGCCTCGTCGCCCGTCTCCGGGCGCTCGACTTTGATCACGTCGGCGCCCAAGTCACCGAGCAGCATCGTGCAGTACGGTCCGACCAAAGCGCGGCTCAGGTCGAGCACGCGATAGCCGGCGAGAGGCAGCACAGCAACGAGCGGCCCTTGCGAACTGAGACTCATAGTGTGGCTCTACCTTATACTATCCCGCACCGCAGCGAGCACCGGTCTTGCAGCGCGAGAGTGGGCAGTGGGGCCAACTCCCAGTTGACTTTACACGCGGCAGTGCAAAGGGCTATGGTAGACATATTGATTGCAGTTCTACCCCAAGGATCCCGATGAGTCTCAACATCAAGAACGAGGAGACCTGCCGCCTCGCTGGTGAATTGGCCAGTCTTACCGGCGAGACGATGACCGGCGCCATCACGGTCGCGCTCAAGGAACGTTTGGAGCGCGAGAGACGCGAGCGCAGCGTCGAGGCCCGTGTCCAGGAGTTGCGTGCCATCGGTCAGCGCTGTGCTCACCTGTTGCGCGACGGGCCGTCGGCTGTTGAGCACGGCGATTTTCTCTATGACGAGCACGGGCTCCCCAAGTGATTGTCGACACGTCGGCGCTCCTGGCGGTCTTGTTTGGCGAGCCGGATGCCGAGCACTACGAGCAGGCGATAGCGACAGCCTCGCGGTGTCGGATGTCCGTCGCCAGCTTTCTGGAGGCGGCCATTGTGCTCGAAAGCCGCGCCGGCGCCGCGGCCGGGCATGAGCTTGATCTCTTCCTGGAAAGAGCGCCCATTGAGCTGGTGCCGATCACCTCCGACCATGCCCAGGCCGCGCGCCGTGCCTGGCGGCGCTTCGGCAAGGGCAACCACCCGGCGGGCCTGAACTTCGGTGACTGCTTTGCCTACGCGCTGGCGGAAACCACCCGCGAACCCCTCCTGTTCAAGGGCCGGGACTTTGCACTGACCGATGTTGAGGCCGCCTGATGCCCTTGCCGGCGAGAGGCAGCGCCGTAACGAGCGGCCCTTGCGAACTGAGACTCATAGTGTGGCTCTACCTTATACTATCCCGCACCGCACTGAGCAGCGGTCCGCAGAGGCCGTCGCGCAGCCGACCTAGCAAGTGGGGGTAGAGGTGATCGTCGGCGTACCCACGGAGACGTATCTGGACGAACGGCGCGTGGCCCTGATTCCGGCGATGGTGCCGAAGATCGCGGGCACCGGATTAACAACGCTCGTCGAGGCGGGTGCCGGCGCACAGGCCGGTTACCCCGATTCGGCCTTTGAGTCGCAGGGTGCCCAGCTTGCGTCGGACAGGAACGCGCTTTTCTCCACGGCCGACGTGCTCGTGTTCGTACATGGGCCGGACACCGGCGGCGCCGACCTGGGGCTGCTGCGCGATGGTCAGGTCGTGATCGGACTGCTCGATCCGCTGGGCGCGCTGGAGGCGGTCCGCCAACTAGCGGAAAAGGGCGTCACCGCCTTTGCGCTGGAGTTGGTCCCACGTATCAGTCGCGCCCAGCCGATGGACGCTCTTTCCTCCATGGCCACCGTCGCGGGCTATAAGGCTGCACTCATGGCCGCCGAGTCCCTACCGAAGATGTACCCCATGATGATTACTGCCGCCGGCACCATCACGCCCGCGCGCGTCTTCGTGGTGGGCGCCGGTGTCGCCGGTCTTCAGGCTATCGTCACCTCCCGCCGCCTCGGCGCCGTCGTCCATGCCTACGACATCCGCCCGGTGGTGAAAGAGCAGGTCGAGAGCCTGGGCGCCAGGTTCGTCGAGCTTGGCCTCGAGACCGAGGGCGCCGAGGCGTCCGGGGGCTACGCCCGTGCCATGGGCGAGGAGTTCTACCGTCGTCAGCGCGAGGTGATGGCACAGGTGGTGGCCGAGAGCGACGTGGTCATCACCACGGCCGCGGTTCCCGGCAGCAAAGCGCCGACGCTCATCACCGCGGAGATGGTCTCCGGCATGCGCCCGGGTTCCATCGTCTTAGACTTGGCCGCCGAGGGCGGCGGCAACTGCGAGCTAACCCGGCCACGTGAGACGGTGCAAGCCCACGGCGTGACCATCGCGGGACCGGTCAACCTCCCGTCCACCATCCCCTATCACGCCAGCCAGATGTACGCCAACAACGTCGCTGCCTTCCTGGGCAATCTGTTTGCCGACGGCCAACTCCGATTGAACCTGGAAGACCCGATCATTCACGACACCCTCCTCACCCACGAGGGCGAGGTCCGCAATACCCGGGTGCGCGAGCTACTCGGACTACCCACCGCGAACGCGCACACCGCTGAAGGGAGTAGCTCCTAATGGAAGAGTTGAGCATTTTCGTCAAGGCGCTGACCGTCTTTGTGCTGGCGCTCTTTGTGGGCTTCGAGGTCATCCGCAAGGTCCCGCCGCTCCTGCATACCCCGCTCATGTCCGGGGCCAACGCCATCTCCGGCATCACCCTCGTCGGCACCCTGGTGACCGCCGGTCAGCACCTCACCCTCTTCACCACCATTCTGGGAGTGGTCGCCGTCGCCATGGCCACCGCCAACGTGGTGGGCGGCTTCCTCGTGACCCACCGCATGTTGGGCATGTTCCGCGGACGGAAGACATAGCATGTCACAGGCATTCATAGACCTCTTCTACCTGCTCGCCGCGGCTCTCTTCATCCTCGGCCTGCGGGACATGTCCCACCCGCGCCGGGCGGTGCGGGGCAACCTGTTCGGCTCGGCGGGCATGTTGGTGGCCATCGTGGTCACCCTGCTCGACCACCGCATCGTCAGCTTCGAGATCATCATTGTAGGGTTGGTGGTGGGCGCGCTGATCGGCGCAATCATGGCCTACCGCGTCCCCATGACCGGTATCCCCCAGGTTGTCGCTGTCTTCAATGGCTTCGGCGGTGGCGCCTCGGCCCTCGCCGTCGGCGCCGCGCTGGAAGAAGCGCTCAAGGGCGGCTTTGTCGAGGAGATTTCGGTCCAGTTCACCATCTCCTCCGTCGCCGCCGGGCTGATCGGCGGCGTAGCCCTGACGGGCAGCGCCATCGCCTTCGGCAAGCTCCAGGGCCTCATCCCGGAGCGACCCATCCTCCTCCCCGGCCGGCACGTCATCAACGTGGTCCTGGCGTTGATCTGCTTGGGCCTGAGCATCTGGCTGATCCTCGACCCGACCTCCTCGCTGCCCTTCTGGCTCCTGGTGCCCGCGGCCGCCGTGCTCGGCATCTTCCTCGTGCTCCCCATCGGCGGCGCCGACATGCCGGTGGTGATCGCCCTGCTCAACTCGTACTCCGGATTGGCCGCCGCGGGGCACGGCTGGGTGCTCAACAACAGCGTGCTCATCATCGCCGGCTCCCTCGTCGGTACCGCCGGGTTCATTCTCACCGTCCTCATGTGCCGGGCGATGAACCGCTCGCTGACCAACGTGATCTTCGCCGGCGTGGGTGCAGAAGTCGCCACCACGGCCGAGACCGAGGACATCTACGCCGGGCGGGTGAAATCGGCCTCACCGGACGACGTGGCGCTGCTCATGGACGGCAGCCGGCGCGTGGTCATCGTCCCCGGCTACGGGATGGCCGCTGCCCAGGCCCAATACGTCGTCGGCGACCTCGTGGCGCTGCTGGAGGAGCGGGGTGTGGAGGTGGAGTTCGCCATTCACCCGGTCGCCGGGCGTATGCCGGGCCACATGAATGTCCTGCTGGCCGAGGCGGACGTTCCCTACGAGAAGCTGAAGGAGATGGACGAGGTCAACTCCACCTTCCAGCAAACCGACGTGGCCCTCGTCATCGGCGCCAACGATGTGGTCAACCCCATGGCCCGCGAGGCCGATCCCTCGCTGCCCATCGCCGGTATGCCCATCATCAACGTGGACGAGGCGCAGTCCGTGATCGTCGTCAAGCGCAGCCTCAGCCCCGGGTTCGCCGGCATCCCCAATCCCCTCTTTGTCGCCGATAACACTCTCATGCTCTTCGGCGACGGTCGGGACATGATCCAAGCCCTCGTCGTCGCCCTCAAGGAGTTCTAAGGCACCTCCCTCTCCCGCCGAGAGAGGGATTGAGGGTGAGGGCCGGCATTCCCCCCGGCCCCGCACTCTAGGGCACGCTACACCGGTACCCCTGCGTAGCGGAGGGCCATAGGGGGGCCAGCGGGAAAGCCTACCGCCTACCCGAGGTAGCGCTCCAGCCGCTCCAATGCCTCGCTCAGCACGTCCATGCTGGTCGCGTAGCTGAGGCGGAGGTTGCCCTCACCATAGAAGTCGGCCCCCGGCACGGTGGCGATGTGCGCCTCGGTGAGCAGGCGGTCCGAGAAGTCCAGCGAAGCAGACTCGCCGGCCGGCAGGCTGGGATAGGCATAGAAGGCGCCCTCCGGCCAGGCGCATTCGACCCCGATCCGGTGCAGGCCGCTGATGAAGTACTCGCGGCGCTTGGCGAACTCCCCAACCATCTCCTGCACGCAGTCCTGCGGACCGGTCAGCGCCTCGACCGCCGTCCACTGCGAGACGGAGGCCGTCTGCGTCGTGCTCTGCCCCATCAAGGCCGCCATCGCGCTGATGACCTCGGCCGGGCCGGCAGCATAACCCACCCGCCACCCGGTCATCGCATACGTCTTGCTGACCGTGTTGACCTCGATAGTCCAGCGCTTCACTTCCTCATCGAGCGCCGCCGGCACCACGTGGGTCGCGTCGCCGTACAGGAAGTGCTCGTAGGTTTCGTCACCGATCAGATAGATGCCCCGCTCGACCGCCAGCTCGGCCACGGCCCGCACTTCCTCCGGATCCATAACGACCCCGGTCGGGTTGTTCGGGCTGTTCAGAAAGATCGCGCGTGTGCGCGCGGTGATATGCGGCTCCAGGTCGGCCCGGCGGACCCGGTGATCGCTGCCTAGCTCGACCAGCACGGGCTTCCCATCCGCGAGCTTGACCTGCTCCACGAACGTCTGCCAGACCGGGATCGGTACCAGCACCTCGTCTCCCGGGTCACAGATCGCCATGCAGATGTTGTAGAGGATCTGCTTGGCGCCGACGGCGACCATTACCTCGGCAGGCTGATATTCCAGCCCGTTCTCCCGCCGGAACTTCTCGCAGATCGCCTCCCGCAGCTCCGGGATCCCGCTCGCCGGCGTGTATTTCGTCTTGCCGTCACGGATGGCGCGCCGCGCAGCCCCCTTGAGGTGCTCCGGTGTGTCGAAGTCCGGCTCGCCCAGTGTCAGGTTGAGGACCTTGTGTCCCTGCTGCTGGATCGCAGCAGCCTTGGCCGCCATCGCCATCGTCGGTGACGGAGCCATGGCCCGAATGCGTTGAGCGACATGCGGTGCTGCTTTGGACATTGGTCGAGAGCCTTTCGATAGCGGTGATATAGACCAGCCGAAGCCAATCGGATGAGTCTACCCACGCGCCCCGGCGAGCGTCAACGCCGCGCGCACCGCCAGAAGCGGCGGCGGATGGTGTGCGCCTAGCGGCCAGGTGCCGTGTGCGCTTGGATCGCCTCGCCGTCCAACGCAAACTCTCCGGTCCCATCCTCCCCGGCGTCCAGACATTGCTGACGCACGGGACACCAGCCGCGGCAGATCGGATGGGAGTTTGGGTCCCATGCCCGCGGCGGGAGCGCCTCGCCGTCGAGGGCCTGCAGGATGGCGCCGCCACGCTCCGCTACGAACCGCTCCACCTGTTCCGGAGGCAAGAGCGGCACGCGCCGCTTATACACCTCATTGGGCGCCAGGTACACGATCCCAAGCTGCTGAATATCGTAGGCTACGCGCTCTCCGGTCACGAGGTCCTGACCGTCCTGCACGAGCCACCGATACATATTGAGTTGCCAGACGTGCTCCTCGCGGACCTTTCGCGGCAGCTCCTTGACGGTCTTGTAGTCCACGATCAGCCGGCGGCGCAGATCAATCTCGTCCGGCTGACCGGTCAGCACGACTTCCGGTGTGGCGCTGCGCTGAAAGCGCCGCTCGGCGATGATCTCCTCATCACCCCCTTGCTGCGCTTCGATACCGGTGTGCATCAGCGTGCCGCGCAGCCGCGGATAGAGTTGGTGGGGATACGCCGTATAGTCAACCAGTAGCTCCAGCGCGGACTGGCGTGTGCAGCCGGTCAGCCGCGTGGCCGACAGCACGATGCCCTCGCGCCCCTGGTCGTTCCGAGCGAGCGCCCGCAGCAGCGGATAGGTGAACTGGCAGCGCCGGCCGCGCGGCGGTGAGATGGCGCGGGAACAGCTCAGGCACTCCCCGAACTCGACCGGCTCGTGCTCTACTTCGCAGCGAAATCGCGCTAACGGCACAATGCGGTTGCCTCGCTCCGCGGAGGCGGCCTCCTCTCTACCTAGCTACCGGCAAGCATAGTACGGACTCCTCGGTACAACGCGCCACGCACCGATGCCCACTCGGAACTGGTCCGCATGGTCATGTTTGACGGCTGACTCGAAAGCAGGCTAAGATGCAAGCGAAGTCGCCTCCGGGTGAATGTTGGGGAAGGTAGCATAAGGGGAACGCACATGAGTGAAGCCGGCAGCACCACACAGACGGGTGGATTCTTCGACAAGTTGTTTGCGCCGTTCCGCGAGTTCCGGAACCGCGAACGGCAGCGCCAGGAGCGGGAGCAAGCCGAAGTCCGCCGCCGCCTCGATGCCTACATCCGCGAGGTTGAGGAGGACTACGCCAACGCACAACAAATCGAACCCAAGCCCTACAAGGAGCTAACCTCCGGTGAGGTGCGCCAAGGGACGACTCCATCCTACGAGCACGTGCAGAGCACGGGCACGATCCGGCTCCATATGCTCCTGCCACCCGACCAGATGGACCGTGCCCAGCTCGTCCAGGCGCTGGCTCGCCCGATGGATGAGGAGTTGCCAGATCTCTACGACGTCAAGCCGCACGAGGGCCGCTCCAAGGAGCACGGCTATGTCATCCTGGGGCCGGCCGAGCAGTTCCTGCATACCCGCGGCGAGAACTGGCGTCTCTACGTCGAGCTAACCTACAGCCTGGCCTCCCACGGTGGTCGCGCGACGATCAACCGCCGGTTCTACGTGCTCGACATTGTGCTGTAGGCGCTATCGAAGGTCCGCCGGTTGCCACCAATGTCTACCGGGCACGATCTGCTCACCCTCCCCCTCGCCGCCGCGGCGCGGCTGCTCGCGCGCCGGCAGGTTTCGCCCGTCGAGCTGGTCACGACTGCGCTCGACCGCAGTTCCGCCGTGCAGCCGCACCTCAACTGTTACCTCGACCTCTACGCCGACCAAGCGCTGACGGCGGCCCGCCACGCCGAAGCGGCGTTCGCCGCCGGCCAGGTTCTCGGTCCCCTGCACGGCATCCCCTATGCGCCCAAGGACATCTTCACCGAGCCGGGCGTCCGCTGCACGGCCGGCTCGCGCATCCTCGCCGATTGGATTCCCCAACGTGAAGCGACCGTGCTGGCGCGCCTGCGCGCCGCCGGCGCCATCAGGATCGGCCGGACCAACCTGCACGAGTTCGCCTATGGCATCACCAACGTCAATCCGCACTACGGCCCCGCCCACAATCCCTGGCAGCCCAACCACGTGACCGGCGGCTCCAGCGGTGGCTCGGCCGCTGCCGTTGCCGCCGGCGCCGCCGGGTTCTCGCTCGGCACCGACACCGGCGGGTCCGTCCGCCTGCCCGCCGCTCTCTGCGGGATCGTGGGACTGAAGCCGACGTATGGCCGCGTCTCGCGGTCCGGGCTGTTGCCCCTCGCGTGGTCGCTGGACCACGTCGGGCCGATGACCCGCACCGTCGCCGACGCTGCCCTGGTGCTGGAGGCCATCGCCGGCCCCGACCCCGCCGACGCCACGTCGTCACGGACGCCGGTGCCGGCCTACGCCGCTGGGCTGGACGGTTGCCTGGATGGGTTACGCCTAGGCGTGCTTGAGGGCGACGGTTGGGACGAGGTGAACCCGGAAATCCGCGACCTGGTCCATGCGGCCGTCTCCACGCTGTGTAGCCTCGGTCCGAGCGTCGAGCCGGTGTCACTGCCGGCCCTCGATGATTTCGGCCCGGTATTCGACCCGATCATTCGCTCCGAAGCCACCACCGTCCACCTCAAGTGGCTGCGCTCGCGCCCCCAGGACTACGGAGACGATGTGCGCGAGCGCCTGGAGCTGGGCTTGGCGCTCCCCGCGACGGTCTACCTCACCGCCCAGCGCGCCCGCACGGTCATCAGCGAGCGGATGCACGCCGTCTGGGAGCGCGTAGACCTCATCGCCCTCCCCGCAGTCCCGGTGCCGGCCCCCAGGATTGACGAGACTATGGTGCGCGTGCAGCCGGGGACGCCGCCCGTAGACGTGCGCCGCGTCCTCACCCGCCTCACCAACCCCTTCAACCTGCTCGGCCTCCCGGCGATCTCAGTGCCCTGCGGCCTCACCGGCCACGGCCTACCCGCCGGCCTCCAGCTTGTCGGCCCACCCTTCGCCGAGCAGCGCCTCCTCCAAGCTGCCCACGCCTACGAACAAGCCACCGTAGGCACACGGGACCAGCACCCTCCGCTGCCATCCTAGGCCGGTCGGCCATGGACCACCGCGCCGAGCGCCGTACCCAGGGACTTTGAGTTGACGGAGGGAGTGAGATGAACCAGGAAGGGCTTCCAAGTCGAATGCGACTGAATCGGGGTACCAGAGGTGTCTACACATTCAACGTGTTGTTCAACGGTTGTAATTATGCCCTGAAACTGGCGCAGGAAAGATAGGAGGGGATCCGTTATACGTGCATGTTCAGCATGCTCAGAGCCTGTACGACACTGTTGCTGGAGTAAGTGTATCCTCTCGCACACCAGCGTAGTGTGAGAGAGGGCCACCAAGGCGCGACAACGCTATCCGACGGATTTGACCGAGGGCCAATGGGCCCAACTCGCACCCCTGCTGCCACCACCAGGGATCGGGCCGCCGCTGCGCCACGAGCAGCGGGTGCTCGTCAATGCGATCCTCTACGTCCTGCGGAGTGGCTGCCCCTGGCGGTTGCTGCCCCATGACTTCCCACCCTGGTCGACGGTCTACCACCACTTCCGCCAGTGGCGTGACGATGGGGTCTGGACGGAAGTGATGCATGCCTTACGCCGCCAGGAGCGCCAGCGCCGCGACCGGGCGCCGGAACCTAGTGCCGTCATCATCGACAGCCAGTCGGTCAAGACGACCGAAAAAGGGGGCCCCGAGGCTACGATGGGGGCAAGCGGGTGACCGGGCGCAAGCGTCATCTCCTAGTGGATACCCAAGGCTCCATTCTGGCCACGGTGGTGCATCCGGCCGATATCCAGGATCGCGACGGGGCCTATCTGGTGCTGGAGCAAGCGGAGGCGCAGACGACGCGGGTGCAGCAGTTGTGGGCCGACGCGGCCTACCGAGGGGCGTTTGCCCGCTGGGCCCCGGCCGCGTGGGGCTGGACCATCGCGATCGGACAACGTGCTCCGGACACGGTCGGCTTCACGGTCCAGCCCCGGCGCTGGGTGGTGGAACGGACCTTCGGGTGGCTGGGCCGCTGTCGCCGGTTGAGCAAGGACTATGAAGAATATCCGGCTACCAGCGAAACCTGGATTGCGTTGGCCATGTGTGCGCTATTACTCCGTCGGTTGTGTCCATCTTCGTAGGTATCGTACAGGCTCTCAGTGCGGCCTTTGCTGTGGAAGCCTATCTCAACCATCTCGGGCAGGATAGGTTTGGCAAGAGGGAATGGAAGATAATAGGACGAAACATGAGTCCAGAAGCCAAACTACGGCTATTGGCCAAGCTAACCAATTACAATCCCGACTTTGGCCGGCGGCCGTGCCAGACGTTTTCTGAGATAATGGGGTACCGAAACAGGATGGTCCATGCCAGGACTGAAACCCTTACCTTTGTGGAGGGACAAGTATACGACCCTACTACTGGTCCAACTGAACCTGAGACCGGGTGGGAGCAAGCGACGACGCTGGAGACAGCGGAACGCTTTTACAAAGACTCCTTGGAACTGGTCCGGCAGTTGCACGAGGCGGCTGGATTGCCTGAATACCTACTCCAGTTTGGGGTTTCGGGATGGAGTGAGTGGAGCGGTTCGCCCGTATCAGACGGCGAGTAGAGACATACTCACCACTTCCCGGCCTTCGCCAGAGCAGCGTGCCGTAACCTCCTACTCTGTGCTCTCTGTGGCTGAAAAAAGCGATGATGCACGGCTACACCCGCTCGACGGCCGCGGCCGGCAGCCACGTCTCCCGGTCGTCGCGCAGCCGTACCAAGTACCAACCGGGACGCTCCTCGACGATGGCGAACTCCACACCTGCATGGAGCGGCGCGCGGAAGCTAGGCGCGTAGCCCACCGGGTCCGGCCCCTTGCGCCCCACCACCTGCGCGGCCACAATGACCCCCTCGTTCGCCCGCCGGCTCCCCACCTCGTCTACGACCAGCGATCCAAGACACAGCACCGCAACCACGGTGAGCATCGCCACCGGCAGGCGCAGCGAAAACCGCACTAGCTTGAACAGCTTCAGCGCGGCCAGCAGCCAGATCAAATCGAAGGCAATCACAAACACGGCCAGCCGGGGCAGCACGGGCAAGCCGTCGTGCCAGGCGAGGACCGTGTCCAGCACCCGGCGCTGCGGCGGCACCGGGATGCTGTCCCGCACCTGACTGCGCGCAAAGGCGAGGTTGCCTTGCAGGTTGCGGTCCTCCGGCGTCAGGCGCTCGGCGCGACGGTAGTTCAGGATGGATCGCCCCACGTCGCCCTGGAGCAGATAGGCGTTCGCCAGGTTGTAGAAGAGCTTGCCGTTACGAATGTTGCCCGCGCTGACGATCTTCTCGAACCGGACGGTGCTCTCCTGATAGAGCAGCTTGGCCGCTGCCGGGTCCTCCGGCGCCACCCGCGTCGCCTGCCGGAACTTCTCGTTCGCCTGCTCCAAGAGACCGCGCAGCGCCGCGGGTGCCAGTGTCGGCCCGGCCGCGAGGCCGGCAGCCGGCAGCAGCGCGATCACCGCCGCGATGAGTACTGCCCTCAGCCGCTGCATCGTTCGTACTCTCTCCGCGTGGCCTGTGACAAGTTCACCGGCCCCTAGTCCCTAGCCACCGGTCAATGGCGCCGAGCAGCCGCTCTGCCTCGTCACTTAGCCCCCCGGCAGCGTCCGGCCCGAGGCCGGCAAACCGCGCCGCGTCACACCGCTCCAGCAGCTCCCGCACCGCCGCGGCCTGTGGTACGCCCCGCGCCCGCAGCAGCCGCTCGGCTTCGGCCGGGGTCAGTCCGGCAACCGGAACGTCGAACGTCGCCGCCAGGTAGCCCTGGACGGCGCGGCTCGTGCCCGTAGCCTCCATAGACGTATCGCTGTGTGTGGCGCGTAGCTCTCGCTGCGCCTCACGCAGCGCCCGGCGCCGCCGACCGTCGGCGGTGTCCGCACGCGCCCGGCGCCGCGCGACGTGTACGACAGCGAGACCGAGATAGAGCACCGGTGGCCCCAGCAGCGCGGCCAGCCACGCCGGGTGGCGCAGCCGTTGCGGCAACCCGCTGCCCTGATCCGTCAGCACCCCGGCATCCTCGTAGTTGTGGGCAATCCCCTCCGGGCGTGTTTCCACCGCAGCGGCCGCGGGCGCCTCACCGCCTCCGCCAATGGCGTCCGCTGCAGTGACTTGGCGCGTCGCCCGCACGACCAGCGGGATGGGACCACTCTGCACCGTCCGGTACTCGCCCGCCTCCACGTCAAAGAAGCTCAAGTCGAGCGGCGGGATTGCCGTCACTCGGTCGTTGAGGGCACGCACGGTCTGCGTGAACACGGCGCTGTCGTCCCGCACGACCGGCGCCGCCGGCGCATCCGACACCTTGAAATCTTCAACCAGGCTGCGCTGCGTATGCAGGGCCGGCGCGGGGACATTGCCGAGCGGCTCCGGGCCGCGAATGCGGATGGTGAGCGCGATCGGATCGCCGACGTTGACCGCGGTCGGCGCCGCCGCCGTCTCGATGCTGTAGGCGCCGACCAGGCCCGTAAAGCTGGCCGGGCGCGGCTCCGGCAGCGGCAGCACCTCCAGGTTCAGCTCATTGGAGGGGACGACCAGCTTGCGCGTCGCCTCGCGGCTGAACGGTGAGTTCCGCAAAAACGAGCTGCCGGAGAAGAAATCGTCGAGCAGACTGCGGCTCGGCGCCTGGCCCGTCACGACGTTCAGTTCTACGGCTGCCGGGCCGATCCGAAATTGTCCCGTCTCCTGCGGAATCAGCACCTTTTCCAGGGTCAGCGTCCTGAACTGCTCCCCGTTCAGCGTGCCCTGCCCTCGACGCGCCAGAACCTCGCTCCCGAGGAAGGGCACCGCCACGTACTCGCCACTGAGCAGGCCTTGCCGGGCATCGGCCGGCGCCGCCGGGTCGCCGGCCGCGAACGCGCCAGCCAACGGCATGGAGAGCGCAAACCCGCGCACGTTCTGCCGCAGGTACCAGGTCAGTTGGAGCTTGACCGGCTCGCCGACGTATACCTGCTCCTTTTCCAGCGCCAGCCTGAGCTTGAAGTCTTGGTGCTCCGTCGGCTGCACAACCGTGATGGCGATTGGCTCCGTCCGGTACGTCCGCCCGTCTATCGTCAAAGCCGCGGCGGGAATGGTGTGCTGGCCGGGTGAGAGCACCGTCAGCCGGTATTGGAAGTAATACTGCTCGATGACGGTCTCGGTCCTGCGACCGTTGATAATGGAGATCGAGTGCGATGACACATCTTGGCCACCCTCATACGCCACCGCGAAGGCGTCGGGCGCCGGGAGCTGCGGCTGGACCTGCGGTGTCGCGCCCTCGACAATCACCCGATACACAAAGCTCTCGCCGGCATAGACCCGGTCCGTTTCGACCACCGCCTGCACGGTGATCGGCTCCGCGCCGGAGGCCGGGACAGTCAGCGCCAGGACAAGTAGCACCGCTGCCACGGCTGCTACGGTGGCTACGATGGCTGTCAGTCGTCGCATCGGTCTGCTCACCAGTTCTTCTCTACCGGCAGGGTGCGCGGCAGGGTGCCGCGTTGTAGCTGCTCACGCGCCGCCCGGTCCCGCCGTTCTTTATCCAAGATTTGCGCCGCCGTGGCATCCTGCGGCTGCTGGTCCTGATCCTCCGGGCCGGGCTCCTGCTGCGCTGGCGACTGCTGGGCGGCTGCTTCCTGCTGCTGGTCCTGTGCCTGCGGAGCGCCGGCCGCCCCCCCGCCGCTGGGGTCGCGCAATGCCCGCAGCGCCTCTGCAATGTCCTCGGCCGCGGCGCGCTGGTGGCTGGCCGCCGACTGCGGCTCCTGGCTCTCTAGCCGGTCTGCCGCCTGCACTTGCTGGCTCTGCGCGTCTTGTAGCTTCTGGATCGCTTCCTGGCGGCGCTCGTCGCCGGCCTCCGGCGTACTGGACGGTGACGGCGTGCCCGACGGCTGCGCCGACCCCGCTTGCTCATCGAGCCGCTGCGCGGCCGCGGCGGTTTCCTCGCTAATCTGCTGTTGCTCCTCCCGGAGCTGCCGCAGCGCCTCCGACCGGGCGGCCTCTGGCGGCGGCTCGTTCGCCAGTTGGGCCGACCTGGCAGCGGCCTCTTCCTGCCGCTGCTGCAAGTCCCGGAGTTGCTCGGCCAGTTCGTTCTGCGCTTGCCGCTCCCGCTGTTGGTCCTGCAGCTGATCGAGGATGTCCTTGATGGCCAGCCGCACCACCTCGATGTTGCGGGCGGCCTCCCGGTCGCCCGGCGTAAGCTCCAGCGCCCCCTGGTAAAACGCCACGCTTGCTTGCAGTGCGGAAAGCGCCTGCTGCACGTCGCTCTCGCGCTGCGCCATGCCCTGCTGGAACTTACTGTTGCCGAGGTTGTACCGAGCCGCGGCCACCAACTCCAAGTCCTGCGCGGTCCGGTCCACCTGCCGGAAGAGCCGCTCCGCCTCGCCGTAGTCGCCCAAGGCATAGTGAGTAACGCCCTGGTTGTAGACCACCTCCGGCGCACCCGGCAGTTGGTCCGCCGCCGCGGTGTAGGCCTCCAGCGCCGCCGTGTAGTCCTGCTGGTCGAAGAGCGCATTGCCCCGGCCAACCTCAGCCCCCGGCCGGGCCGGGGGTAAGCCTGTGGAGACACACGCACTCAACGTGACTCCCCACAGCACGATGAGGAGGACAAGGGCGCTAGGCCGTCTTGCGTTCACGGATCAATGTCTCTCCTACCAGCAGCACCAGCGCCAGCAACAGGAGGATTTGGTACCGCTCGTCATAGCGAATCACCGACTGCGACTCCAGCTCGCGCTGCTCCGCTTCCTTGACAAACTGCTCATACACCTGGTCCAGGTTGATATTGCCGGTAGCGACGTTCAGATATTTCCCATCGTGCGACGCGAGGGCGATCCTGCGTAGCGTTTCACCGTCCAGCCTGGTCCGTACCTCCTCGCCCCGGTAGGTCAGGAAGGCCCGCCGCCCGGCCTCGTCCGTGACGGGAATCCGCCGGCCCTCGCCCTCGTCGCCTAGACCGATGGCGATGATGCGGACCCCCGCCGCGCCGGCCTGTTCGGCTGCCTGGACGGGGAAGCTCTCGTGATCCTCTCCGTCGGTGATGAGGATGATGTCCTTGAACCCACGCTCGCTGTCGTCGAACACCTCGTTCAGGGCCACGCGAATGGCGTCGCCGATGAGCGTGCCACCGCGCGAGACGCTCTCCGGCGCGAGGTCTTGCAACGCCAAGCGCATGAAGCTGTAGTCCAGCGTGAGCGGGCTTTTCACGACGGCTGTGCCGGCGAACGCCACCAGCCCTACGCGGTCCCCGTTCAAGGTGTCCAACACGTCCGCAGTGGCCAGCTTGGCCCGCTCCAGGCGGCTGGGCGCGAGGTCCTCGGCCAACATGCTGCGCGATACGTCCAGGACAAACACCACGTCGCGCCCTAAGCGTTGCAGCTGCGCCGGCTGCGGATTCCACCGCGGCCGCGCCAGCGCCACGGCAATCAGCCCTAGCGCCAGCAGGACCAGCGCCGCCTTGGCGATCTGTCGCGGCCGGCTGACCGAAACGCTCAGCCTGGGGAGCAACCCCGGCTCCCGGATGAACGTCCGCAGCGCCACGCTCTTGCGGTGGAAGCCGTAGGCGTAGAGCGCCGCCAGCGCCGGGAGCACCCACAAGGCGTGCAGCCATTCGGGGCTATGCATCAGGGCGCTCTCCGTAGCCACGTGTTGCTCAGGACTATCTCGGACAGCAGCAGGAGTCCCGCCGCCAGCGCGTAGGGCAGAAACGCTTCGTCGTGCTGGGCAAGCTCCAGCGTCTCGATCTCCGTCTTCTCCAGCCGGTCAATCTCCCGGTAGACGTTCCGCAGCGCGTCGCCGTCGGCCGCCACGAAGTACCGTCCGCCCGAAACCTCGGCCACCGTCCGCAAAGTCGCCTCGTCCGGCCCCAGCCCGACGGCCGGCACCCGCACGGTACCGCCCAACGGAGTCTGCACGGTGATGAACTCCTCGCCGCCACCGATCCCGATGGCATAAATCTTGATCCCCCAGTCGCGGGCCAGCGCCGCGGCTTGGCCGGGTGTCATGTCACCGGCATTGTTGCGCCCGTCGGTGAGCAGGATGGTCGCCTTGCTCTTGATCGTGAAAGCATCGCCGTTACCGCTCTCCGCCCAGCGGGCAATGTCTTCCTCGGCCCGCTTGAGACGCGCGGCCGCCAGCGCCAGGGCATCGCCGATGGCCGTCCCGTCCTCCGCCCTGAGCTGGACAATCTTGGTGCCCTGCACAAATTGCACCAGGGCATCGTGTGCGCGCACCAGCGGCGCCGCCGTGTCGGCGAACCGGGCAAAGGCGATCATGCCGATGAGGTCGTGCGGCCGGCCGGGCAGATCGTCACCGTTGCCCACGACGAACTCGGTAAACACCCGCTTGACCACCTCCAGCCGGTTCAGGCGCACACCCTCGAAGTCCATCTCCGCGCGCATGCTGCTAGAGCGATCCACGACCATCTCCAGGGCGATCCCCTCCGTGGACACGCGCGTTTCGGACCGGCTCATCTGCGGCCGGGCGATGGCGACGATGAGCAAGGCGAGCGCAGCTAGACGCAGGACCAGTAGCAGCGGTCTCGCCCAGAGGCGCACGCTGCGGCCCAGAGTGCCAACGCGCCGCAGCGACGAAAACCGCACGGTAGCCGTGCGCCCGCGTCGCAGATAAAACCACGCCACGAGCGGCAGCAGCGGCAGCAGCAGAAAGGCTTGGGGCGCTGCAAAACGCACGGTCACGTCTCCCAATCAGGCCGCAGCCTCGACCACAACCTGTCGTTCCTCGGTCTTGGTCCGCTCGATAAAAGCCCGAGCCGTGTCGAACGTCCGTTGGGCCTCCGCTGGCGTTGGGGTAAGCTCGGCGAACTTCACCTGATCGCAGTGAGCGAGAAAGTCGCCGAGCGTGTCCGCCTGCGCCGTCGTGAACACGGCCGACCGCCCGGCCTCGCGCAGGAACTCCTCCGTCGTCCGTTCGGGTGCGTGGAGCGCAAACCGATCCTCGATGTATTGGCGCAGAATCTGCGACACCTCGCGGTAAAACGCCTTGACCTCTCCCCGCTCAACGAGCTTCCGCTCCACCAGCCGCGCCAACTTGACCGACGCCAGCTCGTGCGCCGTGGAGCGCAGCGCCTCGGCCGGCCGTTGCCGGCGCTGTCGGACATAGAGCGCTCCCAGCGTACCCAAGGCGAGCACGGCGCCGCCGGCCGCCATCCATAGCCACGTGCGCGCGGAGGACGGCAACCCTACGACCGACTTGATGGGGCCCACGGTCAGTTCGCGGCGTTGGTCGTCCAGCAGCGAGGTCACCTCCACTGGGATAGGCTCGGTAGTGAGCGTGAAAGAGTCCGGCGCCGCGTCGTCGCTGCGGCCGGCGTGGGCACGGACACGGAAGGTCAGCGCCGGAATCTCATAGCTTCCCGACAGGAACGGATGTAGCTCGTACTCGCGCGTCGTGACGTGCCGGCCCTGATCGCCGAGCGATGCCGGTGCCGACGTGTAGTCACCGATAGACCAACCGCCGAGCTGCTGACCGAACTGCGGCTCATCCAGCGTGTAGCCTTCTTGCAGCGCGGTAACGACCACGAGACGCACCTGCTCGGCGATGGTGATGGTGTCCTTGTTGAGCCGTACATGAACCGTGAGCGGCCCGCGCTCGAACGGGCGGTCCACGGCAAACGCCGGCCTCTCCACCGCCGCACTCGTCTCCCCGACCTCGCAGCCGACGACGAACAGCGCCAGCATGACGAGCACCCCTACCACAACCGGCGCGGGTGCGGTCCGTGTCGGAGGGGCACAGCACGCTGCACCCGTCCCCCTGCCGAGATACCTACGCCTGCTATGGCTCTGCTCCCCCTCTCCACCTGGTGGAGAGGGGGCCGGGGGGTGAGGTCCACCCCGCCCGTCATTCCCGCTTACGCGGGAATCCAGCCCCCCCTTCCCTGGAGAGAAGGGGCCGGGGGTGAGGTCCACGCCCTCAATTTTCATCGAGCCGGTCCGGTCTACCGTCGTCGTTCCCGCGTGTGGAAGAACCGCACCAGGTCCTGCACATACGAGGTGCCGGTGGAGAGGGCGATGGAGTCCGCCCCAATTCGCCGCAAGTCGCTGTGCAGCTGCTCGGCCTCCCGCCGCGCGCTGGTCTCGTACTCGTCGCGCACGCGCGCGCTGCGCGTATCTATCAGCAGCGTTTCACCCGTCTCCGTGTCCTCCAGCTCGATCAGCCCAACGTCCGGCAGCTCCCGCTCGCGGCGGTCCTCGATGGTCACGGCGATCAGGTCGTGACGGCGGCTGACCCGCCGCAGCGGCCGGTGAAAATCCGTGGCGATGAAGTCCGATACCAGGAACACCACCGCCCGCCGCTTGAGCACCTTGGCGAGGTAGTCCAGGGCACCGGGGATGTCCGTCTGAGCGGCGCGCGGCTCGAAGCTGAGAAGCTCACGAATCACCCGCAGGACGTGACGGATGCCCTTCCGCGGCGGGATATACAGTTCGACCTGCGCGGTGAAGATGAGCAGCCCCACCCGGTCGTTGCTCTTGGTAGCTGCAAAGGCCAGCACCGCGCACACCTCCGCCGCCAACTCGTTCTTGAGCCGCCCGACCGAGCCGAACCGGCCGGAGGAGCTGAGGTCCACGACCAGCATGACCGTCAGCTCCCGCTCCTCCACGAACTGCTTGACGAACGGAGTACCGGCACGCGCCGTCACGTTCCAGTCAATGGTGCGTACCTCGTCGCCGGGCTGGTATTCACGCACCTCGGCGAACTCCATTCCCCGGCCCTTGAAGGCGCTCTCGTACTCGCCGGCAAAGACCTCATTGACCACGCGCCCCGTGAGAATCCGCAGACGATGCACCTGCCGCATCAGCTCGGTAGGGATCATGGGTGCTCCTGACCGCCATATCCGCACCGTCGCGTGTCGGTCGTGGCGCCGCCCCGGCGTGTCACCGGCCTACGGGACGGGTACATGGTCGAATATCTGCTTGACCAAGTCGTCGGACGTGTACTCTTCCGCCTCGGCCTCGTAGCTCGTGATGAGCCGATGCCGCAGCACGTCCGGCCCGATAGTTTTCACGTCCTGCGGGGTGACGTAGCCGCGCCCCTGCAGGAACGCATACGCCTTGGCGCCGAGGGTGAGCGCGATGGTGGCCCGCGGCGAGGCGCCATATTCGATGAGGTGGGCCAGGTCCAGCCGGTACTCGCCCGGCGTCCGGGTGGCCTGCACGATGTCTACGATATAGTCCTTGATCTTGTCGTCCACGTAGATTTCGTCCACCACCGTCCGCGCCTGCACGATGTCTTCCGGCTGCACCACCGGCGCCACGTCCGTCTTGGGCTGTGTCGAGGCCATGCGGTCCAGTATCCGGCGCTCTTCCTGTTTCGAGGGGTACGTCACCTTGAGCTTGAGCATGAAGCGGTCCATTTGGGCCTCGGGCAGCGGATAGGTGCCTTCCTGCTCGATTGGATTCTGGGTGGCGAGCACCAGGAACGGCTCCGCGAGCGCGTAGGACTCGTCCCCAAGCGTGACCTGCTTTTCCTGCATCGCCTCCAGGAGAGCACTCTGAACCTTGGGCGGGGCACGGTTGATCTCGTCCGCCAAGACGATATGGGCAAAGATCGGCCCCTTCTTCGGTGTGAAGGAGCCGTCGCGCGGGTTATAGATCAGCGTCCCAATGAGATCCGCCGGCAGCAAGTCCGGCGTGAACTGAATCCGCTGAAACTGCGCGTGGATAGCCTGCGCCAGCGTTGTCACCGTCAGAGTCTTTGCCAGCCCCGGCACCCCTTCCAACAGCACGTGTCCGCCGGTGAGCAGCCCGACGAGCAGGCGCTCGATCATATTCTGCTGCCCGACAATCACCTCCTCCAACGCGAACGTGAGCGTTCGCAGGAAGTGACTATGATCCTCGACTGCTCGCCCGATCTGCTTTACGTCAACGGCTACCACGTCCGACCTCCACAACAACCACCCCGGGTTCGATTCTAGCGATTCCCACTACCTAGCCCTACGGAGACCTTTGCGAAAATCGTCATTCCCCCACCGCCATTCCCGCTTGCGCGGGAATCCAACCCCTCTCCCCGTAGGAGCGGGCCGGGTGACGGGCCAAAGCCGCACTACACCTGGCCCTATCCGTGCGGCTTTGGCTTGTCAGGGGGTGAGGCACGCCGGCCACAACCGGCAGTGTCGCTACGGACCATTGTGCAGCGTGGAGGTTCCGGGGCGGTTGCGCGCAGATTACAGGCTCGCAACCGGTCGTCGGAGGAGGATGAGCGTGGGGAGCAGCAGAGGACAACGCAAACGGCCCGGCGGAGCAATCCGCCGGGCCGTGCTGCAGTGGTATCCCCGGAGGGATTCGAACCCCCGACCTCTTGGTTCGTAGCCAAGCGCTCTGTCCAGCTGAGCTACGGGGACAACTACCGGTGCCTCACGAAACCTACCAACGAGACACCCGCCTCCAGGATATTGTAGTGAACTTGCTTACCAACGGTCAACTACGCTTGTCGTGGCCGGCGACCTCGTGCCGATCTATGGGCGCAACACGCGGCCCCCCTACCCGGCCCGGTTCCATAGCTCGGCGCGTTTGCGGAACACGGCCGGGTCTGCTACCCACTGGCTATAGCCGATCCGCCGATAATCCGTTAGCCAATTGATCCTCTCGTCGAGGCAAGCCGCCAAGTTCAATCGCATCATCGAGGGCCGTGACCACGAATGTACCGCCGGCAGCGTGGGCAGCGTCTCGGTTGCCGATCTCTCCCCTGGCCAGCGCGTCTATCCTGCCGGCACCGAGTGCCTCCAGCAGTTCCGTTTCGCCAGACGTGTCACCGAGATAGACCACTTGCGGCATGGCTTCCGAAGGAGGATAGAGGTGACGCCGCCCGGCCAGATTCGGAGACGCGCCAGCAGCGGTGATGACGTATCCCGTGCTGCCATCGGCAATCACCGTGCCCGCTGGCGTTTCGACGCGCGTACCGGCGGCCAGCACGCCATTGGCGTCCACAAGCCCCGTCAGCTCCAGCAGGCGGAACTCCCCGGTCGTGCCGGCCAGCGCACCGACGCGCACGTTGCTGGTCAAGTCGTTATGTGTGGCCAGGCGTTCCGCGTCGGCGGCCCGTACCAGCAGCGACTGGCGAAACGTGATATGGCCCGACGTAAAGTTGACCACGTGCTGGCCCGTCGCGTTACGGGTGCGCGAGTCGAGGATCGTAATGCCCCCGCCGACAAGATCGTAGTCCGCGCCAGCCGACCGCAGCCAGATGCCGGGCCACACGTCAATGCCTCGACGTGCGAAAGACAGCCCCGCGTCTTCCAGGGCTTCCAGCGCTGTCAACAGGTCCGCTTCGTAGCCCCGGTGGATATTGAAGCCGGCGGCGGCTGGGGCTTCAGCGGCGCTGTAGCTCACCGGCGCGAAATAGGCATAAAATCCGATGTTGAGCACGCGGTTGCCGTCCGCGCAGGGCAGCGGCCTGGGCAAGCGCTTAATGACCATGACCGCCACCGGGTTGCGCCAGTCGTGCCGGACCGGATCGAGGTCCCCGCCGCCGTGAACCCCCGCGTGGACGTGGACGTAGCCCTCGGCCGGCGCAGTGTCGTCGTGCCGGTGGTTGCCGCAGGCCGGGCCGGAGATGAAGGCACAGTCCTCGCTATTGGCCTCGCTGCCCGCGTCGTAGCCGACCAAGGTCAACTGGCGGTTGTAGAGCGCAACCCCGTTCGCGCCGATAAAGCCGTCGTTGATGTTCAATAGCCTGCTCGCCAGGTAGAGACACCTTGCCTCGCCTCGGACGGTAACCGTGGCCGTGACCGTCCGGCCCGGCAGGAGCGGCCCGCTGTCGCTGGTGACGAACCGTGCCGCGCTGATCAACTCGCTGATTGCCGGGTTCCACGCCCCCAGCAGGCCGGCCGCATCGGCCTCCTCCGCCAGAGCCGTCAAGTTAGCGCTCGCGGGCTGCCCCAGCGTGTACAGTGGCGTCACCCCCGGCGCGTGCGTGGCCATGAAGATCGGTGACAGGGGCTGACCCCGTGTCACGTTGGTGATGGACACCTTGTAGTGCGCTACGTCCGCAGCGCTCGTGGCGGAGCCGCTGCCACCCCCAGCAGCAACCAGCCCCCAGGTCAGCACGGCCAACGCCGCCATGCCGAGCAAGGCGACGACGAGCTTTCTCCTTATGTTCAACCTTCCTCGTTCATGGCTGAACACCCTCGCCGTGGCGCGCTGATACTTGATTGCAGCCACTGCCGCTGAGGATTAGGGCCAAGGGGACAGCGTCACGTACTGCTCCGGGACGTATCCCACCCGTCCCTCCGGGTCCCGCACCTGGAGCCATCCCGCACTAATCGCGCCCGCTGCTCCCCTCACGCTCACTCCGCCCACTCCCGCCGCGAGCACGTGGAGCTTGGTGCCCTCATTCCACGCCACCCACTTGCTCGACCAATCCGGTTGGTGCCGCAGGTACACACCCTGACCATCGGTGTTGGCCACCGTGACCCACAACCCTGCGGGTGCTGTGCTCCCCTCTTGCCTCGGAATAGCTCCATCTGGCGGCTGCGTCTCGGTCCCCTGGCCTGTGCCGGACTCCGCCCCGGCAGCGGGCGGCTGCGCTTGGGCCGGCGCCTCGGTGCGGATGCGATGCAGCAGTTCGGCCGACGCGGCGACCGTCACAAGTATCACGGTGAATGCTGCCAGAATCAGCACGGTCCGCGGGATGGCCGTGCGGCCGCACGAAAGCACGCGGCCGAGCAGCAGGAACGGCCCACACAGCAGCATATAGAACGGCCACCGCCAGTCCAGCACCGACGGACTCGGGCCGCTTCGTGGACGCAAGTATGTGGCGTCGGGCCGGTCATTCGACAGTGCCGGAAGTGCTGTTCCGGACCAGGTCGGCGAATCTGCACTCGCCCGGTGCCGCCGGGTGGGCTTCCGCCGAGGCCAGCGAGAAGCGGGCCGACCGGCAATCGCACCGGCAATCGCCTCAGGACCGGCCGGACCATCACCAAGCGTCACTCCCGCTGTTTCCCACTCGCCTAACGAGGTAACGTGCCACACCCGACCACCCGGCATAGAGCGTCCGTCAGGAGCAGGCGCGGGCCAAAACTCCTCCAGCGCAGGACGCGCCGCGGCGTAGTCGGCCCATGTGTCGCTGGACCCGGCTACAGTCAGCCGTGCGGCGTCCAGTGCCCCCAGCCGGTGCTCGACATCCACAATGACCGGCTCATCCGGCGGACGACTCGGCATGTATGGCCGCTGGCGAGGACGCAGTGCTACCAAGGTTGGCCTCCTTACAACTGCCAAATGCCGCACGAGGGGAGTGCTTTGTTACTGGGTCAGGGGTAATGCGTCGGGGCGACTGGCTCGTCACCCCGACGAGCTGCGTGCGGGTGCAGGTGTTCGATCTAGGCGGCCGGCTCGACGTACCGGGCGGGCAGGAAGCCTTCCCGACCGACCGGGTCCCGCACCGGTACCCAGGCCGCGCTGCTGCCCGGCTGTGGGCCGGTGCCCGTGACCTCCGGGCCACGCACCTGGAGCCTTGTACCCTCCACCCAGGCCACCCAGCCATGGTGGGGCCAAGCACCTTGCGCTTTGGTTTCGCCCGCCGCGGCTGGCCAGCGTGCCGTCCACTCCGGCCGGGGGCGCAAGAACACGCCGGTGCCACCGGTCCCGGCCACCACAACGTACTGCGTCGCGGTTGCCTGTCCGGGGGAGTCCGCCGCCGGTGCCGCCGGCGGCACGGCCAGCGCCGCCGCCTCGACATGCTGGAGATACTGTGCCGGCAGGAAGCCTTCCCGACCGACCGGGTCCCGCACCGGCACCCAGGCCGCGCTACTGCCTGGCTGCGGACCGGTGCCCGTGACCTCCGGGCCGCGCACCTGAAGCCGCGTGCCCTCTCGCCAGGCGATATTGCCGTGATGGGGATAGGCGCCCTCGCGTTGGGTAGCGCCCGGCTCCGCGCGCCACCGCGCGGCCCACACCGGCTCCGGACGGAGGAAGACGCCCGTACCACCGGAGTTGGCGACGACCACCCAATCGGTGATGGTGGTCTCGGCCACTGCCGGACTGGCTGCCGGCTGGACCACCGGGACCGGCGAGGCGACGACCGTAGGTTGAACGGCCGGTGTCGTCACCGTCGTCTCAACCACGGCGGTCGGCGCCGGTTGCGCCGCAGTGTCCGCTGCCGGCGCTGCTACGACCGCCGTCGCAGCCGGTGCCTGTGTCTGTTGCTGGACGGGCGCTTGTGTCTGCTGTTGGGCCGGTGCGTCCGTTTGCGGTTGCGCCACAGTATTCAAGGCTGGCACCTCGGCCGCGGCCGGAGGCGCTCCCTTCGCCGTTGTGGCTGGCGCTTGCGCCTGCTGTTGCACCGGGGGCGCGACGACTTGACCCACACCGGAGTCTGCCGCCGGACTGCCAGCAAACGGCCAGCCGTTGACCACCAGCAGCACGACTGCGACCACAATACCCGCCAAGACGCCGACGGCCAGCAAGTAGCGCAACGCCGCGAGGCGCCGCCGAAAGCCCCACACCGGCACGCGCGACGGCAAGAGCAGACGAGCTATCGCCGCGAAGACCAAGCCCACCAGCAGAAACGGCCCCACCGCCACCATGTACGGCAGCCAGCGCCAGTCCAACCGTTTGCGCGGGCTTTGTCCACCGTCACGCCCGGCACCATCGGCGATCCAGCGTGCAAGCTCTTCGTCGGAGTACCACTGCTCGCCCGCGTCAGCGCCGTTTCCCGGTGCGGCGCCGGGCGCATCGGCCGGTGGAGCTTGCACGTCCTTCTTCAACACATGACCGTTGGATCGATTCCGCGGTTCAGCAGCAACCATAGTTCCGGCACTCCTTAGTGCGTAAGCACGTGCTCTCCATATACCGAGCAAACACCGCCGGACGGCGCTGTCTGCCGGATTAAACGGGTTGCCCGAAGACGGAGTAGCGGCCGCAGCAAGGGTGACGCGCCAGCTTGCACTGCTGACCTACCAGGTCAATATCCGCTGGGGATATAGGCTCGGCATGTGCTTCCGGCCCCGCTACAATGGGGGGCGATGCCCAGAGCACGTTGGCAAGGAGTCAACCTCGCCGGCTGGTTGTCGCAGTCTTCGCTCTCCCCCGCGCATATCGCGTCCTTCGTAAGCGAAGCCGACATCCGGCGGATCGCCACGTGGCAGTTCAATCACGTGCGTGTCCCCGTCGCAGCGCATTTCCTATGGGACGCGGAGCGGGCGGCGCTGCGGGAGCCTGGCGTGGCGGCGGTGGACCAGCTCGTGGATTGGTGCGAGGGGGCCGGCTTACAGTGCTTCATTGCCTTGCACCTCGGCGGTGCTCCGGACCCGGCGGATCAGCCCAGTACACTCCACCAAGAGGACGACCGGCAACGGCTCATCGCGCTCTGGGGCGCGGTCGCTGCCCGCTACGCCAGCCAACCGGAGAGCCAGGTGGCGTATGACTTGGTTCACCGGCCGTCCGGGATCACCGCCGCTGCCTGGAACCGGACCGCCCGCGCCATCACCGAAGCCATCCGCGCGGTTGATACCCGGCACACCCTGGTAGTCAGCGGTGCGGACGGCGGCCGCCCCGCCGGGTTTGACTCGCTGCGCCCGACACGCGATCCCAACACCCTGTACGCCTGTCACTTCTACGAGCCGATCCTTTTTACCCACCAACAGGTAGCGACTACGGCATACGGTGACGCCTATCGTGAGGCCGTACACTATCCCGGCCGCGCCCCGCCGCCGCCGGCGTACCCGGACGGCGCCATTGGCGAGTATCTGCGCGCCGAGGTGGGCCGGCGCTGGGACCGCGCCGCGCTGGCGGCAGCGCTCGATCCGGTCCTGGCGTTTCAGGAGATCTACGACCGGCCGATCTACGTTGCGTCCTTTGGAGCCTCGTGTCGAGCGTCGCGGCGCAGCCGGTTGACGTGGCTGCGCTCCGTATTGACACTCTTCAAGACGCACGACCTCAGTTGGTCATACTGGACCTACAAGGGACTGGGGTTCGGCCTCATGGACCCTTGGGGTGACCGCGCCGCGGCGCCGGCCGACGATCCGACCGCCGGCCTGGACTACGACCGCCTCGCCCTCTTGCAGAGCGTGTAGCCGCGGCCACCCTCACCCCGGCGCACTTACGCGCCGCCCTGGATGGTCAGGCGGCGGTAGAGCCGCAGTGCCGCCTGCCAGGCGCGATTGAGTCGGGGGTGCGGCACATAATCGTAAGCGCCCAGCCAGCGCACGTAGCGCCCGCCAAATCCCCGCTTGAACCGATACACCCCCCACAGCGGGTCATCTTCCCGTAGCTCGGTCGGGGCACCCCACATGTCGTAGGTAACGCAGCCGTGCTCACGTGCCCACTGCATCGCCCGCCATTGCAGCAGGTGATTTGGCTGATCGCGGCGATGACGCGCGCCGGAGGCGCCATAGAGAAACCAGGCCCGGCGGCCGTACCGACACACGACGAGGCCGGCCACCGTCTCACCGGCCACGTCCGCCAGGAGCAGCGCTGCCCCCTGCTCCCGACGCAAGTGCTCCCACAGGACCCGGTAATAGTCCAGTGGCCGGATGACAAAGCCATCGCGGGCGGCCGTCTCCTCATACAGGCGGTAGAAGGTTACGAGGTCGTCCGTGCTTCCCTTGCGGACCTGCACCCCCCGTCGCTGCGCCAGCCGCACATTGTAGCGCCACTTGCTGTGCATCCGCGCCAGTAGCTCATCCTCGCTGCCACGCAGGTCCACGAGCATGGTTGCTGGGAGCTGTACCTGCTCCTCGGCAGGAAGGAACCCGGCGGCCTCCAGCTCGCGGGCTACGGCACCGTTGTGCGCCTCAACGTCGGGGTCGAGCTTGAGCCACAGCACACGATGGTCCTGCGCCCAGACTGCCAGCGCTCGCGCCACGTCACCCACGGCCTCACTGCTCCACTCGGCGAGGATCGGCCCTTTCGGGACGTAGCCGATGCCCAGCCCCGGCACCGGCAGCGGGCGGCGTAGGACCAGCGCGATCCCGACCAGGCGCCCGGCGCGACGAAACGCCAGCAGCTGCGGTGTCCACCCCAGTTGCTCGCGGGCCGCCGCCCAGGCCGCCCCTTGCAGCAGATGCGCGCCGGGCAGGCTGAGGACCAGGTCGTCCCACTCGTGCGCGGGAACAGCCTCGATTACCAGGTCGGCTTGCTGCTGTGGCTGTGCCACCTGTGTTCCCGTATGAAGGGCGATGGTGCCGAGCGCGAGGGAGCGAGCGGTGACTTGGGCAAAGCCGGCCGCTTGGAGGCAGCGTTGGAGTTGGCGACGGCTGAGAAATGCCTGCACCGAGGCCGGCAAGTAGCGGTAGGCTGCCCCGGAACCGGCGACCGCTGCTCCCACGAGGGGCACGATGTGCCGGAAATAATACCGGAAGATCGTCCGGAAGACGGGCATTGTCGGCGCGGTGATCTCCAGGGAGGCCAGCCGACCTTCAGGACGCAAGACGCGCTGAAACTCGGCCAATGCCCCGTCCAAGTCGGCCAGGTTCCGCACCGTGAAGGCGGTGACGAGAGCATCGCAGGCGTCCGCGCGCAACGGCAGCGCCAGCGCGTCTCCTTGCACGGGGAGCACGACCACCGCCGGCTGGTCATCCTGCCCCACCGCTCGCCGTTGGAGCTTGGTACGGGCCACGCCGAGCATCTCCGCGGCGAAGTCGAGCGCCACGATCCGGCCACCGTCCGGCATGGCGTCGGCCACCGCCAGGCTCAGATCACCGGTGCCGGCGCCCACGTCGAGCACCGTCCGGGTTTCCGGCCCAATAACCGCCGACGCTGCGATCTTGCGCCAAGCAGCGTCGCGCCCCAGTGTCATCAGCCGGTTCATCAGGTCGTACCGCCGGGCGATGGTGTCGAACAGTGTCCGCACGTACTGCGCCCGCGCCGGCCCGGTCGGGAGGTCATCGGCCGGCATGGACTGCCGTTCAGGCTGCATAGAGAACGTGCTCCTCTCGAAGCGCGGTAGACGGTAGCAGTGCCACCGATGGCACTTGGCTATCGCAAGACCTGCACGCCACGCGGCCTAGGACTGCCTGCTGAGGGCGTAGCGCACCAACTCGACCAGTGCTTCCGCTTGTTGGCTGGCCGGTAGCCCCTCCAGACAACGTATGGCCGCGTCACCAAACCGGAATGCAACGGCGCGGGCACGATCAATGGCCTCGGATTCCCGTATCTCAGCCACAAACTGCCGGACATCATGCTCATCCGTCGGCGTGCCGTCGGTCATCAGGATGTCCACGAGCGGATGCTGCGGGTGCGCCTCAAGAAAGTAAATGATCGGCAGCGTCATAGTGCCCTGGAGTAGGTCACTTCCTACCGGCTTGCCGAGTGCTTCCTCGGTACTGGTCAGGTCCAAAATGTCGTCAATGATCTGGAAAGCCACACCCAGCTCCAGGCCATACTGCCGCATCCGGGACACCACCGCGTCATCCGCCCCGTCCAGCATCGCCCCCGTCTGGCAGCACATCGCCAGCAACGAGGCCGTCTTGCTGCGGACCTTGGCCAAGTAGGTGTCCTCCAAGCGGCGCAGCTGACTCGTGACCCCGGACGTATGGCCTGAAGCAGAATCACCGTTGAGGCTCAAGGGCAGCATCTCTCCTTGGCACAACTCCATCACCGCCCAGGCGAAGACACCCATAATCGCCGGGCTATCCAAGCTCGCCACGAACTCGGCGGCCTTGGCGAACAGGTAGTCGCCGGTCAGCACGGCCAACGAGTTGCCAAAGACCGTATTGACCGTGGCCCGGCCGCGGCGGGCCGCACTCTCATCGAGAATATCGTCATGCACCAGAGTCGCCGTGTGCAGCAGCTCCGCCGAGACGGCCAGCCGCTCGCGCCGGTCCAGCGGCGTACCGTTGCAGCCGGAGGCGAGTAGGACCAGCGCGGGCCGGAGGCGCTTGCCCCCCGGCCCGAGGATCAGCCGCAGCGTCTGTCCCAAGATCGGATGGTCCACGTCCGAGACGGCGTTGAGGCGACCCTCGACGCCAGCAAGCTCCGACAACACCGGGCTGAAGGGTGTGGAATCAGCAGCAACGTCAGTAGTCACGCCGTTGTCCTCTACCCCGTGCGTCCGGCGCCACCGAACAAGCGCTCGGCATTCGCCGTAACAAGGGCCGCACACGCTGCCGAGGTCATGCCTCGCACGGTCGCCAAGGTCTCGACCGTCGCCGGCAGGTACGCCGGCTCGTTACGCCGGCCCCGCCACGGCTGCGGCGGCAAGTACGGACAATCCGTCTCGACCAGCAGCCACTCGGCCGGCACTATGGCAGCAGCCGCCCGCAGCATATCGGCGCGGCGATAGGTCAGCGGCCCGGCAAACGAGAGCAGCAATCCGGCAGCTACCGCCCGCTCCACGTCGCTCGCCTCCCCCGCAAACGCATGTAGCACGCCACCGGCCTTCAACTGGCGCTCTTCAACCGCAGCCAGCGCATCCGCAATCGCCGCACGACTATGGATAATGACGGGCAAGTCCAGATCCTCGGCGAGATCGAGCATCGCTGCAAAGGCTGCTTGCTGTCGCGCCCGCGGCGCCAAGTCGCGGTAGTAGTCTAGCCCGGTTTCTCCGATAGCGACCACGCCCGGCGCGGCAGCCAAATCCCGAATCGCCGCAACACTGGCCTTATCTGCCTGCTCGGCGTCGTGGGGATGAATGCCGACGGCTGCGTACAACCGCCCCGGATAGCGCCGGGCCAGGGCTACCGCCCGGCGACTCGAAGCGAGATTATAGCCCACCACCACTAACTGCGACACCGCTTTCGACTGCGCGCGCGCCAGCACTCGGTCCAGGTCGGAAGCAAAGGCCGGCGCATTGAGATGCGCGTGTGTATCGAAGAGCATCGGAAGCGATGATAGCAGAGGGGGGAGGCGAGGATGCCCGGTCACTCCTCCTGATGCAGCCGGCGATAAACCTCACGGCGCGGCTGTCCCGTCTCGGCGACAAGCTGCGCGAGGGCCTGCCGGCGGTCGCCTAGCTCGTCGCACAACGCAGCGAAACGCCGGGCCAGCAGATCGTCGTCACGGCGCAGTAGCTCCGGCTCCGCCGCAGGGGCCGCCGGCGGCCCCTCACCCGTGCCTTTCAGTACCAGGACGAACTCGCCGCGCGGTGGCTTGAGGGCGAGCTGCGCCGCAACCACGGCGGCCGGTCCGCGCACGATCTCCTCGTGGAGCTTGGTCAGCTCGCGACCCACCACAAGCTGCTGCATACCGGCGACGTCCGCAATGTCGGCGAGTGCCGCGTGGAGACGATGCGGTGTCTCGAAAAACACGGTAACACCCGGCAAGACCGCGTAGCGCTTGATGAGGTCGCGGCGGCCCTTACGCTTGCGGGGCAGGAAACCCAGAAAGTGAGCCGGCCCCGGCTCGCAGCCGGCCACCGAGAGAATCGCACTCAGCGCCGATGGGCCGGGCAGGGGCACGACCTGATGGCCGGCGGCCTCCGCCGCAGTGACCACCTCGGCGCCAGGATCGCTGATGCCGGGCGTGCCGGCGTCGCTGACCAGCGCCACATTACCCTGGGACAGCAAGGCTAGGATGCGCGGTAGCTGCCGGCGGTGGTTGTGCTCGTGGTAACTGATGAGTGGCGTGGCGATCTCGTAGTAGCGCAGCAGCTTGGCCGTATGGCGGGTGTCCTCGGCGGCGATGTGACCGACCGCGCGCAGCACCTCCAGAGCGCGCAGCGTGATGTCACCCAGGTTACCGATAGGCGTCGCGACGACAAACAGGCGGCTCATGGCGCTACGCGATCAACGCCGCGTCCCCGCGTTGACGAGCACTACCGTCCCCAATCGCGGAGGTAGAGGAAATCGCGGTCTATCGTGCGCTGCGAGACCTTGGCGATCAGGGGCAGCTGGCGCTTGAACTGCGAGCCTTGCACCAGGGCGTGTACCCGCCGCACAAAGGCCGGATCGAGACCCTCCGCGACCAGCTCGCCGGCGGAGTACCGCTCGTCTATCAGCAGGTACAGCAACTGGTCTACCTGTTCGTAGGTGAAGCCCAGTTCGCTTTCGTCCGACTGCCCTTCCCAGAGATCGGCGCTGGGCGGCTTGTCGAGAATGGCCTGGGGCACACCGAGCGCAGCCGCCAGTTGGCGCACTTGCGTCTTGTACAGGTCACCGATGGGGTTCAGGGCGCTGGCCATGTCGCCCCAGAGTGTGCCGTAGCCCAGCAACAACTCCGTTTTGTTGCTGGTGCCGACGACGAGGGCCTCAAATGCCTCGGACTGATCGTAGACGGCGATCATGCGCGCGCGCGCCATGACGTTGCCGCGGCGCTTGGGGGTCAGCTCCTCTTCCCAATCGGTATAGGCTTCGACCATCGGCGTAATCTCGAAGATGCGGTAGTCAATGCCGAGTGTCGCAACCACCCGATGCGCGTCACCGAGACTGGCCGGGTTGCTGGTACGATAGGGCAGCATGATTGCCCGCACGCGGTCCGGTCCCAGCGCAGCGACCGCCAGGTAGGCCGTCAACGCCGAATCAATGCCCCCGGACAGCGCCACCACCACGCGCTCGTACCCGACCTTGGCAATCTCCTCCCGGATGAACCCGTGCAGCAGGCGCGTCGTCAACTCGACGTTGAGGCGCATCCCCTGATCCGCCCGCGCTGCCAGCGCCGGCGGCACGGTGAAGGTGCTCGGAGCGGCTTCGTCGGTGCTGATAGTCATGGTAGATCGTAGTGGGAGCGGTAAATGCGGGTTAGCTCACGATGGGTCAGGTCTAGGCGCTCATCGCGCAACAAGGGCAGGCGGCTCCGCTGCCGGCGCAGCGGCACCGGCGAGAGTTCGGCCGTTACCAGGCATTCCTCATAGTATGGTCCGTGAGCGAGGCGCTGCCCGTCCGGTCCGAACACACTCGACCCACCGAAGAAACTGATCCCGTCCTCGTAGCCAACGCGATTACAGTGGACCACGTAGCAGGTCAGGAACTGCGAGTAGAACGCGCCGATACGTTCATAGGCCAGCGCACTATCGAGATCGGGTGATGCCTCCGACGTGCCGCGGCCAGGCGAGCTGGAAATGCCGATCAAGACCTCCGCGCCGTCATAGGAGGCGATAACAGCCGCGGCCGGGTGCCACAGGTCCTCGCAAATCAGGATCGCGGCGCGCCCGCAGCGACTGTCGAAGGCCCTCATGCGGTCACCGGCGCCGAAGAAGCGGCCGTCGTCAAAGATGCCGTAGGTCGCCGGATAGACCTTGCGATGGACGTGCCTGATCCGGCCGCCTTCCAGATAAGCGGCCGCGATGTAGAACTGCTGGCGCTCGGACTCCTCGACAAAGCCGACCAGCAGCGGCAGGTCGTGGCTCGCCGCCAGTAGCGGCTCCCACGACGGGTCATCACATCGCCACGCCACGTCCGGAACCAGGTCCTTGACGTAATAGCCGGTCAACGACAGCTCCGGGAAAATGAGCAAGTCCACCCCGGCATCGCGCGCCTGCGCGATGTAGGCCAGATGCATCTCGACGTTGGCCGCCACGTCACCGAGGCGTGGTGAGACCTGCGCCAGCCCGAGCGTGCAGTGCGGCTGGCGCCGGGGCGCTACGAGGGATGTGGCCTGCCGTTGGCTCTCCATCACAGTGCCGTCCATCTACTGGTGGATTGTATCGCTCCGGGAGGTATCCGGCTCCCTCCCTCGCCGTCCCCCTGCACAGCGGGGGGACCATAGGGGGGCGCTTGAGGATACCGGCTTAACCGTCAACGCCGCTCGCCGATGGGCTGCGCCGGGATACCCCCGACGACCTGGTAAGGTGCCACGTCGCGCGTCACCACGGCGCGCACGGCCACCACGGCGCCCCGGCCGATGGTGACACCGGGCAGCACCACCACGTCGCTGTAGAGCATTACATCGTCCTCGATGGTCACGGGTGCCGTCTGGATTGGCGCCGCCAGCACGGGCACAACGCGCCGGACCGTATCATGGCTATGGGTGTAGATCTGCGTGCGCCGGCCGACATGGACGCCGGCGCCAATCCGGATCGGTGCCGAGCAATCGAGGTGGCAGTCGGATAGCACCACGCTGCCCTCCCCCAGCTCAAAGCTGGTCGCGCCCGCGACCGGCTCGTCAATACCGAGACGCACCCGATCGCGTATCTCGCAGCCGGCGTGCAGCCGGAGGCGCAAGCTGCTCGTGAAGTAGAAGCCCTTGTGCAGCGTCACATCGCTGCCAACGGTACAGCCGGGCCGCTGGCGTAGCACGGCGGCCCGCACGCGGCGCAGCGTGTGCCAGTAGGGACGGAGCCGGTGTAGATCGGGCAGCGCGCAGAGCCAGCGGCAGAGCGTGAGGTTGCCTGGTGAGCTAGGCATGACGAGTGCTCCGAGCAGTTAACTCCTGGGTCCACTTCAGCACGCGGGCGGCACGCTCGTCCCACGTATAGCGCCGTACTACCATGGCTGCCGCCGCGGCCAAGCGCCGGCCGCGTGTCCGGTCCTGCAGGATAGCGGCGATGCCGGCGGCGAGCGCCGGCGGCGCATCGGCCGGCACCAGCCAGGCGGTCGTGTCGTGCGTCAGCACTTCGCGCAAGGCTGGCAGGTCGGAGGCGACAATCGGCCGCTCCGCCGCCATGTATTCGAACAGCTTCAGCGGCGACGTATACGTATGGGCAATCGGGACCGAGCCGCTGTTCGGCAGCACGAGCACGTCGGCGGCAGCCAAATAGGCGGGTACCTGCGTCGGCGGCACGTAGCCGGCGAGATGCACCCGCTCGGCGAGGCCTTCCCGGCGGAGCCAGTCGGCAAAGCGGGTACGGTCCGCTGGCGTCCCGCCGACGATCACCACCTGCGCCGACGCCGGGAGGAGTGCCGCGGCGCGGGCCAGCGTGTCCACGCCTTTCCAGCGGTACAGGTGGCCGGCGTAGAGCACAATCTGCCGATCCACCGGGAGGCCGAGCCGCCGGCGGGCCTCCGTCGCGGAGAGCACCGGTGTGAAACGCCCCAAATCCACACCGTCGGGCGCGACGTGTACCGGCGGCGTGTCGCTTCCACCCCACCCGGCCAACTCGCGGGCCAAGCCGTGCGAGATGGACACCACCCCGTCCAAGCGCGGCAGCAGACGGCGCAGCGCCCGGCGGGACAGGCGGCCTTGTGGGAGATCGTGTGCCTCCCAGATGACCGACCGCGGCCGGCGCGGACCGACGACGACCGGCCACAGCAGCGGCCAATCACGTGAGTACACCAGCGGACCGCCACCTATCGCACGACGCGCATACGCCGTAGTGGCCAGCGCAAAGCTCGCCGTCTGGACGGCAAACGCGGCCGGATTGAGCGGTGTCCCCGCCAGGGCCGGGAGGTCAATCGTGACGAGCTTCACCGGGTCGAGGCACGGCAGCGCCACGAGGGTGGGCGGACGCTGGACACCGTAGAAGGCCGCCGGATCACCGACGTCCCGTAGCTCGTCCAGGTTCACACGTCGCGGGTGGATTAAGCGCACCGCGACGCCGCGCGCCGCAAAGGCATCGCACATCTGGAAAATCTGGTAGACATGCGCCTTCTCGCTGGGAATGCGTACATTGGCCAGGTAGAGCATACGGCCGGGATCAGACATGGGCCCTCATCATGCCTACAGGGTGGCGCTCTGTCAGTCCTGACACGACCCGCGGCCGGATTGCCGCTCGGCCTCCCCCGGCACCGTCACCAGCGCGTGAAAGGAGGTCGCAAACAGTGGGTCGTCAATGCCGTTGTCAAGCCGAGCCAGCGGCTGCACAAGCGCCTTGAGTGCAAGGAGCATCGTCAGCACGAGCCAAGCCTGCGTGCGCTTCATGTGCCGTAGGGCGTGCCATAGCAAGTAGTCGAGCAGCACAAGCACCCCGCCGTTCGTGCCCATCTCCACAATGTCAAAGCCCGCCGCCGTGAGCAAGCGGGGAAAGCTCTGCCCGGTCCAGCGCCAGTAGTCGGCAGCGGCGTGCTCCATTTGCAGGAACGGTACTGCGACGTAGGCGTATCCACCGGGGCGCAGCGCTCGGCGTGCCTCGGACAGCACGACCGCCGGCCGCTCCACGTGCTCCAGCACGGCCACCAGCAGCACCCAGTCGGCGCAGCCGTCGGCTATCGGCAGCCGCTGGCCGTCTCCCCGCAAATGACTGGCGCGCCCGGACAGGTCGAGACCGTAGTAACGCGCGGTCGGCGGGAGGGCGAACTTGTCGCGGAAGGCGCCGCAGCCGATGTCGAGCACGACTCCGTCCAGCCCGGCCAGGAACCGCTCGTTGAAGTAGCTCGACCGATCATACTGCCGCGGCCACAGTGCCCGCCTTACCCAGCTACGCATGTAGATGCTCTCCGCTGATACGGGGGACGTCTCACGTCATCCCTACCCGGTCAACCAACTCCTGACCACTAGCCACTGACTACTGACTGGCCGTGCGTGTCCAGAGGTCAATCAGCCGCTCTAGGAGCACCTCCGGCTGGAAGCGCTCCCGCACGTGGTCTCGGGCACGGCGCCCCATCGTCCGCGCCAGCCGGCCGCTGTCCAGTATGACATTGAGGCGGTCCGCCAGCGCGGCGTCGCCCCGGATGGGGACGATGAAACCGGACAGTGCCTCCTGAATGACATCCTCCGCACCGGCCACGTCGGTTGCTACCGTCGGGCGTTGCGCTGCTGCCGCCTCCAGTAAGACCAAGGCCGTTCCTTCATAGAGCGACGAAAGCGCCAAGACGTCACAGGCACTGAAGTAGGCCACTACCGCCTGATGGTCCACGGCGCCCGCGAAGTGGACGTGGTCACCCAGCCGCAGCTTCGCGGCGTAGGCGCGGAGCGCCCGCTCCTGCGGCCCCTGCCCGACCAGCACAAACCTGGTCTGCGGTCGCTCCTTGACCACCCGCGCGGCGGCCTTCAGCAGCGTCTTCCCATCCTTCTGCGGCACCAGCCGCGCTACCCATAGCACCAAACGAGTGAAGCGCCCCGCCAGCAGCGCGTCCCGCAGTAGCCGGCCGTTGGGACTGACGAATCGGGTCAGGTCCACCGGTACGGGTGCCACCGTCACCCGCTCCGGGGCAAGGCCGTAGCCGCACAGCTTGCGGTGCTCGCGCGTGGTGCCGACACGCACCGTATCGGCGCGGCGGACGAGCCAGTGCGCCAGGACGTGTAGCGCGAGGTTGACCGGTCGCTCCAGCAGCCAGTACGGATTGTCCAAGATGTCGAAGTGAATCTGGAGGTTGAACGGCAGTCCGTGCCGCCGCGCGAGCAGCCAGCCGACCAAGCCGGTGAGGAACGGGTCTTGCGCCGTAATTACGTCAATCGGCGTGGTGCGTAACAACTCCTTGCCCAGCCGGTAGGCTGCCGCCGGATAGCGCCATCGTCCCGAAACGGCGAAGGGATACGACCATAGCCGCGGCCCTAGCTCCAGGCGGTCGTCGAGACGCCGGAGCGAGGCTCCCGCGTTCGAGCGCACCAGCACGTGCAGCCCGTCCAGGCGCTCCGCGTATTGGCGGTGCCGCGTCAGTGTGTCGCCGATGTTGACCCGGTCCGTGCCCGGTGATGCCGCCAATTGCTGGTCGAGACTCAGCGACAGCACCGCCGGCCCCCGGCTCGGAGCCGTCATGGTCCGCTCCCGGCCACCGGTTGGTGCGTCTCACCGGCCAGCAGCGGCGCCAGACCGGCCGCAAAGTGGCGGGTCGTCAGGCCGGCCTCGATGGCCGCTCGTCCGGCTTGGCCGACGCGGCGCGCCAACTGCCGGTCGTCGAGCAGCCGCCGGAGCGCCGCCGCGAGTGTGGCCGCGTCGCCGGGTGGCACTGTCAGCGCCTCGCGTCCCGGCACGATGTAGTCGGCAAGCGCCCGCCGCTCACTCACGACGGCAGCACGACCCGTCGCCATGGCATCCAACAAGACCAGTGTCCCGGAGCAGTCGGAGCCGTGCGGCCAGCCGTCGCCGTGGGTGGGGACGGCAACGCACGCCGCTGCACGATACAGCTCCCGTAGCTTGGCCGGGGGCTGGTCCAGCAGCAGTTCCACATTGGCCGGGAGCTTCAGCCCGGCGACGTTGGCCCGGCTGGCAACAATCCGGACCGGAACGTCGAGCCGGGCCGCCGCACCGACCAGCGTGCCGTAGTCGCGGCCAGGATCGCGCCCGGCGGACAGAATGAAGGGCTGCCGACCGGTCGGCCGGTCGTCGGCCGGTGATACTGCCGTGTGGAAGCGGGCATCCACCCCCGACCGCACTACCGGGAGCTCCCGGTGCGGTCGCCCGAGGCGTGTAGCGAGGTCGTCCGCCTGTGCTTGCGCCACGCAGACAATGCCGTCGGCGCCGCCCAATGCCCAGCGGAGCACGTGTTGCAACGGCGTTCGTCGGCGCAACAGCGTCGAGAGGGTCATGTTGAGCCAGAGCATCCGCGGCCGCTGCCAGCGCCGGAGACGCTTCACGAGGAGCAGTGGCCAACCGGCAATGAGCAGCGCCGCATCCGCCTGACGTAGCTGCCGCCAGGTGCGGAGCTGGAGCACGTCCGGGCCGAGCCGCCCAATCTGCTGGGCTGCCCACCGCCCCACCGCCGGATACGTCGGCTCCCACACCGTCGCCTGAATGCCGAACGCGGCGAGGTGGTTGTAGCCAAAGAGGAGCGTATCGGGCTGCTGCCCGGCACGCCACTGCTTGAGCAACGGCAGCTTGCGCTGTGAGAAGACGTAAAGCACGCGCATCGAGCAATCAGCCTTCAGCATCGCCTCTCGTGCTGCACACACTCTATGCTCTCTGCGCTCCCCGTGGCTAAAACTGGTTTCCTTGCTGTCATCACGCATTACCGCCGGGAAGCCACTGCGGATGGGTTGCGGCCAACTGGGCGCGAAACTGCTCGAAGGCAGCGTCGCCCGCGCACTCATACGGAGGGAGCAGCCGCAGCGGGAAGTCCGGCTGATGGAGTTTGCTGAAGAACTTGTCATAAGCGCCGTCCATGTGCGCCGTAGCGCCAACGGCCTGGTGCAACACGGTGCCCACCTCCCGTAGCTCCCCCATCATGCTCTCCAGCGCGGCCCTGTCCTGGGCGACGCCGGCCGCGTAGTAGCGGCGCATCCGGGCCAGGTTGGCGGTGGAGCTTGAAGCCAGCAATCCACAAGGCCCGATCAGGCTGCCGGCGCCAAAGCCGAACTCGGTGAAGAAGTGGCGGATTTGCGGGACCAGCGTGAGCAGGCCGATCACTGTCCGTGGCTCGCCTGCCCCGTACTTGGTAGCAACGAGGTTGGGATGCCCGTCGGCCAGTGGGACGTACTCCTCTGCAGTGAGTAACCGCCCCGCCCGCGGCAGGTTGTAGTGGAGGAAGCGCAGCTCAGGAAACCGGCCACAGACCTCCCGGAAGAACGTGTGTAGCTCGCGGTCACTGAGGGTTCCCCAGCTAGGGAGCGAGATTTGGAAGGCCTCAAACCCCAGCGCAGCGGCGCGCTCGATCCGCTCGATAATCGTGGTGAGGGACAGGCTAATCACCCCGACCATCGGATGCACGTCGGGCGCGCGCGTCTCCTCGTGAAACACGCGCGTAATCTCGTCGAACTGCCGGTCGCTGACCGCATAGCCCTCGCCGGCGGTTCCGAAGACGTACAGGTGCTTCATGCCCTCCCCGAGTAGCCCGCGTACTCCAGCGCGGAACAGGTCCTCGTCCAAGGACCAGTCCGCTCGCCAGGGCACGCAGGCGGTACCCAGGATCGTGCGGGGGTAGCGGGACTCCGATTCGGTGTGGGCGGTTGTCTCTGTCTGTCTCATGGCTCTTTCCTGCCGGCTTCTGTCTCGTCACTGCGGCTTCCGCCGGCATGACGCGAAGGGGGGCATGAGTGACGGGACCATAGCACCATGCGTCAAGACGTGACCGCAGGTACACTCTAGGATGCTATCACTCCAGGGCCTCTGCCGGAGGGGTGGTGGCAGTTCCGATGAGGTGAAATATGGTTGCAGATGACGGTGCCGGCAGCGCACCACCAATTGCCGCTGGATCGTGTGCTACCGGCGCGGCACCGGCACTCAAAGGCCCCGTGCTCCGCACGGAGCTACCAGGCCCACGCGGGCGAGTGCTACTGGCCCTGTCCGCGGAGTACGAGCCGCACTCGATGACCGACCAAGTGCCGCTTGTCTGGCAGCGGGCCGAGCGTTGCTGGGTGGAGGACGCCGACGAGAACGTCTTCCTCGACTTCACCTCCGGCGTGGTGGTCGCCAACGCCGGGCACTCGCACCCGCGGCTGGTGGCCGCCATGCGCGAGCAGGCCGATCAGGTGGTCAACTGCTACGATTTTCCGAGCGAGTGGCGTGTGCGGCTCGCGCAAAAGCTGGTCGAGATTACGCCGCCCAACCTGGACAAGGCCGTTATCTTGACGACGGGTGCCGAGACGACGGAAGCCGCGATCAAAATGGCGCGGCTGGCGACGGGGCGCTACGAGATCATCTCCTTCCACGGCGGGTTTCACGGCCGGACGTTCGGTGCCATGACCATCGGCGGACGCCGGCAAGGCGCCGGCACGCGCGGCTACGGTCCGTTCCTGCCGGGCGTCGTCTTTGCGCCGTTCCCCTACTGCTATCGGTGCCCGTTCGGCAGCACGCCGGACTCGTGCCGGTTGCACGGCACCGACTATCTCGATTGGCTCGTCGAGACGGAGACCGAGGGCCGGGTTGCGGCGGTCATTACCGAGACCTACCAAGGTGCCGCCGGTTCGGTAATGGCACCTCCCGGCTGGTTCCCGAAGCTGGCGCAATGGTGCCGCGACCGCGACATCCTGCTCATCATTGACGAGGTACAAGCGTCGTTCGGCCGGACCGGCAAGCTCTTCTGCTACGAGCACTACGACGTTGTGCCCAACATCCTCTGCCTGGGCAAAGGCATTTCCAGCTCCGTTCCGCTCTCTGCCGTTGTGGCCGAGTCGCGGATAATGGATGCGCTGAGTCCCGGCTCGATGGGCAGCACACACGGCGGCAATGCGTTCTGCTCGCGGGTAGCACTGGAAAATATCGAGGTCATCATCGGCGAGCGGCTTTCGGAGAACGCAGCGGCGCTGAGTGGGCTGTTCAATCGTCGGTTGCAGCAAATGGTCGAGCGGTGGGACTGCGTCGGCGAGGCGCGTGGCCTCGGTTTGGCTTGGGGGCTGGAGTTCGTCCGCGATAAAACCTCGTGCGAGCCGGTGCCGGATGCCACGCGAGCGATCATCGAGGCGGCCTACCGGCGCGGCCTGCTCCTGATCGCGCCCATTGGTTTCTACGGCAACGTCATCCGCATCTCGCCACCGTTAGTTATCACGGAAGAGGAAGCGACGGTCGGGCTGGACCTGCTCGAAGCGGCTATCGCCGAGGTAGTAGGGTAGAGGCATAAGTCCACCACGGCAGAGGCCGCTCCGGCGGTTACCCGGCCCATTTCGGACCAGAATAGCCTCAGGGCAGCACGTCGCGCTTTGTAAGGAAGCCGGTCCCCGCGAACACAGCGGCACTCCGTACCTTGGAATGGGCTATGAGTGAGTCGCGGCCGAGTATCTCGGCCTTCTTCCCTTGCTACAACGACGGCGGCACCATCGCCTCGATGGTCATCGAGATGATGCGGGTGCTCCGCGAGCTGACCGACGACTACGAGGTCATCGTCGTCGAGAACGGTAGCACCGACTACACCAACGACATCCTCGACGAGCTGGAAACACTTTACGCGGCGGGCGCCGACGCCGGAGCCACGCGATTGGATGAGCGGCTGCGGCGTAGCTCCGTCACGGCGGACGGACGGCTGCGGATCATGCGGTACGAACAGCCTCTCGGATACGGCGGGGCGCTGCGCGTCGGCTTCGCGTCGGCTAGTAAGGAGCTTATCTTCTATACCGACGGTGACGCCCAATACGACGTGCGGGAACTGCGCGTGCTGGCACCCCGCATGGTAGACGGGGTGGATTTGGTGATGGGGAACAAGATCACCCGCCACGATCCTCTCCACCGCATCATCATCGGGCGGCTCTATCATCACCTGGTCCGGCTGCTCTTCAGCCTGCGTATTCATGACACCGACTGCGACTTCCGACTGCTGCGCCGATCCATCTTCGACCGCGTGACCTTGACGCAGGACAGCGGCGTTATATGCCTGGAGTTGATGCGGCGGGTACAGGATGCCGGCTTTTCCACCGTCGAAGTGCCGGTCCACCACTACCACCGTGCCTACGGCGTCTCGCAGTTCTTCAACTTCCGCCGCCTTTGGGCGGTCGGTGTCGGCATCCTTGTGCTCTGGTGGCGGCTGGTCATCCAGGGCGAGGGCAAGCGAGCGGCTCCGCAGCCCCCGGCTCCCGCTCCACTCGGAGAGCGCGGGCAGCGGCCAGCGGCGGATACCGGCGGCGCGAAAGAGGGCGCTGGGGAGCGCTGATCGTTTAGAGGTTTATGGGTAACGCGGACCTGGCACACCACTTCGCCGGCCGGCGCGTGCTCGTCACCGGGGGCCTCGGCTTTATCGGCAGCAATTTGGCGCGGCGGCTCGTCAGGCTTGGCGCACAGGTGGTGCTCGTGGACGCCATGATCCCGCATCACGGCGGGAACTACTTCAATGTAGATGACGTGCGCGACCGGCTCACCATTGTCGAAGCGGACATCCGCGATCAGCCCCGCCTCAGCTCTCTGGTGCACGAGCAGGACATGGTCTTCAACTTGGCCGGCCAAGTGGCCCACATAGATAGCATGAACGACCCCTTCATGGACCTGGAGATCAACTGCCGGGCACAGCTGGCGCTCATGGAGGCCTGTCGGTGGCACAACCCCACAGTCAAGGTAGTGTATGCCAGCACCCGGCAGGTCTATGGACGGCCGGAATACGTGCCGGCCGATGAGCGCCATCCCACCCGGCCAACCGACGTCAACGGGATCAACAAGATCGCCGGCGAGCGCTACCACATCCTCTATCACGAGGTCTACGGCATTCGTGCTGCTGCGCTTCGGCTGACGAATACCTACGGGCCGCGGCAGGCGCTCCGGCTCGGACCGCGGCAGGCTTTTATTCCCTACTGGCTGCGGCTCGCCATCGAGGACCAGGAGATCGAGGTCTGGGGAGACGGTCGCCAACTGCGCGACTTGACCTACGTTGATGACGTAGTGGAAGCGTTCCTGCTCGCTGCTGCCAGCGATGCCGCCGACGGTGAAGTCTTCAACGTCGGGGGGCAGCAGCCGATCAGTCTGCGCGACTTGGCCGAACTGATCGTGCGGGTGGCCGGCAGTGGTCGGGTAGTCTACCGCGCATTTCCGGACGAGCGGAAGCGCATTGACGTGGGGAGTGTCTATCTCGAATCCGGCAAGATCGCGCGAGCGCTCGGCTGGCAGCCACAAGTGGACGTCGCCGAGGGGGTACGCCGCACGATTGCCTATTTCCGGGAGTATCGGGCGCAGTACCTGCCCGCCGACGCTGCACAACCGTAGCCCTCATTGGAGGAGGCTGGCCCCCTGTGGTCTCCCCGCGCGGCGGGGGGACGGGCATAAGGGGACACGACGACAGTGGCCTAGAGCACACATACCAAGGACAAAGCGAGTGAACCGCGAAATCCCGTTCTTCTTGACCAAGCCGCAATACCTCACCATCAAGGATGAGTTGGATGCGGCGGTGCAGCGCGTCTTGGATACGAGCTTCTTCGTGCTCGGACAGGAGCTTACGGCGTTCGAGGCGGCCTGGGCCGACTATTTGGGCGTCGCGCGGGCCGTCGGCGTCGGCTCCGGCACCGAGGCGATTCACCTGGCGCTCCGGGTGCTGGACATCGGGCCGGGTGACGAGGTGCTGACCGTCTCGCACACCGCCGTGGCGACGACCGTGGCGATCTCCTCGACGGGTGCCACCCCGGTCTTCGTGGACATTGACCCGCACACGTACACGATGGATTGCACAGACCTGGAGCGGCGGATTACGCCACGCAGCAAGGCCATCGTCCCCGTCCACCTCTACGGCCACCCGGCGGAGATGGACCGCGTCCTTCCGCTGGCCGAGCACCACGGCCTGGTCGTGGTAGAGGACGCCGCGCAGGCGCATGGGGCAGCCTATCGCGGCCGCCGCTGTGGCACACTCGGCGCTGCGGGTGCCTTTAGCTTCTACCCCACGAAGAACCTCGGCGCTTATGGCGACGGCGGCGCGGTGATCACGAACGATACGGCGCTGGCGGAGCGGTTGGTGCTGCTGCGGAACTACGGCTGGAGCGAGCGCTACTACAGCGCGATCAAAGGTTACAACTCTCGCCTCGACGAGCTTCAGGCAGCCGTCCTGGGCGCAAAGTTGCCCTATCTGGATAGCTGGAACGCCCGACGACGACGATTGGCCGCCCTCTATACCGCAACATTGGCCGGTGACGCCGGGGAGAGCACAATCCGAGTACCTACCGAGGCCGCGTGGGCAGCGCATACCTACCATCTCTACGTCGTGCGCGTACCGGAGCGCGACCGGGTGCAGGCCGGGCTACGCGAGCGCGGCATCGCCACGCAAGTACACTACCCGGTGCCGGTGCATTTGCAGGAGGCCTATCGGGATCTCGGCTACGTGTCCGGCAGCCTCCCGCACACCGAGCAAGCGGCTGCGGAAATCTTGTCGCTCCCGCTGTACCCGGAGCTGACTGACGACGACGTGCAGTACGTTGCTGCGGCGCTCCGCGAAACCGTTGCCGGTCTGTAGTGCGGAACTGAAGGCTGAAGGCTGATAGCTGATAGCTACCCATGAACCGCGACGAGTACGCGCGCCTCTACCGGCTCGAAGACCGGCTCTGGTGGTTCGTAGGCATGCGCCGGATCGCCGAGGCGCTCCTCCTGCCCGGCCTCGCCGCTGACCCGCTCCGCATCCTCGACGCCGGCTGCGGCACCGGCGGTGCCCTGCGTTGGCTCGCGCCGTATGGCCGGGTGTGGGGCGTGGACCGCTCAACGGATGCGCTCGCCTACTGCCGGCGGCGGCGGCTGACGCGGGTCTGTCAGGCCTCCCTGCTGGCGCTGCCGTATCCCGACGCCGCGTTCGACCTCGTCACCGGTTTCGACGTGCTCTACCATCACGGCGTGTCCGACGACGTGGTGGCGCTCCGGGAGTTACGTCGAGTAGTGCGCCCGGGCGGTTGGGGACTGGTGCGTGTGCCGGCCCTACCGGCGCTGTGGAGCACGCACGATGAGGCCGTACACGCTCGACAGCGGTACTGGCTCGGTGAGCTACGGGCCAAAGCCGAGCAGGCCCACTGGGAGGTGGTCCGCGGCACCTATGCCAATACCCTGCTGCTGCCGGTTGCCGCGGCTGCCCGCTGGGCCAAGGCGGCCCGCCGGGCAGCCGGCGGCTACAACGGAGAGTCGGAAGTGCAGGAGGTGCCCGGTCTGGCCAATGCGGCGTTGACTGCAATCTTGTGGTTGGAAGCACAATGGCTGCGGCGGGCCGACCTGCCGCTGGGCCTGTCCGCCCTCGTGCTGCTGCGGGCGCGCTGATCGCACCGTCGGGCACGGCCGCCGGCTGCGCCTAGAGTTGATAGGGCTGAAAGGTGGCCGCCAGTCGTTCGGGGATAGTACCGGTGATGACGGTACCCTGGGCCTCGTACTGTTCGTCCTCGACCGTTCCCGAGGTATGGAAGAGTTGGACCAGTCTGCCCAGCCGATACGGGATGCGGACCCGCAGCTGGACCTGGTCCTCGGCGGCGATGGTGGCTTGGATCACTTGAAGCAAGTCATCGAGACCGTCGCCGTGTACCGCGCTGATCGGCACCGGGTTGGGCAACTCCGCAAATTGATCGCTTGGCCCGTCTCCCTTTGCATCGGTAGTGGATTGTGCGGCATAGGCAGTCAGGGAGCGCCTGGCAGCGGGCGGGAGCAGGTCCAGCTTGTTGAGCGCCGTAATCATCGGCTTGGCGGAGATGTGGAGCGCGTTCAGTGTGTGGCCTACGGTGGCGATCTGCTCGCGCATATTGGGATGCGTAGCGTCCACGACGTGGACCAAGACATCGGCCTCGTCCACCTCTTCCAGCGTGGCCCGGAACGCGGCAATGACGTTGGTAGGCAGCCGTTGGATGAACCCGACCGTGTCGGTCAACAGGATGGCTTGTCCGCCCGGCAGCTGCACCCGCCGCGTCGTGGGATCGAGGGTGGCAAAGAGCTTGTCTTCCCGGAGCACGTCGGCATTGGTGAGAGCGTGGAGCAGGGTGGACTTGCCGGCATTGGTGTAGCCGACGAGCGCGACAATCGGTGGGCCGGCGACCTTGCGCCGGGACCGATACAGCCCGCGCTGGGAGCTGATGGCCGCGATCTTTTTCTTCAACTCGGCAATGCGCCGTCCAATACTGCGCCGGTCCGTTTCCAGTTGGGTTTCGCCGGGGCCGCGGGTAGCGATACGACCGCCGCGGGCCCCGCCGGTACCGGCCTCGGCGCCACCGAGTCGGGACCACTCTTCCCAAATCTGGCTCAGGCGGGGACGCAGGTACTCCAACTGGGCCAGCTCGACCTGGAGCTGGCCCTCCCTTGTCTGGGCACGTCGGGCGAAGATGTCCAGAATGAGCGCCGTCCGATCCACCACCCGGCGCCGCAGCCGCTCGCCGAGGTTCCGCTGCTGGGTAGGGCTGAGGTTGAGATCAAAGATGGCGAGGTCGGCCTGCTCCGCGGAGAGAAAGTTGCCCAACTCGGCCACTTTGCCGGGGCCGATGTAGGTCGCCGGATACGGTCGGTTCAGCCGCTGTACGAGCGTCCCTACGACCTCGGCACCAGCGGTATTGGCCAGCAGGGCCAACTCGGCGAGCGAGTCTTCCAGCGGGAGCACGGCGGCGCCGGGCGCGTCCGTATTCGGCTCTCTGGAACCTTGTCGTACCTCAACGCCGACCAGAATGGCGCGCTCGGGGTAGGCGCGAACCGTTGCCGGGTCAAGTGCTTGCTGCGCCAGCCGGCTATTGAGGCGGTCCATGGCCGCCTGTGCCCAGCGAGTAGCCATACCGTATACAAACCCTCGAACCCACGAGACAACCGGCGCGGACCGGTCTCGGCCTAGTGTACCACCGCCAGGCCCCGTCCTATGCCTGCCGTCCCTGACCAGCAGTCAAGCCGGCTTGCCGCAAGCCAGGGTGGTACAGATCAAGCGGCCGGCTATACCCTTGGGGATCATGCTGCTACGACTCATCGCGCTCCCGCGGCGCAGCCTCGCGCCGCTGGCCATCCTGGTAGTGATCGCGCTGGTGGGTATGGCGCTGGTGGCCCGTGTGCCGGGCTGGCTCGCCGTGCTGCTGATCCTCGTGTTGATGGTTGTGGTCAGTGCCGGTTTCGACCTCATCTTGCAGGGCGCTGGTCGGGATCGGCCGGCCTGGGACCAGTTCATCTTGCCCAATCTGCTCATCGTCGGGACAGCGCTGTTCCTGCGCTTAGTAGCATCGGGAGGAGGCATAGCCATCGGACTAGCGCTCTTCGGTGTCCTCCTCGTCCTAGTCGTCTGGGCAGAGCAGCACTATTGGCTCGATGCCACCGATCACCGATGGTCTACACTGGCGCTCATCGTCATCAGCTATGTCGTTGTCTTCGCGTTCTACGCTGCCATCTACCAGTTGAAGGTACGCACGTTATTCAACGCGCCGGCCATCGTCATCTTTACGTTTCTGATGGCGGTGCGCCTGTTCCGTCTGACCGACGATCTGCTGCCGTATCTCCGACTGGCACCCCATGCTGCCTTTGCAGCACTGGTAGTCGGCGAGGTGACGTGGGCGCTCAACTACTGGCCGCTCAACGGCTTGCTCGGCGGCGCCTTCCTCCTGACCGTGCTGTATTTTCTGGGGCAGGTCCTCGTTAAGCATCTCGCCGGTCGCCTCGCCCCACGCACCCTCGTCGAGCACGGAGCCATCAGCCTATTCGCCGCCGCGCTGATCCTCTGGCGCGGGCTGTGACGACGCCGGAGTTGTACCACCAGTTTTCATAGGGTTGTGTACAGTTCTGCTGCGTCAAGCGTGCTCACAGACGATGCTTTGGTCGAAAGTCACGTGTGTCCAGACAGCGATTGTAGGTGTTGATTCCGATGGGGATCCAGTCGGTTTTGTTGATCCCTCGTCGGTTCCGGCTTGCCGGGCTTTGGGGGAAAGCAGAGGCTATCTTGATCCAGCGTCCCTGGTCACGAGCAATCGCCCGAATCTCGTCGGCCACTTCGGAGAGGTCCTGGTCTTGGCTGAAAACCAAAGCCACATCGAAGGCATTCTGCCTGGCTAGCCGGATGATGTCCAAGGCAATGCGGACATCTATGCCTTTCTCTTCGGGTGCGGGACGGTAGCGCAGATTCCGCGAGAAGACTTCGATGCCCCGCCGCCGCATGTGGTTCAGCTTGGCTGACCAGAAATGATGCCAGTAGGGATTGCGCGCTTGCGTGTGGATGCCAGTGTAGAAGTGTACTCTCTCCAACGCCCAATTCCTGGTCCGGCAGACTGCACGCGCGAGAGCTAGGACATCGTAGTTGGGGTGTTGGTAGCCATAGGCTTCCTTGGCCTGGTGGTATAGATTCTGGCCATCCACGAAGGCGCGGGTCCGTTTGATATGAGGCTCAGGGGGCATCAGTTGTCTCGAAAAATAACCCCGCTCGAGGCCTTGCGGCATGTCGAGCGGGGAGCAGATACTCACGAGGCACGGCATGGGTCAACCACATGCCACGCTCCATCAGTATACAGCACCGCTGACAATTTTCAAGCAGATTGATGGTAAAACACAGGCCGGTGGCTGCGCCGCCTAGCCGAAGAGTCCACCACCGGGGAGGCCGCGGGGCATCCGGCCACGGGCGAGGTCGCGCATCATCCGCCGCATCTGCCGGAACTGGTTCAGGAGCTGGTTGACCTCGCGGACGTTGGTGCCGCTCCCGCGGGCAATACGGCGGCGGCGCGAGCCGTTGATGATCTGCGGCTGCTGGCGCTCCTGGGGCGTCATCGAATAGATAATCGCCTCGACCCGGCGGAACTGCCCCTCGTCGAGCGCCTCGGCCATGCCGGGCTGGTTGGCGAGGCCGCTGAAGCCGGGCACCATCTCCAAGAGCTGCGACATTGATCCCATCCCGCGCACCTTCTGCATCTGGTCCAGAAAATCCTCCAGGTTGAAGGTGGCGGAACGCATCTTCTTTTCGAGCGCCGCGGCTTCCTGCTCGTCAAACGTCTCCTGGGCACGCTCGATCAGCGATACCATGTCGCCCATGCCCAGGATGCGCGAGGCCAGGCGGTCGGGATGGAACGGTTCGAGCGGCTCGATCCGCTCGCCCACGCCGATGAACTTGATCGGGATGCCCGTCACCGACCGGATGGACAACGCAGCGCCGCCGCGCGCGTCGCCGTCCATCTGCGTGAGGATCAGGCCGGTCAGGCTCACCTGCTCGTGGAATTGCTGGGCGACGTTGACCGCTTCCTGGCCCGTCATCGCGTTGGCGACCAGAAGCACGTCACGCGGCCGGACTGCCGCGCTCATCGCGGTCAGCTCCTGCATCAACTCCGTGTTGACCTGCAAGCGGCCAGCGGTGTCAATGATCGCGGCCGTATGACCTTCCTGGCGGCCCCAGGTGATGGCGCGGGTGGCGATGTCTACGGGACTGGCCTGCGTGCCTTCTTCATAGACGGGGAGGTCCACTTGCCGGCCGAGGGAGAGTAGCTGTTCGACGGCGGCGGGACGATACACATCGGCGGCGACCAGATAGGGCCGCTGCCCGGAACGCCGCAGCATCAGGCCGAGCTTGGCGGCGGCGGTCGTCTTGCCGGCGCCTTGCAGCCCCACGAGCATGAGCGGCGTCGGCGGCGCTCCGGAGAGGTCGAGCGGCACGCTCTCCCCGCCGAGCACTTCCACCAGCGCCTCGTTGACGATCTGGAGCACTTGCTGGGCCGGAGTCAGGCTGTCCAGTACGTCAGCGGCCAGTGCCTGTTCACGCACCCGGTTGGTGAAGGTACGCGCCACACGGAAGTTCACGTCGGCTTCGAGCAGCGCCAAGCGGACCTCGCGCAACGCCTGGTCTACGTCGGCCTCGTGCAGCCGTCCCTTGCTCCGCAAGCCGCGGAACACACCCTGTAGTCGCTCGGTCAGCGCTTCAAACACGGGAATAGTCCTTTTCTGCGCCGCATCCTGCTCTACATGCCATTGTAGCGCGTGTACGGTAGGGAGTGGTTCAGGCGCGTCGCCGGCTCTGGGCGCACTGTGGCCGCGGTAGCTCAGTCGCGCTGGAAGAGGGCGCCGACAAAGCGGTCGGGATCGAAGGGAGCCAGGGCATGGAGGTGCTCACCAGTGCCGACGAATTTGACCGGCACGCCAAGCTCCTCGCTCACCGCGAGGACTACGCCGCCTTTGGCGGTGCTATCGAGCTTGGTGAGCACGACCCCGGTCACGCCGATGGTCTCGGTGAAGGCCTTGGCCTGGAGAATGGCGTTCTGGCCGGTTACGGCATCAAGCACGAGCAGCGTTTCGTGCGGCGCGCCGGTCTCTTGGCGGGAGATGGTGCGGCGCACCTTACCCAGCTCGGCCATCAGGTTGACCTTGGTGTGCAAGCGACCCGCCGTATCCACGATCACGCAGTCGGCGCCACGCGACCGGGCGGCGGCCAGGGCGTCGAAGACGACGGCGCCAGGGTCGGCGCCGGCTTGATGGGCAATAACCTGACAGTCGGTGCGCTCCCCCCAAATTTTGAGCTGGTCAATCGCCCCGGCGCGGAACGTGTCCCCGGCAGCCAGCAAACACTGTCGTCCGGTGTGGTGTTGCAACCAGGTGGCCAGCTTGGCGATGGTGGTGGTCTTCCCAACGCCGTTCACCCCAACGACCAAGATCACCGCGAGATCGTCGGGGGGCAGGGCCAGCGCCGCGTCGCCGCTGGACACCAATTGCTGGACCAACTGCGCTTTCAGCGCGTCTTCCGCTGGCCCGGCGTCGGTGATACCCTGGTCGCGCACCGTCCGTTGCAGGGTCTCGGTCAGGCGTGCGGTGGTCATCGCGCCCACGTCGGAGGCGATCAGCAACTCTTCCAGCTCCTCCCAGAATTCGGCATCCAGCCGGCGGCTATCATGAAAGAGTTGGCGAATGGCGCCAAACAGGCCGCCGCGTGTCGGTGCCAACGCTTCACCGTAGTCGGTGTCCGGCGCCGTAGCCGGTACGTCTGCCGAGGCCGGGTCCTGCGTACCTTCCGAGGGCGGCTGTGCCGCGCGTCGCCGGAATGGGTTCCAGCTCACGGTGATTCCTTCCCGCGTTCGTTTTTCGCCGCCGTTCGTTTCAGGGTTATGGGCTTGGTCGCAGTCGGTGGAGTACCACTGAAATTCGAGTCAGCCGCCACGTAGTATCGCAGATTACGGAGAGGTGCTGGCCAATGTCTGCTGTCCGCGACCTTGACGCAGCCAGGAGCTCCCTTGTGGCCTCGGGCGACGCGCGTACTTTGACTGAGCGGCTGCCGCGTCGTCACATGCTTAAGTTTCTCGGCACAGTGCCCTTTGCCTCGCCCGCACCGCTCCACGCGGAGCAACTACAATCTCTGGCTCCGATCATTTTTCATGCTCCCCGTATACTTCCGGAAGTGGCGGTGAGCATTGACGATGGCTGGCATCCTCACTTGGTCGAACAGGCCCTGGATATCCTCGACGCTTTCGACCTCAAGGCTACCCTGTTCCCAACGGGAGCCGTTGTTCGCCAGAACCCCGACCTGTGGCGGCGAGCACACGCGGCCGGCCACGAGCTTGGCAATCACACCTTCACCCACCGCCCGCTGCCGCAGCTTACGGATCGAGAAATCTTGGCAGAGATTGACCACACGCAGGCCGCCGTGCGAGACGCGACCGGCTCGGACACCCCAATGCGTCTGCTGCGACCACCAAGCATGCTCGGATTCACGACGTGGGGTGGCGACTGGCGGATTAGGCAAGTGGTTGCCGAACGCCAACTCCGCATTACGCTCTGGGACAGCGCCAGTAATGCCGTGATTATGCCCCAACGCGAAGACCCGAAAGCGGTCTTGGCCGAAGTCGCCCAGCGTGCGCGCCGCGGCTCTATTGTGCTGCTGCACTTCATCCGTGATGACATTCAGGCTTTGCCACTAATCCTGATGTATCTACGCCGGCGCTTTCGGCTGGTGACAATCTCACAGCTATTCGAGAACGTGTACGAGTACATCGTGGAAGAAGCCCTGAACGAAGGCGTCTACTGACCAATGCTCAGGGTGGTGCTTCGGCCGGATAGACCTCGATCTCGGCGAGCGAGGTAAAGCCCGGGTGTCCATGGTTGGACAGGATACGGAGCATCACCCAGATACCCCGGGTCTCGGGAAACGTGAACCGCAGCGGCGCCGGCACCGGGTCTTCGCGGCGGCGGGTAGCGTCCCTCAGCAGCCGCTCCGCTTCCTCTCGTGGGAAAGTGGCTTGCAGGACGGATTTGTAGCCAGAGTCGGGGCCGGTGACCGAGATCAGCAGTTCGAAGTCGCGCGGCCACGATTCCGGTGGTGAATCCGGGCTGACGCGCAGGATGAGCTTCCCCATTGACGAGTTCAGCGCGGCCCTGAACACCAGCTCCGCCGGAAACTCGGCCTGCTCCGAGCGCCAGTCCGCGACGTTGGCCTGCCAGAACGAATCGATGAGCGCCGACGGGCCGTGGCCGTCTTGCGAGGGGACGTTGGTGCCGACATAGCTCCCCCCGTACACCGACAGGAGGACATTGGTGCCCTCCAGCGAGGTAAAGCCGCCGCGCAGCCCAACCGCAATCCGCGCGGCCTCCTCTGCCGTCAGCGGCGTCTTCGCGGCCTCTCCGGCGACGAACCAAGCCGGTACCACGACGATCGCGACGATAAACGTGCCGAGGAGCCAGTTTCGTAGTGCGGCGCGAGACGGGCGCCACTGCCAGAAGGGCCGGTTTTCCGTCTGGGCCGCCGCAGCAAAGCGGCGTAACTCCGCAGCGCACTCGTCACAGTAGCGCGCGTCGGGCGGGTCCGGATCGGGCACGTTCCGGCGCCAGGGCCGGATCCGCTCGGGCGGGGGGCGCTCCGCCGGGGGCACCTCGTGCAAACAGAATTCGCAGAACGACATGCGGCAGCGGCTACAGCGCTGCTCGGTAATGCGGTGCGGGTGGTTGTAGCACCGCTGCTGTTCGAGAAGGCCACCACGTAGCATCGGAGATCACGCAGAGGGAACAGTAAGCGGGGGCCGATGGCGGCGCCGGCAGCGCACCACCGATTTCCGTAAGACGGTGTACTTGCGGCACGCCATAGCGCCCGAGCACGCCGGTTACTGCGCGCAAAGGGTTGCTCTCAGTATACCAACGGGCAGCCGGAGCCTCGCGCTGTCCGCTCGGTGCCGCCTCGCGGCGCCCGCATCAGTGCTCTGGGCTGCTACCATGGGCATGGGCGCCTGTCCGGCGCGGGCACAGCAAGGAGTCGACACTGCCTGCGTGTGCCCGATTTTGCTCAACGAGGAGGCCACCATCAACGAGCCAGCGCTGGAGACCATAGACCGCTTCATTGCCGCGCAAGCCATCGACTCGTCGCAGCCGGGTTGGAAGACGCGCCTGCCACGGCCGCCGGTCCTCAGCTTTGACGCCACCAAGAGCTACTACTGGGACCTCGACACCAACCTCGGCGCTATCGCCATCCGGTTGCTGGCAGACGTGGCGCCGGTACACGTTGCCAGTACGCTCTATCTCACGCGGCTGGGGTTCTACGACGGCCTGATCTTCCATCGCGTCATCAGCGACTTCATGGCGCAAGGGGGCTGTCCGCTGGGGACGGGGACCGGCGGCCCCGGCTATCAGTACGACGGGGAGTTCGATCCCGGCGTCAAGCACGACCGCCCCGGCCTCCTCAGCATGGCCAATGCCGGACCGGGCACCGACGGCAGCCAGTTCTTCCTGACCTTCGTCCCAACGCCCTGGCTCGACGGCCAGCACACTATCTTCGGAGAGGTCGTCGAGGGCATGGACACGGTGCGTGCATTGGAGCTGTGTGGCTCGCAGAGCGGCCAGCCCCGCCAACGTCTGGAGATCAGGAAAGCCGGTATCCGGGTCGAATAGGGCGTGGACTGCGGCTTCCGCCGCAGTGGCGAGGCGGAGACCAGGACCGTCATTGCGGCGCAAGCTGCAATCCGGACCAGCAAGCCGTTGACGATAGCGGCATGGCCGCCTAGACTAGAGGGGCGCGTGGTTGGTGCCCCCTTTAGCCGGCATTGGATTGTGCAGACCAACGCGCCGGGGCCGCTCGCGCCGACAGGCGTATGGTGGTGCGGCGCCGGAGCCGTTGCGGTCAGGAGTGCAGTTGTGGCAGAGCTAACACCGTCGTTGATCGCAGAGTTGGAGCGGATTGTCGGCCCGGCCAATGTGTTCTGGCGGGGCAACGAGCTGATTTCGTACTCCTACGATGGCTCGATTGATCGCGGTCGGCCCGAGGCCGTGGTGCTCCCCGGCAGCACCGATGAAGTGGTGGCCATCGTCAAAGCGGCGCAGCGCCACGATCTGCCTATCGTCGCGCGTGGTGCCGGCACGGGCCTATCGGGCGGCGCCATCGCGCACCAAGGGATCATGCTCGGCTTCTCCCGGATGCGGCGTATCCTGGAGGTAGATACTGATAATATGCGGGCGACGGTGGAGCCGGGGCTGGTCAACCTCGACCTGTCGAAGGCCATTGCGAGCCGCGGCTTCTACTACGCGCCCGATCCGTCGAGCCAGGCGGCCTGCACACTCGGCGGCAACGTCGCCGAGAACTCCGGTGGCCCCCACTGCCTCGCCTACGGCGTGACGACCAACCACGTGCTCGGCCTGGAGGTCGTCCTGCCGAATGGCCAGGTCGTGCATCTCGGCGGCGTCAGCATGGCCGGCGAGAACGCCGGCTACGACCTCACCGGCGCCTTTGTCGGCTCGGAAGGCACGCTCGGGATTGTCACGAAGATCACGCTGCGCCTGATGCCGCTACCCGAGGCCGTCCGCACGCTGTTGGCGATCTTTCCGACGGTTGACGACGCCAGCCGCACGGTGTCGGCGATCATCGCGGCCGGCATCATCCCGGCAGCCCTGGAGATGATGGACGCGCTGACGATCCAGGCGCTCCAGCGGGCCGGGCACCAGGGACTCCCCGCAGACGCCGGGGCGGTGCTATTGATCGAGCTGGAGGGGCTGGACGAGGGCATGGCGGAGCTATCCACCGTCGTGGACGGCATCTGCCGCGAGCACCACGCCCGCGGTATCCACGTGGCAACGACGGCCGAGGAGCGCACCAGCCTCTGGAAAGCGCGTAAGGGCGCCCTCGGTGCGCTCGGCCAGCTCGCTCCCAACTACTACCTGCAAGACGGCGTCGTGCCGCGCACGCTCCTGCCGGAAGTGCTGCAAACCGTCCAGGCGGCCAGCGAGAAATACGATCTGCCGATTGCGAACGTCGCCCACGCCGGCGACGGCAATCTGCACCCCTGCATCGTGTTCGACGAGCGCATCCCCGGACAGACCGAGAAGGTCATTGCGGCGGGCGCCGACATCCTGTGGAAGTGCGTGCAGGTCGGCGGCACGCTATCCGGTGAGCACGGGGTCGGGCTGGAGAAGCAGGCGTACATGTCGTGGCTGTTCGGCCCGGCCGACTTCGCGGCTATGCGCCAGTTGAAGCGGGCCTTCGACCCGGACGGGCGCCTTAACCCGGGCAAGGTCTTCCCCACGGAAGAGCAGATGGCGGCGGCCGAAGCGTGGGTGCAGCGCGAGGACGGTGCCGCCGAGGCGACAGCGGACCAGGATGATCTGGCGCGGCGGGAGGCGGCAGCGACGGCGGCCCTCGCCGCCGCCACGACTTTGACGGCGAAGTCGCCGGCGCCGGTACCGGTGACCGGACCGGTTGCAGCGCCGCATCCCGCCGGCAGTAACGGAACGCAACGCCGGTCCGACCAGGTGCCTCCCGCATGACCGCCCCCATCGCCTCGCAGCTTCGCACTCTGGGACACCTTGAGGTTGCCGAGGCACAGTTGGCGCCCCTCGCCATTGACGGCCGGCGGCCGGCGTTGGCCCTCAGTCCCGATTCGCCCGACGCGGTTGCCGCCGCCGTGGGGATAGCGGCCGAGCATGGCGCCGCCGTGGCCCCACGCGGGAGCGGGACCAAGGTTGACCTGGGCAACCCGCCGCAACGCTACGACGTGGCGCTACGCCTCCATACACTGGATCGGATACTCGAATACGAACCGGCCGACTTGACGGTGACGGTGCAGGCCGGCGTGCGCCTCAGCGCGGTGCAGCGCCGACTGGCTGCGGACGGTCAATTCTTGGCGCTCGATCCGCCCCACGCCGCGGAGGCCACCATCGGCGGCATCCTGGCGACGAACGCGAGCGGCCCCGGCCGGCTGCTGTACGGTAGCGCCCGCGACCTGGTACTGGGGATGCGCTTTGCCACCGCCGACGGTGAGTTGGCCAAGACCGGCGGCAAGGTCGTCAAGAACGTCGTCGGCTACGACCTGAACAAGATGCATATCGGCGCGCTCGGCACACTGGGCGTACTGGTCGAAGTGACCTTCAAGGTGGCGCCGCTGCCCCGCCAAGAGCGGGCGCTGTGGGCACGCTTCGCCGATTTGGCGGAGGCGCACGGCTTCAGCGGGCGGCTCTATCGGTCCCAGCTTGCACCGCGAGCCGTCGAGCTGCTGGATGCGGCCGCGGCGCGGCAGTGTGCGCTGCCGGGCGATGCGCCGTGGCTGGTGCTCTTCCATGCCGCCGGCTCACCGGCGACCGTTGCGCGGCAGGTCAGCGACGCCGCGCAGTGGGCGCAGGCCGACGGGGCGACCGACTGTGGACAACTGGACGGCGACGCCCATGCGGACCTCTGGACGGCGGTCCGCGCCTTGCCGGGCACATCCGTGCTGGACGGTGTGCGGCTCAAGATCGCTACGCTCCCGACCGAGATCGTCGCCGTCTGGGAGGTCTTGGAGCGGGCGGCACGGTCGGTCAATGCCTCCCTCACGCGGATAGCTCACGCCGGCAGCGGCATCACCTACGGGCTGTTCGGTGCCCAGAACGGGCACGGCCTGGACTTGGCTGCCGCCGCGACCATCGTGACGGCCGCGCAGAGCGTCGTGCTGCCCAGCGGGGGCAGCGTCGTGGTCGAATCGTGCCCGGTGGCGCTCAAGCGGCATCTCGACGTATGGGGGCCGACGCGCGACGACTTTCCGCTCATGCAGGCGCTCAAGGCCCAGTTCGATCCCCAGGGACTCTTCAATCCGGGCCGCTTCCTCGGCCGGCTGTGACCGCGCGTTGAGGGCAGCGCCATGACGCGGACAGCAAACCCGGTGCCGGCTGCCGGCGATTCGGACGCTTCGCTGGTACAGGCCCTGCGGACTCTGCCCAAGGTCGAGTTGCATCTGCACCTGGAGGGCACCGTCCGGCCGCGCACGGTGCGGGAGCTTGCCACCAAGTACGAGCCGCGGTCGCCGCTTACCGCGCCCGACTGGCACGAGCGGTACTGGACCTTCACGGACCTCGCGGGCTTTGTGGCGCAGATGCGGCAGGTGTCGCTCACCTGCTTGCGGAACCCGGACGACTACTACCGCCTCGCCGGCGAGTGCTTTGCCGACCTGGCGGCGCAGCACGTGTGCTACGCCGAGGTGATGTTCGGCTTCCGGGGACCGGAAGCGCCGTACCCCATTCCGTATCCCGATCTGGTCGCCGCAATCGAGCAGGCACGGCTGGAGGCGGAAGCTCGCTCGCCGCTGCGGATCGGCTTGTTGCCCTCCCTGATACGGACGCAGCCGGACAGCGCCGTACCGCTGGTGCGGCAAGCTCTGGCGGAGCGAGACCGGGGGGCGGCCATCGTGGGCATTGACCTGGTCGGAGACGAGGCGGCGGGTCAAGACTTCGCGGCGCTCGCGCCGGCCTTCCGCCTGGCCGGCGCGGCCGGGCTGGGGTTGAGCGCCCATGCCGGTGAAGCGGCGGGGCCGGAAAGCTGCTGGGGCGCACTCCGCATACTCGGCGCCCGGCGGCTCGGCCACGCCACTCGCGCCGGGGCCGACCCCGCGCTCATCGCGCAGCTGCGATCCGAGCGGATCACCCTGACGATGTGCCCGACCAGCAATCTCCGCACCGGCGCGGTCTCTACGCTGGCCGACCATCCGATTCGGGCGTTCTATCGGCAGGGGCTGGCCGTGACGGTCAACTCGGACGATCCCACGCACTTCGGAGCGACGCTGATGGACGAATATCTCCTGCTGGCGCGGCGGCTGGGCTTCTCGTTCGCCGACTTGCGGCAGTTGACGCTGAATGCGGTCGCGGGTGCCTTTCAGCCGGCCGCCGTACGGGCGACGCTGCGGGCCGAGGTGGAGCGGGCCTGGTCGGCGGTGCTCCCGGAATAGCCTCCCTGACTGTGGTAGGTAAGCCGGCTGACAGGGGTTAGGGAGGGACCGAGGTGGTACCGGCCCCCCCTATGGCCCCCCCCCGCACAGTGGGGGGACGGGCCTAGCCGCCGCCACACTGGCAATGATGCGGTGCATGGCTCGCCTCTACGCTATATCCCAGCGCGTCTCATCCCCCCTACCGCTGGCGCGCGTAGTAGATCGCCCCTTCTTCAAACGACACCCACACAACCTCGTAACTCTCGACCACTACCTCTTCCGGCCCATCCATGTAGCTGCTCCGCTCGAAGCTCAACGGGACACCCGTCTCGGCGTGAAAGCGCGTCACCTGGCGCTCGCCCGGCAGCTCGATAGCCACGACCACCTGCCGGCCATCCGGCTCGCGCACCACCAGGCCGCCGACTGCCAAGGCCCGGTCAGAGAACTCCGCCTCGGTCACTAACCAGTCCCCCGGAGTGATAAGCCCAACCCGCGGCTGTGGCTCGACCAGTACGATCTTGCAGTCCACCCGGCGGTACAGACTCCCATGAGTAAGCTAGACCTCATGCTGCCAACCACCCAGCCGCTCATCACCACGCTGCTGCAGCGTCTCATCCCAGTTACAGTCGTCTCGGTATTCGAACCTGTAGCGGCTGAACACCCCATCGCGCACAACCTCGCGCTCCATAATGAACGGCGGAAAGCGCGGCGGGGGGTGTAAGGCTTCGGCAACCACCGGTACCAGGAGGATCACCAGCCAGAGCGCCAGGACAACGCCCAGCGCAATGACCTGGGTGCGACCGAGACCTTGCCAGTGCTGCTGTCGTAGCGTTCGCATGATGCTCCCCTCACTCTCATGCCACCGCTAAAGCCCCCTCCCCGGTCTATACAGGTATGGAGAGGGGGGCTGCGCGGATGGCGTGCCAAGCGGCTACCGCTGCGTCGCGGCGTATTGCTCGGCTGCGGCCTTAGTCGGGAAGATCGGATGATCGCCTGGGTCTCGGTGCCGAGGATCGGCCACATCGTCGTTGATGTGGGTATGTATCCCACTATCGGCAGTGAAGGTGGTCGTTACCCCTGGACGCTCGACCCACATGACAGGATACTCACCCCGCTCGATCTTGGTTTTGATATGCGCGGGGAGTTCCTGTACCTCATCCTCTGGAACATCAACCGGGACCTGTTCGATGTAGGTCCACCCGATAATCGTGCCCGTGTTATCCCGAATGGGAACTACGTCGGGTAGCTTCGACGGATCACCGAGCCAGGGCGGGCGCGGGGCGAAGTTGCCCGGTGCCTGCCCGCTGAGTACGAACCATGACGCGGTGGCCGCAAGGCCGACCAGCACCACCATTAGGATCAATCGCCAGCGATTACCAGCCGGTTTCACGGTCATCGTTGACCTCCTCTCGGCGCTGACAGCGATTGCTCCGGTCACATACCCCATTGTATGCCGCTTGGGTGGCCAAGGTCCTATGGAAAACCCTAGTCTTTCCCTAGGAAATCCCTAGTTTTCGATTAAGGAAAACCCTAAGGTGTCGTCCCGTAGAGCGCCGGGAGTTGGGAGGAGGGTGCTGTCCCCCCTACGGTCGCCCCGCTGCGGCGGGGGGACGGGTGTTGCCGCGACCGGTGGGGTGGAGGAGGGCAAGGGTGGGGAGCTACGACCCCAGGAGCGCCGCGCCGGGCGGCTGACCATTGGTGCTGCGCCACAGATTGGTGAGCCAGCGGCGTGCCCGGAAGAGGACCAAGCCGGTGGTTGGTAGCGCAAACACGACGTAGATAATCAGCTCCAGCCCTTGGGCCTCATTCCAAGGCGACACGAGGTCGGCCCCGGTCTGCCAGATGGCGAACGACGCCAAGAGGATCAGCAGATACTTCAGGGCGGCGTACCACGGCGCCCGGCCGCGGAGCAGGCCCACGCTGGCGAGGATCGTGCCGAGCAGGCCGCCGCCGATGCCGGCGAGGAGCAGCGGTGTTGCCAGCCCCCAGAGTGGGTAGACCAGGACGAGTGTGGGCAGCGATCCTAAGTTGAACACCTACTTACATCCTCACCCGGCCGCTCGTCTACCGTAGCCCTACCTAGCCCGCTCTTGCCTTGTGCTCCGTACTCCGTGTACGTTTCTGCGGTGATGATAGAGGATTTGGCCGCTATGGTGCATCGGCCGGCCGGATTCTCCGGTGCGCTGCTCCCGCAGATCCGACGTGGAGTCGTTCCGGTGAAGCAGCGTATCATGCTAGACTTGTGAACGGATTCACAAGCGTTGACGGGGTGGCGAGACACATGTTAGCATCGCCGGAGCACTTGACGAATGAGCCGCGAGGGTTGAGCAGCGCGCACTCACGGATGGAGCGACCCCGCGTTTCCCTGCTCTGCCGCTTCCGGCTTGCCGGGGCACCCGGCGAGTCAACTCTATGGGAAAATGACGACTAGCATGACGACTGTTCGTGGCAGCTCCTATGTACGAACCGCGCTCTTGGCCGTGGTGCTCCCAGGGTTACTTCTCGTGGGGGGCTGTGCGCCCGACCTGCCCCAAACGACCCTTGTCACCAACGGCCCGAACGCCCGGCTGATCAATGATCTGTTCGGCCCGATCTTCTGGATGGCCACGGGTGTTTTCGTGGTCGTTGAGGGCCTGCTGCTCTATGCCGTCTTCCGCTACCGCCGGCGGGCCGGTGACGACCGCATACCGGCACAGACGCATGGGAACACGCCCTTGGAGATTGGCTGGACGATTGTTCCGACGATCCTGGTGATCGTCATTGTGGCCATGACCTTCAACACCCAGCGGGAGTTGGGCGCGGCCGGTGAGGCTCCTACTATGAGGATCGAGGTGATCGGTCACCAATGGTGGTGGGAGTTCCGCTATCCGGACGAGGGGATCGTGACCGCCAACGAGCTACACATTCCCGTTGGCGAGGTCGTGGCGCTGGATGTCTCGTCGGTGGACGTAATCCACAGTTTCTGGGTACCCAGGCTGGCGGGGAAGGTGGATGCCGTGCCCGGTCACATCAACGAGATGTGGCTGCGAGCCGACCAGGCGGGTATCTATTTCGGTCAGTGCGCCGAGTTGTGTGGTATCCAGCACGCGCTGATGCGCTTCCGGGTCATCGCCCAGTCGCCGGCCGACTACGCGGCTTGGGTCGCGCAGCAAAAGACCGTGCCCGGCGAGCCGGAGACTGAGTTGGAGCAGCGCGGCGCGGAGGTGTTTGCGACCGGGGCGTGCATCGGCTGTCACGTGATCGAGGGCACCCCGGGCACCGGTGTAACCGGACCGAACCTCACGCACTTCGGCAGTCGGACGACGCTTGGGGCCGGAATACTCAAGAACACGCCGGGCAACCTCTACAAGTGGCTCATTGATACGCAGAGCGTGAAGCGGGGCAACCTGATGCCCAACGTGGAAATGACTGACGAGGACGCCCGCGCGCTCGTCGCCTACCTGCACAGCTTGAAGTAGCGATACTAGCGATACTGCTGGGACTACACGAACCGAGCGTAAGCGCCGGTAGTGTGGGTCTGGTATTCAGGAGATGTGGCGATGCCGGAGTTGCACGATCCTATGGAAATCGGTGGTGCAACTCCAGCCCGCCATCGGAGGTAGCTGATGGTAACAACGGCAGCCGCTCCACCAGTCCAGGCGCCGGAGCAGGTCGAAGCTGCACCGGCAGCCATGCCGGGCTGGATGAGTTGGCTTACGACGGTTGACCACAAGCGCATCGGCATTCTGTATACCGTCACGGGGGTGCTCTTCTTCTTTGTCGGGGGGATCGAAGCGCTCTTCATGCGGACGCAGCTTGCCCTGCCGGCGAATACGGTCCTCGGTGGTGACTGGTTCAACCAGATTCTCACCATGCACGGCACCACGATGGTATTCATGGCGGTCATGCCGATCAACGTCGGGTTGGGCAACTACATCATCCCCATCATGCTCGGCGCACACGACATGGCGTATCCGCGCCTCAATGCCATGAGCTACTGGCTGTTCCTGTTCGGCAGCCTGCTGATGATGGGCAGTTTCCTCAGCGGCGGCGCACCCGACGCCGGCTGGTTCGGCTATGCACCGCTGACCGCCTCCCAGTACGCGACGACGAGCGGGGTTGACTTCTGGGTGCTGGGTCTGCTCATCCTGGGCGTCGGGTCCATGGCCGGTGCCTTCAACTTCATCGTCACCATTGTCAAGCTGCGAGCACCGGGGTTGACGTTCAACCGGATGCCGATGTTCGTATGGATGACGTTAATTACGTCGTTCCTCGTGATCTTCGCTTTCCCGAGCATCACCGCCGCGCTGATCCTGCTGATGTTCGACCGCTACATCGGCACGAGCTTCTATATGGTCGAGCAAGGCGGCGATCCTTTGCTCTGGCAGCATCTGTTCTGGTTCTTCGGGCATCCCGAGGTCTACATCATGATTCTGCCGCCCATGGGGATCATCTCGGACATTCTGCCCACGTTCTCGCGCAAGCCGCTGTTCGGGTACCCAGTTGTCGTGTACTCCGGCGTGGCCATCGGCTTCCTGGGCTTCAGCGTGTGGGCACATCACATGTTCGCGGTTGGCATGGGGCCAATCGCCAATGCCGCGTTCGCCACGACCAGCATGTTCATCGCCGTGCCTACCGGGGTGAAGATATTCAACTGGATTGCCACGATGTGGGGAGGGGCCCTGCGGCTCACCTCCGCCATGCTCTTTGCCATCGGGTTCGTCGCGATGTTCATCATCGGCGGCATCAGCGGGATAGCCCTCGCCGCGCCACCATTGGACTTCCAGGCCACGGACACCTACTTTGTCGTGGCCCACTTCCACTACGTGCTGTTCGGCGGCAGCATCTTCGGGATTTTCGCCGGCGTCTACTACTGGTATCCGAAGATGTTCGGGCGCATACTCAGCGAGCGGCTCGGCAAGTGGCATTTCTGGATCATGATGCTCGGCTTCAATATCACCTTCTTCCCGCAGCACTATCTCGGGCTGGCCGGGATGCCGCGCCGGGTGTACACCTATCCGACGGGCATGGGCTTCGACGACTGGAACATGGTCTCTACCGTTGGTGCCTATCTGCTGGGTAGCTCGTTCCTGCTGTTTATTTGGAACGTGATTGTGACCTCCCGCCGCGGCCAGCGGGCGTCGGCCGATCCATGGCAGGGCTATAGCCTGGAGTGGGCCACGTCCTCACCGCCCACGGACCACAACTTCGTCGTCGTCCCGACGGTACATAGCCGTCACCCGATGTGGGATCAGCGTAATCTCGTCGCCGTCGTTGCCGGCCGCGGTGGAGACGGCAGCCTCATGGAGGCGAACGGCGACGGTCACGGCAACGGGCGCGGCAACGGCGAGTCGGCAGCACACGGGGCGATGACCGAAGCGGGCACTCACGCGGTCGAGGAGCACCATGGCGGTGCCCACGAGCTTAATCTGCCCGGACCGACCGCGTTTCCGATCATCCTCGCGTTGGGCGTTACCCTGATGGGTGCGGGGCTGATCTATCATATCCTGCTCAGTATTGTCGGATTGGCGTTCTTCTTGGTAGGTCTGATCGGCTTCATCTGGCGGACGACCCAGGACTAAGCGAGATTACGAGATTGCTCCCACCCCCGGTCCGGCTCCGCTGTGACGGGAGAGGGCGTGGATGGGAGCTATAACGGGGAGCGAGGTACATGGAAGAGGCGGTTGCACGTCTCGATAATCGCAAGCTCGGGGTCTGGGCCTTCATCGGCTCGGAATCGCTGTTTTTCGCCGCCCTGATCGGCATGTACATGGTGTATCGGGGCCGCACCGGGCCGCCGGCCCACGAGGCGCTCGACATCAACTTCACGGCCGCCCTGGCCTTCATCCTGCTGATGAGCAGCTTGACCATGGTCCTGGCACTGAAGGCCATCCGTGAAGGCAATCAGGGCGGACTGCGTTTCTGGCTCGGGGCGACCATCTTCCTGGGGCTGTGCTTCCTGGGTGGGCAGGTGTACGAGTTCTATGAGTTGGTACACCATGAGCACGTGACCATCACGAACAGCCTCTTTGGGGCAAGCTTCTTTACGCTCACCGGCTTTCACGGCACCCACGTCGGGGTCGGCGTGATCTGGCTCGGTGCGGTACTGTTCAGAGCCTACAAGGGCGGGTTTACGCCGCAGAACTACATCGCCGTGGAGATTGCCGGTCTCTACTGGCACTTTGTAGACTTGGTGTGGGTGGTGATCTTCACGCTGATCTACCTGATCTAGCCGGGCAAGCCTTTCGGCCGATGCAGAGAGTTGCAACGCGGAGTGAAGACAATGAGTGAGGCACTAGAGGCCAGCAAGGCGGCAACGCCCAGCACGCCTGAAGAAGGGCACGAAGAGCACGAGGAGCACCCGAACTACGTGGGGATTGCGATCGTCCTCGCCATAGTCACTGCGGTTGAGGTGGCGGTGCCGCAGTTCCTTGATCTCGAGCGGACACTGATGGTGACCTGTCTCCTAGTCTTGATGTTTCTCAAGGGCGCCGGCGTGGCGCTCTATTACATGCATCTGCGGTTCGATAGCCAGATCTTTACCAGCTTACTCGTTTGGCCCCTGGTCGTCGCCACCGCAATGCTCATCGTCTTTCTCATCATCTTCCGCCCGGTGCTCATCCCCGGTTGAGCGGTGAATTGGCTCACTGCCTGGACGCTTGACCCCGGCCTCATCTTGGGCCTGGTGGTACTGCTCGAGGCCTACGTTATCGGCATCGGGCCGTTGCGCCGCCGCTATCGGCTCGGAGCACCGGCCACCAAGCGACAGATCACCTGGTTTGCCCTGGGCTACCTCGCGCTTGTGGTGGCGCTTGTATCTCCACTGCACGCGCTCGGCGAGGTCTACCTATTCAGCGCGCACATGGTCCAGCACATCCTGATTACCCTGGTCGGGCCGCCGCTGCTGCTCTTGGGCACTCCTGGCTGGCTGCTGTCGCCGCTGCTGCGTATTCCGTTGGTCGAGACACTCGCCCGCAATGTGACCTCCCCGGTCTTCGCGTTCCTGGCGTTCAACGGGGCATTTGCGCTGTGGCACGTACCCTCGTTCTACGACGCAGCGCTGAACCGGGAGCTACTGCATACGCTGGAGCACGGCAGCTTCTTTGGCGCAGCGGTGCTGATGTGGTGGCCAATCCTCAGCCCCATGTCGGAGTTGCCGCGGCTGCCGCTGGGGTTCCAGGCCTTCTACCTGTTCCTGCTCTCCATCCCGCAGAAGATCATCGGGGCGCTGATCACGTTTGCCAGCGAGGTACTGTACCCGACGTATGAGATCGCGCCGCGGGTGACGGGACTCTCGGCGCTGGCCGATCAGCAGCTCGGGGGCATCATCATGTGGGTGCCGGGGGGGCTGATAATCTTCGGGGCCTTTACGACGCTGTTCTTCCTGTGGATGGGGCCGTCCGATCCCGGCCCGACGCTGGTGGTCCCGGCGGCGGACGCGCCGGGGCGCCGGAACGGACACGCCAAGCCCGACATGCTCTCCACGCCACCGCCACCACCAGCCCCCACGGCTTGATGAGTTGCCGAGGCAGCCTGCCTACACACCTCACACCGCCGCCTAGAAAACTAGGCCCTTCTTGGCCGCCGCTTTGTCCAGAGGTTCCTTCATGTCCTTCACGCTGGCGATGAGCCGGCGTAGCTCTTGGGCTTGAGCTTCGTCGCGTTCGCCGATCTGGTGTTTTAGCGACTCGATAGCGGCCAGCGCGGCTTGGCTGTTCTCGGCCAACGTCTGCTCAATGCGCATCTGCGCTACCTGGACCGCGGCGATTTCCGCGGGTAACGCCTCTAGCCTAGCGAGGGACGTTTGCAGAGACGCCGCTTTGCCATCCAACTCCCGTATCGCCGGCTCGATGGGCAACGTCTCTAACCGGGTCGCAACCTGGTTCAACGGCTCCGTGACGGCCTGGATTTCCCCGGCCAGCCGCTCGGCTAGGGCCGGGAGGTCCAGCGCCTGCAACTGTGTCAGCACTCGTGATATCGCGGGCATCACGTCGTTCAGCGTCGTCACTACGTCGCGCGCGGCTTGCGTTGCCCGCTCGCTGTCGGCGTGCGCCGTCTCCAGGGACTCGGCGGCGGTCTTTAGCCGCTCCAACTCTGCGACCAGCGCGTTGGCGGCAGCCTCGGCGTCCAATACTCGCTCGGCGGCGTTCGTCATGGCCCGTCCACCTCCTGGATTAGTCGCTCTCGTTCTCCACGAATGACAGGTTATGCGACAGCCGCGTGAGCCGTTGCAGGGCGGCTGTTACCACGACCTCTTGCACGCTGGGCACGGCGCCAGCGGCCGAGGCCAGGATGGCCCGGCTGTACTCCGGCGTCGGTCGGCGTGCCACTAGGATGGCGGCGGCATGGCCCGCCGTTGCCGCGTCCCGGTGTTGCGCGACCTCGGCCAGCGCGCACACCTCCAACTCGGTCCGGTTTTCTCGCCACGGCTGCGCGCACAGCAGGGCCAGTTCGGCCCGGACCGACTGATCCGTCATCGCCTCGCATCTGGCCCTGGCACACACCGACAACGCTCGCAGTCCCGGGTGCTCCGGCGCCGACTCCAACGCTCTCTGCGTCGCGCCCACCAGCCGCCGCCGGAGGTCCGGCGTGTCGGCTTTGGCCAGTAGTGCCGCGAGGTCCTCGGGGCCCTTGTCCTCCGCCGACCACTTCCCCTTCTCCAGGGCCTTGGTGAACTCCGACTCCTCCAGGTAGTACAGGATGCCCTTGCGGAACTCCTCGCTGCCCTTGAAGTCTCGGCACAGTTCCGCCATGTTCCTGAGGGACTCCTTGCGCCGGGAGACGAGGTGGCTGTAAGTGAAGCGGATCAGAGTCTCCACCGCCTGCTCCGTCGGGTCCTCCGCTTCCAGGATGGCCTTGCACTCATCTTCTGCCTCAGTTCTCGGTAACGGCGGCGACACGTGCCTCACCAGACGCCGGTATAGCTGCTCGCGTGTCGTCTTGGTGACTTCGATATCGAAACACCGCCGGTGATAGTCAATGGTGTAGTCGGTCACGATTCCCAGCACGCCCAGCTTGTGCAGGAGTTTTTCTTTCCTATCCTGGTCGTAGTCGCCTCGCCAGGACACAAGTACTTCCGCCGCTTCCGCTGCGCCTAGCTCCGCGATGGTGCCCTGGAGATATTTGTTCAGCAAAGACATCGCGTCCTTCATGTCGGCGGCGATGCCCCGGTAGTTGTTCAGGATGAACCACAACTGGCTGAGGGCGTCACCCCGTTGCGACCACTCCACTCTCTGTAGTTTTTGCATCGCCTCCTCGTGGTCAAGGCCCTCAATGATCTTTGATGCCACCAACCAGTTTTGGTGGGAGTAGAGCAGCCGGCAGTGGGCCGGCTGCCGGTCCCGGCCGGCGCGACCGGCCTCCTGGTAGAACGTTTCAATCGAGCCGGGCATATCTTGGTGCAGCGTGTAGCGCACGTCCGGCTTGTCAATGCCCATGCCGAAGGACTTGGTGGCCACGATTTCCTTAATGTCGTCATCGTCACTGCTCGTGAAGGCTTCCTGTATCTGGCGCTTATGGTCGTTCCACTGCGTGTCGTTGCCGTCGAATTCTTTCGGCTGCCGGCCGCTGAAGTAGCAGTCCTTGAGGCCCAGCCGGGCGGCGACATTCGCCACGCCGCCGTCCCCGTCGACCGTGCGGACGAAGACGATACCCGCCGGCGAGCCATCGCCGCGGATTTTCGCCCGGATGTACTCCAGCCATGGTAAGCGGTTGCGGTTTGTTACTTCATCCACCTCGTAGGTCAACTCCGGGCGGTCAAAGCTACGCGGCCTGATTTCAGCTGCGGTGTCTTGGATGCGTAGCTCCTTCCGCATATCGTCCAGCACATCGTAGGAAGCCGTGCCCGTAAAAGCCGCTACTGTCGGCGACTGGTTTGCCTGGTCTAGGTTCCGGCGGAGGTTGTCGGCAAGGCGCAGGTACGATGTGCGGAAGTCGTGACCCCATTCGGAGACGCAGTGGGCTTCGTCAATGACGGCCAGCGGCGTGCCATAGCTTGCTGCCGCCTGCCGCAGTTCCTGGCGGAACTTGCGGATCTGCAGACGCTCCGGCGTAATGTACAGGAACCACAGGCGTCCCTCTTCTAACCTACGTAGCGTCACAGCCTTTTGCCCAGGAGTGAACGTGGAGTTCAACGCCTCAATACGATCAATGCCATACTGCCGCAGGTTCTTGACCTGGTCTTGCATCAGCGAATTGATGGGGTCCACCACGATTGTCGTGCCGTTGAGCAGTAGGCCGGCTAACTGGTAGATGAGCGATTTGCCCGCGCCGGTGGGTAGCAGCGTGATGGTGTCCTGACAGCGGAGCAGCCGGGTGATGGCCGGCAGTTGCCCGTCGAGCAGTTCTTTCTTGCCGAAGATAAGCCGGAGCAGGTAGCGCAGGTTGTCCTCAAACCCGTTGTCATCCGCTGCGTAGCGGATGGGCGGAGCACGCAGCAGACGTGGGTTGCTGTGGTCGCCGTGCGCGGGGCGGATGCGGATGGTCCGCTTCCGCAGGTCAGCGGGCAGCCGGGATTCGACCGCCCCCGCTTGATCGGGAGACAGGAACACGGCATGGTCAATAACCAGGTCGTAGTCGTGGTCGTGGCTTTCTCCGTCGGAGTAGTAGTGCAGATCGAGGTCCGGCGGCGCCTCGGAGGGCGCTATCCGGTGGATGGTCTCCCACAGTGTCTTCAACTGCTGCCAGGCCTCGCCGCCGGCGTTGAGGTCCTCGTCAATCAGCAGGACCTTCAGTGGCTTGTCCGCCGCATGGTGGGCGTGGAGCACGTGCAGCAGCGCCCGCATGGCGCGGTGGATAACGGCCGGCTTGATGACCAGCTCCAGCGCGGCGACATGGGGCACCGACTGCGCTACCAGTTCGCGCACCGTCCGTCGCGCACCGTCTTCGCGTAGCTGCGCGGCTTGGTCGGAGGGCAGTCGGTTCAGCAGGCGATCGAACGGGTTGACCTCATTCCGTTCCAGCCTGTTAATTTCGGCGTTGGTGATACGTAATACCTGCCACCCGGCGTTGCTGAACAGTCGGTCCCGCCATCGGTCCTGTCGCCGTTTTGCGGGATCCCGGTGATCGGGGCCGTCTACCTCTATCACAAGGCGGATGTTGCCATGGGCGAGGGCAAAGTCTACCCTTCTGTCGCTGTCACCTTCTAATCTGCTCCGCTGACTTACCACCAGTCGTTCGTGGTCTACCAAGTCGTAAATCCGGGCCTGGCGGCGGAGCCACGGGAAGGCCGCTGGTTTCAGGGCGTCCTGTGCGGCTGCATACAGGCGGTCCTCGTAAGGACTACTGATTCCAGCTAGGTCGTCGGCAAGGCGATCCGTGGGGCCGGCCTCGGCGTTGTAGGGCAACAGCCACAACGACTCGGCGGCGTCTAGCAACTTCTCAGCGGCTATCGGTAGTTCCTGCCCGCTGCATCCGTTGAGCGACTGCACCACACGGCCGATTACTTGCTTGTCCGAGGGGGCGGCGGTCTCCACGTGGACGGCGGCGGTGGTGTCGAGGTGCCGGTGCTCCCAGCGGTGCTCCACGATGGTAGGGTTGCCGCGGCTGATGACTTTATCGAGGACGGCGTGCATTGGCGTCGTAGGTGGGGTGGGCTGGGGTTGTAGCCCGGGCGGCGTCATCACTACGGCGTCGGCGTGCTTTCGCAGCAAGTCGCACAGCCGGCAGTTGAACGCCGCGTCCTTGCGGAGGCTGTCGTCCCACAGCCGGAGCCGCGCCGACGCGGTCACGCGGTACTCGCTGAAATCCGGCATCTTGTGCAGCATTGTATGGGATGAGCAAGCGGATAGGCTATTGACAATGCTGCATGGAATCCGTCGCCGCGTGTGCGGGGAAATCCCCAGAGTCAGGGATCAGCGCCTCACGGTCTCCGGCTCTGTAGTGGTTAGGAATTCTTCCGGCAACGTGCGGCTGGCGTCGGAGACTTCGATGGCTAGGAGCTGGTCGGCGGCATCGAAATGCAGGTGGAGCGGGCTGATGCGCCCGTCGAACTCCGCTGGGTTGCAGGGCTGGGTATGTGCGATGGAGTGCTTCCTGGCCGTAACGAGTTGGGGCCACAGGTAGATTGTGGCCGTATCTGCCTCGGGATCGTAGTGTGCCTGCACAACCCCTCCGTCCTCCATGAGCAACTCCTCTGACAGGAGCCGCCGTGCCGCGAGGACCTCAATACCAACCAAGCGGCCAGTCTTGTCGAAATCGAGATGAATATAGGCCCCGGCTTTGGTTCCATCAACGGGACAGGTCAGCGCCACCGGGCGCCACTCACGGCCAATGGTGATAAATGCCGCGTCTATCGCTGGGTCATAGGTAACATTCATGGGATCACTTCCCAGTTACCTTTGCAAGGAACAGGGCCATCCTTGCTTTGGATGGGTGCCAATGACACTTGACTGAGCACACGCCATCAGTGCCCTCGCGCTATAGGCCAGCCTGGCGGACGCGCTAGTAGCGGCTCTCGATGGTGGTGAGGGGGTCCCAGCGCGTGGTCATCAGGTAGTCCACGAGGATGGCTTGGGTCTTTGGCGTATCGAGCCGGTAGAGCACTTCGACGGCCTTGCCGCGCACGTAGCGGTCGTCGTCCTCGAGGACGCGCCGGAGGGCGGGAACGGCTTCCTCGGCGTGCTTGCCGATGCGGAGCAGCGCCAGGGTGACGTTGCGACGCACTTCGGCGTCCTCATGCTGCAAGGTTGCGGCGAGCGCCGGTACGGCCTCCGGCCCCTCTTGACTCGCCATGCCGAGGGCTTGGGCCGCCTGCTGCTGGACGATGAGGGAGTCGTCTTGCAGCGCCGCGATGAGGGTGGGGACGGATTCACGCGCGGCGAGGCCCATTTCGCCGAGGGCATTCACCGCGGCGGCGCGCACCCACCACTGCGGATGGCCGGCCGCTTCGATGAGCGCCGGCACCGCGGGCGCACCGACGGCGCTGAGGGCGTAGCATACGTTGCGGCGGCGGGCCTCCAGCTCGCTCTCGTCGGCCAACCGCCCGTACTGGCTCAGGCGCGCGGGGGCCGGTCCGTCGGCCGGGCGGAGCGTGCCTTCCTTGCCCATCAACGCGGCGATGAGCGCGGGCACCGCGGGCGCACCGATCTCTCCTAGGGTGTAGGCGGCGTTGAAGCTCTCGACTTCCGAGTCGCCGACCACGGCTGCGAGAAGCTCCTCGATAGACGCCGTGTGTCCGTTGCTGCCGTTGTGGCCGGTGCCGTTAGCCTGACCGGTGTGCCAGCGCCAGATGTGCCGCCAGAGCGCCGGTGTGGGGGCGTCGGCGCCCGGTTTCCACTCGGTCTCGGTACTGTCCCAGCTGGGCGCCGTCGGCTCCTCGACCCGCGCAAAGAGGAACTTATTCATGTAGCGGTTGTGTGGGCTGGTGTTCGCCGAGCCGCGATGCCAGATGTCGTAGTTGGCGATGACGATGGTGCCGGCTTCGACCGTGAGGGCCACCTCGCGCTCCTCACCGTCGGGCGGCAGGGTGTTGTAGAACTGGCTGCCCGGCACGACGACCGTCGGCCCCATGTCGAACGTTGTCGTTTGGGGGTAGTAGAACGCCAGGAGCCAGCGCGTGCGATGACCGCGACGCGAGAAGCCGTCTTTGTGGAGCCGCTGGCCGGCGTTGCCCGGCGGGTTGTAGTGGCAGTGCCGATGGGGGTGCATGTAGTAGTTCGGCCCGACGATACTGGTCAGGGCACCGACGACCGCCGGGTCTTGCCAGGGCTTGAGCGAGTCCGGAATCCTAGCGGGGAGGTTGTTGCCGGGGTTGAACTCCTTCTCCCAGACGTATTCCGTCTGCTCGAAGAGGTGGCGATGAAAGTCGTCCGGCAAGTCCGGCTTGACGACAACGTAGCCGTCCGTGATGAACTGCTGCACTTGCTGGTCGGTAAGCAACGTAGTCATAGCTGGCCCCCTTTGCGGTTGGGCGGATTATAGCACCGCGCGTCGTGCCTCACCCCCCGGCCCCCTCTCCACTCGTGGAGAGGGGGTGTCACCGCACTAGCCGGCATTTCGGCGCAGGTCGGTCACTGTGGGCTGCCGGGCCGCTATACTCGGTATAGCCCGCTCGAATGAGGCAATCTCGCGGGTACGGAGGAAGTATGCGGCTTGGTCTAGTGACATACAACATCGCCAAGGATTGGGACCTTTCCACCATCCTCGAGCGCAGTCCCCGGCTGGGATATGAGGGCGTGGAGCTACGCACGACGCACCTGCACGGCGTCGAGGATACGCTTTCGACGAGCGAGCGCGGCGAGGTGCGCCGCCGCTTTGCGGATTCCCCCCTGGAACTGGTCGGGCTGGGGACGATCTTCGAGTACCATGCGCTCGATCCAGCCGTCGTGCGCGAGAACGTCGAGGGCACGAAACGGTACGCGCAGCTGGCGGCGGACGTCGGCGCCGGCGGGATCAAAGTCCGGCCGAATGGCCATCAAGAGGAGGCCGGGGTGCCGCGCGAGCGCACGCTGGACCAGATCGGGAACGCGCTGCGCGAGTGCGGACCGGCAGCGGCGGACTGCGGGGTCGAGATTCGGCTGGAAATGCACGGCACCGTGGCCGATGCTCGCGACATCCGCCGGATCATGGATACCGCGGACCATCCGAGCGTGCGGGTCTGCTGGAACTCGAACCCGGTGGATGTGAAAGACGGCTCCGTGGCCCACGACTTCGCGCTGATGCAGGACCTCATCGGCCTGGTCCACATTCACGACCTGACCGATGAAGGGTATCCCTGGCCAGAGCTGTTCAGCTTGCTGCGCGGGCGCGGCTACGAGGGGTTTTGCCTCGCGGAAATCCAGGAAAGCAGCGATCCTGAGCGCGTGCTGACCTATTTCCGCTCGCTCTACCGGGCCTATGGTGGCTGATCTCGACCGCACCGTGTCCCTGCGGTCAGCCGGAGGGAGGTGGCGGCTCGCTGCGGTCGGGCTATTGGTCTGGCTGGTTGCTGCCTGCGGCGGCAGCGGCGGCGGCTGCGCGAATACGGGCAAACCTCCAGCCGACCACATCATCACGATGACAATGCTCGACACGATGAAGTTCGTCCCCGATAGCTTCACGGTCAAGGCCGGGCGGACCGTATGCGTGGAGCTGACGAACAAGGGCGTGCTGATCCACGACTTTGTCGTCCGCGACGGGGACAAGGAAACCAGGGTGGAGCTGAGTGGGGGCAAGCAGGGCGTGGCCTTGTTCACGGCGCCGACGGTGCCCGGTGAGTACGAGTTCGCCTGCATCGTGCCGGGGCACACGGAAGCCGGGATGAAGGGGGTCATGCGTGTCGTCGCCTAGTGTCACCGCACCGGCAAGCGTGAGTCCCGAGGCCGCCGGCAGCCGGGCGCCGGGGCGCTTTCGGTGGCTCGTCGTGGCTACCGTCGTTGCGACTTACCTGCTGATCGTGCTCGGTGCCGTGGTGCGCGTGACCGGCTCCGGGATGGGCTGTGCCGACGACTGGCCGCTGTGCCAGGGCCGACTCTTTCCGCCGCTGGAATTCGGGCCGGTCCTGGAATACACGCACCGGCTGGTGGGCGCGATTGTGTCGGCGCTGATTGTGGCCGTCGTCGGGGGTATCTGGCTGCGCTTTCGTCACCGGCAGCGGCTGGTGGTGCTCGCCGGTGGCGTCGTCGTGCTGCTGGTCATCCAGATCGGTTTGGGCGCGGTGACCGTCATGACGGAGTTGGACCCGTTGGTTGTGCTGGTCCACCTGGGGCTAGCGATGCTGGTGTTAGGCGCCCTGGTGATGATTGCGGTATACATGGGTTCCGACGACGGCGTTGCCCCAAAGACCGGCGATGGTCGGCAGCTCGGACAGTGGCTGGGGTTCCGCACGTTGGCCCTCACTACCGCGGTGGCGATCTACGCCTTGGTAATGACCGGCGCGGCCGTCCGGGCGACGGGCGCTACGTGGTCTTGTATCGGCTGGCCGGACTGCAACGGATTACTACTGCCGCTGGGGGTAGACCCGCTCGTTGATACCCACCTGCTGCATCGGTTTACGGCCTACACCATCGCCGTGCTGGCGGTGCTGGCGGTCGTGCGGGCACGGCCGTGGCGGCGTCAGTCTCCGGCGGTATGGTGGGGGACGCTGGCGCTGGTGGCCGGCGTCTTTGCCCAAGGCGCAATCGGGGTTTGGGGAGTTACGGCCGGGTTCGTGCCGCTCGTGCAGGCGCTCCACGTCGCCGGGGCGTCGGCGGCCTGGACCGCGGCCGTGGCGCTGGCCGCGCTGGTGACGCGCTCACCGGCACCGGCCGCCAGTGGGGGAGGGCCGGGGGCGATGCCGGCAGATGACCTGCCACCTACTCCCGCCGGAGCGGATGACTCGCCAGACGCACACCAGCCGCCGGAGGAGGAGGCGGTGCAGACCGGGCGTGCGAATCGGGGGCTGCTGGCCGGCTTCCTTCAGTTGACCAAGCCGCGGATCATCCTGCTTCTGCTGGCGCCGACGCTGTGCGCGATGGTTGTCGCGGCCGACGGGTGGCCGTCGCCGCTCCTCGTGGCTGCGACGCTGCTGGGCGGCGCCCTAGCCGCCGGGGCCGCGAATGCCTTCAACCACTACCTGGACCGCGACATTGACGCGATCATGCGCCGCACGGCGCACCGGGCGCTGCCGGCGGGGGTCCTCCGGCCGCGGCAGGCAGTGTGGTTTGGTCTGGTGCTGGCCGTGCTGTCGTTCGTCGTACTGACCGTGTTTGCGAACCTCTTGGCGGCGCTCCTGGCGCAGGCGGCCATTGTGTTCTACATCTTCGTCTACACGCGCTGGCTGAAACGGTCTTCGCCCAACAACATCGTCATCGGAGGCGCCGCCGGGGCGGTGCCGCCCCTGGTCGGGTGGGCGGCGGTGACCGGCAGTATCGGGCTGCTTCCGCTGTATCTGTTCGCCATCATCTTCTACTGGACGCCGCCGCACTTCTGGGCGCTCTCGCTGCTCATCAAGGACGACTACGCCCGTGCGCGCATTCCCATGCTGCCGGTTGTGCGCGGCGGTGCCGAGACACGGCGGCAGATCGTGCTGTATTCGATACTCATGGTGGCGATCACGCTGCTGCTGGTCCCGTTCCAGTTGGCCGGCCTGTTCTATCTGGCGAGCGCTGTCCTGCTGGGGGGGCTGTTCGTGTTCTATGCCGTGCGCCTGTTGAGGGAGGCCTCGGCGGTGGCGGCGCGGCTTCTGTTCAAGTATTCGGTGGTCTACCTTTATCTCATCCTGGCGGCTATCGTGGTGGACCAGAAGTTCATCGGCGTATAGCGAATGGCCCCCGGAACTGCGTAATTCGCCACAGGTCCGAATGTGGTAGGATGTGCTTGTACCATTCATTGGTTACGCAAGACCTGAACCACAGACATTCCGCGTGATCATCAGTTTCAAGGACCGAAGAACCGAGCGGTTTTTCCAAGGTCAAAGGATTCGGGATTTCCAGGGCTTTGCCGACCAGGCGATACGCCGGCTTACCGTCCTAGACAACGCGGTGTCCTTACTAGACTTGGCGGGCCTTCGGAGCAACCGGCTTGAGTCGTTGTCGGGTGATCGAGCGGGGCAATACAGCATTCGGATCAACCGGCAGTGGCGAATCTGCTTTCGCTGGGAAGATGACGGACCTTACGATGTGGAGATCGTAGACTATCACCAGTGAGGTTTGATAACCATGAGCATCAAGAACGGCCTACGGCCGGTGCATCCGGGCGAGATATTGCGCGACGAGCTTGACGAGCTAGGTATGTCGGCCAGCGCGTTGGCCGCGGCGTTGGCCGTTCCGCCCAGCCGAGTGACCGCAATCTTGCGGGGCGAACGCGGCATCACTGCCGACATGGCGCTCCGCTTGTCGCGGTATCTCGGCACGACACCGCAGCTATGGTTGAACCTCCAGCAGACCTTCGAGCTGCGCGTGGCGGAGCTTCACACCGGGCAGGACATCGTAGAGCGGGTCCTGCCGAGAGAGACAGCGCTCGTTAGTTGATCGGCGGGCCGGCCAAACTGGTTCCCGCGCCATGAAGACGGCGACTCGGCGTGTCCTCGGCGGTGTTGGGCTGGGGCTGGTGGCGGCCACGCTCGGCGGGTGCGGCGCGGGGGCGGAGGAGCTGCCGAGCTACGGCGCGGCGCCGATATTTGCACTGACCGACCAGCACGGGCAGCCGTTCGGCAGCGCGGATATTGGCCAGCGGGCAGCATTGGTCAGCTTCGTCTTCACGACCTGTACGGAGTGGTGCCCAGTCCTCAGCCCCAAGCTCCGCGAAACACAGGAACAACTCCGCGCCGACGGCCTGCTCGGCAGCAAGGTGCTGCTCCTCTCTATCACCGTAGACCCGCAACGGGATACCCCCGACAAACTGGCGGCCTACGCCCGGCGCTACGCGGCCGATCCGAGCCACTGGCGCTTTCTGACCGGGCCGCCGGAGGAGATCCAACGTGTGGTCGTCGGTGGTTTTCGGGTAGGGTTGTTGCAGCCAGCGCCAACGGCCCGCGACAGTGCCGCGGTGCCGCTGACGATCACGCACAGCAACCGCTTCGTGGTCGTGGACGGGGCCGGGCAGATCCGCGGCTATCTGCGTGGTGAGGAGGTCACGCCGGCCGAGATCGTGCGTGCCATTCGGCGGGTGGTGGCGTAGGTAGACCGGGCCGACAGTGGCCCCCACCCTCACCCTCCCCCGTGCTGACGCACAGGGGAGGGAACGTGCTGACCCTCTGCCGCGGCGGCGGTCAGAGGGACCTGAAAATGAAAGGAAGCGAGGCGAGGTGATGAGCAAGTTGCAAGTGGCGGTGATCGGCTGTGGCGGTCGTGGTCGCGGGTATCTCCGGGAGCTGACCGATTTCGAAGACACCGACGTGGTGGCAGTGTGCGATCTCGTGGCGGCGATCCGTGAGCCGGTCGCGGCCGAGTTTGCGGTGCCGCGCCAGTACGAGTCTATCGAGGAGATGCTGGACGTGGAGACGCTCGACGCCGTATTCGTAGCGACCCCGGCGCACCTGAATGCCACGTGCGCGCTGCCCTGTCTGGAGCGCGGGGTCAATACGCTGCTGGAGAAGCCGCCGGGGTTGAGCGTGGCCGAAACGACGGGACTACGCGATGCAGCGCGGCGGACGGGCGCGAAGGGGATGGTCGGCTGGCAGCGCCGCTTCAATCCCTACATCCGGCAGGCGCGGCGGATGATCGAGGAGCGCGGCCCAATCGTGCAGCTGGTCGGTGAGTTCCACAAGAGCATCACCGGGCTGGAGGCTGCGGGGCGCTGGCCGGAGCAAGTGATGGACAACATGCTCCTGGAGAGTCCCATCCACGCGATAGATGTCACGCGGGCGCTGGCGGGTGGCGAGGTCGTCGAGGTACATAGCGTGGTGCAACGGCGCCTGTCGCGCTACAAGGACGTTCATGCTGCGCTGGTGCTCTTCGACAACGGCTGCGTGTTGCAGGTGAGCGCCGCCTATTCGGGTGGGAGCCGCTTGGAGCGGTACGAGATTCACGGACGCGACATCTCGGCATACCTGGAGGGGGTGTCGGAAGGCGTGGCGGTCTACGACGGTCAGACGCAGGAGCTGGCCGGCGAGGGGCCGGCAGCGACCATCGCGCAGAACCGCTTCTTCCTCGACTGCGTCAAGGAAGATCGTCCGGTGACACTGCCCGCGGCCAACCTGGATGAGGCGGTCAAGACCATGGAGCTTGCCGAGCGGATTCTGGCCGGCTTGCGCTCGTAGCGGCCGCAGTTCACTCATGCCCTGGCCCCCCTATGGTCCCCCCGTTGCGACGGGGGGACGGGGCCATGCGTACCTACCTGTTATCGTGGGACAGTGGCCCTCCGGTCCTAGCGGTAGAGATCGCGCACCGCTACGGGCTGACCGCCACCGTCGGCCGAACGGTAGGCGGCGTCCAGTAGCTCGACGACCCGCAGGCCCACCTCGCCCGGCGAGCGATTCGGCGCCTGGCCGAGGATCACGTCCACCAGGTTCGCGGCGGTGGCAAAGCGCGGATACGAGTCGTCGCCTGCCAGGGGTCCGTAGCGTCGCTCCGTGCCGTCGTGCTTGCGTACCGTCAGGGTGCCCTGCACCTGCTCCAGTAGCAGGTAGCCGTTGGCGCAGTAGACGCGAATATCGAGCTGGCCGGCGTCGCCCACGCCGATGTTGCCGGTGCTGCCGAACACCCCCACCGCGCCGCCGTCGTACTGCACGGCCATGGCATCCACGAGGTCAACGGGCACGTCGTAGTTGTTCATGAAAGCCGTGACGCTGCGGGCGCGTAGTCCGGTGACGTAGAAGAGCGAACCGGCGGAGTGGGTGATCTGCAAGTGCGCCTGCCCGCCGCCGGAGCGCTGCACGTCGGCATAGACGTTGCCGGGACCGGTCACGGGGAACTGGAAGACGGGGCGATAGGCTTCCGGGTTGGAGCGGTAATACTCCACGACCATCGAGGCGAACAGGCAAGAGGTGTGCTGCACGGGACCAAGCTCGCCGGACGCGAGCACGTCGCGGGCGGTGCGCGTGACGTCGGTGAAGTGCCAGGGATAGCCGACGATGACCTCGCGCTCCTGGGCCGCCGCCAGGTCGAGGAGGGCGCGACCGTCCTGGGCGGTCAGCACCATGGGCTTTTCGAGCATGACGTTTATCCCGGCTGCGAGGCACTGCCGGGCGACGGCGTAGTGCGCGGCGTGGTAGACGGCGACGACGGCGCCATCGAGTGACTCGTTGGCCAGCAACTCGCCAACGTCGTCGTAGGTCCGGTCAATACCGTAGCGTTCGGCGGCCGCGGCGAGGGCGTCCGGGTTACGGTCGCAGAGGGCGACAAGCTCGGCATCGGGGTGCTCGATCAGGCCCGGGATGTGCGTATAGGTAGACCACCAGCCTGTCCCGATGACCGCGACGCGCGCTTTTTCTGCCATATCGCACCCCCTACGTCCGCTCACGAGCGGAGGCGTTCGTGTGATGCCGAGTATACCTATCCGGCCCCCCTTTGGGCCTCACGCCCGGCCCCTTCCCTGGCCGGGAAGGGGAGTCCACGCGGCGGCGCGGGCGTTGTCAGACCTGCTGGTCGGCGGGGTAGGCGACGACGGTGATCGCTACGTTGGTTGCCACGGCAACCGCTCGGTAGAGCGGTCACCTGTCTTTGTAGACACCGACGAGTTGCTCTGCTTGGTCTTGCGAGAGGCCGTGGAGGTCGAAGCGGAGGCTGACGCTGGCAAAGTCGGCGAGGTTGTCGGGGTGGCGTGCGCCCTCGATGGCGACCTCGGCCCGCTGTAACGGGATGCCGTCCTCCGCGGCGCGTCCCTCGATCAGGAGTGCCCCACACGCGGAGACGCCGGCTAGGAAGGACTCCGCCGGGGTCAGTGCCTCGGCCGGGCCGCCGGCGTGCCCGGCGTGGTCAATGACGAAATGGTTGGTGCGGGCGCTGTTGAGCGCTCGGCCGGGGATGCCGGTCGTCACGGACTGCACCCGATTGATCTGCATGGTGGCACTCATATTGTGCTTCCTCCTCACAAGTGGGTTGGTCGTGTGCCTGGCGTTGCTCACTACGCCGGTGTCACTGCCGCGTGCCGTTCGTCAGCCAACGGTATAGATACTTGGCGATGAAGACGTGGCCGAGGCTGGACCCTGCTCCAGTGACACTGAACATCGAGGTGATAACGATGAAGTCTGCCGTTTCAGCCTGTCCGGGAAAGGTAGCGGCCAGGAATACCAGGCCGATGATGGCGCCGATCAAGCCTCCTACGACGAGAGCGGTGACGAGCACCATCGGTTACTCTCCGGTCCAGAGGTCGCCTTGCCGCCCGCTCATCGGGGCTGGCCCGTTCGCAGCCAACGGGGCACGCGCTCGGTGATGAGCACGTGACCGAGGCTGGCAAGCGCTCCCGTGCCGCCGAACATCAAGCCTATGCCTACAAAGGCCGTTGCCGGGTTGACGACGTACATGACCGTGACCATGAAGATGAAACCGATGATGGCGCCAATCACGAACCCGATGCCGGCAGCGGTTAGCAGGGCCATCAACTCCTCTCTTGCCGGGCGGATACTGCCCCCCTATGGCCCCCCTCGCTGTGCAGGGGGACATGGATTCGCGCGGGCGCGAATGACCGGGCAGCATCAACGGTGCTTCGGTCGTAGCCGAGTGTAGCGCAGGAAGGCCGGGCTGTCAGGGCGGGATACACGCGCGGCGCGGTACACTGCGGCCGGTACGTTGACTGCCGGTCTCAGGCCCGGTCGCCGCCGGGGTGGAGCGGCGCCGGGTGGAAGGAGCGAGGGAGGACGATGATGGCGCGGGAGTATCGGGTCGGTCTGATCGGCTGCGGCCGGATGGGTGCGACGATTGACGATGAGGTGCGGGACCATCCGCACAGCGACTTGTGGATACCATTCTCGCACGCCGCGGGCTACGTGGCGGTGGAGCGGACCAGCTTGGTGGCGGTGGCCGACGCGATCCCGGAGAAGGCCGAGGCGATCCGGCAGCGTTATGGCGCGCAGCGGGCCTACACGGACTACCGCGAGATGATCGAGCGGGAGCGGTTGGACATCGTCAGCGTGGCGACCCGACCGGCGACGCACCGCGAGATCGTCGTCTACGCCGCCGAGCACGGGGTCAAGGGTATTTACTGCGAAAAGCCGCTCTGCTGCTCGATGGCCGAGGCCGACGACATCGTGGCTGCCTGTGAGAAGCACGGCGTGAAATTCAACTATGGTGCCCAGCGCCGGTACATGGCGTTGTATCATCGGCTGCGCGAGCTGATTGCCGGTGGTGAGATCGGCGAGGTGCGGGGGATTACGGCGCATACCGCCCCTAGCTCGGCGCAGTGGGGGTTGACGCACACCTCCGATATGTTGCTGCTACTGGCGGGCGATCCCACGATCGAGCTGGTGCAGAGTACCGTTGACCTCGGCGGCGTGGAGTTCTCCGGCAACCACCTCGCCACGGACCCGCGGGTGACCTCGGCCTATGTCGGCTTCAGCAACGGCATCCCGGGCTACGTCGTCACCGGACTGGGGACGGAGTTCGAGGTGATCGGCACGAAAGGCGCGGTGCGGACGCTGAACAACGGCGCTCAGGTTCAACTACGGCGCGCGGATGACCGGCACGGGGTCCTGGCAGATGTACCGTTCCCCGACACGCCGCGGATCAGCGGGACGGTGAAGGGCATCGAGGACATCGTTGAGGCGCTGGATACCGGACGGGAGACGCAGGGCCACGTCCGCCTGGCACACCGCAGCCAGGAGATGATCCTGGGCTTTGTGGAATCTCACCGGCAGGGAGGGCGCCGCATCCCCCTGCCATTGGCTAACCGGGAGTTGTACGTCGGCCGGCCCGATTGGTAGGGGCGCGGCCGGCCCGCCTGTGGTCCTCACCCCCCGGCCCCCTCTCCACCATGATGGAGAGGGGGAGTCTGCCCTCACCCCAGCCCTCTCCCACAGGGAGAGGGAGTTGGATTCCCGCTGGCGCGGGAATGACGGGCGCCTAGGCGCGATGGATCGCGCTCCGACACGCAATACCTCCCGGTGTGCGGGTAAGTAGCCCCCCTACGGCTTAACCTGTGCCTACCCCAGTTAGGTAGGGGCCGGGGGTGAGGCGTTGATTCGCTTCCCTGGGGTATACTCAGGCCGGGCCGTGGGTGGCGGGTCGGGGAGGAGGCATGATGGCAAAGCGGGTACGGCGGCCGTTGAGCGTGCTCATCAAGCCGGCTTCGAGCCGCTGTAATCTACGGTGTACCTACTGCTTCTACCTCGAAAAGCAGGAAATCTATCCCTGGAAGGATCATCCGGCGCTCACCATTGAGACGTTCCGCACGTTTTGCGAGCAGTACGCCGCGGTCAGCCCGATGCTGGCCTTCAACTGGCAGGGCGGCGAGCCGACGCTGATGGGGCTGGACTTCTTCCGCGAGGCCGTAGCTATCCAGCGGGAGGTGGCCGACGCGGCGAGCAATGGCCGCACGGTGCCGATTACGAACGCCTTGCAGACGAACGGGACGCTGCTCAACGAGGATTGGGCGCAGTTTCTCCGTGACAACGGCTTTCTGGTCGGGATCAGCGTTGACGGTCCGGCGGAGTGGCACGACACCTATCGCTACGACACGCGCGGACGCGCCACGCATAGCAAAGTGCTGCACGCGCTTGATCTGCTCCGCGCGCGGGACGTGCCGTTCAATATCCTGACGGTGGTATCGCAGAGCAACGTCGAGCGACCGCGCGAGCTACTGCACTACCTGGTGGACAACGATCTCTACGATCTTCAGTTCATCCCGTGCATGGAGCGGCTGCCGGCCGAGCATCCCCATGTCGGCGAACTCACCGATTACTCGATTACGCCGGAGCAGTACGGGCGGTTTCTCACCGACGTGTTCGACGAGTGGGTCAAGATCGGCTACCACAAGCTGCGGATCCGGTACTTCGACAACATCATCCAGATGGCGCTCGGGCTGCCGGCGGAGATGTGCCAACTGGCCGTGAGCTGCGGCTACCTGGTGCTGGAGCACAACGGCGACATCTACCCGTGCGACTTTTTCGTCGAGCCGGAGTGGGTGCTCGGCAACGTGCATGAGCAGACGATTGCCGACATGGTCTCCGGACCGCTGTTCCGGCAGTTCAACGACATGAAGCCGGAGGTGAACGAGGAATGCACGCGCTGCCAGTGGCGACCGCTGTGCCACGGCGAGTGCCCGCGCTACCGCATCAACGGCGGCGGCAGCCACAACGAGCTGACCTACTTCTGCTCATCGTACAAGCAGTTCTTCTCCGCCACGTGGTCGCGGATGGCGCGTGTGGCCGATGAGGTCGGGCGCGTGCGGGCGCTGGAGCAAGGGATTCCGCTCCCGGTGCGGCAGCCGGCGCCGGCCGTAGCCGCGGCAGCGCCGACGCAGCACCACGTCGGGCGCGGCGCGATTCGTCCGCAGCCGGTGATGGGGCGGCCGGCGGCCGGCAGCATGGCAAAGGTTGGGCGGAACGCCCCGTGTCCGTGCGGGAGCGGCAAGAAGTACAAGCGCTGCCACGGCCGCAGCTAGCGGCGAGCGCGATCCTCCTATTTTCTTTGCTTCCCGCTGGCCCCCCTATGGTCCCCCCGCAGTGCAGGGGGCGGAACGCGCCTCACCCTGTGATGGACCTCACCCCCGGCCCCTCTCCAACATTTGGAGAGGGGAGAAAGGGCGGCCCTCACCCTGGCCCTCTCCCGCGGGGAGAGGGAGACATTCCCGTGTAGACGGCGACGTTGTCTGCGCTATTCAATTGTGCTGCTGGACGGCGGCTCGCGCCACAATGGCGGACGCGAGGCCGGTGGGACGCGGGAGGGGTGCTGGCGTGAGAAGCCCGTGTCCGCGGTGGAGCAAGGCCGCGGGTGGGGCGGTACTTGGATGGCGGGATGCACTTGATGGGTGGTGGGGTGGGCGGGTCGTCGCCCCCTCCCCAGCCCTCCCCCGGAGCAAGCTCCAGGGGAGGGGGGGCGGGCCTCACCCCCGGCCCCTCTCCAACATTTGGAGAGGGGAGCAAGGGCTGGCCTCCCGGTGGCCCCCCCGCCTTGCGGGGGGAGGGGCGCAACATGTTGCGCCCCTACGGGGTTGGCAGGCGTAGGCCCGGACTTCCGTTGGCGCGAGAATGACGAAGCGGTGTGGTGGGTGTGCGGGTAGATCAGGGTGCGGGGATTGGCAGGGACGCGGGGCAAGCCCTCCTGTCGCCGCCGGGGTTGGCCGGCCGGCAGGGCGACGGTGGCGTTCGCCACGGCACGCAGACGATGCTGACCCGGCGCCCCGGCCGGAGTGGCCGGGGGTACGTCAGCACCCGGTGCCCTCGGGGCGGCACGCGGACGGCCAGGCCACGCCGCGCGCAAGGCGGCGTGGGGTCGCTCCTGACCCGGTGCCAGATGGGCGGCACGCAGACGATGCTGACCCGGCGCCTCGGCCGTGGTGGCCGGGGGTATGTCAGCACCCGGTGCCCTCGGGGCGGCACGCGGACGGCCATGCTTCGCCGCGCCTGCTGACGCAGTGAAGGGTCGCTCCTGACCCGGTGCCAGATGGGCGGCACGCAGGCGGTCACGACAAGGCGCTCCCGCCGTGCTGGCGAGAGGGCGGTCATGACCCGGTGCCTTCGGCTGGGTGGCGGTGCCACCGTCGTTGACAAGCATGATAATGCGAGTGGGTCCCTGCCGGGCGGTTGCCCGGTGCTCCAGGAGGGGCTTGCAGCTGCCAATCCCCGTCAGGGGGTACACATTGGCGGGGGGCGAGGAAAGACAACGGGGGAATTGTCAGAATCAGGATTTGCAGGATGAGGGGATGAACTGGATGGGGGGTAGGATGGCCTCACCCCCCGGCCCCCTCTCCAACATTTGGAGAGGGGGTGTAGGTGTGGAGAAGGGACGGTGGCTCGGCAAGGAGCCGGTGCAGTCCAACTAGGATCTGCCGCCCACCGCTTCCATTGGCCGGCAGACAGGTAGGTGTGCAGTTGGGGCCAATCAATCACACCGGCAGGCGCTAAACTGTCCGCGCTCAATGCCGAGATAAGCGCTTCTCTTGCCGCCGCCCGTGCCCTGGTCAGCCCGTTCTGGGCGTGCCTGCCCATGACGGACATGAGCGCATCGGACGTGCCCGACCAGTCGGTAATTTCTTTCCAGAATCGTGGGCCGACCAGCATCACGTGGGAACCTTTGTCTTTTTCCGATGACTCACCATAGCAGACACCCTCGATACACCTGACCTCACGGACGGACGCGCCTTGGCGTAGCCGCCGCACGGCGTTCTGAAAGTCCTGCACCATCTTTCTCCGCTGACTGGAATTGCCCCAGTTCGGTCCGGACTTAATCTGTACAATCGTCACACTGCGATTGTCAGACGAATATTCCAAGTCAATGTTCTCGGCACCTGATTTTTGCCCACCCTTTGCATATCTACACACAGTGATGGCGCAATCCTCAATCATGCCGCCGAACATAGTTTCCTCGCTCGAACTCAAAAAGGCTTCGAGCACAGCTGTTGCTAACTGCTCAGGATGGCCCATGGCCCGGAGCCGATAGAGAAAGGGATTCTTGCGCGCCAGGTAGTGGAACGGACGGCGTTGAAAGTCCTGGAGCCGCGTTTCTATCTTGGTCGTGAAATTTGCCACCAGGTCGTCAAGCTCCGTCTCCGCTGGCGGCCACCATGCTGGTTTGGTCTCCATAGATTCTCCTTTGCATGACCGCGCAATATTCCGCGCTGGTATCTATGCCGATGCCCACGCGGCGCAGCTTTTGTGCGGCTACGAGGGTGGTGCCGGAGCCGGCGAACGGATCGAGGACGGTATCGCCCTCGTCGGTAAACAGCTTGATAAACCAGGCGGGTAACTGCTCGGGGAAGCAAGCCGGGTGGCCGCGGTAGCCGCACTCGGTGGCCATGTGGAGTACGTTCGTCGGGTAGGCGCGGTCACGCCCGACCCAATTCTCGACTTTCTTGCCAAAGCCGTTGTCGTGACGACTCTCGTCGCGCAGCATGTCGGTGCTGGAGAGCCGCCGGAGGCGGGCATCCTTCCAGTCGCCCATCGGTACCATGACCGCTTCCTGGCGCATCTTGAATTGCTTGCTGACGGTGAAATGCAGCAGGCGCTCCCAGGCATCGCGAAAGCGGTTGGGCCATTTGCCGGGGTAGGCATTCTTCTTGTGCCAGCAGTATTCGTCCACCCAGCGCCAGCCTTGCTTGCGGAGGGCAAGGATAAGCTCCAGCACGTAGGGGTGGCGCTCGCCATTCACGGCGCGCTCTTTGATGTTCAGCACGAACGACCCGGTGGGGCGCAGGCTATCGCGGATGGCCTCGGCACGGGGTAGAAACCACTCGACGTAGCGGTCGGGGTGGATGCCGCCGTAGTTCTTCCGGCGCTGGTCCGCATAGGGCGGCGACGTGACTACCAGGTCTACCGCCTGACGACCAAGCTCGCGGGGAATAACCTCCAGGCAGTCGCCGTGCAAGATGTGGGGTGCCAAGGCCGCGTCGTCCGAGGGTATCTGTGCCGCCTCGATGGGAGGCAAGCCTGGGGAAGAGTGTTGGACGGATACCTCGCTCACCATGACAACACCCTTACTCGCGGAACCGGGCTGACCGCCAAACATGCTCAACCGATATTACGGTACTATGGTAACGATTGTGGAGCGGTTGTCCACCTGCGGCAATGCCCGACCTCGGCGCCTCTCGGAAGTACGGCTGGCAGACACTCCCTCGCGCTGGACTGGCGGGCGTGGACCGCGTATACTGCTCGGAGAGTACGCGCGGTGAGGAGGTGTAATAGGGAGAACAATCGAACAGTCTTGAAGGCTGTAGCTCGTGTGACGAGCAAGCGTCGTCCGCTGCTGCCCGCGCGCGCCGGCGGTAGTGGGTAAAGAGCGGCTTTTGCCGAAAAGTTCTGTCTTTGCGCGACGACAACCTGTGAAGGAGAGAGATACATGGCTAGTGTAACGCTTGACCGCCTGACGAAGCGGTTTGGTCAGATTGTGGCGGTCAACAATGTCACGTTGGAGGTGCGCGACCGCGAGTTCCTCGTACTGGTCGGCCCCTCGGGCTGTGGCAAGTCCACCACGTTGCGGTTGATCGCGGGTCTGGAAGAGGTGACGGACGGGAACGTCTTCATCGGTGAGCGCCTGGTGAACGATGTTGCGCCGAAGGACCGCGACATCGCGATGGTGTTCCAGAGCTACGCGCTGTATCCGCACATGAGCGTGTACGACAACCTCGCGTTCGGCCTGAAGTTGCGGCGGACGCCCAAGCGCGAGATTGACCGGCGCGTGCAGGACGCAGCGGAGCTGCTGGGTATCGGCCAGCTGCTCACGCGGAAGCCCAAGCAGCTCTCCGGTGGTCAGCGGCAGCGCGTGGCGCTGGGGCGGGCCATCGTGCGCGAGCCGAAGGTCTTCCTGATGGACGAGCCGCTCTCCAACCTGGACGCCAAGCTGCGGGTGTCCATGCGGGCGGAGCTGATTAAGCTCCACCAGCGGCTGCAGACCACGATGATCTACGTGACCCACGACCAGACCGAGGCGATGACGATGGGTACGCGGATTGCCGTGCTGCGCGACGGGCTGCTGCAGCAGCTCGATACGCCGCAGCAGGTGTACGATCACCCGTCGAACATGTTCGTGGCCGGGTTTATCGGCAGCCCTTCGATGAACTTCGTCGAGGCGCGGCTGACTGGTGACCCGGACGACATCTGGGTGGACGCGGGTAGCTTCAAGGTGCAGGTGCCGCCGCAGCACCGCAAGGTGCTCGTGCCGCACCTGGACAAGGAAGTGTTCTTCGGTATTCGCCCCGAAGACCTGTTCGACCCGAAGTATTCTCCGCCCGACATCACCGACAACAGCACAATCAAGGCCCAGGTAGACGTGACGGAGCTACTCGGCTCGCTGATCTATCTCTATCTGCTGATCGGCGACCAGCAGCTGGTTGCGGTCGTAGACCCCCGGACGGAGTTCAAGACCGGGGACGATGTGACGATGATGATGGACATGAACAAGATGCACATCTTCGACCGTCACAGCCAGGAGGCCTACCTGTAGCTCCGGCGTATCCGGTCCGCAGCCGAGGAGTGAGCGTAGCGTGTGGGGGACGACCGCGTGGTCGTCCCCCACACTGTATTTTGGGCCGGGTGAGGGCTGATGGCGACGACGGCAAGGGGGTGAAGCATGGCACTAGGAAGCGTGCGGAATTGGGGCTGCCGCCTGGAGACGGACTTGGTGCTCCGCGGCTGGCGGGCCGCTGTCCTGGAGAACGAGCTACTCCGCGTCACGGTGCTGCTGGATAAGGGCAGCAATATCTACGAATTTCTCTACAAACCGCAGGACGTGGACTTCATGTGGCGCACGCCGCAGGGCTTGCGCCGGCCGCCGAGCGTGCCGACGACCCGTGCCGACGGGGGCTTTCTGGAGTATTACGAGGGGGCGTGGCAGGAGATCATGCCGAGCGGGGGGCCGCCGTGTAGCTGGGGAGGGTCGCAGTTCGGCCAGCACGACGAAACGCCGCAGCTCAACTGGGACGCTACCGTGGTCGGGGATGGACCCGAATCGGTGGCGATCCGCTGCTCCGTGCAGACGGTGCGCTCGCCGTTCCTGCTGGAGAAGACGCTGCGGTTGGTCAGCGGCAAGGCGGCGCTGTTTATTGACGAGCGCCTGACCAACTACGGCGCCGAGACCTGGCCGTACATGTGGGGGCATCATCCGGCGCTGGGGGAGCCTTTTCTCGACGAGACGTGCCGCCTCGATTGCGCGGCCCAGACGGTGATCGTCCATGAACCGGCGCTCACGCCGACGCCGCGGCTGCCGGCCGGCGGCCGGTTTGCGTGGCCGCACGTCGAGGACAACGCGGGTCGCGCCGTAGACCTGAGCACCTTTCCGCCGAAATCGCTGGGGCACACCGATCTCGCCTACCTGACGGACCTCACGGACGGATGGTACGCCGTCACCAACACGAGCCGGCGGGTGGGATTTGGCATGGCCTGGGACCCGGCGGTCTTCCGGCACATCTGGTACTGGCAGGCGTTCGGTGGCAACTCCGGCCATCCCTGGTTTGCCGACACCTACAACGTCGGTATCGAGCCGTGGACCACGATTCCGGGATCGGGGCTGGCCACGGCGGTCGAGCAAGGCGCAGCGTATGAACTGGCACCCGGCGAGAGTCAGACCGTCCGCCTGCTGGCCGTGGCTTACGAGGGTCTGGAGCGCGTCGGCGGTATCTCGCTGGCAACTGGCGACGTTGCCTAGCCGCCTCCGGCTGCGCGGAATGCCCCGGCCTCTATAATCCAGGGAGAGCAGCGTAGAGCGCCGGTGTCCGGGAGGAGACGACCATGACTGCTGAAGAGAACGGCACGCAAGAGCAGGCCCCGGCCGGTGGGCGCGATCCTTGGGTGCGGGTCACACTCGAAGCGCCGCGTCCCTTGCCGCTGCCGAGCGATACCCGCCAGCACTTGCTGAATGCGAAGCGCGAGGTGTTGCTGGCGCTCCGCAGCCTGGTGGACTCGGCCATCGAGCGCGCCGACGCGCAGGCCGAAGGCCGCGACGACCGCCGCCGCTCGCGCATTGAGATTGACGAGGGGTGACGCAGCCCGTGTCACCCCGGCAGTCGCCGGGTGGTTGTCCTGAGGCGTGGATCCGTTCGACTACGGAAGGACCGTGGCTCGCCTTCTGAGGACTCTACTTCGGAGGCTATGTTCGGAAGACCCAATTCGCGTAGCCGACGGCCCATACCCCATAGGAGATGATAGTCCACAGAGGAACGCAAGACTCCCTCGAGTTCTTCGACCCGATCGAGTTGGTGGGCCAAATGGGCCGCTCGCTCAAGCGCCTCAACCGTAACAACGCGCTCCTGCTCTAGGTACCTCTTGGCGAGTTCGAAGGCGGCAGCCGAATCTCCGGCCTCTTCTTGCAACTCTACGGCAGTGGCAAGCACAGGGGGAGGCCAGTCTTCAGTAGGAATACTATTCACAAGTTTCCTGAGAACGTCAGTACGACCAAGCTCTTGTGCCGTTCTCGCGCTAATCCCAAGTGCTTCCTCCCGTGCGTTGTTGTCTAAATCTTCGTCAGCTACCAGCGGCAGCGCGATTTCAAGACTCTTCAGGGAATCTCCCGCATCTTCCAGCATGTCGGCGAATCTCAGCTGTTCTCCTGGGTCAAGCTCTTCCCGCTCCCATAGGCTGCCTATCACAGACAGGATACGGTCTTTGTCCGTCTGATCCCTGGAGGATCGTTGCCTGAAGTATCCGTACTCACTCAAATAGCTTCTTGCAATCAGGCGTTGAGACTCGATATCGTCTGGAACCAAGTTGAGCAGCTTCCAGCCATACTTTCTCATCTGCTCTTTCTGCTTCACCAAGCCAAAGAAGCGCATCGCTGTGCGGTAGGCATCGGGATGTGGATAGAGCGTAGCAAACTCGAGAATACGATCCCGTGATTCCTCCTCCGGGTCAACAAGCAGTCTGGCGATAGTTTCCTTAATGGTGCTCTGAATAACCACACTTGCTAGCTCGATATCGAGGCCATGGAAGAGTCGCACATAGTCAGTTACTAGACCCTCATCCTTTTCAAGATCATCAATGGCAATAAACTCATCCAGTTCCAGAACTGGACATGAGAAGAGAAAGAATAGCCTTGTCGCTTCTATCTTGAACAGTTCGGTGCATCGCTCCTGGAGAATCAGTAGGTCTTTAGGTTTAGGCACACGCGACACAACTACTTTTACGTCCACGGACTTTCCGAGTGCCTTGGCCACATCGCTTTGCTGTATATGTTGCTTGATGTGGCGGGTGACCTTGGTGCTCTCCGAACTCAAGGAGGACAGCATCACTACCTCGTCCGCGAGCTGCTGTGTGCAAAGACCACCTATCTCAGAAATACCAGTGCGCGAATCAATAATGACGAAATCCGGTTGTAGCTCCTGCTCAATTCGGCTGAGGAACTGCTGGAAGAAGGCAACGCCTTCGCGCTCCTCGGAGAATATCCGGCGCCAGTCGAGTCGATCTAGCTTCCTCGAATAATCTCCTGACAGATAGTCACCCGCCGGAATAAGCAGGAGTGGCACAACCTTCCCCGACGACTCGACAGTAATCTCTACACTGATTTCCTGCACGCTTCCCGGATCAGCACCGGTATCCTGGTACTCCAGAATGTAGTCCAGCAAGCCTCTTTTCGGCTGAGGTAGCCCTGCGGCATGGAATTTAGAGTCCATACCGGGCGCTTCAAGGTCGAAGTCTACCACCACCGTTCTCTGCCCGAGCTTCGCTAGGTACACAGCGAAGTTCGCCGCAGCCAGAGTGCGGCCAACGCCACCCTTGTATGAGTAGAAGGTGATGGTTCTCATGCCGCAATCTCTTCAGGCGCACCCCACGAACCACGGGCTCGCAAGACCTCGCCCGCCCTTCGGCAACTAGAACGCTTCTTCGGAGGCAGATTCTGCAGGATGATAGGTTCAGGCTGAATGCTTGTTGGTCGGAGCGCCGCGTCGGTCCTCGCCAACTCCTGCCTGACATCGCCGGGTATGAACGAGTGGTTGCTAACTGCCTGAGTCAGCGTTGCAAAACCCTCGACAAGAGCACGTACATCAGCGGTTCCCTGAACCGTGTCGCCGCCGCGGAAGTACAGGTGCGTGAGCGCCTTCTCCAGCACTACCGGATCGCTGTGGTGGAAGTGCGCTAGGATGGCGAAGTAGGCACCGGCGTCCTCCGGCGAGAGGTCGCAAAGTGTCTCGTAGGCGAGATGTGCGATCGGCGCTACCTTCAGCCAGCGGAAGAGCGCCGGCAGGAAGCGGTCATGCGCCGCATCAATGTCGGGGGAGCTGCGGATAGCGGCGATCACTTGCGTTGCCAACGCACCGGTTGAATCGTCCCGCTCACCTACGCTGTCAATAAGGTGTTGCAGTGCTGCGCTACTCTCCAGATTGACGACGAGGTAGGCAGCCGCTTCGACCTGTTCGGCAGTGATCCAGTCGAAATCGGCAATGACCAGGGCCAGTGACTCCGCAAGCGCGTCTCGTTTCTCCGGGTGCTTGGTGCAATACGTCACCACCTCGCGGGCCGAGTGCTCGTGAGTGCGAGTGTCTACGTGCCCGGTCGCGATGTGCTGTCGCAGCCAGCGGCACGCTTCATCGGGCCTCATTCGATCATCTCCACGCGATCAATCGCCTGAGTGTTGTTCAGCTTCGACACAGATTCTCGTGTCCCGCCTGCCGTCAAGCCTCCGGGCGTAAATGTATCATAATGCATTCCGTCCACGTGGGTAGGCTCGTGGACGGACATCGTGTCGTCGGGATTGTGGTCCGGTTCACCCACATGCACATTCGGGGTCTCTCCCAGGTGCCGCAATCCGATCTGCAATCGAAATGCCGGTGAGGCGGCACTATCTTCAAGACCTAGCGCACGGGCATAGTCAGCGTAGGTTGAGCAGTCCGCAATGTCATTCCCTGGCGTGAGCCACAATGGAAAGCCTCGCCGGCGCAACCGACCATTGAGATTCAACACTGATTCCAGGAAGTTCTGCAAATTGGCGGCAGTCACGCTGGGAAGTATCGCCCGGATTTTCGACAGTTCCGCTTCAAGCCGCTGCTGTCTCGCTTCCTGCTCCACCAGCACAAACTTTCTTGAGTAATACACGAGGAAGCTCACGGCCGGGACAATGCGTACCAGGTCGGATTCCGGCTGGACACTGGCGCCACGGCAAATCTGCTGTTCGGCGATCCGCGCAAAGCACGCACTGAACTCATCACCAACTAGGCCCTGGGCAGCCGATGCCAGCGCGGTCAGGAAGGCTGCTGCGTGGGTAGCGGCTTCTTCATCCAGTTGCGCTGCGAGCCGTTCAAGAGCATCGCGTTCCCTACCACTCCCGCAACTGCGACGAAGTTCGTCTAGCATGTTCCCATCGAGCATTAGTACCTCAGCCTCGGCGTGACTTGGTGTTGATGCTGACGATGCGGCCGGGGATGTAGCGCCACTGCACGGTATCCCAGTTCGCCACCCAGCGTTGGACCCGCTCGCTCGCCTGCGCCGCTGCGTGCACGTCCGCCTCGGCAGCGGCGGCCGGTAGCTCCAGCCGGTCGCGGACCTTGCCGTCAACTTGGACGACGATGGTCGCAAGCTCGTCGCGGACCAGTGCCTCGTCCCAGGTCGGCCAGGGCTGCTCGTGGACGCTGCCCGGCTGGCCAATGCGCTGCCACAGCTCGGCGGTGATGTGCGGCGCTGCCGGGGCCAGCAAGACCAAGAGCGTGTGGATTGCTTCGTCCCAGGTGCGGGTTTGCCACGTGCCGGCGCGATAGCGCTCGCCCAACTCGTTGGCGAACTCCATGAGGGCGGCGACCATCGTATTGAACTTGAAGGCCTCGATGTCCTCGGTCACGCGGCGGATGGTCTTGTGCAACTGCCGGGCCAACTCCAAGTCGGCGGGGCGGCGGGCGACGGCCGTGCCATCACCGTTGGCGGCCGGAGTGGCGGTGTGCAGGATCATATCCCAGATACGCCCCAGGAAGCGCCGTTGACCGTTGATGCCCTGCTCGCTCCAGTCCACGTCCTGCTCGAATGGCGCCATGAATAGCTCGTACAGGCGCAGGCTGTCGGCGCCGTACCGCTCGACCATCTCGTCGGGCGTGATGACGTTGCCGCGTGACTTGGACATGCGCCGGCCGTCCGGGGCGTGTACCTGACCCTGGTTCAGCAGCTTGTAAAACGGCTCGTTCCCCGGCACGCCCAGGTTGGCATCGCGCATCACCTTGTACCAGAAGCGCGCGTAGAGCAGGTGCATGACGGCGTGCTCGGCGCCGCCGACGTAGAGGTCCACGGGCATCCAGAACTCCGCCCGTGCGGGGTCGAACGGTCCCTTGTGGTAGTCTGGGCCGGTGAAACGCAGCTGGTACCACGATGAGCAGGCAAACCCGCCCATCGTGTCGGTCTCGCGCCGGGCTGCGGTGCCACACTGCGGGCAGCTCACGTTGATCCAATCAGTGGCGCGCTCCAGTGGTGAGCGCCCGTCACCGCCGGGGGCAATGTCGTCAAGGTCGGGCAGCAGCACCGGTAAGTCGTCCTCCGGAACGGGCACTTCGCCGCAATCGGAGCAGTGGATGATCGGGATGGGGCCACCCCAATACTTCTGGCGCGAGATCAGCCAATCGCGCATCCGGTAGTTGACGGCGCGCTGGCCCCAGCCGCGGTCTTCGACGGCATCGGAGATGGCCTCGATGCCGTCCTGTTCTTGGTTGGCGAGGCGCCGGTCGAGCGCCTCGACGGAGAAGCCCCACTCCGCGGCCAACTCCGCGCGTTCCGCCGGCGGCAGCTTGGGCCACTTGGCGCGGGTGAAGGTGCCATCGAACGAGCCGGAGTTGACCATCTCGCCGGGGCCGACATACGCCTTTGTCAGCGGCTGGCCGTCCCAGCCGGGCGGGGCGATCACCACCTTGATGTCCAGCCCGAACTCCTGCGCGAACTCGAAGTCCCGCTGGTCGTGGGCTGGGACAGCCATGACCATGCCGGTGCCGTAGGTGGCGAGCACGTAGTCGGCCACCCAGATCGGTACCTGCTCGCCGTTGAGGGGATTTATCGCGTAGGCGCCGGTGAAGATGCCGCTCTTCTCCCGTTCGGTGGCGGTACGCTCGATCTCGGACTGCCGCTTGGCCTGCTCGACGTAGGCTTCGACGGCGGCACGGCGCTCCGGGGTGGTCAGCCGTTGGATCAGCTCGTGCTCGGGGGCGAGCACCATGAAGGTCACGCCGAAGACCGTGTCGGGCCGGGTGGTGAACACCGGCATCTCGACGCGCTCGGTCCCGCCGTCAGCCGTCGGCGCGTCAACGGTGAAGACGATGTCGGTGCCGGTGCTGCGGCCGATCCAGTTTTCCTGCATCAGCTTGATGCGCGGCGGCCAGTCAATCTCGCTCAGGTCCGCAAGCAGTTGATCGGCGTAGGCCGTGATCTTGAAGAACCAGGCGGGAATCTGCTTCTTGGTCACCCCGGGGTGATCGCGCCAGCAGAACAGTTCACCATTGTTGCCGGTCTGGACTTCCTGGTTGGACATGGTGGTCTGGCAGACGGGGCACCACCATTGCCAGTTGGTATCGCGATAGGCGAGGCCACGTTTGTAGAGCAGGAGGAAGAACCACTGGGTCCAGCGGTAGTAGTCGGGGAGACTGCTATCAATCTCGCGGTCCCAGTCGAACGAGATACCGACCAGGCGCATCTGGCGTTTATAGTTGGCGGTGTAGCGGTCGGTCAGCGCCCGCGGCGACTCGCGCACTTCGATGGCTTTGTTCTCGGTCGGCTCGCCAAACGCATCCCAGCCCATCGGGTGCAGGACCGTGTAGCCGCGCATACGCATGAAGCGGCTGTACGTGTCGGTGGGGATATAGTTGCGGCAGTGACCGACGGAGAGACCGTCGCCGGAGGGATAGGGAAAGAAGTCGAGGGCGTAGAACTTGGGCTTGTCGGGGTCCTCGCGCGTGCGGTAGAGACCTTCCTCTTCCCACCGCTGCTGCCAGGCGGCCTCGAAGTCTTGTGGGATATAGGACCCGGCGACACTCACCTCACTCACCTCTGCCTCCGTCGTGGTGGTCATCCTCGACACCTCCTGCCTGCTCGCTCCCTACGGTCAACCGTGCCAAGTAGATTATAGGATAGGCGGACATGATGACAGGCGCGGTCGGCACAAGCCTCTGACTGCGGAGCGTAAGACGATGCCGAATGAGCGGTCAGAGGCCGGAGCGCAGGCACGCTGCCGTTGGCGCATGATGAAAGACTTGAATCGCGGCGCGGTGCTCGTGGGGCTGGCTAGCTGGAGTGCGGTGGCCTTGCTGCTTGGTCTCGGCCTGCTCGGCTGGCCCTCGCGCGCGGCGCTGCTCGGCTGGATTGGCATAACGCTTGGCTCCGGGCTAGCCATGCTGGCCTGGTGGTGGGTGCTGGGTACGCTCTTGACGCGCCTGAGCCGGGCGCCCGAATCGGTGCCCACCACCTTGCAGTCCCTTGGATTGCGTGGAGCGAACCGACAGTGGTTGTCCGCTGGCGCCAGCCGCCTGGCCGCTTGGACTTTCGCACCGCTCGCCGCCGGCTGGCTGGTCGCGCTGATCGCCCTAAGCTCACCGGACTTTCACCACAACCTCATCCATAGCACGACCATCCAACGTCGCTTCATATTTCTCCTGGCGGCGCCCACGCTGCTGGCGCAGGTCTACGTGCTGCTCCGGGCACACTCCGGCGGCAGCCTCGGTGCCGGGGGACGGGGGACGGTGGCTCCCGGTGGCCGGTGGGCTTGGTGGCCGGTCGTGGTGGTGGGCCTGCTCGGTCTCGGCCCCGTCATTCCCCACCTGGCGCCCGGCTATCTGTGGACGCCGGACGCTCCGTTCCACCTCGTCAACACGCTCGATCTGCGCGACGGCTGGCTCGCCGGGGACCTGCTGCCCTGGTGGAGCGCCAAGGCCTTTCTCGGTTTTGGACTGCCTACGCTGGCGTACTACCCGCCCTTGACCTACGCCCTCGCCGCCGCCATGACGTTCCTCCCCGGCGTTGATGCGGCAGCCGGGTTGCAGCTGACTCTGGCCCTGGCCGGTGTAGCCGCGGCTATTGGCACCTACGGTTTCGTCAACGCTGCGCTACGCTCGCCGGCGGCCGGCGTGCTGGCGGCCATCGTGTACGTCTACGCCCCGTATCGCTACATCACGATCTACCAGCGGGCGGCCTTACCGGAGCACGTTGCGCTGGCGGCCTTACCCTGGCTGCTCTGGGGGGTTCACGGGCTGGTGCGCCGACCGACGGGCGCGCGGCTGGTGGCGACGGCGGTGGCTGCGGCTGCGATTCTGGCCACCCACAACATCAGTGCATTGTTCGCCTTGCCATTGGCCGGGGCGTATGGCGTTGGCCTGGCCATTATCACTCGAAGTCCCCGCCGGCTGCTGCCGCTGGCGGGTGGCCTGGCGTTGGGCCTGGCGCTGGGGAGCGCGGTGTGGCTGCCGGCGCTGGCTGATCGCGGCGCGGCGACAACCCACGTGGCGCTGGCTGTGGATTACCGGACGCAGTTCGTCGCTCTCCGCGACGCCGTGAACGGCAATTTCACCTACAAGTTCTACCTGGGCTACCGCCCGTCCGCGTGGCAGGTCCTCCTGCTGGCCGGAGCGCTGGCTTGGATCGTGGCGGGGCCACGCAGCCGCGGCGCCGTGGCCTTGTGGCTGCTTTTTGCGTTGGTCGCGCTCGGACTGCTGCTCGACATCTCCGCGCCGCTCTGGCCCCACATTCCGCTGCTGCCATTCGTGCAACTGCCCTGGCGCTTGCTGGGACCGTTTTCCCTGCTGGTAGCCGGTGCCGCCGGCACCTGGGCAGCACATTTTCGCCCCCCGGCGGCATGGCTGATGGTCATGGTGCTCGCCGCCGTGAACATAGGCAGCACGTGGGAGCTGTGGCGCTGGGGCTGGGGGACGCAGCGAGACCCAACGCCGATGGTCGAGCGGCGCAGTGAGATTCCACCCTTCGCCGAATACAATCCGATTAGTCTGGGTCGCTGGCTGCCGCGCTTCCGGCCACCACCCGGCCACCCTTACCATGAAGAGCTATGGTCCGGGCTGCCGCTGCGCGTGGCGCGTGGCGCGGCGCGGATAGTGGTCCACGCGGATCGGCCGCGCGACATCCGCGCCGACGTGTCGGCGACCACCGATGCGGTATTGTGGGTACACCGGCTCCTGTATGCCGGGTGGCGCGTCACCGTGGACGGTCACCCGGTCGCCGTGCGGGCGTTGGATGAGTGGGGGATCATCGTGTTCGACGTGCCGGCCGGCACGCATGAGCTACGGGTGTTCTTGGAGCCTACACCGGCGCGGCAACTGGGGCGGTGGCTCTCGCTCGCAGCCCTGCTTACGTGCGGAGTGGTGCTGGTGGCGGCTCGTTTCGCACGATCCGATGCCCGTACCAGCGTCATGTGGCGCATAAGGGACCGTCATTGGCTGAGGCGGCCGCAAAGCAGGCAGCTATGAGCAAGGTGCTGATCGTGGTGGCAGTCGTGCTCGTGCTCGGTCTTGGCGCTGTGCTGGCCGTCATCGGGGTGCGCTGGAGCCGGGAGCCGGCCGAGGTTCCCGATCATGCGGCGCCCTTCGTGGCGACCTTCGAGCTGCGGTTTGCATACCCCACGCTCGTCGGACAGTCGTTCGAAGCGCGCCAGAATAACCTGTCGCGCCTGGACGTGATCTTGGCTGCCGACCCGGAGCGGCCGCCCCCCGACGGTCGGCTGATCTTGCACCTGCGCCCCGATATTCCCGGCGAGGACGTGCGCGCCAGCGACGACATTCGGACGGTCGCGATTCCGGTGCGCGAGCTAGGACTGCCGCGCCGCCCGGTGCTGGACCTGCGGCCGGGGCAGCCGGCCGAGCAATGGACCTCGCTGCGGTTTGCCCCCATCCCCGATTCGCGCTTGCAGCGCTACGTTTGGCTGCTCGAATACGTGCCCGGCCCGGCGGGTGGACGGCTCCAACTGCTGACACATTTCAACAACCGCTACCGCGATGGCGCGCTTTACTTGAACGGTGCGTTTATCAACGGCAATGCCTTGTTCCGCCTGGCCTTCAGCGGCACGAACCGGGACCGGCTCTGGGTCATGCGAGACAACCTCCTGGTCCATGCGCGGCCGGACCGGGAGCCGGCCGCCGTGCTCTACGCGCTCGTGCTGGTGCTAGGGGTGCTGGCGGTGGGGGTGTTCGTGGCACTGTGGCCGCTCTCCCGGCGATCAGCGCGACCGGCCGGGGGCAGCACGACACCCGACCCGGGCACCACGCGCCGCTGATGTGCGCTACACTTGGGGCAAACGTTCCGCAGACAGCGAACGATCATGGTCACGACAGAGGCGCCTCCCGCCGCCCCACCGCAGACGCAACCCCGGACGGCAGCCAGCGCCGCGCTCGCCTGGCTCAATGCCGGTCATTGGACGGAAGCGGCCTACTTTGCGCTCCCGGAAACGAACTACATCGTGGAGTTGTCCGAGGGGCGGCTATTGGTGCATCAGATGCCGGGCTTGGAACACCAGCGGATTGTAGGCAATCTAGTTTTTGCGCTCGGCACGTGGTCTCGTACCGGAGGCCATGGCGAGGTGTTTCACGCGCCAATGCCCATCAGGCTCTGGGAGGGCAAGATACGCGAGCCGGACATCATGTTCTACGCCGCCGGCGGTGAGGAACGCTACCACGGGCAGTATGCCGACCCGCCCGATCTGGCGATTGAGGTACTCTCGCCGAGTACGCGGCGGATTGACCGGGAGGAGAAGGCCGCCGAGTATGCAGAAGCCGGCGTGACGGAGTATTGGATCGTTGATCCTGAGGGGCGCTCGATCGAGGTGCTGACCGACGCCGGGCCGGAGGGGTACACGTCGCTCCGGCAGTTTGGGCCGGGTGATGAAGTCACCTCGACGGTCTTGCCCGGCCTAGTGGTATCGTTAGCAGCACTGCTACCGGCCGAATCGCCGCTGAAATGAGCTGCACTCCAGGCGAGGTTGGGACAGGAGCGGACAATGACCGTCAAGTATGGGCTGGCCGGCGCCGCACTCGACAGCGGGATGGCGCCGGTGGTTGACGGGTGTGGCTGCCCTTGGCTACAGTGGGGTGCGTTGCCATTCCTTTGGCCCGCTCGTTACGGATGTGAGCGCGTGGTTGCCGGTGTGACCGGCCGGGTGGAACGGCAATGACGGCTGCACCGCTTGACCCGGCATTCGTCGCTATCCTGGCCTGCCTGCACTGTGGAGCAGAGGTGGCGCAGGATGCGGACCGGCTCGCCTGTCAGAACCCGCAGTGTGGCCGGCGCTATCCGGTTGAAGACGGAATCCCGGTGATGCTCAGTACAGCGGCCGAGGCGCCCATGAGTGCGCCAGGCGGCCAGGAGAGACCATGAACGACGTCGCGGCGGCCTTCAAACTGATCCGCAACTGGCGCCGCTACGAGGCCGTCTTGCATCCGCGGACCATCCGCTTTCTCTGGCATTGGCTGCGCGGCTCGACACACTTGCCCTATCCCCCGCTCAAGCTCCACCTGGAGCCGACCAGTCTGTGCAACCTCAAGTGTCCGATGTGCCCGCAGTCCATCGGAGCGAACACGGTCAACGGGTTCATGGACATGGACGTGTACCGGCACATTCTGGAGCAGGTGCGCGGGCACGTGCTGGAGGTCAACCTGTTCTTCCGCGGCGAGCCGATGATGCATAAAAACCTCGGCGAGATGACTACGTTGGCCCACGAGGCCGGGATTGCGGTCCATGTCAATACGAATGCGACGACGCTGCGGGCCAAGCAGACGGCCGCGCTGCTGGACGCCAAACTCGACAAGCTGACGGTGAGCTTCGACGGTGCGGACAAAGAGACCTACGAGCAGATGCGCGTAGGCGCCAAGTTCGAGCTGACGCTGAAGAACGTCCGCGAGTTCCTGCTGGAGAAGCAGCGGCGCCAGGTGCGCTACCCCTACACGGTTATGCAGGTGATCCTGCCCTATGACCCAACGGCCGCGCGGCCGGAAACGCCGGCGGGGATGCGGGAACTGTTCACCGGCTTGCCGGTGGATGAGTACGACACGCGCTGGGCACACGGGTGGGCCGGCACGATGATGGAAAATCCGGTAGCGCAACCGGAGCAGTACGGCCCCAACTACCACCCCTGTAACTGGCTGTGGAAGTCCATGGCGATCTACTGGAACGGCGAGGTGGTGTCGTGCTGCGCCGACTTTGCGGGTGAGCAGGTGGTCGGCAACTTAATGGAGCAGTCGCTGATGGAGGTGTGGAACGGTCCGGAGTTGGTCAAGCTGCGCCGCTTGCAGGTGGAGGGCCGCTACCAGGAGGCCTCGCTGTGCTCCGGCTGCGATGCCCTATGGCAACAGGACTCGGCTTCCTGGAAGGTCTTCGACGGGATTGGCGCGGCCGCGGACCGGGTTGTGCCGAGCGAGGCCGTCTGGCGCCACAAGACCGTCCCGCCCAGCCCGGCGGTGGTCAGCGCAGAACGGACGATCACGCCGAACGAGGCGCCCTTCTCCGAACCTGTGCCGAGTCTCAACGGTGACACGCTCGCTTCACGCGAGCCGGTGAAACCGTCGTCCGGCTCGAATGGCAACAACTCCTAGCTGAAGGAACGAACAACTGAAGGTCTGCCTCGTTTCCAACCTCTTCCCCCCGGACATCGGTGGCCCGGCGACCTACGTGCCCAAGCTCGCGGCCAGTCTGCGCGAGCGCGGCCATCGAGTGCGGATTGTGGCCGGAGCGCCGCCGGACTACCGACCCGAGGCCGGCGACGAGTGGTCGGCGCTGACCACGAGGGTATCGCGCGGCTTACCCTTGCCCCAGCGCATGGCCCGTTTTCTCATCGCCGTGCTACGGGTGGTCAGGTCGGCCGACGTGCTGTACGTGAACGGGCTGGCCGGCCCGGAAATGGCTGCGGTTGTAGCGGGACGGCTACTCGGCCGGCCGGTGGTGCTGAAGATCGTGGGGGACAACGCCTGGGAGCTGGCGCTGCGACGCGGTTGGACGACGGCGGGGATTGACGAGTTCCAACGCCTACCGGCCGGCCCACACGTGCGGCTCGTGCGCGGTCTCGTGCGGCGGTTCGCGCGGCTGGTGACCAAACTGATCGTGCCGAGTGAGTACCTGAAACGCCTGGTGATCGGCTGGGGGGTCTCGCCCGACAACGTGGTGGTCATCAGGAACGCGCTCGCGGTTGATGATCTCCCTGCTCCCCATGGGAGTGGGGCCGATGGTGAGGGCAAAAGCGCGGCCCGCGCCCGTTTGGCGCTCGGTACGGGCCGCGTGGTGATGACCTGCGCGCGCCTGTACCCGTGGAAGAACCTAGAATTTCTCATTCGCCTGGTGCCGGACCTGCCACCCGACGTGAACCTGGTGATTGTCGGCGACGGGCCGGAGCGCGAGCGGCTGGAGCGGGAGGCCGTCGCCGCCGGCGTGCCGGAGCGAGTGTGCTTTGCCGGCAGCGTCTCGCAGGCTGCTGTCCAGCAGTATCTCCGGGCAGCCGACGTATTCACGCTGCACACGCGCTATGAGGGGCTGTCACACGTCATGCTGGAGGCGATGCACGCCGGCACACCGATTGTGGCCTCGGACGTGGGGGGGAATGCCGAGGTGATCGAGTCCGGTCGCAACGGCCTCTTGGTGCCGCTGGACGACCGGGCGACGACGCTCGCTACGCTGCGTCGTTTGCTCGACGATCCGGCTGAGGGAGCGCAGCTGGCCGCGGCTGCCCAAGTGGACGTGCGGGCCTATCGCTGGGACGTACTCCTGGACCGGACCATCGCCACGCTGGCGAGCATGGTAGCCTCTCGCAAAGAGTGATCTTCGCGGAAGGACCGGGACAGGCCTCACCCCCCGGCCCCCTCTCCATCGCGGAGCGATAGAGAGGGGGAGTAGATTCCCGCTTTCGCGGGAATGACGAGTTATGCAAAGGTCTCCGAAAGCGGGAATGGCGCGAGGGTGAGGCGGGCGCTGCCGTATGACGAACGGGAAAATGGATGAACCTGCTCTTTGTTACGCAGAGCTACGATGCCGATAGCACGATCCTCGGTGTCACGGCGGACTGGGTACATGCCCTAGCGCGGCGCTGTCGCTCCGTGCATGTCCTCGCCCAGCAGGCCGGCAGGCGGCCGTCCGATGCGCCCCCGAACGTGACCGTCCGCTCGCTGGGCAAGGAGCAGGGAGCCTCCCGACAGCGGCAGCTCGGGCGCCTGCTCGGAACGTTGGGCAACCTGGTCCTCAAGGCGCCACCAAGGGAGCGAGCTACGGCGATCTTTGTCCATATGGTGCCGCGCTACGCGGCGCTCGCGGCGCCGCTGGCAAAGCTCCGGCGGGTGCCGCTCGTGCTGTGGTACGCGCAGGGTGGGGTCACCCGCGACCTGCACATCGCACATCGCCTCGTTGACCGTGTTGTGAGCGCGTCGCGCCGGAGCTATCCGTTGGGTGCTGACCGGCTGACGGTCGTGGGACACGGCATTGACACCGCGCGCTATGCTCCGCTGCCGTCGCTCCCCTCACCCGATGACGGCCCCTTGCTCCTCAGCGTCGGACGCCTCTCGCCGGCCAAGGACCACGAGACGACCATCGAGGCGCTGGCCACGCTGCACGCTCAGGCCGGCACGGCGGCGCCGCCGATCCTCCGCATCTGTGGCGCGCCGCTCTATCCGTCCGACGAAGCCTATGCGGAGCGTCTGCGGCGCCGCGTGGGCGAGCTAGGACTTGAGCAGGCGGTGCAGTTTGCCGGGAACGTGCCGTATGCGGCGATGCCGGCCGAGTACCGGCGCGCGGCGGTTTGCCTGCACACGAGCCGCACGGGCAGCCTGGACAAAGCGGCGCTGGAGCCGCTGGCCTGCGGGGTGCCGGTCGTGACCAGCAATCCGGCCGTGCAGCAGGAATTGGCGGCGTGGGGCGAGCGCCTGTCCTTCCCAGTGGGTGATGCGGCCCGGCTCGCCGAGCGCGTGCAGGGCGTGTTGACCTGGACGGCGGGTGAGCGGGCGGCAGCGGCGGCGACCATGCGCCGGCTGGTGGTGCAGCGGCATAGTCTGGAGCAGTGGGCGGATCGGGTCGTCGCGCTGCTGGGTACGCTGGGCGGGTAGAGAAAAGCCAACAGCCGTCAGCATTCAGCGATCAGCCCGCCGCCGGCAACGCAATCCCTTGACGCTGAGGCCTAGCGGCTGGCCGCGATTTCACTCGGCGTTGTCGGCAGTGACCTGATCGAATAGGCTGACGACCGCTTTGGACGGCGCGGGTGTGAGGAGCGTGACGGCAATGGCCACCGGGATGGCAATGATGAAGCCGGGTGCGGCCGGCTGAATGTCCATGATCCCGCCGGGGCCGCCGGAGAAGTATCCCCATACGGAGGCTGTTGCCGTGCCGGTGATGACCGAGGCGAGCGCACCCCAGATATTAAAACGACGCCAATAGAGGGCCAGGATGGTAACGGGGCCGAAAGCGGCTCCCATGCCACCCCAAGCGTACTCAACGAGCGTGAGGACCGATTCCGGGTTGCCGATGGCCAGCCCGGCGGCGATTGCGCCGATGACCACGAGCAGGATGCGGCCAAGCCACACGCGGCCATAGGCTCCGGCCGCATAGAGGTAGCGCATCCGATAGGCGTAGCGCCTGATGAATGGCAGGTCGTCGGTGGCGACTGCGGAGGCCAGCAGCAGTTGCGAGTCGGCCGTACTCATGATTGCCGCGACGACCCCGGTCAGGAGCAGGCCGATGAAAATAGGGTGAAAGAACACTTGTGTGACCACGAAGTAGAGCCGCTCCGCGTCCTCGAGCACTTCCGTCAACTGACCGGCTTCCGTGAGCGCGGGTAGGCCGAATAGCCCCAGCAAGAGGCCGCAGGCGAGCATGACAACGACCCACGCCGTGCCGATGGCGCGGCCGGCCGGAATCTTCGCTTCGCTTTCCACTGCCATGTACCGCTGCAGCACTCGCTGGGCGCCAAAGGTGCCGAGTCCCCAGCCGAAGGCGGAGAGGAAGAAGAACAAGCCCAACGGCTCACCCACGGGTGTGGTCAGTGGATTCCAGTAGGTGGGTGACACGCCGCTTGAGGTGCCAAAGAGGTCACTTGTGGCAAAGACCAGCGTGAGCGGCAGGATAATGAAGCCGGCCAACATGATGAGGGCTTGAAATACGTCGGTCCTGGAGACTGCCACAAAGCCGCCGATGAAGGTGTAGGAGGCGACGGCAATCAGGGTGATGACGATGCCGACGGTGTCATTGATTCCGAATACCGACTCCAAGAGTTTGGCGCCGGCAATCAGGCCGGAGCTGACGTAGAAGACGATGAAGAAGATGGTGATACCACCGGCGAGGGTCCGCATGGCGCCCGTCTTGTCGGCAAAACGCTTCTCGAGGAACTCCGGGAGCGTGAGCGACTCCTCGGCGGCAACCGTGTAGCGGCGCAGCCTCGTGGCCAGCAGCTTCCAGGTGAGCCAGAAGCAGAGGCCCAGACTGGCCAGTATCCACACGGAGATCATGCCTTGGGTGAAGGCGATGGCCGGGATGACGAGCATGGTGCCGGCGCTGGCCGAGGAGGAACCGGCGCTCAAGGCCATGGTGAAGGCGCTCATCCGCCGGCCGCCCAGCACATAGTCCGACATCTCCCGTATCTGACGGGAGCGCACGACCGCGATGCCAATGAGCACCGCAAAGTAGGCAACGAAGACGAACGGTATCCAGTACAGGCTGGACATCAGACCGATACCCCCTCTCGGAATGCCCGGACATCTGGACTGATGGTATGGGATCGCAGCGGCTGCGATGCTGAGTGTAGGGTATTCCGCCGCCGCCCGCACCTCAGCCTGGTCGGTATACCCGGCTTCCTCCTGACAGGGGTGGGTTTTTTGTCTAGGGGTAGTTTGGACCTAACCCCCGGCCCCTTCCCTGTAGGGAAGGGGAGTGATGGCGGTGCCGGTCCGTCGCTGCCGGCCAGGCGGCGGGCGCACCATGTTGCGCCCCTACGGCTTTGCCCGTATCTATCCCAGTCAGCCGGCCTCCGCTCCGGCGTGGAGCGATAGAGAGGGGGTGGCTACTGCTCTCACCCCGGCCCTCTCCTTGTCGGCGCCCTAGCCCCACGTAAAGCTAAAGAGCTTGGCTGCGCGGAGCTTGAAGTGGAGCACGACCGGGGCACCCTCGGCGGTGCCGAGGTCCGAGGCGCCGTGCCAGCGCACCGTCTGCGCGAGCGAGTCGCCGTAGAGCGGGTCGCAGTCGGTTACCGCCCGTCCCGGCTGGCCGTGGATACCGACCCACACGCCACCGCCGCCTCGCGCCTGGAAGCTCACTCGCAGTTCGCGCCCGCGGGGCTGTACCGGGAACGTCCAGAACTCGCCCTCCTCGTCGGCAACGACCGCGCCGAGGCGGCCGCGAGGCCACCAAGCCCAGCCGGTACGGTTGGCCGCGATCACGTGGGGCCAGCGGGGGTACTTGTGGGGATAGGACGTGCCGGCATACAGCAGCCCCACGCGCTCGTCACCCAACGGGACCAGGCCGGTGCCGGCACCGAGAAACTCCGAGTCCCACTCTCCTGGCGTCCCCGGCTCGATGACCGCGCCCCCCGGCACCTCGTTCCACACGATGCCGTCGGCGCTGGCGTAGAGCCGAATGCGCGAAATCTGGTTCCAACGCTCGTAGAACATCGGGAACATCAGGTGGATGCTCGGCTCGTCGGGATACGACGTGCGGGCGTTGGTGTAGATGTCGTTCGAGGGGGACTCGTCGAGGCGGGGCCACAGCAGCGGCTCGACCGGCGGCCACCGGCGAAAGTCGGCCGTCTCGGTGCGCCCTACCCAGCGGCGGCCCTGGAGGTACATGCGGGTATACAGCACGTAGCGCCCCAGCCAGGCGTCGTAGTAGGCCGTCGTGATCGTATCGGTGAAGTGCGTGAAGAGCGGCTCCGGGAGCAGCGTCCAGTCTAGGCCGTCCGGCGACACGGCACCGTAGGCACAGGTGAACTTGCCCGGTCGCAGCCGCACGTCTTGGTAGCGCGGGTGAAGGGCACGATACTCGGCCCAGCGCCGGTCGAACTCGTCTGGCGGCACGTGTGCCATGAATACCAGCTTGTACCGCTCGCCGGCCGGGGCACTCGGGTCCTTGAAGACCGTGAAGCCGTCGAAGTTGTGCTGGCCGCGCTCCGGGGGGACGCCAAAGAAGGCGTTGTTCCGAGTGCTGCCGGCGATCTCATAGCGGCCGAACGTCGGGAGTTTCCACGTGAAACCATCGTCGGACTCGGCGTAGTGCCCGTGCTTGCCCACCCAGTACCAGAGGCGATACCGCCCGCCCTCATAGAGCAGGGCGTTGATGCCGATGTCCTGGTCCAGTGGCCCGATCTTCTGCGCCGGCTGTGCCTCTAGGCGGATGCCGTGCGGCTGGCGCCGCGAGCGGTACCTGGCCAGCATTGCGGCGGCGTCCGGGGCCGGCGGCGACTCCACGCCCGGCTTGGTGGGCAGCGGCTCGCCGCCCGGCGCTACCCATTCCAGGTCACCGGGGTCAATATGGCGAAAGTCGGTAAAGAGGTACGTCTGCTGATCGGACAAGAGCCGCCATTCGATGCTTGTAGCCATGATTCCTCCCGTGGCGCTATGGTAGCGCAGGCTGGGCCGAGCGCTTGCCGGCGCTCCGGTGCTCGACTAGCATAGGCCATGTATGACAGGGCAGCCCGCCGGGGGGAAGCGGAAGGAGACAAATCGCCATGGCAGAGCAAACTCGCCTCGCGCTGATCGGCTGCGGGGGCAACATGACCAACGCGCACCTCCCGCGCCTACTCGCGCAGGATGAGGTCAGCATCGTCGCGTTGGTGGACCCGGTGACGGCGACCACGGAGGCGCTGCGGGAGCGTCAACCGGCGCTCGCTGCCGCGGCCACGTTCAGCGACCACGAGGAGATGCTCGACGCTGTGCAGCCCGATGGGGTGGTGATCTCCTCGCCGCACGCGCTCCACCATCCGCAGATCATCGCTGCGTTGCGTGCCGGGGTACACGTGCTGGTGGAGAAGCCGATGGTCAACACGGCTGAGGAGGCGGCCGAGGTCATCGCCGCACGCGACGAAACGGGCAAGATCGTGATGGTCTCGTACCAGCGGCGGTTCGAGCCGAGCGTCCAGCAGATGAAGCAGATCATCAGCACCGGTGGCATCGGCGACGTGGAGTTTGTTACGGCGCAGCTGTATCAGGCGTGGTATACGAACAACCTGGGCCGTATCCAGCGCACCGGGGCATCGTGGCGGGTGCAGCAGCAGCTTTCGGGCGGTGGTCAGCTCAACGACTCCGGGAGCCATCTGGTTGACCTCGTGCTCCACCTCGTGGGCCTGGCGCCGACACGTGTGACCGCAGCGCAGCAGTATTTCACGCTGGAAGTGGACGTGAATTCGGCGATCATGGCCGAGTTCGAGGGCGGGGCTATCGCAACCATCGCCATTGGCGGCAACGTGCATGGCGGCGGGATGGACATCACCATCGCCGGCAGCGAGGGCACGCTGCACTACCGGACCGTGGGGCAGGGGCCGCGCCAGCCGTGGGTGGAGTGGCAGCGGGCCGACCACGCCGAGCCGCTCACCCTCCCCACCTCACCGCCAGCGACCAGCCCCGACCACCACTTCGTGGACGTGATCCGCGGTCGGACGGCGCTGGCCGGCGCGACGGCGGAAGACGGTCGGCGGGTGGTGCAGCTCTCCGCAGCCGTCTGGCGCTCGGCCGAGACGGGGGTGCCGGCAGTGGTCGGCGGCTAGGGCATTCTTACAAAGCTCCGGCTGGCGGGAGGCAGGGTGGACCTAATCCCGGGCCCTTCCCTGGATGAAGGTTGCCAACTTAATCGGGTGGTGAGGAGATAGTTCCCCTATGGTCCCCCCGCTTCGCAGGGGGACGGGCACGGGCTGCAATCCCTCGAGGACGGGCACCAACTCTTTGGTGAACGAGGATGCCCGCCAAGTAGTCGCTGCTCGTCACTATTCTCTTTCGACGATTTCCGCTTGCATCAAGACATTAAGGTCGTACCTTCTCCCCAGATACCCTTGCAAGACAATGCTCTCTCCATCCATCAATGTAAGTGCCTCTTCTTCGTGGTCTTTAGAAAAGTCTACGTGAACAACATCGTCATCCGTAAGATCACTTAGAGGAACTATCGAGATGTCCTTGTCGGTGAAATCTTGAGAGAGCAGGTAGCCAAAAGTAAGTGCGGATTCCTGCTTCACATTGTAAATCCGCCCTTCCACTTCACACAATTCACCAAAGTCCTCTGCCCGAAAAGGCTTTGCTCCAAAAAGTCCGAGTATGAACTGCAACATTTCTGTGCCGCCTCCCTTTGGTAGTGTCTCAGTTTGAAATCCGGCGTTGGTCGGCGGGCACCAGTACTTGTCCCCCGGAGCGGGCAACACAAACGGAACATCCCTACTATAACCTATACATTTATCAAGGCGCAACATAGTAGACGTGGGGGGCGGGGCGGGACTCCCTCACAAGGGTAGGTTTTCCGCGGGGAGCCGCGGGCGGGGCAGACATCAGCTATGGGGGGTGCCGCAGGGGCCGCCGCCGGTCGCCGTTGCTACGTCGAATTGGGTGGTGTCGAAGCGATGGAGGGGCTTGTAGCTGCGGGCAATCTCTTCCGCCGACGCGCCGACGTAGTGGCAAATGAAGGAGCGGCGGAAGCGGTCGGGGCTGCGATTTGGCTCCGAGCCGTGGATCAAGTTGCCGCCGAAGAACAGCACGTCACCGGCGTCGAGATCAACGGGCACGGGCTGCAACCCCTCGGGCACCGGCACGAATTCTTTGGTGAACGAGATGGTGGGATCGGCCTCTTCCGGGCAGAAGAGGTCCATGGCATGACTGCCGGGAACGACGAATAGGCCGCCGTTTTCGCGGTCGGCGGGATCAACAGCAAGCCACGTGGCCAAGCACGTGTCCGGATAGGCCTTCAGGTAGAAGTTGTCCTGGTGGAGCGCCTGGCCCCGCGCCCCTGGCGGCTTCCAGTAGAACATGCTCTGGGCGGCGATGGGCGCCTCGCCCAACAGGGCTCGCAGATGCGGCTCCCAGCGGGGGCTGAGGAGGTATCGGAGAGCAGTACGGTTGACGCGGTGGGGCTGCATCATGCGGGGGTACAGCAAGAGCGGATCGGCGGTCTCGGCCGGGGACAGGGCATGAAAACAGCCGGGTATCTCGCCCTGCGCGTGCAGGTCGTTGCAGGTAGCGATCAACTCTTGCAATTCGGCCCCAGCGAAGAGGCCCGGCACGACGGCATAGCCATCGCGGGCGAACGACGCGATCTGCTGCGGACTGAAGGGCGGCGCCGCAAGATCAACTGTCATCGGACCTCACTAGCCAACGAGCGAACGTCCCGGCCTTGCGCCCCAGCACGTAGGCGGCTGGTCCGGTGTTGGTGACACGTTGCTCCAGCGCCGCCTCGGCCCGCGACGGATTGCGGTGGGGGAGCGGTCGGGACTGCTGCACAGCGATACCTACGCCGCGCTGCGCCACGATGATACCCACGAGGATGGCGACACCGCCACTCACCAGGCTCGCCGTCAGCGGCTCGCCCAAGACGAGTACGCTCAACAGCACCCCCAGCGGCGCCACCAGATACTGGAAGTGGGCGATGCGGGTGGCGGGCAGCCGGCTCAACGCAAAGTACCAGAGCGCAAAGTTGAACGCCGTGCTGCCGAGGCCGAGGTAGAGCAGGATGAGCTGGGTGGAGCGGCTGGCAGCGAACAGGGGCCGGAAGCCTGGGCCGACCACGAGGACCAGTGGCACCAGGGCCAGGGCGGCCCAGCAGCACGCGACGGCGGTGATCGCCACGGCATCACGCCCGGCCACCGTGCGGCGCGCCACCAGGATGGCCGCCGCGATGGCGAGGCTACAGCCCAGAGCGAGGCTGACGCCGCGCAGGTCGGCGGTGACGAGGAGCAGCCACCACGAACTGCTATCGGCGCCGGGGTCTTGACCGAGGGCCACGGCACCGACGCCAACGCAGGCCAAGAGCGATCCACCAAGCAGATACCACGGGCGTGCCGCGTGGCCGAGCGCGAATGCACCGAGCGCAATCCACAGCGGGCCGATACCGGTCAAGAGCGCCGCTACGGAGCCGGAGAGGAACACCTGCGACGACACGGAAAGGGATGAGGTGACCACAAAGGCCATCGTGCCCAGGAGCAGCACCTTGCCGGGCTGCGCTCGGAACTCGTCGCGCATACGGGACAGGCCGGCGCTCACGCCGCCCAGACGCATGCACGTGAGCGCGGCGAGGGCCAGGCCGGCCACGGTGGCCCGCACCCAGACGATGATGAACGGCTCGACCTCGGCGAGGGCCAGTTCACTGCCGGGGTAGAGCGATGCCCAGCCCCAACAGGAGCAGATCGCGGCGAGATACGCCCAGCGTATGCGTCCCATAGAGTCCGTTGGGGAGCGTGGGTGCGGTTAGTCGTGCTCAGGGATGTTACACGAGCGACGGGGTGGCGGCATCTCCCCGGGGTTGCTACCGGGGCTGGGTCTATGGCTATAATGGTCATTTGGAGAGGCGAGGCGTGGGGAGCCATCCGGTTCCGGGCCGTACCGCGCTGGGGCCGCTCCTGCTGCCGGGGTGGCGAAATGGCAGACGCGGCTGACTCAAAATCAGTTGCCCGATGAGGGCGTGGGGGTTCGAATCCCTTCCCCGGCACCACTACTACCTGTGAGTATGCCTACCCCCAACCCTCCCTTCAGGCTTAATACACGACACTTTTGGGGAGCGGTGGTGGATGGGCAATGAGCTGGAGGCGAACGGCAAGGCGGCATCCCAGTAGCAACCACCGCCGCCGGAGGCGCAGTCCGAGGATGAACCGGCCAAACCGCTGTTGTCTTCCCCGAGTGAGTTCCCGTCTGAGCCGCGCCGGGCGCGCCTTAGGGCGTTGGCGCGTTGCCGCCTTGGCGATGATGTTGTTCGTTGCGTTGGTGGCGGCTTGCGACAGCACGGACGATGCCCGCTCGCTGTCGCTCGAAGACGCTGTCGGGCAGATGCTGCTGATCGGCTTTCGCGGCCTCGAGCTGGATACGGAAACGGTATCGCTGCTGGCCGAGATCAAACCGGGCGGCGTGATCTTGTTCGACTATGATGGCCCCAGCGGCGGCGAGCTGCCGCGTAACGTCGGATCGCCCCAGCAGCTGCGTGCGCTGACCAGTGCGCTGCAGCAGCAGGCCCACCGCCCCTACTTCATCGCTATTGATGCCGAGGGTGGATACGTCAATCGACTCAAGGAGCGTTATGGCTTCAGGACCCAACTGCAAAGCCATCAGGTACTCGGCACCGGTTCAGTTGCGGAGACAGAGGCGCTGGCCGGCGCATCGGCGGCGCAACTGCAGGAACTTGGGATCAACTGGAATCTGGCCCCGGTCGTTGATGTCAACATCTTCCCTGATAGCCCCGCAATCGGCCACTGGGAACGCTCCTTCAGCGCGGACCCCGAGCAGGTGACCGCACATGCCGCCGCTTTTGTCCGCGCCCACCGAGACGAGGGCATCATCTCCACCCTCAAGCACTTCCCAGGTCACGGCAGCGCCGTCGGAGATACGCATCTCGGTGTGACCGACGTGACGGATTCCTTTGTGCATGACGCCGAGCTGGCACCCTACCGGCAGCTGATCAACGATGGCTACGACGACGCGATCATGACAGCACACATTGTCAATCGCGATCTGGACCCGAGTGCCAGGCCCGCCTCGCTGTCCTACCCGATTGTGACCAGGCTCCTGCGAGAAGAGCTGGGGTTTGGAGGCGTGATTGTCTCGGACGACATGCAGATGGGCGCAATCGTTACGGAGTACAGCCTCGAGGCCGCGGCGGTTGAGGCGATCAAGGCCGGGGTTGACGTGATTCTGATTGCGAATCAGAACACCTATGACCTCGATCACATCCACCGCGTCAAAGCCGCGATCATCGCTGCCGTGGAGCAAGGTGAGATTTCCAGGGAGCGCATTGATCAGTCGGTCGAACGCATCCTGGCGCTCAAGGGCGCGTATGGAATCGCGGAGTGAGCACTGGCAAGTCGGACGCCTAGACTGCACAAGCCGGACCGATCAAGCGGCGCGGCTGTCGCCGGTTACGCCACAGCTCGGAGAGGCGTTCCGGCAGGCACTAGAGCAGCATCTTGCCTCGACCGTCCGCCGCGCGCTCACTTCCAGCGAGCCGTTGGCGGAAGACACGGCCAGGCCCAGCTTGAAAGAGCTACTGCTGAGGCCGGGAGCGCGGACCGAGCAGCTAACACCGCTCCTCTGCGGTTAGCGGTTGTCGAGGAGGAGCAGGTCGCGGGCGGCCAAGCGGGGGCGCACGACCTCCAAGAAGCGGTCGAGTATCTGCTCCGGCCGCAGCTCCGAGGTATCGAGGCGCACCTTGCGTGGTACCCATGAGGCGCCATAGGCCGCCTCGAACTGCTGCTGCACGGTCTCGACATCCTCCGGTGGCACGACGGCATGGCGGTGCGGCGCCGCGGCCATGCGGGCGCGGATCACCTCGGGACGCGCGGTGAGCAGCGCCAGGACGGCATCGCGCGGGAATTCCGGCTCGACCTGGCGTTCGTAGGTCATCGCCAGGCCCGGGTAGTAGTAGCGCGGGCCGTAGATGGCCTCCTCGATGTGAAAACCGACCAGGATAATGTCGTCGTAGCGGTGCAGCAGGCGCACGTGATAGTGGACCTGAAAGCGCTGGTAGCGTTCCTTGATCGCCCCTGGCAGGGCGAGCATGGCCTCCTGCTCCGCCTCGCTGACGTGCTGGGCGTCGGGAATGGTGAAGTGGTCGTCCATGTGGAAGTTGCGCCCGCGCTCCAAGCCCCAGGCCTGGAGTGCATCGGCGAGGGTGGTCTTGCCGACATATTCACATCCAACCAGGATCAGTCGCATCGTCTCCTCCCGCCGGACCGGCGTTTGTGCTCCGCCACTGGTACACGACAGGATAGCCGGCTGGCTTCCAGGTGGCCAGGGCTTGTGCGGACCAGCCCCCCTATGGTCCCCCTGCTGGCGGGGGGACGGTGGGTATGGTGGTCGTGTCTCACTCCTGGCCGTCGAAGCCGATCATGCTCGTCGGGGTGATCCGCAGCAGCACGAAGCGCAGCTTTCGCAGCACGTCCGCGGCATAGGTGGCGCCCTCGGCGGCACCGAGGTAGTGCAGCGACAGCGCCCGCACTAGCTCCGGGATGCGCTCGTGGGCAATCGTTGCGGTGCCGTTCACCAAGAGCCACCGCTGCGGGGATTCGTTCAGGGCGATACAGAGCGCCACGTGTGGGTTGCGGCGCACGTTTCGCGCTTTGACGGAGGTCGTTTCCACCGCGACAACCACTTGGTCGCCGTCCACCAAGTGCCACACCGGTGTCATGTGCGGGGTGCCGTCCGGGCGCACGGTGGAGATAATCGAGATGTGCGGCTCTCGCAGAATGCTCTCGATCTCCCGCTGACTCAGCCTGCCCATGGACCGGCTCCCTTCTACTGCGGATTTGCTCACTCGCGCTTTCACGGACATACTACCGCCGCGGCGCCGAGGGAGGTAGGCCATGGTAACGGCAGGCAACGACGGATTGCGCCTGGACGCAGAGACACGGCTCTTATTTCTCGACATGGACGCGGTCGAGACGAGCCACAACGTCGTCCCGCGAGTGATGACGGCAACCAAACATCCCGACAACCCGCTGCTGCCCTTGGGCGATATCCACGAGTGGGATTCGGCGCAAGCGGCACCTTGGGCGTCGCGCTCCGTCATCTACGACGAGGAAGACCGGCTATTCAAGTGTTGGTATCACGGGACCGACCTGAGCACGGAGCCTTGGTGGGCCACAGGGTATGCGTACAGCGAGGATGGCATCCGCTGGACGAAACCGCGGCTGGGGCTGCACGAGTACAACGGCAGTACGGATAACAACATCTGCTTCCAGGGCTGGGGGCCGGTCATCAAGGAGCCACCCGGAGGTGATCCAGCCCGGCGCTACAAAGTGATCCTCAAGGGACCAACGCGGCAGAACCCCATTCGAGCAACCTATTCGGCGGATGGCATCCACTGGCAGGAAGGTGCCGAGATCGCCTTACCGGAGTGGCAAGGACGCACACCGGATATCGTCGTCTTGGTGCGCGACGACCAGGACCCTGATCCGCAGCGCCGGTACAAGATGGTCTGGCAGACCACTCATCCGTCAAACAAGCCGGGGCCGGAGCTTGTACGTACCAAGTGCCTGGGCTACGGGCCGGACATCGAGCATTTGGTCGCCAGTCCGGCGAATCCCATTCTGCACCCGAACGACGGCCTCGAACACGAGAACCACTTCCTACTGCTGGAACCATATGCCGGCCGGTACATCATGCTCTATGAGTACGGGTGGTATCTGCCGAACGGGACCGGGAATTTCGGCAATTACTGTGCCGACATCCGGCTGGCGGTGAGCCGCGATGGGGAGCACTACACGCGCCTCCAGCCGCACCAAATAGTGATTCCCCGCGGCCCACGAGGTGCCTGGGATGACGGCATGTTGGTGATCGCGGACAAGCTGGTGGTCAAAGACGACACGCTGTATCTCTACTACTGCGGCCAGGGTGAGGAGTGGACCGGTTGGCCAGCCTCGAACGAGCCGGCGGCGTTTCAGTACGACTCGGCCGGCGCCGTGCGGCTGTCCCGGATGGGGCTGGCGACGCTGCGCCGCGATGGTTTCGTTGGTCTGGAGACGACGGATCGCGAGACACCGGGGCATCTGACGACCGCGTCTATGGCCGTCGCAGAGCGGGGAGTCACGCTCACCGCCAACGTAAGCGCGACACAGCAGCGCCGCAGTTGGGTCGCGGTCGAAGTGCTGGACGCGGCGAGCGATGAGCCGCTGCCCGGCTTTGGCCGCGAGGATTGTGTGCCCATTGATCGGGACGGCGTCCAGGTTGCGGTCCGCTGGCGAGAGCGGCAGTTCGCTGAGTTAGGCGGCTCTCGTGTGAAGCTGCGGTGCTGGCTGTACGGTGCCGCCAGGCTGTTCGCGCTCTACGGTAGTTAGCCCGCAGCGATTAACGCGCCGCGACCGGCTTGACCCGGCGCGGTGTGGAACGGCTAGGATAGTGGGGCCGCGGCGGGAGCGGCAGTGCTGCGGTACCTCCATTCCTTTGGGCGCCAGCCACGAGTGGGAATGCCTCTGGTACACATGAGCAAGCCTGCCCGCGGCCTCTCCGCAGCGCCGCTTCTCCGCTGCCTTGACGGTGCGGTCGTGGCTGCCGCTCGGCCCGTGAGCGCCGGATCGGCGGCAGCATTCCGGATCATGTTCGGGCTGCTGGGGTTTGTAGCGGTGTGTCGCTTCATCGCTCAGGGCTGGGTTTACGAACTTTACGTAGCACCGACGCACCACTTCACGTATTTCGGGTTCGGGTGGGTTCAATCCTGGCCGGCCTGGGGGATGTACCTGCACTTTGCTTTGCTGGGTCTGGCCAGCCTGGGGGGCGCGCTCGGTTACCGGTACCGGCTCTCCATCGCGGCGTTCTTCCTCCTGTTCACCTACATAGAACTGATAGACAAGACGACCTATCTCAACCACTACTACTGGGTCAGTCTAGTCAGCCTACTGATGATCTTCATGCCCCTAAATCAGGCGGCTGCGCTGGACGCCCGGCGTAAGCCCCTATCGGGGCGGAGCCACACAATGCCGGCGTGGGTGATTTGGACGCTGCGCGCCCAAGTAGGGGTGGTCTATCTGTTTGCGGGCATTGCCAAGCTGAATTCCGACTGGCTGCTGCACGCCCAACCGCTGCGAATCTGGCTATACAACAGTGGCGACCTGCTGCTGGTCGGGCCGCTGCTCAAGGAGGCGTGGGTGGCCTACGCCATGAGCTGGGCCGGCGCCGCCTTCGATCTGACGATAGTCGGCTGGCTGCTGTGGCGGCGCAGCCGGCCCGTCGCATATGTCGTACTGGTGGTGTTTCACCTGCTGACGTGGCTCCTGTTCCCCATCGGCATGTTCCCCTGGATTATGAGCGCCGGGGCGTTGATCTTCTTTCCGCCCGACTGGCCGCAGCGACTGCTGGCCGGGCTACGCTGCCGGTTCAGTATCGCGTCTGCAGACGCTCCCGACCGGGCGGAGCTGTCACTCCCCGCTGCTTTCCGCCCGACCTGGCGCTCCCGCGCCGGCGTGGTCGCGTTGCTGCTCGTGGCCCTCGTGCAAGTGGCCGTGCCGCTGCGCCACTGGGCTTACCCTGGCAACGTGCGCTGGAATGAGGACGGCTACCGCTTTGCATGGAGGATTATGCTGACCGAAAAGACGGGCCAGGTCCGCTTTCGGGTTACTGATCCGTCAACCGGCGAGGAGTGGCTGGCATATCCGGAGGAGCACCTTGTGCCGCTCCAGGTCGAGCGCATGGCCTACCAGCCGGACATGATTCTGGCGACCGCCCACCTCATTGCCGCGGAAGCCAACCGGCGAGGACGCAGCGTCGAGGTGCGGGCCGACGCCTACGTGGCCTTCAACGGCCGGCCGGCGACACGGTTCATAGACCCGGCGGTGGACTTGGCTCGCGTCGAGCCGGGGCTGGGACCGAGCACGTGGGTGCTGCCGGCCCCAGCCGCTTACCGTTGAGCGGCAGCACGCCCGGCGCTGCGCGGCGGATCGTGCCGCCGGCGCAGCTAACGCATGCTATCTCCATCGGTATCGCTGAAGCCGACGGAGACACCGAGCAGGCTGACCACCTCGGTGTTGAGGGTGCGCCGGAGGTCCAGCAGCCGTTCATGGACGGCCTGCACCCGCTGCGGCTGCTCCTGGAGCGCCACATGCAGCGGTAGCTCTACGGCTTCGATGGCCGCGAGCGCGGCCGCGAATTGGTCGCGCATGCGCTGGTCCGTCTCGTCGGACAAGGGGACGATGAGCGCGGAAATCCCGAGCGCGTCCGATTGGGCGTCGCTCCCGTCGTGGCCCAGGTACATGTCCCGCATCCCCATTATCTCTTGGCGTAGGCCCTCCAGGGAGTTGTGGCCGGCCCCGCCGGGGATCGCCGCGGGATCGGGACCACCTTGGCGCAGTCCGAGGGCGGCCGCCAGCCGCATGTCCACGATGGTCCGGATCAGAAAGACTTGGGTTCGCACCAGCTCGGCGACGGCTTGCCCCTTCAACAGGGAACTGTCCGAGCGACCGGTGAAGAAGTCTCGGTAAGGGGGGCCAGTCTCTCGAGCCACCGTCCATTCGGCGGCGATGGCCTGAGCCTCGGAAGCGATCACGCTCCCGAGCGCCAATAAGAATCGGCAGCGCGGGGAGGCGGAGCCGGACAGGCGCTCCAGCGCACCGTCGTCGAATAGCAGGTACTCGATGGCCCCGAGGCCCCGCTGCGTGGAGGACAGGCCCTCGCGGACAGCCGCCTCGGTCACGGCCGGATTACTCGCCAGCATCTTCTCGATTCGTTCGGAGTCAGTGGGCGACCAGTCCATGACACTTACCGCGCGCCGGTCCATGACCGGACCGACCCACGTCGCCTCCGACCGCATCCACGGGACGCGGACGTCCCGCCATGCTTGCCGCGCCGCCTGCAAGGTGGCGTCCGAGGGGGTGGCGCACAGGCTGTCGAGTGCCTGGCGTAGGTCCTGCGACTCTGCGGCCAACGCCTCGTAGCCGGGGACGATTATGTGGTCGGTGAGGCTGATGAGTACCTCGGATTCGTCAGGGGCTGCACTCGGCGTGCAGCCCCCAACGAGGATGAGGAGGGCACTGAGGAAGAGCTTTCTTAGGATTCGTGGCATTCGAGACATTAGATCGCCCTCAGAAACTCCAGCAGCGCCGCGCGATCCTCCGATGACAGGTTCATGAAGTAATCACGCGACTGCTGCGCTTCTCCGCCATGCCAGAGGATGGCCTCCTCGATGTTACGTGCCCGCCCGTCGTGCAAGAGCATCGTATGACCGTTGACGACTTGTATCAGTCCCAGCCCCCACAGTGGCGGGGTGCGCCACTCGCGCCCGGAGGCCAATCCGTCGGGCCGTCCATCGGCCAAGCCCGCGCCCATGTCGTGGAGCAGGAGGTCGGTGTAGGGAAAGATGACCTGATCGCGGAGCGGCCGCACCGGGTAATCTGCGGCCGTCACGTGGCGCGGCGTATGGCAGGCGGCACACTGCGCTTCGACGAACAGGCGTGCTCCCTGCTTCACCTCGGGCTCGTCCACACGGCGCATGGCCGGCACGGCCAAGGTCTGCACGTAGAAGGTCACTTTGGCCAGCCTGTCGTCCGGAATTTCGGGTGATCCACCGGTGGGCGCTTGCTGGCAGGCGGTCTGCGCCGGGGGACAGTTCTCTGCGGGGAAAAGACTCGACGTAATGCCAATGTCGCCGAGGAAGGCGCCAGCGCCCTGTTGCTCCACGGTGGGTTGGTTGGCCTTCCAGCCGAAGCGGCCCAAGGCAGGACGCCCGTGCCGGACGTCCCATACTCGGTTGGCGCGGCCGGAGATGCCGTCGCCGTCGGCATCATCAGGATCGGCCAGAGCCATAATGCGCTCCTCGGGGATCGCTTCGAGCAAGCCCATGCCAATTACTGCGGGCGCGATCCGCGGCGAGACCATCACTTCCGGATGCAGCCGGCCCAATGCCGGCTCGACGATGACGTAGGTCGGCTGGCGAAGGGAGTAGGAGGTACCGTCGGGGTAACGGCCAGGTAGCTCTTCGTAGCGGATGGAGATGCGCCCTTCGACCGGGATACTCAGGATGGAGCGGTCCTGCAGTTGACCACCATAGGTTGGCTCATCCACCGGGCCGGATTCGCCCGGGATACTCAGCCGGAGCAACAAGCCCCGCACGGGGTCATCGTCGTGATCCGGTGGCTTGGCCCGACCGTCATGGCTGTGACAAGAGGAGCAGGACTGGGCGTTGAACGTCGGTCCCAGTCCGTCGCGGGCTTCCGTCGAGGCTGGGGCGGTGACCCAGTTCTGGTTGAAGAAACTATCGCCGACCTCAAAAATGCGTCGTTCCTCATTGGTGAGGTTGCGGGCAGAAAGCTCGAAGGCGTTGCGGCCGGCGCTGAAAGCCGTGGTCTCGCCGCCGAGCAACTCGTCGTACACCAGCCCCAAGCCGCTATCGTCCCTGCCCACGTCACAGCCGTACACTGATCCGAGTGCGGTCACCAGCAGGAGAATGCCGGCGACCAGCACCCAGAGCCTGGAACGGATCATATGCCAGGTCTAGCTAACTGACGCTGATGGTGATGCCGATGTGCTGGGCGGCATCCACGATGGTGTCGGTTTGCGATTCGAGCGAGGAAATCGTCGTCTGGATGGCCTGCCGGCCGGCAGACTGGTCGGACACCCCCTCGAGCAGGTGCTGGTCGAACGGCGCCGGAATGGCGCGCGCCAGATTCACGCTGCCCCGAATCTGGGCTTCCAACCGCTCTGCCTCCGTCTGGTCGTGGGCGGCGATCAGGTCTCTGATACCGGTGCCGGACACCGCGCCGTAGTCGCCCATGTAAACCATCTGAATGCCGAGGGCGTTGGCAATAATGTCCGCGATGGTGTTGTCGGCGAAGCAGGAATGCTCGTCTTCCTGGGAGCGCTCCTCAAAGGCGACGGTCATCCGCTCACCGGCCAACTCGCCACGACTCAGCTCACCCATGCCGGTAATAATCCGCCGCAAGGCTTCGTCCGGGTCCAGCGCGACGAACTCGGCACGGTAGTTGTCGCTGTGCCCCGGGGCCCAAGCGTCGACCATGTCCTTCAGGTGCCCAATCAGTACGTCGGACGCAACTGCTAGATACGTAGCACGACGTTGGGCGTTGGCGTTCGTCGTGTAGTCCTCGAGAGGGCGCTGGCCCGGTCCGTCCTGACTCAGGTCCTGCCCCCAGAGCAGGAACTCGATGGCATGCCAGCCGGTGGAGACGTTTTCCTCGCCGCCCTGCTCGTTGAGGGAGACCAGCAGATCGGCATTAATCTGCGGGAACTCGCTGGCCCTGTTGACGATGCCGGCATTGGGATTGCCCTCCACGTAGTCAATGTAGGCCTCATCGAGTGGCCAGGCATTGATCAGACCTTCGGGTCCGTCTTCCGGATGGTCAATTGGGCCGTCATAGAAGCGGAAGACTTCAGTCACGCCATAGTCATCACGGGCAATGAGCCACATGCGCTTGGCGGCTTCGAGACGGGCCGGTGTCGGATCGGCGAGGAAGCGATCAATAGCCTGATCCATGGCCATGGCCGAGGCCAGGCTCTGCGAGTAGAGGTTATGCACACCATTCGCGTAGTTGGCGACGGCCGAACGCTTCATCTCGTCGCTCGGTCCGCTCGCCCCGATATCACAGCCGGCCAGCAGACTGCCGGCCAGGGCTATCAGCACACACAGCGCTACAATTCTTCTCACGTAGCCTCTCCTTACTCCAGCGGATTATTGCCGCTTTTTTCGGGAGTTAGTGTAGACGAATCTTATATATTCGTCAAGACGCAGATTGAATTCTCGTACCCCTTGGCATCTCGGAGGCTACAATCCAGTGTTGCCCGGGTGCTCTGCGGGAGCGGCAGCGGGCCGGCGCGGTGCGGAACGGCTAGGATAGGAGGGCCGCGGCGAGGGCGGCGGCAGGCCGGAGCGAGGTTGATCGGGCAGAGGACAGATCGAGAGTAGCCATGATCGAAGTGCAAAACGGGTATCCCCATCCGCGGGTCCGCGAGGCGGTGTTGTTTCCGTTCGACGAGGCCAGCATCCCGTTCACGTCGGGGCTACGGCTGCATATGGTCACTTCCAAGGCCAGTGGACGCGAGGCGCTGGTCGTGCTGCCGGGGCCGGAGGGGGCACCCGACGACATGCGTGTCCGGTTCTATGGGGCGGTGATTCCGAGCAGCGACGAGCTGCGGATGTGGTACATGGGCGCCGGGAGCCGCGACGGGTACCGGGCGGACCGCCTCTGTTACGCGGTCAGCCGCGACGGGGTCCATTGGGAGAAACCGGCGCTTGGCTTGGTGGAATACAATGGGAGCACGCAGAACAACCTCGTTGACCTGCGGAACGGCGCCTGCGATCTGCTCTCCGTGCCGGTGCTGTACGACCCGGACGACCCGGACCCGCAGCGGCGGTACAAGATCGCCTTCGAATGCCGCGAGTACGAGAAGCTCTTGTCCGTGGCTTTCAGTCCCGATGGCCTGCGCTGGACCGAGTCGGCGCACAATCCGGTCGGGCCGATGCTGGAGATGGGCGGCGTGATCCGGTTCAACGACTGCTACTACATAAACGGGCACGGGGGCTTCCATTTCGGCACGGCCCGGGAGTTGGTGACCTGCGCTTCTTACGACTTCGAGCACTGGACCGAGGCCACGGCGCGCGGCTTTCGTCGCGACCCACTGCCGTTGCTTGATATGGCCGGCATCACAACCGGCCGAAACGCCGGTGAGCAGGTCCACTTGGGTGCCGGCCTGTGGGACCGCGGCAACGTGATTCTCGGCGTCTACGACAGTTGGCACGGGCACCCGTCCGGCGACCGCGGGCTGTTGACGATGGACCTCGGGTTGGTCATCAGTCATAACGCGCTGCATTACCATGAGCCGTTCCCCGACTTTCGGCTTGTCCCGGCCATCGAGGAGCAGGGTGGCGACGGGGCGTTGTTCCCGCAGGAAGGGCTACCGCCGATCATCGGCGGGCCGGCGCTCAGTCACGGGCAGGGGATGTGCAACTGGGGGGATGAGACGCTGCTGTGGTACAGCGTGTGGATCACGGGCGGCGTGCGTGTGGCCCGCTGGAAGCGCGACCGGCTGGGCTGCTTCCGCGCCTTTCAGCCGGAAGAGCTGAACCGGCAGCCGCCGGCGCGCTGGGAACGCGGCACGCGCCACTGCATCACCTGTCCGATACAAGTCAGCGACACGCCAGCGCGGGTGTATGTGAACGTGGCTGGGCTGTGGGAGCACAGCGAGATCACGGTGGAGGTGCTGGACGAGCGGTTCCGGCCGCTGCCGGGCTATTCCGGCGCGGCCTGCGTTCCCTTGCGGGAACCGGGCATACGACAGCCGGTGGTATGGAAGGACCGGGACTCGGTCGGCGAGGTTGACGGACCGTTTCGGCTGCGGGTGAACTTCAACGGGCTGCGGCGCGATGACGCCCGGCTGTATGCGCTTTACGTCGCGTAGGGTTGAGACAGGAGAGAGCACCGCCCCCCTATGGCCCCCCCGCTGCGCGGGGGGACGGGGATTGGACCTACCCCCAACCCCCTCCCTGAAGAGAAGGGGCTGCCAGTCCCATGCAGCGCATGTTCTCCGGCCGACAGCAGCGAACTGGCACCGCCATCGCTCCCCTTCCCTGGAGGGTGTACAGACGGGACACAGGGTGGACACCCGTTCGGAGACATAGTGGACACCGCCCCGCACCCGGTCGCCTCGGGGCGAGGAGGTGCCGTATGCCCTGGAAGGAGGTCTCCATCATGTCGCAGCGC
>JAJDUF010000009.1 GCA_022826725.1 Chloroflexota bacterium
TGCTCATGCTGCGCCTGCTCACCACGCCGCGCCGTCGTCGCCGTCGCGCCGGGGCCGCCTTCCAGCGCCGGCGCCGCTACGCCCGGCAAAAGGCCCTGCCCGCCGTCTGCCGCGCGCTTGACCGGTTGCAGCGCCTGCTCCGGGCCCAGCACGCCCTCGCGCCGAGCGAATCGACAGAGTTGATGCAGTTCCTTGATGCAGCAGCCGCCCACATGGCGGCAGACCAGCCGCCACCCAGCGACCTGCCCGCCGACCCGTCGGCCCCGGCCGACCCACCCCTGGAGCCATCGGCCTACATGCCCCTCGACCCGCCTAGCTATCCACCTATCGAGCCACCCACCACTCCACCACCCGGGGACCTGTCAACGGCGGCCCTCCTATCCAGCCCCTCCACGCATCCCGACAATCCCCCCGACGTGCCCCCTGCGACCCCACCCCCGCAGGACGACCGCTCGTCCAAATACCCGCACGCCCTGCTCCCACCCCCGCCTTTCGACCCGCCGCGCACCATCCTATACACCCCCGGCCGGCTCTCACCCCACGAATACGACCCCTGACCACCCGCGCGCCACCCCCGCTGACAGGGGTAGGTCCAGGTGAAGCCGTAGGGGCGCAACATGTTGCGCCCGTCCCCCCGCACGGCGGGGGGACCATAGGGGGGACGGACCTCGTCATTGCAGCGCCAGCCGCCATCCAGGGCCATGCCTGGCCCCCGGTCCCAGCGTTACACCCCCTCTCCAACATTTGGAGAGGGGGCCGGGGGTAGGTCCAACACCGCCGTTACAATCAAGAGGATTGCGCGGCCGCTCAGTGGCGCATACTTGGCGGGGATGTACGAGGGGAGAACGACATGCCAATGATGCAGGGGAAGTACGCGCTTACCGGGATGCTGCAAGCCGAGGGCGTGGAGTACGTCTTCGGCAACCCCGGCACCAGCGAAGGGCCATTCCTGGAGGCACTTGCGGAGTGCCCGGACATCAAGTACGTCCTGTGCGTGCAGGAAGGTGTCGCGGTGGGGATGGCGGACGGCTACGCCCGTGCCAGCGGCAAGGTCGGGTTTGTCAGCCTGCACATTGACAGCGGCCTGGCGAACGGCTTGAGCCTGCTCAACGACTCCAACTTCAGCGGTACGCCGCTCGTCGTCACGGCGGCCAACAAAGACGTGCGGAAGCTCGCCGAGGGGCGCTCCGACCTCGCCCGGATGTGCGAGCCGTTCACCAAGTGGAGCGTCGAGATCACCCACGCCGAGCAGTTCCCGTCGGTGCTGCGCCGCGCCTTCACCGCCGCCCGCACGCCGCCCACCGGTCCGGTGTTCGTGGGCTTCTCCGGTAACGCCCTCGAAGACGAGGCCGAGGTGTCGCTAGTGCCGTCACGCGCGGCCTGGAGCGCGGCCCGGCCGGATCGTGAGGCCGTTGGCGAAACGGCGGCGTACCTCGCCGGCGCCGAGCATCCGGTGCTCATCGTCGGTGATCGCGTTGGTGAGGACGACGCGGTCGCGGAAGCGGTGCGCGTGGCCGAGTTGACGGGTGCGCGCGTCTACTCGCACTTGGGGTCGCAAGTCAACTTCCCCACGGGCCACCCGCAGTTCATGGGCAATTTCGTTCCCCGTAATCAGGCTGCTCGCCAGGCGGTCCGGGCGGCCGACGTCGTGTTGGCCGTCGGCACCCACGTGTTCAGCGATCTTTTCTATCAGCCCGGCGCGTTGCTCCCGGCCTCGGCCACGCTCATCCACCTGGACAGCGACGCCGACGCCCTCGGTCGCTCCGAGCCGACACACCTCGCCATCCTGGCCTCGCCCAAGATGGGCCTGGCCGAGCTTGGCGCGGCCCTGGGCGCCTGCATGGACCGCGCCGAGCGCCAAGCTGCCGCGACCAGATGCAATGCTATCGCGGAGGAAACCGCCGCGAAATCGGAACAGTTCCGGCAGCAAGTGGCCGGTGAGCGTGGCCGGCAGCCGATGGGTGCCGCCACCATGATGAGCGCCATCGCCGCAGCCCTCCCGGATGACGCGATAGTCTGCAATGACTCCGTCAGCTCCGCCGGCATGGTCTACGCCGCCACGAAGTTCAATTCGCCCGGCAGCTTCTACGCGGCGCGCGGCGGCGCCATCGGTTGGGGCATGGGGATGGCGCTGGGCATCCGGCTCGCGCAGCCCGACCGGCCGGTGGTGGCTATCGTCGGCGACGGGACCGCGATGATGACCGTGCAGGCGCTGTGGACCGCAGCAGTCGAGAACATCCCCGTCGTCTACTGCATCTGCAACAATCGCTCCTACAACGTCCTCAAGGTCAACTTGGACCTCTACACGCAGCTTGTCTTACAAGAGCCGGACTATCGGCCCGCCTACCTGGGCACCGACTTTACCCACCCCTTCGATTTCGCCGCTCTGGCGCAGGCATTCGGCGTACCGGGCCGGCGCATCGAAGACCCGGCGGAGATCGGACCGGCGCTGGCGTGTGCTCTGGATTCCGGCAAGCCGGCCGTGCTCGACGTGGTAATTGAGTCCTAGAGTAGAACTCTAGATCAGGACCTTTGTAACCTCGGCTAAGTCCATCCGGTTGACGCGGCGGATGGCCGGCAGCACCGAGAGCGCGACGATGAGCAGCACGCTGACGCCCACGAACGCATAGGAGCTTGGGGCAATCCACAGGTTCATGGTCAGTACGTCCGAGCTAAAGCTGTGCGTAACGTAGTAAGCCACGCCCGTGCCGAGCAAGAAGCCGGGCACCAGGGCACCGGCGCCGACCAGCACGTTCTCCAGCACCATCATCAGCGCCAGGCGGGCCCGGGTCTGGCCCAAAGTCCGCATGGTCGCCAGCTCGCGCTGCCGCTCCAGGACATTGACCGTGACCGTGTTGAAGACAATCGCCCCGGCCATGACGAGCGCCGCGATGAACAGGATCCGGGTCATGGTGTCGGCCAAGCGCAGCATTTGTTGCCAGTCTTCCACCGTATGCGCCTTCACGCTGACACGCTCGACGCCCGGCAGGTCGTAGAGACGCGCCACGAGGCCCTCCGCCTGGCCGGCTGCGGTGGCAATCAACAGGCCGTCATAAAGGCCCTCAGTGCCGGCCAACTGTTGGGCGTCCGGTAACCCCAAGAAGAGGCCGCTGGTCCCCAGCGATTCGCGGGTCACGCCGGCCACCGTCAGCGTCGTCGCACCCGTTGGTGACATCAGCGTTACCCGGTCACCGGTGGCAGCGTCCAGCTCGCGGCTCGCGTAGAGCGATAGGATCGCGCGGCCGTTCCCCAAGCTGGCGCTCCGGCTGTCCGGGAGCTGAAAGCGATGCAGTTGCGTGTCGGTGGGGAGCGCCATGACCAGCACGTCTACGCTCTGCCCGGCGTGCTCCAGTTGGCCAAAGCCTTCCAGCGTCGGCTCGACCGACTGCACTTCCGGCCACGCGGCGACGGTTTGCCGGATGGCAGCGTCGGTCGTCGGACGCAAACTGACGTCGAGGTCCCACCGCTCTGCCTGCTCGTACTGCGTGTCGAGCACGTTGGTCATGGTGTCGAACAACCCGGTGCTGGTCAGGAGCAGCACCATCGCAAAGCTCACCCCGGCTACGGTGTAGAGCGTCCGCACGCGCGTGCGAAAGATGGAGCGGAGGGGGATGCGGAGCGTCAAGGGCGGCGTCAGCACGAGCTGGAGGCCCCGCTCTGCCCAGGGAATACCGCCCCTGACTAGGGCCACCTGCGGATCCCGGCGCATGGCGGCCGCCGGCTGCATCCGGGCGGAGCGCCACGCCGGCACGAGGCCGGCGATGAGTGCGAATACGATGCTCACGACCGCTGCCATGATCGGTGGCAGGACCTGGAGCTTGTGCTCGATGAGGGGGATACCGAGCGTGTCGGCGTACACGCCGGTCAGCCCGGCCCCCAGCCAAAGCCCTAATGCGACCCCGGCCAGCGAGCCGACGAGAGCGATGAGCGCCGCATACGCCAGGTAGTGGCGCAGGACGGTCCCCCGGCTGTAGCCCATCGCCATGAAGAGGCCGATCTGCTCCCGCTGTGCCTCAACCATGCGGCTCAGAGTGATGAAGATGCTGAAGGCGGCGACGATCAGCACCAGGGTGGGGAGGATGTTGGCCAGTTCTTCTCCTCCTTGCAGGTCGAGTTGCAGGGCGGCATTGCTGGGCTGCTCCTCTTGTTGCACCGTCTGTGTGAGGACGTGCGGCTGGAGCAACGCTTCCGTCGCAGCAATCGCCGCCTCACGCTCCCCTGAGTTGCGGACCGTCACGGCAACATCGTTGATCTGCCCTTCAAGGCCGAAGAGCGCCTGAAGCTGGGGCAGCGGCATGAAGAACACGCCAAAGCGCCGGGCCGAAGGCAGGATGTCCAGCTTGCTCGCCGCGTTGATGAGATATTCCGGACTGGCCGCGATGCCTTGGATGCTTAACTCCTGCTCGCCGTTGGGAGTGGTGAAGGTCAAACGGTCGCCAGGTGAAAGCTGGTGGAACTTGGCGAAGTGGCTCTCTACGAGCACGACGTTGCGGTCCTGTGGCGTCCAGTAGGTGCCCTGCTGCACCAGCACGTCATTGACCGCTGGGTGCCGGGCCAACGGCAAGCCGATGAGCCGGACGTGGATAGAGTGGTTGCCCTCGCGGAGCAGGCCGGTGTCGAGCACTAGCCGGCCCTCCGCTGCCGCGACGTTTTCCAGCCGGCGCACGGCCGCGGCGGTTTCCTGCGGCGCGCTCTGCACGCCGACCGTGTAGTCGGCGAAGCGCAATTCGTCATAGGTGTGTTGGTACGACTCGTCCAAGTTGTCGAACGCCGTCACCATCGTCACGAATAGGGCGGTGCCGAGCAAGACAATGATGGCCAGCGCCGTGAACTGCACCTTGTGGACCAGCAGACCGCGGAGGATCAGGCGATGCCGTTTCTTCATCGTCTACCACCTGATCTCCGCCGGGTCCCTGGGCCGTTCGTGGACAATCTCTTCTTCGATCACCCCGTCGCGCAGCCGGACGACCCGGTCCGCCATGTCGCCGATGACGCTGTTGTGCGTGACCAGCACGCAGGAGCGCCCTTGCGACGCCGTCACCTCGCGCAGGAGCGTGAGCACTCGGATGCCCGTGCGGAAATCCAGGTTGCCCGTCGGCTCGTCGCACAAGAGCAGCGGCGGGTTCTTTGCCAGCGCGCGGGCAATGGCGACCCGCTGCTGTTCCCCGCCCGACAGCCGGCTGGGAAAATGATCCGCGCGTTCCGCCAAGCCCACCTGGTCGAGCAACTCCGCGGTCCGCGCGGCGACGCGCTTGGTGTCACGCTCGACCAGCTCCAAGGCGAACTCGATGTTCTCGGCGGCGGTGAGTGTCGGAATGAGATTGAAGAACTGGAAGACGAACCCGACCCGCTCGCGCCGGTAGCGCGTCAGCTCGCGGTCCGTGAGGCCACCGAGGTCTTGGCCGTCAACTTCTACTTGCCCGTCCGTCGGGGCATCGAGGCCACCGAGCAGGTTGAGCAGCGTGGTCTTGCCGGAGCCGCTCGGTCCGAGAATGACCAGGAATTCCCCGGCTCTGATGTCGAGGCTGACTCCTTGTAGCGCGGCAACCTCCACCTGGCCCAACGGAAAGCGCTTGTGTACCTCGACCAGCCGAGCCGCTACGGCTGGCCCAGGTGCGGCGGGAGGTGCCGATGGTGCGTCAGGAGCTACCGTAGTCATCGCCTACTCCTTCCGGTCGGCGCGCATTCCGGCCAGTAAGAGCTGCATGGCCAGGGGAAACGTATCGCGCCAGCGTACCGTCTGTGGGTCAATCATCCAGAGCAAGGCCAACCCTTCGACGATGGACCCGATAATGGTGGCTGCGGCTTCCGCATCGGCCAGGTGGAACTCGCCGCGCTCGATGCCCTGCTGAATGTGCGCGGCGAGCAGCTCGCGGTAGGCTTGGGTGTAGCCGGCCAGTGTGCGCTGCACTGTCGGGTCGCGAGTTGCCGTCGCGTAGAACTCGTGGATGATCGGGATCAGCTGCTCCTGCTGCTCCAACCTGCCCGCGAGTTGCTGAGTGAGCGCAAGGAGCCGCTCACTGACCGATCCCTCGGCAGCGAGCACGGTCGTCACCTCCTGCACTTCCTGCTCGAAGAGGTGCTGGAGCAGCGCCTTGGTAATGGCGTCCTTGCTCTCGAAATACCAATACAACGTGCCCTTGCTGACGCCGGCCTCACGCGCGATGTCGTCCATGCGTGCTTTGTGAAAGCCCAGCCGGCTGAATACCGCTATCGCGGCTTCGACGATCTGCACGGTGCGCTCGGCGCTGACGTCGGGACGCGGTGTCATCATTGCCTCACATAACTGACCGACCGGTCAGTCAGTTATTATCATACACCGAACTCACACTGCCGTCAAGCCGTCTGCCGGGAGCGGGTTCGGGCAGGCTACGGCCGTCTGCGTTCGCCTAATGGGTGTTGTCGCCGCGGCCCAATGCCGCTTCCACCGCTGCCGCCAGGCGTTGCTCGGCGGCAGCGAGGCGCTGGCGGCGGTGCCGGGTTTCGTCGCGGTTGGCCGCGAGCGCCTGACGCGATGCCATGATCTGCCGCCGCATCTCCGCCGGCCCAGGACTACCGGTTGCCGTGCGCGTCTGCAAGCACACGGCGGCGTCGAGTCCGGCGGCCAGTTGCGCGGCACTCAACCCCACCGGCCGCCCCAAAAACAACGTCGCCGCCCGATCAAGCAGCACTGGAGTGGCATCGCTTGGCCCGATGCCTTCCTCCTCGGCGAGCCGCACCATGATGCCGACGGTTTGATGCGCCATCCGCCAGGGCAACCCGCGCTCCTGCACCAGGACCGCCGCGAGGTCCGCGGCTTGGCCCCAGAACGAGTTGCTGCGCCGCAACATCAGGTCCACGTTGACGTGCAGCGTCGAGACAATGCCCGTGAGCAACTGCAACGCCCGCCGCACCTCGCCGAGCGCAGTCATCACCTCCGGTCCGGTGTAGCTCACCGACGAGCGCCCGCCCAGCTGCTTGCGGGTAGCCTGCACCCGTTCTGCGGCCGACGGATTGCGCTTCTGCGTCATAATGCTGCTCGTATGGCACCAGCGGTCCGCCATGCGGATCAGGCCGTACTCCTGCCCACACCACAGGATTAGCTCATCGGCCAGCGCCCCCAGACTGGCGGCCAGCAGACTCGCCGCCGCGGCGCTTTCCCAGATGTAGTCGTGGTTGACCGAAGCGTCCCGCGTGTTGCGGGCCGTCGTATCGAATCCGAGCAGGTTGGCCGTGCGTTCGCGATTGACCGGGAAGCGGGTGGCGGTGCCCGCCGCTGCTCCCGCCTGGCTCACGTTGACTGTTCGATAGGCGTGCTCCAGCCGCCGAAAGTCCCGCTCTGCCACGCACACGAAGGCGTGCAGATGATGCGCTAAGGTCGTCGGCTGGGCCTGTTGGCCGTGCGTGTAGTACGGCATCACCGTCTCGACGTGCTCCTCGGTGAGATCGAGCAGTGCCGCGCGATAGTCATTCAGGTCTTCCGCGACCTCCAGCAGGCCGGTGCGAATCGGCAGCCGCTGCGCGATGCCGGCCAGGTCCCAGGAACTGCGGCCGGCGTGGATGTAGCCGCCGACCTCCATCCCCAGCCGGCGGATCAGTGCCCCTTCGCCGAAATGCCGCCCGTCGCCGTGAATCTGTCCGGCGTCCCAGCCATCGGCCGCCAGCTCTTGGAGGGCGCGCAAGCAGCGCGCTGCCGCGTCGGCCGGGACGATGCCCTGCTCACTGAGCATCGCAAGGTGCGCCCGATCAAACCAATGCACCGCCTCATCGGCTGCCATGCCGGCCGGCTGCACCGGCATCTTCAGCAGCGGGTCCTCCGGTTCCTGCAACCGGATGCCGGCGCGCCGATAGCCCGTGTAGGCGCGGTCCTCGCCGCGCAACGATCCCCGTTCTGCCATTGCTCGCCCCTCCCCTCACGTTCGCTGCTGTCTACCGAGAGCATACCGCCCCACTCTCGCTCGGAGTGATGCCGGCCGGTTTGGAACGCGGCGTCCTTCAGGTAGAATACTCCTGGCTCCTTGGCTGCCCACGGGCCTACTCGACTTGGGAAGAGAGATGAGTTGATGAGTGGCGAGCGTCTAGCCTACTTCAACGGCGAGCTGGTTCCGGAGTCCGAAGCGCGGATATCGGTCTTCGACTCCGCGCTCGTGTATGGCGACGTGGTCTTTGAGGTGACGCGCACCTTCAACGAGCAGCCGTTCCGGCTCCGCGAGCATATGGAGCGGCTGTACGCCTCCATGCGCCTCGCCGAGATAGATTGCGGCCTGACCATAGACGAGATGGAGGCGGCCACCTACGAGACCATCGCGGCCAACCACGGCCAATTCAGCGACGGGTTCGACTTTCAGATTACGCACAACGTCTCGCCGGGGCCGCTGAGTATCTACCGCAGCATCTTTCCGGAGGGCTTGCGCCCGACTATCGTGATCAACTGTTTCTCACTGGTCGGGCGGATGGTGAAGCTCGGCCCGCAGTACCGGACCGGCGTTCACGGCGTCATTCCGTCCCAGCGCGCGGTGCCGGCGCAGTTCGTGGACCCCAAGGTCAAGAGTCGCAGCCGCATCTACTACATCAAGGCCGAGCATCAAGCGCATCGGATTGACCCGCAGGGCTGGGCGGTACTGCTTGATGGCGACGGCTACATCGCCGAGGGCGTCGGGAGCAACCTGTTCCTCGTGCATGACGGCACGCTGTACTCACCCGAGGGGCGCAATATTCTGCGCGGTGTCACGCGCAAGTGCGTCCTGGAGTTGGCGACCGACTTGGGCATTCCCGTGCTGGAGCGCAACCTGGAGCCATACGACCTGCTCAACGCCGACGAAGCCTTCTTCACGTCCACAAGCACCTGCATCATGCCGATGACGCGCTTCGAAGGACAGGTGCTCGGCGATGGCACACCCGGACCGGTTACCAAGCGCCTCATGCAGGCGTTCAACGAGCTTGTCGGCCTGGACATCGTCGCGCAAGCCGAGGCCGGCGCAGCCCACGTCGCCAAGCTGGAAGCGGAGTAGGTCGGCAACACCCCTCTCCAAATGTTGGAGAGGGGCCGGGGCTGAGGCCCAACCCCTACTTCCGCCCGGATTACGGTCCCGGCACCCCCAGCGAGGTCGCCACGTCCACGAGCGACTGCCAAATGTCCTCTCCGACGGGGATGCCGTCCCGCTGGCGGCTCGCGCGGATGCGCTGCTCCGGGTCGCCCGGCACCAGCACCTCGCTGAACCCCGGCGCTGGCGGCACAGCCCGTAGCCGCTCCGCCAGCTCATCGGCGCGCGCTGCGAACTCCTCCAGGGGCTGGAAGAGATCGGCGCGCAGCATCAGCATCGTCACGCCCTGGTGCCGCATAAACGGGCCGCCGCGCGCCGGGTCGGCCAGCGCGTCGGCGCCGGTCATGACGCGGCTCAACATCTCCACCGCCACCATCAACGCATAGCCCTTATGCCCACCGAACGGCAGGTGTCCACCCCCGGCGAAGAAGTCCGCCGGGTCGGTGGTCGGGCGGCCCTCTTTGTCCACGATACTTCCGGGCGGCAGCGGCTCATTGTGCTCGTGCGCGAAGATGACCTTGACACCGGCGACCGCGGTGGTAGAGAAGTCGAACATGATCGGCGGGCCATCACCGGCAGGAAAGCCGACGGCCAGCGGGTTGGTGTGCAGGACGCGCTGGCGCCCGCCATAGGGGACGGCATGTGGTGTCTCCTCCGATTGTCCGCCGGCCCAGACCATCCCGATCATGCCGTTGGCCGCCGCCAGCTCCACGTATTCCCCCAGCCGCCCGATGTGATGCGCCTCGACGATCCCCGCCACGGCAATGTTCCCCGTGCGCGCCTTCTCGATGGCCACCTCGGCCGCGTATTTCGCGGCGACGTGACCAAACGTCCAGTTGCCCGTGACGAGGGCGCTCGTCGGCGTCTCGCGGACGATGGCCGGTTGCGCCGCCGGCCGGATATACCCCGCCCTGATGTGCTCCACGTAGCCCGGTAGGTGGAAGACGCCGTGCGTGTCCACCCCACAGAGGTTGGACGCCACCAGCGCCTCGGCCATGCGGTCGGCGTTGCGCTCGCTCGCCCCCGCCGCCACAAGGATGGCGCGCGTGAAGGCGGCTAGTTCGGCTGCGCTCTTGATCGGCATGTTCCTCCCTCGCCTCCCGTCACGCGCCGGCACTTCACCGGCCACTAGGCGCTATTGACACTTCTCGGTCATTCCCGCTTTCGCGGTAATCCAAACCCCCTCTCCCCCTGGGAGAGGGCCGGGGTGAGGGCTACCCTCCCGCACGCCATCCGGGGAATTATGCAAAGGTCTCTGAAAGCGGGAATCTAGGTTGGATGGCCTCTCGGGCTACGCAATGTCCCGGCGCTTTGGCGCCACCCCGGACACACCGCCCAAGCCGCCGGAAACGACGAGATGCTCGCCGGTCATGTGGACGGAGTCGTCGGACGCCAGGAACGTGGCCGCCGACGCGATATCCGCCGGCCTCGTCCAGCGCCCTAGCGGCACCGACTGCCGCAGCCGCTCGCGCAAGTCGGCTTCCGGAATACCCATTACCGCCGCCCGCTCGGCCATGTTGGCTTTCTGGAAGTCCGTGTCCACCGGGCCGGGGCAGATCGCGTTCACGTTGACGTGGTACGGCGCCAGCTCGACCGCAAGGGTCTTGGTGAAGCCGATCACCGCCCATTTCGCAGCGTTATAGGCCGAGACGAGGGGCGGTCCCGAGATGCCGTTGATGGACGAGAGGTTGATGATCTTGCCGCTGTCCTGCCGCATCATCTGGCGCCCGACATACTTGCTACACAGGAAGACACCCGTGATGTTCACGGCCAGCACTCGATCCCATTCGGCCTCGTCGAGGTCCACGGTCTCGACGACGCGCTGTCCGGTGCCGGCGTTGTTGACCAGAATGTCAATCCGGCCGAACTCGTCGAGCGCCCGATCTACCGCCGCCTGCACGGAGGCCGCCTGTGTGACGTTGCACTCCACCGCCAAGGCGCGTCTGCCCTTCGCCTCGACCTCCCCGACCGTCACCTGCGCCGTGTCTACGTCAAGCTCCGCAACGACGACGTGGGCGCCTTCGTCCGCAAAACGCAGCGCAATCCCCCGACCGATCCCCCGCGCGGCGCCCGTTACGAGGGCTACTTTGTCCGCTAACCGCATGGCTGCCTCCTCGACTACTAACTACCGACTACCGGCCACCGGCGATGTTGATGGAATGGCGCGAATTGGCGCACACTTCCTCTGCATCTGGAGCGATCTGGGTTCCTGGCGGTGCGTACCGCCGCCAGCGTCCCACAAGCATGGTAGGCTCGGCGCAAGCATAACAGCGTATGCACGCTCATGGAGGTGAGTTGATGAGGTTCTGCATTACGGGCTATGGGAGCATCGCCGCCGTGCATCGGGATGCGCTGCTGCCGATGGCGGGCGTCGAGATCGACTCCGTCGTCGGCCGACTGATCAAGCCGACCCGCCAGTTTGCCGCCAGTTGCGGTGCGCCGCTCGCCACGCTGGACCTCGGCGAGGCGCTCGCGCGGCCCGGGGTGGATGCCGTGCTCATCACCTCGCCGAGCCAGGTTCACTACGCGCAGGCCCGCGCCGCGCTTGAAGCGGACAAGCACGTGCTGCTCGAAATCCCGATGGCCCTCTCCTATGCCGAGGCCGCGGCGCTGTGCGACCTAGCCGACGCGCGTGGCAAGACGCTGATGATCTGCCACACGGAGCGGTTTTGGGCGTCCACGATGGAGTCGAAACGGAGGATCGTCGCCGGCGAGTTAACGCCCTCCCACGTCCACGTCGAATGGCACTTCTTCCGGCGCGAGAACATCAACTGGATGGGCAGACGGCGCAGTTGGACGGATAACCTCTTGTGGCATCACGGCGGTCATGCCGTTGACCATGCGATCTGGCTGTTCGGCGAGGCGCCGGTGGAGGCACGAGCGTTCTTCGGCCCGACGGATAACCCGTTGGGTATTCCCCTCGATGTCTCGGCGCAAATGCGGTTTCCGAGCGGTGGGCTGGCGACTTTGGCCCTCAGCTACAACGCCATTGTGCCCGCGGCTGTGCAGCGCTACACCGTAATCGCCGAGGAGGATTTCCTCGTCTATGACGCCGGCCGCTTCACTGACCGCGACGGCAACGTACTGTCGGAGGAGACGAACGAAGACGCCGTGCCGCGGCAAAACGAGGAGTTCGTCAACGCCGTCAGAGAGGGACGCGAGCCGCTGACTTCCGGCCGCGCAATCCTCGGATCGTGCCGCGTGCTGGAGCAGATGGAGCGCGGCCCGGCATAAGCTCACCAATCCAAGCGCAGCTTCGTCCAGCGGATGCCGCAGCGTTCGTCCTCCTGGCACCAGTGGGTGGCGAGGTAGGCGCCGTCTTGCAGACGGATCGCAGTGGGAAATCCGAACGCGAAGGCGCCCAACTCCTCAACACCCGACTCGATATTCTCCGGCCGCTCGCGCTGCGCCCGCGCGTCGTAGAGCACGCCCTCGAAATGGATAGTCCAGGCGGTTTCGGTGAACGTCACCAGGTTCATAATGATTGCCTGGTCGCCGTAGCGGCGGTTGTACAGGACCAGTAGCCGGTCGCCGCCGAGCGGGATCGCCGTCATCGTCTGCCCGGCGATGCCGGTCGAGCGTGCCGGTCCCCACGTCAGCCCGTTGTCGTGCGACAGCGCAAAGCTATCCGGTTGATCCACGACGTCGCCCAGGGTCACGGTCCAAGCCGTCGCGATCAGGTGGCCGGGCGCTATCTCGGCCAGCTTCTGCTCGAAATAGCCGTAGCTCCCCTGCGGATCCTCGAAGACAACCGCGTGGCGCGGCCAGGTATGCCCACCGTCATCGGAGATCGCCACCAGCACTTGCTCGCCGAGCCGATCTTGGGCCGGCAACGTGGCCGCCGGCGCGAGCAGCCGGCCCGATGCCAGCGGCAGTACGCCGTGAGAAATCTCCAGGGGACAGTCGGCCGGCATTGGGACGACCGAGGGGCCGGACCAGGTGCGTCCGCCGTCCGTGGAGCGGCAAAGCACCGCTTCATTGCGGACGTGCCCGAACCCCTGCTCGGCAGCGGGATAGCTGCGGGCGCCGTAGGCAAAGACGGTCTGCCCGTCGGCCACGAGTGTCAGCTTCAAGGCGGCCGTCGCGCGTGGATCGGTAGTCGGGCCGAGAATCGTCCCCTCGAGGGACCAGGTCTCCCCACCGTCGGTAGAGCGTGCCCAGTCGGTGCCGCCGTGGACGAACGCGCCGCCACCCACGCTGAACGAGCAGAGGAGGTCGCCGCTGGGCAGTTGGACCGCCTGGGGAAACGCCGAGTCGCGCCGATCTATCCAGCCGGTGCCAACGATCTCGATTCCCGGCATGATACCCTCCTCTCACGGGCATGGCCGGCGAATGCTGCCCTGTCCCCTGTCTGATCGTTGGCAAACCGCCCGGCGCCGTAATCCGGCCCGACCCAGGCCGCCTGCTCCGGCGCCGCACCAGCTCAACGGCAGTGCGTCACTCGCCCTCGCTCGTGTAGCCCCACTCATCCACGACCCGGTTGCTCGGCCGCAGGTTGGATGGCGTCGTCAACTCCACGCGGTTGCCGTCGGGATCGCGCACGAACACGTACCGCTGCCCGTCGTGCCGCTCGCCGCTACTCTCCGGCTCGTACCCGTGCGCTTGCAGCGTCTCCAGCGCCGCCGCGAAGTCGTCCACCTCGAAAGCGGCGTGGTAGCCGGCTGATTCGCCGTTCGCCGGCTCGATCAGATGCATCATGGAGCCATCGGCCATCCTGGTCCAGATGACCCGCTGGCCATCTACCATCGAGGGGATCAACTCCAGTCCGAGCACGTCTCGGTAGAAAGCCAGCGAGCGACGCCGGTCGCTGATGGGGTAGCCGATGTGGTTGACCTTGGTCAGCTTGAATGCGGGCATGGGGCACTCCTTCCGCGCTGGTGCAGGCATTCTACCGTCCACCGTAGCGCGTGGGTATCTTGCCCCCGTCATTCCCCCGCGCCCGCAAGCATCCTCGTCTCCCTGCACAGCGGGGGGACCATAGGGGGCCGGGCCTATAGGTCGAGAGTCATGCCGTCGCGCGTGACCAGGACCTCCTCACCGAGTAGGCGTCGGGCCTTCGCCGCCTCACCCTCGGGGTCGGCCAGAATCGCTCGCCCGTGGTGGATGAACGCGAGCCGTCCGTAGGACTTGCCACTGCTGCGGAGGTAGGTGCAGACATCCTCGACAGCATGATGGCCGGTCTCCATGAGGAAGAGGTCGCAGTCGTCGAGCAGTGGACCAAGCTCGCTCGTCGCGGCAGCGTCACCCGAAAACACGACAGCCTTGCCGCCGGCCTCGATGCGAAACGAGAAGGACTGCCACGGCTGCCCGGGGTCCGGCTCCCCGAGGTGGCGATTGTGCAGCGCGATCACCCGCAGATCACCGTCGTCGTAGATCACGCCGTCCTCGTACCGTTGCGCATGGAGATCGAATCCCAAGCCCATCTCTTTGGCCGGCCCTCTGACGACGGCCTGCACGCCTTCCCAGACATAGAGATCGGGGATGAAAAGCGACACGGTCTTTCCGGCCATGCGGGCAGCGCTCTCGGCATCAACGCGGCCGAGCTTAGGGATGGTCCAGATAAGGTTGGCTAGCCCCCCAATGTGGTCGGTATGCGTGTGGCTGATGAAGATTGCCCGCACGGACCGCAGGTCCACCCCCGACGTATGGGCGGTGTACGCGCAGCCTTCCCCGGCATCGAACCAATACACGCCTCCCGCCCACTCGACGACAAAAGAGACGTGCCGATAGCCGGGGACCGGCTCCGTGCCACTCCCGGTCCCGAGAAAGGTGAGTTTCATCCGTTGCCCCCTCGCTGCTTGGTCGTCGCTCGCGTTTCGGCAGCCGTATGATAGCCCGAATCCGTGGACAGTGGTCCGCGCCGGGGTCTGAGGCCCACCACCCCCCGCGCCAGCGGGAATCTACTCCCCCTCTCCACTTGGTGGAGAGGGGGCCGGGGGGTGAGGCCCGTCCCGTCCCCCCGCTGCACGGGGAAACCATAGCGCGGCCGAAACCCCACGAGCGCATCATGCAGTACTGCCGCGCCGACAGGTAGACTGAAACTATGACGGCCACGGGCATTGCACAGCGACTACGCTCACCGTGGACCCGCCGCGAGACTCCTGCTGTCCCGTCTCCCCACCCGCCGCTCGCTCTCGACGACGCCGTAGCCGGTGAAGAAGTGACCACGGCCCAGGGGCGCTTCTTCCGTACCCGCGACGTCCGGCCGGCGCGGGGCAAGTATGGTGGCGAGGTGCTGCGGGCCTTCGCCGCGGTGCGCCCATCCAGTCTGGAATTCCTGACCGCCGATGCAACGCTGGCCTCCTTTGAGCCGCACCGTGCGGTATTCCTGGACACTGAGACCACCGGGCTGGCCGGTGGCACCGGCACCTATGCCTTCCTCGTCGGGCTGGGTTTCTTTCAAGGCGAGCGGTTCGTCATCGAGCAATACTTCATGCGCTCGTTCGGCGAAGAGCGGGCGATGATGGCGCGCGTTGCCGAGCGCCTCGCCGAGTTTCCCGGCGTCGTCACCTTCAATGGTCGGGGCTTCGATCTACCGCTGCTCCGGACGCGCTTCATCATGAGCCGCCAGCGTCGCGCAGCAGCGCGGCTCGAGGCGTGGACCCATCTTGATCTGCTCCCAGCGGCGCGTCACCTGTGGCGCGAAGCGTTGCCGAACTGCAAGCTATCCTCGCTGGAGGCGGCCGTGCTAGGTGTGCGGCGCCAAGAGGACGTGCCGAGTTGGCTGATCCCGAGCATCTACCTCGACTTCGTGCGTACCCGGGACGCCCGCCGTCTGCGCCCCGTGTTCGAGCACAACCGCTACGACATCCTCACGATGGTCGCCCTGGGCAGCTATGCCGCGCGGATGCTATCCCACCCGTTGGAGCTATGTCCCGGGCAACCGCGCCAAGGGGCCGAGATCGCTGCGGTCGCGCGGCTCCACGAGCGACGCGGGCAGACAGCACGCAGCGCGCGGCTCTATGCGGCAGCGCTCCGGCAACCGCTTCCCGATGACCTGCGGATGAAGACGCTGTGGCGGCTGGGCATGGTGTACAAGCGTCAACGGGCTTGGCCGGCAGCGGCGAAGGTGTGGCAGCGCATTGTGGGCCAGGAGCCGGCACTGCGCTTGCCGGCGCTGATCGAGCTGGCCAAGCTCTACGAGCATCGGCGGCCCGATCTGGCGCGAGCACAGGCGCTGGCCACGCAGGCGTACCGGCTCTGGCAACAGGCGCCCGATGACCCCGGCACGCGCCTGCTCGCGGCGGTCGAGTCCGGTCAGCGACCACTCGGAGCGGCATTGCGGCACCGTCTCAGTCGCCTAGAACGCCGCCTGGCACGCGCCGCGCCGCCGGCACGGCCAGCAGGGACTACACGTTATGGCTGATCCGGCCCAAGCAGAAGTAAATGGTAGCGGCCACACCACCGTCACCGGACCAACGGAGGGGGCGCCCGCCGATCAGGAGCAGCCGGGCGCCGCCGAGGCGTGGTCGGAGCCGGAAGAGTATGTCCGCGTGTTAAGCGCGCTGGCGAGTGGTGAGGGGGCACAGGCTATCGCGCGGCTGGAGCGGTTGCAAGCGCGACCACCGGAGGCGCTACCGGAGCTAGCCGCCACGTACTTGAGCGGCATGGCCCACTTCGCCGCGCTCGACTGGGCCGGTGTCGTCGCCCACCTACGCCAATACGTCATCAACGGTGCCCCGGATGACTGGCACATGCCCTGGGCCTATCTCCGTCTTGGACAGGCACTAGAGGAGTTGGGCCGCCTCGACGAGGCCTCGCTGGCCTACCGCGGCTGTCTCATGCTGACGGCGCGGGAGCGCTTGCCGCGCCAACTGGCCTTTGCGCTGATGTCGCGGATCGCCGACGAGTCCCCTGGCGTGTCCTCGGTGCCCTAGGTAGTCGGGGAGCGAGGCCGGCTGCGCTGCCCGGTAGCGTGCGGCGAGTTTACTATAATCACCCTACATCCGGTGCTCTCCTGAGATCCACCATGACGGTTACTGTACCCGCGTCCACGACCACCATGCGGCCCTATCGCCAGCAGGGCGAGATTGACTACGCCCGCCTCGACTACAACCCCGATGAACCGGTCCTGAAGCCTGACGCGATGGAACAAGAACAGCCCCTCCAGCACCTCATCGGCCTGCTCGCCAGTCGCTTCACCGACTTCGATCAGCGCCCCGATAACCCTCCTCAGCAGCAACACGATCCTCTGCTACGATCCCCGCGATCTCAATGTCCGCGTCTCCCCGGACGTGTACCTGGCCTTTGGAGTGGATGCCCATGCCATTCGGCAACGCAAGCTCTACCTGCCCTGGGAGGTAGGCAAGCCACCGGATTGGGTGCTGGAGGTGGCCTCGTCCAGCACTGGAGCGGAGGACGTGGGCCGCAAGCGGGACCTCTACGCCCGCATCGGTGTGCCGGAATACTGGCGCTTCGATCCGCAGGATGGTGCGTATCACGGGGAGCGGCTGGCCGGGGACCGGCTGGTGGCCGGGCGGTATGCGCCTATCGAGTTGAGCACGGCGCCGGATGGCCTGCTGAAGGGCTACAGCGCGGTACTGGGGCTGAGTCTGTGCTGGGATGCTGGCTGGCCACGACTGTACGATCCGACGACGGGCAGCTACCTGGAGAGTTGGCGGGAGGTGTGGGTGGCCCGCGAGGTGGCCGAACTCCGTGCGACCGAGGCCGAAATTCAAGCGGCCGCCGAGCGAGCCAGGCGGCAGGCCGCCGAGTCCGAGTTGCAGCGGCTCCGCGAGCAACTCCGCCGTCGGCAGGCAGACCGGTAGCCCGCGCCGATAGACCGCGACTCGGTCCTCACCCCCGGCCTACGCCGGAATGACGGGCGGTGATCCTGCGAATACCGTGAAGCCGTTCGTCGCCACGGCTTCACGGAAGGGGACTTCCTCTAGTGCGACTCCGAAGCCCGGCTCGTCCGGCAGCGTGACCCAGCCGTCGCTGACGACGTAGGCGGAGCCGTCGAGGCCCGGCGTGGTTGCTTCGTCCCACTCGACAAACGCAAATCGGCCGATGGCGCCTGCCAGGTGGCCGGAGGCGTAGTTCCCGTAGTGCCCTCCGTAATGGTGCGGCGCCGTGCGGGCGCCCCAACGGTCGAGCCGTGCTCCTAGCTCCAGCCAGCACGTGAAGCCATAGCTGAAGATGTCGTACTGGACGACGTTGACGAGCCGCTGGCGGGCCATCTCCGGCAGGCGAGGTGAGGCCAGGCCCTCCCCGTCGGCGATCAGCGTAGACAGACCCTCGGCCCGGAGCCATGCTTGGAAGTCGCTGTAGAGCACGTCGTCCTCGTGGAACGCCTCTTCGAGCCAGAACACCTCGGCATCAGCCGTCGCCCGCAGGAATTGCTTGGCCAGATTGAGGTTGTAGCCGTTATTCGCATCCGTCATCAGCGTCGCATGCTCACCCACCGCCTCGCGCACGGCGCGCACCACGGCGATGTCTCGCCGCAGCCCCGCCGCCAACTCCATGTGACGGGCGCCGCGCCCCACCTTGATCTTGAAGGCGTGATGCCCCCGTGCGTATCCCTCGCGCGCCTCGGCCGCAATCAATGCAGCGGCCTCTTGCTCGGACTCGAGGTGCAGGTCATCGAAGTAGAGCGACGTGTCGTAGCACCGGACGCGGAACGGGGTCGCCGGCGTAGCCCCGACCGTCGCGGCCGCCAGCGCGTAGACCGGCTCGCCAGCGCGCTTGCCCGCTAGGTCCCAGAGCGGGAACTCCAACGGCAACCCGGCCCGGCTGGCCCCCTTTCCCGCAACAAAGACATCGGACAGCCGGGATCCGACCAGCTTCGCCGCTTGATCGTGGGTGATCCGGCTGGCGCCCCATCCGATAGCGCCATCATCGGTCGTGATCCGGGCGATGGCCGGCCGCACGACGATGCCGTGCTCGCCCAGCCGCGCGTTACAGCCGGCATGGCGCGGCCGGTGACCCTCCAGTTGCCCCCATTCGATGCATACGATACGCGGATCGGTCATGTCTGCTGGCCCTATGTCGCCCGAGTGACGATGGCGTAGAAGATGAGCATGCCGGTCCAGAGCACCGGTGGCGCTAGGACGAAGCTGGCTGCGGCGAGGTTGTTGTCGTGAACCAGTTCGTGCGCCAGCCCGCGCCGGCACCCTTCCCCGCCGACCGCGCACACCATATCCTCATTGTGGTGGCTGAAGAACCAGTCGCCCAGCTCCCAGCTGACGAGCGTGATAATCGCTGCCAACGAGACGTAGGGCGCCGAGCTTGCGATGACCAGCGGCAACGCCGAGAGGTGCTTCGTGTACTCACCGAGACCGGTCACCAAGTCCACGACCACGGCCAAGACGTTGTAGACGACGATCAGGACCAGCCCCCAGAGCAAGACCGTCTTACTCACGTCGCTTCTCCTTTTCCGCTGGCAAGTGTGCCGCCTTGCTCCTCATTGGACTAGGTCCGGCCTGGCGGGTCAGTGGCGCCAAAACTTCACCTTGTCAACGGGGAGTATTTCGCACTGAAACGCTAACCGGTAACTCCCGATCTCGACCAACCGTAGCATCCAGGGGGCCTCGGCCAGCGACGGACCGTAGTAGAAAGAGCAGTCGCTATATGATGCACCGATCGGAGAGAGCGCGGCGCGTGCGACAAGGTCGGACTCGCCCTCGACGAGCCAAAACGTGCCCTCGGGTCGAGCGGAGTAGGCCGTCCACGTGCCGAGACCGTCCGCCTGCACGTCATAGCTGACCTCCGCCGCCGTGTGCTGGAGGTAGTCGTCGCGGTGTCGGGCTAGCTCCGTTACAAGGCCGTCGCTGCCCTGGATACCGAGATAGGCTTCCGCCGACTGGGGCTGGTCTCCCTCGACAAAGAGGATGCTGGCACTCTGGTCGGGCGCAAACAGGGCCAGCGTGAACGAGAACTGTCCGGCGGTATCCGGGATTTCGGCGCGGCCGACCGCCCCAACCTCATAGTTCAGGGTGAACTCGTCGGCGTCCCAGAAGGCCGGGTCGGCGGTCTCCACCTCCGCAACGTCGCCGCTGTGAAAGTCACCGCCGATAGCCGCGATGAGTTGGGCCGCTTCATCGGTGCGGTCATGGTCATAGCGCTCGCGGATGATCTCCCGGCGCTCCCGTCCCGATTCCTGCGCCGGCTTATTCCCGGCCACCAAGCGCCACGCCCTACGGAACAGCCCTCCACTACTCATATTCACCTACCATTTCTCAGGGTTAGGGCACGGGTACACCGATGTATGGTGTCTCCGGCCGCGGCGTAAGAATATACTCGCCGACGCAGCACCCCAGAGTACAGCACCGGCGGAAGCCGCCAAAGCCCCGGGTGGGTACGCGGATGCGCGGCACGCTCACACGCCGCGGCGCTTGGACGCGGGGCGGCTGTGCCGTGCGGGGTGAAGACACGCGGGGTGGTGCCGTCCCGGGCTGTCGCGCGCTGGCTGCTGCCTGACCGGGGCGCGTTTGCCCTCTACTGACGACGCTACTCCCGGCGGTTGACGCGCCGCCGGCCCCGCCGACGGAAGCGCGTGTGGTGCCTCCGGTCGTTGCGGCGCCGGGCCGCGCGACCCCTTTCGCCGATGGCGGCTTGGTGCCCGGCCGCCCATCCGGCGCATAGGTCGTGTAACTGCGGCCGGCACGAGCCGGTGCCTGCGCTTGATTCGGGTCAATCGTCACGGGGCCGCCGGCCGGCCTGGTTGTCACGACGGGTGGCCGGGGATAGCCGAATACCCACGGCCGGTCGAACATCCAAAGCCAGAAGAACGGGTTGTTCATGATCCCGCCGTAGCCCGCGGCGACTCCACCGCTGTCGCGCACGCGCTGCTCCAGATCGGCCGGGACCGGCGGCGGCTGTACGCCTTCGGGGAGCAGTACCAAGCTGACCGTCTCCACGTTGCCCGACGAGACGTTCACCTCGCGCCCCTGGCTGCCAAGCGCAGTGCCGTTTGCGAACGTCGGATCGTCGTGAATAAACGAGAGGCCGTAGTCGCCGGCCGGCACGTCATCGAAGCGATACTGCCCGGTCGAGTCGGTGCGCGTGACGCAGTTATCGCTCCGCCGCCCGCAGTCAATCCCGCTGCCGGTGATCAGCACGGTAGCGCCGGCCAGGCGTACCGGCGGCTCGGAGGTGCTGGGAATCCCCAATACCTGGCCCTCGATGTCCCCGGTAGCGGCGCCGCAAGACGGTACGACCATCGCCAGGAAGGCCATGGCGGCAACGGCGAGCACAACGAGGCCGATGTTGAGGTTGCTCAGCAACTGTCCCACGGCGAAGGTCCAGCGTTTCCGCCGCCCGACGTGCGGGCCAACGCTGCCACAGAGCGGACAAACGCCCTCGTCATCCAGGCGACCGATCCGGCAGCGAGAGCAGTAGATTGCGGTGCTCATCAAGTTATACCTTCACCGCCCTGCCTCTCAAAGTATAATCGCTGTCCATGACGAATGATGACGTGGTGCGATTTCTGGAAGCGATAGCCAATACCCTGGAGATCAAGGGCGAGCGTCCCTATCGCATCCGGGCGTATCGTGAAGCTGCGCGGCAGGTGGACGCGCTCGAGGAAGACGTGGCGGCGCTCGCGGCGGAGCGTCGGCTGACCACCATCCCGCGCGTTGGCGCCTCGCTCGCCGCCCGCATGCAAGAGTTGATCGATACCGGCAAGTCGTCCTTCCTTTCCGACCTCCAACGTGACACGCCCGCTACGCTGCTCGATCTCCTGGAGCTACCGGGCTTTGGACCGCGGCGGGTCGCCGCTGTCCATCGTGAGTTGGGCGTGACGACGCTCAACGAACTCGCTGAAGCAGCCGCCGCAGGACGCCTCCGCGGTCTCCGCGCCATCGGTCCCCGGCTTGAGCAGTCCATCATGAGGGGGGTCGAGGTCGTCAAGGAGCGCCGGCGGCGAATGCCGTTGCTGTTCGCACGGCCGCTGGCCGAAGTGCTGCGGGCGGAACTGGCCGCGGCGCTGCCGGGCCGGCCCATCGCCGTCGTCGGCAGCGTGCGTCGGATGGCCGAGCGCGTCGGCGACATTGATCTTCTCGTGGGCGCACCGGACGCGGCAACGGTCCTGGATGCGTTTGCAGCCCTCTCCGACATCACTGCCCTGGATGAGCGTGGCGCGACCACGGCCGTCGGTGCGACGCGCAACGGTACCTCGTGCCATGTCGTCGTGGCCTCGCCGTCAAGCTGGGGCGCTGCGCTCGTAGCGACAACCGGCTCGCACGCTCATCTCCGTCGCTTGCTGGCGCTGCCGCGCGCCGCCGGCTGGCATTTGGACGGTGATATCATCGTTGATGAACGAGGGCAGCCGGTCGCGGCACCAACGGAAGCCGCCTTCTACCGCCTGCTCGGCTTGCCGGAGATTCCCCCCGTCCTCCGCGAGGACCGCGGCGAGATCGAGGCCGCACTATCGGGCACCCTGCCGGACCTGATTTCCATTGCCGATATACACGGCGACCTGCACGTCCATTCGCGCTGGAGCGATGGCCGGCACTCCATCGCGGCGATGGCACGGGCGGCGCAGCAGCGTGGCCTGAGCTACATGGTCCTGGCCGATCATTCTCGGTCGTCCGTGATAGCCGGCGGCCTGTCGGTCGCGGAAGTGGCGGCGCAGCGGGAGGAGATCGCCGCCGTCAACGCCGAGCTAGACGGCTTTCGCGTCCTAGCCGGCATCGAGCTTGACATCAAGCCGGACGGCTCCCTTGACTACGACGACGAGCTACTCGCCACCTTCGATTTCGTGACGGCATCGGTCCACAGCGGCTTTGGGCAGCGCGCCGAGCGCATTACGGATCGCGTGCTGGCGGCCATCCGCAGTCCGCACGTAGATGCCATCGGCCATCCCACCGGCCGGCTGCTCTCGCGCCGCGAGCCGCTCGCCCTCGACATGGACGCGGTGATCGAGGCGGCAGCCGAGACCGGAACGGCCCTGGAGATCAACGCCAATCCCGACCGGCTCGACCTCAATGACGAGTATGCGCGCCAAGCGGCCGAGGCCGGCGCGCCGCTGGCGATCAATACCGATGCTCACGCACTAGAGCACCTGGCATTTCTCGAATACGGCATTGCGACGGCGCAGCGCGGCTGGGTGCGCCCCCAAGACGTGCTCAACACCCGCCTACCGGAAGCGCTGCTCCTATAACAGTCGGAGTAGGTCCTTCAGCGGTTGGAATGCATCCGCTCCAAAGTCCCAGATACCCGCGTCTGCGGCCTCACCCAAGCGCAGGTCGGGTCGCTCCCTTGATGCAAGGAATGCGTGCAGCCGTGCCTTTGCCAACCACACTTCCCTGGGACCTCGTACATTCGTCTGCTCGATGCACTCGAAGTACCGATCTAAGCAGCCAACCGCCGGGTCGGTTCGCACCGATTCCAGGCAGACATCTTCGATCATGCCGCTTTCTGCCTCATGCGGCACCACCAAGTAGCACACGCGCACATTTTCTTGGGAAAGCACTTCGAGCGGTCGGTGTGGGCTTGGCAAGTTCGCGGCCGACAGGGCAGAGCGAATTCGTTGTTCTGCTCCATTCCGATTCGAGTTAGCATCTGCCACTACGGCGAGCGACCTAACGCTTGCAAATCCAGGTAATACTGTGAAGGTTCTGAGGAATGTCCTCAAATTGTATTTACTTCTGTACTGATTGACCTGAATATCGGGAATCCCTAGATGTTTGGCTAGCGCCTCGAAAAGGCGCACATCGTCATTTCCCTCGACGAGTGCCTGCTTGGGTCGTTCGATGTGCAGATCATCGTCCACCTATCGAACCTCCATCCTATGCTCAATGGCCGTTTCCAACATTTCGTGGTCGAAGCCCACCGCCTTGATCTCGCCGTTAATGCGTTGGAGCCGGTAGAACGCGGACTCGTGCTGGTCAGCTTCCCGCAGAGCCTCATGCGCTGCTCTGATACATTCGACACTGTGCGTCGTGGCGAATACCTGCACATCGAATGTTCGTGCCAGTTCCAAGAGCGTAGAGAATATATCCGAAAGCACGGTGTGGTGAAGGCCGTTCTCAATTTCGTCAATCAGGAGGAAGCCCCCAGTTGCTGTACCCATGGCCAGTGCGAGGCTGAACATGCGGTAGAATCCTTCTCCGAGCAGTTGGATCGGTATTGGCCTTTTCAAGCCTTTGATATTCGCGTGAATGACCGGGTTGTTCCTGATGGTGATGGGCGTAAGCCCTTCCAGGCGGGGTTCCAGTGGACTCAAGAGTCTCAGGATTTCAGCGTCTTGTCCCTTGAGTTGGAGTTCGCCGAATCTCGAAGCGACAGTCTTGAGATCCTCTCTGTGGAGAGAGGCCATGAACACTGAATCCGGCCGTCCCTTTACCATCTGCCGCTCGCCCCGGATACCCTCACTAGCCACTTCAATCGGGCCGAGTCCGACTGGCGTTGGCATTGCTATGTACCACCAGGCCCGAGAGATATATTTGCTCCCGTCGCTGTGCCGATACTTGAAGACAATCTCGAACTCACCTTCAGCCTGGGGCCTTGTCGAGCGCTCTACACTGGCCTCTTCCTGGATACCGGCACGAGTTGATTGGAGTTGTTTCCGCTCTTGCAGAGATATCTCCAACTCGCGAGTATGGCTACCCCAATCTCCGCGTCCAGTCATCCTGATGTGACTTTGGGCACCGAAGTCACGAAAGAGATCAAGAAAGACAGTGTCGGGGCCGCTGATTGGAAGACCACGGAAGGTGTTCACCCTCGTTCCCAACTCTGGATTATCCGGTCCACTGAGTAGCCACAGTGCTTCCAGTAGAGCCGTCTTGCCCACGCCGTTCTTGCCGGCGATCAACGTAATCCGCCCCAGGTTCTCCAGTGAGACATCCTTGAGGTTTCGGAAGTTCGTTACGGTAAGCTCCGTCAGCATGGTGTGGCTCCTTGCGGATATAACGCGGGGCACGTGACCGGTGTCGGCGCTCTCCCATTCCCCGTGACGCGCCGAGCGCTGGCGCCCACCCCTCCGGCATCTCGTATTGTACCGCCTCTCAGTCATAGGTTGACCACCACAACCTCTGCTTGCAACTGGTCTAGCCGTGACCGGCCTGGATTTATCTTCTGCCGCAATACGCGGCCTCATTGGAAAAAGGCGCTTGTTGCCTGCCGCTGCGGCCGCTATACTGTGCGGCGGCAGCGGGTCAGCGAAGTTCTGTGCGTTACGGTTCCCCCCTCGCCGCTGGTGGAGCGCCGCATCGCCGATCTCCAATGACCAATCCGGTGTAGGCGCTGTGTCCCGTTCTACCCTTCAAGGAGGCCTGTAGGTGAGCTTTACCGATCGTACCCTGGTGTGTGCCGACTGTGGAAACGAGTTCACGTTTTCGGCCGGTGAGCAGGCGTTTTTTGCGGAGCGAGGCTTTACGAACGATCCCAAGCGGTGTATCCCCTGTCGGTCCCAGCGCCGCCAGCAACGCTCCAGTTACGGAGGGGGCGACATGGGTTATGGTGGTGGTGGCGGTGGCTACGAATCGTCGCCCCGGCCTCCCAGGCAGATGCACCCCATCATCTGTGACGAGTGTGGTGTCGAGGCGGAGGTGCCGTTTCAGCCGCGCGGCGACCGACCGGTCTATTGCCGCGACTGTTTCAGCCGGCATCGCGAAAGTAGCTGGAGTTAGCCCCTAGACGAGTGCCGTGATCGAGCGGCGTGCAGGTCGCTGCCGGGCTAGTGCCCGTGTGCCATGAGCGCCGCTGCCCTGCAGTGTCTTTTCTCCTCCCCTCCGTTCGAGGTACGGGCGCGGTTGAGAGCACCCTTTGCCGCCCCCGCCAAGGGACGGCGCGTTCCCTCCCCCGCCGCAACGGAAGAGGGATAGGGTGGGGGCTGCCCCTCTATGGTTCCGTAGGAAACACGCATGGCCTCGGACGCGGACGGCGGCATGAGTTTCCAGCCCGCTGCGTTGCCCTACGTCGGCAATGCAGCCGCGCGGCGCTTCCTGCTCGGCACCTGGCGGACGGGACGCCTCGCGCACGCCTACCTCTTTGTCGGACCGCGGCACGTCGGTCGGCGAACGCTGGCGCTCTGGCTCGCCCGCCTCGTGAACTGTGACCAAGCCAAGTCACCCAACCAAGTGGCGCCGCTTGAGCCGGATAGGAGCGTGCCGACCGCTGCGGGTCCGTGCGACCGTTGTTCGGCGTGTCGGCGGATCATGCACGGCAACTATCCCGACGTCATGGTCGTGGAGCCGGAGATAGACGAGTTCGGTGAAGTCAAGCGGGGTGTGCTGATCGAGCAGATTCGGGAGGTCGTCGAGCGGCGCGCGCCCTTGCGTCCCTACGAGGGCCGTACCAAAGTCTTCGTTATTCGCGGCGCCGATACGATGACGCCGCAGGCGGCCAACGCCTTCCTGAAGACCTTGGAGGAGCCACCGGCCGACACGCTTTTCGTGCTCACCGCTGCCGATCAAGCGCGGTTGCTGCCCACCATCGTCTCGCGGTGCCAGACGGTGGCGCTGCGCCCGGTGCCCGCCCGTACCCTGGCCGCGGCCCTAGCGGCCTGGGAGAATTGGTTGGACCGTGACGCGGAAAGTGCCGAACTCTATGCACGCCTGTCCGGGGGGTGTCCGGGTGCTGCGGTGCTCGCGGCTCAACAGCCCGACTATCTCACCGCGCGTCAGCACTGGCTCGATCAGGTGAGCGACCTGGTCTCTGCCGACCGGCATCAGCGCCTGGCGACGATAGCGAGTATGACCACCCGGTCTGCTGCTGCGCCGCTCCTCGATCACTGGCTTACCTGGTGGCGGGACGTGCTCCTGCTCCGCAGTGGTAGCGGGGAGGGGATCACCCATTGGGATCAGCGCGCGGCGCTCGCCAACCTCGCCGCGCGGCTCCGGCCGAGCGAGATCGCCGCCTTCCTGCGCCGGATCGAGGAGACGCGCGACCAGATCGAGCGAAACGCCAACGTCCGGCTGGCCTTCGAGGTGCTTGTCCTCGATATGCCCTATGTCGCGGACGCGGCGTGACGTGTTCTCGGGCTATGTTCGCTACATGGTAAAATCGCTGGGACACCACACGACGGGCCGTTTTGTGTTGACAGAGCGTGTATTGGTTTCAGCATAACCGGCCATCACTCCCGCTCGGCCCCGGTGAACTCAGGAGGGAAGACTTGCCAAACTATGACTATGAATGCCTCGAATGCGACCATCGCTTCGAGCGGTTGCAGCGCTTCGCCGACCCGCCCGTAGAGACGTGTCCGCAATGTGGCAGCGCCGTGCGCCGCGTCTTGCATCCTGTCGGCATTGTGTTCAAAGGCTCGGGCTGGTATGTGACCGATAGCCGGTCATCCAACACCGCCACGTCTACGCCGACCGAGAAGAGCGAGAAGTCAGACACCGACGCCAAGAGCACACCGGAGAAGGCCAAAGCCAACAGTGAGGGCAAATCCGAGGCCAAGAGCGCGGCCAAATCGGCGGCCGGTAGTGAAAAGTAGGCACGGCGCGGTGACCGGGTCCTGTCCCGTTCCTAGCGGTCGGTTGCCTTGGCGTGCGTCGCCGGCAGCGGTCCCCGCCGTGCAGAGTGGCTCCTGATGCTTGCCATCGTTCAACGTGTCACCGCGGCATCGGTGACGGTCGCTGGCGAGCAGGTGGGTCGGATCGGACCGGGGCTGGTGCTCCTCGTCGGCGTGCGTCACGGGGACAGCCCGGCGGCTGCGCGCTGGCTGGCCGAGAAAGTCGCCCATTTGCGTATCTTCGCCGACGATGCCAGCAAGTTCAATCGGTCCGTCCTCGACATCGGCGGCAGTATCCTGCTCATCAGTCAGTTCACGGTCTATGGCGACTGCCGCAAAGGACGCCGGCCCAACTTCACCGCGGCGGCGCCGCCGGATGTTGCGGCGCCCTTGCTGGACACGCTGGCCGAGGAGTTGCGGAACCGTGGGCTGTCGGTAGAGACGGGTGAGTTCGGAGCAATGATGCAGGTAGCGCTGACGAATGATGGCCCGGTGACGGTGCTTGTGGATACGCCGGAGAGGCTGGACGTATGACTACTGGCACTTCACCGCTGCGGCTGCGCGTGGTCCAAGATGGGCCGGAAGCCGCCGCCACCGTCCTCAAGCGCACCGGCCTGAGCGAACTGGAAGTTGATCCGGCGGTGGCTGCGCGGTCGGCAGCAGTCTTTGATACGCCGGAGCTGCGCGATCTCTTGTCATCCGTCGGTCTAGCGCCAGTGTCGGCGGATGAGGTCCTGTCGCCGGAGCAGTTCGTCGAGCGAGTGGTCCGCCTGGTCCGCAGCGCCGGCGATACGGCTCTCCGCCTGATTTCCGAGCGCCTCGACGGCGCCGTTCCCGCCGACCTGGAGACGCCGCCGGCAGAGATCGCGGCCGCCTATCAACAGGTGGACGCGCAGTTCGTGGCGGACCTCCGGCTCGCCGCTGATCGGATTCGACGCTTCCACGAGCACCAACGTCGTCCCTCCTGGCTCGACGTTGACGAGGGCCTCGGACAGATCATTCGGCCACTGGAGCGCGTCGGCCTCTATGCCCCATTCAGCACCGCGGCCTACCCCTCGTCGGTGCTGATGGCCGCGCTTCCGGCTCGCGTGGCCGGAGTGGACGAGGTGGTGCTCTCCATGCCGCCGCGGCCCGATGGTCGCCATCAGCCCGAGATGGTCGTCGCCGCGGACATTGCCGGGGTAGACCGTCTCTTCAAGATCGGCGGTGCCCAGGCCATCGCGGCGCTGGCCTACGGCACCGAGGCAGTGCCCAAGGTGGATAAGATTCTCGGTCCGGGTAATATCTTCGTGGTCTTGGCCAAGAAGCGTGTCTTTGGGGATGTAGACATAGACCAGCTCCCCGGCCCCACGGAAACCATGGTGGTGGCCGACGACACTGCGCCGGCTGATGAGGTGGCGGCCGATCTGCTGGCGCAGGCGGAGCACGATCTCGGCAGCGCCATCTTGATCACGTCGAGCAAACGGCTTGCGGCAGCGGTGCCGCCCGCGCTGGCGGAGCAGCTTGGCTCACTGGAGCGCGCCGAAGTCGCCCGCGAGTCGCTCGAACAGCGGGGCGGGATCGTCGTTGTAGCGAGCGTGGAGCGTGCCCTGGACCTGGCGAACGAGTACGCCCCGGAGCACCTCTGCCTGCTTGTTGCCGATTCCTGGTCCTACCTGCCGCAAATCAAGCACGCCGGCGGCGTTTTCCTGGGCCGTTACTCGCCGGAAGCCGCCGGCGACTACGTGGCTGGCCCCTCGCACATCATGCCCACGGGCGCCACCGCGCGTTTCTCGTCGCCGCTCTCCGTGGACGATTTCCTCAAGATCACGAGCGTATTTGCCCTCTCGGCCCGTCAGTTGGCGGAGCTTGGCCCGGTGGCGGCGCGTCTGGCCCGCGCCGAAGGCTTGACGGCGCACGCCGCCGCCGTCGAGCGCCGCCTGCGCTGACGACCGGCAGTCTCCGACCGGAAGATGAGTCTTGGACTCCCCTTCCCTGCTAGGGAAGGGGCTGGGGGTTAGGTCCAGCAGCACCTAGTTCGGCGGCGCCCCGTTCGTAGTGGCAGCCCCGTTCGCGCGGCCGTTCGTCGCCGCGTCGGCCGCCGTGCCCGCCGGGACGCGGCGGCCATCGCGTGCGGCTGTACCTACCCGCTCGCGGACGAGCAGGAGCGGCAGGTGCCACCACAGGTTGCGCCACGCCTCCTCGACCTCGGTGCGTTCGGTATCGGACGGTGACCGCTGCCCGTATTGTGCGCGCACATACGACGCTGCGATCCGCTGCGCGGCGTCGTCGGGCACCTCCATGACGCTCTTGAGCCAGCCGTTGCGCTCCTGCTCGAGGCTGCGCTGCATCTCGCGCGTCAGCGCCGCGGCGTACTCCAGTGGGGTCTCTGCCGGGCGACGCTTGCGCCCGAACAGACCGCCGAGGAATACCATCCGCCGATAGAGCCGGCGCACCATCTCCCGCGAGGGCATCCGGCGCTCGCGCAGGAGACGGATCAGACGATACAGCCCGAACACGGCCACGATCACCACGATAGCCGGGAGCACGTTGGGCAAGCTGGGACGCCAGGACGTGGCGGCGGAAACGAGGTCCGCCCCGGTGATGGGCGGGTCCTCCAGTCCCAACAACAGCGCCAGTTCCTCCAGCTCTTCGTCCAGCGCCTCGTCAATGTCGGGATCCGCGGCGGACAAATCCGCCGCGCTTTCGGCGCGATTGATCTCCGGCCGGTAGCCCGATGGCTCGAAGGCAATCCAGCCATACGCGGGGAAATAGACCTCCGGCCATGAATGGAGGTCCTCCTCCGTGACCTCATAACGACCCGTGTCGCTGTTGAGCGTGCCGGCCACAAAGCCGGTCGCCATCCGCGCCGGGACACCTTGCAACCGCAGGAGGAGCACCATCGCCGAGGCGAAGTAGTCGCAGTAGCCGACCTTGGACTCGAAGAGGAAGAAGTCCACGGCATCCCAGCCTTCCGGCACAACCGGGGTGGCCAGCGTGTATTGGTAGCGACGAATGAACTGCTCGATAGAGACCGCCTTGTCATACACAGTCTCGCGGTCGCGCGTCAGTGATTCGGAGAGCGAGAGTACGCGGTCGGTCACATCGGGCAGTTGGAGATAGCGATCCTTGATCCAATCGGGGTACTCGGTGCTGGCCTGCCGTAGCTCGGTTATGCCTGGCTCCGGTACCAGCGACTCGACGGCATAGCGGAGCGAGGGCATGGCTGGGCGGCGCGAGTAGAGCGCGGAGAAGTCGTTCGCGTCGGCCTTCCCGGACGGTGCCAGCTTCTGGTAGCGGATGCTCAACTCCACCGGTTCGACCGGGGCATAGATCACCGTGCTCATGGATGGCTCCATGTCGAAGACGGTTTGGACGCGCTTGCCCGTGACGATCGGCACCTCGGTGACCGGCTGCTCCGGCGTGCGGTTCAAGACGACGGCATCGCTATTGCGCCAGGCGCGGCCGGTGTAGGTGTCGAATGTGCTGCCGCGCCAATAGTGCGGTTCCTGAGACAACACCGACATGATCTTGCGCTGAGTGAGGTTGATCGGGCCACTGAGCGTCAGCGAGCCGCGCGCACCTTCCGCCGCAAACCGCGTCCCCGGGCTTGATATGCCGGCAAACAGGCGGTTGGTGACGTTCTCCAACTCGGTCCATTGCTCGCCGATGTAGCGCCAGAAGGCGATGGACAGCGGGTTATTGATGACGCGCGGGCCGAGCATGGAGAGCAGGGCCAGCACGACAATGACTGCAAAGCTCGTCACCACCACGTCGAAGAGTAGCTCGCCCGGGTAGTCAACGGAGAATTTCTCCCAACGGCTGCGGAGGGCATACAGGTTGATGGAGACGGCCAAGAGGAGCAGGCTGATGAGGAAAATGGCGAATGGCGCCTGCGCTTGACCGGTGTAGGAGGCGTTCGTGACGAGCGCGATGCCGGTCGGCAGCGACGCGATCACCACGTCGTGCAGCCGGAACAAGCCCCAGGCGCCGATATACCCCAGACCCCACGCCAGCAGCGACATGAGCAGCAGGAAGATGCCGTTATCGGTGCTCGGTCTCCCGTACCAGGCCAGCTCCGACCACGTAGCGATCCGCAGGGCGAAGTCGCCGATCTCCGTGGCGACTCCCTGGAGCGAGACGAGTGGTGGCGGTAGCCCTTCGCGGGTCTCGCCAGCGCGCATCCACGTACCGGTATCGCTGATAAACGTGCCGATGCCGCTCGGCCACTCCCGCGGCGTAGGGAAGATTTCGCCGATCACGGTGTAGGCGAGTAGTCCCCCGACCAACACCCCGGCTAGGAGCGCCTGCCAGGCTCGCCACTCTTGGCGGGCAGCGACCAGGCCCATGACGATGCCGGCGAGGGCCATCGCGAAGAGCACCTGCGTTCCCTCCACCCAGTTAGCAGAGTGGATGGACCAGATGGTGCTCAACACCATCACGACGAGCAGAATGGCGGAAAACCAGCCCTCGTTGATCCGCCAGCCGCTCTGTGATGGCAGGACCGTACCGCTGGCGCTCGTCTCGCCCAAAGCTCGCTCAGTAGGGGCCGCTGCGGCTCGAAGCATGGTTGTGTCCCCGAATCAGTGCTACCCGCCGCCTAGGGGCATCCCCGGTGTCCCCCACCCTGAGCCAATCGGAATGTGCCGTGCTGGCATGGTACGTCGCTCCGTGCTTCGCGCTTATCGTATGGGGGTGCCTCCGAAACCACGTGCCCGCGCGTCCTGCGCCTGCGCGCGCCGATGCTCCGCATATTGTCCCTTGCCGACGGACACGGTGCGGAACGGCTGCCCCTGCATCACCACGTTGGCGACAATCCCTACGGACATGAGTTGGTCGGCGATAGGCTGCGCCGGCTCGTTACCTCCGAACGACACCTGGTCCAACAAGATCACGGCCGGGGTGGACGCGCGCTGACGCAACGACGCCAGCTCGCGTAACCAGGTCGGGTCGGTGCTTGGCGTAACAATCACGACGCTCAGTCCACGTTCCAGCGCCCGGCCCACCTGCTGCAAAATCGAGCCGAGCGGCTCGCCACCGTCGGCGGTAACGGTTGCCAAGTCCTCCATAATGCGCCATAGCTGGCGTGCGCCCTTGCTCGGCTCTACTTCAGCCGGACTGTCGCTCGACGCGATCAGACCAACGGCTTTGTTCTCGCGGATGGCCTGATAGGTAATCGCGCCGGCGAGCTTGACGGCATACTCTTCGGTCGACTCGTCGCCCTCGCCGACATGGACCGCAGCATCCATGTCGAGAATGACCCACAGGTTCCCGGAAGGCTCCAGATCGAACTCTTTGACTTGCAACTGTCCCCGCCGGGCGGTAGAGAGCCAGTGGATGCGGTTCAGGCCGTCGCCGGGCACAAAATCGCGGATGCCGGCGGCGTCGGTCGTCACGTGGTGCGTCTTGAGGCTGGAGCGCGAGCTACCGCCGACGGTGCCATACGGCAGCGGAATGCCCGGTCCCTCCATGATCGGCGGGTACACGATGAAGCTATTGACCTGGTAGTAGACGATGGACCCGCGGAAGATGCCAAACGGGTCGCCCGTCAAGATGCGGACCGGCCCGAGCGTGTACAGACCGCGCCGGCGACAGACGGTACGCGCGTGGAACTGCCGCTCTTCCCCCGGACCGATGCTCTCCACGACTCCGGGGTTGAAGTCCGGAATGGTCGAGTCGTCGCGCACCTCGACCCACAGCGCCGGCAGTCGCCCTTCGTTGGCGATGACGAAATCTTCTTCGATCAGATCACCGACGACGGCCCACTTGGTACGCAGGCGGCGTTGCACGGTGATGTTCTGGGCCAGGCTGCGGGTCCAGAAGAAGGTGATTGCCAGCAGACCGAGAGTGCTATAGAACAGGTAATAGATGATGGAGATACCGGCCACGAGCGACAGCACCAGCAGGAGCATTGCCAGCAGGGGCACCAGCGGGCGCTGCAAGCGGATCTCGGCCGTGGCGATCGGCGCGCCGGGGTCAGCCATCTCCGGTTGCGGGCCAAGCGCCTCTATTGTGGCTTGTGGGCTGTCGGGGGCGCTAGTCACGGCAACCATAAGCGTCCCACCAGTATACAGGAGTAGCCAAGCCGGAATGCTTGTTGGCCCTGTTAACGTCGGGTTAAATGGTTGAAATGATCGAAGGCCCCCACTCTCCCTGACAGGGGTAGGTTTTTCTACGGGGAGCCGCGGGCGGGGCCGGGGAGTGAGTCCCGCGCCGCCCTACACCCCTGTCAGGGGTCCCCACCCCATCCTGCTCATCTCTGCATCCTGAAAATCCTGATGCAGACAACAACCTACCCCTATGTGGGCCCTAGGGCCGCTCGCGCTGGTCCAGGTAGTCCTGGTGCGCCCGTGCGAGCGCCCCGGACCGCACGTCTTTCAGTACGGTTCGTGTCCGAGCGGAGAGCGCCTGCGACTGCCGCAAGTTGGCAAGCGAGCCTTGGAACTGCGGCATCACGTAGCGGGCCACCAGCTCATAGCTGTGCAGCATCTGCTCGCGCGTGGACCACTCGGTGGTTTGGATGAGTAGCCCGCCGTAGCCGCCGCTGGCCTCGTCCAGGCGCTTGATCGCCGCGACGAGATCATCGGGAGTGCCCACGCACCACGCGCCGCGCTCGACCATCGTGTCAATGATCTTGTCCGCCGGGCCGTCAATCACCGGGTCATGGCCGAGCGTCCGCTCGAAGTATTCGCGTTGATAGCGTCCGGCGCCGGCGCGCGCCTGCTCCAGCGCCTCCCGGCGGCTCTCGGCCAAGTGTACGTGCAGCACCAGCCGCCACTCGTCGCGGTTCACCGTCTTCCCATGCTCCGCGGCCGTCTCCTCGGCGACATCCCAGAATTCGCTCAACTTGGTGGTGAACGCGCCACCTCTGATAATCGTCACCGACAGCACGGCGCAGCCATGCTTTCCGGCGAGCACCATGCCCGAAGGCGACTGGGCGGCGGCGACCGCGATGGGGAAGTGCGGCTGTGTGTATGGTCGCAGGTGCAGCAGCGCATCCCGCAGCGTGAACCACTCGCTCTCATAGGTGATCGGCTCGGTCGCCGTGAGCAGGCGCATGATGATCCCCAGTGCCTCATCCATCCGGCGGCGCTGCACAAGCGGATTAATGCCCATCATCCGCGCATCGGTGACCAGCGCCCCGGGTCCGACGCCCATCATCACCCGACCGCGGGTGAGGTGGTCCAAGAGCACCATGCGGTTCGCGGCCATCAGCGGATGGTGGTACGGCAAGCTGAGGACCCCGGTGCCCAGCTTGATGTGCCGGGTGCGCTCGGCGGCCGTGGCGATGAACACCTCGGGCGAGGAGATCGTTTCCCACCCGGCGCTGTGGTGCTCGCCAATCCAGGCTTCATCGAACCCGAGGTAGTCGAGCCACTGGATAAGCTCCAAGTTGCGCTCCAGGGCCAGGGTTGGGTTTTCCCCCAGCCAATGGAACGGTCCCAGAAAGATTCCGAACTTCATCCGCGCCGGTAACGCCATCGTCGTGTGCCTCCCCGCTCGGCCGGGCCGGAGTCGTAGCCGTTTGGCCGTCGTGCCTGCCCACTATAGCCTGTGCGTCGCGTTTTCGTGCAACTACGACCAGTCAGCCAGCCAGCCGGATGTTGCCCCGTCGTTGCGCGTGCTCTACACTCGGCGGCGGGCCGCGCCGCCGGCCCAATCGGCGACCAGGCTGCTGTGGAGTTATGGTCTGGCAATGGTGCAAATCCGCCGCGCCGCCGTTCGTGACGAGCCGGTAATCGTCCACTTGTGGAGCGCCCACGCTGCCTATCAGCGCTCGCTAGAGCGCGTGTGGCCGCGGCGCTGGGCCGTCACCGCGCCGTGCGAGCGCACCTACGCGCGGTTACTGGCGCCGGTGTGGGCCGACCCGCAACAGGCGGTCTTTATCGCCGAAGACGAATCGCAGCCCGTCGGGTTCGTGCAGGTCGCGTTGGTCGAGCCGGACCCCAGCCCTGCTCGCATCGAAACCCTCGTTGCCGCTGCATCCCAGCGCGGCACGGGTGTGGAGCGAGCCTTGATGGCGACCGCCCTGGACTGGTGTGTGGAGGGCAAGGCGGATGAGGTCGTGCTGGACGTGCTTGCAGCCGACACTGCCACCGTGCGGTTCTACGAACAGCAAGGTTTCCATCGGGTGTTGAGCGCCTACTACCGACCGGCCGACACCGCCGGGGCAGAGCCGCGGCCCGCTCCGGGCACGGTCCGCCGGGCCGGGGCTGCGGATGAGGCGGCCGTCCTCTGCATGTGGGATGCCGTGCGGCGCTTCCACCGTGAGCTGGAGCCGCACTGGCCGCGGCGCTGGGCCAATCCCCCGCCCGATATTCTGAGTTGGCTGGCCCAAGCGCTGCAAGCGTACTGGCAGGACACCGGGCGGAAGGTGATCTTCGTCTACGACACCGGCCGCGAGCTGGTGGGATTTGTCCGCGTCGCGCTGCTGGACTCGTGGCTGTGTCCGGGACAAGTCGAATCGCTCTATGTCCGCGACGACTACCGCAGTCAGGGTGTTGGTCAGGTCCTGATGGCCCAGGCGTTGGCCTGGTGCGCCGCGCACGAGGCCGCGGAGGTCGGCTTGCACGTCAGCGCGTCGAACGCGAGCGCCGCCCGCTTCTATGCGCGGCTCGGCTTTCGACCCGTCCTCCACACCTACGTCCGCCCCCTCCCCGCCACCACGGACTAGACTCCATCCTGACCATCCCTACGTCCTGCAAATCCTGATTCGGACAATCAGGGACAGAGTAGGTCGCAGCAGGCAGCGTTGGGCGCTACTATGGCCGGTTGTGCTGCCGGGGCGGGCGCTGGCGTCGCTGTAGCGGCTGGGCGCGACGGCTGGCTTGTCGGCTGCGCCGTCGGCAAGGGGGCGGCCAGTGCGGGGGGCGGTACGGGAAGAACGCTGCTCGGTATGACCGCAGCCGGGAATACTCCCGCGACGGCTGCCTGGTAGATCAGCCGGTAGACATCAACCATCGCGGCAACGGCTCCCTGGCGGCTGGGGAAATCGGTGGCCATGAGCACGACCGCGATGGGCCCACCCGGCCCGGTGACGAGGCCGGCGTCGTGCAGCAGCTGCGTGAGATCACCCGTCTTGTGGGCGATGAGACCGGCTTGCAGCAATTCGGCCGGTACGCGGTCATTGATGCGTTGCTGCGACAGCAGGGAGCGCATGACGGCTGCGTCGTCGGGATGCAGCAGCTGCGGGTCGGCCGGTTCTCCCGCAATGAGGCGCAGGAGACGCTGCATGTCCGCGGCGGTCGTCATTGGCGGGCTGGTCATCGTGGTGGCGCGCAGTCCGAGCTGCTCAACAGTTGCTTGGGAGCGGATCCATCCGATACGCTCACCGACGAGCACGGCTCCGGTGTTGCTGCTGATCGTAATCATCCGCTCGACCGCGGTGGCGGCGGGCATTGTCTCACCGACCCGCAAGGTGACTGGCAGCGGCCGGAGGATGGCCACCGCCCGGGGTGTCATGGCCAGCCGCTCATCGAGATCGAGTTCGCCGGCCCGCTGTAGACGGAGCGCCTCCACCAGCAAGACCAGCTTGAACAGGCTCGCCGCCAGCACAGTGCGGTCGGCATTCAGCGCAATCGTTGCCTCGGGTACGCCGGGCACGCCCACAGACACCGACCATTGTCCACCGGCGGCGATCAGGCGCTCCCGGATTGCCGCGCGCAAGGCACTCAGACTGCTCGCCGGGGCAGGTGGCGCGACCTGGCCGGCCGGCCCTTCGTATGCCCATCCGGGCCGCGCCAGCGGCCCGGAGACCATGGTGGAGAAGAGGAGGGCGGCGCTGCTGCGCCGGCTGAACCGGAGCCGCGATGATGGAGTGCCCACGTCGCTCCTGGGGACTGGGCGACTCTGCATTGCTCCGCTCCGCGGATGGACACTACCGAGCGACTCGCGGTTGAGCCGCTCTCTGGAGAGTGTACGCGAGTGGGCCGGCCGCGGCTGGCTGCGGCCGCGACGTTAGCCGCTTACGGCCGACCGTTCCGCCCGGGACCACCGCCAGCGGCCACCAATGAAGGCCGCCGGGAGCGTCAGCACGATGCCGAGGATGCCCAGGAGATCGGGCCGGTTGCTGAGGAACGCCGGATTGAATAAGGCCAAGATCGTTATCACGAGGCCAACGGCGAGGGCGTGCGTTAGCTCGGCGCGTGGTGACATCCGAGCCGCCAAGTATCCACCGGCGGCCGGCGCCACCAGCCTCAAGATGAAGAGTGCGATCATAAAAGCTGCCGACTGGCGAGCGACTTGGAGGCTGGCTTGGTCGCTGCTGGCCGCCGCAGCGACCATATTGACGAAAATGGTTCCACCAAAGAACACGCCGTAGCTCACCAAGCAGCCATAGACTATTGCCCGGTACTTCAGGCGCATGGCTCCGAGCCTCCGCAGCATGTCCGTCTCCCAGGGTGCAGTGGCTGGCAGCGGCCGTTAGCCTCTAGTCCGTTGCGGTGGACTGCTCCAGCTGCGACACCCGCAGAAAGCCGCCACCCAACGCTGCCGGGATCATAGTGACGAATCCGATCACGCTCCAAAGATTGAACGGGGTGCGGAAGATCACCTGAAGGAGTACGCCCAAGAGCGTCATCACAACGCCGACGGCGAGCGCGTTCGTCAGTTCGGCGTCCGGCGACTTGCGCGCCGCCAGGTAACCGCCCAGGACCGTTGCTAACAGGCCCAACACGAGTCCGGCAGCCTGAAAACCGGTCCCCTGGAGGGTGCTTTCCAAGCCGGCAACGTCCGTGGGGTCCCCGACATTCACGAACGCAATGAGCGTGATCACAATGCCCCCGACCAGGGTCACGCCGAAGTCGGTCATGCATCCCAAGACGATGGCCCAGGGCTTGAGATGCAAGGTGCTGATTCTTGACGACATGCCTGTCTCCTTGCGCTGCGACGGCCTGCTGTGGACACTAGCCGGCTGCCGTGGATCGCTCCAGTTGGGACAACCGCACCAGGCCACCGGTCAGCCCGGCCGGGATCGTCAGTACGATACCGAGGATGCCCAAGAGGTCAGGCCGAGCGCCGACGACCACCAGGCCGAGTATGGCGATGGTCGTCATCACGACGCCGACGGCCAGGGCGTTCGTCAGCTCGGCGCGCGGCGACCGGCGAGCCGCCACGTACCCGCCGAGTGCCGTCGCCGCCAGGCCCAAGATGAATTGGAGCGCCACAAAGCCTGCCGACTGAGTAGTTTCTCGCAGGCTGGCCGGATCGGAGCTTACCGCGCTTGCGAGCACACCGACGAGCACTACCGCGGCAATGGATGCGCCGATGTCCGTCAAGCAACCGTAGATAATGGCCCGGCGGTTGAGGCGCAAGGTCCTGAATCTTGGTGACATGCCCGTCTCCCGGTGCGCGGCGGCGCGCCGGTTCGGTGCGCTGTGCCGCGTGTTTTGCGAGGCTGCGCCCCCGGCTGGCGCCATATGCTAGGCAGTATAGCCCGCTATGGCCGCCGGCCGCCGGAATAGGGTTGGCTGGGGTGAGGTGCTGGTCCCCATGGTCCCCCGTACAGGGGTAGGTTTTTCTGTAGGGGCGTGATTCATCGCGCCCGCCTCCCCGTCATTCCCATCCTTGCATCCTGGCCATCCTGATTCTGACAAAAAGAGGCCAGGTGTGGAGGCCACTAACTGCGAGCGGAGCGCGTGACCCGCGCGGTAGCGAGGCGGGCGGCGTTGACCACGACGGCGACCGAGCCGATGTTGTGGATGAGCGCGCCAGCGACCGGCCCCACAAAGCTCAGAGCAGCGGCGACGAGGGCACCCACGTTCCAGACTAGCGCGAGCAGCAGGTTCTGGCGAATGGTCGAGAGCGTGTGGCGACTGAGGGTGAGCGCCGCTGCGACTTGGCCAAGGTCCTCAGTGAGCAAGGCTACATCGGACACCTCCAGCGCCACGTCGGTGCCGCCCACGCCCACGGCAATCGCCACGTCGGCCGTCGCCAGCGCCGGCGCGTCGTTGACGCCATCGCCGATCATCGCCACGACCTCACCCCGCGCCTGCAGCGACTTGATCGCCGCCACCTTGTCCTCGGGCAAGAGGCCGGCCTGCACGTCCTCCGGCGCGATGCCAACTTGCTCGGCCAGCGCCCGTGCCGTTGCCTGGGAGTCTCCGGTCAGCAGCTTGATCGTGCCGATGCCGGCGTCCCGCAGGGTGGCGATCATGGCTGCCGCTTCATCGCGCGGCGTGTCTGCCGCGGCCAGCGTACCAACCAACTGGCCGTCAACGCCGACGCACAGCACCGTATACCCCTGCCTCAGGAGCTTGTCCCACGCCGCCTCGTCGGCAGCGGTACCGGCAATGCCGAGATCAATGATCCAAGCCAGCGAGCCGACAACCACGTCCTGCCCGTTGACCGTCGCCGCCGCGCCGCGCCCCGGTACGGCCCGAAATGAGTCGGCGTCGGCGCTATACCGATCTTCCACGCCAACGGTGCCGGCTGCCCCGAGGATGGCCCGGGCCAACGGGTGCTCGGAGCGCCGCTCGACGGCGGCAGCGAGCGCCAGCAGTTCGTGCTCGGTGTGCTCGCCACGGGGGATGGTGCGTACCACCGTCGGCTGACCGCGGGTGAGGGTGCCGGTCTTGTCGAAAGCCACAGCGGTGACGCGGCCCGCAGTCTCCAGCCGGGCGCCGCTCTTGATGAGCAGGCCGTGCCGGGCGGCGTTGACCACACCGGCGATCACGGCAGTCGGTGTGGCCAGCACCAGCGCGCACGGGCACGCCACTACCAGCACCGTGACCGCCGGCAGCCAGTCCCAAGCGCCCGTGATGAGATAGGTGAACAGCAGCACGGCGGCCGCCAGTCCCAGCACCGCCGGGGTGAAGAACTTCGCGTAGTAGTCGGCCCGCCGCACGACCGGCGCCCGCTCCTCCTCGGCAGCGGCCACAAGCTGCCGGATGCGCCCGATGGCGGTCGCCGCGCCGATGCGGGTGGTGCGTACCTCCAAGGCCCCTTGGTGGGCGAGACCGCCGGCCAGCACTTCATCGCCGGGACCGCGCGGTTGGGGCACCGGCTCTCCGGTCAGGGCCGCCTGGTCCACCGCCGCTTGACCGGCCATGACCACCCCATCAATCGGAAGACGCTCGCCGGGGCGGATGATGATGATGTCGCCCTTGCGGAGCGCCGACAGCGGAACCTCTTCCTCAGTGTCCTGCTCGCCCTTGCGCCGCGCCGTTGCCGGCAGTAGGGCGCCGAGTCCCGCCAGTGCCAGCTCCGCCCGCTCGGCCGTGAAGTCTTCGAGCACCTTGCCGAAGAGCATCATAAAAGCCACCAGCCCGGCCGAAAGGTATTCGCCCAGGATCACGGCGGCGACGATGGCAATAGTCACCAGTTCGTCTACGTTCAGCTCCCGCTCCAGCAGGCCACGGACGGCGCCAACGGCGATCTTGGCCCCGCCGATGGCGACGCCAGCCAGTCCGAGCGCCGGCGGCAGCCAGTCCGTCTCACTGCCCGCCACGGCCGCCAACCACGATGCTTCGTCCACCGGAAGGCCAATGCCGATGCCCGCCAGGCTCGTCAGCCAGGAGGCGGTGATGAGCAGGATTGTCGCGGCGGAGGTGATGAAGTCCGGGCTACTCCAGACTGCCCGGTATTGAGCCAGCTTGTCGAGCCAGCCGGAGTCTCCCTCCGCCAGAGCGCCGGTACCTACTTGTGCCGTCATGTTCCTATCCCCCCTGGGGGTATATCTGCTCCAACGATGGTACCGCACGAGCCGTTGGGCTGCAACGGCCGGCGCGGAGCGCGGTCTATACTAGGTGCGGAGGAAGTCATGGGAACGGATCGCCGAGCGGATCGCCCAGTTGATCCGGCCGCCGGCGCGGTTGCCGAGCAGCACCCGCACGAGCACATCGGCTCGCCGGAGCAGACCCGTGCCTTGCTGAACCGGCTGGCGCGACTGGAAGGCCACGTCGGCGGGGTGCGGCGGATGATTGCCGACGGCCGTAACTGCTCCGACGTCCTGATCCAGCTCGCAGCCGTACGGGCAGGAGTGGATAAGGTGTCCCGTCTCGTGCTGGAGGACCACATCGCGCACTGCCTGCGCGAGGCCGCGAGCAACGGCACCTCGGACGAAGAATGGGACCGGCTGAAGGAAGCGCTCGATCGCTACATCTCATAGCGCGATGAGGGCGCCGGACGTGCGCCAACGACTCCCATCGCAGGTGAGCCTTACCATGGCAGCGGCCCAACCGCCACCAATGCTCATCGTGTCGGGTGCGCCGGCAACGGGCAAGACGACGCTCGGCCGGCGGATCGCCGGCGATTTTGCCCTGCCGTTCCTGAGCCGGGACGACATCAAGGAGTCACTCTACGACACCATCGGCGCGGGTGATCGCGATTGGTCCCGACAGCTTGGCATAGCCAGCATTCAACTGCTGTTCTATGTTGTCGAGCGTCTATTGGAAGCTGGTCACGGCCTGGTGGTCGAGAGCAACTTCTACGACCGATACGACACGCCACGCTTCGAGGCGGTGCTGGCGCGGTATGCAGCTCGAACGGTGCAGGTCCACTGCACCGCCGCGGCTCCTGTCGTCGTCGCCCGCTATCGGGAACGGGCTGACACAAGCGAACGGCATCCGGGGCATCTCGGTGCGGCCGTCCTCCCGGAGCTGCGGGCTGGCTTGCGCGAGGCCACCTGGGGACCGCTGCGACTCGCCGTCCCCTGCGTCACTGTGGACACCACCGACTTTGCTACCCTCGACTATGCCGGGCTGTGCGGTGCCGTCAGGAACGCGCTGCGCGCCGCCGAATAGGGAAGAATCCCTGTCCCCCCGCCGCAGCGGGGGGACCATAGGGGGCTAGGGGGCCGGGCGGTAGGGCGGTAGATACGGCCGCCCAAGAGACACCAAATATGTCAGCGGACGCCATCATCGTGCGGGGCGCGCGCGAGCACAACCTGCAAAGCATTGACGTGGACTTGCCGCGCAATCAACTTATTGTATTCACCGGCCTCTCTGGCTCCGGGAAGTCCAGCCTCGCGTTCGACACCATCTTTGCCGAGGGGCAGCGGCGCTACGTCGAGTCGCTGTCGGCTTACGCGCGGCAGTTCATCGGTCAGTTGGAAAAGCCCGACGTTGACCACATCGAGGGCCTGTCGCCGGCCATCGCCATTGACCAGAAGGGGATCAGCCGCAATCCCCGCTCCACCGTCGGCACGGTGACGGAGATTTACGACTACTTGCGTTTGCTTTTCGCGCGGACCGGGACACCCCACTGCCCCAACTGCGGCCGCGTCGTCACCCGTCAGACGGTCCAGCAGATGGTAGATGCCGTGCTGGCGCTGCCGGAAGGCACCCGCTTCCTGCTCCTGGCCCCGGTGGTGCGCGACCAACGCGGCGAGCACCGGCAAGTCCTCGATGACGCCCGCCGCAGCGGCTACGCCCGCGTGCGGATTGACGGCACGGTGTATCGGCTGGACGAGGAGCTTCCTTCACTCGCCAAGACCAAGCGCCACACGCTGGAGGTCGTCGTGGATCGCCTGGTCGTCCGCAGCGACCAAGGAACACGGCTGGCCGATTCGCTCGAAACGTCGCTCGATCTCGGCGGTGGGGTGGTCATCGTCGCTCTGGTCACCACGTCGGGAACGGCCGACGAGCTGCTCTTTTCGGAGCACTTTGCCTGCGTCCACTGCCGGATCTCGCTGGATGAGATCGAGCCACGCACCTTTTCGTTCAATAGCCCACACGGTGCCTGCCCGGACTGTACCGGCCTCGGCACCACGCAGGAGGTTGACCCCGATCTGCTCGTACCCAATCCCGACTTGTCGCTCGACGATGGCGCTATCGCCACCTCGCTGATCTACCGCGGCTACCTGCCCGCCCTCGCCACGCACTGCGGCTTCTCGCTCGCTGCGCCCGTTTCCACGCTGGACGAGGCACAGCGCCACGCCCTGTTCTACGGCACCGGGAAGGAGCGTATTCCGGTCCAGTCCGGCTACGGCAGTGGTCGCAGCGGGCGGACGTATCGCGTGCGGTTTCCCGGCATCGTGCGCGAGCTTGAGCGCCGCTATCGGGACACCGAATCCGAGCAGGTCAAGAGCGAGATCGAGCAGTTCATGTTCAGTCGTCCTTGCCCGACCTGTCGAGGGGCGCGGCTGAGGCCGGTTGCCCTGGCGGTAACTGTCGGTGGACGCTCCATTGCCGAGGTGACGGCCCTGACGGTCGCGGACATCCGACCGTTCCTGGACGGTGTTGCGCCGGACGGTCCACAGGCGCTGATTGCCCGGCCGATTGTGCGCGAGCTACGTGTCCGCCTGGACTTCCTCGCCAACGTGGGCCTGGGCTATCTGACCTTGGACCGCGCGGCGGCCTCGCTTTCCGGCGGCGAGGCGCAGCGCATCCGCCTGGCGACGCAGATCGGCTCTCAGCTGAAGGGCGTTATCTACGTGCTGGACGAGCCGAGCATCGGCCTCCATGCCCGCGATCAGCAGCGCCTCGTCACCACGCTGCTTGCCCTCCGCGACCTGGGCAACACGGTGCTCGTAGTCGAGCACGATGAAGCCACCATGCGCGCGGCCGACTACCTGGTGGACATCGGCCCCGGCGCCGGCGAGCAAGGCGGCGAGATTGTCGCGACGGGACCTCTGCCGGCCGTCGCCGCGGCTGCACGGTCGGTCACGGGCGCGTTTCTGGCCGGGCGGCGGTGCATCGCGCCGCCGGCACAGCGCCGCCGGCCGACGGACGCCGCACTCACCATTCGCGGTGCCCGGCAGCACAATCTGAGGGCTATAGACGTGCGTGTTCCGCTGGGCTGCTTGGTGGTTGTGGCCGGCGTGTCCGGGTCCGGCAAGAGCACGCTCGTCAACGATGTGCTCTACCGCGCCTTGGCGCAGAAGCTCCACCGGGCGCACGCTCGTCCCGGCAGCCATGCGGCCATCGAGGGCGTCGAGCACCTGGACAAGGTCATCAGCATAGATCAGGCCCCTATCGGGCGGACACCGCGGTCCAACCCGGCGACCTACACCGGCTTGTTCACGCCGATCCGGGAGCTATTCGCCGCGACGCGCGAGGCCCGCATCCGCGGCTACAAGCCGGGCCGGTTTTCCTTCAACGTCAAGGGCGGCCGTTGCGAGGCCTGCCAGGGCCAGGGCACCATCAAGATCGAGATGCAGTTTCTTCCCGACGTGTACGTGCCGTGCGAGGTGTGCCAGGGATCGCGCTACAACCGCGAGGCGCTGGAGATTCTCTACCGCGGCAAGACCATCGCGGAAGTCCTGGACCTGACCGTTGCCGAGGCGCTGGACTTTTTCGCCAACGTGCCGCGCATCCGCAAGCGGCTCGAAACCCTGTGCGACGTCGGGATGGGCTACATTCGCCTCGGCCAAGCCGCGACGACGCTCTCCGGCGGCGAGGCGCAGCGCGTCAAGCTCGCCACCGAGCTGAGTCGGCGAGCAACAGGCAAGACGCTCTACATCCTCGACGAGCCGACCACCGGCCTGCACTTCGCCGACATCGAGCGCTTGCTCGACGTGCTCCACCGCCTCGTTGACGCCGGCAATACGGTGCTGGTGATCGAGCACCATCTCGACGTGCTCAAGAGCGCCGATTGGATCATTGACTTAGGGCCGGAGGGCGGCGACGCCGGCGGCGAGGTGGTTGCCGCCGGACCACCGGACGTGATTGCCGCCACGCCAGCCTCGCATACGGGCGCGTTCCTCCGACCATCATTCCCGCGCAAGCGGAAATCCAACTCCCCCTCTCTATCGCTCCGCGATGGAGAGGGGGCCGGGGGGTGAGGCCTGTGACCTGTCGGGACGTCCGCGCCTATCGCGTATAATCCCTAGCAGTGGCGAGCCGAGCTATCTCGAATATCGCTTGCTGCCGCCGACTTACGACTATGCAACGAACGGAACCGTTCGCGGGCACCGTTGAGGTCCCGGACGCGCGCTGGGATGAGCGCGACGGCGTCGGCCATCTGCTCACCCGCCGCAAGATGTGGATCGGCGGCCTGGCCGTCTTTGCGGGCGTCGGCTACCTCGTCAGCACCGCGTTGGGCGGCAGCACCGTCTACTATCTGACCGTCTCCGAGTTGCGCGCGCTACCGGAGAGCCAGCGCAGCGAGCCGGTCCGGGTCGCTGGGCACGTAGCCCCAGGCACCATCGTGGGGCTTGGCGGCGGCGGGCCGATCCGTTTTGCGATTACCGATCAAGCAGCAGGGACTCAGCAGGTTGCGCCCCTCCCGGTCGTCTATGGAGGCCTGGTCCCCGACGTATTCAACGACAACATCGAGGTGGTCGTGCAGGGGCACTATACGGGCGAGCGGTTCGAGGCGACGATGCTGCTTGCCAAGTGTCCATCCAAGTTCGAGGCCTCCACGACGGTACAGTGATGAACAGCGAACGCCGCTCCACCCGGCCCACCGGCCTCCGTCATTCTCGCCCAAGCGGGAATCTCGCGCCGTAGGCGCATCCCTACCTGCGCTCTTATACAATGACCGGGGCAACCACACCTCATGAGTAGGCGATGCATACGAGCGATCTAGGCCAAATCGCCCTGCTGATCGCTTTCCCCATCGCGCTCTTTGGCGCAGCGGCGTCCGTCGTCGGCGCGCGACGCGCCGTTCCGTCCCTGGTGGAGAGCGGCCGGCGGTCGGTGCTGGCGGTCGCGGCACTGGTGCTCATCGCCGCGATCATGCTGCTCGCGGCGTTTGCCGGCCACGACTTTGGCGTGCGCTACGTCGCCGAGCAATCCAGCCGCGAGATGCCCATGCGCCTGATCTTGGCCGCCTTCTACGGTGGTCAAGCCGGATCGCTTCTCTACTGGCTGCTCGTCCTCTGCGTGCTCGCCGTACTCGCCCTGCGGAGCCGGCACGCGCATCCCGCGCTCATACCCTACGTGGCTGCCACGCTGCTGGTGGTCGAAGCCTTTTTCCTGCTTGTCCTGGCGTTCGTCGCGTCTCCGTTCGAGCGTTTGCCGTTTGTGCCGGCCAACGGGCGCGGGCTGCACCCGCTGCTTTACGACGACGGCATGTTGATCCATCCACCGGTGCTGTTGGCCGGGATCGTGAGTGCGACCATCCCGTTTGCGTTCGCCATCGCGGCGCTGGCCAGCGGCCGGCTCGGCAACGAGTGGGTGCTGGCTGCCCGACGCTGGGTGCTCGGCGGGTGGGCCGTCCTGGGATCGGGATTACTGCTCGGTGGCTGGTGGGCCTACCACGTGCTCGGTTGGGGCGGCTACTGGGGCTGGGACCCGGTGGAGAACGTGGCCCTGCTGCCCTGGCTCACGGCCACCGCCCTGCTGCACTCGCTGGCGGTGCAGGAGCGTCGCGGGCTGCTCAAGGTCTGGAATTTCTCGCTCGTCATCGCCACCTTTGCCCTTTCGATCTTCGGAACGTTCGTCGTGCGGAGTGGCGTCATCAGCTCCGTCCACTCCTTTGCCCAATCGGCCATCGGTCCCTACTTCTTCGTCTTTCTGGGACTGGTGCTGGTCGCCAGCCTGGCACTGCTCTTCGTGCGGCTGCCGCGATTGTCATCGTCGGCCACGGTAGAGACGGTCTACTCGCGGGAGGCGACCTTCCTGGCCAACAACTGGCTGCTCATCGGTATCGCGTTCGCCACCTTCTGGGGCACCATCTTTCCGCTCATTTCGGAAGCGGTACGCAACGTCCGCGTGGCGGTCGGTACTCCGTTCTTCAATCAGGTCAACGGGCCGCTGCTCCTGGGACTCCTGGTTCTGATGGGTATTGGCCCGCTCGTACCCTGGCGCGGCGCCGGCCGGGCGACCGTCTGGCGCAACTTCCGCCTCCCGTTGCTCGGCGGCGTGGTCGCCGCCATAGCCGCTGGCCTCATCACTGCCCAGATGCAGTCCTGGCTGGCCACCGCCGCGTTCGGTGTTGTCGGTTTCGTCATCGTCGGCGTAGTGCAAGAGTGTTGGCGTGCTACTCGCGGTCAGCAGCGAGCGGCGCGCAGTAGCCTGCCGGCCGCGCTACTGACCGTGCTGGGGCGGCACCGGCGGCGCTACGGCGGCTATTTGGTGCATCTGTCTATCGCCGGCCTGGCGGTCGGAGTGATCGGCTCGACGTTCTTCAACCTGGAGCGGCAGGTGACACTCCAACCCGGCGAAACCGTGACCATCGGCCGCTACGTGCTGACGTATCGCGGTATCGCCACCGTGCCCGGCCCCGGTGTGCGGACCGTCACCGCCGTCCTGGGCGCTACCACGCCGGACGGACGGCCACTGGCCGAAATGGCCACCGTGCGCCGCTTCTACGATTCATGGGAGGCGCAGCCGGCCACACAGGTTGCCATTCACACGGTCTTCCCCTGGCTCGACGATCTCTACGTGGTGCTGGCCGGCTGGGACGAGCCGCAATCGGCGACCATGACCGCCGGCCAGTTTGCCTTGCCGACGGGTGAGCCGCTGGCCGCCACCTTCCACATTTTCGTCAATCCCCTGGTGGCCGTTCTGTGGTTGTCTTGGCCGGTCTTCCTCGCCGGTGCCCTGCTCTCCTGGTGGCCGGAAGCGACCGCCCCCGCGCTGGCTACGGCCTCGCGCCGGCTACCGGCTCCCGCGTGGCTGCTATCGCGGCGCAGCGGCTACCCTTGAGCGGACGGCACGCTGGCCTGCCGGATCGAAGAACGAGACATGATCCTCGCCCTCGCGCTCATCATCGGGATTGTGGCGCTGCTCTACGTGGTGTATCCGCTCCTCCGCACCGGCCAACGTTGGGATGACACGTCGCCGCCGGAGGAGCCGGAGACGACCACCCAGCTGGCCGACCTCCTGACCCGCCAGCAGGAGACCTATGCGGCCCTGCGCGAGCTGACCCTGGACTACCAATCCGGGGCGCTCGACGCCCCCACCTACCAGCGCCAGCGCCAACGTTACGAGCGCCGTGCCCTCGCCCTCCTCAAAGCCCTCGACAGTTGGGAGGCACGCGCCGACACAGTCTTGACCCGCCAGGGCTGTACCACCGTAGCCCCATCGGACGATACGCAAGGCAAGTAGCGGATGGCGAGAGTTGGAGGTGGGATGACACGTCGGGAAGGATCAAGATACCCCTCCTCAACTCCCTCCCTTCAAGGAAGGGGCCAATGGTCACCGTGCGTACTCCCCTTCCCTTCAGGGAAGGGGCCGGGGGTTAGGCGCAATGCTGGCCCCCCGTTCCGCAAGGGGACGGCGCAATGAAGACGCGGCGCCGGCTCCTGCGCGGTGCCGGCGCTGGCGTGGCCGTGACCGCGCTGCACGTATGGGGCGGCTCGCGCGTGGCCGTCGCCCAATCCGAGGCGGACCGCGGCACCATCCGCGGTCAGGTGACGCATGGTGTCAGTGGCGCGGCCCAGGGGGCCATCGAGGTGCAGCTGTGGTACCTCGACGCCGCGACCCGCAGCCGCCGTCTCGAACGGACGGTCGTGACCGACTCCGCCGGGCGCTTCGAGTTTGCGGGCCTGGGCGTTGCGCCCGCCGACCTTTATCAGCCGGTTGTGACGTTCGGCGGGGTTGAGTACGTCGGGCCGGTGCTGCTTGCCGCTGGCAACGCCAACGCGGCGGCAACCGGTCAGATCGCCGTCGGCGCTGCCGACATCGAAGTCTTCGACGTGACCCATGATCCCGCTCGCGTGCGGTTGGTCCGGAGCAACCTCATCCTGGCCCAGGTCAACGTGGCTACGGGTGAGGTGTCACTGATCCAGACCGTTATCGTCAGCAATGAGGGGCCGCAGACGTATGTTGCTCAACCCGTGACGGCCAGTCCCGTGCGGATTGCGCCACCCGTCGGCGCCGTCGGCGTGGCGCCGCTGACCGGGGTGCGGCGCGAGGACATGGTGGTGACGGGCGATGGCGGTTTGGTACCGGCCATGCCGTTCCCGCCGGGCGAGACGCCGCTGACGATGGGCTACACCCTCCCCTACGCCGGACCACGGCTCGCCGTCACCATCCCCATCCTGCAGCCCATCGGTCAGCTCCGTGTGCTCGTACCGGCGCGGGGCGTGCAGGTAGAAAGTGACGACTTGCGCCCGTTCGGTGCGACCACCCTCAGCGGCAACAGCTTTACCGCCGTCGGAGCGACCGACCTGCTCCCCGGTACGCCGGTGCGCTTCACCTTGCTGGGATTGCCGCACGTCGAGCAGCCGGCGCTGTGGGGCGACCGCCGGCCGCTGCAAATCGGCGTTGCCGCAGCCGCGGCGGCCGTCCTGGCGACGCTTGGCGTACTGGCCTGGGCCGATCCCCGCAGCCGGCGTGCTCCGGCCCCGGCCCCGCAGCCGACGGAGATAGAGCGCCTCGTAGCTGACATTCGGGCGCTGGCCGGCAAAGACGACCCGGCCGCACAGCTAGAGCGCCGCGCCCTCAAGGCCCGCCTCTTGGAGCTAGCCCCGGATATCGCCGCGCCTCAGCCCCCGTCCCCCTCGCCGTCTCCGAGCGATGGCGAGGACGAGTCCGACAGTGGCCGGCCGACGCCCTGAATCCCCCTTCCCTGTTAGGGAAGGGCCGGGGGGTAGGTCTAATCCACCGACCACTGCTAGACTGTCGCGTGGGCCGAGCATAGGCACGGACGTGGACGGTAGCGATCTGTGGCGCATCCTGCTCCAGTGGGTGCACCTACTCGCGGCCGTGGCATGGGTTGGCGGCAGCTTGTTCTTCTGGCTGGTGTGGCGGCCGGCGGCCCGCCGCGCCGCTGACATGCCCGCAGCGCAATCGGAATCCTCGTCGGAGGCTAGCGAGTCGCTGTGGCGCGCGTTCGAGGCGGCGGTGCGGCGCGAGTTCCGCGATGTCGTCAAGATCGCCGTCGGCGCCCTCATCCTGACCGGCGCCGTGCTGACGTTCGACCGCCTCGCCGGCGCGGAGGCCGGCTTGCTCTACGGCGTTGTGCTGGGACTCAAAGTGGCCGCGGCGGTGGCGATGATCTGGCTGGTGGGGCTGCTCCGCCCGCGCCGACCCGGGCGGCGAGACGGTGTGGGTATCCGCCGCGCTCCTGAACTGGTGCTCATCCTGGGCGGCCTGACGTTCTTGCTGGCCATTGTGCTCCGCGTCATACGCACGACTGGCAGTGGATGATGGCACGCCCAGCCGCTGACCAGGCGCTGTCCACCCGGATCTCCGGCTGGCTACGGTGGCTGGCCTGGATCGTCGTGCGTCGCGTGTACCGCACGGTCCGCGTGCTGCCCTTTGGTCACCTGGCCGTCGCCCTTGCTCAGGCGATCCGGAACCGCCAGGAGCACATCCAAGCGCGGCGCTGGTCGCTACGCGCCGTCCGCGAGGACCTGGCCTGCAACCGGCGGCTGGCCGCCGAGATCACTGCGGCGGTGCAACAGCGCGACCATCTGCCCAAGCGCCGCTTTCGCACCGCAACCTTTCACTATTTCGCCCCAGACAAGGCCGGCCCGGTGGCCCGGCACGCGGCGCTTCAGCCGCGGGTAGCCACATTACACCGGGAGCTGGACGAGTTGAATGGCTACCTTGAAGCTATCGCCATAGCAGAGGCCGATTCGCCCATTGCCACGGACCTCCGCGCCTACCTTGCGCGGCGGCTGCGCCGATTGCTGCCCCGGCTGGAGCAGGCTGCGGCAGCGTTACGCGCACCGTCAGGCGATGAGGCGAAAGACGGTCACTACAAACAGCACCGGCACCAGCACGCCGGCCCCGACCAGCAGCCGGGCTAGGGTGCGGTCGAGCCGGGCCGCCGGGATGGCCAAGACCAGGTTGCCCGCCCACACCAGCGTGCTGACGATAGGCAGGCGGAGGATGGAGCGCTTGTCATCAATGAGGTCGGGTTCGCCGAAGACATTGAAGTGGACGGGGAGCAGATCGGGCAGTTCGGGCAGCCGGGTGAGCAAGCCGAGCAGCAGCGCCAGATTAATCGTCAAGCCGAGCACTGCTAGCCCCAGCGCCCAGGGGTCTCTCCGGAGTGACATGGTGGGTTCGCAAACACCGTTACTGCCGCCTATGCCGACGGCCCACCGTCTTGGTACACGGGAACGGACCACGAGGCGTACTTCGGGTTATTGCCCCGCACGGCATCGAAATAGATCCGTTGGAGCCGTGCCGTGACGGGGCCGATGCTACCGCTGCCGACCGGGCGGCGGTCAATCTCGATCACCGGCGAGATTTGGGCGCCGGTACCGGTCAAAATCACTTCATCCGCGACGTACAGTTCGCTGCGGCCCACCTGGCGCTCGACCGTCTCGATCCCCAGCTCTTCGCGGGCCAGCTCCATCACGGCGTCGCGGGTAATGCCCATGAGGATGTTCTCCGACGGCGCTGGTGTCACCCACTCCCCATTGATGAGCAGGAAGATATTCTCCGCGCTGCCCTCGGAGACGTGGCCGGCCTGTGTCAGCATGATCGCTTCGTCAAAGCCGTTCTCCAGCGCCTCGGTCTTGGCGAGCGCCGAGTTGACGTACAGCCCGGTGACCTTCGCGCGCGGCGGGATCATGTTATCGTCCATGCGCCGCCACGACGACACTGCCACCCGCACACCGGCCTCGATATCAATGTAAGCGCCCATCGGGTTGGTGTAGATGGTGAGCGCATCCGAGACATCGTGCAGCCGCGGCGTGATGGTCTCCTCGTCTTGGAAGGCCAACGGCCGGATGTAGACATCTTCGCGGTAGCCGTTCATCTCCACGAGTTGCCGCGTGATCTCACACAACTCGCCCACGTCATGCTCCAGCTTGATTCGCATCATGCGGCACGAGCGGTGGAACCGGTCGTAGTGCTCCTGCATTTTGAGCAGGTAGAGCTGCTCCCGGTCCGCGTTCCAATACGCGCGGATGCCCTCGAAAACACCGGTGCCGTAGTTGAGCGCGTGCGTCATCACACCGATTTTCGCCTCCGCAAAGGGTATGAATTCGCCGCGGAAATAGCATTGCACGGTGTCAGCAAGCATCAGCAGGGCCTCCTTACTGGCGGATCGGGGCGGCGCATCGCGGTTGTGTCGTGTGGAGCCGGCCGGCGATTATAGCACTCGCTTCAACCGAGCGTAGCGTCGGGCCGCGCCAGTGCATGTGCTAGCATCTGCTCTGTGAGATTCGATGACCTGCGCTCCTTCCTCGACTTCCTCGACGACCACGGCGAGTTGCAGCGGATTACGGCGCCCGTTGACCCGATCCTAGAGATCGCCGAGATCACCGACCGGGTATGCAAGCAGCACGGTCCGGCCCTGCTGTTCAGCAACGTGCAGGGCAGCTCCATGCCGGTCGTGATGAATACCTTCGGCTCATATCGGCGGACGGCGTGGGCCTTGGGCGCTGATCGCTTTGAAGACCTAGGCACTCAGATCGAGGACCTGCTGGCCTTGGCGCTTGCCGGGCCGCCGCAAGGCTTCCGCGGCAAGCTCCAGGCGTTGAACAAGCTCCGCGGCGTTGCCGGGGCCGGGCCGCGGCTCGTCACTTCCGCGCCGTGTCAGGAGGTGGATCGCGGCGAGGACTTCAAGCTCTCGGAGCTACCCATCCTGAAGTGTTGGCCCGACGATGGCGGTCGCTATATCACCTTGCCGCTGGTGTTCACGCACGATCCGAACACCGGCAAGCGCAACGTCGGCATGTATCGCCTCCAGGTTTTCGACGATAAGACGCTCGGTATGCATTGGCACCTGCACAAGGGCGGCGCCGAGCACTACCGGCACGCCGAGGGCGAGCAGCAACGGCTGGAGGTGGCGGTGGTACTCGGCGCCGCGCCAGCGGCGATCTACGCGGCGACTGCGCCGCTGCCACCGGGCATAGACGAGATGGTGTTCGCCGGCTTTCTGCGCGGCAAGCCCGTGGACATGGTGCGCTGCAAGACGGTGGACCATAACGTGCCGGCCCACGCCGAGATCGTGCTGGAGGGCTACGTTGATCCGGCCGAGCGGCGCGTGGAAGGCCCGTTCGGCGACCACACTGGCTACTACTCGCTGGCCGACGAGTATCCGGTGCTGCACTTGACGCGCATGACGCACCGGCGCGACCCCATCTACCCCTCGATCATCGTGGGACGCCCGCCGATGGAAGACGATTATCTGGGCAAGGCGACCGAGCGCCTGTTCCTGCCCCTAATCAAGATGGTGGTCCCGGAAGTCGTGGACATCAATATGCCCTTCGAGGGCGTCTTCCACAATCTGGTCATCGTTTCTATCGAAAAACGCTACCCCGGTCACGCGCAGAAGGTGTGCTACGCGCTATGGGGTATGGGCCAGATGATGCTGGCCAAGCACATCATCGTCGTGGACGCCGACGTGAACGTGCAGGACCTCTCGGAGGTGACCTGGCGCGTGACGAACAACATTGATCCGCGCCGCGATACCTTCCTGGTAGACGGGCCGCTCGACGCGCTCGATCACGCAGCGCCGCTGCCGCACTTCGGCAGTAAGATGGGTATTGACGCCACGCGCAAGGGTCCGGCCGACGGGTTCACGCGCCCCTGGCCCGATGACATCGTCATGTCACCGGAAGTCCGCGAGCGCGTCGAGCAACGCTGGGAGGAGCTTTTCCCCGACGGCCTGCTGACCGGATCGGGGTCCGGTACAAGCAGTGCCGGGTAGCTAGGGCCTCTCGCGGAGGAAGGAAAACGCGCCGTCCCCCAGCCCCTCTCTCTACTGGTGAAGAGGGGGAGTCTGCCGGAGGTGGACCGGCGTGGGCCGGACAACAAGGAGCCGGATATGGCAACGACGATGACCAAGTTGCTCACGGCCGCTGATCTGCTCCAACTGTATGGCCAAGGCATCCGCGGTGAGTTGATCCGGGGGGTGCTGCACGAGACCATGCCAACAGGCTATGCACACGGTAAGATCGTAACGAAGCTGACCGTTCTATTAGGACTATTCATCATGCCCCGGAAGCTGGGGAGCTTGACGGCCTCGGACTCGGGCGTCTGGCTGGAGCGCGACCCGGATACGGTGCGTGAGCCGGACATCGCCTACTTCTCGGCGGCGAAAATCCCCCTAGAGGCGATGGATACCGGTTACGCCGAGGTGCCCCCTGACTTGGTGGTGGAGGTCGCCTCCCCTGGCAACAGCCGGCGGGAGGTCAGCGACAAGGCGCAGATGTGGCTCAGTTACGGCGTGCGCTTGGTGTGGGTCGTGCAGCCGGATACACGCACTGTGGACGTGCATGGTGCAGGATGGGTGGTCGAGACGCTCACCGAAAATGACACGCTCGACGGCCTCGACGTGCTACCCGGTTTCACCTGTGCGGTCAGCGACATCTTCAACATGTAGTGTAGAGGGCATGTGACCGCCTCTGCTGGGTGACAGTGCAGGTAACGGTGCAGGACATTAGGAGTCCGGTGTGAGCAAGCTGCGCCTCTTCTTGGAAGCGATCAAGTTCGAGCACACCATCTTTGCCTTGCCCTTCGCCTATCTCGGCATGTTGCTGGCGGCGCAGGGCTGGCCCACCTGGCACCAGTTCATCTGGATCACCGTGGCGATGGGCGCCGCGCGTACCCTGGCCATGGCGCTCAATCGGGTGATTGACCGCGAGCTTGACGCGGCCAATCCGCGCACGGCCGACCGTGCCGTGCCGCGCGGCCTGCTCCGCGCACGCGATATGTGGCTGGCGAGCGGCCTCTCGTTGGTCGTACTCACCATCGCCGCCTGGCAGCTCAATCCACTCTGTTTGGTACTGCTGCCGGGGGCGGTCGTCGTGCTCGGCGTCTACTCGTACACCAAGCGTTTTACCTGGCTATCGCACGCCGTCCTCGGCGTCGCGGACGGGCTGGCGCCCATCGGCGCGTGGGTCGGCGTAACCGGCGAGTTGTCGTGGCCGCCGCTGGTGCTCGGTTTGGCCGTTGCCGTGTGGATTGCCGGGTTCGACCTGCTGTATGCCTGTCAGGACATCGCCTTCGACCAGTCGGCGGGCCTGTATTCGTTCCCGGCCCGGTTCGGAGTGCGTGCGACACTGTGGACTTCCGGCGTCCTGCACGTCGCTACCGTGGTGCTGCTGATTCTCGTGGGCGTTGTGCTCGGCCTGGGACTCCCGTACTGGCTGGGTGTGCTCGGCGCCGCCGGACTGCTGATCTACGAGCACTCCTTGCTGCGTCCCAACGACTTGAGTCGTCTTGATCTGGCCTTCTTCAACGTCAACGGCTACATTGCCGTGCTGTTGTTCGTCGCTACGGGGGCCGATCTCGCCGTCCGCGCGTGGTGGAGTAGCTCATGAACGGGGACAAGTTGCCGGTCGTCGTGGGTATCACCGGCGGCAGTGGCGCGATGATCGCTCGCCAGGTGATCGCACTGCTGCTCGACCTGGGCTACCCGGTCATCGGCACGGCAACCAAAGCCGGCCGGCGGGTCTGGGTGGAGGAGCTTGGCTCCGATCTCTCGGCCGCCCTCCGCCAATGGGCGGCGCCGGTGCCCGGCCAGGGCAGCCTGGCGTGGCACAGCATCAACGACGTGGGCGCGCCGATAGCCAGCGGGAGCGTCGAGACGCAGGGGATGATCGTCGTTCCGGCCAGCATGGGCACCATCGCCGGCATCGCGGCCGGTATTGAAGATAATCTCGTCTTGCGCGCCGCCGGCGTGACGCTGAAAGAGTGGCGCCCGCTCGTGCTGGTGCCGCGCGAGAGTCCCCTCTCGGCCATCCATCTGGAGAACTTGCTCCGGCTGGCGCGGCTCGGCGTGCGGGTCATCCCGCCGCTGCCGGCCTTCTATCTGCGGCCCGTGACCGTGGCCGACGTGGTGAACCAGCTTGTCCCGCGACTACTCCTGGCCTTGGGCATCACCGAAGCACGCTCACGGCTGGTGTCCTACGCGCCGGAGCCGCCGCACGCCGAGCGAGCGTAGGGGATTGGACCTAACCCCCGGCCCCTTCCCTCCCAGGGAAGGGGAGTCAGTGCGGTGACCGGCGGCCCGACTACTGGGTGCCCTGCCGCTCGGCCCATTCGATGAGGCGATCATCCAGGCGGCGCTCGATTTGCGCGGTGGTGAGCTGTTCGTCGAGCCAGCGGTTGATGGCGTTGGCCTTGATCTGTTGCAACTGGTAGTCGGGTATCTCGCGCTGCGCCTCGCGTTCCTCTACACGGATGATGTGATAGCCGAATTGCGTCTCGATGGGCGGGCTGGTGGCCCCGACGGCGAGCGAGAACGCCGTCGCCTCGAACTCCGGCACCATCACGCCACGCGGGAAAAAGCCGAGATCGCCGCCCGCCTCTTTCGTACTGCTATCGGTGGATAGCTCGGTAGCCAGCGCGGCGAAGTCCTCGCCGGCCTCCAGCCGCTCCACGACCGTCTGTGCCGTCGCTTCATCGGCGACGAGAATGTGCCGGGCACGCACCTGCTCCTGCGCGGTCGGCATCTCGCCCAGTGCCTCGTTGAGCTTCTGGTGCAGCACCCGCGCCTTGGCTACCGCCCGGATCAGTGCCGATTCGGAGCCTAGAACCTCCTGATAGCGGGCCAAGTAGGTGGGAAACGGGAGCGGCGTGGCGGTCGGCGCGGGCGTCGGCGTCGGTCCGGATGGCGTCGCCGTGGGGCTAGGAGCTTCCGTCGTGCCGGTGGCTGTCGTCGCCGGGCCGACGGTGGCCGTGGCCGTGGGGGGTGAGGTGGCGGCCGGTGTGCTCGCTGCCGTCGGCGTCTGCACAACGGTCGGTGTTGCCTCGCCCGGACTGCTCGCGGCGGCCGTGCCTGTCGCGCGCGCATTTGCCGTCGCGGTTGCGTTCGGTGTCACGGTCGGTCCTGGCGTCGGCGTGGGCAGCGGATAGCCGGTCATCCGCTTGATCTGGGTATCTATTTCCGTCTCGGTCGCTATCAGCCCGCGGCGCCGAGCCTCCGCACCGATCAGCAGCTCCGCCACAAGGTCGTCCTGCAGTTGCTCCGGGAGATCAATCACCTGCTCCAGCAAAAAGTTGTACTGCTGCTGAAGGAGATTGATGATGGCCTCTTGCCCTTCTCCGGTCGCCCTCGCCCCCTGTCGCTCGATCTGAGCACGCACGTTCTGGGCTTGGAGCAGCAGCCTATTGCGCTCGAACGCCAGCCGCTCGGCGTAGTCCGTCAGGGAGACCGCGTCGGCGCCGACGCGGACGACCGCCAGGCGCGGCAAGTACACGTTTTCATAGAGAATGCCGCCGGACAGCATCCCGACAACGGCCACAACGGCTATCGTCAGTAGGACGAACGCGATGCCGGACCGCAGCCGATCCTTCTGTGCCCGCGTGAGGTGAGCGCCCCAGCCCAGGATGAACGAGCGGCCGTCGCGGTGGGCGGACCAGCCGATGGCTGTCTGACGCCCCCGGCGCCGGCGGCCTTGCCTTTCGGCTCCCCCGCCGGGGCTGCGGCGCCCTTCCGATGGCCGGCGAGGCGAGGAAGAGGCCACGACCGCATTACTCCTGCCGTTCCGAGATCAACCTGCGTCCTGGACTTGCGCCAGGGTTGGAGTGCGCGCAATCGGCAGCACCGGACCTGCTGTACCTAGGGTAGTAAGAAGGGAGCGATGTGCCGAGCAGCCCGAGCCATCAGCGCGTAGGCACATCCCGCAGACCGTACTGCATAGCAACCCGGATGTGCTCGCTCGTGGACGGCAGCAAAGCGAGATACCTGGCTCGCTTGATAGCCGTTGACAGGCGCCGTTGGTGCTTCGAGCACGTGCCGGTCTTGCGTCGCGCTTGGATCGTTGCGCGATCCGTGAGGTAGTTACGCAGTCGGCCGATGTCGCGGCAGTTGATCTTGTCCACCTTGTCCACGCAAAAGGAGCAGACCTTGCGGCTCTGCCGGCCGAACCGACGCGGACGTGGGCGACGCTCGCCGCCGGCACGCATCGGAGGCCGCGAGCGCGATCCGCGTGGGGCGCCGCGCGCCGGCGGACCACCCACTGGCCGGCGCGGCGCCGGGGTTGCCTCAGCTTCTTGTGTCGTCGTATCCACCTCTTGGCTCACGCTGTTCTCCTATCTCCGTAGCCGGCGCTCCGCACTAGCGAGCACCGCTTGCTAAATCCACTCCTGCACCGGAACTGTCCGACGTTGCTGCGTGCCGCTCCTCGTTGCCGCACGGAGCGGATCAGCCGAACAGTTTGAGAAACGCGGCGAGGGCCGTGAAGCCGGCCAGCATCACACCGGCAAGGGTCCACGTCATCAGTCGGAGCTGGCGCTCGAAGTCGGCCCGCTGCTCTGCCATCTCCACCCGCAGTTCGGCAAAGCCCGTCTGCATCTCCCCCCGCACTTCCGCGAACTCGGTCTGCACTTCCGCAAACCCGGTCTGCACTTTCGCAAATCCCGTCTGCGTCCCGGCTCGCAGCGCTACGAACTCGCCGCGCAGTTCGGCGAACTCGGCGCGTAGCCGTTCGCCGTCAGTCCGCACTTCCGCAATGTCAGCCTGCATATCGGCGCGTAGTTGCTTGCCATCAGCCCGCACCTCGGCAAAGCCTGTCAGCATCTCCGCCCGCAGCGCTACGAACTCGCCGCGTAGCTCGGTGAACTCGCCGCGCAATTCCACGAATTCACCGCGCAGATCGGCGAACTCGGACCTAGTGGCGAAATGCGGCAGCCGCCCCTCGATATGCCCAAGCCGGTCATGGATGCCGACCAGCATCTCGGCATCTACTGCCAGTGTCTCCGGGGCCAGCGTCGTCTCGGTAGTCATGGCCTAGAACGGCATATCGTCTACGTCAATCGGCTCGCCGCCGAGATCATCGCCACCACCACTACCGCCATCACCATCGGACCGTGCGCGGCGGTCGAGCATCTGCATCTCCAGAGCGACGATTTCCGTCGTGCGCCTCGTGATACCCTCGCGGTCCTCGTACTGGCGTGTCTGCAGACGACCCTCGATGTAGACCGAACTGCCTTTGCTCAAGTATTCGTTGCATATCTCGGCCAGCTTGCCCCAGGCGACGATGTTGTGCCACTCCGTCGCCTCCCCCGGCTCACCGTCGCGGCCCACCCATCGGCGATTCGTCGCTACCGAGAAGTTCGTGACCGCTTGGCCTCCCTGGGTGTAGCGCATCTCCGGATCGCGGCCCAGGTTGCCGATAATCATCGCCTTGTTGACGTAACCGGCCATCGTTCTCCCCCTTGCTGTCTTACCGGTCGGTGCGGACGATGAGCGACCGGATCACCGCGTCGTCGAGCCGGAGGCTGCCCTCCACGTCATGGACCGTGGCCGGATCGGCGGTGAAATCAATCAGCACGTAGTTGCCATCACGATGTCCCTTGATGGCGTGATACATGCGCCGTCGCCCCCACGTATCCGTGTTGGTGATCTCGCCGCCACGGCTCGTGATATACGTTTTCACCTGCTCAATCGCAGTGTCTAATTCGTCCTCTGCGAGGGTGGGGGCCAAGATGAAGGTCCCCTCATAAGGGCTTGCGGCCACAGTTACCATCCTTCCTCATACGCTCTGCGCCTGCTGGGGCATGTCGGACCGCGCTACGAGACCGCCGGCAGTCCGCATACGCCGCGCTCGACGAACACCCGTCGAGCACCGCAGACAGTATACCAGTCCCGTCGCCTGTATAGCCGAGAATGTCGGAGCGGACAGCGGACGGAGGTAAGCCGGGACCACCCCTGCTATACTGGCCCTCGCGGTGTAGTGTTCCCGGGGTCAGTCGTCGAGGCCGGCATCGAGACCGGTGTCGGTGTCTGCCGATCCCCCGGCCAGATCGTCCGGCATCTCGCCGCTTTCGATCTGGTCCACCATCTCGTCGTAGTCGGAAGGCAGGTCGTCGCCGAGTTGGCTGCCGAGCTTGCGTGCCCACTGCGCCACGCTGCGCGGGTCGTTCTCGTCCACGCCGGCGAACATGCCGGGGTCGCTCAGAGATTCCAAGCGGGCCTCTTCGCTTTTCATCACGGCGAAGCGCGACACCAAGCGGCGCATGTCGGATGAGTCGCAGTGGGGACAGTTAGGCTCCTTGACGGACGCAAAGGTCAGGAACAGGTGGCTGGACCGCCGCCCACACTGCATACACCGATACTCGTACTCCGGCATGACGGCCCTCTCGTGAGCGCAGTATACCAGGCAAGCAACTATAGGTAGAGGCGCGAATTACCCGTCCCCCCGCACTGCGGGGGGACCATAGGGGGGCTATCTCCTACTACCGGTGTTGGGTGAGCGGTGGTACGACCAATGACGACACCGCAGCAGCCCAATCGAGCGGACGGCAGTGGTGCGCGGCAGCGGGTGGTCTACGTCGCGCTGGGTAGCAATCTGGGGGATCGCGCCTCCTACTTGGCCGCTGCCCGCGACCGGCTACAGGCCGTCGGTGAGGTTGTAGCCGTCTCGCCCATCTTTGACACGGAAGCGGTGACCCCGGAGCCGCAGCCGCGCTATTTCAACCAAGTCGTCGCGCTGCGGACGGATCGTGACCTCCGCGATCTGCTCACGGCCTTGCAAGGCATTGAGGATGCCCTTGGCCGGCGGCGGGGAGCGCGGTGGGCACCCCGGACAATGGATCTCGACATCCTCCTCGACGGCTCCACGGTCGTGTCGGAGCCGGATCTGATCGTTCCCCATCCCCGCCTAGCGGAACGCGCCTTTGTGCTCGTGCCCCTCGCCGACCTGGCACCGGACCTGGTGCATCCCACCGCCGGGCGCACGATTGCCGAACTGGCGGCTGCGGCGCCGGGCCGCGACACTGTGTTCCGCCGCGGTTAGGCAGCCGGCACCGGCGCGGTAGGACCGCGCACGTAGGTATCGCGCAGGATCGCATTGGAGAAGCTGACCAGCATCACGAGCAGGAATGCACCGCCGCTGATGGTCAGTACCAGCGTGCTACTAATCACGTCGGCCAAGGTGCCGTTGAGGAGATTGGCGAACGCCATCACCCCGCCGGCATGAAAAGCGTAGATGCTTGTTACGCGGCCCCGAATGGCATCCGGCACCAGCGCCTGCATCATCGCCATTGTGATCGCCATGAACGCGGACTGCGAGGCCCCAATACCGGCGGCGGCCAGCAATGCCAACTCCAGCGTCGGAGCGACCGCCAACGCGAGCAGCGTCAAGCTACTGGCAAAGCCGGTCCATAGCAGCAGTTGTCCACGTGCCCGCTGATTGGACACGCCGGCCAAGGCGAGCACGCCCACGAGGGCGCCACCCCCGACTGCCATCATCAGCGACCCGAATACCGACCCGCCGGCCGCGAACTGCTGCCGCGAAAGCACCGGCAGAACCGCCTCGAACGACATGGTGAGCGCGCAGTGCAGCGCGACCAGGACCAGCAAGGCGAACAGCATACGGTCGCGATAGACGTGGTTGAGCCCGGCAAGCAGGTTGTGGAGGGCACCTTTTGCCGGATCGAGCCGCCCCGTGGAGGCGGTTCGGATACGGAGGACTTGCACCAGGCCCAGCGCGTAGAAGCCGGTGCAGGCGAGGAACGCGCTGCCCGGTCCGGCGACCATGAGCAGAAGCGCGACGATCCCGGGACCGACCAGCTTCGAGCCATGAATCGTGGCGGAGTTCAGCGCCACAGCGTTGAGGATCAGCTTTCGCGGTACAAGATTGGGCACCAGGGCCTGCATCGTCGGCATGAGCGCAGCCCGAGCTACGCCGTTGACCAACGACAGCGCGACGAGATGCCAGACCTCCATGCTGCCGGTCAAGGCCAGTATCGCCAAGAGCAGGTTGTGACCGAGGTTCAGCGCAAAGGTGCCGGCCAACAGCGTCCGCCGGTCGAGCTTATCCGCCAGAAAGCCGACATACGGCGGCACGACCAGCAGCGGAATCATCGCGGCGAAGGTAGTCACCCCGACCAGCATCGAGGAGTCCGAGAGCGTGAACACCATCCAGCCACGCGCGACGATCAGGCCGGACGCGGCGGCACCGCTGAGCAGGCTGGCGACCCAGAGGATGCGGTAGTCGCGGTAGCCGAGCGCCGGGAGAAACCGCGTAGCAACCGCGCGGCGCATAGCGTCGAGTTGGCTTGCGTCACCGCGGGCGTTTGCCATGCGCTTTGCCGTCCAATGCCCACTTGATTGTGCGGCTCTGGCGCGTCATAGAAAAAGCGCCCCCACGACTCCGCAGAGGCGCTCCGGCTGACAGTACGGATACGGTACCCCGGGCGCGATTCGAACGCGCGACTTTTGGCTCCGGAGGCCAACGCTCTGTCCACTGAGCTACCGGGGTATCTTCCTCTCGCATAGTACCGCACGACACCGGGACTGTCAAAAGAGCCACCGCCCGCATGTCCGGCTGATATGATGTACGCCGGGCGTGTTCGCGGCGCAGAGCCGTGGTCACGGAGCAGAGCGGAGATGGTTGCGGGGTCCGTCGCGCTGGAGTTGGAGCAGCGGGTTGTGTTGCTGGCCGGTGTGGAAGGCACTGCCGGCGAGTCCATTGCCCAGGCATTCGCCGACTCCGGGGCCTGGGTTGTGGTCCATAGCTGCCACGACCTCGAAGGCACCAAGCGCATCGTGGACCGCGTTCGCTCCACCGGCGGCCGGGCCATGCCCGCCATCGGGGTGACGGACGATGCGGCGTCGGCGTGGGCGTTGATCGAACGGGTTGTGGTCGAATGGGCGCAGTTGGACGTGCTGGTCTGCGACGTGGCCGGTCTTGCTACACAAGCCGGCCGCACCGCTGTCACCGCCTCGTCCACGCCGCCGGAGGTAGAGTACCTGACCGCCGAGGCGATCAATCGGATGCGTGCAACCGGCGACGGGCGGATCATCGTGCTCTTGCCGCCCGCCACGGACCCGTCGTCGGACTGCGACGTGTCGCCCGAGCCGAGCGCCGCGTGGATACGTCCCCTGGCGGAGGCGACATCTACCGATCGCGTGCTGGTGAACGCCGTGCAGTGTGCCGACGGCGTGGCGGCGCCCGATCTGGCCCGCGTGCTGCTGTTCCTCGGCAGCGCCTGGAACACGGCCGTTTCCGGCTCCTGCCTGACCCTGCACGGTCCCGTTGCGGCAGGAGGACGGGCAGTTCCCTCCCCCGTCGCAACGGGGGAGGGTTAGGGTGGGGGACCGGGGCGTGCTGAGACACGATCTCTTGACATAAGGAGTTGCAGATGGCCGATACGCTGGCCGCGAAAATCCTGCGAGACCACGTGGTGAGTGGCGAATACGCGCCGGGCAAGGAGCTAGGTCTACGGGTGGACCAGGTGCTGCTGCAAGATGCGACCGGTACCATGGCCTGCTTGCAGTTCGAGGAGCTAGGCCTCGACCGCGTGCAGGTGCCGCTGGCCGTGCAGTACGTGGATCACAATTTGATCCAACTGGACTTCAAGAACCCGGACGACCACCGCTTCTTGCAGCGTTTTGCGGCCCGCTACGGCATGTACCTCTCGCGGCCGGGGAACGGTATCTGCCACTACCTGCACGTCGAGCGATTCGCCCGGCCGGGGCAAGTGCTTGTCGGCGCCGACTCGCACACAACGATGTCCGGATCGCTCGGCATGATCGCCATTGGCGCCGGCGGGCTGGAAGTCGCCGTCTGCATGGCTGGACACCCCTTCGAGATTCCTTCCCCCAAGGTGCTCGGCGTGCAGTTGCGCGGCGCGCTGTCTCCCTGGGTCCAGGCCAAGGACATCATCCTCGAGCTACTCCGCCGCCGCGGCGTGAGTGGCGGGCTGGGCTTCATCTGCGAGTTCTACGGTGACGGCGTACAGACGCTCAACGTCACCCAGCGCGGCACGATCTGCAACATGATCGCCGAGCTAGGCGCCACCGGCGGCATCTTCCCCTCCGATGAGCGCACCCGCGAGTGGCTGGTCTACCAGGGGCGGGAGGAGCACTGGCTGCCGCTGGCCGCCGACCCCGGCGCCAGCTACGACGAAACGGAAGTCATCGAGCTAGGCGATCTGGAGCCGCTGATTGCCCAGCCGTCCAGCCCGGGCAACGTCGTGCCGGTGCGCGAGGTCACCGGTACCCCGACGGCCCAAGTCTGCATCGGCAGTTCCGTGAACTCCGGCTACGAGGACCTGGCCATCGCGGCGGCCGTCCTGCAAGACGAGGTGGTGTCCCCGGACTTGGTGATGACCGTCACACCGGGATCGCGCCAAATCCTCGACACGATCTCCCGCAGCGGCGTGTACCGCGACCTGGTCCTGGCCGGGGCGCGGATGCTGGAGCCGGCCTGCGGACCGTGCGTGGGCATGGGACAGGCACCGCCGTCGGGCGCCGTGTCGGTGCGGAGCTTTGTCCGCAACTTCCCCGGTCGCAGCGGCACGCAAGACGATCAGGTCTATCTGTGCAGCCCGGCCACCGCGGCGGCCACCGCCCTGCGCGGCGTCATCACGGACCCCCGCGATCTCGGCGCCGAGCCGCCGATCACGTTGGCCGACGGTAATCCCGCCGCCAATGACCGGCAGATTATCCCGCCGCTGCCGCCGGACGCGGCGGCCCAAGTGGAGCTGGTGCGCGGCCCGAATATCAAGGCGGCCCCCGCCCAGACGCCGCTGCCCGATCCGCTCGCCGGCGAGGTGCTCATCAAGGTCGGCGATGAAATCTCGACCGGCGACATGGCACCGGACGGCGCCGTCGTGATGGCGCTGCGCTCGAACGTCGAGGCGATGAGCGCGTTTGTCTTCCGGCGCCTCGATCCCACCTTCCCCAAGCGGGCGCGGCAAATCGGCGGCGGCTTTGTCGTCGGCGGACATACCTACGGCCAGGGTTCATCGCGTGAGCATGCCGTCCTCGCGCCCAAGGCGCTCGGTATGCGCGCCGTCTTTGCCAAGTCGTTCGCGCGCATCCACCGCCGCAACTTGATCTCGCAGGGTATTCCGCCCTTCACCTTCGCCGACGAGTCCGACTACGACCGCGCCGCCCAAGGCGAGACCTGGGAGCTACCCGACCTGCACGCGGCGCTCCGCGACGGGCAGGACGAGGTGCAGGTCCGGGTCAAGGGCACGGGCCGCATCTTCACCGTCCGCGCGGACTTCTCCGAGCGGGAACGGAACATCATGCTCGCCGGCGGCCTGCTTGCCTACATCCGCGATCTGGGGAACAACGGAACGGCCTAAGGTGAGCCAGCGCCGGCCTGTCATTCCGGCTTGCGCCGGAATCCATCCTGCTCATCCTTGCATCCCGTAAATCCTGATGCCGACAACATACTCCCCCTCTCCAAATGTTGGAGAGGGGGCCGGGGGTGAGGCCCGCTCCACCACACCTGGCACCATCCGTGCGGCTTTGGCCCGTCAGGGGTGAGGTCCAATCCGCCTCTCCCATCCTGTCTATCCTGTCCATCCATGTCAATACCTACCCCAGTCAGGAGGGGGCCGCGGCGCAGCGGACCGGAAGCCCGGCCCCCCAGTCGGTATAATGCGCTGATTTCTCCCACACTCCGCCGAGAGGGTGAGTAGCGTGTACGACTTGCGGATCACCGGTGGAACCGTATTCGATGCCAGCCAAGACCTCGCGGCTCCGGCCGACGTGCTGGTGCAGGATGGGCAGGTCGCGGCGGTTGGCGCCGACCTGCCCGGCGAAGCCCGACGGACGCTCGACGCCACCGGGCGCTACGTGACGCCCGGTCTCGTTGATCTCCATACACACGTGTACTGGGGTGTCTCCCATTACGGCATTGTCGCCGACGAGACATGCCTACCGCGTGGTGTCACGACCGCCGTGGACGCCGGGTCCGCTGGCGCCGGTACCTTCCCCGGCCTGCGGCGCTATGTCATCGAGCAGCAGCGCACTCGGCTCTATGCCTTCCTCCATGTCGCCTTGGCCGGCATGTTCGCGCAGGAGGTTGGCGAGTCTGCCGATGAGCGCCTGCTCGACGTTGACCGGGCCATCGCAACCGTCGAGGCCAATCGCGATGTCATTGTCGGCGTCAAAATCCGCCAGACCGACCGCCTCGTTGGCTCCCTCGGCACCCGCCCGCTACGCGACGCCATTCGCGTAGCTGAGACGACCGATCTGCCGGTCATGCTCCACATCGGGAACACGCCGGTGCCGTTGGAAGACCTGCTGGCGCTGCTGCGCCCCGGCGACATTGTGACCCACTCTTTCCGGGGAGCCGTCCGTGACGGGCTGCTTGATCCGGATGGGCGTGTGCGGCCGGGGGTGCTGGAGGCGCGCGAACGGGGCATCAAGTTCGACATTGGGCACGGCAGCGGCAGTTTTTCCTTCGATTCGGCCGAACGGCTGTTGGCCCAGGGATTCTTGCCGGATACAATCTCCAGCGACCTGCACCACTACTCCGTGACCGGGCCGGTCTATGACCTAGCGAACGTGCTGTCCAAGTTCCTGTTCCTCGGCCTGAGCTTGGAGCAGGTGTTTGCTCGGGCCACGCTGGCGCCGACGCAGGCAGTCACGTTGGCCGACGGGCTGGGCACGCTCGGCACCGGCGCGCCGGCCGATGTCGCGATCTGGGAGCTACGCGACGAGGCCGTGACCTTCATGGACTGTCTCGGACACACGCGCGAGGCCATGCGCCAGCTAGAACCGGTCGCGGTGATTCAGGGTGGCCAAGTCGTGCGGTCGGAGCTTGAATAGCGCGGGACCCGTCGTTTTGGCGGTCGAGGAGAAGGGGATAACGAGAATGGTGCCACGATTGTTTCCACCTGGTGGGCCGAAGGAGCAACTCCAGTTCGTGCTGGAGCGCGTGCGGGCGATCCTCTCGCCGCCGACGGAAGGCTGGGGGGTATGGAGTCCGGTGCTGGCGGAGTGGTTCAATCCCGGTAGCGACCGCCCCTACCACTATGCGCGTGCCGACGCCGAGCAGTTCCTGCAGCGCGCGCATATGAGCTACCCCACCGGCGACTGGCGCCTCATGCGGGTGCCGCTCGACGAGAGCGGCGAGCAAGCCGGACCAGCCGAGGACGTCACGTCGTCCGAGCCGGAGAAAGAGGCGTAAGCCTGGACCTAACCCCCGGCCCCTTCCCTCCAGGGGAAGGAGAGTCCGTGCGGCGGCCGATTGGTGCTTCTCTACAAGGAACGGAAATCTGCGCGGTGCCCGGCAGCCCTTTCCCTTCAGGGAGGGGGGTGGGGGTAGGTAGGGACAGCCGCCGGAAGGAAGCTACCGATGCCGTTGGGTTACGACGAAGGGTGGACGATCCCCGCAGATGCTCCCTTCTACTCGCCGCTGCCGGCCTACTATCGTCAGGTGCGGTTTCAGTTCGTCTTCTTCCGCGCGGACCCCGCCGCCGTCGCAGCCTTCCTGCCGGCGCCACTGGAGCCGGACCCGGACGGGCTGTGCGTGGCCGGCGGCCTCACCGTGCCGTTCTGCACCCACTACGGTCCCTTCGATGAAGCCTTTGTGCAGCAGCGATGCTCCTTCCGTGGCGAGCGCGGCTGGTACTGCTCCCACGTGCTCCACACCGGGCCGGCGGGGATCGCCGCCGGTCGTGAGGTCTACGGTACGCCCAAGGTCTTTGCCGACATCACCGTCGAGCAGACCGAGCGCGTGATGTGTACTAGCGCATCCATCGCCGGCCGGCCGGTCATGACGATAGCGTCCACGATGGAGGTGCCGTGTAGCCCGGAGGAGATGGTGCGTCCGGCGCCGTCCTGGCGCCTGAAGCTCATCCCCCGCGCCGACAGTCCGGGGCCGGCCATCAAGCAGCTGATTGACGGCGCCTCGGCACAGCGCGACGTGCAGGTCCATGCCACCTTTCGCGGCACCGGGACGGTCCGGTTTGCGCCCAATCCGTTGTGTGACCTGACCCCACTCGCGCCACAGGCCTACGTGAGCGCGTACTATCTGGAGACGAGCTTTGCCGAGAGCTACGCCAAGATCGTCCATGATTACCTGGCGGAGGCGTAGCGCCGCCGCTGCTGCCGCCCCATGAAACCGCGGCCACGATAGACTGTCAGGTCGCGCGGTGACGAGATCGGTCGGAGGAACGAGCAATGCTGCAATCCGACGTGCGTGTGCTGGGAATCGAGCCACACTTCCTGGCCGGCAAGGCTAGAACACCGCTCAAGTTCGGGAGCGTGATTGTCGAGGAGAGCACCTTTCTCCACGTGCGGGCGCGGGTTGAGACGCGCAGCGGTCGGGTGGCCGACGGCTGGGGCGCCATCTTTCTCTCCGACATGTGGAGCTGGCCTAGCCCGGTCGTGTCGCACGAGCAGCGCGACGCGGCGATGCGAGCGGTTGCCACCGACTTCTGCGCGCTCGTCGCCGGTACGCCCGGCTACCACCATCCGATTGATCTCTGGATGAGCCTGGAAGACGACTTACACCGCACAATCCGCGCGGTCGGCGAGCGCATGAGCTTGGCCGAGGCCATGCCGCGCCTGTGTGGCCTCAATGCGGTGTCCTCCATTGACGCGGCCCTTCACGATGCGTTTGCTATCGCCAACGGCATCGGCGTCTACGACGGCTATAGCGCGGACTTCATGCCCTACGACCTGAGTACCTATCTAGGGCCGGCGTTTGCCGGGCGCTACCCGGCCGACTTCTTGCAGCCACGGTACCGGCCTGAAGTGCCCGTGTTTCATCTCGTCGGCGGGCTGGACAAGCTCCGCCGCAGCGAGATAGACGCCAGCGATCCCCAGGACGGCATCCCCGTATCGCTCGACGATTGGGTAGAGCGCGACGGCCTGACCTGTCTCAAGATCAAGCTCCTGGGAACCGACTTGGCCTGGGACATCGAGCGTACTATCGAGGTGGTGCGCGTGGCGCAGGAGGTCCACCAGCGCCTCGGCACGGGGAAAGCCGACGATCTCCAAATCTCGATGGACACCAACGAGCAATGCCCCGATCCGCAATACGTCCTCGACTATCTACACACGCTGCGGGAGCGCGACCCGGCGGCGTATCGGGTGCTGCTGTACGTCGAGCAGCCGACAGAGCGCGACCTTCAGTCCCACCGCTGGAACATGCGCCCGGTGGCGGCACTCAAGCCGGCCATCATTGACGAGAGCCTGACCGGCCCGGCCGACTACGATCTCGCGCGCGAGCTAGGCTGGAGCGGTGTCGGCCTCAAGACCTGCAAGGGGCAGAGCGGCGCGCTGCTCGTGCTCTGCCGCGCCATCGCCGAGGGCGTGCCGTACACCATCCAAGACCTCACCAACCCGGGATTGTCACTGATCCACGCGGTCGGGTTCGCGGCCCGCTGCAACGCGCTGAACGGTGTCGAGGCCAACGTCCACCAGTTCTTCCCGGCGCTCTCCGTGCCCGAAGAGGCCGTGCATCCGCGAATCTTCCAGCGCCGCGACGGTGTGCTCAAGACCGACACGCTCGGCAGCACCGGCTTCGGCTATCGCGTCAACGAGATTGACCGCCCCATCTTCCGCGGCGGGCAGTCGTAGCACCGGGACTCTTGCCACAGGGCACACGGGGTTCACCGAGAAATAGGGAAGAGCGGGTCACACTGTTGGCAAGGCAGGATAGCTTGCCAGAGAGAGCACCAGTTCTGGACGGTTTCCGATGGTACGCAGCAGGCGCTCGTCGGCCGTCACGAGCGGCGCCTGAGTCTGCGCGGCACAGGCAATGTACAGCCCATCGAACAGCGTGCAGCCATGACGGATCCACAATCGCGTAGCTTCGAGCAGCAGAGGCTCGTTATCTACGAGCGTGAGATCTATTCCCATCCAATCAATGACCAAGTCTTCCACTTCAGGCACGCTGATTCGACCGCGCAATGCCGCTCGGCGAAAGCTACTTGCAACCTCGACACGTATCTGGCGAGGCGCTGCAAGTTCGACCTGCCCGGCTTTATGGTGATCGAATAGCAGGTCGGCTGCCGATAGATACTCCTCGTCTCGGAGATACCACTTCACCGCAACCGATGCGTCAACCACCAGTAACCGCTGGTCACTAGGGAGCAGTTCCACTAACTGGCCTCGTCGCGGATGGCGCGAATGTACTCGCTGGATGTATCCGGCGCAATGCTCGGCAGCCGGTCACGTTTTGCGCGGATGCGCGCTGCATACGCTCGGCGGCGGGCCAACTCTTCCTCCGACACCGGCTCGCGCAGCCGCCGTTCAAGCTCCCGGACCCAACGCGGTTTCGTCTTCTGCTCGGTCGTCATCGGCCCTGTCCCTTACCTCACTGTATCAGAAGGGGAGCGGCGTCCCGAGGCCCTGCTCCACGGCGCGGCGATACACCACCGCAGCGGCCGTGACGTCTTCCACCGCCACGCCCTGCGACTCGAATAGCGTAATCTCGTCGGGGATAGTGCGGCCGATGACGTTGCCGGCCACAATGTCGGCCAGCTCGCGGACCTGATCCCATGCGATCACCCCCCGAACAACCGCCGGCAGCAAATCGCCGGCCTCACGGCGTGCTTGCTCGACCGAATCCGCCACCACCAAGTCGGCCCGCCGGACCGTCTCGACATCAATCTCGCGGTGCGAGATCACGTTGCAGCCGGCGGCGTTGATGTGCGTGCCCGGCGCCAGCCACGCTCCCCGGAGTACCGGCGTGGCGCTGTTGGTGATGACGTTGACAATGTCCACACCACTGACGGCGGCCTCGGCAGTGTCCACGGCCCGCACCGTGAGTCCCAACTGTGTCCCCATCTCGGCTGCAAACCGCTCCCGGCGCTCGGCGTTGCGGCTGAAGACGCGCACTTCGTGTATCTCCCGGACCGTCGCCACGGCCGCAAGCTGCGTGACACCCTGATAGCCGGTCCCCAGCTGGCCCACCACCGCCGGCCCCACCCGCGCCAGGTGCCGCGTCGCCACTCCGCTGGCCGCGCCAGTGCGGATTTGGCCCAGCCGATTTGCTGCCATCATCGCTAGCACGCGCCCGTTCTCGGTGCTATAGAGCGTGACCATCATGCCGGCCCAGTGCCCGCGGAAGCCGCCATAGGCCTTGTAGCCCAGGTAACCCTGTGTCTGATCCGCCCCGGCCATGAAGTGGAAGAGACCGCCTCTGAACGCAACGCGATCACGAGGCCGGTTGACCGCTCCGCCGGCCCCCAGATGGCGAAACGCCAACTCCACTGCCTCGATAGCATCGGTCATCGGCAAGAGCCGGACGACATCCTCCTCGGTGAGATAGATGGCTCCCGGTGCATGGTCTTGGCTCACTTGACGCTCCCCTTCACGTTGGTGGATTGTTGAGAACGGCGGCGCTCCCGACCGCTTGTAGGTCAGTATACTTACCTGGCGAGAGGACCATGATCCTATGGCGACAGTTGCCACGACCCGCCCGCCACCGGCCGCAACGACGCTCTCTCCCTGGGAACGGTTCGACGCGCTCCCGGACGACACCAAAGCCGAGTTGATAGACGGTGAGTTGGTCTACGTGATGCCTGCAAGCAGCGCGCACAATCGTGTTGTTGGGATGGTGTACGCGCTGATGCTTGCCGTGGCGGCCAAGCAGGGGAGTGGGGAGGCTTTCACCGACCAGTTCGAGATGCGGCTGGGAGCACAGCGTTTCGTGCCGGACGCTTCATTCGTCCGCAGCACCGAGCATCTGGACCGTGTGTTACCCACCCGCATCGAGGGGCCGGCCGACCTCGTGGTGGAGGTCCTGTCACCGGACAGCGTGGCCCGCGACCGTGGCGTCAAGCTCCGCGACTACGCAGCCGCCGGCGTGCAGGAATACTGGCTGCTGGACCCCGAGACCGAGCGGATCGAGGTCTACGCCCGGCAGCCGGACGGCACGTTCGTACCCCTAGCACCGGACCGCACCAGCGCGCTGGCGTCGCAGGTCGTGCCGGGCCTGCGGTTGCGGCCGGAGTGGCTGTGGCCGGGCGCCGGCCGCCCACCCGACGTGCTGGCGGCGCTGCGGGCACATGGCATCGGCTAGTCGCGCCGCCCGGCTGCTCGCCTGGGTGCGGCTCACACACCCCTTCCCCGTCCTGCTCAAAGTCCTCGCCTGCGCCGCCTTTGCCTCGATTGCTACGTCGGGCCTACCATCGCTCGTGCCACTGGCCGCCCTGCTGGTCGCCGTCTGCCTTGTCAATGCCGGTATCGGGGCGCTCAACGACTACTGCGACCGCGACCTCGACGCCCGGAGCAAGCCGTCAAAGCCCATAGTTCAAGGGCTGGTCCGGCCCTGGCCGGCGCTCGTGGTCGCCGTCGCGACGCTCGCTACTGGCCTCGCTGCGACCCGCTGGTTGCCCTGGCCGGCTCGCGTGAGCGCCGTTGTCTACGCCGCGGCCGGCATCGCCTACGATCTCGGCCTGAAGTCCACCCGCTGGAGTTGGGCGCCGTTTGTCGTGGCCTTTCCGCTGTTACCCATCTGGAGCTGGACGGCCGTGCGCGGCTGGGACCGCCGCCTGCGGTGGGTCTACCCGGTCGGCGCGCCGTTGGTGCTCGGCATCCACCTGGCCAACACCCTGCCCGACCTCGCATCAGACCGGCGCAGCGGCGTCCAAGGCCTCGCGCACCGCCTCGGCCCCCGCTGGTCGCGCTGTGTGTGCTGGGGAGGCTACCTCGTCGCCCAAGCGCTCGTGCTGGTGCGGACGCGCCGCCCCACCGCCCCGGCCAGAGCCGCCCGCGCCGGCGCGGTATCCTCGGCCGCCCTTCTAGCCAGCGCGATACTCGCTGATCGCCTCCGCTCCCGCACCGATCAGAGCGCCGCGCTCGCCTGGCACTTCCGCCTCCTCGCCCTCGCCGCCGTGCCACTATCGGTCGGTTGGCTCCTCGCCCTCACCCACGACTCGCATTGATCCCGGCCGCGCAACAGCCGTCGCGAGTGGCCCTATCGCATCTTTACTTCAGAGTGATCGTGAGGTCCGTGCCGTAGCCAATCCCGGCCACCTCACAAGCCAGCTTAATGATGCGCTCAATGTCCTCTTGATTGACGTTGAGACCAATCCAGTACCCCGAACGGAGTTGACGAGACTCCTGTGCAAGGTGTGGACTTCCTGGATAAAGTCCACTGCGATGCAGAGCAATATAGCGGCGCGTGCGGCCGTGTTGCGGAAGTGCTACGAAACTCTCAATGAATGACGAGTCGCGGTTGGTTAAGGCTTCGATAGCTCGGATTAGGACATCACGTTGGTTCCGACAGGGGACGAACTCACCGAAAAGAGTGAAGCCAATGTCACCAGGCGTGCTGGTTGAAGAGGGATGAGGAGACGTGAGTGGCTGAGGTAGTGGGACGCCGGCCGGCCCCATGTTAAGTGGCTGAGGTAGCGTAACATCGGTAGACCCCGTCTCGTCTGGAGCAGGCGGAGGATCGGAGAGATTTGAGGGCCGTGCCGGGGTGCGTGGCGATCTTGCGCCGGTTTGGTGGGCCATTTCTTGGAGGAAGCGTGCAACCGTGCCAGGGTCCGGCTTGTGCCCGCATAAACCCTCAACACGGTCCGTGACCCACTTTAGGAGAGTATCGTGCTCTTCTGCAACCAGCCTGGCCCAGGCTTCTGGGAGTGCCATGTGAATTTGGCGCTTTTGGCGCTCATGGATAACATTCTGATAGTCGTCCTGGGCAGCCTTGCGGGCGGCCCCGGAACGCACATCATCGTAGCGCAGGTAGCGCTCAAATCTCTGGACAGACTCGGCGATATCGCTCGCGGAGAGGTCGAGCTTGCATACGCGACGTTTGCCATAGCTTCCTTCCCCGGCGGGTAGGAAAAAGCTCCATTCGCGCCCGTCGGTCAGGACCGCCAGTGGAACGCCCTGATGGAAGGCGTATTCGAAAAGCTGACGTTCGGCCCCGGTCCCTTTGCCCACTCCTTTGACCTCGATAAAGATACGAGGCTCATTCGCTGGATAGCAGAGTGCAAAGTCAACGCGGCGGCCTTCAAGGGTGTACTCGGGATGGACGACTTGAGCTTCGTGGATCGGCCATCCCAGTGTGTGAAGCAAGCGCAGGACGATACCTTGCGAAACCGCCGCTTCGTTCGGATAGCGCTCCCGTCGCAGGTTCTCACGGATATCGCGAATGTCTTGTTCCAGCATAGCCATCCTCCACGTTCCACAAACTTTACAACGCTTGCCGATCCTTTTCCAATGCCGCTTGTCGGGCTAGGGCAGGCTGAAACCTACGATCAATCGGCTATTGACCGGCCAGCCTCACCCGGTCCAGGGTGAGGCGCGACCGCTACCGGAGCTACGTGTCGAAGATGTCGCTCACCGCATAGGTGAAGCCGGACAGTACCGCTAGGCCGTCGAGTGTATCGTGCTCATTGAGCGTCACGACCGCGCGACCCGGCTCGTATACATCCACCGTGCGCGTGTCCGGCTGCACCACCCACACCAAGTCCACGCCGTATCGCACCCACATCCGCGCCTTGTCGGCCACCTCGCGCCGGCTGTCGCTGGGCGAGACGATCTCTACAACCAGATCGGGAGGCACCTCGGCATAGCCGCTATCCATCGCGTCCAGCGGGATTTTCGCCGCCGAGAAGTAGGCGATGTCCGGCTCGCGCACCGTGTCCGGGTCGCGCTCCAGCCAGACTCCCAAGTCCGAGGTTGCCAAGCTCCCCAGCCTGCGCGGCTTGATGTAGCTCCCCAAGAGAATGGTCAGGTTCGCTGCGATCTTGCTATGTGCATATCCTGATGGCATGGTCTCGTAGAGTACCCCCCGGATCAGCTCGCCATGCACCCCCTCGCCCGACAGGCGCAGGAGGTCATCGGCCGTCAGCAGCTTGGTCATGGTCGTCGCCATGTTCATCTCCTTGGTCGCCTATTGCCACACACGTACTTCACTGCCGCCGGCTCGTGCCGAGGCGTAGATCGCCTCCAGGATCGCTACCGACTTACGTCCTTCCTCGATGGGGCAGGCCAGCGCGGTGCCGTCGCGTAGCGCACCGACCACGTCCTCGATGATGTTCATGGGCCGGCCGGCGGGCAGGTCCGGCTCCCACGTCTCGCTCCCGTCGTTCGCCTCGTCCTGAAAGTGCCATTCCTGCACGCGCCAGTCGGTCAGGCGGATTGATCCGTTGGTCCCCTGCGCCTCAATCGTCCGCTCGCTCTGCCCGTAAGAAACCGTCGTCGTCTCGATAGTGCCCCACGCTCCCGATGCGAAGTTCAGCCAAGCCTGGCACGTGTCCTCCGTCTCGATAGGCTGCTTGAAGACGTTCGTCCGTGCCCGGACGGAGACCACCGGTCCCATGAACCACTGGAGCAGGTCCAGCTCGTGGATGCTCTGATTCGCCAGCGAGCCGCCGCCATCGTAACGCCAGGTCCCCCGCCAGCCGGGCGGCGAGCCGTCGGTGAAGTACGTCGCGGTGCGGTACGCTTTGACCCGCAGCTGTGCCAGCAACGGCCGTCCCAGCCGTCCGGCGTCGAGCGCTTGCTTGACCCGCCGCATGTCGTCCATGTAGCGCGACTGATAGTCCACGGCGAGCAGCACGCCCGCCTTGCGCGCGGCCGCAGCCATCGCATTGACCCGCGCCACCGTCACCTCCGGCGGTTTGGTCGTGATGACGTGCTTGCCGGCCTCCGCGGCGGCAATAGCCAAGTCTCCGTGCGTGCCGCTCGGCGTGAACACACCGACCACGTCCACGTCGTCGCGGGCCATCAGCTCCGCGGGCGAGGTGGTCCAGGCGCAGTCCCACTCTTCACCGCGTGCTTGCGCCGTCTCCGCGCGCAGATCGCAGACGGCTCGCAAGGCCGCACCTTCCGTTGCCAGGGTCATCCTGGCACGATTGCCGCCCATCCCCGTACCGATAATCCCAAAGCCGATTGGCCCCGTCCTATTCCTCGTACTCATGGCCTGCTCGGCCTCCTTTCGTCGTGTCGTGGGCTACAACATGTTGCGCCCATCCCCCCGTCATTCCCGCGCAAGCGGGAAGGTGGATTCACATTTGAAGTGCAACACTTTCTGCCAGAAGATTTCCGCGGGCGTCCGGTAGTCCAGACACTTGCGGGGCGTATTATTGTACAACTGCACCACCTCCGTAAACCGGC
>JAJDUF010000001.1 GCA_022826725.1 Chloroflexota bacterium
CCAAACGGGGCGGCTGGCAGTGGCAACGCACGCGCATGACTGACCCGGGGCGGGCGGCCCGGTGGTGGCTGGTGGTGGCGGTGGCCACCTTGTGGCTGGTGAGCGTGGGTGGCGTGGCCGCAGACGCCATTGCCACCAGTACGGTGCTCGATGTGACGGCGGTGCTCGGCGCTGGCGCCGTGGCGCGCCGAGCACCGCGGTTGCGCCTCGTCAGCGTGTTTCAGCGCGGCTGGAGCACCATCCTGGTGGCGCTACTCCGGCATGAGCCGCTCCCGATCGGGCGATTGATTCCCGAACCATGGCCAGCCCTAGAGGACCCGGTGAGCGCTGGAGCATCCCATGCTTTCTAAAAAACCTACCCCTGTGAGCCACGCGCAGCGGGGGGACGGGGGCCGCGGTAGGCGGACCTACCTCCAACCCCTCCCTAAAGGGAAGGGGCCGCAAGCCGTGGCTGCTGCCCTGCCCTCGCTCGGCGGGGACGGGGCTACTGTAGGCCGAAGAGTTGGCGGAGGCGCTCGTCCAAGTCGAGGACGAGGAGCGAGAGGTCGCCGCTGGCGGCGACTTCGGTGAAGGCGGTGAGCTGGCCGGAGGCGAGCAGGTAGCCGAGGCCGATGAGTAGCAGGCCGCTGACTGCGCTCGTGGTATGCAGGTGCAGGGTGAAGCGGCCCAGCGACACCACGTAGCCCCGGCCGCGCAGTATGTTCCAGATTCCGCCCGTGGTGTCGAGGCGGCGGAAAAAGGACGAGAGCAGAATGAGGGGTAGCCCCAGGCCGAGGGTGTAGATGAAGGCGAGCACGGCGCCCTGGATTATCGCCAGGCCCTGCGCCGCGAGCAGCGTGAGCAGGGCACCGAGAATGGGACCGATACAGGTGGTCCAGCCGAGGGCAAACGTGGCTCCCAACAGATAGGAGCCGGCGACGGTGGCGGAGGGTCGGTCTTGAATCTGCATACCGGCAAAGCCCTTGCCGAGCACGCTCATCACGCCGAACACGATAATGACCACGCCGCCGATCAATGTCACCTGCTCGAGGTACTGGAGCAGTAGGCTGCCCAATGCGGTGGCGCTGGCACCGAGCAGCGTCATGGTCGTGGCCAGCCCGAGGAAGAAGGCGACGCTCATCAGGGTGGCGTGCTGCCGCTGGGCCTGAAAGCTGAAGGCGAAATAGGCCGGCAGGATCGGCAACGTACACGGTGAGAGCAGGCTCAACAGGCCGGAGAGAAAGGCTGCCGGCGCCAGCGCGAGCACCGCCCCGGCGGCGAGTGGGTCGCTGCCGACGGTGCTGCTACCGCCGATGCCGATGGCGAGGGCCAGGACGAAGGCCACAAGGAGCGCGGCGATAGCGGTAAGCCCCAAGCGACTATGGGCGATGCGGGATACAAGACCGGTCTGAGCCATTGGGATGACCTTTCGCTAACCGCGCGCTTTGTCCAACGCGGCCGAGAGCGCCTCGACCGTCGGCAAGCCGACCACGCGCTCCGTGCCGCCTGGGCCGGTGATCTCGAAGGACGGCTGGCTGGTAAACCCGCGCGTGCGTTGCTCGGCATCGGTGGCCTGCACATGCTCGAGCGTCTGCCGCTCTTTGAGGCAGGTGCCGAACGCGGCCTGATCGAGGCCCGGCAGCGCCGTAGCGAACTGCTGCAAGCCGGCCACTACGGCGTCGCCGCGGGGGATTTCCCGTTGGCGCTGGAAGAGCAACTGGTGCAGCTGCCAGAACTGTCCCTGCTGCCCGGCGCACGCCGCGGCTTCGGCGGCGCGGACGCTGCCCTCGCCGAGGTTGAGCACGGCGCGGAAGACGAGCTTCACCTGCCCTGGGCGCACGTACTTGTCAATGATTTCCGGCTCTACCGCTAACACGTAGCGGGCACAGGCCGGTCACTGGAAGTCCGAGTGGTCGGTCAGCGTCACTGGCGCGTTGGCCGCGCCGAGGAACGGGAAGCCTTCCGGCGTGAGGCCCTGGGGAACACCGTTATAGGGCGTACCTGCCTGGGCCTCGCTGGGAGCCGCGGCTGTCGGTGCGGGCGGAGCGGCAGTGGGCTGGGTGGCCGGCGCCGTGTCGGCGGTGGTCGGCGCGGCCGGTTCGGGCTGCATTTCCGTGCCATTGCACGCCGCGAGCAAGAACAGCGGCAACAGCAGCAGGGGCAACCACAACACGCGACGCAGCGATCCAATCCAAGTGTTAGGGGCCATGTCTACAGTACACCTCCTCGGATGGTGATCTCCGGCCAACCCTCCGCTATCCAGCAGCCTTGTCTATCGCCGCTGAGAGCGCCTCGACGGACGGCAGGCCGACCAGACGTTGCGAGCCACCCGGCCCGCTGATGTCGAAGATCGGCTGGCTTCTGATCCCACGTTGGCGTTGCTCGGCATCGGTGGCCTGCACGTGCTGGAGGGTCGTCCGCTCGGTCATGCAGGTGGAGAACGCGGCTTGATCGAGGCCCGGCAGGGCGGCGGCGAACTGTAGCATGCCGGCCACGAGTGCGGCGTCATCACCGCGCGGGACCTCGCGCTGGCGCTGGAAGAGCAACTCGTGCATCTGCCAGAACTGGCCCTGCAACCCGGCGCAGGCGGCGGCCTCGGAGGTGCGGATACTACGCTCCCGGTGGTTGAGCACGGCGCGGAAGACGAGCTTCACCTGCCCCTGGCGCACGTACTTATCTATGATGGCCGGCTCTACCGCTAACACGTAGCGGGCACAGAGCGGTCACAAGAAATCCGAGTAGTCGGTCAGCGTTACCGGCGCGTTGGGCGCGCCGAGGAGGGCAAAGCCTTCCGGCGTGAGGCTTTGTGCGACGCCCTTGTACAGCGATGCCGTTTGTGCCGGAGGACTGGTCGCCGTCGGTGGCACCGGTGTCGGGGGTGGCGCGGTCGTGGCCGTCGGCGGTGGTGGCGGCGTGGTGGCCGTCGGCGGAACAGGTGTCGGGGGTGGCGCGGTCGTGGCCGTGGGCGGGACGGGTGTCGGGGGTGGTGGTGGCGTGGTGGCCGTGGGTGGCACCGGTGTCGGGGCCGGAGGCGTCGTGGGCACAGACGGCGGTACGGTCGGTGGCGGTGGTGTCGTCGGCTGAACTGGAGGCTGCGTCGCCGCCGGGGCCGGCGGGGCAGTCTCCGGCTGGGTCTGTCCTAGATCGCACGCGGCGACCAAGAACAAGGCCACCAGCAGCAGCGGCCACAACAGCCGCCGCAGCGGCGCAAGCCAAGCGCAACAGTCCATACCTACAGTGTAGCGTCCAGACGGCGATTCCGGCAGGGGTGGGCGTCGGGTGCCCGCATCTTGGTCCGGCTAGTAGCCGGCCTCAGTCAGGGACCGTTCAACATCCTGAGCAAGTCTCTTTAGACTGTCTGCGAGGATCCGAGTCACCCACGCACCAATTCGTTGCGCGAGTGAATCCTTAACTTTGGGGTATGCGTCAGTAAGGCGCACTGGGAACTCATCAGGTGGGTCGATTCTCTTCAGAAGAAATGGATAGCGGGCCGCTTTGTCCTTGGCTATGAGTAGTTGCAATCGGCAATACAATCCTGTGCTAGCTGGAGCCTGCGACTCGAATCGTACAACTGCTACCCCGGGATCATGCTGAAGAGCTATCCGGTAGTTCTCGTCTTCATGGACGATCTTCTCTCTATCATCAGCTAGCCAGCACGTCACACCTCCGGGCAGACCTAGGCCGCTTATCTGAGCCTTCACATTGTTTGTTAGGTAGTTGAAGATTCCAACTCCAACCTGCTCCAACTCACCGTGAGACAACCCGCGTTGCGTTTGCAGCAAGCCGCGTAGCTCTGCAGAGGCCTCTTCAAGTGATGGGGCCATTCCACCTACGACAGCTTCCATTGCATCGATTGCTCTGTCAAAGATGAAATCCACGAATGGCCGGTAGTCTCCTTGGTCGGCTGCGCCTAGTGCATCGAGGTACTCGTCGTCCTGGTCCGACCAGATCACTAGGGGAACACCGCACGACTTGATGAGAAAGGCAGAAGCGATAGCTCGTGCGACTCGGCCATTGCCATCGGCGAAGGGATGGATCACCACGAATGCGTAATGGGCATATGCTGCCCGAAGGCTTGGATGCGCCGCGTCAAATTCCGGCGTTCGTATCTGTTCAAGCAACCGCTGCATTTCCGCAGGTACTTCGTCAACCGGAGCATAGGCATGCCAGTCTCCGTCGGCCTGCTTAACATGATTTGACTGTGTCTTGTACTGACCCCTGGGCAACGCTTGCTGTTGGTACTTCCTGAGTGATGGTATCCACACTCGATAGGTCCGCTGGCCGGCGGTGATCTCGCGGTGCAACTCGCGGATCCACGCTTCATTGATTGGCGTGTCGCCCACTGCTAACTCGCGGGCCAATTCATAACCCCGGAGTTGTGAAGCGAAGAGTTGTCGGAATGCCGCACCTTTCTTGTCAGCTTCTGCCTCCCAGCCCGGCTGCTCCTCGGCCACCGTAACCGTAAAGCCACGGTCAACTTTGTAGAGACCCTCAATCGCGCCGGTGTCCACAGCGGCCGCGCGGAGGGCCACCTCGACGGCACGGTCGAAGTTGGCCGGAGCACTGTCGGCCTGCTTCTGCCGGAGTCCGGCCGCTACTCGCTCCCAAGGAGCCATAACTACCGTAGACGCGGCAAGAAACGCCTGGAAATCGGGGAACGGTCGATACTGGGCATCAAGTGCCCGTAGCTCGGCGGGAGTGACCTGGGTGCCGGGCGGTGCGGTCATGGGAATGGTGGGCTGGCGCTATAGCCCGATGCGCGAGTGGAACTCGGGGAGGCCGCGGATGCCGACGTGGGCGCGGAAGAAGGCGCCGGCGTCGGGGCCGGCGGCCGGTTTGTCGTCGGCGCCCTGGGTCGTGACGTAGATGTCGTCCATGTTCGGACCGCCGAAAATCAGGCTGGAGGCGCGCTTGACGCCGGGGAAGTAAATGCGGCGCTCCTCGGTACCGTCCGGCCGGTAGCGGGCGACACAGCCGATGCCCCAGAGAGCGGTCCATACGTAGCCCTCGGCGTCCACGGTCATGCCGTCGGGGCCGAGCACGTCCGCGTCTTCCGGCACGTGCAGGAATACGCGCTGGTCGGAAAGCGCACCCGTCGCCCGGTCGTAGTCGAACAGGTAAATCTCGCGGCTGAAGGTATCGGTGAAGTACATCTGCCGGTGGTCGAGGGTGAAGCCCATGCCGTTCGAGAGGCCGATTCCTTCCAGCAGGACCGTCAGGGTGCCGTCGGTGTCGAGGCGGTAGAGACGCGCGTCGTCGCCGTCGGTCGGCATGGTGCCGCAGTAGACGCGGCCGGCGGGATCGGTGATTACATCGTTGAATCGCGTCCGGCGCTCGGCCGGAATCTCGTCAATGATCGTCGTGAGCTGACCGTCGCGTAGGACCTTGATGGCGCCACGAGCCATGAAGAGCAAGAGCGATCCGTCCGCCTGAAAGGTGAAGCCACCGATGTCCTCCTCGCCCTGGTAGAACAACTCGTGGTGACCTGAGGCGGGATGGTGACGGAAGATACGGCTGGTGGTTATGTCTACCCAATAGACGCGCTGCTCGGCGACGTGCCAGAGCGGGCCTTCGCCGGCTTCTTCCTCGTAGTTGGCGATCAACTCCGGTTGCACTGCATACCTCCCCCTGCAAGCTCTCAACGGTGGCAATCATACGCCAACGACGGAGGGCGCGGCTACCACTCCCGGCTATCTTCTGGGAAGAACGGCCCTACGACGACGGCACGGGCAGGCTGACAAGCCGGTAGGTCCAGCCGGGCTGCCATTGGAAGGGAGGTGCTGTGCGTCACAAAGGTGATTTCAGTCATCGGCCAAGCCAAGCCGCTCGTGCTCGCGGAGAAACAGGCTCCCCTCTTGGGGGCTTACGCTGCGGCGGCCGCAGTGCGTGGGTCCGGGAGCGCCATCAGACGCTTGATGGACTCGGAGGCTTCCTGTTTCGAGTGGGCCGGCCAGGCCGCGGCGTCTTCGCCTTTGGCCGCGCATAGCCGCTCGATGAAGGCGCGCTGCTTGGGGGTGGCTTCGTCGTTGCCGCTGCCGTTGCCGTTGGGCGGTGGCCGGTGCTCGGTGGCCGGCGGCCGGTATTCCGTAGGCGGTTGCCCGTTTTGCTCACCGGGCGCTGGCTGCTGACCACTCGCCACGGACCGTCGCTCACCATCTACGGGCCGACCACGCTCGTCAAGTACACTCCAGCGGCTCGGCAGATCGTACAGCCAGCGGCCGATGCCCCATTGGACCGCCGCCCGCTTGGTGGCATCGGAGTAGGCTGCCTTCAGCGGCTCCTCGCCGCCGCTGCGATTGGGGTAGCCCACATCGGACTTGCTGATGCCCGCGATGGTGAGGGTACATTCTATCGCGCCGCTGTCGGCATCGAGCACGCGATAGCCGGTCTGCCAACCGTCGGGGCCGAAAAGCTCATCCAGGCGACTGAACACCTGCCGCGCATCAATGTAGGCGACGACGAGGCCGCGGGTACCCTCGGGATACTTGCCCTGGACACGCTCGTTGCTCGTCCGCTGGACGCGCCATTTCGGCGTACAGAACGGCTCGGTGAGCCGGGGGCCGATCTGCGGCCAGTCTACGCGCGGTCCGGGCTGCTGCTCGCCGGTCGTCGGCTGCTCGTTCGTGGTCATTGTTCTGTCCCTCCTTGTCTCAGCTATAGAACTATAGTTCTTACATTCTAGCATGTGATTGCAGTGGTGGCAACATACCTCCCCCCAACCCCCTACCTAAAGGGAAGGGGCTGCCGGGCGCAGCGCTCCGGGATTTAACTGCATCTTAACGCCGGGCCGAGCGTGTGTTTACAGGGAGACGGCAAACTAATCGGGCAGCAGCCAGCGAGTCCGTATGGAAGAAGTCCCGGCGGAGTGAGAAGGAGGTACGCGGATGCCAAGAGCCATCGCCCGGTGGGTGGGACCAGTGCTCATCCTGATGCTGTTGGCCGCCGGCTGTGGGGACGCAGACGGAGACGCCGCGACGGGAGCCGCTGTCCCGGGAAGTGCCGCGACGGGGATTGCGCCGGCGCAAGATGGAACGGCGGAGTTCGTGGCTGAGGTGTGGGCTGACAACTGGTTCGCGCTGTACGTCAATGGGGAACTGGTTGGCGAGGACTCGACGCCGATCACGACGGAGCGGTCCTTCAACGCCGAGACGATCACCTTCACCGCCACCTACCCCCTGACAATCGCCATCGAGGCCAAGGACTTCAAGGAGACCGATTCGGGGATCGAGTACATTGGCGAGCGCAACCAGCAGATGGGCGACGGGGGCCTCATTGCCCAGATCAAGGACGTCCGCACCGGGAAGGTCGTGGCCGTCACGGATAGCGGCTGGCGATTGAAGGTAATCCACCGGGCGCCGCTGAACCCGGAGTGCGAGAAGGCCCGCGACCCGGACGCCGCCTGTAGGTTCGAGCGGTTGGAGGCGCCGCCGGGCTGGGCCGGTGCCGATTTCGATGACGAAAGCTGGAGCGCCGCGACCGAGTGGACGGAGTCCGACGTGCGGCCAAAGGACGGCTACAACAAGATCAAGTGGGACGGCGCGGCGCGGTTGATTTGGGGTAGTGACTTGGAGGTGGACAACACCATTCTGCTGCGGCTGACCATCGAGGCGGCGGCCTAGCCCCCCTATGGCCCCCCCGCAGTGCGGGGGGACGGCGGTGCAGGCCTCACCCCCGGCCCCCTCTCCATCGCCGAGCGATAGAGAGGGGGTGACGCGCAGCGCTTCCGGCAACTGCTACTATGGAGAACCTTTTGCGGTAGTCGCACGTCGCCGACACGGAGCTTTCATGGAGCTGTATATCATCCGCCACGCGCAGTCGTACAACAATGCCCTAGCCGACTGGACGGAACGGGTGTCCGACCCGCCGCTGACGGAGTTGGGCGAGCGGCAAGCGGCCCGGTTGGCCGAGTACCTGGCCAGTCCGCCAGACGAAACTGAGCAGCCCGGGCCGGGCGCGGAGTACGTCAATCGCACGGGGTTCCGGTTCACGCGGCTGTTCACGAGCGCGATGCGCCGCTCGCTGCAGACGGCCGCGCCCATCGGCGAGGCGGTCGGGCTGCAACCGGAAGTGTGGGTGGGCCTTCACGAGATAGGTGGCGTGTTCCTCGACGATCACGAGGGACGCGGGCTACCGGGCTTGAAGCGGGCCGAGATGGCAGAGCAGTTCCCGACGATCCGGTTGTCGGCGGAGGTGACCGAGGAGGGCTGGTGGAATCGCCAGCGGGAGACCGAGGAAGAATGGCTGGAGCGGGCGGCGCGGGTAGCGGCGGAGTTGCGAGAGCGGTATGCCGCGACCGACGAGCGCATCGGCTTGGTGACACACGGGGGGTTTGCTGCCATGTTGCTCTATGCCTTGTTCGGGCACGCGAAGCCGGGGAACGTGATATTGTCGCATCGCAATACGGGGATCACGCGGCTCGACTTTTATGACGGCGGGGACACCTACATGCAGTATTACAACCGGGTGGAGCACCTGCCGTCGGCGCTGCTGAGTTGAGAGGCCAGTGGGATTATTGCCCTCCTTGGACCTAACCCCCGGCCCCTTCCCTGAAGAGAAGGGGAGTCCGCGTGGTGGCCGGGGGCGATGCACAGGTCCTGGATTGCGGCGGAGGCGGTCATCCAGAGGGAATTGCCCTCACCCCGGCCCTCTCCCGGTGGGAGAGGACGTTGGATTCCCGCCTGCGCGGGAATGACAGGGGTGGTTTGGATGGGAGGCGAGGGGCCATGTCGGGTGGCGGGTACATGGTGAAGCGGGACGTTGCGGCGCGGATGCGCGACGGCACGCGGCTGCGCGCGGACGTGTATGTGCCGCGGGGCAGTGGTCCTTTTCCGACGCTGATCTGCCGGACGCCGTACAGCAAAGAGCGGGACGTTCACGTCGAGATGGCGGCGCAGTTTGCGGAGCGGGGGTATCTGGCCATCGTCCAGGACGTGCGCGGGCGATACGCCTCGGACGGGACGTTTCGGCCCGGTTTCTATAGCGCGGACCACTGCGATGCCGAGGACGGCTACGACACGGTGGAGTGGGCGGCCGAACTGCCGTGGTCGGACGGCAAGGTGGGCACGTTCGGCAACTCCTATTGCGGCTGGACGCAGTGGGAGCTGGCGCACACGCGGCCACCGCACCTGGTCGCCATGCTGCCGCAGGGTATCGCCGCCAACCTGCTCGACCGCGAGCTATCGGGCGTGCTGCGGCTGGGGCGAGTGCTGTGGTGGAGCATCAATACGCTGGCGCCGGACGAACGGCGGCGCGCCGGCGACACGTCGGGACCGCACACGACCGCCGAGGCGGACCGGCTGTGGGAGGAGCGGGATCGCAGCAAGTGGCTGTGGTACCTGCCGCTGGCGGACATTCCCGACGCGGTGATGTACGGGATGGGGGCGCACTGGCGGGGCTGGCTGGCGGATCATACGACCGACTTCTTCGGCTTTCTGGAGAAGCACCGGGAGGTGGTGGTGCCCGCGCTCAGTATCACGGGCTGGTACGACCAGCAGATCGGCACGATCAAGCAGTTTACGGGGATGCGCGAGCGGGGGATGACGGCGCGGGCCAGGGAGCATCAGCATCTCATCATCGGGCCGTGGACGCATACGAGCACGGACTGGGAGCAACGGCTCGGCGACGTGGACTTCGGGCCGGCGGCGGAGCAGGACTACTACGAGGTAGCCGATCAGTGGTTTCGCTACTGGCTGCGGGGCGAGCGGAACGAAGTGGACGAGTGGCCGCCGATCCGCCTGTTCGTGATGGGCGCGAATCGCTGGCGGGATGAGCACGAATGGCCGCTGGCGCGGACGCAGTTCACGGAGTTTTTCCTGCATAGCGGCGGGGCGGCGAACACGGCGGCCGGCGACGGATCGCTCTCGCGGCAGGCGCCGCACGACGAGCCGCCGGACGAGTACGTGTATGACCCGCGCGATCCGGTGATGACGCTCTATACGCCGGGCGGGCAGCAGGAGCCGCACGACCAGCGGCCGTTGGACTGGCGGCGCGACGTGCTGGTGTATCGCACGCCGCCGCTGATGGAGCCGCTCGAAGTGACCGGGCCGATTACGGTGCGGCTGTGGGCGGCTTCGACGGCGAGGGACACCGACTTCGTGGTGAAGGTGGTGGACCGGCGGCCGGACGGGTTCGCGCAGGAGCTATGCCATGGAATCGTGCGCGCGCGCTACCGCGAATCCTTGACCCAACCGACGCTGCTGGAGCCGGGCCGGGCCTACGAATACACCATCGCGGTGAATCCGACGAGCAATCTGTTCCGGCGCGGTCACCGGATAGAGGTCCAAGTGACGAGCAGCGACTTCCCGAACTTCGACCGCAACCACAATACGGGCGGCAACGACTACGCCGAGGCGACGCTCGTCACGGCGCGGCAGACGGTGTTTCACGATGCTGCGCGGCCGTCGCGGGTGATTTTGCCGGTCGTTCCGTGAGCGGGGGCATAGACCTAACCCCCGGCCCCTTCCCTCCAGGGAAGGGGAGTCTACGCGGCGACCCCTGGCCCCCCTATGGTCCCCCCGCTGCGGCGGGGGGACGTGGATTGCGGCCTGCGCCGCAATGACGAGGGGTGGGGCGCGGGAGGGGGGCTGGCGTGACGCGCCCGTGGCCGTGGTGGCGGGTGACGGGCGGGTCGGTGCCTGGGTGGCAGGATGCATACCGGCGGCGGTCGGTGGTGGGCGACGCGCCGCGGTTGGAGCCGTGAGGGGTGAAAGCGCGGGATGGGTGGTGTCGTGGGCCTCACCCCCTGGCCCCCTCTCCAAATGTTGGTGTGGGGGTGGGGATGCGCGGCGGTGGTGGGCGGTGTGTCGGGGGGATAGTGAGTGGGTGGGGGGATGGGAATTTGCAGCGCGGGTTGGTGGGAGATCGCCCCCCTGTGATCCCCCCGTCGCGACGGGGGGAGGTGGATTGCCGCTTGCACGGGAATGACGGTCGAGACGGCGCGGATGGCGGCTAGAGCGGTCCGAATGCTTGCTTGTGCGAACGTCGGGGGACAGAGAGCGGTTGTCCGGGGTGTCTTGAAGTGACTGCGGGTGGGTAAGGGTGTTGGGAGTGGCGGTGATGCTGGGTAGACGCTCCTGGTGCAGCCGGCTCACGCGGGCCGGCAAGGGAGCAGTGGTGATAGGCACGGATGTGCCGGCGCTTGCCAGGGCGTGACCTGGCGGCGCCATCGGCGCTGGGCGAGACCGGTCAGAGACCGGCACGCTCGGCGCGGCGCACGGACGGCCATAACCCGGCGCCCCCGCCACGGTGGCGAGGGGTACGTCATGGCCCGGCGCCCTAAGGGTGGCGCACGGACGGTCATGCTCCGCCGCACCGGATGGCGCGACGGAGGGTCGGTCATGACCCGGCGCCTTTTGGTGCCGGGCGCGGGACCGGTCTTGGTCCAGCGCGGACGGCACGGCACTCGGACGGTGCTGACCCGGCGCCCCGGCCGTGGTGGCCAGGGGTACGTCAGCACCCGGTGCCCTCAGGGTGGCGCACGGACGGTCATGCCTCGCCGCGCCGGACGACGCGGCAAGGGGTCGGCCATGACCCGGCGCCCTTGTGTGCCGGGCGCGGGACCGGTTGTGGTCCGGCGCTGGCGGCACGGCGCGCAGACGGCCCTGACCTGGCAGCCTCGCCGCGGTGGCGAGGGGATGGTCGGGGCCCGGCGCCTTTGGTGCGGCCACACCACCACAGGTGGCCGGCACGACGGTGCGAGCGATGCCCTTCCGGGCGGTGCCCGGTGCTCCAGGATGGTCTTGCATTTGCCACTCCCAACGTAGGGTCACATTGGCGGGGAGTGGGGAGAGACAACGGTCTAGGGGGGCGGGCCTCACCCCCGGCCCCCTCTCCAACATTTGGAGAGGGGGTGGAGGGGATTGTGAGCATCAGGATTTACGGGATGCGAGGAGGGGTGGGGGACGGACCTACCCCCTGGCCCCCTCCCTAAAGGGAAGGGGAATCCGCTGCCGCGCCGTCATTGCGGCGGAGCGGGATGTCCGGCTGTCCCTGCACTGTCGGTTGAGTGGGGAGGAAATGTGGTACCTTCGAGGTCAAAGGTTCCCTCCCGATGACAAGAGCCCAAGGGTGCTCTCTTCGGCAACGGAGTAGTCGGGAGGGTCGTTATTTGATCCGGTGGGAGTTTACGGAGCCGCTCCACGTTCCGGATTGTAATATTCTATTAGCGGCCTGTACCTTTTCTCCTCATCAAGCCATCTCTTGCAGGTTATCCATCCAAGAAGCAAGTATTCTAGGTAAAACTGGCTGAGATCAACCAGTACCGAGTAATTGTAGTTATCCTTATCCATAATGGTGCCTCCGGGGTCCTTTGTTGACTTTCCAGACTCAAGGATATGCGTTGATGAGTTACGCACCTTGCGCAGTAACTCTGGCCCACTCCAATCCTGAATCTTCAATTTCGTGCATAGAGAGTGCAGTCTAGGCTCTGTCGACCTGCTCAGAATCATGTGGGGTATTTCGTAGAATTTCAATATGCCCTCTACACGGACCTTCCTCTTGATAAACGTGGCCTTCCCGATAAGCTTGGCAAGCACTTCCAGACCTGTATAGCTTACCCGCAGCGCCAATCTACTACTGACGTGTCTCGCTGCTTCTCTGGCCTCGAGGTAAGCACGTATGACCTCTACGACCTCTCCCTTGCATATGTTCCACATGCTGCAGAATTTGGGAAATAGGTATTCCAAAATCACACCATCCTTTACCCCTGAATTATTGTCGAACCAATTGGGACGATAGGGCTTCCTCAGCTTGAGCGGAAGCAAACGAACGAATACCCCGCGATGTAGGCTATCGTAGCCAACTACCGCGGTAGGGAAACATTCTCCTCCAGCAACATAGCTGAAAAACCAGATCAGAAGTTCGAGCAACTCTTCAAATTCTTCTGTCTCGAAGGAACTCTCGTCACATTTCTCTACAACTCCTGTGTAACTGTGCTGTCCCCTGGTCATCTCTGGGTCGAGTGCCAGAACCACCTTCCAGCCCATCGCCACAAGTTTCACACGTCTGTCGGGGGGATGGTCAATCATGGGAAAGTTTAGAAGCGAAAACTCTGCCCTCACCACTGAAGAGTTTTCCTCTGCTCCAACCACGATCTGCCCGTTATGAAGACGTAGCCGTCCTTTGTGGGAAGGTTCTGAGTGAATGACTCGAGCATTGACCATTGAACACTCCTTTCGAAGAGAGCCCCAAGTGTCTTGACGACATAGCTCTACTAACACCTCATCACTCTCTGCTTTGGCATAATCCAACACCGAACGCGACAAAAATGATATTTCACGCACCATATGTTGGTTAGAAGGACGAGAATAATCATCTTCAGATTCATAATATGATAGGACAAAGTTGCCATGTCTGTCTATTTTCGGTATTACAATGGCTTTCAATGTCTCGCCTCTAACATTGAGAGTTGCATAGACAGGTTCGTCTAACTCAAAGCCGAATCCGTCAAGGAACTTTTTCTCTAACCGGTGGAAATCGGTAACGCTCACTCTTCTCTCCTCCCAAGGGCGGAAGGCATCCCTTCACCTTGGCCCTGCCTATAGAACGCGCGTTCACAAAATTGGTTGCGGCTCTCCCTCTCCACCCCACGCGATAGATGAAGAGTGTGGATTCCCGCTTTCGCGGGAATGACGGGAGGTGTGGCCCCCCTATGGTCCCCCCGTCCCGACGAGGGGACGGGCGACAGGTTGGTTAGTAGAGGCCGAGGTAGGTGTCGGTTTCCCATTGGCTGACGCTGGTGTGGTATTGCTGCCATTCGCGGCGCTTGACTGCGATGTAGTAGGGCGCGTAGGCGTCGCCGAGGGCGGCTTGGATCACGTCGTCCTGCTCCAGGGCGTCTATGGCCTCGCTGAGGTTGGTGGGGAGGAAACCGATGCCGCGGGCGCGTAGCTCGTCCTCGGGCACTTCGTAGAGGTTGTCGTCGTTGCGGGGGCCGGGGTCAAGCTGGCGCTCGATGCCGTCGAGGCCGGCGGCGAGCATGGCGGTGCAGGCGAGGTAGGGATTGGCGGCGCCGTCCACGATGCGATTTTCGATCCGGCCCGGGCCGGGGATGCGGATCATCTGGGTGCGGTTGGAGCCGCCGTAGGTGACGTAGACGGGCGCCCAAGTGGCGCCGGAGCGGGGGGCGCCGCGGATAAGGCGCTTGTAGCTGTTGACGATGGGGCAGGTGACGGCGGTGAGGGCGGGCGCATGGTGGAGGATGCCGCCCATAAACCAGTAGGCCAACTGGGAGAGGCCGTTGGCGTCGGACTCGTCCTCGAACAGGTTGGTCTTGTTCTCGGCGTCCCAGAGGCTGATGTGGTGATGTGCGCCGTTGCCGGTGAGGTGGGCGAACGGCTTGGGCATGAAGGTGGCTAGGAGGCCGTGCTGCTCGGCGACGGTCTTGACCATCCACTTGAAGAAGGTGTGGCGGTCGGGGGTGGTGGCGCCGGCGCCGTAGAGCCAGTTCAGCTCGAACTGGCAGGTGGCGTCCTCGTGGTCGGCGGCATACGGTCCCCAGCCTAGCTCCTGCATGTAGGTGACGATGGTGGTGATGATGTCGAGGTTGCGATGGAGGGCGCGGAGGTCGTAGCAGGGCTTACCGAGCGTATCGAGGGCGTCCCAGGGCGCGTAAGCGCCGTGCTCATCCTGCTTCAGGAGCATGAACTCGGCTTCGGTGCCGGTGTTGAAGGTGTAGCCCTGCTGCCGGACCTTGTCCAACTGGCGCTGGAAGATGGTGCGCGGGCAGTAGGGCCACTGCTGCTCGTTGACGTGGATGTTGCCGGCGACCCAGGCGATGTCGGGGCGCCAGGGCACGATCTGGAGAGAACTGAAGTCGGGGATGCAGGCCATATCGGGGTCGTGGGGTCCCTGCCCGATCTCGCCGGCGGCAAAGCCGGCAAAGCCGGCGCCTTCCGCAGCCATTTCGTCGAGGTTGGTCGCCGGGACCAGCTTGGCCTTCGGGGCACCGCTCATCTCGACGTAGGAGCACAGGAAAAACTTGATGCCCTGCTCATCAACCAGCCGCTGCGCGTCTGCGAGTGTCCGTACCATCGCTCTCCCCCCTTACGCACTCCCAAAGATACCGGAGGGATGGTGGGGAGCGCAGGGGAGGCGGCTGTCTGGCCCCCCTATGGCCCCCCGCGGTGCAGGGGGCGAGGGCAGGTATTTACATGGATGGACGGGATGGGGGTGGGGCGGCCACACCCCCCGGCCCCCTCTCCATCGCGGAGCGATAGAGAGGGGGAGTAGATTCCCGCGAAAGCGGGAATGATGGGGGCAGCGCCGGGACGGGGAGGGGCTACTCGTTCGCGGCGCGGCGGCGCAATTCCGCTTCTAGCTGCCGTATTCGCTCTTCGGCGGCCGCGCGGGCAGCCTGCTCCGACAGCCGGGCGGCACGTTCCGCTAGGCGGGCGGCCTGCTCGACAGCGACCCGGGTTTCGGCCGCATTCCGTTCGACTTCGGCGGCCGCCCGGGCTGCCGCCACTTCACGCCAGTTTTCCAGGTAGGTGTTGGTCGTCGGGTCATGCAGTCGCGGTCGGCCGCCTGCCCAACACAGGCTCAACCGCAGCACGGCGCTATATCCCTTGAGAATACCGTCCGGCTCCCTGGTCAGCGAAATCGGCTGATACACCCCGTCCACCAACTGCTCGCCAGCCAGCGGCCGGTCGTAATAGTCGTGCCCCGTCGGATCGAAACGCCAGTATTCGGGCACCCCGATCCGCGCATAGATGTCGCGCTTGGCGGTCACATCCTGCCGGGCGGTACTGGCCGACGCCACTTCGACGGCGAGGTCCGGCGGCTTGCCTACCTCCCAGGGCAAGTAGAGCCGGCGTTGCCGGATGGCACGCTCGTCCACGCCGAAGGCCAGGTATACGTCCGGGGCTACTCGGACGTTGAGATTGCTAGGGTCGTAGCAGAGGATGGTATTGCTGCTGAGGAAGGTATCGGGGCGCGCACCGAAGTCGGTGAAGTGGCTGGCGAGCAGGTTGAGCAGGTCGTGGACGGCGAGTTCTTGCTCCATAGCGTCGGGTGGTAGCTCCCGTTCGTGGGGGTCGAAGTCGAGGCAGGCATAGTCAATGTCGCCCTGCCGGTGGTAGGGCAACATGGTAGCGGTGGTGGCTACAGGGAGCGTGGTCGTCATCGGAAGCCTCAGGGCAGCGCGGCGCAACTGCGGCGTGATTCACATTGTACAGGCTGCTTTAGGAGCTGAGGTGATTAGTGGGAGACGGAGGCGGCGGCTTTTTCGCCGACGAGGAGGCCGTCGCGGAAGCGGGAGAGGGTGAACGGCGCGATCAGGTCCGGGGTCTTGCCGGTGGCGATTAGCTCGGCCAGGCACTTGCCGGCAATCGGCCCGGCCTTGAAGCCGTAGGTACCCCAGCCCACGTCCTGGTAGAAGCCGGCCAAGCCCTCGACGACGCCGATGATGGGCGAGAAGTCGGGGGTCATGTCGCAGATGCCGGCCCACTGCCGGAGCACTTTGACGTTGTGCAGCTGCGGGAATAGCTCCAGGGTGTAGCTGGCCATCTGCTCCAGCGTGGGCAGTGTGCCGGCCATGTTGTAGGACTGGTAGGGGTCCACCTCTGCCCCGATGACCAACTCGCCGCGGTCGGTCTGGTTGATGTAGACGTGGAGGTTGGCGGAGACGATAACCTTATCCAAGAAGGGCTTCAGCGGCTCGGTCACGCAGGCTTGGAGGGGCTGGGTGACGATAGGGAGGGACACCCCGGCCATTTGAGCGACGACGGTGGCCCAGCCCGCCGTGCAGTTCACGACGGCCGGCGTCGCGATTTCGCCGCGATTGGTGGTGACGCCGGTGATGCTGCCGGACGGCGCCCACCCCTGGTCTCCCCCGTCCTGCTGCTGCGTGGAGCCGTTGACGTTGATCGCGGTGGCTTCGGTGAGGGGGTGAATCTCGATGCCCATGCGCTCACAGGCGCGGGCGTAGCCCCAGACGACCGCGTCGTGGCGGATGATGCCGCCGGGCGGGTTGTAGAGGGCAGCTTGGATGGGGTAGCGCGCGTGGTCGGAGCAGTCGAGGGCCGGGACGAGGTGTTGTAGCTCATCGCGGTCAATCACGCGGTTTTCGACAGCGAAGAGGTTATTGGTCTCGGCACGCAGGCGGAGGCCGGCGACGGCAGAATCGTTGTGGGCGAGGGTGAGGTGGCCGCACTGGCTGAAGAGCACGTTCCAGCCCAACTCCTGGGACAACTGCTCGTACAGCTCCAGCGACGCGGCAAAGAAGGGGATGCCCTCGGGCGTGCGGTAGTTGGCACGCAGAATGGCCGTGTTGCGCCCGCTATTGCCAGCGCCGAGGTAGCTTTTCTCCAGCACGGCGACGTTGGTGATGCCGTGCTCTTTGCCCAAGTAGTAGGCGGTGGCCAGCCCATGCACACCCGCGCCGATGATGACGACATCGTAGGTGCGCCGGAGGTCGCGCGCATGGGGGAGCACTCGCTCGTGGCGGAAGAGTTGGAGCATCTATCGCCGGTCCTTGCTTCCTGCTCGTGCTTGCGCTTAGGCCCGGCTGGTCCTAGGCGTGGCGTGATTGTAACACGCGCCTCAGCTATCAGCAGTCTGTTCAGCTTGCGAGTCACTGGTCAAAAGAGAAGCCACCTTCCCAGATGTGACCTGCGCCAGGACCATATTGGCCGGTCTCAATGTGGCTGATGGCATACATCGGCAGCCGGCGAGCCGCCAGGCACATATCGCCACTCCGCCAGCCATGCGCTTCGAAACGGAAGTCAAGGTTGTCCGAACGATACTGCCGACGATGATACGGAAGATCGTTGATGTCAACCGGTACTACCTGTACGAAGAACGTCCCATCCACATCCTCCTGACTACATGGCTCCTTCACGTAAAGCAAGGCATTGTCTCTGACATACACATCATAGTTGGATTCTATGACAAGGGTATCGCCTACGAACATCTCACTGACCAAGTCATGCGCCAACTCTTCCCTCGCCCAGACACCTACTCCCGGTGCTATCCACACAGTCCGATACGATACTCCTCCTAGAGCAGATACTGTTTTTCTCGTAGATATAATGTACTGCGGCGCATAGCTACTGTCTTGAAGTGTTCGCGAAACATTTGCAACACCGACATGTTCGAATCTAGGTATACCTTCCGAATTTTCCCTCATCAAAAATCTGAAGGGGTATTCAAAATGATACAATTGAATTCCAATTTCCTCCGGGCTGTATTCCTTGAGATAGTCCACTGCACCAATATAGAAATGAGAGAGATTATCGAGATTGTAAAAACGCTCCTCCGCTCTATCCACAGAGAAGATAGAACGTCCTTCATCCGAGTAAATCGGTCGTGTCTCATTGAAGAAAATCCACGGCACACTCATTATTAAGAAGAGATTTGTAAAATGTCCCGACATCCTTGATCCCAGGCTTGACACAAAAGCGGCAGCAATAGGGGCACCAAGCATGAACAACGGTATATGTCGGCGGCTGGCCCAGGGATCCCACCTCAATATACTACTATAGAAGATCATTCCTAGAACGATAGCGAGTGCCAAGTGGACAGTAAGCGCACTAAATTGGAAGCGTCTTCCCAACAGTACTACTCCTAACAGGGAGACTAGCAGAACCCAGAAATGCAAGAAATTACCGACATTAAGTTCGAGCTTCGAGAAGGTAATACTCAGTTTTTGATTCCGGTAAGCTGATCCCGGATCATCGGTCAAGTCTCCCAGGAGATCATGGATAACATCAAGTGTCATAGCATTGATCCGGTCACTGGGAACACCTAGGTGCAATGCGGCATGGCGGACGAGGTTCGCCCACACGATGGGTACACTGACTGCCGGATAAAAATCCTCGGGATCAGTGGGAGGCTGGGGGTGTCCGAATAGGCCCCAATTGCGTGCCCAATGCCCACTGTTCAACAGGAGTGCGAGCCCGACCACCATGGCCGCCGCGGTAATCAAACGCATGCGAGGCTGCAACCCTTTAGCGTAGATTATTCCGTAGAGCCACAGTAGGAGGCCAAGGGGCGGAGCAAATATATGGGCCGTACCCTTGGTCAACAATGCGAAGCCGAGTGCCAGCCCACAAAATGATATCCGGCCCACCGTCGGCTTCCGCAGGCATTGCAAGGCAAACAGCGCAAAGACCAGGAGCCAGAACGAAACCACCAGATCGCTTAGCGTGCTGGATCCCTGGAGCAAGCCCATAGGCAGCGTGGTGGCAATGACCAACGCCAGCACTTGCACGCGGAATGGTTGCCGCAACTCCCTCGCGATCAGGCTTGCCGCAATGCCACAGCCGACCAGCGCAAGCCATTGCACCATAGTGGCAAAGCGGTCTCCGTCCGAGAGGATTTGGAAATGTAGAATGTTCCATCCGGCCAATGGTGGTTGATGAAGCTGTCTGAGTTCCGCTGTCGGAAACAAGCCAATGCTGCCTTGCTGTATCCACGACAAAACCCGTGGCATGTGATATACCATGGCGTCCCAGGTATTGGGTGGATAAACTAGCGCGATTGCCAAAATAAATGACCATATGAGAGTCACTACCCAGAGTGCTTTTGACGCACGGAATCGTGTCCAGGCTCCACTGAGCGTTTGCAATACCGCCGCTCGATTTCCATAGAACCGCAGATAAAGAACGAGAAGAAGCGTAAGTCCTATCCAAAATGTGAGTAGCACTTCAAAAACTAATATATTCCATATCGAAAATAACTCTGTGGTAAAGGCCAGACACAGTGTATAGACGGTGGCGGCGTACACGAGGCTTTGTCGCAGACCGTATCTTCCCGTTCCGGTAAAAGCAAGTAGTAGTGTGCTGAAGAACAACGGTAGAATGATGATTGCCATAAGTCCTGCTCAGTCCTGGGTACGGAAAGTCACTTACTCACATGATTGGCGCAACTGCGGTGAGGGGTGCCCTTACACCTGTCCTGCAATCACCTATCCGGGACTCGCAGTTGCTGTAGGGCTTCGAGGCCGATGGGCGTGATGTCGAATGACTCGCCGGCGTGTAGCACGGAGTCCCAAGCGTAAGCGCCGTATTCCCAGCCGACCAGCAGCCAGTACGCCGGGAGGGGACCGAGGTCTTGCCGGAGGATGGTGGCGTGGACGTGCGCCAGACCGGTGCGGGCGCACGCCATGTCGGGGAGGGCCGGGTCGGATACATCGAGCGCGGTGAGCCGCTGCAGGACGACGCGGGAGTGCGGCCCCGCCAGGAGGAGGGCTGCGTAGACGGAGGTGACATCGGTCACGTAGATGGACGGCGATTCCGTATTCGAACCCTCACCCGGCCTCTCCCAGGGGGAGAGGGGCACAGCCTGGTCCTGGATGGCTTGCCGCACTGCCGGCGTGTTCGACGGCTCGCAGGTCACGAGCAGGTCGCCGGCGGCCAAGGTCCAGACGGCTGTGCCGGGGATCTCCCATTCCGCGGGGTCGAGGGACTCGCCCTGCACTTGCAGCTTGCCTAGCCAACTGGCGTCCGCCAGCACGACGCCGGCTTGCGCCTGGTGCATTTCTTCATCCGGGGGGCGAAAGCGGGCCGCGACTTGCCAGCCGGCGTGGTCGGTCAGCGTCGCGCCCAGCGCCAGGCTCGTGCGATAGAGGGGGGGGCGCTTGACCGGCTGGATGGTTGCGGTCATCAGGCTCTCAGTCTCTTGCCGGCCGGGTCGTAGAAGGGGTCAGGCACGATTTCCGCCTGCGCCGACCGGCCGCGCAGGGGCATCGTGAGTACCTGACCGGGGGCGGCCAAGTCCTGCGACACCCAGGCCAGCCCGACGGCCTTCCCGTTCACGGGCGAGTAGCGGGCGCTGGTGACGCGGCCGACCGGCCGACCGTCGAGGACCAGGGCGGTGCCGTCCTCCGGCACAATGTCGTCGCGCATCTCGAAGCCGACCAGTTGCTCGCGCGGGGCACGTTGCTGCGCTTGCAGCGTCGCGGCCTTGCCAATGAAATCCTCCTTGTCCAGCTTGGCGACCCAGGCCATGTCGGATTCGAGCACGTTGCTGGTGGCGTCGGTATCCACGCCGACAATCAGGTGTCGTTTCTCCAGGCGCAGCACACGCTGGGTTTCCACGCCGAACGGGCGGATGTCGAACTCCTGCCCGGCGTCGAGGATGGCATCCCACATATGCTCGCCATACTCGGCGGGAAAGTGCAGCTCCCAGCCGGTCTCGCCGACAAAGCCGATCCGCAGCATGATACTCAGCACGCCGGCCACCGCGGCCTGGCGACAGCGCATGTAGCGGAAAGCGCGCCGGCCCAGGTTACGCTCCGTCAGCTTGGCCAACATGTCCCGTGCCCGCGGACCGGCCACGTTCACGGCGGCCAGGCCGCCGGTTACGTTGGTGATGTGGACTTGCCAGTCGCTCACGGCGAGCCACCATTCGAGCCACTGCTGCACGAACTCGATATTACCGGTGGTCGTGGTGATGAAGAAACGGTCGGCGGCGAGGCGGGAAATGGTGCCGTCGTCCAAGATAATCCCGGCGTCGTCGCAGATGACGGAGTAGCGTGAGGCGCCGACGCGCAGGTCGGAGAGGCGGTTCGTATAGACCTTGTCGAGCAGCTTGGGGGCATCCGGGCCACGCACTTCCAGCTTGCCGAGCGTGCTCAGGTCAATGACGCCGACGCGCTTCCGGACCGCCCAATACTCCGCCTCGACAGCCTGCTGCTTGGCGTCGGGCGGGCCGTAGTAGAGGGGACGCTGCCAGTCGCTCATGTCCATCCAGACGCAGCCAAGCTCGTCGTGCTTGTGATGCATGGGCGTGCGCTTGACCGGGTGGTGGCGGGCACCGGCGAGTACACCTAGGGACACGGGCGCCGTCGGGGGGCGGGACGTGGTTCTGCCGGTCTGTCCGATGGTTTTGCCGGTGCGCTGGGCGCAGACACCGATAGAGGCCAACTGGCACATCTTGCCCTGGCACGGACCCATCGTGACCGTGGTGTAGCGCTTCAAGGTCTCGATGTGGTCAAAGCCCTCGGCAATGGCGTCGTCTATGTCCTTGGTGGTCACGTCTTCGCAGAGGCAGACGAACGAGCGCTTGGGTCTACCCGTGCCGTGTCCGGCCAAGGCCGTTGCCGGCGCGTCAACTGCCTCGCCGGTGACGTCGCCGACGGCAGTAACGTGGTCGGGCAACGAATCTACGACATAGGCCGCGCGCTGCTCGTCCCATTTGACGGTGCCGCCGGCTTGCATCACCAACCCGGCGTCCGGCACGCGGTCACCGCAGACGACGATGAGATCGCAGGGGATGTCCTGCGAGGTGGTGCGTATTCCGGTCACCTGCTTGGTACCGCGCGCCGCGATGACTTCAGCAGCGGCGGCCACTACGGCGGTAACGCGGGTTCCGGCTGCTTGCAGACAGGCCACAATGGGGGCAGCGCGGGCCTCGTCGCCGACGACGACCGCCTGGTCGCCCGGCTTGATGCCGTGCATGTTGACGAGGCGCAGCACGGCGCTGCTCAACATGACGCCGGGGAGGTCATTATTCTCGAAGACGAGTGGCGTTTCGTAGGCGCCGGTAGCGGCGACGACCTCCGCGGCGCGGAGCTGCACGAGCCGCTCCCGGACGGGGGACTGCGGGTTGCGATCCTGCTGGACAATGCCGAGCAGGCTGCCCTCGTAGAGGCCGAGGCAGGTTGCCGACGTGAGCACCTGCACGTTGGGGAGCGCGGCGAGTTGGTCGGTCAACTCTTGCAGCGTCTCGGCGGCTGCGTCACCGTCCGCACTGCGGCCAGCGTAGCGGAGGTGGCCGCCCAGCGCCGGCTGATCGTCAACGAGCGTGACGCGGCGACCCTGTTGCGCGGCGGCGATGGCGGCGGCGATCCCGGCCGGGCCACCGCCGATGACGGCCACGTCGGTTTGGAGGAAGCGGTGCTCGTAGCCCGGTGCTTCGTCGGAGGCCGGAGGCGGGTGGTCGGCCACTTCGCCGAGGCCGGCCACGCGGCGGATGAGTGGCTCGACAAAGTGCCAGGCGGCCGGGTGGGTGAAGGTCTTGTAGTAGAAGCCGACCGGCATCAGCCAGTCGAACCGCTCGGCGACGGCCAGCCAGTCTCGCTCCAGCGAGGGGGAGGCATTCTGGTGGCGCACCTGCATCCCGGCTTGGACCGGCTCGGTGCAGGCGCGGACGTTCGGCGTGCCGTCCACGTTGACCAAGCAGTTGGGGCAGCGGCCGGCGGCGCAGAGCAGGCCGCGCGGCCGGTGGTACTTGAAGCTGCGGCTGAAGATGCGCTGGCCGGCGCGATAGAGCGCGGAAGCGACGGTATCGCCGGGCTGAGCGGCCGTCGGCTTGCCATTGAAGGAGAACGTGGCGGCTGGCTCGTCGTTCATGCGGATAGCCTAGACGGGTTATTCCGCTCGCTCATGGTACTGCGTACCCCCCCTGCGGCCCCCCCGTTGCGACGGGGGGACGCGGATTCCCGCTTTCGCGGGAATGACGGACCCTGTCAGCCTCCGTCACGGGGCGGCTCCGGGGAGAGCGGTTTCCAGCACCTCGTTGGTCAAGGTGTTGCGCTGCGCCACGAACCACTGACGACAGCCCAGCGTGTGGTACCACCACTCTTGCTGGACGCCGGCGACGTTTGCGGTGGCATAGCTATAGCGCGGCCAGGCGTCGTCGGGCGCGTCCGGCGATGGTCGCTCCTTGATCTCGCCACCGAACCGAAACTCGTACACGCTGCGCTCGCCGCAATTCGGACAGGGCAACAGAAAGGACATATTACCTACTCCGGACCAACGGACGGTGTCGTTGCGCCTCTGCGGGCAGGAAATTCCGGCAGAAATAGTCGAATGATGCGTTCTTTGCCCGCGCGGCCTCGACGGAGAAACAATCCAATAGCTCTAGCATGAACTCTCGGTTGGAATTGAAGCCGCGAGGTCGCAACCGTGTGAACTCCTCTTTGGTGATGTGGCCGGTCGCAACCAACTCGCCGATGCCTAGCCTGGCGCTGTGCTCGACGTCCAATCCCGCGAGGTACCAAGCCTCGATCTCCGGGACGACTACCAGCACCCGCTCAACTTGTATCTGACTCATTCCACCCCGGATATCCGCCTTTTTGGCCGTCACACACGGAGCCGCGTTGAGGTCGGTCACGTAGATGTAGCCGGCATCCCGAGTTGACCGGATGTTCCCGAGGTAGCCCTGCCGCCACACTGGCGATCTTCCAGCGTACTCTACTATTTCGATCCAATCGTATCGGCTCTCAAGTAGCGGCCGCACCACTCTGATGAATAATAGGGCATCATAGTAACCTTCGACCCAGACATGGAGCTGCCGATAGGGCATCGTCAGATCTCCAGGCTGTTATGCACGTAAAGGTCGCCAAGCCCGATCTCATTCTCAAGGAATGTTCTGACCATCTCCTTCTCACTGGGCCGCGATACCCGAGAAAAGCCGTCCTTACGTCGGGAGATGAGCAATAGATTCTCCAGACCGGCATGTTCGACTACCTCGGGATTGTGGGTGGTGACGAGAATCTGCTTCTGCTCTGCCTTGTCCTTCAGCATCTCAACCACTCCGGAAATGAGGTGTGGGTGGATGTTGCGCTCCGGCTCTTCGATCATCACGACGGAATGCTCTTCGAAGTAGAGCGCGACGATGAGCGCGATGACGTTGATAGTGCCGTCGGAGATGAATGAGGCAGGAAAAGGTGTCTCCGGCGCATAGGATTCTCTCAGCGTCAGCAGGAGCCACTTATCGGCGAGCGGCTCGACGGCAACGTCCTCCACAAATGGGAGCATGGCCTGCACGAGCAGGCGGAATCTCCGGTGCTCCTTGGCATCGCCAAGAATCTTCCTCAGCACGAGCGCCAGATTGCTCCCGTCCTCCTGCAGTGCCGACTTTCCGGCAATCTCCACCGCCCGTTTGGGCGGGCGACTGTCGAAGTCATAGATGGCAGTGCCGACACCCATGAAAATGCCGGCCGGGATATTCAATACAGGTTGATGGAAAAAATGTCTCTCCAAGAGGAGGCTGTCCGGGGCGGGGCTTTCAGTTTTCATTGGGTTCAAGGGGGTAAAGTCCCTCCCGGTGAACGAACCGTCCTCCGGAACATCCCACTCGTAATGTGGCTCACCATTGACAATAGAGACGGTGATGGCCCCTTTATCAGGGACCTTCTGCTCGTTTGGAGCTTCGCCACGTTCTCCTCTCGTTAGAGCAACGAATTCAAATCGTAGGGCGAGACGATCACTAACGATCTTCACATCTTCATTTTTAGGGAACTTTAATGAGAAGTGGTAGGTCACCTCTCGTATCCTTAGTGCCGGTGTCTGGGCTTCTGATTCATCGTCGTCCTCGCCCCGCATGACGAATCTAGCATCGGCGTCGGCGGTGATCGTCAGGGATAGCGGGCGGCTGCGGCCAATCTGGGCGTTGGTCAGGAAGTCAACACCGCCCTGGAGCGAGATCGCGTCTTCCAGGCCATGGTCGGCTATGTCTCTCAGGAATCTGAAGACGTGCAGCAGGTTGGACTTTCCAGAAGCATTGGCGCCAACGAGGACATTGAACTGGCCCAGGTTAAGCTCGAAGTCTTCAAAACTGCGAAAGTTCTCAATCCTGACACTCTTGATTGCCATCGCCGTGCTCCTCACGCACCAGTCGATTCGCTTGCTGCGTCCATGAGCAATTGCGTAACACCTCAGCCTAGCAGCAGTGGGTGACCTCCAGGAGGTACATCACCATGATGTCGTCGTCGCCTAGCTCCAGGTGGTAGGCGTCGGAAAGCTGTTCGACGCGAGCGATCTGCTCGCGATTGGCTTGGAAGATCGGACTGAAGGGAAAGAAGCTGAAGTCGAGCACGCGGGACGACAGCCCGACCTGACCGAGTAGCTCGGCGGTGCGGAGCTGCCCCAAGATCGAGATTTGCATGACGTATGCCCGGCCGTTCGGGGCGAGCATGTCAGGCAAGAGCGTGAGCAAGTGGTCGAGCAGGTTGCGGCCCCAGAAGTCGGCGGGGCGGTGGCTGCTCGTCTCCGTGAAAGGGTCTACCGGCATCTGATAGAGGCTGGCGACAATGACATCGTATTGCCCGGCCAACTGATAGGTGTAGAGGTCCACGACCTCCCCGTGGACGCGATCCGCCACCCCGTTGCGGAAGGCGTTGGCCATGGTATTGGCTACGGCCTCGCGCTGAATGTCGAAGGCGTCCACGCGGGTGGCGCCGTTCAATGCCAACTGGACCGTGAGGATGCCGCTGCCGCAGCCAATGTCCAGGCAGCGCTGCTCCTGGCCCTCGGCGGAACGATAGAGATGCTTCCAGAGCAGGAAGCTGCCTTGGGTAGGTTGGAATACACCGTCGTCGCAGACGATCTCGGGGAATTGCAGGGGATAGAGCGGGCGGCCTTGCGTGTCTGCCCACGGCTCGGCCACCGCGGGGGTGCTCGGCGTGTCGGCGGGGACGGCCATGGGTAGCGCCGCGCCATGGCTCGCTACGGCGTGGGGGTGGCCCGGCTTGGTGCCGGCGAGCCGCCGGCGGGCGGCAACGAGATGGTCTGGGGACACGCCGCAGCAGCCGCCGACGATCTGGGCGCCTTCCTGACGCCACGCGGCGGCCAGATCGGCATAGTCCTCCGGCCCTACGCGCTCATCGAATTTCCAGCCCGGGTCGGCGTAGCGGCCGAGGTTGGGATACACACCCAGGGGCAGGTCCGTGAAGTCGCGCAGCCAGGGCAACATGCCTGGTACATGATCCGTGGGCAGGCAGTTGATGAGTAGCGCGCCGACACCGAGGGATTCGAACTGCCGGGCCGCGCGGCCAAAGAGATCACCTTCGGGGCCGCCCCAGTGCTGGCCGTGGATGCCACACACCCCGTCGCGGCAGCGGCGGAAGCTGAGCCAGACGGGTAGGCCGGTCTCCAGCATGATCTCCACCGCCGGGACGGTGAGGTCGTCGCGGAGTAGGGACATCGTTTCCATGAAGATCAGGTCGGGTGGATTATCGGCCAGGACCCGGAGCAGCAGGCGCAACGTATCGAGCTGCTGGGGATCGGTGACATCGCCATTGAGCGTGAAGGCGACGGCGCAATCGTCGCTCTTGCCGGCCTCCTCGACGGCCTGGCGAGCCAACCGCACGCCGAGGCGCGCCACGTCCATCCAATGCGGCCGGAGGGTCGCGCCGCCCACACCGTGCGCTTCTCGCTCGGGGGCATCCAGGATGGCCCACGTGTCCGTCGAGATGAGGTCGCAGCCGGCGGCGACAAACGAGCGATGGACTTCCAGGACGGCGTGCGGCGCATTGTAGAGGCCCCACGTGCCCCAGAGGCCCTCGTCGTCGAGCTGGTAGCCCTGGAGGTTGGCGCGCTGTAACTCGGTGGATACGCCGCCATCGAGGATGACGCAGGTATCCTCCGCCAGCAGACGTTCGATCCGCCCGTAAGCAGGCGATACCTGTATCTGCGGGCGTGCGCGGCTCAGGGCAGTTTGACCATTTACCATCATAGGGTTCCTGAGTCTCCGGCTAGGCTAGTGGCGGCTCTCCTTCCAGCCGGGTCCGCCACCGTAGACGCGGTTGGTGCCGACGAGCGGGATACCGCAGATCATGGACGACTCCAGGGTCAGCGCCCGGAGGTCTTCCGGATCGAGGTCGTGGATGTCGGCCTTGCCGCAGGCGCGGGCGAGCATCTGCACTTCGGAGACCATTGTGAGCAGGAAGCTGGCCACGCGCTCGGCGCCCTCGTCAATGTCGAGGCGCTTCATCAACTCGGGGTCCTGGGTGGTGATGCCAACCGGGCAGCGACCGGTATGGCAATGATGGCAGAAGCCCGGCTTGGTGCCGAGCTGCTCGTAGTCCTCGACGTAGAGCGCCTTGTTGCAGTTGAGGGCGATCAGGCCCGCCGTGCCGATATAGACGGCATCGGCGCCGAGGGCGAGCGCCTTGGCTACGTCAACGCCGTTGCGGATGCCGCCGGCGATGATAAGCTGCACCTCGCCGTACAGGCCGAGGTCCTCCAGCGCGGCGCGGGCTTCGCAGACGGCGGCGAGGGTGGGGATGCCGGTGTGCTCCTGCAAAATCTCCGGGGAGGCTCCGGTGCCGCCCTCCATGCCGTCAACGACGACCACGTCGGCGCCGGCCTTGGCGGCGAGGCGCACGTCGTCGAAGACCCTGGTGGCGCCCATCTTGACGAAAATGGGCACCTGCCAATCGGTGGCCTCGCGCAGCTCCTCGATCTTGATAATCATGTCGTCGGGACCGAGGAAATCGGGATGCCGCGCCGGGCTGCGCTGGTCTACGCCGATGGGCAGGTCGCGCTGATCAGCGATAGTATTCGAGACCTTGGAGCCGAGGAGCAGCCCGCCGGTGCCCGGCTTGGCGCCCTGTCCGATGGTTAGCTCGATGGCATCGGCGCTGCGGGCGTCGTGGATGTTCATGCCGTAACGCGAGGGGAGCACCTCGTAGACGAGGGTCTTGCTGTGCTCGCGCTCGGCTTGCAACATGCCGCCATCCCCAGTGGTGTTGGACGAGCCGACACGCGCGGCGCCCTCGGCCAGCGCGACCTTGGCGTTGTAGGAGAGCGCCCCCCAACTCATGCCGGTAATCATGATCGGAATGTCTAGCTCAATGGGTTGCTCGGCAAACCGCGTGCCGAGGAGGGTTTTGGTCGTGCATTGCTCGCGGTACCCTTCGAGGGGGATGCGCGTCAGGGTGCAGGGGATGAACGTGAGGTCGTCAAAGGTGGCCCAGCGCCGCTCGCGCAGGGTGCCGAAGCCGCGCATACGGTAGCGGCCCAACTCGGCCTTGACCTGAATATCCTCGATGACCTCGGGCGTATACGTCCCGCTGGATTGGAGATGGTCACCGCCGTTGTCAATCACTCTTCATGCTCCTTGGACCGCCCCCCTCCCTAGCCCTCCCCCGTTCCGACGGGGGAGGGAACACGCCGTCCTCCTGCGGAGCGGCTACCGGCTGATCGCTGCCCGCTAGAGCGCCTCCCGCCACGTGGCCCATTCGCGCTTGTCGAAGTTCCACAGGCGCCGGCCGGCGACGACTTTCTTGAATTGGGGCAGACGCGATAGGAGGTCCGGGCGGTCGTGACCCAGATGGCGCGACAGGGTGGTTTCGAGAAAGGCGCGGTCCGCGGCGGTCGGCTCTTCGATGACCGCGTCGTTGCCCAAGTCGGTGATATTGCCGCCGACAAAGCCCACGCACTCGTACATCGAATCGCAGAAGGCCGCGCCCGCGTCGCCGCAGACGATCAGCGTCCCTTTCTGGGCCATGAATCCGGCCATGTAGCCGCAGTTGCCGGCGATGAGCACCACGCCGCCCTTCATGGAGACGCCGGCGCGCGCCGCCGCGTCGCCATGGATGACGACGGTTCCGCCGCGTATGGTGGCGGCGGCCCCGTTGCCGGCGCTGCCGCGGACGATCACGGTGCCGGTGAGCATGGACTCGGCGAGGCCCCAACCGGCGCTGCCGTTGATCTGCACGGTGGGGCCGTCAATCATGCCGGCGCAGTAGTAGCCGACGCTGCCGTCGAACGTGACCTGTACCGGGTCCAGGAGCGCTACACCGAGATTGTGCCGGGCAGCGGGGTCCGCCACGCACACGTCGGTGGCGCCCTGGGCGATGAGCCGCTTGATCTCGGCGTTGATCTGCCGCGTAGTCTTGCCGGCGCCGGCTACCGCTGCCATGCACGGACCTCCTCGGCTTGGGCCTCGCGCACGTCGGCCTCGCCGCGGAAGGCGCTGTGCAGCGCCAGCTCCTCCGTCGCTAACGCGACAAAGCGCTCGGTCTCGGCAACGAGCAGCGGCTTGAAGGCGTAGCGGTCCTTGGCAAAGCCGATGGCATCGGCCGTCGCGGCGAGATAGCTGAACGAGCCGTCCAGATCGGCGACCGAGGCCGTCAGCGCCTCGACCAGGCTCAGGCCTTGCGACAACCGTTCGGCGAGGTAGACGCCGATCACTTCGGAGTCGTTGTCGGTATAGAACTTGACGCCGCGCTGCTCGTACAGGCGCCGGAGGGTGTGATAGTTGGTGATGTGGCCGTTGTGGACGACGGCCACGTCGGGATAGCCATGCGCCCAGAAGGGCTGGGAGTGGCTCAGGTCCACGCGCGATTCGGTGGAGAGCCGCGTGTGCCCGATGCCGTGCGAGCCGGTCAGGGCGGAGACGCCATAGGTGGCGTCAAGGTTTTGCGGGGAGCCGACCTGCTTGACGATCTCTAGGGCGCGTCCCATGCTCACGACCTCGATGCCGTCGGCGACCGCCTCGATCTCCCGTTCGAGGCGCTGCGGCTCGCCGGCGTAGGCAAGCTCAAGCCGCAGGTATTCTGCCGTCGTCGTGGCGGCGATCACTGTACCGAGCTGACGCACCCGCGCGACGACATGCTCAGTGCGGTCGGCAAGGTCGCCCTCGTCGCCCAGCTTGATCCGCAGGATGATGGTGCCGTCGGCGAGTGCCCCGTTGTGCGCGCCCGGATAGAGCGCCACGCCGGCCGAATCGGGGCCGCGCCGGTCCAAGGCGTTGAGCATGGTGAGCACGACCTGACCGATCGGCGCTGCCGAGTCGGTCTTATCGAGATAGCCGACGATTCCGCACACGGTTGCTGTCTCCCTTGTCTTGCCTCACCCCCCGGCCCCCTCTCCACCATGTAGAGAGGGGAGTGGATTCCCGCTTGCGCGGGAATGACGCAATGGGGTCGGGAACATGGTACATCGCGGAGGCACAGCCGCGCAGAAGTGACCGCTGCGCGGTGCTTGCGCTGCTATTTATACATGTGATATATTGAAATAAAGTGGACGCAACCGGTGGGCCGCACCGGTCCAAGGCGGTGTGGCACGGAGCGGCGGGAGGAGGAGCTACGATGCTGGCGCGAGTGTTGTCGTGTGCAATTGTCGGGTTGGACGGTGCGCTGATCGAGGTGGAGGTGGATATTGCGCCCGGCCTGCCGGCCTTTACCATCGTGGGGCTGCCGGACGCCGCCGTCCAGGAGGCCAAGGACCGGGTACGCGCCGCCATTCGCAACACGGGCTACCAGTTTCCGATGAAGCGGATCACGGTCAATCTGGCACCGGCGGACCTGAAGAAAGTCGGGCCGAGCTACGACCTCCCGATTGCCGTTGGCATCCTCGCGGCCTCCGGCCAGGTCCCGGAGTCCTGGCGACCGGCAGCCAAGCCGGCCGGAATGGCCGTGCCCAACGGAGCGGCGGCCGCGAAACCGGCCCGCGCCGCCGCGGCACGCCCGGCGCAGAATGAGACAGCAGCGGGCGGCGCGCCGGCCGCGGCCCCGCCGGTCACGGAGGCGCTCCAAGAGGCGGCCGTGGCGGCGGAACTGGAGGCACTGCTCGGCGGCCTCGTTCCCGATGAGGATAAGGGCGAGGAATCGCTGCTGGCCACAGCGATGTTCCTGGGCGAGCTGGCGCTGGACGGGTCGGTGCGGCACACGGACGGGATGCTGCCGATGGTTGGCGCGGCGCGCGAGCATGGGATCCCGGTGGTGTTCGTGCCGGCGGTAGACGGTGCGGAGGCGGCGCTGGTCGAGGGGGTGAAAGTGCTGCCGGCGGCCACGTTGGGGGAGGTCGTGCGCCACCTGACGGGCGAGGCGCCTATTGCCACGCACGCCGCCGGGGGCCGGGCCACACTCCAAGCAGCCAGCGACTACACCCACGACTTGCGGGACGTGAAAGGACAGGAGCACGCCAAGCGGGCACTGGAGGTCGCCGCGGCGGGGGGTCATAACGTGCTGTTCGTGGGACCGCCGGGCGCCGGCAAGACGCTCTTGGCGCGGTGCCTGCCTTCGATCTTGCCGCCCTTGCAGCCGGATGAGGCGCTGGAACTGAGTAAGGTCTATAGCGTCTGTGGCCTGCTCTCCACGGAGCAGCCGCTGGTGCAGCAGCGGCCGTTCCGGGCACCGCACCACACGACGAGCTACGCCGGTCTGCTGGGCGGGGGCCGCTGGCCGCGCCCCGGTGAGGTCTCGCTGGCGCATCGCGGCGTGCTCTTTCTCGACGAACTGCTGGAGTTCAATCCCAACATTCTCCAAATGCTGCGGCAGCCGCTCGAAGATCGCACGATCACGGTGAGCCGGGTGGCCGGCAGCGCCACGTTCCCGGCGGCGCTGATGCTGGCGGCCGCGATGAACCCGTGTCCGTGTGGGTGGCTGGGGGATCAGGCCCAACCATGCCGCTGCTCGCCCAGCCAGGTCGCGCGCTACCAACGCCGGCTCTCGGGTCCGCTCCTGGATCGCATTGACCTGAGCGTCGAGGTGCCGCGGGTGGACTACGACAAGCTCACCGGCCTGACCGACCCGGAGCCATCGGCCGCGGTGCGCGACCGGGTGAGCGCGGCCCGCGAGCGGCAACAGCGGCGCTTTGCCGAGGCACAGTCGGGCCGAGGGCCCGCCACTCAGGAACACACCCCGGAGACACGTGACGAGCGGCCCGCAAACGGCAGCGCCGGCAACGGCCGGCCGGTGCGGCGGGCCGGCCGCGATACGCGACCACCGGCGGCGACGGCCGGGCGCCAGCGGCTCACCTGCAACGCCGATCTGGGACCGCGGGGCGTACAAGAGCATTGCCAGGCGGCCTGTACCGACGATGCGCTGGCGTTGCTCCGCACGGCGATGCAGCAGTTGCAAGTCTCGGCGCGCGGCTACCACCGTATCCTGAAGGTGGCGCGGACGGTCGCTGACCTCGCCGGGAGCGAGGCTATCGGCACCGAGCACGTGGCGGAGGCGCTGCAATACCGGCCGCGGCTCTCCACCTGATAGGGATAGTTCTTCTGTGGAGCGGTGGGACTACGCTCAACACCATCCCTGGCGGGAAGGGGCCGGGCGAGGTGGTAGGTGTGGTGCGGCGAGGCGAGGGGGGCGGGCCTCACCCCCCGGCCCCCTCTCCAAATGTTGGAGAGGGGGTGTAACGCTGGGACCGGGGGCCAGGCATGGCCCTGGATGGCGGCTGGCGCTGCAATGACGAGGTCCGGCCCCCCTATGGTCCCCCCGCAGTGCGGGGGGACGGGGGCAGCATGTTGCGCCCTCTACGGGTTACCTGTACCTACCCCAGTCAGCGAGGGCGGCTGGATGGTGGTCAGGGGTCGTATTCGTGGGGATAGAGCAGGCTGCGGGTGAGGAGGAGGGAGCGCGGAGGGTCTAACGGCTCGGGTGGGATCATGGCGTGCGGGTATTTGGACGGGCGGTCGTCCTGTGGGGGTGGGGTCGCCGGGGGCACGTCGGGGGATGGCTCGAGCGGTGGATCAGTAGGCGGACCAAAAGGCGCATAGGTCGGTGGCTCCGCGGGTGGGTCGGCCGGTGCCGACGGGGCGGCGGGCGGATCGGCGGGTGCCGACTGTTCTGCCGCCATGTGGGCGGCTGCTGCATCGAGTAACTGCATCAACTCCGTCGAGGCGCTCGGCGCGAGGGCGTGCTGGGTCTGGAGCAGGCGCTGCAACCGGTCAAGCGCGCGGCAGACGGCGGGCAGGGCCTTTTGCCGGGCGTAGCGGCGCCGGCGCTGGAAGGCGGCCCCGGCGCGACGGCGACGACGGCGCGGCGTGGTGAGCAGGCGCAGCATGAGCA
>JAJDUF010000003.1 GCA_022826725.1 Chloroflexota bacterium
CAGGTCGCTCATGGTGCGGCCTTCCGCCCGCATCACGGCGCGCACCTGGGCCGCCATGGCTGGCGGCAGGGAGAACGTGATGGTCTTGGTCGTCCGTTTCATGGCCGCTCCCAATGCGACTTAGTCTTACATAACTATGCCACGTTCCCACGGTCCAGTCAAGCCGGCGCCGACCGGCACGTGACTGCATGGTCACCCCCGCCTCCCAGGGTGCCGATCCCGCGCCGCCGGTGCAATGTCCTGCAAGGGAGGTCGTGCCTGCCCTCCGCTACAGGCCCCACCAGTCAGGGCGGCACCCACGGGGTAAAGGACGTATACGGCAATCTGCACTTGAGTCCGCCGCGGCCCAGGCGATACCGACTGATATGCACGGCTGCGAAGCAGTTACCGAAGTACGGAAGTGATCGTAGTGAGTCGACTCGGATGCAGCCGGCGGGGCAGGCGGATCGGAAGCTTGTAGCTTCCTAAGCCCCACTCCCTGTCACGAGAAGGGTGGGCCTGTCCATGGAAAATCCAGCCCCAGCACTCCCCTAATGCCCCCTATTTATCGCTGACATACTCCTCGACGAAAGTGTCAAATGCATCTGGACTGCCTGCATAGCAATCCTTGACGTCGTAATAAGAACCTAATTTCTCTGCGTAGCGTTGGCTGACCGTTCTGTCCACGTCGACTACAAAAAGTGATTTCTTACGGTTCATCGCAGGCGCGTCGGTTCGTGTTCCCTCCCACAATAGAACGTGCATAGCTGCGTCAGTTTCTGGGAGTGAGTAGCCAATCACATATAGATTGTCCGCCTTCCTTAAGGCGTTGTTCCTGGCTTGCCACCATAAGTTACGAATGCTCTCGTGGTTCAGGAGGGAAGACTTATCATATACTGGAGGTACTATAAAACGACGCTTGTCGGCAATAAACTTTTGATGCTGAGGATTGTCGAACTGCTTATGTGAGAGACCGAATATTGGGTCGAAGTGTGTTTCGCTTGTTGACTTGAACCAAGCTGTAGAACCATGAAGCTTATATAGAGTGAAGGTATCTGGATAATCGGATCCAAGTACCGTTCCTCCATCTCGTGATAGGGCAGAGCTGATGGGTATCGGATATAGATCAGTGTAAAATAGCTTACGCTTGCCTCCGTTGACTGTTGTGTATTCCTTTGCGGCAGCGAGTCTTTCCACTAGCGTGTCGTAGTTCGTTGTCAATATGTGACTTTGTTGAACGTGCCATTTCGAGACGAGCTTTATTCCGTTGGGGTTTAGTCCATGTTCCGCTCCCTCTCGTTCGCGCACTTGGAGAAGTTCTCCTATCCCGATTTCTAGCAGAGTCGTTACTCGTTGCTTACGTAACAGCTCAACGGTGTCATCATGTGGATTGGGTATTGCGTAGTACGAGAGCAGTGTTTCAACGTTTCCAGATGCGTATTCGTATGCCGCTCTGCTGAAACCGTCTGCCGTACCGATTAACGGTTCGAGGAACTCATAGAGTTCTTTCATCGTCGGCATGGTCCTGCAGATTGCTTTAGAGAAACCTGCTCCTAGTAGAAACGCATCACTCATACCGATGTAGTCTCCCGTTTGCCAGGAAATACGTAACCAGTGGGAATTACATACGATGATGCCCATGTCCACTAGGGGCGCCGGCCGCGCCAGCCTGCTAACCGAGGCGGAGCTGTTCGTTCTCGGTGCGCAACCGGTCCCCCTCGGCTACCAAGTCATCCCGCAGGCGGTACGTTTCGCGCAAGGCGCGGCTCAGGGCCGCGACCGGGTCTATACCACGTTCCTCTTCCGACAACGGATAGCTCTGCTGGCCCGTCCCACATTCGGGACACTGCCGGTCCGTTAGTGACCCATGTGGCGTCCGGTGCATGGCTCTACACCGGAGACAATACATCAGATATGCATCCGTAGCTATCGCATAGCCCCGGTTCCCAATAGGTTCGATGGTCACTTGGTCATTCCGGTTCAAGTAGCCCGGCTCGGTTTCCCACATTCTAGTGCCTCCTGCTTGGTGTGCCATCACCAGTATACCGCCGCCGCCACGCGGCACTGCCGCTAGGTCACGTGACCACTTCCGTTGCCTCGCTTTCCTGCTGATGGCTCGGGTCTTAGTGATACATAGGATTACGTGACAATGATGATGAATGTGGATTATGATACCCATAGACGACGCGGGATGAGCAAAGGACGGACGCTGCTATGACCAAGAAGGGGCCGGGGAAGGCTGACCGACGCGGCATCTCCCTCATGGAGATCATGGACATGTTTCCCGACAAGGAGACCGCCGAACGCTGGTTTATCGAGACGCGCTGGCCAGACGGTCCGCATTGACCGCACTGCGGCTCGACCAACGTCCAGTCCGGCGGCAAGCATCCCACGATGCCCTTCCGGTGCCGCACCTGCCGCAAGCGCTTTAGCGTCCGCACCGGCACCGCGACGGCCGACTCCAACCTCAATTACCGCGTCTGGGCCATTGCCATCTACCTGCTCACTACCAAACTAAAGGGCATCTCCAGCATGAAGCTCCACCGGGGCCTCAAGATCACCCAGAAGTCCGCCTGGCATCTGGCGCACCAGCTCCGGCAAGCCTGGGCCGTCGAGCAGGGCAAGTTTGACGGGCCACACTCGTTTGTCGAACTGCTTTACCTACGCGACTGTATCCAAATCAACTCTTCACGAGCACCTAACTGTTGCTTGTCGATTGTGTCCAAAGAGTGAAAGTTCTTGATTTCGTCAAGTCTGGTGGGGGTGCTGCCAGCGGCGTTGGGCCACTTGACACCCTCAAGGTGTTGAAGCTTGCCAACAACAACCCCACCGGCCCCCTGCCGGCGGCACTGGGAAACCTGACTAGGCTCAAGGTACTGGACCTCTCCAATAATGACCTGACGGGGTCGCTGCCGGCAGAGGTAGGCAACCTGACCAATCTTGAGGTGCTGGAGAAGTCCAGCACCTTCAACCTGAGCGGACCACTGTCGCAGAGTCTGACGGGGCTGAGCGGAACGCCCTATAGGGGAGGGCACGCGCGACCCCCCTCAAAAGGCCTGGTCAGCGCGGGGGTATCCCCGCTGTAATGGACGTGTACAGGAATCGGTACTGGGGACCCCTTGGCCGCGTGGTGGGTCAGAGACCCCCGCTACCAGAGAGGAAATGGGGGCACCGGTGGGTCAAGTGGCTCCATTCCAGCAAGCACCTGGGTAGGAGGGCTGGTTCCAAGGCGGGGGCTACGTGCTTCCCTGGGAGCGGCCAACGGTGGCCACGACGCGGCCGGGGGCTGGTGGCCAACCGTCCCAGAGAAGCGCGGCCCTACAGGATCGCGGCCGGTGCGTAGATGAGCGGGGAGCGCAGCATGGGGACACCGCCCCCCAGTCTGGAGCGTGTGCAGGAAGTGCGGCTGCTGGTGCTGCTGCACGACCTGGTGCGGCAAGAGGGGCGGACGGGAGCCGCCGCCGTGTTGGGCGTTCACCGCAAGACGGTGGCGGCAGCGGTGAACAGCGGCCGGTTGTCGCGGCGGATGCAGGACGCCCTGGAGCGGCACCTGCTGGCGGAGCAGGCCGCCGCCGCTCCGACCGCAAGCGTGGCGGAGGCCCGTCGCCAGTGGGAGCAGCACTTGGAGGGGGTGCTGCGGCACCAACGCGAGGAACTCTTGGCGGCCATCAGCGCGCAGGGCCAGCACCTGCGGGACGAAGCTGCACAGCGCGCCCTAGGCATGGAGGAACGGTTAGCGACGCTGGAGTCCCACCGGCAGGAGGGCGGTGGGGCGACACCGCGGGGGCAGCACACGCAGGACGGGCAGCAGGTCGTCACCGCGGAACCGGCACCGGGGGAAGCAGCGGCATTTGGCGGGGCGGCCCCACTCATTGTCCAGTGGCGGCAGGCACGGGAGGCGCGCGCCGGGGCGACAGACCACCTGACCGCTGTGCGCGCGGAGGCGCGGCTGCGGGAGTTGGAACTGGCCCTGATCGGGGCCTACCACCTGACGCTGCCGCCGGCGACGTATCCCTGGGACGCCCTCACCCGGCGGCACGAGGTGGACTGGCGCCGGCGGACCCTGGCGCGCGTGCGCGGCGAGCGCCGCCGGGCGGTGTGGCGGCACCGGCTGCGCCGGGTGCTCACGTTGGGCTGGTGGTGAGCGGCACCGCCGCCGGATGATTGCCCTATGCGCGCAAGCACTTGGCGGGCGACGGCCGAAATTCCTTGTCACCGGTGCGCGGGAGCCGGAATACTGAGCGTATTGTCAGGCTTTGCCAGGTCTTCCCGCCTTAGAAACCTGGGGGTCCAGCCCTGTACCCGGGCGAGACCGAACGGATCGAGCCTTGCTCTCCTGACGGTCCCCATGAGGGCACCGCTGCTGTGACGCAGGGAGTTATCCCATCGCCAGCAGCCCCGTCCAGCGGGTGACGTGCCACCGGCACGGCGCTCCTGGGACACCATGGTTGGCGTGCGTCCCGCGCGCTGACCACCCGTTGCCGCCGGCCGCCGGTCTCGGACCGCACCACGACGCCGGGTGCCCATTTCCCAGCGTGCTCCCGGCGGTGCCGCTCACAATCCCCAAGCTCGGTGCAGTATCCACGGCCCGGCACCGTGGCACACCGTCTCCACTCCCCCACCACGACCTTGGTCGCACGGCAGCCACCCCGCTCGTGCGTTGGCCGGGGTTCCCCCACCCACCGCGTCCCACGGCAAGGCATCCGACCGGGGGTAGCGCGGGCCCCGCACCAGCCGATCCCCAAGGAGCACCCGTGCGCCGGATAACAGCACGGGCCAGCAGAAAGGAGGCAGCGCATGGACAGCAGCAGGCAAGGACACAAAGGAGGTGCAAGATGGTGGTAGCCCAGCAATTCGTAGACCTAGCGGCGCTCAAGCAGCGGCACCCGTTGGCCGAGGTGGTGACGGCCGCCGGGGTGCAACTGCGCGGACAGGGCCGGGTGCGCCAAGGCCTCTGCCCCTTCCACGATGAGACCGCCGGTAGCTTCACCGTGTACGGCGACACCGCCCGCTTCCATTGCTTCGGCTGTGGCGCCAGCGGTGACGTGCTGGACTTCGTGCAGCGCGTGGAAGGGCTGACCCTGCCCCAGGCCATCCGGCGTCTGGACAGTGGCGCCGGCCTGGCCGCCCCCGCGCGCGGGCGGTCCCCGGCCCTGGCCACCCGCAGTCGGCCTCCCACCACCGCCGTGCCCCGGCGCGACCCGGCCCTGCTGACGGCGGCGGCGCGCTGTTACCACCGGGCGCTATGGCGGCATCCCCAAGGGCGCGCGTACCTGGCCACGCGCGGTATCAGCACGGCAACGGCCAAGCGGCTGGGGCTGGGCTATGCCCCAGGACGCGGGCTGCGTCGGGACCTGGCGGCGGCCGGCTTCGACGGGGCGCAGCTGCGCGCGTCAGGGCTGTTCGTCGCGCGGGGCGCCGAGCGGTTCGCCGGCATGGTGGTGGTGCCGGCAGTGCGCGACCGCCAGGTGCAGTGGTTGGCGGGCCGGGCGATTGCGTCGGAACGCACCCCCCGCTTCCAGACGCTCCCCGGCCCGAAGCCGCTGCTAGGGCTGGGCCGCCTGGGCCCGGCGCCGCGGTGGGTGGTGCTCACCGAGGGCCTGTTCGACTGGCTGACCCTGGTGGAGTGGGGCCTGCCGGCGGCCGCCGTGCTGGGCACCCAGGGCCTCGACCGGGTCGCCGCCGCCCTACAGTCCTGTCCCCGCGTGGTGCTGGCCTTCGACGCCGACGACGCCGGCCGCGCGGCCGCGACGCAACTGACCGAATTGCTGGGACGGCGGGCCATCACCATCACCCTGCCGCCAGGGATCAGCGATGTGGCCGACCTCGCCACCCGGCCGGATGGTCGCGCGGTGTTCCGGCGCCTGGTAGCCACCGCACAACGGCCGCGGTAGCCGGCGATCCCCCGCCGGCCCCCAGCAGCGCCGCAGCGCGCGGCACCACCTCACCGGGACCCTCCCCAGAGCCGACTTGGTCGCCACCCCGGCGAGCCACGAACGCGCCCCCTCGTTGCCCCGCACCGCCGCGCACGGCGGACGCTCCCGCGTCCCACACCCGCGCGCACCGGCTCCCCCAGCCGGTTCCTACCCCCCCGCCCCATGATCGCGCGACCCGGCTCCCCCCGGCCGGCGGCCCGCTTTCCCTCCGTACCGCCGCGCGCGACCCCCACTCCAAGCGGGGGTGGCCCAGCCCCGGGCCGCCCCCGCCGTCTACGCAACAGCCCAGTTCAGACAACACAGAGAAAGGAGTGCCTCATGCCCAACGCAACGCACAGCCACGAACGCAGCAACGGTGTCCCCACCGCGCCTGCCGACCTGGCGCCCCTGGCACCCACCGCCGACCAGGGAGCCGGTCTCGCCCCCGCCGTCACGCAGCAACTGGACGCACCCCTGGACCCCAGCCTCGTCGCGCAACGGAAGGGCCGCGCCGGGCACACTTTCCCCTATCTCTCCGGGCGGGTCGCCATTCAGCAGGCCAACCGCCTGCTCGGCTTCGGTGGCTGGGGCTACGACCTCGTGGGCGAGGTCACCTCGCGGGAGCTCACCACCCGCGACGCCGAAACCGGCGCCGTCGAGCACGCCACGGCCTACACCGCCACCGTCCGGCTCACCGTGCCGGGCGCACCGCCGCGCACCGACGTGGGCTTCCAGGTGGTCGCGGAGGAAAGCGCCCAGGGCCACGAGACGGCCTACAAGGGTGCCGTGACCGACGCCCTCAAGCGGGCGCTGCGCACCCTCGGGGCGCAGTTCGGCAATGACCTCGGCGGGAACGGTGGCACCGGTGCGGCCGACACCTGGGCCGCGTCGCTACGCCAGACGCTGCTGGCCCTGGGGGCCCAGCAGGGCTTCGACGCCGCGCAGGTCCGCACGGCCGTGCGCCAACGGTTGGGCCAGGACCTGGACGCCGTGCCCGCCGCCAAGTTGCTGCCCCTGGTCGCAGCTGCCGCTCAGAAAGTGCCGCCGGCCAGCCCGGCTGAAGGGAGGGAGCCAGCGAGTTGAATAGCGCCCAGCGGATCGTTATCCGGGTCCACTCACGGGGCCGCCTCCCACTGCCGGGGGCGGTCCCGCTCTTGTTTCCCACCACAGCGTTTGAAAGGAGCGTGCGATGACGACCACCACCACCTACGAACCACCCACCGCCTCCCTGCTGGCGGCCCTGCGCCACAACCTGCAGGTGTTGGGCGAACTGGCTCTGCGCTACGAGGTTGACACCCAGCCGCCCGGGACCCCCGCCGAGTGCCCCGCCATCACCGGCCCCGCCGACGTGCAGCAGTTGGTGGGACCGGAACTGGCCCCACTGGTGCAGGAGCAGTTGCGTGTGCTGCTGCTCAACACCAAGCACCGCGTCATCGGCCAGCGCGTGATCTACCAGGGCACCGTCGACGCGGCGCGCATCCGCGCCGCCGAGGTGTTCCGCCCGGCCATCATCGCGGCCGCCCCCGGCCTCATCGTGGTCCACAACCATCCCTCCGGCGATCCCACGCCCAGTCCCGCGGATGTCGCCGTCACCAAGGAGCTGGCCGCGGCCGCGCAGCTCCTGGATATCGAGTTGCTCGACCACATCGTGATCGGTGGCGACCGCGCCGTGAGTTTGCGCGAGCAGGGCCTGCTGCCCAGCGCCGGCCCGTGCGGTGCCCAGCCACCAACGAAAGGAGCATGACCATGACGAAGACCACCGCCGCGACCACGCCTTCCACCGGCACCTCTCCCGATCCCGCCACGTTGTACACCGTCACGGCCGGCGGCTTCACCGCCACCGCCGATGCCTTCGCCCGCGACCCGGCCACCGACGGCCTCTGGTTCCTCTCCCTGGTCGGCGCCCAAACCGCCCTCAAGGCCATCTGGGCCGCCCTGCTCAAGCAGCCGCCCGACGTCGCCCACCTGATCCGGGGCGCCGAGGGGACGGCCCTGTCCGGCGGCTTCCAGCGCTGTGTCATTCCCGCGCACACCGTCGGGACCTGGACCACCAAGCTCACGCGCCTGCCGGTCTGTGGCGGCTGGCACGCGCTGGTCTACACCACCCTCGCCGAATACGCCACCGAGCGCGACCAGTTCCTGCTGCTGGCCCCGGATGAAGCGCAGGCACCCGCACTGCATCACCGCTTCCTGGACCGGCGCAGTCCCCTGCCCCTGCACCACTCCTGGGCGCTCTGGCTCTGGCAGCGCGGCCTGGCCCAAGACGAGATCACCTCGCTGCAAACCGCGGGCCTCGTCGCCTACGACTGCCGACCCCATGCCGCCGCGCTCCAGGCCGACCTCGCCGCCGCCGTCGCCGCCGGCACGCTCACCCTGCCGTCCGCAGCGGACGAGTCACTGGCGAGCACCGAAACCACCAACGCAGAGAAAGGAGACTCACCATGCGTCTAGCCGCTCAGGCCAAAGGGGGCTTCTATCCCACCCCGCCGCGCGTGCTCGACCTGCTCACCACCCTGCTGCGCCCCCCGGCCCGCCGCCCGGCCGGGTCTCACGGCACCGTCCGCCTACTCGACCCCTGCTGCGGCGCCGGGGCCGCCCTGGCCCACCTGGCCAGCCGTCTGCACCCGTACAGTGCCCTCCCCCTGGAGACCTACGGCGTCGAGCTGCACCAGGAGCGGTCCACCCAGGCCACCACCCGGCTGGAGCACACCCTGGCCACCGACCTGTTCGCCGCCGCCATCGCCAACCGCGCCTTCGGCCTGCTGCTCTTGAATCCCCCATATGACCACGATGGGGAACAGAAGCGCACGGAGCACCGCTTCCTGCTGCATTGCACCCGCTACCTGGCCGAGCATGGCGTCCTCGTCTTCATCGTGCCCCGGCGCCGCCTGCCGGTCTCCGCCCGCTTCCTCGCCGCCCACTACCGCCGCCTGGCCTGCTGGGCCTTTCCCAGTCCGGAGCGCGCGGCCTTCGACCAGGTCGTGCTCACCGGCTGCCGGCGCGCCCGGGCCCAGCCCGACCCGGCCGCCGAGCAGCAAGTCCACCGCTGGGCGGAGGAAGAGTTACGGGAGCTCACCCCGGCGCCCACGCCACTCTACACCGTGCCGGCCACCCCGGCTGGCGAGTTGCTGTTCAGCACCCGCACCGTCGATCCCCTGGCGGCCGCCGCCGAAGCCCGGCGGACCGGGTTGTGGACCCACGCCACCGTCACCGATGCGCTCTGGCCGCCAGAGACGCCGCGCCCCCGGCCGCTGCTGCCGCTGCGTCGCGGGCATCTGGCCATGCTGGTGGCGGCCGGCTTCCTGGACAACCTCTGCCTGGAGGCCAACGGCCAGCGCCTGCTGGTGAAGGGCCGCACGGCCAAGGAGCTGGTGCTGGTGGAGCGCACCCGCGCGCAGGAGACCCGCCGCGAGCGGCTGCGCACCACCGTGGTGGCCCTCGACCTCACCACCGGCGCCATCACCGACATCGCCGCCTAACCACACCCGCTGACCCAGCGTCTCCCCACGCGGCCTCGCCAGTCCCTCTCACGGGACCGGCGGGGCCGCGTCTGTTTTTCCAACCCTATACCGACTCACCGCAACCCCAGGGAAGTAAAGGAGAGCAGCATGAACCTCAGCACGTTCCTCGATACCTACAAGGACGCCATCGCCCAGCGGGTGGTGGACTCCTACCCACCCCAGTACCGGCCGGCGGCCGACGCCCGGCCGCTGCCCCCGTTGCTGCGCAGCCCGCTCGGGGCGCAGGAGACGGCCATCCGTGGCACCGCCCACTCCCTGGTCACCCAGCGCGGCACCACCGTCGTCGGCGAGATGGGCACCGGCAAGACCTTCATCGCCACTGCCGCCGCCCACCTCGCCGGCTTTCAGCGTATCCTGGTGCTCGTCCCACCGCACCTGACCAGGAAATGGCAGCGGGAAGTCGAAGCGACCATCCCGGACGCTCGCGCCGCCATCGTCACCTCGATCACTACCCTGGAGCGGCTGCGGCGCACCACCGGCGCCGGCCCGCTCTTCGCCATCCTCTCCCGCGAGCGCGCCAAGCTCGCCTACCGCTGGCAGCCCGCTGTCACTCAACGCTGGGCCACCGCCGACGGGCGGCTGCTGCGGGACGAGGACACGGGGGAACCGTTCCGCGTCCCGACGTGCCCCGTCTGTGCCACCCAGGTAGTCACCTCCGACGGCGTGCCCCTGACGGCGGCGGAACTGGCCCGCCGCAAGCGCACCTGCGGTGCGTGCGGCGCTGCCCTCTGGCAGGCCGACCGCCGCGGCCCGCGCCGCTATCCTTTGGCCGAATACGTCAAGCAGCGGCTGAAGGGTTGGTTCGACCTGCTGATCGCCGACGAAGTCCACGAGTACAAGGGTCGTGGCTCCGCCCAGGGCATCGCCGCCGGCATCCTGGCCGATGTCTGCGGCACCTCCCTGGCCCTCACCGGCACGCTGGCTGGCGGCTACGCCAGCACCCTCTTCCACCTGCTCTACCGCTTCTCCCCCGCTCTGCGCGCGGAGTTCGAACATCACGAGGAGTCCCGCTGGATCGCCCGCTACGGGTTTGTCGAGCATACCGTCCGCCGGCCGGCCGATGAGCCGCTGGAGGACGGGCGCCACAGCCGGCGCCGCCGCTATCGCACCGTCATCCGCGAACGACCCGGCTTGGCCCCGGCCGCGCTGTTCCACCTCATCGGCCACACGGTCTTCCTGCGCCTGGCTGATGTGGCCGCCGGGCTGCCCGCCTACGAAGAGCAGGTGCGCCTGGTGGACCTCGACGACACGCCGGACGAAACGGGCTACTCCCAACGCCGCGCCTACCAGGCCGTCTTCACCATCCTGCGGAAGGCCTTGGCCGCTGCGCTGGCCCAGGGGTCCAAGCGGCTGCTGGGCGCCTACCTGCAAACGCTGCTGGCCTACCCCGACGGCTGCACCCGGGGGGAGACGGTTTTTGATCCGCAGACCCAACGGCCGCTGGTGCAGGTACCGCCGCTGGCGGAAGACCGCGTGTATCCCAAGGAACAGGCGCTGCTGGACCTGGTGGCCGCCGAGCGGCAGGCCGGGCGTCGGGTGCTGGTCTACGTCACCCACACCGGCACGCGGGACATCACCGGGCGCCTGCACGCGCTGCTCACCCGGCACGGGGCCCGGGTGGCGGTGCTCAAGGCCGACGCCGTCAAGCCCGACCGCCGCGAAGCGTGGGTGGCCGAACGGGTGCAAGAAGGCCTGGACGTGCTGGTCTGCCATCCCCGGCTGGTGCAGACCGGGCTGGACCTGATCGAATTCCCGACGGTGTGCTGGTACGAGACGGACTACTCGGTCTACACGCTGCGGCAGGCCTCGCGCCGGTCCTGGCGGATCGGGCAGACGCGACCGGTGCAGGTGGTGTACCTGGCGTACCGGCAGACGTTGCAGGCCGACGCGCTCACGCTGGTGGCCAAGAAGCTGCAAAGCTCCCTGGCGGTGGAGGGGGAGCTGCCGGAGGACGGGTTGGCGGCCTATGGGGACGACGGGGACGACCTGTTGCTGGCCCTGGCTCGCCAGATCGTCAGTGGGGAGACGGCAGACGCACAGCCGGTGGAGGCGGTCTTTGCCCAAGCCCAGGCGGCCGCAGCCGACGCCGAGGCGTTGCTCGTGGACGAGGGCTGGCAGGTCGTCGCAAGCGACCCGGCGGTTGTCGATCCCCCCGCCAGCGGGGCGAACGGCAAGGGTGAGGTGGCCGTAGCGGTCAACGGCAACAGTCGGCACGGCGTAGCTAAGGCAGCGCCGCAGCCGGAGCCATTCTCCTGGTCGGAGTTCCTCGCCCAGGTGCCGGCCAAGACCAAACGCCGGCGCAAACAGTCGTCCGCGTCCTTGCCGCTCTTCGAGTGGCTACAGGTCCAGGAACGGGAGGCGGCGGCGGTCAGCCGATCCGTTTAGCTCTGGGCGACCGTAGGATGCGAACCGCTGCACAAGTGGGGAGGTCATCGTTGGTTATGCGATGGCCTCCCCGGCTCACCTATCTATGACCGTTCTCTTCCGTTTAATCCCGGACTGTTCCAAGTCCCTCCTCGCTGACCATCCCATGTGCAGGCCTTTTCTTGTTTTCTGGCAGCAGTAGCAACATTATTGAAGTGGTGGGTATAGGTGACTGACGAGATGCTCAACTATTATTCCCGCGTCCTTGCTGTTCAGGGTGGCGTAGGAAGCAAGATCATCTGTGGCCGGCACTAGCCCTTCACTTGACTAAGTACCGGGAACAGCCGAAGGTGCCACAGCATACCGAACCTCGGGAAGCGGGTCACCTTGGGCAAGCTCTAACCAGAGGGCTACAGCTGGGTTTTCTCTGAAACCACTTTGCGCCATCGACTGGACAAGTTCAGCACACAACCATCGAAGCCGCGGCAGATCATCGTCTTCTTGCTCTTGGCGTTCATTCTCGTACTTCAATTCCTCAGCGAGATAGTTTAGGCCCTGCAATACCAAGTCACTTATGGTATCTCGATGTGCTGGTCTTCCTTCTTCATATACCCACTTGGCAAGTTGAAGCGCTTGCGGGAGGGCGGAGCTCCTGCGAGAAGCAATTATGAAGCCGACTTCGCGCAGCAAGTCGTCTGGTGGGGATGGAGAGAGCGCCCCCAGTTCAGCTACGGCAGTCAACCACAAGTGCGTTCCCAAGACGGCATTGGAAGCCAGCATCTTGTCCTCGGATGCTAGTCCCATCCTCAGCCAGGTGAGAAGCTCTTCAGAGCGAGCCGGGATCGTCCTAACGAGTCCGGCGGCAAGTTCGTAGCCAGGTGTGCCAGAGTCAGTCAGCAGTCTGACTTTCTTATAGACATGCTCACCTACGGATTCGGGAATTAAGCCTTCAACAAGGATTGTCGCCAGCCCACTGAGCGCCCAGCGGGTAGGCGTGCGAACCGCATCCTGGAACCACGGGGCTGGGGGGAACCTCGTGTCGTCTGCGCTTGCCCAGTGCTTTGCCACATCTACGACAAACCGGCGCTCATCGCAAGAGAGCTGGAGTGGTCGTCCGTGATCCCGCAATCCTGAGATGGCAGTCCCCACGTTCCAAAGTACTTCTTCAATCCGATCCGGTCTCACGGGGTCAGCACCAATAGTGACCGAAAAAGCCCCGCCACTGCTCTCCACACTGGCTCTCAATTTGCTGGTGTCGCCGGAAAGCCACTTGCGACGAAAACGCCGTTCCGCCTCACCTGGGAGCGGCTCAGGCAGCGAGAGGAACACCCAATCAAAAAGAGTCGTTCCAGCCGGGAGGTTGTCGGGGACAGTGTAATTCTCGCTCCACAGAGCCTGGGCGACTGCTGGCGACTCAGCTTCAGTCAACAGTCCTTTCCTTGACACTAGAAACATCCTATGCGCCGCCCGCTTGCGAGGTTCATCACCACTGTCTAAGCCTCGGACTAGGGAGGTAATGACATCATGCCACTGGCCATCACTCTCGGGGGGGCGCGTCGGGGGCAAGTCTTCAACTCGCAGAAACCCTCCAGGATCGGGATAGCTACTGTCGATAGCAGCTGAGAAGCCGTCCATGCCGACGATAGGTGTAGCCAAGAGGTCGAGAGCCCGGTGAGAGCGGCTGTCGCCTGGGATAGCTTCCCAAGAGCGCTGCAATAGTTTGCCCAGGGGTGTCATCAGCCAAGAGTCCTGCGAAACTTGAGGACTCCGATACCACTCAATGGCTCTGTCCAAAGTTGCCTCCGCCATATCGGGCGCAAGTCGAAGGACAAGCCGTGATAGCACCTCCATAGCGACGCGCATTCGCTCCGTCCAGAATTCACTATCCCGAGGTCCGTCCACCGAGACCGTACGAGGCAACGCGTGCTCGATCACTCCCGAGCAGATCTGTACAAGTGACTTCGCGGTGTCGGCCGGCAGTACGGCCACACGAGTGCGGGACAAAACGCGCTCAAGCGTCTTATCTTTGTCGTACCCGCAGACGCGCAGAATGAGCCGAATTGCCAACTCTGGCTCGATTGTCGCCAACTCCTCCGCAGCCGATTTCAGAATATCGGAAGCCACCGCTGCGCCAACGATAGAGTCTTCGTGTTTCGTGGCAGGGGGCAGCCCAGCGACTTCGGAAAGGCGGATGGCCCTGTGTGCGGCAAGGCCCGGCATCGTGGCAGAAAAGCGAACGCCCGGCCCGCGTCTGACGCTGACATCAAAGGCCGGTGCTTCTTGTGATCCGTCGCTCTCGTTTACTTTGGGAGCGATTAGGTCCATCTCCAGCATAGCATCGCATTTCAAAGCAGCAAGCTGATCCCACCGCTGGCGGAACTCCCTTAGGCTGTCCATGGTAAACGCCGACCACAGTGCCCAGCCCTCTCGGGACGCGCTAGCGACGCTGCCGTCCGCGTCAGGACTCGACCGTATCGCATCCAATGCGTGCCTGACCAACTCGGCTGCTTCACCGTTTCGATTGGACTCCCAGAAGAGAGCAGCTTTGCGAACCATCCAAATCGGATCGCAATCCCTAACCTGCCAATCTTCCAGCAGTCCCTCAAGCGCTTCAAAGTCCATTAAGTAGATGGCCCAGAGGCAGCGTTCCTGGCAAAGCCTCTGGTGGACATCATGGTCGTCGTTCAGGAAAGGCCCTAAGGCCTCAGTCCGCTTAGAGAACAGGTCGCTGTCAAAGCGAAACCGCGCAGCCGTCACGAGCGCGAGCGCTACGGTCCGCCACGCTTCACGCACGGTACTCCAGTTAATGCCGGTTTCGGCGACCCCGTTGACTGTGCGGTTCTGGCAATCAACCGCCTCTAACGCATCCTCTGCCGCCGATTCGAGTTCAGCGGAGATCGGCTCAAGCAGAACCCCTCGCCGCCACACCAGTTCGCGTATGGCGTCTAGCCGTTCCACGGCTGTAAGACCGGGGAGAGCAGTCAGGATGTGCCGTTCCCATTCATTGGTATTCCTCCTGAGCGTTTCTCGCTCCTCGCCTTCGGGAAGGAACAGCCAGCCAGGGTATGCCTTTCTGTTATGTCTCCAAATCTCGAGAATCTGCTCTACCTTGCCCTGAAGTTCGTCTCGAGCAATCTCCGCCTCCCCGACAAGCTCCTCCCTGGGCTGTTTGGAAGATACCTCAACCACCGGCTGAAGGCGTGCGGGAACCGCCGAATACGGTTTGCTACGTGGTGAAGGCCAGTACGTGAGGTCGTAGGGGCGCCTTCTTTCCAGTGTGTGCAGCACCCACTCAATGGCGTAACCATGACGCTGGCGGTCGGGCCACTGGTGAACTCTAGGGTGCCGCGCGAGATCAATAGGCACGACCCCCCGATCCTCTAGCATTCTGCGCCTATGCTGGGATAAGTCCAACCAGCCCGCCAGGTATATCTTCGGTGCCGAACTGCCCAAGCTGTCGCGGACCCAGCCCGACCAATTCAGGAAATTGGGGTCGTTCCCTGAGAATCCGATGAGACAGAACACCGTCTCCATCATGGCCTGCTGGACGGTGTTGACGAACGGCGCAAACATTGTCGGATAGGTCCGGTAGGCCTCTTCCGTCAAAATGAGTGGGAACTGAGCAGGTAACGATCCATGCAACTTGACGATACGGGGCTTGTTTGCGAGCGGAATCTCGTCCATGTTTTGGACGACACTGTAAGCGCGGTCCGCCACTTCCGGTCGTGTGCGCTCCAAGAGCGTGTCCCAGTTCGTCGTGAAGACATCTTTCCAAGGCAGTCGGAGTAACCGAGAGTGTGCATCCCCAGGCTTGAAGTCACTGTCGCGGATCATCGCCTCAAGGAGCTGGTGCAAGTCACTCCGACCAAATGCGGTTTCATACTCTTGAGCCAGACTCAGAATCCCATCAGGTGCAGCTATATGGACGGCCTCCCTCTGCTGTTCTGCCTGCTGTTGTGCCCTCTCACTCTCCGGGTACAGTCTTTTGGCCAACTCAATTGCGATGTCGGGCAACATGGGAATCTCGTTCGCATTAGGCCTCACCTTCACAGCACACCTACTGAATCCGCTTCCCACCATGACGGACGCTCCGTTGCCGTTCGTCCCCCACAGGGCATCACGAACTCGGCCAATGTGGCTTTGATCGGGAAAGACCTGACCTTCATCGGGCATCACGCGCCTTCCTTTATTTGGCTACGGCGATGGCCAGCACCACTTCCCCTACCCGCTACGCCGCTTCCGAGAACTACTGCGGGAGAGCTACATGTTGAAATATTACCACCCTCCAGTCGCATCCCAGACTACGTGCGGCGGCCCGCGCCGAGTGCCCATATGTGGGGGCGTTTCTTGTTGCTGCGTTGGGGCCAAAGTGGTGGTGCATTGCGACATTTGCGCTCATGGCGCAGACGATCCTAGCGACGGCTCAGACCAGACCGTCGGGGCAGACGATCCGCACGACCTGCGGCTCCTGCGACCTGCTTGAACCTGTCCACCTCGCCTAGATGGCACCGCTTGTACTTCCGCCCGCTCCCGCAGGCACATGGGTCATTCCTACCCAGGCCGTGCCTGGCTATGTCAGCTAGGTCTAACAAGTACGCCCGGAGACCCTGATCGCCATGGGGGTACTCAGCCCAGAGGTATTGCCTGGCAGCTGCTAGGCCATGGATGTCGGCGTATGCGAGCCGGTAGAAGAACGGGACCACCAGTTCGTCCATGAACTCCTTCAGGGTCATGCGGCGGTCGGCCAAGAACTGGAGGCCCAGGCAGCAAGCTCCGTCCGGGTAAAAATGCAGGTCTATGGTATCGATGTTCTCTCGGTCTGCGAGCTGCGCGTGCCTGCCTCCGACTTCGTACACAGTGGGCCAGCCGCTATGGTCGAGAGTATCCAACTCAATCCCTATAGAGAATGCGTCGTGGAGGTACGAGTCCATGCTCGCTGTGGTGCCGTCACTGCCAATGTGCAGTTTCCCCTGTTCACTGTCGTAAGCGGCACGCACGTCGAGCTCACCTTCGATGACGCCAGCCTCCGGGTCGTAGCCGAGATTGGGGAAATTGGCTGTCAGCCATTCAAGGTCAGCCTGTCCCAGGTTGAGTCGGCCTGAGAGTCGCTGCGCTGTGGCAGTAGCGTAAGGCTTGCTTGGCTTGACGATTCTCGGCGCCGCCGCCGTTGCGGCAGTGGCTGACATTGCGCTCAAGCTGCCGAACCCTTCCCCGAACAGGTCCCGCCATTTTCTGACGCTCGACTGCTCATCACCGTCAGAGTACGCCTCCTTTATTCTGCTGGCGTAGCTGGCGACCATATCCCTGAAGTGGCTGTATTTGGCCTGATCCCAGTGCCGCGTGAAGGTCTCGGTTGGGAGAGCAGGATTGCGAATCTCGGGCATGGAAGGTCGGGACCGCAGAAAATCGTCCATGCGCGTGATTACGGTAAGCAGCGCATCCGGAATGGTCCTGAAGTCGGTATCCCACTCCCAGTCATCCACCGTGTTTCCTATCAGCGTCGTCAGCAGCACCGACGGCGCCGTGAAGGTCTGCTTGTGATCTCTCAGGTACTTGAGCAGCCGGGTGACGAGCTTGAGGTTGCCATTGGTGATCCGGTTCTTCTCGTTGAACCAGTCGCGGAATCCTCTGCCGTCGGTCACCTCGCGGTCGTTCGTCACCCGGTTGAAGATGAAGTGAGAACCGTTGTGGGTGATGCAAGGAACCACGTCTGTCTTGAACTCCCCCGCGTAGTTCACCGTGACGCACCTGGTGTTCATCTGCACCTTGTCGGCGTAGTTGCCGTTGGCCTTGAGGCACCGGTACACGTCATCGATGTAGTCCGCCGGCATCTTGGAGCGGTCGTACTCCACGTAGACGAGGCGGTCCAGGTCGTACTCGTCGGTGTCCTTGACGGGTCTGATAGTTGTGCCGAGGGCGTAGGAGCCCTGCCTTTCGGTCCTCCTGAACCCGACCAGATTCTGGCTCAGGTACTCGGACACAGCCTTGTCGCTCCTCTTCAACCTCTCGTACCGGGACGGGTTGAGATTCACGTGTTCGCTCATGAACTTGCTGAAGTCGTTCACTCGCCTCGTCATTCGCTATCCTCCAGATTGGCCAGGATGGCCTTGCTGTAATGGGTGAAGTCCCTGTCGGCCAGGGCCTTCAGACTCTCAAGGTTCTTGATGTCATCCAGCTTCCAAGACTTGATCTCCGGGTCGAGACGCACGTGCCGGTCTCCGAGCAGCAACTTGGCCATGTTGGTCGATGCCTGAGACTGCAGACCTAGTACATACGTGACCAGTTTCGATCCGCCCCAGCCGGTCAAAAGGCCCCATGTTCCGCTCCGAGTGTAGAAGCTGGCGGCCCGTCCAGTTCCTACGGACAGGACGCGAATCTCGTCAAGGGGCCGCCGAAACTTGGACATCGCCTCGGTGACGGCGATGATGGTGGGGTTGTTGGCCCACAGACCGCCGTCTGCCAGGAGGTACTCACCGACCTGTCTGGGATCGAAGTATGTAGGCGCGGCGCATGATGCCAGGATCGCGTCTCTCAGCCGCACCTGGCCGTCTCGCTTGTATGGCTCTCCCAGGTCTCCCAGGTACCGGGACTTGAAGACATGCACCCCTCCGGTCGATATGTCTGAACTCGTAATCATCAGCGGGGTCGGTACCTCTCCCAAAGTTACATCGGGCACGTACTCGCCTATGACCCGGTCAAGGGGGTGTGTTGAGTAGCGGCTTCCTATGAAGGGGAAGAAACTGAACCTTCTCCTTCTGAAGATGCGGTCGGCTTGACTCTCGAAGAGGTTCACCAGAGTTTCCATCGCGATGTTCACTGAGGCCGCGCCCGCTATAATTGACCCAGTGCTAGTTCCCGCGATCAGGTCGAAGCACTCTCTCACGGGCACCTTGAGGGTGTCCTCCAATTTGGCGAGGATGTGTGCAGCATAGGCCCCCCTTATGCCGCCGCCATCAAGAGCCAGGATGTTGAACGCATTGTCGCTTCGCATCAGTTGCGCTCCGGGACATTGGCCGATGCCGAGCAAGTACTCCAGATGATTCCCCCCGCTGTGCGCCTCGGGTCAGCCGCCGCCAAGAAAGCCAGGGTCCTGACAGATTCATCAAGATAACCATACACGGGTGGTTTACACATACGGTCATTATAGCATAGAATGTAAACCGGAAGGAGGGAGGCACATGTTCAGCGAACGTCTCCGACTCGCGAGGAAACGCAGTGGCCTGTCGCTGCGGGCATTGTCCTCGGCCATGGGTGGCATCGTGTCTGCCCAAGCGATCGGTAAGTACGAGCGGGCAGAGATGCTGCCGAGTTCAAGCGTGGCCATTGCGCTGGCTGAGGCATTGGAGGTATCCCTGAGTTACCTGTTGAGCCCTTCGAGCGTCTCCCTGGAGTCGGTTGAGTTTAGAAAGCTGGCTTCAACGAAGGCGCGCGAGCGTGCGGCGGTGGAGGGGGAAGTCCTCGATCACGTAGATCGCTACCTGCAAGTGGAGGAAATCCTGGGCATCGCTACCACAGAGCACGACGACCCTGATGGGGCACCCTTTCGAATCTCAGATTTGGAGGGTGCGGAGAGAGCAGCCATGTCGGTGCGCATCGCCTGGAATCTCGGAGGCGGTCCGATTCCAGACATGACAGAGTTGCTGGAAGAGCGCGGTATCAAGGTGTTTAAGCTGGGCTTGCCCGGATCGGTGGATGGGCTTAGCTGCCGAGTGCTGCGGGTGGACGGGGACGATGTTCCCGTCGTCGTCTGCTCTACTGGGAAGTCTCTCGAACGACAGCGGTTCACGATTGCTCACGAACTGGGCCACATGGTCTTGGATATCCCGTCCACAATTTCAGAAGAAAAGGCCTGCCAGCGTTTTGCCGGTGCATTCTTGGCGCCCGGAGACGAGCTTATCCGTGAAGTAGGGCGCCGCCGGTTCAGTTTCGGCTTTGGTGAGCTCATTGAGATCAAGCATATGTTCGGCATCAGCGCCGCCGCTCTGGTCATGCGAATGCATGACTTGGGAATCATCACGGAGGCCACGCTGCGGGGAGTGTTTGGTGGTATTGGACGCAGTTGGAGAACCGAGGAGCCTCGTCCTCTAAAGCGGCAGGAGCTCCCCACCCGTTTTCGCCGCCTCTGCTTGAGAGCGCTGGCAGAGAATGAGATTTCGGTTTCCAAGGCTGCAGAGTTGCTCAGACTGCGAGTCGGCGAGATCGATGGGATCATGGCGGGTTCGACCACTTAGGGGAGCAGATGAAGGTCCTCGTCAGCGACAGCTCCGTCCTGATCGAATTCTCGAAGCGGGAGTTGTTGGACAAGATGTTCGCTCTGGAGTTTCAATTCGCAGTGCCGGACCTCCTGTTCCATGAAGAGCTGATAGACCTAGGTTCGTACAGCCGAAAGGACCTCCTTGGCTTCGGCCTGAGGGTGGAATCACTGGATGCCGAGGGCGTGGAAATGGCAATTGCCTATCAGTCCGAGCGACCGGCCCTGAGTCTGGTGGACTCCTTTGCCCTTGCGCTTGCTGACCGTCAAGGATGGCACCTCCTGACGGAAGACAGGACCATGCGTAGCGTCGCCGAGTCCAAAGGCATCGCCTACATGGACGCCCTGTGGATCATCGACAGAATGCTGGATGCCCACATTCTATCGGCGTCTCAGGTCGCGGCCGTGCTTGAAGCGATGCGGGACGATCCGAGATGTCCCGTTCCCAAACCTGAGCTAGCTATTCGCATCCGCCGGTTGAGCGTTTGAGTTGTTGAACTGCCCCCGGCGTCTATAGCACCCGTCATGCTTCACCGACCAGCATCCGGTCGTGCCCCTATCTTTCTCTGTACCAGCTGCAACGTTAGTTTTGCGGCTCATCGCTCATGAAGTCCATGGCCCAGCGTTCGTCGGGTCGCGCGGCAACGGCCCGGCGCTCCCTCCTCCGGCCGGACACATGGCGCCGGGGCCGCTTCGACCGCATCCGCAGTCCCTCTAACCGCTAGAGCCGGTGAACCCGCTCGTGGGTCACCTCCCATCCTTACCGCCTCAGCAGCATGTTGATGCGCCGGTGTCCGTAGCACACCCGCGCTGCCGCTAGGTCTCTGATCCTCATCCGCGAGGCTGCCTGCCTACCGGCTGCGCTTTCGCTTCCACAAACCCAAAATCCCGCCTGGATCAGTTTTGGGGAGCGGACCAATGCGTTGACTAGCGGCGCCCAATGGGTCTAAGATGCACCGTACCTCCGGCCGGCAGGACAGCATGGCAACACTCCAGGCGTTGACTCCCGGCACCTTGGTGCGGGGAGTAGTTTCCGACGGTCCCATCGAGGTCGTCAACGTGCGGTGGTTTGGCGATTCCGCCGTCGAGTTGACCTACAAGGTCCCGGCCACGGGCCGCGTGGACAGCCGCCTGCTCTATCGGGACGACGAAGCCAGCCTCGCAGTGGTCCAGCAGGGTCTCCCCTGGTCCTTCGACGGGGACGGACAACTCTTCCGGCTTGTCTCCGAGGCCCTGCGGATCCGCCTGGCCCATCTCTTCGATCCGGTGCTCGCCGTGCATACCTCGCTGGTGGACCCCCTGCCCCATCAGATTACGGCGGTGTACGACTCCATGCTGACCCGCCAACCGCTGCGCTTCCTGCTCGCCGATGACCCCGGCGCCGGCAAGACGATCATGGCCGGGCTGCTGATGAAGGAGCTGATCGCGCGCGGCGACCTGGAGCGGTGCCTCGTCGTGTGCCCCGGCAGCCTGGCGGAGCAGTGGCAGGACGAGCTCCACCGCCGCTTTCAGTTGCCCTTCGACATCATGACCAACGACGGGCTGGAGGCCGCCCGCACGGGCAACTGGTTCCGGGAAACGCCGCTGGCCATCGCCCGCCTCGATAAGCTGGCCCGGGACGAGGACACGCAGGCCCTGCTCCAAGCCGACGAAGCCGGCTGGGACCTGGTGGTCTGCGACGAGGCCCACAAGATGTCGGCCAGCTTCTTCGGTGGAGAGATTAGGTACACCAAGCGCTACCGGCTGGGGCAATTGCTCTCCACGCGCACCCGCCACTTCCTGCTGCTGACGGCGACGCCGCACAACGGAAAGGAGGAGGACTTTCAACTCTTCATGGCCCTGCTGGACGGCGACCGCTTCGAGGGACGGTTCCGCGACGGGGTGCATACGGCCGACGCCTCCGACCTGATGCGTCGCATGGTGAAGGAGCGGCTCTTCAAGTTCGACGCCACACCGTTGTTTCCGGAGCGGCGGGCCTATGCCGTGCCGTACCGGCTGTCCGATGGCGAGGCGCACCTGTACAGCGAAGTCACCGCCTACGTGCGGGAGGAGTTCAACCGGGCCGAGGCACTCCAGAACGACACCCGCGCCGGCACCGTCGGGTTCGCGTTGACCATTCTGCAACGGCGGCTGGCCTCCTCCCCGGAGGCCATCTACCAGTCCCTGCGTCGGCGCCGCGAGCGGCTGGAGAGTCGGCTGCGGGAGTTGCAACTGCTGCAGCGCGGCGCCCAGGTTGCCGCGGCCCTCACCGCCGGGCTGCCGCTGCTGGACAGTGAGGACCTCGAGGATTGGGAGGACACGCCCGACGAGGAAGCCGCAGCGACGGAAGAGGAAGTCCTCGACCGCGCGACCGCCGCGCGCACAGTGGAGGAACTGGCCGCCGAAATCGAGAGCCTCCGCCGGCTGGAGGCACTGGCCCAGGAGGTGCGAACGAGCGGCGAGGACCGGAAGTGGCGGGAGTTGACCGCACTGCTGGACCGGCTGTTTACACCCGCACCGGACGGGGACGCCGCGGGCTTCGTCGCCTCCCCGCAGCAGAAGCTCGTCATCTTCACCGAGCACCGCGATACGCTCACCTACCTATACCAGCGCATCACCACCCTCCTGGGCCGTGAAGAACCCGTGGTCATAATCCACGGCGGCGTGGGGCGCGAGGACCGGCGCCGCATCCAGGCATCGTTCCAGCACGATCCCCAGGTCCAGATCCTCCTCGCCAACGACGCGGCCGCGGAGGGTATCAACCTGCAACGCGCCCACCTGATGGTCAACTACGACCTGCCCTGGAACCCCAACCGCATCGAGCAGCGCTTCGGGCGCATCCATCGCATCGGCCAGACGAAGGTCTGCCACCTCTGGAACCTGATCGCCAAGGAGACCAGGGAAGGCGATGTCTACCTCACCCTGCTCCAGAAGCTGGAGGAGGCGCGGCGGGCGTTGGGCGGGCAGGTGTTCGACGTGCTGGGCAAGGTGCAGTTCGAGGGCAAGCCGCTGCGCGACCTGTTGCTGGAAGCCATCCGGTACGGTGAGCGGCCCGAAGTTCAGGCCCGGCTGACGCAGGTGGTCAACGCGGCGTTCGACCGGGGACAGGTGCAGGACCTGCTGGAGGAGTCGGCCCTGGCGCGAGACTCGATGGACACCAGTCAGGTGCGCCGCATCCGGGAGGACATGGAGCGCGCCGAGGCCCGGCGGCTGCAACCACACTACATCGAGTCGTTCTTCAGCGCGGCCTTCACGCGGCTGGGCGGCCGGGTCCGGGAACGAGAGCCGCGGCGCTACCGGATCAGCCACGTGCCAGCCCAGGTACGCGAGCGGGACCGGCAGATCGGCTTGGGCGAGGCGGTGTTGCCACGCTATGAGCGGATCACCTTCGAAAAGGACCGCCGGGCACCGCCGGGGCAGGTGCCGGCGGCGTTCGTGTGCCCCGGACACCCCCTGCTGGACGCCACCATTGACCTGACCCTGGAGCGCCATCGCGGTCTACTCCGGCAGGGCGCGGTGCTGGTGGACGAGCGCGACGCCGGCGACCGGCCGCGCGTCCTGCTGTACCTGGAGCACAGCATCCAGGACGGCAGCCGCACCCGCGACGGCGCGCCACGCACCATCTCCAAGCGCATGTTCTATGTCGCGACGGACGAAGCGGGCAATGCTGTCGCCCAGGACTACGCGCCCTACCTCGACTATCGGCCCCTGGCCGAGGGAGAGCCGGACGTGCCGGTGATTCTCGCGCGGCCAGAGTGCTCCTGGATCGGCGGCGACGTCGAGGCCCAGGCGGTCGGCTTTGCGGTGGCGCAGGAGGTGCCCCAGCATCTCGCCGAGGTCCGCGCGCGGAAGCTGGAGCTGCTGGCGAAGACCGAGGCCCAGGTGAAGGAACGGCTGACCAAGGAGATCGCCTATTGGGACCACCGCGCCGCCGACCTGCAACTCCAAGAGCGGGCCGGCAAGCCCAACGCGCGGCTCAACTCCGGCGAGGCCCGCCGCCGGGCCGACCGGCTCCAGGGGCGGTTGCAGCGGCGCCTGGACGAAATCCAGCGGGAGCGCCAGCTGTCGCCGCTGCCCCCGGTGGTGCTGGGCGGCCTGCTCGTGGTGCCGCTGGGCCTGATCCGCAAGCTGACCGGCGCACCCCGAACGATGGTCGCGCGGGACACGCAGGCCGCGGCGGCCCAGGCCCGGGCCGTCGTGATGCAGGTCGAGCGCAGCCTGGGGTTTGAGCCGGTGGACCGGGAGCGCGACCGGCTGGGTTACGACATCGAGAGCCGCGTACCCGACAAGGGCAAGCTCCGGTTCATCGAGGTGAAGGGGCGGGTGGCGGGCGCGCCGACCGTCACCGTCACCCGGAACGAGATTCTCACGTCGCTGAACAAGCCCGAGGACTACATCCTGGCGGTGGTGGAGTTCCGGGACGACGGGACGCACCAAACCCACTACATCCGGCAGCCGTTCCGGCGCGAACCGGACTTCGGCGTGACCAGCGTGAACTACGACCTACCCGAGCTTTTGGCCCGGGCTGAGGCCCCGTCGTAGGGCCGGCGAATTGGAATCGAGGAGAGACCTTGACACCGGCAAGCGCCCCCAAGAAGCTCATCGAAGTGGCCCTGCCGCTTGAAGCCATCAACAAGGCGTCGGCGCGGGAGAAGTCCATCCGCCACGGCCACCCCAGCACGCTGCACCTGTGGTGGGCGCGGCGGCCCTTGGCGGCGGCGCGGGCGGTGCTCTTCGCCCAGCTCGTGGACGATCCCTCGTCGCGTCCGGACCTGTTCCCCACCCCGGAGGCGCAGGCGCAGGAGCGGCAGCGGCTGTTCCGCCTCATCGAGCAGTTGGTGCGGTGGGAGAACACCACGAACGAGACGGTACTGGCACAGGCGCGGGCGGAAATCCGCACGAGCTGGCGGCGCACCTGCGCGGACCAGGCAGGCCACCCCAGGGCGGCGGAGTTGTTCAACCCGGACCGGCTGCCGGCCTTCCACGACCCCTTCGCCGGGGGCGGCACGATCCCGCTGGAGGCGCAGCGCTTGGGCCTCAAAGCCCACGCCAGCGACCTCAACCCGGTGGCGGTGCTTATCAATAAGGCGATGATCGAGATTCCACCCCGGTTTGCCGGCCAACCGCCGGTCAATCCCGCTAGCCGGGCCGGCCAGGCGGCGGCCGGGGTGGCGTGGAAAGGCGCGACGGGCCTGGCCGAGGACGTGCGCTACTACGGACGGTGGCTGCGCGACGAAGCCGAGCGGCGCATCGGTCACCTCTACCCCCAAGTGGCGGTCACGGCGGCGATGGCACGGGAGCGGCCCGACCTACAACGGTATGTCGGCCGCCAGCTGAATGTCATCGCTTGGCTGTGGGCCCGCACGGTGAAGAGTCCCAACCCCGCCTTTGCCCATGTGGATGTGCCCCTAGCGTCCACGTTCGTGCTCTCGAAGAAGAAGGGGAAGGAAGCCTATGTCGAGCCGGTGATTGAGAACGGTGGCTACCGGTTCACGGTCAAGGCGGGTGTACTGCCGGAAGCGGCCGGGCGGGGCACGAAGTCTGGTGGCAGCGGTAGCCCCTTTCTGTGCCTCCTGTCGGGTGTGCCGATGTCGTTCGCATACCTGCGCTCGGAAGCAAAGGCCGGGCGTATGGGCACCCGAATGATGGCGGTGGTTGCGGAGGGTGATCGTGGAAGAGTGTATCTGGAAGTTACGCCGGAACAAGAAACGCTCGCCCTGAACGCGGTGCCCGAGGATGCACCGGAGACGGACCTGCCCAAACGAGCGCTCAGCTTTCGAGTGCAGGAGTACGGCATGGTCAAGTGGCGTGACCTCTTTACCGCCCGCCAACTGGTGGCGCTGACCACCCTTTGCGATCTCGTTGGCGCCGCGAGGGAGCGCATCCGCGCCGATGCCGTGGCCGCCGGGCTGCTGAATGACGGCACGCCACTGCGGGACGGTGGGATGGGGGCGACGGCCTACGCCGAGGCGATGGGGGTGTATTTGGCCTGCGGGATTAGCAGATCGGCCGACTTTTGGTCGAATCTTTGCATATGGGCCAATCAGCCTAAGAATGAACTCGTTACACATCTCTTTGGGCGACAAGCGATTCCAATGGCATGGGACTATGCAGAGGCGAGTCCCTTTAGCAGTTCCGGTGGCAACATCGAGAAAAACTTGAGCTATGTGGCAAAGGTTGTAACTGATCTGCCCGGGACCGTCTCGGGCGTTGCGCAGCAGGCAGATGCAACGAGCAACCATGGGCCCGTTGGCAGACTCGTATCAACCGATCCGCCGTACTATGACAACATCGGCTACGCTGACTTGTCCGATTACTTCTACATTTGGCTGCGCCGCCCGCTGCGGGCAGTCTTCCCCGATCTCTTCGCAACACTAGCGGTACCTAAGATTGAGGAACTGGTCGCGACGCCGTACCGACACGGCAGTAGAGACGAAGCAGAGGCTTTCTTCCTAGACGGAATGACTCGCGCCATGCAACGTCTTGCTGAGCAATCACATCCAGCTGTTCCCATCACTGTCTACTATGCATTCAAGCAGTCAGAAAAGAAAAGAGGAGCAGTGGCTACCAGCACAGGCTGGGAGACCTTCCTCGACGCTGTAATCTGTGCCGGCTTGTCTATAACCGGCACATGGCCCATACGCACCGAGCGCCAAGGTCGCATGATTGGTAACAACACGAACGCCCTCGCCTCCAGCGTCGTCTTGGTCTGCCGGCCGCGTCCCGCCGACGTCCCTGTTGCCACGCGCCGGGAGTTCCTTAACGCCCTGAAGGCGGAGCTACCGGGGGCGCTGCGGCAGATGCAGGCCGGCAACATCGCCCCGGTGGACCTGGCCCAGGCCTCCATCGGGCCGGGCATGGCGGTGTTCACGCGCTACGCGCAGGTGCTGAACGCCGACGGCACGCCGCTCGCGGTGCGGGAGGCGCTGGCCCTCATCAACCGCACGCTGGACGAGGTCCTGGCGGAGCAGGAGGGCGACTTGGACGCCGATACTCGCTGGGCGTTGTCTTGGTTTGAGCAGTCAGGCTTCGCGGAAGGCGAGTTCGGCGCGGCCGAGACCCTCGCCACAGCCAGGAACACCAGCGTCACGGGGATGGTGGAGGCAGGGATCATGCAATCTGGCGCGGGCAAGGTGCGGCTGCTCTCGCCCGACGAACTGCCCGAAGACTGGAACCCGCAGCACGAACGGCGCTTGACGGTGTGGGAGATGGTGCATCATCTGGTGCGCCTGCTCGATCAGGGCGAGTTGGCGGCGGCCGAGATCGTGGCCCAACTCGGCTCGCGGGCCGCTGCCACGCGGGAACTGACCTACCGCCTTTACCGCCTCTGCGACCAGACGAACCGCACCCAGGAAGCGCTGCGCTACAACGCGCTGATCCAGAGCTGGCCGGAGATCGCCCGGCTGGCCCAGGGACTGGCCCAGCAGCCTCAACAGCTGCGGATGCCTGAGTAGGGAGCGGCACATGGCTACGACGAATCAGGAGCGGGTCGGCAAAGCGCTGGAGGTCCTCCGGACCGGCCTGGCACCCTTTGCGTCGCGCGAGTTCATCAAGCGTTACAGCGGCCAGACGGCGGATCAATTGCGGTATATCCTGGGCCGGCCGGTGCCGGATCGGCAGCGGCCCTTTCGCCAACTCGACGCGGCGGCGCTCCTGAAAGTGATGTGGGACGCCTGGAACCAGGTCTACCGCGACGTGCTGGGGCACGCCGAGCGCAGTCTGGTGAGCGAGCTGCGGGACATCCGCAACCGCTGGGCGCACCAGGAGGCGTTCTCCAGCGATGATACCTACCGCGCGCTCGACTCGACCCATCGGCTGCTGACGGCGGTCTCGGCGGCGGAGGCCGGCGAGGTCGAGCGCATGAAGCTGGAACTGCTGCGGGTGCGCTTCGACGAGCAGGCCCGCACGCAACGGCGCCGGGCGACCGGTGCCGTCGTCGCCAGCCAGGCGACGGGGTCTCTCGCACCCTGGCGGGAAGTGGTCCAGCCGCACCCGGACGTGGCCAGCGGGCAGTATCAGCAGGCCGAATTCGCCGCGGACCTCTGGCAGGTGCAGCTGGGCGAAGGCGAGTCGGAATACCGGGACCCGGTGGAGTTCTTCCGCCGCACCTACCTGACGGACAGCCTCCAGCGGCTGCTGGGTGGCGCGGTGCAGCGGCTCGCCGGTGTCGGCGGCGACCCGGTGGTCCAACTCCAGACGAACTTCGGCGGGGGCAAGACGCACGCGCTGCTGGCGCTCTATCACCTCTTCTCCGGCACGCCGGTCGGCAACCTGGCCGGGCTGGATGCGGTGCTGCCGGCCACCGGCGTTACCGCCCTGCCGGCGGTGAACCGGGTGGTGCTGGTCGGCAACCGGATTTCACCGGGCAACCCCACCACCAAGCCGGACGGGACGCAAGTACGCACCCTGTGGGGCGAGTTGGCCTGGCAGCTCGGATTTGGGGCGGGCGGCGCCGCCGAAGCGCGCCGGGCCTACGCGCGGGTGCAGGCCGATGACGAACGGGCCACCAATCCAGGCGACGCGCTGCGCGGCCTGATGAACGACTATGGCCCCGCACTGATCCTGATTGACGAGTGGGTGGCCTATGCGCGCCAACTTGACGACGAAGGTGATCTGCCCAGCGGCAGCTTCGAGACCCAGTTCACCTTCGCCCAGGCGCTGACGGAATCGGCCAAGCTGGCCCCCAACTGTCTGCTGGTCATCAGCCTGCCGGCCTCGGATACCACCGAGTCGCCGCGGGCCGAGGCCGACGACGAGGAGGTGGGCGGCCGGCGGGGGCGCGCGGCCCTGAGCCGGCTCCGCAATGTGATCGGCCGGGTCGAGTCATCCTGGCGGCCGGCCAGCGCCGAGGAGAGCTTCGAGATCGTGCGCCGGCGGCTGTTCCAGCCGCTCACCGATCCGACTCGCTTCACGACCCGTGACAATGTGGCCCGCGCCTTCTGCGACCAGTACCGCACGAACCGGCCGGAGTTCCCCCCGGAGTGCGCCGAAGCGGACTATGAGCAGCGCCTGCGGGCCGCCTACCCCATTCACCCGGAGGTCTTCGAACGCCTCTACACCGATTGGTCCACGCTGGTGAGCTTCCAGCGGACCCGGGGCGTCCTGCGGCTGATGGCGGCGGTGATCCACAGCCTGTGGGAGCAGGGAGACCGCAACCCTCTGATCCTGCCCGCCAACGTGCCCGTGGACGATGATCGCGTGCAGTTCGAGTTGACACACTACCTGCCGGAGAACTGGGTCCCGGTGATCGAGCGGGACATTGACGGCGCGAACTCCCTCCCCCGGCGGCTCGACGGCGAGGTGCCCAACCTGGGCCGCTATGGCGCCTGTCGCCGGGTGGCCCGCGCGATCTTCCTGGGGTCCGCACCCCTGCCAGCGGCGGCCAACCAGGGGCTGGAAGACCGGCGCATTAAGCTCGGGTGCGTCATGCCGGAGGAGCCGCCCGCCGTGTTCGGGGATGCGTTGCGGCGGTTGAGCGGGGTGGCCACCTACCTGTACCAGGATGGCGCCCGCTACTGGTATTCCACCCAACCGACGGTGGCCAACGTGGCCGAGACCCGGGCCGAGCAGTACCGGCGCGAACCGGAGCGGGTGAACGGGGAGATCGAACGGCGGCTGCGGGCGGACGTGCGGAGCCGCGGTGATTTCAGCCGGGTGCATGTCTTCCCGTCATCGGCCCACGAGGTGCAGGACGACTTAGCGGCAAGCCTGGTGGTGCTCAGCCCCGAGCACCCTCACGCACGGACCGGCACGTCCGACAGCCGCGCCCGCGTGGCCGCCGCGTCCATTCTGGAGTCGCGCGGAAGCACGCCGCGCCGGTTCCGGAACACGCTGGCCTTCCTGGCCGCCGACGAAGACCGGCGGCAGGACCTGGACGAGGGCGTGCGCCGCTATCTCGCGTGGCAATCCATCCTCGATGACCAGGAGAGTCTGGATCTGCCCCCGCACCAGGTGCGCCAGGCCAAGTCGCAGCGGGAGGCCGCCGACGGGGCGGTGGCGGCACGGATTGGCGAGACCTATATGTGGCTATTGGTGCCGGCGCAGGCCACGCCGCAAGCGGCAGTGACCTGGGAATCCATCCGCCTGACCGGACAGGGGCCGCTCGCCGAACGGGCCGCCAGCCGGATGAAGAACGACGAGTTGCTGGTCACTGCCTTGGCCGGCACGCGCCTGCGGATGGAACTGGATCGGGTCCCCCTGTGGCGAGGCGAGCACGTGCCGGTACGACAACTGGTGGAGGACTTTGCGTGCTATCCCTACCTACCCAGGCTCACGGCACCGACGGTCGTGCTGGAAGCGATTCGCAGCGGCCTGTCACAGTTGGCGTGGGAGCAGGATTCCTTTGCCTACGCGGACAGCTACGACGAAGCGGCCGGACGCTACCGCGGCCTGCACACCGGACCACGACCACCGCTCACGGATAGCGACCCGGGCCTCCTCGTCCGTCCCGGTGTGGCCCGCACACAGTTGGACGCCGAGGCCGCCGCCACTGCCGGACCCGTTGAGAGGCCTCGGGGCGGCGACGTTTCCACGCCCGGAGGACGGAAAAGGGTGCGTGAGTTGCCGCCAGTGGAGGACCCGCCTCCTCCAGCACCACCGCCGGTCAGACGCTACCACGGGTCGGTACGCCTGGACCCGACGCGCGTGGGCCGGGATGCGAGCCAGATCGCGGACGAGGTGATTGCCCACCTCGCCGGGCTGGTGGGGGCGGACGTGCAACTGACCCTGGAGATCGAGGCGGATATCCCGGACGGCGCACCGGAGCACGTCGTGCGCGTAGTCACCGAGAACAGCAGCAACCTGCGGTTCGAGGACAGCGGCTTCGAAAGCGAGTAGCCCGGTCCGGCCAAGCCGACTTGTCCTGCCGGTGAGACTGTGAAGGCGTCCGAGGGGAGCGCCTGAGCGGCCGCCAAGGCGAAATGCAGTGTCGGTTACCGGTCGAGGCGGCGACACGACCCGGGGCGTGTGAACTGGAGGCGACTACCCCAAGCTATACCGTCAACTGGAACCGCAATACGAAGGTTCTGGATTTTGTCCAGTTTGGTAGGGCGTACGGGATTCGAACCCGTGATCTTCACCTTGAAAGGGTGATGAGTTAGTCCACTACTCCAACGCCCCGTCTTCCGACCCGACAACGGACTGCCCTACTAAGTGTACCACGCACACCGCCTGACAGCGGGGCGATTTGCTCGACCCACCCAATCCCGGCGTCCTCCGCCACCGGCGGGCGGAATCCACCAGGATCAGCTATCGGCGCCCTCGTCATGCTCCATCGTGGTACGATGGAGTGACTTGGCGGACGGAGGTGCAGGCATGGCCAGTATCACGGTCCACAACCTCGTTGAGAGACTGCCGGAGCAACTGCGTATCCCCGTATCTTTTCCCTGCCAATCCGGCACTATTGCCGCCAAGATTAGCATTCTTCGGAGGAGAAGCAGTGTCGCATAGACGTAGTTGGCTGCTTGGGGTGGCTACTCTTGCCTTCCTAGTCTTGACCTCTTGCACCGACGATACGACGCACGAACTGGCTGAGGTACAAGCGGTACTCAACAAGCTGCAACAGGATATGGCTGCCCTCCGCGAGGACGTGGCTGCCCTCACCCAGAGAGCACAGGGGACGGAGGAGTCCTCACGGGCTACATTGGGCCGAACACAGTCGTTGGCCGAGGAAGTAAGCGCAGTTGGGCGGGACATCACTCAACTGGAACAGGACCTGACGGCCCTCGACGGGATCGTGAAAGCACAGCATGTCCAGAACCGGCAACAGCTCGGCGATACAACGCGCGACCTGGCAGCGCAACTGGACCGCTTGGAGACCAAGGTCGCCGACCTCGAACGCGCGGCGGATGCTCGACACCGGCTGACCATGGCGCGTCTCAGCGAGCTTGAGACCGACGTGCGGCAACTCGGTGCTTCGCGCTTCACGTTGCAACTGCTCCACGCTGCGGATATGGATAGCACCGTGGGGGCGCTGGGCAACGTCGAGAATTTCTCGGCCATCCTGGACGGCTTCCGGAAGCAGTTTCCCCACAATACCGTGCTCCTCAGTGCGGGCGACAACCTCGTTCCCGGGCCACGTTACTTCGCGGCCGGTGACGCTGCGAACGATACGGTGCTCGGCGTGGCCGGGAACGGGCGCGGGGATATTGCCCTCCTCAACGCCATGGGCTTCCAGGCGTCTGCTTTGGGCAACCACGAGCTGGACCGCGGCACCGGCGCGTTTGCTGCAACCATTGGCAGTGAAACGCGCGCCGGCAGAACCTATCCCGGGGCCATGTTTCCGTATCTATCGAGCAATTTGGAGTTCGCCGGCGACAACAACCTGCGCGACCTCGTGGTGCCGGATGGCCAAGAGGCAGCGCTCGTGGCCGGCAGCCTGGCGAAGAGCGCCGTCATTACCGTTGGCGGCCAGCGGATCGGCGTGGTGGGGGCAACGACGCCGAACTTGGGCACTATTACCGGCATCGGCGGCATCACCGTCCAGCCGGCGGTCGGGACCGACATTGACGGACTGGCCGCGATTATCCAGCACGCCGTGGATACACTCGTCAGTCAGGGCATCAACAAAGTCATCGTATTGGCACACATGCAGCAAATCGCCATCGAGCAGGCACTGGCTACCAAACTGGTGGACGTTGACATCATCATCGCCGGAGGGTCCAATACGCTGCTGGCCGATGCGAATGACCGCCTGCGCGACGGCGACGAGGCTGCCGACACGTATCCGCTCCGCTTCGAATCCGCCAAGGGCGAGCCGTTGCTGCTGGTCAACACTGACGGCGACTACAAGTATCTGGGCCGCCTGGTGGTCGCCTTCGACGAGCAGGGGGTCGTGCTGCCGGAGACGATTGATCCGTTCGTCAGCGGGGTGTACGCGACGGACACGCAGGGGGCACAGGCGTTCGCCGGGCGGCCCATCCCGGCCGTGAGCCGCATCGTCGCGTCCTTGCGGGGCGTGCTGCAAGCCCGCGACGGCAACATCATCGGCAAGACGAGTGTCTACCTGGCGGGTCGTCGCGGCGCTGTACGCACCCAGGAAACTAACCTGGGCAACCTGACCGCGGACGCCAACCTGTGGGTGGCCCGACAGGTTGACGCGGAGGTGGCGGTGTCCCTCAAGAACGGCGGCGGCATTCGGGGCGAGATCGGCAGCGTCGTCCAGCCACCCGGCACGACCGATCCTGCTGACGTGGTGTTCCTGCCGCCACCGGCCAACCCACTCATCGGCAAAGAAGCGGGCGACTTGTCGCAGTTCGACGTGGAAGGCACGCTGCGCTTCAACAACGGTCTCGCCATCGTTCCGCTGACTGCACGACAGCTTGCCGCGATCATAGAGCACGCGGTTGGCTTCGACGGTGTCGGACACGTGACGGACGGTCGGTTTCCACAGATTGCAGGCATGCGCTTCAGCTTCGACCCCGCAGCGCCGCCCGGCCAGCGTGTCCGCTCGCTGGCCATCGTGGACGACAGTGGCAGCGTAACCGACCGTGTCATCGAGCGTGGCGTCGTAGTCGGCGACCCTGACCGCAGAATCAAGATGGTCACGCTGAACTTCCTGGCAAACGGCGGCGACGGGTACCCATTCCCCATCCCCAGTGCGGATCGCGTTGACCTCACCGGCGAGGACGGGCAACCCAACCCGCCGAACCCGGCTTTTCCGGACACCAACGGTAACGGCCGCATAGATGGGCCGGCACTGGTAACCCCCGGCCGCGCCAACTTCGCTGCCCCGGGCAGCGAACAGGACGCCTTGGCCGAGTACCTGGCGCATTTCTTCGGCACAGCCTCCTTCAACGAGGCCGAGACCGCGCCGCTGGATGATCTGCGCGTCCAGAACCTGGGTGTTTCCGGCAAAACGGACACGGTGTTCGGGCAATAGCAGCGTTCGGAAAGGCGATCCGGGGTGAGCGCACCGGACGGGGAGGCAGGGTGTAGGCGTGGCACGAGGAATCCATGGGTGTGAACGCATGTCGGCCATTGGCACTAGAGTTGTGAACGCATGTGCCCGAAGAATGAAGATTGTGAGGTTCTTCTTCTAAAGCTCCGTTCTACAAATGTAATCGAGCAATCGGATGTCCAAGTACACTCGACGGCCAGTCTGGTTTATGACTGTGTCAGAGCACCTTCTTTGGCCAGCCGTATCTCTCAAAAGTTTCGATTTGGCTGCCAATAGGGAAGAACGTGGTGCCCCACTCCAATCCTCCGTAGCCTAGTTGTTCTTCTTTGGGAGAGTAGAGGCTGTAGGCATAGGCTCCACTGGGAGCGATCACGATTCTTGCTCGAACGTTCAATACTTCGTTTTCTTTTAGACGAATAACAACGAACCTTTCTCTCTCAATGGATACCGTATCCACAATATCCCCGAGCCTTCCATAGATGTTTCGGATGCATAGCATGGCATACCAACCTGCGCTGGCTATATCCTGTCTAAACTGCTCCTCAATATCCTTCATCTTCATATCTAAGACATCAATCGCTCTGTAGGTCTTTATTATTTCGTCGGGTGAATTGACGTCTTCCTGCCAGACTTTCCCCACTGGGACCACGGGGTAGGTAGGGTCACTAAGCATTTCTTCTAACGACTTGTAGACACGACCTGTTACAGTCCTTATTGGGATGGCAGGCTCGTCGTCTTCTGAATGCCGTTCGTCCAGTTCGAATTCATCCAGAGCGAGTTCCTTCGCAACCTCCTCGTCACTCTGTTCTTTGCCTGGATCTCCTATAGAGTCCAAAGGATCAGGAATTGGGAGTGGCTCTTCCGTCTCATGGTCGCCTTGGCGGTTGTGCGTCGGCTCGTGGGATTCGTCTCCTTCGAATTCTTGGCTCCAGGTGACTGATTGTTCCCTGACCGATTCGCGGAGGCCCCCGTCTGAAGATAGCACCTCGCCATCCGGCCCTCTCGCTTCAAATCTCCACTCTTCCCGTTTCGCCGACCTCTTCCTTGCAGTCGTTTGCTTGGCAATAGGCTTAGGTCCTTCAGTATTGCCGAGCAGTGACTCAGTGTCCAGATCCTCTCTATAGGTTAATGGAACGCGGGCGTGGCGAACTAGCCCGTGGTCGGTTTGCTTTAGGGCGTCTCTCATCATCCCAGAGACTTGGAGAATGACCGTTTCCTGTTCAGCACCTTCGTTCAGGATGGCGAAACGATATTCCTGTTGCCCCGCATACTCTCTGTCCTTCACAAAAATCTGAGCAGCGAGCCGCTGTTCATTGTTCGTAATGCCTTCCAGCAAATCGTATACGCTATCAGTGTAGACCACTGGGCCGTGCAAGACCCACTGCCCCTTGTGTTTAGTCTCCTCAGTTTCAACACCTCCCGTCGAGTTGGTCATTGAGCCTTCACTCAATCGAGGCCCCAGTTGGTCCGCGACCATGTTCGCCAATGCTTGGGCGAACTTTGCCGGTTGGCCGATTACAGACACGTGATCGTAATCTTTAGGCAGCGTTCCACTCCAGGCTTCCCAATCATCTGCTGCCGGTTGGATTGATGTGCAGAAAACCCACCATTCCTTGGCATAGGTGAAGCTCTTGCTCGCTGTGTCCGTGTTGGTTTTGGTGTTGGACTCGCTGTATGTGAGTCGCGTACTTGTGTCAAGCAGCTCAAGAGCCTCGTTTAGTTGGGAAACTGCACGTTGCCTCGTCGACTCGTTTGCCGTCTCCTGAGTAGTTACGACTGATTCCTCTCTTGCCAATCCCTCCTGTACATCCAATATCAACCCCTCTCCATATTCCCGGAATCTGGAAGGATTGGATATCATGATCGTTTCACAGTCCTCGAGTGCGTACTTTCGCTCGCACCCCCTTATGAGGCCGGTGATTGGGGTTCTGTTCTCTGGTGGGCGGAGATCGATGTAGCTCGTCATAATGATGTGTTCCGCATCATTCAAGACTCCTCCTTCGTTGACCCAGACCATGTCGTTTTCCATTCTTTCCAACTCTCCTGGTCTCTGAGTAGACTGACCAGCCGGACCAACTGCTGTAGCTAGACTGCTATAGGCTGTTCCCACCGACGGAAGCGAGCAGCTATCTCGGGTTTGGGAACGGGACATCTCGGAGCGTCCCTCATCGCTTCAAGCACCGCCACGACCTAGGGCACCGATAGAATGCCGACATCCAGCAACTTGTCGACAACCCACAGCGCATCCCGATGTACGATTCCTTTGGATTGGGCGACGCTACGTATGGTTCTGTCTTCCGTCAGTAGGTGGAGGGTCAAGTAATCGTCAAAGGCTGAACGGATGGTGTCTTAGCGATGGAATTCGGTACCATCTACCGTCCACTATCCTGTGGGGAAGTCAAATCCGGTGGAGATGAGGGGACTCGAACCCCTGCCCTCCTGCTTGCAAAGCAGGCGCTCTCCCAACTGAGCTACATCCCCGGAAGACAGGACAGCGATCAGCAATCAGCCGGAAGCGGGGCGAGCACTACACTCGTCCCAAGCTGACCACCGATCGCTCGTCGTGGTGGGCCTTCCTGGATTCGAACCAGGGACCTCAGTCTTATCAGGACTGCGCTCTAACCAACTGAGCTAAAGGCCCGCGGTGCAGAGGCATGGAGCACCTTCACCGCTGAAGAGTAGCAAGAGGCGTTGCAAGGGAAGAAAACCGATCGCTCCAGTCACAAATGACCACAGCAGGACGCCGGAAACCGGCGCCACTACCGTAGACCGACCTAGAAAGTGGTGAGATGACTGCACTGGCCGAGGCCACGCAGCCGCTCACAGCCACTCCCTGTAGAAAGGAGGTGATCCAGCCACACCTTCCGGTACGGCTACCTTGTTACGACTTCACCCCAATCACGGACCCGGCCCTCGCACCGGGGGTGGGGGACCCACCCCGGGGGTGCTTCAGGCATGGCCCGCTTTC
>JAJDUF010000023.1 GCA_022826725.1 Chloroflexota bacterium
GGTCAGTGCGGAGATATTTACCGTAGGGGCCCGGTACCACTCTGATCTCAGTCCGTCCGATGTCCGCCCAATAGACATAGTAGGTGTGATGGTTCTGCTCAATGTCGGCAATCGCGTCATGTTTCTCGCGGTTGCCCCATATTTATGGCGGTGTCCTTTGTGGGCAGCAACGCCTTGGCGCAGGAGTTGGGGCCGGATGGCGCAGGCGTTTACGTCACCCAGGTAGTGCCGCTGCCCGATGACACCGGCGTTCCCGCAGTCGCCGCCTATCGCGCCGCGCTGGAGGCCTTTGACGCCAATGCCGTGCCGGGGTTCGTCTCTTTGGAGGGCTATCTGGCCGGACGACTGGCCATCGTGGGTCTCGAAAAGTGTGGCCGGGACGTCAGCCGCGACTGCTTCCTCGACGCCCTGCGAAACTCCGGGACGATTGATCTTCATGGGCTGACCCTCCAGTACGGCCCGGGTGACAACCAGGGATCGGATGCGGTGTTCGTGACCGTTATCGGAGATGACGGGAACTACCATCTGGTCAACAATCTGGGAGAGGCACGGTGATGGCACAGCCCCGCATAACTGCGCCCCTGCTCATCGGCGCCCTGGGTGCGCTGGCAATAATCATCGCCTCGGCAGTGGCCGGCTGGCTAGTCATTGACAACCTGGAGGCTCACAACCGGAGCAGCATAGCCGCCGAGATCCTGGCTGACATCGCCGCGGTAAACAAGCTATCGGGCACACTGGCGTCAGCGGCATCCGTGGCCACCAACGCCCGAATGACTCCCGAAAGCACAGCCGCGGCCAGGGCCGCCATCGCCAGCAATGAGGCCCAGTTGGCCGAACGTCTATTGGGCCTGGCCGGGTGGGGTTATGACGGCCGGGTGGAGCGAATACGTCAACAAGTCGCTTTACTCACTGCCAATGTGTCGCGGATTGAGGATGAGCGACCCGCTTTGTTGGCGGCCATCCTTGTCGGAGAACGCAGTTGGCAACAGCTTCTTTTTTCCACCAACTGGAAACTGCTCCCGGCCATCAGTTCCAGTCTGGACAACCAGTTCTACTACGTGATGACGGGCAAGAGCGATTTCAGGGATGCTGAGCCGGCGGCCGCCGGTACTCTGTCCGAAGAAGAGTATCTTCGTTACTGGCACCTGGCCACGCTGATGGAGTGGACAATCAGCGCGCACCGGAGTCTGCTGGCGGCAAATCTCAGCAGCCAGGATGACCCAACGCGATTAGCCAACAATGAAGAGAGTTTTGATACGGCGGCCCAGCGGATGGAGCACAGCATCGCGTATCTTGCAGAGAACGGTGGGCCGGACCTGGACCCTGAGGTGATCCCCCTTGCCAATCGCCTGTTGGCCGCCGGCGCCGGAGAGAACAGCGCCCTGGACGCCATGAGGCTGCGGGCGTCAATGGTGGCTCGGGAGCGCCAGCTGATTGGAGCCAACAGGCAAATTCTGGCCGGGCTGCAAGGGGAAGTGGACGCCCTGGTTGCGGAGGTCCAGCAGAGTTCGGCGGCTGCCGCGGGTCGGTACGGGCAGGCGGTGTCCAATGGGCGCATCATCATCCTGGTGATCGCCATCGTTGGTATCGTTGGGACGCTGCTGGTCGCCGGCTGCTCCGGCTTCAAGTCGCGGCGGGGCATATCTGCCTCTCTGGCCGTCAGTTCCCTGGGCGCGCTGGCAATATTCGTCGCCTCGGCGGTGGCCGGCTGGCTGGTCATTGACAATCTGGAGGCTGAGAGCCGGAGCCGCGGTGACGTTGAGGTTCTCGCCGCGGCGGCGGAGGTAACTCGACGCTCGAGCGCGCTGGCGTCAACGGCATCCATGGCCAGCAACGCCCGGATGACTCCCGATAGCAGCGCCGCGGCCAGGGCAGCCATCGCCAGCAATGCGGCGTTGCTGGCCGACCGGCTGACGGCTCTGGCTGGCCGGGGCTATGACGGCAGCGTGGAGCGCATCGGTCAGCAGGTTAACCGGCTGACGGCCAACGTGTCGCGGATTGAGGATCAGCGGCCGGCTTTGTTGGAGGCCATTCTGGTCGGGGAGCGGAACTGGCAGGAGCTCAGCCTCTCCACGAATTATGAGCTTTTTCCCGCCATCGGTTCGAGCCTGGACAACCAGTTCTACTACATGATGACGGGCAGAAGCGATTTCAGAGTTGGAAATCCCTCGGGTTCTGACCGTCTGTCCAAAGAGGAGTACCTTCGTTACTGGCATCTGGCCACGCTGATGGAGTCGGTGTCAAGAGGCTACTGGACGCTCGATTTTGCCAACAGGTTGACCATTCCGGCGCTAGCGGCACGGGTGGAAGAGACCTTCGATACGGCGGCCCAGCGGATGGAGCGGAGCATCGCCTATCTTGCGGAGAACGGTGGGCCGGACCTGAATCCTGAGGTGATCCCCCTTGCCAATCGGCTGTTGGCCGCCAGCGCCGGAGAGCACAGCGCCTTGGACGCCATGAAGTTGCGAACGTCAATGGTGGCTCGGGAGCGCCAGCTGATTGGAGCCAACAGGCAAATTCTGGCCGGGCTGCAAGGGGAAGTGGACGACCTGGTTGCAGAAGTCAGGCAGAGTTTGGCGGCCGCATCGGCCCGCTATGGGCAGGCAGCGTCCAATGGGCGCATCATCATCCTGGTGATCGCCGTCGTTGGCATCGTTGGGACGTTGCTGGTAGCCGGCTACCATAGCTTCAGGGGTTCGCCAAGCTGAGGCGCGTTGACTTCAAGACCCGCACTCGCACTATGGAGTTTGATTCGTGGGACACAGTGACGTTCATGTGCCCGCGGCGGGGACTGGCACGGGATGACGCGCGAGGCGCAAGGCGACCGTGAGTTCATCGTGGGGCGCGGCAAACGGATTCTGGATTAGCTCGCCATAGAAACGACACGCGCCGGAGCAGAGCTTGGCCGATATGGACGCCGAGGGAACGGATGTGCAGGTGACGCCCATCCACACGCCGCTGTTTCCTTCCTCCTCCAGTGACCGGGGCCATTGTTGAGGGGGAACGTTGGCTTTCACAGGGCCACAACCAGCCCAAACGTAAGTACCGTTAGGCCTACTACCCGTGCCCCTGACTGTTAGCCGACAGCCAGGGGCTTGTCTTTGCTTGCCGCCTGACTTTCAACACAGCTGCTCCCCCGTTGCGACAGGAGAGGGAACGCGCCGTCCCCCTGCATAGCGGGGGGCCATAGGTAGGCCGAGCTACCCCTGCGGCGCCGCGCGTCCCACGCGCTGGTCGCTCCGCTCGCTCTCGGCACTGACCAGTCGGCGCGGCTCAGTCCGCGGAGCCGTGTCGGGCGTTCGTCCGCAGTACGGGCAGATGTCCCAATTGAGGTCCAGCATATGGTCGCACTGCGCGCATTTCCGCTTGAGTTGCTGGCGACAATGGGGGCACAGCAGAAAGTCTTGCTCTACGCGCTGCTGGCAGGAGGGGCACACGTGTCGCGCGTCCATCTCCCGCAGGAGCGCTTCCTCCTCTAGCGAACGCTCGTAGGCCTCGGCCAGGGTCTCGCGGGGGCGGAGGATGTAGTAGAGCAATAGCCCGAACACATGGAACACGAGCACCAGCGCGGTAGCAAAAACATACACATAGGTGTCCTGGGAACGGGCGCGAATATCGTAATACGTCCAAATCACCATCGCAAACCAGAACGCGACGAGATACGCGCCCATGAAGGCCAGGATGACTTGCAGCAGGAACGCAATCTGGGCAATGTTCATGCTTGCGGTGGCCTTTACCTGGTGACGCCTCGCCTCAGCCGAGCGGAAGCAGCGCCCCTTGCCACTGGCCAGAGACGGCCGGAAGCCGTGGTCACTGTGGTAGCCGGCACCCTGCTTGCATACCACCACCTAGGGAAGCTATGCGGCACTGAGGGACTGCTCCCGTGCTCAGGAGACTGAAACGATCCGATACTGTGTAGTACCCCGGGGAGTCTCCACCTCAACCGTCTCTCCCGGACTGCGCCCCATGACACCCTGACCAACCGGAGATTGATACGAGAGCTTGCCATTACGCGGATCGGTCTCCTCCGGGCTTACAATACGAAACTTCCGGCTTCTGCTACTGCCTAGACTCTCCAGCTCGACGAGGCTACCGACCACCACCTTGCCCGTCGGCTGCACACCGTCTCCGAGCAGCTCGGCGCGCCGGATCATCTGCTCCAGCTCCTGGATGCGCCCCTCGACCATCCCCTGCTGTTTTCTGGCATCGTCATAGGCCGCGTTTTCTCGCAGGTCGCCGTCTGCCCGGGCTTCCTGGAGATCACGCAGGATCCGGGGCCGCTCTTCCTGCGTCAGTCGCTCCAACTCGGCCTGAAACTCGGCGAGCTTCTCCGCGGAAAGCAACACGCTGTCCTTTGAACCCGGCGTCTGCCCCGCGGCAGCCCGCCCAGTGCGGCCTTGCCCGCGCGGTGTATGCACGCCCCGCATTGGGTTATCCGTGCGCGCGCCACGGTCGCGGGCAAAGTCGAAAAAGAGCTTCAAGGGCTGTCGGTAGACACTCGGAGGGCGCGTTGTCGAGGACGATTGCTCTTCGAGGAAATCCGTGATCTGGAGGGTAGTCACACTACTCACCGCGGCATTGGGACCGCACCACCGCACAAACCGATGCAGCAGCCTGAGGTCGTTGCTGGAAGGCTTGGTCCGGGCATCGCTCCTGCTACTGAACTCCTGCCGTAGGTGATCGAGTGTCGTTGGGACAGCCTCCGCTGTTACCGCTCTCTCAGGCACGCAAGCCTCCTTACCACGGCGCCACTGCCGGGAATAACCCCAGCGGATGATTCTACCCCTGCCGCTCGGAGAGGGTCAACCGCCAGTCGTGCGGCGCAGCACCACACTCGCCACCAACCGGCACACCCGGCGCGGCCAGCCCGGTGGGTGGGGCCTGGGCGCCCTGGATTGCGGCACAAGCCGCAATGACGGTCCTGGCTGCCGTGCGGACGCCCCTACTCCGGCCCGCTGATGCCGAGCCGCGTACTCTCGTAGTCCCCCACTGGTCGCGGTGTGCTATCGGGAGTGTGGCCCGCCGGCGCCGCCCACTCCAGCTCTAGCTCCAAGAGCTTTGCGGGGGTGGGGAAGCCCGTCTCATCATCCCAGCCGGCCATCTGGTAGTACAGCTGCTTGGCCTGGGCAAACTCGTCCGGCTCGATCCGCTCACCCGTCAGGGGGCCGCTACCGATCCCCTCGAACATACGCTTGGGGAGCGTGTCATCCCCGGCCGTAAACCCGGAGCGGAAGTTGAAGAGGCGGGCCATCGTATTCGCTCGCTCGCCCACCTTGAGCAGCTCATAGAGGCTGACATCCCAGCCCGTGACGGCCGCGACGTAACTGGTGAGCTGATTCAAGGCCAGCTCGCCAATCGGCACACCGACAAAGTCGCACATCCCCACCGAGTTGTACATGCTCCAGACGAGCTGGGCGTAGTAGAAAGCCCGGACCTTCTTCGGTCCCAGGTCCAGCCGATCCACCGGCTCGATCAGCCCCAGCGGCGTCAACGGGCTGGTGTCGTCGGCACTGAAACCCTCGTAGAGCGGGTCGTGGGGCGCTTCCATATGGTCGGCGCCCGTCGGCGAGATCGAATACGCCAACGCCAGCCCCTTCTTGCCGCGCGGCTCGTGCATCGGTAGCTCTTGGCCCTTGACGTGCAGCGCATACTCCTCGGTGCCACGGCCGATCTTCTGCGCTGCCCGCTGCACGCCCTCGGCCAGCAGATCGCCAAACCCCTCCCGCCGAGCGATCTGGTGAATCAGCGCCAGCACCACTTCCTTGTCGCCAAACCGTAGCTCGACGCCGCCCGTGTCCTCCTCGGTGATGAGTCCCCGCTCGTAGCACTCCATCGCCCAGGCAATCGCCACGCCGGTCGAAATGGAGTCGAGCACGTAGTCGTTGATGACGGTGCTGAACTGCGCGATCTTCTTCAGATCGCCCACGCCCGTCAGCGTGCCGGTCGCGGCGATAGTTTCGTACTCCATGCCACCGTGTTTGGCGGTGACGCCGTACTCGGGGACTTCCACCTCGCGCTTGCACGCCACCAAACACGAGAAGCACGTGCCCGTATTGACCAGGATTGTCTCCGCCATCTTCTGCCCGGAGATGTCGGCATAGCCGTCAAACGTGCTCTCCTGGAAGTTGCGCGTCGGCAGAATACCGTCGGCCTGCAACGCGGGAATACCGCGCGGCGTGCCGTAGAGGTGCATCATGTCGTGGTCGCGGTCGTAGTTCTCCCGGAACCAGGTAATCACCGCTTTGGCGCGGGCCGGCTCCTCGGGCAGCGCCCGCGCCCGACCGCGCACGGCGATAGCCTTGAGCTTCTTGGCCCCCATCACGGCGCCGAGGCCCGCTCGTCCGTGGAAGTGCCGGCACTGATTGACCAGCGCCGCATAGCGCACGAGATTCTCGCCGGCAATGCCGGTTTGCAGCACCCGAATGCGCTTCTCTTTCAGCTCCGTCTCCAGTCCCGTCTGGACCTCTTGCGCTCCCTTGCCCCAGAGATGCGTGGCGTCGCGCACCTCCACCGCGCCCGGCTTATCCGGCGCCTCGACGTTGTTGATCCACAGATAGACCGGCTTGGTGGCCGCGCCATGAATCACGATGCCGTCGTACCCGGCGAACTTCAGTTCCGGCCCCCAAAAACCGCCCGCCTCGGCCTCGCCGAACCCGCCCGTGAGCGGCGACTTCGCGGCGGCGGTATAGCGATTGGCGCCCGAAACCGGCGTGCCGTTGATGACGCTCGTCGTGAAGACGAGCAGGTTTTCCGGGCCCAGCGGGTCGGCGTCCGGCGGCATGTCCCGGAGCAGGAAGTACGAAGCGAGGGCGCTCCCGCCGAGATAGCGACGGTACACGACCTCCGGTAACTCCTCGATCCAGGTCCGCTCGTCCGTCAGGTCTACGTGCAAAATCCGACCGGTATATCCCTTGGGCATGTCTCACGACCTCCCTCACGCCAGCGGCGCCGGCCTCATTGGTCCGCTGCTCCACACGCTGCCTGACAGTGTACCGCTCCTACCCGCACCAGGCCAGAGCAGAGGCGGAAGCGCCGCGCGCTTGCCCAGCCAACGCTGTTTTCGCGGATCGGGCCACCGGACCGCCGTAAAGACGGCATGGGCCTTCTATTCGGGCGTCACCGCCATCTTGGTGCTCTGGCCGAGGTCCGCCAAACAAGTCATGCCATCGGCTCCTGCTTTCCCCAAGGACATAGCTGCGGAAGTTAAGTATTCTTTGTATTGTCCCATCCAGATTCCATCGGTAATCTAAGGCAGCTTAATCATAGGGGAAAGCCCATTGTGAGTGTATTTTGCACGTACTCCGGGTTAATCTCAATGCCTATAGGCACCCGCCCGAGTTGCTTTGCTACACGGTAGGTAGTACCGCTACCTAAGAATGGATCGAGTACGACATCGCCTTCATCAGTGAACAGCTTGATGAAGAATTCCGGCAGCCACTCCGGGAACGCCGCGCTATGTCCGGTGTTATGGGCCACCGGCGACTTGCGGAGGACGTTCGATGGATAGACCAACCGCTTGCCCTCCCAGTTGGCAATGCGGCGCCCGACTTTCGACCGGGTTGCCGACTCCCGGCGGGTGCGGTCATTCGCGCTCATATTCTTGAGCCGTGCCTGCGTCCACTCGCCAATCGGCACCTTGACGGCATCCTGCCGCATTTTCAGGTCCCGGGACTTACTAAAGTGCAAAATCCGCTCCCAGGAATCTCGGAAGCGGTACTTCCACTTCCCCGGCGCGGCCGTCGTCTTGTGCCAGATGTATTCCTCCACCCAGCGAAAACCGACTTCCCGCTTCAGGGCCAGGATCAAGTCGAGCACGTAGGTATGCCGCTCTCCGTCCGCGCAGCGTTCCTTGATGTTGAGGACGAATGAGCCGGACGGCTTGAGCACGCGCAGCATCTCAATCGCCCGCTTGGTAAACCACTCGACGTACCGGTCCGGCGCGATGCCGCCGTAGGTATGCTTGCGTGCATCGGCATACGGTGGCGACGTGACAATGAGGTCCACGTAATCTGCGGGCATCGCACTGAGGACGGTCAGACAATCCCCAAGATGAACGCGATTGCGCCACATGGCCCCTATCTCCCCGGGACTAGCGGAGGGCCTCCCCCTGCCAGGGGCAGGTACCGGTTCACCCGTCCCCTCGCTGCAGCGGGGGGACCATAGGGGGGCACGCCCGCCCCCTGATCGTACAGATCAGGGGGTCACCTTGTCTATCCCGTCAAGCGCGGCGCTCAGGCGGTGAGGTCTTGATCCCGGAGGCGTCAACCGACCATATTCCCCACCTACAGAGCGTTGATACCGAGTTTACGATACCTTAACAGACACGGCCTACACTCTATACAACGGTGTTCCCGATGTGTCTACTACGGTCGCTGCTCCCCACGCTTGTGCTCGTCTTGGCGCTTCTGCCCGTTCCGTCCTCGGCGGCCGGCCTGGCGCCCGGTGCCTGGCCGATGCACCAGCACGACGCCCGCCACACTGGCCGCGCCGCAGTGTCGGGACCGACGGACCCCCAACTTGCATGGTATTTCCTCGCCCAGGCCTCCTTACTGCCGGAGCGGTCATTGACGCGCAAGGCACAATCTACATCGCCTCGGACGATGGCATCGTCCGCGCCCTGCGCCCCGACGGCCACGAGCTATGGAAGCACGAGTTGGCAAAATCCTCCGGGAGATTCAAGCTGCCGATACCCGTAGACTCCACGCCGCTGCTCACCGCCGCCAGCGAGCTGCTCGTCGCGGCGCGCGATGGTGTACTGTATGCGTTTGCGACGGGGGACGGCGCCAAGGTATGGGACTACGACACCGGCGCGGACATTCACGCCTCCCCGGCCATCGCCTCCGATGGCCGGATCGTCCTCCCGGCCGGAGCCGGTGACCTGCTGATCTTGAATCCCGACGGCACCAAACACAAACGCCTCCACTCCGAAGGGATCATTCGCACTGCGCCGGCGGTGGGGGACAACGACATGGTGTATTGGGGTGATGACAACCACGTGGCCTATGCCGGCAGCCTCGGTGGGAGTCGGCTGTGGAGCAGCCGGCTCGATGCGCCGATTACCGCCGGACCGGTGGTTGCGGATGATGGTACCGTCTACTTTGGCACCACCAAGCTGTGGGCACTCGACGGCAACAATGGCAATGTCCTGTGGAAGACCGAGCTTGGCGCGCGCCTGCTCGGCACACCGGCGCTGGGTACGGACGGCACCATCTACGCGACGACGGAAGACGGTCGCGTCGGCGCCTACACGACCGCCGGACTGCTGCGCTGGACCTACCGGACCGGCGGCACGCTACACGCCGGCCCGGTCGTGGGCGCCAACGATCTCGTGTACGTTGCCGCCGGCGACAGCCTAGTGTATGTCCTGGGGGCCGAAGGGAACGTCCTAGGCACCTTCAAGACCCTGGCCGGCTTGCGTGCCACGCCGGCCTTGGGTGCAGACGGCCGGTTGTATATCCCTGGGGGAGACAAGCGGCTCTACGCCCTGCGTGAAGGCGGCCGTGACTTCGCACAGTCGCCCCCGGACTGGCTCGGCGGTGACCTGCTGCGCGACCCGGCCACCGGCAAAGTGTACGTGCTCGTTGACGGCTTGCGGCGGCACATCCCCGACCCGCACACCCAAATCTTGCTCCGTCTCACCGGCGTCTCGCAGGTAGCAACGCCGGTCGAGCTAGTGCGCTACGCCGAGGGAGCACCGCTCCCGGCGCTCAACAATGGCAGTCTCCTCCGCAGCGCACACGGACCGGCCTATGTCCTGCAGGGCAACCGGCGGGTCTGGATTCCCTCACTGGAAGCGTTGACCGCCGGGGGGTACCGCTGGGAGCAGGTCCAAACCGTGTCGGACCGCCTGATGCGCTCGCTCGCGCTCGACACCCAGGAGGGCTACTTGGTCAAGGGTAGTGGTGCGGAGGTGTACCTCATCGAGGGCGGTAAACGCCGCTGGATCACCACCGGCGCGGCGTTTGCGGCCCGCGGATACCGCTGGGACCAGGTCCATTTCGTGAGCAACATGGACCTGGAGACCATCCCGCTCGGCGACCCGCTCACCTAGCCCTATTCCGTCATTCCGGCGGAAGCCGGAATCCAGGTTTCTGAGGCAGCGGCCGGCGACTCCGCCCCGGCCGTCATTCCCGCGCCAGCGGGAATCCAACCTCCTGTATGAGGGGTATGCAAACTACTTCTGCCGCGCGACCCGCTTGCGTCCCCCCACCGTCTTGCGGGCGCCGCGGCGCGTGCGGGCGTTCGTGCGCGTGCGCTGACCATGCACCGGCAGGTTGCGGCGATGCCGAATTCCGCGATAGCAGCCGATCTCGATGAGCCGCTGGATGTTCTGCCGGACTTCGCGGCGCAGGTCGCCCTCCGTGATGATGTCACGATCAATCAGTTCGCGCAGCCGCACGACCTCATCGTCGGTGAGGTCACGCACGCGGGTCTGCGGATCAATGCCCGCCTGCGCCAAGAGCTGCGCCGAGGTCGAGCGTCCGATCCCGTAAATGGCCGTCAGGCCGATCAACACCGGCCGCTCCAGCGGAATATCCACTCCAACAATGCGCGGCATCCTCGCCTCCTCGCCCGGTGACCGTCAACGGTATACCGTGTGACTACACACCGGCCACTTCTTACCCCTGGCGCTGCTTGTGCCGGGGATTTGTGCAGACAATCCGAATGATGCCGTGGCGCTTCACCACCCGACACTTATCGCATCGCCGTCGTACTGATGTGCGGACTTTCATACTACGACTCCTGGTCTATGGCCCGCCCGCCACCATCAGCGGCGGGCGCCCTCCTTACCGGTGATACGGCCGCGACCCCGGTCGTAACGCGCCAGGGCCACCTGCACGTGGTCCCCCGCCCCCACGCGACCCGCTTGCAGCCGAAACGCGGCGTCGAGGTGGGCCACTACCAGCCGACCACCCTCTAGCTCGACTTCGTAGAGGTCGTTGGCCAGCGAGGCTCGCACCACACCCCTCGATTGTACCATGCGCTGCGCCCTCGGCTGGGGCACGGCCCTTTCGCTGGCAGACATCGGCGTCAAGCGTCGCTCCCGACGGAGGGCGGGGCGGCCTCCATTTCCCTGAGTAGCGCCGCGGTGATGTCCTGGATAGACCCGTGGCCGTCTATCTCCCGCAAGACTCCCTGCTGCTGATAATAGGCAATGAGCGGCACCGTCGTCTGCGTGTAGGTCTCCAGCCGCCGGGCAATCGTCTCCGGCCGGTCATCCACGCGCTGGTACAACTCGCCGCCACAATTGTCACAGACTCCCGCCTCGCGTGGCGGATGACTGACATCGTGATAGATGGCCGTGCAACTGTGGCAAAGCCAACGCCCGATCAGCCGCGACTCCAAGGCGCTCAGGGGCACGTTCAGGTACAGGACGCGGTCAACGCACTGATTGCGCTCCTTGAGCGCCGCATCGAGCGCTTCTGCCTGTGGCCGGCTCCGCGGAAACCCGTCCAGGATCACCCCGGCCCCGGCTTCCGGCTCCGCGAGGTGGCTCATCACGACGGCTACGGTCACGTTATCGGGGACGAGCAAGCCGCGCTCGACGTACTGCCGCACCCGCTGCCCCATTTCGTCGCCATTGGCAATCGCGCGCCGGAAAAGCTCGCCGCTCGCCAAGTACCACAGCTTGCCTTGCGCTGCCAGCCGGAGCGCCTGGGTGCCCTTGCCCGAGCCGGGTGGGCCGAGCAGAATGACGATCCGGCCGTTCCTAGCCGCCTCGTCCCTCCCACCGTCCGCGCCGCCATGGTCGGTCGTCACGGGATGAAGCCCTCGTAGTCACGCATCATCAACTGCGCTTCCAACTGCTTCATGGTGTCGAGAATCACGCCCACGACAATGAGCATCCCGGCGGTACTGAGCGTCAGCGTGAAGCCCGATTGGGGCGCTGCCGGACCACTGAGGGAAAAGACCTGTCCCGCCAGATACGGGAGGATGGCCAGGATACCGAGAAACAGCGCGCCGCCGAGCGTAATATGCCGCACCACCCCCGTCAGATAGTCGGCGGTCGAGCGCCCCGCACGGATCCCGGGAATAAATCCCCCTTGCTTCTGGAGGTTTTCGGGGAGGTTCTGCTGGTTGAACATCACGTCGGTGTAGAAGAACGTGAAAGCGACCACAAGCACAAAATACGCTCCCCAGTAGCCTGGACTGTCGGCGTCCAGCACGAGTAGCGTCCAATCCGAGACCGTGCCGAGCGGCCCCGGCACACCCTGGAGGTAAGTGGCAATGGTCCCCGGCAGGAGCATGATCGAAGTGGCGAAAATGAGGGGGATCATCCCGGCCGAGTTCACGCGCAGGGGGATGTAGGTCGAAGTCCCGCCATAGACCCGATTGCCGCGAATGCGCTTGGCGTACTGCACTTGGATCCGCCGCTGCCCCTCGTTCATGTACACAATCGCCGCGATCATCACCAGCGCCAGTCCGGCCAGCACTGCCAGCCGCGCCAGTCCCGATCCGAGGTCCACTTCACCGGCCACGGTCCGGCCGATGGTATCCGGCAGCCGTCCGACGATACCGCCGAAAATGATGATCGAGATGCCGTTACCAATGCCTTTCTCCGTAATCAGTTCGCCAATCCACACCAGGAACATCGTCCCGGCCGTGAGCGTGCAGATGATGGAGAGCGTCGGCAGGAAGGTCTCGCGGTTGAAGAGGTCAAAGTCCTGGAGCACTTGCACGGAAGTACCGGCGTTGCGGAGCAGCTGTCCCTGCGCGTAGGCTTGCAGCGCCGCCAGCGGCACCGTGAGCAGCCGGGTGTATTGGGCGACTTTCAGCCGGCCGGCTTCGCCTTCACGGGCCAACTCCCGCAGTTGCGGGAAGACGGGCTGTAGCAGCTGCATGATGATGGTCGCGGTGATGTAGGGGTAGACACCCATCGCCGCGATGGAGAAGCTCGTCATGGCCCCACCGGAGAACATGTCGAGCATGCCGAGCAGTGCCTGCTGCTCGAAGATGGCCTTCACGGCGTCCGGCTGCACACCGGGCACGGGGATGTGCGCGATCAGCCGGAACAGCCCCAGCATCACCAGTGTGAACAGGAGCTTCTGGCGCAGGTCCGGGAGTCGAAAGGCGCGGATTACGGCATCAAGCATTGGCCGTCCTGCTTCACTTTAGGGCCTTCGCACTGCGGAGCCGCGCTCGTCCGGTTTGACAGACCACCGACCGCTGGCAATCCCTGGGCGATGGTGGGGAGTACGGCTCAGTCTACGCCGAGGCGGCGGCCTGTTCTTCCACCCCAACGCGCACCACCGTTCCCCCGACCGCCTCAATCGCAGCCTGCGCGCTCGCCGAAAAGCGGTGCGCGTGGACGGTGAGCGGCTTGCCGAGCGTGCCCGCGCCCAGAATCTTGAGCGGCCGGTGGGCCGCCCGCTGGCGGATTAGCCCGCGCGCGGTGAGTAGCTCCAGAGTAACGTCCGTCCCTGCCGCAAAGTGCTCATCCAGCAATCCGACGTTGAGCACCTCGTAGTCTACTCGCGTCGGGTTCTTGAAGCCGCGACGCTTCGGCAGCCGCCGCGTATACGGTGTTTGGCCACCCTCAAAGGCCCACCGGCGGCGAAAGCCGGAGCGGGAGGCTTGGCCGTTGCTGCCTCGCCCGGCGGTCTTCACTCGCCCGGAGCCATGGCCGCGGGCGACGCGGCGCCGCGCGCGGCGGGCGCCCGTGGGGGGCCGTAGCTTGTGGAGTTTCATCTGCTCTCGTCCTCGGTCGCGCCATCGGCCGGATCGGACCATGTCTCGACCTGTACCAAGTGGCGCACGTGATGCACCATGCCCCGCACTGCCGGGTTATCCGGCCGGATTACGCTCTGGCGCAAGCGGCGTAGCCCCAGCGAGCGGACCGTTTCTTTCTGCCGCTTGCTATAGCCGATGCTGCTCTTCGTGTAGGTGATGCGTAGTTTGGCGCTCATGAGCGTCTTGCCTTCGGTGCGTTAGCCTTCCAGGTCCGCTGTCTCGATACCCCGCTTGCGGGCCATTTGCTCCGGCGTGACCAGCTCCCGCAGGGCCGCCTCCGTGGCTTTGACCACGTTGATCGCGTTGTCGGAGCCAAGCGATTTGGTCAGCACGTCCCGGATGCCGGCGGCCTCCACGACCGCCCGCACCGCGCCGCCGGCGATCACGCCGGTCCCAGGCCCCGCCGGCTTGAGCATCACCCGCGCAGCGCTGAACCGCCGCTCGATGGGATGCGGAATGGTCGTGCCATTGAGCGATACCACGAACATGTTCTTCTTGGCGCGCTCGACACCCTTGCGAATGGCCTCGGCCGTCTCACGCGCTTTGCCAACGCCCACCCCGACGTGGCCGGCTTCATCGCCCACGACCACCACCGCGCTGAAGCTGAAGCGGCGTCCACCGCGGACGACCTTCGCCACGCGGTTGAGCGATACGACGCGCTCGCGCAGGTTATCGAACTGCTCTGGATTGATGCTCGATAGGCTTCTGGTCATGTTGCTTCAGCTCTCCACTGCCTCTGTCCGGCTACGCACCTAGAACGTCAATCCGGCCGCGCGGGCCGCCTCGGCCAGCCGCTTGACGCGGCCGTGATACAGGTAGCCTCCACGGTCGAATACCACCGTCCGAATACCCCCGGCCAGCGCCCGCTCGGCCACCAGTTGGCCTACCTGGACCGCGCTGTCCGTCTTGCTCCGGGCCGTGCCGTTGCTGCGAATGGCCGGGTCCAGGGTGCTGGCCGCGGCCAACGTATGGCCGCGCTCGTCGTCAATCACCTGCGCGTAGATATGCCGGTGGCTGCGAAACACGTTCAGCCGGGGACGCGCGGCGACGCCCGCCAGTTTCCGGCGCACCCGCCGGTGACGTCTTCTACGCGCCTCGCCGCGCGTCTTGGGTCTAGCCATCACTCCTCACCTTGTCCGCTCGGCCCTACTCGGCCGCCCGTGCTGCCTTGCCCGGCTTGCGGCGCACGTATTCGCCAGCGTAGCGGATGCCCTTGCCCTTGTACGGCTCCGGCGGGCGAATACGCCGTATCCGCGCTGCGGTCTCGCCGACCAATTCCTTGTCAATGCCTTCTATCGAAAAGCGCGTGATCGAAGCAACACTAAAGGCAATCCCCGGCGGCGGGTCCAGCTCGACCGGGTGCGAGAACCCCAACTGCAACACAATACCTTGGCCAGCCTCTTGCACCCGATACCCGGTGCCTACCAGCTCCAGGGTTTTCCTGAATCCGCTGGTGACGCCCTCGACCATATTTGCCACCAAGGTACGCGAGAGGCCGTGCAGAGCGCGATGCACGCGCTGGTCGCTGGGACGCCGCACGACGACCTGACCGTCTTCGAGCGAGGCTTTGATGGGACCGGCCAATTCCCGCCCCAGCGTGCCACGTGGCCCCCGGACCTCGACCGTTTGGCCGGAGATGTCCACCGTCACGTTTGCCGGGATCGGGATAGGCTGACGACCAATACGAGACATGCGCCGACTCTCCTCACATCTACCACACGTATGCCAAGACCTCACCACCAAGATGGCGGCGGAAGGCTTCGCGCCCGGTCATCAGGCCCCGCGACGTGGACATAATCACGACCCCCAAGCCACCGAGCACGCGGGGGATGTCCTTGTAGCCACGATACACCCGCCGGCTGGGCTTGCTCACTCGTTTCAGGCCCGCGATCACCGGCTCGTTGTCATCGAGGTACTTCAACCGTACCACGATATTCTTGTGGGGAGGCTTCCCCTCAAGCTCAAAGTCTTCCACGAAGCCCGTATCTTTCAGAATGCCGGCCATGGCGATCTTGAGGCGTGATGCCGGGATGGTGGTTGTCGGATTACCCGCCATCGAGGCATTCCGCAGCCGCGTGAGCATATCAGCCACAGGATCAGTCATCATCATACGGCTCAGTACTCCTTACGACCGGGGACGTTCCCTACCAGCTTGACTTCTTCACGCCAGGCAGCTTGCCTTCCAGCGCGTTTTCACGAAAGCAGATGCGGCACAGGCCGAACTTCCGCATGTAGCCGCGCGGCCGCCCACACAAGCGACATCGGTTGCGGTGCTGCACCGCGTACTTGGGCGGCCGCTTCCACTTCTCGACCTTGGCTTTTCTCGCCATGCTCCGCTCTACCTCCAACCGTATCCGCCAGGATGAGGGCCGTGCCGCTAGAACCCCAGCGGCTCCACCCCGCTGCTGCGAAACGGCATCCCGAACTGACTCAGCAACTCCCGACCCTCTTCATCCGTCCTCGCCGTCGTGACCACGTTCACTTCGAAGCCACGCACCTTGTCAATGCTGTCGTAGTCAATCTCCGGAAACACCAACTGTTCGCGCAAGCCCAGCGTGTAGTTCCCCCGCCCATCGAAGGAATCCGGGGAAACACCCTGGAAGTCGCGGACCCGCGGCAGGGCAATGCCAATGAGCCGATCCAGAAAGTCCCACATGCGCTGGCCCCGCAACGTCACCATCGCGCCGATAGGCATCCCTTCCCGCACCTTGAACGCCGCGACCGAGCGCTTTGCCCGCGTAATCACTGGCTTCTGCCCGGTCATCACGCTGATGTCGTTGGTCGCCGCGTCCAGCGCGCGCGCGTCCTGAATCGCCTCCCCCAAGCCGATGTTGACCACGATCTTCTCCAGGGTTGGCGCCTGCATCATGTTCTTATAGCCGAAGCGCTCTATCAAGTGCGGTCGAATGTCGGTTTGGTAGCGCTCCAGCAGTCTCGGTGCCATGCACGATCTCCTCGCTACCGGCGTCGTTGCCGACTGCCGGTAGCCGCTGTATCTACGCCTCCGCCTCCGCCTCTGCGTCGTCCGCTTGTGCAGCGCCGCGTGGCCGGGCCTCGACCGGCGCGATCACCTCGTCGCAGCGCCGACAGAAGCGCACTTTGTTGCCGTCGGCCAGAAACCGGAAGCCAACGCGCACCGGCCGGTCGCACGGTTCACAGACGACCGCCACATTCGAGATGTGCAGCGGCGCCGGGAACTCGATAATTCCCTGCGGGGCGCCGGGGCGCCGTGCCCGCGTATGGCGCTTGCGGATATTGATGCCCTCGACGACCACCCGCCGCTCCCGGGGAATGACGCGCTCCACCGTCCCCCGTTTGCCGCGATCACGGCCGGACAACACTTCGATTGTATCGCTCTTGCGGATTCTTGCAGCCACGCTTCTTGCCTTCTCCGACCGGTATTCCGAAAGCCACGCCTCTCGTCGCTAGAGCACCTCAGGCGCCAAAGACACGATCCGCATGAAGCCCTTGTCGCGCAACTCCCGCCCGACCGGCCCAAACACCCGTGTTCCCAACGGTACTCCTTGATTGTTGAGCAGCACGGCCGCATTGTCATCGAACCTGATGTACGAGCCGTCCGGGCGCCGGTACTCCTTGGCCACCCGCACGACCACCGCCCGCACCACCGTCCCTTTGCGCGCCGCGGGGATAGCCTGGGGTGTCGAATCTTTCACCGAGGCCACGATCTCGTCGCCGACGTGGCCGTACCGCCGGTTCATCCCTTTCGGCACCCGAATACACAGCACCTCTCTGGCGCCGGTATTGTCGGCAACCCGCAGCCGAGACTCTTTCTGGATCATTCCTGCGTCTCCGGTTCCTCAGCGGCGCTCTCGGCCACCGCCACCGGCTCGGCAGCCGCCGGCTCCGTTGTACTGGGAGCCTCCACTGCCGCTGCGGCCGGCGTGCCCGCACCGCGCCGCTCCCCCGCCCGCGTGAGCACGGCAATCAGCCGCCAGCGCTTGCGCCGACTGAGCGGCCGCGACTCCTCGATGCGGACGAGATCACCCACGCGACACGTGTTCTCCTCGTCGTGCGCCATGAACCGCTTCCGCCGCCGCACCACCCGCTCATAGCGCGGGTGCCGGCGGAGCCTCTGGACCTCGACCATGATGGTCTTGTCCATGCGGTCGCTTGTCACGCGCCCCTCAAGCACTCTGCGCCGACCTTTTCCCACGTCTACTCCTCATCCCCTCGACGTTCAATAGTCTCTAGCCCTGATGATCCCCAGCGCTCTTTAGCTCTGCACGCTCCCGGCACGGCTCCGCTCGCCGAGCACGGTTAGCACACGCGCCACGTCCCGCCGCACCTCGCGAATCCGGCGAAAGTTCTCCAACTGCCGTGCCGCCAGCTGCATCCGCAGATTGAACAGCTCGCGCTTGCTCTCTGCGTACTGGTCCCGCAGATCCGCGTCACTCATGGCCCGCAGTTCGCTCACGTCCATTGCTTACTCTGCGCTCTCGGTCTCGGTTTCTAACGCCGCCGCCGCTGCTGCCGCTTCCTCCGCTGCTAACGCCGCCGCATCCTCGGCCGCGGCCTGGGCTGCCATCTGCCGACCCAGCACCGCGAACTCGGCCTCGCCCGCTCGCTCGCCGACCACAAAGCGAGCGGCAATCGGCAGCTTGTGTGCAGCCCGCAGCATCGCTTCACGGGACAGCTCTTCGGGGACCCCGGCCAACTCGAACAACATCCGATCCGGCTGAACGCTCACCACCCAAAACTCAGGATTGCCCTTGCCACCGCCCATGCGCGTTTCCGCCGGCTTGGCGGTGATGGACTTATCGGGAAACACCCGGATCCAAACTTTGCCACCGCGCCGAATATGGTGCGTGATCGCCCGGCGCGCCGCCTCGATCTGCCGGCTGGTCAGCCAGCACGGCTCCAGCGCCTGGAGACCATACTCCCCATACACGACCGTGTTACCCTTGCGGGCACGGCCGCGGCGGCGCCCGCGGTGCTTCTTGCGGAACTTGACCCGCTTAGGCATCAACATCGTCACACTCCCACTGGGGCACAGCCCGCCGCGCACCACCGCTGGCGCACGCCCGCACCCGCACTAGGCCTCGTCCGCTGCCGTCTCCGTCGCTGCGGGAGGCGGTGCAACCGGTGCAACTTCAGGCGCTGGTGCTGCTGCTGCCGGCGGTTGCGCGGCCTCCCGCCGCCGCTGGGCCGCGGCTCTGGCGCGCTCGCGCTCACGGAGCCGGTCACGGCGCTGCTCCCAGGAGTCGTCGTAGTCCATGTCGCTGCGACCCTCGAGGAGCTTATCGCCCCGATAAATCCACACCTTCACGCCCACCCGCCCGGCGGACGTCAGCGCCTCGGCGCGCCCGTAATCAATGTCGGCCCGCAAGGTGTGCAGCGGCACCTTGCCCTCGATCTCCGTCAGCCGGCGCGCCATATCGGCGCCACCGAGCCGCCCACCAATACCGATGCGAATACCCTGGGCGCCCATCCGCATGGTGCGCTGGACCGTTTGCTTCAGCGCCCGGCGGAAAGAAACCCGCTTCTCCAGTTGCTCGGCCACGTTCCGTGCGACGAGGCGAGCGTCAAGCTCCGGGGTGCGGATCTCCATGATATTGACGCGCACCTTCTTCAGGGTCAGCCGCTCCAGCATCCGGCGCGTCTCTTCCACCGCCGAGCCTTGGCGCCCGATCACAATGCCCGGCTTGGCGGTATGGATCGTGACATGCACCTCGTTGACACTGCGCTCGATCTCGATGCGCGAGATGCCGGCCGTCGGATGCCGCTTCTCGATCAGCGCGCGAATGTCGAGGTCCTCGGCCAGCAGGTCCGTATATTCTTTGCCTTCCGCAAACCACTTGGCTTCCCAATTGCGATACACACCGACCCGGAAGCCAATGGGATGCACTTTTTGACCCATGTGCTCGCTTTCCTCTCCCTAGTCCTCAGCCGCAATCGCTCGGTCCGTGCTAACGACCGTCATCCACCACGACGGTAACGTGACTTGTCCGCCGCGTCACCGTGCCGAACTGCCCCCGCGCTTTGGCCCGGAAACGCTTCGGCAAGGACGGTCCCTCGTTGGCCACGGCCTGCGCGACGTACAGCTCTTCCCGATCCATCCCGTAGTTGTTCTCGGCGTTCGCTACGGCCGAGAGCAGCACCTTACTCACCACCCGCGCTGCCCGCTTGGGTGTAAAGCGCAAGATCGCCACCGCCTCGTCAACCGGGCGCTTGCTGATGAGGCGCGTGACCAGCCGCACCTTCTGGGGCGACATCCGCACGAAGCGGGCCGTTGCTCTTGTCTGCATGTCCGTCTCACTGTGACCGGGGTGCTACCGTAGTGGTGCGCTCGGAGCGGCTATGACCGCGGAAATTGCGCGTGGGGGCGAACTCGCCCAGTTTATGTCCCACCATCTGCTCCGTAATGTACACCGGCACGTGCCGGCGCCCATCGTGTACGGCAATGGTATGACCGACAAACTGCGGAAAGATCGTCGAATCCCGTGACCACGTCTTGAGGATCTGCCGCTCTCCCCGGCCACGGTTCATATTTTCGATCCGTGCCAGGAGCTTCGGATCAACATACGGCCCCTTCTTGACTGATCGCGACATAGCCCTCTCGCTCCGTCTCCTACCACTAGCTGTAGCGCGTCCCTACGACCTCGTTAGCGCGTGCGCCGCCGCAGGATGAACTTGTTGGTGTACTTGCGCCGCCGCGTGCGATAGCCCATCGCCGGCTTGCCCCATGGCGTCTTCGGCTGACCGCCGATAGGCGACTTGGCTTCACCGCCACCATGCGGATGGTCGGCCGGACTCATCACGGAGCCTCGCACCGTCGGTCGGCGTCCCATCCAGCGGCTCCGCCCGGCCTTCCCGATGCTGACGTTCTCATGGTCCGGATTGCTGACCCGGCCAATCGTCGCCAGACACCGCACGTGGATGCGCCGCACCTCGCCGGAGGGCATCCGCACCACGCCATAGTTGCCTTCCCGCGCCATCAACTGCGCGGACGCTCCGGCACTGCGTACCAATGCGCCGCCGCGACCGATGTGCAACTCGATGTTGTGAATGTCCATCCCGAACGGGATATGCGTCAGCGGCAGCGCATTGCCCGGCCGGATGGCCGCATCCGGACCGGACTCCACCGTATCACCGACCCGCAAGCCGTGCGGTGCCAGGATGTACCGCTTCTCCCCGTCGCGATAGGCGACCAACGCAATCCGGCCCGAGCGGTTGGGGTCGTACTCAATGGTCTGCACGCGCGCCGGAATACCGATCTTGTCGCGCTTGAAGTCAATCAGGCGATACTGCCGCTTGTGCCCGCCACCGCGATGGCGCACCGTGATCTTGCCGCGATTGTTGCGGCCCGCCCGCGACTTCTTCGGTTTCGACAGCGGACGATAGCGTCGCTTGGCCGTCAGCTCGTCGAACGAGGCGACGCTCATCCCCCGTCTACCCGGGGACGTTGGCTTATACTGTCGTACAGGCATGAATCTTTCCTAGCGCCAGGCTACTGCCCGCGTCCATGGCCAGCGGCGACTAACCCTCGAAGACGTCAATCGTCTGGCCTTCTTCCAGCGTCACAATCGCTTTCTTCCACGCCGCCGTGCGACCGAGCGTGCGCCCCCAACGACGCACCTTCCCTTTCATATTAATCGTATTCACGGCGACAACGTCCACGTCGAACGCCTGCTCGACCGCGGCCTTGATCTCCAGCTTATTCGCCTCCGGCCGCACGTTGAACACGTACTTGTGCTGGACCGACATCTCGGTCCCTTTTTCGGTGATCCGGGGACTGACTATCACGTCCCACAGCTGCGCTTCACGCTCTGCCGCCACGACCGCTTACTCCTCGGATGGCTCCGCCACCGCTGCCGTATCTGTCGCTACCGTCGTCATCGTGGCGCCGTTCGCGGCCTCCGCCGCGGCCACACCGCGGCCGGTGGCCGGTGGAAAGCGCGCCTCCACCTGCCGCGCCGCCGCGACCGCCATCACGACCCGGTCGGCACGCAGCAGGTCCAGGATGGACACGCCGGCGGCGCCAACCGTCCGCACGTGTGGCAGGTTACGCGCCGACAAGCGCACGTTGGGCATCGTGTCATGCAGCACCAGCAAGACGGAGCGCGCCTTCGCTACCTGGAAGAGAATATCCCGCAGAGCGCGCGTGCTGGGTGCCTCCATACCGAACTGATCCAGCAGAACCAGACGATCCTCGTGTACCACGCTCGACAGCGCCGAGCGCAAGGCGAGGGAACGCATCTTGCGTGGCATCTTCTGGCGGTAGCTCCGCGGGTGCGGCCCGAAAACCACTCCCCCGCCGCGCCAGTGCGGCGCGCGGCGGCTGCCCTGCCGCGCGCGGCCGGTGCCCTTCTGCCGCCAGGCCTTGCGCGTCGAGCCGCGCACGAAGCCACGGGTCTTGGTGCTCGCCGTGCCCTGGCGCCGATCCGCCAACTGACGGACGACCGCCTGATGCAGCACGGCCTCGTGCGGCTCGATGCCGAAAACGTCGTCTCGCAACTGCACCGGCTCACCCGGCTCACCGGCGACGGTGACCACTGCTACCTCAGGCATTTCGCTGCCTCTTACTAATCAGGAGCAAGCCCTCGCGCGGACCGGGAACGGCGCCACGTAACAGCAGCAGGTTGCGCTCCGGGTCGGCGCGGACGACCAAGAGATTAGGCACCGTCACGCGGCCGCCACCCATCCGTCCAGGCATCCGGCGCCCCTTCTGCACGCGGCTGAGGGTCGTGCCAGAGCCAATCGAACCGGGCGCTCGCAGGCGGTCCGACTGCCCGTGCGTCCGTGGCCCTCCGCGAAAACCGTGGCGCTTGACCACGCCCTGAAACCCTTTCCCCTTCGACGTTCCCGTCACGCTCACCCGCTCACCCGGCGCAAAAATGCTCACGTCCAGCTTTTGACCGACTTCGTACTCCGCCGGGGTCCTCACCCGCCACTCGCGCAGGTGGCGCAGGAACGGCAGGTCCTTGAGGTGCCCGCGCTGCGGCTGCTTCAGCTTGCGCGGCTGCGCCGCCTCAAATCCCAGCTGGATCGCGTCGTAGCCGTCGCTCGCCACCGTCTTCACCTGCGTCACGTAGCAGGGGCCGGCCTCGACGACGGTCACCGGAACGGTGTGACCTTCCTCATCGAAGATCTGGGTCATGCCGATCTTGCGGCCTATCAGCCCGTTGGCCATCACTTACTCCGCTTGGGTCTGTCGCCGGACACCCCGGCCGACAGTGCTACAGCTTGATCTCGATGTCTACTCCGGCCGGCAGGTTCAACCGCATCAGGGCGTCCACCGTCTTGGACGTCGGCTCCAAGACATCAATCAGCCGCTTGTGGGTCCGCATCTCGAACTGCTCACGCGAATCCTTGTCAATGAAGGGCGAGCGGATGACGGTGTACTTACTGATGTCTGTCGGGAGCGGCACCGGACCGGCGACATCGGAGCCGGTGCGCTGGGCGGCATCAATGATCTGACGCGCCGACTCGTCGAGCGTCTTGTGATCGAAGGCCTTCAACCGTATGCGAATGCGTTGCCCTGGCAAGCTCTTCCTCCAATGTCACGCTGCGGCGCAACTACCGGCCTACTCTAGCGTGGTGACGACCCCGGCGCCGACCGTGCGGCCGCCCTCGCGGATCGCAAACCGTACCCCCGGCTCGATCGCCACCGGCACCAGCAGCTCCACCCCCATCTCCACGTTGTCTCCCGGCATCACCATC
>JAJDUF010000005.1 GCA_022826725.1 Chloroflexota bacterium
GGTCAGTGCGGAGATATTTACCGTAGGGGCCCGGTACCACTCTGATCTCAGTCCGTCCGATGTCCGCCCAATAGACATAGTAGGTGTGATGGTTCTGCTCAATGTCGGCAATCGCGTCATGTTTCTCGCGGTTGCCCCATAGCCCGCAGAGCCGGGTTATGTCCCCCAGGTATTTGCCCGTAGCGTTTACTTGCCGGTCAGCCATCGCTATCTGTTCCTTCCTCTCCAGCTCGGAGTAGTGTGATCGGCGGCCGCTGTTCTCTCCAGCGGCCGCTCCTGTCTTCTATGCCGCCATATGGGCGCCCAGTTATTCAAATGTTCTATCGTTCATGTGTTCTATTTGCAGTGGGATTCCCCGGCACGTATGCTCGGCGTGGACTCGGAGAAAGTCTGCCGCCGCTATCCCTATCGTGGGTTCGCGGGCTTGTGCCGCGCGGCCCTCTTGCGGCCCACATGGGGATGTCGGTTGACTTTCTCCGAGTAGCCACCATCCCGCCGCAAGGGGGCTTTCCTGATGGCTACTCGGAGACTGTTATTTGGTGCTGCTGCATCTCTCCCCGCCCTGGCGCTTGCACACCGCGTCGGTGCTACCACCAGCCTCGATTTAGCGCCTGGGACGCCGATCTACCTGCGTCACACCTCCCATGTCTACCTCGTGGGCAATGACCGGCAGTTGCATTGGCTTGGCGATACCCGGGCATTGGAGGGCAAGTCCATCCGCTGGGATCAACGGCAGACCTGGAGCTACAGCCAACTTGCCCGCGCCCCCCTCGGTGATCCCTACCTGTCCGCTGGCCTCTTGAAGAATGGTGATCCGATCTACCTGGTCAAGTGGGAGCATGATTGGGAGCATCCCAAGCTGCTGCACATACCGAGTATCCGCGATGTGGAGATATTCGGGATCAATGGCAGCAACTACGGTCGCTTTGTCATGGACACGGCGAGCTGGGAGGCACGGTATGGGTTCACCGTGGGCGACTTGCAGCATGACCGGCTCCAGCCCGCCACATGGGGCCGGTGGCGCGGGCATGTGCGAGGCTTGAAGCTTAGAGGGTTAGGATCAACTTACGATCCGGCTAACCCTGATTGGCCGGCTATCCTGTTCTATCGTCAATGGCCAGTCCTCGGCTTTGCCATGCAACGTGGCACCGGCCAACTAGCTGCGCTCATCCCCTGGTCGCACTCAGATGTGAGCGAGGACCCGGGGTTCGGGCATCCATACATCACCTACTCCATGCATGGGGCAACAGACCTATCGGCACCACAGTTATGGCGTGGGGCGGATGCTGGTTCCTGGGCGGCGGGATGGTATCCGTTTCTCTTTGCCTCGTTCACCGATACGACCGAGCGACCCTATGCCCGGCAACTCCTTGACACCATCATGCGCGGGGTAGCCGAGGGAAGCTACGACCTGACGATCACCTGGGAACAGAACGGGCAGACGTGGCAGTGGACCATCGATGTGAGTGGGATCAAGACGGCACTGGCGTGGCTGCGCGTAGAGCGGGCACGGCCAACTCCGCCGCGGAGCAGGTACTTCGAGCCACCGGGGAATTATTGTCCAAGCGGGCTAGACAGAGCTTCTTCGTACTCGAACCTGCTCCCGGAAGATCAGGCCCGCTGTAGAGCGGAGTAAAGGAGGCCCTATGGGGTTCTTACCATCGGGACCGGAACTGGTCGTAGCACTTGTGCTGGGAATACCGATAGCAATGCTTGTCGGGGTGTATTTTCTTCCAACCTATGTCGCGTTGCATCGTCGCCGAGACCAGGCAATGGCGATCTATGCGGTCAACCTCTGTCTTGGCTGGACGATACTCGGCTGGATACTAGCTATTCTCTGGGCTGGCATGGGGAAGACCACCCGCTAAGAGAAGTCGCGGTTGTCAAGACACCGTTGGCGCCCCTCGTGTCCGGCGCTCTATACTCTGATGGTTGGAGGACAGGCATGGCCACGAAGAAGAAGCCGACCCAAGAACCGACCCCGCCCCGTGGCGAGGGCTTTAGCCAACAGGAGCAACCGCCGCCGGTGCTTGACTTCCACGACGCCTCCCCCGAGGAGATCGCCCGGGCGTTCTTCGCGGCCGTACCCCCCCCCGATCCAAGCAAGCGCCGCCCCCCGCGGCGATAGAGGAACAGCCATGAAACGCAGTTGGGCTGTTATGCGGTGTGTCTTGGAGACCGCCGAGGCACTGGAGCTGGGGAAGACAGCACTGCACTTTGCCGGGGACGACGAGGCCTTTTTCTACCATGCCCAGTTGCTCTGTGCTGAAGACTATCTAGTGTGTAACTGGAGTGAGCAGAGCGAATCCGTGACCATCAAGAACATGACGATGAGGGGTCATGATCTCTTGGATCGGCTGCGGCAAGTAAGGCGTATAAATCCCATTACAAACCGGCCAAGCAACCCCGCGATCCGGACTTTGTTGGCGCTGAGGCCGCCATGCACAGAGCAGCTGCACTTGCGCGCCGCCGGGCCATAGCGACCTCAGGCTCAGTTGCTGTGTTCAGGGATGGCAAGATTGTGCAGGACACAGCGGCTACCGAACTCTCGGTGGATGATACCGACGAATCTGGGAGTGCGTGAACGTGGCCCGCCGAGGACTGCGGAATAGTGGTGCCTCCGTCGGACTTTCGGCTGGAGTGCTATGATTAGCCTGAATACAGTTCCCTCTATAGTGCCGGACACTCCTGTTCGGAATCGCGTGCTGATCGCTGAGAGTTGGCAGTGACGCATGACCGTCGTTGATGCCCCGCCCTACCTCGCCGGTGTCGGACGCTACGCCTATCAACGCCGCCACACGCGCTGTGTGATGGTCGGTGACGTCGGCGTGGGCGGCGAGCACCCCATTCGCGTGCAATCCATGACCACGCCGGTCACACAGGACGTGGCGGCGACGGTCGCGCAGACGGTCCGCTTAGTCGAGGCCGGCTGCGAAATCGTCCGCGTCACCGTTCCCACGGTCGCAGACGCGCGGGCGCTGCGGGCTATCCGTGCCGCGCTACACCGGCGCGGTGTCCGCGTCCCGCTCGTCGCTGACATCCATTTCAGTCCGGCCGCGGCCCTCGAAGCAGCGCAGCACGTCGAAAAGGTCCGCGTCAATCCAGGCAACTTCGCCGATAGCAAGCGTTTCGCCGTCCGCGAGTACACCGACCGCCAATATGCCGCGGAGCTGGAGCGGGTGGCTGACCGCTTTGCGCCTCTCGTGCGCCGGTGTCGGGAGCTTGGCGTGGCCATGCGTATTGGCACCAACCACGGCTCGCTCTCGGACCGGGTGCTGAACCGCTACGGCGACACACCGCTTGGCATGGTCGAGTCGGCGCTGGAGTTCGTGCGTATCTGCGAGGACCACGGCTACTATGATGTGATCTTCTCGATGAAAGCGTCCAATCCGAAGGTCATGATCCAAGCCTATCGGCTTTTGGCCGCCCGGTTGGATGCTCGGGGAACCCCATACCCCTTCCACCTCGGCGTCACCGAGGCGGGTAAGGACGAGGATGGGCGGATCAAGTCGGCCATCGGGACGGGCAGCCTACTCGACGACGGTATTGGTGATACGGTGCGCGTCTCGCTGACCGAGGAGCCGGAAGCCGAGATCCCGGTCGCGCAGGCGCTGGTCCGGCCCTATAACGTCTGGCAGGAACGCACGCGCGCGGCACGAGGCCAGGGAACAGCAGCGTCACCCCCGGCCACCAAGCCGGCAGCCGCACGTAGCGCGTCACTCCCCGATAGCCGCGATCCCTACAGCTATACCCGCCGTGCTTCGCGGATGACCGTTGTCGGGGACGCGGCGTGGGGCGACCAAGCACCCGTGCGGGTAGTTCATCGGTATGCCGGGCCGCTGGCGGCGGTCCCGCACGTCGAGCGGCGGGTGCGCTGGGCGCGCCGCGCCGACGGCTGGGTACAACCGCGGCCCGATGCGGTCTCCGTGCGGGTCACGAGCGAGACCGACCTCGCGGCGCTCCGAGTGCTCCACCGGAGCGCCCACGGTGATCTTCCTGCCACACCGACCACGCTGCCCAGCTTACCGCTTGTCGTGCAGGCTGATCCGGCAGCGCCGTGGTTCGGCGAGGCGGTTGCGCTCGCGGATGCGGTAAGCCTCCGCATCACGCCGACGCTGCTTGATCGAGACGGACGGGCGCTGCTGGACCGGGCCTGCCGACTGACCGCACGTCATGACACGCCGGTTATACTCGCGCCGCGCGGCGTGTCGGCTCCGTCGCATGACGATCCCACCTGGAGCACGGCATTGCCGACCGTCGCGGCGGCACTCGCCGATACCTCCCGCGCTGCCCTTGTGGTCGCTGCGAACGCCGGCCTCACCAACACGATCCTGTCGCTGGGACCGGCCGATCCCGCGTTACTGGTACGGACGGGACGGATGCTGGCAGCGCGGCTCGCGGAAGCCGGCCAGTCTACGCCACTCCACCTCGTCACGCGCGTCGGGAGCGATGAGCAGGACCTGTTGTTCGCCGCGGCGGCGCTTGGCTCGCTGCTCTCCGACGGCTTGGGTGATAGCATCGAGGTCGTCGGTCCACGCGGCGCAGACGACACCGCGACCGTGCAGCAGGCGTTCAACATCCTCCAGGGCGCTGGTGTGCGGCTGACCAAGACGGAGTACGTGGCGTGTCCCTCCTGTGGCCGGACGCTCTTCGACTTGCAGACGACGACGGACCGCATTCAGCGCGACACCGGGCATCTCCGTGGAGTCAAGGTCGCCGTGATGGGCTGTATTGTCAATGGGCCGGGGGAAATGGCCGATGCCGACTTTGGCTATGTCGGCGGCGCGCCCGGCAAGGTCAACCTCTATGTCGGGAAGGAGCTTGTCGAGCGCCACGTCCCCGAGGCGGAGGCGAGCCAGCGGCTGATCGAACTGATCCGCCGGCACGGTCGTTGGACCGAGGCCCCGGCCTCGTAGGTGCCGAGAATCAAATGCGCTCGCGGAGGCGTCTGGAGGAGCAGAACGCCTTCGCGAGCACAACGTGCCCAGCGTAGTCAGCGCGGCAGTGGGGGGTGATCCCGCGTCAAACTACGCTGGTGACACTGTGACTACAGTATACGTCCCCCGGTCGCGGCGGCGGTTACGTTGCCGTTACAACCTCGTTACGGCTTCACAGGGAGGGACGAGGTGACGGGAGACCGTGCCCCCCGTCCCCCTGCGGAGTGGGGGGCCATAGGGGGCCGGCGCCCCGGCTTCCTTGACTCAACCGCCTCCAGGTTGCATAGTGCCTACCGCAGTATCGGGAGGTGCGGCCAGTGCGCCCGGCAAACCGCCGGAAGCGTTTGCTGTACCCTTGCCGATTGCAATACGGCGCTCGCGCCGCGGCGACGCGCAAGTTAGGGGGAGGATCATGGGACGCCTGATTGCTGGCATCGTCCTTGTCATCGTCGGTGTGCTGGCGCTATTTGGAACCATCAGTGCTGGAGGCGATGATCTCATCGTCGCCATACTCGTCTTGCTGGCCGTCATCGTCGCCGGGGCAGCGTTGGCCTATTGGGGCTGGGGCTATGTTGCCGGGCGCCAGAAGGCACTCCCCGTCATCGAGCGGATGGCTAAAGAGGGGGCTGTCATTGATACTCCGGCCGCCGCGGAGGAGACCGGCCTCTCGGTCGAGCAGGTACGCAAGCACGTCCAGTACGCCAAGATGAAGGGGTATATCGAGCGCAATATCGAGGTCAAGTAGGGCGTAGGGCTGGACTCACCGCTTGTAGCGGGAGTTTAGCGGGCCGGTGTCGGTGCGACTGTCACCGGAGTCGGTAGCGGAGGCGTCGGCGTGGCTACCGGCTGTCCGCTAGCTGGTGTAGCCGTGGCCGGTGTGCCGGGCGGGGACACGGTTGGCGTCGGTGTTGGCTCGGCGCCAATGAGCCACTTTTCCCGCCACGGGAGGAACTTGCTCTTGAACGTATCCTTGGTGATGAGCGTATCTTCTTTGAAGATAGACCGGGTGATCGTCACGTTCATCCCCTCGGCGGCCCACTCTACTTGCTTGCGCTCACCCAGCGGCAGGCTGGAGTCCGGCACGTCCGGCAGCGGCTCCTCCGGCTCCTGACGATCACGAATGTCAACCTCATCCAGCCGGACCTGCCGTCCGGTGCGTGTCCCATACAAGCGGTAGATCAACGTGCCGCTCACCGGATCAACCGATGATTGCAGCAGTACCGGATGCCCGGTATCGTTGCGAAAACGGAGGTCCACTCCAGGGTCGTAGACCGCTGCATCGAGGCCGGGCGGTGTACCGTCCTGCTCGTAGTAACTCACCCGGTAGGAATGCTGGTTACGCTCGATAATCGGGAGGCCGGCCCAGAACACCGCGCGAAACACGGTCGTCGAGACCTGGCATACCCCACCACCGATGCCGGGTACCGTCGCATCGCCGCGGATTATCAGACTTTCGAGATAACCGGCCGTTTTCGTGATTGGGCCGATCTCGCGCAGGAACGAGAAGTCGTGGCCCGGTTGAATGACCACCCCATTCAGGTTGCTTGCGGCCACCTCGATATTATTGGCTCGCTCGTCGGGCGATCCTTCGAAAGTGGAACGCCCATCCCCCAACAAGTCCTGGAACGCGAGTGCATCGGTGTCTTTGCCGCTGAATGTCGGCTCTATGGCCCGCACGGGCAGGCTTACTTCGCGCAGCTCTGTGGATACGGACGCCGCCAGAATGCGCTCTAGTGCAGTGTCTTGGTCCACAATAAGCCCAGGCTTGCCGGCGCGCAGCACCCGCACGCTGGTGGCGCTCTCCCGCAGCAGACGGGCATCCTGCGGCGGATCGTCAATCTGCTCGGCAATGGTGGCGATAAATGCAGCAACTCGATGCTTGGCGAGCGTCGGCACTAACGCTGCCGGGGCGTTGCTGGCGGTGGGCTGAAATCCTAGCCAGCGCCGCAGTTGCTCCTGGCTAATAGTCCACGTGCGCGTCTCATGGCGGAGGAGCAACGGCCCGCTCAGGATATTGCTCGTCAGCGCGGCGGCAGCTTGCAGCTCGGTATCGCCGAGCAGCGGCTGCACGGGTACAATAGCCAGCTCAATACGCTGCTGAACCGTTGGATAAGGCGAGAAGTTCTTGATACGCTGCATCGTCTCCGCGATCTCCAGCTGTTGGCCAGTCACGGGAGCCATCGAGACAACCTGGTCGCCCTGCAAGGTGAGGGCGGCGTCTACCGGAGCCCGATCAACCTCGGCAGCGATGGACTGCATATATGCCCGTAGGACCTCGTCATCGAACGACACCCGCAGTGGCAGTGTCTCTGAACGAAGACGTAGCCGCAAGGGCACCACGAGGCGGTCGAGCATCCCCCCACTGCGCCCCAGCCCGAGGGCATCGCTGGCCATCTGCGCCGTGCTAATGTGCATCCCGAGTTGAACGGCCGTCGGATGCCACTCCTTCTCCAGGCCGGATAGCGTGAGGGGGCTTTCCACGTAGGCAGCCAACCGGGCTTGCATGAGCAAGTCCACTTCCGACTGACTCAAGCCCTGGAGGTCAATCTCCGCGAAATGGACTCCTGGGAAGACCTGCTGGCCGTGACGCAGGTGGTAGCCCAAGGACAAGGCCACGAGGATGAGGGTAGCGAGTAGCAGGCTACCCAGGATACCGATAAGCACGCCAAAGCGTTGCATCAGGACTAGCAAAGCAGACACCTGCAGCGGAAGAGCTTGCGGAGGTTGCTGAGGACGGGCCAAGCGCTTGGTGGTAGCCTACCTTTCCCCTGGCGGGCACCTAGTCGAGCGGCGCTGCCCCATCAGATAGTCTACCGATCCATCCCTGGGTGGTCAACGCACGCGGCCCAACGGGCAGCGCATCGCAGCCTGCACCCGGCCATCGTATCGGCCGTACTCATGCCCGGTCTGTAACGAGGACTCCCAAGCGCGTCGGCAGTGATCTATACGGACGTTCGATGACATAACGATCCACAGTGCCGGAGGTGGCGCGCTGCTGTCTCAGCAGCACCTTTGACACTCCGGCATAGGAGCGCGGCATTTTCCGGCCCTACCTGTGCCGTCATGGAACGGTGACCTCAAGTGGATAGGCTGGCTGATGCCGGTCAGTGGCTTGAGGAGTCTCGCTACTCTGGAAAAGTAGCCCCCACGACTACCGAGTGTGCCCTTGCTCCGCGTACTCTTGCATCCCGAAGAGCATTCCAGTATACTCGTATGCATGTCGGCGCTGACTAAGTTGACACGATCTTGAGTGCCGTTGACGCATAGACGGACGGTGGCAAGGTGTCACATACTCTTGGAACGAATCATGGTCTATGCGGTTACCAGTGGTGTATTGTTGCTGATGTAGTCCGAGACCGGACCAGTGTGGCGCGGCTGCCCGGTCCGTCGGGTTGAGCCGTCGAGCGAGGCGATCACGTGAAGGTGGTTAGCGCTCCGCAAAACCGGCTGGTGGGGCTTTCCCAGAGCCGAACACTGCACCGCTCTGAGCAGCGAGGTCAGGGTTGGCGTCGGCTCGCCGACAGCTTCGGCCGTGGGCTACTCGGCCTACGGCCGCCGGAGCAGGCTGCCCTTGGGACTTTGCCCGGTCTGCCGCTCCAAATTCGCGCTACGAACAATCCTGCTGTGCCGCTGTGGGTGCGGTTACTGCTGGTGATTGCGCTGGTTGGTCTGTGGTTCGGCTTCCAGCGCACGATCATCCCCTTCACCCCGGCTGCCGGTCTCCGGACCACACTCAGTGCGGCAGCCAGCACTGTCGGTGTGACCGGGCCTGGTGATGGTGGTGGGACGGCGGCTGGTTCGGAAGCCCACTCGGCACCGAAGCGGGTGCTACTGCCGCCGCCTGGGTCTGAGGCGCTAATCGGATCGGCGAAGACCATTCGGATTAGTGGCAAGGATTTCGCGGTTGGTGTTTGTACCCACGTGCTGACGGTAGAGCAAGCCCTCTCCGGGGCCGGGATCGCGCTTGGCGCCTTGGACCGTGTCGAGCCGGCGCCGTCGGCGCCGCTAGCAGAGGCAACCGACATTCGGGTGATCCGTGTTCGCCAATCTCAGGAACACCATCAAGAGAGTGTGCCGTTCGAACACCGTCGCATATACGACCCCAACCTGCCGCTAGGTCTGCGGCAGCAGGTGCAGGCCGGATTGCCGGGCACCCTTATCCGGCGCATAGAGACATTCACCGAGGACGGCGAGGTTATCTCCAGGAAGGTAGCTGAAGACTGGTTGGAGAACGCACCTCGTGCGGCCGTAGTGGCCTACGGTACCAAGAGGCTCTCCGGGCCGATGGCGAGTCTGGAAGCCGCTAAAAGCCTCCCCCGCTACGACGCAGTGACCTCGGATACCCTCGCGGTCCGCCGTGTCCTGCATGTAGTGGCCACCGGGTACGAGGCTGGTCCCCGGAGCACCGGAAAGCGGCCGGGTGATCAGTGGTATGGGTTTACGTCAATAGGCTGGCGGGCAGCGCCGGGCATTATCGCCGTTGATCCGGCTGTCATTCCCTACAGGACACGCCTTTACGTCCCCGGATACGGCTTTGGTATTGCTGGAGATACCGGTTCCGCAATCGTCGGCCACCGGATTGATCTGTTCTACAACACCGAGCAAGATGCCGCGCGGTGGGGCCGGCAAAATCTCTCGGTATACATCCTGGAATAGCACCCTTGACAGCCGACCACTCCTGCCATCCACACGTGCCTCGTGATTAGACGCACCGCGGAGCCACGCCGCCGCAAGCGCCGGCGATCATCGGCGGCCCCGAATTTCAACCGGCGGCGGCCCCGTGCGCCGGCAGAAGCCGACCTGAGTGATCCGGATACAATCGGCGCGCTCCTCTCGCAATACGGCATCTGGCTCGACCGCGAGCAGAGTCAGCATCTGCTCGCGGAGCGCGGCATTCTCGACCGTATTGTTGCTGCCGCGGCGCTGCGCCCCACCGACCGAGTGCTGGAGATTGGCGCCGGCATCGGGACGCTCACCCGCGAGCTTGCCGCCCGCGCCGGGGAAGTCATCGCGGTCGAGATTGACGAGCGCTTGGTAGCGGTGTTGGCGGCTACCTGTCCGGCTGCCAATCTGCGCGTCATCCATCAGGACATCCTGACACTCGACATCGAGCGGTACTTTGGTGCACAGCCCTACCGGCTCGTTGCGAACCTGCCCTATAGCGTCGCGACGCCGGCGATCTTGCAGCTACTGGCGGCGAGGCATCCCCCGGAAGATATGCTGGTGATGGTCCAGCGCGAAGTCGGCGAGCGCTTGGCGGCTCGACCGGGCCGGATGAGTCTGCTGTCGGTCAAGGCACAGCTCGCTGCCGCTGTCGAGCTTGTCACGCACGTACCGCCCGCGGCATTTTTCCCGCCGCCCAAGGTCGCTGGGGCGGTGGTCAGCATGGTACCGCGACGGACGCCGCCGGACCCGCTCCGGCCCACCGCAGCGCGTTTCTGGCAGACGGTCGAGGCCGGCTTTGCCAACCGGCGCAAACAACTGCACAATGCCTTAGGTGCCCTCGGCGTGGGGGCAGCGCGCATTCATGCGGCTTTGGCGGCGGCCGGCATTGATCCGGCGCAGCGAGCGCAGACGCTCACGCTGGACGACTGGAACCGCCTCTCCGCTGCCCTCTGGGAGTGAGCGGGAGCACGGTTGTCGTAGCGTCGCCGCAATGGTACAACCGAACGTCGCGTACGGGCCACAGCCGAGCGGTGCGACATCATCCGCACGAGCGGCCCGGCGGAAAGGCAAGGAGCATAGATGAGCAAGCCATGTATTGTCCGGCCCAGTGAGCAGGAGGCGGTTGACCGCGGTGCCGGCCTCGAATCGTATCCGCTGCTTGGCGCCCGCACTGGTGCGCGGGCGTTCAGCAACGGCATCACCGTGTTCGAGCCTGGCGCGGCGGTGCCGCTACACACGCACAACGTCGAAGAGTCGATCACCATGCTCGAAGGCGAAGCGGTGTGTGAGGTGGACGGGAAGCAGTACACCGTGCGACCATACGACACGGTGTATGCCCCCGCCGGGGTAGTGCATTGTTTTCGCAACGAGAGCGGCGAGATGATGCGCTTCCTCTGGTGCTATGGCGGCACCCGCGTCACCCGCACTTTCCTCGATACCGGGGAAACGGTGGCACACCTCTCCGAGGAAGACCGCCTCAGTATGAGCAGCGAGTGACCGCGGCGCAGTGCCACGCCGGGTGTCCTGGAGTAGCACGGTTCCGGTACGCACGGTCGTCTCGCTGGGCTTCCTTACACTGTGCTGGTCGGTCGCCGGAACAGCGCGTCGGCGTCGGCATCCTGGGTGGTGGTTGGGGTCTCCTCGCCGCGGTCGAAGCGGATGATCCGCAAGCCGACCAGCAGAAACAGCACGAAGAAGAGTAGGGCTGCTGCATACGAGCACCACACCAGGCTGAACTGGAGCGCCAGCACCATCCCCAGCGCCGAGCCAAGCACGAGACACCCGGCCAGCGTGCCCCACAGCAACGGCACGGCGGATGACTGGCCCGTCGCGCCGGCGAGCCGGACCAGGCCGGGCAAGGCAATGTGGGACGCAAAGCCGACCGGAACCACGAGGGCTACTGCGACTGCCAACTGCACCGACGCCGCTTGACCGACGAGCGACGTTGTCAACAGCGGCAATACTTCCCGGCTCGTCACGAGCAGCAGGCCGGCGACAAGCGCGGCCCAGCCGATGAATAAGCGCGCCGTGGCCAGCCGGATGTGCTGGATCACGGCCGCCGCCAGCGCGCCGCCCAACAGGTGGCACCCTATCCCTAGCGTGCTAGCCGCTCCCGTTCCCCCGAGGAGCGGCGCCAGCCGGTGGAGTAATGGCGGGCCGGCCAGCGCCGCTCCGAGCGCCGCACAGCCGACAAAGAGGACCAGACGCCATGGCGTACCCTCGCTGAGATCGTCGCCTAGCGGCTGCGCCGACGAGGGGCTATCGAGGGCCGGTGGTGCTGCGGGCGGCTCGCGGAGCACGCTGAAGGCCATACCGAGCACGATGCCGACGGCCACCAGCACGATGACATAGTGACCCGGTACGCGCTTGCTGAATTCGTAGAAGAAGGGATAGTCGTCGGTGGGCGGTCGTACGTTGTAGGGCGCAGCGGCCGGGACCGCCGTGTGGTCAATGGCGTAAGCGCCTAGTGGTGATGAGCCTTCTACAAAGGGCATGAAGAGCACGGCGTAGATGGGACGCTCGGCAAGCGCCTGCGTGAGCACATCCACATCGCCCGCATCGTGGGAGATTCTGCGAATGACGAGCACCGGCGGCGGAATCGAGCCACCATCGTCGGCAGTGTTGTCGGTGCGTACCAGCGCGACCATATGCCGTACCGCTTCGAGCGGTGTTTCTCCCTGGGCGAGGAAGATTGCAAAGGCGGTCCCAAAGGCCCGAAAGAGATCCCGCTCACCCGTCAGTTGGAGCACCAAGCGCCCCTCCGGCTGGAGGTGATTGAGGTAGGACGAGAATGCCTCGGCGGTGAGCAGGGAGGTACCCGCCACGGCCCGCCCGCCGAGCTGCGCGGCGCCAGCCCTGGGGGCAACCACGTAAATGAGATCGTAGCGGGACTGTGACTCCTGGAGATACGTGCGCGGGTCCTGCGCTACGAGGCGTACCCGCGTTCGGCCGCCGCTCAACGGCGGCAGTTGGCGGAGCACGTTGGCTCGTCCGGCATCGCTCTCCAGGACGGTGATCTCGTTTGCGCCGCCGAGCACGGCGAACATGGCTGCTTGGATCGCCCCCGCCCCCAGCGCCAACACGCGGTCGTGGCTCCCCGGGAGGACGAAGGGCGCAAACCCGATGTGGTCCCGGAGCTGCTCGGCGGCTGACAGGTCTTGGTCGGGGAGAATCGAGACCGGCGCGACGGCATCTTCATACAGCCACTGCTGGCGCGCATTGACCGACGATTGCGTGACGTGAGTCCGCGTGAAGGCGTTCCATGTCGAGGTAACGACCCGCTCTGCGTCCTCCCTCGCCTGCACGCGCTGGAAGAGCGCCTTCGATATGCCGACGTCCCCAGGATGGAATGCGAGACTGCCCGGAGCGACCAGGGCGAGGCCCCCCAGCAACATGGCCACCAAGCTCACCCCCCCGACCAGGGCGACGCGGGGAGGCAGCGCTGGCGCCGGGCCGTCGTCCGGCCTGCGCCGCGCGGCTGCCTCACGCACGGCGAGTACCAAGAGGGTGACGGCGGCGATGCCCGGGAAGCCGGTAGCCAACGCAATCCCGCCCGGCCAGCTCAAGACGTTCAGCAGCGGAGCATAGCCGAGCGCGGCGCTACCGGCGCCGAGCAAGTAGCCACTGACGATGAAACCGGCCAGCACAGCGCCGCGGCGGAGGATCATGCTCGCCGCCCCGCCCAGCGCCATGAAGGGCGCCAGAAAGCCGAGGCCCAGCACCAGCAGCGAGACAGCCGGAAAGCCCGTCACGGCGCTGCCGGCGAAAGTAAGCAGCGCTACGCTCGCCGCGGCGCTCGCCGCCGCCCACGACGCGGTCCACCACGGTGCGCTCCAGACGTAGCGCCGGCCCAGGAAGCCGCCGATACCCAGCCCCAACGTGACGAGACTGATCAAGGGGAACACCAGCCACATCGGGTATAGGTACGAGTACAAGCGGACGAGCGTCAACTCCAGCCAGACGGTCGTGGCCCCCAGAAGGGCGGCCGCCACGAATCCCAGCCAGCGTTCTGCCGGTGTCATCGGGAGAGTACGCATGGAGGCACAGTATATCGGCACGAGGCGTGCCGTACCCTTACCGGCTAGGAGCGGCTGCGGATGAGTCCCGCCAGGAACGGCCGCCTGCCTACGGTGGAACCGGCGACCAGAGAGGGGCGCGGGGTGCTATCCGCTACTCGTGGGCGTGGCTCTCGCGCCAGCCGTCGAGCAGTTGCTGGGCGTAGGTGGGGCTAAGGCCCCCCCGGTCGTGGATTTCGTTGCGCCCAGCGACCCGTGCCAGGATGCGCGGAAAGTCGTCGTGCGGAATATCGCTGCCATTGCCAAGCCAGTCGAGGAACTGCCGCCGGCAGTTGATGGGAAAGCGCGCCATCATCGCCATGTAGTCGTCGGGCGCAGCCGCCACCGCCTCCTGCTCCTCCGTCTTCAGGGCAGTGCGTGCCTCTGTCAGGAACTCGTCAACCTTCATCGTTTCCTCCCCTGCGGCTTGTCCGGCCGTTGCCCGCTCGCGCGGCTACGCGCCGGGGCTGCTCCTATTACGTAGCACATCCAGATGTTCGAGCGCCAGGCCCGTGCCGAGCGCGACGCAGTCCATCGGCTGCTCGGCCACGTGACACGGTACACCAGTGTGGAAGGTCACGAACCGGTCCAGCTGCCGGAGCAATGCACCGCCACCGGTGAGCACAATCCCTTTGTCAACGATGTCGGCCGCTAGCTCGGGAGGGGTCTGCTCCAAAACGGTCTTGATGGCAGCAATGATCTGCATGAGGGTTTCGCGCATCGCCTCGGTGATCTCCTCCGAGCTAATCGTGGCGGTGCGTGGGAGTCCGGAGACGACGTCGCGGCCGCGAATGTCAAAGCGCTGAGTCACTTGCAGGGGCAACGCGCTGCCGACCGCAATCTTGGCCTCTTCCGTCGTGCGGTCGCCGACGAGGAGATTGTGCCGGCGCCGGACGTAGGTTGCGATGTCCTCGTCTAGCTGGGAGCCACCGATCCGTTCGGCATGTATCACCACCACGTCGTTGAGCGAGATCACCGCCACCTCGGTCGTGCCGCCGCCAATATCCACGATCAGGTTGCCGCTCGGCGCCGAGATGGGGAGACCAGCACCAATGGCAGCCGCGAGTGGCTCTTGGATCGAATAGACCGGCGCACGCGCACCGGCTGCCAGCGCCGCCTCATCTACGGCCCGTAGCTCGACGCCGGTCGCGCCGGCCGGAACCGCCATCATCACGACCGGCTTCAGCAAGCGGAAACGGCCACAGACCTTTTCGATGAAGTAGCGCAGCATCGCCTCGGTGACGAAATAGTCGGCAATGACGCCGTGCCGTAGCGGACGGACTATCTCCAAGGATTCCGCGGAGCGCCCCAGCATCTGCAACGCCTCATCGCCGACCGCTTCCACGCGCCGGTCGCCCGGCGAGACCGCGACAACCGACGGTTCGTTCACGACGATGCCACGGCCGCGCAGGTAGACGAGGACATTGGTTGTCCCGAGGTCAATACCGATCTGGCGAGCGAACATGATCTGGTTGTCACGCTGCTGTAGTGCGTAGAGTGATGAGCTTCATAGTAGGTGGTCTCCGGCGCCACGTCCTACGGCGCAGTAGCCAGGCTAGGCAACGGCCTCCAGCTCTGCGCCCAGGCTGACGAGGCGTTCGGGAAGCTGCTCGTAGCCGCGCCTGATGTGGCCGGCCTCTTCTACCACGGTCGTTCCTTCGGCGGCGAGGCCGGCGAGCACGAGGGCAATGCCGCAGCGGAGGTCGAGCGCCGCAACGGTCGTGCCGCGGAGACGTACCGGGCCGTGGACATGCGCCGTAACCTGCGATTCTACGTCAATTCTGGCCCCTAGCTTGGCCACCTCGGCCGCGTAGAGTAGCCGGTTTTCGAAGACGCGCTCGTGAATAACACTGGTGCCCTGCGCTTGTGTCATCAACACGGCGAACGGCGCTTGCATGTCCGTCGGAAAGCCGGGGTAGTGGATAGCCTGAATCTCGGTGGCCCGCAGTGGGCGTCGCCGGCGTACTTCCAAGCGGTCCTCGTACTCCAGAACCTCGACGCCACACTCGCGCAACTTGTAGGTCACGGCGTCCAGATGCTCCGGGACCACGTCGCGGATACCCACGTCGCCACCGGTGATGGCCGCGGCCAGCGCAAACATGCCCGCTTCCAGCCGGTCGGGGATGATCTGTGACCGCGCGCTGTAGAGCGAGCCCCTCCCCAGCACCTCGATCCTGGGCGTCCCGGCGCCATGAATCATCGCGCCCATCCGGGTCAGATGCTCCGCAAGCGCTACCACCTCCGGCTCGCACGCCGCATGTTTGATGACGGTTGTACCCTCGGCCAGACAGGCGGCCATCATCAGGTTTTCCGTCCCGGTGACACTGGGATAGTCGAGGTAGATCGCGGCGCTTTGCAAGCCGCGAGTCTGGGCGATATAGGCGCCGTCTTGCTGGACGATCTCGGCGCCCATGGCCGCGAGGCCACGCACGTCTACGTTCACGGGGCGCTCACCGATATTGCAGCCACCGGGCTGGGATAGCGCCGCCGTACCGGTGCGGGCGAGGAGCGGCCCGAGGCAGAGAAACGAAGTGCGGACGCTCTGCGCTAACGCTGTTGGCAGCGCCGCGCTCGTCAGCGTATCCGCCACGATGGTCATGCGATGGGCCGCCGGCTCCCACTCTACCGTGGCCCCCAACGACCGCAGCAGTGCTGCCTGCGTGTGTACGTCTTCAATATCGGGTACGCCTTCGAGGATGACCGGCTCCCGCGTCAGCAGCGCAGAGGTCATCATCGGCAACGCGGCGTTTTTGGCACCGCTGACGCGGATTTCACCCCGGAGGCGCCGCCCGCCGCGGACCACGAAACGCCCGCCACGTGCGGGCGTCTGGTCCTGGCCGTTGTTCGGAGCGAGCGATGCACCCACTATCCGCTGCATAAAGCCTGGAGCCAAGGCTTGTCGCGCCACGTGTCACACCTTCCGACTGTTGGCCGCTTGCCGGTGCCACGCCGGCCTGCTTGCATTGTGCCCGGTGTCGTGACGGCGATGCAAGCCGGGGGTGAGGCAGCAGCCGGCTGGCAACTACTCCCTCTCCCCGGTCTATACACCCGCGGAAGAGGGGTGGGGTGAGGGCTGTGGGTAAGTGCCAGGGTTAGCTGAGGTCGGGCCGGCCGGCCCGACCGGCGCGCTCGGCGGTCTTGAGGCGGGCCGTCGAGCGCCGTAGCGCCGCCTCTGCGCGGACCATGTCAGTGCCCGGATCGCGTGCGCGGAGGCGTTGTCGCGCGCGGTCGCCGGCGGCCGCCGCGCGGCCGACATCCACTTCCTCGGCCCACTCCGCCGAGTTCACCAGGGCAGTGACGTGCGTTTGGTCGGCCTCCAGGAAGCCGCCACCCACGGCCAGCAGGCGCTCGGAATCACCCTGCCGAATGTGCAGGGTCCCGGGGACTAGCAGGGTCAGGAGTGGCGCGTGGCGGGGCAAGATACCCAGTTGGCCGACGGCGCTGGGCGCCAAGACCAGGTCCACCTCGCCGGCAAAAACGTTGCGCTCTGCCGCCACGATTGCGAGTTGTGTCGTAGCCACGCTTGCCTACTCCTCGTCGCTAGCGAGTTCCCGGCCCTTCTCGATGGCCTCGTCCATAGTCCCCACCATGCGGAACGCTTGCTCCGGCAGGTCGTCGTGCTGCCCGTCGAGGATCTCGCGGAACCCACGCACGGTCTCGGCGACGGGGACGTATCGTCCCTCCTGACCGGTAAAGGCCTCGGCCACGAACATCGGCTGGCAGAAAAACTGCTCGATGCGGCGCGCGCGATGAACCACGACCCGGTCCTCGTCCGACAGCTCCTCGATGCCGAGAATGGCGATGATGTCTTGGAGGTCCTTGTACCGCTGGAGCAACTGCTGCACGCCGCGGGCAACGTCGTAGTGCTCCTGTCCGACGACTTGCGGGTCGAGCAGGCGTGAGGTCGAGGCCAGGGGATCCATCGCCGGGAAGATGGCGCGCTCGAAGATCGAGCGTTCCAGCACCACGTTCGCGTCGAGGTGGGCAAAGGTCGTCACCGGTGCCGGGTCGCTGTAGTCGTCGGCCGGCACGAAGATTGCCTGGATCGAGGTGATCGAGCCGCTCGTCGTGGAGGTAATGCGCTACTGCAAATCGCCCATCTCGGTGCCGAGCGTCGGCTGATAGCCGACGGCCGACGGCATCCGCCCGAGCAGCGCCGACACCTCGGACCCCGCCTGCGTGAAGCGGAAGATGTTGTCAATGAAGAGCAGCAGGTCCTGTCCTTCCTCATCGCGGAAGTATTCGGCCATCGCCAAACCCGACAGCCCGACCCGCAGCCGCACGCCGGGCGGCTCGTTCATCTGCCCGTATACCAAGACCGTCTTGTCGAGCACGCCGCGCTCCTGCATCTCGCGGTACATGTCGTTGCCTTCGCGGCTGCGCTCGCCCACGCCGCAGAAGACCGAGTAGCCGCCGTGCTCGGCGGCGGCATTGCGGATGAGCTCCTGCATGGTAATGGTCTTGCCCACGCCGGCCCCACCGAAGAGGCCGGTCTTCCCCCCACGGGTGAAGGGGGCAATCAGGTCAACCACCTTGATGCCCGTCTCGAACATCTCGCGCTGGACGCTCTGATCTTCGAACGAGGGCGGTGACCGGTGGATGGGATAGCGTTGCTCGATGGTGACCGGATCGCCCTCGTCTATCACGTCGCCGAGGACGTTGAAGATGCGGCCCAGTGTGGTCGGGCCGACGGGTACCGTAATCGGCGAGCCGGTATCCACGACCTCCACGCCACGACCCAGCCCGTCGGTGGAGTCCATGGCCACGCAACGCACCCAGTTATTCCCGAGGTGCTGCTCGACCTCAAGGACCAGGTTGGATGGATCGTCGCCAGTGCCGTTCGTCGTAGATTGTTTGATCTCCAGCGCGTTGAACACCGCCGGAAGCTGCTCCGCCGGGAACTCGCAGTCCACGACGGCGCCAATGACCTGGACGACCTTGCCTGTGGCTCCGGTAGCTGCCGCAGTCATATTCTTGCCCTCTCCTCGATAGCTACTAGCTCGCGTTTCGTCGTCGCCGGCCGGCTCACGCCGTGAGCATTCCCGAGGTAACGTCAATCATCTCGCGGGTGATCGCCGCCTGCCGTGCCTTGTTGTAGTTCAGTTGCAGGTCGCGGAGTAGCTCGGTGGCGTTCTCCGTCGCGTTACGCATCGCCACCATACGGGCACTCAACTCGCTGGCCAGCGATTCCAGAATGGTCTCATAGACCACCACCCCGACGTAGCGGGGCAGCAGTTGAGCCAGGACTTCCGGTGCCGACGGCTCGTAGATCAGCGAAATATCGCGCCGGGACCGCTCTGCCGCGCCGTCGTCCGCGTCAGCCGTCTCGGCTGGCGGCGCAATCGGCAGGAGCGTGTAGTCCGTCGGTTCCTGACGCAGCATCGAGACGAACCGCGGATAGAGGAAGCGCACCTCGTCGTAGGTGCGCTCCAGATAGCTCTCGATGGCGAAGCGAGCAATATCCGCGGTATCGTCCAGCGCCGGCTGATAGCCGATGTCGTGGAACTGCGAGACGACCTGCACCGGCTCATTGCGTAAGCGCTGGGGGCCTTTGCGCCCAATGGTCACGATATCCAGTTCGCGCCCTTGTGCCCGCGCTTCTCGTGCCAACTGGAGGGTGCGGCGCACGAGGTTGCTGTTCAGCGCACCGCATAACCCGCGGTCGGTGGTGAACACGATGACGACGCTGCGTTGGATGGGGCGCTGCTCCAGCAAGGGGTGGGGTACGGAGTCCTCGTCGCCACTGATCTGTCCGGTCAAGCCGGCCAGCAACTCCCGGATCTTCTCCGCGTAGGGCCGCGTCGCCGCCAACTGTTGCTGGGCACGACGCATCCGCGATGCTGCGACCAGCTCCATCGCGCGGGTAATCTGGCTCGTGTTGCCGATGGATCGAATGCGACGGCGGATATCGCGCAGTGTTGCCACAGTTGACGACCTCGTTGCCTCGGTGCTTTGCTACTCCCTGACAGCTGCCGGGGAGGGCGAGCGTAGATTGGCCCCGTTACTCTCTTAGCCGGCCGCCACCGGTTCCGGCGCTTCCTCGGCGGCGGACTTCCAGATATTCTCGGTGAACTGCTCCAGCGCTTCACGGAGCGCCTGCTCCGTGGTCTCGCTGATGTCCAAGTCGTTGCGGATGGCCTCGCCGACCGCCGCATGACCGGTCCGCATGTATTGGATGAACTCTTGCTCGAAGCGGCCGACTTCCTCGACCGGCACCGCGTCGAGGTAGCCGTTCACCCCGGCGAAGAGGGACATCACCTGCTCCTCGAACGGGATCGGCACGTACTGGCCCTGCTTGAGTAGCTCGGTCAGCCGGTAGCCCCGGTCCAGCTCGCGCTGGGTGGCCCGGTCGAGATCGGAGCCGAACTGCGCGAAAGCGGCCAGGTCGCGGAAGCGGGCCAGGTCCAGACGCAGGCTGCCGGCTACGGATTTCATCGCCCGCGTTTGGGCATCGCCACCGACGCGGGAGACGGACAAGCCCACACTGATGGCCGGGCGGGTACCGCCCATGAACAGGTCGGTCTCGAGAAAGATCTGCCCATCCGTAATGGAGATCACGTTGGTTGGGATGTACGTAGTCACGTCACCCAACTGCGTCTCGATCACGGGCAAGGCCGTCAGCGAGCCACCGCCGTAATCCGGCGATAGCTTGGCAGCCCGTTCCAAGAGGCGAGAATGCAGATAGAACACGTCGCCGGGATACGCTTCGCGGCCCGGCGGCCGGCGTAGCAGCAGCGACACTTGGCGGTAGGCCCAAGCGTGCTTCGTGAGGTCGTCGTAGGCAATGAAGGCGTCGCGGCCACTGTCGCGGAAATACTCGCCCATCGAGCAGCCGCTATACGGCGCCAAATACTGCATTGGTGCCGGGTCCGACGCGGACGCGACGACGATGATGGTGTGGTCCAGCGCGCCGTGCTCTTCGAGGAGATTCACGAGTTGGGCGATCTGGCCTTCTTTTTGGCCAATGGCCACGTAGATGCAGACGACGCCGGTCTCGCGTTGGTTGATGATCGTGTCCACGATGATGGCGGTCTTGCCGGTACCGCGGTCACCGATGATAAGCTCGCGCTGACCGCGACCAATCGGGATCATCGAGTCGATGGCCTTGATGCCCGTCTGGAGGGGAGTATCCACCGACTCGCGGCGAATGACGCCCGGTGCAATCAACTCCACCCGGCGCGTTTCGGTCTCTCCCAGCGGCCCCTTGCCATCCACCGGCTCGCCGATGGCATTGACGACACGACCAAGCAACGCTTCACCGACCGGCACCTCGGCGATGCGCCCGGTCGTCTGGACCTCGTCGCCTTCCTTGATGTGGCTGTAATCGCCGAGGATGATGGCGCCGACGGCGTCCTCTTCGAGGTTGAGGGCCATGCCCGTGGTGCCGCCGGGAAAAGCCAGCAGCTCACCGGCGAGGGCCTGCGACAAGCCGTAGACCCGGGCGATGCCGTCGCCGACCTCGACCACCGTCCCGACGTTCGTCGTCTGGACCGGGTGGTCGAAGGCTTGGATTTGGTCTTGTAGAACCTTGACGATCTCTTCAGAGCGAATGCCCATTGGCTCCCTCTTCCGGTGTGTTTCCCGGTGTAGCAGGTGTGGCGGCGGCTAGGAGCCGCCCGCCAACTGCTCGCGCAGCACCTCCAACTGACCACGCACACTGAAGTCTTGGATGAGGTCGTTGTGCCGGATCATCAACCCGCCGATAATGTCCGGGTTTACGTGCTCCGTCAGGACCGCCTGCCGGCCGTCGCGTTGGAGCCGCTGCCGCACGGCCCCGCGCAGGTCGTCGGTCAGCGGCTCGGCGGTGGTGATCGTGTAACGCTCGATCCCTTCCGCCGCGTCTGCCAACTCCAGGAACCAGCGCTGTACGTCGGCGAACAGGCCGATACGCCGTCGCCGTATGAGCAGTTGCACCAGGTTCATCCCTTCGGCGGTCAAGGTGTTCCCGAAGACGCTCTCCATCAACTCCAGCTTTTGGGTCAGGCCAACCCGCGGCGCCTGCAGGACGGCCAAGAGTGCTTCGTCCTGGAGCACCTCTGCGATAACGGCGAGGTCTTGCCGCCAGCGTGCCCAACTCCCGGTCTGCTGCGCGATCTGGGCGGCCGCTTGGGCGTACCGCTTGCCCGTACTCCCGGCCGGCATCTACGCCCATCCCTCCCGGCGCTTGCCGCCCGGTGCCGCGCAGACGGTGTGCTGCGTCATCGGCTCTCCACCTCGGCTAAGACTTCCTCAACCAGGCGCCGCTGCTCGGCGCTGTCGAGACTGCGCCGGATCACTTGTCCCGCGGCGTCAATGGCCAGATCGGCCACCTCGCGTCGTAGCTCGGTGATGGCATGGTCGCGCTCCCGTTGGATGGCCTCGCGAGCACGTTCTATCGCCCGAGCACGCTCCTCGTCGGCCTGCTGGCGGGCCTCCGTGCGGATACGCTCGGCCACGCTCGACGCCTCATCGAGAATGGCGCGCGACTCGTCGCGGACTTGCTCCAATTGACGCTGATATTCGGCGCGGTCCTGCGCCGCCGCCTCGCGTAGTTGCCGAGCCTCATCCAAATCCGTACTGATCCGCTCGCGCCGCTGGTCCATCATCCGCAAGATCGGGCGATACAGGATGCGGTGCAGCAAGAACAAGAGAAGGAGAAAGTTAAAGACCTGGAATATCAGCAACTGCCAATTCACTCCCAACGCTTCAAACATCCATGCACCTCAAGACGCATGTGCTACCGACGCAGACCGACCCTCTATAGGCCGCTCGCCAAACGCGCCAACACCGTCGGAAGCCGTCCGGCAACGCTGCCCGCTGCGGCGTGTACACACGCTCCCGGGACTGGCGTGCCCAGGGTGCGACAGTCCCCACCGTGCAACTGCCGGAGGACGACCAAGCGCTGGCGAACGACTAGACGACCAGCGCCAAGACGAGCGCGACCACGAACGCATAGATCGCCACGGCCTCAGCCAGGCCGAGACCGATAATCATTGCGCCCCGGATCGCACCCTCGGCTTCGGGATTACGGCCAATGGCTTCGAACGCTGCACGTGCGCCGAGGCCAATTGCGATCCCTGGACCGGCGCCGCCGATTCCGATTGCCAGTCCGGCCGCGAGCTTGGAAACATCCCCTTCCATATTCCTCTGCCTCCCTTGAGTTCAGTGTGATTCGCCTGGACTACTCCGTTAGTGGGCTACCGCGCCTTCGGCTCCATGGTTTTCCTCGTGGTCGGAGACACCATGGCCCTCCGGTACTGTTACGGCCAGCGCGGTGAAGACCAAGGTGAGCATTGAGAAGATCACCGCCTGGATCAGGCCGAATAGCAACTCCAACAGCATGAAGAGGACTGCCACAACGGGAAAGCCCATCACGGTGAGCAGCATCTCCCCGCCAAAGACATTACCGAAGAGACGGAACGAGAGCGAGACCGGAACGAAACATTCAATTACGACCTTCACCGGTGTGAGGAAGATCGGAGTGGCAATCTCCTTGGCATAGCCAAGGACGCCATGAATGCGGATACCCGAAGCGTGGATCATTATGAACGCGATCACTGCCATCGCCAGCGTTGTGTTCATATCCGCGTTGGCAGCGCGAAAGAGCGGTATCGGCGACGCATGGCCCTCCGCCGCCGCTGCTGGCGCCGCTGCTGGTGCCGCGGCGTGGGCGGTGGGCACTAAGTCCCCAAGCGAGAGCGCGGCGTGTGCGTCCGGTGGCTGGACGGTGATGCTGTTGACACCGGGAAGCAGGGCCATCCAGTTTGCGGTGACGATGAAAATGAACAAAGTGGCAAACAGCGGGAAGATCGTCCGGGCATAGGTGGGTGCCGTACTCGAGCAGAGTCCGAGCAGGAATTCCAGGATCATTTCCCAGAGGTTCTGCAATCCACTCGGCACCAGGGTGATGTTGCGCGTACCAGCCCAAGCTAGGATCAGCAGGACCGCCATTACGATCCAAGTAGTCAAGAGTGAGTTGGTGATGGTGAATCCGGCAATCTCCAAGATGCCCTCGCCAGCGAGGCTGACGTGTAAACCCTCCATCTCCCTACCCTGCTGCCTGCATCACTATACGCAGAGGCTTTCCTGCCGACTCCGTACCCTGGCTTACCGCCGTACCTGTAGCCGGTACAGGAGGTAAATCAGGTAGAGACTGCAACCTAGCCCAACCAATATCCCCAGGATCAAGAAAAGCCCTCGGCTCCCGACCCACTGGTCAATGAGATAACCTACCCAAGCGCCACCCAGCAACAGAGCAGCAACCGTGAACCCGAATTGCGCTGCGAGTCCGAGTACCTGCCAACTGCTTCCCATTGCCTACCCTTGTCTTCATCGCCGGGCAGCAAAGAGCAGCGCGAAGTATAACAGATTCGGCCAGCGAGTTTCAGGGTGCGCGAGCGGCCGCCCCTCTCCTTGTGAAAACGTTCACAAGCGCAGAGTATAGCCGGCGGCCATGGCGATTGACCACCTCCCGACCTGCCACGCACCGCATCCGTCAAACTCGGCCATCAACTCCGATCCAGCAGTGCTCCCGCCTGGGCAACCACCTTGCGGAACGCCGCCGCGTGCTCCCGGATGATCTCCGGCCGGTAGTGCTTGAACCAGGGAATGGAATACACCCGCTCCGGTAGGGAGTCGCTCTTAGGCAAGCTATCCGCCTCCTGGCGTACATCTCGGTCGGCGTGGGCGATGCGCGTCGGTGTGCCGTCACCGTACACGTCCGCTTCGTTCAGGACGGGATGCCGGTGCAGCAAAAAGTTGGCTCCGGGGCTGGTCCGCGCCCCTTCGGCACGGACGGCAGCGCAGAAGTCTTCCACGCTCAACCCACCTAGCTCCTCCGGCACGTAGAGGCCGTGCGGCGAATACCAGCCACCCATCGTGCTATCCGAGTCCGGCGGCGGGCGGTGCGCCTGAAGGCCCGGTGCCCCCTCCAGCAGGTCCCAGAAGTAGTTCATCGCCCGCTGGATTTCCTCCATGCGCTCCTGGTAGTGCTTCAACTGTACCCGGCCGACCGCCGATGACAGCTGGTTCATGCGATACTTGAAGCCACCGAGCGGGAGACCGGCGAGTTTCTGTAGCTCTGGATGTTCGATCTGCCCCGTTCGCTCGTAGTGCCCGAAGGCGATGGCCCGCTCGTAGATTTCCTGGTCGTCGGTAATCAGCATCCCGGCCTCACCGATGGCCAGCGCCTTGCCCGACATGCAGGACATGGCGCCCACGTGGCCGATGGTGCCGACGAGCTGTCCTTTGTACCGGGCGCCGTGGGCGTGCGACACGTCCTCGATCACCTTGATACCCCGGGCATTGGCCAACTCCATGATGGGGCCCATGTCCGTCGGATACCCCATGTAATGCACCGCCATGATGACTTTCGTGCGCGGGGTGATCTTTCGCTCGACATCGTCGGGATCGAGCGTGATCGTCTCCGGGTCCATGTCGGCGAAGACGATGGTGGCGCCGAGGTTCATGGCCTGGAGCACGGACGCCCAGAAGGTCATGCTCTGGCAGATGATCTCGTCGCCCACGCCCAGCCCACACCCGAACATCGCCGAGTGCAGCGAGGCCGTGCCGGTGTTGTGGCCGAGTGCGTACTTCACGCCGTGCCATTCGGCAAAGTCGCGCTCGAACTCTACGGTCACGTCCGTGCCGGACATGGCGCCGCGGCGCAGCACGTCCAGCGCCGCCGCCTCGTCCTCCTCCGTGATGATCGGCCAATCGAAAATATCGCCGGGGTCGGTCCGCACTGCCGGTTCTCCGCCCAAGATTGCGAGTTGCTCCATGGTCACTTTCTCCCTCCAGGTCTCGCTAGAACGTTACCGTTGGTAGTGTCGCTCCGGGTGCCGCCGGCGGCGCGGCGCGGTCGGCGTCGGCCAGCCAGCACCGCATGTTCGCCAATACTGCGTTGATCGCGCTGACACCCCCGGCGCCGCTGACCGGCGTGTGTGAGCCTTCGTACATGAACGGGCCGCGGAAACCGTCGGCTACGAGCGCGCCAAAGATGGCCGGGAAGTCAAGCTGTCCTTGGCCGGGGTCCAGATAGCGACGCCGGCCTTCCGCAGTGAACGGCTGGCCATCGTAGTCGCGTACATGCACGTCCAGCACCATTGATTGCTCTTCCCGCGCCGCCGCCAGTGGATTGTACGGCAGGGACGTGTCGTTACCCGCCAGATCGGCAAACGCGCCATTCACACCGCGCTCCACGCAGTCGTGCCAGCCCAGAAACTCCAGATCGAGGGTGACGGCACAGCCGGCGGCGAGGCCGCCAAAGTGTGCCAAGGCGCTACGCACGTTGTCTACCGGGTTGTACACGGTGCAGGGGATGGTCTCCAGCCCGACCGTCATGCCGGCGTCTCGGACGCGCGGTAACAGCGGCTCCAAAGCATCGAAGTTCCGCGCCAGATTCCGGTCGCTTTCGGGACGGTCCCACAGGTGCAGGGTAACTAATTGGGCACCGACTTGCTGCGCCAGCCAGAGTGCCTCCAGAAAGCGGCGCTGTCCATCGGCAACCTGCGCCGGGTCGGGGCTGCCAAAGGCGGTCCCCAAGTTCTTCTCGGCATGGACCACTCGGATCGGCCGGCCGCAGGAGCGGAAGGCGCGCGCCGTCCGCTCCAAGTCGTCGTGGAACCCGCGATAGAACAGCACCTCGACGGCATCGGCCTCGATGTCGGAGAGGTAGCCGGCGAGCACCACCGGGTCGCCGCCGTTAGGATAGCGTGCCAGCGAGCCGGTGGACACACCCACGAGGGTTCCTTGGCCGGATGCGCGGCGGTTCATAGCGTGTCTCCTGCGATTCCCCTCGGCAGGGTACCAGGCGGCGCGGCCGGCCAACGGGAAGAGCGCGCCGCGCTCAGGTCGCCGTAGCCAGTGGCACTTCGATGCCATCGTGTTGCGCCGAGTGCCAGGCGGCCTCTTGGAAAGCGACCGGCTCCAGTAGCTCGGCCGGACTGAGCGGTGCGCTGCCGCTCCGGAAGGCCGCGACCACCTGTTTGAGTAACTCGCGGTAGAGGTAGCGATCCGTGCCGCCGACGGCCGTATGCACCGTCTGCCGCTTGCCGAACGCGGCAAACCCGAACCCGTGTGCGCCGCTGCGAGTGCCGCGGACGGTGCCGATCCGGCCGTCCGCCCACTGCCCAATCGCCACGTCCGTACTATCGTTGCCGGTCATCCGCACGGTGGCACACCCCGTACCGAGCAACTGGAACAACATCTCGACCGCGTGTACCCCGTAGTGGAACAGCCCGGGATTGCGGGGATGCCGGATTGCCGGGCCGTGGGTGGCGGCGCCGACAAGGGCGCCGATCTCGTCGGCGCGGGCGGCGATGGCCGCCACCTCCGGCGCATAGCGCAACGACGAGGCCGACCAAAGCAGGCTGTTTTGCCGTTCGGCGGCCGCTAGGGCCTGTCGTCAAATCACCTTCGCCCAAAGTGCGATGGCGCGAATCTGGCAGTGGGCCAGGAACGAAGCGGCCTGCTTGGCGTAGCGCGTCGCCACCCCACGCCATTGCTTGAACTGGCAAAACCCATTCTCCAC
>JAJDUF010000021.1 GCA_022826725.1 Chloroflexota bacterium
CTGTGGGCGGTGAGGGCCAGATACTTGGTCATGGCCGCGGTCAAGGTGGTCTTGCCGTGGTCCACGTGGCCGATGGTGCCCACGTTCACGTGGGGCTTGGTCCGCTCGAACTTCGCCTTCGCCATGATCGCTCCTGCTCCCTACGTACTTCGCGCCATACTGCCGGCCGTCTCTATGGTACTCGCGCCAGCGCGGGCCAACAGTTAGGGCACACACGCGGCGCCGCAACCTGATCCCTCCGGACGGCAGGTACACCAGCGGTGGCAACCTATCCTAATGGTGGGTCGGTTGAGAGGGGCCGCGAGGATGCCACACCCTGGAGACTCGCGAGCGCGAAGGAGCCCACACCGGGAGTCGAACCCGGGACCTCATTCTTACCAAGAATGCGCTCTACCTCTACTGAGCTATGCGGGCAATATGGACCGCAGCGCATACCCGAAGCCCAGCTTTCGGAGCCATGCCGGGCCGAGGCACAACCGACGGGTATTCTACCAATGACCCGGAACCAGCGTCAACCGGAATGATGTTTTAAAGAAGGCTGGAATAACGAGAGTAGGCCGGTGCGAAACATCGTGTCCGGTTTGCTAGTCAAAGCTAACGAAAGATGGTGGTGCGGGTTTGTGCGCCGAGCAGGCCGCAAACAGCGTGCTCAGGGAGGTTGGAGTCATGGCTAACAGCGATCCGTCTTGGGAAAACCGGCGGTTGTATCGCAGTCGCCGCGAGCGGATGCTCGCGGGTGTATCGGGTGGGCTGGCGGAGTATTTCCACATTGACCCGGTGTTGGTGCGGCTGCTCTTTGTCGTAGCGACGATAGCCAGTGGCGGTGGCGGCCTCCTGGCCTACATCATCCTCGCCATCGTCGTACCTGAGGAGCCGCGGGCGATGAGCGCCGATGACTCCAGCGACCTGCCCCGCTCGGCAGCGGAAATCCCGCCGATGCCGCCGACCTGGTCGGACGACCGGCAAGCCGTCCGGCGGCGCCAGCGGGCCGCGGGCTTCATCCTGCTCGCCGTTGGCGTGATCTTCCTCCTGGCGAACTTCGATATCTTCGATTGGGGGAGCCTCTGGCGCGTGTGGCCGGTTCTTCTCGTGCTTGGTGGTGTCATTCTGTTGCTGCGTCGCACCGGCCGGGGTAAGGACCTCTTCAAGTAGGAGCGACCCATGAGTAACCTCCTGAACGGCGGCGGCCGACGCCTCGGCTCGATTTTCTTGCCCTTGATCCTGATTGGGCTGGGGGCGCTGCTCTTGCTACAGAACGCGGGACTGATCCAGGTCTCGATCTGGGACGTGGTGAGACGTCTCTGGCCGCTCATTCCGGTGCTGATTGGCATCGAGCTACTGATGGGACAACGGTCCCCGCGTGCAGCAGTCGTGGTCATGCTGCTCGTCATCAGTTGTGCCGTCCCCGCCATCATGCTGTTCGCCGTCGATTCGAGCCGGTCGGGGGGCTTGAGCGTGAATATCACCAGCGATCACTCCCCCAGCGAGTTTGCCAGCTTGCTCCCGCGGATCGAGGAACAGCTTGCGGACGTGGAGCGTGCCGAGGTCCAGCTGCGCTTTGGCGTGGGTGAGCTGCGTCTAGCCAGCCTCCCCGCGTCCAGCCCCTTACTCGTCGCGGGAGACCTCGCTGCCGGTAGCGGCCGGGAGGCCCCGATGTGGGAGGTAGAGCGGAGACGGGACAGCGAACTGGCCCAGATCGAGATCGTCAGCGGTTCGGGCACGTTCGACTTCAACAGTGAGGACAATGCCGAGCGTTGGGACTTGCAGCTCAGTCCCGAGATTCCGATAGAACTGGAAGTGCAGGCCGGAGCCAGCCAGATCGAGCTTGATCTGACCAAGCTCAGGGTCCCGGCGCTGCAAGTGGAGCTAGGTGCGGCGCAGTTACACCTCCGGCTCCCGGCTCACGGGCATACGGCGGCAACGGTCGAGGCCGGCGCGGCCGACATCACCATTGACATTCCGGCAGACACGCCGGCTCGCATCCGCACGCGCGGTGGGCTGGCGCAGATCGTGGTTGATACGCAGGCCTTCCCGCGCACTGACGATTCCGATGTCTACCAGTCGCCGGGCTATGACGCATCGCCCGATAACCGGATTGACCTGGAGATCAGGACCGGCTTGGCCAAAGTCGAGGTACGCGCGGTGCCGCTCGCTGGGCAGGCCGGGCAAACCGAGGGCGGCGGCTGAGGCGTATAGCGTCGCGGGCCTCACCCCCCGGCCCCCTCTTCACCACGGTGGAGAGGGGGAGTCTGCCGCCTGTCACTTCGGAGGTCTCGTCACTCGTTGCTATTGTCGGACGCCGCCAGGGGTGGTGGTGCAACGAGGTCGTCGAGCGCCACGGCGGGGTCCGGCTCCGGCGGCGCGGCCGGGGCGGGCGTGGGAGTGGGACGGCGGGCAGCGGGCTGCTGTGCCGGCGGCCGCTGTGGTCGGGGTGGCTCCATGCCGAGGGCGCTGCCCAGCGAGTCGAGTGAGACGCCCGTGAGCCGCGTCGTGCCGGCGGCGCGGCGCCGGCGCCGCGCCCGCGCCCCGCTGCGGGCCTGCTTACGGAGGTCGCGGAGGTACGACTCGGCGATGTGCCAGACGCTCAGGCCGCCGGTTTCGACCGACACAAGGGTCTGGCCCGTCGCGTCGCGGACGGCCTTGACCTGTCCGGCCTCGGCCGCGTGCGCGGCCGAGAGGGCAAAGCGGAGCGAGTTTTTGGAGCGGGCGATGACCTTGATCCGGCGTTGCGTAAAGAAGCGGGCTGCCTCGTCAATGATCTCATTTGGCGGCTTCAACGATAGCACGTCCTGCAGCATGGCTCCTCCTGCTTATCGGTCCCGGCGCCGGTAAGCCACCATCATACCATGTATCTCTAGGAGCACCGCGCCGAATCGACGGTTTCCAAAGCCGTGATTCTTCCCTCGTTGGCGGCTGTTGCCGGCGTTGACTGCCCGGTGACGCTGCCGATACACTTCGTGGAGGCGACTGCGGGACATACGAACGGTGTTTATGCAGCGTGCGCTCACGCTGGCCCGACGCGCCAAAGGGCGGACCAGTCCTAATCCGGCAGTCGGCGCCGTCGTGGTGCGTGACAACCGGATCGTTGGCACCGGCTGGACCCAGCCGGCCGGTCAAGATCACGCGGAGGTCATGGCGCTGCGGACGGCGGGCGCGGCTGCAAGCGGTGCTGCGCTCTACGTCACGCTGGAGCCGTGTCACCGCTGGGGGCGCACGCCGCCCTGTACGGACGCGATTCGGGCGGCCGGGATTGCCGCCGTGCAGGTCGCCACGCTCGACCCCAACCCCCGCGAATCCGGCCAGGGGGTCGCGACGCTGCGGAGCGCCGGTATTCATGTCGCGGTTGACGAGGAGCAGGCGGCGGCGCGGGCACTCAACGCCGACTACGCCCGCTTTGTGACCGCGCAGCGCCCCTGGATTGTGGCCAAGTACGCGATGAGTCTGGACGGCAAGATCGCGACGCGCACGGGCGCCTCCCGCTACCTGACCGGCCCGGCGGCCCGCGCCGACGTACATCGCCTGCGCGACGAGGTGGACGCTATTCTGGTCGGCGTCAACACGGTGCTCCGGGACGATCCGCTACTCACGACGCGCCTGTCGGCAGAGGCGCTAGGCCGGGAGCCGCGCCAGCCGTGGCGCCTGGTACTCGATAGCCAAGCGCGGACGCCGCCGGACTCGCGCCTGCTCGATCCGGCGCTGCCCGGACGGACAACCCTCTGCATCACCGCGGCTGCTCCCGCCGCGTGCGTGGCCGCCCTGCGCGCGCGGGGAGCGGACCTCCTCGCGTTGCCCGGCGACGCGGACGGACGGCTCGATCTGGCGGCGTTAGCTACCGAGCTAGGCCGTGGTGGGGTGATGAGCTTGCTCGTCGAGGGTGGTGCCACGGTCCACGGCGCCTTTCTGGCGGCCGGGCTGGTGGATCGCGTGACGGTCTACGTCGCGCCCCTCTTGGTCGGCGGCGCCGACGCCCCGGGGCCGATTGGCGGCGTCGGCGTGTCGGAATTAAGTGAGGCGATCCGCCCGGCGGCGCTACGTGTCGAGCGCCTGGGAGCAGACGTGAAGCTCACTGCGGACCTCACTGTTGCGGAGTGGCCCGATTGACGATGAGTACCGGGCTGCACTACCGATTGCGATATTCCGATATGATTATCGCCTGACGAAGGTTGGTGGAAGATGTTCACCGGTCTGGTCGAGGAAACGGGTATTATCACGACGCGCCGTGAGGTCACAGACGGACTGCGACTCGTTATACGTGCTAGTCTTGTCCTCGCGGCGCTCCGGCTTGGTGAGAGTATTGCTGTCAGCGGCGTCTGTCTGACCGTTGTTGAAAGGGACGGTGATACCTTCGCCGTGGATTGCTCGCCCGAAACGCTGCGACGCACGACGCTCGGCGGGCTAGGTGTGGGCAGTCCGGTGCATTTGGAGCGTCCGCTTGCCGCCGATGGGCGGTTTGGAGGACACTTTGTGCAGGGCCACGTGGATGGGACCGGACGGGTGCTCTGGCAACGGCGTGAAGGAGATTCGCTCCTCGTCGCGTACTCGGCGCCGGCGGGGGTGGCCCCGTATCTGGTGCCCAAGGGGTCGGTCACGGTGGATGGCGTGAGCCTCACGGTCGTTGATTGTAGCCCGACGCAGTTCACGGTGGCGCTGATTCCGCATACGCTGGCCGTGACCAGATTCGACCGGCTGACGACCGGGGACCGCGTCAACCTGGAAGCCGACATCCTCGCCAAGTACGTGGCGAAGGCGCTCGAAGTGCAGCAGAGTGGCGCTCTGTAGAGCACCCGGCCGCTCCGGCGGTCTAGGGGAAAGTGGAGTGAAGGGCGTGCCGACAGCGACAACAGCAACGATTGAAGAGGCGCTCACCGACTACCGGCGTGGTCGGATGGTTATTATTGTGGACGATGAGCAGCGGGAGAACGAGGGCGATCTCGCGTTGCCGGCCACACACGTCACGCCGGAGGCCATCAACTTCATGGCCACGCATGGTCGTGGTCTCATTTGTACGCCGATGATCGGAGAGCGGCTGGACGAGCTAGGGATACCGCTCATCGAGCCGGTCAACGCCGGTCATATGCACACCGCCTTTACCCATCCGGTGGACGCTCGCTATGCCACGAGCACGGGTATCTCGACGGCGGACCGGGCCTCGACCATTCGCGCGCTCATTGCGCCGGAGAGCCGGCCGGAGGACTTTACGCACCCCGGGCACGTATTTCCGTTGCGGGTGCGGGACGGCGGAGTACTGGTGCGGCCGGGACAGACGGAGGCCTCGGTTGATCTGGCGCGGCTGGCCGGGTTGTATCCGGCGGCGGTGATCTGCGAGATCATGAACGACGACGGGACGATGGCACGGATGCCCGATCTGGAGGTCTTTGCCGCCAAGCACGGCTTGAAGATTCTCACTATCGCCGACCTCATTACGCACCTGCAGGCCAACGGCGCGCCGAGCGACGGTCACGCCCATGCCGGTCTGACCCATCGCAACGGCGTGTCAACGCATACGCCGCTGACGCAGCACCAGCTACGATGACCGCAAAGAGGGACGACGTGCCGACGGCGACGGTTGAAGAGGCGCTCACCGACTACCAGCGTGGTCGGATGGTCATCATCGTGGATGATGAGGAGCGGGAGAACGAGGGCGATCTCGCGCTGGCGGCCGAGCACGTCACGCCGGAAGCGATCAACTTCATGGCCATGTATGGCCGCGGCCTTATCTGCCTGCCGCTGACCGGCGAGCGCCTCGACGAGCTGAAGCTGACGCCGATGACGCAGGTGAATACCTCGCGCATGGGCACGGCGTTCACGGTCTCGATTGGCGCGCGGAAAGGGACGACTACCGGCATCTCCGCCGCCGACCGCGCGACCACCGTGCGGGCGGCGATTGATCCGCGCACGGAACCCGGCGACCTGGCGCGGCCCGGGCACGTGTTTCCGTTACGGGTGCGGGATGGCGGGGTGTTGGTGCGGCCGGGGCAGACGGAGGCCTCGGTTGATCTGGCGCGGCTGGCCGGGTTGTATCCGGCGGCGGTGATCTGCGAGATCATGAACGACGACGGGACGATGGCGCGGATGCCCGATCTGGAGGTCTTTGCCGCCAAGCATGACTTGAAGATTCTCACCATCGCCGACCTCATCACGCACCGCCGGCGGCACGAGCTGACGGTGCGCCGCGTGGCGACGACGCCGATGCCGACGGAGCACGGCGAGTTCACCGCCCACGCCTATGAGGACATTACTCGTGGCGAGGAGCACGTCGCACTCGTCAAGGGTGACGTTGCCAACTCGGACGAGCCGGTGCTGGTCCGGGTCCACTCTCGGTGTCTGACGGGAGATTCCTTCCACTCGCTGCGTTGCGACTGCGGCCAGGAGTTGCGCTGGTGTATGGAGCGGGTCGAGCAAGAGGGGCGCGGCGTGGTGCTGTACATGGACCAGGAGGGGCGCGGTATCGGGCTGCATAACAAGATGCGCGCCTACGAGTTGCAAGATCGTGGCCTCGATACCATTGAGGCCAACGAGCGCCTGGGGTTTCCGATGGACCTGCGCGAGTACGGGATCGGGGTGCAAATCCTCGCCGACTTGGGCGTGCGGCGTATGCGGCTGCTGACGAACAATCCTAAGAAGCTGGCCGGCCTCGGCAGCTTTGGTCTGGAGATCGTGGAGCAAATCCCCATTCCGGTGCAAAGCAATCCGCACAACGAGCGCTACCTGCGGACCAAGCGCGACAAGATGGGGCACCTGCTCGAAGTCTGAGCGCCGCTTGCTTTGTCCCCCCTATGGTCCCCCCGCTGCGCGGGGGGACGGGCGCAACATGTTGCGCCCCTACGGCTTGGCCCATACCTCCCCCAGTTGGTACCACGGAAGGGGTTGGGGGTAGGCCGCCCCGTGCTACACTGAAGCGGGACTGCGTGGCCGGTGCGAGGATGCGGGAGAGCTACCATGGTGACGACGACGCCGATACTGCCGCCAGCGCCCGCTGCGGCAGACGTCTACTATCCCGAAGCGGATGGCCAACCTGTGGCTGAAACCGATGTCCACCGCCAGTTGATGTTCGAGTTGATCAGCATGCTCCAGGCCTTCTTCCGCGACGATCCACACGTCTACATCAGTGGCAATCTGTTCGTGTACTACCGGGAAGGTGATCCGCGGCAGGTGGTCGCGCCCGACGTGTTTGTGGTCCCGGGCATCCCCAACGAGCAACGGCGTATCTACAAGCTGTGGGAGGAAGGCGTGGTCCCGGCGGTGGTCTTCGAACTGACCTCACGCAGCACGCGCCGGGAAGACCTCCGCAGCAAGTACGACCTCTACGAACGGCTGGGGGTGACGGAGTATTTCCTGTTCGATCCGCTCGACGAATACTTGCGGCCGCCACTTCAGGGGTATCGCTTGCGCCAAGGCCGGTACCGGCCGCTGGCGGTAGATTCGGATGGGTCGCTTTGGAGTGCGGCGCTAGGGCTGGCGCTGCACGCACGCGGCGAGCATCTGCGGCTGTATGACCCGGAGCGCCAGCGGTGGCTGCCGATGCCACAGGAAGCGGAAGCGGCGTGGCGCGCGGCGGAAGAGCGGGCGCTGGTGGCCGAGGCGGAGGTGGCCCGGCTGCGGGCGCTGCTCAGTGACCGCGGTCAGGCCTCGTGAGGGGCCGCGCCGGCCTCCCCATGGCCCCCTGCTACGCAAGGGGACGAGGGCAGCCACAAGGGTTGCCCCGACGGCAGACATCCCGCAACGCTCTCTGGCAATGCCAACCGATCATTGCCGCTCGCTGCGGAGTGGTAGCATTGGCTACGCAAGAGACCGCCAGCGGTCAGCGTGAGGGAGGCCACCGATGGGGCAGACGTGGGAAGGCTCGGTTGTCGGCCAAGGGTTGCGCGTGGGTATCGTCGCAGCCCGCTTCAACGAGTTCGTCACCAAGGAGCTACTCAGCGGTGCAATTGGCACCCTGCGGCGGCACGGCGTCGCGGACGATGCCATTGACGTGGCGCGCGTGCCCGGCTCGCTGGAACTGCCGGTCATTGCCAAGCGGCTCGCGGCCTCGGGCAAGTACGACGTGATTCTCTGCCTCGGCACGGTCATTCGGGGGTCTACGCCGCACTTCGAGTACGTCGCGGCGCAATCCGCCGCTGGCATCGCGCGGGCCGCGCTGGATACGGATGTGCCGGTGATCTTCGGCGTCATCACGACGGACACCATCGAGCAGGCGATAGACCGCGCCGGTGTCAAGGAAGGCAACAAAGGCGCCGAGGCCGCAGTGGCCGCTATTGAGATGGCTACCCTCGGCCAGGAGATCAACGCGGCGCTCGGATCGTCTACGCCGACTCCCCTCGTGCGGGCCGAGGCGAGCTAGGCCAGGCGCCGACGGCCGAGGGAGAGGCTACCAATGCCCTTGGCCCCGCTCAGTAGCGCCGGCCTCTTCCCAGCGGACCCGCGACGCCCGGAGGGCCGCGTTTGGCGGGGTACGCTCACCGACGGGCGAGTGGTCGCGGTCAAGCTGGCCGTCCGGTCGGACCAACCCCAGGAAACGGCCACCACACAGGACCGGTTGGCAGTCGAGGCGCAGGTGCTGGCGCAGGTGCGGCCGCGCGGCGCTCCGGTGCCGGAGTTGATTGCCGCCGAGCCGGGTGTTCTGATTACCGAGTGGTGTGCCGGCGCCACGCTCGACGATTGGAGCCAACGCCTCTCGGCCGCAGCACGACGGGCGCCGGTCGCGGCCGCCGGGCGGGGCTTGCTCCGGCTCGAAGCGGCGTTCGCACAACTGCCCGGCGCGGCCGCGGCGGTTGAGCGACGGCGGCCGGCGTGGTTGGCGGAACGGAGACGGGAGTTCTGCGCCGCGCGTGAGGTGGTGCAGCGGCTCATAGACCGGCGGCCAGTGATGCGCGAGCAGGAGCGCATCATTGCTGACGAGTGGGAGGCGCTCTGGGCAGTCGTCGCGGCGAGCCGGCTCACGCTGGGGCCGCTTGACGTAAATGCCCGCAACGTCCTGCTGGATCGGGAGACATCGCCGGGAGGGCAGCGGCGCTGGCAGGCGACCTTCCTCGACATGGGCGCCATCGGCCCGGACAGCCCGGCGCGGCGGCTCGTCCACTACACGGTCGCCCTCGGCGCCTGGCAGCCGGCCGGCCGTTGTGTGCGCGGGCTTACGCCGGCGGTTGCGCGGCGCTGGGCGGCCGCGGCTGCTGCCCAGTGGCCCGGCGAGCCGGGCCTACATCTGCAACAGCTCGATGCCTACGCTTTGCTTGCTGAGCTGCTCCTCCTGGGGCAGGTCCAGGCCGTGCTGGCCGGCAAGCGACCGGAACTCGCCGCCGCGTGGGCTGCGCCGGCCGAGCGCCGGCGGCAAGTGGCCCGGATTGTACGCCGACCGCTGGCTGCCCATGGGCCGGCGCACACGATCCGCCGCGTGCTTGCCGAGCGCAACCAGCTATACTCTGTCGTGTAGGCAAGCTGCTGCCAGCGGAGGTGAGGTGAACTATGGCTGCAAACGTGTCCGAGGCCGTGTCCGAGTGGAAGCCACGCTCGCGCTCATTGGTGATCGGCGGACTGCCGTGGCTGGCGCGCATGACCGATAAAGCCCGCGCCAAAGTCGAGGGAACCATCGGTGATTACATTTATCCCTGCCCGCTGGACCAACGTGTACTGGCAGAGCTGGGATTGAGCGCCGACGAGTTCGCGGCCATCGCCACCGAGCACGAGACGGATACGGCGGTCGTCGGCGCCGTGAAGGACCGCCTCGCCCGCTAGTGGTGGGCCTCACCCCCGGGCCCCCTCTCCACCATGTAGAGAGGGGGAGTCTGCTGCTTGTCGTTCCCGCGCACGCGGGAATATCCGTCTCCCCGCCCCAGCGGGGGGACCATAGGGGGACCGGACGCACCCGCGTCCCTACTCCGGGTAGTCTTTCCAGTAGGGTATCGGGACGATGTCGGAGCGGGGACTGCCTATTGGCCCAGGCGGGACGACGAATGGTGGGGGAACCCGCTTGATGGTCGTCCAGATGTGCCGCAGGCCGAGCGAGTGGGCGGTGCGGGTGGAGGGGATGTTGAACGCCCCGGTCGTGTAGAGCACGAGTGGTGCGTGGCTCAGAATCCACTCCGCCGCTGCCGACACTACCGCTCTGCCCTGGCCGCGGCTCTGCGCGGCCGGCAGCACGTCTACGCCGATCTCCCAGAGCGTGTCCGGGTTCTGCCAGACCGTTGCCAACGCCGTTACTTTGCCGGCCTCCCGGACGGCAAAACCGCGACTGGCCGTGTCGGTCGAGCAGTGCCAGTAGACTGCCGGATCGAGGTCGCGCAGGGGTTGCCCCTCCAACTCCTCGACGTGCGCGGACGGCACCGGCGTCAGGGCTTGGCGGTCGGCCAGGAAGTACCAGACCGGCCCAAAAACGCTCACCCCGTCGGGCAGGGTGGTGCGCGCCAACTCAAAGACGCCCAAGATCGAGAAGAGCTGCTCCAGCGTGAGCACTCGCACGAGGTCCTGCCAGGCGTCCTGCCACTGCGGATCGGCGAGCAAGAGCGCGCCACCGTCGGTCCGTACCGCTAAGGGGCCGTCGGGTTGCTTGGCCGGCACGATCTCCAGGCCGGCCGCCGGCAAGGCGCTCACGGGGTAGCCCCACGTGTCGAGGAGGATCGGCTCGACTTGAGCCAAGATGCGCTCGCGCATGGCGGTGGTCGTCATTGTTCTGCTCCTGTTCTCTAGTGGTCCGTGTCCCCTGCTTTCCACTCCTGATCGGTTAGCGCCGCCAGTCTTGCAGCCGCCGCAGCAGATCGGCCACGACCGGTCCGTCTCGCTCGCGGGCATAGACGTTATGCAGCTCCCAGGGATCGTTGGTGAGGTGGTACAGCTCGTTGATCTCGCGTCCGGGCGTATGGACCAGCTTCCACTCGGCGGTGCGGATCATTGAGGTTAGCTCAACCTGGCGACCGGCGGCCGGCGGGCCGAACGGGAGATTGTTGCCGCGCACGGGGTCATTGACCATCCGCGGCGACTGTGCGCCGACCTGGGCAAAGGCGGTATCGAAACTCGCGCCGTCCTCGCCATCCAAGGCGCGCCGCCAGGATCGCCCTTGCACGTGCTCCGGCACCGCCACGCCGGCCAACTCCAGCAGCGTGGGCAGCAGGTCCACGGACTGCGTCAGTCCGCCGAGGACGCGGCCCTGCGGCACGCGGTCGTCCGGGCCGACCAGCAGCAACGGCACGCGGACCAGGCAGTCGTAGAGGGTACAGCTTTTGCCGAACATGCCATGCTCGCCGGCGTAGTCGCCGTGGTCCGCCGTATAGACGAGCACGGTGTTGCTGTTGAGGCCGTGCCGCTCCAGGTAGTCAACGACGCGGCCGACCTGTGCATCGAGATGCGACACCATGCCGTAGTAGTAGGCGAGGGCAGCGCGGATTTCGGCCTCCGGCGCGTCGAGCGTGCCCATGTCTTGGGCGGTTCGGAGCTGCGCCGGCGGCTTCTCCGCAAAGCCGGTCTCCTGGGGAGGCAGGGCCAGCCCGTCTCGGTCGTACATCGTGTCGTAGGGAGCGGGAGCGAAATACGGCGGGTGCGGGTCAATCCAGGCGATCTGCAAGAAGAATGGGCGGCTGCGGTCGGTCCGGTCCAGGAACTGCAAGCCTAGCTCGGTCATCCGGCCATTGAGGTCTGCGTCGGGTGGATGTGCCGTGGTGGTGACCATGTGCTGTGTGCGCCGCGGCTGCGACTGGGCTATCGTGGTGCGCTCGCGCCACAGCTGGCCCAAGATGCCGTCGCTCATGTCGTAGGCGTAGTCGAACCCGCGATCTCCGCCGGAGGACTTGTGGAAGTGGCCGACCGTGCCGGTCCGATAGCCGGCGTCGCGGAGCAGCTCGGCCAGGACCGGCTCGTCGGCCGGCATCGGTCCACTGTTGCTGAAGACTCCGTGCGTGTGGGGATAGAGGCCGGTCATGATCGTGGCGCGGGAGGGGAAGCAGAGCGGATGCTGGACGAAGTAGTCACGGGCCAACAGGCCGCGGGCGGCGAGGGCATCGAGGACCGGCGTGCGGACATCGGGGTTGCCGTACAGGCCCAAGCTGGTGGCCTTCTGCTGATCGGCCATCAGCAAGACGATGTTCGGCGCCGGCATGTCTCCCTCCGCCTCGGACCCGTTCGGCAACAAGACGACGTTAGCACGGTGCTTAGGCGGGGGCAAGTGTGGGGAGGAGTGGGCCCCCTGTGGCCCCTCCGCTGCGGCGGGGGGACAGCGCTGCGGTGGGGAGGATGCTAAGGTTGCCAGCGCGGATGAAATGCCGCCAAGCCTGTGGTAAAGAGATGAAGCAACTGGATTCGCTGCCGTGGCCCGACGGTTGTGCCGGTGCCGTGTCACTGACCTTCGATGACGGCCATCAGTCCCACCTCGATTGCGTGGTGCCGCTGCTGGCAGAGTTTGGGCTACACGGCACGTTTTATGTCAATCCTCGTGGCGACACCGAGGCAGAATGGCGCGCCCGGCTCTTGCCCTGGCGGGCGGTGCAGGCGGCCGGCCACGAGGTCGGCAACCACTCACTCAGCCACACGTGCTCCCGCGCGTTGCGTACCGAAGCTGAATCGGGGCACCCGGTGCTCGAAAATTGGACTCTGGCCGATGTCGAAGCCGACGTAGTGGAGGCCGAGCGGCGGCTCCAGGCCGTCCTGCCGCTCCCGCCGGGACGGAGGCGGAGCTTCTGCTATCCCTGCTATCACGAGCACGTCGGCGAGGGTCCCACGCGCCAAAGCTACGTCCCGGTGATCGCGCGGCACTTCATCGCCGGCCGGGGACTGGGCGAGTTTCCGGGGAACCACCCGGCCACCTGCGATCTGCACTATCTCTGGTCGTGGCCGGTCGAGATGGTGAGCACGGACCGCCTCCGGCAGCAAGTCGTGGAGCCGCGCCTACCCGGCGCCTGGGTGATCATTACGATGCATGGCATTGGCTCGTTGCGGCGTCATCATACGGAGGCGGACCTGCGCCGCCTTTGCAGCTTCCTGCAGGAACGACGGCAGCGCCTATGGATAGCGCCGGTTGCGACGGTAGCGCAGCGGGTAGTCGCCTGGCGAGCGCAGCGGAAGGATGGCGGGTAGGCCCGTCCTTCACGAGAGCCGTCGCCACTGCCGACTGCACAAGGAGAGCACGATGTCCGCTCAATTGGCCGTGAATGGCGGCGATCCGGCCGTGCCGGAGACGCTGGGTAAGCCCTGGCCCATATTTGGAGCATTGGAGGAGCGGCTGCTGAACGAAGTGCTGACCAGTGGGCAGTGGTGGCGCGGCGGCTACGCAGACGACGGCGATTCCAAGGTTGGGCAGTTCGAGGCGGCCTTTGCCCGCTTCCAGGACGCGGAGCACGCCGTCGCGGTCACGAACGGCACGGCGGCGCTGGAATGTGCGCTCAAAGCGGTGGGTATCGGTGCCGGTGACGAGGTGTTGGTACCGGCGGCCACTTTTGTCGCCTCGGCAACGGCGGTGCTGCTGGTCGGTGCCAGACCCGTCATCGTGGACGTGGACCCACGCAACTACACCATTGCACCGGCGGCAGCCGCGGCGGCCATCACGCCCCGCACGCGGGCCATCATGGCCGTGGACTACGGCGGTATGCCCTGCGACATGGCGGCACTCGATGCACTCGGCCGGCGGCACGACCTCGCTATCGTTTCGGACTGCGCCCACTCGCACGGCTCGCAGTGGCAGGGCGTCGGAACCGGCGCGCTCGGAGACGTCGGGGCGTTCAGCTTCCAGATGGGCAAGACGCTGACCACCGGCGAGGGCGGCATGGTGCTGACGAATAGCCAGGAGCTGGCTGATCGTGCCTATTCCTACCACCACATTGGGCGCATTCGCGGCCGCCGGTTCAATGAGTTCCACGTGCCGGCGACCAATCTTCGCATGACGGAATGGCAAGGGACGATGGGCCTCGCGCAGCTCACGCGCTTGGCCGCGCAGACGGAGGTCCGCGAGCGGAATGCGACCTACCTGGCCGGCCGTCTAGTGGAAATCCCGGGAGTGGCGCCGCTTTGGAGGGACCCGCGGGTGACGCGCTGGGGGTTCTATTTCTGGCACTTCAAGTTCCTGCCCGAGCAGTGGGATGGCGTCACCTGCGCTCAGTTCCGACGGGCGCTCGCCGCAGAAGGCGTATCCTGCGGCACCGGCCATACCCAGCCGCTGTACCAGCATCCGCTCTTTGCCGGGCGGATGGTGGTCGGAGGCGAGGGGCATCCGCCGGCGACCCCGGACGCGGCCAAGGCGGTAGACTTCAGGCGCCTGGATTGCCCGGAGACCGAGCGCATCTACGCGACCGAGGCGTGCTCGTTGCAGCACCGCCTGTTTCTCGGTCCACGCGGCGATATGGACCGCGTCCTCGCCGCTATCGGCAAGCTGTGGGCGCACCAAGACGAGCTGCGGCAGGTGGCGGTCTGAGCCGCCGCCCGGCGCGTCGAGGGGCTGGTCCGGTCGGCCGGTGGGTACTACCGGAGACGGCACAAAGGAGTGCGCCATGACTAGGGATGAGCGGCGTTTGGACCTGGCGGAATCGTTGCGGCTGTGGGATGAAGCGGTTGAGTTGATCCCCGGGGGATCGCAGACCAACAGCAAGCGGCCGGGGAACTACGCCTTCGGGCAGTATCCCGTCTATGCTGCCCGCGCCAAGGGTGCCCGCATCTGGGACGTAGACGGGAACGAGTACCTCGATTACGTCAACGGTCTTGGTCCGATCTCGCTCGGCTACGACTATCCGGCGGTCACGGCGGCCATTCGTGACCAACTGGATCGCGGCACTATCTCCGGGCTGCTATGGCCGGCCGAGGTCGCGGCGGCCCGCGCCCTCACGCAGGTCATCCCGTGCGCCGAGCAAGTGCGGTTCTTCAAGGGTGGTGGCGAGGCCACGGCGGCGGCGGCGCGTATCGCTCGCGGTGCCACCGGCCGGCACGTGATCCTCAACTGTGGCTACCGCGGCTGGCCCGATACGTGGTCGGCCGGTCACGACGACGCGGTGCCGCCAGCGTTGAGCGACTACGTGGTGTCGTTCCCGTTCGGCGACGCCGAGGTCGTCGAGAGTCTTTTGGCGCAGCATCGGGGCAAGGTGGCTGCCGTCTTCTTGGGGCTGCCGTATGAGGCGGAGGCCGACGCCGGCTACCTCGCGGACGTGCGCGACGCGGCCCACGCGCATGGGGCGCTGCTGGTCTACGATGAGATTGTCACCGGGTTTCGGCTGGCAACGGCTGGTGCTCAGGAATATCACGGGGTCGTTCCGGACCTGGCCGTGTTTGCCAAGGGGATGGCGAACGGAATGCCGCTCGCGGCGGTCGTCGGGCGCCGCGAGGTGATGTCCGCTGCCGAGCGCCTGCTCATCAGCCTCACGTTCGGGGGCGAGGCGCTGTCGCTGGCGGCCTGTACCGCAGTCGTGCGCGAGTTTCGGGAGCGGGACGTGATCGGCCACCTGTGGCGGACCGGCCGGCAGTTGATGGACGGCTTGAACGACGCCGCGGACGAGGTCGGCGTGCCGTTCCGCAGTAGCGGCTATGCCTCGCTGGCCGCGATGCGCCTCGACGTGCCGCGCGAACGTCAGGACGAAGCCTGGTTCATGCTGCTCGCCGAGTGTGCCCGGCGCGGCGTGCTGCTGCGGCGCGGCGGCCTGAACAACGTCACATTCGCGCACACGGCGGACGACATCGCCGAGACTATCGCCGTGTGCCGGGAAGCGTTCAAAGTGCTGCACACGGCGGGGTTTCGTGGCGCGGCGACGGCAGCGGACGGGCGGCAGGGCGTAGGAAGCCAACAAGTGGGTATTGGAAGCGCGAGCGGCGGTTAGCTATCGGCTATCAGCGGTCAGAGGTTAGTGGTCCCCTCCCCCGGAGCAAGCTCCAGGGGAGGGGAGTTGCCGTCTCGCGGCGGGGCGCGGGAGGGGTGCTGGAGGAAGCCCCTGCGCGCGGCGGAGCAAGACCGCGGGTGGGGCGGAACCTGGATGGCAGGATGCACTTGATGGGAAGTAGACCTAACCCCCGGCCCCTTCCCTAGCAGGGAAGGGGAGTCCACGCTGCGACGGGCAGAAGGCCGGGGACGGGATTGCGCGTACCTGGTAGCGCGGCGGTACGCGGTGTGGGCGGTGTCTCGGTGGGTGCGCGGGTTGGTCAGGGTGTTGGGAGTGGCAGGGGTGCGGGGCAAGACTGCCTGGCGCGGCCGGTGTTGGCCGGCCGGTAAGGATACGGTGGCGGTAGGTGCGGCACTCGGACGGTCATGGCCGAACACACCCGCCGTAGTGGCGAGAGGGCGGCCATGACCCGGTGCCCTCGGGGCGGCACTCTGACAGTACTGACCCGGCGCCCCGGCCGGAGTGGCCGGGGGTACGTCAGCACCCGGTGCCGTAGAAGCGGCACTCAGGCGGCCATGCCGCGCCGCGCGCAAGGCGGCGTGGGGTCGCTCATGACCCGGTGCCCTCGGCTGGGTGGCGGTGCCACCGTCGTAAGTTGACACGATGGTACGTGTACTTTCCTGCCGGGCGGTGCCCGGTGCTCCAGGATGGTCTTGCATCTGCCACATCCCAACGCCAGAGCATATTGGGTGGGTGTGGGGGGAGACAACGGGGGGATATTTACATGGATGGACAGGATGCACAGGATGGGGATGGGCAGGGCTGGCCCCCCCTGTGGCCCCCCCGTTGCGACGGGGGGAGGGGGCTGGCCTCACCCCCCGGCGCCGCGGGGGGACGGAGGTGTGGCCTCGCTGTGGACCCCCGCTATGCGGGGGGATGTTGCATCGGCGTGGCTCGCCACAGACCGGCGGCGTGTCGGCGTGTATAATGGCGAGCGCCTACCTACAACTACCAGAGAGAGGATTAGCCCCGATGAGTGACACGACCGTGACCTTCGAGCGCATCACTGAAGTCATTGCCGCCACGCTCAAGGTTGATGCCGACCAGATTACCGAGGACACCTCGTTCGTGGACGATCTCAAAGCAGACTCGCTGGACCTTGTCGAGCTGATTATGGCTTTCGAGGACGAGTACGGCGTGGAGATTCCGGACGAGGACTCACAGGCCATCCGCACCGTCGGGAACGCCGTAGAGTACGTGCAGAAGCGGCTCGGCGACTAGGCCCTCGCGCCGGTGTGCCGGTCCGATTGCTCGGCAAGGTGCGTATCCAAGCGGGCGAGGCGGGCACGGGTGCGCTTGAGGCGGCGCTGATAGCGGTCCTGGAGTTGTTGCATTGCGCTCATGCGCTCATGCACCAAGCCGACTTGCGCTTCGATAATCCCCATCGCCTTTTCCAAGCTGGCTCGTTTCGCTACCATGTCGTCGGTTGACCGCCGTTCGGCGCGCAATTGCTGGAGGAGTTCCTCGGCCTCCACAATCTCTTTGATGAGTGAAAGGGGCACACCGAGCAGGCGCTTTAGCTCGACGATCCGCTCCAGGCGATGCACGTCCGTATCCGAGTAGAGGCGAAAGCCGCCTTCCATCCGGCCGGAGGGAGTGAGCAGACCGATTGATTCGTAGTAGCGGAGCGTGCGCTGCGTCAGCCCCATCCGGGCGGCAAGCGCGCCGATTTGCATGAAATCGTGTTCGGAATTCGAGGGTGGCGACGGGCGCTTTTTCTTCGGCCTCACCGGATACTTCCTTCGGTACGCCTCACCATCCTATGCGCCACTGCGGTGCCAGTCAAGCGCAGCGCCGAGTGCAGTCGGTGGCTGCCGGTGCCGTCCAAGCGCGGATGTGAGCGCCGGGGTCGGATTGCAGCGGTAGGACGCGCGGGCTACACTAGCCACGATTATGCGCCGAGGCTACGCCGCCGAGCACCGGTCTTGGCTGGTAGTGTTCCATAGGGGAACCGTGTGCAGACTGAGGCGGTGTAGTTCACGTCGGGCTGTCGGGCGGCCGGCAGACAGGCTATAGGGTAGGAAAAGCTCGTGCGGGTCCTGAAGGTATCGTCGCAGTCGAAGCCGAGCGCGGTGGCCGGCGCAATTGCCGGGGTCATCCGCGATGCTGGCCGTGCCGAGGTGCAGGCCATCGGCGCCGGGGCCATCAACCAGGCGATCAAGGCCGTGGCCATCGCCCGCGGCTACCTGGCACCGGCCGGTATGGATATTGTCTGCGTGCCGGCGTTTGTGGACGTGCGCGTCAATAACGAGGATCGGACGGCAATGAAGCTGATCGTAGAGCCACGATGAGTCAACCGGATGATGCAGCGGGACAGACTGACGCGCCCACGGAGTCGCCGCCGGCAGCCCCGGTCTCGGAGACTGACCTCCATCTGCATACGACGGCCTCCGATGGCCTGCTGACGCCACGTGCTCTCGTCGAGGCCGCGGCCGAACGCGGCCTCCGCACCATCGCCATCACCGACCACGACACCACGGACGGTGTGGCCGCGGCGGCCGCTGCCGCGGCCGAACGCGGCTCCGTGACGGTGATCCCCGGTGTCGAGCTGAGTACGGCTCCGGACCCGGTGGAGTGCCATATGTTGGGCTACTTCGTTGACATCGCCGCGCCGGTCCTGGTCGGCCGGCTGCGCGAGCTGCGGCTGGGACGCACCGACCGCGGCCGCGCGATGGTCGAGCGGCTGGGAACGCTCGGCTTGCCGCTGCGCTGGGAGCGGGTCGAGCAGCTGGCTGGCGGGTCCGTAGGCCGGCCCCACATCGCGCGGGCAATGGTCGAACGGGGGTACGTCGCGACGGTCGCCGACGCCTTTGAGCAGTACATCGGGAAGGGGCGGCCGGCCTACGTGGACCGTCCGACGCTAACCCCGGCGGAATCGGTCGAGCTGATCCACGAGGCCGGCGGCGTCGCCGTCGTAGCCCATCCGCTCTCGCCGCTGATCCCCGACCTCGATCCCTTCTTACGCCGGCTCGCCGCCGTCGGCCTCGACGGTCTGGAGGTCTACTACGGCGACTATACGCCCGCGCAGGTGGCCGAGCTGCGCGCGGTGGCGCGGCGGCACGGCCTGATCGCCACGGGTGGAAGCGACTTCCACGGCATGGAGGTCTTGCCGCAATACGTGCTGGGTGGGACGAGTATCCCGTCCTCAGTGGTGCCGGCGCTGGAGGAGGCGCGGGCGCGACGGCACGGTAGTCGGACCTAACCCCTGACAGGCCGCAGCCGCGGGCGGGGCAAACCTCACCCCCTGACAGGTCAAAGCCGCACGGATAGGGCCAGGTGTGGTGCGTCTTTGGCCTGCCACCCGGCCCCCTCTCCACCAAGTGGAGAGGGGGTGTAACGCTCACACCAGGGCCTATGCATGACCCTGGACGGCGGCTGGTGCTGCAATGACCAGTTCCTGGGCGCGATGAATCACGCCCCTACAAAAAACTACCCTTGTTAGGCCCCCTTCCCTGGAGGGAAGGGGGGGTGCGGCGCGACTTTCGACCCTATCGCCAGAGGGAAGAGAAGTGGTGCCTTCACTTGCCAGCAGTGACCTGGCCGCTGACCACTAGCCACTGGACCCTGACCACTGATCGCGCCACAGGCGCTCGACTTGCGCCGCCAGCTCACCCAGCGTGCCGCCATTGTCCAGGATGACGACCGGGCGTGGCGGCGGCTCTTGGAGGAACCGGCCGGCTTTGTCCTCCCAGGGCTGCTGGGCGGCCAGGCGGGCGGCAATTGCGTCGTCGTCGAGGCCGCGGTCCTGGAGCCGGCGCTGTTGGGCGGCCACCGGCGCGGTGACGATCCATAGCTCGTCCACCAGGCACCCAGCGCCGGACTCGACGAGCTTCACGGCATCGAGCACGGCAACGGTGCGCTGCCGGCGCCGTGCCCGCGCCAACAGCCGCTGCTGCTCGGCGAGCACGTAGGGATAGACCAGCCGCTCCAGGTCCGCGAGTGCCGCCGGGTCCGGGAAGACGGTGCGGCCTAGCGCGGCTCGATCCAGGGAGCCGTCGGGAGTTAGCATGGCGGGGCCAAAACGGGCGACGATCCGGGCCACGAGTGCGCGGTTATAGGCGTACAGCGTGTGGACGACTTGATCGCCGTCAATGGTGGCAGCGCCCCTGGCGGCGAGCAGACTCGCCACAGTGCTCTTGCCGACGGCGATGGCTCCGGTTAGGCCGATGACGTACATGGGCCTATTGTACGCCTCGCGCCGCCGAATTCTAGTGGACTGCGGCCAGCAGGCGGCCAGCCGTGGCTATCGCTTGAGTGGGCGCTTGAAAGTGGCGTACCAACACTCTACGTTCTCCGGCACGGTATATTCATACCCTCCATGGATCCATTTCGGCTCCATACTCACTAGCTCCCAACCATCCTGGCCGAGTCTATTGAGTGCGTCCTGCACGACCTTCTCGCTATAGACCTTATACGTCCACCGAGGATCCCTACCCTCCTGATCTACTTGAGCCTGTATGCATTCATGTCTGTACTCGTACTTCAACTTTCCTCTCCCGTTGTTGAGCGTCGTCCCTCCCCATAACGTCAGGACAGGAGGCGCCGGGCGTTGTCGTGGCAGAGCCGGGCCTTCACCGCGTCGGGTAGGTCGGCGTATTGGAGCGCGAGGAGTGGCGACTCCGCGATGGTGAGCGGCAGGTTGGTGCCGAACACCAGCCGGTCGGCGCCGACGCTTTCCACCAGCAGCGCACATTCGTCGAGCGGTCCCTGCACGAGCGAAAGGTCGAAGACGACCTCCGGCGGCCGGTGAGCCGCTAGGTCGCGCCACAGGCCGAGGATGGCACCGGTGCTCAGTCCGGCGATGATCCAGCGCAGGGCGGGAAAGGCGGCGATGGCGCTCGCCAAGGTCGCGTTGCCAACGGGCGGGACCTGCACCAGCCAGTGCTGGGTGCGGGGGTCCTCCAGCCCAGTGGCGACCCGCACCGGCAGCCCGGCGTCCTGGGCGCATTGGAGCAGCGCGGCAGCTGCTTTGCCCGCCAGGTCGTAGGCATGGTAGTTCGGATGCAGCTGAATGCCCCCGGCGCCGGGCGCCAGTCCTAGCTCTTCTTGGCAGAGCCGCAGATCGTCTTCCCAGCCGGGGAAGGCTGGGTTGACGGTGTAGAAGGGCACGAAACGGTCGGCGTGGGGCGCGATCAAAGCCGCCAACTCGCGGTTGCCGACGAGGCAATCCTTGAGGAAGACGTTTTCCAGGCGAGACACGGCGGCGCGCTCGATCCGCAGCGTATCCATGCGGGCAAGCAGGCGGTCTACGGTGGTGCAGGGATAGCGGCGAAACGGCCACTCCCCGAGGTAGCAGTTCAGGTCAACGAGCGGCTGTAGCGTGTGGCCGATAGTGCTCACGGGCCGTGATCCTTGCGCGCGGCCAAGATGCGCGCCATGTTGCCGTACAGGATTTTCTCCTTGTCAGTGTCACTCAACGCCGAGCCGAGCACCTTGGCGAGCTGCGAGGTCAGGGCGCGGCCGGGGAGGTCCGAGCCGAAGACCACCCGGTCGGCGCCCACGGCGTTGACCAGTGCTTCGACGCTGCCGTCCACCGCGTCGGTGCCGGCGAGGTCGCAATAGATGTTGTCCACACCGCGCGCGGCCTTGGCGCCGTACACGAAATCGCCGCCGGTGTGGTACATGACCATGATTGCGTCGGGGTGGCGTTGTGCCAACTCACGGAACATCATGGGGGTGGACTCGCCCGGTAGGTTGCCGGTCGTTTTGACCCAGGTATGCTGGCAGACGGGAACTCGGTGGGCGGCGCACCAGGCGACGAGCGGGTCCAACTCCGGCTGATCGCAGTGCAGCGCCACGTGGAGCTTCAGTCCCACGAACCCCCGCCGGCCGATCCACTCCTCCATCTCGGCCAGCGATGCTTCGGTGTACCGGGGATTCACGAAGCACAGGCCCAACGCCCGGCCGCGGCTCCGCTCGACGATTCGCTCGTTTTCGGCGTTCGCAGTGTGCAGATCCGTGGGGTTGGGGGAATCGATTCTGTCCCCGGACAGTCGCAAGCAGCTTGTCAGGTAGGTGACATCGAGTTTTTCCGCCCAGTCGAGGCAGCGATCCCAGTGGTCGCGCCCGGCCGCGGTCGGCTTGAACCCGGCCCAACTCCAGGTATGGACGTGACAGTCAATGATGGGCATTGCGAGAGTCCTTTCCGCTCATCGGTGCCTCACCCCCCGGCCCCCTCTCCACCATGTGGAGAGGGGGAGTCGTGGGCCACAGAGCCGGCGAATCAGTGGCCTGGACCCTCACCATATGGAGAAGGATATACGGGGGGCCTGATGATGATACACGAGGACTAGCCGGCTTCCAGGATATTCTTCAGGGCGACCAGTTCCTTGTGGAGTTGGCGCCGCATACTGATGCGAACCAGGGGGCCGAGCAGCTTGAAGGTGATGGTCGTGAAGAGGCCGTCCGAGCCGGCGTCAATGGTGTTGGTGACCTTGGTGCCTTGGCCCACCCGCTCCAGATCAAGCTCGCCCTGGAAGGGAAACGGACCCTCGGTGGACTGGGTGGCGAAATGCCGCTGCGGCTCGTAGGCGGTGACCTCATAGTCAATGGTGTGGGTCTTCCCGGCATAAGTGTATTTGCTGGTGTAGGTGGCCCCGACTCCCATGTCCCGGCCGTTGGACAGGCGCGGCTCGCTGACGCCGACGACCCACTGATCCATGTTCTCGATATTGGCGACGAACGCCCACACGTCTTCGATAGGGCGTTCGACGACGATGCTAGTTCCTGCCTTCATCTCCTCGCCTCCTGCGCGTGACTTGGTGCGCTGCGACTGCCGGCGGTTGGTGGCGCCGCGCGATGCACCCGAACAAATGAACGAGTGGGTGCCGGGCACAGTTGCTCACCGGCCGCTGGCTCCGTGTGGTGCTGGTGGCATCATTCCGACGCCGGTAGGTGGCATACTCTGGGCGTGAGCGCAGTCCGGGAGTGAGGCAGAGGCAATGGCAGCGACGAAACGGCACTTTGACGTGATTGTGGTCGGCGTGGGGGGCATGGGCAGCGCCACGGTGTATCACCTAGCCCAGCGCGGCGCGCGAGTGCTCGGTCTGGAGCAGTTCGGTATCCCGCACGAGTTGGGCAGTTCCCATGGGCACACGCGCATCATCCGACAGGCCTACTACGAGCATCCGAGCTACGTGCCGCTCCTGCTGCGCGCCTACGAACTGTGGCAGGAGCTCGAAACGGCCGCGGACGAGCAGCTGCTCTTCATTACCGGCATTCTCAACATCGGGGCGTCGGGGACGTTCAACTTCGAGGGGGCGTGGCGCTCGGCGCAGGACCATGACCTGCCCCACGAGGTGCTGTCGGCCGACGAGGTGAACCGGCGCTATCCGGCCTGCCGCCTGCCGGAGGAGATGCGGGCGCTCTACGAGCCGCTGGGCGGGTTCTTGCCACCGGAGCGGTGCGTGGTGGCGCACGTGGAGCAGGCGATAGCGGCCGGGGCGGAGGTCCACGGGCACGAGGCCGTCACCGACTGGCAGCCGGACGGCGGCGGCGTGCGGGTCACTACGACGCGCGACACGTATTTGGCCGACCGGCTCGTGCTGACGGCTGGCGCGTGGGTGGGCAGGATGTTGGCAGACCTGCGGCTGCCTCTGCGGGTCGAGCGGCAGGTACTCGGCTGGTTTCAGCCGCAAGAGCCGGAGTTGTTCCAGGTGGGGCGGCTGCCGGTGATTGGACTGGTGGGCGACGAGGGCTACGCCTATTGCACGCCGGTCTATGGTGTGCCTGGCTTCAAGATCGGCAAGTACCATCATCGCAGCGAGGTCGTGGACCCGAACACGGTGAACCGCACGTTCGATGCCGAGGACGAGGAGCTGCTGCGGGCCTTCCTACGGCGCTATTTCCCGCTGGCCGACGGGCCGACGATGCAACTCAAGGTGTGTATGTTCACGAACACGCCCGATGAGCACTTCATCCTCGACCGGCATCCCGAATGGTCCCAAGTGTATCTGGCCTCGGCGTGCTCGGGGCATGGGTTCAAGATGACGTCGGTCGTCGGGGAGGTCATGGCCGACCTGGCATTGGATGGCGAGACGAAGCACGCCATTGACCTGTTCCGCTTGGCGCGATTTGCCGGCGCCACCACCGCGCCGGCCACCGCATCTACGCGGTAAGCGCCGGGCAGCGCGGCGAGAGAGCGATGTGCTCGACCTGGAGACCGCGGCTGATCCTGCTCCTCGTTTCTGTCGCCGTCGGGCTGGTGGTGGGGGAGGTCGCGGCGCGGCTCGTCGGTATCCGGCCGATTGCCGCCTTGCCGCTGCCGGTGCAGGTGGCGATGGAGCATCCTGCGCTCGGTTGGGTGAACCGGCCGGGTGTCCACCTCTCCTGGGACACCGGCAATGCGCCGATGACCTTCTGGGCCGACGGACGGCGTGCCACCCGCGCCGCGGCGGACGCGCCGCAGCACGCTGAAGGACAAGTGGCGCTTATCGGCGGGTCGTTTACGCAGGGATACGGGGTTGCGGACGAGCACGCCTTTGGCTGGCTGCTCGACGCTCGCTTCCCCGGCCTCAGCGTGGGAAACTACGGCACCGGTGGCTATGGCACGTATCAGTCGCTGCTGCTGCTGGAGGAGCTTTTCGGGCGGGCCGACTTTCGGCCGCGGCTGGTGATCTACGGCTTTGCCGCGTTTCACGGCGAGCGCAACGTCGGCGCCTATCGGCACGTCGTCACGCTCCGCACGCAGGTCGGCGAGCGGTTGGCCCCACCGCACGTGCTCATCGCACAGGGCGAGTTAGCCCATCGAGCGCCATTCTATATCCGAGGTTGGCCGCTGGAGGACCGCTCGGCGCTGGTTTCGCTGGTGCATCTGAGCCAGCTGCGCTGGACGCTGCGTGGGCGCGAGCAACAGATCTCGCCGGTGACCCAACGCCTGCTGGCACGGATGGATCGGCTGACACGGGAGCATGATTCCCGCCTGCTAGTGGCGATCCTGGAGGGTCAGCTACACGACCGCGAGAACCAGACGCCGTATGCGCGCTTTCTCCGGGACCAGGGCATCGCCTACGTGAACTGCACGCATCCGGAGTATGGGGATGACCCGCGGCTCCGGCTCGGCGGGAGTGGGCATCCGAGTCCCGTGCTGCACGCGGCGTGGGCCGACTGTATCGCTGCGTGGATCACCGCCCACGCGACACGTAGTTGAGCACTTCGGTTATGACCATCTGGGTCGTCACGATCCTAAACAATCCCAGCTTGGCCGCCGCCGCCTGCGCCCGTTCGTGCAACGGGTCTCTATCGTCCAAGTTCGCTATGAGGTAACCCGCGTCGGTGAAGACGACGGACATCAGTCTTCAACCTTCGGATGGCCGTACAGATAGTGCTTGTAGTTCTTGGCCCCATCGGTAGGCATGGTGTCCCACGACTCTGGGGGAACCGACTTCCTGAGCCGTTCAAGCATCTCAGGGTTAGACTCCCTCGCCTGGCCCGGCGGCGGTGCGTCTACGATAGACACCGTGACCTCTGCGCCGTCTTCCAAATCGAGCGGCTCCAACGGTGTGAGCACCCCATTCGAGAATCTCGCCTTCACGTTCGCCATCATGCTCGACCCTTTCGTCGGGGGGCACGCCTGCATTCCCATTATACCCCCATGCCCACTGGTAGCTCAGGGTCGGTCGTACCCGGTAGGATACCCAGTGGTGGGGGCCTGCTGAGGGTAGTCAACCTCAGACTACACCGCTAAATTTCGACCGCAAGACAAAGGTTCTTGATTTTGTCCGGCTTGGTAGGCCCAAGGAGTTTGGACGGTGACGATGGCGGAAGTGAAGATCGTGGATGGCCTTGAGGCGCGGCACATGGACGAGGCGCTCCGTGTGGTACACGACGCATTCGCCGAGAAGTTCCGCATTGGCTTCCGGCACGCCGACGACCTCATACGGCTCTTTCGGGACTCGGTGGATACGACGAGCTGCCTTTCGGCGCTCGTTGACGGGCAATTTGCCGGTCTCCTGACTATCCGAACGAACGGCCAGGAGTTCTACCACCTGAACATGGGTGCGCTCTTCACGCGCTTCTCGCCACTGCGGGCGATCCGCATGTTGCTCAATCTCCTGCTGCTGAACGACGGGACCAAGGCCGATGAATTCGTTGTGGACTCGCTGGCCGTTGATCCGGCGTACCGCGGCCGGGGCGTCGGGACGGCGCTGCTGCGGAAGGCCGAGGAGCGGGCCGCAGCTATGGACAAACGCACGATGTCCCTGGGCGTGGTCGGCGAGAACGCGGGCGCCATCCGGCTCTACGAGCGGCTGGGCTACCGGCGCACGCAGACCTGGGACGGCTACTTGGTGCGGCTGGCAACGGGGTCAGCCGAGGTGCATCGGATGGAGAAGCAGGTCGGCGGTATTGGGCAGGACGCGGTCGGCGAGCGTGAGGTGGCGTGACCGCTAGGTTCCGGCTTGCTGCTCAATGTGTTGAAGCACCGCGCGAGTGAGCAATCCCGACCGCGAGTCTCCGGTCCGCGTGGCAGCTTCATCCACTATCGCCAACACGCGGGCAGGCATGGTGATGTTGACTCGGATGGTCTTGCCGGATAGCTTGGCTAGATCAACGTCAACGAGTGCCCAGATGCCGTCGGCGAAGTCCGGACCGGCTTGATGGACGGACATGGGGCGCTGTTTGGGAACTTGTTGGCCGTCCATGAGCAGCGTTTCGATATGACCAACGATGGCCTCTCGTGCCATGTCAAAGGCGTCGTCAAGGGTGTCGCCGCCTGAGAAACACCCAGGAAGATCGGGAACGGTGACCCCGTAGCTGCTGCCTTCATCCTTGTGGATCACGATTGGATAGCGCATTTGGGGTAGTCCCGTCGAGTGAGGTGTTAGCCCCCTATGGTCCCCCCGCAACGCGGGGGGACGGCGGCATGGGCGGCGAAAAACACATCCCCCGTCGTCTACCAGTAGCGCTCTTCGGTCCAGGGGTCGGCGTTGTTGTTGTAGCCGTTGCGCTCCCAAAACCCCGGCTCGTCGTGGGCGCGGAACTCCAGCCCGCGGAGCCACTTGGCGCTCTTCCAGAAGTAGCGCTTGGGGACCAGCAGCCGCAGCGGCCAGCCGTGCTCCGGCGTCAGGTCCGTTCCGTCGGCGCGGTGCGCGAGCAGCACGTCGTCGTCCAGAATGGCCTCGATGGGCAGGTTGGCGGTGAAACCCTGCTCGCATTGGGCGATGACGTAGCGGGCCGTCGGCTCCGGCGTGACGCGCTCCAGGATGACCTTCATGGGTACGCCCTCCCACTGCATGTCGAACTTGCTCCAGCGCGTCACGCAGTGGACATCGGTCATAACCGTGGTGGTAGGCAGCGCCCGAAACTCCTCGTAGGACAGGCGCAACGGGTGCTCGACCAGGCCGGAGACGGCGAAATCCCACGTCGCCGGATCAAAGGAAGGCACGCCGCCGTAGTGAAGCACCGGCCAGCCTTTGGTCTCGAACTGGCCGGGCGGCAGCTTGGCGCGCTGTTCCGGCGCCAGCCGTTGGTTCAGCTTCTCGATCCGGTCGGGGCTGACGCCGCTGCCCTTGAGGACGCTCGGTAGACGGAACTTCATACGCACTCCCTTCATAGCTACTCTAGCTCGGATGGAGCGGATCGGCAACCTGGCGCCGCGCGGCGCGGACCGTAGGCCGTCTATGGGACGTGGTAGCGATGAAAGTTGGAGCCGTCGGGTACAGGCTGACCCAGGGCGACTTGGATCGTCCCGTGCCGCGTGTCGGCGAGGAAGGCGCCGATGGTCCGCTCCCGGCAGATGCTATCCGGGTAGCCGTCGCGGTCGGCGAGCGCGCGGTACATATCGTGGTCGGTCATGGCGGGGCGCAGTAGGGCCAAGGCGCGGCTGCGGCGGGTGAGAGAGTTGGCGGCCGGTTCCGGTCGCGCCTTACTGATGACGTTGAGGTAGTGGTTGGTGTGGGCGTAGGTGTGGTCCGTGACCTCCTCGACGGCAAAACCCGCCGGGCCGGCCTCGACGTTGACGATCCGCGTGCCTTGCACGAGCAGGTGGTTGAACCCGCCGTCGCGGGGGAGCGTGCGCCGCAGGAAGTCTACGGCGCCGGCGATGTCGTCGTGCGCGAGCACGCCACGGGCGAGGAAGTGCGCGGAGATGCCGAGCGGGTGCCGGCGGTCGTGCAGCGAATCGATCACCTGGACCAGCCCGGCGCCGTTGACCGCCGCCGCACAGCCGGCCAGCGTCTGGGCGTAGTTGAGGGCGCAGATGCGGGTCTGCCCGGTCTGCATCCGCAGCACGTAGAGATCGTCGCGCCATTCCGGGGCAAAGTCCTCCGTGTGGCCCAGGACTACGCCATCCGGCCCGCGCGAGACCATGCTCGTGCAGCCGCCGCCGGGCGTCCGTTGTGCTGGCCGCCGGCGTAGCCAGGGCGATTCGCCGGGCAGCCGTGCTCCGGGGCAGTTCAGGCGAAACAGCTCCAGGAACGGCACGCCGGCGCCGTCGGCGATCCCGGCCAACTCGACCACCAGATCGGGAAGCACGCCCTCCGTCAGCGCGAGATACGGCTGGGCGGACCGGTAGGCGGTGGCGTCGTCTATGCCGACGGAATGCCGGCGCTCGCGCATGGCCTCGACGCGGGAGGCGATGCGGTGCTGGCGGTGACGGCCGATAGTCAGGCCGACCGCGTAGGGCGTGCCGGCGGCGGACACGACGGGCATACGGTCCGGGGGTGGCGCGTTGTCCTTGCTTTGCACTGTGCTTGCTCCGCCGAATGCGCCGCTGCCTGGTAGCTGCACCGAGGCGTGGCGTCAGCAGCAGCATACCAATGGAGCTGCGGGCGGGAGTGTCGAGCGGGCGGTTGACGATTCTGCCCACTCCCCCTATGGTCCCCCCGCAGTGCGGGGGGATGGGCGCAACATGTTGCGCCCCTACGGTCTGACTCTAGGGGGAAGCTGCGAGCCAGATGGGGCTGGTCCAGGCGCGCTCGCCGTCGGCTTGGAAGAGGCGGGCGTAGCAGTAGTGGATGCCTGGTGGCTGATTGGCCAGCGCGGACCACTCATCCTCGACGATGGCGTGCTGGCGGCATGGCGCGAATGTCCGCCGCACGACGCCGTTCTCCAGGAGTTCGATGCGGCTGATGTCGGCGGTGCCGAGCGCCTCCACGCGAAGGCGATAGCGGTCCGCGCGGACCGTGGCGCCCATAAGCTGCTCGTTGACGAGGAAATCTACGATCATGCGGGCGCCGGTCGTCGCGTAGCAGCGCCGCTGCCTGAGGGCTGCGAACAGCGCCGGCCGATCCAGACGGTCGGCCCAGACGCCCGTAATGCCGGCCGGACGCACCGGGCCCGGCTCGGGAAAGGGGTTGGTCGGCCGCGAGTCGTGGGTATCGCTGCCACCGACAATGCCCAGTTTCAGACCGGACTGGAGCGCCCGGTTGATCTTCTGCTCCTCGGCTACCAGGTCCGACGGCTGCTTCTGGTAAATCTCGGCCAGGTCTTCACCGGCGTAGAACTGCGTATGGAAGTGGCCGTGTAGCAGGCCGTTGTGCTGGCGCACGAGGGCGTACAACGCGCGGTAGTCGGCGCAGACAATCGTCTCCGGGCTGTACCGCGCCGTCAGGTTCGGGTCGTGGGCGGCCTGGCGCTCTTCGCAGAGGATCGGCGGCAGCCCGCGCGTGGAGGGGTAGAAGGCGATGCGGTGGCTGGTGTCGGGCGGCGTGCCGTACTCCACGGCCGGCAGCGAGATGAACGTGCCGGGCTGCTCGAAGGCATCCCACACCTCGATGAGCGTGTCCCAGGTTTCCTGCACGCAGGCGTTGTACGAGAAGTATTCGCCGGCGGCGAAGTCGAGGCAGGCGACCTCTTTGGCCCATTCGAAATACTCGCGGTAGGGCCGCTGGTTGAAGGCCATGCCGTGTAGCTCACCCCAGAAGAGCTGCGGCTGCGCCGGCACGTCGCTCACCCGTATCGGGTTGCTGCGGCTCGTGGGAACGTCCTAGCCGTTCACTGACCAACCAGAGCCGCACGATCTGATGGATTCGGTGGTGCGGCTCTGGCTGGTCACAGTCACCGTGTCGAACGGGCCGCCGACGGCAAGCTCCACTTCCTGAGCGGAGCCGATGGGGACCGGCAGTGTCCGTTGCTCGGCTGACGAGGCCACCGTGAGCGGCCGGTCGGGCAGCCGGGCCGGATTGCCGTAGGCGTCCTCGGCGCGGAGCCGGGCGGTCGTGCGGCCGGTGGACAGGGACGGGCAATGGATGCGGATGTTCGTGGCTGCGCCGGCTGCGATGGTCAGTGGATTGCTCTGCAAGACGGAAAGCTGCGCGTCGCGCGGCTGGTAGTAGTGGTACTTCTCACCGGGCGCGTGCTCGAAACGGAGCGCGCCGGTAGGGTTCTCGACCAGCCAGAAGTGGAAGGCATCAATGGCGTTCTGGGGCAGCGCAAATCCGTCGGGCTGCGACCGGAGCCGGATCGTGACCGTCTCGCCGGGGCCTAGCTCGCCGCCCGTGCAGGTGACGTGGAGGCCGTACAAGAACTCCGGTAGCTGCGGAATCGTGTCCAGCGTCCGCACCACCCGCCCGTCCGCCAGCATCGCGCCGTTCCAGGTGGTGCCGGCCGGCCCAGTGACCACTATGCCGTCGTCGGCCAGGAGATGCTGCGTGCGCTGCTGCGTGTACTGGCGGATGTCGTAGAAGAGCCAGAGGTTGCCGCCGGGCCGGAAGCCGAGGCGCCCGGTCGTATAGCGCAGCGCCAGCTCAACCGTCGTAGCGACAGTCAGCGGGCCGGTGGTGACAGCGCGCAGGCGCTCGTGATCGTTAGTCAAGGAAGAGCCTCGCGGTGCGAATCAGCGTGCTTACCCTACTGGGGGATGTAGCCAGCTTGGCCATGTGCCGGGGAGGACTCATTCGGGCAGTTCCGCAAGCACCGCCTCAACCCTAGCCCGGTCGTAGCCAAGCTCCCGTGCCTTGTATAAATCGCTCCTGGCACGATCATACTCGCCTTTGTGCGCGTAGGCATTGCCCCGGTTGCCGTAGGCTTCAGCAAGATTCGGGACGAGGTGGAGTGTGTGGTCGAAGTCTTGAATAGCGCGGTCGAACTCGCCTTTATCCCCGTAGGCCACTCCCCGGCTGAAGTAGGCGAGGGCAAGGTTGGGGTCGAGGCGGAGCGCCTGATCGCAGTCTTGAATAGCTTGGTCATACTCGCCTTTGTGCGTGTAGGCATTGCCCCGGTTGCCGTAGGCCTCAGCAAGATTTGGGTCGAGCCGGAGTGCCTCGTTGTAGTCTTGAATGGCATGGTCAATCTCGCCTTTGCGACTGTAGGCAACTCCCCGGATCATGTAGGCGTAGGCATCGTTCGGACCGATGCGGAGCGCCTCGTTGAGGTCTCGAATGGCCCGGCCGTACTCCCCCTTGTCTGTATAGGTAGCTCCCCGGTTGAAGTAGGCGTTCGCAAGGTTGCGGTTGAGCCTGAGGGCTTGGTCGAAGTCTCGAATGGCCTGGTCATGCTCGCCTTTATTCCTGTAGGCCATTCCCCGGTTCATGTAAGTCTCCACAGAGTTGGGGTCGTTCCTGATCGCTTCGGTGAAGTCTCGAATGGCGCGGTCGACCTCGCCCTTGCGCCCATAGGCAGTTCCCCGGTTGCCATAGGCATTAGCAGGATTCGGGTCAAGCTTGATGGCCTGGTCGAAGTCTTGAATGGCGTGGTCGAACTCGCCTTTGTCCCCGTAGGCCATTCCCCGGTTCATGTAGGTCTCCGCAGAGTTGGGGTCGAGCCGGAGCGCCTGATCGTAGTCTCGAATGGCGCGGTCGTACTCGCCCTTGAGCATGTAGGCAACCCCTCGACCTCCGTAGGCACGGGCAAAGTTGGGGGTGAGCCGGACCGCCTGATTGAAGTCTCGAATGGCGCGGTTATACTCCCCCTTGTCTGTATAGGTAGCTCCCCGGTTGAAGTAGGCGTTCGCAAGGTTGCGGTTGAGCTTAAGGGCCTGGTCGAAGTCTCGGATGGCCCGGTCATACTCGCCTTTATTCCTGTAGGCAAGGCCCCGGCCTACGTAGGCGTCGGCCTGGTTGGGATTGCACCGGAGGGCCTGTTCATAGTCTCCGATAGCGCGGTCGTACTCGCCCGTTTCCGCGTAAGCAGCTCCCCGGTTGATGTAGGTCTCTGCAGAGTTGGCGTCGATCTGGAGAGCCTGGCCGAAGTCTTGAATAGCGCTCTCGTAGTTGCCCTCGCGGAAATGATCAATTCCCTGGTTGTGGTAGGTGGCGGCATCTTGGGGGGCACGGTCGCGGGTGTCCGGCCTGGGTGTGGTCGTGGGCGGGGGTGTCACTGCGGGCTGAGGGGACTCGGGCAACTGTGCCAGCGCCGCCTCTACCTCGGCACGGTCGTAGCCGTGTGCTAGGGCCAGGTCGAAGTCCTGCCGGGCGCAGTCGTGCTCGCCAGTGAGTACGTAGGTGACTCCCCGGTGGTAGTAGGCCACAGCAAGGGTGGGGGTGGACTGGATTGCCTGATCGTAGTCGGCAATGGCTTGGTCATATGCGCCTTGGGCCGCGTAGGCCAGGCCTCGGCTGTGGTAGGCAAGGGCATAGGTGGAGTCCAACCGGAGGGCCTGGTTGTAGTTAGCAATGGCGCGGTCGTGCGCGCCTTGTTCTGCGTAGGTGATGCCCCGGCCTCGGTAGGCTTCGGCATCGTCCGGGTCGAGCGTGAGGGCCTGATCGAAGTCGGCGATGGCCTGGTCGTAGTTACCTTTGCTCACGTAGGCCATGCCTCGGTTATAGTAACCATCGGCCGCGTGTGGTTCCAGCCTTATGGCGTGGTCGAAGTCGGCGATGGCTTGGTCATACGCGCCTTTGTCTGTATAGGCCACGCCCCGGCCCCGAAAGGCCCCCGCCAGGGTAGGCTTTAGCCGGAGGGCCTGGTCGAAGTCGGCGACGGCCTGGTCGTGTGCGCCTTGGCGGTTGTAGGTAACACCCCGGTTGGCGTAGGCCTCCGCATTGTAGGGGTCGTATCGGATGGCGGCGGTGAAGGCTTGAACGGCACGGTCATAGGTGCCGCTCTCCCCGTAGGCAAGTCCCTGTTTGACGTAGTCGAGGGACTGGTGCTTGTTGGGTCGAGCCGCCCACACCAAGGCGATTACCCAACCGATCAGCGTCCAGCCCAGCAACAGGTTCAGAAAAAAGATCCTCTTCGTTCGACCAATAATGGTCGGTATGAAGTAAATGAACAGCGCCACAACAAGAGTAGGCAGTACCTCCATGGTCTATCTCCCTACATGGGCGATCTCTACGCACTGCATTGCTGCTACACCAGGCGCCTGGATTGCGGCTTCCGCCGCAATGACGGGTGGAGAGGACGACCGGGGGATGCGAACGATGGGTAGTGTCTCAGTTTGAAATCCGGCGTTGGTCGGGGCCAGGTGAGCCTGGCGCGCGCGGTGCCACTGCTCCCCGTTACCCCAGCTATCCCCGGTCGGCGGGCACCGCTGCGCGTCCCCCGGAGCGGGCAACTCAAACTGAAACACTACTATAATCTATACGTTTATCAAAGCACAAATAGGGTGCTCTGCGGGATGGCTGTGGCCATCCGCAAGGGCGGCGACAGCCGCTCGTCCAGGAGGCTGCCGGGCTGACATTTTCAAACTGAGACACTGCTGAATGATGGGGTGCCATGCGAGCCGCCGGCGTCTGCGCCTAGTCCCAGACCTTTTCCCATTGGTGGGTTTCGGCGGAGCGGTAGATCGCTAGTGCTAGGCGTAGCTCGCCGAGCGACTCTTCCGGGCCGGCCTCTAGTGGCTTGCCATCGAGGACGGCCGCGGCGAAATCGGCCAGCTCCGGACCGAAGGATTGCGGGTAGCCGAGCGGCTCTTGGACGAGCTTGCCTTCCGGGTTATCGCGGTCGTAGATGTAGAGGGCGCCGCCCTTCAGCCCGCCCTCGATCAGCAGCTCGCCGCGCGTGCCCGTGACGCGCCACCACGGCTCCGGGGCCATGACGCCCTCGTAGTCCACCTGCAGTCCGTCGTAGGTGGCGAACTTCCCGGACCGGAAGCGCATTAGCGAGCGCACGTGGGATTCGCCCTGCATTTGGGCGACCGGATAGTCCAACACGGCGACCACCTCATCCACCTCGCCGAGCCACATGCGGAGCGGGCGTAGCCAGTGCGAGCCGCCGTCAATGGTCATGCCGCCGCCGGTCATCTCGCGGTTGAGGCGCCAAGGATTGTCACCTGGAAACCAGTACGGGTCCAGGGGCATGAAGAAGGCGGCGCGGGCGGTGATGACGTCGCCGATAGCGCCCTGCTCGATCAGCTCCTGCGCCTTGACGATCTCCGGCCAGTATTGGGCGTTCTCGGCGAGCATGAACACGGTGCCGGCTTGCTTGGCGGCGGCGAAGATGCGGTCGCACGCCGCCAGCGAGGTCGCCATGGGCTTCTCCAGGACGACGTGCTTGCCGGCCGCAAACGCCTGGATGGCCTGCGGCTCGTGCAGGTGGTGGGGCGTCAGGATGTCCACGGCGTCGAAGTCGCCGTCGGCCAGGCCTTCTTCCAGCGAGCCGAACACCGCGGCGCCCGTCTCGGCGGCGATCTCCTCGGCCTTGTCGCGGTTGGGGTCAATGGCCGCCGTGACCTGGATGCGCGGGGCGTGTTCTTTGATGCCGTTCAGGTGGTACGGGGCAATGGCGCCGCACCCGACAAAGGCCAGCTTGAGTGTCTGGGACATGTGTACCCTCCATCGGCAATCTCGAAACGATCTCCAACCGTCTCGCTTACGCTATGATACTGACCGGCCGGGGCCGCAACCACTCTGGCCCCCATCTGAGGGTGGCAGCTCCGGCCGGCCACCCGTCCGTGGACCATGGCAGTAATCAACACCCACACGTTAGGGAGGGAGCGAACCGATGAGCAAGGATTTCGAGCGTCCGTCGGCCGATCTGATTAGGGACCTGTACCAGGTGAGCAGTGCGACGGCGACCGGCACGCTCAGTGGGTTGGGTATCCGCGACGCCTATCTGCAAGGCCCCATCGCCCGCACGCCGGGCACCAAGGTGGTCGGGCCGGCGATTACGCTGCAATTCCTGCCCAAGCGGGAGGATCAGACGACCGGGCTGGGCGCAGGGCAGACGGAGCAGCGCAGCGCGCTCTGGGCGGTGCTGGAGCACGTGCAGCCGGGCGACGTGATGGTGGTGGATGCGCGCGGGCAGATGCGGACGGGTTGCTTTGGCGAGATGCTCTTGACCTACTTCCAGGCGCAGGGTGGGAAGGGTGTGGTCGTGGACGGCTGCATCCGGGATTACCCGCAGGTGCGGGATTTCGAGACGCCGCTGCCGTTGTGGACGCGCGGGTTCACGCCCAACTCGGCCGGGCAGGTGAATATGTGGCCGTGGGACTTCAACGTGCCCGTCGGCTGCGGGGGCGTGCTGGTAATCCCCGGCGACATCATCATTGCGGACGATGACGGCGCGGTGGTGGTGCCAATCAAGCTGGCGCCCGAGCTGGTCAAGCGGGCCACCGAGCACGAGGAATGGGAAGTCTTCAGCCGGATGCGCCTGCAGCAGGGCGGCGCGTTGAAGACATACTACCCGCTGAGTGAGGAAGGCCGGCGCGAGTACGAGCAGTGGCGGGACAGCCAAGAGGGCAACGGCTGACCGGCGGTCAGCCCCAACCGCGTGTCGCAGGTTCGAGTCCTGTCAGGGGCAGTACAGGAGCGGTCGCTTTCCGACAAGTATCGTGAGCACGCAGTGAAGACCGCAGCGCGATGGCCGTTCACAGCTAGGCTCTGCTAGAGGGTAGATGTGATAGCTCACTTCCAAGGGATGCCTCCTCTGCGTATGCGTGATGGCCTTTTGACTCTCGCTCTCGTTTTCCCCTGCGCCGCGCCCTCTTCGCACGTTCGCCCTCAGCCTGGTAATCACGGTCCAGTCGGTCTCAGACGGGCCTGTTGGGCGTGCTCAACCCGACCACGTCGTAGCTCAGGTCGACCAGCCTCCTGGCGGTCTCCGTGTTCTTGGCGTTCGGGTTCGGGGTCTCCATCGGCCAACCGCCTTGGCGGCACTGCTTGTCCCGGTAGAGTACACTGCTCTGGCTGAAGTAGGCGCCCGAGTGGTTCGCCGCGGTGTCGGACAGCAGGCAGTGAAGTGTGGTCTGCGCCGATTCTTCGCTGCTGTCGGAGACCAGTCGGCTGAGGGGCCGCATGACGGCCATTGCGACCCGAATTGGCAGGCTGCCACCGGACCCGAAGTTCGACCTGGCCCACCCGGGGTGAAGCGAGAAGACAGTCACGCCTGTGCCATCAAGTCGTTCGGCGAGTTCCTTTGCGTAAAGGACAGTTGCCACTTTCGCTTCGGCATAGGCGGCGAAGTTGTGGAAATCCCGGCGCTTATAGTTGAGATCGTCGAGGTTCACGTTCGGCCGGTTCTTGTCGCTGCCGGCGTGCACCACCGATGAGACGATCGCCATGCGTGAGGGTGCACTCGCCCGCAAGGTGTCCAGTAACAACTCTGTGAGCAGGAAGTGACCGAAGTAGCTCACGCCGATGGTCTTTTCCAATCCGTCCTTCGTGTATTCGGGGTCCTTGCCCATCGACACGAGTCCGGCATTGCACGCCAGGCCGTCCAGACGGTCGTGATCTGAAATGAACTCTGCGACGAAGTCCCGGACGGACTGAAGGTCAGCGAGGTCCAGCCACATGACCTCGTGGCTGCCCTTCAGTCCGCTGAAGCTCCGCGCTACCTCTTCGGCTGCATCGGTTCTCCGGCAGGCCAGCACGACGTGTCCGCCCTGCCTGACCAGTTGGCGAGTCGTTTCGAGGCCGACACCGGAGTTGGCGCCGGTCACGATGTAGGTCTTTCCGGTCAGGTCCTTCGACCGGGTCGCTTCGTCGAGCGACAGTTTCTTGCGAAGCATGGCTTTCCTTTTGGTTGAATTCGTGCCACCGTCCGCTGGGTGGTCCTGATATGAGGAAAGGGGCAAGCGGCCCTTGACAAGCTTCGGCGCGCCTCTGCCCCGTCGGTCTGGCGGCTCTCGGCCTTAGCCAGTGTCCTACGCCTAACGGATCCGCTACAAGATTCCTGCTCCAAAGTCAGTACCCACAATGTCCTTCTTCCCATCCCCCTTGGGCATACGGTAGCCGACGCCGGGCTCGGCGAAGATGTCGGTGGAGTGTTCGGCGTCGTCGCCCAGCTTGCGGCGCAGCTTCATCAGGTGGGTGCATAGCACCCGCAGGTTCCCTGGCTTTCCCGGACTCCACACCCGCCTCAGCAGCCGGTCATGGGTCACCACCCGCCCGGCCGCCATAGAGAGCGCCGCTAGCAGGTCGAACTCGGTGGACTCCAATCCACAGCCGAGAACCTGGAGCGACCAGGGAGCAACCATCCTTGGCGATCTGGAGTCCGAAGGCTGAGGCGACTAAAGTTGAGCAGTTGACATGCAAGCACGAACTTGCATATAATGAGCCCTGACACGCAAGCGAACACTTGCCTTAGGCTGGTCTTGTGGACGTATATCGTGCGATCGCTGACCCAACCAGACGAGCCATCCTGGATGAACTCGTCGATCGGTCAGGTCAGTCGCTCTTCGAACTCTGCGGACGCCTCACCATGAAGCACGGCATCAACTCTTCACGGCAGGCGATCACGCAACACCTGGACGTCTTGCAAGCCGCAGGGCTGATTCGCACCAGGCGCGTGGGCAGGTCCAAGCTCCATTGGTTCCAGGGCGGCCCGCTGAAGGCCATCGCGGAGCGTTGGCCGATCCCAACAGATGAAAGGAACATGTGAAAGATGAGAATTCACCTGGCCGGCGTCTTCGTAGACGACCAACAGAAGGCGCTTCGCTTTTACACGGAAACGCTTGGCTTCCAGCTAAAGCACAACATTCCCTTGGGAGAGTACGCCTGGATCACTGTGGTATCCGCGGAAGACCCTGAGGGGACGGAGTTTCTGCTTGAGCCTGATGGCCATCCCGCGGTCCGTCCGTTCTTGACGGCGCTGGTGGAGGACGGTATCCCCAGCACCTCCTTCGCGGTCGACGACGTGCAAGCCGAATACGAGCGTCTCGTGGCAAAGGGTGTGCGCTTCGTACAGCCGCCAACCGACCTCGGGCCGGTCATCACCGCGATATTCGACGATACCTGCGGCAACTTGATCCAGATCCAAGAGGAGAAACCTCAACCGTGACGATCTCGAGCAGGCGCACCAGCCCCATGGGTCGTGGCCGGGTCGCCGATCTCAGCGGGGCACACCCGAGCATCGAACGCACCGTGTCATTGCTGGAGCGCGATGGGCAAGCTGCCAGCGCAGTCACGCTTGCCCGCAGCTTCAGGACGACGGTTGATGATTTGTGGGATGCCGTGACGAACGGTGAGCGTATTCCGAAGTGGTTTCTGCCGATCAGCGGCGAGCTACGACTCGGCGGCCGCTATCAGTTGGAGGGCAACGCGGGCGGCGAAATCACGGCGTGCGAACCGCACGCGCACTTCGCGGTCACCTGGGAGTTCGGCGGTGACGTGAGTTGGGTGGAGGTCCGTGTCGCGGACGAGGGCGCGGGTCGTGCGCGGCTGGCGCTGACGCACACCGCGCACCTCTCGGAGCACTGGGACGAATACGGACCGGGGGCGACGGGGGTTGGCTGGGAGATGGGTCTGCTGGGACTCGCGATCCATCTCGCGGAGCCGGACGAGCCGATGCCGGACGAGGCAGCCTTTGCCACCTCACCGGAGGGCAAGGCATTCATTACCGGCAGCAGCGAGGCGTGGGGACACGCGGCGGTCGCGGCCGGCACGGACCCCGCCGCCGCTCATGCCGCGGCAAGGCGCACGACCGTGTTCTATACGGGCGAGCCGGCCGACGCCGACTGATGCGCGTGCCTACGTGTAGCGGAAGGCGGGTAGGTCCAACGCTATCCTGAGCGCTTGCTCGATCAGGTCGAGTGCCGGCGACGACAGGGTCCCCCGGCGGCGCTGGAGCCGGCGTTTGGAGATGGCGCGGACCTGCTCGCACAGGGCGACACTGTCTACGGTCAGTCCACCTTCGCCGGCTCGCAGCACCACTTGGCTCGGATACACACGCCGCCCGGTTTGGAGAGTAGTGCATGGCACGGCGATGACGACTGAGCTGGCGTCATTGATAGCATCACGACTGATGATAATGACGGGTCTGCGGCCGGCCTGCTCGGAGCCGATGGTGGGGTCGAGGCAGGCATCGTAGACTTCTCCGCGCCTCATCGCTGCTTCCCGGCGTGCTGTTGCTCACCGAGCCGATACGCCTCCCAGTCGGCTGGTGCGAACTCATCGCTGACGGCTTGCGCTTCATCGAGATACGCCTTATCGTCAGCCATGCCGGCGAACGCAGCGTCTATGGCAGCGCGCTCGATAGACGCCAGTTCGCGGCGTAGTGCATTGGCCACCAACTCATTCCGGCTCCGTGCTTCTCCTGCTCTCACCGCTCGGTCCGCGGCTGTCAAGAGATCGGTTGGTAAAGTGACGGTCGTTCGAGTAGTCCGAGTAGGCACGGGTAGCCTCCCAAAATGATGGCATTTCTGCTATCAATTATAGCGTAGCCCGGTATGATAGGCAACGCATCAGACACGATCCCTTTCGATATGAAGGGAGTCTACGCGGCTACCCTGGCCGGCCGGCAGAATCGAGCAAGACACAGCGGGAGGCGCAGATGACTGAGGCCGTCTACAAGCTGAACCTGCCGCCGGAGACCTTCGTGCGCGTCGCGCATGGGGAGATGCAGGACTTCGTGGCGGCCGTGGCGCGGGCGGCAGGGCTGGTTGCCGACCGGGCCGCCCTCTTGGGAGAGCTGCTGACGAGCAATGATCTCCGGGGCGTCTTCAGCCACGGCACCCGCCAGATTTGCCGCTATGCGCGGATGATGCGCGACGGCGACCTGAACGTGAATCCCGACGTGAGGGTGCTCCGCGAGGGTCCGACGAGCGTCGTGATGGACGGAGACGGCGGCCTCGGCTATTTCCCGATGTACGAGGGCACCCTCCGGGCCATCGAGAAGGCGCGGGCGCTGGGCGTGGCCGTCGTACAGACGAAAAATCACGGCCACATCGGCGCCGCCGGCATCTACTCGCGGATGCCCGTGGCGCACATGATGGGCGCCTTCGTCACGGCGGGCGGACAACTCAAGCTGGAGCCAGGCCAGCCCGTCTACACGCCGGCCATTGGCTCGCCGGTCTCGATCAGCGCTCCGGCGGGCCGCGAGCCACCCATCGTCGTGGATTTCGCGCCCGTGTACGACCTACGCATCTCGCCGCGCTGGCCGGAGCTCGCCGAATGGATCCCGGGCACGATCTTCCGCTGCATCGGCCTCGGGATGATCGCCCAGTCGTGGGGTGGCGTCATGGCGGGTACGGCGTCCGCCGCCGGGCGGGAGCACACCCGCCGCTACCGCGCGACCGGCCAGTGCGGGTTCGCCTTCATGTTCCAGGTGGGCCTGTTCACCGACCCGGACGAGTACGGGCGCGAGATGGACGCCCTCGCCACGCGCCTCCGGGAGCTTGCCCCGCTCGAAGGCTTTGAGACAGCGAGCTACGCCGGCGGCATCGAGGGCGAGCGGGAACTGGAGTTCCGGGCGCACGGCATTCCAATCGGCCCCGAGCACCGGTGCGACCTAGAGGCCATCGCAGCGGAGTTCGGCGTTGACGTGCCATGGACCAAGGGCGGCTGAACGGACTGCTCGCCGTCAGCATTCCGCACTCCGATTTCGAGTCCAGCACGCTGGCGATGAACAACTGGGCGCGGCTTGAGACTAATCGCAACGCCTGGGATACCTACCATGCAGACTACATGGGTTTCAGTATCGGATTCCGAGAAGCCCTCCTTCTTCAGACTCATCAGTTAAGCGAAGCCTTATAAATTGATCCAGATTAAAACCCGGAGAGAAATCGTCGGTTGGTAGCGTATCAGAGTTGAGCGCACAAATGTACTGGAATCCGCAACGTGCAGCCTCTCTTTGGGCTAATTCCAGCGCCTGGGCCACTTGTCGCTCGTCGACACCGTCGAAGATTGTACTATCGTGGATGAGCAAACCTGCAGACGGTCGCCTCTTGGTCCATAGCTGTGCAAGCATAAGGTCGTAGCAGAAGACCTTCATATTGTCTATCCCTTGACTACCCGATCGCATGATCTCTACATCGAATTTGAAACCGGCATCGGCGACATCTACTACCAGGTTGCCTGGGGCACTATACAATGCTTCGGAGTTTGCATTGAAGATGTTTATAGCCCTTTCCCTAGAACTTCTCCTTTCCTCAAACTCTCTCCGCGCGGTTTGGAGAAGTAACTCCCTCTTTACCCTTCCTTCGCTTCTCCCATGCTCGAATCGTTTGAGATTGGTGATCCGATTATCAAGATCATTTCGCTTGGCAATATCCTGTAAATGAAGTTCCTGTAACTGTGTGTACTCTTGTAAGGCACCATGCGTTTGTAAGATATCTAGTAGCTGGGCTCGCTTCTCGGTAGCTCCTTGAATCTGAAGTTCGCGTCGCGTTCTATTGCCTTCTAATCTCTGGATTTCGGACTCTAGGTAGGCCCGGCGGTTAGCCAAGAGTTGGCGATGAAAGTCCTGTACGTCATCAAGCCGGCGGCGCACCAATTCAGGCATGGCTACGCCTACTTCCTGGTAGACTTCTAACACCTCCTCCGTGCCTGGGTCCTGGTCGTCCTCAAGGGAGCCGCGATATAGATCCAGCAGTCTGCCGTCCGCTAGGTTGGCGTTTGTTAGCTGTTGTATAGTGGAGGTCAAGTCATTCGCCTCCTCTTCAATCTCACGGTATCTGGGATGCACACGAAAGCTCCGCAGCGTTTCCCACCGCCGCCGGATTTCTGATTCCAAACGTGCTCTCTCCGCTTCGAGGTTGCCGCGCGTACCAACCATACCTTCCAGCAGTCCTTCGCGAGCCGCGCGCCGAAGACCATTAAGGAGTTTTTCTTCATCCTTCAGTTCCTGCAATTGGCCAGCGTGTTCCCACATCAGACTTAGAAGGAAAGCGTTATTGACCTGCTTGTCCCACTCCCTTTGGGTGCCGTGATGGGAGAAAGGGGAGACAAAGGCCTCCCTGACTCGACGTACTAAGTACGAAAATAGGCTTCTAAATGTCGGGCGGTATTTGAGTTCTGGATTTTGGTTGGTAAGTCCAAACATCAACTCCCCTAACAGCGCATTCCAATCGTTGACGCCTAGCGTCAGCATACTATTTCGGGGTTCGCTCGAAGCGCTCAGATCTCCGACTTCTCCGTCGACGTAGATGCGACTTGGATTATCTGTACTTCTGGTAATGGTGAGCTTCCGGCCATTTATGCTCATGTCAAGCGTGAAACTCCACCCCTTCAGCGGTGTGACTAATAGGCCACGTTTACCGTAGGTTCGCGATCCAAGACAAAAATGGATGATTTCAATCAGAGTAGTCTTACCGAGGCCATTCCTAGAGTCTCTCCTTGTGGAATCCTTCGTCCGGTCTGCCAACACAACATTGAACCCCGGCTTAAACGCGACTGTTTTGAAAGAGGGCATGTTACAGCGAATCGCAATAATCATCGAAGCGACCTACTTAAGAATCCATGGTTGTAGTCTATAGCCCCAATCATATAAAGATAGTCAAGGGACAGTACAAAGCTGAGGAAATTTCCGACTTGCCGCTCATGCTTGACCGTTTCCCACAGGCTGCTCACAGATGATGGGGATTCTAAGTGCTCAAGCAGCAGAGCGCCTGTCCCGACTAAGGAAAGACTGGTAGGAATATGCTTGTTGGGCAACAGCTTCATCGCTCGAAGACCTCACACCGTTCAAACAGGTACACTAAGACTGCTAAGCCTGCGCTTTGATATCGTATTTCCGATCTTCCTTGGCACGAAAACAACTGCATGGCATTAAACAGCGAATCACCTTCAAGGCCAGACCGCTTATGGCGACTATATTCCTCTACAAACCCAGATATTAATCTGTCTATAAATGTCCTGTCCAAGCTGCTCATTGTTTCGACGAAATCCTGGACTTGTTTGGACTGAAGTAGGCCAATATGTAAAAGAGATTCTGTTTGCTCTGTTAGTCCATTGCGACTCATCTTTGCCCTCGGCGGAATGACGTCCATCGAAGTGGAGCGGGGTTCACTACTGTTCACTAGCGACTGTGTAACAGTTTCAAGCTCGGCAAGAGTGACGCTACCCATTTCTTGAGCTAGGAATTCGAGGCACCTTGTCTCCGTTTTCACCTTCCAGCCACGCATTACATCAACAGTGTAGGTATTGGGGCGAGCATCAGCAGTTTGGTGGTGGGTGGGACATAAGAGGATTAGATTAGAGTATGCATTGCGCTGCTGATCAGAGAGGGAGGGGTTTGCTCTCGGTCCAGCGTCGCTCTCTGCCTCAATGTGGGCGATGTGGCCAATTACGGCAGACTGGTCTTGGTTATTGGCTTCCCTGACCAACCTCTCATTACAACCAGGGAAGCAGCAGATGCCTCCAGAGCGCGACCACAGCAGAGCCCTGTCCGCGGATCTGTAGGATCTCCGACTGGAAGGAGACATAGGCACTAGTCGCTCTGTCAGAATGGTGCCGCCGTGTGGACCTTGCTGCCCTGGTCGACGGCCACGTTCTCAAACGAAGTCGTTTACAAATGTCCCGCCGATCAGCGCTTCACAGGCAAGTCTCGGTCCTGATGGGGCAGTATACACTGTACCTATGACCTATGGATTCGGAAGCCTCCTTGCCAATTGGTCTAAGAACCGTCGCTCCGGTGGACGTGGGGGCTTCCCGGAACCGGGACGGCTCGGCGAGGGTCCGGTACCCGATAGCCATCAACCGGACCGGACGCCCGGCCGCCGCCGTCAGATGCGGTACAGCGCCTCGGCATTCTGCGAGAAGAGGGCGGTCTGCTCGTCGTGGCTGAAGCCGGAGATGATTTCGGTGTAGGCGTCCACAAGCTCGTCATAGGTGCTCCACAGCCAGTCCACGGGCCAGTTGGTGGCGAAAAAGCAGCGCTCCACGCCGAACGTCTCGATGGAGGCGAGCACGTAGGGCCTGATGCTGTCTACCGTCCAGTTGTTGTCGGCCATGCCGAGGCCGGAGATCTTCCAGCGGACGTTGTCGCAGGTGGCGGCGATGGCCATGCCGCCCTTCCACTGCGCGAAGTACTCATCCGTGCGCTCTGCGGGTAAGCCGGTATGATCTACGACGATCATGACGTTGGGGAACTTGTGTGCCAGGTCACGGAGCTTCCCCATATCCGGCCACGATGCCGGCATACTCGACACGAGGTTGTACTTCTCCAGCAGGGCAAAGCCGCGGTGGTAGTCCGGCTCGACGAGGTAGTCGCCGTAGGAGAAGTCGCGGATGCCGCGCATGTTGGGGGACGCGCAGTGCCGCTCCAGGACCGCCTCGACGCCGGGATCGCGCAGGTCGGCGTGCGCGACGATCCCGTGCGGAAACCCAGTGCGGTCCGCTGCCGCTTGCAGCCATTCGGTCTCCGTGACCGGGTCGGGGCTGCCGATGGCGGCCTGCACGTGGACGGCCTTGATGACGTTCGCGTTGCGGGTCTCGGCGATATAGTCCTCGGCGAGGTAGTTGCGCTCGGCGAGCTTCTGGTTTTGCCACCCCAGAGCCGGATGCGGCACGCCGGGTTGCCAGTGTTCGTACACCAGCTCCGGGTGCTGCATATCGTAGTAGTGGACGTGGGGATCAACGAACTCCAGCTTGGCCATGTGCTTATCTCCTTGTGTCGAACGGTGAGACGGCGCCGCCCCGACAGCAGGGAGTTTACCGTGACGGAGCACCGGCAAGCCGTCTACCAGTTGGTGTAGGAGCCGTCGCGGCGGTGGAGGTGCGGGGCTTCCCAGAAGCGGAACGGCTCGCCGAGGACGGCCTCGTTGACTTCGACACCAAGCCCCGGCTCGGTGGGTACTGTATAGCCGGTGCCCTCCAACTGCGGCTGGACCGGGAAGATGTCGTCGGAGAAGCCGAATTCGAGCGCGCGCACTTCCAGCCAGGCATAGTTCGGCACAGCGGCGCCGTAATGGATGTTGGCGGCGGTGCTGATGGGGCCGAGCGGGTTGTGCGGCATCAGGTCTATGTAGTGGGCCTCGCTCCACCCGGCGACCTTCATCGCTTCCGTGAAGCCGCCGACGTTGCAGATGTCGAGGCGCGAGAAGTTGGTCAGCCCCTGCTCGATGTAGGGCAGGAAGGCCCACTTGCTGGGAAACTCCTCGCCGATGGCGAACGGTACGTCGGTCATCTGACGCAGGGTGGTGTAGGCGGCGGGGGTTTCGTCGCGGATCGGCTCTTCGATGAAGTCGAGGGTAGCCGGGGGCATCCGCTGGCAGAAGGAGGCCGCTTCGGCCACGCTCAGGCGATGGTGGTAGTCAATGCCCAGCACCGGACCGGAGCCGACGGCCTCGCGCACCTTGGTCAGCCACTCGGCGGTGAACGCCAGCGATTCGCGCGGCTCGTAGAGGTCCTTGTCGCCGCCGGTATCGGGATGGCCGGGTGTCGTGCGGATGGCCTGCCAGCCGTCCTGGTAGAGCGCCTGCACCTCCTCGACTAGCTCGGGTCCCATCGGCGACCGGGTGGTTACAAAGCCTGGCACGTAGTCCCGATGCGCGCCGCCGAGGAGCTGGTAGACGGGGACGCCTAGTTTCTTGGCCACCAGGTCGTGGAGGGCGATGTCAATGGCAGAGATGGCGCCGGTGAGGATGCGGCCGCCCTCGAAGTATTGGCTGCGGTACATCTCTTGCCAAAGGGCGCCGATGCGCCGTGGGTCCCGGCCGAGCAGGAACTCGCGGTAGTGCTGCACCGCGCCTTGTACCGCCAGCTCGCGTCCCGATACGCCCGATTCGCCCCAGCCGTAGTAACCCTCGTCGGTCTTGACCTTAACCAGTAAGAGGTTGCGGATGCCTTCCCAGACGGGATAGCACAGAATGTCGGTGATCTTCATGTCATGCTCCTTGCTGGTGGGTACACGCCGGCATAGGTGCTGGATTATGGGCATCGCGGCCTGGCGGCGCAACGTTTGGGGCGTCTCTGCCCCCCTATGGTCCCCCCGCCGCGGCAGGGGGACGGACAGTTCCCTCCCCCGTCGCAACGGGGGAGGATTAGGGTGGGGGTCAGGCATCTCGTGTACAATCCCTCGCTGTACGCGCAACGGCATTCGGCCTCGGAGGTACAGAATATGGCAGTAGAACGCATCGGGGTGGCTATCCAGGGCGCGGGGAACGTGTCCACTGAGCACCTGCGCGCCTACATCAACAATCCGCATACCGAGGTGGTGGCTATCGGCAGCCGGACGCTGGAGGGCGCTGCGCGGAAACGTGACCAGATGGGCCTGAGCACCGACTGCACGCTCTACGATAGCTTGGCCGATCTGCTGGCCAATCCGCGCGTGGATGCGCTTTCGATCTGCACGCCCTCGGAACTGCACGCCGCGGAGACAATCCAGGCGGCGGAAGCGGGTAAGCACGTGGTCATCGAGAAACCGATCTCGGTTGACGCCGCCGACTTGCCGAATATCCGGGCGGCGGTCGAGTCGGCCGGCGTGCGAACGGTGGTGAGCTTTGTGCTGCGCTGGAACCCGTTGGTCGAGACGATCAAGGCGCTGCTGGCCGACGGCGCGTTCGGTGAGCCGTTCTTCGTGCAGACCGACTATTGGCATAACGTGGTGCAATCGCGGTACCCCGGTGGTGGGGGCTACCGCCGGCATCACCCGATGAGCTCGTTTCTCGCCGGCGGCTGCCATGCGGTAGACATGGCGCGGTTCTTGATGGGCAGCGACGTGGTCGAGGTCTCGGCCTTCTCCTACGACGAGGAGCCGGACACACCGGCGCCCAAGACGACGGTCGCCATCCTCAAGTTTGCGAACGGCACGGTCGGCAAAGTATCGGCCGGCACGGCGCAGTGGATGCCCTACGTGTTCAACATTGACCTGTTCGGGCCGGACGGCTCGATCCGCGGGAACAAGCTCTACACGCGCAAGCTGCCCGGCCAGACCGACTTTGCCACGATCCCGACGATTCCCCCGGACAGCGGCGCCGTCGCGCACCATCCGTTCCAGGAGGAGATAGACCACTTCGTGGACTGCATTCGCAACGGCGTCGAGTCGCACGTCAACCTCGCCGACGCGATCAACACCCACGAGGTGTGCTTTGCTGCCGAGCAGTCGAGCGCCGCGGCTGGCCGGACCATCCATCTGCCGATGGGGTAGTAGAGGGGATGGGACTCACCCACTGATGGGCCAAAGCCGCACGGATAGTGCCAGGTGTGGTGCGCCTTTGGCCCATCACCCGGCCCCCTCTCCACATGGTGGAGAGAGGGAGTGCAGCGTGGCACGCTAGGCATCTAGCCCCCGGCCTCTTCCCTGCCAAAGAAGAGGCTTCTGCGCGGCGACCGACTGGGGGCCGCTGACTACCGTCATTGACTGCAAATATGAGGAGTGCGTATGGCGAATGGATACGCAGCAGGTGGAGTGCCCGGTCCGGGGGTGAGCTATGGCGCGAACGGCATGGTGGCCTCGCGGTCGAAACGGGCCGCGGCGGCCGGGCTGCACGTGCTCCAGCGCGGCGGCAACGCCTTTGACGCCGCCATCGCTGTTGCCGGCGTGGAGTGGCTGACGCTGCCGGCGATGTGTGGGTTAGGCGGGGATATGTTCGCCGTGCTCTACGACGCGCGCAATGACCGGCTGGCCGCGATCAACGGCAGCGGCGAGGCGGCGCGGCGGGCGTCCCGCGACTACTACGTGAGCCAGGGACTCCGCACGATGCCGCTCGACGGCTGGCACGCGGCGGCCGTGCCGGGCGCGCCGCACGCCTACGCCACGCTCAACCGCGAATTCGGCACCATCCCGCTCGCCGACCTGCTGGCTCCAGCGCTGGCCTACGCCGAGGGAGGCATCATCGTCTCCGAGGATATGAGCCGGACCATCGCCGGGGCAGCCGGCAAGCTGGGGCAGTTTGCCGACAGCGCGGCGCTGTACTTCCCCGGCGGGAGCGCGCCGCGCCCCGGCGACCGTTGGGTGCTGCCCGATCTGGCGCGGACCATCCGGGCCTATGCCAGCGGTGGTCCCGAGGCGTTCTACCGCGGCGCGGTCGCGGCGGAGATCGTGCGGGCCTCCGAGGCCAGCGTTGGCCTCTTCGGGCTGGAGGAGTTTGCCGAGCAGACGACCGACGTGTACGAGCCGCTGCATACCCGCTATCGCGGCGTAGACGTGTACCAGACGGCGCCGCCGTCGCAGGGGCTGCTGGTGTTGGAGTGGCTGAACATCATCGCCAGCGACGACCTGCGCGCGCTCGGTTTCGGCTCGGCCGACACGCTGCATCTCCTGGTAGAGGCCAAGAAGCTGGCCTTCGCGGACCGCAACCGCTACTGCGGCGACCCGCGGCTCATCGCCAACCCGCTGAACGACCTCCTCTCCCCGCAGTACGCGGCCCAACGACGGGCGGCCATCCGTCCGGATCGCGCGAATGACGCGCCGATGGCGGGCGCGCTGCCGGAGCACGGCGGTGATACGAGCTACTTTGCCGTTGCGGACGGGCAGGGCAACGCGATCTCGTTCATCCATAGCCTCTCCAACCTATTCGGGTGTGGCGTGGTGGCCGGGAAGACGGGCGTGCTGCTCAACAACCGCGTCGGTCGCGGCTTCACGTTGGAGGAGGGGCATCCGAACGTGATCGCGGGCGGCAAGAAGACGATGCACACGCTCAACTGCTACCTGCTCTGCCGCGATGGCCGGCCGTTCGTCGTCGGGGGCACGCCCGGCGGCGACTACCAACCGCAGTGGAACGTGCAGACGATCACCAACCTGCTCGATTTCGGCATGAACGTGCGGGAGGCGGTCGAGGCGCCGCGTTGGATCAGCGTGCCGGGCACCGACCCGGAGACGCTGGATGAACCGTTCGGCTTGATCGTCGAGGATCGCTTCGACCCGGACGTGCTGGCCGAGCTGGAACGCCGCGGGCATCGTGTCCGCCGAGCCGGCCCCTGGAGCAGCCCCGGCGCACTCCAACTCATCATGTTCGGCGCGGACGGCACCCTGCAGGGCGGCAGCGACCCGCGCGGTGGCGGCGCCGCCCTGGGCTACTAAGCCGGCGAACGCCCAATCCGCCACAAAGGGCACAGGGATGGTGTGCTGCAACCTTGTGTCCGAGTAGCACGTTAAGAAAACTACTGTCAGCATCCCAATGCTGCGGTGTTTACTCGCCACTGTTGTAGCTATCCTTGTGCAGTTTTGCTACAGGATGGGTCATCCTAGGGGAGACTATGGTCCAGACAACACAACATCAGCGAACAACGAGACAGTATTACTCCAATCGGACTGGAAAGAATCCCAAATCCAAGTTAGACCTCCCTTTTTTCAGGAGGATTTTCCTCTCTGTATATCGTGACTTCGAAGATAGAGGTTATTTCCAAGAGTCGTTTGGATACTATTGTGTAGATGCAGGCGACCTTTCCGGAGAATTAGGCTCCAACCTAGAGGAGCATTTTCTTCGTGCGTTACGCAAATCTGACCTTTGGACAATCGAGGAAAGACATCAGCAGTACTCTGAGGACGACTTATTTGATGTAATTGAACTTCTCTGGGATTACGTATCTGGGCCAGTTGATGGTTATTACCATGCATATGGCGACTGCGGTTGGCACTACGAGGAATTTGATAGACAGAAGGGAAGAGATGAGTACCGCTCCGTGATGAATGAGCAACTGAGAGACTACGGGCAGGGCTACGAGCTATCGGATCAGGGCGAGATTCGACCTTTGCCACCACCTGGCATGGCGCAACTCTTTGAAGCGCAAGTGCCAACGGACGATGAGAATAAAAAGCGAGTCGAGGCGGCCATCCATAAGTTCCGGGGGCGTGACTCGTCAATAGACGACCGCCGCCATGCTGTGAGAGACTTAGCTGATGTCCTAGAGTTCCTACGTCCCAAGGTGAAAAGCATATTGACCAAGAAGGATGAGAGGGATTTGTTTGAGCTTGCCAATCGGTTTGGTATACGGCACAACAACGAGCGGCAGCTAATCCAGTATGACCCGGCTATCTGGTTGAGTTGGATGTTCTACTATTACCTCGCTTCCATCCACGCATTGACCCGGCTGCTCGAGAAGCGAGAGCAGGATGAAGGATTGCTGTGATGGCGTTACGTGAGCAATATGTCGTTGACGGTGATGGGAAGCGCACGGCTGTCATTCTGCCCATAGAGCAATACGAGCGGCTGCTGGAAGACTTGCACGATCTGGCCGTGATAGCGGAGCGTCGGGGCGAGGAACTGGTTAGCCTAGAGGATATGAAGCGACAGCTACTGGAGGACGGCCTGCTTTAGCTGGCGTACTTGCTCAAGCTCCTGCTCTAGTTCCTCTGCACTGCCGAGGAACCGCCAGAAGGGAAGGCGCCTCCCCCTACTTGCCGGCGCTGGTCTGCACGGCCTGGATCAACGCACGCAGTCGGCCCGGTGCCGGTGCCGGGGCGGGGGAACGCAGGAGGGCGGTGCGGAGGGCGCTGCCGGCCTCGGTTGGTCCGAGCGCCGTCGTCAGCAGGAGGCGCAGGTCGGCGTGGGCCGACGCCCACTCGCGGTCCTGGAACAGGGCGGTGAGCAGCGCGGCACGTACCGTATAGCGGTCTACTAGCGCCGTGCCGAGCGGCAGGGGCGGTGCGTAGGCGTGAGTTGCGGTGACCATGCCGGCAAAGGCCCAGGGCAACGACACGCCGGGCGGAATGGTGCCCTCTCCTTGCCCCTCCCCCCGGCTCTCTGCCGGAGGCGGAGGGAGATGACTAGGGCCGGCTGCCGCGCCGAGGTCTTGGCGTAGGCCGGTCGAGGAGACCGCTGCGACCACGCTCGGCAGCGGCAGGCTACGCACGCGGGCAGCGAACGGGCGGTTTTCCGGACGGCCCAGGAGGGCGGCGAGATCGTCTGTCGTCGCGTCGTCGCGTGGGGCGACGAGAAACGATGCCAAGCGAAAAAGCTCTCTGAGCGCGGCGTCGCGGTCGTCGTAGTAGCGCGGATCGAAGATTTGGACGATCTTGTCGTAGCCGACGAGAAACAGCAGGTCATCTAGATCGGGCCATCGAGTGTGGACCGCCAACGCCTGGTCCACGTACAAGCCGCGGTTGAACAGGAGCACGCCGTAGTGCGGCTGATCTTGGACGAAGTGCCGCAGCGCGACGAGACGATCTTCGAGTAGCGTTCCGGCGATCTGCTCCTTGTCCACCGTGACGCGGGCCAGGCCGAGCCAGACCTCGGTGGCAGCGTTGGTTGCGAGGGCCGCGGCTGCCAGGGCCGCGTGCCCCTGGTGCAACGGATTGAAGGAGCCGGGCAAGATGGCGATACGACGTTCGGCAGCGGGCGCTGGCTCGGAGGAGACGAGCGCCGCGTGCGGCGCGGCGGCGAGATCAAGGGACTCGATTGCGTCGTGGAGGGCTAGGAGCGTGGGAAGGTGGAAGTAATCGGGAGGTCTCATCGGCTGGGACATGGGTTGGACCTAACCCCCGGCCCCTTCCCTCCAGGGAAGGGGAGTCCAGTTTCCGCTTTTCGCGGGAATGACGGGCGGACAGCCCTTTCCCTCAGAGCAAGTGAGCCATCAGCACGCCCCTTCGCCCCTTCCCTTCAGGGAGGGGGTTGGGGTAGGTCTATTCGCCTCACCCGCTATAGCAGGCCGTCGTCCGCGGCTCGCTGCAGGACCACCTCGGCCAGCTTGCGGCTCGCCTCGTCCAGCATCTCCTCGCCGTCGAGGGCGACTGCGCCCAGCCCCTCTTCCTCCGTCGCCTGGAAGTAGCGGTCGCGGATGGCAGTGGCCTTGGCGATCTCCGCTTCGGACGGAGAGAACACTTCATTCAGGACGGGAATCTGCGCCGGATGCACGGCCCACTTCCCATCGCAGCCCAGCATTTTGGCCATCTGCGCCGAGTTCCGCAGCCCCTCCAGATCGCGGAACTTGCCGAACGGGCCGTCAATGGTCTGCAAGCCGGCGGCTTTGGCGGCCGTGACAATCCGCTGGAGCGCGAAGTGGTAGATGTGGCCGGGGTAGGCGAAATCGTGTGCCCCGATGGATAGCACGGGCATGTCGGCGTAGGCGGCGTAGTCGCCGGGGCCGAACACGAGCGCGATCAGCCGCTTGCTGGCGAAGGCGATCTTCTCGACGCTGGAGATCCCGTTGGCATTCTCGATCTGCGCTTCGATCCCGATGGTATGGGTCAGGCCGAGCTGCTGTTCGAGGGAGGTCAACATAATATCTAGGGCGGCCACGTCCTCGGGACCGCGCGTCTTGGGCAGCATGATGGCTTCCAGCTTGGCACCGGCGCCCTCCACCACGTCTACCACGTCGCGCACGGCCCATTGCGTGGACAGGTCGTTAATCCGCACGACCGTGGCCTTGTCGCCGAAGTCGTTCTCGTTCAACGCTTGGACAATCCTTGCCCGCGAGGCCACCTTTTCGCTCGGCGCGACGGAGTCCTCCAGGTCAAGGAACACGGCGTCCGCGTCGCTGTTCGCTGCCCCGGCCATCATGCGCGGGTTGCTGCCGGGCACGGCCAGCTCCGAGCGACGGCGGCGCGCCGGGCGCGGTGGCGCCGGGCGCCAACTCAGCGGGGGGCCGTCGTAAGGGCTGCCAGGAACCTGTTTTGTCATTGCCTATCCCTTCCTCGTGTCTTGTCCTGCTCCCCCGTACCAGGTGTAGGCGAGGGCTTTGTGTCGTTCTAACTATGTGACCGCGCCGACTGCTGCCGAGCTTACCAAACGCGCATACTTCGAGAGCATTCCCGACTGATACCTTGGCGTCGGCTCCTCCCAGGCAGCGAGGCGTGCCTGAAGCTCCTCGTCCGAGAGCCGCACACTTAGCTCTCGGTTCGGAATGTCAATCTCGATCACGTCACCTTCGCGCAGCACCGCGATTGGGCCGCCGACGGCTGCCTCCGGCGCCATGTGCGCGATCATCAAGCCGTAGGTGGCGCCGGAGAAGCGCCCGTCGGTCATCAGCGCGACGTGATCGCCGAGGCCACGCCCTTGGATGGCCGCCGTCACAGCCAGCATTTCGCGCATCCCCGGCCCGCCTTTCGGCCCCTCGTTGCGAATGACGACCACGTCGCCTTTGCGAATATCGCCGGCGAGCACGGCCTCGAAACAGGCTTCCTCGCCGTCGAACACTCGCGCCGGTCCGCTGAAGGTGCTGTGGGCGGCCCCGCCGACCTTGGCGACGGCGCCGTCCGCGGCGATATTGCCGCGCAGGATGGCCAGCGTGCCGGTCGCGCTGAGGGGGCGGTCCAGCGCAAAGGTGAGGTCCTGGTCCGGCTTTTCGCGGACCCGATTCAGGTGGTCGCCGAGCGTTCCACCGGCGACGTTGGGCGTGGTGCCGTCAATGATTCCGCCGTCGAGCAGCTCTTTCATCACGACCGGCACGCCGCCGACCACGTCGAGATCGGCCATGACGTACTTTCCGGACGGCTTCAGGCTGGCCAAGTGTGGCGTGCGGTGACTGATCTCGTCGAAGTCCTCCAGCCGGAGGTCTACGCCGGCTTCATACGCAATCGCCATCAGGTGCAGCACCGCGTTGGTCGAGCCGCCGAGCGCTTCCACGGTAGCGATGGCGTTGAGGAAGGCTTCGCGGGTGAGGAAGTCGCGCGGACGGATGTCCTCGCGCAAGAGCTGCATCACCCGCTCGCCGGCTTGAAAGGCCACCACCTGACGCCGCGCGTCAACGGCCGGGATGGATGCGCTGCCCGGGGGGGCCATCCCCAACGCCTCGGCCGCCGCGGCCATCGTGTTCGCGGTGAACATGCCCCCGCAGGCGCCGGCGCCGGGGCACGCCCGGCCGACGAGTTCGTCCACGTCCTCTTCGGACATCTCACCCCTGGCATGGAGGCCGGGTGCTTCGAACGAATCCTGAATCGTGACCTTCCGGCCGCGGTAGATACCGGGCATGATGCTGCCGCCGTACACGTAGACGCCGGGGATGTTCAGGCGCGCCAGGGCCATCAGGCCACCCGGCTGCGTCTTGTCGCACCCGGTCAGGGTCACTATCCCGTCGAGGCGGTGCCCAGTCACGACCAGCTCGATGGAGTCGGCAATCACTTCGCGGCTGACGAGCGAGGCGCGCATCCCCTCGGTACCCATGGCAATGCCGTCGGTGACGCAGATGGTCCCGAACTCGATTGGCGTGCCGCCGGCCGCGCGGATGCCCTCCTTGACCTTCTCGGCGAGGTCGCGCAAGTTGAGTTGGCAGGGGGTCACGTCGGTCCAGGTATTGGCGATGCCGATGATCGGCTTCCGCAGGTCTTCCTCGCTGAGGCCGGTGCCTCGAAACATCGAGCGCGCCGCGGCGTGCTCGACGCCCATCGTCACTTCGCGACTCCGCGCTTTCACGTCAACGGCCGTTGCTGCCATGTTGCCCATTCCTTGTTACCGGCAATATCAGGGGACGGCTCAGAGTATACGTCAGGGCGATGGGGGTAAGCTACGCTACGGTGTGCTCTGTGCCTCCGTCAATCGAAGAAGCGGTAGCGGACGAGTGTCCAGAGCGTGTGGACCCCGTCGCGCCAGCCGATCTTCTTCCCTTCTGCAAAGGTCCGCGGCGTGTAAGAGATGGGCACTTGCGCGAGCCGGTAGCCGCGCTTGCAGATTTTCGCCGTGACCTCCGGGCAGAACTCGAACCGCGAGGCGTGCAGGTCCAAGCTCATGATGACTTCGCGGCGGAATACCTTGTAGGCAGTCGCCTCGTCGCAGATGAGGCGACCGTAAAGCACGGACGCGACGGTGGCGAAGACCCAGTTGGCGATCCGGTGGCGCCGGAGCATTCCCTTGATCGGGCGGTGAAACCGCACCCCGTAGACGACGTCCGCCGCTCCACGCTGGATTGGCGCGAGCAGGGCCGGGTAGTCGTCCGGGTCGTACTCCATGTCGGCATCTTGGATCAGCACAATGTCACCGACCGCGTAACGCAGGCCGATCCTGATGGCAGTGCCCTTGCCCATGTTAATCATCGCCTGGTGGACAATGAGCACGTCGCCGGCCGGATCGTCGCGCAGCCGCTCGATCACGCCGACGGTCCCGTCGGTCGAGCCGTCGTCTACCACGATGATCTGCTTGCGGATGGGGACGGCCCGGACCCGGCGGAGCACCTCGCTGATTAGGTTTTCCTCGTTGTAGACCGGGATGACGACGGAGAGGAGCGGCGCCGCGGCGGCTGCACACCCCTCCGGCCGGTCACTACGTTCAGCCATGACTTGCTCGCCCGCGATGCCGGCTTGCGTCCCCTTGACTCCTATCGGATCGAGCAAGCCGATGTTGTCGTCAACGATACGTGCCAACCGTCGAGTATGCCAACGGCTTGGCGAGGGACAGCCCCCACAAGGGTAGTTTTTTGTGTAGGGGGTAGGTGTTGCTGCCCTAGAGCGGAATGCGTTTGGGGCCGCTGCGCGGCAAGTTGCCTGAGGGGCTGCCGCGGTCGAATGCCTGCTGCGCGGTGGCCTCCCGGTGCGCCGCCTGGAAGTCTTGCACCAGATCGCGGTCGGCCCCGCCCTCCGCGCCCTGGCGGCCGCTGACCTTGACCATCGCCGGGATGCGCGTCAGTCTTCCCAGCGTGACCACCTCGCCCTGATTGAGGCCTGGCAAGTTGCTCAGTAGCCCCTGGGATACCACCTCGGAGGCGCGCTGCACCGCCTTTTGGTCGTCGGGATTGGTCAGGCGCATGATGAGCTGCGAGGCACACTGCGACAGCGTATCGTCGGCGATCTTCGACGGCCGCTGCGTAATCACGATCAGGTAGACGCCGAACTTTCGGCCTTCCGCCGCCACGGTGTTGATGATCCGCGACGCCTTCGTTTGCTGGTCGCGCGGCCCGCCGCCAGGGACCAGATTGTGCGCCTCTTCCAGCACCACGAACACCGGCCACCGCAAACGGCCGCCGAGCGCGCGCTCCCACAGGTGGGAGAGTAGCCATTCGGCCGTGTAGGCCATCACGACCTTCTCGGTGCCGGCCAGATCAATGATCGTCGTCCTCATCGGCTCGATGAGCCGCTCGATATTGACCGTGGTGTGCCCCCAGACCGGGTAGCGTTCCAGCCGCCGCACGTACCGCAGGGCGTTGCGGGCGTCGCGGCGGAGGTCGGCATCCTCGCTCCCGGGCATTCCGCCGCCGCCGTATTGCGGTCGGCCGGCCGGTGGCTCGGAATCCGTACTGAGGGCTTGCAGCCCTTCCAGCCAGGCTTCGGAGGCAGCAGTGTCGTCGCCGTCGGGTGGCTCGATGGGTCCGGATGCGGCTTGATCGGACGACTCTTCCGGCGAGGTAGCGCCTTCATCCAAGGGGACGCCGGCAAAGTCCGCGAGGTCTTGGGCGAGGTCTCGCGGCACAAAGTCAACGTTCAGATGGCGCAGACGCGCGACCGATTGCGTAATCGCATCGCGGATGCGCGAGGCCGTCGTGGGCACGCCGGCGACGTCGGCGATGTCGTCGGCATCCAACTCGGCGAAGCGGATCGTGTAATCCTCCGTGGGTCCGACAAACTCGTCGGTGTACCGGCGCCCTTCGATGCCGGGGACGCGGAGAACGGAGATGCGGTCGGCGTGTGGCGTCTTGTTGGCATAGTGGTACGGTCGGTCGGCGTCGGCCTGTGTCTTGCGTAGCTGCACGTAGTCGGAGTTGGGGTCGAGGACGACGATAGTGGCGCCGAGACCGAGCAGGTCTTCGAGCAGCTTGCCGGCGAGATACGATTTGCCGGCGCCGGTTTGGGCGATGATGGCGAGATGGCGCGACAGTCCGTTGGGGTCCAGGCGCACGTCAACGCCGCGGCGGTTAATCAGCGTGCCCAAGGTGATCGAGGAGGCCTCATCGCGCGAGAAGAACGCGCGGAGCAGCGCGTCGGGGGCGGTGTGGACGGGTGTGCCCGGTAGCACCATCATTCGCGCCTGCCGAACCACGCCGTCTTGCAGGTAGCCCAGCACGGTGGCCTCGGCCTGCACGCGCGGGGGGAGCGTCGCGTTCTGGGAGACGACCGTCTGCGCTTCCGCATAGTCCAGGTCTTCGCCGAGGGTCAGCACCTCCGCCCGGATGCCCGTCACTTGGGCGAGCAGGTCCACGGAACGGAACGTATCGTCCACCTGCTCACGGGCGCCGTGAATGACCACGTATTCGAGGCGCGGTGGCACCGTTTCCTCATCGGAGACGAACACAAAGCTCTGGGGCGAGGAGCGGCCGATGACAAAGCCGATCGGCTGCTCGGACGACTCTGGGGCTGCGGGAGGGCTGTCGCTGGGGGCGAAGAGCTGTACCATGGGCCATCTCCTCTTGGTCGGGCTTGCCGTGCTGTGTGGAAGTTTAACAGAAGTTCTACTGCCAGTGTCATCTGAGCTACCGCGTCATTCCGGTGGGAAACTTGGCTGGTGGTAGAATGGTCTAACGAAGATAGTATGCGGTGAGACTCGGTCCGCAGCCGGCCACCGCGGCCGCGCACGGGGACGAGAGAGGGGAGCCAATGAAGGGCCGCTACATGGAGCGGAGGTACCACGGGCATGTCGGCGCATCCGTTCTCGGCTGGGCGCTGATCGCCATTGGCGTGGTGGCGCTTGCGCCACAGCTGGGAAGCGTGCTCTTCGGTGGCTTGGTCGGCGTATTCGCGATTGTCGTGCCCCTCCTTGCTATCGCCTTGGCCGTGGTGATCGTGCTCGGCGTCCTTGGACTAGCCGGTGCCGTGCTGGCCGCGCCATTTGTCGCGCTGGTTGGCCTCCCGGTGATGGCGCTACGTGCTCTTTTCCGGTTCTGTTGTCCGCCGCATACGGACGCGCGGCAGCGCCGCGAGCGTGCGACCGGCCGGGACGTGCCGCCAGCACAAGCGCCAGCGAGCCAAGACGCAGCGACGGAGATTCTGCGCCAACGCTACGCCGCCGGCCAGCTCTCGCAAGGCGAGTTCCAGGGGATGTTGATTAACCTGCTCAAAGAGCGCTATATCGCCGGGAAGATTGATCAGAGCCGGTACGAGCAGCAGCTTGAGGTATTGTTGCAGCCGCCGCCAACGTCGGACAAGGTCCTACGGGCTTAGTGCTTGACCGCCGGTGGCGTGACTGCGAGCAACGGTCGTGCCCACGCCGCATCGGAGTGACCCGTGTCTGCGTCGCTGGACCCACCGCTACCGATGGCGCAACTGACCGTAGAGCCTGGCGGCCAGTCATTTCCTCTACAGAACAACCGCACCATTATCGGTCGCGTTCCAGCGTGCGACGTGGTGCTGCCGGATCACTTGGTCTCCCGGCAGCACGCCGAAATCCGGCGGGCGTCGTTCGGTTATGCCGTTCGTGACCTTGGCAGCAGCAACGGTACGTTTGTAAACGGCCAGCGCCTTAACGCCGATGAATCCCGTCCGCTGCGGGACGGCGATACGCTCCGACTCGGAGCGAGCGAGTTGCAATTCCACGATCCGAGCGCCACGTTGCGCGTGCCGGGGCTGAGTGAGCGCGTGGCCGTGGCGCCGGTCTTCCTCGACCATCGCCAGCAAGAGGCCTACGTGCGAGGTCAGCCGCTCTCCCTGGCGCCCAAGGAGTTCGCGTTCCTGGCGCTGCTTGCCGAGCGGCCCGGTGAAGTGCGGCGGCGGGCGGAGATTGCCCGGCTGGTCTGGCCGGAGTATGAAGGCGCGGTGAGCAACTACAACATTGACGTGCTGGCCAGCCGTCTCCGGCAACGTCTGAGCACGGCAGCCGGGCCGGAGGCCGCCGCGTGGCTCGTGACCGTGAAGAAGCGCGGCTACCGCTTGGTGGCCGGCGCGTGAGCGGCTGGTGGCCCGGCCGGCCGGCGCTACGGAGGTGGACCGACCGCGTCGAGCTGATGGATCAGCCCGCGGTGTCGCCGCGCCTGCTGGCCCGCAGCCTGGCCGATATGCGGCGCCTCAATCGGCTCCTCGGCTGGCAGCGACCGGTATTGCGTGTGGTGCAGTCGCTGCTGCCCGTGTCCGGTCCCTGTACCGTGCTCGACGTGGCGACCGGCTCCGGCGATCTGCCGCTGGCGCTGGCCGGGCTGCTCGCGCCGCGACGCAGTGCTGCCCGTGTCATCGCCTCCGACGCGCATCCTACGGTGCTGCGGCTGGGACGGCACTATACGGCGAATAAAGGGGCGGTGCGTTGGGTCGGCCACGACGCGCGGCTGCTGCCGTTCCCACCCGGCAGCGTAGACGTCGTTACCTGCGCCTCGGCGCTGCATCACTTCGATGAGCACGACGCGATCACCGTGCTTGCGGCGCTGGCCACGGTCGCGAGGCGGGGCGTCATTGTCGCCGATGCGTCGCGCTCGCTGCTCGCGCTGCTCGCCGTGTGTGTACTCAGCCGGTTTAGCCGTAGCCCATTGACCTGGCACGATGGGCCGCTGTCGGTGCGCCGGGCGTATACGGCCGATGAAGCGGTAGTCCTCGCGCAGCGGGCCGGGTGGCGGCGGATTGAGGTGCAGCGCCCCGACCCGTTTCGCTGGCTACTGATCGGCCGACCTCGCCGCACGGCCTCCCCTTCCCTGCCAGGGAAGGGGCCGGGGGTTAGGTCCAACCCCTTCATCTAGGCGTCGTCCGGTGCTGCATCGCCGTTCAATGCGGTGCCGTTACCAGCGCCGTTGATCTCCGGCGGCACGGCCATCTCCAGGTCCTCCTGAGAGATAATGGCGATGGACGACAACCGATCACCTGCTTTCAGGTTAATGAGGCGCACGCCCTGACTATTCCGGCCGGTGAGCCGGATTGAGTCCAGCGGCACGCGGAGCATGAGACCATCGGTGGAGGCGGCGAGAATCTCGGTGTCACCTGACCTTATCGAGGCGCAGCCGACGACCTGGCCTGATTCCTCCCCCGTTCGGAAGGCACGAACACCTTGTCCACCACGGTGTTTGGGCTGAAACTCGCGGGCCAAGGTCTTCTTGCCGTAGCCGTGGTCCGTAACCAAGAGCAAGGCGCCGGCCGCGTCTGCGCGCACGAGGCCGACGACCCGATCGCCCGCGGCCAGACGGATACCGCGCACCCCGCCGCTGGTCCGCCCGGAGCTACGCAGCTCGGTTTCGTGAAAGCGAAGGGCCTTGCCGGACGCAGTGACGACGATCACGTCGTCTTGGCCGTTGGTGAGGAGCACGCCACACAGCGCGTCGCCGGATTCCAGGTCCATCGTCTTCACGCCGGCTTGCCGGGCCGTCGCATACGCCGCCAGCGGGGTGCGCTTCACCTCGCCCTGGGTCGTCGCTTGGATCAGGTAGGCATCGTCTTGGAAGGCTGCCAGTGGCAGGACGGTAGCAATGCGCTCTTCCGGCTCCAGCGCCACGAAGTTGACCAGGGCGGCGCCGCGGGCGGTGCGACTGGCATCCGGTAGCTCGTAGACGTGGGTCCGCAGCACCCGGCTGTGGGTGGTGAACAGCAGCAGCGAGTCGTGGGTATGGGTCACGAACAGGCGCGCGACGAGATCGTCGTCGCGGGTGGTAGCGCCGATCACGCCGCGGCCGCCGCGGTGTTGTGCGCGGTAGTAATGCAGCGGCATCCGCTTGACGTACCCGCGCCGCGTGACCACCACCGCGACGGACATGTCGGGCACGAGGTCGGCGTCGTCGAGCGATTCGCTCGCTCCGACGAGAATGCTGGTCCGCCGCTCGTCTCCGAAGCGCTCTTTGAGGGCCAGCAGCTCCTCGCGGATGAGTGCCCGGACCCGCGCCGGGTCGGCGAGGATCGCCTCAAGGTCGGCGATGGTGCGGCGCAGGTCGGCCAGCTCATCGGCGACCTTCTGACGCTCCAGCGCCACCAACCGCCGAAGCTGGAGGGCGAGGATGGCGTCGGCCTGCGTCTCGGTCAGTCCGAACCGGTCCATCAAGGTCTGCTGCGCCGCCTCGGTGGTATCCGCTGCCCGAATGACGGCGATGACCGCATCGAGGTGATCGAGGGCGATGGTTAGCCCCTCCAGCACGTGGGCGCGCGCTTGCGCTCGCCGCAGGTCGTACTGCGTGCGGCGCGTGATGACCTCTTGCCGGTACTCGAGGTAGTAGCGCAATGCCCGCCGGAGGGTGAGAACGCGCGGCTGGCCATCTACCAGGGCGAGCATGTTCACGTTGAAGGCGCTTTGCAGGGCCGTGTGCTTGTAAAGCTGATTGAGCACCGCCTGCGGCTGTACGCCGCTGCGGATGTCAATGGCGACGCGCAGCCCTTGGCGGTCTGATTCATCGCGCATCCCGGTGATGCCGGTGATGACCTTGCGCGTCACTAGCTCGGCGATCTTCTCCTGCAGGGCGGCCTTGTTCACCTGATACGGTAGCTCGGAGATTACGATCCGGAAGCGGTCCGTGCCGCTTTCTTCAACGGTCGCGCGGGCACGCATGACGACCCGGCCGCGCCCGGTCGCGTAGGCGTCGCGGATGCCGTCCACCCCAACGATGAGTCCACCGGTGGGGAAATCCGGCCCGCGTACCAGGCGCTGGAGATCCTCGACGGACGCCTCGGGGTTGTCAATCAGGCAAATCAGGCCGTCGGCTACCTCACTCAGGTTGTGCGGGGGGATTTTGGTCGCCATACCCACCGCAATGCCTTCCGCACCGTTGAGCAGCAGGTTGGGTAGCCGGGCCGGGAGCGCCAGCGGCTCCTGTTCCGTGCCATCGTAATTGTCGTCGAAGTCAACGGTCTCTTTTTCGATCTCGACCAGCAGCTCTTCCGCAATCGGAGTCAGCCGTGCTTCGGTGTATCGGATCGCAGCGGGTGGATCGTTGTCAATGGAGCCGAAGTTGCCCTGGCCGTCAATCAGTGGGTAGCGGAGGGAGAAATCTTGGGCCATCCGCACCATCGCGTCATAGATCGCGCTTTCCGAGTGCGGATGGAACTTCCCCAGCACTTCGCCGGTCGTGCGCGCACTCTTCTTGTAGGCGCTGTTGGCGCGAGTGCCACTGGACCACATGGTATAGAGAATGCGCCGCTGGACCGGTTTGAGGCCATCGCGGGCATCCGGGAACGCCCGACCGACAATGACGCTCATGGCGTATTCGAGGTAGGAGGTCCGCATCTCCGTCTCGAACTGAATCGGCCGCACGATGCCGATGCTGTCGGTCATGGACCCTCCGTCTGTCTGCATGTGGGGCCGGCCGCGGTGTGCGGTGAGGCCGGTGAAATAAGTAGATCGGGGGACAGCGAGGCGCCGCCGAGCGTAGCCGGATAGTGGCTCTGGATACACGCTTCGGAAAGCGAAAAGTGCCTCATCTATGCATGGTAAGTATACCGCACTACCGAGGTTTGCGCCGTGTGGCAGCAGTGTACGGCCAGGGAAATATCACTGATCCGCCCGCGCGATTGCGCTGTCCGGACCGCTTACAGTCGGGGCAGGATGAGGGCGAAATCGAGCCAGGCAACCAGGCTGCCGAGGAGCGTCCCGCCGGCGACTTGGGGGATGGTGTGCCGCGCGGCGCGCACTCGTGCCCAGCAGACGAGAGGCACAATGAGTATCCCCGGCAGAGCCGTAGGACCTAGCACATTGAGCAGCGCCGTGGCCGGGAGGGCGCTGCCGGCGGCGTGCATGCTGATCTTCCAGCGTTGGGTAATCGCCGCCATCAAAACGCCCAAGAGCACATAGCCGAGGGCGAGTGCCCAGATGTGCTGCGGAGCGGAGAGGCGGATCAACACCACGGCCCCGATGGCGCAACTGAGGGTGCAGACGAGGTAAGGGCGTAGCCGCTCTTCGGTAAACACCAGCTCAATGCCGCCGTGAATGCGCTGTCGCCGGATGAGCCAGCCGATGTAGGCGGTCGGAATAATGACCATGAAGAGCATACTCACCAGTGCCGTGCGTGCCGCTACCAGTGGCTCGGCGACCAGATACGCGCTCAACACGACCAGCGCGCCGGTGGCAACCAGCGGCGGCATGAAGATGATGCCGATGAGCTTGGCCCAGCGATGCTGCTCGGCCGTAGCCATTGAAGCAGCTGGTGTGTCCTCGCTCGGTAGCTGCGCTACTGCCGCGCCGGAAGCGGACGATAGGGCCAGAGGCGGTGTGCTTTCGGCGCTGCTAGGTGGGCCGTCAGCTGCTTTCATAGAGGCCACTACGTCCCCCGCTCTTCCGAACCAACCGCACGTGCTCCAAGCGCATCCCGCGGTCTACGGCCTTGCACATATCATAGACGGTCAGCCCCGCTACCGAGACCGCCGTCAGCGCTTCCATCTCAACACCGGTCTTGCTTGTGGTACGCACCTCGGCTTCGAGTAGCAAGCGGGACTGTGCGCGGTCCCAATCGAAGCGCAAGGTGGCGCTGGTCAGCGGCAGCGGATGGCAGAGTGGAATAAGCTCCGCCGTCTTCTTGGCCGCCATGATACCGGCCACTTGCGCCACCCCGAGCACGTCGCCCTTCCCGAGCCTTTGGCCTGCCGGGTCGGAAGGTTGTCCTTCCTGCTGGGCAATAATCAACTCCAGTGTGGCCGGCTCCATCACCAACTCGGCCCGCGCAACGGCCTCACGCTGAGTGTCGGGTTTCGAACCCACGTCCACCATGCGTGCCCGACCGGCAGCATCAAGGTGCGTCAGCGATCCGGAAGCAGCGCTCATTGTGCACCGTAAGGATACCACGCCGCTTGGATGCTTGTATGGGCGCAATAGGCTGTGCCTACCCTAGTGGCAGTAGCGTTCGGGTGCCGGTATGGTTCAGCGTGCCGGCGCCGGCGACGCGGGGCTGATGGGTACGGCGAGGCGGTCTTCGCCCACGACGATGGTCCCGTCGAACACCGCCGCGGCCTCGGCACACATGCGCTCGCGGAGACCGGGGGCGAGCACTTGCTCCGTGAGATGCACGAGCACGAGGGTACGCACGCCGGCCTCTTGGGCGGTGCGGGCTGCATCGAGGTGGCCGGAGCAGGCTGCGGTCATGCGAGGGTCGACTTCCTCGCCGTTGATGAAGTGGCACATGTGCAGGAGCACGTCGGCCCCTTGCGCCAGCTCGGTTAGGCGCGACGTCGGTGCGGTATCACCGCTGTACACGACGCTCCCGCCGGCCGCATTCAGCCGGTACGCGACCGAGTGCAGGTGCGGTTGGCAATGGCGCGTCTCGGCCACCGTCACCTGCCAGTTGGTACCGGGCACGCTGGCGCCGTCCTGGACTTCCGTGACGAGAGGCTGCGGTCGCTGCCGCGGCAAGACGCCACCCCGGCGCTGATAGATGGCCTGGCTGCTCCCGTGCTGGGTCCTGCCTTCCAGGTCCGGTCCCCAGACGCCGGTCTCGTCGAAGAGCAGGCGTGTCATCCGCGCCACGCCGCGGGGACCGTAGACCGCCAGATCGGGAATGCGCCCGGCGCCCTGATCCCAACGGGTCAGCACCAGGTAGGGATAGTCATTGCAGTGGTCGTAGTGGAGGTGGGTAAGAAACAGGTGGGTCACCTCTGTGGGCGCGACGCCGACTTCCAGCAGCCGCCGTACTGCCCCCGGCCCACAGTCGAAGAGCAGCCGATCATCACCGCACTCGATCAGAAAGCTGGCGCCGGCCCGGTAGAGCAGCGGAGTCGGCGTACCCGTACCAAGTAGCCTGAGTCGTGGGACCATGGTGGCTCCGTATCCGTCCTCTGCGAATGGTGCAGCTAGTGTGCCATAGCCGGCACCCGTACTGCGGCGAAAGCCGGGATCCATGCTCCCCTGCCGCGGCGGGAAGGCCGCAGGGGCCCTGGCGCCGGCTGTGCCGGGGAACGCGGGCAACTGCAAGGGTTGCCCCTACGGCGGCCTGGCGCCGGCTGCTGCTATCCTTTGCAGGGCATTGGCCCCCTCGGGTCATAGAGCAGGCCGGCAACCGGACGATGACCGGCTTCTGCACAATCCGACGGAGCTATAGCCGTGCCGACCTGGCGGTCAGACGTATGATCCAGCGCGCGTTCTCACAGCTTCCGGCCGTCTATCACGCATTTCACCGGGCCACGTGGCTGCACGTGCTCGTCATTCTCGCTGCCGGCATTGCCGTCCGCTGGCCGCTGTTAGCTTTGGCACCCTTTTTCACCACCGATGGCGCCTGTTGCTACTACCATTCTGCCGCTAACCAACTCCTCGCGGGTCAGCCCTTCGACTCGCACCTGCACTATCCGCCGGGCTATTCCCTCTTCCTCGCTGCCATCCTCGCGGTCACTGGGGGCAGCACGGCGGCTGCCATGCTCGTCCAGCATCTCATGGGTCTCGCTGCCGGCTTGCTGGTCTATCTCATTGGCCGTCGCCTGTTTGGTCCTCTGGTCGGGCTAGTGGCTGCGCTGCTGACCGTGCTTGACGTGGAGCTGGCGCTGTACGAGCACGCGGTCATGACCGAGACCCTCTTTGCCCTGCTCCTGCTCTGTGTCCCCGCGCTGGTCCTGTTGACCTGTCAGAACGGCACCACCATACGCTCACCGGATCGTGCCGTTCTGGCGGGTCAATTGCGCTTGTCTGGCTCCATCTGGCTGAAAGTAGCGGGCTTTGGACTGCTGGCCGGCACCGTGACATTAGTCCGGCCCACGGGGACTTTTCTTCCCTTCTTGGTGCTGCTCATGCCGGGGCTTGACTCAGTGCGTGATGCTGCCGGAGCCGCCGCCAGGCCGGCCTGGCGGCGGCTCCGGCAGCTCTGGTACGCCAGCCGGCGAGTACGGCTGACGCTGGTGGCTCTCATGGGAATGGCCCTCATCGTGGTACCGGTTATGGTCTGGAATAAGCAGACGCATGGGGTGTTTGCCCTCACCTCGTCGTTCCAGCGCAACATGCTCTATCCGATTGAGGAAGCCCCAGAGCGCCTGCTGCAGGGGCGTGGGGGCGGAGACCCGTTGCTCGGACGAGTCAAGGCGACCATCAGTCACCACCCCACGTCGCCCTGGGTAGGGCCATATGGCCTGCTGCAGGACCGCTTTCACCTCTCGAGCGAGGCGCTGGATCGGCTGCTGCTGCGTGCGGCGTTGGACTTTGTGCTTGCCGATCCGCTGGCCTACATCGGTAGGACCATGCGCCGGCTGCCACGGCTCCTGACGGCAAGCGGGACCACTGCCGTGGGCCTTGTGCAGTGGGGAGATCAGCAGTACGCCAACGCCGGCGGGCCGGCCCAGTTGGGCGTCAGCGCGTACGACTACGAGGCGGAGTTAGCGGCGGCGCAAGTCTTCGATCAGCGGACGGAGTTCTTGCGCTATGGCCACTATGCCTGGGTACTGCTCGTCCTGGCTATCTTTGCCGGAACCCGCTATTACGGCCGCGCTGCCCCGTTCGTGGCCGTGATTTTGGTCATCACCGTGGTGTCTGCTGGCGTGATCAACGACGACGCCTTCCCCCTGCGGTATAGATTCCCGGTGAACTGGGCGATCTACCTCCTCGCCGCGGCCGGCGCGGCCGGAGTGTTCAGCATGGTCCGGACCGCGCTGATGACCCCCGCCGGGCGGTGGCGTGGCCTATGGCCTATGCCCCCGATCTGGCCGACCATCCGGCGCGGTCAGCTGCCGGTGCTGGTCGCGCTGCTCGCCACGGCGGTTGTGCTGGCAGCTCTGGCTGCGGGACACCAAGCCTTCACTCATCGCCCGCAGGTGGTTCACCCTCTGGCCACACTCGGCAGCGCGGGACCGCCGCTGAGTGCGCTGCTTGCTGCGGCCCGTGCCACCACGCCACAGTTGGCACCGGCGCCACGGGCTGCGGTCTTGCTGCTCGCCGCCGACCAGGCCGTTGATGTGGTGGGTCCGGTGGAGGACCGGCCGGATGGCCAACCCGATCATGCCGTCCTACTCGCGCTCGGTCAGGAGGTGCATGACCAGCGCGTCACCTTCATTGAACTCCGGGCCGCTGACGGTGCCATTTGGGATACAACGGGATGGTACGGTCCCCTACTCGTCTTTCAGCTTGAAGGTGGCGCGGTCCTGTCGCCGCGGGCTGTACCGGGGCCTGTGCCTCCACAGTTGCTTGGCGGTGACCACCTTTTGCTGCTCGCCGCCGCGAGGAGCATTCCACCCGACACGCCGGCCTTCCGCGCGGTGACGCTCCATTTCCGCGATGGGCAAAGCCGCACGTATCCGGTTGATACCGCGCCCGTGCCGGCGAGCCGGGTAGCTGCTGCCCAGGCGTTGATGCCGGAGCAATGGCTGGCGCGCTACGCGACACCGGACGCTCGCGTGGCCGTCATGCACCGGGAAGTGGCCATGCTTATGGCGGCACATTTGGCCCCCTACGCTGCGTTGCAGTCTCTTGAGCTACCGGCCGATGACCGCGCCGCGATCCACAAGTGGCTGCACGCCGAGGCGCTGGCGCGCCACGCGATTGAGTATGTCTGGGTGGGGAACTCTGCGGCCCTCAAGGGGGAAGCGGCGACGGCTGTGCTGGACCCGACGCGCCTGCGTCCGGTGCTGCTCGAGGTACAGCCGGGCGAGTGCCCGGTGCGCTGGCGGGGCCTGTTCGTCGTCGCCACCGCCGCGGCAGCGACCGATGCCCCGCTGATCCCGCTGACGATCCCGCACGCTCTGGCCGCTGATGAGTTTCCGGGCATGATTCGCTTTAGCTTTACGGCTGTAGAGCCGCTGGCGCCGGGCGCGGCAACGACAATACACCTGGAAGTGACTAACCGGAGCACGCAGCGGTGGTACGGCACATGTAGTACCCGGGACTATCCGGTAGGAGTAGCGGTGGAGGGGCGGCGTTCACCGGAGATTCCCTGGACGCTCGTCGGGGAGGCGCTGTTGACGGACGACCTGCCGGCCGGAGGGACGGCCCAGGTGGCGGTGGAGGTCACGGCCCCGCGTGAGGTGGGCCGGTACGAGCTGCGGGCACGGCTGGTGCAGCGGCCGGATCGCGTCTCGCCAGCCACGCCGGCTATGACCAGCCTGGTGGTCTCGGATTAGGTCCGGTCTCGGAGTCATGTCGTTGGGATTACGCGGCCCTGTAACATCTCCTGACTTCTCGGCCAAGTAGTTCATAAGGCCAGAGTGAGTGTGCAGCCGCGGCTGCGATGGCCTGGCGAGGTTTCGGGAGATGCGCGTGACGCGAGCGATGACACGCGACGTACCGGCGGCTGTCTCGGAGCTTTCCGATGACAGCGCCAGCGCATCGCCAAGTGCCGTCTTGGGCGCAGGCATCGAGCACGACTTCGTAAGCCTGCGGCGCGCGGTGGAGCTGCTCGTGTGGCGCTTCCTCGCGCAGCAAGGTCGTCCACTCGACCATGAGGCGCTCCGTACTACCGCGGAGGACGTACTCCAAGAGGCTATTGCGCGTGTCCTGCAGCGGGCGGCGGCATATGATCCGCAGCGCTCGGCCCACGCCTGGGTGCTCGGGTTTGCCATCAAGGTGCTCCAGGAGCGGCGCCGGCGTGAGCACCGTGAGCGCCAGTATCTCGTCGCCGCTACCGGCGGCGCTGCCTCGGAGGCGGAGCACGCTGCCGACACCCTGCTGGAGCGCGTCAGCGACCTAGCAACGACCGACCGGCAAGGGCTGCTGGAGCTGCTCGATCTCGTGAGCGCAGCCGACCGGCGAGTCCTCACCTTGCGGTTTGTCTACCGGCTGCGCGGGCGAGAACTGGCCCAGGAACTGGGTATCTCGCATGGCGCCGCGCGCACACGGTTGAGCCGTGCGTTGAGCCGCTTGGCCACAGCCTATCACCGGGCCGACCGGTTCGCTGGAGAGGGTGTGGCAGAGGAGGGCTAGTGATGCCAGATACGAATGGTTTGCATGACCGGCCAGCGCCGCACGATCCACACGATCCAATGGAAATCGGTGCTGCGGCCCCGGCCGAGCACCGCGAGCGGCAGCGAGAGTTGGTGCTGTGCCGCTATGTACAGGCATTCGACCGCGGGGACCTGGCGGCGCTGGCCGCTGCCCTGGCGCAGGCGGCCGACGATCCGGAGCTTGACCGCCAGATCATGGCGGTGAATACGGCACTGCACAGCGAGGCGGGCCTCCGACCATTGGCGACGCCGGCGGCGTTCGTCGCTCGTCATAGCCACAATGGCGAGCGTGCTGCCGAGACGGTTGGTACCGCTGCCGCCGGTGCGACTGCCGGCGTCCAATCTCGCTCGCCGCGGCCGGCCATTGCTGGCCGGCGGAAAGGGGAAAAGCCGATGGCAGTTTCGAGATCGCTTTCCTGGTTCACGTGGCTGGCCGGCCAGTGGCGCTGGCGGCTGGCCGCGGCGGTAGCCGTCGTGGCGGTGCTGCTGGGCGGTGTGTTGGCGACGCCAGCGGGCCGGGCCTTGGCGACGGAGTTGCTGGGGCAGTTCCGGGTGCAGAAGTTCGCCCTCATCACGGTCGCGCCGCAGGACCCGGTGGCTAACTTTGCCAGCCTGGAGCAGTTCGGCACGCTGCACGTGCCTGAAGATATGCAGGAAGGGGGTACGGAGGCGACCAGCGTTGCCGCGGCCGCGGAGCAAGTCGGCTTTACCGTCCTGCCGCCCACGCACCTACCCTCCGGCCTCTCGGCAGACCCGCAGGTCCACACGATGCCGGCTTCTACGGTGAGCTTCACCGTAGATCGGGACAAGGCGCTGGCCTACCTGGCCGAGCAGGGTCACTCCGACGTCAGCGTGCCGGAAGCGCTGGACGACTCCACGATTCATCTGACCATAGCGGCAGCCGTGCTGTTGATCTACGGCGACGATGCCGGGCAAGTATCGCTGGTGGTTGGTCAGTCACCTAGCCCGACGGTGACTGTCTCCGGCGAGGCGACACTGGAGCAGTTCCGCTCATTCCTGTTGAGTTTGCCGGGCCTCCCGGCCGACACGGTAGCCCAGTTGCGGGCGATTGACGACTGGACGCAGACGTTGCCCATCCCCGTACCGCAAGATGAGGCCGTCTCCCAGCACGTCACGGTTGATGGAGCACCTGGCGTCAGCGTGCAGGATGCCCAGACGCGGCACGGGGTTGTGCTGTGGCAGCGGGACGGCATGGTGTACGGCGTGGGCGGGAGCTACGACGAGCAAGAGCTACTGGCCGTCGCTGCTTCCCTCCAATAGCGACCATGGCTGCACGTACCGATGCCCAGTCAGGATGGGCCATCGAAACCGAGGGACTGCGGAAGGTCTACGGTCGCTTCGTGGCCTTGGAGGACCTCACGCTCCGCGTCGCGCCTGGTGAGGTCTTCGGCTTTCTCGGACCGAACGGCGCCGGCAAAACGACGGCGCTCAAAATCCTGCTCGGCTTGGCCGCCGCGACCAGCGGGAGTGGGCGCGTCCTGGATCGGCCGGTTGGTGACCGGGCGGTGCGGCGGCACGTCGGCTACCTGCCGGAGCACTTCCGGTTTCCCGACTGGCTGACCGGCAGCGAGTTCGTGGATATTCACGGTCGCCTCGCCGGGCTGTCGCGCACCGCGCGCCGCGAACGAGTCCCCCAGGCGCTGGCGACCGTCGGGTTGACGGCGGCGGCCGATAAGCAGCTCCACACCTACTCGAAGGGAATGCAGCAGCGTGTCGGACTGGCGCAAGCCATTGTCCACCGCCCCACACTGGTCTTCCTGGACGAGCCGACCTCGGCGCTGGACCCGGTTGGCCGCCGCGACGTGCGGAATCTGATTAGCCGACTCCGTGACGAGGGCGTGACGGTCTTCCTCAATTCGCACCTCCTGAGCGAAGTAGAGCTGGTGTGCGACCGCGTAGCCATCGTGAACCACGGCCGCGTGGTGCGCGCTGGCGCGCTGGCCGACTTGCTCGCCGGTGAGCACGTGCTGCGGCTCACGGTAGACCGCGCCACCGAGCAGCTCTGCGCGGCCCTTCGCGCTTGGGGCACCGTCGAGCGCTTGGACGAACGCGAGCTACGGATCGTCACGTCGGGACCGGGAGTGGCGCCGGCGGTGGCCGCGGCGGTCGTCGCGCAGGGTCGGCAACTGTTCGCGTTGATTCCCGAGCAGCACTCCCTGGAGGAGGTCTTTCTCGGTGCGCTCGGCGCGGCCGGTGACGCGGAGGACGCGACGCCATGAGCCATCCCGTCATCCTCGTCGCGGAGCTGACGATCCGCGAAGCTGCGCGTCGGCGCATTTTCCTGGCCATTATCCTGCTCAGTCTGCTGTACGTGGCGGTCTTTGGCCTCGGGTTCGGCTTCTTGATTCAGGAGGTTGCGCGGGAAGAGGCGGCCCAGCCGGCGACTGAAACGACACCGCAAGCCGCCATGCTGGTGCCGCCGATCATGACGACCCTGGGCATCTACGGCCTCAATCTCATGGCCGGTGGCGCAGCGCTGTTCTTGGGCGCCGGTACGCTCGCCGGTGAAGTGGCGTCGGGGCTGATGCAGGTGGTGGCGGCCCGACCGCTGCGCCGCGGCGACATCGTAGTCGGCAAGTGGCTGGGTCTGCTGGTCATTGCCACCCTCTACATGGCCGGCACGTTCGCGCTGCTGCTGCTCATCGTGTGGGTGCTGTCGGGTTACGTACCGCCGCTGCCGCTGCCGGCCGTAGGGCTGCTCGTGCTGGAGATGGCCTTGCTGCTCGCTATCGCTCTGCTCGGGAGCGCGCTCTTCTCCACGGTCACGAACGGCATCATCATCTTCATGCTCTACGGCGCAGCCTGGATCGGCGGCTTCATCGAGCAGATCGGCGCGGCGTTGCGGAGCGACCTCATGGTCAACTTGGGTATCGTCGTGAGCTTGCTGGTGCCCAGCGACATACTCTGGCGGGCGGCCTCGTTCTACTTGCAGCCGTCCTGGCTGCTCTTGATGCAGAACGCGGCGGCTACCGGCACGGGACTGCCGTTCACTGCAAGCACCCCCACCGCCCCGGCCATGCTGATCTGGGCCGGCCTCTACACTGTCGCAGCGTTAGGCGTCGCTATTGCCGTCTTCAGCCACCGCGATCTGTAGCTGCGGACCCACCCCCAATCCCGCACAAGGGTAGGTTCTTGCGTAGCGGCGCGCTGAATCGCGCCCCTCGCCCCGTCATTGCGGCGCAGGCCGCAATCCAGCACCCTCTCCCCCTGCGAGAGGACCGGGGTGAGGGCAGACCCCCCTCTCCACTCATGTGGAGAGGGGCCGGGGGTGAGGCGCATCTACCCGACGGCGGCGAGGCGCTCGGCTTGGTCCGCTTGTGCGAGCACCGCGATGAGGTCGTCGAGGGCGCCGTCGAGGATGCCGGGCAGATTACTCGCCGTCAGGCGCACGCGGTGATCGGTCACGCGATCCTGCGGGAAGTTGTAGGTCCGTATCTTCTCGTTGCGGTCGCCGCTCCCGATTTGCGAGCGGCGGGCATCGCCGCGCGCCGCCGCTGCCTGCCGCCGCTGCCGGTCGAGCAGGCGCGCTCGCAGTACGGCGAGCGCCTTCACCCGGTTCTTGAGCTGCGAGCGCTCGTCCTGACAGGTCACCACCATGCCGGTCGGCCGATGGGTAATCCGCACCGCCGAATCGGTCGTATTCACGCTCTGGCCACCGTGACCCGATGAGCGGTAGGTCTCGAAAACGAGGTCCTCCGGGTCAATCTCGACCTCGACCGCCTCCGCGACCGGCAGCACGGCCACCGTGCTCGTGGACGTGTGGATGCGCCCGCTGGCCTCCGTCGTCGGCACACGCTGCACCCGATGCACGCCGCTCTCGTATTTGAACTGGCTGTAGACACCGCGCCCATTCACCTGGAAGATGACCTCTTTGTGGCCGCCGATCCCGGTTTCGTTGAGGCTCACGAGGTCCATCTTCCAACGCTGGCGCTCGGCAAAGCGGACGTACATGCGGTAGAGTTCGGCAGCGAACAGCGCCGCCTCCTCGCCACCCGTGCCGGCCCTGATCTCGACAATGACGGCCCGCTCGTCGTTAGGGTCGGGCGGCAGCATGGCCAGCCGCAAGTCGTGGGTAAGCTGCTCCACTCGCTCTTCCAACTCCGCGATCTCGTCGCTCGCCAGTTCGGATAGCTCCGGGTCGTCCGACTCCGCCAGCACCGACCGCGCCCCCTCCAGCTCCTCGTCGAGACGACGCAGGTCGCGGTACAGCGAGACCCGTTTCTCCAGCCGGCTCTGCTCTTGGCCGTATTCCCGCAGCAGCTTGGGATTGGAGAGCGTTTCGGGTGTGGTGAGCAGGCCCTCAAGCTCCGTGTAGCGGGACTGGAGCTGCTCCAGTTGATTAATCATGGGTGCCGTTGGCGGCATGATGAACCTCGCATAGGACGTGAGTGTTTGACCGGGGGCACGTGCCGCTGGCTAGGCCGCTAACCGGGCGCCGGGCTGGCCACGGCCGGGTTACGCACGGCGCCCGCCAGCGCACGGCGGCTCCGCATCATCACCCCCTCGATGACTGCCGGCCCCCCATAGTTGGGGATCGAAGGCGCTGCCGTGCTCTCCATCGGTGGCCGTCCTCCCGGCCCAACACGCTCGCGACGCCCACGCCTCCGGCGTACTGCTCCCTACGTCAAAAGAAGGTAGGGCGGATCAACCCTACCTTCCCCCATGGTGCGCGTCCGTGTGCTAACCGGCGGTGGCTTCGGCTATTTCGGCTGTCGCAGCATCGCTGGCCTCGGATCCCTCGGAGGTGAGGCCAAAGCGGCGGTGGAAGCGCTCGACCTGACCGGCGGAGTCGACGATGCGCTGCTGACCGGTGAAGAAGGGGTGGCAGGTCGAGCACAACTCTACGCGGATTTCCGGCCGGGTCGAGCCGGTCGTCCAGGTGTTACCGCAGGAGCAAATGACCTTCGCGTCGTCATAGTAGCGCGGATGGATGTCCGATTTCACGCTGGTTACCTTTCGTCTCTTTCGTCCGTGCCTGCCCGGCGCTACCCGGCCGGAGGCGGCCCGCAACGGCAGCGCCGGAGCGAGCGCTGTACCACCGTAGTATACCACTGGCTGACAGCTGACGGCTGATTGCTAATAGCTAATGGCCGATAGCTACCCCGGTGGGGTCAGCCGGTGCAGATCAACGACAAGCCGCTGTCCCAGGCCGGCAAACGGCACCGATTGGACAACATCGTCCCACCCGGCCTCGCGCAGCAGCGCCACGAAGCGGCCGCCGGCCTCCCGCCGCGGCTCGGCCAGCCACAGCCAGCCGCCCGGCGCCAGCAGTTGGGGCACGAGCGCGGCGAGCGGCTCCACGTCGCGCCGCTCGTACAGCACGTCGGCGGCTAGGACTATGTCGTAGGGCGGCTCCAGCCACGCGCCGGGGTCGGGGCCACGCCAGTTGCCCAGTTTGGTGACGAGCGAGACGCCGGCCAGCGCCTGCACATTGTAGGCGGCGAACGCCAGGGCATCCGGCTCGCAATCCACGGCGAGCAGCTCGGCACCGGCGACGAGCGCCGCCGCGGCGGTCAGCCCCAGGCCGCAGCCTAGTTCCAGCACCCGCTGCCCGGCGAGAGCGTCGGTCGTCAGCACGGCCTCGGCGAGCACCTGCCCGGCGGGCCAGAGCTGCGCCCAATAGGGCAGTCGGTCGTCGTCGTTGGGCTGGATCGCGTCAATGAGCGAGTCGGGATCGGCCGGTCCCAGCATGGACCACGAGCGCCCGCCGACTTGCACCGGCGTCCGCCCCAGCCGATAGCGCGCGGCGAGCCGATCGGGCGGCGCAGCCGCACCGTATACTGCTGTCTTGGCGGGAGCCTCTGCGCGTCGCTCCGGTGCGGAGAGTGGACGGCCCCACAGGCCACGGCGCTTACGGGCCGCCTGCCGGCTACGCATTGCTCAATCTGTCCCGCTGTCGTGGTACGTATGGGCGTTCAACCACCAGCGTCAATCAGCCTCGAGTCGTCGCGTCTCCAGCGTGTTCACACCGACTTGCTGCGCTGGTATGAGGAACAGGGCCGCCGCCTGCCCTGGCGGCAGACGCGCGATCCCTACGCCATCCTAGTCGCGGAGATGATGCTCCAGCAAACGCAGGTGGACCGTGTCATGCCGAAATACGCGGCGTTCCTGGCGGCGTTTCCGACGCTTGCTGCGCTGGCCGCGGCCTCGCGGGGCGAGGTGATCCGCCAATGGGCCGGGCTGGGCTACAACCGCCGCGCCGTGTACTTGCACCGCATTGCCCAGCAGGTCGTGGCTGACCACAACGGCAAGCTCCCAACTGACCCGGCCACCCTGCGGACCTTACCGGGTATCGGCCGCTACACCGCCGCGGCCGTCGCCTGCTTCGCGGCGGAGACGCCTGTGGCGGTCTTGGATACCAACGTCCGCCGGGTGCTGGGACGGGTCTTTCTGGATGCCTGGTTCAGCGACGACGAGCCGACGGAAACACCCCCGGAGCGTACCGGCTGGCTACTGGCCGAGGCCGCCTTGCCGCAGCGATCTGCCTACGCCTGGAATCAGGCGCTTATGGACCTCGGCGCGACCGTCTGCACGGCCGCGCGCCCGGCGTGCCGCGTGTGTCCGCTCGCGCAGGTCTGCGCCTATCGCCGGCGGCGCTTGGCAACCACCGCGCTAGGCCCGCTCTTCGGCCGCGCGGAGTCTGAAGCTCCGGTGCGTCAGGCGGCAGAGGTAGCCGGGGAATACCGAGCCGATGTGAATGACGATGCCGGCAGCGCGCCAAAGTCGGAGCCGTTTCAGGGCAGTCGCCGCTGGTACCGCGGGCGCATCCTGGCCAGCCTCCGGCCGCTGGTACCTGGGGAGACGATGACTCTCACCCGGCTCGGCCCGCAGCTCCGCGACGACTTTGCGCCCGACCATGTCGAGTGGCTGGCCGATCTCCTCCTAGCGCTGGTCAATGATGGGTTAGTGGAGTGCCACGGCGACCTACGCGACGCGGATAAAGACGCGCTGGCGGCCGTCGAGGTGGCGCTCCCGGCGTAAGTAGTGGTCAGTTGCCGGTAGCTAGTGGTCAGCGGTTCGTCTCCCTGCGGAGCGGGGGGACCATAGGCTCACAGGGGTAGGTTTTTTGTAGGGGCGTGATTCATCGCCCCCAGGCGCTGGTCATTGCAGCGAGAGCCGCCGTGCAGGGCCATGCATCGGCCCCGGTCCGAGCGTTACACCACCTCTCCACCATGTGGAGAGGTGACGGGCCAAAGCCGCACCACACCTGGCCCTATCCGTGTGGCTTTGGCCCGTCAGGGGGCCGGGGGGTGAGGTCGGCCCCGCCCGCGGCCCCCGCAGAAAAACTACCCTTGTGAGGGGACCATAGGGGGGCTTGCCGCTTGCAGGGAGGCTACCAGCGCCGAAAATGAGCCTGTGGTATAGTTGTATGGGCGCTATGCCGAGATAGCTCAGTTGGTAGAGCACGTGACTGAAAATCACGGTGTCGGCAGTTCGATTCTGCCTCTCGGCACCATCCTCCCTACGTAAATGCTGGCCTCCGTGTTGTCACGCAGAGGCCGTTTGATTATCCTTGGCGGCCGGGTAACTCTCCTCCCTCTTGCGTCGCGCTGGCCACGCTTGCTCACTCTGCCGGCATCGTCGGTGCCGACTGTGCCCAACGAACGGCAAGGACGATGAAAAACAGTCCCATAGCGATCAGAAACGCGCCGGCCAGACCGATAATAACCCGATAGACCTCGGCGTCGAAGAGTTGCTGTCCGGCGCTGACGAGCAGGGCTATCGGCACGTACCAGCCGAAGTCGGCCATGATGTGGCCAACGTAAAAGGCACCTAGCCCCGCGGTCCCGTGGCGGAGCGCCAGGGCCGTGTAGCCGGCGCCGACCGTGACCCACCACAGCACCCAATAGGGATTGCTCACGCTCACGACAACGCCGGTGAGAATGGGCAAGGCCGCCGCCGAGGCCGTTTGCGTCTCGTCAAGGTGAACGGCGCCGATCCACGCGGATCGCGCGAGATCGCCGCCCAACACGAGGAGGGTGATGCCGCCGAGCGCCGCAATCGTCCGCAGGACTAGCGGGTTGCGGATTGCCCGTGCCAACCCCCGCGCCAGGGCCAGTACCGTGACTAGCTCCAGCAGGGCGTGTCCGAGCACGAGCAGCGGCGCCGTCCAGAAGCCGGTGCGGGCGACATCGCCAATCACCGCCGTCAGCAGGGGTCCCGGTGCGACGGCGCCGGACAAGCCGACGAGCAGCGAGGTGGCGAAAAGACCCCAGAGCACTCTCATCGTTGGTCCACAATCGGCTCTAGCGCGTTGGGTGCGCTGCCACAACGATACCGCACGGCAGCCCGGAATAAGAGCGTGCAGTGGCCGCTCACCTCGGCTCAGATAACCGACCGGTGGCTGCTAGAATGGCCGCGCCGCGTTGGCACATAAGGAGATAGCACATTGACGAGCAACGATCCGCTGGGCATCGCCGTCGTGGGCTGCGGTGGGATGGCTGGCTCCCATCTGCGGGCCTACCGCGAGTTGGCGCAGAGCGCGCCGGGCCTCATCACGGTGAGCGCAACCTGCGACGTGGACGAGGCCCGCGCGCGCCGCGCCGCTGCCGAGGTTGCCGAGTTCCAGCCGGAGGCGCCGCGTATCTACACTGACTTTCGGCAGCTGCTCGACGAGCACCGGCCGGCGGCGGTTGATCTGGTCCTGCCGCACAACGTCCACCACACGTTCGTCGTCGAGGCCCTCGACGCTGGCGCCCACGTGCTGGTGGAAAAGCCGCTCGCCGTCAGTATGGCCGCGGGCCGGCGGCTCTTGGCGGCGCACGAGCGGGCGTGCCAGCGGTCGCCCGTTGTCTTGGCCGTGGCCGAGCAGTACCGGCGCCGGCTGGAAGAGCGGGCAAATTGCTGGGCTATCCGCGATGCGGGCCTCATCGGCGAGCCGCGGATGATCTTCTCACAGCGCGTAAATCTCAGCATGGGGCTGATCGTCGGCACCGCCTGGCGGCACGACCGCCTGCTGTCGGGCGGTGGCTGGGTGCTCGATGGTGAGGTGCATACGTTCGATCTCTTTCACTACCTGTTCGGTCGTATCGCGACGGTCTATGCCGCGGTCCGGACCTTCGAGCCGCTCCGCTACCAGGACCCGCAGACACTTAGCGGCCCGACACCCTCCGACGTTGAGGACGCTGCGATAGCCGTGCTGACGTTCGAGAGCGGGCTGATCGCCAACTTCACCTGGACCCAGGCTGCCCCGGGGAAGGAGTTCCAGCGGCGCCGCTACTACGGCAGCGACGGCTCGCTGGACCAGGACGGCCTGCACAAGCGCGATGGCACCGTTCTTAGCAGCGCCGAGCTACAAGAGCAGTTCCTGGCCTCGCTCACCCCGGAGCAGAAAGAGACTTTGTTTCCCTACGACACCCGAGACCCGGTCGTGGTAGAGATCGTGGATTTCGTCCGCGCCGTGCGCGACGGTACCGCACCGGAGGTAGACGGCCGCGAGGGGTTGGCCGCGATGGCCGTGAGCGAGGCGTTGTACGAGTCGGAGCACGCCGGTACGCCGATCAAGGTCGCCGATGTCGAAGCCGGCCGCGTCCGAGCGGCACAGCACGACATTGACGCCCACTGGGGCTTGCTGTAGCACAGCGTGCTAACTGTCCCCGACCGCATGAAGGAGGCGGTGCAGCTTGGCGGCGCTGCGCTCCCAGGTAAACCGTGCGGCTTGCGCCGTCCCGCGCTCGATGAGCGTGGCGCGTAGCTCCGTGTCGCCGAGACAGCGGGATAGCGCCTCGGCTATGGCTTCCACGTCGGTTGGCTCCACCAATAGCCCGGCGTCACCGACCACTTCCGGTACGGACGACACCGCCGAGGCCACGACGGGGCAGCGACAGGCCATCGCCTCGACACAGGGCAGGCCAAAGCCCTCGTAGAGCGAGGGGTAGGCGAGTGCGACCGCGCCAGCGTACAGCAGACGCAGCTCGCCGTCGTCAGCGTCCTCGATCAGCCGGAACGAGTCGGCCATTGCGTGGTCTTGCACTGCCTGCTCCACCTCGGCGTAGAGCCAACCACGCCGGCCGGCATGGACGAGCACGATGTCCTCGCCGGTCCACTCGTGGAGCAGGCGCACGGCGGCGATCAGCCGGGGCAGGTTCTTGCGCGGCTGGATCGTGCCTACCGAGAGGATGTAGGGACGGTCGAGGCTGCGCCGGCGGCGCATCGCTGCGAGCACGGCGGGATCGTCCACCGGCCGGAAGATCGGATCGGCGGCCGACAGGAGCACGGCCGTCTTTTCCGCCGGGACACCTAGCAGCGCGATGGTGTCTTGGCGCGTGTGCTCCGAGTCGGCAAGCACCAACGCTGCGGCTCGCACGGCCCGGGGCACCGCCGCGGTGAGGAAGGCGACCAGGCCGGGGTCGTGCGTCTCCGGATAGCGCAGGAACGAGAGATCGTGGACTGTGACCACCCCTTTGGCATGTAATAGCGGCGGTAAGACGAAGTTCGGTGAGTAGAACACCGCGCTACCCGGGCTACAGAGGTCGGCCCAGAGAGGCACGCGCCAGCGATGCCACAGGACCGTCAGTAGGCGCTCCGGAATGGGCAAGCGCCGCAGCGTTACCGCCCCTCCGTCGCGGCGCGACTCCTCATCTACACCTGCGGAGAGAGGAATGGCAGGTGCGGCTCCCGCATAGAGCAGGGTGTAGCCGTCGTCCGGCGCGGTATGGATGAGCGCCTGGACCAGAGATCGGGTGTAGCGACCAACACCGGCTATTTGCCGCACGGCTGGGGTGTAGTCAATGGCGATCTTCACAGCACATGTCTCGTACACAAGTCTCCGGCAGACTCCCCCTCTCTATCGCCGAGCGATGGAGAGGGGGCCAGGTGGTGAGGCGTACCCGGTCGCCCCTATTTCGTGTGCTTGCTGACGAGGAAGACGGGCAGCCCGGTCACGATCAAGCCCCAGAAGCTGATCGAGCGATCCACCAACGCCACGCCGAGCGCCACCTCCGGCGCAACACTGAATAGCGCCAGCACGCCTACCATGCCGGTCTCGACGGCGCCCAAGCCGCCGGGAGTCGGGACAACGAGCAACAGCGAGGCGGCGGTCAGGACGAACAGCACCGCCCCGATTGTGAGCGGAACGTGGAGTGCATACAGCACGAAGAACAGGCGGCCGGCCTCCGCCAGCCACGCGAGGATAGTCAGCGTGCCGACGACGGGCAGGTCCTGGAACGAATTGAAGACGCCGTGCTGGAAGCGCGAATAGTAGGCTTGGATGCGCGCACTGAAGAAGCCGATGATGCGCGGACCACCGTACCGCAGGGCCAGTACGCCAGCGATGAGCACGGCGAGGATAATGGCCGCGAGCAGCTCCAGCTGCACCAACTCGGCGCCCACGCGGCCCCGTAGCACCAGCAGCCCACTCAACGCTAACAGGAGGATGAGGGCCAGCACGTCAATGACCCGCTCCGCAAACACCGTGCCCATCGCGCGCGAGAACGACACGCGGTCGGTGCGCTTGAGGAGATAGCCACGGTACGCATCGCCGAGCTTGAGTGGCGCGATGCTGTTCACAAACCAGGAGAGGTAGATAATCTCGGTCAGCCGCCCCACAGACAGATAAGGGTGCCCCACGTTGCCCAACAACCGGCGCCAGCGCAGCCCCCGTACCGGGAACGTGCAGACATACGAGCCAATCGCCAGCAGGTAGAACCAGGGGTTGGCGTTGGTGATGCTTGTCCAGGTGACATCGAGATTCACGTCAGCAGCGCGGACGACCGCGATCAGGACCGCCAGCCCGATGAGGAAGGAGATGGCAGTACGGACGTTCAGCAGCCGACGCACCCAACTCTTGGACTCGCTGGCCGGCGGTGTGGTTGCTGCGGTCACGCCGGCACTCCCGAACGGCTGCCGGCTGCCGTCTCGCGCTCCGGCCGCAGCCGGGATGGAGCCGCCACGGTCGTCTGCTCCGGAGCGGGCGCCGCCTGCTCCAGCAGGGCCAGCAGCAGGCCCAGCAGCACCCCCATGCCCTGGACGAAGAGCATGTCGAAGATGTTGTGGATCGAGTAGGCCGCCAGGCTACCTAGAATACCCACCGCCAGCGCCCGCACGGCGCGGTCGTGCCGGTTGCGGAGCGCACGTCGTCCCACGTGTACGATAGCCAGCGCGAGCACGAGATAGGCGCCGAGACCCAGCAAGCCCGTCTCCGCCGCGATGTTCAGGTAGAGATTATGCGCGTGTCCCAGGGGTTGCTGCCAGTCTGGCAGTGCAACCTCCGGGTAGTAGGCGTCGTAGTTGCCAACGCCGATCCCGGTCAGGTAGTTGTCCTGGAACATGCGTAGGCCGGCGTGCCATTGGGAGAGCCGCTCCAGCACCGACCAGTTCTCCGGGGTCGCCGGGGTGCTCGCCACGGTCCGCACGTTGACGGCGGCCAGAGCCGCGTCCAGCGTCGGGTCGGTGACTCGGTCCGGCAGCGCCAGGCCCGCGACGATAGCGAGCGCGAGCACGGCAGCGCCGCCGGCCAGCGTGAGGCGTCGCATGGCCCGGCTGCCGAGCAACAGGACCACCAGCACGGCGCCGGCCATGCCGAGTAGCCCCCCACGCGACAGTGACGCCAGCAGCGCGCTACCGAGCACGATCACCACCAGGCCGGTACACGAGCGGATCCACGGCAGTCGCGCTTCCAGATCGCCAAACGCCCAGAGCGCCAAGGCAATGGGGAAGAACAGGACCAGATAGCCGGCAAACGGATTGGGCTGGCCGAACGTGCCGTGTGCCCGCATCAGCACGCCGTTGAACAGGAAATGCTCCGGCCCGATGCGGCCGAGCGTCTGCACCAGCCCTACTCCGGCCTCGGCCATTGCCGCTACCAAGAGACCGCCCACTACCCACCACCGCCAGCGAGTGACGCGCAGGAGCACCACCGTTACGACGTAGACGGCGAGCAGCTCGGCCCACTTGATGATTTCCTCCAGCGAAGACTCGATGTCCTGAGAGCGTAGGATACTCAGCATAAGCACGGCGCACAGCACGAGTCCCGGCAGGAGCAGCAGCGGGCGCGGCAGCCCACGTGTCCGGCGCAGCGACAGCAGCGCCGCGGCGACGTACAGCAGGACCAGCACCTCCGTGATGCTGACCCGGAACTCTCCTAGCGTCGTAGCGACGAGCGACTGGAAGGGCACCGACCAGGCGAGGAGGAACACGCCTACGAGCGGCTGCACCAGCAGCAGCACGAACACGAGCACACCGGCGAAAGCTGCGGCGGATACCCAGGGTGGGGCAATGGCAATGGCGCTGCCGAGAGCCAGCAGCCCCACGGCGTCTCTGATGCGGGACCATGGCGCAGACCCGGCGCCCAACGCCGGCCGAATGCCTCGATGTGCTCTCGTCGGTAGGCTCACGTTGCCTCGCTACCTGTGGTCCGGATTCTACACGCGAGGACCTTAGCGGTCCGGACGGCGGGCATACTCGGAGCCGCGCGTGGCCCGAAACCAGGCAATCGTCTCCGCCAGCCCCTCGCGCAGCGGCACCGTCGGTTCCCACCCCAACACCGTGCGGGCCTTGGTGATGTCTGGACAGCGCCGGCCGGGGTCGTCCCGGTACACCGGGTCGGCTTCCCGAACCGCCTGCCGCGTGATCGGGGACCGCGATCCGGCCACCTCGACGACCAGTTCTGCAAACTTGCCTACCGTCCACTCGTCCGGATTGCCGAGGTTGAAGACCTCGCCGCGCGCTGCGGATTCGGGTGCTGCGATGACGCGCAGAATGCCGGCGGCCAAGTCGGTGACGTAGCAGAAGCTCCGTGTCTGCTCACCGGTACCGATCACGGTAAGCGGCTCGTCGGCGATGGCGCTACAGATGAAACTGGGCACGACACGGCCGTCGTAGTGGCGCGTGCGCGGCCCATAGGTATTGAAAATCCGCACAATCCGCACGTCCAGATCGTAACGACGGCCGTGGGCCATCGTCAGTGCCTCACCGTATCGCTTACTCTCGTCGTAGCAGCCGCGGAGGCCGATGGGGTTCACGTGACCCCAGTAGGTCTCGCGCTGTGGGTGCTCTTGGGGGTCGCCATAGACCTCCGAGGTCGAGGCAAAGAGAAACCGACTACCGTGCTGCCGCGCAAGCGCGAGCAGGTGCTCGGTGCCGCGCGCGTTGACTGCCATGATCTCCAGGCTCAGGTGTCGGAAGTCCAGCGGGCTGGCCGGGCTGGCCAGGTGGAGAATCCAGTCCATGGCGGGCAGATCGGCGGGTAGTGCCCCGCTAACGTCGGCGTTGACAAACGTAAAGCCGGGCCGGTCGGTCAGGCCGGCCACGCTCGCGCCAAAGCCGGTGAGCAGGTTGTCCAGACACCAGACCTCGTGGTCGTCGGCAAGCAGCATTTCACAGACGTGGGAGCCGATCATACCGGCGCCACCGACGACGAGTACACGCATGGCTAGGCACTCTTCTCCGGCGTGGCGGGCGGCGAGCCGAGTGTGTGTTGCATGAGTACGACCAACACGCCCACACCAGCCCAGCAGACGTAGGCGAGGTCCGGTAGGAAGTAGGAGTTGTCCACTAGCCCGTGTACCACAAAGGCGGTGAGGCTGCCGGCCAGCCCCAGCGCAAGCAACTGCGAACGGCGCACTCCGTCCGGCGGAGCATTGGGTACAGTGGCACCATCCTTTCGCAGCACCCGCCACACGCCGCGGCCCCAAGCCGCGAGTAGCCAGCCGAGTGCAGCGATGCCCATTATACCCCCGCGCAGCCAGTAATCGAGAATCAGGTTGTGGGGGTGCGAGACGAACGGCTCTTTCCAGGCGACACCCTCGCGGTAGGCCGGATAGGCGTACAGGAATCCGTCCGGCCCGACGCCGAAGAGCGGATGATCCAGTGCCATCCGCAGCGCGGCCCCCCAGAGCTGGAGGCGCAGGGCCATCGTGCCACCGAGCGGGTCGCCAACGCTGCTCAACCGCTCCACGCGCGTTGCCAAGCCAATCCCCAGGATGATGACGAGAACGAGAGCCGCGACCACGGCGATGAGTGTGCGGCGCCCGGCGGCCCCTCCGCGCCGTCGTGTCACGGAACGCCACCAGGTCCTCGGCGCGACACCGCCCCTGAGCGCCAGCAAGCCGATCAACACTACCCCCACGCCGGCGGCGTTGGCCAGCCACGCGCCGCGCGAAAACGAGAAAAGGAGCGCCGCGCCGATGATGCCGGTGCCCAGCAGCGCCACGCCTGACTGCCAGGTCGGCAGCAGCCGATTGGTGCGGTGGCGCTGCCCTGACGTGTCTACTTGCCCGCTGCCGGTATGGAGGAGCACGAGGGCTATGGCGAGGGGGAGCAGTCTGCCCAGGAAGAGCGCGAGGTGGTTGGGGCTGCCGGAGAGACCGGCGAGCCGTACCACGCCCTCCGCCTCGATGAGCCGCTGGCCGGCCGCGCCCAGTGCCAGTGCCGCCGCTCCGGCGCCGATCCCGGCGGCCACCAATGCCCAGGTCAGCCGGGCCGGGTCGCCGCGCCGCCGGAACAGCGTCACGATGAGCACCAGCAGTAGGGCCGGCTCCAGCACGACGACTCGTAACTCGCGCAGTGCCAACAGCGGCACCTGCGAGCCAACGGTGGCCACGGTCGCCGCCACGATCAGCAGCGCGGCCGGCCCTCCGAACGGCCCCGGCCAGCGCGGCCAGCGTTCGTGCCACACTGCTCGCGCCACGACGGCGGCGACCGTGGCGAGCCAGAGTAGCTCCGTCAACGTCACGCGCCCCAGCCCCAGTTGTACGGCGTGGGCGTGCAGGGGGAGCGATAGGATAAGCAGATACACCCCGGTCCGCGGGCGCCACAGGATGAGCAGGCCAAGAGACCCGGCCAGGGCCAGTGCCGGCCAGCCCGGCAGCAGGAGCATGGCCGTCGCGACGGCCAATGCCGCTGCCAGCGGCCACCCGTCTGTGCTCCGCCACCGGCGCAACAGACCATGCGGTGGCTGTTCGTCCGCCGCCGCGCGGCGGCCGTGCCACGCGGCGTTTCCATCCACCGCTCCCGGTTGTCCCAGGAGCGGGGCCAGTAGTGGCGCCAGGCTGCGCCGCAGCCGGCGGCGCACGCGCCAGAGCAGTGCGAAAAGCGCCGCACCCCACACGCCGCCGGTAATGAGATACGGGCCGAGGGGCCGCGCTCGGCCGATCAAGACTGCGTCCACGCCGACGGCCGGCCCCGAGGAGGATTCATGCCGCCGACCCGTCACGACCAACTCTAGCGCGTGGAGACGATCCGGGAGTCCCGTAGCGATGGAAATGTGCTGCTGGGATACGGCTTCCGGCCGGTATTGGTCGAGCAGGGCCCGGCTGGCGGGACCGGACGGGAGCCGATTGGCCAACGTTGGCACACCGTCAATGGTCACTTCGGCGATACCACGTCCCGGCCCCACCGGCGCCAGCAACACCACGTCCGTGCCACGGAACGTGAGGCGGAGTGTCGTGCCGGCGACGGGGCTTTCCCAGTACCGCTGTCCACTGGCAGCCGGATCGAAGGTATGCTGGCCGGTGCCCTCGATCAGGATGTCCTCGTGAGCCTCCTCGTGCCAACCCGGTCCGAGTGCGGCAACGGCGCTCGCCGCTTGCAGCGGGGCGTACAAGGGGCGCGGCTGCCAGTCGTCGTCGAGCAGCGCGAAGAACGCGGTCGGGTCGTCGGGATGGACGCCCGGAATGCGGAGCACCCACAGCGCCATGACGCCGACGAACGGCCACTCGTCCCGCGCTCGCTCCAGCCCGCGCACCGTCGAGCGCCGCTGCTCGGCCACGGAGAACGATCCCCACGGTGAGGGGTGTCCTTGCCAACCGGCTGGCAGCGCGTTCCAGCCGAACTCCGAGACCCAAATCGGCTTCGAGCCGTCTCCCCAGGCTTCCATCAAGCGCCGCGTGAGTATCAGACGGGGAAAGTTCGTGCGTTCGGGCGCAATGCGATGGTCGTCGGCATCGGTCCAGAGACCGTAGGCCATCACCGAGGCAATGTCGAAGAAGTCTTTGGCTCCATGCTCATACATGCGTTCGAGGAAGGCGAGGTCGTCCAGGCCACGGTCGCCGCGTTCGAGGGTGGGCGCGAGGCCGGCCGCCAGGACGCGGATCGTGGGATCGGCTTCTTTGGCCCGCCGATAGGCGGTGCGGAGCAGCTCGACATACGCAGCGGGATCAACCGGACGGTCGCCCCATTCGTGGTTCAGATTCGGCTCGTTCCAGATTTGGATGTGGCTGATCCGACCCCGGTAGCGCGTGACGAAATCGTAGACGAAATCGCCGTAGTCGAGGTAGTTCAACGGTGGGTGCGTGCCGCTACTGTCGGGAGGACGTGCCCATTCGGGGGGGCGGTCCAGCCGCGCGATGATCCGTATGCCGTGGCTCGCGGCCGTGTCTACGATGTGGTCGTACTTGTCCCAGGTGGTGCGGCCGGTCGTCTCGTGACGGTATTGCCCCTTGCGTCGCTCCAGATCGGTCCACAGGAACTCCTGGCGTATCCAGCGGATGCCCGCCGCTTGGGCCAACTGCAATGAGCGCGTCACTCCCGCGGGTGTTTCCAGTTCCAGGCGCGTATTGACGCCCAGCTGTGCCACGGCGCGGTCCGCAATCGGCGCGGCCGGCAGGCCGTAACTGACGCCATCCTCGACAACGAGACGGTACAGCAACATCCCGCCGGTCGTGCTGACAAGCGCCAGCAGCCAGAGCACGAGGATGCCGAAGCCGACTAGCCGGGTGTGCCGGCGACGTTGCCCCACCAGGTCTGTACCACCTTGAACCCCAACGGATTATGCCGGCCAAGCGCGTCACCAGCCGCGGCGGGCCGTGGCCGCCCGCTTGACTGCGAAGTACACCGGGCGCGGTGCGAAGTCCGGCTCAACCATGCGGAAGTAGTATTCGGACTGCGCCGGACCTATGTCTCCGACCTGCCGGAAGTACCAAATCATGATCGAGCCAACCCAGGGCCACTCGCGTCGGGCATGGAGCACCCCCTCGACCGTCCATTCCGCCTGCTGCTGTTCGGTAACTCGGCGCCAGATCAGCTGCTCCGGCGGCATGGTCGGCGGTGAAGCGTTCCAGCCGTATTCATTGAACCACACCGCCTTCGCGCCGTCATCGTGGCGAACCATTACGTCGCGCAGCAGGCGCACGCGCTGGAAGTTGAGCGTATCGGTACGCGGTGGCTCTGTCGGCGGCCGGTCCATCCCGTAGGCGTTGGCCAGCATGATGTCGAAGTAAGGTTGAGCGCCGGCTGCGTAGAGTTGATCCAGGTATTCCAGCTCGTTCAGATTGACCGGGCCGCGCTCCAGGTTGATCGCCAGCGGCGCGCAGAGCACCACGGCGTCGGGGTTGGCGGCCTTGGCCCGCGTATAGGCGATCTCCAGCAGTTCCGCGTAGGCGTCCGGGTCCACCCGCCCGGTCCACTCCGTGCCGAGGTTTGGCTCGTTCCAAATCTGAAAGTGCTCTACCCGGCCCCGGTAGCGGTCTACCGTGGTCGTCACGAAGTCGCCGAAGTCGTCGAAGTCGTCGGGTGGGTGGCTGTGGCGCTCTTGGTTCGAGCGTGCCCACGCCGGCGGCCGATCCAGCCGCGCGATCACCTTCAAGCCGTGCCGCTCGGCGCGGGCGACAAGATCATCGAACTTTGCCCACGTGACCTGGCTATACTTCGTGTCCCAATACTGCCCTTTGCGCGGCTGCTCGATCTCTTCCCACGGAAACTGCTGCTTGATCCACCCGATGCCGGCGTCGCGGATCATCCGCAAGGAGAGGTCCTTCTTCCAGCCTTCGACCTCCTTGTGGAGGAAGGTGTTGACACCCCAAGGGTTGCCACTGGTGTGGGGAATGGTGCGCTCCGGCGGTGGCTCCTCGGTGAGCGTACACGCGCCGGCGAGCGCCGCGGCCGTACTCAAGCCGGCGACCTGCCCGAAGCCGCGACGCGACACTCCGACACTCATGCTACCCGCTCAGGATGCCAACGGTGGACCGTTGATGATGGCGCCTTCCGCCGGAAACGCCGGGAATGCGACGTTCAGGACTTGCTCCATCTGCTCCACGAAGACGATCTCCAGCGCCTCCTGCACGTCTTCCGGCACGTCGAACAGGTCCTTGCGGTTGCGCGCCGGCAGGACAATGGTGCGAATGCCGCCGCGATGGGCGGCCAGCACTTTCTCTTTGAGACCACCGATGGGCAGGACGCGACCGCGCAGCGTGATCTCCCCGGTCATCGCGACGTCGGCCCGCACCTCCCGTCCCGTGAGGGCGGAGATCAACGCCGTGGCCATCGTGATGCCGGCCGACGGGCCATCCTTCGGGATGCCCGCTGCCGGCAGGTGCATGTGAATGTCGCGGTGCTCGGCGAAATCCTTGTCCAGCTGGAGCCAGCGTCGCCGCGAGCGTGCAAAGCTCAGGGCCGCCTGCGCCGATTCGCGCATCACGTCGCCGAGCTGGCCGGTCAGGATGAGCTTGCCCTTGCCGTCGAGCAGGGTCACCTCTACCGGCGCGAGATCGCCGCCGGCCGGGGTCCAATACACGCTCGTCGCGACGCCGACCTGCGCCCCTTTGTTCGCCAGCTCCTGTCGGAAGCGGGCCGGGCCGAGGTGCGTTGCCAAGTCCCGCGTGCGGACGCGGAGCGGCGCTCCGTTGGCCAGCGGCGTCCGTGTGGCCGGCTTTGCTGGCGCGTCGGCAGCCTTGGCGAGACTGCCGTTCGTGGCTTCTTCTTGCTCGGCAACGCTGCGGGCGATCTTGCGGCAGATCGTGGCCAGCTCCCGTTCCAGGTTCCGCACGCCGGCTTCCCGCGTGTATTCGCGGATCAAGCGGCGGATAACCGGCACACCGATCCGTACCTGATCGCGCCGGAGGCCGTGCTCCTCCAGCTGGCGCGGCACGAGAAAGCGCTTGGCAATTTCCACCTTCTCGGCCTCGATGTAGCCGGGTAGCTCGATGACCTCCATCCGGTCCTGTAAGGCCGGGGGCACCGGGTCCAAAATGTTGGCCGTGGTAATGAACATCACCTGGGATAGATCGTAGGGTACCTCCAGGTAATGATCCGAGAACGTGTTGTTCTGTTCGGGATCGAGCACTTCGAGCAGCGCCGAGCTGGGGTCGCCTCGGAAGTCCATGCCGAGTTTGTCCACCTCGTCCATCATGAAGACCGGGTTCATGGTGCCGGCCTGGCGCATCGCCTGGATGATCCGCCCCGGCAACGCGCCGATGTAGGTCCGGCGATGCCCGCGTATCTCGGCCTCGTCACGAATACCGCCCAGCGAAAGCCGGACGAAAGTGCGGCCCAGCGCATGGGCGATGGACTGGCCGAGGCTCGTCTTGCCCACGCCCGGCGCGCCCACAAAGCAGATGATCGGGCTGCGCGTATGGGGAGACAGCTTACGGATCGCCAGATACTCGAGAATGCGCTCCTTGACCCGCTTGAGTCCGTAGTGCTCGGCGTTGAGCAGTCGTGCCGCGCGGCGAATGTCGAGCTGATCCGTCGTGCGTTTCTGCCAGGGCACGGCCAACAGCCAGTCCAAGTAGGTACGGATGATGCCGGTTTCCGGGGAGGCCGGTGGCATCATCTGGAGTCGTCCCAGCTCTTTTTCGGCTCGCTCGGCGACCGCCTGGGGCATCCCGGCCGCAACGATGCGCTCGCGCAACTCGGCGTTTTCTCGCGTCTGGGCATCCGTTTCGCCTAGCTCCTCCTGGATCGCCTTCAGCTGCTCACGGAGAAAGAACTCGCGCTGACCTTCGTCGGCGTCCTGGCTGCGCTCCGACTGCAAGCGCGTCTCCAGTTGGAGCAGGTCCCGCTCCTTCTCCAGCAGCGCATGAATGGCCACCAGGCGCGCCTGCGGGTCGAAGGTCTCCAACAGCGCCTGGCCCCGGTCGAACGGCAAGTCGAGGGCGTCCGCGATGACATCGGCGAGCCAGCCGGGGCTGTCCGTGTTCATTGCCATCACGTAGGTATCGTCGCTCAACTTGTCGTTGAGCTTGACGCACTCTTCGAAGAGCTTGAGCACTGCCTTGTGCTCGGTCTGGTCCGCCGCTGCTGCCGCATCGTCCGGCGGCACCTCATCGTCGTCCTCGATGGGTTCCACCTCCGCCTCGATGAGCGGGTCGAGACGGCGGAAGCGCCGAACTCTGACGCGCTGCTGTCCCTGCACCAAGATGCTCGTGCGCCCCTCCGGCAGCTTGAGCTGCCGGCCGATGATGGCCTCGGTGCCGACCTCGAACAGGTCTTGATGTCCGGGTTCGTCTTCGGCGCTATCGCGCTGGGTGAGCACTAAGATGCTGCGGTCGCCGGCGAGGGCACGCTCGATAGCCCGTAGAGACCGCTGCCGGCCCACGACCAAGGGCGATACCACGCGGGGAAACAGAACCTGGTCCCGCAGCGGCAGGACCGGCAAGATGAGCGTCTCGATCGCCTCCGTTTCGTCGGCCGGCGGTGTATCCGGACCCGGCACTGCTTGCTCCTGGTGCTCGGCGTCACTGGGCTTGCTCGTTACGTTCATTACCCTTCCAGTATCCAGGTATTCAGGCCACCTTTGCCGCGTTAGGGCGGCCGGCGCACCGTTGGTCAATCCGCTGGAGTAGCCGTCGCGGCGTGTGCTGCAGTAGCTCCGATAGCGCGGACTCCGGCAATCCCGCTCCCAGAACCACGTTCCGCGCCGTAGTGCGGGTGAGATAGTCGCCGGGCTGGTGTCCATCGCTATTAACGATCAGCGTCGCACCGTGCTCACGCGCCAACCGTGCGACGTGCCCGTTCGTCAGGCTGTGGCCGCGCTTTGCGGAGAGTTCCAGGTAGACGCCATGCTCACGTGCCAACCGCACGTCCTCGGCGGTTATCAGCCCCGGATGCCCCAGAATATCCACGTCCGGGCAGGTCACGGCGGCGCGATTCGTGCCCTCCACCACCGGCTCCGCGACGGATTCCCCATGCACGACCACCACGGCCGCGCCTGCTCGTCGCGCCTGCGCTGCCGCCGGGGCAATAACCTCCGGCGGCAGGTGGGTCAGCTCGACGCCCGGCAGGCAGCGAATGTCCCAATACCGCTCGGCCTCGGCGCAGTCGGCGGCCAGTGCTTCGAGCAGCTGCTCGATACCGCCAACACCGATGTGGTCGGTGATCGCGATGGACCCATAGCCCTGGATGTGGACGCGGCGGATCAGCTCGATGGGTGAGAGGGCGCCGTCGCTGAGGAAGCTGTGCGTATGAAAGTCGTAGATCGGCTCGTCAGTCACAGAAATACCTCCACTAAGGATTCTATAGCACGGCCTGCCGCTTGGTGTCTTGTCTCACCACCCGGCCCCCGGTCTAGGCGTACCGGAGCTGCGGCCGGGCGGCCAAGAGGGCGAGTGTGCAGACGATGGTGAGGCCGCCGCCAAGGGCTACCGCGACCGGCGCACCCCAGGCGGCAGCGATGATCCCAGCCGGGACCGTCCCCAGCGGCATCAAACCCATCAGGAGCAGGTAGATGCCGCTCACGCGGCCGCGCAGATTGTCGGGCGCAAGCTCTTGGATGACCGAGCCGTTGAGCGTGGTGAACACCGCTCCGGCGGCCCCGACGGCAGCCAGCGCCAGCAGTCCCACCGGCAGCCACGGCGCCACACTGAGCACAATTAAGAAGACCCCGTTCGTTATCGCGACCAGCACGGTGGCGAACTGCTTGCGCCGAATGCCGCGCCGCGAGGCCAGCAGCACGGCCCCAGTCAAGGCGCCGGTACCCATGCCGGCGTACAGCAGCCCCAATCCGCCCGGACCGATGGCGTAGACATCGCGGGCGAAGGCCGGCAGCAGGGTCATGTAGGGCATCGCCAGCACCATCGGGGCAACGGCCAGTAGGAGCTGGAAGAGCAGAGGCTTGGTGCGGAAGCAGAACTCCAGTCCTTCCCGCAGGTTGGCGAAGACGCCGGCGCTGGCCCGGCCGATGCGCCGGGGGCCGGGTGTCCGCATCTGCAAGACGTTGCCGATGGCCCAGAGATAGGCCAGGCTTTGGAAGGCGAGGCACCAGGCCACCCCGGCCACGCCCATGATGACCCCGGCCACGCTCGGCCCGATAACGCGACTCAAGCTCTGTGTGGATGAGAATAGGGCCAGCGCGTTGGTCAGCTTCTCCCGCCCCACGACCTGCGGAATAAGCGCCTGCCGTGCTGGGAGCTGGACCGCAATAGCGATGCCATGGAAAGTGCTGGCGATCAGGATATGGGTGATGGTAATGCGTTCACTGAAGATCAGGAACGTGATGAGGGCGGTAACGACAAAGAGGACCGTTTGCGAGGTGAGGATGATGAGCCGCCGGTTGACGCGGTCGGCCAGCACGCCGGCAACGGGCGCGAGCACGAGCGAGGGGGCCGTCCGACAGAACCCGGCCACACCGAGGAAGAAGGGTGAGCCGGTGAGGTCCAGGATCAGCCAGCCGATGGCGACCTGCTGCATCCAGAAGCCCATCGAGGTGATGCTGTTGCCCTGCCACAGGAGCCGGTAGTCGCGCACGCGCAGGGCGTCGAACGTAGAGCCGCCCCACCGTGCCAGGCTACGCCGCAGCCGGCGCAGGCCGCGCGCGCGTCCCTCGGCGGACGGCTGGGACCACGGGGATAGCGGTGCCGGTTCTTCGGCGGCGGCCGCCGGCGGTAGATCGGTCTTCATACGTCACGACTGGGCGGCGAGCGTGACCCGCGCCGTCTGCGCGGTCGCAGGTCCCCGGAGCGGAGGCAAACGGGAGCGCGGGGAGGCCGCGCTCCGTAGATTATAGTGGCCGACAGCCGGCACTTACCCTCTCCCCGTGGGAGAGAGTCGAGGTGAGGGCCGAGAAGTGTCGCCGCCTAGCCGTCGCGCAGCCGCGGCAGGCCGGCTTCCTGCCACGCGGCGTTGAGCACCGCATACGACTGCCGGGCGGCAGCGAACGGATCGTAGTCTGGCCGGGCCTGGACCTGCTTGCTGATTTCTACCGTAATCGAGCCGGTGTAGCCGGCCGCATCCATCGCCTGGAGGTACCGCGTGTAGTCCATCTCGCCCTCGCCGGGAATCAAGAACTCGTAGTCGGGCAGCACACCGCGCTCGTCCTTGACGTGGGTGTGAACACTCACCGGAGCCATGGGCGGGACGGTTTCCTCGATACTCATGCCCTGGACGTTGAAGTGGCTGATATCGAAGTTCACCTTCAGCCACGGCGAGTTAATCCGGTCGAGGAGCCAGAGCGTCTTTTCCGGTGAGTTCAGACCCTGGCCGACATGCGGCTCCAGCGCGATCACCACGCCCCGCGACTCGCCGTAGCGTGTCAACTCGCCGATCCGCTCGACGGCCAGCTCCTTGTCGGTCTCCCAGTGCTCCGGATCGCCGCCGGTGGCGGTATTCAGCGCTGGGGGACCGTCGGCTCCGGCCAAGTCCACGGCGAGGTCTACCTCCGCTTGCAGGCGGGCGAGGTTCTGCTGGTACTCGTCTTCAGGTGTGAGTATAGGGACGTGTCCGGCCAATGCCGGGAGATCAATCTGATAATCGTCGTAGAGCTGGCGGATGGCGCGTCGGGCCGGCGCATCGAGCGTGGACAGCTCCGTTACCCAACCCGGGATGACGGTCAGCTCGACCGCCTCGAATCCTAGCTTGGCGAGGTAGGGAATCGCCACGTCGGCCGGCAGGGTCGGCATACCCCAGGTGCTATATCCGAGTTGCATCATGGTGAGGCACTCCTTTCGTGTGGCGCCAGCGTTAGCACGACCGAGATCATAGCAGGACCCGGTGCCGGGCAGCCGTGCTGCCTGCCGGGAGCCGGTCGTTGATGGCAGTTCGATATGGTATAAGTAGGACATGACGACAGCATCCCCTCGACTCGACCCGGAATCCCTGGTAGCTCGCATCATCGCCGAGCTTCAGGCGACCCCTGGCGCGCAAACACTGTTGCTGCGCGCCATGCTCACCAATGAGTTTCGGGGTATGCCGCTCCGTCTGGAGCGCATCGAGGCCGATATCGCCGAGCTTAAGGCTGATGTGCGCGAACTCAAGACCGATGTCCGTGAACTCAAGGGGGATGTCCGTGAACTCAAGGGGGATGTGCGCGAACTCAAGGGGGATGTCTCCGGGCTGAAGACCGATGTCTCGGAGTTGAAGGCCAGAGTGGGTCGCTTAGAAGGCGATGTTGCAGTCCTCAAGGGAGACAGCCTGGAGGCGAAGCTCCACCGGCGGATTCGCCCACTTCTCAGCCAGAGGCTGAGCCTACGCCGGCCGCAGGTGCTGCACAGCCCGGTATCGGACACCGAATCCGAGCTTTACGAGCCGGTTGAAGCAGCCCTGGATAATGGGATCATCACCGCCGCGCAGGACACCCGCATCAGCGCGACGGACATCATTCTTCGCGCCCAACGCAAGGCGGCGGACCGCTCGCCGGTCTGGGTGGCCGTCGAAGTCTCCAACGACATCAGCCAACGCGACATCGAGCGGGCACGGCAGTCCGCCGAGGCACTGAGCCGCGTATTCTGCCAGGACAACATGGCGGTCGTTGCCGGCTATCGCATCCATCCCCAAGACCAAGAGCGGGCTGCCAAGGCCGACGTGCATACCCTCCTCATCGCAGAAGACGGTTAGGCGTCCCCGGCACACGAGCCGGACGCAGGCAACATAACTGGGCCGCCCCCTCCCCACGCTGGCGCGGATGTGACCGGCCCACGGCCACAGCGCCTAGAAAGCCGGGAGCGACCCACCGGGCAAGCCACAGGTGGTGATTATCATGCTAATGATGACGAGCAGGCCGATGCCGGCCAGAATGGCGGTGGACCACCGCCGCCGACTACGGTCGGCGCTGCTCCTATTGGGCAAGGTGTTGGCGGCACGGGCGGCTCGTGCTCGTCGCCGGCTGGCAGCGGAGCGCCTGCTTCGGGGCATGATGGTACTCCAACTCTCCGACGCGCGCGGCGGACGTGTGTTACTGGCGCGTTAGCGTCCGCAGCTTGCGGCGCATGCGTAACAAGCCTCTAATATCGGCGATGGCGGTCGGAATGATTCTGACGCGCGAGTCCAAGTCCTCCACCCACTCGACGGGCACTTCGGCGATGCGGTACCCCAGATGCTCGGCGAGGAGCAGGAGTTCGGTGTCGAAGAACCAGCTGGTGTCCTCGATCAGCGGCAGGAGCTTCTCCGCGGCCTGGCGCGTGAGGGCCTTGAAGCCGCACTGCGCGTCGGAGAAATGATGCCAGAACAGCGCCTTAATCAGCAGATTGTAGCCCTGCGACAAGACCTCGCGCCGGAAGGAGCGGCGGATGCGTGAGGCCGGCACCAGCCGAGAGCCGGTCGCTACGTCGCAGCCGTACCGTAGGGTATCGAGCAGGGGACGAAAGGCCAGCAGATTCGTCGAGAGGTCCACGTCCATATAGGCCACGAGGTCGGAATCCGTAGCCAGCCAAGCGTGCTTGAGTGCTCTCCCCCGGCCGCGTTGGGCCAGGTAGAGGTAGGCCACGTCGGCATATTCTTGCGCCAGGGTCTGGGCTTCCGCTGCCGTCGCGTCGGTGGAGCCATTGTCGGCAATGATGACGTGGCACTCGTAACCAGCGGCCGCGGCGACGTGCTCGTTCAGAAAGGCGCGGAGGATGAGTACCTGCCGCCGCAGCGTCGCGGCCTCGTTGAGCACCGGGATGACGACGGAGACGGTCAGCAGGTCCACTGGCTAGTCCGTATACGCGCCTGTTGCTACGCGATGCTGTGCGCCGGGATGGCTCCCGCTATCCGGCACGATCTCCGCGATTATAACAGCGGCCTCCTCCCGCTAAGGGCCGGCATGACGTGGGAGGCTGCTCTAGCCGATGGCGGCGATGCGGACCGGCTCTTCGACGTAGTCTGGCTCGTCGTCGCTGGTGCTGAAGCCGGTGGTGTAGAGCCGGAAGTAGTAGCCCTCCGTGTCCAGTAGCTCGGTGTGGGTACCCTGCTCCACGAGCCGGCCGCGATCCAGTACCAAAATCCGCGTGGCGTTCTTGATCGTCGAGAGGCGGTGGGCGATGATGAGTGCCGTGCGATCTTGCATCAGCCGGTCCAAGCCCCGCTGAATGAGCAGCTCCGTCTCGGTGTCCACCGACGAGGTCGCCTCGTCGAGAATGATGATCCGCGGGTCAATGAGCAAGGCCCGCGCCAGTGAGATGAGCTGTCGTTGCCCCCCGGACAGGTTGTCGCCTCGCTCTTCGACAATCGAGTCGTAGCCATCCGGTAGCCCGGCGACGAACGGATGCAGGCCGACGAGTTCGCTCGCGCGGACGATGTCCTCGTCGGTCGCCTCCGGCCAACCGTAGGCGATGTTCTCGCGGACCGTGCCGGCAAACAGGAACGGCTCCTGGAGCACCAGACCGATCCGCCGGCGTAAGCTCTCCTGGGTCACCGCACGCACGTCGTGCCCATCAATCCGCACCGCGCCGCCGTCCACGTCGTAGAAGCGCATGAGCAGCCGAATAATCGTGCTCTTGCCGGCCCCGGTGCGCCCCACGAAAGCGAAGCGGTCGCCGGGATTCACCGTGAACGACAAATCATGGAAGACGGGTACTTGGGGGTGGTAGCCGAATCGCACGTGGTCGAACTCGATGCGTCCCTTCACCGCCGGCAGGGCCTGGGCATCGGGACGATCTGCGACCTCGATCTTGGTCTCCAAGAGGCCGAAAATGCGCTCGCCCGCGGCCATAGCTGCTTGCAGCACGTCGAACCGCGTCGTGAGGTCCCGGATCGGCTCGAAGAACCGGGTGATGAACAGCATGAAGGCCGTCAGCACGCCGATGGTCAGCTCGGACGCGGCATCGCCAAGAAGCCACTGCCCACCCACCCAGAGCACCAGCACCGTGGCGGCGGCATCCAGCAGGTCCGTCACCGGGAAAATGCCCGCGTGTGGGCCGATGGTCGCGTAAGTAGCCTGGAGATTGTAGTCGTTCACAATGTCGAAGTGGGCCGCATTGCGCTCCTCGCGGCGAAACGCCTGCACAATCCGCATCCCCACGATGTTCTCGGCGAGGTTGGAGTTCATGTCGGCCACGGCCAGCCGCAGCCGCCGGTAGGCGTTCCGGCCGTACCGGGCAAACAGGCGGGCAATCACGTACATGATCGGCAGGACCGTGAACGTCACGAGGGTGAGCCGCCAGCTCATACTCGTCATAATCGCAATCGTGCCAACGAGCAGAACGAAATCGGCGATGGTGCTCGTCAACCCTTGCGTCAGCACTTCGTTCAGCGCGTTGACGTCGGACGTTTGCCGCGAGATGACCTCACCGACCGCGGTCCGGTCGTAGTAGCGCAGCGAGAGTGACTGCAAGTGCGCGAACAGTCGGCGGCGAATATCGAGCAGCACCCGCTGTCCGATCCACGAGAGCAAGTACGTTTGGGCGTAGGAGGCGGCCCAGAAGACGATCAGCGAGACGACAAAGGCGAGGGCCGTTGCATTCAGAGTGCCCAAGCTGCCGGGCCGCTCGTCGGTCCCGATCCCGTGGTCAATGGCCACCTGGATCAGCCACGGCTGCGCCATCATCATGCCCGAGACGACCATGACGAGCAGAAACGCGAGCACCATCCGGCGCCGGTACGGGTAGAGCAGTCCGCCGAAGCGACTCAGCACGTCGCGGTCGGTCAGGCGGCGCGCGTTCGGATCGTAGTCCGGCAGGTCGGCATAGAAGTTCATCCAGCGGCCGCCCATGACTAGCCGTCCTCCTTCCGCACGCCGTCGCCACGGGCCGAGTTTCCGTGCGCGGCTTCGTCAGGGGGCGCTCCGTTAGTTGTTTCCGACTGCTGGCGAGCGGCCAGGTATTCCTCCTGGTCCCGCATCTGCACCTCGTAGATGCGCTGGTAGGGGCCGTCTTGTCGGATAAGCTCCTCGTGGGTGCCGCGCTGGACGATCTTCCCGCGCTCCATGACCAGCACCTGATCGGCACGTTTGACGGTCGAGAGCCGATGGGCGATGACGAACGTGGTCTTGCGGTTCATCACGTCTTGGAGCGCCCGCTCGATGCGGAATTCCGTCTCCATGTCCACGCTGGACGTTGCATCGTCCAGGATCAGGATGCGCGGCTCGACGAGGATAGCGCGGGCCAACGACACCCGCTGACGCTGCCCACCGGACAGCATCGCCCCGCGGTCGCCGACCTGGGTCTCGTAGCCGTCGGAGAGCCGCGAGGCAAAGTGATGGGCCTCGGCGCGCGTGGCCGCGCCCTCTACGTCCGGCAGCTCGGAGTCCGGGCGGCCGTAGGCAATGTTGCTCCGCACGCTTTCCGAGAAGAGGAATGGGTCCTGGGGTGCGACGGTCATGTGCCGGCGCAGGCTCCTGATCGTGAGGTCCCGCACGTCCTGTCCGTCAATGAGCACCCGCCCGCGCGTGGCGTCGTAGAACCGGGGGATGAGGCCGGTCAGGGCGCTCTTCCCGGCGCCCGTCTCGCCGACCAAGGCGATCACTTCCCCGGGCTTGGCGACGAGGTTGATGTCTTGCAGCACCGGCACCCCCGGCTCGAACTCGAACCACACGTGCTCCAGGCGCACCTCACCCTCGATCTCTTCCAACTCGCGGGCGCCCTCCCGGTCCTTGACCTCCGGGATCGTATCGAGCACCTCGAAGATGCGTCGGGAGGAGGCCCCGGCGCTGGCGACCATGTTGATGATCCAGCCAAACCGGCGGCTCGGCCCCACCAAGCGGTTGAGGTAAATCTGGAACCCGATCAGGAGACCAATCGTCACCGTCCCGTCGAGGACGAGCCGGCCGCCCCACCAGATGACGAGGATGGCCCCTAGCCCGGCAATGGACGTGAGCAGCGGCTGGCGCAGCGCCATCGCCCGCGCCAGCCGGATGGAGCGCCCGAACAACTCTTCGATGCATTGCCGGAACTTGGCGATCTCGCGTGGCTCTTGCGCGAACGCCTTCACGACGCGCACGCCGGTCGCGTTCTCGGCCATGATGCCGGTGACGGTGCCGTATTGCTGCTGCACCCGGCCATAGAGCGGACCGGCGACGTTCCCGAAGCTGAGGCCGGCCCAGATCATCAGCGGTAAGGTCACGATTGCCAGCAGCGTCAGCTGCCAGCTCAAGAAGACTATCACGCCTAGCGTAATCAGATAGGTCCCCGCCGCGACGACAAAGCCCGTGGTGCCGTGCCCCATGAACCGCTGCACCGCGTCAACGTCGGAGGTCGCGCGGGCGATCAGCTGCCCGGTGTCGGCGCGATCCAAGTAGGCGAACGACATCCGTTGTAGGGCCGTGTAGACCTCCTTGCGGATGTCGCGGGCGGCGCGCGCCTCATAGACGTGGAATAGCGAATAGTAGCCGTAGCCGATGATTGCTTTGGCCAGGAATAACCCCGTTGCGATCAGTAGCGCCGTGGTGAGCACCTCCGGGCGGCCCGCGGTGATGCCGTCGTCAATCGCCGACTTGATTTGCAGGGGAATGAGCATGTCCATTGCGATGGAGAACAGCCAGCAGGCATAGCTGACAGCGACCAGGTGCCAGTAGGGGCGGAGATACCCCAGCACGCGGAGGATGTCCCGCCACGAGCCACCCTCGCCGGAGCCAAGCGTCAGCGAGCGGGGCACCCGCGTCCCCGCTCCGCCAGTGCTGGCACCCGCGGTCCCGGAGCCGAGGCCGATCATGCGTTCGTTACCGTCATCCCGGCTGGCCGGTTGCCACGACAGGGGCAGCGGCGCCTGTCCGCTTGGTCGGCCGCAAGACGATGGAGGTGAAGATTCATGGCAGTACTAGCGGTGAGCACTGGCGAGGGTACCACGCTTGCAACTTAACAGTCACGTTATCGTTGTGTACGCTCAGAGTCCAAGCAGTTGATTCGCGGCGCGAGATCGGCCGCCGGAGGCGCAGGAAGCACCGATGCCGGATAGTTCCCCCGAAGCTGACCGCTGGCTGCCGTCCGCCTCGGCGCAGGCCGGGCTGACCGCGCTGCGCCACCATGTCGCCGGCCACCGGCGCGGCCGCATCTTTATCCTCTCCGCGCCATCGGGTGCCGGCAAGGACAGTGTGATCGAGCGGCTGAAGCAGGACGAGGTGGCTATCAGCTATACCCTGCACACGACCACGCGGCAGCCACGGCCTGATGAGGTAGACGGCGAGCATTATCGCTTCATCACACTGGAGCAGTTCCGTGCCGATCGCGACCGGGGCGGCTTCTTGGAGTGGGCAACGTACCTCGACAGCTACTACGGCACGCCGCGGGCGCCGGTGGAGCAGGCGCTGGCGCGTGGGGAGGCGGTGCTGGCCAAGCCCGACGTGCAAGGGGCGATGCAGATTCGTGCCCAGTTTCCTGATGCCGTCCTGATCTTCTTGGCGCCGCCCGATACCGGTGAGCTAGTCGCCCGGCTGTCCGGCCGGGGCACGGAGAGCCAGGCGGAGCGACAGCGCCGTGTCGAACGATCCCTGGCGGAGATTGCCCATATCCCGCAATACGACTATCTGGTCATCAACCACCACGGACGGCTCGATGACACCGTGGCCAAGGTCAAAGCCATTATCGTCGCCGAGCAACAGCGCGTGTACGCCGCGCCACGCCGTCCGTGAACGGTTCCAAGGAGGCAAAGTACGTGGCAGCCCTAGCCATCAACGGCGGAAATCCTATCCGGACGGCGCCCTGGATACGCTGGCCGCAAGCCGACGAGCGTGCCTTGGAGCTGGTCACGGAGGTGCTACGCAGCGGCTACTTGAGCGACGACGGGCCGATGGAGCGGCAGTTCGCAGCCGATTTCGCGTCCTTCTGCACGGCGGCGCACGGAGTCTGCGTGATGAACGGCACCGTCTCGCTGCGCGTGGCGCTCGAAGCCGCGGGTGTGCAGGCGGGCGACGAAGTGATCGTGCCCGGTCTCACCTGGGTTGCCACCGCCAGCGCGGTCGTGGACATCAACGCCGTCCCGATCTTCGTTGACGTTGACCCGGAGAGCCTATGCATGGACCCCGCGGCGGCGGCGGCAGCGATTACAGACCGCACGCGGGCGATCATCCCCGTTCATCTCTCCTGCGCCGTCACTGATATGGGCGCTGTGTTGGAGGTGTGTCGCCGGCACAACACGCCACGCCCCGACGATGAGCGGATTTGGGTCATCGAGGACTGCGCCCACAGCCACGGTGCGCAGTGGCGCTTGCCCGATGGCAGCGTGCGGGGCACCGGTTCGATGGGGGATTTCGGCTCATACAGCTTCCAGTCCAGTAAGTCCCTTTCAAGCGGTGACGGGGGCATTATCGTGACCTCGGACGAGGAGTTGGCCGACCGCTGCTGGTCGCTACGCAACGTCGGCCGGGCGCGCTATCCCGGCCAGACACCGGGCTACGGGAACAACTATCGGCTGACCGAGCTACAGGCGGCGGTGATGCGAGCCGGCCTCGAACGGTTGCCGGCGGAGATGGCGCACCGCCAGCGGAACGCCGACTATCTCACGCGCGGCATTGCCGACCTACCGGGCCTGCGGCCCCTCGCCCGCGACCCGCGGCTGGTGCGCCAAGCGTTCTACGGCTACATCATTCGCTACGACGCCGCGGCGTTCGACGGCGTGCCCAAGGCGACGTTCCTGAGCGCGCTCAAGGCCGAGGGCATCTTCTGTGCCCCCGGCTACCTGCCGGTCTACGAGCAGGAGCTGTGGCACATTGATCGCCGCCGCTTCCCCTTCGCCAGTCGGTACGATCCGGCGGCGGCCGACTACGACCCGCCGCACTGCCCGGTGGCGGAGCAGGCGTCGCACAACGAGGTGATTGCGCTCCCGCAGCCGTTGCTGCTCGGCTCGCAGTCCGATATGGATGATGTACTCGCGGCCCTGACCAAGCTGGTCGAGCACCGCGCGGAGCTGGCCCAGGGGTGAGACGCAACGCCCCTCTACGGCACGACGCCGATGACAGCCACGAACGACCAGGAGATGCCGCCGGGTGCCGTGTCCGAATTCGAGGCGGTCGCGGTGGCCGTGGCCGCTTATGGGACGCACGACCCGCGGCGCTTCACCTACACGGTGCCGGACCACCTGCACGGGCGCCTCCGGCCGGGGCAACTCGTGGCGGTGCCGTTCGGGGAGCGGACCACCTACGGCCTCGTCACCGCGCCCGTGACGGAGCGGCCCGACTTCGAGCTGCGCGCCGTCGAGCGCCTACTACACCCGGCGCCGCTCGTCTCCCCTACCCACCTGGCATTGGCCCTATGGTTGGCGGATACCTACGTCACGTCGGCGTTCAGCGCCGTCCGCCTCGTGCTGCCGCCCGACCTGGAAACGTGGCTGCGGAGGATGCTCGATCCCAAGCCTGGCGCGTCCGAGCAGCGGCGGATTCTCGCGCTCGCGTCAGCACTGCCAAGGCTCCGACTTACACCAATCGCTGACATCCCGACAAAGCCGAATAGCCGTTGGAGCGAGGCGTATCGCCGCTGGTATGAGCTTTTGAGCAGTGTAAGTGGCGCCGTCCGATGGCCACACATCTGCGAGGCGGTCGGAGAGACGGAAGCGCGCCTTTTTCTGCGCCGCTGGCTTGATCGCGGCTGGATTACGCTCACGTTCGAGGAACTCCACACGATGGCCTCCCCCTCTCCACTCGTGGAGAGGGGGCCGGGGGGTGAGGAGAGTCCTCCTTGCCCCCCGGCAACGCAAGACGACGGCCACGCGGTCAGCGTGCTCCACGCCACGCTACCGCAGACTCGGTTCGACCACTACCGGACGCTGATTCGCAACTGTGTCGAGGCCGGGCGGCAGGCGCTCCTGCTCGTTCCGGACCGCCAGCAGATCACCCCAGCGCCCGACCGCCTTCAGCTCGATGATCTCCGGGTAGCAACCTGGTACGCGCAGCAAGTGCAGACGGAGCGTTTGGAGCACTGGGCGCGTGCCCAGGCGGGGGCTCTCGACCTCGTTGTCGGTGTACGGTCGGCACTCTTCGCGCCGCTGTCGCGGCTCGGCCTCATCATCGTCGAGCAGGAGCACGACGACGCCTACAAGAACGACGCGACGCCACGGTACCGCGCTGCGACGGTGGCCGTCGAGCTAGGCCGGCTGACCGGCGCCCGCGTCGTCCTCGGCAGCGCCACGCCGGATGCTGCCACCTACTTGCAGGGGCGCCGGGGCGCGTGGACGCTCAGCCAGCCGCCGGAAAGTGAACCGCCGCGGTCCGTCGAGGTCGTTGATCTGCGCCGCGAGCGCACGGTGGGCCGGCAGGAGCTAGTCAGCCGCCCCCTGCACCGGGCGCTCGGCGCAACGCTATCGTCCGGCGAGCGCGCCATTCTCCTGCTGACACGCCGCGGCGCTGCCCATTCGCTGCGCTGCCGCGACTGCGCCTACGTCCTGCGCTGCCCGCGCTGCGCGACGCCGGTGGCGGTCCACGGGCAAGGGGACGGCGCCGGACGCGGATCACACCTGGCACCATCGTCTGCATCCGGCGGGTCACCGGCGGGTCTGCTGTGCCACTATTGCGGCTCGGCGCTGCACATCCCGGCGCTTTGTCCCCAATGCGGCGGGACGCGGCTACGGGCGCAGGGGCCGGGCACCCAAGGACTGGAGACCGAGCTACGGACGCTGTTTCCGCGCACGACGGTCTTTCGCTGGGATGCCGACACGGTTTGGCCGCCGGGCGGGCCGGCCCAGGTGTTGGCGGCCTTTGCTCGCGGGGACATTGCCGTATTGGTCGGTACCCAGCGGCTGCTACGGATGCCGAGCCGCGTCGCCGCGCCGCTGGTCGGGGTCGTTGACGCGGATACCGGGCTACACCTGCCCGATTTTCGCGCCGCCGAGCAGGTCTTCCGCAGCCTGCTCGGCACTGCCGCCCTCGCAGCAGGCACAAGCACCCGGCCGGCTCGCGTGCTTATTCAGACGCGTGAGCCGCAGCACTACTGCTTTCGCGCCTTCCTGCTCCCGCGACGCGCACCGTCCGGCCCCGGCGCCGCCCTGGACCCCGCCGACCTCCGCGCCGCCTACGCCCGCTTCATGGCCGCCGACGGCGTTGATCGGCGGGAGCTGGATTATCCGCCGTATGGCACCTTGTGGCGACTGCTGTTCCTGCATCGGCTGGATAGTACGGCCGAGCGGGAGGCGTCACGCTGCGCGATCACCCTGCGAAACGCCGTCGCGGCGCAATCCGCTCCCGCCGACGCCGAGGTGGAGGTCATCGGCCCGGCGCCGGCCTACGTTCGCCGGCTACGTGACCGCGCACGCTGGCACGTGCTATTGCGCGGCCCACCTCACCGACTGGCCACGCTGGTGTCCCACGTTCCGCGCGGGTGGACCATAGACACCGATCCGACCACCCTGCTATGATCTTCCGCATTGTCCGGACGGCCGGGCAATGTCCAGGATTCTCGTACCCGATCTTCAAGTGGCGAATCTAGGGCGAACGCTATGGCAATCCGACCGATCCTGACCGAAGGCCACCCCATGCTGCGCCAGCAGGCGAAAAAAGTGCGCCGCCTTGACGCCTCGCTGCGGCGCCTGGTTGACGATATGTTCGACACGATGCACGACGCCGACGGTCTCGGTCTGGCCGCGCCGCAGGTCGGCGTGCCGCTGCGGCTCATCGTGATCGAGCACGAAGACGAGCGTTACGTCCTGTTCAACCCGGAGATTACCCGGCAGCGGGGCACGGTCACTGATGATGAAGGCTGCCTGAGTCTACCGCAGTGGTTCGGTCCGGTCGCCCGCAGCGAGCAGGTGACCGTCAAGGGGCGTGACCGCGCGGGCAAAGCAGTCCGTCTCAAGCTGGAGGGCCTCTTGGCACGCGCCATCCAGCACGAAGTGGACCACCTCGATGGCACGCTGTTCACGGATCGGGTCGAAGACCGTGCCCAGCTCCGCTACGTAGACCCGGCGCAGGACACCGGCCCGCAGCCGCCAGCTTCCGACGACCCGGACGGTACAGCGCCCGCGGACGAGCCGGATCAGCAAGCGGCCGCGTCGTAGGCCCCACCCTCGCCGTCCCCCTGCGGTGCGGCCGGGCCGTCTCCGGAGACGAGAGGACCGTGTTGACTACGGAACCACCCAAGAGCAGTCCGGCACGGGCCGTCTTCATGGGCACGCCCGACTTCGCCGCCGTCATCTTGCAGCGCCTCCTGCAACGCCCGGACCTCGTGACGGTGGCAGCGGTGGTCACGCAGCCAGACCGGCCGGCCGGAAGGGGCCGCCGGCTAGAGCAGCCGCCGGTGAAGATGGTGGCGGCGCGTGCCGGCGTCGAGGTGGTCCCGCCGGTAAGCGTCCGCCGCCCGCGGTTTGCAGCGTGGCTCCGGCGCGTGGCACCGGACCTGCTACTGGTGGCGGCGTATGGCAAGATTCTGCCGCCGGCAGTCCTCGCCATCCCGCCCCGCGGCGCGCTCAACATCCATGCGTCGCTCTTGCCCCGGCACCGCGGTGCCTCGCCGGTGAGCGCTGCGCTGCTCGCCGGCGACACGGTAACCGGTGTCTCGCTCATGCTGATGAACGAGGCGATGGATGCCGGCGCGGTGCTGGCAACGGCCACAGAGCCGATTGCGCCCGACGATACCACCGAGACGCTGACGGAACGGCTGTCCGCGTTGGGCGCCACGCTACTCATTGAGACCCTCCCGCAGTGGCTCGCCGGCGCCGTGACGGCACAGCCGCAGGACGATAGCCGCGCGACCTACTGCCGTCCCCTGCGGCGCGACGATGGCCGGTTGGAATGGGACGCGCCGGCCGCGTACCTGGCCCGCCAGGTGCGGGCCATGATCCCCTGGCCCGGCACCTACACCAATTGGGCGGGGCAGCAGCTCAAGGTGTGGGCGGCCACGGTGCTCCCTGCGGATGACGGTAGCGCCACGCCGCCGGTACCCGGCACGGTCGTCGAGCAGGACCGCCAACCGGCGGTCGTCTGTGGCGAGGGCCTCCTCGCCCTGGACCAGGTGCAGCTCGCCGGCCGGCGCCGCATGGCCGCCGCCGACTTCCTCCGTGGCCAGCGCGCCTTTGTCGGCACACGGCTCGGCTAGTGGTCAGTGGTGGGTGAGGCGAGTTGTACCTAACCCCTGACCGGCCAAAGCCGCACGGATAGCGCCAGGTATGGTGCCTTACTCGCCCGGCCCCAGCCAATGAGTCCGAGGTGTCCTCCCCTGCTACACTGAAGCGGGACTGCGCGACCGGGGCGCCGATGCAGGAGAGCCACCATGGTGACGACGACGCCGACACTGCCGCCCGCGCCCGCCGCGGCGGATGTCTGCTATCCCGAATCGGATGGCCAACCCGTGGCTGAAACCGATGTCCACCGCACCTTGATGTTCGAGCTGATCGGGATGCTCCAGACCTTCTTCCGCGCCGATCCGCACGTCTATATCAGTGGCAATCTGTTCGTGTACTACCAGGAAGGTGATCCGCGGCAGGTGGTGGCGCCGGACGTGTTTGTGGTTCAGGGCGTTCGCAACCGCCAACGACGCATCTACAAGCTGTGGGAGGAAGGTGTGGTCCCGGCGGTGGTCTTCGAGCTGACCTCACGCAGCACGCGGCGGGAGGACCTCCACAGCAAGTATGACCTCTACGAGCGGCTGGGGGTGCGAGAGTATTTCCTCTTCGACCCGCTCGGCGAATACTTGCGGCCGCCATTGCAGGGTTACCGCTTGCACCAAGGCCGGTACCGGCCGCTGGCGGTAGATGCGGATGGGTCGTTGTGGAGTGCGGCGCTGGGGCTGGCGCTGCACGCGCGCGGCGCGCAGTTGCGACTATATGACCCGGCGGGTCAACGATGGCTGCCGACGCCGCAGGAAGCGGAAACCGCGCGGCGCGCAGCGGAGGCGCGAGCGCAGGTAGCGGAAGAGCGCGCCAGCGTCGAGGCTGGGGCGCGGCGGGTGGCCGAAGAGCGGGCCAGCGTCGAGGCCGACGCGCGACAGGAGGCGGAGGCGGAGGTGGCCCGACTGCGGGCGCTGCTCAGTGACCGCGGCCAGTCCCTGTGAGGGCCGTGTTGGCCTCCCCTGGCCCCCTGCCGCCGCGGGGAGGGAATGACCGTCCCCCCGTCGCAACGGGGGGACCTTAGGGGGGCAGGTCCGCCGCCCCACTACTCCACGCCGAGCGCCGGCTCGCCCTGCCAGGTCGGCGCGACGACGCCGGGCGTTGGCGGCTGCCGGCGACCCGCCGCGTCGTAGTGCGTGTGGGTCGGTGAGCGGTGGGGAGTCACGGTCAGGTAGTACACCGCCGGCTCGTCGCCGACGCAGGTGACACGGTGCTTTTCGTGCGGCCAGGCCACGACGGCCTGACCGGCCGTGGCGATCACCGTCTCGTCCTCGATCTCGAAGCGGACCGCTCCTTCCAATACAACCCAGACCTCGATGCCGCCCGATTCTTCATGGCTGTGGAAGTTGCCCAGCTTCTCGCCCGGCTCGGCGCGAATGAACCGCGCCCGCACCTCGGGGACGGCGACGGCCGTGCCCATCGGGTCATCGCGCCAATCGAACGTTCTGGCCGGCATCGTCGCAGCTCCTTCCGCATACTGTGAGACGGGTTGAGCCTAACCCCGCGCTCCTACCCTTGAGACCTTTGCATAAACCGTCATTCCCGCGAAAGCGGGAATCCGGAGCCATGAATAGCGGGCGCTACTCCCCCTCTCCACCATGTGGAGAGGGGGCCGGGGGGTGAGGCCTGTCCACCCCCTACATGTGGATGGCGCGCCCCTCGGTCGCCAGGGCGGCTTCCTTGACCACCTCGCTCAACGTCGGATGCGCGTGGACCAGACGACCTAGCTCGTTGGTCGTGCCTTCGAGCAACTGCACAGCACCGACCTCGGCCAATAGCTCCGTTGCCTCGGGGCCGATGAGATGCGCTCCCAAGACCTCGCCGTACTGCGCGTCGGCGACGATCTGGGCAAAGCCGTTGTGATCGCCCATCGCCAGTGCCTTGCCCGAAGCCTGGAGCGGGAACGTGCCGACCTGCACCTCGTAACCCTGCTCGCGCGCCTGCGCCTCAGTGAGGCCGAGACTGGCGATTTGCGGATGGGTGTAGACCGGCTTGGGCATGTTGACGTAATTGAGCGGCTCCGGTTCCTCGCCGGCAATCACCTCGACGGCGGTTTCGCCCATCGCCATGGCCACGTGGGCCAGCGGGAGCTTCCCGGTCACGTCACCGATGGCGTAGATGCCGGGGACGTTCGTGGCTATCCGGTCGTCAACCGTGATCCAGCCGCGGTCGAGCTGCACGCCAACCGCTTCCAGGCCGATATTCTCCGTGTTTGGCCGGACACTGAGTGCCACAATCGCGCGGTCGGCGGTCAGCTCGCGGCGCTCGTCGTTCTGGGTGAAGACGACCTGTGCGCGGCCCTCGACCGCCCGGACGGACTCCACGCGCGAGCCGGCCTCGACCTTGATGCCCTGACGGCGGAAGGCGCGTTGCAGCGTCTCCGCGAGCGTCGGCTCCATTTCGGGCAGCAGGTGCGGCTGCATCTCCAGGATGGTCACGTCGGCGCCATAGGCGCGGGAGAGGTAGCCAAGCTCGCAGCCGATAATCCCGCCGCCGATCATCACCACGGACTCCGGCAAGGTCTCGGCGACGATGGCCTCCTTGTAGGTCATCACCACCTCGCCGTCAATCTCCATCCCCGGAAAGACCAACGGCCGTGCGCCGGTGGCAATGACCACGTTGCGGGTGGTCAGCTCTTGCTCGCCATCCTCCGTCGTCACGACGACGCGGTCGCGGGCAGCGAGGCGTCCGTCGCCCCGCACGAGGTCCACCTTGGCCCGCCGCAGGAGGAATTCGACGCCCTTGGTCAGGCGCCCGACGACCTGCCGGCTGCGCGCCACCGCCCGCGCGTAGTCGGTGTGCAGGTTGTCCACGACAATGCCGAAATCGTCCGCGTGCTCCAGCGTGGTGAGTAGGTCGGCACCGCGCAACAGCGCCTTCGACGGGATACAGCCCACGTTCAGGCAGACGCCGCCGACGTATTCGCGCTCGACAATCGCGGTGCGTAGACCCAACTGTGTTGCCCGCAGCGCGGCGACGTAGCCGCCGGGCCCGGAGCCGAGAATGACCACATCGTAGGGATCGGTATTAGCCACCGTGCTTACTCTTCCTTTCTCACTTGACCCGCCGGAGTTGCCGATAGTCTGCTCACTGCTTCCCTAACCCCCGGCCTGAGCTACCAGGCGAGGAAATGGACCGTCCCCCTGCGGAGCGGGGGGACCATAGGGGGGCGGAGCCTTCCCCGGTCACGCCGGAGTCCGGGCGAGGTCCAAGTCGAGCAGCAGCAGCGGGTTCTCCATGATCCGCTTCAACTCGGCCAGGAACGTCACAGCCTTGGCACCGTCGCCGACCCGGTGGTCAACCGACAGCGTGACGCGCATGATGTCGGCGATCACGATTTGGTCGTCGCGGACCACCGGCTGACGGATGGACGCGGCGACCGCCAGGATGGCCGCCTGGGGCGGGTTGATGATCGCCGAGAACTCCTCGACGTCCCGCGTCAAGGCGCCCATATTGCTGATCGTAAAGGTGCTCCCCTCGAAGTCCTCGGGCCGACTACGCCCGCCGCGCGTGCGTTCGATCAACGCCTTCGTCTCGGCGGCAAGCTGGTAGACCGATTTGGTATCGGTGTCATGCACCACGGGTACCACCAGCCCGTCGTCGAGCGACACGGCGACGCCTACATGTACGCGCCGGAACCGGCGCACCTTGCCGTCTATGAACCAGGCGTTCAGGTCCGGGACGTTGCGGAGTGTGCGCGCCACCCCGGCGATCACCATGTCGTTGAGCGAGGGCTGGGCGGACTCGTCCGGCGCCAGCGCCACCAACTGCTTCCGTAGGGCCATAGTGGCGCCCATGTCAAACGGTATCGTCACGTAGAAGTGCGGCGCCCCCGGCTTGCTCATGGTCATGGCGCGGGCAATCGCGGCCCGCATCCGGTTCGGCTCGATGTCCTCGTACTCCGGACCGGCCGCTGCCGCCACGGCTGGGGCCGGCAGCGATGCCGGGGCAGCGGGCGGTGGGGCTGCGGCGGGTGGTGCAGTGCGCGCAGCCTCGACATCACGGCGTTCGATCCGCCCCAGCGGCCCACTGCCGGTGATACTGGCCAGATCAAGGCCATACTCGGCCGCGAGCCGTCGTGCCAGCGGCGAGGCACGCACGCGGCCGGCCGGTGCTGCTGGGGCCGCCTCCGGAGCCGGCGCCTCGACTGCCGCACCATTGCTCGCGGCGGCCTCGGCGGGGGTGGCCGGCTCAGTAGCGGGCGCCGCGCTCACCGTGATATTCAGGGCCGCCAGGTCCACAGCCTCGCCCGGCTGGGCGACGACGGCGATAGGTTCTCCTACCGGGACTTCCTCGCCCTCCCGGGCGACGATGGTATGCAGGATGCCGTCGTCGAAGTTCTCGACTTCGATGGTGACCTTTTCCGTCTCGATTTCGACGACCTTCTCGCCGCGCTCGACGGCGTCACCCTCCTGCTTGAGCCAGCGGACAATCTTGCCCTGCTCCATGTCAAAGCCCATTTTGGGCATCATCAGGGTTTTGGCCATAGTTCGCTCTCAGCCTATAGGGGGAGTTTCCGGCACACGACCCGCGGTCAACCGGCGCGTTGCTACCGTAACACCTCGCGCACGGCCTCGACGATGTGGGCGGCAGTGGGGATGATGGCCGCTTCGAGATTGAAGGCATAGGGCATCGGGACCTCGGCCATCGCCACCCGCCGCACCGGTGCGTCGAGGAAGTCGAACGCGCCCTCCGCAATGGTGGCGGCGATTTCGGCGGTCATCCCGCACGACCGCCAATCCTCGCCGGCGACAACGGCTCGCGTGGTCTTCTCGACGGAGGACACGATGGTTGCAGTATCCAGCGGTCGGAGCGTGCGAAGGTCCACGATCTCGGCCGAGACACCCTCCGATTCCAGCGCGTCGGCCGCCTTGTGTGCCTCGGCCAACATGCGCGACCAAGCCACAATCGTCACGTCCCGCCCCTCGCGCTTGACCTCAGCCTGACCGAACGGCACGAGGAAATCACCCTCCGGCACCTCCCCGCGCTCGCGGTAGACGGCGGTGTGCTCCAGGAAGATCACCGGATCGTCGTCGCGGATAGCGTTCTTGAGCAGCCCCTTGGCGTCGTAGGGTGTCCCCGGCGCGACGACCTTCAGGCCGGGCACGTAGGAGAAGTAGGCATCGAAGTTCTGCGAGTGGGTAGCCGACAGACTACCAAAGCCGTTCGGCGTGCGGACCACGAGCGGTACCTTGATCTGCCCACCGAACATACTGTAAATCTTGGCCGCGTGGTTGACGATCTGGTCCAAGGCCAGCAGGCTGAAGTTGACCGTCATCAGCTCGGCAATGGGCCGGAGGCCACCCATGGCGCCCCCGACGGCCATCCCCACAATGCCGGCCTCGGCGATGGGTGTGTCCAGCACGCGGTCCAGGCCGAATCGCTTGGAGAGACCGCTGGTGATGGAGTAGGTGCCGCCGTAAGCGTCGTCGGAGATGTCTTCACCCAGGATACATACCTTGTGGTCTCGCTCCATCTCTTCCTGGAGCGCGTCGTGGAGTGCTTCCCGCACGGTAATCTCCGCCATCACCCGTTCCCTGACTCGCCGCGGCTCCGCTCGCTCATCGTCACCGCTGCGCTGCCGCTTTCGGCAAGGCGCCGGTCGGCCGGTCGGCCGGGTCGTAGTCCGGTACCGGCGTCGAATAGACGTACTTGTAGGCCGACTCCATCGGTGGCTGCGGACTCTCGGCAGCAAACGTGACCGCCTCATCCACCTGGCGATCTATGCGCTTGCGGATCAGCGCCAGGTCCTTGTCGCCGATGCCGTTGCCCGCGATCAGCCGCTGGCCGAACGCCTCGATGGGGTCCCGCTCCCGCCACGGCTTGACGTCTTCTTCCGTGCGGTAGATCTCCGGGTCGGCGGTGGAGTGCCCGCGATACCGATAACAGAGCGCTTCCAGGAAGACAGGGCCGCCTCCGGCGCGCGCATACTCGGCGGCTTCCGCGACCGTATCGTGCATCGCCAGCACGTCCATCCCGTCCACCGGCTTGCTCGGCATGTACGGCTCGGCCTTGCGATAGAGGTCGGTCACCGCCGTTGCCTTCCGCAGGTGCGTCCCCATGCCGTATTCGTTGTTCTCGCAGACGAACACCACCGGGAGCTTCCACAGCGCGGACATATTGAGCGCCTCGAAGAACTCGCCCTGGTTGGTCGAGCCGTCGCCGAAAAAGCAGCAGACGACCCGATCTTCTTGCAGCTGTTTGGCTGCCCAAGCCATGCCCGTGGCGAGCAACTGGTGTGCGCCGACGATGGCCCAGCCTCCCCAGACGTGACGCCGCGTATCGGCGAGGTGCATCGAGCCGCCGTGCCCCAAGCTGGACCCGGTGGCCTTGCCGTACAGCTCCGCCATCACGGCATTCGGATCCATGCCGCGCGCCAAGGCGTGGCCGTGGTCGCGGTAGTGGGTGATGATATGGTCGGTGTCCCGCAGGGCGGCGATGGCGCCCACGGCTACGGCTTCCTCGCCCACGTAGAGATGGCAGAAGCCGCGAATCTGGGCTTGAAAGTATGCCTCGGCGCTGGCTTCCTCAAATCGCCGGATAAGGTACATCTGGCGATACAGTTCCAGCAGCCGATCCTTTTGCATCCGGGCTTTCCTCCTCGCATTGGACCGAGACCGCGGCAAAGGGCCAGGCCTCCTCCGACCTTACTCAGCGCCCGTGCCCCATTGTAGCAAGCCCCCCTCGCTCCTTACCACATTGGCGCGACTCCGGCGGCAATACGCGCCTGTCGTGGCCGCCATAGGGTGTACGACCGCTCATCGTTGGGAGAGGCTCGGCCGGTAGAGGGCGTAGCCGTACACGCCTTGCGGGCGCCGGATCCGCAGAATCAACTCCCAGCCGCTTGGTGCCAGGGCGCGAGAGCTTAAGGTGCGTACCCGATGACCGCCCAGATACTCGGTCTGAGCGAGGAGTACCCCCGTCGGCGGAGCGGGCAAGGGTGGCACTGCCGCGCGCGGCAGGTCGTCTTGCCAGGTGACGGGCAACGATTCCGTGACGATCCTCATGCGGAGGCAGCTGTGGCGGTTGCCGAGTCCGACCACCGTGAGCGGTTGCTCGGCGGATAGCGTCCGCAGCGTATCTACCAGGGCGGCGCAGCCGACGCCGCTCTCCTGACCGGCTTGGTACTCCCACTGCTCGTTCGGGCTGACCTCGGCGTTGGCCGGGTCCAGGCTCCAGCGCGTGGACAGGAGCAGTGCCGGGATGACCACGAGGCTAACCGTGACCAACGCCGCAGCGACGGCCAACGCTGCACCGGCGCCGTCATTGGCGCGCAGCCGCCGCCAGCGGTCAACGAGCGGGCGGGCGAGCGTCGCCGCCGCGACAATCCACAGCGCCAGCGCCGGCAACACGTCCGGCGCCGCCCCGCGACCGCCGAGCAGGTCCATGAGGCCGGCCGCCGCGGTGAGCACCGCTGCTCCTGCCGCGCACGCCCGCGCCGCCGGTGTCCCGTGTCGCGCGACGAAGTAGGCTCCGATCACGAGGGCCACCCAGCCGCCAACCGGCAGATCGAAGACCACTGTCCAGGCGAGGTTTCGCACGACGAACAGCACCTGGAAAATGCGCGAGTAGCCCACACCGACCAGCGCGGTCACCACCACCACGCCCGCGAGCAGGGACAGCAGGCCGCGCCGTGAGCGCACATAGCCGCCCAGCAGCCGCCCCAGCGTCCCGGCCCGGCTGCGCCACGCCACCGCCGCGAGCAGAAGCAGCGGGAGCGCCGCCGCGACGGCGCCGTCCAGCAGTCCGGCGAGCGCGAGCAATACCAGTCCCGCCAGCGCCAGCGACCGGCTACGTTGCCGCCGATAGGCAAGTGCGGCGCAGCCGGCGGCGAGCACGAGACAAAGGGTCGCCGTCGAGACCGGTAAAGCGAGGCGGTTGGGAATGATGGCCAGCGGCGCGATGGCGTAGGCATGGGCCGCCACACTGCCCGCGACGGGGCCGGCGAGTATCCGCGCTGCCCACCAGCAAGCGACGATGGTCGCCAGCCCGGCGATGGCACTGACCAGCCGTCCCCGCTCGATAGCGCCCGGCCCGACGCCGACCAGGCGACGCCACAGGACCGCCGGGCCGGCGCGCGGCTGGCCGGGACCGTAGGACTCCACCGCTTGTGGTGCGGTCGGTGATATGCTGGCGCTGCACAATCCGCTGGCTGCGAACACCGTACAGAGCAGGTCGTCCGGGGCGCGAGTATAGGCCAGGATGACCAGCTCCGATTCGCGGTGCAGCGGCTCCAGGCGGTCGTGTAGGCCGGGGAACCGCAGCAGTCCACCGACCAACAAGGCCAGTCCCAGCAGGAGCACCGGCTGCCACCGCGCGAGGGGATGGGCCAAAGCCGCACGGATAGTGCCAGGTGTGGTGCGGCTTTGCCCCGTCAGGGCGGTCAGGATGCGATAGCTCACGTTGTCCGTGAGGTTAGCTTGCTGCGCGTGGGGCAGTCAATGGCGCGCCGGCCGGCACGCCCTCTTCCACCAGGATGAGGGGCGAGCTGCCGACGTAGTGGTAGCCGGGCGGATCCCCGCCGAACAGGTCGAAGTGCCGCGAAGCCGCTTCCAGCTCGACGGACCAGAACTCTTGATCGCCAACCGTGACCGGCCGGATGACCTTCGCCGCGCCTTCCTTGCTGACGAGCCAGCCATGTACACCCACCCTGGGTAGTAGCACCGTGATCGGAGTGCCGGCGCCGTTCCAGAGCACGGTTGAGCGTTGCGTGCCACCGGCAATGTCCCGCTCGAAGATACCGGCGTGAACGTGCCAGGTGTAGCGCGGCGTGTACCGCGACCACCGCGCTACCGGATCGTCGGCCCGCTCCAGCACCTTCAAGGCGCGTGGCGTGGCGTTCCCCAAGAAGCGGGCGGCCGTCTGGAAGGCAGCGAACGCCGGTCGCTGCCGCGACGCCGCGACGTTGCTCGGATCATCGTGGAAGCGCACCAGTCCCCACAGCTCGTCGAACGGCCCGCCGCCCAGCGCCGGGTACCGATCATCCTGGATTGAGTGGAAGAACACCCGCTCGTAGCCGGCCAAACGGGCCAAGGTCAGCGCCTGGATAACGAACGAGGCCTGCTCGTCCATCGTGATCCGGAAGCCGTCGTTGGCAATCTGCGGGTCCCAACCGGGCACGTTGTGATCGTCGAACGGCATGGCGTTGAACTCGGTCAGCCAGATGGGCTTGCCGGCGAGGCCCATGTCGGCGAGCCGCTGCGCGAAACCGCGGCGATTGGGCGGCAGCAGCGCCATCGCGCCGCCACCGTGTATCCGATCCCATAGATCATGCGGGTTGCGGTAGATGTTGAGCGCCAGGACGTCGAAGAAGCCGCCGTTCGCCGGCGTGGCCGGATCGGCCTGGACCTGTGCCATGAACGCCTCGAACCACGGCAGGCGTTGCTCGCCGCCTTCCAGCAGGTCGGCGTGGTAGCTATAGGGTGCAGCGATCACCTGCGCGTTATGGTTGCCCCGCTTGGCCGCGCTGTAGGCCGTCTTCAGCAGTTGGTAGTACTCCGCCGCCGATCCGGCAAACGTCGCATAGATCGCATTGGGGCCGGTGCGCGAGATTTCCACTTCGTTCCAGATCGCCCAATGGTCAATGGTCCCCGCGCACTCGCGGGCAATAACCTCGACAAACCGTGCCCACTTCGCCATATCGGGCACGCTATGGACACCGTCCGCCGGATTAGTGGCTGCAAAGGCGGGAGTACCGATGAGCAGCCCCAATAGCCTCACGTTCGCGGCCTTCAGCCCGGCGTCAACCCACGGGCAGCCACGGATACCGCTGAAGTCGCCGTCGCTCCGCTCTGCGCCGGACCAGAAGATGACTGCCCGGGTCCAGCCTGCGCCGCTCTGGGCCAGGAAGCCGCTGGCCGCGTAGCCATCGTTGACCCCTAGCCAATCAGCGCGTACCTGCGTCGCCAGGGGTGCCTGCGGCACCGCCGCCTGCGGTGGTGGAGTCGCAGGTGTCGATACACTGCGCTGGAGGCCGGCGGCAGCGATGCCAAATCGCTGCTCCCACGTGTGCTTGTCCAGGACGAAATTCCCGTAGTTGCCGCCGTTGATGCCGAATAGCTCTACATCGTTGATGGACTGGATGTGGAGCAGTTGTGGCAATGGCCAATCGGTCTCCCACTTGACCAGATAGATGGGATCGCCGTCTTTCAGCAAGCCGGCGGACAGCCACGGATCACCAATCGGCAGCGTGCGGAGCCGGTCGAGCGTCACCTCGATGCGGTTATTCCAGGCAATATGTTTACCGGCCAGCGCGCGCGTATCGCCGCCCCAATGCAGAACGCCGTGCGCGTCGGCAAACCAAAGATGTGGGGTGCCATGCAGCACGACGACGGTGCCATGCGCGAAGGTACCCTGCGCCTGTACCGGAGCGACACTGCTAATGAGGAAGATGGCGACGACCAGGACGAGAACCCGGAACGCTAGGTCTCGCATGAGGGTGCTCCCTTGCGGCGACTGGAGCATGACGCCCGGCGGCTTGCCGGATGCCTGGCCGGAGTTGCATCACCCTATCCTGCGGAGCCTAAGAGAGTGTTTCCGAAGCCATTCTTCAGGGCTTTCTCCTCCTCAATGGGCTGACAGGGGTAGGCAAAAGTGCGTACAAGGCTGAACCTCAGTCAGCAACCCCCGCTCCCTTAGATGGGAGAGGGCTGGGGTGAGGGTGATTCGCTCTTATCCAACCTGATCCGTATCGACTCCAGAACTGAGTCCAAGTCGCTTTGGCGCCTGCCGGCGGAACTTGCAGCCTAGCAGACGCCGACTCCGAAGGCTTGCCCACATTTTCCGTTCGGCATCCGTAGATTGCCGTCTCATGCCGCGCGCTCAATACTGCGGTCATCACCCTCACCCTTACCCTCTCCCATCAAGGGAGCGGGGGGGCTGCGATTCGAGCGGCTCCACGAAGACCTCAATCGTACCGCCGCACGCCAAGCCGATGTCCCATACCATGTCGCGCGTGATGCCGAACTGAAGCAACTGCGGCTGGCCGGTCCGCAGCACGTCGAGCGACACGTCAATGACGGCCGGCTCGACGCAGCCACCGCTCACCGACCCGGCAAACTCGCCGTGCGAGGCGACGGCCAGCTTGCTCCCGGTGGGCCGCGGCGCCGATCCTTGCGTGTTGACGACGGTGGCGACGGCGACGCTGTGTCCGGCTGCACGCCAGCGCTCGATGTTGGGCAGTAGGTCACGCATCGGTCCTCCTCACGGGTCCGCTGCCCGCCTACGGGGTAGGCTGCCCCGCAGCAGGCTGTGTAGGACGTTACCGCTTCGCACCGGCCGGGACTGCACCGGCAATCGCCACTATGACTATGACACTGCGGGCCTGAGTCGCAGTGGTGAGCGGCGCCCGCGTACCGTTGCCATCACCTCACAGAGACGGTCGAGACTTTCCAGGTTATGCGCCGGCAAGAACTCGTCCACGTGGGGCAGCGCCGCTTGTAGACCCCGCGTCAAAGGCCGGTAGCCCGGCATCCCCAGCAGCGGATTGAGCCAGAAGAGCCGGTAGCTGGCCCGCTGGAGGTAGGCCACCTCCTGCCGTAGCTGCTCCACGTCGCCACGATCCCAGCCATCGCTGATGAGCAGGACAAGCGCGCTCCGGCCGAGCACCCGCCGCGCCCAGTGGCGGTTGAAGTAGCCTAGCGAATCGCCGATGCGCGTCCCCCCCGACCAGTCGTGGACCACGTCCGATACCGCCGCCAGCGCGTCGTGGGGCCGGCGCTGGTGCAGCTGGTGCGTGATGTTGGTGAGGCGGGTGCTGAACACAAACGCCTCCACCCGCGGTAGCTGCTGGCGGGCCGCATGGAGGAATTGCAGCAACATGCTCGAATAGATGCTCATGGAGCCGCTGACGTCGCAGAGCAGCACGAGCGGACGCGGCTTCTCCGCGCGCGCCCGTTTTCTCCAAGCGACCAGCTCGCCGCCCGTGCGGAGACTGCGCCGGATGCTGCGCCGCAGGTCGAGACGTCCCCGCACCGAGGGCCGCAGGCGGCGCGTCAAGCGCGGCGCCAAACGCATCCCCAGCCGGCTCATCAGCTGCTGGACAATCCGCTGCTCGTGCCGGTCGAGGTCGCTGAAGTCGCGCCGCCGCAAGACCTCCGCGGCGCTGTACGTGCCGCTACGATCCACCCCGTCAACTTCATCGGCGGCTTCCTGTGACCCGTCCTGGCCGACCCCGTCCTCGCCCTGAGCAGCCGCCTCCACCGCCAAGCGGCGTAGCTGCTCTTGCTGCGTGCTATCGGTCGGCGCGCCGTCGGGATCGGGGTTGCGGATGTCGCCACCGGCCTTCTTCAACTCCGAAGCCACTTCGCCATTGGTGGAGTCCGGCAGCGCCGTCGGGTCGGTGCCGTAGCCCTCGGCCAACCGGGGACCGAAAAACTGGGCAAACACCACGTCGAACCGTGCTTGGTCCTGGTGCCGAGTCAGCAAGGTCACTTGCGCCGTGTGATAGAGGTCGTCTCGGCGCCGCAAACCCGTGTGCTCGACGGCCTGCAGGAGGGCTAGGATTTGGCCCGGCGCCACCGCCACGCCCGCCCGGTGCAGCGCACGGGCAAAGCGCACCAGATGCTGCACCAGCGCGCCGCCGGCCGCTGCGCTGCCCGCTTCGAGCGCCAGCACGTCGCTCGATAGCTCCGGTGGGAGGCAGGGGTGGAGTTGGATGCTCGTCGTCAGTGCGCGGTGGCCGGTAGTCGGCGGTTGCTGCGTGCCGTCAGCCAAGGACCATGGATCGCTGGCGTTGGGTGCTTCCGGCGAAGCCTGCGGCCCTGGCGCGTCGTCCGGCATATCAGCTTCCCGGGACGGCGTTGACCAGTTCCTTGAGCCGCTGGCCCCGGATGTGGGCCATGTCTTCTTGGTGCTTCACCAGGGCACCGAGGGTCGAGTCGACGTCGTCGTAGCCGACTTGCCGCACGCCTAGCTCCACCAGGGCGCCGGCCCAGTCGAGTGTTTCGGCGATCCCCGGGACTTTGTACAGCTCTTCCTCGCGCAAGGCTTGGACGAACGCCGTCACCTGTCGCGCCAAGATCGTGGCAATGTCGGGAACCCGCGTCTCCACGATGCGTAGCTCTTTCTCGAACGTAGGATACTCGATCCAGTGATAGAGACACCGGCGCTTCAGCGCGTCGTGCAGCTCGCGCGTGCGGTTCGACGTGATGACCACCCGCGGCGGCTTGTCGGCGTGGATGGTGCCGATCTCCGGCACGGTGACTTGGTAATCCGCCAGCATCTCCAGTAGGAAGGCGTCCAGCTCGTCGTCCGCCCGGTCTATCTCGTCCACCAGCAGCACCGGGGGCGCGGCGTCGGCGCCCGTCTCCAGCGCCTGCAAGAGCGGTCGCCGCACCAGGAACTCGGGGCTGAAGAGGTCCTCCAGCCGGCTTTCCCGCGCGCTCCCCTGCGCTTCCAAGAGCCGGATGTGGAGCATTTGCCGGCTGTAGTTCCACTCGTAGACGGCTTGATTGATGTCCACGCCCTCGTAGCATTGCAGCCGGATCAGCCGCCCGCCCGTCGCAGTAGCCAGCACTTTGGCCACCTCGGTCTTGCCAACGCCGGCTTCTCCTTCCAAGAGCAGCGGCTTGGGCAGCCGCATCGCCAGGAAGATCGCGGTGGCGAGCGCGCGGTCGGTCACGTACCGCTGGCCGGCGAGCGTGTCCTGCACCTGCTCGATGGACTCGGGCATCGGGGGGAGTTGGGCGGAAGCGGGGGCTTGGGGAGACGAAGAGTCGTTCTCATTCACATTCATGGCTGCCACTGTACCAAATCTACTTCTGCCCGCTTAGAGTAGCACAATCATCTTCCATCATCTTCCCGGCCGGACATGGTCATGCCGGCGTGTCAGGGGTATCGTCCTGTCTTTGCTCGGCTGCATTCGCGGCCCGTCTCATCTGGCCCAACGCTATTTCGATCAGGCCGACCACGGCGATACCGACGACGATGTGGATGGTACGAATTAATCCCGGGTCGAAATCTACGAGGGTTGACATTGGCACGAAACGGGACATGAGCAGGCCGAGCGCAATAGCGACCAGCGGCGACCACCACGCGATACGGCCCATGACGCCGGCGGTAGCAGCCCCCCGCGCCCACGGTCCGAGCACCAGAATAGCCAGGATGACGATGCCCACGCCGAACAGCAAGTGCAGCCCGCGCCACAACTCGCCGCCGACCGTGCCGGTAAAAAGCCCCAATCCCAGGAAGAAGGTAGCAACGGTCAAGATCCGCAGAGCTATTGCCAACACGTCAACTCCCCACAGCAGTCTCCGACGCCAGCCTACCTTAACAAGGCACAGCGGCAGCGTCAACGTGCCGGGAGACTCCCACCCGCCCCCAGTCAGCCGCTTGATGGTATGGTGATGCACACTTGGTCGTCAGGCAGCCTGGAGCAAGACCTTGCAGGATGGAGCGGCGATGAAGATAACGAACGTAACTGCGTACCCCGTAGATGACGGCAAGCCGGCGCTTTTCGTGGTCGTGGACACAGACGCCGGCCTCAGCGGCGTGGGTGAGGCCGGGGCGACGCCGCAAATGCTCGCCATCGCCACCTACGTCGAGGCCCACCTCAAGCCGTTCCTGCTCGGCGAAGACCCGTTTCGCATCGAGCACCTGTGGCAACGGATGTTCCGCGGCGGCTTCTTCCCCGGCGGCAATGTCGTCTCGAGCGCCGTGTCAGCCATAGACATCGCGCTATGGGACATCAAGGGGCAGGCGTTAGGCGTGCCCGTGTACGAGCTGCTGGGCGGCCGCGCCCGTGACCGGGTGGTGTGCTATCCGCACAACGGCGGCGGCACTATCGAGCAGTTGGTCGAGAGCTGTCTCCGCACCAAGGAGCAGGGCTGGAAGTTCGTCCGCTTCAGTCCCAATACTGCGGGCAATCTGTTCGAGCCGGCGCGGGCGGTGCGCGAGTCGATCAAAATGGTCGAAGCGGTACGCAACGCCGTCGGTGAAGACATCGAAATCTGTTTCGATGTCCATACCCGGTTCGATCCCGCCGATACGATCCGCTTCTGCCGCGCGGTCGAACCGTACCATCCCTTCTTTATCGAAGACCCCCTCCGCAGCGAGAACGCGGCGTCGTTCCACCACCTGCGCCGCCACGTGTCGGTGCCGCTCGCGGCCGGCGAGCAGTACACCAGTAAATGGGAGTTCCGCGAGTTGATCGAGAACGACCTGATTGACTATGCCCGCACCGACCTCTGTATCGTCGGTGGGATTACGGAAGCCAAGAAGGTCGCCGGCTGGGCCGAAACCCACTACATCAAGCTGGCCACGCACAACCCGCTGGGGCCGGTATCGTCCGCCGCCTGCCTGGCGCTCAATCTGGCGTGCAATAACGTCGGGGTGATGGAGCAGCCCCAGCAGCCGGGGACGGCGCTGACCAACGTGGTGCCGGTACAGATGACCTGGGAAGACGGCTATCTGCTCCCGCCGGAGCGGCCGGGCCTGGGCGTGGTATTCGACCGTGAAGCAGCCGCGCGCTTGCCCTGCCATCCCGTCCCCCGCGACCACCTCCACCGCGAGGACGGCTCCTTCACCAACTGGTGATCCTGGCAAGGCACTTGTTCACAGCGCGGTGACCGCCCGCGGCTCGATTGACAATCGAACCCATCGGTGCGATGATGAAGTGATGACCGGCAAGGAATTCGTCCGGCGAGCGAGGCGCTACGCCCGGAAGCACGGCTTGGTGGTCTACTTTGATCCACGGCGCGGCAAGGGGAGTCATGCCCGACTGCAAATCGGCCAGCGGTTCACTATGGTCCCGTATGGCGAACTGAAACCTGGCACGTACCGCAACCTGCTCAGGCAACTGGGGATCCACCAGGAGGATTTCTAAATGCGCTATGCCTATCCGTGTATCTTGGAGCCGGAGGCCGATGGTGGCTTCTCGGTGTCGTTTCCTGATGTGCCTGGGGCCTTGACCTGTGGGGACAGTCGCACCGAAGCCCTAGTCCGAGCGGAAGACGCGCTGGTGGGCGCGCTTGGTGCCCATTTTTCCCTGCGCGGGGCAATCCCGTTGCCTAGCCCCGTCCAGGAGGGGCAAGAACTGGTCGCCCTCCGGCCGGTGGCCGCGGCTAAGGTGGCGCTCTACACTGCCATGCGCGAGCAAGGCCTGACGAACGTCGCGCTAGGGGAGCGGCTGGGAGTCAGTGAAGCCGCGGTCCGCAAGCTCCTCAATCCCGATCATCGTTCCCATCTCAGCACCATCGAAAAGGCGCTCCGTGCCGTGGGACTGAGCCTCGTCGTCGAAACCGTGCCCTGGCCGCTGGCTCCTGCACCGGCGGCACGGGCAGACCTCCTCTCCACTTAGTACAGGTCGGTCTCTTCCCACGTGCGCGGCCTCCCTCTATCGCTTGGTGATGGGGGAGGGTACCGGAGGTGAGGCCTATCCCCCACCAACTGGCTGCAGCGCGCTCGCCGGTACCTGCACGACACTGCTGGACCCTCGGTCGAGTACGAACGGCGTGCCCTGTGCATCCACCGCCAATCCGGTAATCCGATAAAACACTCCGGCGCCGTAGCGAGCCGACTGGCGCTGCGCGAGCAGCTGGCCCGCTGCCGAGTATTTCGCCACCCACTTCTCGCTGGTGACGTAGACGTTCCCCGCGGCATCGGTAGCGACGGCGGTCGGCGCCACGGCCCTTGTCTCCGGGTCAAGCGGATCGGCCGTGATCTCCCACTGCAAGAGCGGCTGGCCGCCCGGCGCGAACTTCTGCACACGGTTGTTGCCGCTATCCGCGACGTAGACGTTGCCCGCGGCGTCGAGTGCGAGGTCCCGGGGCCAGAGTAACTGCCCGGGGTCGGAGCCTCGGTTGCCCCACACCGCGAGCGGCTGGCCGGCGGGGGACAGTTTCTGGACGCGATGTGCCCAGTATTCTGCAACATACACGTTGCCGTGCGGATCCACTGCCACGGCCGCCGGATGGTCGAACTGTCCCAGGGCCTGCCCGTAGCTGCCCCATTGCGCCAGCGGCTCGCCGCTTGGCGAGAGCTTCTGAATCCGGTGGTTCCAATAGTCGGCGATGTAGATGTTGCCGTGGGCATCCAAGGCGACGCTTCTGGGGCCCAGGAACTGTCCCGGCCCATCGCCGCTCATTCCCCAGATCGCGAGCGGCTGGCCGGCGATTGAGAATTTCTGAATGCGGTCATTTTGGGTATCTGCGACGTAGACGTGTCCGGCTGCGTCCACTGCGATTCCGCGCGGGTTGTCAAGCTCGCCCGGCAGGTCTCCGTATTCACCCCAAGCCAGGATCGGGCCGGTCACCGGCGGGAGCGCAGCGCGGTCCAGGCTCGCCACTGCCAGCCCGAATTCCTGCTCCCAAGCGGCCGGCTCATAGACCAGGGCGCCGTAGTTACGCCAGCCGACCCCGAACAGCTCCAGGTCGGCCACCGACTGGATATGCAGCAGCCGGGGCACGGCGGCCTCGCTGGGCCACTGCACGAGATAGAGTAGGGCGCCGTCCTTCAGCAGCCCGGCCGACAGCCACGGATCGCCGCGCCGCAAGTCTTGCAGCTCGGACAGCGTGACTTCCGACCGTTGCTCCCAGTTGACCTGCCGTTCGGCCAGGGCGCGGGTATCGCCGACCCAGTGCAGCGTCTCCTCGTCGTCGGCGACCCAGAGGTGCGGCGTACCCTGGAGGGAGACGACCGCGCCGGCAGTGAGAATCGGCCGCTGGGCTACGGCGGCCCACGCGACCGGCGCGGACACGAGGCCGATGCTCACCAGCGCCAGCAGCCCGATGACCAAGCCGAAACCTCCGCCGCGGTATCGCCGGTGAGCCGGCATACTGCACCGGGGTCCGGTCAAGCGTGTGCCGCGGCGGTAGGAGCGCATGGTGTTGTTCACTCATCGGGATTATGGCGGCCGGCGAGCCTGCCGTAAAGCCGCATTACCGGTCCCCCATCCTGTCCATCCATGTAAATATCCTCCGCCCCCCGTTGTGCTCCCGCCCTCGCCATCAATGTACTCCTTTGATGGAGGTTGACGTATGCGTGACGATACTGGAGCACTACCCATGTCCCCAGTTGGGAGCCGTCTCGGCATTACGCCGGCCAACACCGGTGGCCTTGCCACCCCACTGGCACCGGATCCGCACGTCCCCGCAGCCCGCTCGGCCGCGGCGCCGCGTGCGGATCGTCTGCGTGCCGCCCATCTGGCGCCGGGTTCTGACCGACCCTCCGACGGGCCACCGTGCCCGCCGGAGCAGGACCGTCCGCGCGCCGCCTTGTGGGCACCGGATCAGCACGTACCCGTGGCCCCCACGGCCGCGGCGCCGGGTGTGGATCGTCTGCGTGCCGCCCATCTGGCGCCGGGTTCTGACCGACCCTCCGACGGGCCACCGTGCCCGCCGGAGCAGAACCGACCGCGCGCCGCCGCGTGGGCACCGGATCCGCACGTACCCGTGGCCCCGACGGTCGCGGCGCCGGGTGTGGATCGTCTGTGTGCCACCCATTTGGCGCCGGGTCCCGCTCCACGGCAGGACCGTCCGCGCGCCGGGCAAGCCCCCGCGTTGGCTACCCCCGACTCCCGCGTCACGCCCCCGGCGC
>JAJDUF010000014.1 GCA_022826725.1 Chloroflexota bacterium
TGGCCGTGGTCTGCCTGGCGGTGCATCGGCACCAGCGGTGGGGCCTGCTGGCAACGTCGGTGAGCCTGGCGGCCGCGGCCTTGACGCGGCCCGAGGGGCTGCTGCTGGCCGCTTGCTGCTTTGGCTGGTTCGTCTTCCAGCACATCGTCCACGCTCGCCGTGCGACTCCGAGGTCTCCGGGGCGGGATGATGGTATCGCTGCAACGCTGGTGGCGGTCGCCAAGAAACTGGACTGGCGTGAGCTGGTGTGCCTAATCGCCCCTTTCGCCATCGTGGTCGCCGCTCACTTCTTGTGGCGCTACGGCTACTATGGCGAGTGGCTACCCAACACCTACTATGCCAAGCACGTGCGACCGTGGTACGAGTCCGGCTTTCGCCATCTGTGGGCTGCGGCGCTCGAGACCGGGCTGTATTTGTTGCTGCCGCTGACGTGGGTGGCCCTGCGGGCGCGCTGGCGCCAGTATCGCGATGGGACGTATGCCCTGGTGCTGCTCTGTATCGGCGCCCACTTGTACTACCTGCTGCGGATTGGGGGCGCTCACTTCGAATTGCGGCCGCTGGACTTCTACTGGCCGCTGCTGGCGCTGCCGGCCGCCGAGGGGCTCGCGCACCTCGGGGCCAAGATTTGCGCCATCCTACGGCGGAACCGAATGTATGTTTTGGGAGGCTCTCCGCGGGCATGGGCAGTCGTGCTCTTCATACCGGTACTGTGCTATGCCAGTGCGATTCAGGGGGCCTTGTTACTCGAAGACTCCACCGGGTGGCACATCGAACTCGATGATGAGAATGCTGGCTGGCTGCTGGCCGTGCCGGGGATGCCGGCACTGGTGGCTATCTCGAACGACCTGCGCCAGCAGTCTGCTCATCAATTTGTCGGTTTACGCTTCTCGACGCATCACAACTACGCCAACAAGCGGATTCGGGAATGGCAACCGTATGAAGAGGCCGTGCATAAAGTCATTCCCGATGATGCCATGATGGTCCGCGCTGGCATCGGCATCATGCCCTATTATGTTCCGGACCTGGACATCATCGGCTTTCATGGCTTGACCGATGCGACGGTGGCACGCAATCCGATTACGCATTCAAACCGTGAGCGCAGCATGGCGCATGATCGGCAGCCCCCCCCCGACTACCTCCAGCGGCGCGGCGTCAACTTTGCAGTCTACCCGGCGGCTACCAGCGCATATAAGGCCCTCATCAGCGCAAACTACGCGCTGCAGGTCGGCCCCAGGCTGTGGATGCCATTCGACGTGGCCGACCATCAATGGGCCAACGAGCGCTTCGCCGGTCGTGACCTCCGCGCCAGGCACCGCTTCTCGCTGACCGATCCGACGGATAACCGCCTGCGCGTTGGCAACCGCCACTACGTGGGGACCCAGTTCCTGGGACGCTTCGAGTCCGGGCTGGACGGGTGGCGCCTCACTGGCGAGGCCGTCACCAACCGCCGCGACCATGCGTTCTATGTAGGCCAAGCCCCGATTTTCGGACACGTCGGTCCCGGCTTTCTGACCAGCTATCATCCCGACGCGGGCGACAAGCCGACCGGCCAGGCGCACTCGCCGACGTTCACGGCCGCGGATGGTCACCATCTCGCCTTGCGGGTTGGCGGTGATTCCGAGGGAAACGTCGGGGTACGACTCTTGGTCAATGGCCAAGAAATCGCGGTCTGGCGGGGCAAGGGGAACGAGCACTTCCAACTGATCGTCCATCCGCTAGCTGAGGTCGCTGGCCAGTCGTTACAGCTGGAGTTGTTCGACGATGATCCCGCAGGGCACATCATGCTCGACCACGTATTGCTGGTGCGGGAGGTTTGAACCCGCGCCGTGGTTGCCGACTCCAGGCCGGCGGCTAACTAGGACGCTGCCGGGACGGTCGTGGTCGAGACTGACGGGTTATCGGTCACCTGTTAGCATCGGGCGGTGCGGCGTGCTGCGGCCAGCGGTGCGTAGCGGTGGTGAGCGGAGGCGGGGTATTGGGCAATGGGCATAGAGAGTGGTGGTATCTATCGCGATGAGCAGGGACAGTCGTTCTGCGACGTTGGCCTACGGCATCGAGACGGGCGGCGCTTGGCTACTATCAAGGTGCGTACCGCCGGTCATACCCACACCGGCATCGCCAGTTGTGTCATTGCGGGTGATGAGACTGAATTCGTGCTGGAGGACGCCTCGTGGGACTGCCGCGAGTGGCAATGGTGGCAGGACCACGGCTACGGGGACGAGAAGCGCCCGCGGTTTGTACCGGCAACGTCGGGCTATGCAGCGCTACCGGATGGCGTGCATGTCAGCAGCACCTATACGTGCGATGGGATCGAGACGGTACAGGAGTGGTGGTTTCGCACGCAGGAGCACGACGACGTACTCACCTATGACTGCCGGCAGACGGTCACCAATCGTCTGCCTACCGCGCTGACCGACTACGGTCAGTTCTTTGCCTGCTATACCGAGCCGAATAGAGACAAGAGCCAGTTCTATTGGTCACAGGACGGGCAATTCAAGACGTTTCGCAGCCTCGGCGGACGACACGTGGATGCGTACATCGTTGCGCCGGGGTCGGCATTCGAGCGATCCGGCGTTATTCCCCACGCGCTACGCGGTGGCGGCCGGGTGGCCGATACCTGGCATCATCCGGCACTTGTCGGGCATCCCACCGCGCAGGGGTGGCGCCACATCGTGTTCACCGAGCCGGCCACCACGGCGGCGCTGGCCTCCGGCGGGAACGGTATTGCGATGGACTACACCGGCTATCCGGGCAAACGCACCTTTGCCGCCGGGGAGACGTTTGCGCTCCACGTGCGGCACCACCTGGCAAAGCTGCCGGAGGCGATTGACCGCGATCTGCTGGAGGCCTTGTGGAACGACTTTGCCGCCGGTCTCCCGTAGGCACGGGGATGGGAGCATACCTACCCCCATCCCCCTCTCTTCAGGAAAGGGGCTATCAGTCGCCGTGTAGACTCCCCTTCCCTGCCCGGGAAGGGGCCGGGGTTAGGTCAAACCGACTTCCCGGATGAGCAGTAAGCCGCTAGAGGAGCGTAGGTATGGATGTGGATACGAGCCTGGCCGATCCCGACCTGCACTTGTTTTTCGCCGATGACGAGATCGACTCGCTAGTTGGCGTCACGCGCCTCATCAACCAACTGCGCCGCGACGCACCGGAGCCGGTCCTGCCAGCCGATCAGCCGTGGGAATGGCATCACATCCAGGCCAGCAAGGTGCTCCATGATCCCGAGGACGACCGCTACAAGTGCTGGTATCTGGCCGCGATCAACGGCCGGCCATGGCCGGCGAGCCGGGCCAACTGCCTAGCGATCTCGCGCGACGGGATCGAGTGGGAGAAGCCGGACCACGGCTTCGTGCGCCTGTCCGACGGTACCCCGACCAACGTCATCAACGTGCCGCACGAGACCGGGGCGCGGCTGCTCATGCCCTACCTCGATGTCCCCGGTGCCGAAGAGCGCTTTGTCGCCACCCTCTACCAGAGCACTGGACGCACCGCTCAGACCTACGATCCGCCGGAGATGGAGCAGCGCGGCCGGACCAGCGGGATTCATCGCGCGACCTCGTCCGACGGTATCCACTGGACGGTGAGCGAGCGGCCCGTCGTGTGGGCCGGCGACCGCAACGCCACGGCCTACGACCCGGTTGACCGACGTTGGCTGCTCACGACCCGCCGGCCCAGCGCCCAAGGCGTCATGCGGCAGCGTGACCTCGCGCTCTGGACGAGCACCGACTTCCGCACCTGGAAGGCGGAAGCCTGGCTGCTGCGGACCGACGAGCACGACCGCCCCAACACCGAGTTCTACGGTATGCTCCCCGTCCGCTACGGCGCGGGGTTCATCGGCTTCCTCGAGGTCTACCACCGGGCCGTCGAGCGCCTGGACACGCAGCTCTGTTGGAGCCGCGACGGCGTGCAGTGGCAGCGGGTGGGACACCGCGATCCGGTGCTGGCGGGCGGTGGGGAAGGCGCTTGGGATTCTCATTGGGTCTACGTCACCAATAATGACCCGGAGCCGGTAGGCGACCGGCTGCGCCTCTGGTACGGTGGCGCCGGTACTCACCATGGGTCGAAAGGCAAGCACCGGCGCGCGATGGGCGTGGCCTCGATCCGCCGCGACGGATTTGTCTCGATTGAAGGGCGGATGGATCCGGGCTACCTGCTCACCGCCGCGCTGGATGCGACGGTGCCGCGACGGCTGACGATCAACGTGGACGCCGAGACTGGAGATACCCGCGTAGCGGTGCTCACCCCAGAGGGCGGCGTAGTCGAGGGGTTTAGCGCCGAGGATTGCCGGCTGTCGGCGGACGACGGCGTGGCCGTGGCCGTAAGCTGGCGTGGGGGAGATGTGGTGCCGGCGCAGGTCGGCGGGGAGGTACACTTACAGTTCCACCTCCGCAACTCTAGCCTCTATTCGTATCGCTGGTCGGCAGCCGGCGAGGAAGGACAAGCAGACCGATGACGCACATTGGGGTGTTCCGCCGCGATGACTTCGATCCTGGGGCCTACGTCGTGGCGCTGTTCCATGCCCAAGCGGCGCTGGCCGGCACCGCGCACCGGCTCTCGCTGCATACCTTTCCGGCCGGCGGCTTGGCGGCGGTTGCTGACGCGGCGACGGACGTTGACGCGCTGCTGACCTTCGGCCCGGAGGTGGCTGACCAAGACTACTTGCGCGGCGCCTCGCGACCCTCGGTGGTGTGCGAGCGGATCGTCGAGGGATGCAGCTACGTCGCTCCCGACAACCATGACATCGGAGCTACCGCCGCCCAGCACTTGCTCTCGCTGGGGCACACCGAGCTTGCGGTCGGGCTGCCGGGATCGCGGGGTGCGCTCAGCGCCTACCATGCGTTCCGGGCACGGGGCTTCCTGGAGGCCACCTTGGCGGCCGGTCAGCAGGTCGCCGGAGACAACATGCTCTTCGCAGACAAGTCCGTTGCCGGGGGCCGCGAGATCGCGCAGACGCTCCTGGAACGGGAGCGTCTTGTGCCGGCGCTCTACATGCAGAACCTCTCGCAGTTGATGGGTACGCTGTCGGTATTCCGAGCGGCCGGGGTGCGGATTCCCGGTGACATTTCCTTGGTGGGGACCTCGTTCGTCCAACTGAATGCGCCGGAGGCCGCCGCCTACGTGGATCCGCCGATCACCACCGTGACCTTTGCCAAGGAGGAGATGGGCCGGCGCGGCGTAGAGTATCTCTTGGCCGCCGTAGACGGGACGGCCGCAGCGTCGCTCACCGATCTGCTGCCGGGCATCCTGGTCGAGCGCGACTCGACGGCGCGGGCGGGATAGTGGGGCCGGACAATGGTGAGAGTGGACGGGCCGATGGCGCTTGGCCCTAGCGAGGCGGTACACTGGCAGTAGGCGGATGCGCCGGTGGCGGGGCTGCGGCTCTCCGTCGGTGGTGCTGGTGAACGCGCCAGACGACTCTGCACCGTGAGCGAGTGTTCCCCTCGTGCTGCTCAACTTCCGCGATCCGGTCGAGACGCTCATCATTATGGCGGCCTTTGTCGTGGCCATCTCGGTCCACGAGGCGTCACACGCCGCCACCGCCAACTGGCTCGGCGACCCCACTGCCCGCCTCATGGGGCGGATGACACTCAACCCGCTGCGACACCTCGACGTGCTCGGCACGATCTTCCTCGTCGTGGTGGGCTTTGGCTGGGGAAAGCCGGTCCTGGTGGATGAACGCCGCCTGCGCCACGGCCGACAAGGGGCAGCGCTGGTCTCGGCGGCCGGCCCACTGGCCAACCTGGCGACTGCACTCCTCGTCGTGAGCATGCTGGTGATCGCGGCGGTGCTTGGTGCAGACGTTCGCGGCACCTGGCGCGAGGCGGCGGGAATTCTCATTCTCATTAGCGTCGTGCTGACGGCCTTCAACTTCCTGCCCATCCCGCCGCTCGACGGGTTCGGCGCGTTGCTGGGCGTGTTGCCCGGAGAGCTTGCGGAGCAACTGGAGCGATTGCGGCAGTATGGCCCCGGCATTCTCCTAGCCATATTCGCGCTGAACTGGATACTGCCGATTAATCTCTTCTGGACCGTGATGTCGCCGCTGGTGGAAATTATCCAGCAGATCATCGAGTTGTGGGAACAGGGCTTGCGTGCAGTTTTGCTATCGTAGCCGTCAGTGGTGGCGCAGTCTCGGCGCGGAGCTACCCGCTGCCGATCGCGCCTTGGTCCGGGCGCACTTGAGCCAGTCGCAGTACACGCTGTTCGCGGCGTTGCTGTCCCGGGACCAAGTCCATGCCGTCGCCGTATACCGAGCGATCCTCCGTGAGCATCCCGACATAGCGGACGATCCCGACGTGGCAGTCGCGGCAATGCTGCACGATGCCGGGAAGGCGGGCACGCGGCTCTGGCACCGCGTCGCCTATGTGCTGCTGCAAGACTTCGCGCCGGGGCTGCTCCGCCGACTGGCGCCGGTGAGTCCACACGATGTCCGCTACCCTTTCTACGCGCTGCGGGAGCACGCGCGGCTGGGGGCAGCCCTGGGCCACGCCGCCGGGTGCAATGCGCGGGTAGTGACGGCAATCGCCCAGCACCACAGTCCGGCAGCAGCGCAGCGCAGCGAGGATGTTCTGGTGCGGGCACTGCAAGCCGCCGACGCGCAGGAATAGGGACGGAGACGGGACGATAGGTCATGGCTGCTGAAGCGCCCGGCAAGCAAGCGCCCGCACCGCGGGAACCCACGACCGCCGCGTCGGTCCTGCCGGGCTTCCCGTTCGTGCGCTTACCGCCGTTCGACGTCCACCTGCCGACGTTCGATGGGCCGCTGGAGCTGCTGCTGGGGTTGCTCCGCGAAGGGGACCTCGAAATTACGGAGTTGGCCCTCGTCCAAGTGACCGACCAGTATCTGGCACACGTACAGGCGTTGCGCGAGCTGGACGTGGAGGCTATCGCCGGCTTCCTCGCGGTGGCTGCCCATTTACTCGTCCTGAAGTCGCGGGCGATTGTGCCGCGCGAGCCGCCAACTCACGCCGAGGGGGACGAGGTGGAATCGGAGGACGAGCTGGTCGCGCGGCTGCGGCTCTATGCCGCGGCCCAGCGGGCTGCCGGCGTGCTGGCGGCGCGACAGGCCAGCGGCGCGCACGCCTTCTCGCGCGGCACACCACCGGCGCTGCCGTTACCGCCCCCTCCGCCCGGACCCCAGGCCGAACCGGCGCAACTGGCCCTGGCCTTGCAAGGCGTGCTGGCGGCACGCTCCGCCGACCTTCCCACGGTTGAGCCACAACTGCCGCGGCTGCCTTCCTTGGACCGCCGCATCGAGGATATTCACCGGCGGCTCCGCACGAGCGACCGCATCGCCTTCGATGACCTGACCGTCCCATCGGCCGGCGCGGCCGAGCTGGTCGTGACCTTCCTCGCCGTGCTCAACCTCTGGCACACTGGCGAGATCGCCGTGCAGCAAGAGAGGCTCTTCGGCGACATCTGGATCGCGCGGCCGCAGCGTTAGCACACCGGGCGCCGGAGGGGCACCCCGACAGGTGGCTCGAAACGACGTGACTACCGACCAGGACGATACGCAAGCGCCGACGCTCGGCTTGACGGCTTTGATCGAGTGCCTGCTGTTCGTCGCCGGGCGGCCGCTCGCGGTCAACGAACTGGGTCGCGTCCTGGCGACGCCGGCCGCAGCGGTCCGCGCCGCTATCGAGGAACTGGCGGCGCACGACAACGGGCGCGGCTTGATGGTTCAGCGTTTCGGTGACCGGGTACAGTTGGTCACGCATCCGGCGGCGAGCGGCCTGGTCCAGCGCTTCTTGGGCACGGAAAAGCGGTCGCCGCTGCGGAAGGCCGAGCTGGAAACGCTGGCGCTCATCGCCTACCGTCAGCCGGTCACACGCGCCGAGTTGGAAGCGGTCCGGGGCGTGAGCTGCGACCGGCCCTTGGCGCAGCTGCTCTCCCGGTCGCTGATCGAGGTCACCGGGCGGCGGGAGACACCCGGCCGGCCGTATATCTACGCGACGACGCTGGAGTTCCTCGAAACCTTCGGCCTGCGCTCGCTGGAGGAATTGCCCCCCGTTGACGCGGACGACGGTGGATTCTCGCTGGCGCGAGGATGACGAGGGACGGGGGCGCGGGAGTGACACCCCCCTATGGTCCCCCCGCTGTGCAGGGGGACGTGGATTCCCGTTTGCGCGGGAAGGATAGAGAGGTGCTTGGGACTTGGCGCGTGATGGCGTAGACTCAAGGAGACAGCAAGCACAACAAGGAGCAGCACCAGTGAGCACAGCGCAGCCCTCGGCCGGAGCAACCCGCACCGAACGCGACACGATGGGGCCGTTGGAGGTGCCGGCGGACGCCTACTATGGCGCCTCGACCCAGCGTGCCGTGCTGAACTTTCCGATCAGCGACCTGCGCTTTCCGCGGCGCTTTATTCGCGCCATCGGCCTTATCAAACGGGCGGCTGCGGAGGTCAATTGCGATCTGGGCGTGCTGGGCCGGAGCCTGAGCGAGCCTATCGCCGCGGCAGCGCAAGAGGTGGCTGATGGGAAGTTCGACCGCGATTTCGTGGTGGACATCTACCAGACCGGCTCCGGCACCTCGACCAACATGAACGCGAACGAGGTGATTGCCAACCGCGCTGCCGAGTTATTGGGTGAGGAGATCGGCTCGCGCACGGTACACCCGAACGATCACGTCAACATGGGGCAGTCCTCGAACGACGTGATTCCGACGGCCATCCACCTCGCCGCGCTGCTCGGCATCCAAGAGGGTCTGGTACCGGCCCTCGCCGAGCTACGGGTCGCCCTGATGGAGAAGTCGGAGGCGTACTGGGGCATCATCAAGACCGGCCGCACGCACCTGCAAGACGCCACGCCTATCCGGCTCGGTCAGGAGTTCTTGGGATACGCCGGGCAGGTGGAGCGCGCGGAGCGACGCTTGCAGCACGCGCAAGCCGAACTGGCCGAGGTTGCCTTGGGCGGCACGGCCGTCGGCACCGGGATCGGCATGCACCCCGAGTTCGTGTCGCGCGTCTGTGAGCGGATCGCCGCGCTGACCGGCATCACGCTTCACGAAAGCGACAACCACTTTCAGGCACAGAGCACCATGGACGCTGCCGTGGAGGCGAGCGGGGTGCTGAACACGATTGCGGTGAGCTTGCTCAAGATCGCGAACGATATTCGCTGGCTCGGCTCCGGGCCGCGCGCGGGCATCTTCGAGCTTTTGCTGCCCGAGGTGCAGCCGGGCAGCTCGATCATGCCGGGGAAGGTCAACCCGGTCATTCCCGAAGCACTGATTCAAGTCTGCGGGCAGGTGATGGGCAACCACGTGGCGGTCACGGTCGGGGGGCAGTGGGGGTTCTTCGAGCTGAACACGATGATGCCGCTGATCGCGCACAACCTGCTGCAATCCATTGACCTGCTGGCGGCTGCTACGGCCAACTTCAGCCGGCAGTGCATCCGCGATCTGACCGCCACCGACCGGGGACCGGCGCTCGTGGAGCAAGGGTTGGCCATCTGCACCGGCCTCCAGCCCTACATCGGCTACGACGCGGCCGCGGCTATCGCCAAGGAGGCCTACGCGAGCGGACGGACGATCCGAGAAGTGGCGCGTGAGCGGACGGAGCTATCCGAGGATGATCTGGACCGGGCGCTGGACCCGGAGGCGATGACCAAACCGGGGCTGGGCGGCCCACCGGCGGGGGGATAAGCACTGTCGCTAGTCGGATGTCACGGAGAAACGGCGATGGTACGCCGGCCGCTGGTCGCGGGACTAGGGGAGGGGTCCGGTGTGCGTAGCTCTGCTTGAAGCGACTGCCGCAAGTCATCTTCGGTGCCAACATTGTCGTAGATGAAGGCCATGCCTTGCGTAAGAGCGCCAATCAAGCGGACGGCCAGCGAGCCGCGTGGCAACTGAGGCAGCCGGTGGACCTGTGCCGCTTCGATGCGGAGCAACTCTTGCAACGAGATGTCTCCGTCGAGATACTGCTGCGTGGCGTCGGCGAGAGCCTGAGACGTGTCCATGTCTAACTCCAGATCAGATACGCTACCTCAACGGTGGATACCTAAGGATAGTATACGCCACCTTTTCAACCAAGCCGGTATCTGGGAGAGGGTTAAGCAAGGAGTCTACCACCTAGACGAGCCTATTCGTGATAGCCCCTGCCCGTTCTCAGATGAGCCGCCCGGCACCCGCGCTCAGGTGCGGGAGATCAGGGAAGGCAATCGGTTCGTTGCGTTGGTGCATGGATACTGGCGGCCGGATGGATCACTCGGCGCCAGTGGTCGACCCGATCCGCTACAAGTGCTTCACGAAGGTGTGTTGTATTGTTTAGAAAGCCCCTACGCGACACCGAGGCACTGACCCAGCCTGCGTTGGGCGGACGGCGCTGCGTTGCGGAAAGGAAGAGCCATGAAATCAGCCCTGATCGTGCAAGGCGGCTGGCAAGGCCATGAGCCGGCGCAAGTAGCCCTGATTCTCGCCGACGCTCTCCGCCACGAGCAGTTTGAGGTGACCATCTCCGATACACTGGATGCGCTCGCTGAGGCGGAGCGACTCGCCGGCTTGGACCTTATCATTCCCGTCTGGACGATGGGTACTATCGAGCAGCACCAACTCCAGCCGCTCTTGCAGGCCGTGCGGGAGGAGGGCGTCGGTATCGGCGGGGTGCATGGCGGGATGGGTGATGCCTTCCGCACCGCGACCGAGTATCAGTTCATGGTCGGGGGGCAATGGGTGGCGCACCCGGGCGGCGACGGTGTGACGTACACGGTGCAGATTGGTCCAACACCCAGCCCGATTACCGCGGGCCTCAGCGATTTCGAGGTCACGAGCGAGCAGTACCTGATGCACGTTGATCCGGGGAATACCGTACTGGCGACGACGCTGTTCGGCGACACCGTGATGCCGGTGACGTGGACGAAACGGTACGGCAAAGGACGGGTCTTCTACAGCTCGCTCGGCCATCAGGCGGCTATCGTCCGCATGCCATCCGTGCTGACGATGGTGACGCGCGGCCTGGTGTGGGCCGCCGCCGGCAAAGGGTGTGCCTAGGGGGGCCGTCGTGCCTCACCCCCCGGCCCCCTCTCCACATCATGAGGAGAGGGGGTGCGGCTGTCATCACCGTGGGAACTGGCCACGGACTGAAGGCTGATGGCTGGGAGCTTGGGATAGCGCCACGATGTCGGTACGTAAAGAAGGCGACACGCGCGAAGTGGTCGTTGATCTCGACGACTGGGCGGGCCTCGCCGAGCGGAAGATCAAGGAGGCGCAGGCCGCCGGTCACTTCGACAAGTTGCCCGGATTGGGCAAGCCGTTGCAGCTCTATGACAATCCGCTCGAAGGCGAGTGGGCCTTGGCGCATCGCATCCTGCGGAACGCCAACATCAGCCCGCCGTGGATTGCGCTACAGCAGCAGGTCCAGCGCCGCAGCGATGCCCTCCGCGCCAGGCTGGCAGAGGTCGGAAGACAGCTGCACGACCGGCACCGACGGCTGCTGACGCTGCCCTACTCGGAGCGTGTGCTCGCCACCAAGCGACTCCGCGCGGACAGCGCCGCGGCACGTATCAGCTACCTGCGCGAGGCCGCGGCGCTGGATCGCCTGCTGGCCGCCTACAATGCGGCGCTCCCCCGGCACCTCTACTGGCTGCAGAAGCCGTGTCTTACACCACAGCGTGCCGCCGCGATGTTCGACACGGCATGCCCGCCGCTCGCCGGCGTGCAGTAACACCCGCACGGCTGGGCCGCTACGCGGGCGAGGAGTCGGAGCGGACGAGCGAATCATCGAAGGTGATCTCGCCCGCCAGGGTCCGATGCACCGGGCAGCGGACGGCGATCTCGCGCAAGCGGGCGACCTGCTCCTCGTCGAGCGGCCCGGTGACGGTTACTCTGGTGCGGATGCGGTCGAGCATCCCGGTGGCGGTTTCGCAGTCGGCGCAGTCTTCGGCGTGGATGCGGTCGTGGTCAAGCTCGACAACGACATCCTCCAGCGGCCACTGCTTGTGGGCGGCGTAGAGGCGCAGCGTGATCGCGGTGCATGACCCCAGCGCGCTCAAGAGCAACTCATATGGCGTTGGCCCTTGGTCGCGCCCACCAACGTCCAGCGGTTCATCGGCCGTCAGGGTATGGCTGCCCGTGTTGATGCGCTGGGTGTAGCCGCCGGCTGCGGTTCCACCGACGATGACTTTCCCGGCCATGGGAAGCCTCCTTTGTAGGCTTGTATCGGCGTGCGGAAGTATGCCAGCGGGGGGGGGGCGGGGCCGGGCGCGGCAATGCCGGAAGGTCAGTCGGGGTGCTGGTTGATGACGAGCAGCAGGCCGGCGGCAACCGAGATGCGGGCAACCGGGGCCGTCATCACGTTGCTGACGCCGCGTGCCCGGCCAAAGGCCAGGTCTTCATCGGCGAGCGCATACTTGAGGCCGCGCGTGGTGATCCCGCGAGCCGGGCCGGCCAGCGGTAGGAGCGCCACGATATCGCCGGCGGTGCCGGGCATGTCAGCGGACTGACCGGCACGCACCACCAGCGCCGTCGCCGTCGCTTCGACCAAGCGCAGGCGCACGCCAGCGGGCCAGTCGGCGGCGAGTAGCAAGACGTTGGCCAGGCTATGATCGAGACGTGCTCCACCCGTCGCGCCAACCAGATCAATGTCCGTCGCGCCTCGGTCCAGGGCCAACTCAATGGCTAGTTCAGTGTCGGTGGCATCCTTGTCGGCCGGGTGACGCTGGACCTGACAACCGGCGGACTCAAGGCGCGCCACGGTCTCGTGGGGCAACGAATCGAGATCGCCCACCAGATAGTGTGGCGCGATTCCCAGGCCCAGTAGCCGGCGCGCGCCCCCGTCGGCAGCGATGACGAGGTCCGCCGCACGCACCGAGGCGAGCGCGGCCCCGGCCAGCCGGCCCGGGCCATGGGGGACCACTGCGGCATGGGTGGAGGCGGAGGGATCTGTCATGGGTATGCCGGGGGGCCGGATTTCTTGGGGGCAATGCTACCCCGTTGGCGTGGCGGCTGGCCACGAGGTGGGCTATGCTGGTGGGAATTGTGGAGCGGCCAACTCCATCCGCCTGTTGGCGTGCTGCCCTGTGACCCACGGCGACTACGATTCTACCTGTGCAATGAAACTCCCGTATCACCCGGAAGGTGAACCTCGGAATAGGCAGGATTCATGGCAATCATTATCCTAGCGTTATTTTTCAGCACACTGGTTTTTGCTTTTGCCGGAACCGGGAGATACGGGCTGCGGCAGAGTTTCGTGTATGCCGCCACCGTGTACACACTCTGTCTTGTCTTGGCCACGGAGTTCTTTTCAATTTGGAACATACTGAGATTTGAAACGCTACTTGCGTTCTGGACGGGATTGACGATTGTTTCGGGCCTTTATCTTTATTTCTATGGCAACAGGCAAGCGATCATCCACACACTCAATGGCTCGTGGACAAGATTTCGAGCGTCAAAGATGCTATGGGCAGTGGCTCTAATATGGTCAATTATTTTGGTGATAGCATTAGTTTATCCACCCAATAATTGGGACTCTATAGTGTATCACATGGCCCGAATTGCGTCGTGGATACAGCAAGGTAGTATCAAATTCTTCCCAACGCCGTATCTCCCGCAGATATCCTATCCTCCGCTGGCGGAGTGGCACATCCTCCACTTCCAGGTACTAGCCGGTAGTGACCGGTTTGCGAATACGGTGCAATGGCTCACCCTGGTCGGCTGTGGCCTGGCGGCCAGTCTCATCGCCGGAGAGTTGAAACAGGCCTTTCCAGTGCAAGTACTGGCGTTGGTCATCGCAACGACGCTGCCCATGGGCCTGCTTCAGGGGTCCAGCACGCAAAACGATCTGGTTGTCTCATTCTGGTTACTGGCCTTTGCTCTGTTTGCCTTGCAATACCTCCGGAAGCCATCAGTGTCACGCATATCATTTTGCGGACTTACCCTCGGCTTTGCGCTGCTGACCAAGGGCACAGCCTACGTGTTCTTTCCTCCTCTAGCAGCGATATTGTTGCTCTACGGGATCATCCACAAGCAAGGGAAGCGTCCTCGGTTAAAGGTGGTGTTCGCAGCGATGGTGATTTTGGCGATCGCGCTATTGTTGAACAGCAGCCATTGGACACGCAATTGGAACCTATTCGAAAATCCATTGTATACGGGTAATTTTGATTTCAGTAATGACAGATTAAGCATCACTATTTTATGGTCGAATTTGATCCGTAATTCTGCATTGCACTGGGGAATTCCCAGTGATAAAATAAATATCATAACTCATGGTATCACCCACAGAATTCTAGGAGATTTGGCAGCTATTCCAGAAGCGAGCTTTGAGGGTCATGGTCTGAGAATTCCTTTCTCGAAACACGAGGACTCTGCAGGAAATTTCCTGCACTACTGGGTCTTGGTGATCTCTTTGCTTGGTGTAGTGCTATTCAGAAGGCGTTTCCAATTCAACAGACCGACTGTCTACTTGACACTTGCCATCGTTCTGGGGACAATTTTCTATTGTAGCATGGTGAAGCATCAAATCTGGGCGAGTCGCACTCATACACCTCTATTCATGCTCGGGGCTCCCATCGCTGCCGTCTTTGTATCAAGGCTGGGATCAACGATGCAGGGTAATTTTTCGAAGATATTCCTGATAATGAGCATCCCTTGGATATTCTTTAATGAAACACGGCCAGTCTACTTGGACAGTGGTCATTCAATCTTCTCTATGAACAGAATGGAGAGTTACTTTCATTATTTTCCCCATCTACTGCGTCCCTATAGCGGTGCCCTGTTTTATCTCAAAGAGCATGCACCGGAGGAGATAGGTATCCATACATTCCAGCATGAATACTCGCTTAGGATCCTGATTGACGAGCATTTGGAGGAAAACCCTAGGGTAGGGCATGTCAGTATCGGAAATATTTCAAGTGGGTTACGATTCGATGACTACACTCCTCAATATATTCTCTCTACAAATGACGCAACTGAGAATATTGGTGGATTTCCTTACCGGATTGTGTGGATATCACCAGAGGTAATTGTGTCGGCAAGAGAGGATGTTGCGAGCAAGCTGGTCAGCGAAATGTTCGAGGGTGACACCCTTATAGTAGAATCTAAATACGATGTGTATGTCAGGGATAATGCTCTGCTGTACGTAAAGGAGCCGTGTAGCCAGGAGGATGCAGAAGCGACGTTCTTCGTACATGTAGTGCCGGCTGACGTGAACGATCTCTCCGATCGTCGCCGGCAGTATGGGGCGGATAACCTAGATTTTCGTTTCGAAGAGCATGGCTGGCGGAGCGGCGAGCAGTGCCTCGCGGCGCGCCGGCTGCCGACGTATGCCATCCGCCACATTGAGACGGGCCAGTATGGGCCTGGCGACAGCCGGCTGTGGGAAGGCAGTATCTCATTTGACGGGAAGCCGAAGAGTGGGTGAACTGTCGTTGAGCATAGCGCGGGCGGCACTCCAACTTCAACGATATCGCCCTGAGTCCCTAATGATGGCCCTGCGCCCCGGCATATAGGCAGGTTGTGGACGATGGCTCAGGAGAGGCGGCGGAGGGCGGGGACGCGCGTCAGGAACACCAGCGCAAGAAGCGCGCAGATGGCGCCACTCACGGCGATGGTCAGGGGTGCCCCGGCGTAGCTGGCGAGGGCGCCAATGAGCAGCATCCCGACCGGCGCCAGCCCCTGGTCCAGCAAGCGAATGCTCACCACGCGCCCCCGTAGCTCGTCGGGCGTGGACGTGATGACGAGGGTTTGGGTCATGGTGGACTGGATGGCGGCGGCGGTTCCCACGCCGATCAGTAGGAGCGCCGACAGCGGCACCCACCGGGCAAAGCCGAAAGCCGTCAGGAGCAGGCCGTAGCCGACGATGGAGCCGACGAGTACGGCGCCCTTGGCGCGGAAGTCTCCGAGGACGATCAGACCGAGTACGGCGATGATCGAGCCGACGGCGGTAGCGGCGGTCAGCGTGCCGAGGAGCGCCGGGCCGCCTGTGAGTACGTCCCGCGCGAAGACCGGTAACAGCTCCCGATACGGCTGGGCCAAGGTCACCGGCACCAGCCCTAGGAGCAACAGCGCCCGGATGGCCGGATCGCGCCACACGTAGGCAAAACCCTCGCGGAGGCTGCTGCCCGCCGACTGTCGCGGTTGTGTTTTGCTCACGGCCGACCTACCGAGTGGCAGCCAGATGGTTAGCAGGGCGGCGAGGGCGTGGGAGAGGGCCTGCGCGATGTACGTCACCAGCGGCCCGCGCCACGCCAGCAGCACCCCGGCTATCGCCGGACCGATAAAGCGGGCCGAGGTCATGGCAGCGGAGCTGAGTGTGACCGCGTTGAGGAGGCTGGAGAGGGGCACGAGGTTGGAGAGCAAGGCCTGTCGCGCCGGCAAGCGGATGGAGCTAGACGTGCCCAGGACCGCTACCGAGACAAAGAGATGCCACACGGCCAGCGCGTCGAGCGCCACCAGAATGGCCATGACGACGTGCGTAAGCGTGTTGGCGGTTTCCGCGGCTAGGAGCACGCGCCGCCGGTCGGCGCGGTCCGCCAGCAGCCCGCCGACGAGGCTGAACAAGAGCCGGGGTACCCCGCGCACCGCCCCTAACGCACCCAGCAGGAGGATGGAGCCGGTCAGCTCGTACAGGAGCCAACTGTGGGTGATGGAGGACATCCAGTAGCCGGCCGATGAGGACATGCGGCTGGCCCAGAACAGCCGGTAGCCGGCGTAGCGAAAGGCTTCCAGCGACCGGCCGGCGCCACGGTGCAGCCACCAGCGCGGGCGGACCGGCGCGGTGCTCGTGGGCGTGGCGGCGGCCGACGGCGGCGCCGTGCGCGCTGGCTCCGGCGCTACTTGGTCCGGCCGGGGAATCATGGCGAGGATGCTGCCCGAACACGGCAGGCCACGTCAAGCAGCCGCAGCGACCCTAGGCGGTAGCAAGCATGGCACGAGCGGCTCGCCGGAGCGGTTCCGGCACAACGGTCTGCGCTATCTCAGCGACGATGCCATCTATCGTCTGGCGCCGGCTGGCATCCTTGAGTACCGCCTTGATCTTGGCTGCACTCTGTGTTAACCCTTGCTGCTCCAGCCAGGCTGTGAACACGGGAATAATGACCGTCAGCGGCTCTCTTGTCTCGAAGTCACAGCGCAGGTAGAAGGCGTCATCAACGAGCACGTAGTCGCCCTCACGACCGGCGCTGTTGGGCAGCACGATATTCAACTCATCACTCTCGCTGTCGTAGCGCCACTCGGCTGCAGCGAGGTGCAGCATGTAGCCAGCACGCAACTGCGGTTGCTCTACCGGTGCGCTCATGGCATCTCACGCTCCCAGCACGGGCAACTCGCGGCTATGCGGGGGCGGGGGCGTACTTGAACTGCATGGCGTGTAGCTCTTGGTAGTGGCCCCCGGCCGCCAGCAGCTCGGTGTGGGTGCCGCGCTCGATGATCTCACCGTCGCGCAGCACGATGATCTGATCGGCCGCCTGGATGGTCGAGAGGCGGTGGGCGATGACGAACGAGGTTCGGCCGCGCAACAACACATCGAGCGCTTCCTGGATGAGTTGCTCGGTGGCAGTATCAACGCTGGCGGTGGCCTCGTCGAGGATCAGGATGCGCGGGTCGGCCAACAAGGCCCGCGCGAAGGACACCAGCTGACGCTGGCCGTGCGAGAGGGTCGCGCCGCGCTCGTGGACGACCGTATCGTAGCCGAAGTCGAGGCTCTCGATGAAGTCATGCACGTTCACGGCGCGGGCCGCGGCCTCGATCTCCTCCTGTGTGGCGTCGAGCCGGCCGTAGCGGATATTGTCGCGGATCGAGCCGCTGAAGAGGAACGGCTCCTGTAACACCAGGCCCACCTGACGGCGCAGCGATGAGCGGGTGACCTGGCGGATATTGTGGCCGTCAATCGTGATCGAGCCGGAGCGGATGTCGTAGAAGCGCTGCAGGATATTAATCATCGAGCTTTTGCCGGCGCCGGTGTGGCCGACGAGGGCGATCATCTCGCCGGGCTGCGCTGCGATGGTGATGCCGTGCAGCACCGGACGATCCCGTTCGTACTCGAATTCCACGTTGTCGAACTTGACGTGACCCTTGATCGGCGGCAACTCGCGGGCGTCGGGGGTATCGGTCACGTCGGCCGGCGTATCCAGAATCTCGTAGATCCGCTCGCCGCCGGCGAGGGCGGCCTGGAGGGCGTTGTAGTTGGCACTCAGCTCGTTGATGGGCTGGAAGAAGCGCACGATGTAGGCGATGAACGCCGAGAACGCGCCCACGGAAAGCTCACCGGCAAGGACGCGCGAGCCGCCAAACCAGATGATGATGACCAGCGCAATGGCGCTCAACAAGCCCATGATCGGCTGATAGCCGGCCGCAAAAGCGACCGCCTTCAACTGGGTACGGAGAAAGTCGCGGTTCAGGCCCTCGAAATGGGCGGCGTTGCGGTCCTCGCGGACAAACGCCTGGACGACGCGCACGGCGTTGATATTCTCGGCCAGGTTGGCGGTGACGATGCCGTTCTTGCGGCGCACGGCGCGGTAGTGCAAGCGAGAGCGGGAGCGGTAGAAGTGGGTGGTGACGGCGATGACCGGCATGACCGTGAAGGTCAGCAGCGCCAACTGCACGTCCATCGTGAGCATGATGACCATGATGCCCGCGAGGATGAACAGGTCGCTGACGATGGTGACAAGGCCGCCGGTGAGGAACTCGTTGATAGCCTGCGCGTCGCCGGTCAGGCGCGACATGATCTCGCCGGCCGAGGTGCGGTCGTAGTAGGAGAGCGACAGGCGCTGGAGGTGGAGGAAGAGCTGGCGCCGTAGAGACAGCAGCACGCGCTGGCCGACCCAGCTCATGATGAAGGTGTGGACAAAGGTGCCAATCCAGGCAACGGCGGTCGCTGCGATGTAGCTCAGGGTGAAGAGGATCAGCAAGCCCACACTGCCCTGGGGGATGGCTACGTCGAGCACTTGCTTGATGATGAGTGGCTCGACGAGATTCGCCGCGGCCACGATGAGCATGAGCACCACCGACACGGCCATGCGCCAGCCATACGGACGGATATAGCGGGCAGTGCGCCGCAGGATCCGCGGGCTGTAGGTCACGTCGCCGGTGTCACCACCACCACTCCCGAACCGTTGGCGCTGACCGATACCCATATTCAGCATCGGATCAAACCCTCCCCCCGGCAGCGGCAAGCGTGGCGGCCGGCTCGCCAGCGCGCTCCCCGGCCTGCGCCAGGGCAATGTCCCGATAGGTGCCGGGCTGCGCGACCAACTCGTCGTGGCGGCCGTGCTGGATGATCCGGCCCTCGTCGAGCACGATGATCTGATCGGCATGCTGCACCGTGCTCACCCTTTGGGCAATCACGAACGTCGTGCGGCCCTCCATGACGGTCCGGAGTGCCTGCTGGATGTGGTATTCGGTCTGCATATCCACGCTGGCGGTCGCGTCGTCGAGGATGAGCAGCGGCGGGTTGAGCAGGAGGGCGCGAGCAATGGACACCCGCTGGCGCTGGCCGCCGGAGAGAGTCGACCCGCGCTCGCCGACGATGGTGTCGTAGCCATCGGGCAGGTCGGCGATGAACTCGTGGGCTTGGGCCGCCCGCGCGGCCGTCTCGACCTCCCGCTGCGACGCCTCCGGCCGGCCAAAGGCGATGTTCTCGCCGATGGAAACGGCGTACAGGAGCGATTCCTGCATCACGATGCCGACCTGGCGCCGCAAGTCCGGGAGCACGAGATCGCGCACGTCGTGGCCGTCAACGCGGACCGCGCCGTCCGTCACGTCGTAGAAGCGGGGGATCAGCGACACCAGGCTGGACTTCCCCGCGCCCGTGGCACCGATGACGGCCACCGTCTGACCGGGGGTAGCAGCGAGCGAGACGTCTTCCAGGACGGGGCGGTTGTACAGGTAGCCAAAGGAAACGCGGTCGAACGTGACCTGGCCGCTCAGAGGGCCGGGCGCCGTGGCGTCGGGTCGTTCGCGCACGGGCGACGGATAGTCGAGCACCTCGAACAGGCGCTCGCCGCTGGCGATCACGCGGGAGAAGCGGTCCACGGTCATGCCGATCATGCGGGTGGGCATGGCGAGCTGGAGCAAGTAGGCGTGAAAGGAGATCAACATGCCGATGGTGAGGTTGCCGCGGATGGTCTCCTGCCCGCCGTACCACAGGATGACGGCGACGCCCAACGCCGAGATGAAGAGCATCAGCGGTCGTATCGCTGCTGACAACCGGAGCGCGGCCAGCTCGCGGGTCAGGTAGCGCTCGTTCTGGCGGTCGAACTTCCCGACCTCGTGCGGCTCGCGGGCAAAGGCCTTGACCACGCGGACGCCCATCAGGCTTTCCTGCAGGGCATCGCTCAAGGCGGCGAACTGGCGCTGGAGCTGGCGGTAGAGCGACCGGACACGCCGGGCGTAGAGGATGGCGGCGGCGAACATGAAGGGGATGGTGGCAAAGGCGAGCAAGGCCAACTGGGCGTGCTTGCTGAACATGGCCGAGGCGACGGCGATATAGAGGAAGAGGGTATTGGCGATCCGAATGAAGTCCTGCCCGGTGAACATCCGCACAAGGTTGATGTCGCTGGTCATGCGGGAGATCAGGTCGCCAGTCTTGGAGCGGTCGTGATAGGCGAAGGAGAGGCGTTGGAGGTGGTCGAAGAGCAGGTTCCGTAGATCGTAGGCCACGTGCTCGGAGACGTACTGATTGAGGAACTGCACGCCGAACTGAAAGCCGCCGCGGGCGACGTGAATGGCGATCATGACTAGGGCGGCGAACAGCAAGTATTCGTGGTCGCCGCCGACGAGGCCACGGTCCACGATCTGTTCGAGCATCCAGGGTACGGCGAGGTTGGTCGCTGTGGCGCCCAAGAGACAGAGATAGGCGAGGCCGGTCCAGAGGAAGTACCGGCGTGCAAACATCAGGACACGCCAGAGGATTTTCATGCTACCGGCTCCACGGCACATGGCGGTGCCGGCGGTGAGGTCGTGGCATCAATAGGTCAAGGCTCCGCAAGCGGGTTGCAGACTTTCGAGGGGGGATAGCGGTGGGCGGGGAACTGCTGAAGACGACGCTGGCTGTACCTCTGACAGCATCAGGGGTAGCAAAGAGGGCGAGGCAGCATAACGACTCCCTTGCTTAAAGTATGACAGAAAGACGGCAGCGCTGCCTACCGGCGCCGCACTATCTGCCCCCCGCTCCAGCGCCGAGCGACAGGGAGGGGGAGTCGGCCCTCACCCCGGCCCTCTCCCAGGAGGGAGAGGGGGTTGGATTCCCGCTTGCGCGGGAATGGCGGATGGGGATTACAGTCGTGCCGATGACGCCGGCCGACGCCGCGGCCTCCGGTCGGCTATAATGCCGCTACCAGGTAGCCCTACGCTGCTCCCGCACGCACCGGCCATTCCGCACGAGGCCCTCGATGGCAACCAAAACCGTCCTCCGCGCTCCCCCACGCGGCGAGCTCGCTCATCCGGAGCCGCTCCCCAACCCGCCTCGGACACCCGATATGCAGCAACACATCCAGATCGTGGCTTTCGACAGCATCCTGCAAGCCCACTTTGCCCAGCGCACCGACGTGCAGGTCTGCGGCGCGGGCTACCTCCGCCAGGCGGCCGACAATCGCGCGGAGCGGCTGGCGCCCGACTGCCTGGTCGCGTTCGGCGTCAACCCCGCTGCCATTGTGGCGCGCAACGGCTATGTGATTGGCGAAGTGGGTAAGCCACCGGACTTTGTGCTGGAAGTGGCCTCGCGGAGCACCGGGCGGCGGGACGATATTGTCAAACGGGCCGGGTACGCGGGCTATGGCGTGGGGGAATACTGGCGGTTCGACCACACCGGGGGGCGGTATCACGAGGCAGCACTGGCCGGGGACCGGCTGGTGAGCGGGGGATACGAACCCATCGGGATCAACGATGAGCCGGGCGGGCTGATCTGGGGGCACAGCCCGGTGTTGGGGCTGAACCTGTGCTGGGACGAGGGCGATCTGCGATTCTACGACCCGGTGGCCGGAGCGTATCTGCCGACACCGGCAGAGCTGGGCGCACAGCACGCTGCCGAGCGTGCGGCCCGCTTGATTGCCGAAGCCTGCGCCGCTGCCGAGCGCACGGCCCGCTTGGCTGCTGAAGCCGAGCTGCGGCGGCTCCGCCGGCTGCAAGGGGAGTGATCCCGGAGGTGCCGGGCCGCCGCTCCGCCCAGCGTCACTCCGGCGAGGGCTGCAATCCGCCAACCAGTAGTCCGGATTCTCGCTCGCGGCGCGGGAATGACCGGGGGCTGGATAGGGGCAGCGCCGCCGTCCCTGCGGGGCGGGGCGGAGCATAGGCGGGTGCTATACTGCCTCGCGTGTCCACAGAGGGGCCATCGGCGCTGGTTGTAGATCTGGACACGTCCACCGTGCGGGCGTTCGTCTTGGAGCAGGTCGAGGGCGAGCGGCGCCTGGTGGCGCGGGTCAGCGTGCCGGCCCCCCACCCGGCCGTGCCCTCGGTCGTGGCGGCAGCCGTGGCCAGCGCCACCGAGCAAGTCCGGCAGCTCAGTACGGACCCCGAGGCGCCCGCCACAGAAGTCCACTTCCTCACCAATCGGCCGGCGGCGCCGCGCACGCTGCTGGTGGCAGCGCGGGCCGATCAACTCGCCGAGTATACGCTGGCGACGCTCAACGAGACCGGTGTACACCTGCTCGAACCGCTGTATATGCACGGTCGCCAGGCCGCAGCGCTGACCGACGTGGCCGATTACCTCCGCACCGCACCGGCGGACATCGTCGTCCTGCTCTGCACCGGCCGTCACCAGGACTGGCTGCCGATTCAGGCCGTGGCCGAGTTGTTGGCGCACGGTACGCCGGGACCGTCGCGGCCGATCCCGATTGTCGCCGGTGACGTGCCGGCGGCGCTCGCTGCCGTCACCGAGGCGCTGGAGCCGATCTTGCCACCCGGCACCGCCCCGGCGAGGAACGGCTACCAGTTGGCCGAGGCCGTGAATACCTTGCAGCGCCAGCGGGTCGAGGCGACGCTCCACCGGGACGGCATCCGGCGGCTGCGGCTCGACTCGGAGGTGGCTGCGGCTCCTCCCCTCGTAGCGTCCATCTCGACGACTGCGACCGGCAGCCGGCTGTTGGCGCGTCGCTACCAGTTGGACGCCTACGTACTGGACATCGGCACCAGCCACGGCGCCGTCTACGCGGCCGCAGCGGACGAATCAACGCAGCACGTGCGCGTGGACCTGGGCGGCCGGTTGGGGCCGGCGACCATCCTGCGGGAGAGCGGGGCGGAAGCGGTGCTGCGCTGGCTGCCGACCGACGTGCCGGTCGCACGGCTGGAGGAACTGGCCATGCTACGCCTCACTGCGCCGAACTGTCCGGCGATGACGCGGGAAGAGCTGCTGATCGAGCACGCCTTTCTGCGGGAGCAAGCACATATGCTGGCCCTCAGTGCTCAACGTTACGTCGGCGAGGGGCCGGGAGCGGTTGACCGTCCGATGGACCTGCTCATCGCCGGGGGTAGCGTGCTGGGCCAGACTCCGCGCACGATGCAAGCGTTGCTCATCCTGCTGGATGCGCTCCAGCCGGAGGGGCTGACCTACGTCGCCGTGGACCGTGCCGGGGGCTTGCCGCTCTTGGGGATACTCGGCTCGACGCCGGAGGCGCCGGTCGCGCAGCTATTGGAGCGCGATGCCGTCCTGAACGCCGGGCTGGTCGTGGCGCCGGTCGGCCGTGGGCGTGCCGGCCAACCGGCAATCACGGTCGAGGTGGCCTATGCCGAACGCGCCCCGATTATGACCGAGGTACCCTACGGTTCGCTCGCCGTGGTGCCGCTGCTGCCGGGCGAGCGGGCGGCGCTCACGCTCCGGCCGGAGCAGGGTTTCGACATTGGGGTTGGTGTGGGCAATGCGGCGATGCCGCGGTTCGAGATCGAGGGCGGCGCGGTGGGCGTCATCGTGGACGCCCGTGGCCGGCCCTTGGAGCTGCCCACGGACGCGGACCGCCGCCAAGCACGACTCCTCGATTGGTTCCAGTCCACCGGCGCCTACCCCCCGCTGGCGTTCGTCACCGCTCCTGAGACGGAGCCAGGGTGAGGGCCGGGGAGGGATACGGCCCTCCTTCACCATCCCCTAGCCGCGTGCTCCACGGCAATACGCAGGTCGCGAATGATGGGCTTGCCACCAAAGACGCCCGGCCGAGCGGTGATACGCCGGAGGAGCTCGGGATTGGTCGGCATGGCTCTTTTCCAAACCCATAGGGGCGGGCAAGCCTACCATTTTCGGCCTACGTGACGGCAGCGTTGTAGTGCGTTGAGTTTTGGGATAGGCTCTAAGCCGGTAGAGCCAAGCACGGTTCGCTCGCTGGCACGATGCCTATGAATGGACAGCCGCCGGGTGCCGCCTGGGAAGTCGGACCGCTGACGCGCCGCGTGGCCTTGCCGCCGGAAGCGGAGATCGCGGTGGCCGTCGGACAGCCGGTGGAACCGGCCACCCCCCTCGCCCAGGTCCCGGTCGCAGCGGTGCCGGTGGCGGTCTCCCTCAGCGCGGAGCTGGGCGTCGGGCCGGCGCAGGTGGCCGAGTACCTGACCATTGAGGCGGGGCAGCCCGTCGAGGTGGGAACAGTCTTGGCCGAACGCGCCGGCTTGTTGGGGCTGCAACAGCGGACGGTGACGGCGCCGCAAGCCGGCCGCGTGGCGTTCGTTTCGCGGGACACGGGCACCATCGTCATCCACCCGCGCGCGGATGCCGGTGTCGTGTCGGTGCCGGCGTTGGTGTATGGAACGGTGCCGGCGCTGGAGGAGACGCCGGAGCCGGCGGTGGTGCTCACGGCGCCGGGCTTAGCCATCGCCGGCGCGTGGAGCTATGGCGCGTCGGCCTGGGGGCCGCTGGCGCTCTGGGACAAACCGGACTCGCCCGTTGGGGCCGAAGACCGGAGCGACTGGGAGGCGGCCGTGGTGTTCCGGGGCGGCGCGGCGACGGCCGACCTCATAGCGGCAGCCGCCAGGCATCGCGTTGCGGGCATCGTCGCGTCGGGGAGTATGGATCTCCGGCCCGGCGCCGACCTGCACCGCACCACCCTGGAGGCGGCGCCAGCACCCGCGATACCGACATTGCTGCTCTACGGCCACCTGGCGCCGACGCCTCCCGATAGGCTGCTGGAGGCGCTGCGGCCCTTGGCGGGTACGACGGTCGGAATCGCCGGGGCCGACCGGGGCGGTGGGCCGGAGCTGCTGCTGACCGGCCCGGCGGCCGAGGCGCTGGCCGCACGAGTTGGCCCGCCGGTGCTGGCGCCGGGCCGCGATGCCGTGATCCTCGGTGGCAGGGGGGCGGGTACGGTCGTACAGGTTGTCGAGACGACCGAGGCACGTCTCTTTCCGAGTGAGTGGCGGGGACCGGCGGCTCGGGTGGCCGCTGCGGACGGCGCGACGCAGTGGGTACCGTTGGTCAGCCTGGCGGCGCTGCCGACGCCGCGGCCGGACTAGGGCGACGGGCGTGACATCGGCCGGTGAGCACGCGCGTCTGATGGCGTTATGCGCTGTGTCTCACTGCCCGTATCTGCTCTTGCCAGCCACGTAGTGCCCCCGGTGCAGGGTCCCAATTGAAACGTTTGAACAACTCACCCACGGCCTCTAGTGCCAACTCGTTGGGCCTAGCGATCAACTCGGTCCTGGGCACGTTCACCGAGTAAGGGTACTCCGTAATCTTCGCCTGATAGGGTGTATCGCGCCATATACCGTCAGGCTCCTCAAGCCGAAGGGCACGGTCCTTGATGTCGCTTAGGGTAATGCCGACATGCATGAAGTCGTCGCTGGCGGCAGTAAACGCCAGCCGTGCCGCAAACTCGAAGATCTCGGTGAATCGAAAAATGGTATCGCAAATCTCCAGGAAGGCTTTTGGGTATGTTTGGTCGTACCAGTCGCTGCTCATGCCAGCAATGTGGATAAACTGGCCGCTTTGATAGAAGCGCCACATTTCCAGATAGTGGTATTTCTCCCACTGGAACTCCTGGCCAATCCAGTCGATGTCTCTATGAGGTTGCGTGCGATAGTCCAGATGTGGAAAATCCCAGCCTCGCAACTGGACCGAGCATCGCTGCAGGATGGGGTAGAGGTCAGAAAGGTCAGGAATCCGCTGCTCGTCAAACGTATGGGGGCGGATGACGACCTGCCAATGACCTCGTAAGCGTATCTTGTTCAGTAGCTCGCTCATCTCAAGTCCTCCAATTGCTCGTCAAAACGCTCTTGATTCGTAGGTGGTACCGGCCCTGAGGTAAGCAGACCGGTAGCGCGTGCCCGCTCGATGAATTTGCGGACACCCTTGTCAACGGCAAGCTCCAGCAACTCACGCATCTCCGTTTGTGACGGTATCTCGCTCGTCTCAGGCATACGGCGCGTCCTGACGTAGCATGCACCCTTCCGCAGCACGCCCGTATAATCTCGCCGGCACAACACTGGTATTTCATCGAACTCCGCAACGTGCAGGATCACGAAATCGCGACCCTCGTATGCCAGCGGCTGCAACGCAAAGCTCACATAGGGATCTGCGTACTCGGCTAATGATGCTGCAACGTCATCATAATCCCAGGTCGCTCGTTGGTCCGCGGCCAACCCCACCGCATTGCCGCCATCATCTACACCAATAATCACCAAGCCGCCATCGCGCCGATTTGCCATGCCAAGGACGGCGCGTGCTACCTGCACCAGAAACTGCCTATCACTGCGGTAACCTGGCCCCTTGAACTCTACTCCGTATGGTTCATAGCCGGGTGACAGTAGTTCCCTGAATTGCTGCTCTGTCAACCCTCCAGTATCACTGTTCGCCATCTCGCCAGCCTAACATCGCTCATCGTAGTTATTTTACACTGACGCGGCGTGCCGGATGTTTCTGCTACGATGCTCGCCAGAACTACCGCCGGGGAGGAGGGGATGTGACGGAGGGGACAGTGCTCACCGCTGCCATTATCGGGGCCGGTAATCGCGGGGCGACACACCTGGCGACGGTCAGCACGCTGCGCCAGCATTTCCGCCTGGTTGGCGTGTGCGATGCGCGGGAGGAGCGCCGGCAGTGGGCTGCCGAGACCTATGGCGTGCCCACATTCGCGCATCCGGTGGCACTGCTCGACGCGGTGCGTCCGCAGGTCGTGGGCGTGGTGGTGCCGCCCGACGCGCACCACTTGGTCACGGCCGTTGCCGCGGCGCGCGGCGCGCATATCATCACGGAAACGCCCATCGCAACCACGCTGGCGATGGCCGATCACATGCTGGAATCTGCTGAACGACACAACGTCTTGCTGGAAGTCTCAGAGAACGTGTGGCGGTGGCCGCACGAACGGCTGAAGCGGCTGGTAGTCGAGCAAGGGCTACTCGGCCAAGTGACGCAAGTCCACTTCTGGTACACCTCCGGCAGCTATCACGGCATGGCTGCGATGCGCCGCTTCATCACCAGTCGGCCGGTGGGCGTGTGGGGCACGAGTGCGCCCGTCGCGGTGCAGCCGTTTGTCGAGGTGGACGGACAGACGCGCTCGCAGCGCACCTGGGAACTGGGCGTGATCGAGTTCGCCGGTGGTGAGCGAGGGGTGTACCAATGGCCGATTGGTACTACGCGCGGCAACGAATGGGAAGTCGCTGGCACGCAGGGGGCGATAGTCGGCAATGAGGTGGTGTTGTGGGAAGATAGCCGTCGGCGGCGCGGTCGCCGGCTGCCGATCGAGACGGTGCTTGGCCCCACTGCGGACGGTAGCGAAACGATTACGCACGCCGAACTGGCGACTGAGCCACCGCTGACCTGGCATAACCCCTACCGGCAGTATGCGCTACCCAACGCGGACGACGTGGCCCGCGCGGATACCTGGCTGGGCCTGCATCGCTCGATTGTCGAGGGCCGGCCGGCGGTCTACGGGGCTTCCGCGCGCACCGACTTGGAGTTACTGATAGCGATCCGCGAGTCGTCCCGGCAAGGCAGTCGCCGGCTCGACTTGCCGCTGCCCGGACCGACGGAGCTGGAAGGGCAGCTGCACGCGGAATTCGCGCAGCAGTACGGGGCGGAGCCATTCGAGGACGCGGAGGCGCTGTTGTCACGGCTGTTTCCGGCACCCAGCCTCAGCCGGTCGCCCTATAGTTTGGGTATCGGGGCGGCCAGTGGCTAGTGGTAGGCGGTCGGTGGACCTAACCCCCGGCCCCTTCCCTCCAGGGAAGGGGAGTCCGTGCGGTGCCCGTTGGCCCCCTCCCTAGCCCTCCCCTGGAGCTTGCTCCGGGGGAGGGAATGTACCGTCTCCACGTGTAGTGGGGGTGAGGTGTGGGGTTAGAGGACGAGGTGGGTGGTGGTTTGTAGGATGGCTCCGAGGGTGCGGGGGCCGGTGCGGTGGGCGGGCCAGTCGGGTTTGTGCTGCTGTCGCCAGGCGACGTAGCCGGTGGTCGTTTCGGGATCCGTGAGCTGCAAGCGCACGGCCAGCGGGAAGCGGGTGCGGTACGGCCGGTGCTGGTGGGCGCGTTCGACGGCTGTGCGGGCGCCGGCTCGGATGCGGGAGTGTGTGTCTGCGGCGGGGAAGAGGTCCACCGTCCCGTCGGAGCGTAGCCGCTTGACGGGGACGGTCACGAGGTCGGGGCCGAGCCAAGCGTGCGCTTCGCGGCAGAGGCCGGTACAGCCGGTAGCCATGATGATCGGTACGCCGTGGTCGTGGCCGGCGGCGATGGCGTAGGCGGCCAGCTCGCCGCCCTCCCGGCCGTTGAACCAGTAGCGGCGGCGACGGGCGCTGGACCAGGTGTGTGCCAGCACGGCGTCCGTGGCGCCCTCCATCGCGTGGAAGCCCACAAGCATCACGCCGGCGAAGTGCTCATCGAGGCCGTCGAGCAGCGAACCGCCGGAGAGGATGAGTTGCGCTCGCGGGTCGAGTAGCTCCGGGAGGATATTCCGGTCACGAAAGCCGTCGTCCTTGACCACCACGGCGGAGGCGCCGGCGTCGAAGCAGCCTTGGACGGCGGCGTTGACATCGCCGGTCATCAGCTCGCGGAAGGGCCGCAGGCGTGGGCTGGTGGAGGGGAGATTTCTGGCCCAATACTCGGCGACGCCGGTGGGGCCTTCGCTATCCGCGACGATGAAGATTGTGGGGCGGTTGTTGGTCATAGTGAAGCCCCCCTATGGTCCCCCCGCTGTGCGGGGGGACGGGCATCGTGGCCGCCATGTCGGGCTAGATCATGAGTGCGCGCAGAGCAGGTTAGGGGCGGCGCAGGGTGATGGCGGCGAGGACTAATAGCCCGATTGCGAACCCGCCGAGTACGGCTATCTCTAGGCCGATACCCCATAGAGTCTCGCCTTGGAGCATGATGGCCTTCAGGCCGTCCACGACGTAGGTGAGCGGTAGAAACCGGCCAACGGCTTGGAAGTAGCCGGGGAGCTGTTCGAACGGGAGGACGGCGCCCGAAAGGAAGATCTGGGGTAGCAGTATGACCGGGATGAACTGCACCACCTGGAACTCGTTTCCGGCAAAGGTGGAGATGAAGATGCCTAGGTTCACCGCCATGATGGTGACGACAACCAGGAGCACAAAGATCTGCCAGAGGTAGCCCTCGTATTCGATCCGGAGGGCGAAGATCGTGTAGAGGAGGATGACGAGGGCCTGGATTCCGGCGAACGGCAAGAATCCGAGCAGGTAGCCGGCCAAGATGTCCGCGCGGCCAACGGGGGTAGTCAGCAATCGCTCCAGAGTGCCCTGCGATCTTTCTCGCAGGAAGCTCACGCCGGTCAGGATAAAGACGAAGAAGAGGACGAAGGCGCCGATCAAGCCGGGAGCGATTTGATCGAGGATCGGCTGCTGGTCCGCGAAGGAGAATCCGACCAGTGACATCACGATGACCGGCGCGACTATGATCAGGGCGAGGGAACGGTGGTCGCGCGCGATCTGGTTAATGATCCGCGAGGCGATGGCGAGGGTCCGGTCTATGGTCACGATGGCCCGCCCTGCCGGATGAAGTGGAGGAATGCGTCCTCCAGGGTGGCATCGCTGCTCCCGGTGGCTGCCCGCAGGTCAGCGGGACTGCCCAGGGCGACGACGCGCCCTTCCTGAATGAAGGCGAGGCGGTGGCAGTGGGTGGCGTCGTCCATTGTGTGGCTGGAGATGATGATGGTTGTGCCGGCGGCCGCCATGTTGCGGAAATGCTCCCAGAACGAGGCCCTTAGCTCCGGGTCAAGGCCCACGGTGGGTTCATCCAAGACCAGGAGGTCAGGCTTATGGACGAGGGCGATGGCGAGGCTCACGCGCTGGCGCATACCGCCGCTCAAGCGGGTGAGGGGGTCCTTTTGGCGCTCGGTCAGCGCGACCCATTCGATAGCCTGATCTACAGCTTCGCGCCGCTCGGCTGACCGGGAGAGGCCATACATCCGGGCGAAGAAATCTACGTTCTGGCGGGCGGACAACTCCTGATACAGGGCACTGAGCTGCGGCATGTAGCCGATGCGGCCGGTGACGCGAGACGACGGCGGTTCGCCGAACACGCGGACCGAGCCGGAGGATGGCTGCTGGAGACCGATGAGCAGCCGCATCAGGGTCGTTTTGCCGGCGCCGTTGGCGCCGAGGATGCCGAAGATCTCCGACTGGTTCACGGCAAGTGTGAGGCCATTGAGGACGTTGAGCGGCCCGTAGCTGAACTCGACCTTGTCGGCTTCGAAGACCGGTGGCATTGTTGGCAACCTGTATGACACCGAGCGTAGCAAGGCACCAGCTTGGTGGCAAGGGTAGAGTTTTCGGCGGGCCTCACCCCCCGGCCCCCTCTCCAAATGTTGGAGAGGGGGTGTGGATTCCTGCTTGCGCGGGAATGACGAGTGTGGCGGTGGGGTGAGGATTTGCCCCCCTACGGTCCCCCCGCTGGCGGGGGGATGGCGTCCTACGGCTGGGACTCTACCGGCTCCGTGCTACGATTCAGTGGTAGTCCGAGGGGTGGTAAGGGCGGACGGCCGTTCGTCCGGGCAAGGAGCGAGCGATGGCTGAGAGCACGAGCAGCGGGGCGCGTCCGCGGGTCTTCTGTAGTTGGGGCTATCCGGAGAGTGGGCTGGCCCTGCTGCGTGCGCGCTGCGACGTGGAGGCGTGGGAGGGCAAGCTGCCGGCGCCGCCGGAAGTGACGCATCAGCGGATCGCCGACGGTGTGGAGGGTGTGTTTGCGATGCCACCCACCGACCGGCTCGATGAGCAGATTCTGGAGTCGGCGCCGCGGCTCCGGGCGGTCACGGGGTTTGGGGTCGGTTTCGATTACATAGACGTGGACGCCGCGACGAGGCATAGAGTGGCCGTGACCAACACGCCCGGCGTGCTGGTGGACACGACGGCAGAGCTGGCGTTCGGGCTGATGCTGGCGGCGGCGCGGCGGCTATCGGAGGCGGATCGCTACGTCCGGTCGGGGCAGTGGGGCGAGTATGAGCCGGGGCTGCTCTGGGGACGCGACCTGTTCGGGTCCACGTTGGGCATTGTCGGCATGGGCGCCATTGGGCAAGCGGTCACGCGCCGCGCGGTTGCCTTTGGGATGGACGTGATCTACACGAGCCGCTCGCGCAAGCTCGACGTGGAGGGGCGGTATGGCGCGCGCTATGCGAGCCTGGCAGAGGTGCTGGCCGAATCCGACTTCGTCAGCGTTCACTGTGCGCTGACGGCGGAGACGCAGGGACTGATCGGCGCTGCGGAACTCGGCGCGATGCGGCCGGGGGCGATCCTGGTCAACACGGCGCGTGGCCCGATTGTGGACCAGCCGGCGCTCGCGGCGGCCTTACGCGACGGCCCGTTGGCGGCCGCCGGCTTGGACGTGTTCGAGGAAGAGCCGCTGCGGCCGGACGATCCGCTGCTGACGCTCGACAACGTGGCGCTTGCTCCGCACATCGGGAGCGCGACGCACGGCACGCGCGCGCGGATGGCCGAGCTGGCGGCGCAAGGGCTGCTCGACGCGCTGGAAGGGCGGCGGCCGGCGCATCTGGTCAACCCGGAGGTGTGGGGGTAGGTGGGGCGGCTTTCCTCACCCCCCGGCCCCCTCTCCACATGGTGGAGAGGGGGAGTAGCGCCCGGACCGGGGCCGACGTATGGCCCTGGATTGCGGCTTGCGCCGCAATGACCAGCGCCTGGGCGCGATGAATTACGCCCCTACAAGACACCTACCCCTGTGATGGGGGTGAATTGTGTCCCCTACGTGGTGGGTGGGCGGCCGTTGCCGGAGGTGAGTAGCCGGGGGATGCTGACGCCGAGCAGGTAGGTGACGTCGGCGATGCCCAGTCCCCACAGCAGCAGGGGCATCTCCCAGGCGGCTGACAGGGCGTCGTAGACGACGAGGCCCAGCCAGACGGCGAGGATGCCGAGGGCAGCGACGGTGCGTGCCCATGGGGCCGGGGCCGGCGGCGGCGAACTCTGACTCATGGTGCGCGCCGGAGGCGGCTGTGCTCGATCCAGGCGGCGAGCAGGCCCAGGGCGACGGATACGGGTACGATCAACCATTCAGCGGTCATTGGGAGTGCTCCTTTCTCGTTCTTGCTGGTCGGGGCGGGTGCTGGCTGGGGCCGACCATCCTCACCCACTGATGGGCCAAAGCCGCACGGATAGGGCCAGGTGTGGTGCGGCTTTGGCCCATCACCCGGCCCCCTCTCCAAATGTTGGAGAGGGGGAGTAGGGTACTGGCCCCCCTATGGCCCCCCCGCACTGCGGGGGGACGGGGAGGTATGACGGATCGGCACGGGTTTACAGGGGCGTGATCGTGGGTGGTGCTCCTCGGGCGCCATATTCGTCGGCCTCCAGGCACTTTGCAGCTTCATCGAGCAACTGAAACAGGGCAGACGCGGAGTCGGAGGCCAGCGCCTGTCGGGTCTTGAGGGTGCGCTGCAAGACATCAACCGCGCGGCAGGCCGCGGTGATATTCTCGATCAACGCGGCACGTTGCCGATGACGGACGGTGGGAGCAGCGCGCCGCTGGCCGTGGGGCGGCGTGGGGTCGTAGCCGGTGGCCACTACACGCTGAATGAGGGCCTGGATCAGGCGGACTTCTTCATCGAGTAAGGGCGCGGTGGCCGCTTGCACCAGGCGCTGCACATCTTGTTTGGTGAACGTCCGGTCGCACACGGTTTCCTCCAGTGTGGCGGGATGGGTGACGGAGGCTGACGGTGACCCGGCGACGACGGGCACACGACGGGAGCGGTCGTGCATCGGCGCCAGCGGGGGCGAGACGTGGGAGTGGTCGGGGACCGACACGGCGGCGAGAGTGGCGCCAGAGCGGTTGTGATCCGGCGCCGGATGGGCGGCACTCAGACGGTCATGACGCGGCGTCCTGGCCGTAGAGGCGAGGGGTGCGTCGGGACCCGGTGCCCTAGGGGCGGCACTCTGACAGTCATGACCCGGCGCCCGCACCGTAATGGAGCGGGGTACGTCATAACCCGGTGCCGTAGAAGCGGCACTCAGGCGGCCATGCCGCGCCGCATCCGCAGACGTGGTGCGGGGTCGCTCATGGCCCGGTGCCCTCTGCTGGGTGGCTACGCCACCGCTGTTGGCCGGCAAGATGCCGAGACTGCTCCCAGCCGGTGCAGCGTGTGCGCCAGACTTGTCTCGCATCCGTCAACCTCCGTTCAGTCGGGGTATATTGACGGGGTGGGGCGGGGCACAACGGGGGGGAAGGGAGGATTTGGGACTCACCCCCCGGCCCCCTCTCCAACATTTGGAGAGGGGGTGGATTGTGGCTTGCGCCGCGATGACGGTCCTAGCCCCCCTATGGTCCCCCCGCTGCGGCGGGGGGACGGAGATTCCCGCGCAAGCGGGAATGACGGTTTCTGCAAAGGCCTACAGGGAAAGCGGGTGGTGTGAGGAGGAGTGATGGCTAGGCGAGAGCATGGGGGTGACACGGGGCAGACCGATCTGCTCGGCGGGCGCCGGGTAGCCAAGTCGGATGTGAGGATCGAGGCGTTGGGCGCGCTCGATGAGGCCACCAGCGCGCTCGGCGTGGCGCGCCAGGGCGTACAGCGGCCGCAAGCCGGGGAGGTGCTGCGGCAAGCGCAGCGCGACCTGTATCAGCTCATGGCCGAGCTGGCGATGCCGCCGGAGCATCCCAAGCGGGTGCGCGTGACCGCGGAGCGGGTGGAGTGGGTCGAACAGGCCTTGGAGGAATTGGAGGCCGCCGTGACCATTCCGGCCAAGTTCGTGCTGCCGGGCGCGTGCGCGGCGTCGGCCGGCGTGGACTATGCGCGCGCGGTGGTGCGCCGGGCGGAACGGCGAGTGGTGGAGGTCGCCCACGCGGAGGGAGCGCCCAACCCGCATCTGCTGACCTACATCAACCGGCTCTCGCTGCTGCTCTACATGGTGGCACGGGCGGAGGACGTGGCAGCGGGTGTGGATTTTGATATTGCGGGGTAGGGTGGGGGGCTTTCCTCACCCACTGACGGGCCAAAGCCGCACGGATAGGGCCAGGTGTGGTGCGGCTTTGGCCCATCACCCGTCCCCCTCTCCACCATGATGGAGAGGGGGAGTCCGTTGGAGGTAGGCGGGTGCGCCGGGCCGAAGGGGTGGCCGCTATTCATCTATCATGCATATTACTATAAGCCATCTTATAGCTTGCAACCTAGGTTGCTTGCTTTTCCCCATCCTGCGGCTTATATAGAAATAGGCCTACCCGGAGGGGGTAGGGATTGAAGCGGGAGCCGGTAGGACAAACCCTGCCGCTCAAGAAGGAGGTGATCGCATGAGTATTCAACGTTTCCTTGACGACTGCGACGAGAACGGGAGAGCAGCCTTCATCCGTATTTTTACGTTTGCCCGAGAAAAGGCCATGCCCATCAATTGGGGTAACCCGGGTTTCTCCGTAAATGTTGGCCTCGGCAGAACTCGCGTTGCCTTCTGCTATGGGAACCCGCCTCACTCAGCACGTGGACAGAGCGTTTTCATACCACTGCGTGCCGAAAATGCTGTTGGAAAGGCTGCGATCCCCGAGGAGCGCATTCAGCAGCTTGAGGAACTAGCACTAAGCATCGGGATTTTTGAACCTGCCGGTCGTCAGAGTCTCAGATGTCCAATCGAGCGGAGGCTGACGGACACAGAAATGGATTCTCTCCTCACCTGGTTTGAGCTTGTGGCGGAGGCTATTCGGGAGCACGGGCTGAGGTGAGAAGGGGGTGAGTTCGCTGCTGGGGCTGGCCCCCCTATGGTCCCCCCGCTGCGGCGGGGGGACGGGGATTCCTGCGAAAGCGGTAAGGGTGGAGGGTGTGATGAGTGGGCGATCGGTTGATCCGGCATATCTGCGGTATCAGTACGGTACGGCGGAGAAGCTGAACATCCGGATTGCGAGTCACGAGCGCTATAGCGAGCGGGCGCTGGACTTTCGCGCGTGGGTGCTCCGGTGGCTCGACCCGGCACCGGGGCTGACGGTGCTGGACGTGGGCTGCGGCTCCGGCGCGTTCCACCGGGCCTTGGGGCAGCATGGCACACGGATTATCGGCTGCGACCGGTCGCCGGGGATGGTGCAGGAGGTGCTGGCGCAGGCGGCGCAGTACCGGCTGCCGGTCGGCGCCTGCCAGGCCGATGCCGAGATGCTGCCTTTCGCGGCCGGGAGCTGTGATCGCGTGATGGCGAATCACATGCTGTACCACGTGCCCAATCAGGAGCGGGCGCTACGCGAGTTGCGGCGTGTGCTCAAGCCGGGTGGTCGCATCGTCATGGCGACCAACGCAGCGGATCACGGTCGGCGCATCCGCGACTTGCACGACGAGATAGCCGGTGAGTTGGGTTATACGCCGACCGGCAATGCGGCCGGCCGGTTCACGCTCGATGATCTGCCGCTGGTGCAGCGGGTGTTTGCGGCTGCCGAGCGGCACGTCGTCCGCAACGCTTTCGTCTTCCCGACTGCGGAGGCGGCTCTCGCCTATTACGCCTCGGGACAGGTGGATGCAATCGCGGAACGGGACGCAGACGGTAGCCACCGGGGGAAGCTGCTGCCGCTCATGGGGGCACGGATTGAGGCAATTATCGCGCGGGAAGGGGTGTTCCGCGTGCCCAAGGACGCGGGCTGCTTTGTGGCGTCAGTGTAGGGCGGCTCCCCTATGGCCCTCCTGACAAGGGTGGGGTTTTGGGCGGGAAGTGGTTTGGACCTAACCCCCGGCCCCTTCCCTGGAGGGAAGGGGAGTGATAGAGATGGGAAGGCTGCCCTCACCCCGGCCCTCTCCCAGGGGGAGAGGGGGTGGATTCCCGCTGGCGCGGGAATGACGGTCTCCCAGTAGCGACTGCTGATTGTAGCAGTGGTGTATAGGGCAACCGGGAGGGCGGGGATTGACGGCGGGGGAAGCAGACGCTACCCTCACTGAGCGGAAGAGAGGGAGTGGTGGAGACATTTCTCGGGTATCGGCGCCCCGACGGGACGGTGGGGGTGCGGAATCACGTGGCGATCATTCCGGCGGTGGTCTGTGCGAATACGGTCGTGCAGCGGATCGCGCAGTTGGTGCCGGGGACGGTGGCGCTGCCGCATCCCCATGGCTGTGCCCAGATCGGCGACGACGTGCAGATGACGATGTGGAGCCTGGCCGGGGCGGCGGCCAACCCGAACGTTGCGGCTGCGTTGATCGTGGGGCTGGGGTGCGAAACGTGCCAATCCACGGACGTGCTGGACCTCGCGCAGGAGCGGACCCCCGGTAAGCGGTTGGAACGCTTCTCGATCCAGGAGGCCGGTGGCTCGATCAAGGCCATCCAGCGCGGGGTGGAGACGGCCCGGGCGCTCGTCGCCGAGGTCGCGACGCAGCAACCGGCGCCGACGCCGGTGAGCGAGTTGGTCGTGGGGACCGAGTGTGGGGGCTATGACGCCACCTCGGGCACGGCGGCCAACCCGACCGTGGGGATCGTCGCGGATTGGCTCGTGGCGCAGGGCGCGACCGTGCTCTTGGGTGAGACGGCGGAGTTCTTCGGCGCCGAGCGGTCATTGGCCCGCCGTGCCCACGACAAGGCAACGGCGCAGCGGCTCTATGAGATTGTGGCGCGCCTGGAGGCCGAGGCGCAGTACGTCGGCGAAAGCGTCGCCGGCGCAGCCACGCCGACGGCTACCGACGACGACTCCGGCGGGCGCGCCGAGGCGGCGCTGGGCTGTATTCGCAAGGGCGGGACGACGGAGGTGCAGGAGGTAGTGGGCTTCTCTGACCGGCCCACCCGCGCCGGACTGGTCGTGATGGATACGCCCAGCCACGATACGGTGGCGCTGACCGGGATGGTCACCGGGGGAGCGCAGGTGTGTATTGCCACGACGGGCCGCGGCTCGCCGGTGGGTAACGCGCTGGCGCCGGTCATCAACGTGACCGCCAATCCACGCACGGCGGCGCGGATGGGCGACAATATAGACCTGTCGCTGGCCGGCATCGTCGAGGGAACGGATACGCCGGACGCGCTCGCAGCGGAGTTGACTGCGCTGACGGTCGAGGTGGCGCGGGGCGAGCTGACCGCTGCGGAGATCATCGGGCACGAGGAGTTCGCGCTGTACCGTATTGGGCCGCAGGTGTAGAGTGGATTGCCGGTCCTCACCCCCCGGCCCCCTCTCCATCGCGGAGCGATAGATGAGGGGGAGTGGATTCCCGCTTTCGCGGGAATGACAGGTCAGAGCACGGCTGCGGCTGAGGGGGAGTGATGGCGAGGGAGTGTAGGTAGGTGCGGACGTTTTTGGGGTATCGGCGGCCCGACGGGCAGGTGGGTATCCGCAATCACGTGCTGGTCATTCCGGCGAATGGGTATGCCAGTACGGTTGCCGAGCGGATTGCCCGGCTCGTGCCGGGGGTGATTGCGATTACTCATCCACACGGTGCAGCGCAGCTTGGCGAGGATACCCGGCTGACCGAGTACACGCTGGCCGGCGCCGCGGCCAATCCCAACATCGGCGCGGCGCTGCTGGTCGGGCTGGATGGCGAGCAAGGCGAGGCCGAGCGGGTTCGCACGCTGGCGGCGGAGCGCTCGCCCGGCAAGCGCTACGAGGCCCTTGCGATTCAAGACGAGGGCGGCTCGATCAAGGCGATCCGTCGCGGCTGCGCCATCGCCAAGGACCTGCTGCGTCACGTGGCGGGCGACGAGCGGAGTGCGGTGCCGGTCGGCGAGCTAATCCTGGCGACCCAATGCGGCGGGTCGGATTCTACTTCGGGGATGGCCTCGAATCCGACGGTCGGCGTGGTCTCGGACTTGCTGATCGAGCAGGGCGGCACGTCCATCCTGGCGGAGACGCCGGAGTTGATGGGGGCCGAGCATATCTTGGCGCGGCGCGCCCGCAACGAGCAGGTGTCTCGGCAGCTAGTCGAGATCGTGGCCAACGTGGAGAAAGAGGCGCAGCACGTCGGCGCGACGGTGGCGGGCGGCAATCCCACGCCGGGGAACGTCGCCGGCGGCTTGACTACTATCGAGGAGAAATCGCTCGGCTGTATCTACAAGGGCGGGACGACGACCGTCGAAGAGGTCATCGGCTATGCCGACCGGCCCACGCGCCGGGGACTGGTGGTGATGGATACGCCGGGACACGACCCCATTTCGGTTTCCGGCGAGCTTGCCGGGGGCGCCCAGGTGTGCATTTTCACGACGGGCCGCGGCTCGCCGGTGGGCAACGCGCTGGGGCCGGTTATCAAGGTGACGGCAAACCCGCAGACGGCGGCGCGGATGGACGACAACATGGACTTCTCGGCCGCGGGGATGATCGCCGGCGCGACGGATAAAGAAACGCTGGGGCGGGAGCTGTTCGAGCTGATGCTGCGCGTCGCCAGCGGTGAGCCGACCCGCGCCGAGATCATCGGGCACACGGAGTTCGCGCTGTACCGCATCGGGCCGCAGGTGTAGTGTGGGTTGGACCTAACCCCCGGCCCCTTCCCTGCCAGGGAAGGGGAGTCAGCGTTGGCGATACACTCCTACGGAAGCAGGATGGTCAATGGCAATCTGGCTGATCGTGATAGGCGTGGTCGCGTTTGCGTTGGGGCTGGTGGCACTGTTGCTTGCCGAGGCGGTGGCGGCGCGCTTGGCGACGGTCGGCAACCGCCCGGAACTGACGCCGGTGGCGCGCGGTGGCACGAGCCACGACCGGATGGAGGCGCTGATCGAAAGCCAGACTACCGCTCGCCGGCAGCGGCGAGTCTTGGCGCGTGCCGTCCGGCGGATCGGGATGGCGCTGACCGTGATCGCGATGCTCCCCCTCGCCGGGGGAGTGATTATCCTGCTCTCGCAGTAGCCGGAGGTCGCGGGCTATGAACGGCCGACGTTGGATTACCTCACCCCCCGGCCCCCTCTCCACACATGTGGAGAGGGGGAGTCGTGTAGCGACGGGGGTAAGGCCGGCGGCCTGGCTTGCTATTGCGCTGTTGGTTGTGCTGGCGCACTTACAGGCGGGGCCGGTGGCGGCGCAGGAGGCCGGGCCGCCGAGCCGGTGCGATAACTGGCAGTTGACGGGACGCTGGTCGGCCGCGACGACGGAAGCCGGCAGGAACAGGAGCCTCGTCAATACGACGCTGCACCTCGTCCAGCGGGGGAGTTTGCTGGTCGGGCGCTGGACGCCGCTGGAAGGCCGCGAGGTAGTCGTCGAAGGCAGCATCGCTGCCGGTATTGCGCGGCTGACCTTCCTCAAGGCGGACGCGCCGCGCCATATGGTACTGGCTGTGGCCAGCGACGGCACCCGGCTCGGCGGGCGCTGGACGGAACCGGGTACCGACGGCGGGGAGTTCTGGGCGCGGGGCGAGGCCGTCTGCCCGCAAGCACCGGCTGCACCGGCGCCGCCGTCGCCCGGACCGGCCAACGCCTCCTGCGTGGCCTGGGACGTGACCGGCCAGTGGGGCGTGTACTGGCCGACCGGGGGCGCGCGGTTGGGCAACACGGCGGGGCCAGGGGCTTGGACGCTGCACCTCTGGCAGGATCAGCAGGAACTCATCGGCTGGTACCAATCGGCGGACCGCACCGCGTACTGGCCCGTGGATGGGGAGGTGCTGGGCCGGCGGCTCAAGGTGACACTGCGCTTGGAGGAGACCTTGTGGGTGGAGCGCAACTTCCTGCTGTCCAGGCACGGCCGCAGCGCCCGTGCCTACTGGCCGACCGACTTGGGGGCGGTGGGCGCGGAAGTCATCACCGGCCAGGCGGCCTGCGCCGTGCCCCTTGCACGGTAGGCGGCGCGGCAGCCCGACGCCTCACCCCCCGACCCCCTGACGGGCCAAAGCCACACTGATAGTGCCAGGTGTGGTGTGGCTTTGGCCCGTCACCTCTCCACCATGTGGAGAGGGGGTGTAGCGTTCGGACCGGGGTCTATGAATGGCCCTGGACTGCGGCTTTTGCTGCAATGACCAGCGCTTGGGCGCGATGAATCACGCCCCTACAAAAAACTGCCCTTGTGAGCTGCCCCCCTCTCCATCGTCGAGCGATAGAGAGGGGGAGTGTCGTATGATGGACGGGGATAGCTGTAGCAAAGGGGGGAGGATGGCTCCACGACGTATTGTGCTGATCGGTGGTGGCACCGCGCGCACGGCGCCGGCAGTGATCGGTGCCTTTCTGACGGCCGGCTATGGGGTGACAGTGACCGGGCGCGATCCGGGCCGCCTGCACGCGGCACTGGCGGCGATCCCGGGTGGGGAGGCGGTCCAGGCGGTGATCGCGGACTTGGCCGAGCCGGCTGATGCCGAGCGGGCCGTCGCGGCGACGCTGGAGCGGTGGGGCCGGGTGGATGCAATGACGACGCTGGTGCAAGCGGCCTTTCTGCAACGGCCCTTTGCCGAGACCAGCCTGGCCGATTTCGAGGCGCTTGTCATTGGCGGGCTGTACACGACCTATAACCTGGCGCGAGCGGTGCTGCCGGCGATGCTGGCGGCTGGGGGCGGGCATATCGTGACCATTGCCGGCGGGAGCGCGGTGGATCCGGCGCCGGGACGTGCGCTGTTCGGCGCGACAAAAGCGGCCGTCGTGACGCTGACCAAGGGGATTGCCCGCGACTACAAGCACCAGGGGATCGTGGCCAACTGCCTGGTGGCCGGGGGGATCGGTACGGAGGCAGCGCGGCAATATCTCAGTGCAGCCGACTTTGCCGCGGCGGCCACGCCGCAGGAGTTCGCCAACGCGCTGGTCTTCCTGGCTTCTGCGGAGGGATCGGGCATCAACGGAGCCGCGGTCGAGCTGAATGCGCGGGAGGTGGGTTAGCGGGGTGGGGGCGTAGCGCCTGGGACGCTGGCCGGGGCGCAGGGTACGTCTCCGGGGGCTATCCGTTTCTTGCGGCTGGGCGATCAAGTCTCGCTAGTACAGCGTGCCGTAGTCGGAGCCTTCTTCGTCAATGGACTGGAAGGCGCCGGGGAAGTAGCAGTTGACCTGATAACCAAAGTGGGCCAGCAAGGCGCCATCGAGCCGGTCGTCGAGCGCCCACTCCAGCGTCAGGTTGTGCAGGTCGGCCAGCGCCGTCGTCTCGCCGGGCTGGCCCGCCAGCCCATACCGGCTCGCCCAGAAGATCGCCTCCCAGCCGAAGGCAATCGCCTGCTCTCTGATGCAGGAGCGACCGCTGATTTCGTGCCAGTAGCGGTGGAAAGAGATCGCGTGGACGGTCTGCTTAATCAGGGCCGCGGCCAGACTGTCGTCCGACTCGCCCTCGACGAATCCGGCGCCAAAGGCAATAACGTTATTCAGTTCGCTGTATTGGGGCAGGAGGGTCCGATCGTCCTCCTCGACGATCAGCGACACGCCGGCGCGCTCCAGGAATTCGGGCCACTGGGTGGTCGGTGCAAAGGAGCGCATCAACTCCAGCGCCGGGAGGAAGCGGGGGTCAACGGTGCGCTGCTCCGGCTCCGGCTCCGGCGCGAAGCGGTGCGGCGCCGCGCCGAGGTACGGCAACGGTCCGGCGGTTTCGGACGGCGAGGCCCAGCCGGTGACAATCCAGGGTAGGGCGGGGCCGGCCGGCACACCTTGTAGCTCGGCGCCCGTAGCCGGGCGCACCTGGGACCACGCCAAGCCTAACCGGCTAAAGGTCAAGAGGTCCGGAATCCAGCGCCGCTGCCCATCGGCGACGAGGTAGACGCGGCCAGACTGCCGGTCCTGCCAGAGTGACCCGGTGAGCAGCGCCGGCCCGACCGGCCACTGCCGCAGCCAGGATGGGCTGACGAGCACGACATCGTCGGTAGTAAGCCCCTGCGCCCGGAGGCTCTGCCGGTCGGCGAGCCAGCGCCGTTGTCCATCCGGTGCGATGAGCCACAGGGCCGCTCGGTCCGGTACTTTTACGACCTGCGGCCAGACTGAGGCCGATTCGGTACCGGCCGGGGCACCACTCTCGGCGTGCAGGGCGGCCGGCGCCGGAAGGACACTCGCCAACACGGTCGCCAACAGCCCGATAAGCAACCGGAGGGGGTACCTACCCCCCGGCCCCTTCCCTTCAGGGAAGGGGAGTCCGCGCGGCGAGGGGATTTTCTCCCTCACCCTTAACCCCTCTCCCAGTGGGGGAGGGAGGGCTATGTCACGAAAGCCTATCCTTTTCAGGAAACGTATCCGTGATTCCAAGCACCACCACAGCAACATGGCCCTATACTAGCAGTGATGGTTGGTACTGGGATGCCGCTCGCACATAAGAAGCGTATGCGCCGGGCCGCGCGCCGGCGGCCGGCGGTGCGTTGGTGGCTGCACCTCGGCGTCATCGCGGCGCTGGTGAGCCTGCTGCTGCCCGCGCCGGTGGCGTTGGCGGCGTTGCCGGTGCTGCGCCTGGAGTTGGCGGCGGAGCCGCACACGCTCGATCCGCAGCGCGCGGTGGGGCCGGACGAAACCGCCGTCGTGCGCCAGCTCTACGAGCCGCTGCTGCGGTTCGATACGGAGTTGCGGCCGCAACTAGCTCTAGCCGAGCGCGTGGAGAGCAATGCCGACAATACGGTCTGGACGTTCACGCTGCGGGCCAACGCGCGGTGGAGCGATGGGGAGCCGGTCACGGCGGCGCAGGTCCGCGACGGCTGGCTCCGCATGATGACGCGGGAGATTCCCGACGGGTTGAGCCGGCCCTTCCAAGTCATAGAAAATGCCCGCTTCTTTCGCGTCAACCTCATCGTCAATCCGGCGGCCGTGGGTGTGCAGGCGCTCGACCACCGCACGTTGCAGGTGACGACGGAAAATCCGGCGCCCCACCTGCCGATGATCGCCGCGCTGCCGGGCGCCGTGCCCTACCGCAGCGATGCGCCGGCGCCGCGCGGCGAGCGGGCGGCGGGGACAGCCGAGAACCCGCTGCACGTCGGGAACGGCCCCTTCCGGCTCACTGCCTGGCATCCGGGCGAGGTCTTGCGCCTCGAACCGAACCCGTACTATTGGGGTGGGCCGCCAGCGGTCGCGCTAGAGATTCACCTGCCGTATAGCGCACTGCCGGCGAACGGCGAGGACGCGCTGACTCGCTTCCGCGCCGGCCGTCGGGACATCGTCGTGGTGCCGCCGGAGCGGGTGGCCGAGGTCCTGGCCGCTCCCCCGGCGGGCGCACGTGTGCTGCGCCAGCCGCTGCCGCAGACGACGTGGCTCAGTCTGAACGTCACCAGGGAGCCGTTCGATACGGTCGAGGTGCGGCGGGCGCTGTCGTATGCGTTGGACCGCCGGGCGATCATTCGGAACGCGCGCGGCGGGGTGGGACAGCCGGCCTACGGCCTGCTCCCGCCGGGCGTGCCGGGGCACAATCCCGGCGCGGGAGTGGGACGCGAGGCCAATGCGACCACCGCCCTGCTGATGCTGGCGGCAGCGGATTGGAACGTGCCGTGGGGTGACGGCTTTGGCGGCAATAATCTGCCGCGGTTTACGCTCCGCTACCCGGCGCTGCCGCAGCCGACGCGGCTGGCGTTCGCCATTCGTGACCAGCTGGCCTACGCGCTCGGTATCTGGATCAGGCTCGACCCGCTCAACCCGATCGGGTACGCGCACGCGCTGGAGACGAAAGACTTTGAGTTGGCGTTGAGCGGCTGGACCAGCACGTACCCCGACCCGGAGGCGTGGTTCTGGTTGACATTTGGCGAGGGGAAGCTGGCCAACCGCACCGGCTGGTCGAACCGGGTGTTCGACCGGCTCTGGCGCGCAGCGGAAGCGGCGCCGACGGAAGAGGAGCGGCTGCGCCTGTACCACACTGCGCAGCATCTACTCACGGAGGAAGCGCCGGCGATCTTCCTCATGCATGGCGAGCGGCTGATCCTGGTGCGCGAGGGGATTGTGGGGATCGAACCGGCGCTGATGGACGATCTGCCCGGGGCCGCCTCGCTCTCCCGGGTGCGGGTGGGCTGATAAGCGCAGGGTGTTTATCGCGGCTGTTTCGGTCTAGCGGCGGGGTAGCTCGTCCGGGAAGCTGCGGCGGAGGCTGAGGTAGGGCATGGGGGCGGCTTGGCCGAGGCCACATAGCGAGGCTCCGGTGATGACTTCGGGTAACGCATCCAACTGGGCGAGTGCGAGCGGGTCCGCGGTGCCACGGCGCACCGCGCCGATGAGGCGGGTCATGTGGGCCATGCCTTCGCGGCAAGGGGTACACTTCCCGCACGATTCGCGGGCGTTGTAGGCCGACAGGTGCTCGACGGCCTCGATGATGGGCAGGCGGTCGTCAATGACCACCATGCCGCCGGCGCCGAGCATGGCGTGGGTGTCGGCGAGCGGACCACCGGCGATGGGAATATCCAGCCGGTCGGCCGGAATCAAGCCGCCCGAGGGGCCGCCACACAGCACGGCCCGGAGCTGCCGGCCCTCGTGGGCACCGCCGCCGAGGTCTTCGACGATGGTGCGGATGGTCATACCGAACGGCACCTCGTAGGTGCCCGGCCGGCGCACGGCCCCGCCGAGGCTGATGACTTTGGTGCCGGGGAAGTCCTTGGTGCCGACGGAGCGATACCACAGGCGGCCGTGCTGGACGATCAGCGGCACGTTGCACAGGGTCTCGACGTTGCTGATGACGGTCGGCTGGCCCCATAGCCCTTGCTCGACGGGCAGCGGTGGCTTCAGCCGTGGCTCGGCCCGGTGGCCCTCGATGCTGTTGAGGATGACCGACTCCTCGCCACACACGTAGCCACCGGCGCCGCGCCGCACCTCGACCGGGATCGGCAGGAGGCCGCTTGCTTGGGCCTGCGCCAATGCAAGCTCCATTCGTTCGGCCGCGAGATCGGCTTGCCCGTTGATGTAGAGGTAGATGCGCGCGGCTTCGAGGGCGAGGGCTGCAATCTGCATCCCCTCTATGAGTAGGTGCGGATCGTATTCCATGAGGTACCGTTCTTTGGAGACACCCGGCTCGCCCTCTTCGGCGTTCACCACGTAGTAGCGCGGGCCGGCGTAGCGACGGGCGGTTTGCAGCTTGATGTCCAGCGGGAAATAGGCACCCCCGCGACCACGCAGGCGCGACGTGTCAAGCAGCCGGATGACGGCCGGCGGTCCCAACGCCTGCGCCCGCGCGAGGGCCTGGTAGCCGCCGGCGGCGCGGGCGGACTCTAGGGAGTGGGGGTCAACCGTCCCGCACCGGCGCAGCACGCGGCGCACTTCCGGCGGCCGTGGGGTGCGGAGCGGCCGGATGGGGTGGGGCGGTGGCTCCGGTGACGCCAGGGCGGCGCGCAGCCGCTCCGGCGTGGCACCGGTGATGCAGCGGCCGTCCACCTCGGCCACGGGACCGGCGTCGCAGATGAACAGACACTCGTGCTCGACCACGGTGCAGCCGCCAAGCTCGTCGGCGAGGCTGCGGGCGGCGGTCAGCAGCTCGTGTGCCCCGTGCTGGCGACAACTGAGGCAGGTGCAGACACCGACGACTCGGCCGTTTGGTTGCTCCAAGCGCAGCTCGTTGTAGCTAGTCGCAATGCCGTAGACGGTGCTTTCCGGCATAAAGAGGTGCCGGGCGACGGCGCGTAGCCCGTCGGCCGAGAGATAGGATTCGGCAGCGTGGATAGCCCGCAGCGCCGGCAACAACTGGGTGCGCTCGCGCGGCAGGGCGGCTAGGATCGTGGCGTAGTCGGTGCGAGCCATGCGGCTATCCCTTCACCGTGTCGTCGTCCGCCTAAATCTAGCGCAGCACTCCCAATCTGTCAGCCGCGCGCCGCTTGCTACCATTTTGGCGCGGTGGAGGGGGGATGAATGACGGCCGAGGAGGAGCGAGTGTCCCAACCGCCTGAGCGCCGGCAACTGATGATGCGCCGGCCCAATCTCGACGGACTGCCCCGGCTCGTCGTGCCGTCCGGGTACGCGCTGCGCTCCTATCGTCGCGGCGACGAGGCGGCGTGGGCGGCGATCATGAATACCGGAATCGGTAGCGATTGGACGGCAGCGCGGTGTGTCGAGTACCTGACCGGGGAGCCGCAGTTCCGCGCCGACGGTCTGTTCTTCGCCACGGTAGGCGACACGGCCGGGCCGGCGATTGGCTCGGCCTGTGCCTGGACCGAGCACCCGGATGAGCGGGACGAGGGGCTGGTCCACATGGTCTGTGTGCTGCCGGAGCACCGCGGCCACGGCCTCGGACGGGTGGTGACGCTCGCCGTGCTGCGCTACATGCGGCAACACGGCTTTCGGTCGGCGCGCTTGCGGACCAATGATTGGCGGCTCTCGGCTATCCGCGCCTACCTGTCGTTGGGCCTGGAACCGCTGTACCCGCCCGATACGGCGCCGGGAGACGACCATCGGGCGCGATGGGCCGCAGTCATCGCGCAGCTGGGTGCATCTCCAGCACAGGGAACCGACGGCGCATGAGTAACCGGCCGGCTTTCGCGCCGCAGCAGCGTCGTCGCCGGCGGCGGGTGCTGCTCGGAGCGGGGATCGTGGCCGTCGTTGCCGGCGGTGGAGCGGTGGGGGCGGCGCTGTGGGGGAGCTTCGTCCGCTCGGAGCGAGCGGCGCCGAGCGGCCCGTCAACCCCGGTACCGCTCAACGCCGTGGCGACGCAGCCCACCGACCGGCAGCTCTGGCCCAAGCTGGCAGCGCGGCTGGTCGAGCAGGAGCCGGCCATGCAGCTGGCACCGGAGGTGATCCGGCTCGATGATGTTGCTCCGAGACTCGCCGCCGGCGAGGCGGCCGACCTGCTGGCGGTGCCGGACTCCCACGTGACGCAGCTGGCGGCGGCGGGTGGCCTAACGGCGACGGCCGATCTGTTGCGTGGTAGGAACGCACCGACCCGCGACGAATTCGTCCATCGTCTGTTCGGGGCATTGAGCCTCGAAGGAGTGCTGTACGGCTTACCCTGGCGCTGGCGCGGAGTCGCGTTGCTGCTCGACAGTGCGTCCTGGCAACGGGCCGAGTTGAAGCTGCCGCCCGACCACTGGCGAGACGACCGCTGGTCACTACAGGCGATGGCGGCCGCTCTCGCGCGGTTTCGGGAGTTGGCAAGGGCAGATGATTCGGGGCCACCCCCCTTTCGGGGCGGGACACGTTGGTCGGATTGGCTGCCGTGGCTGTGGCTGAATGACGCCGCGCTCTGGCGGCACGGCGCTACGACCGCGGCGCTCACCGAGCCGGCTGCCGTAACTGCGCTGCATAGCTATGCCGAGTGGCGCACGCCGCCGCAGCCGGCGCCGGGAAGCGCCGGTGCTATCGTCATGGTGGAGCCGACTTGGCGCACGGTGGGACGAGCGCTGAAAGCCGGCCAGGTAGCGTATCCGCTGCCTCGCGGCGTGTGGCGCACGACCCTGCTACGCTCGGAGTCCCTACTGCTGACGGGCGCAGCGGCGCAGCCGGATACGGCGCGGCGGGCGCTGGTCGCCTTGGTGACGGATGCGGGGCAGGAGATCGTGGCCGCGGACGGCGCCGGCTTTCCCGTGTGGCGAGCGACGCTGGCGGGGCGAACGCTATGGAAGCAATGGCGGGAGACACCGAGCCTGGTACGGGCGCTGCGGACCTTTATCGAGACAGGGACCTATGGCGCGGTGCCACCCTATCCGAGCCGCTGGCCGGAGGCAGAGCGAGTGCTCAACCGCGAGCTGGGACCGGCACTGGATGGGCACGTACCGGTGGCTGCGGTGGTACAGTCGGCGGCAGCGGCACTGGCGCCGCTGCTGGCGGCATCACGCTGGCCGTAGGGAAGGGGGCGGCAGCCCCCACCCTAACCCTCCCCCGGAGCAAGCTCCAGGGGAGGGAACCGACCGGGGGACATGGTTGCGGCAGGGGGAAGCAAACAATGGTACAAGCGCGGCTCACGAGGCTGCTCGATACGGCCTGGCCGGCGCTGGCGCTGGTGTTGGCAGCGGCCGGGGTGGTGCGGCTCGGCTACGTCCTGACGCTGGAAAATGCGCTCAACGTCACGTTTGAAGCCGATCCGCTTACCTACGATCAACTGGCCCGCAACCTCCTGGCCGGCCGGCCTTACGTCGGGGCCAGCTTTTACTTCCCGGCCGGCACCGAGAATCCCACGGCGCTCTGGGACCCGCTCTACCCGCTGTTCCTCGCCGGCATCTACGCGCTGGTGGGACATGACTTCCTCGCGGTGCGTCTGGTCCACGTCGTGCTGGGCGTGGCTTCCTGTGGCTTGCTGTATGTGCTCGGACGCTCCATCTTTGGACCCCGGATTGGGCTGCTGGGTGCCGGGTTTGCTGCCATCTACCCCTTCTTCATCTATTACACCGGGCAGATACTGACCGAGACGCTCTTTATCTTTCTCATGCTGGCCCTCCTGACGCTCGCCCGCGCCGTCGCACAGCAGCGTATCAGGGGTGCGCTGGCAGTCCTCACGCTGGGCATCACCGCCGGTCTGACGGTGCTCACTCGTGCCGAGGCGCTGTACTTCGCCGTAATCCTGATCGTCGTGCTGGGCTGGTGGTCGGCACCCTTGCGGACCGGCGGCACACCGGGTTGGCGAGCACGGGTCAGCTCGCTCATCGCGCTCGTGGTGGTGTTTGCGGCCACGTTGTCGCCCTGGGTCGGGTTCAACTACGCCCGGTTCGACCGCCTCTTTGTTACCACCAAGCTCGGCTACAACCTCTACAAGTATTACCACCCGCGCATGACTGCCGATCAGCGCGTGCGTAGCGACGACATTCCACTGCCGGACTTGACCGGGCTGTCGGAACCGGAGCGCGAGGATCGCTTGTTGAGCGCGGGGCTGGGCTTTATGGCCGATGATCCGGGGCGGACGGCGCGGTTCATGGTGGCCAAGGCCGGACTACTGTTCAAGCTGACGCCAAGCAACGAGATCAACCGGCGCTATGCCCTGGTTAGCCTGCTGTCGTATGGGGTGCTCGTCCCGTTCATGGTCATCGGTGCCATCATCAGCCTGCGGCGCTGGCCGCTGACCTGGCCGTTGCTGTTATGGGTAGTGCTGGGGAGCACGAGTGGCATCCTGGTCTTCGCCGGTATCCGCCTCCGCATGCGGATCGAGCCGATCTTGCTCTTATTCGCAGCGGTGGGGGTGGTCAAGCTCGTGGAGTGGCTGTGGTCGCGGCGCGCTGCCGGACGAGAGATGGAGCAGCCGGAGCAAGGTGGCGGCTGACGGTCGCTTGGAGGTGCGGCTCAACTGTCGTCCGGCGCGTTCTCGAAAACGTCTTGGAGGTCCAGACCCGTCTCCTTGGTGATGCCATTGACGAGGTAGTAGAGCGCGATGACGAGAATGATGATCGAGGGGACGGTGATGACCGGGAAGCTCAGGGCGGTCATGCGCCCTAGCTCCTCGTTGAAGGCGGCGCTGCCCGGCTCGCTGACGACGACTATTCGTGCCAGCACATAGTTCAGCACGGTCGAGACGAGCAGCCCGAACACGACCATATACGTGGCGACGACCAGCCGGCGCTCGTAGGCTTGGACCCGGCCCCGTTGCCGCAGCGCCGCGTAGACTCGTTCGACGGCGATGACTTGATGGATGATCGTCTTGATAAGCGGATAGCGGGTACGGAGCGAGACCAGCACCGCGATACCGACGATGAACGGCACAGCTGCCTCCTTGATCGCCAGCCACTCGACCGGCAGCTTGAGCAGGCCGATGCCGCCGGTGAGCAGCACGCTGACAAATCCCAGCGCCGAGTAGAAATTGAACCCCCGCCGCGCCGCGAAATCGTATAGCCCGTAGCCGACCGGAAATGCCAGGGCCAGGAGTAGCCCGTACACCGGCCCCAATCGGTCCTCGCGACTGAGCTGCATCAGGACGATGGCCGGGAGGGCGATGTTCAGCCCGATATTCAGCAGCGGGTTTTCGCGGCGCGCTTTTTTGGCATTGGCGCTCATTGGCTGTCCACTCCGAATCTACAACCGCCGGCTCGCCTGGATTCCCGCTTTCACGGGGCACACCATGGCCCTGGCACGACCACCGCGCCCCCCTGTAGTCCCCCCGTTGCGACGGGGGGACTACAGGGGGCGTCAACAGTGCCTAGCCGGGCACCCATTACCCCAGCGTCTCGCGGGCCAACTGCCAGGAGAAGGGGGTGCCATCCGGTAACGCAGCGCCGACAGCGGCAAAGGGGATGCGTCCCTCGTCGTCCGGGTTGTAGAGGCGGGTCGGGTAGTTCAACAGCGTACCCGGCGCCGGCCCGGTGACCAGGAAGCCGTGCAGCGTTTGGCGCGGAATGAGCACGATGAACTGACCGTCGCCGGGCGCGTCCGGTCCGATGTGAAAGAGGTTGAGGCGACCGGCCGTGGGCGATTCACGCCGCCAGTCGTAGATGGCCACCACCAACTGCCCGGAAATACACAGAAACCGATCCTCCTGGTGCTGATGGACGTGCCATTGCGCCTCGTCGCGGGCCACGCCTGGCTCGGTCCGCGAGTAGTAGCATTGCGCGAACGGCCGGTTGTCCGGGTGGTAGACGTCCGGCCAATCGGTACGCAGGGTCTCGACCAAGATGCCCCGCGGGTCGGCGTTCACCCGCAGCGGCCGCAGGACGACATCGTGGATCAAGCCCTCCGTCCGGTCCGGTGTGAGCAGCGGTAGCTTGTTCATGGTGCTCTATGCGCTCAGGTCACGTGCATTGCTGGTCAGGCGACGGCGACGCGGCCAGCCGCTGAGATAGTCCTTCAGGGCCGCTGTCCGAGAGCGAGGGTCCGGCGCTCGCCTAACGCCTCGTTGACCACGACCAGTCCCCCTTCATCCTCGGCCCACAGCTGTTCATTCGCATTCAGCAGCTCAATCCCATACACCGTCCCGTCCGGCGCCACATCCACGTGGATTGCATCGTTGACGCGAACGGTCTCTACCTCCACAGTTTTTGCGTGTAGTCGCAGGTAGGCGATATTGTAGCGGGAGTCGTAGGTCAACTTCATGGTGCTCATTCTCTCCGTGCTCTTGGATACTTCCTAGCTGAAGCGCAGCAGGTCACGGAAATGGTCGGGATCGTTGAAGGGGCCGACGACCGAGAGGTTGAGCCAGCCGGGGCCGTAGACGCGCTGTGCGACCCGCAGGATGTCGGCGGCGGTGACGGCCTCCACGCGCTCGACGACCTCATCGGCCGTCAGAATCTCGCCGCGCAGCAACTCTTGGGCAGCGTACCAGCCGGCCACGCTGCGGCTGTCTTCCAGGCCGAGCCACAGCCGTCCTTTCACGAACTCCTTGATCTTGCGTAGCTCACCCGCGGGTACGGCTTCCTGTCGTAGCCGATCCACTTCGCGCAAGATCGCCGCAATGGCCGCCGGCGCGCGCGCCGGGTCAACACCCGCGCTGACGATGGCCGCGCCGGTATCGTGAAACTGGCTGATGCCCGAGTGGACATCGTAAGCCAACCCTTGCCGTTCCCGCACCTCCAAGAAGAGCCGCGAGCTCATGCCCTCGCCCAGAATTGCGTTGGCCAACGCCAGGGTGAAGCGGTCGGGGTCAGCGTGGTCCAGGGCGTGCCCGCCTAGCAAGAGATAGCACTGCTCGGTCGGACGCTCGTCGAGCACCACGAGGGGCTGCCCGTTGGCCAGGTTGGCCCGTGACCACTGCGGCGGTGGGCTGCCGTTCTGGTTCAGCTCCGCTGCGGACTGCTTTACCACCCAGTCCACGTCCACATCGCCGGCGACGGAGACGACGAGATTACGCCGGCCACAGGACCGCGCGAGGTAGTCTTGGAGGTCGGCGCGAGTAAAGGCCATGATCGTGTCGCGGCGCCCGACCGTTTCCCAGCCCAAGGGATCATCCGGCCAGAGCAATGCCTCGAGCTGCACGCCAGCCCAGTCACCAGGGCTGTCTACAATCGCGTTCAGCTCTTCGAGGACCACACGGCGCTCCTTGACCACTTCTGCCTCGTCAAAGAGCGGCGCCCGCACCATGTCGGTCAGGAGATCGAACGCCTTGGGCAGATGCGCGCTGGCCACCTTGGCCCAATAGACGGTCAGCTCCTTGTCGGTGCCGGCGTTGAGGATACCGCCGACGCCTTCGATTGTTTCGGCGATGACTTGGGCGGAGGGATATTGCGCCGAGCCTTTGAAGAGCATGTGCTCGAAGAAGTGGGCGATGCCGGCTTGCTCGTAGGACTCGTAGCGGCTACCCGTGCCGAAAAACAAGCCGACGGTGGCCGAGCGGGTATGGGGCATGGGAGCGACCAGGATACGCAGGCCGTTGGGGAGCACGACACGGTGATATTGGCCGTTAGCACTCGTTGTAGTCACGTCTTCCTCTTGGCTCGGTCGTAGTTGTGGGGCGGCGGACCCAACCCCCGGCCCCTTCCCTGAAGGGAATGGGAGTCATGGCGAGGATTTGTAGCATCTTCCCTAAAGGGAGGGGGTTGATGATAGGTATGCTCCCGTAGGTCACTTGGGAGCATGTCCACCGGGATGGGTTCGAGGGCCAGCGCGAGGCGCCGTGCGACCGCCGCGGTCACGTGCTCGGCGGCCTCGTCCATGGGCACGCGCCGCCCCAGCAGCCGCGCAACCGAGGTCACGCCGCGGCCACTGATGCCGCAGGGCACAATATGCCGGAAATAGGCGAGGTCGGGATCAACGTTGAGTGAGAAACCGTGCGTCGTCACCCAGCGCGCCGCCTTAATGCCAATCGCGGCCACCTTCTCGCCGTCCACCCAGACGCCGGTCAGCTCGGCAATGACCTCGCCGCGCAGCCCCCACGCGGCCAGCGCGTCCGTCACGATGGATTCCAGGGTGCGGACATAGGCGTGGAGGTCGCGCTGGCGGCGGCTCAGATCAATGATCGGATAGCCTACTAGCTGGCCCGGGCCGTGATACGTCACGTCCCCCCCGCGGTCAATCTGAATCACGTCGGCGCCCAAGGCGGCGTACTGCCCCGGCGTGCGGAGCAGGTGGTCGGCGCCGCGGGCGCGACCCAGCGTATAGGTGTGCGGGTGCTCCAGCAGGATCAAGGCCTCGCGGCCATCGCCAGCGCGCAGCGCCGCCGCGAGCCGCTCTTGATAGTCCCAGGCCGCGCGGTAGGGAGTGACACCGAGGCGGATTAGCGAGGCCGGGAAGGATACGCCGGGGGAGGGCGCCGGGAAGGATGCCTCCCCCCCCCCCCCCCCCCCCCCAGGGGGGGGGGGGGGGGGGGGAAAGGGGCCCAC
>JAJDUF010000017.1 GCA_022826725.1 Chloroflexota bacterium
CCACGCCTCGATGAACCGGCGCTGCTCCCCAGCAGCGCTCGCCTCCTGCCACGGCATCACAGCACTCCTCACGCGTGTTCCTCCTAGTGTGGAATAATGTGTTACCCATGTGCCCGGTCTACGTGTTACCAGTGTAGCCGGGGGGGGAGGCCCTCCCCCTACACCAAAATCCACCCTTACTGTGAGCCTAGCTAGCCGGTTACGCCAGGGCCGGCGGCGCGAGAACGGTGTTGCGGGCCGCGACGATCTGCACTGCCGAGTAGTCCGTCGTCTCCGTCGCCGGCTGCTCCGCCGACGGCACCGGCACCGGCCGGCGCAAGATGAACTCCGCCTGATCGAACTCCTGGTAGACGACGTATCCCATGTCGAAGCGCTCGATCCGATGGTCCGCGGTCGAGCCGAAGTCCGGGACGATCAACGGGCCGGTGTCCACCTGAAATTGCGGCGGATCGCGCGGTATGCTCTCCGCCTTCACGGGCAGCACGTTCATCGTTCGCACCGGATATTCCAGCACCGCCCGTTGCCGTCCCCCCTCGTCGCGGAGTTCGGTGCGGGCAATCAGCGGCCGGTTGGCAAGCGTCGCCGTCACGATAGCGCCCCGATCCGGCATTTCCTCCGCTTGCTCAAAGTGGCGAATGTCCAGATGCACGTCGTCCCAGTGCTCACGGATGACGCCATACATGCGGTTGTCGCGCTCACTCACCCAATGCGTCCGAATGAGCAGGAACTCTTCCCGCGACCAAATGCCCGAGAACTCGTAGTTGGGCATCGTAAACAGCGGATCGGCCGTGTAGCAGCGCTCGGAGCGACACGGCGCAATCAGGTAGAAGCTCTCCTCCGTCCCCGCCTGCTCGTCAACGATGGTGCAGGCCGCGTCGAGTTGGATCCGTGCATGGTTCCCGGCGCCAAACCAGGTCATGTACGAGTTGGCGAAGTCAATCGCGGTCATGGTCTCCCCTCCTCCGTGCCGCGACCGGCGCTAACGCAGGCCCAGCTCGGCGAGACGCGCCTCATCACCCAAGTAGGCGCCCTGGCGCAGCAGTTCCCGCTGCAATGTCTTCACGTCCAGCTGCTTGGGCGTGACCCCCAGCTTCGTGGAGAGCGCAGCGGCGATGCCGGTGGCCTCGCCCAAGGCCATGATGCTCGGCCGCGCCCGCATCCCCGTCGGGTCGTGGCCGCGGCGAATGTAGGCCGCCCCCCGGCCGGTCACAAGCAGGCCATCTACCTCTTTCGGCTGGATCATCCGATACGGAGCGTCGTGTCCCGATTTCTCCCCACCGTGCATGTCCTGCCCCTCGTGGATATTCCGGTACATCACATCGCGGAACTTCTTGCCCTCGTAGGCTTCCATCGCAGTCACCGTGCGCTCCCCATCAATGCATGGCCCGCCCCGCGCGCCGAAGTACGGCACCATGAACAGCATGTAGGCCTTCTCGAAGCCGGGCACGTGCTCCCGGTAGAAATGTAGGGTCTCTTGAGCGTGGACCCGCGCGGCCGTCTCGATCTTGGAGTGCTGCTTCATGTCCTCTCGGCGGATTTCACCGCGCACGTTCAGCCGCGAAGAGCCGACGTGGCCATCGAACTGCGATATCGCCGCGCTTTCGGTATGCACCGTCGGCTCCATGTCGCGCATGTGGCGAAACGACCCGTCCTCCCAAGCCTGACGCAGCAGCGGCAGCAGCGGCTGCGGGAAGCTACCCGGATTACGGCCACGCACCCACTCCCGGTCCGCGTCGCTGAGTGGCACGCGTGTCGCCGCGAAAGCCTCGTAGGCCGCAAAGTCCACGCCCGCGACCATATAAAACAGCGCCGTATCGTTCCATACACGGTACGGCTCGCCACCGCGCCGTTCCCGGACCAGCGGCCCGTGCGCCGGATCGGGCGGCGAGGCCATGATCACCGGCGCGCCGGCGCGGCGCGCGATGTCCACGTCGGCCGTGGCATCTATCACCACCTTGGCCTTGACCGCCACCCGACCCGACTTGCCTTCCACAAACAGCCCGGTCACCCGGTTGCCCTCCATGATCGGATCGCCGGCCCACACGGTCAACAGTAGCTCGATCCCCCACTCCTCACTGAGCTTCGCGCCCAGGTACGACACCATGCTCGTCTCGTCCGCGTAATTATTGGCCGTCCGCCGCGCCTCGATCATGTCAATGACCATTTTGGGGATGCCGGACAGCCCGCCGACCAGCGTGCCGTCGGCCTCGTTATACAAGCCGCCGGCCACGATCATCGCCGGGCCGATGTTCCCCCCGAGCGCGGCCATGCGATCAATCACCAGCGTCTTGGCGCCTTGCTTGCCCGCCGCCAGCGCCGCAAACAGCCCGCCAATGCCGGACCCCACCACCGCTACATCCACGTCGTAAGCCACAGGTACCCGCTTCTGTGGCTCGACAACGTATTCCGCCGCTCCGTTCTCAGACATTTCCCTCTCCCTACGGTTGCGTACTTGGCCGCCGCGCCCTCGCGCGACTACTGTGCCAGCCTCTGCCGTTGCCAGTCGAGCACCACCAGCGACTGAGCACGCCGGTACCTCGCCCTACCCGGCTTGCATACGCTCGCCGGGCACGTTACCTTAGCCTGGACGTTGCGGACGATGGCCACGTTGGCCAGCACTACCGAGGAGGCCGCTCGATGACAAGCAGTACGATCGCAGCAGCACTCCCGCGTGCGACGCTGCTGACCATGTACGAGCGCATGGTACTCATCCGGGACTTCGAGGACCGAGTCAAAGCCCTGGTGGAGGGCGGCATTGCGTTCGGCGCCGCCCACTACTACGTCGGGGAAGAGGCCGTCGCGGTCGGCGTCTGTACCGCCCTGCGACCGGACGACTGGATTGCCTCCACCCACCGCGGCCACGGGCACTGCATCGCCAAGGGGATGGCGGTAGCGCCGATGATGGCCGAGCTGTACGGCAAGGCCAGCGGTGCCAACCGTGGCAAGGGCGGCTCCATGCACATCACCGACGTGCGCGTCGGGATGCTCGGCGTGAACCCCATCGTCGGGGCCGGTATTCCCCACGCGGTCGGTGCCGCCCTGAGCGCCAAAGTACGCGGCACCGGTCAGGTGGCTGTGACCTTCTTCGGTGATGGCGGCTCGAACATCGGCGCTTGCCACGAGGCAATCAACCTGGCGGCCGTCTGGAACGTCCCCTGCGTGTTCGTCTGCGAGAACAACGGCTACGCCCAGAGCACGCCGGTCGAATACAGCACCGCTGGCGAGGTCTGGAAACGGGCCGCCGGCTACGGACTCCCCGGCGAGAAGGTGGACGGCCAGGACGTGTTCGCCATGTACGAAGCGACGGCGCGGGCGGTCGAGCGCGCCCGCGCCGGCGCCGGCCCGTCGCTAATCGAGGCACGGACCTACCGCTACTACGGTCACTCGGCCGGAGACGACGGGACGGCCTACCGGCTGGCCTCCGAGATCGAAGCCGCCCGTGCCCGCGATTGCATCGCCCGCTTCCGCCAGGAGGTCATCGCGGCGGACCTACTGGACGCCGCCGACCTAGAGGCGATAGATGACCAAGTGGCGGCGGATGTGGACGAAGCCGTCGCCGCCGCCGAAGCCGCACCCTTCCCGGCGGCAAACGAGCTAACGACAGAGGTAGTAGCGAGCTAGTACTTCCCCCTCTCCCCGTCGGAGAGGGCCGGGGTGAGGGCAGTCGAGGCGGATCGAAAGGAAAGATCATGGTCACGATGACGGCAGCGCCGGTAGCGACCAAGATGGCTGAGACGGCCGAGGTCCTGACGTTCCCGGAAGCACTCAACCGGGCCATCCGCCAGGAGATGCGCCGCGACCCGAGCATCGTGGTCATCGGCGAAGACGTCGCCGGCGCGGCCGGGCGCGAGCATCTGGGTTTCAAGGACGCCTGGGGCGGCCCCACCCGCTCGACCAAGGGGCTGGTCACCGAGTTCGGCTCCGGGCGCGTCCTCGATACGCCGATTGCCGAGATGGGGTTTGTCGGGGCAGCCGTCGGAGCCGCCATGAGCGGCTTGCGTCCAATCGTGGACCTGGGTTTCATTGACCTGATCGGCTGCTGCTACGACCAGCTCATCAACCAAGCGGCGAAGATGCACTACATGATGGGCGGCCAGGTGGAAATCCCCATGACCGTGCGGATGTCGTATGGCGCCCGACCACCGAGCAACCAGACCGCCGGCGGCGGCGCGGCCGCCACGCACTCCCAAACCCTCTACTCGGTCCTAGCCCACATCCCCGGCCTGAAATGCGTCGCACCGACCACCGCCTACAACGCCAAGGGCCTGATGATCGCCGCCATCCGCGACAATAACCCCGTGATCGTGCTCGAACATCGCTACCTGGGTCTGAATGCCCGCACGCCGGTCCCGGAGACAGCCTATACGCTGCCATTCGGGAAGGCCGAGATCGTGCGGGAGGGAACTGATCTTACCCTCTGCGGAATCGGCCGCATGACCTACGTGTGCCTCGATGCGGCCGCGGCGCTGACCGCCGAGGGCCTGGAGGCCGAGGTCATTGACGTGCTCAGTCTGGCGCCCCTGGACGAGGAGACCATCCTCGAGTCCGTCGAGAAGACGCAACGCCTGGTCGTCGTGGACGAAGACACACCGTCATGCTCGCTGGGCCGCGACATCGCCGCCCGCGTCGCCGACGCCGGCTTCGACTTTCTCGACGCACCCATCAAGACCATCAACAGCGCCGACACGCCGGTGCCCTACAGCGCAGCCCTGGAGTCGATCTATACGCCATCGCCGCAACAGGTCGTAGACGCGGTCCACGAGATGCTCGGTACTGGGTAAAGGCAAGCCTCCGCCTCAACCCTTACCCGTGGTCACGCGGGAGGGAGCAGACCGGCCCCCCGCCGCCAGCGGGGGGCCACAGGGGGGCCAGCCAAGAAAGGCGATCATGGCCGTAGCAATCGCTATGCCCAACCTCGGCATGTACACCATCGAGGGTGAGGTCACGCGCTGGCTGGTGGAGGACGGCGCCTCGGTCGCAGCCGATCAGCCCGTGCTGGAGCTGACCACCGAAAAGACCACCGTCGAAATCCCCGCCTCAGCAGCCGGCATCCTCCACCAGGTCGTGCCGGTAGGCGGGCGCGTGCAGGTCGAAGGCATCCTCGGTCACATCCTCGCGCCGGGCGAGGCACCCCCCACCTCAACACCGGCAGCCGAGCCGCCGGCCGCCCCGGCCGCCGCACCACCACGCGCGCCGGCCAAGCCGCCGGCCCGCGTCGGCCGCGGCCGCTTGCGGGCTACCCCGGTCGCCCGGCGCCGCGCGCGCGAGCTTGGCGTTGATCTCACCACCGTCACGGGCAGCGGTCCCGGCGGCCGCATCACCGAGGCCGACGTGCAGGCGGCCGCAGCGAGCACCGACTCCCCACCACCACAAGCGGAGAGCGAGGCCAGTGGGCCGCGCGTACTCCGCCGCGTCCCGCTCACCGGGATGCGCGGCTTGATTGCCCAGCGGATGCAGCACAGTCTCACATCCACCGCCCAGTTGACCCTGACCCGCGAGGTGGACGCTCGCCCGCTGGTGCAAGCCAGAGAGTTGCTGGTCTCCGGAGCAGCCGGCGAGGGGGTGCGCGTCTCCTACGACGTGCTCTTGGCCAAGTCGCTGGCCGCCGCCCTGCTGGCACACCCGGCACTCAACGCTACGATTGAAGGCGAGGCGGTCGTGCAGTTGGCGGAGGCGCACATCGGCGTGGCCGTCGTCGTGGAGGACGGTCTTGTCGTGCCGGTGCTGCGCGATGCGGCCCTCCGTCCGGCGCTCGACCTCGCCCGCGATCTGACCGGGCTGACCGACCGGGCGCGGCAGGGGCGGCTACAGCCCAGCGAGATGGAAGGCGGCACCGCCACGCTGACGAATCTGGGTGCCTATCGCATTGACGCCTTCACACCCATCATCAACCCGCCGCAGAGCGCCATTCTGGGCGTGGGCAGCATTGCGCCGCGGCCGGTGGTGGACGAGGACGGAGCCTTAGCCGTACAACCGACGGTGCATCTCAGTCTCACGTTCGATCACCGTGTCGCGGACGGCGTGGCCGCCGCAACGCTCCTGGAGAGCATGGTATCGCAGTGGCAGCAAACGGAGCTGTGGGTCTAGGGCCGGCCCCCCCTACGGCCCCCCGCTGCGGCAGGGGGACGAGCTGTTCCCTCCCCTGTCGGGACGGGGGAGGGTGAAGGTGGGGGCGGAAAGGAGACACGACGATGGAATACCGGCACATGGGAACCTCCGACCTCGAAGTATCGGTCATCGGCTTTGGCTGCTGGGAGATGGGCGGTGGCTACGGGCACTTCGAGACCTCGGAAGTCATCGCCGCCATTGACCGGGCCCTCGATCTGGGCATCACCTTGTTCGATACCGCCCGCGGCTACGGTGCTGGAGCCTCGGAGGAGCTACTCGGCCGAGGCCTAGGCGCTCGGCGCCAGGAGGCGATTGTCGTCACCAAGGGCGCGCTGCCCACGCGCGAAGGGCAGATGGACGACAAGCCCACCCGGCCCGGCCTACCGCGATTCAACCCCAACCGCGATGCCCGCTATGCTTCGGTGATTGCGGACTGCGAGGCCAGCCTAAAGTCGCTCGGCACCGACTACGTGGACCTCTACCTCATCCACTGGCCGGACCCCGAGACCGCCTTCGAGGAAACGGCGCGTGCCCTGCAAGACCTGCTCGCGGCCGGCAAGGCCCGCTACGTCGGCGTGTCGAACTACGAGGCCCGTCAGCTCCGCGAGGCCTGCGGGATGGCGCCACTGGTGGCCAACCAAGTGGGCTACAACCTCTTCGACCGGCGCTGGGAGTACGAGATGATGCCCACGGCCCGCGAGCTTGGCGTCGGCATCATGTCCTACGGGCCGCTCGCTCACGGGCTACTCACCGGCACCTTCAACGCGGAGACGACGTTCGAGGAGGGCGACTGGCGCCGCTCCCGGCCGATCTTCGGTCAAACGCTGTTCAGCGCCGACAACTTCGGGCCGAACTTGCAGGTCGTTGACCGCCTCAAGCAGGTCGCGGCCCAACTCGGGACCACCCTGCCGCGTCTGGCCCTGGCCTGGGTCCTCAGCAACGAGCAGGTGGCCGTGGCGCTCTCCGGCACCCGGCGGCCGGCCGAGCTTGACGAGAACGTCGGGGCGCTCGACGTGGCGCTCACCCCGGAGGTTCAGCAGGAGATCGCCGAGATCATGACCGGCGCAGCCGGCCTGGCGGCGCTCATGCCCTACTCCGAGACCGCCGTGCCGGCGCCACCGGGCAGCTAGTCCGTATCCACCGGGCCGGTTCAACCGTTCATGGAATAGGGCAAACCGCACGCCGCCGCACACTGCTCGGTCAAGATACTTGGCAACGCTGCGGGGGAGTGCTACAGTCGCAGTGACCTGGCGAGACTGACCTCAGACTGGGATTGGTAGGGCCTACTCGCAGGTATTTTTCATCTGAAGGAGCCAAGGGGGGACCATGAAACTGACGCTCTCGATCTTCAAGGCGGATATCGGTTCACCGGGGGGCCATACCCGCCCCTCGCAGTCCGTGCTGGACGCGGTGCAGGAGACTTTCGCCGCTGCTCAAGCGCGTGGTCTGCTTATTGACATGCTAGTGACCCACACCGGCGACGACATTGCTATCACCTGTAGTCACACCGCCGGACCGGACAACACCGAACTGCACCAACTGGCCTGGCAAGCCTTCCTGAACGGGACGGCGGCCGCCCAAGTGCGCGGCGACTACGGCGCCGGGCAAGACCTCCTGGCGGACGCCCCCTCCGGCAACATCCGGGGCGCCGGTCCCGCCGTCGCCGAACTGGAGTTCGACCACAATCCGGTTAAGGACAACAAGGTCCGCCCAGCCGAAACGGTGCTCTTCTTCTACGCGGACAAGTGTGCTCCCGGCGCCTTCAACTTGCCGTTCTTCCTGCCGCTGGCCGACCCGATGTACTGCGGCGGCCTACTCCTCAAGCCGGAGATGAGCAAAGGCTTCAGCTTCCGCCTGATGGACATGGACTATACGGAGGGAGACCGCGAGATCACCCTCCACGCGCCCGAGGACTACTACCGTCTGGCGGCCCTCCTGCGCGACGAAGCACGGTTCGCCATTCAGTCGGCCTGGTCGCGTGCCCATCCCGACCAGCAGTTGCTCGCGGCCAGCACCAGCCGGTTGCACAACATCGCTGGGACCTACGTCGGCAAGGACGATCCGGTGGCGATTTTCCGCACCCAGGGCATCTTCCCGGCACCCGAGGAAGTGCTCCTCCCCTGGGCCATCTGCCCCTACGTCACCGGCGACGCCCGCGGCAGCCACGTCATGCCGATTACGCCCGTCCCCATCAATACTGAAGTCCGGTTCGTGTACTGCCAGCCGATTGTGTCCGCGATTGGCGTTTCGGTAGACGCCGCCGGCAACTTCACCGGCGAGGTCGTGGACTTCTTTGCCGACAGCCTTTGGGAGTCGGTCCGCGTCGGCGCCGTCGAGAAGGGCCTCGCCATGCGCCGGCAGGGGTGGTTCGGCGCCGCGATGGCGTCCAACGCCGAGCTTGCGTACACCGGGCTGGTGGACATCGAGAACGAGCTCGAAGACCGCTTCACGGTCCGCAGCTAAAGGCCGTCGGACTCACTCCCCTCTCTACATGGTGGAGAGGGGCCGGGGGTGAGGCACTTCCTCCCCAATATACCGCCCGCCGGCGCTCTCGTGTTCCCGCATCAGCGCCGGGTCGTTCCGCTGCGGCTGCTGCGCCGCCGCCTGCATCTCGTCACCGTCCGCCATCAGCCCCATCGGCATCGGCTCGTCACCCCGTTGAGTTGCATCGGGCGGCGGCCCGTTGGCCGCGCACGGTGTACCAAAGCGGGGCTGACCGAACGGCAGATGCGTCCACCCGCGGGCCAGAATTTGCCGCTCATTCGTCTGCCGCTGTCGGTCCGGGCCGCCCCACATCGTGAACGAGCGGGCGTTGGCGTAGTGGCTGACGAACGCCCGCCGGAAGCGATCCGGGGACCGGTTGGTGTGCGAGCGGTGCAGGATGTGTCCGGCGAAGAACACCACGTCGCCCGGCTCGGCGATGGCCGGCACCTCCCGCCCAGGATACCGCGTAGCAATCCGACTCAACGTGTTTACTTCCGTGTCCGTATGCGACACGTGCTCCACGGGTGTCAGCGCCAGGTTGGCATGGTTTTGGGTGAGCCGGTCGGCGCTGGGGTAGATCGGCTCGTGCTGCGTGCCGCCCGTGTACCACACGCAGCCGTTTTCTTCATCCGCCCGCTCCAGCGCCAGCCACGCGCCGCAGAGCGTATCTGGATAGGTGGGAATGTAGTAGCTGTCCTGGTGATAGCCCTGGCCAACGCCACCGGGCGGCTTGAAAAAGAGCATCGTCTGCATCGCCATCACGTCCGGTCCGATCAGCGCTTCCAGCACGTCGAGAATGCGCGGGTGGAGCAAATACCGCTCGTGTATCTCTAGGTGCTGGTGCAGCATATGGATGCGGAGATACCGGCGCTCGATCTCGTCCACACCGGCACCGGGCGGCGGTGGCTCCAAGCCCGGCACCTCCACCCGGCCGTACATCAGGTCCTCGGTGTGGTCCAGTAGCTCCTGCACCTCCGCCGCGCCAACCAGGCCGCGCACGACCAAGAACCCGTCCACCAGGAACTGCACGTACTCCTCCACGCTCACGCGATAGCGCGCCCGGCCCGCAGAGAAATCGGTAGCGATCCGCTCCGGCCGCGCCCCGTTCTGCGCGGCCGCAACCATCGTAGGAGTGGGTGCCCCAGAGCGCGCGCCGTTCTGCACGGGCGCGCCGGCCGCGCCATTAGCCTGCCCGGCGTCCGACTGCCCCAGCCGCGTGATGCCGAGATTAACCCGCTGCCCAACGGCCGCCGCAGTCTCACTCCGACTACTCATTGCGTCGCCTCCTGACTGTTCGGCACCGTTCATCGTTATGCACCAGCCCGGACGACCCCAGGCCGTCATTGCGGCGCAAGCCGCAATCCACGTCCCCCCCCGTCGCAACGGGGGGCCATAGGGGGGACAGTGCCTCCGCTTGGCCTCAGCGGAACGGAACAAAGGCCGGGATCTGCTTGCGTCCTAGCGCCGGCAGTGGGTCCACCATGCGCCGAATGCGCGGATCATCGCTCTGCGCGAACGAATCGAGCGGCTGGAAGATCGTGCCCCGCGAGTAGTGGTCGAGCGAGCCGATCTGCTTGTCCGTTTGCGGCATGGCGGCGTACTTCAACGCGATATAGCGGCGCCCGACCCACCCGTGGAACACCCCGTGCCAGAGGCTCTGGTTGAAGAAGAGCATGTCACCGGGCCGAGACTCGTAGGCGACGCACGGCACCTCGTCGCCGGGCACACCGAACGGCGCCAACGTCGGCCCATGCTGGTGGCGCTGCTCGCTCTCGATCTCCTCGTGCAGCGGCACGCGATGCGAGCCGGGGATCAGCCGGATGGCCCCGGCATCTCCGGTCGTTTCGTCCAAGTAGATCATCGTCTTCAGGCGTATGTACGAAATCTCTTCCTCGTCGCCCGGCCTATCGGGGTGCCAGAGATGGTCGCCAACGGTGATATTGCCCTCGGAGCTGGCCCAGAGGAAATCCGGGCCAAGCAACTCCTCGACGGTGCCGTAGATCCGGTCGTCCACCGCCAGCCGCCCCAGCGCCGGCCGCAGCTCGACGAACGGGGCACGATTTTCACCGCTCTCCCCCGTAAACGGCTGGCCCTCGCGCAGCTCGGTCATCAGATCGTCGAACTCGCGCGTGATCGCCTGCATTTCGTCGGCCGTGAAGGCCTGGCGCTGCACCACGAAGCCGAAGCTGCGGAAGTGCGCGCGCTTCTCCGCCGTGTTCATCGGGTTGCTCCTAGTGCGACGTCAGCCCCTCCGGGAGCGGGCAAGTGACCCCGTTCTCGAAGCGGATCATCGCATTGTTCTGACCGCGGACCTGAAAGCCCCAGCCCAGATGACTGGTGCGACCGGCGATCTGCACGTTGTCGGCCGCCCGGTACTGGATGACGAACGTGCGCCTAGCACGCTGCGAGTGGTTGGGGCCGGAGCTGTGCAACATCAGGCAATGGTGGAGCGAGATGCCCCCCGCCGGCACCTCCACCGTCCGCCACCGAGACTCGTCCGCGTAGGCGTCCGGCTCCTGGCACACGCCGCTGAACGCGCCGTCCTTCATATGATTGCGCGGCCCCTCCCGATGGCTACCGGGAATAACGTTCATGCAGCCGTTCTCCAGGTTGGTGTCATCGAGGTAGATGGCACACGCCGGTAGGTCGTAGTTGGTGTGCGGAAAGAAGGCGTAATCCTGGTGCCACCCGATCTTCCACCCCTGGGCAGCCTGCTCCGGGGGCAGCGGCGGCTTCCAATTCAGCTTGCTGTGATGGTGCTGAATATCTGGCCCGACCAGCGATTCAATGATGTCGAGCACGCCGGGGTGCGTGCAGGCCGCGAGGAACTGCGGATGCTGAAACACCGCTCCCTTTACAATGTCCACCACGCGGCGGCCGGACGGGAGAATGCGCGGATGGATGGCCGGAGTCCGAGCCGTAAGGCCCTGCGCCATCTCCTCGACCTCGCCACACGCCCGGCGCAGCGTCTCGACCTCCTCCTGCGCCAGCACCCCTTCTACCGTCAGAACACCGTCTTCCTCAAACCGCTGCTTCTGCGCTGCCGTCAGTCCTGCCATACTCTCTATCCCTCCGTCGGTAGCCCGCTGGGCAGTCTACCACTTACCGGCACCGTCGCCGGAGTCCAGCGACGGCACGCGGTACGATAAGAGCCGCACACAGGCGGCCATGGGGTGCGAGCGCGCGGCCGCACCGTCGGCCCACCATGAAACCTTTGCAAAACCCGTCATTCCCGCGAAAGCGGGAATCCACCCCCTCTCCACCATGTGGAGAGGGGGCCAGGGGGTGAGGCCTACCCCTTTCAGGAAGAGCGAGGGTGGGGGCCAAATTCGACCACGAGCGAGGACAACGGTGAAAACCTACAGAGCGGCGGTGATCGGCTGCGGGCGGATGGGTGGCTTCATTGACAATGAGGTTGTCGGCGAACCGAAACACGAGCCGCCCTACGCGCACGGCGGCGGCTTCTCCGCCTGCGACCGGACCGACCTCGTGGCCTGCTCCGACCTCCGCGAAGACCTGATGGCGCTCTTCGGGGAGCAGTACGCGGTGCCCAAGAGCGGCCAATACACCGACTACCAGGAGATGATCGCCAAGGAAAACCTCGACATCGTGAGCGTCGCCACCCACGTCGAGCACCACGCCGATATCGTGATCCACGCTGCCGAGCAGGGCGTCAAGGCCATCTTCTGCGAGAAGGGCATGGCCCCGTCCCTCGCAACCGCCAACGCCATGGCCGCCGCCTGCGAGCGCCACGGCGCCGTCTTCAACATGGGCACCCAGCGCCGCTACCATCCCGGCTTCTGGCAGATGCGCGAGATCATCGCGCAGGGCGAGTTGGGCGCGCTGCAAAGCCTGGTGATGACCTACGGCGGCGGTCTCTTCGATCACGGCTGTCACACCATGGACCTGGCGCAATACCTCAACGGCGACATCCCCGCCGTATGGGTGCAGGGCCACGCCCCTCAATCGGAGCCGCTCCGCGACGGCTACGTCTACCGGGACGACCCCGGCGGCGACGGCGTGATCCTCTTCGAGAACGGCGTCACCCTGTACCTGCTCTGCACCAACCGCTACGAGTACCAGGCCAACTGCGAGCATGGCATGGTCGGCACCTTCAACGATTCCCTCGACTGGGTCCTCCGGAAAGGCGACGCCCGCAGCCTCCGGCCGGCGGAATTCCCCACCTTTCCACGTCAAAGCACCACGGTCAACGCGATCATGGACTTGGTCCGCGCCCTCGACACCGGCGATCCCCCGCGTGGCGGCGTGGAGTCGGCGCGGCACGGCGTCGAGATCATGGTGGCCATCCTGGAGTCCCACCTCCAAGGCGGGAAGCGCATTACCCTGCCCCTGCGCGAGAGCAACCTGCGGATGCACCGCACCGACCGCGACGCCTGGCAGAAGGGCCTCCGGTGGCGAGAGCCGAAGCTCACTGTCTAGCATGGATGACTACAAGCAGCCCCGTCGTTCCGGACCCCCATCCGTCATTCCCGCGCACGTGGGAATCCACGACCCCCTGCACAGCGGGGGGGCCATAGGGGGGCTATCGCCATGGCACTCATCCGGGGAGTTCTGCAAAGGTCTCCGCAAGCGAGAATGAGGCACCGGAGTTGGAGGATATCGAGATGAAAGTCGTTGACATCAAGACGATGGTTGTCGAAAACATCCCTCCCCATCGAGGCGGCAGGTACCTGCTCTTCATCGAAGTCGTCACCGACGAGGGCATCGTCGGCCTCGGCGAGCGCGTGACCGGCAATGTCTTTGCCGACAACCTCGCCGGACTGAAGGCACACATCAGTCTGATCGAAGAGATCGGTCGCCTATTCGTGATCGGCGAAAACCCGTTTCACATCGAGAAAATCTGGCAGCGCGCGTATGGCTCGCGGCACGACTTCCGCCATCCTAGCCTGCACGCCACACCGGCGCTCAGTGCGATTGAAATGGCGTGCTGGGACATTGTCGGCAAAGCGGCCAATCAACCGATCTACAACCTGCTCGGCGGCCAATACCACGACAAGCTCCGCGCCTATGCCTATATGCCCAGGGCCGGCTTTGACGAAGACCCGGCGCGCGCCGGCGAGATCGCCATCGAGCTAGTCGCGCAGGGCAACTCCGCCTGCAAGCTCGACCCGTTCAGGCCCCTGTACCCCCTACCACGCGACATCTCGCTGGCGGAGATCACCTACGCCGAGCGCATCTTCGAGAGTATCCGCAACGCCGTCGGCAACCAGCTCGAGGTCGGCATCGGCACCCACGGACAGCTCACCACCTACAGCGCCATCCGCGCCGCCCAAGCCCTGGAGAAATACCAACCCTTCTGGTTCGAAGAGCCGGTCCCCCCGGAGAACGTTGACTAGATGGCGCGCGTCGCCGCCCACACCAGCATCCCCATCGCCAGCGGCGAGCGACTCGTCACAAAATACGAGTTTGCCGAGTTGATCGAAAAGCAGGCCGCTCAGATCATTCAGCTCGACGTGGGGCAGTGCGGTGGCATTCTGGAATCAAAGAAGATCGCCAGCATCGCCGAGGCCCACTACGCGATGATCGCCCCGCACATGGCCTGCGGGCCCATCGCCGCTGCGGCTGCCATCCAGCTCGATACCTGCTCACCCAACTTCCTGATCCAGGAAGCGAACCAAGGCCCGATTCACCGCACCATCTTCAAGGAGCCGCTCGTCTTCAAGCACGGCTACATCATTCCCCCGACCGGGCCGGGCCTCGGCATAGAGTTGGACATGGACCTGGTGCAGCAGCGCCTCGTCACCTAACCGCCCCTACAGCCAAGGCAGCCGGCGGTGGACACTCCGTGAGCCGGAGGCACCTTAGATTCTTACGCCCATTTCCTTCAGCATTTCATGTAGCGATAAGCAGCCCACTCCGAAATTGCCAGCGACATCCGGGATTTTGGGCCTCGCCGATAGCGGCTGAGATACCTCGAACGTGACCACCCTGCCCCCACCGGCCAGAGCGTGCGCGATGATCCACGCATCAGCCCTGCCCAGAAACGTAGCCACGTGCTCTGGAGCATAGGTCTGATGCTGCGCTACGTAGTCCGCGATTGCAGAGTAGGCGTGCTGGACGCTTTCGTCAGCGGGCACCCACAACCCAAAGTCCTGGCACTCCGTAGCCCATTCCGCTAAAGCGTCATCACCGCCCTTAAGCTCTTCGTAGACATACGCGCTACTCGCAATGATTCCCTCCGCACCCTTCTCCCGCAGGACCACCTACAGACTCGGTAGCCAGTCAAAGGTGAGTTCCCTATTCGGCCGAATCAGCGTATCCGAGTCGAGCCAGTAATCAGGCACTATTCACCTGTCTGTGAATGAATTTCTCTTGTGCCGACCTCAGCGTCTTGCGATTGGTGACACCTAACAGAGTTGCTGCATCACGCTCGGAAACGCGGCCCTCTGCAGCAGAGGTAAGCACCGCGTGAACCAAGGCGCGGCTATTGCTGGCAAGAAAGTTGTTCCAGAAGTTACCGCCACCACCCGTAGGTTTCTGTTCCTCCCACTGTCGCAGTCGCCTAAGCTGAACACGATAGATTTCGTCAGGTAGAAGCTCGTGTTCGTAGGCTCGAATCAGCACTGCCGTGCGACTCACGTGATAGAGCCCGGTCATTGCAGTTACGTTTTCTTCGATAGTATTACTTTGTTTCCATTCCTTCATGAAATCGGCAGCGGGCATAAGTAGCTCGGCCGCAACTCGGTTGCAGAACCGATTGATGCGATTATCTTCCTGCAAGCCTATGTCAAAGGTGGTTGGGTTGGATATTCCGCTTTCTCCAATCCATATGTGAGCAAGCTCATGTGCTAGTGTAAATATCCTAGCAGCAAGATTGTCAGCGCTGTTGATGAAAACCAGCGGTACAAAGTCATCAATAATTGCAAAACCACGAAACTCATCAACATTTAGTTTTCGGCGCGTGTTACTTCCCACCTTCCCATTTTGCAATACAAGTATTCCTACTTTTCCTACATTTTCCGCAAGAGAACTAAGAAACTGAGGATGCGTCTTGGCTTCCTGCCGTGCATCATCTATGCCTATTGCAGCTCTCATGTCGTCAGCAACGTCATTGACTCCGGGGTCAACCTTCAGAGGAAACCTGCCTACAAATGGGGGGGGCTGTGCTCCATCGCTCTGCAAATATTCTCGATATCAATGCTGTTTTCTACGTGCATCATGCAGAACATCTACGAAGTCCGCGCTAGGTGGATGGGCCATGACATCGCTAACAGTTCGAAGGTCGGGTATTGGCACCTCAAGTGCTGGTGGAGCACTGAGCCACAGATACCCCAAGGGAACGTAGAGTTTGTCAGCGAGCTTGGTCGCTTGCCGTTGCGTGGGGCGTTTGTCGCCAGTTTCCCAGGCAATGAGGGTACGCACGTTGACGCCAACTCGCTTTGCGAGCTTCTCATGGTTCCACTTGAGGCGGTCCCGCGCCCACGTGATGATTTCCGGCGTAACAAATGCCTCAGCCATCCTGCTTGCCTCTCCACCGCACGAGGCGGAGTGCGTCCGGTTAGGCGAACTTCTCCCTGGCCCTTCAGATGATAGCCTGTGTCCTCTCCCGCCACCAAGCCCCTACGGCTGCGTCAGCCGCCGCCGGCTCATCCGCGATTCGACATAGGTCCGGACCCCAGGCCCCGGTCGGTTGGCGTTCGCCCCCCCAGGATGGGCACGCGCAACCGCCTCGTTCAGCTCGATGCCAAGCCCGGGCCGGTCGGGCACGATGAAGTGGCTGTCTTCCAACGGGAACTCCTCGATGAGTTCGTACCGCCAGGGTACGTCGTCGGCCATGTGCTCCAAGATCAGGAAGTTGGGCAGCGTAGCCATCAGATGCACCGCCGCCGCCTCGGCAATCGGTCCCAGCGACCCGTCGTGGGGAGCCACCATGATGTGGTGCGCCTCGGCCTGCGCTGCCACCTTCTTCATCTGCAACAGCCCCCCGGCGCGCCCGGTATCGGGCTGGACAACGTCCACGATGTCCCGCTCGATCAACTCGCGAAAGCCATAAAGCGTGCTGGACCGTTCGCCGCAGGCGAGCGGCACGTCTATCGCGCGTGCCACTTTCGCCAGCGACTCGATGTTTTCGGGCGGCACTGGGTCCTCGTAGAACAGCAGCTCATACTCTTCGAGCGCCTGCCCAACCCGGATAGCGTCGGGCACGCTAAACCACGGCGGCCCATGCACGTCAATGCAAAGGTCAATGTCGTCCCCGACCGCTTCCCGCAGCGTCTTGACCGTCCTGACCGGGTGCTCCAAGCCACCGCACTTGAAGCAGGTGTAGCCGCGCTCGATGAGTTCGTGCGCGCGCTCCGGCGTGCTGGCATGGACATACACGCGCACACGGTCCCGCAGGCGGCCGCCCAGCAAGTCGCACACCGGCACACCGAGCTTCTTGCCCAGGATGTCCCAGAGGGCGATCTCGATACCGGTCATCGCCCCGCCGCCCACCACACCGGTCATCCCATGTCCCATCATGGCCAACAGCATCTTCTGCCAGAGGTACTCGATCCTCCCCGGATCCTCGCCGACCACGACGGGGGTGAGGTCTTGGATCGCCGTCTCCACGACGCGCGGCCAGCCGCTCGCCTCACCTAGTCCGTAGATGCCGGCGTCGGTCTCGACCTTCACGAACAGCCAGTTGCGCCCCCCACCGCTCCAGCCGCCCGGCGGCGACGCATCCACAAGAAACGTCTTGACATCCGTTATCTTCACTTGCAAGCTCCTTGGTGCATAGCGTGTTCGGACCTACCCCTAATCCTCTCCCAAAAGGAAAGCGGCTGCCGGTCGCCTCCAATACTCCCCTTCCCTCCAGGGAAGGGGCCGGGGGTTAGGTTCAACCCCTCAGATATTATCCCAGCATATCCGAAGCAGCCATGTAGAGTAGCCCAGCAGGGGAGGATCCATGACGACACAGACCACTGCCCGCCCGAACATCCTGATGATTATGACCGACCAGCAGCAGTACGCAACGGCCGGCCCGGCAGCGCTCGGCCGCTCACCGGCGCTGGAGCGGCTGGCCGCGGAGGGCCTCTGGTTCCGCCGCGCCTATACCGCCACCACGCCCTGCTCGCCGGCGCGCGCCTCCATCGTCACCGGCCTGTACCCGCACGCGAACGGTATGTTGAATAACTGCCACGTGCCCTACGCCATCGCCCGCGAAATCCGCCCCGAATGCGCTACCTGGGGCAGCCACCTGTCCGCGGCGGGCTACAGAATGCGCTACGTCGGCAAGTGGCACGTCGGCTGGACCCAGGGACCCGCCGACCTCGGTTTCGACAGCGAAAATCGGCAATTCGATGCCGCCGCGTACCGACACCGGTTGGGGCTGCGCGAGAATGGCGGCACCGCGGATGAGTGGGGCTTCACCGATGCCGGCGGCCTCTACTGGCGGCACTACGGTCGGGAAGCCGGGCCACCCGCAGCCACCGGCACGGCGGCGCAGGCCGCCGCGGGGCTGGAGCAGTTGCGCGCGCTGACCGACGAGGCGGACGAACGCCCCTGGTTCCTCTGGACCAACTTCAGCGGCCCACACAACCCCTACTTGGTGCCGGAACCGTATGCCTCGCTGTATGACTGGCGCGACGTGCCCCTACCGCCAAGCTACCACGACTCTGGCGATGGCAAGCCGGCCTACGTGCGCCGCGTCCGCGATTCGTGGTTCGGTGACATCACCGAGGAGCACACCCGTAAGTCCATCGCCCACTATTGGGGCTACTGCACGATGATTGACCACTATGTCGGCGAGCTATTGGCGTTCCTCGACGAAAGTGGGCAAGCCGAGCACACCTTGGTCGTGTTCACGTCCGACCACGGCGACATGATGGGCGCGCATGGGCTGTGGTTCAAGGACGTGTATCCCTACGAGGAGACCCACCGCATGCCCCTGCTGATGCGCTGGCCGGGGACGATCGCGCCCGGTTCGGTGTGCGATGCTTACGCCCGCACCCTCGACCTCGGCCCGACCTACCTGGAGATCGCCGGCGCCCGTCAACTAACACCGAGTCACGGCCGGTCGCTGCTGCCGATCCTGACCGATGCACCCGACGCTGCGTCGCCCCTGGAGCGGCGCGAGTTGTTCATGGAAGATCACGGCAACATCTTCAACTTCACGCAGCGGCAGGTACTCGACGGTCGCTACAAGTTCGTTTTCAACGCCTTCGACTTCGATGAACTGTACGATCTGGAAACTGATCCCCACGAGCTGCACAACCTGGCCCAGGACCGGAGCCACCGCGACACCTACGAGCGGCTCGCGGACCGGCTGTGGGACTGGATGCTGATGCTCGAAGACCCGTACAGCGGGCGCCCCTACGCAGCCAACGTGCTGCTCACGCGCAGCTCACCACCGCCGCTCCGACCCGACCCGCAACCACCCGCATCGGCCCAGCGCGGAGTGCTCTGACAAGGGTGGGTTTTCCGGTGCGAGCCAAGCCGTAGGAGCGCCGGTAGCCTCTTCCCTATTAGGGATGGGGTTGGGGGTAGGCCCGCCGCTCCACGCGAAAACCTACCCCAGGGTGCGCCCACCGTCGGCCACGAGCGTCGCTCCGGTCGTGAAGCCGGCGCTCGTGGCCAGGAAGTAGACCAGCTCGGCGATGTCCTCGGCCGTGCCGCCGCGCTGCAACGGCGTCGTCGCCGCCAGAGTCGGGCCGATGTCCTCCCGACCGGTCCACCAGCGCGTGGCCACGAACCCCGGGGCGATGGCGTTGACGCGGATTTCCGGCGCCAGCGCCAAGGCCATCGTCTGGGTTACGGAGATGACGGCCGCCTTTGACGCGCAGTACGGGATAGAGCTACCGACCGGCTTGAACGCAGAGACGGAGGAGATGTTGATGATCGCGCCTTTGCCCTGCGCCTTCATCGGTGCCGCGACCGCCTTGGAAGCGAAGTACACCCCCTTGACGTTCACCGCCAGCACCCGGTCCCAGTCGGCCTCCGTCAGCGCATCAAGTTCTTCCAGATTCGTATACGGCTTGAAAACCGTCGTCCCGGCGTTGTTGACCAGCACGTCCACCCGCCCCCAGTTGTCGAGCGTCTGCTGCACGAGGGCGTCAACTTCCGCCGCCTTGGCGACGTTGGCCTGGATCACCAGCGCCTCGCTCCCGGCGTCGCGCACCAGGCCCGCCGTCTCCTGCGCCTCGTCCGCGGATCGGCTGTAGTTGACGACCACCCGGGCACCGGCGCGCGCGAACGCCAGCGCCGACGCACGCCCAATCCCCGACGCGCTGCCCGTGACAATTGCGACCTGTCCCGCCATCTCTTGCGTTGCTGCCATCGTCTCCTCCTCAGGCCGGCTGCCTCAGTGCCCCGCTACTCGTCACGAGCAGAAATGTCCGGGCACTAGCGCCGCCCTGAGTCTATCCTGGATTAGGCCGCAAGGCGAAAAGGGAAACCGGCCCCCGCCACTCCCGCGAACGCGGGAATCCAGGGCGGCTGCAGCGCGCTGTGAGCTACGCATACCCTGGACTGCAGCCTCCGCCGCAGCGACGAGAAGATATGAATGACGACCGCCGCCACGACTCCCCTTTCCTGGCAGGGAAGGGGCCGGGGGGTAGGTCCACCTCGCCACTAACCACTCACCACTCTCTGCGGCCGTCCAGTGCGGGCGGCCTCGTCGAGGGCGTTGCAGATCGCCACGGTCTGCACGCCATCGTGCGCGTCGCACAGCGTCTCCCCGTCCGTGCGAATCGCCTCCAGCAGATTGTGCAGCATGGAGGCCTTCCGCCGCTCCTCCGCGGGGAGCTCCTGCGTTTCGAGGTAGCCGATCTCGCACCCTCCAAAGTCCACGCGGCCGGTATGCGCGGTGAACACGGCGCTACGCTCGCCGTCCCACATCTCGTGGAACCACTTGGAGACCCACGGATTGTGGCTGATCCCTTGATCGGTGCTAATCACCGTAGACAGCCCACCGTTCCGCCACAGGATCGTACCCACCAACCCATCCGGGTATCCGGCGGTGCCCTTGTTCTTAGGATCGAACAGCCGCCCCTCGGCGTACACCCGGTCGGCGGTGCTGCCCATCAGGTAGGCGAGCAGGTCAACGGTATGAACCGCCGTGCTAATGAGCAGCCCGCCACCGTCGTCTTTGTCCCATATCCAGGTAGAGCCGGTGCCCGGCGGTTTGAGCGCGTAGTTGCCGGTAGCCAGCTGACCGTGGCTGAGGCGGGGATGGGGGATCAGCTCCTTCCCCTTCTGTACCGTGGGCGCAATGCGGAACTTGCAGTTGACGATCAGCTTCACGCCGGCCTTGTCCACCGCCTCGGCCACCTCGATAGCCTGCTCACGAGTCTGGCACAGCGGCTTTTCCACGAGCAGATGCTTGCCGGCCCGCGCCCCGGCCACCGCCAGCGGATGATGGGCGTCATGGTGCGTGGCAATGATGACCAGATCAATGCTGTCGTCGCGCATAATCCGGCCGGCATCCGTCGTGGCGTAGCGACCGCCAAACTCTGCCCGCGACCGCTCAGCAGCCGCCTCGATCACGTCGCAGAAGGCCACCACCTCAACCCCATGCTCCGGGGCGCTCCGCGCATGGCCGCTCCCCATCCCACCACAGCCGATCAATGCCGCTTTCATCACGAAACACTCCCTTGTAGGCGTGACCCAGTTGTCAGTAGTCAGCAGTCAGTGGCCCCCGCCACTGGATTCCCGCACAGGCCGATAGCTGACGGCTAATAGCTGACAGTTGACAGCCAAACAACGCAATACGCCACCAGGGCAAACCCGGTGGCGTATGCTCTCGCTCGCTTGCCGGCCAACGCCGCTATTACCCGGTTCGCTGCTGGAACTCGTCGAGCTTGGCGTTGATGACGCGGGCCGCCTCGTCCAAGTCGTCCTTCACCGAGCGCAGTTCCTTCCAGCTCGGCCGTGAGACCAGGCTTTGGAAGGTGCCATAGATCTCGGGGAACTCGGGGTGGAACGGCCGGTACCCGTAGTCCAGCGCATCCACAAAGGTCTTGAACTGCGGCACGTCCTTCAGATTCTGCGCGTACTCCGGCGTCGTAAGCACCGACTTGCGCGGCGGCAGGAAGAACGTCACGGCCGCGTAATGCGCCGCCGGCTCCGTGCTCGTGAGCCAGCGCATGACCTGCCAAGCGGCATCCTGTTGCTGGCTGCTCGTCTTGAACATGGCCGTGTTCTGGCCCAGGTTGGCGATGAACGGCTGCTTCTTTGTGGGGGAGGGCGCGACGTACATGTTCTCCAAGCCGCCGATCCGCTCGGCCCACTGCACTACGCGATACGCGCTTGTCTCCCACTCCATGGCGATGGTGCCACTGGGGAAGTTGGGGTTTTCCAACCCCGCGGCCTTGATGATGTCCGGGTGCGGCGCATGGACCTGGTGCTTATGCACCAAGTCGGCGGTATACTGCATCGCCTCCACGCCCTCCGGGCTATTGAAGGCGACTTTCGTCCGGTCCTCGTTGAAGTATTCGCCGCCGTTCTCCTTGAGCAGATTGATGAAGCCCGAGGCCCGCTGCACCAAGCCGGTCATCGCCCACTTGCCGGTCTCGATACCGGGGCCGAGGAACTGCTGGAGCTTTTTCAGGTACTCCACCCAGTCGTCCCAGGTGTAGCCCAGCTTCAGAGTGTCCAGGCCGGCTTCCCGCACGTAGGCAAGGTTCGTGTAGGGCAGGTTGGAGTTCGTTTCCTGGGGCAAGCTCCACAGCTTGCCCTGCCAGTAGCTCGACTCCAACAGGTGCGGATAGAAGTCATCCATCGTGTCGGCATACTCCTTGTCCGCCTTGATGAACGTCCCCTCCAGCTCCACCACCATATCGCGGAGTCCATATACCCCCTTGTCCCAATAGGCGCTGTGCAGCAGATCGGGCGGCACGCCCGCCGCGTAGCTGGCAATCACCTTGGCAGTATTCGTCGTGCCCTGCCCGGATAGCGGCTCCAGGCCCATCGTGATGTTCGTGCCCTGCGCGTTCCACTGGTTGGTCAGGTCCAGGAAGCCGGTACCGCGCTCGCTCATGTTGGCACCGGCCCGCCAGAAGTAGGTCCACAGGACGACCCGCCGCAGCGGTGCCGCCTTGGCCGGCACCTCGACCGTCTTCTCAACGACCACCGGTCTGTCTACGGTGACTACCTTCTCGACGACCACCGGCTTTTCGACCGTGACCACCTTCTCCTGCACGATAGTCTGCGTCTGCCCCGCTGACCCGGTGGCACCCTTGGCGCCCGCGGCCCCGGTCGCGCCCCGCTCACCCTGCGCGCCGGCTGGCCCCGCCGGCCCCGCCGGTCCCTGCACGTAGCGGACCTCGATCTCGCCACAAGCAGCAGCCAGCAGCCCACCTAAAGTGGCCGCTGCGCCTCCCAGATACCGTCGGCGGATCACGCTTGCCATTGGCTTCCCCCTCTCGCTACGCGCTCCCCCTGAGGAGCGGCTCATACGCTCGCCCAGTGACGCGACGCCCGGCGAGCCTCAGGCGTCCCACCCGTGCCCCGTGCTCTCTGGCGGCAGGGGCAGTAGCCTCAGCATACTCCGAAGCGCTGGTCATTGCAAGAATCTGTAGTTACGAGAGACATGCAAACACAAAGAGGGTATTATTATCAACCCTCCCGGCCTCTTCCTTGGTAGGCAAGGATCGTCCGTGCGGCGACCAGCGGCCGCGCCCTCTCCCAGTGGGAGGAGGGTTAGAGTGAGGGCCGGTGAGACGGCAGGAACGACGGGGAACACACTCCCCCCTCTCTATCGCTTGGCGATGGAGAGGGGGCCGGGGGGTGAGGCGAGGCGCCCCGGCTCAGATGCCGTACAGACGCTCGGCGTTGCCGGAGAACATAGCGATCCGCTCGTCTTGGCTGAAGTCCGCGACGATCTCCGTATAGGCGGCGATCAGCGCGTCGTAGGTGCTGAAGAGCTTGTCCACCGGCCAGTTGGTGCCAAACATGCAGCGCTCCGGCCCGAACGCCTCGATGCAGTACCGCACCCACGGCCGGATACTCTCGACGGTCCACCGCCAGTCGCACATGCCCAGACCGGAGATCTTGCACACCACGTTCTCGGACTCGGCCAGCGTGGTCATGCCCTGCTTCCAGTGCTGGAAGTACTCGTCCGTCCGCTGCTTCGGAAATCCACAGTGATCCAGCACCGCGACGACATTCGGGTACTTGCGAGTCAGGTCGCGCAGCTTTTCCATGTCTTCCCACTCGACATCGAGGCTGGCGATGAGGTTGAACCGCTCCAGGAGCGCGTAGCCGCGCTGGAAGTCCGGATCAACCAGGTAGTCGCCGTCGGAGAAGTCACGAATGCCTTTGACGCGGGAGAACTCGCAGTGGCGCGCGAGTTCCTCGGCAACGTCGGCCTTCTTCAGGTTGCTGTAGGCCACAATGCCGTGCGGGAACCCGGTCCGCTCGCCGGCTGCCGAGAGCCAGGCGCTCTCCTGCACCGGGTCCTCGATCCCCAGCGCCGCCTGCACGTGGATCGCCTTCGTTACGTTCGCGTCACGAGTCTCGGCGATGAAGTCCTCGGCCAGATAGTTCTTGCCCTTCAGCCGGTCAAGTTGCTCGCGGAGTTGGGGATGCACAAAATCGGGTTGCAGCCACGAGTAGGCGAGGTCAGGATGCTGGAGGTCCCAGAAGTGTACGTGCGTGTCCACGAATGCGAGTTTGCTCACGGTCCCTCCTCATCTCGGTTACGGCCGAATATGGGTGGATTGTACGGTCACGCAGCGAACAACGGCAAAGCGCGGTCCCTCGGAGTATAATCCCGGCGAGCACAACTCAAGGCGGAACCCGAATGATGACACGAACCCCACCAACGCCCCGGCGGGCGCTGATTACCGGCGGTGCGAGCGGCTTCGGCTTGGGAGTCGCCCGCGCGCTGCTGGACCAGGGAGCCAGCGTCGCTATCGGTGATCTACACGCCGGCCGGCTGCGCGAGGCGGCTCAGGCGCTCGCTGCCGGCGAGCAGCTCCTCCCCCTCGCCCTCGACGTGACCGCCCCCGACTCCGTCCGCGCCGCGGTCAGCGCCTGCGAGACGGCCTTTGGCGGACTGGACACGCTGGTCAATAGCGCCGGGGTCATCAGGATCACCGCGCTTGACGACATCAGCGAGCAGGAGTGGGATTGGGTCGTCGGCGTAGACCTCAAGGGCGTGTTTCTGTGCTCGCAGGCCGCCGCCCCGCTGCTACGGCAGAGCGGCCGGGGCCGGATCGTGAACCTCAGCTCGGACGCCGGCAAAGTCGGCTTCCCCAACATCGCGCCCTACGTCGCCGCCAAGCATGGGGTCATCGGCTTAACCAAGTCGCTGGCCGCCGAGCTGGCCCCCTTCAAGGTCACGGTCAACTGTATCTGTCCGGTGGGCACCCCCGAGACCACGATGGGCCAGGACGTGCTGCGGATGAAAGTCAGCAGCACCGGGGCAAGCGCGGAGCAACTCATGGCAGCCACCGCCGCCAACGTCCCACTCGGCCGCAGCGGCACCGTGGAAGACGTGGTCCACGCCGTCATGTTTCTTCTGTCCGACGAGGCCACCTTCCTCACCGGGGGCACCATTGACGTGGACGGCGGCCTCATCAACACCGCCCCCATCCGCGGCACCGCCGGCTAGTTGCCTATCGCTCGGCCAAGTGCGTCCAGCCCCACTTGTGCAGCGGCGCCACCAGTCGTTGCAACCGCGGTCGGTCGCTCTGAAGCACGGCGTCCTCGTGCAACCTGCCCTGGAGTCGGTTACCGATCGCGCTCCACTCCCGCCGGAACACCGCGGCTGCCTCCGCCGTCCGCGGGGCCGTGTAGTAGTTGAGCGTGAACATCCGCCGCCCCACGTGACCACCAAAGGAGCCGTGAAAGAGGTGCTGATCGAACAGCACCACGTCACCTGGCCGGGATTCCACCGCATACGCCGGGAGGTCTTCCGGCTGCACGCCAAATGCTGGTTGGTCCACGTCAATTCCCTGCTCGCGGTAAGAGTCGAGTATTTCCGGGTCGAGCACGCCCTCGGCGATGTTCTGTTTGATTCTTCCGATCCTCAAGATTCCCAGCTCTCCGTGCAGGGGTTGGCGGTGTGAGCCGGGGATAAACCGTAAACAACCTGTCTCACGGGTCACCGGGTCCAGGTACAGAGCCACCTTGATCCGCCCGCCCGTCACGAACTCGGTGGCGTCCGGGTGCCACTGCGTATCACCCACGTAGTAGTTCCCATCGGAAGCCCACCACATCACCTCCGCCCCGATGAGCTGCTCGACCGGCTCATAGATGCGGTCGTCGTCAATCAGTCTCCGCAGGGCCGGCCGCCGCTCGACGCACCCGCCCACCGCGTAGCGCTTATCGCCGCGGAAGGGCTTGCCGGCGAGGCCCTCGGTCATCACCGCCTCGAACTCGGCGTCAATGACGACCATCTCCTCAGCGGAGAACAACTGCCGAAACACGAGAAACCCGAACGTCTCGTAAAACGCGACCTGTTGTGCAGTTAGCATCTCACCGCTCCCGAAGGCATCTTAGGCTTCTTTCATTCTCGCCACAAGGGTGCGTTTTTCGTATGGAGAAGCGAGCCTACCCCTCCCTGAGAAAGGTTGCCTTAATCGGGTGGGGCAGTAAGCGGCTGCCTACGTCGTCGTTCTCAGCCGAAGTTCGCACGGTTGGCCGCGAGGGCTTCCGGGTCTAAATCTAGTCCCCAGCCCGGCCCCTCCGGCACCAGTGCATAGCCCTGGCAATACCGGATTCGCTGGCGCACCACATCTTGCTGATAGAGCAGGGGGCCGGCCGCGTCCCCTGGGTAGTCCAGGTTCGGCATCGCCGCCCCGAGGTGGAGCTGTGCAGCTGTCCCGATCGAGAGCTCCTGCGTAGTGCCGATCAGCGTCTTCGTGCCCGTAGCTTCGGCCAGGGCGTACAGCTTGCGAGCGGCTGCTAGACCGCCCATGGCAACCAGCGAGATGTTGAAGATATCCACCGCCTGCGCCGCTACAAATTCGTACCCCTGCTGCAGACTGGCCACGTGCTCGCTGACAGCCGCGCCAATCGTCTCCCGGACTGCGCGCATGTCAGCCAGATCCTCGCGCTGACAAGGCGACTCGATGTGCGTGGGGCGGTAGCGTATCAACCGGCGTAAGGCTGCAATGGCCTCATCGCGGGGCAGTTGGTTGCTCCCATCGAGCGACTTGATCTCGACCTGATCGCCGTACTCGTCGCGCACCGCGGCGAGGAACCGTTCATCGGCCTCGATGTCGGCCCCCCAATAGAGCCGAAACGCATCCTGTCCCCGCCGCATCAAGTCACGGACACGCCGGAGGTTGTCGGGTATCTCATCGCTTGCTCGCATGCGGAAGATGGGATAGCAAACCCGGTAGCGGTCGCGCACCTTGCCTCCGAGCAACTGGTAGACCGGGACCTGTGCGTTACGGGCCACCGCATCCCACAAAGCGAGCTCTACGCCGCAGCGGATTTCCTTGTGGAAGGGGCCACCCGGGAATGTCTGTGCGAGCCGAGCAGTAAGGCCCGTAATGTCGGCGGGGTCCCGGCCGCGAAGGGCCTCTAGCAGTGTCCCTCGCAGCCGCGACAGCGGTGGAAAATCCCGCAACGAGTAGTGACCGAGATCGGACATCTCGCCTAGTCCGCTGATCCCCTCTCGTGTGTCCAGCGTAACGATGACATGCGGCGTGATCGAACCGGTCTCACGCCGGGTATGCACTGGATGCAGTTGCAGATCAGTAATCTCCACTATGCTCATCCCTTCAATGTTGAAACACTAGCTTGAGGAAGCCTCGTAGCTCCTCAGAACGTTAGCACCCGACGCGGGTTATCCACCAGGATCGTCCGCACCTCCGCCTCGGTCAGGCCCTCTTCCTGGAGCAGCGGGACAAACGTCCGCAGCAGATAGTCGTATCCATGCCCCCAATTCCAGTGCAGCGCGGGTTTGCCGCAAATATCCATCGAAATCAGCAGTTGGTAGAGATGCCCGGCCCGCGCGATAGCCACCACGTTCCGCGCCCGCTGGCGCTCCGGCTGTGCCCCGGACCTGGGCTTGCGACCCACGTGGTCAATCTGGACGTAGGCGCCGGTCCTGGCGATGGCCAGCTCCAAGCTCACGTCGCGTCGCTCCCCGACGTGGCCGATGACGATTCGATCCGGGCGCACCCCTTCTTCCAAGAGCAGCTCGACCTGCTCCAGCGCCAGATCGCCGAAGTACGTCGTGTGGGTCGTGATCGCCGCGCCGATCTGGCGCTGCGCCCGCGCACCGGCCCGGAACACTCGTTCCTCGGCCGGCGAAATGTGAAAACGCTCGGTGCCCAGCTCACCGATGATCCCCGGCCGCACGCCCGTCCCGTCCGCGCCGTCGGCAAACTCTCCGATCAAGCGGTCGGTGAGCCGGTTGGTACTCAGCTCGTAGACCTCACGCGGATACACCCGTTCGCGGTACCAGCCGGCGCCCATAATAAGGTGCAAGCCGGTCGCCTCGGCCAGCCGGCGCATCCCGGCCGGATTCCGCCCCGCCCCAATCGTCGTCACATCCACGAGCGCCGTGCCGCCGGCCTCGCGGTACCGTGCCAGCTCCTCCGCTTGCAGCTCTTCGTCATCCAGGATGCCGTTGTACTCGTACCGGCCACCCCACTCCCAGAGATCGCACAACGTGTGCTCGTGCATCAGGGTGGTGCCCAGCGACTCGGGGGCGATGGCACCCGTCACCGTCTGGATTTGCATACGCCTCCTCACTCGATCCAATAGGAGTAGAGCCGCGCCTGCCGCAGCATGAGCCGCAAGCTCACCGTCCGGCCCTGGGGCGACATTGCACGCCGGTCAGCGACGCGCCCGACGACGATTGCCTGCATTAGGCTAGAATACCGCCTGCCGCGAGCCGGCAACCTCGTCCTGAACCATACCCGGCATTACACGGAGTCGTTCCACTGAGCCATCCCCCGACGGAGGCCTCCGAGCATGAACGTTATCATCCTCATGAATGACAGCCTGCGGCGTGATCACGTCGCCGCATATGGCGATCCGGCACCATGGGCACGGCTCGGCCGCCCGGCCGACGAGCCATTCATCCACACTCCCCACCTGGACCGGCTGGCCACCCAATCGGCGCTGTTCGACCGCTTCTACGTCTCGTCCTATCCGACCATTCCCTGCCGCACCGACCTCTTCACCGGCCGCTACAGCTTTCCCCATCGGCCCTGGCAGCCGTTGGAGCCGGACGACGTAGTGCTGTCCGAACTGGTCAGTGGCGCTGGCTACCTGCCAGTGTTGTTCTTCGACACGCCGGCCTTGGGCCACGACGACTACAACTTCACCCGTGGCTTTGCCGGCTGGGAGTGGATTCGCGGCCAGCACGCCGACCGCTACAACGTAGACGCCGTGGACCTCCCGTTGCCCGCCGCCCCCTATAAGCTCCGACAGTCCAGCTTCCAAGGCCCGGCGGCCACCCAACTCTATCTCCGCAACACTGCCGGCCGCGTGTACGAGCGGGACTGGATGTGCGCCCGCACCATCTCCGCAGCGACCGACTGGCTGGAGCGCAACCACCGACGGGGCCAGCCCGGCGGACCACCGGGCTTTGTGCTCTACATAGATATGTGGGACCCCCACGAGCCGTTCGATGCCCCCGCGTTCGACGTGGCCCGCTATGCCGATCCCTCCTTCACCGGCGACCAAGTGATCTATCCCCAATACGGGCGCCCGGACTACCTGTCGCCGGCAGAGCACAACCACGTCCGCGCCCTGTACGCCGCGCTGGTCACAGTGTCCGACCGCTGGCTGGGACACCTGCTCGATAAGCTGGATGTCCTCGGCCTTTCGGACAATACCCTGGTGATCCATCTCACCGATCACGGCCACCTCTTTGGCGACCACGACTTGCAGGGCAAGCCGGGTGGCACATTGGGCCGGCTCTACGAGCCGAGCATCCGCATCCCCCTGATGATCCGGCATCCCCAAGGCCTCGGCGCCGGCAAACGGATCGCCGGCCTCACTCAGCACGTAGACCTGCTGTCCACCATCCTGGAGTTCCTGGCCGTAGCACCACCCTCGGACGTGGAGGGCCACTCACTCTGGCCGCTGGTCCGCGGCGAAACGGAACGTATCCGCACGCACGCCTTCAGTGGGCGCTACCCGGTCGCACTGATGTCCGGTCAACGGGGACAAGCTACCCAAGTTGCCACTTTCGACGGGGCCGCCGCGACCGATACGGACACCACCCGGCTGGTCGAGGCGCTGACGGTCACGACGGAGGACTGGGCACTCATCTCCGGCCCCCGCGGCCAGCCCTCCGAGTTGTATCACTTGGGCAGCGACCCGGCGCAAGAGCGCAATGTGCTCACCGAGCATCCCGCCGTCGCCCGCGAGTTGCACGCCGCCCTGCTCCGGTTCCTCGAAAGCGTCGGCACGGCAGAGTCGCGGATCGCACCCTTCCGCGGCGATGTCACCGCGAGCGATGCCAAGCGGGCCCCGCCCGCGCTCGCCGCGGATACACCCCTCTTCATCGCCGAGGACGCCCAGGGTACTACCATCACCTTTCGGTCGGCGGCCACCGCCCGGTTGCTGGGCTTTACTAGCGACGGTAGCTCGCTCCGTCAAACGACGTTTGGTGCCCTGACGCGCGCCAATCCCCGCGCACTATTCTGCACGCCCACCCAGTACTACCGTCTAAGCGATCTGGCCTAACGCCGGCCCGCCGGCGTACCGAGCTGCGGAAAGGAGCATCCGATGAGCCAATCCTCGCAGCGTCAACCGATCAGCCCCTGGGTCAATCCGGTCACTCGCGCCCTCCGCGCGGGCCGCGTCTGTGTCGGGGCGCTCAGTATCACCTTTCCTGGTCCGGCGGTGGCCCAGATCGCCGGCCAAGCTGGATTCCAATTTCTCTACTTCGATATGGAGCACTCTGGTCTCACGATGAGTGACGTGGACCCGATCTGCACCGCGGCCAAGCTCGCCGGTACGGTGCCGATTGCCGGGCCGAGCGGCCTCGCCGACTTCCTGATCTCGCGGACCCTCGACAACGGCGCCATGGGCGTCATCGCCCCCCACGTGAGTACCCGCGCGGAGACCGAGCTAGTCGTCAACGCCTGCCGCTACGCGCCCGTCGGCACGCGCGGTCTAATCACCGTGGGCACCCACACCGGTTTCGAGTATCCCGACGCGCCTTCCTGGATCGAGTCGCAAAACCGCGAGGTACTGGTGGCCGTCAAGGTGGAGAGCGCCCAGGGCATCGAGAACGTCGAGGAGATCGCATCCGTGCCCGGCCTGGACGCCATCCTGGTCGGCCCCGGCGACCTGTCGGCCACCATGGGCATCCCTGGCCAGCTGGACCACCCCGATCTGGAGCAGGCTATCGAGCGGATGCTTGCCGCCTGTCGGCAAAACGGCATTGCCGGCGGCCCCCACGTCGGCAGCGCCGAGGAAGCCCGCAGGTGGGCCGACCGCGGCGCGACGTTCATGAGCTATGGCCTGGATGGCGTCATGCTGCTGGAGGCTTCCCAGCGTGCCGTCGCGGGTCTCAGCGATCAGCTCGGCGCACGCCTGGCGTAGGCCGCCCGATTCCTGGCGGCCCTCCGGTTCCGCTCCGCCAACGATGAGTGCATTCCATGTCCCGCTATCAGTTCCCCTCCGCTCGTTACCGCCCACCACCCACCGGGAAAGGAGCGCCCGATGGCAACGCACTCATCGTGCAGAAAACTCGGCGCACGAAGGGTCGCGGTGCATGACTTGGAGCACATCCGCATCCACTACGACAACCACCTCTACCTGTATGCGCCCAACCGCGGCGGCCTCTGGAATTTCGGTGACGGCGAGCTTGCCGTGGCATACCTGGCCGGGCCGGTGGACTACAAGGCTCCGCTCCCGCCCGGCAAGCCCGGGCCGTACCGCCACTCGCACCCGCTCGCCGAGCGCGGCGCCCGCGCGGGTGGCGTGCTGCTCAGTCGCTCCTTCGACTACGGCCGCACCTGGCCCGACAGTGATCGCTCCTGGATTTGGCACAACGACCGCTCCGATAACGAGATACTGGACTGGCTCCGCCCGCGCGCGCCTGAGCAGCGGGAGCAGATTGACCTCACGCAGCCGGACTCCATCATCCACTTCTGCCACGGCGAGTATCTACGGTTCCCTTTTGGCGGCCGGGAGTTGCGAAACGACCCTCGGCTCCCGCCGGGACTCAACTTCCACTTGGGACGCCGCGAGCATCACCCATCCTTCTCCCTCCGCAGCCGGGACCGCGGCCGCACCTGGGAGCGCCACGCCACGCTGATCGAGGGGCCGTCGTGGGCGCCAGAGGGCGGGTTTCTCTGTGTGAATCTCGGCCACGTCCGATTCGACGACGGCGTGCTCGGCATGGTGGGCGCTACCTATCGGCGCAACGCCGCCTGCTTCTATGCCAGCTACGACAACGGCCTGTCGTGGCAGTACGTCAGCGAGATTGCTCGCGCGGCTCACACACCCGATATGTACTACGGCTACAGCTATCTCGGGGTACACCGGCTGCCCGATGATCGGCTGTTGTGCCTCATGCACCGGCTCCCCGAGAACTGGCCCCACGTGGCCTTCTCCGAGGACGACGGGATGAGCTGGTCCACGCCCCGTGCCGTCGTCAGCCCCGCCACCTACAATCTGCCCCTCACCGGCCCACTCCCCGACCGGGCGCCAGGAGACGACAGCGGCCCCCGGTACCGCTCGCCTCGTGCCCTGGTGCTGCGCGACGGGCGTATTCTGGTCCTGTTCGCCCGCCGCGAGTATCCGGCACGCGGGGGCCGCGGCATCCTGGGGGTGGTGAGCGACGATCTGGGCGAGACGTGGAGCGAGGAGTTCGTCGTGCGCGATGGCGCGTACTGCTGGGACCTGGGGTATCCGGTCGTCACCGAACTGCCGGATGGCCGGCTGTTCACAGCCTACTGGTTCACGACCAAGGACGGCGACGAGCCGGTGCATGAGCGCGAGCTAGTACGCTACATCGCCGGCACCTTCTTCCGGCTCGACTAACCCTCTGGACTAGCGGCTGACGCGGATGGAAGGCGCCTCGATCTCCTGGCGGATTTCTTCTTCGGTGAGCAGCGGGAAGTCGCCGGGAATCGAGTGCTTGAGCGCGCCGGCCGCGCCGCCGTAAGCCACCGCCTTCTCCCAATCGCCGGTGAGTAGCCCGAACAGCAACCCGGCCGCATACGCATCACCGGCGCCCAGCCGCTCGACCACCTCGACCTCGCGCTCCCGATCCCGATACACCCGGTCGGCAACGACGATGCTGCCCACCGTGTTGTCATGCACGCCGCGCGCTTCACGGGTCGTCATCACCACCGCTTGCAGGCCAAAGCGCTCCCGTGCTTGCTCCGCGGCGCCAATCGCGTCGTCGGCCGCGATGCCGTAGAAGTCGCGTAATCCCTCGTGCGAGCAGAACAGAATATCGAGCTGCGGGGCAATCGCCAGGTACACCTGCTTGGCTTCTGCGGTGCTCCAGAGCTTGCTGCGAAAATTGGGGTCAAAGCTGACCAGCGCCCCGGCCGCCTTGGCCGCCTCGATGGCCTCGAACGTGGCTCGCCGGCAGCCATCGCTCAAGGCCGGCGTGATCCCCGTGACCTGGAACACCCGCGCACCAGCCAGAATCGCATCCCAATCCAGCTCTAACGGCCGGAGCCGCGCGCACGCCGAATCCGCACGGTCGTAGAGCACCGACGACGGCCGCGGAGCCGCGCCTTCCTCCAGGAAATACACCCCCGCGCGGTCCGTATCGGACCAGACCACGTGGGAGACGTCTACGCCGTGCTCCCTGGCGCCGTTGACAATCAGCCGCCCCAGCGGGTTGCGCGGCAGACGGGAAACCCAGGTCACGCGCATCCCCAGCCGCGCCAGCCCGACGGCGGTGTTCAGCTCGGCACCACCGATACTCCCGTGGAAGAGGGTGGTTTGTTCGATCCGCTGGAAGTTCGGCGGCGTCAGCCGCAGGAGCGCCTCACCGAACGTGACGACATCATACGGGGGCATACACTGACCTCCAACGCGCGTGGTCCTGTCGGTAGGTCGAGTGTACCCGATTACCACTCCCACTTCCCCTACTGACTGAGGCAGGTACGGGGGGACCATAGGGGGGCGATACGGGGAGGCGGTACGCCACGCCACCGCGGGATACCCTTACTCTGTATTCTCTGTGGCTAAAGAAGCCTTCCCCGAGGACCTACTCCCCGTAGACCGCCGTATTGGGGAAATGGTCCTTCCAGCCGAACCAGAAGGAGGGCGTCGCTGGGATCGCCGTGAGCCGCTGGCCGGCCAGTTGACCTTCAAGCGCCACACCGGAGAGGCCGTGCCACTTCGTGCCCGTCTCCTCATCGGTAATCAGCGGCGCCGTCTCGGTCCGCTCGGCCAACTTGAAGGTAAGCGTCTTGCCCCCTACCGTGCGCGTAAAGATCGCCCCGCTGGCCGACCGATCATCGAACACCACCACGAGCGGCGTCTCGGCAAACGTCTCGTTCACGACCGGCTCCTCGCTGAGGCGCAGGTACGGGTACGCCTTGGGCTGGCCGTTGATCCGCACACCGAGCACGAACTGCTTGGTCTTCAGACGCTCGTCTTGGTACTTCTCCCCCAAGATACCCGCATCCTGGGACTGCCAGTAGCCGCCATACGTCATGCGGCTCGCCTCCAGCTTCTTGAGCACCAGCCCATCGGGATGCTCGCGCCGCCACACGCCCCAAGTGGTGAAGCTGGCAGCCAGCATTTCCAGCCTGGTGCCCTTCAGCGGACCGTCAACCGCCGCGCCGAGCAGTTGGCTCCACAGCGACTTGGTCTGCCGGTCATACATAATCAGGACATTGCGGAACAGCTTCCCGGAAACGCCGAACTCGTAGAGGTCTCCGTTGATCTCGCGGGCATACACGATGCCCGTGAAGCAGAGCGGTCACCACGTTGCCGCGATGGCTAGGCCGCCCACGACGTCGTTGACAATCTCGTGGCGGTCCAGTTGCAGGACGGAGTAGGCGTGCGCTTCACCATTGTGCTTGAAGCCCAGCACCGGCTCCTCGTCCTCAAGACTCTGCCGCTGCTGAATCTCGTCAACCGTCATGAATTCCGGATCGAAGATCGCCGGGATGGCGTCGCGCGGCAGGACCGTGAGGATCTCGCTGGGGTCGAAATCGGCCAAGTCCAGCGGCTCCGTCGTCGGCTGGGCCGCGGCCGCCGTCGGAGCCGCGCTGGCCGGCGCACTCGTGCCCGCCGCACCAGTCCCGCCGCTCGTCGCCGGCGGCCCGCCAGCCTCCTCAGCCCCGCAGGCGGCCAGCGCGAATGCACCGGCCAGCGCCAGCAAGCGCGCAGTCGTCTCGCCGAATTGTCTACGATTCACAGTTTCCTCCTCGCGCCAGTGCGGCCATAATGTGCTCGTGCCGGCGCCGGCCAAGCACTAACCCAGTCCTCTCAATCATAGCCGTTCGACCCGACCGGTTCGGTAGCCTGGCCTACGCTCCGTCTGCGTAGCGCCCGCTCCGTCACTCCCACGCCAGCGAGAATCCTCGTCCCCCCACGCAGCGGGGGACACAGGGGGTTGTCATCCACGGGGATGACCGGGAAAACGGCGCGGGAGTGGCGCCATTGCACTCATTCGATATAGAATAGTGGCCGCAGCCCACTACCAGGAGGAGAACATCATGGATGATCGCCCCAATCCGTTAAGCCCCCGCGAGTTGCAAGCACTCGAACGACTGGCCGATGGCCTTACCCGCGCCCAAATCGCCGCGGAGTGGGGCGTGAGCGTCGGGACTGTGCATAACCACCTGCGACTGGTCCACGCCAAGCTCGGCGTGCGTTCTACGTCGCAGGCCATCGCCGTCGCCTTCCGCAACGGCTGGCTGGAATAGCCGCTGGCCTTTCCCGCAGCCGCTATAAGCCCCTCAACCTCATCTCCGGCCGCCTCCTCCGTATCCCCCCGCTCAACATGGTGGAGTGGGAGCCGGGTGATGGGCCAAAGCCGCACCACCCCTGGCACTATCCGTGCGGCTTTGGCCCATCAGTAGGTGCGGCTCGAGGCCTAGCCCTCCGGCCTTACTTGAGTTGGGCCTTCAGCACTTCGTAGGCCGGGGTCGTGCTGCCATCATTATTGACCAACCCAAAGCCGTACTTCTCGTCGGTCGAGGGCACAATGTCGCGGAAGTTCAGATTCCACACAATCGCCACCTGCACGTAGGGGTACTGCTCCCACAGCATCTGGAAGGCCTGGTCGAAGTACGCGGCGCGCTCTTCCTCGCTATTGTCACCGCAGTACTCGTAGTGCGGCACCCGGTTATTCGGATCGCACACACTCCAGCCGAACTCCGTAAACCACATCGGCTTGTCATCCCCATGCTTCAGCATCACCTCCCGCAGTTGCGTGAACCGCAGGAAGAAGAAGCTAGGATGGTTGCGGAAACCGGCACCGGGCGCCGTTGACCGATCAACCCAGTCGCCGGGCGGGCTGTTATAGCCCGACGGATGCGCGCCCATCACGTCGAAGTAGTTCTTGATCTGCCCACCCGTCTCCTGGTAGAGCCGATCCAGATACACCACGTCGTCGAGCGCCGCGTTGCAGTCACCGTGTCCGGTCGGTGTCAGCGCCGGGAACACCACCACGGCCTGGGGATTGCCGGCCTTCACGCCCTCGTAGGCGGCCTTCTGTAGCGCCAGGAACTCGGCCGGGAAGTTGCCACACAGCCGTCCTTGCCCCCACTCGCCGGCCAAGTTCTGCTCGTTCCAGGTCTCGAACGCCTGCACCTTCCCCTGGTAGCGACTGGCGAGGAACCGGAAGAAGTCGCCGAGCTTCGACGGATCAGCCGGCGAATGGCCGCCGGGTACGGCATAGAAGTCGGGCGAGCTGACGATACTGAGCAGCACTTTCAGCCCCGCCGCGTGCGCGTCGTTGACCGAGCCGTCCAGGTAGCTCATCTCCTGCGGATCGTAGACGCCCGCTTCCTTCTCGACCTGGCTCCAGCGGACCTGCTGCTTGATCCAGGTAAAGCCGGCCTCCTGCGTCAGCCGAATGGCGTTCGCACGCCGGCCGAAGCGCGTATCGAGCAGATGCGCCTGGAACCCATACTCCAACCGGAAGGTCCGGCCCGCCGGCAAGGGCCGCTGAGGTCGTGGCGTCGCGGTAGGCAGCGGTACGGGTGTCGCCGTCGGCGGCACGGCCGTGGCCGTTGGTGCGGGCGCCGTCGTGGCCGTCGCGGTCGGCGCCGTCGTGGCCGTGGGTGAAGGCGGCAGCGTGGGCGACGCCGGCACTGGCGTGGCTGTCGCCGTCGGCGGCATGGCCGTGGTCGTTGGTGACGGCGCTGTCGTGGCTGTCTCGGTCGGTGGGGACTCCGTCGGCGAAGGTGGCGCCGTGGGCGATGCCGGTACCAGCGTGGCTGTCGCCGTTGGCGAAGGTAACGTGGTGGCCGTCGCGGTCGGCGGCGCGACCGTTGGTGCCGCAGTTGGCGTGGGCGGCGGCGGTACTGTCGGTTGCGCCACCTCGACCGTTGGGGCTGCCGGTGCCGGCGCGACCGGGGTGTCGGCCGGCGGTGGTGCCGATCCGAGATCGCAGCCGGCGAGCAGAGCGCCGCATATCAGCATCGTAAGAGCAAAGCGCCAACGTAGCATGATCTTGCAATGGGGCAGACGGCGAAGATAATACCCGCAGCCGCCGCCGGAATCCAGCGGCGGCCCCGACTACACCTTCCGCGACCGGGCACCACACCTACTTGGGATGCGCCTTCAGCACCTCGTAGGCCGGTGTCGTGCTGCCATCGTTGTTGACCAACCCGAAGCCGTACTTCTCATCGGTCGAGGGCACAATGTCGCGGAAGTTCAGATTCCACACAATCGCCACCTGCACGTAGGGGTACTGCTCCCAGAGCATCCGGAACGCCTGGTCGAAATACCTGGCCCGCTCCTCCTCGCTATTGTCACCGCAGTACTCGTAGTGCGGCACCCGGTTGTTCGGGTCACACACACTCCAGCCGAACTCCGTAAACCACATCGGCTTGTCGTCCCCGTACTTCAGCATCACTTCCCGTAGCTGCGTGAACCGCAGGAAGAAGAAGCTGTCGTGGTTGCGGAAGCCGGAGCCAGGCGCCGTCGAACGACCGACTCCGTCACCCGGCGGGCTGTTGTAGCCCGACGGATGCGCGCCCATCACGTCGAAGTAGTTCTTGATCTGCCCACCGGTGTCCCGGTAAAGCCGATCCAGGTACACCACGTCATCGAGCGCCGCGTTGCAGTCACCGTGTCCGGTCGGTGTCAGCGCCGGGAACACCACCACGGCCTGGGGATTACCGGCCTTCACGCCCTCATAGGCGGCTTTCTGCAGCGCTAGGAACTCCCCTGGGAAGTTGCCACACAGCCGCCCTTGCCCCCACTCGCCGGCCAAGTTCTGCTCGTTCCAGGTCTCGAACGCCTGCACCTTGCCCCGGTAGCGGCTGGCGAGGAACCGGAAGAAGTCGCCGAGCTTCGACGGATCGGCCGGTGAGTGGCCGCCGGGCACCGCGTAGAAGTCCGGAGACTTCACGATACTCAACAACACCTTGAGGCCGGCCGCAGAGGCGTCGTTGACCGAGCCGTCCAGGTAGCTCATCTCCTGGGGGTCGTAGATGCCGGGCTGCTGCTCGATCTGGCTCCAGACCACCTGCTGCTTGATCCAGGTAAAGCCGGCCTCCTGCGTCAGCCGAATGGCGTTCGCACGCCGGCCGAAGCGCGTATCGAGCAGATGCGCCTGGAACCCATACTCCAACCGGAAGGGCCGGCCCGCCGGCAAGGCCCGCAGGGGCCGTGGTGTAGCGGTCGGCGGCACCGGCGTAGCGGTCGGCGGTATCGGCGTAGCCGTCGGCAGAATTGGCACCGCCGTGGCCTGTGGCGCTTGAGTAGCCACCGGCGCCGGTGGTGCGACGGTTCTCGGCTCTGGAGTGGGAATCTGCCTCACAGGCGGTGGCGGCAGCGGCGGCGGCGCTTTACCGGGCACCGGTGGGAAGTTCGGCACGGATGGCAAGGCCGCAATCAGCGAGGCGCCGGCCCCGTGCGGCGTCGTCACCACACCACTGAGTACCCCCGTCTCCTTCAATAGATCGCCGCCGAGCACCGGCACCACGCTGCCCGCCGCGAAGATGCCGGCCGGGTGATCCACCTTCCATCGCTGGAAGGCAATCCGCTGGAACCGCTGGGAGACGAACGGTCCGTAGTCCTCCGGGATGGACATCGGCAGACCATAGAGGTTGATCGCGTCGTTGGCTGTCCAAGGCCCCGAAGTCCCCACACCGAGGGGCGGATTGTAGTACGCCGCCCGGATGGCATCATCCCATAGCCAACCCAGACGGATAGCGACGGCCTCGTCGAACGAGCGGGAGCCGTCTGCACGCCCTCTGGGAATCTGCCGGGCCGACGCGAGGAAGGCATCCTGGACGGCCTCTTCCAGAATCTGGAACGTGTTGGCGAACCGGATACCGTGTCCCCGGCAGGCTTGCAAGGTCACCCGCTGCAAGACCTGGTACACACAGCCGTCGCGTCCGACAAAAGCGCGACTAGCCGGATAGCCCAGCACCTCAACGCCGCCCATATTCTGGGTGTGTGTCCAGAACGGCACCGGACCCACCGGCGTGAACGGGAGGTCGCGCAGATCAAATCCGCGACCATCGGCCGTGCCGGACGCCTGACGATAGTGCCAGCCACCGGGAACGGCCTCGTCGGACGCAGCTTGGTGCGCTGGCGCGGCCACCACGGCCGCTGCGGTCAAGCCAAGCACACAGAGCGCCAACACCAGGGACTTGGTGATCCGGCGCAAACGCGGCAAAGTACGTTTCGTTAGCGGCATGATGATCCGGCGGCCTCCTATATCCAGTGGGTACTATTAGGTATAGCAATCATAGTCTACCCTATAACGGTTGTGGTAGCGTTTTGATATGGACGGTGCGGAGGGGCGCTAGGAGCATAGACACATGGTAAGTCCGGAAACGCGCAGTGCGGCGCTGCTCGCCGGCCTCCGGGAGATCGCCCCGGACTACGTATTCCATCTCCCCAGCAGTACGCTCAAGAGTCTTCTGACCGGCCTGGCCGAGCTGGGTATCACGGTCCACCCGCTCACACGGGAGGAGGAGGGTATCGGTATCGCCTCGGGCCTGGCGTTGGCTGGACGCAAGCCGGTCTTGGTGATCCAGGACAACGGGCTAGGCAATGCACTGACGGCGCTCACCACCTTCCCGCAGGCGTACCACATCCCGATCTTCCTACTGGTCTCGCAGCGCGGTGGCCTTGGTGAATACAACTCGATGATCCATACGTTCTGCGAGCGGGTGGAGCCGATCCTGGACGCGGCCGGCATCCGCTACTTCAAGCTGGACGCCCGCATCCCGCTGGAGGAGTGGACGCCAACGGTGGCGCTGGCCTATCAATACATGCAAACAACCCACAGACCGATCGCCGTGCTCTGCAACCTGATGGCCGGGCAGTAGGGTGCGGCTCCCAACAGGCAACCGGGCGAGGACAAGAAGACGCATGACTACAACCACGCCGGCAGCGCCGCTCACGCGGTTCGCGGCGCTGCGCGCCACCGCCGCCGCCTATCCGACGGAGCCATACGTCGTCGCCGTCGGCACGATGGTCCGCGAGATGTTGCTCGTCGGGCGGGCAGACAACCACCTGTACGTCCTCGACTCCATGGGGCTACCGCCGGCTATCGGGCTGGGCCTCTGCCTCGGCCTGGACACGAGCGAGCACGAGAAAGTGGTCGTGGTCGAGGGCGACGGCGGCATGTTGATGGGCATGTCCACGCTGGCTACCATCGGGCTGCTCCACCCCCGCCAACTGCTGTTGATCGTCTTGGATAACGGCGTCTATGCCGCGACCGGCGACCAGACCACGGCGGCCGCGGCCGTGGATTTCTGCGCGGCGGCCCGCTCCTGCGGCTTTGCCAGCACTTGGAGCGTTGCTACCGAGGAGGCATTGCAGGCGGCGTTGGCGGCAGCACGGCGCGAGCCAGGGCCAGCACTCCTGCACGTGCGAATCACACTGGAGAACGCACCCAGCACCTACTTCCTCCCCGATCCCGTCGAGTTGACCCTCAACTTCCGACGCTACCTGAACGGCAAATGAGCGGGGGGAGACACAGCGGTAGTCTGGTAAAGGCGAGGTCGCTTCGACTAGAATAGGGAGAGCAGTGGCCGGCGTGGCACAGCCACGGGTGCCGGCTGCTTGGTTCTGCAAGGTTGCGGTTCGATTGGAAGGAATGCGATGCGCGTAGTTCGCGGAGAACGGTTTGTCGGCTTTTGTGGCGGCGTCAAGCGGGCGTGGAAGCTCGCCGTCGAGTCCTCCGAGAGCAATGACGACGAGGCGGTCTTCATCTCGGGCAAGCTGATCCACAACACTCCGGCTATGCAGGAGTTGGAGACGATGGGCGTGCGCCCCCTGCCGGTCTCCCTCATGGATGCTGACCTCCCGGCAGTAGAAACGGCGCCATTGGCCGGCCGCACGGTCCTGATGCGCGCGCACGGCGAAAGCCCCACGGCATTTGCACGTGCCCAAAATCTCGGCCTCAATGTCCTCGACGCCACCTGCCCCATCGTCACCGTGGTGCAAAAGATCGCCAAGCAGCTTGAGGACGAGGGGTATCAGGTGATTGTCTTCGGCCACCGCGACCATCCCGAAGCCCGGGCCACCGTGGCCCACACGGAGCACGGCCTCATCATCGAATCGGTCGAAGAGGCCGCCGAGCTAGGGCATTACCCGAAGCTCGCCTCCATCGCGCAGACGACCATGCTCACCGCCGACTACGTAGAGCTATGCAAGGTCCTGGAGAACAAGGCGGACGTGTTCGACGACCGCGGCCGCATCTGCGGGTGGACTCAGCGTGCTCAAGGCGAGGCGGTGGAGTTGGCGCACACGGTGGACATGATGGTCGTCGTCGGTGGACGGGATAGCTCCAATACGCACCAATTGGTGCGGGTGTGCTCCGAAGTCTGCCCCACGCGCCACATCGTCACGGCGGACGAGCTTGACGAAGCATGGTTCGACGGCATAGAGACGGTCGGCCTCGCCGCCGGCGCCTCGACGCGCGAGCACGATATCACCGCGGTCATCTCCTGGCTCGAAGCCCACTGAGCCGCGCTATTGGTCGTGCTCGGTCATTCCCGCGCAAGCGGGAATCCCCCCCTCTCCCCGTGGGAGAGGGCCGGGGTGAGGGCTGACGGCTGAGCCAGGTTGGCGGGAGATGGGGATCGAGCGGCAGCGCCTCCAAGCGATCCTGAGCGGCGATCTCGACTTTCATGAGCAGAGCAGTACGTACAGCACCCACGCATTACATGCCTTTGCCGCAAAGTTCCCTCCCCAGTTGCCCCGCACGTTCATTGAGCAGCTGACGCATCCTGGTGATACCGTGCTGGACCCGATGATGGGATCGGGTACGGCAGTGTTGGAGGCCATGCTGCTGGGCCGCCGCGCGGTTGGCGTAGACATTGATCCCCTCGCCGTCCGCCTGTGCCGTGTCAAGACCTGGCCCGTTGACCTGGATTATGCTCGGCAAGCGGGTCACGCTTGCGCGACGCACGCGGCGGCGCTGCTGGAGCGGGACCCGGCCCGGCTCACAACGGAACTGGGCCGGCGTTTTGATGCGGCAACACGGGACTTCCTCGACTACTGGTTCACTCCGGATACCCAACGTGAGCTTGTTGCGTTGCTCTTGCAGATCGAACGCGAGACAAACCCGACCGTCCGGGAGCTGCTGGAGGTCGTGCTCTCCTCCACAATCATTACCAAGAGCGGCGGGGTTTCACTCGCGCGGGACCTCGCACACACGCGGCCGCATCGCGCACACGCCAAACAGCCGCGTAGCGCCATCGCCCAGTTTAGGATTAGGTTGCGGAAGAGCCTTACCGCATTGCTGGCGCTCCCAGCCGATGCCTTGCCGGTTGTGCTCCACCATGCCGATGCCCGCCAACTGCCTATTGACGATGAGTCCGTTGACCTGGTGATTACCTCGCCGCCCTATGCCAACGCCATTGACTACATGCGCGCCCACAAATTCTCCTTGGTCTGGTTTGGTGAGCCGATCAGTGAGCTTTCGGCCCTGCGCGCTACCTACATCGGGTCCGACAACAGCCGCGGCGTCATCGCCGACGATCTGCCGGCGGGAGCTGCGCGGTGTGTGTCGGAAGTGGCGCAGCGTGACCACCGGAAGGCGCGGATCCTGCAGAAGTATCTCGTTGAGCTGCGCGCTGCCCTAGCCGAGATGTTGCGCGTGCTGCGTACCGGCAGAGCCGCCGGTATTGTCGTCGGGCCATCTACGATGCGTGGTATCCGCGTGCAAACGCAGGAGCACCTCGCCGAGATCAGCACCCAGCTCGGGTTCGATGTGGTAGGCATCGGCAAACGTGTGCTCGACCGGAATCGGCGTATGATGCCCGCCCGTTGGGGCAACTCCACAATGAACGGGATCGAGTTACGGATGCACGAGGAGTTTGTGATCGGTCTGGTGAAGCCGGCGTAGGCCGTCCGTTATTCCGGCTATCTCACCGGTGGAGTGAGCGCTGTTTCACGTGAAACGTCGCGGTGCCCGGCAACGATCAACCGCCCGGTGTTTCACGTGAAACGGTGCCTCACCCGACAGCCACCATCCGGCATCTACGCTAGAATCAACCAGTCCTGCCCCAGGGGGTGAACCGTGCCGCGCAGACCAAAGAAAATGCACCGCGGCGGCCGCCACCGCAAGCCCAAGCGGCGCGCCACTCGCCAGCAAAAAGCCGCCCGGGCGGCGAGCCAGCCGGGAGTTGTGGCGCCGATGGCTGCCGGAGACGGCATGGAGGCACCACAACCACTGCCGCGGCCGACCCCGGTTGCGCCCCGAGGCGCACCGCGCCGTCGTACTCCCGCTCGCCCCCGCGTGTCGCCGCTCGATTTGGCCGCCGCCAATCTCCACTACCTGCCAGGAGACTTGAAACGGATCGGCCTCGTCTCTGCCCTGCTCCTGACCGTCCTCATCGTGCTGACAATCGTGCTAGGCTAGAGCGATGTCCCCAGCCGGCGCCGCCGCACGCTAACTGCCACGGTATCCGCTCCGTCCTGGTTAGCGACTAGGTGCTGTTACCATTTCACGGTCATCCCCGCGAAAAAGGAGACCTTTGCGTAACCCGTCATTCCCGCCAAAGCGGGAATCCAAAAACCGGGCCTCCCAGGTTAGCGTGGAGTGGAGCATTGTCCCGCTCGCACTCTATCCGGGGGTTATGCAAAGGTCTCCAAACGCGGGAATCCACTCACCGCTCTCCCTGGGAGCAGACCGGGGTGCGGGCTGCCCCCAGGTGAGCGGGAATCTAGGCTGCGCGTGCGGATGCCGTCTCAATTGCGAGGTTCCTTCTGATGCGCCTCCTCATCACCGGCTCCAGTGGGCAGATCGGCACCAATCTCGCCCTCCACTGTCTCGCCAACGGCCACGAGGTCGTCGGCTTGGATCGACGCCTCAATCCCTGGACGGACCGCTTCGAGACGACCCTGATGGATCTCGCCATAACGCAATCCGCCCAGGGCTGGCGTCTCGGCGCAGTGGCGCTCCCCCCCTGCGACGTGATTGTCCATCTCGCCGCCCACGCCAAGGTCCACGCCCTGGTCGAGCGGCCCCTCGGCGCGCTCGAAAATCATCTGATGGTGACGAACGCGCTGGAGTTGGCCCGCGTCACCCGCACACCCATTGTCCTGGCCAGTTCGCGGGAGGTCTACGGCCAGCAGCCGCGAGATGGCGGCCCGGTACCGGAGTCGGCAGCCGTATTCGGCGCCTCCCCCAGCCCCTATGCCGCGGCCAAGCTCGCCAGCGAAGCGCTCGCCGCCGCCTACCACGGCTGCTACGGTCTACCGTATCTTGTCTTCCGGTTCAGCAACGTCTACGGCCGCTACGACAATGACCTCCACCGCTTGGAGCGCGTCTTGTGGATCTTCACCCGCGCCATTCGCCGCGGCGAACCGCTCACCGTGTACGGCGCGGAAAAGCTGCTCGACTTCACCTATGTGGACGACGCCGTTGACGGCCTGTGGCGCGGCATCGAACGACTCGTCGGCGGCACCCTCGCCGAGGAGACGTTCAACCTCGCCTACGGCGCAGGCAACCGACTCACGACCCTGGCAACGCTCATCGGCACCGTCCTGGAGCAGGAGCCACGCATACGGATTGAGCCGTCCCGTCCCGGCGAAGTCACCTACTACGTCGCCGACCTCACCCGCGCCCGGCAGCAGCTCGGGTACGAGCCACGGGTGAGCCTACAAGAGGGCGTCCATCGCGCCCTTGCCTGGGCACAGGGCTGGGAAACCGACCTCTCCCCGGTGCTAACTCCAGGGGAGAGATCGGACCGCCCCCCTGTATAGCAGGGGGGCCGTAGGGGGCCGGAGGCCCGAAGCATGCGAATTGAGCTGGAATACGAGCCGCTGGAGCTACCCCTCGCCGTGCCCTTCACGATTGCCCGCGGCACGCGGGCCGTCGCCGAAAACGTCCTCATCCGCTTGACGTGGGAAGCGCCCGACGGCCGCCGGCTGATCGGGCTGGGCGAAGCCGCGCCCAACGCCTACTACGGCGAGAACGTCGCCACCGTCCGGGCTGCGCTGGACGCCTACGCCCCGCTCCTCGGTGACGACCCGCTCGCGCTGGAGGCGATCTTGGCCCGGCTGGCGCGGGCGCTCGGCCACAACGCCGCCGCCCGCGCGGCCATAGACATGGCGCTGCACGATCTGGCCGGCCAGCTGACCGGCCTGCCCCTGTGGCGCTGGTGGGGACTGGAGCGCAACGCCGGCCCGTTGACCTCCTTCACCATCGGCATGGCCGCGCCGCCCGTGGTCGCGCAGCGGGCCGAGGCCGCCGCCGCCGCGGGGTTTCCGCTGCTCAAGATCAAGCTCGGCAGCGGCGACTTGGCCCAAGACCGGGCAATTCTGGCCGCCGTGCGGGAAGCGACGAGCGCACAGTTGATGGTGGACGCCAACGCCGCGTGGTCGCCGCAAGAGGCCGTCCGGATCGGTCCCGACCTCGTCGCGGCCGGCGTCGAGCTATTGGAGCAGCCCGTGGCAGCGAGCGATCTCGCGGGCATGGCCTACGTTCATGCCCACGTCCCCCTGCCGCTGATCGCCGACGAGAGCTGCGTTGTGGCGGAAGATGTGCCCCGCATCGCCCCCGCCTGCGACGGCATCAATATCAAGCTGATGAAGTGCGGCGGCCTGCGCCCCGCCCGCCGCCTCATCGAGGTCGCGCGCGCGCACGGGTTACAGGTGATGGTCGGCTGCATGGTGGAAAGCTCCCTGGCAATCACCGCCGCCACCCACCTGCTACCCTGGCTGGACTATGCCGACCTCGACGGCCACTTGCTCCTCGCCGCCGATCCGTTCAGCGGCGCCACCCATGAGCAGGGCCACCTCACCCCCCCGGACCGTCCGGGCCTTGGCGTCGTGCCGCACCTCGTATAGCGTCGCGCCCGCGCTCACTCCCAGGTAGACCAAATGGCACGCACCCGCTCCAGCTCCGCCGCCGCCAGCGACGGGGCCGCCAGCGCCGCGACACCATCGGCCGCCTGCTCCACGCTCATCATCCCCGGGACGACGCTGGACACGGCCGGATGTGCCAGACAGAAGCGCAGCGCCGCTTGCGCCGCCGTGCGGGCGTCCGTGGCGAGAAAGGCGAACGCAGCGGCCCGCGCTGCCTCGTGCTCGCGCCGCTCGCGGGGCCACAGGCTCCGATAGTCGCCCGCTCCGAATTCCGTCGCGGCAGTGACCGCGCCGGTGAGGAAGCCCGACGCCAGCGGTGTGCGCGCGATGACCCCCACGCCGTTTAGCTCCGCCAGCGGCAGGAGTTCGGCTTCCGGCTCCGGCGCGAGCAGGTTGTAGACGAACATCAAGCACTCCGCCCCGGTTTCCCGCAGCACGCGCAAACCCGTTTCGACACTGACCGACGTACCGTAATGCCGGATTTTGCCCACCCGCTTCAGGTCCTCCAGCGTGGCAAACGCCTCATCCCACTGCTCCGGCGGCGGTGCTTGGTGCAGCTGATAGAGGTCAATCGCCTCCCGCCGCAACCGCCGCAGCGACCCTTCGACGGCCGTGGTGATATAGGCCCGGCTGCTATAGAACTCCGGCGGCGAGCCGCACCGGACAAACCAGCCGTCCGACTCCAGCGGGTACCCAACCTTGGTCGCAATCACCACGTCGGACTGCCCACCGAACGCCGTGCCCAACAGCCGCTCACTGCGCCCGCCACCGTACTGATCGGCGGTATCGAAGAACGTGACCCCTTGGTCGTAGGCGTGGCGCAGGACGGCCAGCGCGTCCTCGGTACCGATCTCCCCCCATTCGCGCCCGCCCAACTCCCACGTGCCGCAGCCAATCGCGGAGATGGTGAGGCCGGTGCGTCCGAGTTGACGATATTCCATCATGTGCATCCCTTCCCGGCAACGGAGCCGACAACCCACGAGCACCCCATAGTAACCGCCCAGTATACTAGCGGTGTGTCTCTGCCCGGTCGCCGGGCCTGTTTATGAGGCGGGCGAGGCACACTTGGCCAATCAGTTGACCTCTGGTCGGATCGTCCCCACCGTTCCTGTCGTGGAATCCTGCCTATCTTTAATCCTTCTTACTGCGGTTGCCATCAGACTATTCTTTTTCTAGCCCACCGCCCAGCGTGCTCTCGCGCCGGCACCGTTCACCCGATCCAGGCTCATACATGCAGCAATGGGACCTAAGACGCTAAGGAAGGAATACACCGTGAGCATTGACCAGTTGAACCACTACCAGCGCAAACTCGCCTATGAAATGGATTCGTGGGACCTCTACGAGGCTTTGGGCAAGAACGAACCCATCATCGTCGTTGATGGCCGTTCCGCCGCCGCCTATGCCCAAGAGCATATCCCCGGCGCCCTCAGCCTCCCCCACAAGGAGAGCTGTTTCAACTCCACCGAGTCGCTCGACAAATCGAAGCGCTATGTCTGCTACTGCGATGGCATCGGCTGCAATGCCTCCACGAAAACCGCGCTGAAGCTGCTGACGTTGGGCTTTCAGGTCCGCGAGTTGATCGGCGGCCTAGACTGGTGGAAGCGGGACGGCTACGCCACCGCCGGCGCCAAAGGCCAAGCCGGCACCGAGATCAACTGCGGCTGTTGAGCCACCCTCAGTTCCCGGCCGCTCCCCCAACTAGCCCCGGCCCACCGGGGGCGATAGAGCAGCCAGACCCAGTCCCGCCGCCCCTATCGTCTTTCCCGCGAAAACGGGAATCCACGGCCCCCCGCGTGGCCGGGAGACCATAGGTGAGCCAACCCTACACCCCCGCTCCACCATGTGGAGCGGGGGCCGGGGGGGTACAGACCGGCTACACTGGTAACACGTAGACCGGGCACATGGGTAACACATTATTCCACACTAGGAGGAACACGCGTGAGGAGTGCTGTGATGCCGTGGCAGGAGGCGAGCGCTGCTGGGGAGCAGCGCCGGTTCATCGAGGCGTGG
>JAJDUF010000011.1 GCA_022826725.1 Chloroflexota bacterium
AGTTCACACCGGTCTTCAATACTAAGCTGCGTGTAGTGGCGTCCCATGGCAACACCTTACTCTGGTGTTGCACTTCGTTTGTGAGTCTAGGGTATCTACTCCCCCTCTCCAAATGTTGGAGAGGGGGCCGGGGGGTGAGGCGCCGATTCCCTACACCGGGCGCAATTCCAGCCACTGGTAGTGCTGCCACAGGAACGGCACCAGCGAAGCCGCGTCCATTGCCAGCATAACCACGAGCACCAGCACCGGCAACCAGCGACGCTGGGCGACGGGCACCAGGCCGGCCCAGCCGACAACGAGCAGGATCGCAATGGCTGGCAGCGCCGGCAGCATGAACTTGGCTTGCGCCGCGCCCCCAAGCAGAATTTCCTTCTCTACTCCCAAGCTGTAGCGATAGCCGATAATCAGCAGTTGGATCAGCACGGAGCCGATCAGCACCAGGGCCGGAACCCGCCGCAGCAGGCTGCCCCCGCGCGTCAGAGCCATCCGCAGGCCACCCAAGACGGCAGCAAGAATCAACAGCAAGGCACCGATGGTCGCAGCCGATAGCGCCGGGACCACGTAGTCCGGCTGCACCCAAAACGTGCGAAACGTCTCGCTCAGACCGCCCGGTGATAGCAAGTAATTCACCGGCAAGCGCCAAGCGGCCGGGAGCAGAAACGGCAGTTGGTGTATGACGAAGAAGCTCTCCGGAGCCAAGCGGACGACAAGCAAGAGGCCGGCGAGGCCACCCAGCAGAATCGCCGCGCCGGCGCCGACCAGCCAACGGTCGGAGATGGCCCACCGTAGTCCAGGTATGCGCTGTCCGGTCCCATCGGCAGCGCCGGCAGTGCCGTCTTGCTGGGCCGCTTGTCGCCGTCGCCGCAGGGCCGCGACCACGAGCAAGCCAGCGACGACGACGGCTCCCCAGCCGGTTGACTTGGTTGCGACGGCCGCCAGCGCAGCGCCAACCAGCATGAGAGCACGATTGCGTGTCCAGCCTTGGGAGACGATGAAGACGGCCGCTGCCGTGCTTATCGCCGCCAGCGCAATCGCCAGCGGGTCATTCGCTGCGCTGGCCATGGTGAATTGGTGGATCGGCGCCAAACCGGCGACAAGCGCGGCGGCCAGCGCGAGCGTAGGCGTCAGCGGGTCGCCACGCAGAGCATAGCGCGCCGTGACGTAGGTGACGGCTGTGGTCAGTGTGCCCAGCAAGACCGAGGCTAGTCGCAGTGGGAGCAGCGCCTGCCAATCGAGGTGCTCCGGACCTACGGGGATGCCAAATAAGCGGATGGCAAGTGCCGCTGCAAAGTAGTAGGGGCGCGGTTGGTGTTGAGAGGCGCGCTCCTCGTCGGATACGTCGAGCTGCAGGAGCGTGGCTACTTCAAGGAAGTGACCCCGTTCGTCCGGGCCGTTGAACGGGGGGTTGGCGAGTGCCCCCAGCAGGCCACGCATCGCCACGAACGCCAGGATCAGACCCAGCGCCACCCACTGTCCGTTGAGCCGCCACGCTCTCATGCCGGCGAAGGTGCTGCGATCCGACCGGTCAGTCGGATTGCTGGCCGATGTAGCCGAGGAGTATCTGGTCAATCACCTGCTCCACGGGCGCGAGATCGTCCGTAAAGACCGGCGTTCCCTGGGGACGCTCGTTGTACTCACGCACGTTCGCCCGCGCGACGGCAGCGACCTCGCTCAAGGTCGGATGCTCGATTTGCGCCAGATTGTCCTGGAAGGCTTGCAGGCTGCCGCGCTCATCGGTGCCGACCACAATGCTGTTGATCGCCGACGGGATGTCTATGACAAAGACGTGTGGATGCACCAGTTTCATCGTCGAGGCCAGCGCGTCCACCAGTCGCAGGTCGGTCTTGGTGCGACCGACATTGATCGCGGTCACACCGCCGGGGTTGAGCAGATCGCGGATTTCGAGGAAGAACTCGCGGGTCGTCATGTGGAACGGGATGTAGGGCTGCCGATACGCATCTATCCCCACCACGTCGTAGGTCTTGTCGGCTGTTCGCAGGTAGTAACGCCCATCCTGGGCGATGACCCGCGCGTTCGGCATCGTCATGTGGAAGAAACGCCGCCCCACGTCAATGATGCGCGGGTCAATCTCGACACCCTCCAGCGCGATCGGTCCATAGACGGTGGTGTATTGGCGCAGGGTCGTACCGGCGGCCGAGCCGAGCATGAGCATACTCTGCACGTCCGCGGGCTGCGTGTCCGGGACGAAATACGGCGCAACGAGGAAATAGTCCCACGGACCGCCGGTGAGGAGTTGCTCAGGATGGTAGATCGAATGAACCGCGTGTCCCTCGTTCAAGGCCAAGTCTACGCGGTCCCCGTACTGCACCACCTGGATGTAGTTGTACGCCGATTCCGTCTCGTAGAGCAGCTCACCATACGCCGCCGCCCGGATGACCCCCGGCCGCCAGACGGTCAGGGCCACCAGCACAATGAGCATCAGGAAGTAAAGCCAGAGCCGCGGCGAAAGCCAGCTCGGCCCACCCCCCGCGGCCCGCCATTCGATGAATAGGCCGATGAGTGAGCAGACGAACAGCGTCAGCGAGAAAAGCATGAAGGTGCGCGTGGTGCCGATGTTCGGGATCAGCACCAGCACGGGCAGAAACGCCCCGGCTAGGCTGCCGATAGTCGAGAGCGAGTAGAGACTGCCGGCCGTGCTCCCACTCGACCGCACCCCTTCGACCCGCACGCGAATGGCGAAGGGCGCGACACAGCCCAGCAGCGTAATCGGCACCAGGAACAGCAGCACCACTCCGACCAGCGATCCCCAGAAGATACCGAGCGAGTAGCTGGCAAACCCCTCGGCGGAGAAGCGCAGGATGGGGCGCGACAGCAGCGGAATGATGCCGCAGAAGAAGGCTGCCCACGCGGTGATCTGGTAGAGCACCGTGCGGCGCGGATAGCGGTCGGCCAGCCGCCCTCCCAGCCAGTTGCCCACGGCGAGGTAGAGCAGGACAAAGCCGATCAGGTTGGCCCAGATAAAGAGCGAGGTACCGAAGTAGGGCGCGATCAGCCGTGAGCCGGCCAGCTCGACGCCCAGCACCGTCATCCCGGCGACGAAGACAATCAGGTAGAGCACAGTGGTCGTCTCCCAGTGCGGTATCCGCGCGGACCTGTCATAATCACTGACGCCCTCGTGCCGGCGTAGTGAATAGGATAGTAGTCTACCCTATCACTGGCCGCTCGTACCGGCCTGTGCCGAGCCGGGGACAGCAGCCTTCATTCCCCTTTGTAGGTAAACACATGAGCCGTATTGCGCCAGCGTTCGAGCAGAGTCGCCACGAAGGTCGTGTCTCGCTCATCGGCTATCTCACCATTGGTTATCCGACACTCGCGGCCACCATGGAGCTGGTGCCGGCGCTCCTGGAAGGCGGATTCGATGCGGTCGAGCTGGGCGTTCCCTTCTCCGATCCCATCGGGGAGGGACCGACAATCCAGCGCTCGTCGCAATCGGCGCTGGAGCGCGGCGTCACGCTCACCACCTGCCTCGACATAACCCGCCGGCTGCGCCAGGAAGCCGGCGTGCAAGCGCCGCTGCTCCTGATGGGCTATTACAACCCGTTTCTGGCCTACGGCCTGGACCGCCTCGCCGCTGCCGCCGCCGTTGCGGGGGTGGACGGCTTTACCGTGCCGGATCTGCCGCCGGAGGAAGGCCCGGTGATGAGTCAAGCCTGCCGGCCGCACGATCTCGATGTCACGTACTTGGCCGCGGCCACCAGCACACCGGAGCGCTTGGCAATGATCGCCGCGGCGGCAAGCGGCTACATCTATTGCGTCTCGCTGCTCGGCGTGACCGGCGCCCGCAGTCGCCTCTCGGACGAGCTACCGGCGTTCATCGCGCGCGTGCGGGCACTTTCTGACCTGCCCTTGGCGGTGGGCTTCGGTATTTCCCGCCCGGAGCACGTCGCCGCCGTTGCCCGCCTCGCCGACGGGGCCATTATCGGCAGCGCCCTGATTGACCTGCTGGATCGCACGCCGCCCCGGAAGCAGGCCGCCGCCCTCCGTACCTACGCCGCCGAGCTACGTGCCGCAGCCGCGGGCTAGGCCCCCGGCCCCCGTCATTCCGGCGAAAGCCGGAATCCACGTCCCCCCGCACGGCGGGGGGACCATAGGGGGGCTGAATGACCATCGCAGCCGGTTGACGGCCACGCCCTACAGCGCCTGCTCGTACAGCGCGACGATCTCGCTCGCCTCGGGCACCCGCGGGTTGTTGGCCGGGCTGCCGCTGTCCAGCGCATCGTTCGCCATCGCCGCGACTACGGGCATCAGTTGGTCGCGCCCGATGCCCAGGGCCGTCAGACCCGGCACTTCCACGTCGCTGCACAGGCTCTGTACCGCGGCAATGGCCCGGCCCGCCGCTGCTGCCGTGGACAGACCCGCTACCTCCTCACCCAGCGCCCGCGCGATCTCTGCGTATTGCCCGGTCGCCTCGGGCGCGGTGTAGGCCATCACGTGCGGCAGCAGCACGGCGTTGGATAGCCCGTGCGGCACGCCGAAATACGCCCCCAACGGTCGGGCCATCCCGTGAACGAGTGCGACCGAGGCATTCGTGAAGGACATTCCGGCGACGAGTGCCCCGTCCATCATCGCGCGGCGCGCCGCCAGGTCCTGACCGTTGGCCCATGCCTGCCGCAGGTTGGCGCCGATCATGCTGATCGCCGACAGCGCCAGCGAGCTGGAAAGCGGCTGGGCGCGCCGCGAAATGTACGATTCGATGGCGTGCGTGAGCGCGTCAATGCCGGCCGAGGCCGTGACCGGCGGCGGCGCGGTCAGCGTGAGGTTCGGATCGGCCACGGCCACGTCCGGGATGACCGTGGCACTGCCGATGAGCATTTTCACGTCACGCGCCCGGTCGGTGAGAATCGTGAAGCGGGTCACTTCGCTGCCCGTGCCGGCGGTCGTAGGGATGGCTACCAGCGGCGCGCGTCCCGGCGGAATCTGATCCTGCCCTTGATAGAGCGACAGCGGCCCCGGGTGAACGGCCCGCACCGCGACTGCCTTCGCCGTGTCAAGCGCGCTACCGCCACCGAGTCCCACCACCCCATTGGCGCCGGCCGCCTCGTAAGTGGCCACGGCCGCCTCCACGTCGTCGGTCGTCGGCTCGGCGTTGATCTCGTCGAAGATGGTCGTCGCAACACCAGCGGCGTTGAGTACCGCCGTTGCCTCGTCAACCGCCCCGCTTTCGCGCAACGGAGTCGCGGTCACCACCAGCGCGTGATTGACGCCCAGCTCCGCCGTCGCCGCGCCGGTCTGACCGAGGCAGCCCGGTCCGGTGAGGATGAGTCCCGGTAGCCTGAATTCTCGTCCTCCATTCGCACTCGTCATCGCTCTCTCTCCTTATGCACGAATTATCCGTAGTCAGTGGCCGGTTTGCTCACTCCTTATACCAGGTGGCACTAGCGCCGTCATGGATAACCGGTATGTTACTTGGCATGTTCCCTGGCCCTCCCCCGGAGCCAACTCCAGGGGAGGGAAGCGACCCTCCCCCCCGTCCGCAACGGGGGGACCATCGGGGGCTGGACCTCCGTCATTCCCGCGCACGCGGGAATCCACCCCCTCTCCCCCTGGAAGAGGGCTGGGGTGAGGGCGGACTCCCCCTCTCTATCGCTTGGCGATGGAGAGGGGGACAGGCCAAAGCCGCACCACACCTGGCCCTATCCGTGCGGCTATGGCCTGTCAGGGGGCCGGGGGGTGAGTCCCGGCCACCAACCTACCCTCGCGCCAGCGCCCTGCCCGGCAGCGCCTCAGTCGTCCGGCCTTGCCACAGCACAAACTCACCGGCGACCAGCACGGAGTCGACGCCGCTGGCGTATTGGAGCGGATTGTCGAACGTGGCGTGGTCGGTGATGGAATCCGGGTCGAACACCGTCAGGTCCGCCACGCGGCCGGGGGCCACCAGGCCGCGATCCCGCAGGCCTAGCCGTTGCGCGGGCGCCGAGGTGATCTTGCGGATGGCCTCCGGCAGCGGCAGCAGCCCCTCGTCGCGCACAAACGTCCCGAGGTTGCGCGGAAACGTACCGAAGAAGCGGGGATGCGGCCGGCCGCGCAATGAAGGCTCGCCGATGGTGACGGCGTTGCCGTCTGAGCCGATCATGCCGAGCGGATGCTGCATCAGCAGACGAGTGTTGTCCAGGTTTTGCAGGTGGAACGTGGCCGCCGCCCGGCATTCCGTCAGCACCAGCAATGCTTCAAGTGGTTCTACCCCTATGATTGCGGCCACTTGACCGACGGTCTTGCCCGACCACGCCGGATCGCCGGGCGCCTCCACGTCGGTCACGCGAATCCCCTCCCAGTCCCAAGGCTCCGGGCCGCGGCCCCGTCCTTCCCGCAGCTCCTCGCGGATCGTCCGGCGGGTATCAGGGTCGCGCAGCCTGTCCAGGAGCGCCGTAGCGCCGCCTTCCTGTGCCCACGCCGGCATCACCTGGTCCGTGGTGCTCATGCCGGCGTCGTAGGGATACACGTCGAACGTCACGTCAATGCCGCGGGCGGTCTCACGGTCCAGGAGGTCAAGGATTTCGGGGAGCAGGTGCCAGAAGTGCTTGCCCCCGACGTTGTTGTGCGACATTTGGGCCGGCAGCCCGGCGCGGCGGACGATCTCCAGCGTCTCTAGCCTGGCCTCGTACTGCGTCTCCATATCCACTCGTTGATGGGCAGCGTAGAAGCCCCCGTACTGCCCTACGACCGCGGCCAAGCTGACCAGCTCCTCCGTGTCCGCGTACCCGCTCGGCGCGTAGGTGAGCCCGACCGACATGCCGACCGCCCCCTGCTCCATCGCCTCCGCCACCAGGCGCTGCATGTCCGTCAGCTCGTCTGCTGTCGGTGCCCGCTGGTCGTAGCCCATTGCCGCCGTGCGGATCGCCGTGTGTCCCACCAAAGAGGCCACGTTGAGCGCGGCGCCCTGGGAGTTGAACCGGCGGCGGTAGCCCTCCAGGTCCGTCCAGTCCCACTCCACGTCCGCCGCCGAGAGCCAGGTCAGCGTCTCCTGCAACGCCTCGCGGCCCTCCCCGCGCACCGGATAGCAGCCGAGCGAGCAGTTGCCGATCACATTGGTCGTCACGCCTTGGCGCACCATCCCCTCGCCGTGCGGATCGAGCAGCAGCGTGAAATCGGAGTGCGTATGGATGTCAATGAAGCCGGGCGAGACGACCTTGCCGGTGGCGTCCAGCGTCTGCGCTGCCGTTGCCGCGGCGAGATCGTCCACCGCCGCGATGCGGTCGCCGCGAATACCCACGTCGGCCGCGACGCCGGGCTGCCCGGAGCCGTCTATCACCGTGCCATTGCGGATGATCAGATCGAATTCCATCGTGGTCACTCTCTCCTTCGTACATTTTTCACGGCGGAGGCCGCAATCCGGGCACCGGGGACGCGCAATACCGACGCAGCACCGGAATGACGCAAGGATACCGGTTCCGCGGCCTCAACCGTGCGGGTATTCCTGCTGGTCGCGCCGCACACCGGCCAGATGATGCTCGATCTCGTCCGGGGACCAGCGGAACACCGCCATGTGGTAGTTCTGGTGATGTACCGCGCCGATGGCGTAGTAGGCCGTGACCAGCGTGCCGTCGGCCAATTGCACCGTCGAGGGGTACCCCAAGTCGGCGCGACCGACGTGCGAGAGATCGCCGACCAAGGCGAGCGGCGGCGCCCACGTGGCGCCCTGATCCTCGCTGACCCGCACGAACACGCCGTAGCAGCCGCGCACCCGGTTGCCACACGTGAAGAGTATGCGCCCGTCCTGAAGCTGGAGCAGGTTGCCGGGGTGCTGCCACGGCAGCGTCAGCGGGTTTTGCTGCTCCCAGGTCGTTGCGGTGCGGTCGCCGCGCCAGAGCGTCACCCAAGCGTTGCTGTGCGGGCTGCTGGGGTTTGCGTAATCGTTCAGGGTGCGTGCCGCGGCCAGCCAGTGACCGTCCGGCGCCTGCAAAATGTCCGTCTCCGTAAACCCGTCGCGCCCGATCAACCGCGCTGTCCCCCAAGTGCGCCCGTTGTCGGTGCTGCGGAAGATATAGACCGAGCTAAGCCGCGACGCCGTCTCCGTACTACTCATCCGGCAGTCATAGGCAGCGACGTAGAGGCTGCCGTCCTGCCCCACCCGCACGTTGCCGAACGGGATGAGCTTGCCCGCGCCGGGTGGCGTGACCATCGCCCCCGCCACTTCCCACGTCTGGCCCGCGTCGGTCGAGCGGCACACCAGCGGATCGAGCAGGTTGTCGGTGCGGATCGGCAGCCGCTGCGGCCGCAGCCAGCCGCCGACCAGCGCAATCAGCGTGCCGTCGTGCCCCATCCCACCGGCCACGTTGAAACGCGATTCGCCGGGCGGATGGTGCGATACGGTACTGCGCTGCGTCCAGGGCGGCCGACCATCCCGGCTCACCCAAAGCTCGATGTCGCCCTCGACCCGGCCATGGCTGCCTCTATTGAAGATGAGCGCGCCGATGCAGCCGTCGTCGAGGATGGTCAGATTGGGCCAGGCGCAATAGCCGTCAACGGCGATGTAGTGCTCGAACTGTCGTAGCTCGCTCAACATATTGTTGCCCTCTCGGCTGCTAGTGGTCGGCCGCCACTTGACCGGCAGCGCGTGCGTGCGTGCGGGCGAATTCCACCGATCCGTCGTCCTCCCACAGCTCCATGGTGATGCCCCGGATGCTGCCCTCCTCATGCCCGGTCAGTTCACTGAACCATCGGCCCGCCTCGGGATGGCTGACCCAGTGGGAGAATGACGGGGTGTGTAGCTCGCGACCGTTCGGCAGTCGGATAACGCCGATATGCTTGGGCGGCACCGTCGGCTCGTTGGCGGCCACCCGTGCCAGCGTCTCCTCATCCACCTCCACGCCCAGCCCCGGCCCGTCCGGCACTGGCGAGAAGCCTTCGATCACGGGGATGCGCTCCGTCGCAATGTCCTCCTCGTACTGATCGTCCAAGTTGACCGAGTGGCCGGTGGCCGTAGGCAGGACTGCCATCACGTGCAGCGTCAACGCCTTGGCCAGCGTCCCCCCGCCGCCAAACTGCACGGAAACCTGCGTGTTGGCCCGACCGTAGGCGGTCCCCAGAGTCAGCGTCTCTCCAATGCTGCCTCCGAGCATATAGCTATCGGCCACACCGAACAGGAGCTCCTGCAAATGCCCCACCGGTGTCTTATGCATGATGATCGGCAACCGCGTCTGCTCCCGCAGGCGCCGCCAGCCGTCGAGGTCATGAGCGGTCATGGGGTCTTCGATGTAGCCGACTACGGGGTACTGCTCAAGCTCCCGGATAATCGGCAACACCGCCGCCAGCGTGCGATTGGAGTTGAAGTCGTAGTGAATCTTGAAATCGGGCGGAGCCACTTTCTGCGCGGCTTGCGTCTGCTCGATCACATCATAGTAGGCGCAGGTGTGCATCTTGAAGATCGTGTAGCCCTCCGCAGCCGCGCGCTGCACCTCGGCCGCGAAGAGTTCCGGCGACGCGGTCCGGGTCCAGGCCGCCACCGACACGCCGTCTCGCACCTTCTGCCCCATCAGCTTGTAGGCCGGTACGTCGAGATATTTCCCCATCGCGTCGTAGAGCGCGCCACCCAAGCCGGGATTGAGGGTGTTGTTGATGAAGTCGAACGGGCTGCGGCCGATAAGCGGCTCGACATAAGCTCGCGACGGCGCGGTGCAGCGAAACTCGCCGTAGCCCACCACCCCCGCATCCGTATGCACCTTGAACACCGTGAGGTGGTTCATGTCGTGAAAGCGGGCCGTATAGGCGGCGTTACGCGCCGCAATGCGCGGATAGATCGGGATGATCTCGATGTCCGTGATCTTCATAGCAACCGTTCCGTTGACGACCTCCCACTCCCACGCCCCAAGTTGCGACGGGGGAGGGAAACGCTGTCCCCCTGCATTGCGGGGGGACCATAGGGGGGCCAGCCCTTACCCCACCGGCGTATACGAATCGATGCTATGCGCCTCCAGCGCATCGTCGTCGAACGCAATCCCCAGGCCCGGTCCCGGCGGCACGTGCAAGTGCCCGGCCTCGTAGTGGATCGGCTCCTGTAGCAGCACGTCGCCGAGCGGGTTCGGCCGCTCCGCCCCGCGATACTCGCAGATCAGGAAGTTCGGCGATGCCGCGGCCAGATGCAGCGCCGCTGCGACGTGGATCGACGATCCCATGCTGACGTGCGCGCACCACGGCACGTTGAAGAGATCGGCCACCAGCGCGATCTTGCGGCCCTCGGAGATTCCACCAGCGCGGCAGATGTCGGGCAGGATCACGTCGGCCGCGTGCCGGCGCAGCTTCTCATGGAATTGCCAGCGCGTGCATTCCGTCTCGCCGCTGGCGATGGGCAGGTCCAGCGCGGCGCACAGCGCGGCGTAACCGTCGAGGTCTTCGGGCGGCAGTGGGTCTTCCAGCCAGCCCACGCCCATGCGCTCCAGCGCGCGGCCGATCTGCGTCGCCGTGCGCGTATCGTAAGCGCCGTGCGCATCCACCATCACCGTGGCCCGCCCTCCCACGGATTCGGCGACCGCTTCAATCGTCGCGAGGTCGCCGCGCCAGTCGTTGCGCCCGAGGTGCAGCTTCAGCGCGGTGAACCCCTGCTCCACGTATTGCTCGGCCGCTGAAATCCGCTCCTCCAGCGTGTCGCCGGGCAGCCCGCTATAGCAGGGGATAGCGGTGTTGAACGGGCCACCAAGCAGTTGGTACACCGGCAGGTCGAGCGCCTTACCCGCCAGGTCCCACAGCGCAATGTCAATCGCGGCCAGCGATTCGAGCATGAACCCCGACCCGTGCCCGCGCAGCCGCATCGAAGCGTACAGATGGTCCCACAGCACCTCGATGGCCAGCGGGTCTTGCCCCAGCAGTAGCGGCGCAAAAAGATCCGCAATGACCGCCTTGGCCACGCCGGGCACCGGCGGCGAATGCGCCTCACCCCACCCGACCAGGCCGGTATCGGAAGTCACCCGCACCAGCAGCGTCTGCTCTTGTGCCGGGTAGGCACAGAGATGGCGCCCCTCATTGCGGTCGAGCGCCCCGACCGTGCCGGCCATGGTATGCCTGTCACGCGCCAAGACACGCGTCGGACGCAGCCCCATTTCCGCCATGTAGTCGCGGTCGGCGACAATGTGAAACGTCTCCACGTTGGCAATCTTCATCCTCGCATCCTTCCACCACTCCGTCCCCCCGCACTGGAGACCTCTGCAAAATCGTCATTCCCGCGCAAGCGGGAATCCACCCCTCTCCCGCTGGGAGAGGGCCGGGGTGAGGGCAGCCGGCCCCGCCATCACTCCCCTTCCCTGCCAGGGAAGGGGCCGGGGGTTAGGTCAGCCGCTCACCCCACCGGCGTATATAGGTCCAGACTACGGGCCGCCAGCGCGTCATCGTCAAACGTAATCCCCAGGCCCGGCCCCGGCGGCACCTGCAAGTGCCCGTCCGCGTAGTGAATCGGCTCCTGCAGGAGCACATCACCCAGCGGATTGGGCCGCAGCGGTCCGCGGTACTCGCAGATCAGGAAGTTCGGTGTCGCGGCAGCCAAATGCAGGGCGGCCGCCACGTGGATAGCTGATCCCATGCTGACGTGCGCGCACCACGGTACGTTGAAGAGGTCGGCAACTTGCGCGATCTTGCGCCCCTCCGAAATGCCCCCGGCGCGGCAGATGTCCGGCAAGATAATATCGGCGCCACCGCGACGCAGCTTCTCATTGAACTGCCAGCGGGTACACTCGGTCTCGCCGCTGGCAATGGGCATGTCCAGCGCGTCACACAGCGCGGCGTAGCCGTCGAGGTCTTCCGGCGGCAGCGGGTCTTCCAGCCAGCCGACGCCCATCCGCTCCAGCTCCCGGCCGGCCGGGATGGCCGTGCGCGCATCGTAGGCGCCGTGGGCGTCCACCAGCACGGTCGCTTGTCCCTCCACGGCCTCGACTACTGCCCCAACCTCGGCCAGGGCGCCGCTCGTATCGCCCAAGGCGGTCCCGGTCTTCATGGCAGTAAATCCCATAGCCACGTACTGCTTTGCGTTGGCGACCCGCTCCTCGACCGTCTCGCCCGGCAGCCCGGTATAGCACGGAATCCGCGTGCGGAACGGGCCGCCGAGCAGTTGGTAGACCGGCTGACCGAGCGCTTTGCCGACCAGGTCCCACAGCGCAATGTCAATCGCCGCCAGCGCTTCGAGCATGAACCCCGACCCGTGCCCGCGCAGCCGCATCGAAGCGTACAGATGGTCCCACAGCACCTCGATAGCCAGCGGGTCTTGCCCCAGCAGCAGCGGCGCGAAGAGGTCTGCAATGACCGCCTTGGCCACGCCGGGCACTGGCGGCGAGTGGGCCTCGCCCCACCCCTCCAAGCCGTCATCGGAGGTCAGCCGCACCAGCAGCGTCTGATCTATCGTCGGATACGCGCAGAGGTGCCGACCCGTGTTGTAGTCCAGCGCCCTGACCCCGGGCTCGGTGCCGGCCTGCCGACGCCCCACGGCCCCGGCCGCCGCGTGTACCTCCCGGTCGGCAACAATATGAAACGACTCCACCTGGGCAATCTTCATGCACACTCCCCACTTGTGAGACCTTTGCATAACCACCCGGAGGGCAGGTTTCCTGTAGGGGCGCAGCCCGCTGCGCCCGTCCCCCCGCCGCAGCGGGGGGACCATAGGGGGGGCTATCTCTCTGACTCCCTGACAGCGGCGGTCCGTCGCCGTCCGCACTCCCCTTCCCTGCCAGGGAAGGGGGCCGGGGGTTAGGTTCCTACCGGCCCTCGAATGAGCGCTCGCGGGCCAGCGTCTGCAAGCCGAAGATCGCGCGGCCGGCTTGGAAGTCGTCCTCGAGCGGCGGCTTAGGCCACGGCATCCGCACGTCGTGGGCGATCACCCGCGGCGTCACCGTTGGCTCCCCCCGCACCATGAAATCATTCCACTGGTCAAGGTCCACGAATCGCGCGTCACCCGCCAGCAGCCAGGCGTCCGCAGCCGCATACGTGTAAATCAGCAACCGTCTCGACTTGCCGGAGCGGTTGGGCGCCGAGGCGTGCAGCATCCGCGTGTGATGGATGGTGATGCCCCCCGCGCCGACCTCCACCGGCACGGCCGTGCTGAGGTCCGTTTCCTCGCGGCTGGGTGAGATTGCGCCGATGAAGTAGCCGTCCTGATGATGGTCCAGCACCGGCCCCTTGTGCGAGCCGGGGATCATCAACATGCAGCCGTTCTCCAGCGTATGGTCGTCGAGGCAAACCCCGACGGCCAGCACGTCATCGTTGGTGTAGGGATAGAACGCGATGTCCTGATGCCACTCGACGGCGCTCCCACCCCCGGCCGTCTTCATGTTCAGCTTCTCGCCTTGATGGCGAATGTCCGGGCCGAGCAGCGGCTCGATAACATCCAGAATGGCGTCCGAGCGGTACAGCTCCCCGAAGAACGGATGGCGCTTGCTCGGCGCGTTGATCCGGGCCAGGCGCGGCGTCTCGGCGCTATGCCCCTCTTCCAGCGCAAACGCCTCGGTATTGCTCGTCACGCCCCGGGACTGCTCGACCAGATCATCTACGATCCGCCGGGCCGTGGCCAACTGCTCCGGACTGAGCACGTTCTCGACCGTGAGATACCCGTTGTTCCGGTAGAACTCGACCTGCACCGGACTGAGCCGGGCGCGCTCAACAGTTACCATCGGTCGCTCCTCTCTGCGGTCCGCCGCCGGTCACGACATAACAAGAAGCGGCCGGGTGGTACAACCACCCGGCCGCCTGCGGATCATCTCGCCGACACGCCCGGCTAGCTGCCCGCCGCTAGCGCGAAGGCCTCGTCCACTTCCACCTGGGCCGCTCTTGCCGCTTCGTCGAGCACCGACTTGACACTGGCCTCGCCTCGCAGCACCTTGCCGTGCATGTCCGCGCCGTTAATCCCCCGGATCAGCGCGGCCAAGCCCAGCGAGGCGGGTGCCGGCGTCGCGGCATTGATCGTCTCCAGCACGGTGTCCCAGCCCGGATTGGCCTTGTAGTAGACCGGGTCCTCGGCCACCGGCCGATACATCGTGCCCCGACCCATCGAAGTCATCAGATGCCGGTGGCCGTCGTCCTGCGACATCCACCGCTCCAGCAGCCAGGCCTCATCCGGATTCTTCAGCCCGGCGCCCATCGCCCAGGTCCAGGTGTACTGGGCCAGGGTGGTCTGCTTCGAGTTCGCGTTGTTGGCGTTGCGCGGCATCCGCGACGCGCCCATCTTCAGATTCGGCGCCGCATCGGGAGCGTTGATCCACTGCCAGGGACCGCTCATCAAGATGCCCATCTTGCCGTTGTAGAAGATCGGATCAAGTCCGGGCTGCCCTTCCTTCTGCTGGGACTTCATGAAGGCGTCGAACTTGTTCCACTCGCCGTAGGCCTGATTGACCGCGTCGGTCGGGTAGGTGAGCGCCTCGATGCCCAACTCGTCGTTGAAGGCGACCGTCTTGCCGTCGCCCTCGAACAGACGACCCGCGTTCACCGTGTGCCAGACGTAGAAGGCGGTACCCGGATAGTTGAAGCCCACCTGCTTGAAGGAGTCCCCGTCCGGCTCGGTCAGAATCTTCGCCGATTCGAGCAGCCCCTGCCAGGTGGTCAACTCCTTCGGGTCAATCCCCTTGGCTGCCAGCATATCCTCGTTGTAGAAGACGTAGGGATTGTCACCCGACGCCGTCTGTGGCAGCGCGTAGGTCCGCCCGTCGAGTTGGATGAATGGAATGATCGCCGGGAAGTACAACTCCTCCAAACTCCGCTTGTCGCGAGTCAGGTAGTCATCAATAAAGGTCAGAGCGTTGCGCCGCGCCAGATCAACAGTGGCCCGCCCATGGATCATGAACACGTCCGGCGGAGAGCCGGCAGCGATAGCGGCAATGATCTTCCCGATCGGCACGCCGCCGTCTACACCAGGTCCACCCGGCGTCAAGTTCATCGTCAGGTCAACGGTGATGTTGTCGTATTCCTCTTCGAACATCTCGATGGCCTGGTCAACCAGCGGCTCACGCGCCGGCCCGTTCCAGCGGTGCTGGAAGTCGAGCGTTACCGGTGCCTTTGCAGCAGCGCCCTGCGCGCCCTGTGCCCCTTGTGCGCCCTGTGCGCCGGTCTCACCCTTCGCTCCCGCTGGCCCCGCCGGGCCGGCCGGGCCGGCCTGTGGCTGGCCGACATACCGTACCGTCGGCTCACCGCACGCAGCCGCGACCAACCCGCCCAAAGCGGCAGCGGCGCCTCCCAAATAGCGTCTCCGCACGATACCTGCCATTCCCGGTGCCTCCTTTTTCTTCCGTGGACGTGTCGGTCACGCCCATTCGACCGGTAAATTTCGCTACCTATGCTACCATCTATCGCTGAAGGCCAGCAATAACCCGCAGCCTCGGCGGCCGTCGCATCGCAAGCCTCTGGCCGACCACCGCAATCCGGCTAGCGTACCCTGGCGGCAACACACGTCCGGTGCTACTCGCAGTCCCATGCCCTCCATGTATTCGCGGTCTGCGACGACGCGGAGTGTCTCCACGTTGGCAATCTCTTTGTCCACCTCACCTCCGCCCGCGTCTTGTCATGAGGAAAAGCACGTGGCCGGGGCACGTGCCCCGGCCACGGACGATCCTGTGCGGGTGCTGGCTTAGCCCTGTGCGGCCTCGTGGGCCTTGTCTAGCTCGAACTGAGCCTTTTCGGCAGCCTGTTCCAGGGCGGCGGCAACGCCGAGCTCGCCTTGGACTACCTGCTCAGTGACTGCGTTGATGTGAGTCATGGCCGGCCCCGCCCCCTTCGCGATAGGCAGGGGAGTTGCCGCGTTGATCGTTTCGAGGACTAGGTCCCAGCCAGGATTTGCGTCATAGTACAACTTGTCCATGACCACTGGCTTGTACATAGTGGCACGGCCCATCCCGGTCATCAGCCGCCGGTGGCCTTCGTCCTGCGACATCCAGCGTTCCAGCAGCCAGGCCTCGTCGGGATTCTTGGGGCCGGCGCCCGTGGCCCACGTCCACACACTGCCCGCCAACGTGGTCTGTTTGGACTGCGGGTTCTCGGCGTTGCGCGGCATGCGCTCCGTGCCCCAGTTGAGGTTGGGTGCCGCTTTCGGCACGCTCACCCAATACCACGGACCGCTCGTCGAGATGGCCAGCTTTCCGTTGGCAAACAGCGAATCCACCGGAGCCGACATCTCGACCGTATGCTCCTTGATGTAGGTGTCGAGTTTTGGCCACGAGCCATAGACTTGCTTGACCGCCTCGGTAGAATGGGTGAGCGCCTCGCGGCCAATCGCGTCATTGAACAGCACCTTGCGACCATCGGCATCCCAGAACTGGCCACCATTGAGCGTGTGCCACGTGGAGAAGCTGCCAGGATAGCGGTAGCCTATCTCCTTGAAGCTGTCTCCCTGTGCCACCGTGAGAGTCCTAGCCGCCTGTAGCAATCCTTGCCAGGTCTTGAGGTCGTCCGGGTTGACTCCCTTGGCTGCCAGCATATCTTTGTTGTAGTGGTTGTAGGGGTTGTCACCCGATGCCGTCTGGGATAGGGCATAGGTCTTCCCTTCCAGTTGGATATAGGGCAGGACCGCTGGGAAGTACAGCTCGCCGAGACTGCGTCCGTCTCTCTTCAGGTAGTTGTCCAGCCAGGCGAGCGCGCCGCGTTGAGCAAACTCACGGGCTGGGTTGGCGTGGATCATTAAGCAGTCGGGTGGTTGTCCCGCTGCAATCGAAGCCAGGATCTTGGCGATCGGCACGCCGCCGGAGGTGCCTTCTCCGCGCGCGAGGTTCATCGTCGTTTCAACAAAGATTCCGGGGTTCGTTTCCTCGAACAGCTTGATCACCTCGTCCACAATCGGCTCCCGGGCTGGACCGTTCCAGCGGTGCTGGAAGTCGAGCGTTACGGGTGCCTTTGCAGCAGCGCCCTGTGCGCCCTGCGCGCCCTGTTGGCCTTGTGCGCCGGTCTCTCCTTTCGCTCCCGCTGGCCCCGCTGGCCCCGCGGGACCGGCTTGCGGCTGGCCGACGTAGCGGACGGTCGGCTCGCCGCACGCGACGGCAATCAGACCACCCAAAGCGGCGGCAGCACCTCCCAGATAGCGTCTACGCACGATGCCTGCCATGGCAGTACCTCCCTCTACCTTTCATGGACGTGCAAATACGCCCACTCAACTAACAACTGACCGTGCCCATCATACCACCGTAGTTAAGGGCCGGCAAGAACCTAAGGTTCTGGTGGACAGTGTGTCGCAGTCCCGATTCCGAGTGCTGACCCGCCCTAGCGTACCCGGCCGCGGGCTGCGACCGGCCACACGACCTCGACGTGCCCGTTCCGGGCTCCCACAATCCAGTCGTACATGTTGACCGTGGTGCAGATGTGGTTGGGAACCACCGCGAGCACGTCTCCCACCTGCGGGCGCTCGGACTCCAGGTAGGCGGAGAAGTCCGCGTAGCCGTGCTCCTCGGAAAGCCGATACAAGCGCGCCTCCGGGTACTCCACGATATGGCCGAGCAACCCGTCCAGGCCCATCGTCTCCGGCGTGATCGCTTTCGAGCCGGCATCAAGGATGCCGCGCTCCGCCGTCGGCCGACTGACCACCGTCGTTCGCACGGTCCCGGCGCAATCGTCGAACGACCAGCCGCCCTGCAACACGGTCTGGCGGTCGTGGAAGACGTAGGTGCCGGGCCGGTGCTCGGTCACGCCCGGCACCTGCTCCACCCACCGGAGTTGCCGCGTGCCTCCCATCGTGACTTCCGGCGCCGGCCGCCCCGCCCCGCGGAATACGGCGAGGGCTGCCGTCATGAATGCGACGCTCGGCTCGGCATCCGCAGTGAACGACATCAGCCCGCCGAACGTCAGGCCTGGCAGCTGCTCGATGATTCCGGCCAGATCGAGCGCTTGGCGGGGCTGCGTGACGCCCGCTCGGCCCAGCCCAGCGTCGCACTCTACCCACACCTTGAGATTACGGCCGGTCTTGCGCGTCACCGTGCTCAGTCCCTCGGCAACGACCGCGCTGTCGCAGGTGAGGCTCAACTCTATCCCTGGATAGCGTTCGAGGAACGCGCACAGCCGGCGGAGCTTCGCAGCCCCGAGCAAGTTATAGGGGAGGAAGATGTCTTCGAACCCCAGGCCGGACGCAGCGAACACCTCCGCCTCGCCGAGCTTCTGGACCGTGATGCCCGCCGCCCCGGCCGCTACTTGTCGCGCCGCAATTTGCGGTATTTTGTGAGTCTTGATGTGGATGCGATTGCGTACCCCCAGCCGCTCGCAGTACGCCTGCACGAACCGGATGTTGGCCTCCATCCGGTCGAGGTCCACCACCAGCACCGGCGTCTCTAAGTCCTCTACCGCGTCGCCCGGCGCCGGCAGAGTCTCCGGCTCCACCCGGATGCTTGGCCACACGCCGTTGCCTGTGCCTATTGCGGTCCTCTTCCCCGCATGTCCGACTGCTGCTGCCATGCCGCTCTCTCCGGATTGATCGCCGCGCCCGGACTCGAACTGCGCCTCGTTCGCGCACCTGCAAGCGTTTCGTTGCACTCAGTGATCCGCAGGGAATGGTAGCACGCGACTCACCGGGATCAGTCACCCGCGCAAAACGCGCTGGGTGGTCCGGCGCATGAGGCCAATTGGTAGGAGCAATAGGACCGTGACTAGGGCGACGGCCGCGGCGATGGTCGGTAACCACGGAAACCAGCGCGGCTCAAAGCGGAAGGTCACCTGTGTTTCTCCCGGCTCCAGCAGCACACCGCGAAAAACGCCGTTCACACGCAGCACCGGGCGGCGTTCTCCGTCCACAAGGGCCTGCCAATCCGGGTGGTAGCTATCCAGCAGCACCATGAGGACCGGGGCTTGGCTGGGCGCCACGAGCATGACCTGCACTTCCTCCGCGCTCGGTCGCACGACCCGCGCCGGTAGTGGGTCCTCACCGGGGCTGGCGACGGGAGTAACCCCGTCAACGTAGTCCGTGTGCCTGTCGAATGACCCCTGCTCGGCAGTGGCTATCCGTGCAATCGCAGCGTCAGGGGGGGCACTCTCCCAGCGCCGAGACCCATAGGCCATGGGGAAGGCCTGGGGATTGTGGTACACCCGGAGGATGCCTTGGTCACCGAGCAGCGACCATCCCAGTTGCTCGGCCTCGGCAATACGGTCGGATGATCCGAGCACCCGCGTAATGCCCGCCGCATTGACGAGGTTGGCGTTAGGGGTGGGGTCCTGGAGCGTATGCATGTACCACAGGCTTCCCAGACCCTCCCGGCGCTGGTCGTACTGCGTGGAGCCGGTGAGCGTGCGCCAGTAGGTGAAGAACTCCGGCGGGCGAAAGCTCTCATAGGTGTCCAGCCACCGCCCGGGCACCTCCAGGAACACGTTGGGCATATAACTCTCATGCATTTGGATGCTGAAGGACATCCACCGTCCAGCGGGATCATTATGGCCCGCCACCAGCGCCAGCGTATCTACGAACTCAGGCAGTGGCTTATCCGGTACCGGCCGCCACCTGAGTTGGCGTTCCACTCCCAGTGCCAGCAGACTGACGCCAAAGACGAGGACGAGGACGAGGAGGGAGGCGCGCGAGCTATCAGCGGCTTGGAGAGGAGTTTTCTTGTACAACAGGAAAACGATGGGTGCCGTCGTGACTATGAGGGCCATCGCAACGAGGCCTAACCACAGAGCCGGACTCAGTCCTTGCTCTAGCCCTAGCTCGGCCATACGGAGCCACCAAACCATCAGGCCGGCGCCCACGAGCACGCCCAGAAGCACAAGGATGGGGAGGGAAGTGTGCGGGTCGGCAGCGAGGCGGTGGCGGGAGGTCTTGCGGAGCAGGAAGGCGATGGGTGCCGTCGTGATGACTCCCAGCCACAGCACGGGAATGAGTCCCAGCCGTCCCCAAGTCGGTGGACATGCCCCTGGTGCTGCCCCCAGCCACAGCGCGGGAATGAGCGCCAGCCGTCCTAGCTCGGTCACGCGGAGCCAGCAGAATGCAACGCTGGCGCCCACGAGCGCACCCAGCATCGCAAGGGCTGGGAGGGAGGTGTTGATGCCGTCGGCGAGGCGATGCAAGGAGCTCTTGTATAACAGATAGACGCTGAGGGTGATCGCGACCAGCCCTACCCCCAGCACCGGGACGAGCGCCGGCCGCTCCAGCCCGGCCACGCGGAGCCACCAGCCCAGCCAGACCATCAGACTGGTGCCGACAAGTGTGCCGATGATCGCAAAGGTTGAGCGATAAGCACGCGCGCCGCCTGCGCCGGACGCCGATCCGGTAGCAGCGGTGCGCTGCAAGGATGCGTGCAACAGGAAAGCGATCAGTGCCGTCGCGATCAAACCTAGCCACAGAGCCGGACTCCGCCACAGTCCCCACTCGGTCATATGGAGCCACCAGAACATCAGGCTGGTACCAATAAGCGCTCCAACGATGGCAATGGTTTGCCCCTTCCGCCGGCTGTTCCTCAACCAGTCCAGGCCCAGCCCGGCCATCAGGGCCAGTGGGAGGACCATCACGAACGACAACCGCCGCACGTTGGATACCGCGCTCCAGCCAGGCACCATTTGCTGGAGCAGATCCAGCAGCGGCGTCTTGAACCCGATCAGCAACGCCAGAACGACCAGCAGCGGCAGGAGCGCCAAGCGCCGCCGGCGCAGACTCACGAGCAGGCCGACCAGCATGAGCGCCGGAGCCAGCGGCCCCATGTAAACGTGGTCGCCGATCTGCAGCGAGCGCGGATCGACGTATGCAGTCAGCGAGAAGTAGTTCATCCCTGAAGCGCCGGCTTCCGCCACCGCTTCCCGCGTCGTGCCGCGCTGTTCCCAGACGAACGGCACGAGCACCGGCACCGCTATCGCGATCCCCAGCAAGACGGCAGCCACCGACAGCCCGAGGCGCTTGAGACGGACCCGGCGAGGTACGGAGATCGTCAGGAGCCGGTACAGCACAATGATGCCCACAACGTGGAAGACCATGTGGGGGTGATACAAGATAGTCCCGAGGCTGGAGGTACCGAGGCTAAGTGCCAGCAGACCTGCGCCGTGCCGCCCCCGGCCGGACCAAATCAACTCGGTACCCAGCACGGCCAATGGATAGGTGGCAAAGTGAATCGGCGCATGTGAGAATGGTGCCCAGCGCACCGGGAGATGCCCCAGAGCGAAGAAGATGCCGGCGAAGGCCGCCGCCCAGCCACTCATCCCGTAGTGGCGGGCTAACGCCATCGTTGCGAGACCCGCCACGAGCATATGGCCCCAGATGAGCCAATCCGCCGCTTCTTCTGCCCGCGGTGCGAGCCGGAGCGCCAGCCAGCGCAACGGATAGAAATTCCCGTGATACGAGCCGACAAAGGCAGATTGCCCGAGGCCACGCCGATCAATCCAGAACGGTAGATAGCCGTGCTCCTGGACGTAGGCAAACTGCTCGATAGTATCGGTTCGGAACTGCCAGACGACATCGTCGTCCGTATGTATCGCGTGCAGCGTCAGCGGCGAGCCGAGCGCTGCGCCATAGCAGAGCGTGATCGCCGCGATGACGACCAGGGTCGGCCCGAACCGCACCAGTGCCGGCTGTATCGAAAGCAACATTGTGCTTGGCCGTAGAATCTACGCACCTGATGTTCCGGAGTTCAGCGCGCCGCGGCGAGCCCCGGCCCTGGATCGACACGGAGCCGCTAGGGCGGAACTATGCGCCTCGGTTCGGTAGTGGAGGGAGTGATGTAAGCCTGGAGTAGCCCCTAGCTCGATTGCCAGGTGAAGAGCGTTTCCAGGTGCGGCCACAGCGCCTCCAGCTCCTTGTAGTCGTAAGCGTCGAGCGCGGTGCCGGCGCCGCGGTTGCGCGCACTGCGGATCACCCCTCGTCTGACGAGCACTTCCTTGTCGAATGGCACGCCGCTCAACCGCTCCCGTTGCAGTCCCGGCATCAGCCGCATATGGAGCGTGCGGGCAGCGGTATGCTCGCCGGCAGCATACAGATCGTAAATCTGCCTCAGCACATCGGTGAAGTGGGGCGCGGGCATTGTGCCGCTCGCGCCGCGCTCCAGCTCGTCAATGAAGTTCTGCCCACCGGCCCCACCGAATACCCCCCAGACTTTCGCGTCGCCCACTTCGAGCCGCCGCCGGATATTATGATGCGCCGGCTCGACCTCCTCTTTGACATAATGGACGTGCGCGACTTCCCGTACCAGGCGGCTGACCAGATCGGGATTGATCGGCGCGACCGGTGCGTTTTGGATACACACGGGCAACTGCGCGGTCTCGGAGATCGCCTCATAGTAGCGCAGTAGGTCCGCGGGCGGGAGCTTGGCCAGCACCGGCGGCATCGCGATCACGGCGTCGGCGCCCGCATCGCGCGCCGCGGCAGCGAAATACCTGGCGGCCGACACGCTCACCCCGGAGACACCGGCCACGAACGGCACACGGCCGGCGATATGTCCCGCCACCAGCGGGAGCAGCCGCAGGCGCTCCTCGTCCGTCAGCGTGAACCACTCGGAGGCCATGACCGGGTGGACGATGCCGTGCGCGCCGGCTTCCAGGCAGAAGTCCAGCTGGCGCCGGAGCGAGTCCAGATCGAGTTCGCCATCGTCATCGAACGGCGTGACCGGGATAGTGAAGATTCCCTGCCAGCGAGAAGAGTTGCGTGCGGGTGTCTGTGTTGCAGCCACGGCGACCGGCCTCCCGGCGAAATGTGTGCCCAAGCATAGCAGGTGCCCCGCCTCCTCCGTTGTACCCCCGCCGCCCGGCCCCCTCTTCCCGGTCTGTACACCCTGCGAGGGAAGGAGCCGGGAGTTAGGTCTGGCTGTGGTAGGTATGGGTGAAGTCGTAGGGGCGCAACATGTTGCGCCCGTCCCCCCGCACAGCGGGGGGACCACAGGCTGACCGGGGGAGGTTTTTTGTAGGGGCGTGCTTCATAGCCCCCAGGCACTGGTCATTGCAGCGCAAGCCGCCGTCCAGGGCCAGGCAGCGGCCCCGGTCTGAGCGCTGCACCCCCTCTCCACCATGTGGAGAGGGGGCCGGGGGGTGAGGTCGGCCCCGCCCATGGCTCCCCGCAGAAAACCTACCCTTGTCAGGGGGCCACAGGGGGGCCACGCACCCACACAACGGGAGGTATTTCGTGTCGGGGCGCGATTCATCGCGCCCTGGCGCTCACCGTTCCGGCAGCAGCCGCTATCCTTTCCATCCTGCAAATCCCGCTGCCGCCCGGCATCGCGCCGGCACTGCTACAGTGTGTCCGACAATCCGGAAAACACGACTGCGCTCGATCCGCAAGGAGGCTTAGAACAGATGCGTATCACGATTACCGGCGGCGCCGGACGGCTGGGGCAGGCGCTCGCCGTCCGCTGGCAGGCCACCCATCAGGTCCGCACCGTGGATACCATTCCTCTCCCCGCCGGCACCCCCTCCCAAGAACATCTCGTCGGCGACCTGCGCGATCCCGCCTTTGCCCATCAGGCCGTCACTGACGCCGCTGCCCTCGTCCACCTCGTCCCCATCGCTCCCGCAGACCCGGCCAGCGACCTCGACCGGCTCGACGATGCCACCCGCGGCACCTATCACCTGCTGCTGGCCGCTGCCGCGGCCGGTGTGCAGACGGTCGTGCTTGGCAGCACCCTCGACCTCCTCGCGGCCTACCCCGGCGCCTGGCACGTCACCGAGCAGTGGGCGCCCCGGCCGGCCCCCACCCTGGAGCACCTCGCGCCCTACCTGGCCGAGTGCAGTGCGCGCGAGCTGGCCCGTGTGCTGCCCCTGCGGATAGTCGGTTTGCGCCTCGGCGAGATCGTGGACGAATCTGACATCGCGGGGCAGCCGTTCGATGGGCGCTGGCTGCACGTGGACGATGCCGTGCAAGCCGTCGAGCGAGCCGTGACCGGTGGGAGCTACACCACGCCCGCTACCGACCGAGCGCCGCCGGTTCGCCGGGCAGTCCCGGTCACCGAGAAGGGCGACCCAGCGACCGGCTGGTGGGTCTATCACATCCCCGCAGCCGGACCCCGCACGCGAGTCCCGCTAGTCGCAGCGGGAGCGGCACCACTGGGCTATGCGCCGCTGGGCTATGCGCCGCAGCACGACTTCCGAGACCACTGGACGGACGATTGGCAGCACCCGCCGGCATCCCCGCCGCTCCCCGCGGCACCGTCGCGGCCGATCCGCAAGGTGGTGGTGTTCGGTGCCGGCGGACCACTGGCCGCAGCCACGGCGCCGCTGCTGGCGGAGACGCACACGGTCCGCCTGACGGACTTGCGCCCGCTGGACGACATCATCGCGGAGGGAAAGCCCCAGTCGGAGGGGGCGCCGCTGCCGACCATCTTGGGGCCGCCGCACGAGACGTGCCAGGTGGACGTGACCGACTACGACCAAGTGTTGGCGGCGTGTGACGGGATGGATGCGATTGTCAACTGCACGGTGTTCCGCCCCGAGTCGGAGCGCGCCTTCAAGGTGAACTGCCTGGGCGCCTACAATGTGATGCGCGCGGCGGTCGCGCAGCGTATCCGGCGCGTGGTCCATACCGGCCCGCAGATGGTGATGCAGGAGCCGCTCGTGGGCTACCGTTGGAACTCCGACGTGCAGTCGGATGTGCCGATGCGACCGGGGGCTATGGTCTATCTCCACAGCAAGTACATGGGTGAGGAGGTGGTACGCACGTTTGCCGAAGCCTATGGGCTGGAAGTGCCGACCTTCTACTTCAACCACTTCGCCAACCCGACGACCGTCCGGACGAGTAGCGAGGGTATTGATGCGTTCACGGTGTCCTGGAACGATGCCGCCCTCGCCTTGCGCCGCGGCCTGGAGGTGCCGTCGCTGCCGCGGCCGTTCGAGATATTCCTCATCAACGCTGACCTGCCCCACGGATACGCCTCGAACGAGAAGGCCCGGCGGCTCCTGGGCTGGCAGCCCCGCGACCGCTTCGAGCACTGTTGGCTACGGCAGGATTAGGCCCTCCCTAATGCCCTCCTGCTGTGCCGGGGGACGGTGAGGCTGACTGGGGCAGGTACGGGTGAAGCCGTAGGGGCGCAGCATGTTGCGCCCGTCCCCCCGCCGCGCAGGGGGACCATAGGGGGGCTGCTCACCTGCACAACGGGAGGTATTGCGTGTTGGGGTGCGGTGAATCGCGCCCAATTCCCCGTCATTCCCGCGCCGGCGGCATCCATCCCCCTCGCCACATGTGTGGAGAGGGGGCCGGGGGGTGAGGTCTGCCCCGGCGAAAAACTACCCCTGTGAGCGGGTGGGGGCTAAACTGAAGGGTGTCCACCATGACCACGAGCGCTGACGTGACGGCGGGCCTGCGTGCCCTGGGTATCACCACCGGCGACACTGTCTTTTTCCATAGCTCGCTCAAGAGCATGGGCCGGGTCACCGGTGGACCGGAGGCCGTGATCGGCGGCTTTCTGGAGGCAGTCGGACCGACCGGCACCGTCGTCGTACCGACCTTTACCCTCACCGAGCGGCTCGGTCCGTTCGGCTCCTGGTATGACCATCAGACCACCCCCTCGACGGTCGGCCTGATTACCGAGACCCTGCGCCGCCGGCCCGACGCCCAGCGGAGCTTCCACCCCGTGCATTCGGTCGCCGCCGTGGGGCGGCTCGCCCGCATAGTCACTGCTCAACAGCGCAATGCCTTCGGCCGCCGCAGTCCGTGGTGCGATGCCGGCTTTGCACAGGGCAGCCCCTTCGATCTGCTGACCCGCTGGAATGCCTGGTACGTGCTGCTCGGCGTGGAGTTCCAAGTCCAGACCATCATGCACTACCTGGAGACGATCTTGGTGGATGCAGCGCTCCGCCGCGCCAGCGTGGCCGAACGCGAGGCCTTGCGTAGCCAGGTCCGCCGCTGGGGTGCGCCGGGCATCTGGCCGGCGCCGGAGCGGATGCCCTTGGGAGCGGCGCTCGCCGCCGATGGAACGTACCGCCACGCCACCATCGGCCCGGCGGACGTGTACGGGAGCCGTTTCCAAGCCGTGTTGGGTCGCGCCCTGGAGATCGTCCTGGGAGCGCCCGCAACCTGGCTCGACGAGGCGTTTCGGGCCTGGATGGGTGCCCCGCCTGATCCCACAGCCGTCCTCGCGGGGTACGTGACGCCGGGCGGTGGAGCACCGCTGGCCGCTCCGGCTCAGGCCATCTCCTGCGCCGGCCTGGCGCGGCCCGTGTCGGCGGCCTGAGGTGGATTACAGACAGGTTCGGGCACGGCCCAAGTCGTAGCGGGCTACAATCTGCCGCGTTCGTCCCCTTGCGGAGCGAGCTACGACCAGGCGACTACTTGAAGTACAACCCGATCATCGCACCGATGATCGTCACCCACGAGGCGGCGATCAGCACGTACAGCGTGTTGAACCGGCTGTTCACCTCGGCGCGCAGCCCATTCATCTCAGCCCGCAAGCCGATGATGGACTGATGCATCTCGTCAAGCCGGCGATCCACCTGCTCGTAGGCCCCTTCCAGTCGGCTGATCCGCTGTTCGATCACCATGCTGCCCTCACGCTTCCCACGCCGGTACCCCATGGTATCCCGGACACGGCGCCAGCGCCAGCGTGGACTGGCCACCGGGCATAATCCTCACCCCTGAGTACCGAACGTGCTCAAGAATTATATTACTATGTATATTATACAATCACCCCGCAGTCAAGGAGCCGAGGGAAATCCGCCAGCCAGCCGCTCGAAAACGGCCATTTCGATCTGATTGCCCGTCGCCAGGTCCCGGTCCAGCCCGGCGCTGATGGCCTCCTTCGCACCAGCGATAGCATCGGGCGGCAGCGCAGCCAGTTGCTGGGCGAGCGCCTGCGCCGCGGCCGGCAGTTCGTGGCCGGGATGAACGGCGTGTACGAGGCCGCGACGCAGCGCCTCCTCGGCACCAACGAGCCGGCCGGTATAGATCAACTCCCTCGCAATACCCGGCCCGACGAGGCGCGCCAACCGTTGGGTGCCGCCCCACGCCGGGATCATCCCCTGCCGCACTTGCGGCAGACCGACATGGGCCTCGCGGGCCAGCAGGCGCAGGTCGGTAGCCAACGCCAGCTCGCAGCCCGCGCCGATAGCCGAACCGTTGATGGCGGCGAGTGTGGGCTGGGGCAGCGCAGCGAGAGCGTCCGTCAGCCGCTGCCCCCACCGTAGCCAGGTGCCGACCGCATCGGCGGCTCCACCCTGCAGGGCGCTCAGGTCCGCGCCGGCCGAGAATGTCTCCCCGGCACCGGTAAGAATGACCGCGCGGACACCATGATCGGCCGCCAGTGTTTCGACGTGCGCCAGCAGCGCGCGTGTTGTAGCGTTGTCCAGGCGATTGTCCGCCGACGGTCGGTTGATAATGAGCCGCACCACCGGCCCGTCGCGTTGCAGCAGCACCGGCGGCTGGTCACTTGCTGACTGCATCGCGTGTGTCCCCGGCAGCTTCACTCGCGGATAACGACGCACTGGCGCTGCCGTGCCGTGTTATGATGCTGCACACAGATCATACCCTGGCTGACTCGAGGAGCGCACCGTTGATCCACGCACTCGCCCCCTGTTCGGACTTTGTTGGCCTGGAAAGCGTGACTCACCTCGCCGCCGGCGGCGAGGCCCCCTGGCTGGCCGCCCACACCGAGGCCCTGGCGCTGCTTGCCCGCGACCAGAGCGGGGGAATGCCGGGACGCGCGAATAAAGACGCCACCGTCGAGCGCACGCGGGAGCGTGCCGCCCGCCTGCTCGGCGTGGACGCGGCCGACGTGGCCCTCCTCTCCAGCACCACCGAAGGGGTGAACGTCCTCGCCCTCGCCCTCGACTGGCGACCGGGCGATACCGTCGTCGTCGAGGCCATCGAATTCCCGTCCTTGGTCTTCCCGTGGACCAAGCTCCAGGAGCAGGGCGTCGAGCTACGCATTGTCCGCCCCAGCGACGGCTCGCCGTGGCACTACACCTTGGACGACCTGGCCGCGGCCGTTGACTCCCGCACCCGGCTCATCGCCACCAGCCATGTGAGCTACCTCACCGGCCGGCGTCACGACCTAGCGCGGCTGCGCGAAATCGCCGACCGCGCCGGGGCGCTCCTGCTCGTGGATGCTACCCATGGCGCCGGTGTCGTCCCGGTCGAGGCGGGACTCGCCGACGTTGTCGTCTCCAGTTGCTACAAGTGGCTCTTGGGCACGCAAGGCATCGCGCTGTTCTACCGCGACCCCCAGCGCCTCGGTGGGCTGGAGCCGCCCATCGTCGGCTGGCATTCGCGGGCCAGCGCCATGTCCCTCGATCATCCCGATGAATGGGCCACCCCGGATCATGCCGGCCGCTTCGAGGCGGCCAACGTGAGCTACCTGAGTGCCTACCTACTGGACAGCGCGCTGGCCTATCTCGGCCGCTTTCCGGCCGCGCAGCTGGAGTCCCACAGCGTCCGGCTCACCGGGTTGGTCTTGGCCGGATTCGAGCGTCTGGGGCTGGAGGTCACCACGCCGGAGCAGCCGGAGCACCGCGCCGGCAATGCGACCTGCGTCGTGCCCGCTGGCGTCGACTCCGGTGCGCTGGCCGCCCGGCTCGCAGAGGAGGGAGTGTTGGTGTGGGGCGGTGACGGCCGCCTGCGCGTGTCGTGTCACCTGTACAACGACGAGGCGGATGTCGAACGCTTGCTGGAGGTTCTGCCGATCGCCATCGCGGCGGCCTGACCATCACGAGCACTGGTCAACCGCGCGTAAGCGGGAATCCCCGTCCCCCCGTCGCAACGGGGGGACCATAGGGGGCACCATACTGCATCCTAACAAGGAGAGAGGAGCGAGAGCCATGACCTATCGTGTAGCGATCATCGGGTGCGGACGGATGGCCTGCACCATTGACGACGAGGTGGTTGGAAAACTGGACAAGAGCGGCATGATCCTGCCCTATTGCCATGCCGGTGGCTACCTGGACTACCCCGGCACGGAGATGGTCGCGGCCTGCGACATTGACGAGGAGCGTCTGAACAACGCCCTCGCGCGCTGGCACATTCCGCGCGGCTACACCGACTTCCGCGAGTGTATCCGGCAGGAGCAGCCCGACATCATCAGCGTCACCACCCGGCCCGAAAACCACGCCGAGATCATCGTCTTCGCCGCCGAGCACGGCGTCAAGGGTATGTTTGTCGAAAAGCCCCTCTGCTGCTCCCTGACCGAGACCGACGCCATCCGCGAGGTCTGCGAGCGCCACGATGTCAAGCTCGCGTTCGGACCGATGCGCCGCAACTGGGCGGCCTACCAGCAGGCGCGAGCACTTCTCGACAGCGGTGAGCTTGGCGCGGTGCAGGCGGCCATCGCCTTCGCCGGCAACCCGTGTGGCGGCCACACCCTCGACAACCTGCTCTACCTGTTGAGCGACCCCGACCCGGTGAGCGTCAGGGCCACTCTCGGCACCCTCTCACCATTCGAGGGCGATACTGACGACATGCGCTTCAAGCCCGATGCCCGTATCGAGTCCGCGCACGTGACCTTCGCCAACGGCACCGCCATCCACATCAACGGCGTCGGCGCCAGCGGTGAGTACGAGGTCATCTGCGAACGCGGGATCCTCCGCATCCCCAGCGACGGCTATACCTTCTATGCGCGCCGCGCCGACGAGAACGGCCGCGGATACGAGGAAATGGACCTGCCCCCCGTCGAGCGCTGGAGCAGCGGCGTTGCCAAGGTGCAAGACCTCGCCGAGTCCGTCCGCACCGGCCAGCCCGGCGTCAGCAACCTGCGCGCCACCCTCATCAGCCAGGAGATCGGCTACGCCATGTACGAGTCGCACCTCCGCGGCGGCGTCAGCGTAGACATCCCCATCACCGAGAACCGTGACCGCTGGGTCTCCTCCTGGTAGGTGGCCCGGGGGAAGTACGGATCAGGCCGGTACGTGCCATTAGTCGGCTCTTTGGTGTCGTGAAGTATGACGGTCCGGCTGTGAGGCTGGAGGACATGGAGCGCTCCATCGCAGCCGCAGCCTGTAAAGCGTGACAGGAGACAGATTGTCATGAGGGATGCCCAAAAACCCGATCATGTAAGCCTCACGAACATGGTCAACTGGTTGCAGGGGGGCCGGTACGTGATACCCGACTTCCAGCGTGAGTTCGAGTGGGAGCCGGGAGATATCCTGGAGCTTATGCGCTCAATCTTCCTCGACTATCACATCGGCAGTCTGCTCCTCTGGAGGGGTAAATCCGAGAACTTTGACGCGCTCGCCTGCGAACCGATTTACGGTTTCAACGGGAATGGAGACCCGACCCACATTGTTCTCGACGGGCAACAGCGGCTTACCGCCATGTATTACGCTTTCATGGCACCGAATATCCGGGCACCCAGCCGTCGGAACCGCTACCTATACTTCATCCGCGTAGACCGTTTCATGGAGGAGGCCTATGACGACGCTTTCATATATGATTGGACACGCCGCGGTATAAATCTCCTGGCGGATCAGGCACGACAGTTCGAGGAGCACATGTTCCCGCTCTCGGTGGTTGGAGCAGGTGGTTGGGAGTTGCCTAACTGGGTGCAGGACTACGAGAGATATTGGCGCGGTGCGGCGGAGGCTGGAGACGGAGCCGAGGCGCAGACGGCTCGACGCCATGCCGAGAACGCTAGAGCATTCGGCGAGCACCTGAGAGGTATCACCGAGCAGTACCAGATTTCCTATATTGAACTGGACCGTGACCTTGAAATCGACAAGGTCTGCGACATTTTCACCAAGATCAATAGTCGTGGCAGACGACTCGATGTCTTTGACCTGATCAATGCTCTGATAAAGCCCAAAGGAGTACAACTCAAGCAACTTTGGCGTGACGCGGCCCCGCGGCTCGAATTCGTCGAGACCGAGCGTATGGATGTCTATATCCTGCAGGTGATGTCCATACTTTGCCAGGCGTACTGCTCGCCCAAGTACTTGTACTACCTGCTCCCCGGCCAGGAAAGGAAAGTGCGACAACCGGACGGGTCCCTCCGTGCGGATGTGTTGGTCCGAGACGCGGTTGATTTCGTGGAGCGCTGGGAGAGTTCCGTTACCGCGTTGGAGTGGGCAATTGACCTCCTGCGCCACCCCCAGGAGTTCGGTGCGATCTCCTCCCAATACCTGCCTTACGTAGCGATTTTGCCCGTCTTTGCCGCAATACAGGCCAAAGCGCGCACACTCCCGGCCGATCAGCGGCTTGGGGCACAACGTAAGATTCGCTCCTGGTATTGGGCCAGCGTCTTCACTAACCGCTACTCAGGCTCAGTCGAATCCACAAGTGCGCGTGACTACCAGGATGTTCACGCCTGGTTCACTGACGACGACGCTGAACCAGGGCTTATCGGCGAATTCCGAAGAGGATTCAGAGACCTTGATCTCAGGCGCGAGATTAGGCGAGGCACATCTATCTACAATGGAATCTTCAACCTCCTTGTGCGCCTCGGCGCACGCGATTGGATCACGGGGAATGTCCCGCAGCACGATGGATTGGACGATCACCATATCGTACCCAAGAGTTGGGGCAACGAGCACGCCCTTGGTACCCGGATCGACACCATTCTGAACCGGACGCCGCTAACACAGGAGACGAATCGTGATGTTATTAGGGGGCGCCTCCCCAACACCTACCTGCGGGAGCTTGTCGCCCAGAACGACGAGTCCCACATCCACGGCATCCTGGAGTCACACTGTATATCGCCTCAGGCCTTCGACATCCTCCTGCGGGACCCCTTCACACCGGAAGACTTCGAGGCATTCATCACCGAACGACACCGTACATTCGTGGCTGCTATCGAGAACTTGCTGGTGAAGGAACGCCTCGACCTCGCACCGCAGATCCGCGAGATTGATGCGGAAATAGAAGCCATCGAGTTGGAGCTACGCCGTACCATTGCGGAGTGTTTGGATGGTGATGTGAGGAAGCTGCCGAGCCATGTAGTCCAGAAGATCGGTGAACGAATCCAACTCACTGCGAGAAGGAACCCGGCGCTGGACTCAGATCATTTTGAGACGTTGCCTGGCAAGCTAGAGTACGCAGACCTGAGAGAGCTTCAGGCCACGATTACCAACCGGGCGCTCTGGCCACTTTTCCAGGACAAATTCCGCACCAAGGAGTTGCTCGGCTCGCGCTTCCAACAACTCGCCGACTTACGGAACAGCATCCGCCACAGCCGCACCGTGGATGAGATCACGCGCAAAGACGGTGAAGCCGCCATCCTCTGGTTTCAGCAGATACTCGAAAGGCCGGAGCGTAACCCCTTGGAGGGCTAATCGGTGGCCGGTGTCCTGCGTGGCCCCAGCCCTCGCCTCTTCCCTCCTTGCCCCCGCCTCGTCGTTCCTGCCTCGTCATCGCGGCGGAAGCCGCAATCCACTCCCCCTTGCTATCGCTCCGCGATGGAGAGGGGGCCGGGGGGGAGTCCCGCCGCCCCGTCCCCCCGCCGCAGCGGGGGCCCAGCCCTACTCCCCTCTCCCTCTGGGAGAGGGCCGGGGTGAGGGCAGACTCCCCCTCTCCAAATGTTGGAGAGGTGACCGGCCAAAGTCGCACCACACCTGGCCCTATCCGTGCGGCTTTGGTCGGTCAGGGGGCCGGGGGATGAGGCCCATCAATTTCCCCCGTTGTCTTTCCCCCACCCCCGCCAATGTGTACCCACTGACGGGGATTGGCAGCTGCAAGTCCCTCCTGGAGCACCGGGCACCGCCCGGCAGGGACCCACTCGCATTATCATGCTAGTCAACGACGGTGGCATCGCCACCCAGCCGAGGGCACCGGGTCATGAGCGACCCCACGCCGCCCTGTGCGCGGCGCGGCATGGCCGTCTGAGTGCCGCTTCTACGGCACCGGGTGCTGACATACCCCTGGCCACTGCGGCCGGGGCGCCGGGTCAGTACTGTCAGAGTGCCGCCCTTAGGGCACCGGGTCATGGCCGCCCCCTCGCCATCACGGCAGGGGGGCCTTGTCGTGACCGTCAGAGTGCCGCCCTACTGGCACCGGGTGCTGCCTCGCCGCCGGCCACCGCGGCCGGGGCGCCGAGTCAGCACCGTCCGAGTGCCGCCCATCTGGCACCGGGTCATGAGCGACCCCGCGCCGCGCGGCATGGCCGTCCGAGTGCCGCCACGAGGGCACCGGGTGCTGACGTACCCCCGGCCACTGCGGCCGGGGCGCCGGGTCAGCACCGTCTGCGTGCCATGGCGAACGCCACCGTCGCCTTGCCGGCCGGTCAGTACCGGCTGCGCCAGGAGGGCTTGCCCCACACCCCTGCCAATCCCCGCACCCTCACCCACCACACCGCCGCGTCATTCCCGCGCCAACGGAAGTCCGGGCATGGGCCTACCAACGCCGGAGGGGCGCAACATGTTGCGCCCCTCCCCCCGCCTCGCAGGGAAACCGCTAGGGGGCTAAACGGTAGTCCCTCCCAACTCGCCGCCGGTCACCGCCTTGCCCCCTCCCCTGGAGCTTGCTCCGGGGGAGGGCTGGGGAGGGGGCTACAGGACTCTCACCAAGCGCATCCTGCCATCCAAGTATCGCCCCACCCGCGGCCTTGCTCCACCGCGGCCACGGGCTTCCCGCGTAACCACCTCTCCCGCGCCCCGCCGCGGCCCGCGGCCGTCCCCCCGCCGCAGCGGGGAGACGATAGAGGGGCCGGGGGGTGAGGCAACCGCCGCCTACGCCTGGTAGCGGGGCTGCCGCGCTTCCCGACCGTGGCGAATGAGCCGAATCCCCGGATCGGCCAGCGGCAGCGACACGCGCGCCCCGCCGCGCCGGTGTGACTCGACAAAACCGAAGATCAGTTCCATGTTCGCGCGAGCCACGCGCACGCCGCCGCGTGTCACCGGATCGCCGCGGTCCAGCGCCGCGACCAGGTCCTCGATCAGGCGCAACGTGCTGCTCGCCTGCTCGTAGTCCGGGAACGTGCCGTCGCCGAGGTCGCGGATCGTCCGCGATGCCACCTCGTACTCATGCACCTGCCGCTGCCGGAACTGCACGCCGTTGTTCTGCGCGGTCAGCACGCCACGCTCGCAGATGGCCTCGTACTCGCTCGAGCGCGGGCTGTTCATCGCGTAGACCGTGACGCCGTTCTCGAAACCGAACATGCCCTCCGCCGTCGGGTCATCAAGGAGCTCGTCACCGGCAATCAGCTCGTCACCTTGCGGCAGGTGCCCTTGCACCCAGGTCGCCCGTGCGTCTCCGTTCAGCCGCTGCATCAAGTCGAACGTGTGGCTCGAGGTGTTGAAGAGCGTGCCGTTGCTGTAGACGATGAGCGTCTTCAACGCGCCCAGCTCTCCCGAGGCGATCACCTCGCGCATCTTGTCGAAGCCGGGGTGCCAGCGCCGGTTGGTGCCCATGTTGAGCGCCACCCCGTTCCGTTCGCACGCCTCCACCATCGCATCCGCTTCCGGCAGCGAGGCGCACAGCGCCTTCTCGCAGTAGAGCGCCTCGACCCCGTGCTCGGCCGCATAGATAGAGATCTCGGCCCGCTGCTCCGGCTGCGTCGCCACGCTCAGAATGTCCGGCTGCTCCTTGGCGATCAGCTCCTTGTAGTCGGTGTAGAGGTGGTCGCTACCTACCCCATACCGCTTGCCGAACTCCTCCAGGACGTCTGGTCGCAAGTCAACGCCCGCGACCAGATCGGTCCGGTCACAGGCCTCGTAACCGGCGGCGTGCGAATAGGGCGGAACATGATGTGGCGTCCCCACCACCTCGTTGTCAATGAACGCTCCCATCCGACTACAGCCAACCAGCGCCGCCCGATATGTCTTACTCACGTTGCCCTCTCCTTCCGAATGAATGGGATAGTAACACGCCCTCCCCCCGCTTGGCGGGGGACCATAGCTTACAAGGGTAGGTTTTGTAGGAGCGTGATTCACCGCGCCTCGCCCCTCGCCATCCCCAGCGTCTCATCCGTCATTCCCGCGCACGCGGGAATCCACCCCCTCTCCCCCTGGGAGAGGGCCGGGGTGAGGGCTACCATGGCCCTGCCCACCGTAGGGGCGTCCCTTGTGGGTGCCCTGGCCCCTCTCCCGCCGCCCCGTCATTCCCGCGCAAGCCTCCACCGCTCCCCTTCCCTGCTAGGGAAGGGGCCGGGGGTTAGGTCCACCCCACTAGCCACTAGCCACTCACTACAGCCCCAGCACCCGCTCCGCGTTCCGATACGTGATGTCCGCGAAGTGCTCCTCCGACTCGCAATAGTCGCGCAGCAGCGGCAGACTCTGCGCTGCAAAGCACTCGCGCTGCCGTCCCTCCCCCCAGTTGCCCTCGCCATCGCGGCAGGGGCAATCCGTTGCCCACAGTAGCTTGGTCCGGTGCCGGCGCACGAAGTCGCGGCCGAACTCCCGGTCCCGCGAGAGCGCACCAAACCCTGACCCAGCCGAGATGTCCCCGTAGATATTGGGGTACTCCTCCAGCAGCCGGTCCGTCAGCCCCACGCGCACCACCGGGCCGGTCGGATAGCTAACGTAGTCCGGCGCGCGGTAGTCGCTCGGTGCGTCCGCGCTGACGTTGGCCCACCAGGCCGTCGCGTGCCCGATGAAGACGGTCTCTGGACACGCTTGCAGCACCGCCTCGAAAGCCTCGAAATTGTAGTTGTACTCGCGGTACTGCAAGTGCAGCAGCACCGGCCAGCCGAATTCACCGCACAGCCGATAGATGTCCATGGAAATCGGGTGGTCCACGGCCAGCCGTACCTTGTGCTCGCCGAACCCGCGCACCTTGCCGGTCGCGTGGTACCGGCGAATCTGGTCCAGCGCGTCGAGCGCCAGCGGGTTGACATGACAGAACGGGATGATCTCGTCCCCGTACTCGTCGTAGGCTGCGAGCGCGTGCTCCGTCGCCCAGCTGTCGTCCAGCACGTCCGTCGCCGTCGAATCGCCCGGCTCGATGGGCAAGACCACCGACTTCCCGCCGCCATAGTAGCGATGGTGCTTGATGACGTGCTCCGCCGACCGTCCGAAGTGACCGATGTGGGTATGAAAATCAATAATCATGGCTCTCCTACCGCGGCGTAGTCCTCTGCTCCCGCCCGCTGCCCGAACAATACACGAGTTACCGGTCACTGGCTAGTCGCCCGGCTGACTGGGGTAGTCACGAACCAAGCCGTGGGGGCGCGATGAATCGCGCCCGTCTCCCCGCCGCAGCGGGGGGACCATAGGGGGGCTGGCCCTCACTCCCGGCCGCGCCCCCGCCGCCCCGTCATGGCGGCGCAAGCCACAATCCAGACTGCCCGGAGGTCCATTCGTGGCTCCCGGTCGCCGCGCGGCCCCCCTTCCCTCCAGGGAAGGGGCCGGGGGCAGGCCAAAGCCGCACCACACCTGGCACTATCCGTGCGGCTTTGGCCTGTCAGAGGTCGGGTCCAAACTGCCCCCGCCGAGCGTTGCCTTCCGGCCGGGTTTCGCGTAGGCTCTCGACAGTCAACGCGAGTCTACATGCACAAGGAGGCACTATGAGCGAGCGCGTCTATCGAGCCGGGATCATTGGCACCGCCCGCGTCGGCAGTTGGTACGACGACCTGACCGGGCCGCGTGCCCCCGAACTGCTGCCCTACAGCCACGCCAGTTGCTACGCCACCCACCCACGCACCGAGTTGGTGGCCGGCTCCGACCTCGACCCGGAGCGACTCCAGCAGTTCGGCGAGAAGTGGGGCGTCCAGGCGCTCTACGCCGACTACGAGGAGATGCTGGAAAAAGAAGACCTCGACATCGTGAGCATCACCACCTCGTGGGGACACGATCACGCTGCGATTGCGCCCGTCGTCGCAGCCAGCGGCGTCAAAGGCATCTTCTGCGAAAAACCCATCGCCACCTCGATGGCCGAAGCCGATCACATCGTCAAGACCGTGCAAGACAACGACGTGGTGTTCGCTTGCGCCTACCTGCGGCGCTGGCGGCCGTACTATCATGCCCTCCGCGCTGCCATCGCCGACGGCACCATCGGCGACCTGCTTTCGATTACCGCCTTTAGTGTTGGGACGCTGATGCACGGCGGTACCCACTACACCGACCTCATGTCCTTCTTGGCCGGAGAACCGGACCCGGCCTGGGCGTTCGGCCGCATCGAGGCGCCGCCGGAGGGTGCGACCGGCTGGTCGGCCGAGGTGGACCCGCCCGGCAGTGGCTATATCGAGATGCAGAACGGCGTGCGCTTCTTCCTCGACGGCGTCAGCAAAGGCCCGATCAGCTTCGTCATCGCCGGCACCGGCGGTCAGCTCGTCGTCCACAACGACGGCACCGACGCCACGCTCTGGCGCCCGTCGGACGACGGCGGCCGTGGCTGGGATTCGGCGCCGTTCCCGCTCCCACCCCAAGACCGCAGTCCGGTACTGAAGATCGTCGAGGACATCGTCAACTGCATGGACAACGGCGGCAAGCCCCTCAACAACGAGGAGCATTCGGCCCGCACGATGGAGCTATGCATCGCGCTCCATGCCTCGCACAACGCCGGCGGCGTCCGCGTAGACTTCCCCCTCGCCGACCGCAACCTCAGCGTAGACACTTGGTAACAGCGGTCCCCATCCTCGCCGCCAAGCCGTAGGGGCGCGGTGAATCGCGCCCTGCCTCCCGTCATTCCCGCGCAAGCATGTCCCGTACTCCGATACGGGGCGGGAATCCACTCCCCCTCTCCAAATGTTGGAGAGGGGGCCGGGGGGTGAGGCCTGTCCCCCACCCTGGCCCCGTCAAGCAGCACGCGCTACCCGGCGTGCCTCGGCGCGCAGCGCATCATGCTCACCCGCCGAGAGTTCGAGCGGCTCGCTCGTAACGTACTCCCGCAATTCAATCGGCTGCATTGCCACTGTCCGCCACTTCATCCGACCCAGTGTCGGCATCCTCCGCCTCAGAGTTGCCGCCGACCTCGCGCCGGAGCGTACTGAGATCGAATTCGGCGAGGCGGTCAGGCTGCCCGTATAACTGCTCCTGGACGTAGGGGAGGACGTTGTGCTCCCAGATCAGGCCAACGTGCTCGTTGGTAAGGCCAGGTTTGATGAAGTAGCTCGGCCCGATGGCCGCCTCGCTGTCGCCGCCGGCACTCAGCTTCTCATTCGCGCGGTCAACGACCCCGGCTACCCACTCCATACCAGGAGCGTTCCGATCCAGCCATCGCCGGAGTAGTCCCTGCACCGGCCACTCGCCGGGGTGGAACTCCACGAAATGGAACCGGCGGCGCAACGCCAGGTCCACCAAGGCAATGGACCGGTCGGCGGTGTTCATCGTGCCGATGATGTAGAGGTTATCCGGCAATGAGAAAGTCGTGTTGGAGTATTGGAGCTGCATCGGCTCATCGCGGTACTCCAGCAGAAAATACAGCTCCCCAAACACCTTGGCGAGGTTCCCCCGGTTGATCTCGTCTATCACGAGGAAGTGCTTGGTGCCTGGTGCCCCTGGCACGCTCCGCCATGTCGAGCAGCGGCCCGTCCTTGAGCATGAAGCCGGCCTGGTCGTTCCTGAGCGTGGGCCGGAAGCCCTGCACAAAGTCCTCGTAGGCATACGACGGATGAAACTGCACCAGCCGCACCCGCTCCGGCGACCCGGCCAGACACGCCGCCAGCTTCCGCGCCACATACGTCTTCCCCGTCCCCGGCGGCCCCTGAAAGATAACCTGACCCTTGTCCTCCAGCAGTGTCTCGATGCGGTGCAGGAAGGCAGTGTCAAGCAGTAGCTCCTCCGCAAGCTCTTCCAGAGGCGTCTGCTCGAGTGGTGGGGCATCTTCACCATTTGCGCTAGGTTTTGATGAATCCACCTCTAGTCTGTTAGGTGCTAATGCCTCTCGCCTGGCAGCCTCCCCGCCATTGGCCCGCCAATAGGCATCAGCTGCTCTCTTGTAGTCGGGATAGTCCTTGGTCTTTGGTTGCCCTCGCGGCCGCCCCCGCAGGTCTCTGCTGATGTGCCCAAGTGCGATTTTGGGCAGCCAGCGCCTGCCACGAGCATCATACTCTGGTTTCCAGTGGGGTTTACGAGGCGGTTCTACTGCGCGGTCTCCGCCGATCATCCGCACGAGAGAGCCGATGGTATACCCAAGGTCCTCGGCGGCTTCAGCCACAACCCTCAGCGGTACATGCGTTTGCTCAAGCATGGCTAACACCCACCGTCCGCAATCCTTGCAGCGCTTGCCGATTGGTTCCCAGTGTTGCTCGTTGGGCTAAACGCTCCTCAACCTACACCGGCGAGATCAGATAGGCGTGCCCGGCGTGAAGAGCGAGTCGTCGCACAGTGCGCGATTGCCCCATGTAGTGGCCGCTTCATAAACCATCTCCGTGCCGATCCTTGACCATCTTGTCCCCATCGTTTGCTCCCCACTATGCAGCCTTGGCAGAGTTAGCATCCGCATAGTACCAATTCGCTGTGTGCCACTGGATATGACCATGCCGGTTTGCAGACTCCCCCTCTCTATCGCTCTGCGATGGAGAGGGGGCCGGGGGGTGAGGCCGCTGCACGCCTCCCGCCGCCCTGCTATACTCCCCGCGTGCGAACGGATGTCCTAGTCGCCGCACTCGCCCTGCGTACTGCATCACCGACCACTAACCACTAACCACTGGCAACCGGCCACAGGCCACTGACCATGCTGCTCGTTGTGACGGCCGACAACCACCTCGGCCAATACGCGGCGAGTATGCCCGTCGCGCGGCTCGAAGAGCGTCGCCGCCGGCTGCGCGAGGGCTTTCGGCGCGCCGTGAGCTACGCCGTGCAGCACCGCGCGGCTGCCTTCCTGCACGCCGGTGACCTATTCGACACCGTTGATCCGCGCAACCTGGAGCGCGTGATGGTCAGCCATCAGTTGGCCCGCCTGCGGGACGCCGGCATGACGGTCGTCGGCATTGGCGGCAACCACGATACGCCCCGGCACACCGGCCAGCATGGTGGCTATCACGCCGCCGACATTTACGCCTCCCTCGGCGGCCTCCACTTCTGCGCCGAACCGGGCGAGGTCACGTCCGTCGTCATTGAGCACGACGGCCTGACCATCCAGCTCGGCGGCGTGTCCTGGGACCCGACGCTTGGCCCGGACGACGATCCCCTCGCCGACCTGGCCTACCCCGACCCGGAGGCCGGCCGCGCCGACTGGAAAGTGCTGCTCGCCCACGCCAGCCCGGAAGGACACCGCCACCCCGAAGCACAAGACCCGTATGTCCGACGGCAGACCATCGCCGCGCTGGACACGGACGTGCTGATCCTCGGCCACGAGCACCGGCGTACCTTCATGGAGATCGAAGGCTGCAAGGTGCTCGTGCCTGGGGCCACTGAGCGGATGCGCTACGGCGAGTTCGGGCACGCCCCGGGCTTTGCCTCCATCGAGCTAGGGCAACAGGGGACCTTTCGCCATCGCTGGCACACGTTCCCGGCGCAGCCGCGCTTGCGTCTGACCGTGCGGGCCAACGAGTTGATTGCCGCGCCGGTCGGGCTGCGCGACCCGGACGAATCGGTCACGGAGGTCGTGGTCCGCCGCGTGCGGGAAGCCTCGCATCCCGATCAGTTGACGACCCTCCTGCTGGAAGGCGAGCTACCCCGGGACCGCTACATGGAGCTTGATTTTGCACACGTCCAGGACGTTGGCATGGTCAATAACTTCTTCTTCAGCATCAACACGGACGACCTGCGCCTCGCCAGCGAGTTCGGCGTGGCGACCGGCAGTACGGTGCGCCTGTCCCAGCGGCAGGAAGTCGAAGCCGCGCTCCGCGACCTCCAACCGACGACCGACGAGGAGCGCGCGGCCGTCGAGCGCTGCCGCGAGCGTATCCTCGCCTACTACGGCGGCACGGAAGACGACTGATGAGTTGGACCGGGTGGTGGAAGGGCAGCCCCCCTATAGTTCCCCCGCTCCGCCGGGCGACGAGCCGTTCCCTCCCCTATGCATCAGCACGGGGGAGGGCTAGGGCGGGGGCTGACAAGGGTGGGTTTTTGTGTAGGGGCGTCCCTTGTGGGCGCCCTGGTCTCGTGTCACCATTCCCGCTTGCGCGGGAATCTACCCCCCTCTCCACCATGTGGTGAGGGGGCCAGGGGGTGAGGTTTGCCCCGCCCCCGCCGCACTACCGGAAAAACCCATCCCTGTCAGGGGCCAGGGTGGGGGCCACTGCTCCCGAGGCGGCTGCATGATCCGACTGCGCCGCCTCCGGTTGAGCCAGTACAAAGGCCTGGAGCAGGTTGACCTCGCCTTCCCGCCCCAGGGCAGCGTGCTCATCGAGGGCCTGAACGAGGCCGGCAAGTCCACCCTCTTCGACGGCCTCCATTTCGCCCTCTACGGCCGGCCACTCGTGGGCGATCTGGCCGAAGTGTTTACCTACGGTGCCGAGAGGACGATGGCGTCTGCGGAGCTTGACATTGATACCGGATCGGGGTCCGACGCGGGCGTGGATCGCACCCGTCTCATCGTCGAGCGTCGCCTGACGAGCAGGGCAGGCTCGCCCGGCCACCAGGTCCAACTGTCGGTGCAGGAGGCCGAGAGTGGTGACGATGAGTCCGTCCGTGGAGTGCGGGCGGTGCGCGAGCGGCTCATTGCCGAGCTAGGTGGCCTCACCTCGGAGGCGCTCCAAAACTCGTGCCTCGTGGTGCAAAAGGCGCTCGGTCGCCTGGAAACCTTGAGCCGCGCCGAGCGAGAAAGAGCGCTCTCCGTGCTCCTCAACCTCGGCCGCTTGAGTGAGATCGAGAATGCGCTCCGTCCCACCCGCGTGTACGAGGCCGAAGTGCGCCGGGCCGAGGGCATCGCCGGCATGGCAGCGGTGGAGGCCGAGCGAATCACCCTCCAAGCGCAGCTGGAGGAGCAGCAGCACCTCGCTGCATTGGCCGGCCTCCGCGACGACCTCGCTGCCCTCGATACGGCAGCGGCAGCAGCAGACCGCGCTGCTGCCGACCGCAAGGCGGCCGACCGCGATCTGGCCGCCGCCACCGCCCGCATCGAGGCCATCAGTGCCTACCGCACACAGCACCAGTCCTGGCGCGACCTCCGCGGCACGGTCCAGCGATTGAGCGAGGCGGAAGGGCAGCTTACGACCGCCGCCGCAATACTCGCCGCGACGGAGCGCGAGGCCGCCCAACTCGCTGCCGCCAAGGCCCGTGCCGCCGCAGCCCATGACCTGTCTACCAAGGTCGAGGCCGTCCGCGTGGCCGAGGAAACGTGTGTACGGCGCGCTGATGAGCATCAGGAGGCGCAGCGTCGAGCAGCCGAGTGCGCTGTTTGGCGGGCCGAGCAGCGCAAGGTGTCTCTACAGTTGGTTGAGCTAGAGCAGACCATCGCCATCGCCGCGGCGCGCCGGCAGTTGCACGACGTGCAGCAAGAGTTCGACCGGTGTGAAGATGAGCACCAGGAGGCACAAGAGCGGGTAGAGCAATGCGCCACCTGGCGGTCCGAGCAAGGCAACGTGTCTCGGCAGTTGGCCGAGTTGGAGCAGACCATCACCATCGCCGAGACGCGCCGGCAGCTGCACGCTGTGGAGCAAGAGTACGCGCGGCTCGCTAGTGAGCACCAAGAGGCCCAGCAGCACCTAGACCAATGCGTCACGTGGCAGGCCGAGCAGCGGCAGGGAGCCGCGCAGTTGGCCGAGCTAGAGCAGACTATCGCGCGCGCCGAGGCGCAGCGGCAAAACCGCGCCGAGCGCGAGCGTTTGATCCGCCTGCGGAATCACCTCCAGGATTGGGCGCAAATCGCCGGCCAGCACGCCGCCATCCGCACGGCCCGCCGGCGGCTCAACGTGGCCGGCGGCGGCGCCGGTGTCCTGGCTGTCGCCGGCGGCGCGCTGCTGTTACTGGGTGCGCCAATGGCCCTGATCGCGGTTTGCGGAATCGCCTTCTTCGCCGCCCTGCTGGTCGCGGGGATGTTCGCGGCGGTGGCCGGCGTGCTGCCGGGGGTGAGCCAATCCACGGCCGGCGATCTCGACGCGCGATTGCAGGCCGCAGCCGCCGCCCTGCACGAGCATGGCGAGGCAGCGCCGCTCACCGCCACCGGCGTACAGCAGCGCCTCGGCAGCGTGGAGACGGTGCTTGCTGCCCTTGCCGACGATGGATACGGCGAGGTGGATGAAGCGAGCTATCGGGACCTGCTCGGCCGGCGCGGGCAGTTGCAGCGGCAGCAGGAGGAATTGGCTGCGAACCTGGCGCAGGAACCGGCGCTCGAAGCCGCCGCGGCGCAGGCTGGTGAGAAGTTGGCAGCATGTCGGACCGAGTTGGCTGCGAAACGGCAGGCGCTGGCAACGCGGCTGGACGGCCGTGCCGACGACGGGCGCGGCGCGGTGGACGAGGCCGGGTATCACGGGCTGCTGGAGCAGCGCGGGCAGTTGCAACGGCAAAGGGAGGAGCTAACGACCAACCTGGCGCAGGAACCGGCGCTGCAAGCCGCCGCGGTACAAGCTGGCGAGGCGTTGACGGCCTGCCGCACCGACCTCGACGATCAATGGCAGGCGCTGACGGCACGGCTGGGCCGCGACTATGCGCCGGATCACCAAGCGGCCGCGCAGGTCATCCGCACGCAGGTGCAGCGCGCCGCGCAGGCAGTCGCCACCGCGGCGGCGGCCGATGAACGGCTCCCCCGCGAGCAGGCGCAAGTGGCCGAATTGCAGTCCGGCTGCGCGAAACTACGGGAAACGGTCGAACGGCAGCTTGCCGCCCTCGATGCTGCCGTGCCAGCGGAAACGGACGCTATCGCCGCCCTCGCCCGGCAAGAGCTTCGCAAGATCGCGGCGGAAATCGCCCGGCTCGATCCCGAGCAAGCGGCCGCAGCGCAGCAAGACGCCCTGCAGCGGCGCGGCGCGGCGGACAGGGACCGAGAGCAAGCCCTGGTGGGTGCAGAGCGCCTGGCCGCGTCGGCGGTCGAAAGGACCAGCGGCTTAGGAGCCACCTTGCCGGACGTAGAAGAAGTATGGCAGCGCGCTACGCAGATACGGCAGGCACTGCCGGCCGTCACCGAGCCGCTACCACCGACGGAGGATATCGAGGCGCAGGTCAGCGAGTTGCGCGAACGGCTGGTGCGGTGCGATCAAGACATTCGGCGCATCTGGGAGGACCTCGCACTGCCCACCGACTACGTGGTGCCGGGCGTTGCGGAAGCGAACGAGACGGCGCGCGAGGCCCGTCTGGAGCTACAAAGCCGTCGCTACGCCGTTCAAGTGCTCACACAGGCGCGGCAGAAGATGATCGCCAAGGTCCTGCCCGGCACCGAGCAAAACATGTGCCTGCTCCTGCCGGAGCTAACCGCCGGCCGCTATCGGCACGCCCGTCTGGACCAAGACTATCGGTTCCAGGTCTGGGACGAGCGCAAGCGCGGTGACACCGAAAAGAAGCTCCTCAGCGGCGGCACACAGGACCAATTTTCGCTGGCGCTGCGCCTGGGCTTTGCGATTGCGGCACTTCCCCAGGAGGTCGGCACTCGTCCCGGCTTCCTCTTCCTGGACGAGCCGCTGTCCAGCTTCGACCGTGACCGCACGCAGGCGCTGGTCAGCCTCCTCACCCGCGGGACGATTACCTCGCATTTCCCGCAAGTATTCCTGATTAGTCACTCGACGCTGTTCGATCCGCACATGTTTACCTATCATGTCGTGATGGAGGCCGGTGGCGTGGCGTCGTCAACGCTCCCGCCACCAGAGCCGGAGGCGCTGCTCCCCGGCCGGTCGTAGGCCCGGCCCGGTCAAGGCGCGTGCCTGGCGAGTGGAGCGTGGGCTTGGGGCAGATGCTTATGCATCGGGCCGGTCATCCCACCCTCTGTGTGCTCTGTGGCCAAAAGTGAACGAGGAGGTCTACGATGCTGCTCGACCGGTTTGTGGAGCTGTGTCGGGAGAAGGGTCCGGACCTGGCCAAGCGTCTGGCCTCGGACACCCAGAGCGATGCGGAGGACCAATGGGCCGCGGCGGCGCACGAGCGCTGGTACTCGCTACCGGCGCCGGCGCAGGACCGCTCGCTGCTCTACGCCGTAGACGGCTCCGGTCACGTGGCGGCCCTGAATAGCGGCTTCTACATCGTCGTGGCGCAAGCCTTCCTGGCCGGCCCGACCGTGGCCGATACCGTTGCCGAGGTGGACCTGGAGATTTACGATGCCCGCCGCAGCGCGACCGATGTCTCGTCCCTGCGTGACCTGATGATGCGCCGGCTGGAGTCGCAGGTGGCCCTGGAGACGGCGCAGAAGATCAAGCGCCCGCAGGAAAGCGTGCTCCTGCTCGACGGCTCACTACATGCCGAGTTGACCCACCTCAGCCCCTCCTATGGCTGGGGGGTTACGTTTGGACTCGGCCTGGATGGGGAGCGGACGGTGAACACGCAGCCCGGTCGAGTCGAGCAAACCCTGGAGGACTACGTGCAGTTGAGCCGCTGGTCAGCCGAGCGGAACCTGCTCGTCATGGGTGTCGCCAAGACTACTCGCGCCCAGTTCATGGCCAGCCTCTTGGAGCAAGAGGGTCTACCCACGGACGAAGGCCGCCCCAGTGACCCGGAGTTGCTGTACCGCTGGCTCACCGAGCCTGGCTATACGCACCCCATTCTGCTCGGAGTGACCGAGTTGGCGGGCTTTCCACTCCAACCGGAGGCGGAGCAGCTGCTAGGGCAATGCCCGGCGATGGTGAGTTGCTATGTCCGGCCGGCGCCCAACGACGATCCGCTCCGCATTGACGTTCCGGCCAGCGCAGTGGGGCAGACGGAGTCCTTTCAGGACCTAGAGCAAGCGTGGATTTCTGATCCACGCGCTATCGAGCCGATAGTGGCGCTCGTGCTGGCCCTTTACGGCGGCCATACCGTCCACAACGCCCCGTTGTACAAGGTGGATCGCAAGGTCCGGCTGTCGCGTCGCACCGTCGAGCAGGTGTATCTGCCGATCTTGGAGCGTATTGCCAACGTCCCCCTCTCCGTTGACCGCAGCCGCCGGCGCTTCCCGGCGAGCTAGTAGCACCGGGCGGGAGCGGTGCTACGTGGGGCGCTCAGGGGTCGCCGCGGGGTCGTCCGGCTCGGAGTCCGGCCACGGCTCGTCGGGGGGCTGGTCGGACGGTCTATCGGCCTCCGAAGGTGGGCGCCGGAGCAGGTCGGCGAGGGTATCGAGGGTGTCCACCCCCAGTTGCGAATCGCGCTCGTTCGCGTACTCGGTCAGGAGACGAAACACTTTCAGCAGCAAGTTGCGGCCGACCGGCTTGTCGTTTAAGGTGACGTCGCAGCGTATCTGATGGTCAATGGCCCAGCACTCGGCCTCGGTCAGTGCGAGCGGAAGCTCCTGGCTGGCGTAGGGCTGCGCCCGCCGCTCCTCGAACTCCAGGACTATGTTCATGGCCTTGAGCAGCAAGTCTTTGCCGACGTTCTGCTGCCCGTCCTGGTAGGTATGGCGGATAGTGTGGTCAATGGCCCACGCCTCGTTCTCACTGATGTCAATATACTTCGGCATCCGGCCCTCCCCAATACACCAGCCATGTGGACCGTCCCCGCCGAATGTCAAGCAGGGAAGCAATCCCCATTATAGGCGGGACAGTGCTGGCCGGCAACGGCATCCGGTGCAGCCGCCGTGGCTCCTCCCCTGCGGAGTGGGAGGACCATAGGGGGCCGGTACCCCGCAAACACCCCCTAGCCGCCGCTGGCGCTCCACTGGCTGAGGTACTGCTGCTGGGCCGCTTCAAGCCCGTCCGTGTACTGACCGGCCAGCCGCACCACCACCTCGCGGACAAATCGGCGGTCCGTCGCGCTCAAAGCGTGCCCGTCCAGCTCGCGCTCCAGGATTTGCCCGGCTGCGAACGCATCGGCCATGTCGCGGAGGGTCCGCTCTTGGGCCGGTGTAAGCGGAGGCAAGTTGCGCCGCACGAGATCAACCCAGTCCAGCTTGTGCGCGATTTCGAAAGCCAGGTCTTCGACAAGCTCGACAATCTCGTCGAGCGGCGACAGTTCTTCTGAAGTCATGTGGCTCTGCTTCCTCCTCGGAATGAGATCGCAATGTTGACGTTTCGGTGGTTTTCTACCCTACCGCAGCAAGACTGCTCAACCCTCGGCAGCATTGTACCCGCTGGCAGGCCACCGGACGCCTTAAGCTCCCCAATCGGCTGTATGAATGCCGGCCGGCGCGTGCAGCAAGCGGCTGGAGCGGAGACATACGGGTGCTACGACAGCACCAGGATTGCCGTACCGGACACAGTCTCCAGGTCGAAAGCGGGCAGGACTTGGGTCCCGATAGCGGTGCGGTTCTGCGCCGCCAGATCGTCCGTAGCGAAGCGGACGACCTGCTTGGCGGCGTTGATGATGACGTGCGACCCCGGCGCTGCGACGGCCAGCCCCGCCGCTTCACGACCGGGTGGGAGTTTCAGTCCCAAGATGCCAACGGTAGCGCGGCCCTTCTGCGGGAAGCTGCGGAGCGACACCTTTTTCGCAATGCCGGCGCTCGTAAGCAGTACGACAGCGTTCTTGGCGTGTGCTCCGGCCGGGGTGGTGGTCGCTCCAGCCAGCCGAGACTTCGACGGCAAGGCCATGCCCGCGACGCCGCGGGTGCCGCGGCCCGTGGCGCGGACCGCCGCCAACGGGAAGCGGAGCACCTTGCCGGCCGATGATAGCAGCACGCAGTCGTCATCCTCGCCGGCCAGCGCGGCGGCAATGACCGCATCGCCCGGCGCAAGTCGGAAGTCTACGGCGCCACGACTATCGGCATTCTGATATTCCGTCAGGAGCGTGCGTTTCACCTTGCCTTGTCGGCTGAACAGCACCAAATAGCGAGGTGGTGGATTCCCGTTTTGGCGGGAATGACTAGCAGGGTGCAGGTCATGTGCCGCCAGCGCGGCGATCCCGACCAGTTCCTCGCCTGGCTCCAACTGCACCAGCCGCCGTCCGGTCTCGCCCTTACTCACGCGAGTCCCGACCGGAATCTGATGTGCCCGCAGCCCATAGACCTTGCCGGAGCTAGAGATGAGCAGCACGTCGTCGGTCGTGGTGGATGGCACCAAGGCGGCGATGGCCTCGTCACCACGGGCCGCTGCCGGCGTCCGACCGCGTACCGGCACGCGGTAGACCGTTGGCGCGAATGCTTTCAGCCGGCCGTCGTGGGTGAGGGCGAGGTGGAGCGGCTCGGATTCCACGACAGGAGCCACCTCCGCCACCTCGACCGGCCCGGCGGCGTCAATCGCCGTCCGCCGGTCGTCGCCGTGCTCCGCAATGATCGCGTGCATCTCTTCCTTGAGGAGGACAATCAGCTTGGACTCGTCGGCAAGCAGTGCCTCTAGCTCCGCAATGCGCTCGCGGAGTTGCCGCTGCTCATCCTCATACTTGGCCGCGTCGAGACGTGTTACTTGGGAGAGCGTCATGTCGGCAATGACGTTGACCTGCTGCTCGGATAGCTCGAAGCGCCGCCGGATCCGCGCTTTGGCCGCCGCGCGATCCCGCGCCCGCTGAAAGATTTCTACGATCTCCCGTGCATGGGCCGCCCCGATAATCAGCCCTTCGACGACGTGCAGCCGCTCCCGCGCCTTTTCGAGGTCGTGCTGTGTGCGTCGCGTGAGCACGTCGCGCTGGTGGGTGTTCCAGTAGTTCAGTAGCTCCACCATGCCGATCTGCTTGGGCTGGCGGGCCGCCTCCCACGACTCACCCAACAGGAACACCATCTGGAGCGTTTGGCTGATCTGGAGGTCGGTGCGTTTGTAGAGTTGGTTGACCACTTGGGCCGGGTCGGCGTCGCGCCGTAGGTCGAGGACGATCCGAATGCCTTTCTCCGTGTCCGACTCGTCGCGCACGTCGGGCACGAGTCCCTCCAGTTTGCGGGCGTTGATGGCGTTGACGATGGTGGTCTTCAGCCGATCCTTCCCGATGGGGGGTAGCTCGGTGATGACCAGGGACCGCTGCCGCGGCGAGTCCTCCAGGCGCACCGTCCCGCGCACGATGACGCGCCCCTTGCCCGTCGCCAGATACTCGCGGATACCCTCTTCCCCCACGACCGTTCCACCGCTGGGATAATCGGGGCCTTTGACGTAGCGCATGAGCTGTTGGACACTCATCTCCGGGTCGTCGAGCAGTGCAATGCAGGCGGTCAGCACCTCCCGCAGGTTGTGCGGCGGGATGTTCGTCGAAAGTCCGACGGCAATGCCGGCGGTGGGGTTGATGACGGGCGGTAAACGGCCCGGCAGGTAGTCCGGCTCCAGCACGCGCGGGTCCTGCTTGTACGTCGGATGTAGCGGGACCGTTTCCTTCTCGATGTCGCGCAGGAGGGCCTCGGCGAGGGGAGTAAGACGCATTTCGGTGTAGCGGTACGCCGCGGCCGCGTCGCCGTCAATCGAGCCGAAGTTGCCCTGCCCCTCGATGAGCGGGTAGCGCATGGTGAAGTCCTGTGCCAGCCGCACGGCGGCGTCGTAGACCGAGCTATCACCATGAGGGTGGTAATCGCCGAGGATATTTCCGACGACCTCGGCCGACTTCACCGTCGGGCGGCTGGACAGGTAGCGCCGGAAGTACATGCCGTAGAGGATGCGCCGCTGCACCGGCTTGAGGCCGTCGCGGGCGTCGGGCAGTGCCCGGTCGGTGACGACCGAGAGGCCGTACAGCGCAAAAGCATGACTCAGGAGTGCCCCGAACTCCTCCTGGCGGATGTTCTCCCGTAGCTCTGTCGTTGCGGCCATGCTCGTTGACCTCTCTGCGCCTCACTCCACATCGCTATGCCACGACACCCTGCTTCCGCAACGTCCGTAGGGCGCGGTTGACAATGTATCGCGTCTCTTTGGTCGGTGATTCGTCCAGCCAGCGCGCGCAGACCGCCTGCACCCAATCGGGCTGCGACTTGCTCGCGTCGTTGAGCCAGTTGGCGACCGAGTTCTGGACGTAGCGGCTAGGGTCCGACTTCAGCGGCTCCAGGAGGCCGAGCGCCTGCTGCGGGTTGTCTTTCAGTGCCGAAATGTGCGGCGTCCAGACGCCGCGCGGCCGCGTCACTTCGCTGGCAAAACGACGGATATTCGGATCAGTGTCACGGACCCAGGCTTCCAAAAGGATGAGGCCAGCGCTCAGGTCCTGCACCAGGTAGGGCCGGAACGAGTCCCAGGCGCACTCGCGCACGCCGACGGCCGGGTCGGCTGCGAAGCGCCGCGTCGCGGCCAGCCGCTCCGGTTGGGTCAAGCGCTCGTCCGCCAGGAGCACGAAGGCGGCCCAAGCCCGCACCATATCCGACGTGTGGGAAGCGAGCGTGTCAAAGATCGCTGCGCGGTCCGGGTGTCCGTCCAGCGTGCGGAACAATGCTGCGCCGATACCCTTCTCGCGCTTCACGATGCCCAGTCCCGCCAGGGCGTCGGCCGCGGCGCCGAGCGCCGCCGCTTCGTCGGCCAGCCCGACCTCCGGCGCCACGTTGCGTAACAAGGTGGGCATGTCAATCGCCAGCCATTCGACCAGATTGACACTCTCCAGCTCGCCGGCGTTCAGGCCGACCAGCACCGCCGGGGGAATTTCGGAGCGCCGTTGCGCCCCGGTGCGCGTTGCTAGGTCCATCGGTCGAGTTTCCTCACCCCCGGCCCCCTCTCCATCCGTCGCGGATGGAGAGGGGGCGTAGGCAGTGGTGCGAATGATCGCGAGGACGGCGGTGATGTTTTCTAGCACCGCATCATTCGTGATATGCAGCACTTGGTAGCCGGTAGTTCGCAACAGAGCGTCGCGGGCTGCATCAGCCTCACGCTGCGTCTCGTGGATCGGCCCATCTACCTCTACGACGAGCCTCTTCTCCGGGCAGAAAAAGTCTACGATGAAGCCGGCAACCTTGTGCTGCCGCCGGAAGCGCAGACTAGCGAGGCGGCGGTGACGCAGTGCCTCCCACAGTGCGGCTTCCGCCAGTGTCGCTCGCTGGCGCAGGAAGCGGGCCATCGCCACCTGCCGTGGCGTCACTGTGCGTTTCACCACTGTCGTCTTCTGCACGATGTTGCTCATGCCAATATATGTTCCCCCTCTCTATCGCTCGGCGATGGAGAGGGGGGTAGGGGGTGAGGCGCGTGCCCTACACGTCGAGGTCGGCCAGCTTGTGCGAGTGCTGGGCTAGGAACGAGCGCCGGCCCTCGGCGTTGCTCTCTTCCATCAGGACGTGGACGAGCTTGGCGGCGACGGCGGCATCGTCCATCGTGACGCGCTTGAGCATCCGGCGCTCCGGGTCCAGCGTCGTCGCGCGCAGTTGCTTTGCCGTCATCTCGCCCAGGCCCTTGTAGCGGCGAAACTCCAGGCCCTCCGCCTTGCGGTTGTTCCGCAGAAACCGGCGTCGCTCTTCGTCGTCGAGCAGCCAGCGAGTTTGCCCGCGGTACTGCACCGAGTAGAGCGGGGGGCAGCCGATGAAGACGTGTCCACGGTCAATCAGCCCCGGGAACTCGCGGAAGAAGAGCGTCATCAGCAGGCACTGGATGTGTAGGCCATCAACGTCGGCATCGGTGAGGATGACGATTCGGTGAAACTTCAACCTTGAGATGTCGAATGCTTGGCGCGTGCCACAGCCGAGCACGTTGATGATCGTGCGGATTTCCTCGTTGGCGACGATCCGCTTGAGGTCCGCTTTTGCGACGTTGAGCGGCCGGCCTTTCAGCTTGAGCACGGCCTGGAAGTCGGAGAACCGCCCCTGGGAGGCCGACCCGCCCGCCGAGTCGCCTTCGACGATGAAAAGCTCGGCTCGCTCCGGGTCGTTGGTGTTACAGCGGAGGAATTTCTTGGATACGCTCGTATCCACCAGCTCGCCGTTGCGGCGCATGCCGGTGCGGGCCAACTCCTCGGCCAACACCGCTTCGTTACGAGCCTTCTGCATCACCTGGATGCGGCGTGCCCACTCCCGCGCCCGGTCGGAGGTGGCGTCAATCCACTCCTTCAGCCCCTCATCCACGATGGAGCGGGCTAGGCCCTCGACGGGCGCGTTATTCAGGCGGTCCTTCGTCTGCCCTTGAAACTGTGGGTCCTCCAGCTTGACCGAGATGATGGCGACCAATCCCTGCTGAATCACCTCGGCCTTGAAGCTCTCCTTCTCGCGGCTCTTGATGACCCCGGACTTGAGCGCGAAGTTGTTCATCACCCGCGTGAGGGCGGCCTTGAAACCGGTCTCATGTACACCACCATCGCGGGTCCGCACGCTATTGGCGAAGGAGAGGATAGAAGTGGTGTAGCCGGAGTTGGGCTGGAGGGCAGCCTCCACCTGCACACCATCGCGCTCTTTGCGAATGGAGATCGGCTTGGCGAAGAGCGGCGTCGTGCCGGCCGGGAGCAGTTCCTTGACGTAATCGGCGAGGCCCTCTTTCGACGCGAAGACCTCCTTGACCATCGCGCCGCGGTCCGAATCCCAGCTCTCGAACTCGATCTCCAGCCCCCGATTCAGGTAGGCCGCGGCCTGGAGCCGGCTGGCGATCAACTCGCGCGGGTAGGACACGTCGGAGTCGAAAATCTCCGAGTCGTGCCGCCAGGTGAGCTGGGTGCCGGTCTTGCGGGCCGCCGCCTTGGTGATCTGGTGCTTCTCCGGCACGCCCTGGACAAAGCGCTGCTTGAATTCCTTGCCGTCGCGCCAGATCGTCACCTCCAGCTCGCCGGAGAGCGCGCTGATGACCGTGGCGCCGACGCCGTGCAGCCCACCGGCCGCCTTGTAGACGCCCTCTTCGAACTTGCCCCCGGAGTGCGGTACTGTGAAGAGCACCGTCGCTGCCGGCAATCGCTTGCCGTTCACCTTCATCAGGTCGAAAGGCATGCCGCGCGCGTTATCGCGCACCGTCACCTGTTCATCCCGGTCAATCTTGACGCTGACCCGCTTGCCGAAACCGGCGCTGTACTCGTCGCAGGCGTTGTCTAACGCCTCCCAGAGCAGATGTAGGAGACCGGAGGTGGAGGTGGAGCCGATGTACATGCCCGGTCGCCGGCGAATGGCCTGCACGCCTTCCAGCACCTGGATGTCGGCTGCCGTGTACGTCGGCTCCCCGGTGCGGCGCCGCGCCTTGCGGGCGACACCGTTTCGGCTCGACCTCCGGGTTGCAGTCGCCACGGCCACAGTCATCTACTCCTCGCGCCGGCTGTCAACTGCGCCCGCCGCGCGGCCGATGGCTCGCTGCGGCATAAACACCGTCGCCCATTATAGAACACATGGCCTATACCTGCCTCTATTGGTACCAACGGACAATGGCCGGCCGGAGTTGCGATCCTATCCGTGCATCATAACGCGAAACCTCGGCGTACCGCCTAGCCCCGGAGCGCGGCCGGAGCGTCGAACAGCGGCTGCGGATGCAGCGTCGGTAGCGGCGTAGCGTCATCGGCATCGTCGCCCCGGAGGGACGAGCGCCAGCCGGCCACCGTCTCATCTATGCGCTCTAGCCATTCCTCGCCGGTTTCCGCCGCGAGACAAGCCGCGATGAGCTCCTCGCAGAGCGCGCGCAGGGACGTAGCAGGGTCAAGTGGTGCTGGTGAATCAGCGGACGCAAACGGCTGCATAATCCTGATGAACTGGGCAATTCGCAACGGGATGACGGCAATCTGCTCGCGCTCGATGACCCGATACTTGAGGGCGACGAAGAAGTCGGTGGCGGTATCGCTGTGGATGCTGGGCGCCAGGAAGAGCGCCAGGACGGGCCGCGGCTGCGCGCTCCGCTGGATGTCCAGCACGTGCCGCGTCACCGGGCGGCTCTCGTGCTGCCGCTGGTCCGCGCCGCGCCGCAGCGTCACTTCCACGACCAGCAGGTAGTCGTCGAACGTGACGATCAGGTCGGGGCCGTTGCCGGGAGCTGGGCCGAGCGGCTGCAAGTCGCTGTCGAGCTGCAAATAGGGCCTGATCTCGCGGGCGTGGTTGAGCGAGACGAATACCCGCCACGTATTCCACTCCAGGAAGGTCGGTGGGTCAATCACGCGCCGCGCCACAATCGGCTCGTACTGCCGCAGCGCGGCCGCGAGGCGCTCCGGTGTGCGCGCCTCCACCGCGTCAATTGCTCCTTCGAGGCGTGCTGCCTCACCCTGGAGCGCGTCAATCTTGCGCCAAAGCGCATCCACTTCCGTCTCCGGCGCTGCATCGCCAAAGTCAATCAACAGCGGTTGCAGTGGCAACGCCGGCACCGGAAGATCATCCCGGCTGCCGGTTGGTTCGCCGAAGCGTGGCGCTTGGCCGGTGCGGAGCAAGAATTCGCGCCGTTGCAGCGTGGCAATTCGTTCCTCCAAGCGGTGGATGGTCCGTTGCAGTTGTTGCGGATGTTCCAAGGGCAGCCGCGGCGTACCCGCAGCGCCGTAGTGGGCGTAGAAGGCCTCGCGATCGTTGTAGTCGGCGAACGGGATTTGGGGGTTGGCAAGCAGCGCGTCTACGTCATCCTCGCGTCCGCTCGCCACGACGAGGCGCGCGCCGCGGACGGAGTAGAGCCGCGTGTAGCGCAAATATCGGGCCAGCGCGTCGGCGTAGTCGTCCATACTCGCTGCGACGCGCAAGCCCGCGGCGGCCAGTTCGCGGCGCTGCGCCGACAGAAGCTGTTGCGCGAGCTGCCGGCGCTTCACGCGGCCGCGCACCCGACCCCAGGTCTGCCGAAAGCTGGCGATAGCTGCCGTGATGGCCGGCACTTCCTCCATGCGCCGCATGGTGAAGCAGAAGAGGCCCATCTCTTCCTTGGTTAGGCCGTCTAGCTCGCGGATAAGCTCCGCGACGGCACGAAAAGGGAACAACGCGAACCGGTCGGGCGGGTAACGCTGCCCGCGATGCTGGTGGTCGGGATACTGCCACTTCAACAGCTGGCGCAAAAAGACCTCGTGGGGCCGCGGACCGTGGATCAGACGCTCGCCGGCCGGGGTGAAGCGGGCGATCCGGCCGGCATCCAGCGCCACGAACCCGAAGAACTTATAGGTGCCGAACCGGGCGCGTGCCGTCCAGCGCAGGTTGTCGTCGGTGAGTTGCTCGGCTTGCCGCTGGAAGGGCAGACTTGGCGCCTCTTTGATCGCGGATGGGCGCACTTGGCCCAGGTAGTCGCGCTCTGCGAGGGCACTGTCTTGTGACTCGACCTGGCCCGGCATCTGCCGTAGCGCCCGCCCGAACTCCAGCTGGGTGCCCGTGCTGGGTGCCCAGGCCATGCCGCGCAGCCGCCAGCTTGGCAGCAGCGCCGCCAGCACGCGCAGCTCCTCCCGTATCTTGGCCGGATTGCGTGGAGACGTAGGGACGGACCAATTCCCGCTAGGCATGACTACTCACGAACTGAGGCGGTGTGGGCTGACCGACGGCGGGGTGAGATGCGCCGCGGCGGCTTCTGGAACGTCACGATATGCTGATGGGCGATGTTGGGCACATAGCTGAACGGATAGCCGTAGGGGCGTAGGCGCGTGCCGGCCTGATACCAGACGTGCTCTCCCTTGGTGACGAACCCGGCTTGCTCGGCGCGTTGCGCGACCTCGGCGTGCGTAAACGTGTAGCGCCCGTCCTGATAGGCGTTGCGGATAATGAGCGTGAGATAGCGCCCGGACCGCAGCACGCGGTAGCACAATCCCAGCACCTCTTGCATCGCCGATAGGTAATCCGCGTAGCTGCCGAGATTCGCGAGGTCCCCGGCTGCATCGGAGCGCATGTTGTAGTCCGTGCGCCGGTTGGCGTGCCGTTCGCGGTAGCGGGGAGCATTGGACATCGTTTGCGGGAGGTGGACATTGTACGGCGGGTCGGTGAGCACGTAGTCCACCGATTCATCGGCAAAGCGCGCCCGGTCGCGCAAGACCTCGCGACAGTCGCCGACCAGCAAGGGCTGCGCCGTTAGCTCACTGCCAGAGTCGGCGATAACCTCCCGGTAAGTCTCCGCCCAGCGCGGGTTGATCTCGATGCCGATGGCGCGGCGCGGCGGGGTGGTGATGCTGGCGCCGATCAGGGTGCCACCGACACCGGCGAACGGATCGAGCACCACCTCGTCGGCCCGGGTGAAGAACTCGATGAACTCCTTCATCAGTTCCGGGGGCTTGTTGGCGCCGTGCACCTTGCGGAGCCGGTGCCCGTAAGCCGAGCCGTAAGTCGTAGTGAGTACGCTGCGGGTGAAGTAGACCCACTCCTGCCCGGTCAACTCGTTGAGTTGGTTGCGGGGATGTTTCTCCCCTGGCGCCTCCCGGCTGGGAGCCTGGCCGTCGTGTTTGCCGGCAGCGGGAGCCGGCGCCGGACTGCTCAGGTCGAGCAAGGCGGGCTGCGAGGCTTTCTCTGTCGGGAACATAGCGGCAACGGACCCATGCAGCAATGACTCCGACTCGGCCGGGCCACGACACCTACGCCTCGCCCCGTCCCCTCACTTCCGGGCCGGGGCCAACGGTCGCCGTGCGGACTAGAGAGACGGCTGCTCCTCGTCGCTGGCGGCCGACTCCGAGGGCGCCGTATCGGCAGTCGTTTCGGTCTCGGGAACGGGAATCTGCTCGCGCAGGAACGCGAGGACCTCGTCGCTGCGCTCAAGCAGTTCACGCACGTTTGCTGCCTCAAGCTGCAAGGGACTGCCGGCCGGCGGCTGTCCATAGCTGGCCACACTGCGCGGGATTACCGCCAACTGCTCGCAGCGCACGCTCCCGGCGCCACGCGATCCGCCGCCGCCCAGGTAGTCATCTTCCAGCAGCGCCAGCGCCCGGACCAGCGTACCGAAGTCCGTCAGGTCCTGATCTTCGTAGACGTTTACCACCAACTCCATCTCGGAGAACACCGCGCTGGCCGGTACCAACTCGATTTCACGGGACGTGACGGCGGCCGAGCGGCGGTCAACCGCGGCCTCGACGCGCACTTCGGTGAAGGGGAGGTCGGTCCGCAGCGCCGCCAGGCGTTGCGCGCTGTCTTCGCTCAGGTAGACGTCGCGCACGATCAGGCGCGCCGGTCGCGCCGTCTCCAGTTGGCTCGGCACGCCGAAGAGCCGGCATACCACGCAGGCCGGCGGCCGCGTGCAGAGGTGGATGTGGACGCCGCCGCTCTCCCGGTTCGGCTCCCGTCCTTCGGCTTGCTCGCTGAGGCTGCGTAGCTTGCCGCGCAGTGCAGAGCCGGGGATGTAGGGGCGCAGCGTCAGCGGATCGCGCAACACCGCTTCATCAATGCCCCCGACGGCCGGATCGTCATTTCTGGCGCCGATGTGCAGTCCCGTCAGGCAGCGAATACTGCCGCGCAGCAATACGCGACCACAGAGTTGTCCAACTGGGCGCCTAGTGTCTGTTGCCATCACCGCGTATCCTCGCTAGAGCGTTGCGTTCCGCTCGTTCCTAATCTCCCTCCGTTAGGAGGATGTTGTCTTCACTTCGCCGCCAGCCGCCCGGTGGTACGCCAGAATGGCGGTAACAAAGTCCACCAAGCGGACGAGCCGGGCGCCATTGCTTTCGACGCGACCGATGCTCATCTCCAACACGGGGCGCAGCGGCCCGATGCTGGTGCGATGCTTGGCCGCCAGGTAGGCGATCTTGGGCCGGAGTTGAGTGAGGCGCTGGCTCACGTCCGAGCTACCCGCCGCGGCGCTCTGCCATTCGGTCTCGATCAAGCGTAGCGCGGCGTAGATCGAGCGCAACTGCGCGGCCTGCAACGGCTCCCGCAGCCGGCGTCCGATTTCTTCCGCCTTCCGCACCATTCGCTGCACGTCGCCATCCACGATGATCGCCTCGATGTCGCGCGGCGTCGCCAGCGGCGGCGCGGGCGGCCGTGGGCCGCGACCGGGCCGCGGGCCACGGCCGGGTCGCCGCTGGGGTTGTGTGGCAGTCGGAGCCGCACTATCGTCGGCCTGTGCCGGACTCCGATCCGGTGATTGCGCTACCATGACTCCTCCTGCAACCGGACGTCTATCCCGGAGAGCAGTGCCGCCCACGCCGTTGCCACCATCAACGCTGGCAAGCCCACCTCTTGGGGGTTACGCAGCAACTCCGTGAGCACCAGCACCCGCCGGGCCTCGTCGGCCGGTAGCCCCCGCGCGGCGGTCTGAGCTTCATTGGCTGCGTACCACGTCCAGGGGCCGATGGGCAAACGGCTCTGCTGCGGGGGATTGCTTTGCTCTTCGGCACCGTTGCTGCCAGCCGGCTCGCCACCGACCGGCCAGTCCATTGCGGCAGACCGCAGTTGGGTGAACGCCGTCAGCAGGGCCGGTACGAGGGCCGCGCGTCCCTGGGGCTGCATCAGCGTGCGGCGATAGCGCGCGGCGACGTTGAAGGCCGGCCAGCCTAGCGTTTGACCCAAGAAACAGACGCCGTCTTTGGCCTGAGCGCCGGCATCGGCAAGGGCCGGTGGCTGCCGACCCTTGGCTTGGTCTAGGGCGCACAGGGCGGCCTCATCGCCCATCAACACGGACATGCGCGGCCGGACAGTCACAATGCCCGCCGAGAGGTGCAAGGCGGCATTGCGGCAGCCGTACTGAACGAGGTCGCGCGCAAGCTGCTGCGCCAACTCGACAACGGTGTTCCAGGCACCAACCGCGCCAAAGCCGCCACTGCCGGCCATGATCCCACAGACCCGCGAGCGGCGGCGCTCGGCGGCGCTATCGCTCACGCCCGCGCCGGTTAGCATGGCCGGCACCCATAGCTCGGTGAAGACCCCCAACAGCGCGCTTACGGTCAGCACTCGTCCCGGTACCGCCGCCCGGCCTAGTCCCGCAGCGAGATGTTGCAGCATGTCGTCCACGTCGCTGCGTAGGAAGGCCGCGGTCCGCACGCCCCGCGCGCGCCGGCCCAGGGAACGGAGGTCAACCCGACCGGTGGGTAGCTCGTGACCGTCGGTGAGCAGCTGCCAGCCGATTATCAGCGGCCGGTCGGTGCGCGCCAACTGCTGTAGCTCGGCCCAGCCGCCGGCGATGTCGTTCAGGCGCAGGACGGTCGCCGAGCCGCGCGGCGGGAGAGCATGGAGCAGCCGTTCTGCCTGGTGGTCGGGAGGCGCGTCGGTGGCCGGCAGCAACGCTGCGCGCAGCCCCAAAGCGCCCAGGGCTGTTTGCCAACCGGGTACGCTCGGCTGTCCGGTATCGCTGGGCACCGACGCATCGGGCACGGCCGCCGCGGCCGGTTCCGTATCCGCTGGTGGCGGTGCCACCAGCCCTGGCGAAAGGGCCGGCGTGGGCAGGTCTACCGACGGCTGGGAGTGCGATAGCACCAGGAAGCCCGGATTCCGAAGCAAGCGCCCAAGCTCGCGGAGACTGCGGCAGCGGTCGCAGGTCTCCTCCGCTCCGGTGCCCTGGTCCGCCGGAGCAAGCTCAATGGAGCACAGTCGGCACGTCGTCGCGCTGCCCCCCCGCCCGTGCGCCGTGAAAAGCTCCGTGGCGAACTGCTCAGTCTCGCCCACCGCACCAGGCCGGGAGCTACGCCAGGCGAGCGCCTCACCTATGCCGCGCCAGATCGTCCCGAGATGGCCGCTCCGCTCTTTCCCATCGCCCTCGTGCTGTGCTTCCTCGCCGTTCCCGTGTTGTTCTTCCGCGTCATTCCCGCGAAAGCGGGAATCTACGGCCATCGGGCAGAGGTCAGCGACGGTCAAGGGCTGGGCGGCGAGCGTGATCTGGCCGCGCCAACGGCCTTCCTGCCACAGGCGCCGTGCCAGTTCCGTCTGGGCGCCGTCCACATCGGCAGACACGTGCGCCGGCGCAAGCAGGTAGGTGATCCCGCCGCTCTCGAACAGGACGTTCGTCTGGGGCAGGGACCACCGCTCGCGCAGCCACGCCACGACGCCGCGGCGGAGCAGGGTACGCGAGAACGACGTAGCGCGAGCGAGATCAACGCTCGTGTTGTGAGGCTGACCGGCCGGCCAGCCCTCCTCGGACACGCGGAGAGCGACCAAGGTGAATCCGGGTGTGTCCTCCACCGGAGGGAACTGTGGCGCTCCCTGGGATCGGTCCGCGGTCAACACGGCCAGTAGACCGGCGATATCGTCGTCGGAAGTGCCGTTCAGGACCAGGCCGACAGCCAAGGCCGCCGTCAGGCGCAGGTGGTCGAACAGCGAGGTATCGCGGCTCGCTCCCGCCGCAATACTCGGCATACACCAGGTGTACTTTCGCAGCAGCCACCAGAGGGAATCGGCGTAAGCCAGGTCGTTGGTCATCGGAATGAGTGCGTGCTCTTCCAGTAGCCCGTGCCACAGGCGTGTATATGCTGCTGCCGCCTCGCGTGCGGCGAGACGCACGTTGGTTGGGAAGAGCGCCGCCCGGTTCGGCGCGAGCGGGTGCAACGGTACGTAGAAACGGCGCGGCCGCTCGCGCTTCGCGGCCGTTTCGCTTGCATCACCGGTTCTGTCGGTGCGGTGGAGCGCGGCCAACACCGACTGGAGTTGGACGTTTCCGCCGTCCGGCGATGGCCGTACACCGCCCGCCGCCAGGAGCGCCGCCAGCGCCACGAGACTATCGAGGCGGTCTTGGGGTTGGTGATGGTCGCGGACGGCCGTCACCAGCTCGTCTTGGCAGCCCACGAGCACATGGCGAGCCACGAAAGCTGCGGACCAGTGCGCGTGGATGGTGGCCGGCGTGCTGCTGCGTCCGGCCGACACAACCTCGGGCGGGACGTGTTCGCCGGTGCGGTACCAGAACGCACCAATGTCGTGGAGCAAACCGGCCAATGCCGCCGCGGCCACGTCGCCTTGGTGGTGGGTCGCGCCTGCGCTGTTGACCTCGGTCGCCATGTCTCTCTGCCTGCGCGCGTGTCGAGTTACCGCCGCAGTATACCACCCGACCCAAGGGGCTTGGCGGCTTATCCGGCCTAGCGAGGCTGCGTGGTGGGCACGGCGCCGGGCGTCGTTGGCGTAGGAATGAGGCGGTAATAGGGCCGCTCCACCGGCCGCAGGTCAATTACCTCCACCGGCTCCGGTTGCCGGCGTTGCAGGTCGAGGATGGCCGCCAGGTTCTCCAGCTTGGCATTGAGCTGTTCCAGCTCGCCGAAGATGATCCGCCAGCCATTGCTCCCCACCACCGTCAGTCCGAGGGTGCCGTACTCGATGGCCAGCGGGTCAATCCCCAGTTGGGGCAGCACACGCCGTAGCTCGCGCGCCGCCAGCAGTACCCGGCGCTCGATGCGCTGCCCGGGGACACGTTCGATGCCGCTGGTTTCCTGAATGACCATGGTCGGCTGATCCGGCGCGTCGTCCGCCGCCGGGCCGATAATCTGACCTTCGAGGTCAACGAGGAAAGCGCCGTTGACCGCTTGCCACACGGCGGCCGGCTGGCGTTTGGTGATCTCTACGATGATCCGGTCGGGCAGTCGCGCTCGTACCTGGGCCGCACGGACGCTGGGCAGGGACTCGATCTCCTGCTCCAGCCGCCCCGTTTGGAGCAGGAAAATGCTCCTCCCAACAACGTTCGATAGCTCGTGCGCCTGGGCCAGGGTGGCGCTGGACTGCCATTCCCGGGCAATGATGACCTGCGTGACCTGGAACTGCGGTGAAGTCAGCAGCAGCGCAATGACCCCGCAGAGCGCCAGCAGGTTGGCGACCGAGAGCCAACTCCAGCCGAGCCAGCGGGCGAACACACGCCATCCCGAGTCGCTGTCCGGTCCCATCAGTTGGAGCCTCCCACATAGCGTGGGTCGTGCTCCCACCTGCCCAGTGGGCTGATTTCGAGTTCGAGTTGGATCCCGAACCGCTCCAGGACCGTCCGGCGGGCGAGCCGGATCAGCGCCACGATGTCGGCAGCCGTAGCGCCCGGCTGCGTCACGAAGAAGTTGGCATGGCGCGTCGAGATTTGGGCGCCGCCGTGCTCCGCTCCCTTCAAGCCGGCGGCGTCAATGAGCCGGCCCGCCGCCGTGCCCGGTGGGTTCTTGAACATCGAGCCGGCGGAGTGCTCGCGCGGCTGATGGGCGCGCCGCCAGCGTTCATACTCGGCAATTTTCCCCAGACACTCGTCCACTGCCGCCCGGTGCAGTCGAAACTCCGCCGCCAGTACGGGCAGCGGTGCCGGGGACCGGGCGAGCGCGCTGGTCCGGTAGCCATACCCTAGCTCGGTGACGACGACTGCGCGTTCGTGCCCGTTGTCCAGCAGAGTAGCGCCCACCAGCGCATCCTTGATCTCGCCACCGTGCGCGCCCGCATTGCCGACGATGGCGCCGCCGACGGTGCCCGGAATCCCGCAGCCCCATTCCAGCCCGGCCCATCCCGCGCGGGCCAGCCGCCGGGCCAGCCCGGCCAGCGGCGCGCCACTCTCTACCCGTACCCGCAACTCCTCGCTGCATACCGTCTCTTCCAGTACGCTACGCGCGGCGTTGAGGATCACGAGGCCGCCGACGCCGGCGTCGCTTATCAGGACGTTGCTGCCACCTCCGAGGATGCGCCACGGCAGATCACGCTCGGTGGCGACCGTCACGGCCCGCGCCAACTCGGCGCTGCTCCGCACTTGCACCGACCACTCGGCCGGTCCACCTACTCGCAGCGTGGTCCAGCGGGCGAGGGGCCGGTTGCGCTCGCATGCCAGGCCGCTCGTATCGGTGGGCGGCAGGCGGTGGGCGGTGACTGGTGATGGTGCCATATGTTTGCCTATGCGCCAGGGGTGGTGTCTTGGCACAGCCGGTCTACGAGCCGATAGGCCAAACGATGGATGGGGCCGGCACCCATCACGACGACGCAATCGCCGGGCCCCAGGCGGTCTACGAGATAGGCTAGGGCGTCGTCGTGGGTGGCGGCGTGCTGCACGGCGGGGTGGCTCGCCGCCGCGGCGAGCGCCGCGGAATCGCGCTCGCCGCTGGCGCGCTCGCGGCCCGCTGGCGAATACACGTCGGTAAGCACCACGCGGTCGGCCCCCCCAAAGGCCTGTGCAAAATCGTCGAACAGCGCCTCGGTTCGGCTGTAGGTGTGCGGCTCGAAGATCGCCCATATCCGGCCCCATGTGGCCGGGTGGACCTGCCGCGCCGCCGCCAGGATGGCCCGTATCTCGCTGGGATGATGAGCATAGTCCTCGTACACGATGACGCCACCGGCATCGCCCGCGCGCTGAAAGCGCCGCGCCGCGCCATTAAACGTCGCCAGCGCCGCGGCGGCGGCGGCGAGCGGGACGCCGGCATAGGCAGCGCACGCCAATGCTGCCAGCGCGTTACGGACATTGTGCGTGCCGGGCACGCGGAGCCGGCACGGCGCTACTTGCCCATCCGGGGCATGGACTCTGCACTCCGTCCCGTCCTGCTCGAGCGCCAGCTGCGTGACCCGCCAGTCGCACGCTTGGGTCAGGCCGACGGCTTGCACCGCGCAAGGCGCTCGTTCTGCTATTCGCTGCGCCGCGGTGTCCTCGCCAATGACTAGCAGACCGTCGGCCGGGAGCCGGCCCGCGAATGCGGCAAAGGCTTGATAGATGGCAACGGGATGGCCGTAGTAGTCGAGATGATCGGTTTCGATGTTGTTGATGACGGCCACCCGCGGGTGCAGTGTCAGGAACGAGCGGTCGAACTCGTCCGCTTCGACGGCGAACCACGGCCCCGCTCCCCACTGGGCACTGCTGCCGAGATCGGGCACCTCGCCGCCGACGGCCCAGCCGGGCTGGTGTCCGACCTGCATCAGAATCCAGGCCAGCATGGCCGTCGTCGTGGTTTTGCCGTGCGTACCGGCCACCGCGATGGTGTCTTTCCGGCGACTGAGCCGTCCCAGCATGGCCGCCCGCTTGATCTCGGGAATGTCTCTGGCCCTGGCCTGCCGGCGCTCGATGTTGTCCTCCGGGATCGCGGACGAATACACGACCATTTCGGGATCGGCGAGGTGCCGCGCGTCGTGTGGCACACCGACGGACACGCCGCGCTGGCGGAGCTCACGTACCGCTGCACTGTCTTCCAGGTCGGACCCTGTGACCTGGCAGCCAAGCTCCAGGAGCAGCCCAGCCAGCCCGGCCATCCCCGTGCCGCCGATGCCGATGAGATGCACGCGAGACGGAAGGCACTCGCCCGCGCCGGGCTGTCGAGGCGGCTGACGTTCAACCATGTCTCAGACCTTCGCTGGGGACCAGCGTACCAGTATCACCCCGTTGTCTCGCGCTGGGCGACCGCGCGTAGTACGGCGGCGATCCGCACGGCCGCGTCCGGTTTGGCGAGGCGCCGCATGGCCGCCGCCATCCGGTGCCTGCGGTCCGAATCATCGAGCAGGGCAGTCACCTCGGCCAACAGCCGCTGGTCGGTGAGTTCGGTGTCCGCTACAACGACGGCCGCGCCGCGGCGGGCCAGAAAGGCTGCGTTCGGCTGCTGGTGTCCCCCGGCGTAATCGGCCGGTACCAGCACGGCCGGTGTGCCGGTCGCCGGTAGCTCGGCCAGCGTGGCGGCGCCGGCGCGGCAGACAGCGAGGTCCGCCGCGGCCATGCTATCCGCGATGCCGGTGTGGAGATGCGCCCTGACCACGTAGCGGTGCCGGAGCTGCGGAGGGAGCGCCGCGTGAAGCTCCCGTACCTCGTCCTCGTCCAGCAGGCCGCAGAGATGGACGACTTGCGTGCGGGCCAGGAGTGTCTCCAGCGCGCCGCCCACGGCCCGATTGAGGCGCCGGGCGCCTTGACTGCCGCCCATCACGAGCACCAGCGGCTCACGCGGGTTCAGGTCGAATTGCGCCCGTCCCCGTTCAGTGGACGGTTGCTCGAACTCCGGGCGGAGCGGGTAGCCGGTCACGGTTGTGGGCGCTCCGGTACGCAGGCGACCACCGAGATCAAAGGCCAGCGTGACGTGCGCGGCCAGCAGGGCAATCCAGCGTGACGCCCAGCCCGGTGTCGTATCGGGCAAGTGCAGGACGACGGGGATGCCCGCTAGTCGCGCTCCGAGCACTACCGGCACGCTGGCGTAGCCGCCCGTGACCAGCGCGGCGTGTGCCTGGAAAGTGCGGAGCCGGCGGTGACATTTGACCACCGCGCGCAGCATACGCAGCGCATTCCACACTAGGCGGCCCGGCTTGACACCGCGCAGCGGCCCGACGTTGAGCCACACAACCGGCCAGTGGGTCCCGGTCAGCACGGCTCGGTCGGTGGGTGTCCGGCCGGTGAAGACGAGTACGTCCGATTGCCGGGTCTGCGTCGCCTTAGCACCCGGCGGATTGCACAGACCTAGTATCGTGGAAGCGTTCTTAGGTTGAGTGCGGGAGAGGGCCCTCGCCACCGCCAGCACCGGATACAGGTGTCCCCCGCTGCCCCCGCCACACACCGCCACGCGCAAGCGAGTAGTGTTCATACGAGACCGTGTACCGCGAAATGTTGAGTAGCAGGCCCGTGCTCGCCAGTGTGACCAGCAAGGATGAGCCGCCGAATGAGATGAAGGGGAGCGTCAGCCCGGTATATGGGAGCGAACTGGTGGTCACACCGATGCTGACCAGCGCCTGAAAGACGATGTTGCACGTAATACCGGTGGCCAAGAGCCGGCTGAATGTATCGGGCGAATCCCAGGCAATCTGCAGACCGCGGTACGCAAAGAGGCCAAATGCCAGCAGGACGCCGCACGTGCCGATGAGTCCGAGTTCTTCACCGATGACGGCCAAAATGCTGTCTGTGTGTGGGAACGGCAAGTAGTTGAACTTCCCGCGTCCAACACCGAGGCCGGTGCCCGTCACACCACCGGCGCCGAGGGCCTTGAGTACCTGGCTAATGTGGTAGCTCGAGTCGCTCGGATCACTCCACGGGTCGAAAAAGGTAATGAAGCGCTCCATCCGGTAGCTCGACATACTGATCGCTGCGTACAGGCCAACAATCCCGGAGATGAGGAAGAGCAGCAGTTGCCCCAGGTGCATCCCGGCAGCGAAGAAGATCGCCACGGCCGTAGCAACAATCACGAAAGCGGAGCCGAGGTCTGGCTGCCTGAGCAACAGCATGACGATGGTGGCAATGATGATGACAAACGGCACAAACTGATATGCCAGGCTCTTCACCTGCTCTCCTTTGGCAGCCAACCAATAGGCCATGTAGATGATGATGCCGAGTTTGGTCAACTCGGATGGCTGGAAACTGAAGGGGCCGAGCGCCAACCACCGCTGGGCACCGTTAATGGTCTCGGCAAAGAGCAGGACAGCGATGAGGGCGGCGATGCACCCGACAAGCAGCCACAGTGCCAGGGGGCCGAGACGGCGATAGTCCAGGCGCCATGCGACCACCATCGCTAACAATCCCAGCACGGCCCATAGCCCCTGACGCCCCAGGTAGTAGAACTGGGTACCGAAGGTGTTGTAGGCGATGACCATGCTGCTCGTGAGCACCATGACGAGGCCGAAAGCGAGGAACGCGATAACCACGCCCAGCAGAACGTAGTCAGGGCGATGCGGTGTCGGGCCGGCCGGCGCCAAGTCTTGATCCATTGGGGTTGTTCCGTTATCGGTCGTTGCGTGCGCCTTCGTCGGATGGTACGGGGGATGGTGTCGCTTGGCGCTTCAGGGCCGCTGCCCGCTGCGCGGCCCGGCGGCCGGTGGGGTCGCTGGGCGCGATGCGATAGTACACCATCAACGCCTCGGCGATGTTGCGGAAGGTCGGGGCCGCCACAACTGATCCCCAGGGAACACTCTTGGGCTGGTCAATCTTGACGAGGATGGCAAACCGGGGCGCATCAATCGGCGCAACGCCCACATACGAGGCGATTGTCAACTCTGGATCATAGCCGTCGCTGGTCGGGATGGACGCCGTGCCGGTCTTGCCGCCGACGCGGTAACCGGGTACGAACGCATAGCTCGTCTCCCCTTGCCTGGCAACCGCCTCCATCAGTTGCAACATGGTTCTAGCGGTACTCGGTTTGACGACCTGTTCGGCGACGGTCGGAATAGTCGTCGCCACTACCTCCTCGGTCTTTGGATTCACCCGTGCCTGCACCACATAAGGACGCATGCGCTGGCCGTGGTTGGCCAGTCCGGCGATGGCCGAAATGAGCTGCAACGGTGTAGCGGTAATCCCTTGCCCGAACGAGTTCGTCGCGAGATCGGACGGAGTCCAACCGGGCGCGGCGGAGTTTCTGAACCGACCTGGTGCTTCGCCTTGCAGGTCTACGCCGGTACGGCTGCCGAAGCCAAAGGCTGTGACGTAGCGGTAAAATCGCTGCGGTCCGAGCAATTGCGCTACCCAAATAGCGCCGGTGTTTAGCGACTTTTGCAGGAGCGCCGTGACCGTGGTGTGGCCATACGAGCGCCCGTCCCAGTTGTGGATTGTGTGTGGTCCGATGGTCACTGACCCGGTATCGGTGTACGTCGTGTGGGGATTGATCAGCCCTAGGTCAATTGCCGCGGCGACTGTCACCAGCTTGAAGGTCGAACCAGGCTCGAAAGGCATCGAGATCGCCGGATTGCGGAATAAGCCGGCTTGGAAACGGTCGTAGTGATTGGGGTTGAAGGTGGGGTAGCTGGCCATGGCGATGATGGCGCCGGTGGTGACATCCAGCACGATGATCGTGCCGCTCTCGGCCTCGTGCCGCTCCAAGGCTTGCTCTAGCTCGCGTTCTGCAAAGTGCTGGATCGTTCGATCAATGGTCAAGATAAGATCGTAGCCGTCCAGCGGCGCGGCGCGTTCGCGGAGGCCAAAGCCTATTTCGGTGCCGGCGGTGTCCATTTCGGCGCGGATGCGGCCGGGGCGCCCGGTGATAGTGCTCCTGTAGTAGTCCTCTAGGCCATACCAGGCTTGCCCTTCACCATCGGCGAACCCCAGCAGGTGTGCGGCGAGGGTGCCCTCGGGATAGACGCGCTGGGTGGTCGGCTCTAGCTGGATGCCGGGGAGTTGCAAGGCGAGCACTTGGCGACGCACGCGGTCGTCAACCTTGCCAGAGAGTCGCACGTAGGACTCCGCGCCCTCGGTCAGCTTTGCCCGTAATTTGGCTGCAGGCACACCGATGATCGGACTGAGACGCTCGGCCGTCAGTCCCGGATCGGCAACTGCGGATGGGGCGGCCGACACGAAATCGGCGGCTACGCTGGCGGCGAGGATATGCCCGCGCGCGTCATAGACCACGCCCGACTGCGGGGGAAGCACCTGCTCGCGCACTTGTTCACTGCTGGCCTGCTGTTTGAGCCATTCATGCTGCAAAACCTGCCAGTAGAAGAGCCGCCAAGCAAGCAGCGCCACACAGATCAAGATGAAGGCCAGCAGCACGGCCAACCGGATCGGCGGGGCGGCGGGCGGCAGCACCTCCGTCGCGGTGGATTCTGCGCCCGGCGGCAGGGCAGCCGGCTCCATACGGGCCGGCAAGCTCTGAGCGGATCGTTCCAGGGCGTGTGACGCAGGTGGCGCAACCGTGACCATGCGCTAACTCGGTAGACGCGCGGGACCGGCCGACGGCCCGGCGTTGTCGGTCCTGTCGAGCTTACTCTGCACACGTGCGATGAGGGCACCGAGGCGTTGACGCCACGTGGGGTGGATGTCACCCGTCTCCTGCTCCTCGGCTTGAATCGCGGCCTCAATGTCGAGCGCCGCCGGCAGTGTCGCGGCGGGCAGGAAGGTCTCCGTGTGGGCTTGTGCCATCCCCAGCTCTCTGGCCGCGGCCTGGTCAACGTGGCCGATACTCTGGAGACTCGCCAGCTCGAAGAGAAGTTGCTGGTGCTCCCGCTTCAGTTGCTCTCGGCGGTATTCGAGATGAGCGAGGTCGTATCCCGAGGTGGCGACCCGACTCACTTGCGTCAGGTACAGCAGCGCCGCGACCACAATGCACACGATAGAGGCGCATACCAGCCCGATTGGTGGGAGGTCGAGTGGCCAAGGCAGACGCCCTGCCGCCTGTCCGCCGATCGGGAATAGCCTACTTACTGCTGCCACGATCACTACCTAACTGTGCGCCGGCTCGTGGTGCATCGGTGGCTTCACATGGCCCTCGGTTTCGGCCGTGAGGGGTAACCGCTCGACCACGCGCAGACGAGCGGAGCGGCTCCGCGCATTCTCCTGAACCTCAGCTGCCGTCGGTCGCACGACGCGGCGGGTCACGAGTCGTACTTCAGCGGCTGCCCCACAGCTACACACCGGTACCTCCGGGGGGCACTGACAGACACCCGTAGCAGCCCGGAAGGCTTGCTTTACCAGCCGATCCTCAAGCGAGTGATAGCTGATGACGGCCAGCCGGCCACCGGTATCTAGCAGTTGGATCGCTTGTGGTAGCACCGTCTTCAGCGCGTCCAACTCACCGTTTACAGCAATCCGTAATGCCTGAAACGTGCGCGTGGCCGGATGGTGCCGCCGCTTGCCGCCCACCCGCGGCACCGCCGAGCCGGCCACCCGCGCGAAGTCCCGGGCGCGCCAAGCGCCAGTGGGTGGGCGAGCGGCGGTGATCGCGCGGGCAATACGGCGCGACCAGCGCTCCTCGCCGAACTTCCAGATGACCCGTGCCAGTTCCTCTGTGTTCCACTGGCGGACAAGCTCAGTCGCCGTGGGATGATCGCCCGTAGGATCGAAGCGCAGATCGAGGGGGCCGCTGCTGGAGAACGAAAACCCGCGGGCGTCATCACCCAACTGCCGGGAGGACAGTCCCAAGTCCAGAAGAATACCGTCGACTCGCTCCCAGCCGTGGGCACGAGCAATGAGCTTCAGGTCCGAGAAGTTGCCGTGGGCCAAGCGGACGCGCTGGCCATAGATGGCCAGCCGCTGCTCGGCTACGGCCAAGGCTTGCGGATCGGCGTCAAGGCCAAGCAGTTGGGCGTCCGGCATAGCGGCCAAGAGCGCCGCAGCGTGCCCACCGGCGCCTACGGTCCCATCTATAAAGCGCTTGCCTCCGGTTGCGGTTGTGAGCAGATCAACAACCTCAGCCCGCAGGACGGGCACGTGCTCCTGCGTCACCGGCGGGGCAGCGGCCTCGACCGACGGCCGGGTGATACCGGCGCGCGTGTATGGTCGCATTATTACTCGTCCACTCGTCCGAGCATGAGGATGGCGGCGCCGAGGATGCCTCGTGAAAATGGCGCGGACAAGCTCCGGGCCGCCTAAGTTCGTTGTGCGAGGAGATGTGGCGGGGCTGCCGTGGGGTCACACTCGTCCGTTAGCCACTCACCGAGATTATACGTGGAGCAGCGCCCGCTCCGGCAAGGATTCCGAGGTGTGCAATTCGACGGTGGACAGCGCTCTCGCTATGACTCGCCGGCACAGCCCGCTACACGCCACGGTGCAGGGGTCACAGCGCAATGTACAGCACGCGCCGGCAAGTGGGGCATTGCTGCAGACGGTCGGCTTGCCGAGCCTGCTGGATAGTGTGCGACGGAAGCGTCAACCGACAACCCTGGCAGCGTCCCTGGGTGACTTCCGCCACGGCGATGCCGCCGGCTTGCTGGCGGAGGCGATCATAGAGCGCGGTTGAGACCGGAGCCAGTTGTGCCGTAATGGCGGAGCGGTCGCGCTGTAACTGTCGGAGCTGCGCCTCGACTTCCTCCTTCTCTCGTCCCAGCGCCTCGCGATTCTGCGCCCCAGCCGCCTGGGCGGCCGCCGCGCGCTGTGCTGCAGCGGCCGCGGCGGCCGCCGCTTCCTCCACTGCCTCCATTGCCACCAAGACCGCGTCCTCCAACTCGGTGACGCGGCCCTGGAGACTCTCGACCTCCTGATGGAGCGACTCAAGCTGACTGCGCGGAGCGCCCCGCCCAGCATAGAGACGCCGTTCTTCGGTGGTGAGCTTCTCCTGCACGCTTCCCAGTTGTAACTCCAGATCGCGCAGCTCACGCTGCTGCTCGTGCAGGGATTCCTGATGCGCTTGCGCGTCGTGGTCGGCAGCTGCCTCTGCGTCGCGATCCGCCAGCCTCGTGTCCAGCTCCTGGATGCGCTGGAGCACGCTGTCACCTTGCGAATCGATCCGCTGAAGCTGAAACAGCAAGTAGGACTGGCCGACGGGAGTCATGCCGCGAGTATAGCAATCCGCCGGGTGGCCCGGGCCTCGCTGGGGCCGGGCAGAGCGGCCAGAGCGGTGTTACCGGTCGCGTTGGCGGGCCGTGAGGCGGATGGCCGTGCCGTGGAAAGGGTACGCGCGACGGATGGAATTCTCCAGGTACCGGCGATAGCCGTAATGCATCAGACTAGGGTCGTTGACGAAAAAGACAAACCGGGGAGGCCGCGTTCCTATTTGGGTAGCGTAGTAGACCTTCAGGCGCTGACCGCGCACGGAGGGGGGCGCGTGCGCTGCCGTGGCTCTACCAATCAACTCGTTGAGCCGCCCCGTCGGGATGCGGCGCTCCCGCTCACGAGCCACCGCCAGGACCGTGTCGAGGATGCGATTCACCCGCTGGCCCGTGAGAGCCGAGACGAACAGCGTAGGCATCCAGGACATGAAACGAAAGGCCCGCTGCGCCTCGGGCTGGAAGCGGCGCATCACGTGCGGGTCTTTGGCGATGAGATCCCATTTGTTGACGAGCAGCACCGCGCCTTTCGTTTCGTCAGCGATGATGCCACCGATGTGGGTGTCCTGAGCAGTAAAGGGTTCAGTGGCATCGGTGAGCAGCAGGGCCACGTCGGCCCGCCGAATGGCCCGCAGCGAGCGCAGCACGCTGTAGTGCTCGACACCGGGCACGACCTGTGCCCGCTTTCTGATCCCGGCTGTGTCAACGAGGACCAGGTCCGTGTCGTCGTAGTGGACCACACTGTCAATGCTGTCGCGCGTGGTGCCGGGGACGTCGCTGACGACCGTGCGCTCTTCGCCCAGCAGCTGGTTGAGGAGCAGCGACTTACCGACGTTCGGCCGGCCGACGATGGCGACGCGCAGGCGGGTGTCTTCATCCTCGGCGGGTGGATCAACCGCCGGCAGCGCCTTGAGGACCGCATCGAGCAGATCGCCGGTTCCCGTCCCGTGATAGGCGGAGATGGGGTGCGGCTCGCCCATACCCAGCGCATAGAACTCGTTGGCTCCCTCGCTCCGCTCGGCACTGTCCGCCTTGTTCGCCGCCAGGATGATCGGCTTTGCGGTCCGGCGCAGCAGCGCGGCAACGTCCATGTCAAGCGGCGTAGGGCCGGTGACGACATCAACGACGAAGATGATGGCATCTGCTTCGGCGATGGCGACCTGTGCTTGCTTTGCGGTCTGCTCTTGCAGCGTGTCGTTAGGCTCGGACGCTGCCAGGTCTGCACCACCGATCCCCATTTGACTGTGCGGACCAGGCCCGTCAAAAGCCAGGCCGCCGGTATCTACGACCAGAAACCGGCCGCCGCCCCAGTCGGCTTCTGCATACAGCCGGTCGCGGGTGGTGCCCGGCACCGCCTCCACCACCGCCTGCGGCGCCTCGGTGAGCCGGTTGAAGAGGCTGGACTTGCCGACGTTCGGCCGGCCGACGAGTGCGACAATGGGGCGGTCTCCTGCGGGAAGGGTCATATCTGGTGCTCCGGAAGCTGCGACGCGGGACGCACGTGGTCCGGCGAGGGGAGTGACCGGCTACTTTGAGCGTCGGCCCAAGGCTTTCTGCCCTCACCGGGACATCTGTGATTGTAGCGCAGCGTGCCTGGCCGATGGCCGCTATTGCCTCGTCTCGGCAGAGCCGCTAATATATTGCGCTGTGTTACGACGTTATGCCGGGTGGTTCTTGGCCGCCGCCGCGATCTTCGCCGCCCTCCTGCTCGCCGGGTTGATACACGACTTCGGCCAGCCGGAGACGGGCTGGCTGACGACGAACCCTACGCTGGCCGGGATATTGGTGGCACTCGCCTACATCTCCATGGTCCTGTACCAGTTTGGGCAGCGCGGTCGGTCCAACTCCGAAGAAGAAGAGTAGGCCTCTCCACCAGCAAATGCAGTCCTGGGCTTCTCTCGGACAGCGTCTGGGGCAAAGTGCTGGTGGCTCTCCTTCCTCGCCCCTCTACGCTTCGTGTTATCCGTAACACGGTTGTAACGTCCTTGTAATCGAGAGTTAACAATCGTCCCGTACAGTAGTTCTCTACCGGAGTGTTGCCGCGTGACGCTGGCGCGTGAAACATCCGCAGGACTGTGCTGGTCGTATATCTCGATACGGGGTGCGCGGCGGCGGTCCTGCCGTGACTGCGAATGTGACCACGATCACAGACGGCGATGAGGATCGCCGCTACACTCCGCTACACCTGTAGGCTGGCTGCGCGCCGGCGATGAAGTCAAGCGCGTAGCACAACCGAGGGTGTGTAGTCGTGGAGGATCGTGCGGCAGCGTTGGTGCTGCCGCTGCGGTCAACCAACGCTGGTGGCACGATGCCGGAACGCGGAGCCAATGGTTGGCAACCGTGTGCAAATGGAACTGGCATCGTCGCAGATTTCAACAAGGAGGGTAACCCCATGGCACCCACGTTCAAGCCAGCAGAGTCGCTGGACACGCGGAAGGCGGAGCTGATCTCCCTGGTCAACCGTTTGCGCGGCGATGACGCCTCGGAAGCTCCAATCGTAGACCGTGGCGATTTCGATGGGCTGGTAGCTGCTGCCCAAGAGGCCACGGAGCGCGGCACCCGCGTCGAGTTGCGGCACCTCGTCGAGCAGCGGCTGATCGAGTTGGACGACGCCCGGCGGCGTCTGGCGCAGGGCCGTTACGGCGTTTGCCAGCTTTGCGGTGAGGAGATTCCGGCGCGGCGGCTGCGGGCCGTTCCGCAGGCCACCCACTGCATTGACTGCCAGCGCAAGCTGGAGCACCGCTTCGTGCGGGCACGTGCCGCCTGAGTAGACCGACTGCGGCTGTGCCAGTTCGTGCTCTGCCGGCGCTCGTCATTCCCGCGCACGCGGGAATCTCCGTCTCCCTGCGAAGCGGGGGGACCATATGGGGCCCGGACCTCCACCTCTTCCCTTGAGGGAGAGGGGGTATCCGCCGCTCCGCAGGAAAAAACCTCCCCTCAGGTAGGGACGCGGCTGATCGCGCCTTGGTTCCTACTTACGTGGGAGTGGGCGGGGAGTGTCGGCGGCTAGATATTCAGCGCGAGTTGCTGCGGCAGTTGGGGCAAGACCGTTACGCGCGGTCGGGCCTCCGGGCGTGGCAGACCGCAGTCGGCGCCCACGGCACTGACCAACCGCTCGATTCGTTCGTCCATGGAGCGCGGCGAATAGCGGGCCCGCGCCGGCCCGCCGGGCGCTCCGAACCAGCGGCGGTAGCTCACCATCACCTCCGGGAAGGTCGGCGAGAGGGTCTCCAGAAGCCAGTCTCGTACCGCCGGCTCCAGGTGTACCGTCCCGGCCCACACGAACGCGGCGCCGTGATCGGCGGCCGCCCGAACGAGGTCGGTCAGCGCCGCCGGCGAGTCGGTGATGCCGGGCAAAATCGGCGCGAGCGCCAAGCCTACGCGAATACCGTTGTTAGCCAGCCGCCGCATCGCGTTCAGCCGTTGGCGCGGTGATGCAACGCCCGGCTCTAGCTTCCGGAGCAGTGCTGCGTCGAGGCTCGTCAAACTCATGTTGACACTGCACGAGCCGGCTCGGTCACGGACCTCCTGCAGCAGGTCAATGTCGCGCACGATGAGGCTGCCCTTGGTCGTGATGCGAGCCGGTGTGCGCGCCTCGGCCAGAACTGCCAGGCACGCCTCGGTCACTTTATAACGCCCCTCCGCCGGCTGGTAGGGGTCTGTGGCGGTGCCGATAGCAACGTTTTCGCGGCGCCACGACCGTCGCGATAGCTCGCGGCGCAGCACGTCGGCCAAGTTGGTCTTCACAAAGATGTGGCGAGCGAAGTCCTTGCCCGGATGCAAGTCGAAGAAGGCGTGTGTTGTCCGGGCGTAGCAGTAGTGGCAGGCGTGGCGGCAACCCCGGTAGGGATTGAGGCTCCAAGCGAACGGCCCGCCCCGGGAGCGATTGAGGGCGCTCTTCGCCTCGATCTCGTGGTAGGTGGGCGCACCGAGGGACCCTGTTCCTCTTACTTCCATCAGCTTCCTCCCACTGTCTACTGCGGCTCCTGAAGCGCAGTATAGAACTTCGGTTCTAATCCGTCAAGTAAAGCAGCGGAAAGCCGGCCGCAGACGTGCCGGCACGACCGGAGAGAGGCCATTTGGTCAAGTAGGCGCCGCGTCGGGGCGCAGTTGTACCCCTGAGTTACTCGGACGGAAGGCCGGAGTACAGTGGGATGCCGCGGCGGGCGAGCCGGCGCTAGGTTGCGGAGAGCTACACGGACTGGTCCGGTTTAGCTGAAGGGGATGGGCGGCAGGATGCCGGCGCGTACCAGGTCGCGGTAGAGGATGTCCGCGATGACGCCGGCTGCTCCGCCACCCAGCACAAAGGCCAGGACGATTCCGATCCAGAAGCCGAGGAAGCGCGGACGGTACGGATCGTTCCGAGCAGCACCACTATCCTGATCGGCGGCGGGAGACGTCTGGCTCATGCTCTCCTCGTATGTCTGTGAGGTCCGGCGGCAACGCCGGCCGAAAACCGGCGCGGCAATACCGACACGTGAATAGTACCACAGCGGGCGAGCTATGCGGATAGTGCGAGACGCTGTTGGCTCCGTGCTACTGATAGATCGCCTGGTAGAGCGTGTAGTTCGTTATGACGGACTGCACAAAGTCGCTCGTCTCGGAAAAGCCTATCTGGTCCACGAATCGATCCATGTCGTCTGCGGCCCCGTCTCTGGCCCAGCGTGCGACATTGCCGGGGCCGCCGTTATAGCCAGCAAGCGACAGATAGGCATTGTTTTCGAAGCGTGCCAGCAAGCCGGCGAGGTAGTGCGCGCCGAACCTGACGGCCACGTCGGGGTGATAGAGGTCGTCTAGCTGGAATGCCGTCAGACCCAGTGCCGCGGCCACGTCCCGCGCCGTGCCGGGAATAAACTGGGTCAGGCCGCGCGCGTCTGCGAAGGAAGTCGCGCCGGGATAAAAGGCGCTCTCCTGGCGGATTAGCGCCGTCAACAGGAGTGGGTCGAGTGCTCGCTGTCGGCTTTCCGGCTCGACCAGACCGACGAATCCGAGCGGATAGATGAGCTTCTGGAGTGCGCGCGGTACCTCCAGGATTCGAACTCCCTCCATGCCTTCGAACGCTTGCTCGCCGAGCTGCATGGCGATACGAATATACCCCCCGGTGTGGGCCGTTGTGGCGACGTGTACGAGCGCGGCCGGCTCGTCGGCAACCGCGTCGGCCAAGTCGCGTAGCTCCTCTTCACCAGCGGCAGTGAAACCGGCGGCCAGCAGCGAAAACGCCCGCCGGAACCGCGGGTCGGCAGCGATCTTGGCCCGCTGGCGCTCCTGTGCGGCCAAATCCAGCCCCTGTCGTTCAACCAGCCACGCTTGCCACTGCTCCTGCTCCTCCGTGGTGATGGCCCGCTGCGTCTCGAAAGGACCGGGCGGCGTGGTCTGGAAGTTGCCGGTCAGCTCGCGTGCCCGGAGCGAGTAGAAGCTCTCCGGGACGGTATCGGCGGCCGCGGCCAGGTGCCACCGGCCTCTACTCTCCTGACCACGCGCGGTCAGGATGCGCCCCAGCCGGTAGAGAGCTTCGGGGCGAAACTGCGACTGAGGATATTCGGCGACCAGCCGCTCCAGCCGTGCGATCCCCTCGTCCGGGGCATTCCACAGCAACGTGGTCGCAGCAACCCATAGTGCCCGATCAGCCCAGAAACTGTCCGGCGAGCGGGCGGCGATCTCATCCAGCGCCCCGATTCCGGCCGCCTGCTGGCCGGACCGCAGCAACGCAAGTGCTCGATAGTAGGCGGCGCGCAGCCGCCGCGCCGGCTCGGGATTGCCGGCGAGAAAATCGTCCGCCGCCGCGATGGCATCGCGCCACAGCCCGTTGGCGTAATAGATCGCCGTGCGATCATCGTCACTGATGGGGAAACGGTTGCCCGAGGTCCGCAAGGCTTGCAGCGCCTGAAACGAGCGGGGATATTCGCGGATCAACTCTTGACGCACTTCGTCCGCCAGGTCACGACGCCCGGCGGCCTCCTCCCGTTCGACGTGACGCCAGAGTGCCTGGATGTGTGTGACGACGGGCAATCCCAGCAGGTGCAAGTCCGCGAGGACCGTCCGAAAAGCGGCCGCTGCCTCCTGTGTGCGGCCCGCTTGCTCGGCGTGGTGGCTGAACGCCCGCGCCACGCGCCAGCGCCCGGCACGGGAGGGAATGGCGTCGAGCGCGGCATACGCCTCCGCCAGAACCTCCCAGCCGGCGTCGTCTCGGCCTAGCTCGAAGAGCAGGTTTGCCTTCCGCACGGCCATGAAGTCGTCGAGGTTGTCTTCCAACGCTTCATACTGCTCGTAGACCGCCAGTGCAGCATCCTCGGCACCGGAACGCTCGAAAGCGTGCCCCAAGAGCAGCAAGCCCGGCGCTTGCCAGCGACCCGCGCGCGGGTGGATGACGAGTTGCAGGCTGCTGTGGATGGTGGTAGCGGTATCGCCAGCGGCGAGAGCGGCCTGGCCCTGCCGGTACAGGGCCTCGACGGCAGCCTCCGATTGCGGCGCCTGGCTCTGCACCTGTTGGTAGAGCCGGATGGCCTGCTTGTAGTCGCCCGATAGGTGGACCGCACGCACCACGGTCAGCGCGGCTGGCGCCTCCAACGCCCCCGGTGACAGTGTTGGCTGCGCTTGGCAACGCTGCGTCCCACCGAACACGGCGAGCAGCAGGATCGGCATGCTGAGGAGCCGTAACCAACGCTGAGGCAGCTGACGGCTGGGCATGGTGTGATTCTCTGGAGACGGCTACGGTGCCGTGGCTCGTGCTCGGCCACTGCGGCATTGGTGGGTAAGGCTGGCCCTGTGCGACCTGCTCGCTTCGGATGCTGGACCCTTAAACGTATTGCGGGGGTGCTGGCCTCCAATATCCCATCGTAAGCTGCATACGCTGCTCATGAGCCGCCGGGGCCGATGATTTGTTGGATTGCTTGCCGCAGCTTGGCTCGTAGCTCATCTGCGTGCGTGAGCCAGATGGCGTGGGGTGCGTCAGGCAGTTCGACATAGTGACCCCGCGGCAGCAGCGCCGCCAACTGCTGGGTAGGCCAGTTGGGGCGGATGTCCTGCCCACCGTTTATGAATATGGCCGGTATGTCCAGGCCCGCGATGTTCCTGAAGAGAGTCGGACGCCGGATGTACGCGCGCCAGCTGTGGTTGCCTTCTCGGTTCACGGCTGGATCGGCCGTGAACTCCAACCCGCCAAGGTCCTCACCAAACTCTTCCAGCGCCTTGTGGTAGGCCTCGCTCCAGGTCCGGTCATTGACAAGGCTCCCTCCGGCGATACCGATCAGGCCGATCACGCGAGACGGGTACCGCAGTGCATACGCCAGGGCTGCACATGGGCCAAAGCTGTGGCCGGCGACGATGCACGTCTCCGCATTGTGTGTCCGGCGGACGGCGTCTGCATCGGACAGCAAAGTATCGAGATCGTAGCTCCCGTCCCAATCGGAGCGTCCGCAGCCGCGTGGCTCAAAGCGGATCACGCGGCACAGGTCCTCGATCATGGCAGCGACCGGGCCTAGATAATCGTCACAGCCGGGGCCGCCATTGAACATGAGTAGCGGCGTGCCGCGACCACTGGCGGCTGACCACAGCCGGGCCGAGCCTGAATTCACGTAGCGTTCGACGGTCCGCTCCGGCGCCCGGTCTGCCAATTGCCTGTCCTACGGCTCCGCCACGAGTTGGTCGAGGCGACCGAGCGCGTCGTCCAGTCGAGACAGCACCCGGTCGCGGCCGATCACCAGCATCGTGTCGAACAGCGGCGGGGTCCTGGTCCGCCCGGTGATGGCACCGCGGATAATCATGAAGAGATGGCCATGCCGCCAGCCCAGATCGTCGGCGGCAGCGCGGACGGTCTCTTCCAGGGCCGCCTCCTCCCACTCAGCCGCGGCGGTTGCCGCCCTGGCGCTGGCCAGCGCGTCGCGCGACTCGGCGGCCGTGCGGCGCCGGGCCAGCAGAATCTTCGAATCGTAGTCCTCCAGCTCGTCGCACAGGAAGAACGACGTCGCATCGGGTAGCTCGCTGAGACGCCGCACGCGCTCCTGCTCCAGTCCCACGGCCGCCTTGAGGCGCTCCGCTGGCGCGGAAGCGACGGGCAACCCGGCGTTGCGGAGGAACGGCGTGGCGCGCTGCACTAGGTCGTCCAGCGTGAGCGACCGCATCCAGACCCCGTTGAGCCACTCCAGTTTTGTCTCGTCGAAGACCGCCGGAGACTTGCTCACGCGGTCGAGCGAGAACGACTCTTGCAACTCGGCCAGCGTAAACACCTCCTTGTCGTTGGCCGGATGCCAGCCGAGCAGCGCGAGGAAGTTCACCATTGCTTCCGGCAGGTAACCTTGGTCTCGGAACTCTCCGATATAGACGGCGCCCTTACGCTTGCTGATCTTGGAGCGGTCGGGGTTGAGCAAGAGCGGCACGTGACCGAAGGCCGGCGGCTCCCACCCGAGGGCCTCGTAGAGGAGCGTCTGCTTGGGCGTATTGGGTACGTGCTCCGGGCCGCGCAAGACGTGGCTGATCGCCATGTGGTGGTCATCCACCACCACGGCGAAGTTGAAGAGCGGCCAGCCGGTCGAGCGCATGATCGGGATGTCACCGTAGAGGTCGCTGTTCTCCTCGATGTGGCCCAGCACGAGATCGTCGTAGGCAACCGGCCCACCACGCACCTTGAACATGATCCGCGCCGCCTGCCCGGCAGCTTCCCGTGCGCGGCGCTCGGCAACCGTCAAGTTGCGGCAGCGGCCGCTGTACTTGGGCGGGCGCCGCGCCTTCTGGGCCGCGCGCTGCTCGGCCTTCAACTCCTCGGGCGTGCAGTAGCAATGGTAGGCCCGGTCCTGGGCCAGCAGACCGTCCGCTACTTCCTGATACAGAGACAGGCGCTCGCTCGACCGATACGGGCCATATGGCCCGCCGCAGTCCGGTCCTTCGTCCCAGGTCAGGCCGAGCCAATGCAAGCCTTCGAGTACGCCCCGCTCCGACTCCGCAGTCGAGCGTTGAGCGTCCGTGTCTTCGATCCGCAGCACGAACGTGCCTTCCTGCTGCCGGGTGTAGAGCACATTGAACAGCGCCGACCGAGCCGTGCCGACGTGGCAGTTCCCGGTCGGTGAGGGGGCGATGCGGGTCCGCAGGGGCCGGATGCTCCGATTGTCGCTCATCTGATCTGGCTACTCCTTGTCGCTGCTAAGGGGTCACTGTGCGTGGCTACACGCTAAGGCCACCAAGCTACCCAATCTTCCACTAGGTATCGGCCGGTGCCTCATGGGTGAGCAGGTACGAGAGATACTCGATCTCGATGGAGAGGTCAACGTTTTGCAGGTGGACGTGTTCCGGGACCACCAGCTTCGTCGGAGCAAAGTTGAGGATGCCGGTGATACCGGCGGCCACGACGGCAGCGGCCACTTCCTGCGCCGAATCCGCCGGTACGGCGATCACGGCCATCTGCAAGTTCAAGGAGCGGACCGCAGCCGGCAGGGCGCTCATCGGGCGAATGAGCACCCGCCGCACTTTCCGGCCGATCTTGCGCGGGTCCCGGTCAAAGGCAGCCACAACGTGAAAACCCTGGCGGGGGAAGCCGCGGTAGCTCAACAGGGCCTGGCCCAAGTTCCCGACGCCGACCAGCGCAATGCGCCAGCCGCGGTCAATGCCGAGGATCGTCGCTAGGCTGCGCTGCAATTCCTGGTTCTCGTAGCCGACGCCGCGGCGGCCGAACGTGCCGAAGTAGGCGAGGTCGCGGCGCACTTGCGCGGCCGTGAACCCGGTAAGCGCAGCAATCTTCCCGGAAGACACTTGCTCTCCCTCGCTCTGAGCAGCCAACGTCTGCAAGAGACGGTAGTAGGTGGAGAGACGACGGACCGTGCTCTCCGGCACGTGCTCGGAACGCGCGGCCGGGGTGGATTCGGCCCCGGCCGGCCAATCGTCCCCCGGGATGCTCTCGGCCTTCCGTGAAGTAGCCATGGATCAGTCTCGTATTGATGACACGTCAGTCCTAGCGGTCGGAAGCGCAGTCTCAGCGCAGTGTCGTTCCCGGTTCTAGCTCCAGGACCTCTAGACCCGATTGGTCGTCGAGGTGCTCGCGGAGGGCGGCCGGTGTGCCGGTCAGTACCGGAAACGTACCGAAGTGCATGGGGATCACCCGCGGTACCTCCAGCAAACGGCACGCCAGAGCGGCTTCGCGCGGCCCCATCGTGAAGTGATCGCCAATCGGCAGGCAGGCGACGTCCGGCTGGTAGAGCTGGCCAATGAGCCGCATGTCGCCGAAGACGTTGGTGTCCCCGGCGTGGTACAGGGTGAAGCCGTTCTCGAACTCGATGACGTACCCGCAAGGCTCACCGCCGGACACAACCGTACCATCGCGGTTCAGGCCGCTGGAATGATCGGCGTGGACCTGCGTGATGCGGATGCCTTCGAAAGTCTGTGTTCCCCCTTTGTTCATGCCGCTGCAGCCGTCAACGCCCTGCCCCTCCAGATAGAGGCAAATCTCGTGCATCGCCACGACCAGCGCCGGCTGGGCCATGCGGGCAATCGCCACCGCATCGCCCATATGGTCATCGTGGGCGTGGGTAATGAGCAGGACATCCACGTTGTCAAGCTGCTTGTATTCGTCGGGGCACGCGGGATTGCCCGCCGTCCACGGATCAATGAGCAGGACCTTGCCCGTGGCGCTGACGATCCTGAAGGTGCTGTGCCCCAGCCAGGTAATCTCCACGTCTCGTCCTAGTTGCATCCGTCTCCTCCCTGCTGCCGCTTCAGGAGTATCCTGCGCGGGCCGGCCAGCACCACTCGGCTCGTGGCGGCCCTGGCACAGTCTACCGCATGGGAATCTCGGCACCATTGGGAGGCCGACGGTATACTCGTCGTACACAGCAAAAGAGCGACTACCGGATGACACCGGAGTTGGTGGGTATCTTGGGCGTCGGCGTCGCAATCGTGGCCGTCTTGTTGGTGTCCATGCAGCGTACCGATAAACGGTTCGAGCGCTTGGAGGCACGCTTTGACCGCCTGGAGGCCCGCATGTCTGATCTTGAGCAGCGCCAAGCGCGGTTGGAGGGGTTGTTGGACGGTCTCCGCGAAGCGTTGTTCGAGCGCGCCGCTCGCTTAGGTTAGGTCACCATGGCGTGGGCCTGTAACCGGTGGCCTCGCGCCACGGTGTCCGAGGTGAGTCCAAGTATTTAGGCCCTCTACCGGTAAGTCATGCGCGGTGCTTGCAAACAGTTCGGCTCATCTTTGATTGACGTGACCTGCTGGCCTTCGCTAGAATCCATATCTGACGACGGGGCGTAGCGCAGCCTGGTAGCGCGCAGCGTTCGGGACGCTGAGGTCGGAGGTTCAAATCCTCTCGCCCCGACCAAGAGGGTGCCAAGTCTGGAGGCCGGCATAGTCCACCTACCGGCAGTTTTCCCCGCATCGGGTCGCAGTCCGGGCAAGCAGGTGCCTAGGGGGAGTCGTCACCCCGCCGCCCCACACCTGGCACCATCCGTGCGGCGGGGGGAGGCGAGTGTGGGGCGGCGAATACGAGCTTCCCGTGGCCGTTTGGCACGCCTCGCTCACCGCGCGATGGATCGGTTACCGCCAGCGATCCGGCAGCACCTCGACAATGTGACAATTTCCATTGAGGAGTTGCCGCGGCCCGATGACATTGACGCGGATCGTCACGACCGGCGGACCAAGGTCTTCGGAGTCTATCGAGGGTGGCCCCTGGCGATGCGCGGCGGTATTTACCACCTTGCCGTGCCCGATCAGATCGCCATCTTTCGACGTCCGCTCCTCGCACATTGTCGTTCGCAACGTCAGCTGGCCGAGGAAGTCTGGCGTACACTGCTGCACGAAGTGGGTCATCACCTCGGGTTGGACGACGACCAGCTCGCACGGCTGGAGCGTCGTGGGTGAGGACCGTCTGGTGCTGGAATTGCTGCTACAGAGAGGCGCAGTGGCATGAATAGAAGAGCCGTCATGTTCGCCGTCGCGGCCCTGGTTGCCCTGCTCGTTGGCGGAGTCGGGACGCTCGTCGGACTGTACATAGACTGGCTGTGGTTCGACAGCGTGGGTTATCTGTTTGTCTTCCAAACGATGCTCACCGCGCGGGCCCTGCTCTTCATGTCCGCCACGCTGCTCTTCTGGGCCATTCTGCTGCCCAACGTCCTGGTGGCGCTGCGCCTGGCGCTCCGCTCCGTCGAACGTCTTCCGATCCGCGTGCTGCAAAACGAGGCCATTGAGCAGTTGCTGGGCGGCCCGGCGCAGGTACAGCCTCTGGTGCGTCTGACCGGGCAGATGGTGCTCCTGGGCGGTCTAGTCGTCGGGTTTGTGCTCGGACTTGGTGCGGCGGCACAGTGGCCGGCGGTCCTGCGCTTTCTCAATGCGACCTCGTTCGGGACGGCCGACCCGATCTTTGGGCAGGACTTGGGCTTTTACGTCTTCGAGCTACCGGTGATCCGCTCGGCGGTGAACTGGCTCCTTGCCGCCGTAGCCTTGGTCGGAGCCGGGGTGCTCGCCATCTATGCCATCGCTTTCTACCTCGCCGATCCTAGCTTGCAGCACCTCCGATTTATGCTCCTGGGGCGTGGCCGGCCGGCCCGTACCCACGTATTGATCCTGCTCGCTATCCTGGCGCTCATCCTGGCGGCTATCGTGTGGTTTCAGGGCTACGACGTGCTCTATCGGACGCGCGACCAGTTCTTCGGTGCCGGCTACACCGATGTGTTCTTCCGCTTGCCGGCACTGCGCGTTATGGCCGGGTCCTTCGTCCTGCTAGCAGTGCTGATCCTGGCGTCCATTCCCCGTGTGGACTACGTGCTCCCACTGGGAGGGCTGGGCATTACGGCGCTGGTGCTCGTCATCGGGCTGGTGGTGCTCCCGGCCGTGATCCAGCGGGTGCGGGTTGACCCGGCCGAACTGGCGCGCGAGGCCCCCTTTATCACCAACTCGATCCAGTTGACGCGGCTGGGATTCGCGCTGGACCGGATCGAGGAGCACACATTTACGGCGGACGAGATGGTGCAGTCCAGTGAGATTGGGGCAGCCCAGCAAACGGTGGCGAACGTGCGGCTCTGGGACCCGCGACCGTTGCGCGACACCTACAACCAGATTCAGTCCATCCGCCTCTACTACAGCTTCGATGACGTGGACGTGGACCGCTACGAGATTGATGGCAAGGTCCGGCAGATCATGATCGGCGCCCGGGAGCTTGATCCCGACCGGCTCCCGGCCCAGGCCGCCACGTGGCAGAACCGGCACCTGCAATTCACGCACGGTTACGGCGCCGTGATGAGTCCGGTGAACGAGGTCTCGCCGGAAGGACTGCCGCAGCTCCTGCTCAAGGACATCCCGCCGGAGGGCGTCCTCCCCCTGAGCCGCCCGGAGATCTACTATGGGATGCAGAGTGACTGGTACGTCGCGGTGCGTACCGGCGAGCAAGAGTTCGACTATCCCCGCGGCGACGAGAACGTGTACACGACCTATGAGGGTGAGAACGGGATACGGGTCGGCTCGGTGTTCCGCCGCTTGCTCCTCGCCTGGCACTTGCGCGAGCTGAATATGCTCACCAGTCCGCATCTGCGGAACGACAGCCTGTTGCTCCTGCGGCGCAGCGTGCCGGAGCGGGTGCGTCGCATCGCGCCGTTCCTCCAACTGGACCGCGACCCGTACCTCGTTGTCGCCGACGGACGCTTGGTCTGGATCGTAGACGCCTATACGACCACCGACCGGATACCGTATGCCCAACCGGTAACTGAGATCATCGCCGAAAACATGGCGCTGCAACCCACCGATCTCCAGGCAGCGGGGGCGTCGCAGGAGGCGCAGCCCGCGGCTCCCCCGGCGGTTCGAGTGCCGCGCAGGGGCAGGTCGTTCAACTACATTCGCAACAGCGTCAAAGTCGTGGTTGATGCCTACGACGGGACGATCACGCTCTACGCCGCCGAGCCGGACGAGCCGCTCCTGCGGACGCAGCAGCGCATCTATCCGGGCCTGGTGCGACCACTCACGGAGATGCCCGAATCGCTACGTAAGCACGTCCGCTATCCCGAGGACCTCTTCCGGGTCCAGGCCGAAGTGTTCCTGACCTATCACATGCGCGATCCGCAGGTCTTCTACAACCGCGAGGACCAGTGGCAAGTAGCAATGGAATCCTTTGCTGACCAGCGGGTCTCCGTCGAGCCGTACTACGTCATCATGCGGTTGCCCGATGAGCCGAAAGAGGAGTTCTTGCTCATGCTGCCGTTCACCCCGGCGGCCAAAGACAACATGATCGCCTGGTTGGCGGCACGATCCGATGGCGAGAACTATGGCACTCTGCTGCTTTACAAGTTCCCCAAGGAGCGCCTGATTTTCGGTCCCATGCAGATCGAGGCGCGGATTGACCAGAACCCGGAAATCTCGGCGCAGCTCACCCTCTGGAACCAGGGTGGCTCCAGGGTCATTCGCGGCAATCTGCTGGTCATTCCGGTCGGTAACTCCACCCTCTACGTCGAGCCGGTCTACTTGCAGGCCGAGCAAGGCCGCCTCCCGGAGTTGAAGCGCGTCGTCGTTGCCACCGGCAATCGGCTCGTGATGGAGCCGACGCTCGATGCCGCGCTCGCCAGCATCTTCGGTGAGGCGGCGTTGGCCGGCCTCCGTCCGAGTGTCGGAGCGGCCGCCACGCCGGCCGTGGGCCAAGCCCTGGAGGGTGCCGCCGTCTCCGAGTTGGCCGCCCAGGCCCGGCAGCATTACGAGCAAGCGCAGCAAGCCTTGCGCGATGGTCAGTGGGCCGAGTTTGGCCAGCAGCTTGAGGCGCTCGGCCGCGTACTGTCCGCTATGGACCAGTCGCAGTAGTGCGCCGAGTCCCTACATCACCTGATCTCCGGCTGCCCTCAGTTCTCCCCCCGGCCCCTTCCCTGGCAGGGAAGGGGCCGGGGGTTAGGTCCAAACCGCCCCGTGATGCCACCTGCCGCGTATCCTTGCCAATTATTTCCGCCCAAGCACGAATCCAGGAATCGGCGGTGATTATCAAATTCTCGCTTCGTTTCTTGACAAATCTTCAAAATGAAATTAAAGTATGACAAGTATCACTCAATGTTCTGGGGTGATGAGCGGCAAGCCACCAACGAAGGAGTTGAACGATGGCGACTGAGCGGATGCGGGTACTGGAGTTGATTCGGGAAGGGAAGGTCTCCGTAGACGAGGGCGTGCGCTTGCTCGAAGCGCTCGGAGACGAACGTGCGCCAGCGCCGCCGGCGGGAGAGCGCCCGCTCGGAGAAGACTTTGTGGCAGAGATCAAGGCCAACGTTGGCCGTGTCCTCTCCGAAGAGACGGTGGAAGATCTCAACAAGACGGTCAGTAAGGTCGTGTCTGCTGTGACCAAGACGGTCGGTCCGCGCGTCCGGCGGGATGCGGCGTGGGGTCGTCGTCGTCGTGAGGAGCGCCTGGCGTCCGGCTGGCAGCCGCTGGCTGCTGAAGACGGACAGGTACCGGTTTCGCTGGCCGGACGGCTGCTGGTGGAGAGCACCGGCGGCGGCCTGGTGATCGCTGCTCAGCCGGCTGAAGCAGTTCCCAAAGCAAACGGCAGCGCCGGCGAGGCCGACGAGCCGGCTGCTCCGGCCGGTGCGGACGAGGGCACGCCGGCAGTTGAAACACCCGAGGCCGCGGCTTGGGCGGAGGCTGGCGAGTCGGCCCCGGAAGCGAGTGCCTGGGCCGCTGCTACCGCGGAGCAATCGAGCAGCGAGTCCGCTGGCCAGCCGGGAGCTATCGCGACGGTGGAGCCGCTTTCCGAGGGGCGCAATTGGACCTGGTATGCCCTGCGCCGCGGCGCCGACGCCATCATTGCCGCCTACCCGACTGAGGCGGAAGACCGCCACGTGCCGACGTTGAAGGTCACGGTGCCGGCCAGGCTGGTGGAGATCGCCGCGCGGACCGTCGGTGGCGACATCGAGACCGAGCGCCTGGATAGCTCACTCGACGCCCAGACGCGCGGCGGTAGCATCGAAATTAACGAGCACGGCCGTCAGCCTGTCGTCGCCCGCACGGCCGGCGGCAACATCGCGGCCAGTGGACACCCGACCCAGGCGAAGCTCCGCACCAGCGGTGGAAATATCCACTTCGCTGGCAACGCGCAGGAGCTTGACGGCAAGACCGCGGGCGGTAACCTGCGGCTCGCGGGACGGGTCGAGCACTTCAACGCGCGCACGGCTGGCGGCAACATCGCTATCGAAGGCGCCCGTCTCATCGAGGGCACCCACCGCGCACGAGCCGCCGGGGGGCGGATCAAGGTCTTACTGGCCGAGGATTCGTCGGTACGTATCCGGGCCGGCGCATTGGGCGGCGGCATCCACGTGGACTTGCCGGCTGCTGAGGGCGAGACCACCAAGCGAGGTCCAAACCGGCGTTATCGCGGCACGCTAGGAGAGGGAACCGCCGACTTGGACTTGAGGTCCGTGGGTGGCTCCATCGAGATCGGGACGCTCCCCACCGAGGTGACGGCAGACTAACCGGTTAGCGTGACTTGGCACCTCACCTCCCGGCCCCGCTCCCATTGCGACATAGGAGGGAATTACCCGTCCCCCCGCTGCAGCGGGGGGACCATAGGGCTGACAAGGGTAGGTTTTTTTGTAGGGGCGCGATGAATCGCGCCCAGGCCCTCGTCATTCCGACGCAAGCCGCAATCCAGGCTCCCAGCCACCGTTCGCCACACCGCTCCCGCTTCCCTGGAGGACAGCGGCGGACCGGCTCCGCCAGCGCTCCCCTTCCCTGCCAGGGAAGGGGCCGGGGGTTAGGTCCGACTCGCCGCCCAGCCAAAACCTACCTCTGTGAAGGGCCATAGGGGGGCTATTGGAGGCGAGCAGGATGCGGGTAGGAAGCGCGAGCAATGCTCTCGTTCCCGCAGTCAGGTCGGTATAATCCCTGAGTGCCGGCAGCCGATGGCGGATATAACTGGTAAGGCAGGAGCCTGCCGCTGGCGCGAGAGGATGGCAGGATGGCTGTAGTAACGATTGCTCGTCAGGAAGGTGCCTGGGGTGAAGAGGTAGCGGCGAAATTGGCCGTCCGCCTCTCCGCACAGCTTGTAGATCAGCAGCTCCTCGACCTTGCTGCGGCGCATTCCGGTGTTCCCGTTGAGGTTCTCGCAGCAATGGATGAGCGCGGACGGAGCCTCTGGCGGCATCCGTTGGACCTCTGGCGCACAGTGCCCGTACCGGTGCCGGATGCCGAGCACGCGGAGCATCACGGGCCGCCGGAGACGCGCTACCCACCGACGGGGCCGGTGGCGACGCATGAGTTGGATGTGCGCCCGACGGCCTACTGGGCCGCCGAGCACTACCAGCAGCTGCTCGGTGAGACGATCAGAACGGTCGCCGACAAGGCGAGCCACGGCCACGTGGTCATTGTCGGACGGGGTGGTCAGTGTGCGCTCGGCCCGGCTGCGGGTACCGTCCATGCGCTCTTCGTGGCGCCGTTCGACCTCCGTGTTGATCGCGTGTGCCAGGCCACCGGCGCCGACCCGCGTAGCGCCGCGGCGCAGGTGAAACGCAGTGACCGTGACCGCCAGGCGTTTCACCGGCAGGCGGGAGATGTAAACTGGCTCGACGCGACGCTGTACGACTACGTTATCAACACGGAGCGCGTGAGCGCGGACCTGGCGGCCGACCTGTTGAGCGCCGCTGCCCATGCCGCGCCCCCCTACCAACCGGACGCCGCGCTCATGGCCGTGGCGGCTCCGGCGGCGCACTAACGCTGCGCCGCAACTGCTCCCCGGCCCGGTTCGTTCCCCTCGACAGACCACGCATACGCTGGGTGTCGGACGGTGCAGCCCATGCAGTGCCCTGTGCCGCGGCGGCTGTGGCACCGAAACTTGCCAATTGACCAAATGTTCTATAGAATAGAACAGTAGTCGGCGGCCGCTGGTTGCGAGGAAGAAAGGACGATGGCGATGGCAAAGAGCGCGACGGCCAAGCTGCGCCCCGGTCAGTTGAACGGGAAGCAGGCGGAGAAAAAACGGAGCGATCGGGATCAGGCCGTGGACCAGGCGATCAGCCAGATCGAGCGCCAGTTCGGCAAAGGCTCGATCATGTGGCTGGGGGATGCCGGTACTCGGTTGAACACTGGTGTCATCCCGACGGGTGTTATCTCCCTCGACATCGCCTTGGGGATTGGCGGTCTGCCCCGCGGTCGGGTGATCGAGATTTACGGCCCGGAGGGCGGCGGGAAGACGACATTGGCATTGAACGCAGTCGCCTCGGCGCAACAGGCCGGTGGGGTCGCTGCCTTCGTTGACGCGGAGCACGCGCTCGACCCGGTGTGGGCCGGTACCTGTGGCGTGGACGTTGAGCACCTGCTGGTCTCGCAGCCGGATACCGGCGAGCAGGCGCTGGAAATCACCGAGATGCTGGTTCGTAGTGGCGCCGTGGACTTGGTCGTCGTTGACTCCGTGGCGGCGCTCGTGCCACGGGCGGAGATCGAAGGAGATATGGGCGACTCCCTGCCGGGTATGCAAGCCCGGCTCATGTCCCAGGCTTTGCGTAAGCTCACGGCCGCGATCTCCAAGGGCCATGCGGTCGTCATCTTCATCAACCAGATCAGAGAGAAGATCGGCGTGCTCTTCGGCAATCCGGAGACCACACCTGGTGGCCGCGCGCTGAAGTTCTATTCGAGCATGAGGCTGGAAATCCGCCGCGCCGAAACGTTGAAGTCCGGGTCCGACAGCATCGGCATGCGGGCCAAGGTCACCGTCCGCAAGAACAAGCTGGCGCCGCCGTTCCGCGTCTGCGAGTTCGACATCATGTTCTCGGAGGGCGTGTCGCGGTTCGGTGGTCTGCTCGACGTTGGGGTAGATATGGAGATCGTGCGGAAGGCCGGCGCGCACTACTCCTTTGGCGAGACGCGCCTCGGTATGGGGCGCGAGAACGCGAAGAACTTCCTCAAGGAGCATGCAGAGGTAGCCGGCGAGTTGGAGCGCCAAGTACGCGCTCGCGCCGCCGACTTCCGCGGCATTACCGTCGCCACCGGCCAGCAATCCTAGCGATAGCGCCAAGCTGTAGGGACGCAGCACGCTGCGCCCGTCCCCCTGCGGAGCGAGGGGCTGTTGCTCTCCTCGGTCCCCGCCCGCTTTACCCCACCTCGTTCATAGCGGCCCGTTATCCCGTATACTCCTAGAGGCCGATCTTGCCGGCGCTATAGCTGGCCGGCTGTGCTCGCAAAAAATCGGAAAACTGTCAGCAAGGGGTGTGCCACCGTGTTCGACGTCGGCCCCATGGAGTTTGCCGTCATCATAGTTGTGGCTCTGCTGGTCGTTGGCCCCGAGCGTATTCCGGAGATCGCGCGGACGCTCGGGCGGTTCATCGGCCAGTTGCGCCAGCTCGGCGGTGACATTGGCGATCCCATCCAGCAGGTGCGGGAAGCGCTACACGAAGGGATCCAAGAGGGTGAGGCGATTGCACACCAGATTCAGGCCGATGTTGAGGGTGTACACGAGGACCTCCAGTCGGCCGCGGACTTGGCAAACGACCCGGCGGTAGCCGAACAGCCGGCCGCAGCCCAGCCAGCCACGGTGCAGCCATCGGCGACGACGGGCGTTGCTGCACCCGCGCCCGACCCTGCGGCTGCCGCGCTTCAGGATACCGCGCGAGAAGCGGCTGCGGTCATCGCCGCGAGCAGTGCGGATACGGCCCCGCACGACGACGACCTCGGGAACGTTGATCTCCCGGATGCCGCTGTCCCTACTGACACCCCTGCCGTTGACGAGCTTGACCCAGTGCAGCAGGCTATCGTGTCCATCGAAGCGAACGAGGACTATGCGCCCGTCGAGCCGGAAGCGGCGGCGGAAGAGACGAGCGATGGCGCTGCCGCCGTCACCGACGCGGCCGATGATGACGAGCTTGACCCGGTGCAGCAGGCCATTGCGGCTATCGAAGCGAACGAGGAGTACGCGCCCGTCGAGCCGGAGGCAACGGAACCGGAGGCAGCGGAAGAGGAAACGAGCGACGCTGCCGCCACCACCGATGACGAGGACTCCTATGATCCGGTGCTAGACACCTTGGCGAGCAAGGCTGGCGATCTTCCTCAAGACACTGATGATGCGGCCGTATCCGTCGGTCCTAGCGAGGAGCCGGACCTACCGGCAGAAGAGGCCACGAGTAAGGACGACGATACGCTCGCTGTGGCGGCCTCTTCTCAGGAGCCATCGGCCGCAGCAGACGCCGACACGATCCCGGAGACTGATGCCGGGGGCGAGGCCACCGAGACGTCGGCAACTCCCAAAGCCGCACTGGCGTCTCGGGCCGATGGCGTGGCCGCTACGACCACCGACAACGCGGATGTACCGCTGTATACCGAAGTGGCGCTGCCGAAGACGCCTACGGAAGCTGGTGGCACGCCGGATCGTGTGTCAGCCGACGGCCTGGCCGATTCCGGGGCTACCGCGAGTGCCCCGGACGGTCTACTGACGGAGGCTACACGATCCGCCGCCGCTCCAACGAGCGGTCTGATCGCAGCCGGTGAGGCGGTCGGTGGCGCAGACTCGAATGCCGCGGCGGTTGCGGTCGCGGAGGAGGACGCGGTGCGTGTCGCGCTGGAGCCGGCGTTGTATGAGGCATTGCAGGGCATGGACATCGCGCCTGAAGAGCGTGCCCGTGAGCTGATCGTGCTGGGCCTATTCCGTGAGGGCCGGATGACTGCCGGACGTGCGGCCTGGCACCTGGGCCTGTCCGAGCAGGAATTCACCGATCTGCTGGCCTACAAAGGCATCAGCCAGACCTAGCTTGTGCTGGTCATCGTCCCTCGGTGCTGCACTCCGGCAAGTCGCCGCCGAGCTAATCCTGGTGCTGGCGCTACGACGCGCCGGCGACCATCGCGTCGAGCGAGCGTCGGTGTAACCCTGACAATAGTATGACGGCCCGCATCGCGTTGACGCTTGCTCCCTGGGGCGCCGAGCCGCTGCCGCTGGTCCTCGACGTCGTTGCTGGTGCGGGGTACGACGGCGCGCTCGTCGAGGAGTCCCACGTGCTGCCCTGGACCGACGAGCTGAGCCGCTATCGGGACTGGTGGGATGAGCGCGAGGTCCGGATTGCCGCCTGCCACCTCCCGGGGCTATGGCAGGAGCCAACGCAGTTGAAAGACGAGCTTGAGCGCCTCCGGCGGACGGCGGAGCTGCTCGCCGAACTGGAGTGCGAGCACGCGGTACTGTCGCTGCCGATCCGGCGCGAGCTGGTGCTTGTTGCCGGCTACCAAAATCTCCGCCAGCCCTTTGCCTTGACCGAGGGCAAGCTGCAATACCTCGGTGAAGCGCTCAACGTCGTTTCCGAAGTGCTGTTGGACTTTGGTCTCACGCCCTCCATCCGCAACCGTCTCGGCACGCAGCTGGAGACGGCTGATGAGCTACACATCCTGATGGATGCCACTGAGCCGGAGTTGATCTCCCTCACGCTGGACATTGGCCAGGCGATGGTGGCGGGCACGCGCCCCGAAGTCCTAGTGCGGCAATACGCCTCGCGGATCGCCTTGCTGCTCTACAAAGACGTGGACCTGACTATCCTCAAAGAGACGCGCGACGAGCTTTACGACTACGACGAGTTCCTGCAGCGCGGCGGCATCGTGCCGCTCGGCCAAGGCCACCTTGACCTGACTCAGGTCTCGCTGCCCCTGATGAGTAGACTGATGGATGGCGGCTGGCTTGTCGTTGATCCCCAAGGCCCCGAGCGAGCGCCGGTCGAGAGCGCCGAAACGAGCCGCGAATACCTACACGAGCACTTTGAGCTATGATGGGCCGGCCGTACTCAGGACCGATGGCCCAAGGTACGGCCCGCTCAACTAGACGGCCAGATTTGGGACATAGAAGGTCGCAGGGGTAGTTGCGAGCGCACGCGCTAGGCTGATGGCTGCGGGCTGAGGGGTGGTCGCTCGTCGCGTATCCGATGTGTGAGCCACAGGCCGCCGATGGCCAACAGCACTCCCACGCCGACGAGCCACAGCGGGAGTAGCTCCGGGGAATCCGGCGTACCCAAGATATCGCTCACCGGCTCCCAGTCGCCGAATCTGAACAGGAGCACGGCGAGCAAGTTATTGAAGGCATGACCGAAGATGCAGAGAGTCAGTGAGCGTGTGCGGACATACCACCACCCGAACAGCGCGCCAAGCATCACTGCACCGACGGCCTGCCAGGGGTTGAGGTGTATCAGACCGAACAGCAGCGATGAAGCGATGATTGCCTTCGGCGCCGAATAGTGCAGCAGCAAGCCGCGCAAGATCACGCCACGGAACAGGAGTTCCTCCGTGAGCGGCGCGACGATGACCGCAGCCAACAATGAAGCCCAAAGTGGTCCCCCCACGAGCGTCTCAAGAAGCTCCTTGAACCAATTGGGCAGTGGGAGCACCATACTCATGAGGCTGCCTGCCTCGGCCACGACGATCATCGCGCCGAGCAGCGTCAGGATAACCGGCGGCCAGAAGGCGAGGCGCACCGGGCGCAAAGGGAACAGTTCCTGGAAAGGGACGCCGGCCTTTTCACGGATGTACAGCATGACGGCCCAGCAGAAGATGAGGGTTAACCCTGCCAGGGTTGCCGGATGGTTGAGCAGCCCGGCGACATCCTCTGCGATCCGCTCCGCCGCATCAGCCGGCCCACTCAGCACGGCGAGAGTAGCCCAGACGAACAGGGGGATGACCAAGAGGCTACCGACGGCGAACTGTACGACCGGGATGAAGACGGTGAGCCAAATGGCCTCGGCGAGCCGCGGATACGGCGGTCGCGGTGCCGTGCCGGTCTGCGCTGGCGTTGGAGTCGTATCCACGGTGATTGTCCCCTCTGCTGCGAGGCGATTCTAGCGCACTGCGCGTCGCAGCCGGCCTATCCAGCGCGTGGAGAGGGTGCGCGGAGCCGCGGCCGGCGCCGGTACTGTGCCGAGCACTGGCAGGCTCAGGAGGGCAGTGACCTCGCCCGGCGTATTGAGCGTGCGCCGCAGCCCCGCCGCAATCCGGAGCAGTACGAGGAGCGCGGCGACGATGGCTAGGGTGCGTAGGACGGCTACCAACAGTCCGCGCCAGGGGATCAAGCGCCGCGGCGGGGCCGGGTCGGTGATGACAGCCACCTCGATCCGGGGTTGCCCCGCCTCGTCGGCCACGGTCGCCGCGCCGTGCTGCTCCAGCGCGGCGGCCGTGGCCACGGCGATCCGGTACGTGCTCTCGGTGGTGCCGGTAACGACGCTGATCTGCAGTGTGCGATGCACCTGCTGCGCCGAAAGTGCACCCGCGATGGCGCCGGGCGGTGGTCGTGTCCCGAACTGTTCCTCGAGGCTTGCGGCTACGCCGGCCGCGAAGCTGCGACTCTCGACATAATCGCTGAGGTCCAGTAACACCTGCTGCACAAACTGCGCCCGCCGGTATTCCTGGGGGTAGCGGGAACGCAAGAGCAAGGCTTCGGCCGGTAGGGTCGGCTGTACGAGTGCCCGCACTTCGGTGCCGTAGAAGGGCTGCCGCAATGCGAGCGCAAGATTACTGCCCAGGGCCAGGACCGCGACGATTAGCACCAATCGGCGCCACTGCCATGCGACTCTGACGACACTCGTTCGCACGGTCATACGCCGCTCAAGGTGTCAACGGAGCTACATCATTGGCGGGCTGTGGTATGCAGTGACACGCTAGGTCTGGACCACCGGTTTCCTCCGAGCAATGACCCGCTTGGTCGGTTACTCGTGGATCAGGATAGGCATACCGATCCCGGCCCATTGCCAGAAGAACCGTGATGTTGACAAGCTCATGTTGACACAGCCAAAGCTCATTGGCGCACCAAAGTTATCGTGCCACCAGGCGTAATGGAGCGCATGACCCTGATTGGTGAAATACTGCGTGTATAGCACGTTCTCTAGGCGGTAGTGTGCTGGGTGACCCCAGGGCAGGCCGATGGTGGCGCTGTCCATCACCTCGTTGTACACGCGACGGTTGATCGTATAGCGGCCGAGCGGCGTGAGACCCTTGCTCGCCAGACCGGTAGACACCAGATCGGTGAAGATCGGCCGGTCGCCTACGAACGCGGTGGCTCGCTGATGATTGATGCTCACCGCCAGCCACCGTAGCCGTTCCCAGGTGCTAGTCGCGTGGGAGTCCGCGGAGTGCAACTCCATGTCGGAGATTGCATCGCTGTGTGCGGACAAAACGGTGTCCAGGTCCGGCTTGCGAATCTTCGCAGCGGCCAAGACCTGCCGCCAGTTCACCGTGCTGGGCAGGCGCAGCGATGTCCCCGGCTGCCACCCATGCAGCTGCGCGAGTGCGGCGCCGAGCCGTGCAGGATAGACTCCATCTTGGTGTAGCTCTAGGCGCGCACGCTGAAAATACTGCGCTGGCACACCGCCGACGAGGTGCTCCCGGCTGGTCGGCTGGCCGAAGATGGCTGTGCCACCATAGTGGCGGAAGAAGCTCAGAAATGGCTCACGCACCGTAAGCCCGCTTTCGGGAAAGTACTGCCCAGGATCGGTCACGGTAAGATCGGTTACGGCGACACTTGGATACGTGGCCGGTGACCTACCTGTCGCTGCCAGGTATTCCTCGGCAAGCGGGGGGAGCACGACACCACGCTGACCCGGCCACCGCTCGAACCGCGCCCGCTCGAACCACTGGATGCCGACGCCGCCTTCAGTATATTCCGCTGAAATGGGTAGACCGAACAGGTGTTGCCCACCGTTGTCGAGCCAGAACTGGGCGAAATCCAGCGCCACCGTGTGGCCGGTCTCGGGAAAGCGAACCCCCGGCTGTCCTGCGGCCGCCGCCCCCACGAGCCGCGGTCCCACGGCCGTCGCGATACCTGACGCGAGGGCAGCGCCGGCTACCTGGAGTGCCCTCCGGCGCGCATACCCAATCGGTCTTGCACTACCCGTCGTGTCATTGGATTGTGTGGCTATGGCTGGGTACCGTACTCCCTGCATCTACACTCCTCCCTTCACCCTCGTTGGGAAGGCTGCTGTGCCCGTCTCCGTTAGCCAACTGCAAGCATGTGCTGCGTCTCTATCGAGAGCATAGCATTGACACGGTGGCACGACCGCGCTAGAGTGCCCCATTAACTCTTCCCTGGAGGCAATCTCGCCGGCTCTCCATCCCGATTAACGACGGGGATGGCGCGGCGACACGCCAGCGGCCATATGGCTACCGCCAACCCGGTGCATCTCGCCGCAGGACTCCCTACTCCGGCCGCCGGTGGCAACAGTAATAATGCGCGAGGAGCGAGAGTGATGGCACGAACCTACCGTGTGGGTGTGGTCGGCATGGTGCATGATCACGTCTGGGGGCTGCTCCGGTCCTGGGAGCAGCTACCCAACGTGACTATCGCTGCTGCTGCCGACCCTCATGAGGAGCTACGCGCTCGGATCGAGGCCGAATACGGTGTGCGTGCACTGTATGAGACCTATGATGAGCTGCTTGAGTGCGAAGACCTCGACATCGTGAACTGCACTACCGAGAATGCCCGCCACGCCGAGGTCGTCGAAGCGGCAGCGGCGCGCGGTCTGCACGTCCTCGTCGAGAAACCGATGGCCGCCAGCCTCGCGCAGGCCGAGCGGATGATGGCCGCGGCCAGCTTTGCGGGGGTCAAACTCTTCCTCAACTGGCCATCAAGCTGGCAGCCGCCGCTCCAGCACGCGATCAAGCTGGCCCGCGAGGGTTTCATCGGACAGGTCTACGAAGCGCGTTACCGCGGTGGGCACACCGGCCCGCGCGATCTTGGCTGCTCGCCCTATTTCTATTCCTGGCTCTACGATGCCGAGCTAAACGGCGGCGGCGCCTCGGCAGACTACCTCGGCTACGGCACCGGCTTTGTCTACGACGTCCTGGGTATGCCGTCGGCGGTCGTGGGCCTGGCCGGGCGATTAGTCCAGGATTTCATCACCGTGGACGATAACGCCCGCCTGCTGCTGGAATACCACCGGGCCATGGCTCTGGTGGAGGGATCGTGGACGCAGGCCCGACCGCTGCCCGGCGCCGCTGCCATTTGCGGGGCCGAGGGAAACCTCGTGGTCGAATATGGCGGTGATCTGACGTTGTATCGCCGTGGTGCGCGTGAGCCGGAGCCGATTGCCGCGCCGCTGCTGCCGGTAGGCGCCCGCTCCGGCCCCGAGGCCTTCCTCGGTGCCATCATGCGCGACGAGCCGATCACTAGCCCGTCCAGCCCACTCCGAGGACGAAATATCCAGGAAGTGGTCGAAGCCGGCTTCCAGGCGATTCGCACCGGGCGGAAAGTCTCGCTGCCATTGCCGCCCGGCGCCGGCAGTGACGCCTAACACTAGGAAGGACTACCGGCGTGACGCGGAGTGTCGGATGGGGGAGCGCGCGCGCATATGCCTGATAGCGGTGCGCCGACGCGCCGGCTCGTGCATGTCGGCTTCGGCAACTCCGTCGCCGCGGACCGCATCGTCGTCGTGGCCGCGAGCGACTCGGCGCCCATCAAGCGGCTCGTGCAGACGGCGGGGGAGCGCAGCCAAGTGATTGACGTGACCTTTGGTCATCGGACCAGGTGCGTGCTCGTCCTGGACACCGGGCAGGTCGTGCTGGCCGCGTTGAGCGCCCGTGCGATAGCGCGGCGTGTCGGCTTGAGCCATGAAGACGATGGCGCCTGACTGCCCAGCGTTGAGTAAGGCTACGGCTGGCTAACTTACCTCTGGCTGCTTCGGTAGTAGCCGCAGCGTGGCACGGGCCTCGCGCTCGATAGCGGTGCGCTCCAGCAGCAGTGGGTGGCCGAGGTCAACGCGCCGCCACACGCCGAGTTGGTTGGCATAGTTCCGGCTGAGGGGATGGCCCGACTGACCACCGGCGAGCGCGGCGGTCGTCTCACCGCCGGGGGCGAAATCCACGAGGAGTCGGTAGGAGGGGATCGCTGCGGCCCGGTTGTACAGCGCGGCCGGCTCCGGCGGTGAAGCGAACAGGGTGTCGTTGTCGCCGGGCACCGGTAGCGGGCCGCGGTTAAATAGCCGGCCGATGATTCGCTGGGTGCCGAAGGGGTGCGAAAAGGTGACCCGGTGGATGGCTGCCAGCTGCCAGCGGTGGGGGTCCTCGCTGGCGCGCTGCCGCAGTTCGGTCACGGCTGCGGAGAAGCTCCGTTGCAGCGCCTGGCGCAGCTCTGCATCTATCTCCGGGGAGGCAGCGTCACCGGCCGACCGTTCCTGGGCCGCGGCCTGCTCTAGGCGCTCGATCAGGCGGCGGGAGTGGCGGAAGGCAAAGGTGTTGGCACTGGCTACGACGGAGTGTGGCCCCTGCCCCAGATAGCCGGCCGCCAGATCACCCACCTGCGCTGCATACAGTTCCCGCAGGAGGGCGCGCCGCCAGAGCATGTAGACCGCTGCGCCGCCGCTCTCCGGGACCATCGTGCCATCCCACTGCGCCAGCAATTCCAGGGCCTGGACCTCGTGCTGGCCCTGTGGCGCCAGCCAGCCATGGTCGCGCAGGGCGAGTACGGCGCTTACCCAGGCGCGACCGGCCAGCGAGACGGTATCGGCTTGCATAGCGCGGCAGTATTCGCGGTCAAGCGCCTCACCGTCCGCGAGGAACTGGGTGATGCGGCGTGCCCGATAGGGGTCCAGCCATTCGTGTCCCAGGTTGTACCCATGACGATGCCCACCGGTATCAGTATCACTGGTGTCGGATGGTGCGGACTGGGGCGAAATATCCTGATTCGCGGCCACCGTGAAGCCGCGCGGTGGGTCGAGTTCCGACGGGAGTGCGTCGAACGGCACGAACCCGCGCCACGCATAGGAATCATTCCATCCTGGCAGCGGCAGTAGGCCGTCGCCCCGCGCACGCACGGGGACGCGGCCCGCAGCTTGGCGACCGATGTGCCCATCCACGTCGGCATAGACGAAGTTCAGCGGTGGCGCCGGCCACTGTGCGAGCGCCGCGCGGAACTCGTCCCACGAGCCGGCCCGGTTGAGGGCCAGCAGGCTCGTCACCAGGCCGGGCTGTTCCAGTACCGTGCTCCGCAGGGCGAGTTGATGGTGCCACTCCCCCGACCCCCCGACCGGAGCGGCCGGCGGTGGATTGATGATTGGCCCGTGTCGCGTCACCCGGACCGTCTCGACGACCGGCTCCGACCAGCCCTTGACGGTGATCGGCTCCTCGATGGTCTCCGCTGGCGCCAGCCGGCCAGCACCGGCCAAATAGGTGGCTGGTGTAGCGGGGTCGCAACGCTCGACATAGAGGTCGTTGGCATCCAGGATCGCCGCCGTCATGCCCCAGGCGATCCGGCGGTTCCGCCCGATGAGCACACCCGGCGCTGGCGGGAGCGAGCCACCGATGACGTCATATCCGGCACCGCACAAGTGGACCTCGTACCACGACACCGGCAGGTGTGGCGCCAGATGCGGATCGTTCGCCAGCAGTGCGCCGTCTCCGGCCGCTCGCTCGGCGCTGACGGCCCAGCCATTGCTGGCCGCCGGTGGCGCTCCTCGTGCTGGTGGTGGCTGGTGCGGCCCGCCAAGGCTATAGTCAACGGCGCCATAGTCGAGGCCGGCCGGGACATGGATGGACTGCGGTGGGTGCTCGCCGGCAAACGGCTCGGCGGCCAACGCTTGTGCCGCTCCGACCTGCGCCACGGCCTGACCGCGGAGCCATTTGCCCTGCCAGTCCGCTGCTTGTCCGAATGCCATGTACTTCGCAAACGCCAGGCAATCAATGGGCGTCCACGGGGCAGGGCGTGTACGCAGCATTGTGAACTCCAGGGGCAACCGCCCGACGGCGCCGCAGGCCGCGATCCAGGCGTTGACGCCAGCGCAATAGGCTTCGAGCGCCTGCCGTCCCTCGGCCGCTACATCGTGCCACTCGGCCACTGCTGCGCGGCGAAATCCCAGCCGCCGTAGCAGCCGGTCGGCGTCGAGCACCGGTGGCCCAACCAACTCCGCCAGCGTCCCGGCGGCCACCCGCCGGCCGGCCTCCATCTGCCAGAGGCGATCCTGGGCGGTAGCATAGCCTTGGCCAAAGAAAAGATCGCTCGTGCTGGCGGCGAAGATGTGGGGGATGGACCAGCGATCACGGACGACCTTGATCTCGCCGTCAATGCCGCCCAACCGCACCGTGCCCCGGTGACGCGGCAGCGACCGACGCAGCCAATACCCGGCTGCGCCAACCACCGCCGCACCACCGAGTAGCGCACCAAGGAGCCGCTTCATGGTCTCAGTGCCATTGATGATAGCTTGTTTTGATTGGCTGAGACGTCAGCTTTTGCGCCTGAAAACCTCAATGCCCCCCACTCGCTGCCACAGCTCGAAATCTCTGGCCAGGGCGAACTGGAAGGCTTGGTATTCGTCGCCGGAAAAATACCAGGGCCTTCCCGGGCTAACAATTACATAATCCAACCGATTTGACCAGAATCTTTTCAGTTCGTACGCCGGAAGATAACCGTGTTCGACTAGCGGACCCATGATGCTCTCTTCTGCGAGGTTAGCGGGGTGGACCACGCGAGATGGCAGCGAGCCTGGCCCAAGATACCAGTACACAAGATGGTGAATTGGTGCATAGACGGCTTTCTCAATCGATACGTCTTCCCGTATCAGTTCCGCGGCTTTCCGAATTTCGTAACGTGCCTCACGCTGTGACCAATTCTGTACGAGGGCAGCGCTCTCGGCCCCAAAGTGTGCTACTCCAGCAACGATAGTCAGACCGGCAAAGATGTAGGCCACATTGCGGGACAGACCCTGTAAGCCATAAGCCATGGGGATTGCCAGCAGGGGAAGGATCTGAAGCAGATGATGCCCGTATGAATGGCCATTCATTAGGACCGAGAAAGAAGTGAAAGAGAATATCAATAACAACAGTCCTTCATCACCAGAAATAACACTTCTTCTCTGCTGTGCTATATACAGAGTTAATCCAATGAAGGTGGTTCCAATGAAGGCTGTTGCCGGCAAAAAGATCGTCTTGTATTCATAAACGAAGCTTCTCCATATCCTGATATGGGAGTATAGAGATTCCAGTAAACCACCCTGTGATGAAGCGTAGGAAAGAGGTACTATGATGACACTCAGGAAGAGCTCGTCCAAGCCATCAGCGTAGGCGTAGACGGCAAGTAGGGCCAGCAGCGGCATCAGCCCACCCGCTCCATAGGCCAGGAGCGCCAGCCGGGGGATGCTCTTGCGTGGCTGCCAAAGCCGCCACGCATAGTAGCCTCCCAGCGCCAGCACCACAAAGGCGATATTCGTGCGCGTCAACGTTGCCAAGGACAGCAGTATGCCGATCATAAAGGCCGCCCAGAGCCGGTCACGTCGGGCTACTAGCAGCCAGCAAGCCGGCAGCAGCAGCGCGATCACCAAGTGCTCGGTCAACGTCGGCTGAAAGTTAGACGCACTGGCCAGGACCAGGAAAACGGCCGTGGATACACCGGCGGCCAAAGAGGAATTGCGACGCACTGCGATCCCATAACAGGCCAGTGCCGCGACAAGCAGGCAGAGGGTCCCGAAAAAACGGACGGTGATCAGACTTTCCCCGAACAGGGACATTACACCTGCCAGAGCAAAGGAAATCCCGGGCGGTAAGTTGTCATACAACTCCAAGTAAGGAAGATGACCGACTCTCAAATGGGAGGCCATTATGATGAAGGTGCTTTCATCCCAATCAATCACCTCATGCTGTAAGTTGCCCAGGCGAGTTAACAGCAGAAGGACGGAGAAGATGAGTGCCCAGAAGAAAAAGTGAGTAGGTCTTGAGCGATGCGACATCAATGTTGCCATATGCAACCCCGTGCGATGATGTCGTTCAGCCAAGCCTGACCAGCGCGGCTAGATGGAAGCCGTGGCCGATGTGCAGCTTGGCTCGCGTGCCGCAACCGAGCCACCCGATTTTACCGGGAGCGGCGGCTGCGAGCCGGGTGGCCCATCGCCGGATGCTGTGGGAGGAGTAGGTGTTGCGGCAAGGGGACGGCGATACGGCTTGACCGCCTGCTTGGTTCCGACTTAGTTTCCAACCACCAGAACCGATGAGGTCTGCGGCCGCCGATACTTCACTCTGGCCTCCTAGTACGAGCCTAAGCGCTTGGAGCACAGATTTCATCCCCACTGCAACCGCTGGCGTGAAGATTCACGCTTTATGTGTAGCTGGGTGGGCCGGACTGGACAAAATCAAGAACCGGGCCCCCTTCGCTGGTCACACCGTCCACCGGCATCGGCACAGTGTACGTCAGCGTCGCCGCGTCGTCCACCACCTCGATCCCCTGCACGAAGTTGCGGAGCAGCGCCTTGCGGTCCGGGAACGTCCCCCGCTGCAACAAGGCCCGGAAGTCCGCCACGTACCCCGTGATCTCCGCCGTGCCGGGCAACGCCACCTTTCGCTGGGCCAACTGGTGCTCGGTGGCCTCCCGCGCCGCCGCCAGCTGATCCTGCCGGTGCCGCAGGGCCAGGATGCGCGGCGACAGCGCCGCCAACGTCAACGCACTGGTCTCCAGCGCCTCGTAGAGCCGCTCCAGCCGGCTGCTGACATCGGCCAACTCCGCGTCGATGGTCTGCAATCGACCAGCCACCTCCCCGGCGACGGTGTCAATCTCCTCGGCGACCAGCGTCACCAACTCGGTGATGGTCGCATCGTTCAGAATGCGGGCCTTGATCGTGTCTACGATGAAGGCCTCGACCTTGGGCGCGTTTAGGTAGCGGGCGGTGCAAGTCCCCGCCCCCTCCCGCTGCAAGGTGCCACAGACGTAGTAAGCGAACTGCCCGCTCTTAGCCCCCTGGCCGACATAGGCCTTCCCACACACCCCGCAGCGCAGCAGGCCACTCAACAGGAACGTGCTGCCCACCCGGGCGGGTCGCTGCACTGCTGGCGCGCGCTCTCGCAGTGCCCGCTGCACCTCAGCGAACAACTCCTGGGACACCAGCGCCGGCCAGGCCCCCGGCACGCGCACCGGGTCCGGTGCCTGCGTACCCGTGGTGGTGCGGCCCCACACCGCGGTGCCGGTGTAGGCTTCGTTGGTCAGCAGGTAGTGCAGCGCGTTCTTCCGCCAGCGTTTCCCGCGGTTGGTGAGGCCGCGATCATTCAACGCCTTACAGATCTCCTTCAGGCCGTGGCCCCGGAGGGAGCGCTGGAAGATGTCCTTGACCACCGGCGCCGCGGCCGGGTCCACCTCCAAGGTCGGCCGCTCCTTCACGCCATCGCGGACCTTGACCCGCCGGTAGCCGAACGGCGCCCGCGACCCCAGGAAGAAGCCGCGCGCGGCGGCCTCGCGCATGCCGCGGGTGACCTCCTGGGCGAGGTTCTCGGAGTAGAACTCGTCCACGCTCTCGATGATCGCCTCCATCAGCTTGCCGGTGGGCGAGTCGTCGGCGTGCTCGGTGATCGAGACCACCTTGATCCCCCTGCGCCGGAGCATGGCCTTGAAGGCCACGGCATGCTCGCGCTTGCGAGTGAAGCGGGAGAACTTCCAGACCAGGATCACCTGGAAGGGGGCCTGGGGACGGCCACCAGCTTCGAGCAGCTTGCGGAACTCCGGCCGGTCGGCCACGCGCCCGCTCTCGGCCTCGTCCACGTATTCACGGACGACGACGTAGCCGTGCTGGGCGGCGTAATTCCGCAGCGCCCGCAGTTGGGCAGCGACGGAAAGGTCCACGTCTTGGCGGTCGCTGGACACGCGGGCGTACAGGGCTGCTGGGACCGGGTTGGGTTGGTTACGCATCGGGGGTACCTCCTGTGTCAGCTTGCTCGGCGGCTCGACGGGCTTGGAGGCGCTCGTAGCGGATGGTCTGACGCCACTCCCGTTCTTCCATGTACAAGCGCAGGGCTTCGCGCACGAGGTCGCTCATGGTGCGGCCTTCGGCGCGCATGACGGCCCGCACCTGGGCCGCCATGGCCGGGGGTAGCGAGAAGGTGATGGTCTTCGTGGTACGCTTCATGGCCACTCCTATCATACTTAGTCTTACATAACTATGGCGCATTCGCATGGCGGTGTCAAGGCGATGCCGGCCGGCACATGACCGCATGATGAGCCCGCCTCCCAGGGTGCCGATCCCCCGCCGCCGGCGTAACGTCCTGAGAGGGAGGGCGCGCGTGCCCTCCGCTAGAGGACCCACAGTTCGCGGCAGTGACACCGCTGTCATGAACGTGTGCAGAAACCTGCACTGGAATCCGCCACCGACGCCGGACAGGCCCATGTTGCGGTACCGCGAGCTCGAGCGGCACGTCTGCTGAGATTGCAGGCACTGACTCGGTGAACTGCGGAGCGCACCCCGTCAGCTCAAGCGCAGGTCCAAAGCCACGTCAGCAACGCGCGTGAAGACAGTCTGGACAGAGATGGTGGTTGAAGAGTCACGTTCTCGCATTACCGGTGCCAATCTGACATTGTTCTGAGCAATTATGCGGCGTTCGACCTCGCGGAGAAGGTCTTCGTCGAGCCCAACCGCCTCCGCGAGTAGCGATACGAGCGCGGCTGCCCGGGAATCGGGAGTCGCCGGGTTCATGACTGCGTCCCGAACCATACCGGCGGCGACGGTATCGCTTCGCAGTCGATGGGGAACACGGCGTATGAAGGGGTCGTCGTAATACGTCTCACCAGCCCCGTCCAGCCAGTCGAGAGTGCGCTCAATCCGCTCGAAGATCTCGGAACTGTCGGCCGCCGCGAAGGCATCATCGAAGGAAGTTCGGGGTCGGAAAGGATGACCTGTAGGACACCGACTGCCTGCGATCAGCGCGGAGAGGGCCTCACGAGTGGGATCGCCACTACTCACGGGAACGCCTCGCAGTGCATCATCCAAGCGGCCTAGTAGTTCTTCCTGCTGTAGACCGATCCGCTCGAATTGTGCGACGAGGACGCTGACAAGGCGCTCGCGTTGGTCGCCGCGGTACTGCAAGAGATGAGTAACGAGGGCATCGGTGATTGCGTCGGTGCTCGGACTATCTCCCGTGAACAGTCGAGTGACACACCACACCAAGACACCATTCAGCCCCAATAGACCGGGGTCGGCGGCGATTGCACTCTCAAGTTCCTGTTGAAGGGTGGTGTTTCGCCCAGCGACCAAGGCCAGCGCGTTCCAGACATCGCTCTTGGGCTCCTCTGCCCGGAGTCCAGAGAGCCGCGGAAGGAGCGTATCGCCGAACTCAGACCGCAGATCTTCCCAGCACGAGGCGAGTTGTTGCAGCAGGGTCCCGTCCGGTCCGTGGAATGGATCGGCTAGGGAGACCCCAACGGGCAACGACTCACCGATCGTCTCCACACGGCCTTCCAACATCGACCAATCGCCGCACACGCACATGCCAACCCACGCACTGCGTCTCCGGGCTTCATGGTCCGGCCCGTAACACGATGCCTGTTTACCTAAGTAAACCAGGGCTCGATCCCATTGTTCATTATCAACGTGACCCTCCTCCCGCGCCCTAAGCAAAGCTCGATGATAAGCAAGGGAAGCGATGCTCTTATTGGGCTCGGACACCTCGTCTGCCCACCGACGGGTCAAATGCACCACGGCATCAGGTGCGATGGCCCCGTCTGCCAGCGACTGACACACCCTCGCGCGCAGGTACGCGGGTAGCGACCGGAGAATAGTCGATGCGTCTTCTAGGAATCGTTCAACCTGTTCAGGATCGTGACGGAACACGGGCAAGATTGGTTCGAGAGGGCGGTCTTCAGCCTCGGCGAGTTCAGCCAGCGCCGCCTTTGAGGCCGCGGAGGGATAGAAGGCGGCGGCGAGCATATAGCGGGGGTCACCGCCAAATGGATTGGGGCCACTTGGCATGAGTCCCAGCGCCTCTGCGGCGACCGATTCGATTTCCGGTGCGGGGCCGATCTCTTGTTCCTGGCAGGCTTCGAATATGGCGGAGGCAAGGATGTCGTAGCGCCCAGAACCGGGGTTCGCAGGTCCGGCGAGGTCGCGGAGGATCGCCAGCAGGCGAGGGATTACCTCGCCAGTGGCCAAGGCACTCGTTGCGACGTTCGCGACCATTGATGCCCGTACGGGATTACCCATCAGCACCGAGTGAAGTGCATCGCGGGCATCAGCATCTTCACCGAAGTAATCGACCAGCGCATCTGCGGACCAGTGAGGCCAGGGTGAAGTGGCGAGGTCCTCTAGCAGGGCTGTCTTCATCATTGGCCCACGATCGACTGCGGCGAGTCGCCACAACTCAGGACCATCGATTCTCTTTGTGAATGTGCGAAGGCGATCTTCAATCGCCGCTGCGACACGGCCATTGCGAGGTGATTCGGGAGGATATGCCAGCGCTAGCAACTGCCCGTTACCGAGTTTCACCCTCAGGCCTAGCGAGGAGTTTTCCTCGGACCGGAGCTGGTCGCACACGATATGCACAACCCGGTCGTCGTCACCCAGCAGGTTGAGCGCGACGGGCCAAATCAAGTCAGAGTTACGGTATGGTCCCGATGCGGACTGCAAGCTCTCGACCAAGTCTTCAAGAACTGAATGTTGACCACGTACCGCTTCCGAGACCGCAGCGACGAGCAACTCAGGGTGAGTGTTCCCGAAACCAGGGTTCCGGAGGTGCTCAATCAGCCACTCGCGTTCGACATCGCTCAACTGCTGGATGTCGCTCGGGAGTTCTGTCGGAGAGTCGCAGAGCGTAGTTCGCAGCACGCCAAGCGCGTCGCTAAGGGCCACAATCCGGACACTTTCGTCTGCGTGCCCTCGTGCGTCGTTCAGGATATCTTCGACCAAGGGATCGTGCCGCCACTCAAGGGCCAGTGCCATCAGAGCAGCGGCCTGGGCGAGACCAGAGGGAGGGTTGGATAGAATATGCAGCAGTTCCCTACGCAGTAGGTCGCGCTCCTTGTTGTTAACGGATCGACTGTTCGAGCATCTGCCGGCGATTGCCACCGCGCTTGCATCGGCAATCCAACCGTGTGGATGGAGCAGCGCCATCAAAAGCAGCTTGCAAGCGGTCTCTGACGGAGCCCCAACCTGTGTTATTTGAGCGATCTCCCGCACGAGTGTGCTGGATGGCTCTTGGACAAGCAGTGTCCAGCGCTCCAGGCAGTCCCGCACGATGTCTTCGGTCGCCGCTCCCTCCAAACCCGCCAGAACGCTATCCAGAAGACGTGCGCGATGCGGTCCATACGGATGGGTTTCGATCACCTCGATAATGCCAGGAGCGCTCTTCTGGATGTCTCCGGCCGGAAGGTCGTATGGTCCAAATACCACTTCCGCAAGGATTTCACGTGCGCGTAGTCCTGTTGGGGTTTCGTCAACACGCCGCCGGATCGCCCCCATCAGGTCGCTCAACTCCGACGGGCGGCGAAGCCTCGACATCGTGGCGAGGAGCACTTCGCGCCATCGGGGGTCTCCGATGTGCTCTGCGAACAGTTCATTCATTGCCGCGGGAGTGAGTTGGTCTGAGATGTATTCGGCAGCGAGTTGCTCCTGTAGTATTCGATGGAGAAAGCCGAGTTCTGTCGCCCCCTTTCGGACGAGGAGTCCTAGCTCACCTTCTGCTACGTTCAGTAGCTGGTCGGCAGTTTCCGCCGCATCAGCCGCATTCATGGCGAGACGGGCGGGAGCACACAGCGCGTGGAGGAAGTCTTCGCGTAGTCTTGTCTCTTCGAGAGTCGAGATGTCGCCCCTAGCCTGGCTTACGAAGGCGACATTCGCGAGGACTGCTCTTAGTTGGCGAACTGACAATCCCCGTCGCGGCGTCGTCACAGCTGCTGCTACGCGCCTGTTCGTGGGGTGGTCAGCGACAAGAAGCTGAACCGCTTGGTCATAGACTTCGAAGCGCTCCGCCGGCAGCGTGCCTACGCTCGATAAGCGCAGTCCCACTAGGAGCACCAGGAAGAGAGGGGTCCCACTGATTGCGCGGAGACCAGGCACATTACGGATCTGTGACAGGAAATCGTCAATCGACCGCTCGACGGTGTCAGGCGATGATGGGCGATCTTCCGAATCGATGACCGCACGAAAGTAGTGGAGTGCGAGCAGGCGCTGCTGGTCCGGGTTCAGGGGTGCGATGCGTCGGTATGTCCAGCCGGCACCCAACGTGAGTTGGGACAGCCCGTAGGGCCGAGTCGAGACTACCAGCGGTGTTGACCGCGAGTCCGCAAAGGTTTTCAAAGCGGCGACTGCATACTGCCCCGCTTCGTCGCTGACCCACTCGTCGAGGCCGTCAACGACTAGGAGCAAGCGTTGATCGTTGAGCGCCGCTTTGACAAGAGGCCAGATCTGGCCGGCATCATGTTGTTCCAGCCATGCCTTGAGCGCCTCCCCAATGGACGCAGCTGCGCCCGTTTGGCCGGCGACCCGCTGCGTAAAGAAGTGGAATGGCAACCAGATAGGGAGATACTGCCCTAATCGTTCGGCGACAGTCCGCCACCTTGGTTCCCTGCTCAGCAGGTCAAGAACCAGGTGCCTGAGGAGGGTGCTCTTGCCGGCGCCTGGATCACCAACGATCACTTGTAAGGGTTCCACACCTATCCACTGATCGGCCGGCCGACGATCCAACACGCGGGGGTTCTCCAGGTGACGGTGCCTCCGAGCCGCGTTCGGCGGAAACGACATCCCCTCGTCCCGTGTCAGCGGGGCCCACGCAGCTGCTTCCGCCATGGCTGCAAGTAAGTCGTGTCCGTCCGTATCTAGTTCATCCAGGTCGTCTTCAGGCTGTGGTAGGGGGGCGGCCTGCGGTGTTGTGGTCACCAGATCGGGTATCACGAACCGTTCTGGCAGTGCGACCGGGTGCGTCTCACTGAACCGGAATGCAATCATCCCAGAGTCAGCGACGCCAAACGACGCCGCGTAGATTCGGGCGAGTTCACAGCGGAGCTTGGCTACCTGCCCGGCATCAAGCCGACCGCCGAGCCGCGTAGCTGCCTCGTCGCCGCAGAACTCCTTCACCCAATGCCGACCAAAGAAGTCATCGACCAGTTCTGGGTGGTTCTTTAGCCGCCTGGAGATCTCCTCCTGATCCCAGACCACATACTCAATGGATCGTTGCAAAAGTTGTGCAGCTAGCTTCTCGATTTCATGCACCAGCTCGGTCGATCTAGTGGAAGCGCGTGTGGCATAAACGAATTTTCGCGATACCTTGGCCCATCGTCCTTCAAGAAACCTGTCGACGCTGGCGCTCAGCTCCGCCGTCGTCACTGTTGCGATTCGACGTGCCTGGAGGCACACGTACCTCCGCTGTGGGTGCGGCTTGCCAGGGACCAGCCTATCCCTCGCGAACAGATCAATTCCGAATTGGGCCTGGCCACGCCGACCGTACAGCCTCACGACCGGTGTGGTCGGCCGACCCGTTTGGTCCGCCGTCGAAGCATGGACGGGTTCTGCGTCTAGATCGAGAAGGCGGAGACAGAGACGCTCAAAATCCTCCCATGCAAGTTCACCAACAGGAAGTAACGCGGATCGCGTTCTTATCGGTGGGGATACGCCCCCTCCAATCGGAGGTACGCGCAGCCATGATGGCACCGGCAACCATGTGGACGGCTGATCGGGATCGGCAGGAGGCACGCTTTTCCGCTCCCGCACTTCGTTCGTCGTTGGCTCGGACTTTGTTCTGACGTGGAATCCCCGGCTTGAGCCTAGCGTCCTGGGTGGCCCAAGCCACCATGCGAAGGGTACTTGAGGCCCCTATTGTATCACCGAAGCTCCGACAACTGTCATGCCCGCGATTGCCGGGGTGTCCGTCGTCCTGACGGAGTAGGTTGCCGGGTCGAAGTGTGCAATTGCAGTCCGCAGTGCCGACCATTGGATCCATGGAGCTTAAGTCTCTACAGCTTCCACAGGCGGGTCCTCGTGATACCGTCCGGAATGGACCACCCATAGGACCTACGTGGGAGGGCACGCGCGACCTCCCTTAAAAGGCCTGGTCAGCGCGGTGGTGTTACCGCTGTAATGGACGTGTACAGGAATCGGTACTTGGGACCCCCTGGCCGCGTGGTGGGTCATAGACCCCCGCTACCAGAGAGGAAATGGGGGCACCGGCGGGGCGCGTGGCTCCATTCCAGCAAGCACCTGGGTAGTAGGGCTGGTTCCAAGGCGGTGGCTACAAACTTCCCTGGGAGCGGCCAACGGTGGCTACGACGCGGCCGGGGGGTGGTGGCCAACTGCCCCAGGGAAGCGCGGCCCTACCGGATGGCGGCCGGTGCGTAGATGAGCGAGGAGCACAGCATGGAGACCCAGACCCCCAGTCTGGAGAGCGTGCTGGAACTGCGGCTGCTGGTGCTGCTGCACGACCTAGTGCGGCAAGAGGGGCGGTCGGGAGCGGCCGCCGTGTTGGGGGTGCATCGCAAGACGGTGGCCGCGGCGGTCAAGACCGGCCGGTTGTCGCGGCGGATGCAGGACGCGCTGGGGAGACACCTGCTGGCAGGGCAGGCCGCCGACGCTGCGACCGAAAGCGCGGCGGAGGCCCGTCGGCCGTGGGAGCAGCACGTGGCAGCCGCGCTGCGGCGCCAGCGGGAGGAACTCTTGGCGGCCATCAGCGCGCAGGGCCAGCACGTGCGGGACGAAGCTGCACAGCGCACCCACGCCTTGGAGCAACGGTTGGTAGCGCTGGAGTCCCACCGGCAGGAGGGCGGTAAGGCGGCACCGCTGGGGCAGCACACGCAGGACGGGCAGCAGGTCGTCACCGCGGCACCGGCACCGGGGGAAGCAGCGGCATTTGGCGCGGCGGCCCCACTCATTGTCCAGTGGCGGCAGGCACGGGAGGCGCGGGGCGGGGCGGGAGACCCCCTGACCGCACTGCACACGGAGGTGCGGCTGCGGGAGCTGGAGCTGGCCCTGATCGGGGCCTACCACCTGACCCTGCCACCGGCGACGTATCCCTGGGACGCCCTCACCCGGCGGACCGAGGTGGACTGGCGCCGGCGGACCTTGGCGCGGGTGCGCGGCGAGCGCCGCCGGGCGGCGTGGCGACGCCGCCTGCGCCGGGTGCTCACGCTGGGATTGGCGTGAGCCGCATTGCAGCCGCATGGTTGCCCCATGCGCGCAAGCACTTGGCGCGGGGAGGCCGAAACCCCTTGTCACCGGTGCGCGGGAGCCGGAATACTGAGCGTATTGTCAGGCTTTGCCAGGTCTTCCCGCCTTAGAAACCTGGGGGTCCGGCCCTAGACCCGGGCGAGACCGCAGGGATCGAGCCTTGCTCTCCCCACGGTCCCCATGAGGGCACCGCTGCGCTGGCGGAGGAAGTAGATCCTGCGCCGGCAGTCCAATCCAGGGTGTGGCGTGCAACCGGCACGGTGCTCCTGGGGCCCGAAGGTCGGCGTGCGTCCGGCGCGCTGACCACCCGTTGCCGCCGGCCGCTGGTCTCGGACCGCACCACGACGCCGGGTGCCGATTTCCCAGCGTGCTCCCGGCGGTGCCGCTCACAATCCTCAGGCTCGGTGCAGTATCCACGGCCCGGCACCGTGGCACACCGGCTCCACTCCCCCACCACGACCTTGGTCGCACGGCAGCCACCCCGCTCGTGCATTGGCCGGGGTGCCCCTACCCACCGCGTCCCACGGATAGGCATCCGACCGTGGATAGCGCGGGTCCCGCACCAGCCGCTCCCGTCAGCAGTCCCCGTGCGCCAGATGTCCGCACGGACCAGCCGAGAGGAGGTAGCACATGGACAGCAGCAGGCAAGGACACAAAGGAGGTGCAAGATGGTGGTAGCCCAGCACTACATAGACTTGGCGGCGCTCAAGCACCGGCACCCGTTGGCCGAGGTGGTGACGGCCGCCGGCGTGCAACTGCGAGGCCGGGGCCGCGTCCGCCAGGGTCTGTGCCCCTTCCACGACGAGACCGCCGGCAGCTTCACGGTGTACGGCGACACCGCCCGCTTCCATTGCTTCGGCTGTGGTGCCAGCGGTGACGTGCTGGACTTCGTGCAGCGCGTGGAAGGGCTGACCCTGCCCCAGGCCATCCGGCGGCTGGACGGGGAGACCGGGAGAGGTCGCCAGGCTGGCGTCCGGTCAGCAACGGCCGTGACCCCACGTGGGTCCCGCACGACCCCGCTACCCCCGCGAGACCCGGCCCTGCTGACGGCCGCGGCACGGTACTACCACCGGGCGCTGTGGCGGTACCCCCAGGGTCGGGCGTACCTGGTCACGCGCGGTATCAGCGCGGCCACGGCCAAGCGGCTGGGGCTGGGCTATGCCCCAGGACGCGGGCTGCGTCGGGACCTGGCGGCTGCCGGCTTCGCCGCGGCGCGGCAGCGGGCTTCGGGACTGTTCGTCGGGCGGGGCGCCGAGCGGTTCGCCGGCATGGTGGTGGTGCCGGCAGTGCGCGACCGCCAAGTGCAGTGGCTGGCGGGGCGGGCCATCATGCCGGAACGGACCCCGCGGTTCCAGACGCTGCCCGGCCCCAAGCCGCTGCTAGGGCTAGGCCTCCTGGGTGCGGCGCCGCGGCAGGTGGTGCTGACCGAGGGGCTGTTCGACTGGCTCACGCTGGTCGAGTGGGGTCTGCCGGCGGCGGCCGTGCTGGGCACCCAGGGCCTGGAACGGGTGGCCGCCGCCCTACAGTCCTGTCCCCGCGTGGTGCTGGCCTTCGACGCCGACGACGCCGGCCGGACCGCGGCGACGCAACTGACCGAATTGCTGGGACGGCGGGCCACCAGCGTCACCCTCCCGCCAGGGATTACGGACGTGGCCGACCTGGCCACCCGGCCGGCCGGTCGCGCGGAGTTCCGCCGCCTGTTGGCCCCAGCGCCGCCATCGCGGTAGCCGGCGATCCCCCGCCGGCCCCCAGCAGCGCCGCAGTGCGCGGCACCACATCACCGGGACCCTCCCCGGAGCCGACTTGGTCGCCACCCCGGCGAGCCACGAACGCGCCCCCTCGTTGCCCCGCACCGCCGCCAACGGCGGACGCTCCCGCGTCCCACCGCCGCGCGCGCCGGCTCCCCCCAGTTCCTGCCCCTTCGGCCCACCGGGCCGCTCCCCCAGGGGTCAGCGCCGCGGCCGCTGGCCGCGCGCGATCCCCGCTCCGGCAGGGGTGGCCCGGCCCTGGGCCGCCCCGCGCGCACGCCAGCACACAGATGCCCACCCAGGACCGACAACGCAGTAAGGAAAGGAGAGCCCCGATGTCCAACGCCACGCACAGTAACGCAACCCGGAACGGTGTCCCCGCCGCGCCCGCTGACCTGGTACCCCTGGCGCCTACCGCCGGAACGCCAGCCGATCACCAAGCGGCCGGTCTCGCTGCCGCCGTCATGCAGCAACTGGATGCACCGCTAGACCCCAGCCTCGTCGCCCAGCGGAAGGGCCGCGCCGGGCACACCTTCCCCTATCTCCCCGGCCGGGTCGCCATCGCGCAGGCCAACCGCCTGCTCGGCTACGGCGGCTGGGGCTACGACCTCGTGGGTGAGGTCACCTCGCGGGACATCACCACCCGCGATGCCCAGACCGGCACGGTCGAGCACGCCACCGCCTACACCGCCACCGTCCGGCTGCACGTGCCGGGCGTACCGCCGCGCACCGACGTGGGCTTCCGGGTGGTGGCGGAGGAGAGCGCCCAGGGGCACGAGACGGCCTACAAGGGGGCCGTCACCGACGCGCTCAAACGGGCCCTCCGCACCCTCGGCGCGCAGTTCGGCAACGACCTCGGCAGCGACGGTGGCACCGCCGCCACCGACACTTGGGCCGCATCGTTGCGCCAGACGCTGCTGGCCCTGGGCGCCCAGCAGGGCTTCGACGCAGCGCAGCTCCGCACGGCGGTGCGGCGGCGGCTGGGGCAGGACCTGGACGCCGTGCCCGCCGCCAAGTTGCTGCCCTTGGTCACCGCTGCCGCCCAGAAAGTGCCGCCGGCCAGCCCGGCTGAAAGGAGTGCGCCAGCGAGTTGAACAGCGCCCAGCGAATCGTCTTCAGGGTCCAGCCGGCGGGGTCGCTTCCCTAGGGGGCGGCCCCGCTTTCGTTTCCCACCACACCGTCGGAAAGGAGCGTGCGATGACCGCCACTACCTACGAACCACCCACCGCGTCCCTGCTGACCGCGCTGCGCCAAAACCTGCAGGTGCTGGGCGAGTTGGCCCTCCGCTACGAGGTCGACACCCAGCCCTCCAGTGCCGCCGCCGACTGTCCCGCGATCACCGGCCCCGCCGACGTGCAGCAGCTGGTGGGGCCGGAGCTGGCCCCGCTGGTGCAGGAGCAACTGCGGGTGCTGCTGCTCAACACCAAGCACCGCGTCATCGGCCAGCGGGTGATCTACCAGGGCACCGTCGACGCGGCGGGCATCCGCGCCGCCGAGGTCTTCCGCCCGGCCATCATCGCGGCCGCCCCGGCCCTCATCGTCGTCCACAACCATCCGAGCGGCGATCCCACGCCGAGCCCCGCGGACGTGGCCGTCACCAAGGAGCTGGCCGCCGCCGCAAAGCTCCTGGATATCGAGCTGCTCGACCACGTCGTCATTGGTAGCGACCGGGCCGTGAGCTTGCGCGAGCAGGGCCGGCTGCCCAGCGCCGGCCCGTGAGGTACCCCAGCCAACAAGGAAAGGAGTATGGACATGACCAGTAGCACGCCCCCCACCGCGCCGACCACCACCCCCGACCCCGCCACGCGGTACACGATCACCGCCGGCGGCTTCACCGCCACCGCCGATGCCTTCGCCCGCGACCCGGCTACCGAGAGCCTCTGGTTCCTCTCCCTGGTCGGTGCCCAGACCGCCCTCAAGGCCATCTGGGCCGCTCTGCTCAAGCAGCCCCCGGCCGCCGCGTACCTCCTCCCCGGCGCCGAGGGCACGGCGCTCGCCGGCGGCTTCCAGCATTGTGTCATTCCCGCCCACACCGTCGGCACCTGGACCACCAAGCTCACCCGCCTGCCGGTCTGCGGTGGTTGGCACGCCCTCGTCTACACCACGCTCGCCGAGTACGCCACGGAGCGCGAGCAGTTCCTGCTGCTGGCCCCGGACGCAACGCAGGCCCCTGCGCTGCATCACCGCTTCCTGGACCGGCGCAGTCCGCTGCCCTTGCACCACTCCTGGGCGCCCTGGCTCTGGCAACGGGGTCTGGCCCAGGACGAGATCACCCCGCTGCAAACCACCGGCCTCGTCGCCTATGACTGCCGGCCCGATGCCGCGGCCCTGAAAGCCGACCTCGCCGCAGCCGTCGCCGCCGGCACGCTCACCCTGGATGAGGCGGCAGCGGCACCCGCACCGAGTAATCCGACCACCAACGAGGAGAAAGGAGATTCACCATGCGTCTAGCAGCCCAGGCCAAAGGCGGCTTCTATCCCACCCCACCGCGCGTGCTCGATCTGCTCGCCACCCTGCTGCGCCCCCCGCCCCGCCTGCCCGCTGGCGCGCCCGGCACCGTCCGCCTACTCGACCCCTGCTGCGGCGCCGGGGCCGCCCTGGCCCAACTCGCTATCCGCCTGGACCCGTACAGCGCACTGCCCCTCAAGACCTACGGCGTGGAGTTGCACCAGGAGCGCTCCGCGCAGGCCACCGCCTGCCTGGACCACACCCTGGCCACCGACCTCTTCGCCGCCGCCATCGCCAACCGCGCCTTCGGCCTGCTGCTCCTCAATCCCCCCTATGACCGTGCGCCGCGTCACGCAGCATAGGATCCCCGGCCTAGCCGGGAGGAACTCGGAGCCTGTTCCTGGGCCAACCGACCCACCTCAAAGCGAAAGCGGCGGGGGACCATAGCCTGTCGGTAAAGCGGCTACAGCCTGAAAGCGATGTAAGGCTGGTTCCGCAAGGCCCGCGCGATACGGTGAAAGCTTGACTGCCTGAACCCCAGTCCCCAGCTGGTGATCGGGAGCACCCGCCGGTAGCACGCTTGTATCCCGGCGCCACGTCGTGCCCTGGCCGGTGGTCGTGACCAGGGTAACTCCGCGACGTGGACGATGACCGATGCGGTCTATTCAAGGGGGCGAACGGGGCACCTACAGTCGCGCTCGAAACGTCCTATGCTGACGGAACGCGGGATTGCCTACGGGGGGCGACCCCTAGGGCAACGGAGTCCTCGTAGTAGTCGGCGCCGGGGAAAGCCCGGTACATGGCGAAGGAGGACAGGTGATCGACTCGCGCGCTGTGCGGTGTCCGAGCGGGCACAGGCCAAAGCAGCGCCGCGGTCAGCCCAGCAGCCCGTACCGGCTGGCTGGGTATGGATCACTGGAGAGCCGGGTGCGGTGAAAGCCGCACGCCCGGTTCGGGAAGGGGGGGACGGAAAAGTGGTTTGGCGTCAGCCAAACCAACTCGCCGGCCTTCTACTTCACACGACGGGGAAGAACGGCGCAGCGAGCACCGCTTCCTACGCCACTGCACCCGCTACCTGGCCGAGCACGGTGTCCTGGTCTTTATCGTCCCCCGTCAGCGCCTACCGGTCTCCGCCCGCTTCCTCGCCGCCCACTACCGGCGTCTGGCCTGCTGGGCCTTCCCCGACCCGGAGCGCGCCGCCTTCGACCAGGTCGTGCTCATCGGCTGCCGGCGCGCCCGGCCCCAGCCCGACCCGGCCGCCGAGCAGCAGCTCCACCGCTGGGCGACGGAAGAGCTGCGGGCGCTCACCCCAGCCCCCGCACCGCTCTACACCGTCCCAGCCACCCCGGCTGGCGACCTGCTGTTCCGCACCCGCACCGTCGATCCCCTGGCCGCGGCGGCCGAAGCCCGGCGCACGGGGCTGTGGACCCACGCCACCATCACCGACGCGCTCTGGCCGCCACAGGCGCCCCGGCCCCGGCCGCTGCTGCCGCTGCGCCGCGGGCATCTGGCCATGCTGGTGGCCGCCGGCTTCCTGGACAACCTCTGCCTGGAGGCCAACGGGCAGCGCCTGCTGGTGAAGGGGCGCACGGCCAAGGAGTTGGTGCTGGTCACCCGCACCCGCGAACAGGAAGTGCGGCGCGAGCGGCTGCACACCACCGTCGTGGCCCTCGACCTCGCCACCGGCACCATCACCGACATCGCCGCCTAACCTGAGCACCTCCTGTCGGCCCGGTCGCACCACACCCACGCGGCCTCGCCAGTCCCCCCAAGGGACCGGCGGGGCCGCGTCTGTTTTCCGGCCCCGGCGCTCCCGGCCACCGGTTTCCCGGCCCACCGCGTATTGCCCCCCCCTACCGACTCACCGCCACCCCACGAATGAAAGGAGAGCCGCATGAACCTGAGCACGTTCCTCGACACCTACAAGGAGGCCATCGCCCAGCGCGTCGTCGCGTCCTACCCACCCCGGTACCACCCCGCCGCGGACGACCGGCCGCTGCCGCCGTTGCTGCGGAGCCCGCTGGGCGCCCAGGAGACCGCCATTCGCGGCACCGCCCACTCGCTCGCCAGCCAGCGGGGCACCACCGTCGTCGGCGAAATGGGTACCGGCAAGACCTTCATCGCCACCGCCGCCGCGCACTTGGCCGGCTTTCAACGCATCCTCGTGCTCGTCCCACCCCACCTCACCAGGAAGTGGCAGCGGGAAGTCGAGGCGACCATCCCGGACGCCCGCGCCGCCATCGTCACCTCCATCACCGCCCTGGAACGCCTGCGCCAGGCCGGCGGCCCCGGCCCGCTCTTCGCCATCCTCTCCCGCGAGCGTGCCAAGCTCTCCTACCGCTGGCAACCCGCCGTCGTGCAACGCTGGGCCACCGGCGACGGGCGGTTGCTCCGGGACGAGGACACCGGCGAGCCGTTCCGCGTCCCGACGTGCCCCGTCTGTGCGGCCCAGGTGGTCACCCCGGACGGCGTGCCGCTGACGGACGCGGAGCTGGCGCGGCGCAAGCGCACCTGTGCCGACTGTGGCGCCGCCCTCTGGCAGGCCGACCGCGCCGGCCCCCGCCGCTATCCGCTGGCCGACTACGTCAAGCAGCGCCTGAACGGCTGGTTCGACCTGCTGATCGCCGACGAAGTCCACGAGTACAAGGGCCGCGGCAGTGCCCAGGGGATTGCCGCCGGTATTCTGGCCGACGTCTGCGGTACCTCCCTGGCGCTCACCGGCACGCTGGCCGGCGGCTACGCCAGCACCCTCTTCCACCTGCTCTACCGCTTCAGCCCGGCCCTACGCGCGGAGTTCGAACACCACGAAGAGGCGCGTTGGATCGCCCGCTACGGCTTTGTCGAGCACAGCGTGCGCCGGCCGGCCGACGAGGCCCTGGAGGACGGCCGCCACAGCCGGCGGCGGCGCTATCGCACCGTGATCCGCGAACGCCCCGGCCTGGCGCCGGCCGCGCTGTTCCACCTGATCGGCCACACCGTCTTCCTGCGCTTGGCGGACGTGGCCAGCGGGTTGCCGTCCTACACCGAGCAGGTGCGTCTGGTGGGCCTGGCCGAGACACCGGACGAGACGGGGTACTCGCAGCAGAGCGCCTACCAGGCCGTGTTTACCACCCTGCGCAAGGCGTTGGCGGATGCGCTGGCGCACGGCTCCAAGCGGCTACTGGGCGCCTACCTGCAAACCCTGCTGGCCTACCCCGACGGCTGCACCCGCGGCGAGACGGTCTTCGATCCGCAGAGCGCCCAGCCGCTGGTACAGGTCCCGCCCCTGGCGGAAGACCGCGTGTATCCCAAGGAGCAGGCGCTGCTGGACCTGGTGACGGCGGAACGGGAAGCCGGACGCCGGGTGCTGGTCTACGTCACCCACACCGGCACGCGGGACATCACGGGCCGCCTCGCGACCTTGCTCGCCCAGCACGGCAGCCGGGTAGCGGTGCTGAAGGCCGATGCCGTCAAGCCCGACCGCCGCGAGGCGTGGGTGGCCGAGCGCGTCCAGGCAGGCCTGGACGTACTGGTGTGTCATCCCCGGCTGGTGCAGACCGGCTTGGACCTGATCGACTTTGCGACCGTATGCTGGTACGAGACGGACTACTCGGTCTACACCTTGCGACAGGCCTCCCGCCGGTCGTGGCGGATCGGCCAGACGCGGCCGGTGCAGGTGGTCTACCTGGCCTACCGGCAGACGCTCCAGGCCGACGCGCTGACGCTGGTGGCGAAGAAGCTCCAGTCGTCCCTGGCGGTGGAGGGGGAACTGCCGGAGGACGGGTTGGCGGCCTATGGCGACGACGGCGACGACCTGCTGCTGGCGCTGGCCCGCCAGATCGTCAGCGGGGAGGCGCCGGCCGAGCCGGTGGAAACGGTGTTCGCCCAGGCGCAGGCCGCCGCGGCCGACGCCGAGCAGTTGCTGGTGGACGAGGGGTGGCAGCCGGTGGTCGATCCTGAGCCGGCGGTCGTCGTCGCTCCGGCCAACGGGGTGAACGGGACGGGCCAACACCCCGATGGCCAGGGAGCCGCCCCGGTCAACGGCCAGGGGCTGGACGCCGCCGCCCCGGCGCCGCAGCAAGAGGAACTGTTCTCGTGGGCGGAGTTCCTGGCGCAGGTCCCGGCCCGGCCCCAGCGCCGGCGCAAACAGCCGGCCGCGTCCTTGCCGCTCTTCGAGTGGCTACAGGCCCAGGAGCGGGAGGCAGCGTTGGTCGGCCACTCCGCCTAGCTCAAGCTAGCGCGGGACACTGACCGCTGTAGCACGGGGAGGCCATCGCATTGGTAGCGGTGGCCTCTCCGGCTTATCCATGTATGCGCGATTCTGCCTTCCACGTCGCACTACTTGGGGTAGCCCATCCCGAGCTGCCATATGTACGTACCTTTTCTTGTTACATCCTCTGGAGCTGACAGTGGACCACGCGTCTATCCCCGCGTTTGCGGGAGAACCCGATGGTCAAGTCCTTTCCTGGGCATGGTCAACACTAGCCACGCTTTAGGTAGGGCAACAGTAACCATATGCTGCTAATGTGCTCTCCCGTTCAGTGCGCGTCGTGATCTGGTTCAGTGACCCTCGGCTTGGCTGAATAGACGATGATGCAATCGGCTATTTCACGCTACTCGTTCTGCGACAACACGCTCGCCGGATGCCTTATAACTTCGAACGGACTTACCGCGTCAATCTTGCAGCCCCTAAACCGCTGCGCCGCTTCCATCGCGACTGTCCGGTAGATGGGATGGTCATCGGTCCAGAGGGGATGGCGCACGATGCTCACCCGGTTGAATCCCTTGTGCTTGTAGACCTGAAGGCAGTCAATTTCCGCCGCCTCTCCGTATCCAAGATTTTCCAACAACACGGGAACAGGCGCATTACTGCCTCTGCAAAGTGACTGCCACGGATTGTCTTGCAGTCCCCAGGAAGAAGTAAGGTCTAGGACAGCGTTGGGGGCTAGTGCTAACCGGGCCATCTCGGCAGACAGGCGCCAGTCCAACAGACCGTGATAGGACAGGTTGTAGAAGTCGCGCAAACACCGGTTGCACGAGGTGTCACACTCTTCACCGTGTGGTCCGCCGGCCCATATTTTGACAAGGCTCCCAGTTTTTCCGACATCACCCTCGCGCAGCAGCCTTTCGAAGTTCTCGGGTTGCCCAAGCCACCAGCAGTAACCAGCGCCATTCTGGAGCGTGTCCGATAGGAACGCCTGGCCTACCACGCGCTCGCCCCGTTCGCGGAACGGGCGGAATCCGGCATTGAACTCCAGCGTATCCACGTCCATCAGTGCGGCGGCCGAACTACGCAGGAAGAACGCAAACGAGTACCACGCCGCACGCCCAACTGCACTCAAGGGATCGGCGAACACCCCCACGGGCCAGCTCTGAAGGCCGGTCAGCAACACGTCAGTCTTCCTGCGGGACAATAGCGCTATCTTACGCACCTCTCCCGATACAGAAACGCGACTATTTCTCCCTGGTCCAGGATCGACTGCGTAGGCTTCACTCCACTCTTGACGACCAGAGATACTAGCCCTTTGGAACTCGAATCCTCCTTGACCACCGTTGTCATTCACTGAAAGAATGTCCCCGGAGAAAGCAGATACGCCGCAGTTGCCAAGATGTTGCTCATTGGCCTCTCCGCTATCCCAGGCAAGTGTTGGAACTGTAGAACTTGGAGTCCATTCGAATACTCCGTGATAGTCCTCTGGCGTGAAGTCGGTAAAGAACCCCTTGGGTTCTCGCGCGTCAAGAGGAGGATCAACCTGTGGGAGGTTGCAAACCTGGCAGGAATAACCCTCGGTCCCGCTCACAACGAATTGCACACTCTGGCAGTCGGGGCACATGTGAAGAGAGGTTGGATTGGCCCCCGGAAGAGGAGGCACGAATCCAGAATCGGTACACACTCGATTTCCCCGGGGATAGAACTCCGTCACGCCACATGCGTTGTGGAGCGTCTTGTCCTTCACCGTCTGAGAACCTGGAGCAAATTGGCTGATTGCTATAGACAGGTCGCGATCTATAGTCCCATGCTCGGGAGGCCAGGGGCTGGCACGGCGGGGAACGTCAGTGTAAAGCAGACGAGAGTCCGTAGGAAACCCAAACATGGGCAGCAGACCCGCGTGCGCCAATCGCTCACTGAGGGCCTCCTGATGATAGCTTGCACCGTTCGCGATGCTGGAAATCTCATCGATGAGGGGACCCTTGGCGTATGCAATCATCTTTCTACAGAACGTGTCACCGTCGCCATTGGCCCATATGGTGCCTAGGCGCAAGGCGTCAAGGACTGCCTGGATAGTGCCTTCGTTGCGCGGAGAGTTCAACCAATCTCTGATCTCCTCGACTCGATTCGCCCAATCTGCCACCGGACCGAACTCTCCGTGGACACTGTCCCGGAATCTATCACCACCTCCTGCACCAAGCTGGACGAAGGCTAGCCGCAGTAGCTCCTTCACGAAGACGCGCTTGAGAATCGTATCGCTGGTGACGTCCACATAGGGTGCAGGCGGCGGATCACCAGTAATCTGCTCTGGCCGCTGGTAGTAGTAGTCGTCGTGGCTGCGTCCACGGCAGAATGTCACCGCCAGAGAAACACCAGCGCCGCGGCGTCCAGCCCGCCCCACCCGCTGCTGGTAGTTGAAACGCCGCGGCGGCATATTGGCCATCATCACCGCTTCCAGATCTCCGATGTCAACACCCGCCTCCATCGTGGTAGTAACGCTCAACAGGTCCACTCCGTCAACTCGTTCCGAGTTCTGCTCCTCTCCTATAAATACTTCCTGGAACCAACGCTGGCGCCTGTGTCGGTCGCCGTCGTCGGTCTGTCCAGTCAACTCTTCACAGTGCAGACGGAATCCTGGGCCGGACTCCTCGGCTAGATAAACGTAGTAGTCGAAGCTCTCGCGGGTGGTACCGGGCTCAAGTTCTACATCGGTGCAGTCCGGGCAAACAGATATCCGGCCAGTGCGATGGAGGTAGAAGGCGCTGCATCTCGGGCAACGCCACCCCTTGCACTGACCCTGCGTGTTCTTTTGGGGACCCTTTATGATGTAAAGGTCTGTGGGTGATATTCCGAGCGTGTTTCCATCTAGAGTCCCCACGTTCGAGTTCCGCAATGTGGCTATTAATTGCTCTTTCGAAATGCTAGCGGCATCCAGAAAGCTGCGGATATTACGTGGCAAGTCAACCCCCGCTTGTGGGATCGCATCTCCACCAAAGAAATGTGCCTGGCCAGGATAGCGTCTTCTCACCCCCATCTGTCGAATTATCGATTCGACGGCGTTTACTACACCGTCGTCTGTTTCTTCAGGAGGCTTGAAGGTTGCCCACCCAGCACCAAGACTCTCCAGTGTTCTTGTCGCGTGTTGAAAAAGCGTGAACATCAACTCACTGGTTAGTGAATCATCTATCATCCCCAGCAGTCGCCGCGCTTGGGGTGGCAGTTGCGACTTCTCTTTAGGAGTACTTTCTGTCCAAGTATAGCATTCATGCCAACTGTAAGTAATTCCGTCCACCAAGTACTCGGATAGCTTGTGGGAGTTTCCTCCGGGATTAAACCCTAATCTTAGGAACTCTTGCTTCACTTTGTCTCTTATGACAGTGAGGGGCACACGGCCGGGATAGTCGTTCATCATGCCCAAGAGTACATCCCGCGCAGCGGAGTCGTTGCTTGAGCCACCCAAGATCCACAGGAGTAGCTCACTGTTGAGTCGAGGGTCGAACTGTGAATCCAAGTCCCGGTCTTGTGTTCCTTTGGCCCCCGAGAGCGCCTCTCCAAGTTTCTCGTTTACCGAAAGCAACCTGTCAATCCCGCCAGCCAAATCCGTGGCAGACCTTAGCGCGGCCTCAAAGGAGTCCCAGTATTCATCCAAAGCCTTGAGCAGCAGTATCCGCACCATATCTCGGTAATGGTCCTGCTCCATACCCGAGGCAAGCTTGGCGGCGTCTTGCCTGCTATCCGTAAAAATGAGTAGCTTGCGTGCGGGCTTACCGTTCTGCTTTAAGGGCATCTCTCTGGCCAAGGCGCCTGCGACAACTTGGCAAGCCTTTTGAAACCCGGTTCGATGCGGACGCAACGGAGTATCGTATTGGCGTCTCCGGTAGTCCGCATCGCAGCGCGGGCATTTGGGAGGAAGAGCGTCCTGTTGGTCAGCGTCTTGGCCTTGTATAGAATAGACCCACCCATCTATTTGGCCAGGCCTAGATGAAGTCGAACTACGAATGAGTCGGCCGGACTTGACATTGAGTTTGGCGCGCTCCCACCTCCGGTGAATTCTGTTGTGGGAGAACTCCATGTCTTCCGGCTCTCCATTCGGTTCGTCCTTGCCCAGTGGCCAGAACACCGCGTACTGGCCGTATCTTTGGTCACCCGAGACCCAGTTAGGCATATCCTCGACGTTAGGCCGGTCCGCCGCGAGAATCTCAACCGCATGGCCAGGCAAGTCAGCTTTGCCCCGGTAGCCGCCGAGCAAGATGTCGCCACACACTTCACATACGAGCAAGTCCAGTACCCGTCCGCTGCACAAGCAGGTAATACGATGCTGGGTATGCAGAGCGCCGACGGGACCAACAGCCCCTGAAGAACCACCACCAGCCTCCAATGTCTCCCGATGCATTTTCTCATCGCAGTCCGGGTTGGCACACACCCACATACTCTGGACATTGTGAAAAAAGAAGTGTCCACGCACCGGCTGGGGCGACGTGCCGTCTGAATCCTTACGGCTCATTCCCAGAGCCAACAGCAGGCCACGCATGGCGTCCGAGACGGCCTTGTCGGTTCCTTGTTGCCCGAAGAGCACGCTGTCCAATTTGGAAACCTTGGTTGCGCGAATTTGGCCGCTTCCGCCGGCGACTACACAAGCATCGCGGATAGCTTCATCAGCCTTGACCTTCAACAGTGCTGCTCCCAATTCGTGCGCCGATTCAACCCCTCCCTCATGCACATGTCCCAAGGACGCAGCGAGTTCTGACATCGCCCTATCCATGCCGCTATTCTCTTCGGCCGTCGGCGGCTGCATGGGTTTCGACACCTTGGGCTGGGCCTTCTGAGCGAACGCCTCGAAAGCACCTTGGAATCGGCCCATTAGCTTGTGGGAATTAGCCTTGGGAGGCTCTTGGTCCTCTGATACGATCTCGAAATTGTCCCGCCCGAAGAACTCGCGCAGGAATTTCCGGGATGCCGCAGTGTCGGTAACACTAGCCGACGTCGCCAGCAAGACCAGTTGGTCGGAATCGGCGGACAGCCCCAAACGGTCCAGTAACAAGCGCAGAATGTAGGCGACTTCGGTACCCGGCGTTCCCCGGTAGGAATGAAGCTCATCAACGATCAGGAAGAACTTGTTGGCTTGGTCGGACCTGAGCCAAGCCCTGGTCCGTTCGAACATCGCCGCTTCCACCTGCCGCATCAACATGATGTTCAGCATGTGGTAGTTGGTGATGAGAATGTCGGGCGGGGTTTCTTGCATATCCCAGCGCGACCACATCTCGCCGCCGTCGATGTTTGGGAAGTAGTAGCGCACATCGGGAGGCAGGTCGTCATCTGCCCTGACGATAGCACTCTCCTCAGCCATCTGCTTCAGCCGCTCTCTGAGTCTCCTGACAGCAGACTCATTACCTGGGACGCCGGAAACTGGGGTAACTCCGGTGTATCGCCCAAAGTTCACTCGGTTCCCGCCCCGCTCGACATCAAGCCATCGCAAAACGGTGTCAGAGTCTAAGGTTTGCCGCAGTCGCCGGAGCTGGTCTTCAACCAGCGCGTTCAGCGGGTATAGCACCATGGCCCGAACGGCGTGCAACCCTTGGGCATTCCGTTTCGTATGACCCCACTGGCTTTGCCACTCGGACACGTCATCCTCCCACCACTTTCTGTTGGCGGGAGGAGGCGAGTTGTCAGGCCAGCCGGCGGACTCTCTAGCCAACTCGGCCAACACCGGCAGCAGGAAACACTCGGTCTTACCGGAACCTGTACCCGTCGTGACCACCAGGTCCTTCTTGTCTCGCAGTACGGTCCTGACACTTTCCCACTGGTGCTTCCACAGCCGAACACCCGGATTTCCCAGCAAGCCCTGCGCCAGGCTCGGCAGGTCGCGGTATTCCCGAGGAAGTTGGGTACTGGCCTCGGCTAGTGTCAGGTTTGATGAAGGGTACACTGGCGTCGGCTCCAACAACGGCGGCTGCGACAGCGTGTCCGATGCCGCATATAGAGCCCGTCTCTCCTCGGCCATGTTGGAGTAGCGCAGAGGGAAAGCACTTTCGATGTACTTCCGATAGACTGCGGTCAAGCGTTCGTAGGCACCAACAAGATCCTGCATGGTCTATTTCTCCAAGAGATCGACGTTCAGTTTACGGCACAGTGTCCGGGCCAGGTCCAATGGTATGCGGGGATAGCTCAACCATTCGGGGTTAGCAGTCCGCCCAGGAAGTAGCCCAGAAGCCAGCGTCAACGCCCGCTCGTAAAGTAACGGCCAGCGCTGCGACGCCGGAATGAGGAGTTCTCCGGAATCCGAATCGTGGATCGCCTCCACCTTCTCTTGGTCCGCCTCCAGTGCGAGGAAGCGTAGGCCGTACCAGTCGCCACGCAACCATCGGTTGAACGGCTCGTCGAAGAACAGGGTCATGGTCCGGCTGGAACCGTCACCATCGCGGCCTAGCCGGTACATTCCCAGCTCACCGTGCCAGATGCCGTTCTGTTCGTAAAGAGTGTCGCAGGCCTGGAACCCACCTTGTCGCTGCCACCTTTTGACGTCGTAAGCCGCGATGGGCAGCTTGGGGATGGAGTGCAGCGAGTCCTTCCATCCATTCAGGTCTGGTAATAGGTGAGCCAACTGGATCGAAGTTGACCCGGCTTCGACAACCCCGAGATCGGCGCCGCCGTTAGTGTCCCGGGGAAGGCTAGACCCCAACGCAATCCGTGGCGGCCCCGGATAGTGGGTCTGGCGTTTCTCGTTCAGCGACCACCGCTCTTCGAAAACTCGAATCAGCGATTCCGTGCGCTGCCCAGTCAGGAAACCGCTTGCGGGGTCATCGGGAAACCGCACCAGGGCGGCCGGAGAAGCTGCCCACCGTGAACCATCGCTGGAACGGTCGATGTGGCCGAGGAGATTGAACCGCCGGAATACCGAGCGGGCCTCCTGCCTATCATCAGCTACCCTAAGGATCGCGCACGCCTGTGCGAACGCTTCCCAAGTGCCCTCGCCGCGGGCCGAAACCCAGTGCAGCAATCGCTCGGAACGGGCACATACTTCGGGAGAGGCCTCCTGTGGCTGCCAGGCATCGGATTGCTCGAACGGGTCGCCGGGATCTGCATATTCCAGCCGCCTGTATTGCAGCGAGTTAAAGCCGTGTATCCGAATGTCCTGCCGCTGCACCATACCCTTTATCTGGCCCGGCTTCAGTGGATACTCCTCGTCAAACCTGATGCCCAGGCGTTGAAGGATCCTCCCCAAGCCACCGGGAATTCGGGGACTCTCGTCATCTACTCCCAAGAATACGTAGAACTGTCCCCGGGCATTTTTCTCTAGTTTTACCAGCGGTATCCGCGCAGCCAGTTCCGCATTCACCACGGTTGTGGTGATTTTCCGGAGAACGTCTTGGGGGGACCCGACTGCTCTAGCGTAAAAGTACTTTCTCTCCACATTCAGCCCCCTCCCTGGCCAGAGAAGTTACCATTATTCAGGACACTACCACGCAAGATGTAATCACCGATCGGTGTACCAAAGGTCTCTGTAGGATTGGAAGGCTCCAATGAATCCCAGGAAAGCACCCTCATGTACCGTCTGTCTACCGATCTGTCGTTTTTCAGCACTTGGACGGAATAGTCACCGGCCGCGAGATGGGATAGATCAACCGATGTGTTCGCGGTGACCATTTCATCCAGGGCAGGTTCACTGTCCGGTTGTGAGATGTTGGTCACTCTTATCTGCCAGTTGGGATCAAAGGATGTTATTGAGAGCTCAGGCAGATGTCCCTCAAGCCAGCTATCGCGCCGCCCGGTCGTTAGCCCACCCTTCAGAGAAATGGAGGCCCTGCCGCGAGGTCGAAGCTCATGGAACAACTCATGCATCTGTGGAATTATGCCGTCCCAGTTGGCAGACAGTACCATACACTCCCGGTACTCGAACCATTCATCATAGTCCAATGCCTCTACTGGATCTCCATCCCAGTTCAACAGTCCTTCGTCTTTGAGGATATTCAACTGTTCCTCGCACTCCTTCCGGCACAGTAGGAGAAAGGTCTCTCCAAGCCGAGGTGCTCCCCGGCTAGCGAATGTCCCTGAGGCGCTGTCGAACCGGTCACGAACGAGCACCCAGAAGCTCCGCGCCGGTAGGTGTAGCTCTTCAATCCGTGAATCCCCGCTAATCTGGTAAGTCTTGCCGCCAGCGGGGTGGACCTGCCACAATGGCCGGAACTGGCCATCCTTCTCTTGGTGCAGGGGCTCCGGCCTACCGTCGTGTATCACAGCCAAGTCCACGCCTAGCTCTCTGGCTTGGCGTCGGGGAAATAGGTGGTAGTCTATCGTACCGAATAGAGGGTCGAATTCCCGGTACAGGCCTGCCGTCAATCGCCTTGGGCTTCGCCAACGGGCGGAGGTACCGTCGCCGGTGCTTGGCTGGTTCCAACCTATCATTGTATAGACCCCGTAGACGGCATCAACGATGGCATCGTATCTATCCGTAGTTGCTTCCTGTGCCAGGCTTCTAATGTGACTTGTGGAGAATCCGGTAGCGCGATTGAAAAACCAGGCGCCGACCCTTTCCCGGTCGGAGTCTCTGCCCAGTCCATCCTCCGCATTTCTGAAGTCCTCCTCCAACTTCCCTTTATCTCCTTCCCTCAAGAGTGATTGGGACAAGGGATAATTGGTAAACTTTGTCGGCCCCTCAGGGCCGCGTTCAGCCGAAGGTTGCCACTCTTTACTCAGTATCCAACTGTTGAAAGCGACCCATAGCCCCTCCTCCGGTGCGCCGGGGGGCTTCAATCCGCTAGGGCGGCCCCTTTCTCCGCCCAGGTCCAGTATTTCCCGCAGTCGCGTAAAGTAGTTTATTTCGGCAATGTCGTCTTCCGGTGCCATGCGATGCGCGGCCAACACCATTGCGCCAAGAAAAGCTACATACGGTGGAGTGTCATCTGCCTGTTCCAGAGTTGCTGTCGGCAGCACGACTCGCCCGTTGGTAACACACTCGTTTCGGACGGCCGACTCAAAGTCCCGCACGGCGCTGGACAATCTGCCCTCGGCAAAGCTGCCAGCTCCAATTTCTATCAGGGCATCGTCATCCACGCTCAGGTAAAAGACATCTCCGGGGAGCATACCCTCCGTGAAGAATTTCGCGATCGCTTCATTCCACTCGAAGTAAGAAGCCATGAACACACCTCATGGTTTCACATCTGGCCGAGCGGTGCGAGGGTGCGTGGTCCTGTTGATGTTGCTCAGGTTCCTGCACCAAACACGACGACTCAAACTTGCCCCTCTACAGACCACAGCCACTGCTTCCAATCACGATCCCGGCCTCTTCATACCACATGCCATGTTGGTTCTGCAAGGATAGGCACTGGGACAGGCACTCGGATCGAACAGGCCGGGGGCTAGCAGCGATGAGCTGGCTCGGAGCGGAGGGGCAACGAGCAAGGGCACGGTCTGTTGGCGTGATGAAACAATGAACGATGGCGAGACGATCAGCTTCATATCGGGTTTGGCAGACCCAATCCGCAACCCGTTCGTACTGCCGCCTTTCCCATGCCCACCACCTCAGCCCACCGCCCAGCCCTCCGACAGGACCTCGGCCTGCTCCAGCACCGTTTGGGTGGCCTGTTCCTGCTTGTCTGGTGGGTAGCCGTGCCGGCGGAGGATGCGCTTGACCAACACGCGCAGTTGGGCGCGCACGTTCTCGCGCAGCGTCCAGTCAATGGTCACGTTCCGCCGCACCGTCTCCACCAGCTGACGAGCGATGGCACGGAGCGTCTCGTCACCCAGGACCTGTACCGCACTGTCGTTGGTCTCCAGCGCGTCGTAGAAGGCCAGTTCATCCTCGGAGAGTCCCAACTGCTCCCCGCGGGCGTTGGCTTCCCGCATCTCCCGCGCCAGTTGGATCAGTTCCTCAATCACCTGCGCCGCCTCAATCGCCCGGTTCTGGTAGCGGCGCAGAGTCTCTTCCAGCAGTTCGGCGAAGGAGCGGGCCTGCACCACGTTCCGCCGCCGCCGGGTGGCGACCTCGCCCCGGAGCAGCTTCTGCAATAGCTCCACGGCGAGGTTGCGGTGGGGCATGCCCCGCACCTCGGCCAGGAACTCATCCGACAGGACCGAGATGTCGGGCTTGTCTAGTCCCGCAGCAGCAAAGATGTCCAGCACGCCCTCGGACGCCACCGCGCGGGAGACGATCTGGCGCACGGCCAGGTCCAGCTCGGCCTCGGGGCGCGCCTCCCCCGCCGCCCGCTTCGCCAGCGCCGCCCGCACCGCTTGGAAGAACCCCACGTCATCACTGATGCGCTTAGTCTCCGGGTGCGGCACCGCCAACGCAAAGGCCTGCGAGAGTGCGCGCACGGCGGCCAGGCAGCGTTCCTTTCCGTTCTCCTGCGCCAGGATGTGCTCCTGCGCGGCCGGCAGCAGTCCCAACCGCTCCGGCGGCGTGCCGGTCGTCCACTTGCTCCGGTCGAAGCCGTGGAACAGGCCGCAGCAGACCTCGTACTGCTCACGTAGCGCGACCACCGCCGCGTCCTGTTTAAGCGCCGTCTGCCCGGTGCCGCCACTCTCCGTGTACGTGGCGAGTGCCCGCCTCAACTCATGGGCGAGGCCGAGATAGTCCACCACCAAGCCGCCGGGCTTGTCCTTGAACACCCGGTTGACCCGCGCGATGGCCTGCATCAGCCCGTGACCGCGCATCGGCTTGTCCACGTACATGGTGTGCAGGCTTGGCGCGTCGAACCCGGTGAGCCACATGTCGCGCACCAGCACCAGCCGCAGCGGATCGGCGGCATCGCGGAACCGGTTAGCGAGCGCCTCCCGCCGCGCCTTGTTGCGGATATGTGGTTGCCAATCGGGCGGGTCGGCCGCAGCGCCCGTCATCACCACCTTGATGCTGCCCCGGCCGTCATCGTCGGCGTGCCACTCCGGGTGCAGCCGCACCAACTCGCGGTACAGGTCAATGCAGATGCGCCGGCTCATGCAGACGACCATCGCCTTGCCGTCGAGCACCTCCAACCGCTGCTTGAAGTGCGCCACGATGTCCCCGGCCACCAGCCGCAGCCGGGGCGGGGCGCCGACGAGCACCTCCAGCTGCGCCCACTTCGTCTTGAGCTGCTCCTTGCGCTCGGTCTCCTCGCCCTCGGTCGCCGCCTCAAACTCCGGGTCAATGCGTGGTCGCTCGGCCTCGTCCAGGGCCAGCTGTGCCAGCCGGCTCTCGTAGTAGATCGGCACCGTGGCCCGGTCCTCGACTGCGCGCTGGATGTCGTAGATGCTGATGTAGTCGCCGAACACCGCCCGCGTGTTGGCGTCCTGCAATTCAATCGGCGTGCCGGTGAAACCGACGAACGCGGCCTGGGGCAGGGCATCACGCATATGCCGCGCGTAGCCGTCTACGAAGTCATACTGGCTGCGGTGCGCCTCGTCGGCGATGACCACGATGTTGCGTCGGGTGGAGAGGGTCGGGTGGGTGTCGCCTTTCTCCTCGGGGAAGAACTTCTGGATGGTGGTGAAGACCACGCCGCTGGCCTCCACCGCCAGCTTGTCACGCAGGTCGGCCCGACTCGCCGCCTGCACCGGCGGCTGGCGCAGCAGGTGCTGGCAGCGGGAGAAGGTGCCGAAGAGTTGGTCGTCGAGATCGTTGCGGTCGGTGAGCACGACGATAGTCGGGTTCGCCATTGCCGGCTCGCGGGCAATACACCCGGCGTAGAAGGCCATCGTTAGGCTCTTGCCGGAACCTTGCGTATGCCAGACCACGCCGATGCGCCGGTCGCCCGGTGCGCCGCCCGGCTGCCGGCCCGCCTCGTACCGCCCGGCCAGCACCTCGGCGGTCTGTCTGTCTGTCCGCTGGAGTTCGGCTGCCCGCAGCGTCTCGGACACCGCGACCCGCACCGCGTGGAACTGGTGGTACCCGGCCACCTTCTTGGCCAGCACGCCGCTGCCGTCGTCCTCGAACACGGTGAAGTCGCGCACCAACGCGAGCAGACGGTCCGGCGCACAGACACCCGCCAGCAGTACTTCCAACTCGGTCAACTCCGGGGCGGCCAGTCCCTCGCCGCTGACAGTGCGCCACGGCTTGAACCACTCCCGCCCGGCGGTGAGCGTGCCGAGGCGCGCCTCGATGCCGTCGGAGATCATGAGCAGCGCGTTCATGGCGAACAGCGTCGGTAGCTCGGCTCGGTACGTCTGGAGCTGCTGCCAGGCGGTCCAGATGGTGGCGTCCTCGTCGGTCGGGTTCTTCAACTCGATCAGGCCCAGCGGCAGGCCGTTGACGAACAGCACCACGTCGGGGCGGCGCGTGCGCTGCTGCTCGGTGACGGTAAACTGGTTGACCGCCAACCAATCGTTGGCCGCCGGCGCGGCGAAGTTGATGACCTGCGCCTGCGCCCCGCGTATCGCACCGTCCCCGGCCCGGTACTCCACCGTTACCCCCTCCACCAGCATCCGGTGGAAGGCCCGGTTGCGGGCAGCCAGCGTTGGTCCGGCCGGGCGGGTCAGTTGGCGGAAGGCGTCGTCCAGCGCGTCGGCGGGGAGGTCCGGGTTCAACTGCGCGAGGGCGTCGCGTAGTCGCCGCTCAAGGACCACCTGCCCGTAGTCGGTCCGCTCGGCGCCAGGCGTATCGGGGGCGATGTTCGGCCCGTGCGCCACCTGCCAGCCGAGTTCTGCCAGCCAGGCGAGGGCGGCTTGCTCGACATCGGCTTCAGCAATGGTGGTCATGGCATCCGTCCTGCCCTGGACATGACAAGCTCATTCCAATTGGGCAGTTGGCTCTTTCGCCGTGGCCCTATGTAGTCGTTGTCACGGTGCCGCTGAACGCTCTTCAATGATGACTTCGCCGTCGGCCCATGCTTCCAGCGTTACGCTACTGTCCCAGAGCAGGTCCATGCCCAGCAGCGGGACACTATCCGATTGCAGCACCAGCGCGTCAGCCAAGCGTCCGTGCCAGGATACCGTAGCGAGGTAGGTAGTGAATTCGAACGGCTCCCCACTGGCCAGCTCGAAGACTCGATAGCCGGCCGAGGGAAGGCCCAACCGCCGAATGGCATCCGGGGGTAGTGTCAAGTAGCCGGTGAATCCAGTGTCTAGGACGACCTCCAATCCTTGGAGGCTGTCTGCGCTGTCCATAATATCTATGGTAATCAAAGCCTGCTGGTACTGGTTTACTTTCCCTCTGATCATGGCGTGAACGTCAAGCTCCCGCCGCCCATACTGTAGGCAGCGCGATATCCAACCCGCAGTCCATAGATGACGGCTTCCGACTGCCGCTGCTGCAACCGCAGCGTAGCCGTTGCATCGTTGGCATCCAGTTCGTAGTCACCGGTCTCGATGTCAATGACCACGAACTTGCCGTGCTCCTGCGGCTCCACCAAGTGGCGGATCTTTTCCCGATAGATGGCCTCGCCACGGGCGCTCACCTCTCCGGGGCGGTAGGTCCGGTTCGCCATAGTAGCCTCCCGTTGACAGTCGCCGATGGCGCCGCGTGTAACGGCTCCATACCAGTATACCGGGGGTTCGTTAGCGGGTGGGTCGCTCGGCGCCGGGGGTATCGGGTGCCATATCCGCCCGTGTGCTACCTGCCAGCCGAGGCCGGTCAGCCAGGCGAGGTCAGCGTGCTCGACATCGGCTTCAGCGATGGTGGTCATTTCGCCCAGTCCATGACGCCAGCGATTACGAGAAGGATTATGATAGCCAAAACTACGTGCAGTGCAGCGAACAGCATCGGCACCCAGCGTTCGATGCGTGTCACTGCTCGGTAGGTCTTGCCTTGCCCCTCCTCTGCCAAATCCCACTCATGCTTGTACACCGCCGCCGGCAGATGCTGCTCCAACTCGTGGATCAGGTCGAACTTGATGCGGTTCAGGTCGGTGTGTGACTTGATGACCAAATACCAGACTGCGGAAACGGAAACTCCAGTGATGGGAACGAGCAGCGTCCAGTAGTGCTGGCCAAAACTTGCGGACTGTAGCCCGTACAGCGCGACGAGGGCCGCGTTGATGGTCAGTAGGTACTGGCTCGAAGCGACCCGGCGTGCGCTTACGTTCTCAGCAGACTGCACGTAGAGCTTGTACTGCTCCACAAGGTCCGCATGGAACGAGCCGCCGTAGGTCTGCTCGGAGCGATGGACTACAGGTTCTCGCGCCTGACTAGCCATAGCCTACCTCGGCTTTGCAATGAGTTCCTTTAAAGTAGGCCACGTCCAGGGATGGATTTTCTTCCTTTTAGGCGCTGACTTCGGGCACGAGCATGTCTTGTTCCTGCGGCCCTTCAGCAGGAAGTACGGTTTCCCTGCCTGCTGCACCATCGTGACTTCCGCCTCCACACCCTTCGCCTGGTGCGTGTGTTCCCCGCAGATAACGATGGTGAGGTCCGTCCTGTCAATCAGATCTCGTACCTTCTTCCGCCAGCTTTCATCAAACGGTTCCTGCACAGACCAGTCCGTGATGCTGAACGGTGAATCAGGTCTTTCGGCCTGCGCTACGAGGTTGCCTCGCAGGTCGCTATCGTGGTCGTAGTCGAAGCTGATGAATGCACTCTTGGTAACCATCACTGCCTCCTAGTCTATTGGCAAACGTCATCCAGTACCGCTGCGGGCCGGCTGCGAGTCAGTTCGGCGAGGGTGTTCCGCACCTGCCGTTCCAGAATCAGTTGTCCGCAGTCGGCCCACTCGGCGCCGGGAGTATCGGGTGCGTTGCCCGGCCCGTGCGCCACCTGCCAGCCAACGGCAGACCGTCAGGCCAAGGTGGCGGCTTCGGTGAGGACAACTATCGTCCATCTACCATACCTTGTGCTAATCCGAGCTATCGCTCTTCTGCTGCACCGCGACCATGACGACAAATCCACGCTTCCCATGAAAACCTTTCCCTCCCGGCCCTTTCCAGCCATAACTCCCAGTGTTCCCAACCCTACCTTTAAATACCTCTACTACGCTGCTACTATCACCACCTGAAACCTGGACTAGTACATGCCCGATGACATCATCAGGATTCTGCTCGACGTGACATTGATACTCCCGTGGCCCAATCTCTCCCACAATTCTTTCTAAAGCGCTCAGGTTTTGAACAGCACTACTACGGTCCCTCTGCTCTTGTTCCGCCTGCCGATAACACTCAACGGCTTCATTGAACCGTCCAAGAGCTACGAGCGCATTTCCTTTATTGAAAATCACTCGTTCCTCGCCTAGGGCAATTGCTTTATCGTAATCTCCAATGGCCTCTCTAAACTTCCCTAAATCCATATAAGTATTTCCGCGATTGAACAATGCCTGTTCGCGGCCGAAAGCTACAGGTTCACCCAAGCTCACTTCGATTGCTTTGCCATAGTAGAGCAATGCTTCCTCGTAATCGTCCAATGCAGCCAACGCATTTCCGCAGTTAAAGTAGACCATGACCAGAAATCGACTCCGCAAGAATTCGTTTATATCCAGAACCAGGCTAAGAAAGGGTTGGTCTTTATGGGCCATTGCTTGTCCGTAATCTTCTATAGCATCACGATAGAGTTTCGCTTCGGACTTCGCATTCCCACGTAAAAAGTAGGGTTCGCCAATATCTGATGCAAGTTCTATGCAATTATCGTAAGCAGTAATGGCCTGTGCGTAATCACCCGACTGGAAATGATGGTTCCCCTGGACTAGGTAAAACTGGGGGTCTGTGACCCGTATGGATGACGACACTCCTTCCGATGCAGAGAATCCATAGATATCGGGGAATAAGGATGACTCGCCGATATCCAGCAATGCAAGTTCTTCAAGGAGTGAATTCTTGTCGTCCTTCGGAATTTCTATTTCCGTTATGATCTGGCTATCGGTGGGGATTAAAGGTCGTCCAATAACAAACACTCCACGCTGCCTAAGTATCCTGGGCATCGCATCACCACTCCACATCGGCTCACAATAGAGCAAGCCGGGAGCGTTAGCCTCGCGGTAAAACACCGCGTCAATCGTTTGGCCACCTTGATCGCTTGGTACCTTGGCAACGTGAATAGTGTCATTCGTATTTAAGATGAACAGCTTCCCGTTACAATCGCTTGCTTCGCGACTGGCGAACCACAGCGAGACCAGAGGGTCCCACGTGAAGTCCAGCAAGCCAGTAGCCGCCCCGAAATGTTGCAATTTGGCGAGAAGCTGAAGATCTGAAATGTCGCGTCCGGCCTCGACTCCGAACCCGCGAGTGCGTGCGGCGTCTACAAGGGTGTTGCGGTGGTAGTCGGCATAGATATTGGCGAATCGAGGATTCTTCAAGACGTCATTCCCCAGGTTCTCAATGAGACGACGGGTGGCTGCCGAACGTAGGGGCCATGGCGACTTGGCCTGACCTCGGTAGGCGTAGATGCCCGGTCTGGAGGTAGCTTCTCTTATCTTTTGAAGGAATTTATCAATGATGGTAGCCATATACGTCTACCCCCGCGGGCGAACTGGAGAGGAACTGCTACATCCGCATCTCACCCGACACCAGCCTCGGCAGCAGCGTATCACGCAGCGCGGCGAGGGTGCTATTCTGTCGGCGACAGGCGAGCGTGCGGTTCAGGAGTTCGGAGGTGGCCATCTCGAACGCACGCAGAGTCGGTACTGGCGGAAACACTACCTCTAGGGAGAGCACAGCATCTGCACGTGCTCGTTGGTGACTCTTTGATGTGCCTGTGACAAGCGCCTCGATCTGCTGCCGGAAGAGCGGCGAGCGCGCCAGACAGTAGACATAGCTCCGTGTGAACGGCGGTCGAGGGCGAAGCACCAGAAACTCGGTCGAACACACGGCCCGCTCGTCAGCTTCTACATCCACCAGCCATACGCGCTCAATGTTCGGGTTCAACTTGGAGAGGAGGACAACGCCGGGGGGCACACGTGACTTGATACTCTTGATGCTTGCGCCTTGCTCTTGTTTGGGTGTCTGTCCATCATCGAAGGCGGGGATGCTGAAGTGGTTGAACATGGCGTTTGGCGATGCCAGCGGGTTCTCTTGGTCACGAAGTTGGGTGACGATATCACTAAAGGGTCTCACCTCCCACCCCGAAGGTATCTCCCCCAACTCCGATTCTACCAGCCGCTCTGGGAACAGCGCCCACAGCTCCGGCGGCAGGTACGGCGGGTGACCGGCCAGCTTGGCGCGAGTGGGGCCGAAGTCCACGAACCAGTCCTGGAAGAGGGCGCGGGCCATGGCCTCCAGCGTCTCGTTCATCCGGCGGTTCAGCTCGATCTTGTCGTCGAGCGTGCCGAGGACGTAGGCGGCGGTCCGCTGTGCGTTCTTACTCAGGCCGGGGTAAGGAATCTCTGCGAGTTGACGCGCAGAAACGTTCGGAAAGGTCGAGCCAGTCGCTTGGACCAACAACTCTGGAAGTTCAACCTCGATTATCCCCCGCACAAATGGCTGGAGTTCGGGCTCATTCCGGTGACGAATCGCTGCAACACCGCGGCCGATCGCATACTCCTGATCCGCCCAGTTCATGCGGCCAGTGGTTGAGCCTCTAACACAGAAGAGTAGATCACCCGGCTGTGCGAACTTGCGGGCGTCAGTAGTGTACTGGACTGGAATCGGATGGTGAGCGCCGAATTCGGTCGGTCCGTTCAGAAGAGCGAATCCATGATGCGGTGACACTGTGTCGCCTGATGGGGACTGACCCATGACAATATCGGCAACTTCCCCCAAGGTTGTAGCCTCCCACCCACTCGCCGCTGCCGATTGCTTGTCCGTGCCTTGCTGCAACACCACGTAGTCGCGCTCTATCACCGCCCGGAAGCGCGCAGAAATCGTGTGCCAGTCAAGCACGTCCACCCGCATGGGCAACTCCGATTCCTCGAAGGCTTCTTTCAGCCGAGCGAGCCTTCGCCGCTCCAGTGGCCCTTCGCCGACAACGGCCAGGTCCAGGTCGGAGTAGTCCTTCGCGGTCCAGGTCGCACGGGAACCGAAGGCGCGTATTTCACACACCGGCACGTGCTCTGCCAGGATGCGCCGGACCGTTTCGAGGTGATGCGGGTTGAGGTCAATCATTGCGCGCTTCCAACGCCGCCAGCAGCAGCCGCGCGTCGTGTACGAACTCCCTGGTGGCGCTATAGACCAGCGCGGCCTTCGCCTCGTCGTAGATGTGGGCGGTGACGTTCCTGGCTTCGTGGTGCTGCATCCAGAGGTCCACGTCGGGAATGAGGCGATTCTCGGCCGCGAGGCGAAATAGCTGCCGCCGCGTAACGCCATCCGCGACATCGGGGCCGACGTAGGTCCTCAGCCAGCGTGCTATCAGCTTCCAGGAAAGCTCGTAGGTGACCTCGAAGTTCTGTATGACGCCGGAGCGAATACCATTCCGCTCGACCTCAGTCAACTCTCCCATACGCGCGTCATTTTCGCTGACCGCAAGGAGGTCTGCGAGCGCTGTAATCGCGTTTCTCAGGTGGTCCAACTCCAGTGGCATGTTCTTCCTCGCTACCCGCGGACGTTCTCCGCAATCACCGGGACCATGGCGAATGCTCCTCTCCCGTCAGCTAACGATAGCCTAAGCGGGCCAGATTGGTCGCAATCGCCGCGTCCAGCCGCTGCGCCTCGGCTTGCTGCTCGTGCCACTCTGCCGTAAGCCGTTCCATCTTCGCCGCGAACGGCTCTCCGTCCTCCTCCGGCGCCGCGGCGCCGACATACCGGCCGGGGGTGAGCACGTGGCCGTGCTTGCGGACCTCCTCCAGGTCCGCACTCTTGCAGAAGCCGGGCACGTCAGCGTAATCGTCCCCACTGCGCCAGGCGTGGTAGGTGTCGGCGATACGGGCGATGTCCTCGTTCGTCAGCTCGCGGTGGGTGCGGTCTACCATGCGGCCCAGTTGGCGGGCATCAATGAAGAGCACCGCACCGCGCCGGTCGCGGAACTGCCCGTTGCGGCGGTTGCGGGCCAGGAACCAGAGGCAGGCCGGTATCTGGGTGGAGTAGAAGAGTTGCCCGGGCAGCGCCACCATGCAGTCCACCAAGTCGGCCTCGATCAGGTTCTTGCGGATCTCACCCTCGCCCGACTGGTTCGAGGACATGGAGCCGTTGGCCAGCACGAAGCCGGCGGTGCCGGTGGGCGCCAGGTGGTGGATCATATGCTGCACCCAGGCAAAGTTGGCGTTGCCTACCGGCGGGATGCCGTACCGCCAGCGCTGGTCCTCGCGCAGCCGCTCGCCGTCCCAGTCGGAGTCGTTGAAGTGCGGATTGGCCAGGATGTAGTCGGCCTTCAGGTCGGGGTGCCGGTCGTCATGGAAGCTGTCGCTGTGGGCGATCTGGCCCTCAATGCCTCGGATGGCCAGATTCATTTGCGCGAGCCGCCAGGTGGTGTAGTTGGACTCCTGGCCATAGATGGAGATGTCTGCCCGTGCCCGGCCGCCGTTCCCGTTGCCGCTGGCATGGGCGCAAATGAAATCCACCGACTGCACGAACATGCCCGCAGAACCGCAGCAGGGATCGTAGACCCGGCCGCGGTACGGCTCCAGCATTTTGACCAGCAGTTGCACGACGCTGTGGGGGGTATAGAACTCGCCGCCCTTCTTACCCTCGGCGCTGGCGAACTGGGACAGAAAGTACTCGTACACGCGACCGAGCACGTCGTTGGCGCGAGCGGCTGCATCGCCGACTCGAATGTTGCTGATGACATCAATCAACTGCCCGAGCCGCAGTTTGTCGAGGTTTGGACGAGCGTAATCCTTCGGGAGCACATCCTTGAGCGCGGAGTTGTCGCGCTCGATACCGGCCATGGCGTCGTCCACCAACTGGCCGATAGTAGGCTGCCGGGCCTGCGCTTTGAGATGTGACCAGCGTGCTTCCGGCGGTACCCAGAAGATGCCTTGGGCGCGATACTCGTCCGGGTCCTCGGGGTCGGCGCCTTGGTCCCGCTCGGCTTCCAGCTGAGTGTGGGCCTCCTCGAAGGCATCAGAGATGTACTTGAGGAAGAGCAGGCCCAAGACGACGTGCTTGTATTCGGCGGCGTCCATGCTGCCGCGCAGGGCGTCGGCCATCCGCCACAATTCGGCCTCGTAGCCAGTGGTGGCGCTGTTACCGGACTTGGTCTCCGGCTGACGCCGCCGCACCGCGGTCATGGTGCTCCCCTCCCACGCTTGGTCACAGCCATTTCTGGCTGCCTCCGCACAGCCCTGCCCCATATGGTCACGGGCGCTACCCAAGCATATGCGCCGAGAAACCTTCGGTCAATGCCAATCAGGCGAAGGCCACAATCGCTACACATGAGCAGTTCTTCGGGCAACGCCCCAACCTTGGTGAGCCAGTCGCAGGCGGCCACCGTGCGTGGGACGCCCCCTCCTGGGCCAACCTCCTCACCGACACCATCCGCTACGCGGGCGATACAGTTGTCGTGTGGTGGTTGAGCAACCGCGCGGCCGCCCGTCCGTTACCGTATTTAGGATAGTAATAACTACCTGTTGGCTACTCTAATCCCAACTCTAGGGGCTTGCCGGCTGGAGTTGAATTGCGGGTGTGAGTTTAGTGGCGCTAGCCGCCATGTCGTGGGGACCGATTGGCGCAAGTTCTGGACTCCTCCCCACGACATTGAGCAGCCACGGGGAATACTGAAGGTGGACTATCGAATTGATTGCTACGTCCGATTTACCGTACATTGACGCTGACGACTTCGGGCGACGTTTCGCCTTGCGAGCCCGGAATCTGATGTGGCTCCTTGGTGCAGGAGCGTCTGCTGCCGCCGGTGTGCCTACTGCCATGGACATGGTGTGGGATTTCAAGCAGCAGCTATTCGCCAGTCAGAGGCGAGTGTCACTCCAGACGATCTCGGACCTATCCAGTCCCGTCGTTCGCGATCGGCTACAAGCGCATATTGACTCATTAGGTCAATTGCCCTCAGTTGGCTCTGCTGCCGAATATGCAGCGCTTTTTGAGGCAGCGTATCCTTCTGAAGTAGACAGAAGATCTTACTTGGACGCAAAGGTATCGGGCGCGAAACCGTCCTATGGGCACTTGGCACTCGCAACTCTCATGCATGCAGATCGCACACGACTCGTATGGACGACTAACTTTGACGCGCTTATCGCCGACGCTTGCGCTAGAGTCTACGACACGACAGGTGCGTTGACTACCGCTACTCTTGATGCACCCGCCATGGCCACGCAGGCCATTAGCAGCGAACGGTGGCCGGTGGAAGTGAAATTACATGGAGACTTCCGTTCACGGCGTCTCAAGAATACTCCCGATGAACTACGTCAACAAGAAGCACAACTGAGACATTTGCTTGTCGAATCGTGCAAACGGTTTGGTCTGATCGTAGTTGGTTATAGTGGGCGTGATGACTCTGTAATGGACGCCCTTGAAGATGCACTGGTATCGTCCAACACCTTTCCCGACGGCTTGTTCTGGTTACATCGTGGCGATCATCCGCCTTTACCGCGGGTCGCTAATCTGTTGACTAAGGCCCAAGCCGCACAGATAGAAGTCGGATTAGTTCCCGTAGAGAACTTCGACGAGACACTTCGTGATCTGGTGCGACTCATCAGCGACTTGGATACATCTACACTGAATTCCCTTGCAATGGAGCGCCAACATTGGAGCAGCGCGCCACGGCTAAGTGGCAGGCGTGGGTGGCCAGTTGTCCGGCTGAACGCGCTTCCATTGGATCATGTGCCAAGTGTGTGCAGACGTGTGGTCTGTGAGATTGGTGGCACATCAGAAGTACGAGAGGCAGTTGTGAAGGCGAGGGCCAATGCAATCGCTGTTCGCTCGAGCCGTGGTGTGCTGGCTTTTGGATCGGATCCCGAGATTCGTGCTGCCCTTGAACCCTATAATATTGTAGATTTCGATATCTACACCCTTGATCCGAGCCGGCAGCGATACGACTCAACGGAGCGTGGCTTACTGCGGGAGGCTTTGACCCAGGCGATTGTGCGGCAGCACAGTCTGAGCGCGACCCGGCGCCGCAGTTTAGATCTGCTAGCACCGGTTGATCCGACAGAACATGCATGGTCGCAGTTAAAGAAGATAGTGGGACCACTTACCGGAATGGTTCCGGGCCATCGAGAGTTAAAGTGGCGCGAGGGAATAGGCATTCGCCTCGATTGGGCTGATGACCGACTATGGCTGTTGATCGAACCGCGAACCGTGTTTGACGGCATCAACGCTGACAACAGGTTCGCCGCAGCGGACTTTGCCCGCAAGCGAACGGTCAGACGTTACAATAGGCAACTCAACGACCTTCTCGAATTCTGGTCCATTCGACTGGCCTCCGGCGAAAGTGACATTCGTGCTCTGGCGATTGGTGACGGTCTTGATGCTGTCTTCCGCATATCCAATAGAGCGTGTTTCTCGCGGAGAGTTGGAGCATGAGCAGCGAGATTGCCCCGCATATCTGGCTACCTGAGCCAAAGTTGGCATTCCATCATGACCGCTTGTCAGATCACGCGATCCATCCGCTACGAGGACTTCTGAAGTTTGGCCCTTACTCGGCCGGCTTGGTGCCAGACCCAATCAGAATAGCCACGATTGTCCCCTTCGGAGATGGTGAATGTCTTTACAGGTTTATGAGAAAAATAAACTCGCAATTCTCTCCAAAGGAACGCAAGGACTATCTGCCTGAATGGCCTGGATTCCAACGTGTCTTTGGCCTTCATATGAGGGCAGCACAACATAAGTGCCACATCGAACTACACCAAGAACTTGAAGGAGAATTCACTAGATCACCGAGACCTCACATCGTACTAGCTGAACGTCTAGTAAGAGCTATTCAACTGCTGCAGGCGCACCGGTCCGAATTCGATGTCATTTTCATCTACATACCTCAACGCTGGAGTACTGGATACGTTGGTAGCTCTGACGAAGATTTCGATCTCCACGACCACTTGAAGGCTACGACAGCTGCCCTCGGACTGCCAATCCAGCTAGTTCGAGAAGACAGCGCCCTTACTTACCACTGCCAGGCCAGCGTCATGTGGCGCATCTGTCTGGCGTTATACGCTAAGGCAGGTGGTATTCCCTGGAAGTTGGCTGATACTGAAGCGGAAACGGCATACATCGGCATCTCTTACGCCATGCGTTCAACAGAACTAGGTATGCCGCAATTTATCACATGCTGTAGTCAAGTGTTCGATGCTGGTGGTTCCGGCCTAGAGTTCGTTGCCTACGATGCCCACGAGTTCAATGTCTACCGTGACAACCCATTCCTCTCACGGAATGAAATGTTCCGTGTAATGACTCGGTCAATAGATCTCTATCGCCGACGCCACGCTGGCAAGTCGCCCCGCCGTGTAGTGGTACATAAGACTACCGAGTTTAAGCGGGACGAGGTTGACGGCTGCATGGAGGCACTGCATCTGTGCGAGTCGGTTGACTTGATACAGGTCGTCGAAAACGTGGGATGGCGTGGTGTGCGTATCGACCGCAATCATCATGGAGCCAAGAGAGGTAAGCAAGGAAGCGCCGCCGCCTTCCCGGTCTCGCGGGGAACAGCGATAGGCCTTTCACCGCGAGAGGCACTAGTATGGACCCACGGGGACGTGAAGGGCGTAAGCACACGGGGTTCTTTCTTCAAAGGTGCTCGGAGCACACCCAGCCCGCTTCGGTTGGTGCGCCACGCCGGCCACGGCCCATGGGACGAGACTGTCCGCTCTATCCTGGGGCTCACGAAGATGAACTGGAACAACGACTCACTATACGACACGTTGCCCGTCACCATGGCCTATGCAAAGGTGCTAGCCCGTGTAATCAAGCGCATGCCGACCCTGAGACGCACGCCCTATCAGTTCCGGTTCTTCATGTAGGGTGGCATGTTGTCGGGAAATCTGCCAGGAGCCCATCCTCTCAAGATACGGTAAGCGACTCGCAGCAACCGCAGTCCATGGCCGTGTGCATTGTCACTAAGAACGGCAGCAGCCTGCGTTTTGAGGACAGCCAGTTCGAGAGTGAGTAGCCTGGCCTGCCCAAGCGGTTCGAGAATGCGTGTGCCCTCTACGCCGCCGACCATGGATTCATTACCTTAACCCCGCAGCCGGCAAAGTCATCCGCATTCTGGATCGCAGTCCGCGTACATCGGGAGGGGCAATCGCTGTGATCTGGCAGTGGGCCTGACTGTATCGAAGGATTGCGATATTAGGGCATAGCCGGGCCGCGTTACAACACCAGAATGAACCTCAAGGTGAAGGTTCTGGATTTTGTCCAGTTAGGTGGACCTGGCCGGACTCGAACCGGCGACCCCCGCGATGCGAACGCGATGCTCTCCCAACTGAGCTACAGGCCCGGAGCCGCGGTGTGGTGGCTCGCTAGAGTGCAAGAGTTAGTATACGGCACCCTAGCGGTCTGCAACAAGGATGCCGTGCAATCCACTGCTCCAACTGGATTCCGCTATGACATTTACTTCTATTCCCGACGCCGCGCCTGAGACCCGATCATCGTGTTGCTACACCGACCGACGCAGAACCAACCTCCGACTGCACGTACTCGTCAAAGCAAGACTCGAGCGAATCGACAAACAGTCGAGCTTGCCTATAATGAGAGTAAATCTCCTCGCTCGTCTTTTCCAATGAAAACGTGCCAAAATCCTGATGCACTAGTCTGTTTCTGTCGTTGCCGAGTTCAAGAAATGCCCGTATAGCTTGCCTGTACTCTTCTTCTTCCCTAACGCGCCTATCCATGTGTGACTTGAAACCCCGTCCGAAAAGACCAAAGAAGGAATTGGCATTATTCCCACTCCATCCGAAGTATGAGTGAAACTGCCTTTCGACAGCTTTGTTTCGAACAAATTCTGTAACCAGATCACTGCCAGAGTTCTTTTCCACGATCCTCATAACGCAGCTCCTGATTTCCTGTTCAAAGTGGCTGAATGCCGCAAGCAATAGATTCTTCCGGAAGGCATCTCCTGCAATTGAACGAAGAGATACCTCTGTCTCATCAAGGCTGTCCATGATATCCTTAAAGTCACGGTATAATCCATCGACTATGGTCAGTTCCATTTCTCACAATGCCTTGATAAACTGCTTCCCTTGCTGAAGCCTAGTTCGAACATTTGAAGTTTGTGTAGTTGCATAGGTCGCTGCATCAACAAAACTCCTATCGACTCCTAGCCTCTGTAGTGCCTCGCTATCTAGGTGCCCGTTCAAGAAACGTTGTTCCTCAAAGGCTTTGTGGCAGGCAGCTGTAAACACCGCTTCGATTAGAGCAATGTTAAACCTATTCGTCCTCTTACTGACAAATGCCTTGTCTGGGAGATTGCCGGTCGCATCCAAAAAGGAGTCAAAGAGCTGTCTGAGATACCTATTCTTCTGCGAATCATGCGTCTTGCTCATGCGTGAGAATTGATTGAGAAACCTCACCATCGATGGCGAATAGTTGTGGCCATTGATCAGCATCGCAAAGATCCGGAGAAGTATTTCAACGTCCTTAAAGTGCAGGTCTGGTTCGGAACTTCCCAATAGACTACGCCATCGCTGATCTGTGTTCATTTGAATCAACTCGTCGTAGAATTCGGAGTGATAAAGGCTGATCCGGATTTCTTGAGGCTTGAGATTGACACCTCCAGAGTTGAGGCGGCTGAATATCTCGTAGATGGAGGAGTCATCATCTGCTGGCGAATTCTGCTTGACTACAACATTTCTTATTGGCCGTAGGTCAAGTTGAAACTTGTGGTCGCCCAGCGACTCATAGCTCAGACCGGAAAACGGATTAGGTTGAGTTGGCAGTTGGGCTGGGAGCTGAAGGCGGAAGTTTGTGAAGTAGCGGTCGTCATGAAGAATACCCGCCGGAATGGACCCCTTGTCATTGAAGACGCGGCGAAGTTCGGCGCGAGACTCCCTGCGGGGGAATCGCTGCTTTATGAAGTAATAGATTGACATTAGGCGTTGTTGGCCATCGATCACGAGAAATCTATTCCTACCCTCTTCGTACAGGAACAACTGAGGTACTGGCAGACCAAGAATCAGCGATTCGATGAGTTTTGACGCTCTCTTGATATCCCACACGTAGTGGCGTTGAAATCCCGGTATGACAATGGCGCCTGACTCGACAAAATTGAAGAGGGTAGAGACATTGAAGTCATTGGGTGTGGCACTCAAGTCGTAATCAATTACGTTGGCGTCGTCCTCGCTCTCTCCGTAGTCGTCATACCACGGGCTATTGATTGACTCGGAGTTCACAATTGTACCTCGCGGATGGTTGTGGATGCTGCCGCCGAGCCTATCATGGGCCCGCTAAACTACTGGCCGATGGATTAGGTATGGCGGCTGGCCAGGTCCAGGGCTAAGTATACCGCAAGCACCCAACCTCTTACAACCGGGCTACTTGGGCAGGATTTGGCCGATATATGCAGTGGGCTGCTGGGTTAGCCGAGTTGGTGGCTAGGAGACGGGGTGGGCGGCGACGCGGTTGGTCAGCCAGCGCCCGACGGGGGTATCGCCGGCGTAGCGGATGGTGTCGGCGAGGAGGTCGGCGAGGGAGGGATCATCCAGCAGGCGCTTGGCCAGCAGCGTGGCGGCCTGTGACCGGACGGCGAGGGGGACGCGCGGCTCGCCTGGCTCGGGGGCGGCGGCGGATGACTGGCGCTGGGCGGAATCACCGGCCGCCAGCTCTTCCTCGCCCTCGTCGGGCATCCCGCCGGCGGCCGGGGGGTGATAGGTCAGGTCGTCCATCAGCGCCTCGGCAATCTCGCGCGACCAGCATTCGTCATCGTCGGCCAGCTCCAACATCGCCAACTGGAGAGCCGCGCCGCCCTGGCCGAGTAGGTTGGGGCCGACAAACCCGGCATTGAAGTAGAGATACAGCCAGACTTGCTCGCGGGCCGGCGGCTCTAGCTGGCTGAGGCCTTGTGCCAGGTCTTCCGGCTCGAATTCGCGTCCATCGTTCGCCAGTCCGTGCATGAACGAGGTCACGGCCGGGCCGCGCATCAGGCGGTCCGGGTGCGGCTGCACGAGGCTCTCGAAATCCACGTAGCGACCCGTCAGGACGACGTCGCGCCACCGCTGCTGCTCGTCGGCAAACCGGGCGAGCAAGGGGAAGGGGCAGGAGGGCACTCGGCGTAGCAGTGCCACCAACGCCAGTCCCTCTTGCAAGGGCCGCTCTAGCAGCGTACCGGCGAATTCGTGACTCCAGCCAAACCATAAGGGTGCGCCTTGCAGGGCGGCCAGCGTGCCGGCGAGCAGGCGGTCGAGCGCATCGTCGGGGGCATTCTTCCGCAGGAGCCGCCGTGCCTCTGCGTAGAGCAGATTGCTCCGGCTCTCCTCCGGGCCGGTGGCTGCCGTGTTCGACCGTTCGGCCAGCCCTAGCTGCTGGACGTGCCGCTGACGCGGACTGAGTAGGTCGTCCGGTCCGTCGGCCGGCGCCGGCTGCGTAGCCTGCATCCAGGTAGCCAGGAGTAGGTGCGCGTGGAGCACCGCGGTCGCCACCGGATGGTCTTGCTGCATGTCTCCCAGCACTTGCTCCAGTAGCATCAAGATGTCGGGGCCAAGCGCATCCAGGGCCGGGGTCGGCGCCTTGACGACCGCCGTGCCGGCGGCTACCAGTGCCCGGTAGACCGCGGGTAGCGCCTCGGGGCCGGGTGGTGTCGGCTCGGCAAAGTACCAGTCGAGATAGTCCAGCACGGCGGCTTGCGTGGCTGCCTGGGCGATGACCTCGCCCACCTCTGCCGGCCCTACGCCCTCCCAGCCGGGGTTCAGCACATGCTCCAGCATCTCACGGAGGTCGTCATTAGCTCCGATCTCGTTGAGCCGCGACCAGGTAATCGTGAGGTTTCGGCCGGTATCGCCGGCTTTGCGCTCGCCGGCAAGCGACACCCACGGCCGCTGCACCGGGACCTCGGAGGGCTTTGCCGGGGGCGGTGTGGGTGGTTCGGCGCGGTTGCGGGGGGTATCGGACGAGCGACTCGCGCGTGTCATTCTTGTCCACCAGGGTAGAAGTCATACCGTTGGGCCACAGTGCAGCCCTCCCGGTACGATAATCACAGCTTACCACCCGGTACACCGCAGCGCCAACGGCCATCTACCGGAGCGGTCCACGTGGCCCGCCTGACCGGTTTGCCGGATGGTCTCGAACCGGCCGGTATACTTCGGCCTATACACGGTTTCGCCAGGTGTGAGAGGCATTATGCTCCAACTGGGCATCGTCGGGTTCCCGCAGAGCGGCAAGTCCACGCTTCTCGCGGGACTCATCGAGGGCCGGCAGCCGACGCGCTTGGGCAAGGGTGGCGCGGCGATGCACGCTGCCGTTGTCAAGGTGCCGGACCCGCGGCTCGACCACCTCGGCGCGCTGTATCCCGACCGCAAGCGCGTCTACGCCGAGGTGGAGTATGTGGACTTTCCCTATGCCAGCCTCGGTCAGCGTGACCAGAGCGCCGAGGCCGCCTGGATTGGCAGCCTCCGCACCGTTGACGCGCTGGTGGCGGTGGTACGGGCGTTCGATGACCAGTCGGATGCTCCGCAGCCGGTGGCCGATAGCCTCGCCGGCCCGCTGGCCAACGTCGCCGATCTTCAGCTTGAGCTGGTGCTCGCCGACTTGCCGCTGGTGGAGCGCCGACTCGGGCGGCTCAAGGCAGACCTGGGTCGTGCGACGCGCGACGAGCGCCGCAGCCTGATGCAAGAGCAGGGCACGCTGTTGCAGCTTCAGACGCAGCTCGAAGCCGAAGTTCCGCTGCGGATGCTGGACCTGGATGACGAGAGTTGGCGCCGGTTGCGTGGATTCCGGTTTCTCAGCGCCAAACCGCTGCTCTATGTTCTGAACATCGGCGAGCAGCAGTTGGGAGAGCGTGCCGGCCTCGAAGCGGAGTTTGCCCGGCGCGTTGCCGGACCCGGCACTGCCGGCTTGGCGCTCTGCGCGCAAATGGAGCTGGAGCTGGCGGCCCTGGCCGAGCCTGACCGGCAGCCCTTCATGGAAGACCTGGGCCTCAGTGAGCTTGCTGCCGGGCGCGTGATCCGGGCCAGTTATCAGGTCTGTGGCTTGAGTACCTTCTTCACTATCGGCGACGACGAGGTGCGGGCCTGGAGCGTGCCTACCGGTACGCTCGCGCCGCAAGCAGCGGGACTCGTGCATACCGACATGGAGCGGGGCTTTATTCGAGCGGAAGTGATCTCTTTCGAGGCACTGGCCGCAGCGGGTGATATGGCCGCGGCCCGCCGGCAGGGGCTACTCCGACAGGAAGGGCGCACCTACGGTGTCAACGATGGCGACGTGCTGCACTTCCTGTTCAGTCGCTAATGCCGGACATGCCCGTTGTCGCTAGGAGTAACGCGGGCCAGGTCCGCGCTACCCGCTGTGTCCCCGCGAGGACCGGAGCGGTAGGCACGGCGTACACTAAACGATCTCGGGACGGCTCAACGTGGGGCGGCAAACTGGTATCGTTTCAGGATGTACCGGCGCGAAGTCCGGGAGGAGCAAAGGTGGGAGTATTAGAAGCCATCCGCGACGTGGTCGTCATTCTGGTCGCGCTCGCTGCGTTGGCAGCGAACATCGCTCTAATCGTGCTCGTCCTTAAGCTGTGGGGCATGGTGAAGGCGTTGCGAGAGGAAGTCAGTCCCGTCCTCGGCTCGCTGACACACACCTCCAATACGGTGCGGGAGACGACGTCGCTGGTCGGTGAGCTGGTAATCGGGCCGCTGGCGCGGGCGGCGGGGCTGGCGAACGGCTTTCTAACGCTCGTGCGGGCGCTGACCACCATTGGTCGGGGCGGGCGGCACCGGGGAGATGATCGTGTACGTTAGCGGGTCCTTCTGGCGCGGCCTGTTACTGGGTGCTTTGATTGGCGCAGTGCTCGGCCTGTTGCTGGCACCGCGACATGGCGAGGAGACGAGGGCGGCGGTCCGTGCCCATCTCGCCAACGCGCGGCGCGAGGCGGAGGCTGCCCGTGCCACGGCCGAGCGCGAAGTCTTACAGCGTTACGAGGCCATTGTGGCCCCTCCGCCGAGCGAGCAGGCCGAGGCGTAGGACAGGAGAACGGGTCATGGAAGTCCTGCGCGTCGCGTATGAAATCGCGGTCATCGTCTTGGCGCTGATGGCGCTGATCGGCTCGCTCGTCGTGGCCGTTATCATCGGCGGCCTCGCTTTTGTCGTCCATCGCTGGGGCAACAAGGCGGTGGACGGTGCCCACGTTGTGCGGCTCAAGGCAGAGGCAGCTGAGGACGCAGCTCACCGCGGTATGCAGCGTGGCGTGATCGGGCCGGTAGCGCAGGCGCAGGGCTGGGCGCGGTGGCTGAGTACGTTCGGCCGGCGCGCCTTGGACGATTCGTAGGGCGACGTGTAACGGCCGGCGGCAATAGCTACGCGGCAGTTACGACAGGTTCATGAGCGTGGCGGCGAGGAGGCCGCAGGCGACGCCGACGGCCGCGCGGCCATGCAGCGGTTCCTTCCAGATCAGCCACCCGGCGCACGCGGTGAGTATCTGCGTGGCTGCGCCCGTGAGTGGGAACGCGATGGTGCCGCTGACCTGGACGAGTGCCCGCAAGAGCAGTTCGATCTGGGCGATGTTCGTGATGCCGATGGCCATGCCGAGCGCGAGGGCAGACGTGGCGGCGTGCGGCGCTTGGCTCTGGTATCGGCCGCTTTGGCTCAGAGGCTTAGTGAAGCGGTGCCGCAGCGGCCAGCTGAGTGCGGAGAGCGCCGTCGCGGTCGCAAACGTGCCGAAGTTGTAGGCCGGCCGCTGCTCCTCTTGACGTAGCTCCGCGAAGGACTTGGCGGCGAGCAGTCCCATACCGCCGAGCAGCAGCACGAGGGCAAGAAACCCGACCGTCCCGGCGCGCCTGACGAGCGGGTGCCGCGGCGTGTCTTCCGAGTCGCGTGGCTCCGAGCCTACACCGGCCTCGCGTGGCCGGCGCGCGCTGCCGAGCAAGGGCACGGCTATGGCGGCCAGGATCAAACCCAGCGTCTGCCAGACATTGGGATATTCTTGCCAGATCACGATGGACGCTATCGTTGGGATGGCGACCGACAGGCGAAGTAGCGATACCACGACGGCTACGCCGCTGCGGCTCAACATCACGAAGAGCAGCAGGAACATCGTCTGGTACTGGAAGCCCTGGATGGCGCCGAACGCGAGTGCCGGCCAGGTCGGCACTACGCCAGACTGCACCAGCACTATCGTCGCGATCACGCACGCGGTGGCGTAGTTGGTAGCGCCGATCAGCAGGTACTGCCGTTGGCGCTGGCGGGCGAGGCGGACGGACAGGAGGAATGCCGTGTTGCCCAGGATATGCAGGAAGAGGTAAATCACAGGCGGTAGTGTACAGTTCGGCCCACGTTGCTCCGGTGGAAGCACTGGCGCCAGCACGCAGGCAGCAGCGCCGGTCGACTGTCACGCGATTGTCACCGTGCCGCAGCCGCGCCGTCACATGGCCACCATAGAGCAGGGAGTGCCTCGTCAGTCGGACTCCCGATTGACGCCCATCCTCCTTTATAGTGCCGGGCGTCCGGTCCCCCAGTCAGCCGGATGCCCGGTCGTCTCCCCCCCCGCACACTCGCGGAGCTGTGCCGCGCACCGTGCCACCGGCGGAAGGCGGAGCGTTATAATCGGCTGACTAACCCGTGAGTATCCGACGAGTGAGAGGAGCGAGGCATATGGGCATGGCAGATGGCACCGTCCGCGTAGGGATTGTCGGCGCCGGGGGGATTGTACGGCAACGCCACTACCCCGGTCTGAGCAAGATCGCCCGCGTCGAGCTGGTGTCGGTGGCCAACAGTACGCCGGAGAGCACGCAGCGGGCGGCCGCCGAGTTCGGTATTCCGACGACCTACGGGAGTTGGCAGGATCTGGTGGCGGCCGACGACACCGACGCTATCGTGATCGGCACCCAGCCGTATTTGCACCGGGAGATTACGGTCGCCGCGCTCGATGCCGGCAAGCATGTGTTCTGCCAGGCGCGCATGGCGATGGACTACCAGGACGCGAAAGTTATGTACGAGCGCGCACTGGCCTCCGGTTGCACGACGATGCTCTGTCCGCCACCGCACTATATGGAGGGAGACACGACGATTCGCCGGTTGCTGCGCCAAGGCTACGTCGGTCCGGTCTACAACGTGATCATGCGCTCCTACAGCGACAACTATCTCGACCCGGATACGCCCATCCACTGGCGGCAGATCGGCCACATCTCCGGCTTCAATACGCTGGAAGTCGGGATGCTCTCCGAGGTGCTCCACCGCTGGCTCGGCTACGCCAAGCGGGTAACGGCCCAGACGTTGACTGCCATCCCGGAGCGGCCGGCGGCGGCCGGCGAGGGCCGTAGCGTCGTGGATAGGCCGGATGCACTCACAGTCGTGGCCGAGCTGGAGAACGGCGGCGTGGTGACGTTCCTGTTCAGCGGCGTTGCACGAGGCGGGGCCGACCGCAACAGCGTCGAAATCTACGGCGCCGACGGCGCCCTGCGGTACAACTTCGGCGCAGACCACCTCTCCGGGATGCGTGGCGACGAGACCGACTGGAGCACGATCCCGATTGACCAATCCGAGACGCGCGAGTGGACGGCCGAGGCGGACTGGATCGAGGCAATTCGCGCCGGGCAGTGGGGATCGCCGAGCTTCTGGGACGGCCTGAAGTATATGGAGATGACCGAGGCCATCTTCCGCGCGGCTGAAACGGGCCAAGCACAGGTGATGCCGTTCGAGGCACTTGAGCAGCCGGCGCGCGCCCGCGCCGCTATCGGCATGTAGGGACGGCGGGGGCAGGGCGGACCTCACCCCCGGCCCCTCTCCACCATGGTGGGGAGGGGGGAAGCGGCTGGCAAAGATAGGTTTCGGCGGGTGGCCGCGGCGGGGCGCGGGGGTGGTGTCGGCGTGAGAAGCCCGTACACGCGGTGGAGCAAGACCGCGGATAGGGCGGTACTTGGATGGCAGGATGCACTTGGTGGGTGGAGGGGGAGGGTATGGCCTTACCCCCGGCCCCTCTCCACATTGTGGAGAGGGGTGGCTTTCTGCTTGCGCTGGGTTGTGTTTGGCCCCCCTGAATTTCCCCCGCGGTGCAGGGGGACGGAGAGACTTGGGAATAGCCCGCGTGAGTGGTGATCTGGGGGGCTAGTGAGTGGTTTAGGGTGCGGGGATTGGCAGGAGTGCGGGGCAAGCCTTCCTGGCGCAGCCGGTGTGGGCCGGCCGGCAAGGCAACGGTGGCGATGGGTGCGGCACTCGGACGGTGATGACGTGGTGCGGTGGCCGTAGTGGCCGGCACTGCGTCAGCACCCGGTGCCAGCAGGGCGGCACTCAGACGGTCACGGCAAGGCGCTCCCGCCGTAGTGGCGAGGGGCCGGCCATGACCCGGTGCCCTAGCGGCACTCTGACAGTACTGACCCGGCGCCCGCGCTGAAGTAGCGCGGGGTATGTCAGCACCCGGTGCCGTAGAAGCGGCACTCAGGCGGCCATGCCGCGCCGCGCACAGGGCGGCGTGGGGTCGCTCATGACCCGGTGCCCTCGGCTGGGTGGCGGTGCCACCGTCGTTGACTAGCATGATGATGCGAGTGGGTTTCCCTGCCGGGCGGTGCCCGGTGCTCCAGGAGGGACTTGCAGCTGCCACATCCCCGTCAGTGGGTACACATTGGCGGGGGTGGGGGAAAGACAACGGCCGCGTCAGTGGTCAGTGGTTAGTGGTCAGCGGGGTGCGAAGTAGGCCTCACCCACTGATGGGCCAAAGCCGCACGGATAGTGCCAGGTGTGGTGCGCCTTTGGCCCATCACCCGGCCCCCTCTCCAACATTTGGAGAGGGGAGTAGGGCTGGCCCCCCTATGGTCCCCCCGCACTGCGGGGGGACGGGGACTCCCAAGTGCGTGGGGATGATGGGACAGGAGGCTGGACTGTGGCTCGCGCTGCAATGACGAGGCGAGAGCCGGGTAGGAGGTGAGTGGGTATGGGAGATGCAGCGGGGAAGTTTCAGACGATCCACCCGGAGGCGGGTAAGCAGGGTACGAAGATAGACGTCGCAAAGTACGAGGCGATGAAGGCTGCGCTGCTGGCGGTAGTGCCGGCGACCGGAGACGGTGTGCGATTCATGGATCTCGGGGAGGCAGTGGAGCCGCACTTGCCGGCCGAGTTGTTTGCCAACGCCTCGATAAGCTGGTATGTCGTCACGGTCAAGCTCGACCTGGAGGCGCGCGGTCTGATCGAGCGGGTTCCCGGGGCGCGGCCGCAGCGCGTGCGGCGCGTGACGTAGGGCGCTGCGCCTACCTAGGAGGGGCGCAACACTTGGCCGCTGCGTGCGCCGGTATGCGCGCCCTGCTCGACGGTGAGAGCGCCGTTGACGAACACGTGGGAGATACCGGACGGATACTGCGCGGGCTGAGTGAGGGTGCCGTTGTCCTGGATGGTGGCCGGGTCGAACACGACGACGTCGGCGGCGAGGCCGGGGCGTAGCAGGCCGCGGTCGGTGAAGCCGAACTTGGTCGCGGGGACGGCGGTCATCTTGTGGACGGCTGATTCCAGGGGCATCCAGCGGCGCTCGCGGACGTAGTCGCCGAGAATACGCGCCGTCCAGCCGAAGTTGGCAGGGTGGTTGACGAGGGGCGCGAGCGGTCCGGTGGCGCTGGCGGTCCAGGAGTCGGCCTCGAACGCATAGAGGGGATGGGTCATCATCTCGTGTAAGTGAGGCTCGCTGTTCTCCACGCCGACGAGGATGGCATCGTTGATGGCCGCGCCCTCGTTGTGGAGGATGTCCAGGTAGGAGTCCATCGGGTCTTGGTGCAGGAGATCGCCGATCTCGACAAAGGACTTGCCAAAGAGGTGGTTGCTGTTGGCGGTGCGGGCCAGCCAGAGCTTGTCCCACTGGCGCTCGGCGATCAGGAGCCAGTAGCGGCTGCAATCGTTCTTCACCCGCTCGCGGACGGCCGGGACGGCGAGCCGCGCGGCAGCGACGGCCGGACCCTCGTCGAATAGCCAGGGCGGCAGGACGGCTGCCATCAGCCCGAGGCCGGTCGCGTAGCTGGTCGTGTCGCAGGATACGTCGAGGCCGCGGCGGCGCGCGGCGTCAATCTGGTCCATCACGCGCCCCCAGGCGCCCGGCGGCGAGCCGCGGCGCGCGAAGTTGTGGGATAGCTGGAGGCGCGCGCCGGCTTGCTCGCAGATACCGATGATCTCGGCGATGGACTGCTCGAACTCCTCGTTGCGCGTGCGCTGGTGACAGGCGTGGACCCGCCCGGTGCGGGCGACGACGCGGCTCATCGCCGTCAGCTCCTCGGCCGAGGCCGCGCGCCCCGGCACGTACTCCAGGCCGGTGGACAGGCCGAGCGCGCCTTCGTCGAGCGCCTGAGCCGCGAGACGCTCCATCTGGTTGATGGCATCGGGGGTGGCCGGTATTTCGTCGTAGCCCATCACGGCGCTGCGGACGGCCCCGTGCCCGACGAGGACGGAGACGTTGCCGCCCAAGCCGCCGGACTCGAGAGTGTCGAGGTACTCGCCGAACGTGGTCCAGGTGACGGAGGCGCCCGGCGCGGAGTTGGCGAGATCGGTGCTGATGCGCTCGCGGTTGTGGGGCGTGAGCGGGGCGTGGCTGAAGCCGCAGTTGCCGAGGATTTCGGTGGTCACGCCCAGCCGGATGGTGCTGTCGCAGGCGCGGTTGACCAGGATGCTCCAGTCGCTGTGCGTGTGGCAGTCAATGAAGCCGGGGGCGATGACCTGCCCCGCCACGTCAATAATCCGTCGGGCGGTAGCGCCGGGCAGGTTGCCCACGGCGACAATCCGGTCGTCTTGGATAGCCACGTCGCCGGGCACCCAGGGCGCCCCGCTGCCATCCACCACCCGGCCACCACGCAACAACACGTCGAGCATGGTGTGATCTCCCTTGTTAGCTTGTGATCCGTTCGGAACGGAGCATCATAGTTTACTGCAACGGCGGCTGAGGTGATGGGAGGGACATGGCCGGCCCCTTCGCTGCCAGAGGTCCGAGGGTCATGCTTGAGAGCGGCTGCGGCTGGTCAACCCAGATTCGCCCACGTGGCGGGTTACGATTGCGACTACAGGCGATCCACCTGGACTGATGCTCGTCATATTAGCGTCTGCAATGCCTCTCGAGGAGTGATCGCAGGGATTGGTGAGCGAGTGTAGTCCTTGACGTTTCTGGTGACGATGTGTTCGGCTCCGCACGCACGGGCGGCGGCAACTTGCAGCGCGTCCTCGAAATCGGACATGGGCAGTGCGGCGGCAAAGCGGACTGCTTCCGTACTCGTCTCCGCCACCCCCACAAATCGCGTTAGCTCGACGATGAAATCGCGGGCGCTCAATCCGCCGCGCGCTGGTGCCACGAGGTAATAGAAGTTCGACACGGTGTGCCAAGCGATGAACGCTTGCGTTGGACCGTGCTCGATCCGATCAAGTAGCTCGGCGGCCGGATCGGCGTGGGGGTGCCGGTCGAGCGCCACATCAATGAGCATGTCGGTGTCGAGCAGCATCAGAGGTACTTCCGCGCCAGTAGGTCGTAACGTAGGTCGTCACGGCGCGCCGCCTGGAACTGACCTCGCCACCGCGTGGCGAAGGAGGGGGGCTGCTCCCCAGCCAGCTCTCTGAGCGCTTGTTCAACGAGGGACGAGAGCGACACACCGCGAGAGCGGGCATATCGCTTGGCGTGAGGGAGTACCTCGGCATCCACGGTGATCGTGAGCTTTTTCTTCATTGCTACTCATCGCTCCGATCTTACGTATACGTAAGCCTTCTTCCAGTATACGTGTCCCTCAACGGTCATTCACGGCCCTCTGAGCCACCCGGCTCTCGCTCCACATGTGTGTAGAAACGCACGCCTACAGTGCTTCCGGGTCCAGCGGCTGCGTCCGCCCCGCGCGGTGCGCCGCCACGGCCTCGTCAGCCAGCTGCTCTAGCAAGTCCTCCGACTCGGGACGGTTGAGCAGTTCGGCCCAGCGCTGCTCCGCATCCAACTCGGCGAGCAGAAACCGCGCAAAGGTATCCTGCTGCGTTTGGGGCAGCTTGGCGGCTTGCTCAAAGGCTTGCTGGAGAAGCTCGGTCATCGGTGTTTTTCCTTATGCGGGGGAGCCTGGCTGGGAGCAGTTGCTCGGATACACGTTACCACGTTCGCTACGGACGCTACAATCCTAGGCAGGAGTGACAGAGTGCGGGCATCGGCGCTGTGCCGGCGAGGGCTGGGTATTGACCGTAGGGAGTTCTGAGCCATGATCTATACCTACCCGTGCAAGCTTACCCCTGATGAAGCAGGCGGCCTGTTGGCTACGTTCCCCGACGTTCCCGAGGCTATCACCGGCGGAAGGGACCGGTCCGAGGCTCTGGCAATGGCGGAAGACGCCCTCGCTACGGCCCTGGCCGGATACGTCCATGAGCAATGGGAGATCCCGGCTCCCAGCGCGGCCGTCGCCGGGCAACAGCTCGTTGCGGTACCTACTATTGTTGCCGCCAAGCTCGCGCTCTACTCGGCCATGCGCGCGCAGCGCATCACGGAAGTGGAGCTTGCCCGGAGGCTGGGCATCAGCGCAGCGGCGGTGCGAAAGCTGACCAACCCGGACCAGCACTCCTCCATCAGCCAGGTCCAGAAGGCGCTCCGGGCCGTTGGGCGCAACCTGGCAGTCGAGGTAACCGCGGCCTGACGGCGCGGATTGTCTGGGGTCCCCCGATCCCGTTCAGCGGGTGAGAGGCCAGTTCATCCCCGCGCTGTTCTGTTTCCCCAGGATAATGCGTCCGGCTACCACTTCTTTAGGAGGATATGGTTGGCAATTGGTATTGCACGGCTTGCTCCCTTGGGATTGCTCGCCGCAAAGAACAACTCGAAAAGCGGAGCGTTTTGTGAGTTCGTGAGTGTTCTGCTCGTAGGTGCGACTCTTTCAAAGACAGATTCGAGGCGTCTCCTATAGCAATCCGCGATTTCTTTGCTCCCGCCGTGTCGCTCTTGGCTTGGTTCTGGGTCGAGGAGTGAAGGTTGAAGAGGCGGGCCATACAGCGATTGCCAGTGCTCCTGGCCTCCGAAGACCCGATCAAGACGCTCGGAGAGGGCCAGTATCGGCTCTTTTCCTCTTGGCATCATGCGGTTAATCGCCATCAGAGGGAACAGAATCCAACAATCAATCTTCTTGGTCCGTGCAATGACCTCTACTGTCTCCCAGGCGACCTCGGTAGCGAATGGATCGAGAAATACTACGGCCCGATCAAAGTCCCCCAGCGTGCGGCAAAATCGGGGCAACTCAATATTCGCATCGTCATTGACGACCCGGATATTGCGATTAGGGAACTCACTGCGAAGCCTCTGGAGTGATTCGCAACGCTGGGAATCCCTCTCGATGAAGAGAAATCGGTCAAAGGCTTTGTCTTGTATCTTCAGCGCAATCTGCGGCGATCCTTGGCGCAGAGTCCTGAAATCCCCATAGTCCCTATCGTATTCCTTTCCTGGTTTCCAAGACCCCTCGCCGGCAAAGGCATCCACGTATATCAGGTTGAACCGCTGTTTTTTCAGCATGGTCGTGTAGGTCTCAAGGTATTCCCTGAGAATATCGAGCTTTGCCCTGGTCCAGGGTCCACCAAATTCCCGGCCGCTCATTGGCCTCTACCTCGTCACTGGCAGTTGATGCCACTGCCGACCGTCAATGGTCGCAGCTTCACCGCCGCGTTTGTTGCGAACGCCGCCAAGCTGCTTCAGGAAGAACGCGACACCCGCTTGGACGGAGTGATCGCGTACCTGTCGTGCCCAGTCCAGGTCCATCGCTCTGGCTCGGGGGCCACTCTCGCCACCGACAATTACCCATTGCAGCACGCCGGAATCCAGCCACGGCCGCAGGTCAACCGGTTCGAGCAGCGGCTCGACGGAGACGAAACGGATGGGCGCTGGCACACGGGACAATACTGTCAGTCTCGGGGCGTATTTCTGCGTTTCTACCGATGTCCCGATCCAGATGTTGGGCGACCACCCTTGCGGGAAGTGGTGCTTGTACTGCTCCCACCAGGCAACGGCTCTCCCCGGCCGCTTGGTCAGGACTTGAAAAACGTGACCGCGTTGTTCCGCGGCCTCATCCATCACCGAGAACATTTGATAGATGAAGTCGAATGGCACACGCGGATGAAATACATCCGACATGCTGTTGACGAACACGCGCCGGGGCTTCTTCCATGTCAGGGGTATACGCAGACGCTCAGGCAGGAGCCGGATTTCGCTTGGTACCGCCTCATACCCCGGGACCGCCATCGCCTTCAGGCGCGGATAGAGTGCGAACATGTAGCAATGGTCGCAGCCGGGGGACACACGGGTACAGCCGGTGACCGGGTTCCAGGTCTCGTCCGTCCACTCAATCGCCGAAGGCATACTGTCGCATCCTTATGCTGAGGCCGTAGAGGTGGAAGTAGAGGGCGTCGAGGCGGGCGCGGAGGTGGCGGCGCTGCTCGTCGTCCCAGGTGAAGGGCGGGCCGGTGTAGCCGAGGTCGCGGGCGAACGGCGCCAGGTCGTGGGCGGTGTAGGTGAGGCGCAACACGTGGTCGCGGACCAGCTCGCGGGCGGTGGTGTTGCCGAACGGCCGGTTGTAGTCGGCGGGGGCGATGATGGGGAGTTGCTCGACAATGAACCAGTTCAAGGTCGTTCCTTGGACTTTCTGCCGTACAACGTAGTCGAATGGGATGCTGTTCAGGTTGGCTATCAGGCAGCAATGTATCGCGGGGTCAGTTTCGGGCGGAAGCAGGATATTGTTGGCGTTGAATTCATAGGCGGCACGAGGCCCGACTGCCGCGATCATAGTGCGAACATTGGTTGGGGCCGCAATGCGTTTGTAGGTGAGAATGAATTCACCGGGACTACTCTTGCTGATATGAGTGTGATCAACAAAATAACGAGTCACCGGCAACCAAGCGGGATTCTGGTGCTGCTCCAGTGTGGCCGGTGCCGGCTGGCCGGGGCGGTGTAGGTTCTCCGGATTGACCACGACGCTCGCGGCCCGATGATCGAACGCCTGGACCATCTTGCCCTCGTACAGGGGCAGGTATAGCTCATCTCCGCGCTTCCACCGATTGCCCTGGACGGGGTAGAAACCGTCGGCTTCAAGCTGGGCCGCGGTGCGGAAGAGATGGGAGTCGTTGGTCATGTGGAACATGGTGTGGTAGCGGACGGGCCAGGTGCGGCGCTCCTCGCCGGTGGAGTGGTCTACGAGGACGGGATGGCGCTCGTAGATGCCGCGGGTGATCTCGGCATCGCGGCGAGTGCGGAAGACGGGCGCGGTGCCGGTGTTGGGGTTGACGCGGGTAAAATCGGCCGGGGCGAGCGGGAAGCAGCGTGCGAGATCGTTGATGGTGGCGGTGTCGGGGAGGAAGAAGGCGCAGTCGGTCCGGTCGAATTGCCGCTGCTCGCCGCCAAAGATGAGGGCAACGAACTTGAAGCGCCCGTCCACGTCGGGGAAGAAGGGTGGCAGGTCGGTCCCGAGGCGGCGGTTCTAGAAATCGAACAGGCCGGACACGCGGCCGTTGGTCGAAACGGTCTTGAAGAAGCGGGCGGCGGTCTTGTCGGCGTAGATGCCGGAGGGCGTGAGCAGGCCGACGATGCCAGCGGGTTTGATGAGGGTCATGGCGCGCTCGACGAACAGGGAATAGAGATTGATGTCGCCGCCGCCGAGCAAGGGGTAGTGGCCGGAGCCGCGCACCAGCTTGCCGAGGGTGTCGGCGCGCTCTTTGGCGGCATCGAACGCGGCGGCGAGGGGGCTGCCCTGCTTGCGGAGCTGCGCGATCCCGCGGCGCCGGGCCGCGGCGGTCGGCGCCCGCGCCAGCGCCAGCGAGCGCGTCGCAAACCACTCGACTTCCTGGAGCTTGATGCGGTCCCAGGGCGGATTGCCGATCACGGCATCAAAGCCGCCCTGCGGCCGGGTGTTTTGCCAGCCGTGCCAGACGCCGGGGAAGGCGACCTCCCAGTGGAGGAAGTGCTCGCGGTCGGCGATGGAGTTGGCGGCGTGCCAGAGGCGGGCGAATGCTGGGGAGGAGTGGCCCTCACCCCCGGCCCCTCTCCCGCGGGGAGAGGGGGGAACAGCCGCCGCCGCATCGTCCGGGCCGTGGGCGAGGAGGGTGAAGGCGTCGGTGGTGGTGGAGAGGGCGTCGCCGAGGGGGGCTTCATAGGTGGCCTGTTCCTTTTTCTTCATGCCGGCGGTCTGCCAGGAGAGGCCGGACAGGAAGTCGAGCAGGCCGCGCAGGTCCTCGGTCGTGTCCTCGACGCCGCGGAACAAGATGGCCGATTCCCGCACCTCGGCAATATCGGCGTCGGATAGCGCCTCGATCTCTTGCATCGTCTTGGTGGCGGATTCGGCGCCGGCGATGGCCGAGCCGGCGAACACGCCGCCCAGGCGGTTCAGCTCGCCGATAGCTTCCCACACCGTCAGGCCGAGCAGGGAGTCGCCGCAGCGCAGGTGGTGGTCCAGGAAGGAGAGCGGAACGCCGACGGTGAAGCTGTGCAGCCACAGCGACACTTTCGCCAGCTCTACGGCCAGGGGATTTTTGTCCACGCCGTAGATGCAGCGTTTGAGCACCATGCGCCGGATGATGGCCTGGTCGGTGAGCAAGGACGTGTCCAGCACCCAATCGGCTGCCTCGGCGCGGCGGAGGATGTCCCGCCGGATTAAATCAACGCGCTCGACCAGCGGCGAGGTATACGGGTCGGGCAGCCAGGTCAGGTCTGCCGGCACGTCCTCGATCAGGTCGGCGATGTAGTCCGAGAGGTAGTCCACGGCGGTGACGAGGAAGTGACCGCTGCCCATCGCCGGGTCGAGGATTTTCAGATCGAGGACCGCCGCGGCCGGGTCGAGTTGACGTAGCTCGGCGGTCCGTTCGGCTTGGGGCCGGCGGTCGCTCTTGAGTACGGCCGCCTTTTCTTCGAACGCCTGCTTGCGCTCCTCCACCAGCGGCCCTAGGGTGCGCTCCACGATGAGGTCAACCAACTCCTGGGGCGTGTAGAAGCTGCCGCTGTCCTTGCGGGCGTAGGGATTGGGCCGGACGGTGATGCTGCCGTCGTCGTTGCGGAGCGGCTCGCGCTCCAAGAGGCGCTCGTAGATGGAGCCGAGCTGTTGGACGGACATATCGCGGTAGTTGATGAATCGGCGGTGACCGTCCGTCTCGGTGTGGCTCAGGTCGTAGATGATCGGGGCCAACTGCGCGTCCGGCAGGCGGACCTGCTCTAGCAGCGGCGCGGCGTCCGTGGCGAACAGCCCACCGTTGTAGGGTGGCAGGCCGATGGACTCGTCGCCCTCGTCAATCAATCGCCACAGTGTCAGCAGGTGGTTGTAGTAGCCGGCGGCTCTGGTCGAGAAGAGGGCGCTTTGCTGCATACGGTCGGCAATGTGCTCGCGGACCGGTTTTCGCAGGCCGTAGTCGGCATACCGCGCGTCGTTGACGGGGAGCAGGCCGCGGTCCTCGGCGTAGAGGACGAAAAGCAGGCGGTAGAGGCAGATCAGGGCAGCATGGCGCACCGGCTCCAGGCTTGCCTCCGCCCCGGCGGAGGCGGCCAGTGCCCGGACGAGGTCGGGGAAGACGCGCTCGAACACCACGCCGGACAGGTCCTGGGCGACTCGCTCCTCGTAGCGGCGCCCCTCGGCGAGGGCGTCTTCCAGGAACGTGGTGGTCGCGCCGGCTTGGCGGATGAACGAGGCGCGCCGGAACAGCAGGAAAAAGGTCCGCAGGTCGGTTTCCCGCTCCGGCTGGAGGATTGTGGCTAGGTCGGCTTCGTAGTAGCCGGTGGCGCGTGGTCGGGCACGGTAGTCGTAGAGCCGCCAGGTGCGGCCGTTGGTCAGGATGCCCCAGCGGATGGCGCTCTCGGAGGCGATGTCGGCGGTCGCCAGGTAGCGCAGAATCTGACCGTGCGGGGTCCTGGCTTGGCCGCCGGCGTCCTCGTCGCGGGCGTCGAGGGCCAGCCCAAAGCGTTTGCTCTCCTCGACGACCGCAGCATCTTGGTACCGATCCTCAGCGCGGGACCTGCCGGCGGCGCGCTCCTTGGCCGCGCCATCGGTGAAGAGGAGGTAATCCGGGATATCTTCGTTGCGGTTGGCGCCTTGCTGCGGGAGATAGTCGGCCCAGCCCAGGGCCTCCAGGACGGGCCGGATCAACTCTTGCTCCGTGACGGCCTCGTTGGGTGGCTGCCGGCCGGCGGTGACGGGCGCATACGCCGGGGCGGCGGCGCTGCGAAAGGCGGCCACTGCTGCGTCCACCGACCGCCACTCGGCGGTGGCCTTGATGCCGGTGGTCAGGAAGTAGTGGGTGAAGAGCTGGCCGGGCATGGCACATCCTATACGTGGGCGGCGGCACGATAGCAACCGGCGATCCGTTTGGTGAACGGTACCCCAACGGGTGGTGAGCCGCCGCCTGGGCGGGGCGGACCTTACCCCCCGGCCCCCTCTCCAACATTTGGAGAGGGGGAGTAGATTCCCGCTTTCGCGGGAATGACGGGGGTGAGGTGGGAATGACAACCTTTCCGACGATCTGCTCAGGGTGAAGGGTCGGCATCAGCGGCGCGGTGTGTGATAGCAGGCCCGTTGCCCCAGGAGTGGGAGGTGGGTACTATCAGGGCGGATAGTACGGGCGGCGTCACGTCGCGTAAGGAGTAGCAGATGCGTATTGCGATCAACGGCTTCGGGCGCATCGGTCGGCAGGCATTCAAGGCGCTGGGCGAACGGCATCCTGACCTGGACGTTGTCGCCATCAACGATCTCTTCGACAGCGACACCAACGCGCACTTGCTGAAGTACGACAGCAACTACGGCACGTTCGACGGCACGATTGAAGCGACCGACGCGGGCCTGGTCGTGAACGGGCGGGAGATACAGGTCTTCTCGGAGCGCGAGTGGACCGACCTGCCGTGGGGTGCGCTGGACATTGATCTGGTTATCGAGGCGACCGGGGTGGGGACGGCACGGGAGATGGCGGCAAAGCACCTGACGGCGGGCGCCGGGCGGGTGCTGATCTCGGCTCCGGCGACGGACGAGGACATTACGGTGGTGCTGGGCGTGAACGATGAGCAGTACGACCCTGAACAGCACCGGATCATCTCGAATGCGTCCTGCACGACGAACGGGCTGGCGCCGGTGGTGAAGGTACTCTGGGACAACTTCGGGATCAGCAAGGGCGTGATGACGACGATCCATGCCTACACCAATTCGCAGCAGGTACTCGACGTGGCGGGGCCGAAAGGGGCGGCGGACCGCGAGCTACGCGCTGGCGCCATGAACATCATCCCGACGAGCACCGGCGCAGCGCGGGCCGTGGCGCTGGTGCTGCCGGAGGTGAAGGGGATCGTGGACGGGCTGGCCTACCGGGTGCCGACGCCGACGGTGAGCATCGTCGAGTTCATCGCGACGGTGGAGCGGGCGACGGCGACGGATGAGGTGAACGACGCGCTGCGGGCGGCGGCGGCCGGCCGGATGGAAGGCGTGCTCGATGTGACCGACGCACCGCTCGTTTCGATGGACCTGAAGGGCAACACGCACTCGTCCATCGTGGATTCGCAACTGACGATGGTGATGGGTGACGATCTGGTGAAGGTCGCGGCCTGGTACGACAACGAGTGGGGCTATGCGTGCCGGGTTGCCGACGTGACGAACCTGATTGCCACTCGCGTGGCGGCGGCGTAAGGATGCCGGCCTGCGCTTCCCGGCGGCGTATGGCAATAGGAAGATTGGCCATCGGAGACGCGCAGTGAACAAGCAAACGATCCGCGACGTGGCGGTAGCCGGCAAGCGCGTGCTGGTGCGCGTGGACTTCAACGTGCCGCTCGACGGCACGGGGATCACGGACGACACGCGCATTCGCGCCGCGCTGCCGACGATCAACGCACTGCGGGATGCCGGGGCGCGGGTGGTGCTGCTGTCCCACCTCGGCCGGCCCAAGGGCACCGTCGTCGCGGCGCTGCGATTGGCCCCGGTGGCGGAGCGCCTGAGCGAGCTACTGGGCACTTCGGTCGCAACCAGCACTGCCTGCATCGGTCCGGAAGCGGAGGCGGTCGCGGCCGGCTTGCGGCCGGGCGAGGTGGCGCTGCTGGAGAACGTGCGCTTCCATGCCGCAGAGGAGCGCAACGATCCGGCCTTTGCGCGTGCGCTTGCCGAGCTAGGCGACCTCTACGTCAACGACGCCTTTGGCGCAGCGCACCGCGCCCATGCCTCGACGGAGGGGATTGCTCACGTGCTGCCGGCCGTCGCCGGCCTCCTGCTGGAGCGCGAGTTGGCGGTGTTGGGCAGCGCCCTAGAGCAGCCGGAGCGGCCGTTCGCGGCGATCATCGGCGGCGTCAAAGTCTCGGATAAGATCGAGGTCATTGATCACCTGCTGACACGCGCGGACGAGCTGCTGATCGGCGGTGGCGTGGCCAATACGTTTCTCCGCGCCCAAGGCTACGAGATCGGTCGCTCGCGGCACGAACCGGACAAGGTTGCGCTCGCCGCCGAGCTATTGGAGCGAGCCGGGCAAAGCGACTGCGAGCTGCTGCTGCCGACCGACGTGGTAGTGGCGCCAGAGGCGGCGGACGACGTGCCGCATCAAGTGTTTGCCGTGGACCAGACACCGGCCAACGGCATGATCCTGGACATCGGACCGCAGACGGTCCAACACTACGTCCAAGCGGTGGAGTCGGCGCACACCGTCATCTGGAACGGCCCGCTGGGACTGTTCGAGATCGAGCCGTTCTCCGCCGGTACCCGTGCGCTGGCCGCCGCCGTCGGCCACTGCCCCGGCACGACGATAGTGGGCGGTGGCGATTCGATTGCAGCCATCGAGCAAGCGGGGTTGAGCGACCGGATTACGCACGTCTCGACCGGCGGGGGCGCTTCGCTGGAGTTCTTGAGCGGGCGGATGCTGCCCGGTGTTGCGGCCCTCGCGGAGAGGTAGCCGGCCGCGCACACTTTCTGCCGGTAGCGGCTTGCTCTTTAGGGCCAGGCGGTTGTAAGCTGGCCATTTGGTTAGTATGGAGAGTAAGGCGATGGTTGCCGAAGAGAAAGCGGCGATTCAAGGTCTCATCGAACGCATAGCGGACCTGAAACGTAAGCGTGTCGAGTTGAGGCAGGAAAGACGCGAACTCGAAGATAGGGTCGTAGTGATCCAGGCTAGGACCAGAGCGAGCGTTGTCACTGCCACAGATGCCAAGGGAAGAGCGCGCTACACGAACGAACAGACAAGACAGGCGGCGCTGGCCCTGAAGCTCCAAGAACATGAAGACTATCAGCGGTTCCAGAAGACAATACGGGAATCGGAAGACGAAGAAGCCTTACTCGTCATTGAGATCGAGAGGCTTGAGAGCACGCAGCGGCTCTTGATGGCGACGTTGCGTATCCTCCATGCCCAATCTCCCACAGGGAACAATGATCTTTGACCTGTATCGTGAAGTGGCACTGGCTTACGACCTGCCAACCGAGGGACTGCGCCGCGGCGACGTGGCGCTTGATGTCTTCAATGCCGTTGGCGAGACCGTAAAGGTGATCGTGGTACCGGCCTCGGCTCTTGCGCCGCTGACGGCCGACCAGGTGTGGTCGGTGCGACCGCTGACGACCGCTAGTCGCTGACAGTTGCGAGGACGCTACCGATGCAAGTGACGATACCGGACGAATTGCGCCGATTTCTGGATGACGGCGATCAGACGGTGGATGCTGCCCTGACCTACTATGCCGTGCTTGGCCTCTACCAGGCCGGGCGAATTTCCGGCGGTAAGGCGGCCGAGTTACTGGGTCTGCCGAAGTGGGATTTCCTGGCGCAAGCGGCCGCTGCCGGAGTCCCATACTTTCGGTACGCACCCGGCGAGTTGGCCCGTGAGCTTGAATCACTCCGAGGTCACTAGCGCGGCCTAGTGGTGCAGCCACAGGCAGGGGCGCTACAATCCTGACAGGCCGGTTCTCGCCTTGATGGAGCGGTACCGGCTGTTTGGGGACTGAAGGATGCCTGCCAATCTGACGCCGGCCTACTATGAGGCCGAGGAAGAGTATCGCCAGGCCGATACCATCGCCGAGAAGCAGAAGGCGCTGCGCCGGATGCTGGCGGTCATGCCCAAGCACAAGGGCACGGACCACCTGCGGGCCGACCTCCGCACGCGGATGGCCAAGCTCCGGGATCAGGCGGAGACGCAATCGCGCTCTGGGAGCCGCTGGAACCCCTACACGGTCCGCAAGGAGGGCGCGGGGCAAGTCGCGCTCGTCGGGCTGGCCAACGCCGGCAAGTCGCACCTCATGGCCGCGTTGACGGGGGCGAAACCGCGGGTTGCCGACTATCCGTATAGCACGCTGGAACCGCAGCCGGCGATGCTCCGCTACGAAAACGTCCACATCCAGCTGGTGGACCTGCCGCCGATTGACATGCACCACACCAACGGCTGGATACGGTCGCTGGTGCGGCAGGCCGATGTGCTGCTCGTCGTCCTCGATCTGGCGTCCGACCCGGTGGAGTCGCTAGAGCTGGTGCTGGAGGAGTTGACAACCATCGGCCTGGAACCGGTCGTGCGGTTGCCAGCCGATACTGACAATGAGGTTGCACGGTCGGCCGAGCCGAAGCGAGTGCGCGTCGTCGGTACGCACCTGGACCTCCCCGGTGCGGAGGAGGCCGGCGCGGCCTTACAGGCGGAGTTTGGTCAACGGTTCCCCACGCTGACCGTCAGCGTGACCGCTGGCGACGGGCTGGACGCGCTGGGACGATGGCTCTTCTCGGCCCTGGACATAGTGCGCGTGCATACGCGGGCGAAGGGCCAGAAACCCGACTACAACCGGCCGGTCGTGCTGCGTCGGGGCGCTACGCTCGAAACGCTGGCCGCGGCCCTGCACATCGAGTGGATGGGTACGGTGAAGTACGCGCAGGTCTGGGGCAACGGCAAGTTCGATGGCCAGCACGTCAGCCGGACCTACGTGCTCGAAGACGGCGACACCATCGAGCTACGCATGTAGGCCAGCCCCGCAGTGCGCCACCATTGTCTAGGGGATCATGGGAGCGCTGGTCTGGTCTGACGCTTCTGCGGCGCTGCGAGGAGCCTCATTCTTGTGGAAGTGCTGCACCAGCAATAGCCCGATGGTCGTGATGGACACAATGACAATCCCTCCGTGGATAAACCGGAGCGCTCCGGGAGGGAACGTGTCCCATAGCGACCACACGGCGATGGTGAAGCCGGTCAGCCCCAGCACCAAGTAGGTCACAAGGACGGCGATGCGCTGTTTCCTGGCTTTTACTTGAGCCGTGAAGACGGCGATGATGGCGTAGACGACGACACAGGTGGCTGCGGTCGAGCCGGCTCTTATGAAATGGACCCCGATTTCTCTTCCGGAGAGGTCCCCGGCCGCCCACCATAGCGCATCCAGAATCTCCACGGCGATGATCGCCGTCAGCACGTACATCGCCTGGCGCACCACGACGTAGATGCGGTCCGGTCCAACCACTATGAGGGACAAATATCCGGCATATGTTCCGCACAACCCGACGCCGATCACCGAGAAAATGGCCCGCCGCAACTCGTTGGGGCCACCCGCGAAGTCGGTCCAGACTTGCCAGATCATGATGAGCAGGCCCACGCTCAGAAGAGCCGCCCATATCGGCGGAAGGAACGACAGAGCCTGCCAAAGCGCACTGTCTCGGCCGCGATAGCTGTAGACGAGGTAGGAGTTGGCAGCAACACTCAACATGATCCCAACAATGATGAGCATGCTGAAGAGCAAGTCCGGCAGGTTAATGAAACCGAGATCGAAGCGGAGCGAAAGCAGTCCGATAATGGTCCAGGTGAGGACGCCTACGGCGGCAGACCAAATCAGAATCGGGGCCACAACTGCCAAGAAGCCGCGGGATGTATCTATTTTGAGAAAGCGCCGGTAGCGACTCCGATCCTCACCTGTCGCCGCAGGAGCGTCATCCGGACGCGGCTGGCTCTTGCCTGCGCTTGCCGTAGCCGGCGCAGCGTCCTCTGAGACAGAGGCGCCGCAGCGCATGCAGAACTTGGCATCTTCAGCCAGCTGGGTGCCACAGTTCGAGCAGTAGCTGTTCATTCGACTGCTTCCCTTCGGACTGGCTGGCGAGGCCTTTCGGACCTGCCGGCAGGTAGCGCTTACTGGCCACAGGGTACCTGAGTGGATGCTGCCGGACAACGTATGATGTGTGGGAATCTGCTCAACATCGTCAACGCATGACAGGTAGGGGCCGGTAGTTGGCCGCGACACACAGACCGGTGGCGTGTCGGGACATGACAGAGCCGGACTGTTGCCGGCGTGGGAGGTGATCACCTTGATTCGCTATGTGTTAGTCTTCGCGCTTACTTCCGTCATCGTTGTCGGAATCATAGTCATCACAGTGATATTCTATGAAGATACCGCGCCCGCGCCACGCTCCGCCGAGGCTCCAACGTCCGTGCCTATCCCCGCTGCCACTTCAGCGGCTGTGTCGCGCTCCAGCGACACGCTGACGACGGCGCCACGGCCCACGGCCAGATCCAATCCGGCGGCCAGGTTCATACCAACGGTCGCGCCCCGGCCTACGCTCGTGACGCCGCTTAGGTCTACGCCGCTGCCGCGCGGCAATCCAGCGCTCAAGCAGGCGATTTTCTTCGATGAAGCTGGCGAAGTGAAGAAACTCATCGCTGCCGGGACACCGGTCAACGCCAGCGACGAAGACGGCGACCCATTCCTGTACACGGCGATATGGGCTTCCACTCCCGAAATCGTGCGGATTCTCGTGGACGCAGGCGCCGACGTGGATGCAAGACGGGCCAATAACGAGCCGCTGCTGTACACGGCGATCTGGCGGGGTAAGACGGAGGCACTGAAGATACTCGTCGCCGCTGGCGCGGACGTGAACGCGAGGAGGGCCAACGGCGAGTCGCTCCTCACCGCAGCGCGAAGAAGGGGCACGGATGAAATCGTGCAGGTCCTCGTAGCTGCCGGGGCCAAGGAATAGTTGCAGACCGTCGTCGAGCCGCGCGGGCAGTGAAGTCGTGCAGATCAAGGAACCGTCCGCTGCGGGTCCTGGCCTGCGTTTCGGAGTCCCCATCCTACCTTTATGGAAGGCGCAACCGGCGACTACGTCGGCCTGTTCCGCTGGCGTGCGCTATAGATTCCGGCCCGTGTTCGGTACCTGCCCGGTGGGGCACTTGCCCCTTGTGCAAGTTGCACAAACGGCGGTCAGTAGGTTCGGATACATCACACGTCGTCCAGCCACAGCCGCTCACGTATCTTATGGTTCAGCAGCGTTGCTCACCGGTTCTAGCCGAGCGGAGCAGCAAACCAAAACTAGCCGGAGGGGACAGGGATGCCAGCAGAAGCCATCGTCGGAGTAGCAGCTTTCGCCGGACTCTTTACCCTCTGGACCATCGTGCCTAGCTTCATTCGCAAGCGCGGCAAGTAGTAAGCGCGGTACCGGCTCACGCCGCACTCGCCGCCACAGGTTCTCGTCAGCCCACGGCCTCAGCAGCGTCCTCTCCCGACTAAGACCGTAAGCCCTCGCCGCTGCTTGCCATTTGCAGCGAGCAGTGTGAGGCCTTCGTTTCACTGGAGGCTGGATTGCTGTGGATGTCGCCGCCTGTCTGGGGTAGCTCGCAGGTGCCGTGTTGGGGAACGGTTGCCTTGCACTCGTAGTTGGTTGCACTCGTACCGGGATAAGGAGGGAGAAGAGAGATGAATGACCGCAGGAATTATCGGCAAACCCAGAGCCAGGATCGCCCGGCAGCGCGACGCTGGCCGTGGGCCGGTGTGCTCTTGGGTACGCTCGGACTCGCCATGGTGCCGACCGCGGCGCTGGCGGCCGGCGATCCTACCGGTGGTGATCCCGGCAGTCAGGACGCGCTGCGGGCGGCGAACTTCTCGTGGGTGCTCGTAGCCGCCTTCCTGGTGTTCTTCATGCAGGCCGGCTTCGCCTTCCTGGGCGCCGGTTTCATTCGGGCCAAGAACACGGTCAACTACCTGACCAAGAGTTTCCTCGATTTCTGCATGGCCTCGCTCTCCTATTGGGCATTCGGCTTTGCGCTGATGTGGGGTGGCTCCAAGGCGGCCTCCGGTCTTGACGACGGGAATGCGATCATCGGCTATTCCGGGTTCTTCCTGACCGGCGACGCCTACGACGTGGACACGATCCTGAGCTGGTTCTTCCAGATGGTCTTCGCCGCGACGGCCGCGACTATCGTCGCCGGCGCCGTTGCCGAGCGCACCAAAATCAACGCCTACCTCGCCTACAGCTTCATTGTCGGCGCGGTCATCTACCCGATCTACGGCCACTGGGTCTGGGGTGGTGGCTGGCTCGGTAGCTTGGAACTGGGGACCGGCGTGAAGGACTTTGCCGGCAGCGGTGTCGTTCATGCCGTCGGTGGACTGGTCGGACTGGCCGGCGCTTGGATGGTCGGACCGCGGATTGGCAAGTTCAACGCGGACGGCACGCCCAACAAGATTCGCGGCCACAACATGATGTACGTCTTGATCGGCACGTTCATCCTGTTCTTCGGCTGGTTCGGCTTCAATCCCGGTAGCACGCTCGCCGCGGGCGATCTCAGGATCGCCGTGATCGCCACGAACACCTTCTTGGCCGGGGCCGTCGGCGCCGTTGCGGCCATGTACATCACGATGGTTCGTACCGGTGGCAAGGTGGACCTGGAGATGTCCTGCAACGGCGCATTGGCCGGACTGGTCGGGATTACGGCGCCGTGTGCCTACGTGGCGCCGTGGGCAGCGGTCGTGATCGGCGCGATTGCGGCCGTGGTGTTGATCGTCAGCCTGTGGTTCGTCGAGAGCGTGCTGAAGGTGGACGATCCAGTGGGTGCCGTCTCGGTGCATGGCTCCAACGGGCTATGGGGGCTGCTGGCGGTGGGTATCTTCGCCGATGGCAGCTACGGCGACGTGAAGGGCCTGATCGTCGGCGACGTTGGGCAGTTGCTGGCACAACTCGTGGACGTCGGTGTGGTGCTCGTCTGGGGCTTGGGGACCGGCTTTATCCTGTTCGGTATTCTCAAGGTCACGATGGGGCTGCGGGTCTCGGAGGAAGAGGAGCTTGCGGGACTCGACGTACCGGAGCATGGGACCGAGGCCTATCCCGCGGACACGACGGCGACGGCGGCTTGACCTGAGCCATCGCGGTGTCCTGAACACTGCTCGACGGTGGCCGGCTGCTCTCAGAGCAGCCGGCCACGCTGCTTAATGGAGCGTTCACCGACCGGACGGAACCTGCGGAAAACCCGGCATCGCCGCCTCGCGCGGTTGACAGAATGACCTGCGGTAGGCTACTTTTTGCAGCGACATTCCGCTTTGGGGATGAGTACACCTACCCCCAACCCCCTCCCTAAAGGGAAGGGGCTAGAGGGTGCCTTCGCGGCAGCCCTCACCCCGACCCTCTCCCCGTGGGGGAGGGAGAGGCCGGCGTAAGTGGTATACAACAACTCAGAAGGAGGAACCCGAGCGAGCGTAGAGCGACAGTGGTTGTGTGCGAGGCAAGCAGTTGAGGGTATGGACAGCACCCTCGGAAGCAGTTTCCATGAAGGAGGATGAGTAAGATGGCAGGTGTGATTCGCAGAAAGTATCTCGGTGGTGCCGCGGCGATGTTGGGCGGTCTGGTGGCTGCCGCGTGTGGTGAGCCAACGGTACGCTACGTCGGGCAGCCGCAGGCCGGCCCAGCCGGCCCAGCCGGCCCGGCCGGGCCGAAGGGTGCAACGGGCGCGCAGGGTGCCCAAGGTGCTGCGGGCGCAGCCGGCATGGCCCCGGTCCAGCTCCGCATCGGGATGAACGCCCGCTTCCACTGGGGAGAGGACGTTGGCCAGGAGATCACTGCGCCGCTCTTGGAAGCCAATCCCTGGTTGAGCTTTGATCTCATTCCGGCCTACAACCTGAACAAGTTCCGGACTGAGGCGGCCGGCGGCGCGCCGCCCGACGTCTACTCCAGCGGAAGCTACTGGGCACAGGAAGACTACGTGCTCGGCCTGACCATCCTGCTGGAGGACTACATCAAGACCAGCAAGGTCCTGGACAAGTCCGACGTCTGGGAATCGCTGCGCTTGGACGTGGAGTTCAAGGGCGCGATGACGGCGATGCTCTACGCGCCGGATACGCGCATCATGTACACGCATGATGACAACGCCCGCAAGGCCGGCATTGATCCGGACAGCCCGCCGCAGAACTGGTCGGAGCTGGAAGAGAATGCCTTCAAGGCCTTTAGGAAAGCGGACGATGGCAAGGTCGAGCACGCCGGCTGGTACCCCTTCTGGGGCAGCGGCGGCCCGTACCTGTGGATGGTGCCATACTGGCAACTGGGCGGCGAGCTGCTCAACCAGGAGCAGACCGAGGCCGTCTTCAACAACGATGAGGCCGTCACGGCGCTGACCTGGCTGAAGAAGATCGTGGACGGCCAGGGCGGCTTTGCGGCGCTGGATGAGTTTCGGGCGGGGCGCCGAGGCCATGCGATCCTGGTCCAGGGCGACCAGACCTACCTGCACGCCACGCTGTCGGAGCGCGGCGAAACCATCCGTCCCGCCGACCCGAACTTGGAGTTCCATGTCAGTTCCTATCCGCTGCCCGATGCCGGCGGTGTGGTGGCGAACTACGGTGGTTGCCACTCGCTGCCAATTGCCAAGCTCAGTGAGCATCCGGACGAAGCCTGGACGTTCATCGAGTGGGTGACGCGCGAGGACAACAACATTAAGTTCGCCAACCGCTTTGACCGCGTGCCCGTGCGGATCAGCAGCACGAACTCCGACGCGTACATCCAGGGCGACGCGGCCAAGAAGCTGCAAGCGCAGGAGATGACCAAGCGCCGGTTCGTGATCGCAGCGCCCGGCGGGCGCGAGGCGTTGAAGCATCAAAACGTCAGCACACCGGTCATCAAGGGCGAGGCATCCGTCAAGGATGCGCTTGATGAGGGTGTGCGCTTGACGAACGAGGTGCTGGCGAAGTTCCGGCGGCAGGCTGAAGAGCGCGGGCTGTAGTTCAGCGGCGTGCCTCCCCCCCGGCCCCCTCTCCACCATGTGGAGAGGGGGAGTCGGGAAGGGAGGTGTGGTGTTGCGGCCCCTCCCTAACCCTCCCCCGGAGCTAGCTCTATGGGGAGAGGACATGCCGTTTGCCTGTAGGACGGGTAAGGAGCAGCCTGATGTCAGCAACACACGGACGGCGGCAGCCGGCGGGTTGTAGGTGGACGGGGCTTCTCCGAGCAATGCGACTCCCGGCGGCTCCGGGCGCAATCATGGCCGCCGTGCTCGTCGCGCTGCTCACGACCTCCTGTGGGGCCGGCGATGCTCAGACCGATTCGGCACCCTCGTCTCCTGCGGACGCCGCGGTCGGCGACCAAGCGCAGACTGCCGGCTCTCAGTCCGGTCAGGTGAAGGAGTCGCTGCCGCCGGACGGTACCGTCAACCTGCCGTTCAGCGTGGCACTGTCGTTCATGGATCCACCAGGGTTGGGGCGGCAGGTGCCGCTCCAGATCTCGATGTACTCGACAGTTGGGCCGTCCATGGTCATGGTGGAGGTTGAGGAGCTACCTGTGGGCGTCAGCCTGGTCCAAGGTGGCCGGCATTGGGAAGCGTGTCTCGAGGAAGAGGAGAGCAAAGCCTTCGAGCTAATGCTCGGCTTTCCGCAGGAAGGCACCTTCCGCCTCGGCGCGATGGTGGTTGCGGAGATTGCCGGCGGCGCTCGTTACGAGCAGCAGCACCAACTGGATATACAGGTGACGAAGGCCGGGGCAACAGTCTCGCACCATCAGCCGCAAACGCGCAGCTTGCCGGCTGCCGAGTAAAGTCACTGCCGACTGGACCACGGGGCGGCGGTGATCGGTGGTCGCTACAGCCGCAAGAGAGAGGCCCAATGCCACTCACACCTGAGCAGACGTGGCTCTTCAGGACCAACGGCTACGTCAAGTTGCCGGGCACATTGCCGCCGCAGCTAGTGGCCGACCTGAAGGCAGCCGTGCAGCACGACATTGACCATGCGGTCGAGCCGGTCGTCCGCAACCACGACGGTAAGATCGTCCGCATTTCGAACATCCTCGACCGTGCGCCGATCTTTCGTGACCTCGCTGCCCATCCGTTCATCCTCGATCCGCTGGAGCGGCTGCTCGGTCCCAACATCGAGGTGCTGCGAAACCGCCACAACCACGCCACGATCCGGCTGGCGGAGCGCCGGGATCTGCCGCTGCACCGCGACGTGTCGCAGTGGAGCCGGCCTATCGTCTCGGTGATCGTCTTCTTAGAAGAGTCGCGCTGCGAGAACGGCGCCACGCAGATCGTCCCGGGCACTCACCTCTTGCCCTGGGTACCGAATGTCGAGACGGCCGCGCAGCAGATGGGCCTGCGCGACCAAGTTGTGCGGGTAGAGATGCCCGCTGGCGGGGTGCTCGCCACGCATAGCCTGGTGTTCCACACCGTTGGCCTCAACCGCACGACGGGAACCCGCACGAGCATTACGCTGGGCTACCACAGCGCCGACGAGCTGGCCGCCGGCGAGGATGCACAGCGTCTGCTGGTCCGCGGCGAGCGCGTGTACGCCGGCCATAGCTACTAGGAGCACGGCGCATCATGGCTGCGACACGATCCACCACGCGGGGGATCGAGGGGATTGTGCCGATTATCCCCACGCCATTTGATCCGCAAACTGAGGCGGTGGATTATGCCGCGCTCAGTCGCCTCGTCGAGTTCGCTGCCGGCCGAGATTTCGGGGCGATCTGTCTACCGGCGTATGCAAGTGAGTTCTACAAGCTGGATGAAGGCGAGCGCTCTCGGGTCGTAGAGACGGCCATCGCGGCCGCAGCAGGGCGCGTGCCGGTCGTTGCCCAATCCAACCACCCCGCGGCCCGCGTCGCTGCGGACATAGCTCGGCGCAACGCCGACTGCGGCGCGGACTTGGTCTCCTTTGCCATTCCGCGCCAGTTTGCGCTCACCGACGACGACCTCTTCGACTATTGCGGCACGATCATGGGCGCCGTGACGGTGCCGGTACTGATCCAGGACTTCAATCCGGGCGGGCCGAGCATGAGTCCCGCCCTATGTGCGCGGCTACACAAGGCGCATCAGAACTTCCACTACGTCAAGCTCGAAGAGCCTCTGCTGGGACACAAGATCGCCGCCATGCGGGAGGCGACCCAGGACCAGGTTGGCGTGCTGATCGGCTGGGGTGGCATGTATCTCATGGAGCTGCTGGCGGAGGGAATCTGCGGCCTCATGCCCGGACTGTCCAAGGCGGATCTCCAGGCGCGCATCTGGCGTCTCGCGCAGGCCGGTCAACTGGACCAGGCGCAGGACATCTACGAGGTCATCTTGCCGCTGGTGGTCCTCAGCCTACAGAATCTGGAACTCTCCCACCAGCTAGAGAAGCGCCTCCTAGTGGCGCGTGGTGTGCTCGACCATGCCACGGTCCGGCAACCTACCTATACGCCACGACCGCAGGTGCTAGAGTACGCCGACCGGCTCGACCAGCGCGTGCTTGCGCTGCTGGATACGCTAGGACTGCCCGCGGCCTAGCTCCCACCCTGACTATCCCCGTTGTGGCGGGAGAGAGGACACGCCAGCCTCTACCGCAGCGGTCGCCCGTGCGGCCCGTCCCCCGCACGCGGGGGACTATAGGGGGGCCGGAAGGAGAACCGCCGATGATAACCGTATCCAGCCCGCCGGAGGCCCCGGCAGCCATTCCGCCAGTCGAGGAAAGCGATGCGCCGGCCGGGGACGCTCTGCCGCTCGGTCACGCTCAACCGTGGATCTGCCGGGAGAGTATCGCGCCGCGGCTCTGGCCGGAGGATGACCGGACGGCACTGTGGATGGAGTCCAACGGCAGTGAAGGCTGCTATGGCGGTTGGGAGTTGCTCTTTCCGGTTGCTGCCCAGCCGGGTGATGCACTGCTGCTGCAACTGGCGGCCCAGGCGACCGGGCTGGAGCGTGGGACCGACGAGCTACTCGTCGAGGCATTCTGGTACGACGATAGCGGCGCGGAAGTGAACTGGGACCCGGTGCTGCTGGACCGGGCTACCGCAGATACCGACGGTCGCTTGTCCCTATGCTACGCAAAGGCTCTGCGGTACCCGGCTGGCGCGACGCGGCTCGGTGTCCGCTGCGGCCTGCGCTGGTCGCCGCGGGGGCGGGTGCGCTGGCACGGCTGGCGGTTGCAACGGACGGCGCCGCGACCACCGGGGACGCTGCGGTTGGGTGTGGCCTCGGGGCGGCCGGGCAAGTGGGTGAGCGCGGCGGCGAGCATTGCTCACTACGTCGAGCAGTGTCGCCGGGCTGGGGAAGCAGGTGTTGATCTGGTCTGCCTGCCTGAGACGATCCTGAGTGCCGGCAGCCCGGACCGCAGCCCGGAGGCCGTCCACGCGCGCGCCGTCCCGGTACCGGGGCCGTGGCTGGGGCCGTTTCGGGAAGTGGCCCGTGCGTACCGTATGGGTATCTGCTTCTCCGTGCTCGAACGCGCCGGCGCTCACGATGAACTGGTCTACAATACGGCCCTGCTCCTCGGCCGGGAGGGAGAGCTAATCGGCACCTACCGCAAGGTGCATCTGGCCCTCGTGGAAGCGCGTCAAGGTGTGGCGGCGGGCCACGATTTTCCGGTTTTTACGTTCGACGGCGTGACCGTGGGGATGGGCATCTGCATGGATTCGTCGGCTGCCGAGACCTGCCGCGTTCTCGCGCAGCGCGGCGCGGAGATCATGCTCATGCCGATCATGGGCGATTTTCGCGCCACGCGCTGGGTACACGGCGCCAGCGAGTTCGATACGGAGCGCTGGAATCTGGTCCAGCGAGCCCATGCCTTCGACAACCACCTCTATGTCGTCGCCTGTCGCAACGCAAATTTCGGCAGTGCCATCACTGCGCCCTGGGGTGAGATCATCGCCTACAACGACGGCGACCGCGACCTCATCTGGGCCGACGTAGAACTGGACCGGTTGCGCTCGCATCCGCTGGGCGCCTCGATCCAGGCGGTGCTGTCGTCCATGCGCCGGCCCTACGTCTACGGCTCACTAGCGGACACAAACCACCCTGTCGGCTCGCCTAACCAGCGCGGCCGCGGGGGCTGAGGTGCCTCGCTCCTAGATACTAGCCACCGCTGGCTATGGGCCGGTCGAAGCCGTCGCGGGGCTGAGGGAGCGCGCCGCCGTGGTTCCAGACAGTCTGCTCGGTGGTCAGCAGCCGGTCCAGCAGTAGCTCGGCGTGCCGCTGCACTTCGTCCCGATAGGCCGGGTCGCCGGCCACGTTAACCAGCTCCTGCGGGTCCCGCTCCAGATCGTAGAACTCCACCGGGTTGTCGCGGCCGGAGTAGACGTACTTGTAACGCTCGGTACGCAGGCACTTGCTCCGATGGCGGCGGTCGTTGCTCACGTACTCGCACAAGATGGCGTCTCTGGTCAGTGGCCGGGTGGTGGCCGTAGCAGCTTCCAGGATGGGGCGCAGGCTGATGCCCGGAAGCTCGCCCGGCTGTGGAATGCCGGCGTAGTCGAGAATCGTCGGGGCGAGGTCAATATGCTCCACTAAGCTGTCCACCGGGCGCGGACCTTCCGGTCGCACTCCCGCCCCGGACTCACTACCCGGCGGCACGACGATGTAGGGAGCGCGGATGACCTGCTCGGTGAAGTTGCCCTTCCCCAACATGCCGAAGTCACCGAGCATCTCGCCGTGGTCGGTGGTGAAGATGATGAGGGTGTTGTCCAGCAGTCCCTGGCGCGTGAGGGTGTCCATGATACGTCCCATCATGGTGTCAATAAAGGACACCATCCCCCAGTAGTAGGCGATGATCTTGCGGATCAGGTCTTCGCCGCCTGGCCGGTCGAAACGGCTCGGCCGGTCACTGCCGGGGGCGTTGAGCTGGCGGGCGTACAGCAGGGGCGGAATCGAAATGGCATCCTGCTCGTACATGCTGGCGTATGGCTCCGGTGGATCGAACGGTCCATGCGGGCCGCAGAAGCCGCACCAGAGGAAGAAAGGACGCTCCGGGGTGCCGGTGTCCGGGCGCTCCAGGTAGCGCCAGGTGTTCTCCCCTATCCAGTAGTCCACGTATTCATCGGCGGCGAGCGTGTTCACGATGGCCGTGGACTGCTGGCGATATTCGGGCCGGCGGCGTTGCTCGTAGATGGATTCATAGGCGCCGGGACGCTTGCGTTCGAGCCACTCCGCGTAGACGGGGCCGAGCTGCGAAGGGCCGAACGGTGATCCCTCGGCGACTGTCCAGCGGGCGCCTTTGCCCATCGTCAGAGCCGTCTCGTCGAAACCCTTGGGTGGAAGCATGTGTATTTTGCCGAAGGCCGCCGTTGCGTAGCCGGAAGCCTGCAACCGCTCCATGAACGTCGTCTCCCAGGGTGGGAGTCCCGGCGTGGTGCCGATGACCGACTCCATGTGCTCCATGCCGTGCTGATGCGCGTAGCGGCCGGTCTGCATACAGGCGCGGCTGGGCATACACACCGGATTCTGGATGTAGCCGTGCCGAAAGAGAGTGCCGCGCGCGGCCAGTTGATCCAGATGCGGGGTTCGCACGTGGGGGTTGCCGGTGACGCCCAAGGTGTCGTAGCGTTGTTGATCGGTCGTGACCAGCAGGATATTGGGGCGCCGCGGTGTATCTGCCATGGTATGACCGTCCCTTTCTCGTGGAGTGAGGATACGCGGCGCACTAGGGAAGCGCAATCTTGCTATCCCCTACCCACCCGTCGGCTATAATGCCGTTGCTGGGTCTGCCTGCATCGCTACCGCTTGAACCGGCCAGCCCCTACGAGACCTCCGATGACCGCCAGAACCGTCCTCCACCCCCCCCCACCCGGCGAGTACGCTCACCTGGAGCCGCTCCCCGATCCGCCTCGGACGCCCGATATGCAGCAACACATCAGGATCGCGGCCTTTGACAGTTACTTGCGTGCCTACTTCGCCGACCGTTCCGATGTGCTGGTCTGTGGCGGAGGCTATCTTCGCCACGCGGCCGACAATCGCGCGGAGCGACTGGCGCCCGACTGCCTGGTCGCGTTCGGCGTCAATCCCGAGGCCATCGTGGCCCGCAACGGCTATGTGATTGGCGAGGTGGGCAAGCCGCCGGACTTTGTGCTGGAAGTGGCCTCACGTAGCACCGGGCGGCGGGACTACACCGTCAAGCGCGCGGGCTACGCCGATTATGGCGTGGGCGAATACTGGCGGTTTGACCACACCGGCGGCCGCTACCACGATGCGGCGCTGGCCGGGGACCGGCTGGTCAACGGAGCATACGAGCCGATCAGGATCAATGAGGAGCCGGATGGCGTGCGGTGGGGGCACAGCCCGGTGTTGGGCCTGGACCTGTGCTGGGAGCGTGGTGCGCTGCGGTTCTACGATCCGGCGACCGGGGAGTATCTGCCGACCCCGGCGGAGCTACAAGACCAGCGCGACGCTGCCGAAACCCGCGCTGCCGGTGCTGAAAGCCGCGCTGCCATCGAACGTGCCGCCCGTCTGGCGGCCGAAGCCGCGCTGCGGCGGCTCCGGGAGCAGTTGCGCCGGCTGCAAGCGGAATAACCTCCGGGAGGTCACACCTAGCCGCGCGCATCCCTATCACGCTCCACGCTGGACTTTGGCCGGTATCGGAATGACGGGAAGCGGCGTTGACGGGGCAGGAGGAAGCGGTGACTTTTGCCATCGGTCGGCGACTCGCTAGTTGCGTGTGAGGGTGGTCGCAGTGCAGGGGAGGATGTGATGGCACGATATACGCAGGTGGCGACGGTTTCTTGGCGTGGTGGGACCACCGGTGATTCGCCGGAGGAGAAGATCGCGGCCAATCGTGCCGGCCAGCTAGAGCTGGTCGAGCGCGCCTGTCTCGACCGGCCCGATTTCGTCTGCATGACCGAGGTCATCACCTGGTACGGACTGGGCAAGGAGCATCTACCGCTCATCGCCGAGCCGCTCGATGGTCCCACCGTAGCGACCTTTGCTGAAGTGGCGCAGCGACACGCTTGCTATGTCGTTGTCCCGATCTACACCCAGGAAGACGGTCACATCTTCAACTCCCAGGTGCTGCTCGACCGGCGCGGCGAGATCGCTGCCGTCTATCACAAGATTCACCCGACGATTGGCGAGATCGAGATGGGCGTCACGCCGGGGACCGAGCCGGTTGTCGCGCACACCGACCAGGGCCGGGTGGGCTTTGCGATCTGCTTCGATCTCAACTTCCGGGACGTGGCGGAAGGGAACGCGGCGGGTGGCGCGGAGCTAGTGTTTTTCTCCTCCATGTACCCCGGCGGACTACAGCTGCAAATCTGGGCGCACGACTTCGGAGTCTTCATCGCCTCGGCTACGCCCGGCGACCGGGCGCGGATCGTGGACCCGCTGGGGCGCGTGCTGACCGAGTCCGATGCGACGTATAACCCGATCCTGTCCAAGCGGCTAAACCTGGACTATGCCGTCATGCACCTCTCGGAGAACTGCGAGCAGTTCGAGGCGATCAAGCGGAAGTACGGCGCTGGGATCGAGCTGGACGTGACGCGGCCGGAGGCGATCTTCTGCATGTACTCGCACCTGCCCGACGTGACCTGCGAGGACGTCATCCGCGAGTTCGAGCTGGAGCTGCGGACCAGCTACTATCGTCGCGCCAACCACATCCGCGCCGCCGCCCTCCCACGCCGCAAGTAGGGGCCGCGCCTCACGTCCCGTCCCGGAAACGATCATCCCATCGCCGCTCTGTGCTAGAGTAGGACAGCGGCCACTCAGTACCAATGAGTTGCACGCCGGTGTCCCAGTGCTGCTGCCGCGAGGTGGTGGGAGTGGTGTATCTGTGCCCCCTCACGGTCAGCACTGGAATAGTGCGGTTCATTGGTACTGAGCCACAATCCCGACCGTGAGGGGGCTTTCCTATGGCTCGGAGCTTAGAAGACCTTGAAGCTGCTGATCTCATTGGCACCAGCCGCGGCTGGCAGACACAGGAGGAGAAGGAGTAAGAAAAGGAGAAGGAAGAACAATACGCAAGAACGAGTCATGTTGGTCTTCAGCTAGAACGACTGAAGCTGGCACTCCTTCAGTTAGATATCCAGCGAAGAGACTTTGTCAGAGAATTCAATGAGATCAAGCTCCTCCTCATAATGGATGAGAGGGCCATCAGTGGCACACGGCGTGAACTCCGGCAACAAATGCTCGACCTAGAGCAAAGAGTCAGAGCCATGTGTCAGGAGCACGGTGTATCGTGTCTCGAGTAGGCAAACTGACCCACTGCCGAGAGTCACGAAAGGAGGCTGCTCATGACTGACTACCATCAGCAGGACGTGGCCCTGTTCAGAGGATACTGGGAACGTCAGATGAACGATGCCGAAACGGCCTGGAATGCAGTCGCTACCAGACTTCGCACTCGTATCCAGTCACCGCCAGGCAACCATCTCTTGAAAATCAAGCAGAGGATTGAGGCTTTGGATCAGGAGATGAAACAGCCGCCAGCCTATGTCAAAGCGCCTGAGGTGTTCAATCGACTTGATCAGGGTCTGGAAACCCTGATTCAGGTACTCGATGACATTCTCCGCAGCCTAAACCCAATAGCCTTGCTTGAGCGCCTAGCCGAAGAAGATTGCGTGTCTCACGCTCACGCATCTGCTTCAGAACCGGACGCCAGCGAGCATGAGCAATAGCCCGGTAGACCCTCTCCGAGGTTTTGCTTAGGCGCAAGTGCGCTGGTGGTTCGAGAAGATCGTGGCAAGGCGGCTATGAAACAGGCGCAGGGGTATTCCTAAATCAGTTGAGGAAGCGGAAGGTAGACGAAAATGATTGATAGAATTAGCTAGAGAAGAATGGTAGTAACGTACCAACATCACAATAGCAGCGAGTGGGCCGAGTAACTTGCTAGCGGCACTCCAGGGAGTGGCCATGGGCGAGTTCGCTGAACTCAGCCAAGAAGTCCGCGACATTTGGGACCGCAATGCCGCGTTCTGGGATGAGCGGATGGGCGAGGGCAACGACTGGCACCGGCTGCTGATCGCGCCAGCGCAGGAGCGCCTGCTGGCCTTGCAACGGGACGAGCTGGTGCTGGATGTTGCCTGCGGCAATGGCCAGTTTGCGCGTCAGATGGCCCATCTCGGCGCCCGGGTCGTCGCCTCCGACGTGGCCCCGCGGATGATCGAGCACGCACGGGCACGGACAACCGAGCACGCCGACCGCATCGAGTATCGCGTGCTCGACGCGATGAGCCACGAGCAGCTACTCGCCCTCGGAGAGCGGCGCTTCGACGCTGCGGTGTGTACGATGGCGCTGATGGATATGGCCGCTATCGAGCCACTGCTGGCGGGGTTGCGCCGACTCCTGAAAGTTGGCGGGCGGTTCGTGTTCTCGGTGCCCCATCCCTGCTTCAACGCTGTGGCACCCCGCATGAAGAAGGTGGTGGAGATCAAGGAGCGGGACGGGGAGCTCGTCACTGAGTATGCGATCAAGGTCGCGTCGTACATCCGACCGGCCGTGGCGAAAGGCGTGGCCATGCACGGCCAGCCGGCAACCCAATACTACTTCGAACGACCGCTCAGTCTCCTCTTCGAGGCTTGCTTCCGGGCGGGCTTTGTCCTCGATGGCCTCATAGAGCCGGTCTTTGAGCTTCCGCCGCGGCCGGAGAAGCCGGGAAGCTGGGAAAACTACCCGGAGATTCCGCCCGTGCTCGTGGCCCGGATGCGGCTCCTGCCGTCGAGTCCGTAGCGAGCCGCCCTGTCCCTCCGGCCTCTTCCGTCGGAAGAGGGAGCAACGTGGCCGGTGTAGCCTCGCCTCGCCTCGCCTCCCTCTGCTACAATGCGGCGCAGACGAACATCTGTTCAACCACCGCCGTCGCACTCGCCATCCTCGCCACTTGTGCGGAGGGGGTGCGGCGCATTGACAGCAACCGATGAACCTCGATCAGCTACTCAACCGGTTACGGGAGACGCCCTCCTTTCGCGACAACCTGATGGCCTGGCGCTTGGAGCCGCCGCGGGAGGCGGCCTATGCCGCGTGGCCAGCGGGTATTGATCCGCGGCTGACGGCGGCGCTGGCAAGCCGAGGCATCGGCCGTCCCTATACTCATCAGGCGTCGGCTATTGAGGCGATTCAGGACGGACGAGATGTTGTCGTGGTGACGGCGACGGCGTCCGGGAAGACGCTCTGCTACAACGTGCCGGTACTTCAGTCCATCCTCGATGATGACGCCAGCCGGTCGCTCTACCTCTTCCCGACCAAGGCGCTGAGTCAGGACCAATACAGCGAGCTACACGGTCTCATCGAGACGCTGGGGTTGGACATCAAGACGTTCACCTACGACGGTGATACGCCCAGCAGCGCCCGGCGCGCCGTGCGGCTGGCCGGGCATATCGTCATCAGCAACCCGGACATGCTCCACACCGGTATCCTGCCGCACCATACGAAGTGGCAGCGCCTCTTCGAGAACCTGCGCTACATCGTCATTGACGAGTTGCACCACTATCGCGGCATCTTCGGCAGCCACGTTGCCAACGTCCTCCGCCGGCTGCTGCGGGTGTGCGACTTCTACGGGTCTACTCCGCGGATCATCTGCTGCTCGGCGACCATCGCCAATCCGGCGGAGCTGGCCGAGGCGCTGACCGGCCGCCCGTTCGAGACGGTTGACAACGACGGTGCGCCGCGCGGGGGCCGCCATTTCATCTTCTACAATCCGCCCGTCGTTAACCGGCAGTTGGGTATTCGCAAGAGCGCCGTCACCGAGGCGGCGAGTCTGGCTACGCAACTGCTGCGTAATGACATCCAGACCATCGTTTTTGCTCGCTCGCGCGTCCGCACCGAGGTCTTGTTGACGGCGATCCGGCGCCGCTCCAAGCTACCCGACGACCAGGTGCGGGGCTACCGCGGCGGCTATCGGCCCTTGCAGCGCCGCGAGATCGAGCGTGGCTTGCGCTCCGGGCAGGTGCGCGGCGTCGTGGCGACGAATGCGCTGGAGCTAGGCATTGACATCGGCCACCTCGACGCGGCCATCCTGTGTGGGTATCCGGGCACGATTGCGAGCACGCGGCAGCAGTCCGGCCGCGCGGGACGGCGTGCGACGACCAGCGTCGCCATCTTTGTCGCTTCGTCGTCACCGCTGGCGCAGTTCGTCGTCACGCACCCCGACTATTTCTTCGCACGCTCGCCGGAGCACGGTCTGGTCAATGCCGATAACCACTACCTCCGCATGAGCCACCTTGCCTGCGCCGCCTTTGAGTTGCCGTTCGAGGACGATGAGCGGTTCGGCGCCGAGGGGACCGGGCGGGCACTCGCGCAGTTGGAAGACGCGGGTATGCTCCAGCATGAGGGCGCGAGTTGGTACTGGACCGGTGAGGACTATCCGGCCGAGGCGGTCAGCCTGCGCTCGGCTCAACGCGAGAACGTCGTGATCGTAGATGTCACCGCGTCACAGCCGCAGGTGCTTGGCGAGTGCGACCCCTTCAGCGCGCCAATGCTCGTGCATGAGGACGCGATTTACATGCATGAAGGGCAGCAATATCACATCACCAAGTTCGACTGGCAGCAGAAGCGCGCCGAGGCCAAACAAGTGAACGTGGACTACTACACCGATGCCGACTTGAGCTTCAACGTAGCCGTGCTCCAGGACGAGGGACACGACCGCGGCGCGCCGTTGGAGCAGGGCTATGGTGAGGTGCGCCTGGCGTTTACCTCCACCATCTACAAGAAGATCAGAATGCTGACCGGCGAGAATGTCGGCTGGGGCAAGATTGATTTACCGTCCCAGGAGATGCATACCACCGCCTACTGGACGGCCGTACCCGAGGCGCTCGCCGCGCAGCTCGGTAGCCAGCGGCTGCAAGGCGGTCTACTCGGCCTCTGCAATCTGCTGGTGAACGTCGCGCCGCTGTTCCTGATGTGCGACCCGCGCGACTTGATCGCCGTACCGCAGATCAAGAACCCGTTCACTGGCCGGGCGACGATCTTCCTCGCCGACAACTACCCCGGCGGTGTGGGCTTTGCACGCCAGCTCTTCCAAACCCACCGGCCGGTCTACGCGGCGGCTCGACAGTTGGCGCAGGATTGCGGCTGCGAGGACGGCTGCCCTTCCTGCACCGGACCGCACGAGGAAATCGGGCCGGAAGGCAAGGACGGCGCGCTACAACTGCTGGCGGCAGCATTGGAAGACGCGGCGCCCGTGCCGGTTACCGTCGCTGCGGGAGGGTAGGGTGCCAGGGCACCAGGCTGCTGATACAGCGCGTGTACTGCCGTCCTCGCGCAGCCGGCGCAATGCAGATCACGAACCTGGAGTGGCGCGGTAGTCTTTGCCATACCAGCTACTTACCGACACAGTATTGCCGCTACCCTATTTCCCGCCATGAAGGATGATTCGCGTACTGCGACGCGCACGCCCAGCCGCCGCCGGCGCCGGCTCCAAACGATGCTGCGCTGGCAGGCGCTCGGCACGCGGCTGCTCGCGCTGCTGGCAGTGGTAGTGCTGCTCGGTGGCGGAGTAGCCTGGCTGATACGCGGCACCGGCAACCCGTTTATCGGGATCATGTTCTTGGTCTTGGGCCTCGTCCTCGTGGGCACAGTGGTGCTGTTCCTACAAGTGCTGCGGGTGATCGGCGGACAAGAGCGGTGAGCGTGGTCGTTATGGATTTATGCCTGGGCAAGCCAGGTGCCGGCGCAGATTTGGGCGGCGGTGCGGATGGCTTCGATAGTACTCGTCGGGTCGGCGATCCCCTGGCCAGCGATGTCGAAGGCGGTGCCGTGATCCACGGACGTGCGGACAATCGGTAAGCCCAACGCGACGCTGACGCTCTCCTCGAAGCCGTGAACCTTCACCGGAATGTGGCCCTGGTCGTGGAACATTGCCACTACCGCGTCGAACTCACCCCGCATGGCCCGCACGAACACCGAATCGGCCGGAAGTGGACCGGTCGCCGCGATCCCGGCGGCGCGAGCCGCTTCGACCGCCGGGCCGATCTCCTCGATTTCCTCGCGTCCCAGGTGGCCTCCCTCGCCGCCATGGGGGTTGATGGCCGAAACGGCGATACGCGGCTGCGCCAGGCCCCAGGAACGGAAGTGGTGATCGGCCAGTTGGATGCGGCTCAGGACGCGCTCGCGCGTGATGCGGTCGAGGGCCTCGCGCAGGGAGTAGTGCGTGGAGAGATGGACCGTGCGTAGCTTGCCGCTGACGAGCATGGTCGCCTGTTCCGGCGCATTGAGCACGCGGCCGAATAGCTCCATGTGGCCCATATCCTTGTAACCGGCGAGTTGCGTGGCCTCTTTGTTGATCGGCGCCGTCACAATCCCCGCCACCTCACCGGCGCGCGCCAAGTCCAGTGCCCGTAGGACGTAGGCCATCGCCGCCGCGCCCGCCTCGGCGGATAGCTCACCCGCTCGGACGTTCGAGGAGACATTGGCGAGATCAATCACATCGAGGACCCCGGGACCGTAGACACCATCGTCCGGCTCATTCACCGAGCGCACCACCAGCCTACTAGCGGCATCCAGGCTATGGACGACCTGCTCCAGGCAGTGAGCATCGCCGACCACCAGTGGACGGCACCACTCGTGGAGCGGCGCGGACGCGAACGCTTTGACAAGCACCTCCGGCCCGATGCCGGCCGGATCGCCCATCGTACACGCCAACAGCGGTCGGTTGCTGCTTCCCATTGTGCCGGGGTCTCCTCTAAAGGCTTGTTCTGCACCGCATTGGATTCTATCGGATGGTGCCAAGGGGGCAGCTCTGCGCGGTGTGTTTGACCGCACTGGCCGGTCTGTCCACTCTGATGGAGCTATGATGGCGACGGACGCGTGACGAGGCTTTGGATCAGGTCCAGGGTGCGCCGTGTGGCGTCCGGTGCCCCCAGACGGGCGGCATTCTGCCCCATTTCCCAGCAGAGGTCCGGCTGTTGGAGCAGGAGGGCTACGGCATCGGCCGCCTCCTGAGGGCTGGGGGCAAAGAACCCGGCCTGCCCTTGCACCACGTAGGGGATATTGCCGCCTTCTTGCCCCCCGGCCGGCCGGCTCAGGATCAAGGGACGCCCCATGGCCAAGGCCTCGCTGACCGTCACCGAGCCGGGTTTCGTGGCGACGATGTCGGCAGCGGTCATCAGATCGGCCGTAGACGGCACGTATCCGTAGACCCGCACCGGGAGCGGCCAGGCGATCCCTTCCAGTGCGTTCCGAGAGCGCACGTTGCTGCCGGTGACGACCGCGATCTGAAACTCGCGCCCGGTTTGTTGCGCCAGCGCGGCCACCGCCCGCACCCGTTTGACCAAGCTGCCGGCCCCGGCGCCGCCGCCCATGAACAGGACGAGCGGTAGCTCCGGGTCGAGGTCGAGCCGCCGGCGCATTTCCGTCTGGCTGGCCGGTTTGGCCTCCTCGCTTTCCGTAGGATCGTGCGGGCCTGGCGGTGTCGTCGGCACATGGCGGCGGCCGTATTCGGGACGCAGGGGGATACCGAGGCGGGCGACCCGCTGCGATGCAACGCCATAGCGCATGAGCGTAGCCGCGGCGGCCTCCGAGCCGGCGACGTAGTGATCCACCCCATCGGCTACCCAGACGCGATGTACGTCAACGAGGTCCGTCACGACGGTCACGATGGGCTTGTCGGCGAGGAATGACGACTGCCGGCGGGCCGCAACCGCCGCGCGGACCATGAGCGGATGGACCGACACCACCACGTCCGGCGGCTGCGCTTTCGCGGCGGCCACGACCCGGCGGACCAAGGATTGACCGGCCAAGGCATGGTAGATCAGTGGGCACAGCGGGCTATTGGTGGCTGCATAGATGGCCGACCACAGCCACGGCACATGGACGATGGTCGGCTCGTAGAGATGAGCGAGGTGGTCCGTCCAGCGCGGCTTGGCAGGAGCAAGCACGTCGAGCACATCCATGGCGAATCGCCCCGGCCTGGCTTTGACAGCCTCGGCCAGGGCCTCCCCCACTACGACATGCCCGGCTCCTGTGCGGGCTGCCGTCAAGAGCAGCACACGTGTCACCGGTATTAGCCCAATTCCGCCTTGCCGGCGGCGACCGAGCCAGTCGCCGCGCCGTTGGGCGCCATCGTCGGCGCCTGCTCTTCCTGTACCGGCATATCCTGGCCCAGTTCGGTTTCCTCCTCGGTGCCCGGACGGAGGTGTCCCACGGCGGCCTCGATCTCCGGGATACTCGCCTCCAGCGCCTGGACGACATCGAAGTCGAGCGCCTGGCCGGCATCCTGCTTGATGATGGCGAGCGCCTGCTCGATAGGGAAGGACGGCTTGTAGTAGCGCTTCATGCGTAGGGCATCGTACACGTCGGCGACGGCCAAAATGCGGCCACCCAGCGTCAGGTCGGCATCGTGGAGGCCGTCAGGGTAGCCCTTCCCGTCTAGGCGCTCGTGGTGCTGACCGGCGATGATCGGGATGTCCTCAAAACCGCGCAGAAACTTGATATTGGCCAGGATGTCGTGCGTGAAGCGCGGATGTGCCTTCAACTGCTCCCACTCCGCTTCCGTGGGCCGCCCGGCCTTGGTGAGCACGGCATCGGACACACCGATCTTGCCGTAGTCGTGCAGCAGTCCGGCCAAGCGGATACACTCGACATAATCCCCCTCCAGGCCCAGCTTCCGTGCCAGGATTTCCGATGAAGCGGCCACGCGCTGTGAATGGCCGCTCGTTTCCCGGTCGCGTGCGTCCACGGTACTGGCAAGGGTGGTAACTAAGCTCACGAAAGACTCGCGCTGCGCCTCGTACAACTGGGCATTCTCCAGGGCAATCGCCGCCGAGGCCGCAATGGCTTTGAGATAGGTCAAGTCCTCGTAGTCGAAAGCGGCGCCGTTGTGCTTGTTGATGACCTGGAACACCCCCAACCTATCACCCTGGCTATTGTCCATGGGCATGAGCAGCATGGAGCGTGTGCGGTAGCCGGTTTTCTGGTCCCACGTCTTGTCGAATCGAGGGTCCTGGTAGCAATCGGGGATTAGCAAGGTGACACCGGTTTTTGCCACGTGACCCGCCAATCCGGTGCCGAGCGGCAAGCGGATTTCCTGAATCTCCAGCTTGGACACGGCGCGGGTCCATAACTCTTGGCGCTCATGGTCTACGAGATAGATTGTAGCCCGGTCGGCGGCCAGCGCCTCGGTAGTCTTCGTGGCAATCAGCGGCAGTAGCACGTCCAGCTTCACTTCGGCCGCGAGCAGGCGGGTGATGTCCAGCGCCTGCTCGAGCCGTGCTTGCCGACTACGCAAGGCTACAACCTCGGCCGCGAGCCGGTCCCGGCGAGGTAGCCCTTCTGCGTCGGTGCTCTGTGTCATGCCGAGCCGCCCTTACCAATGCCAAGAGTGCCGTGGGTTCCGGACAGCCGCGGCGGCTCCGGCAGAACCGCCAGCGGTGATCGCCGCACAGTGTATCGCACCCGTCTAGTGCGCGGATGCACCGGCCGAGCACCCGGCATAATGACGGCGCCTCCAATCCTATGCTATGGTGATTTAATCGGTGTGACGCCTCTCCTGTCTCATCTTGTGCAGCAGCGAAACGCCCGGTCTACGCAGTGAAGGTAGAAAACCATGGCCGTGCCACACTTCATCCCCATTCAGACTGTGCGGCGGCCGGCACAGTCTCCGACGCCCACTGCGCCGCCCGGCCTGGCGCCGGAGCACAACGGCGCTGTAGAGGCAGCGCTGCCAGTGGATGCCGCAGTCACCGTGCGACGCGCTCGACTCGGCGACGTGCCGGAGATCAAAGCCCTCATTGATTTCTACGCGGCACAGAACCGGATGCTCTTCCGTGCTCAGGCGGAGCTTTACGAGACGATCCGCGAATACCATGTGGCCGTCTACGAGGCGGCCGACGGTGCTGCACGGGTATTAGGCGCGGGTGGCCTGCATGTCACCTGGGAAGACCTCGCCGAGATCAGAGGGCTGGCGGTGGCGCCGGCGGCAGCTGGGCGGGGCGTTGGTACAAAGATCGTCCGGGCGTGCTTGGCGGAGGCTGTCGAACTGGGATTGCGCCAGGTCTACACGCTCACGCTCGTCCCCGAGTTCTTCGAGCGGCTCGGCTTCGAGCGTGCCGAGCGCGACTCGTTGCACATCAAGGTGTGGTACGAGTGCTATAAGTGCCCGAAGTTCGCCAACTGCGACGAGATCGCGATGATCCGCCCGGTAGGACCAGAGCGGCCGTAGCGCGCCGAACGCACTATCGGCATCCCCCCGCAGCGGGGTAGTTACGGGCCGCTGCGGTAGCTATTGCTTCGGCAGCGATTGCTCTCGTTGTCACGGAGGGTTGGACGATGCTTTCGACGATGCTCATGCGGAAGACGGAAGAGTATCTTGCCAAGCGATACGAGCAGGGCCGGGCCGAGGGCCTGGCAGAGGCACTGGTGGCAATGGAAGAGTGGAACCGCCGACGCCTGGCAGCAGAGGCGAAAGGCGAGCCGTTCGATGAACCATTGCCGTCGGCAACCGAACGTTCCGCGGGGTGACTCCGCCGCCTCTCTACGCCCCTAGCTCATCCTCCTCGCGTAGATATGGCCGCCGCCCCGGACCGTCCGCTCCCCGGCTACGCTGCGGTCCAGCCGCCATCTACATAGAGCACTTGGCCGGTGATGAACGCACTCGCCTCCCCGGCGAGGAAGACGGCCATGCCGACGACGTCCTCCGGCTGCCCAGGTCGTCCGAGCGGGGTCCGGCTGATAACCCACTCCCTAAAGGCCTCGTCCTCAAAGAGAGGCGCTGTGAGCGGTGTTAATATCCAGCCGGGGGCGATGGCGTTGACCCGAATCGCGTGTTGCCCCCACTCCACCGCGAGTGCCATCGTCAGTTGACCGACGGCGCCTTTCGTTGCACCGTAGACGGCCCGCTGCGGCATACCTTGCCGGGTGGTGAGTGAGGCGATGTTGATGATCGAGCCGCCGCGTCCGGCCGCGATCATCGCGCGACCGGCGGCCTGACAGGCGACCAGCGTGCCGCGCAGGTTGACGTTGACGATCTGCTCGAAGTGTGCGGTCGGCACATCTACCGTTGGCTCGCGGATATTCATGCCGGCGACGTTCGCCACAATGTCGAGCCGGCCAAGCTCCTGCACGGCCCGGTCTACCAGCGCTGCGACGGCTGCTGAGTCGGCAACGTCCGTCGGGACGGCGAGCGCCCGCCGACCCTGCGCCGCGGCGCTCGCGGCCACGTCTGCGAGGGCGCTAGAGGTACGGCTGGCCAGCACCACGTCCGCGCCCGCCGCAGCGAACCCCAGCGCCAGTGCCTTGCCGATACCCCGGCTCGCGCCGGTCACGAGGGCAACTTTGCCATCCAACTCGAACATCTCCGTGCTCCTGACGTGCCGTCATCCGCCATATCCATCCGGCGACAGCCTGGCAGTATACCCTGGCCGCAGCCGGGTATGATGTAGGTGGCCATACCGACATGGCTTACGGCCAGTTGGCCGGCGCAGGAGGTGCATTGATGGCTGCGCGATACGATGATCTGGACTGGTGCGAGCAGCATCGCCTGCGCCTTGACTACAGCTATGTCATGGAGGAGATGATTGGCACGCCCGTGGGTGTGAGTCGGCGTGAGCTTGCCGACGCCGCCACGCGGCTGGCGGCGATTGACGCGCGGGTGCGCGCCGAGCATCAGGTCGGAGTCCTCGGCTTCATGGACCTCCCCACGGCTATGACGGCCGCCGTGCCGCACTTGGTCGAGACGGCGGACCGGCTCGCGGCGGCCGGTGACGCGCACGTAGTCTTGGGGATCGGCGGCTCGTATTTGGGCGCGCGAGCGCTCTTCGAGGCGCTGGCACATCCCTACCACAACGAACTGCCGCGCGAGGAGCGCCAGGGTCGTCCGCGCCTCTACTTTGCCGGCAACGGGATGGACACTGATGCGCTGCGGGGCCTACTCGACCGCTTGCCGACCCGGCCCGGCGCCGAACCGGGCGGTCGCTTTACGATTAACGTCATCTCCAAGTCGGGCGAAACGTTGGAAACGGCGCTCGCGTTTCGGCTCCTGCGACAGCGGGCAGAGCAGGTCTGGGGCGCTGAGGCGCGGGAGGCTATCGTCGCCACGACGGATGCCGCGCGAGGGCGGCTGCGCGACTTGGCGACGGCTGCCGGCTATGAGTCCTTCGAGATACCCGACAACGTTGGGGGGCGCTACTCGGTACTGACCGCCGTGGGCCTGCTGCCGGCGGTGGTCGTGGGCATTGACATCGCCGAGTTGCTGGCCGGCGCACGCTATATGGCCGGTTTGTGCGCGGCAAGCGATCCCTACCTTAATCCGGCCTACCTCCTCGCCATCCTCCATACGCTCATGTACCGGCAGAAGGGGCGCACGATCTCGGTATTCGCGGCGTGGAGTCCCCGTCTGGAGGCCGTGGGGCTGTGGTATGACCAGCTGTTGGCCGAGAGCCTGGGGAAGGACGGTATCGGCCCGACGCCGCTGACGGTCGTAAATTCGCGGGAGCTACACTCGCGCGGGCAGCAGCACCAGGAGGGTGCCCACGACAAGCTGATTACCAACGTGGTCGTTGCCGAGCCGGACCGGGAACACGTCGTGCTGCCGGAGGTGCCCGGCGATGCGGACGGCCTGAACTACTTGGCCGGGCGGACGTTGCACGCCGGCCAGCAGGCGGCCATCGAGGCGACTGCATTCGCCTACCGGCGGGCTGGTCGTCCGACACTTGATATCACGCTCCCCACCGTGCGCCCGTTCACGGTGGGCCAACTGATCTACCTGCTGGAGCTGACGACCGTGGTCGATGGCTGGCTGCTCGGCGTCAACCCACTCGACCAGCCGGGCGTGGAGGCCTACAAGAACTTCATGTTCGGCTTGCTCGAACGCCCGGACGCGCCGCAGTTCGCTCGCTACCGTGCGGCGCTGACTGCCGCCGGCCTCCGTCCGGACGAGTTCCGCTGGTGATCCTGCTTGTCCTCGTCCCCGGTCCCTCTCCACTCATGCAGAGGTAGGGAGAGTGAGGCCAAGTCGCCGGGCAATCTTGGCTGCTGCCTCTGCCGGTGGTAGGTGGGTGTTGTCAATTGTCAGGGGGTCTCTGTCGAGCGGCGGGAGCTTGGTCTTATAGGTCTTCATCGAATCGCGTAGATGCTCTGCCGATTGCAGCTTGTTAGAGCGGGATGGCTCCTGGACCCGCCTGAGTAGCTCTTCGAGATCACACCCGAGGTGGACCGGATGGGCCTCGCCGCCAGCGCGCTCGACGCGATTGATGACATCCTGGATAAAGTCCTCTCGCACCGTTCGGTCGGGGGCGAACGTGAAGATCATGCCCTCAACGCCTTCTTCGATAGCGCGGTCGAAGATCATAAGCCAGATGCGCTCTCGGAGGTCAATGAAGGGCCGGGTCTTGAAGTCGAATACCGCAGCGACCAGATCAACCGTGAGGTGGTTATGGAACAGCTTGAACCCGGTCAGCGCGGCCAACTCACGGCCCACAGTCAGCTTGCCGACTCCAGGCGGTCCATAGAGGATAACCAGCTTCATGCTTGTCTCACGCGCAGTCCTGTGGTCCTACTCCCGTCAACTCCATCAGGGAGCCGCCAGGTGTGCAGGCCGAGTAGCGACTCACTCCATCGAGGGCCAGTCGAGCATGAGGACCTGCACCGACTCGCCCTGTTCGATGCGCGTCGTCTGCCGCGGCACGACGACCAGGCCGTTGGCACGGTGCATGGAGGTGAGAATGCCCGACCCTTGCTCGCCGGTCAGGTGCGCGACCCACTCATCGCCATCGCGGCTCACGATGGCACGCATATAGTTCTCGCGGCCGCTGCGGTTGGAGATGCGGTGCGCCGCCCGGGCGCGGATGCTCGTCTTGGCCAAGCGGGTGTGGCCGGCGAGGGTGAGGAGCGCTGGGCGTACCAGAATCTCAAAACCGACCATTGTCGAGACCGGGTTCCCCGGCAGCCCGATGAACGGTACGTCGAGCAGAGTCCCGAAGGCGACCGGCTTGCCGGGGCGCATGTCAATGGACCAGAACGAGACGTCGCCGTCATGCGCCAGGATGTTCTTGACCACGTCGTAGTCACCCATCGAGACGCCACCGGTGGTCACGATCATGTCGGCCCGCTGCCCGCGCCACAGGAGCTCGCGCAGGGACTCGACCGTATCGGCGGCGATGCCGAGCATGAGCGGCTCGCCGCCGTACCAACGCACGAGCGCCGCCAGCGAATAGCTGTTGGCATTGCGAATGAGGCCGGGGGCGAGCGGTCGGTCAATCTCGACCACCTCGTCGCCGGTGGAGAGAATCGCCACCCGCGGTCGCTGCACTACGGCGACGCTGGTCCTGCCCAGGGAACCGAGCACGCCAACCTCGGCCGGGCGGATCACCGTGCCGCGCGCGAGGATCGTGTCGCCTTGACGCTGATCCTCGCCGGCGTGCCGCACGTTATCGTCGTACTTGACCGCCTTGAAGACGCGCACCGCACGCTGCGCGACAATGGCGGTAGCGGCCTCCGCTGCGCCGTGCCAGCCGCCGAACGCCACACCGTCGGTCAACTCGTAGGGCACGATGCTGTCGGCGCCGGGGGGTAGCGGTGCGCCGGTCAGGATGCGATAGCATGTGTTGGCCGCTACCGGCTGCTCGGTAGTGGCGCCGGCCGGCAACTCACCTAGCACGGCCAGCATCACCGGACGATCATCGCTGGCTGCCTGGACGTCGGCAGCCCGTACCGCGTAGCCGTCCATCGCCGAGTTGTCGAAGGGTGGAACGTCGTTTGGCGCTATCACGTCCTCGGCGAGCACCCGGCCCAAGGCGTCGAGGATCGGTACGTGCTCCGACGGGAGGGGCGAGAAGTGGGCCAGAATACGCTCGCGCGCCTCGTTGACGGTCAGCATGAGATCGGTTGCGGGGCCGGAGGGTGCTGCCGGCGGCGGCGCGTTGCCGGTGGTGCTTATCATCGTTCTTCCTCGGTCTTGGGCTGCATTGCCCTCTCTACGACTCAACTATGGGGATGGCAATGGGGGGAGCAGTTCCCGAGCGGAGCTTTCGCAGGATGTCCCAGTAGGCGCCGCGCGCGCCTTGCCTGATTTCCTGCACTAGCTCGCTATTGTCATTGTAGTTGTAGTTAGCGCCGGTTTCTCCTTTGCGCCCGCCCACGAAGAAGCGCGCATCGCCACCAACCAGTTCTCGCAAGTAGTCCACCGCGGCTACGGCGGTCTCCCCGGCCAGGCGGCGCCCCTCGGCCTCGCTCGTGGTGCGCTGCTCGTCCGGGCTAACCGCATGGTCGCCGAGCGCAGCCGAGAGATAGAACACCGGCTCAACGAGGTCATCGTTATCGGTCAGGACGCCATGCAGATGCGGATTGGCGAGGTCCAGCCGGCCGCGCCCGGCAGCAAGCGAATCTTGACTGATGGCAGTACCGGGATAGAGGCGCACGCCCATTGCGGCGCCGACGCAATCCGGCTCCAGGCGCTTCATCAGTTCGATACTCTCCCGTAACGTCTGGCGTGTCTCGCCGGGGCCGCCGAGCAGGAGATCGTACATGAAGGTGAGGCCGGCGCGGCGACAGGCATCGGCCGTGGCGACGAGCGTGTGTACGCCGAAGACGCGACCCAGCGATTGCAGCATGGTCGGGTTGCCGGCGTCACCGCCGAAGTTGATCCCTACGCACCCGGCCCGGCGGAGCAGAATCGCCAGATCGTAGTCGAAGGGGATCGGTGACGCATAGGTGTACCAACGCACGCGCTCGTGTAGGCCATGCTCGATGAGTGCCGTGCAGACGGCGCGGGCGTGGCGCCGCGGCAGGTTGAACTCGGCGTCGCAGAGGTGGAACGTATCAACGCCGTTGGATAGCAGGGCCTCGATCTCGGCCAGCAACGTATCCACCGGCCGGAGGCGGTAGCGCCGGCCCTTGGCAATCGGGTCCACGCAGTAGGTACAGCGCATCGCGCAGCCCCGCTTGGTCTCGATACCGGCCTGTCCGCCTTCACGGAAGTAGCGGTCATGGTCTATCCAGCGTCGCTCCATCACCAGCAGGTCGTCGAGCGGCGCAAAGGCCGGAGCATTGCGCTGTAACTGCACAGTCCGGTCGGTGCCGTTGGCCGCCAGCTCAGGCCACGGCAATGCTCGGCCGCGCTCGTCAACGGCGTAGATCAGGCCGGGTACTCCATCCGATGGCTGCCCCTGCTCCAGGGCGTTGGCCAAGGCGACCGCTGCCGTCTCACCATCACCGGCGATGCCCAACCGCACGCCCAGGCGTTGCATGACACCCTCGGGCATGACCGAGAAGCCCACGCCGCCGAGCACGAGTGGCGCCGAGGTGTACCGGCGTAGCGCGCCGATGACCTCGTGATAGAGCGGGAGAAAGGATTCTTGGCTGGCGAAGTAGCAGTCGTCGGTGTTGCGGACGGTCAGTCCAACGAGATCGGGGCCGGGACGACCGGCTGCAAACCGCTCGCCAATCGCGCAGGCCGCGTCCGGTACAAAGCACAGGTCGAGCAGCTCGACTTGGTGACCGGCGGCGTCGAGCGCCTGCGCGACATAATCGAGGCCGATAGGCGCCACGGCCGGCTTCATGCGGTTGGCGTTGACCAGCAAAACGTTCAAGCCCATGGCCGGCCTCTCCACAGAGTAGGTGACGTGTCAACCAAGGATCGCACCGCATTGTGATAGCGTGGAGACGTTACTTCCACCGCGATTACTGCCACCACATCCGGCAACAGCCGTTGCTGGCGTATCATGGGCACACCTCCCCACCCCACTCTACCACGCGGTTGCAAGGGAACTAGCCAGAGCTAAGCCGCCGCAGCCTTGACAAAACCCCGCCGCTGCGGCGGCATTGGTACCGAGCGGTGCATCGGTACCATGTGGGAATATCTAGACCATCATGTGACACAGAACCCGTTTGGCTTTGCTACCGTAGTGATTATGATATTTGGCCCTCTGATTGCTGGAATTATTAGATTTCGGGAACGGCTAACCAAGCTGATTAGATCAATAGCTATACTCATGAGAAGCGAGGCGCTTTCCCTAAGATCGCTTTGCAAGTCTACAGCGAAGATACTCTACCTGAGACTTTCCGATAAAGCAATCCAATGGGAACATGAACGTCTGGAGTCCTTTGCGTTGTCTCAATCGGAGCAGGACTACCTACCAAGCACTTCATTATTTCTTGAGATGCATAGCAGTGGAAGTAATCCTCTCGCTGATAGTGCGCTTCAGCTAATGCAAGCAATCTATAGAGGAAGGAAAGAAATGGCGCAACTGACTCTTTCTTTTCTTGACCCGGAGCGTTGGCCTGAAGAGCAATGGGATCATTGGACAATAGAGAAAATGATGGAACAGCAACAAATGTTGGTTAGTCTGAGAGAGGATGCTGGGCCAAAGCAGGGGTTCGGAAGATACTTGGAGGAGATACGACTAAAGTGGACTACTCTTAGCGATCCTCAAGGCCGAAATATGTTCGAAACTCGATTCACTACTAATGTTAGGAATACCAAAGCTACCCAGGGAACTATTGTCGTGCGTCTGCATGGAACATGGTTTGATGTTCCCTATGCGATTGAGTTGAACGGAGATTTGATTGTGGATTCTGATAGTGGCGAAGTGATAACATTCAAGACGTCGCTGGATGCGAAGAAGGAGGCTGAACGCTCGCTCCGAGTGGATTATCCATATTACGGTCCGGCAGATACTGATCTCTAGCCATCCTCCTCCTTGACCAACTCCCGGTGGGGCAGCTGCTCACCGAGCATCCCCACGTTTCCCTGACAAGGGATACCGAGCCGATTGGCTCGGTTGCTGAGTGCGCGATCATCCGTTACCAGCGGCCAGTTCAGGTCTCTGGCAACGATAAGGAAGAGCGCGTCGAAGGCACTACATTGCTCTTGCAACGCTAGCTCCAGCGCATCGTCCATTCGGTCGTGGACGCTAACCTCCGGCAGAGCCAAAAACATGAACCCGGCCAGGGCGCTCTTTGCATCATCAGCCTTCAACCGTCTCTGCCGCACGCTACGAGCCAGAACATTCGTAAGCTCGTAGCGGAGGATAGTCGGAATAGCGAGTTGGACGGAACCGGCTTGATAACGACGCAACAGGGTAGTCGTCTGAGTGACATGGGCTTCGTTACGCTGCAGGTACCATTTACCAACAACATTCGTGTCGAGAACGTACCCGGCTGGCGCAACAGTCACCGGTTACTCAGTTTCGAGGTCCGCGGACAGGGCCGTGTCATCATCGCGCATCTGCCGGATCAGTGCGGTGAGGGAAGGCCCGGAGCGGCGCAAGCCCCGCTGTGCTCCGGCCGCGATGATGGCATCAACAACTTGTCGCCGCTCCGCCAGTTCTTCCGGCGTCGGTGCCGGTAGGCCATCGTACTTAATCTCTGCAATAGAATACACACGAGCCGTGGTTGACAGACTCCGGCCTCTTGCCTTCATGGCAGCTATCTCCTTTAGCTGCATCCTACCAAAAGCGCCCCTTTTCCTCCGGCCAGCGTCGCGCCTCTCGGCGCAGTTGTGCCCCGCTCCTGGGGCTTGATGGTACAGTATGCAGGTTGTTGCTACATAGTCAGGAGTAGCCATGACGAACGCATCATCGGAGCGACCGCGCGAGGTGTTCCTGTTCAGTTACCTGTGGGATATTGTGGACGAGGGGCCGGATCGGTTTGCTCAACGGCTGGTAGAGCAGCTTGGCGTCACCGGCGTCGCGCTCGCCGTCGCGTATCACGATGGCCGGTTTCTGCTGCCGCATCACTCGCGGCGGCGGATGTACATGCTGGAGCCGCACGTCACCTACTTCCCCAATGACCTGTCGCTCTACGCCGACACACCGCTCAAGCCAACACCGTGGTCCGAGCTAGGCGACGGTCCCGACAATGCTTTCGCGCAAACCAAGGCCGCCCTGGATCGCGCCGGGCTGGAGCTACAGAGCTGGACCGTCTACTGCTACAACGAGCGTTTAGGCACCGCTCATCCCGAATACGCCGTCGAGAACGCCTGGGGCAGCCGGTATACGTTCGGGCTGTGTCCGGCGCAGGAAGCGGTGCGGGGCTATGCGCGGGCATTGACCGAGGATGTCTGCCGTGCGACGGAGGCCAGTTCGCTCTGGCTGGAGTCGCTGGACTACCGCGACTTCGACTACTGTGGGTCCGAGTCAATCGTAAAGATCACGGCCGACCTCGATCCGCTGCAACGACAGCTCGCCTCGCTCTGTTTCTGCCCGGCCTGCCTCCAGGTCGCAGCGCAGGCCGGCGTGGATGGCGAGGGCGTGCGTGTGACCGCGCGGGAGACGTTCGACCGGTTCTTGCGCTCGCCGGAGCCGTCCGAGACGCCGGTTGCCGAGCGCCTCGCCGACTGGCCCGCCGTAGCGGCGTACATCGCCGCTCGTGACGTGCAGGTCGCGGCACTCCATCAGGAAGTAACCACTATCGCTGCCCGTCACGGCGCACGCTGTTTCCCGGACGTGGCGGGCATGTTGTCGCAGAACCCGCCCTCAGCCGCGGCCGTAAGCTCCGAAGCGGCAGCACTGCGCGCAGCGCACCCCGACCTACTACCCTGCGCGATGCTGCGACCCGAATCGAAGGACGGGCGCAGTCCGGGCTACTGGTCGGACGTGACACGCTACTACGTTGAAGCCAACGTGCCGCTGTACTTCATCTACAACTACGGCTTGGTCGAGGACTCCATCCTGGACGCCATCGGTGCTGTGCTCACCGGCCGCAATCTATAGAGCTAGGCAAGCCTCGGCTGCGAGCCACAACAGCTTCTCCCGCACTGATGTCTGCTTGTCCCAGAGTCGAGAATCCCATTCATCGCTGCTGACATCATCACCGCCATAGAGTAGCTGTCCGAACGTTACGCCGCGAAACTGGGCAACGGCAAAGAGAGCAGCAGCCTCCATCTCCACCGTGGCGCAACCTTCCGCTCGACGTAACTGCACCTTGGTGAGTGTTTCTCGATAGATGGCGTCGGTGGTCCACGTCTTGGCCAGGACGTACTCGATATTGTGACCTTTGAGCGTCCGTTCGATGGCTGTGACCGCCGCCGGGCAAGCAGCTACCTCCCGGCCCGGTGGCAGATAGTGATATGAAGTGCCCTCGTCACGCATAGCGGCGGTAGGGACAACGATGTGTCCCAAGGCGATGGCCTCGTCGAGGACACCGGCGCCACCGCAGGCGATGAACTTCTCGCACCCCAACGCGATCACTTCTTCCAGCATACAAGCGGCCAGCGGCGCGCCGACTCCGGGGTGAAATAGAGCGACTCGCTGACCATCCATGTCAAGCTCGTACACGGGATGGGTGCCGATCTCGCTGGACAGCGACGCGATCACCGTGGCTTGGCCGGTTTCCTGCAAGCGCGTAATCACGTCTTGGAAGAAGGTCACAACACAGTGCGTCGGCACGTCGGCCGGCTTAATCACACGACGCGGCTCAATGACCGCTTCCTGATCAGGGTCGAATTCCAAGATGGGATACTTGCTACGCAGCCGCTTCACCCGGTCCTCCTAGGAGCATAGTAGTGCTGTACCGGGAGTGCCATCTGTGACTGCGCCTAGAGCGTCGTCGGTACCTCTTCCCAGCGGCCGGACTTGGCGGCCAGGCCGGCTGTCTCGACGAGCGCCTGGACCCGCCAGCCGTCGCGGATGGTCGGGTGGCAGTCGCGGCCAGAGCGGATCGCCGCGACGAACTCGGTGAACACGCGCCGGGCCATCGCCGCCAGCAGGCCGGCGTGCTCGTCTACGCCGGGGCCGAGGTCCGGTTCGATGGTCTCGGACGGCTGTCCGTAGCGATAGACCTCAGCGTGCTCCAGGCCATCGGTTACGACCGAGGACTTCGTCCCGTTGATCTGGATCATCGAGCGACCCAGCGGTCTGTCGGAGTCGACGTGGCCCACGCGGCTGGTTGCGATCGTCCCGTGGACGCCGGAGGCAAAGCGCAGGGCGAGCACGACGTCGTCGTCCAATGAGAGCGGCATCGTGCCCCCGGTGGCCGGATCGGGTACCTCCTTCACCACGGTCCGCAGGCTGGCGGCGATATGGGTGATCGGACCGCCGATGAGCACCGAGAAGTTGAGCATGTGTGAGCCGAGGTCGCTCAGGACGCCGGCCGAGCTACGCGCGGCGTCGTAGCGCCACTGCGCCGTGAGCGCCGCTCCGAGCAGTCGCGGGTTGTAGCGTTGGGTGTGAATGCTAATCAGCTCGCCAAACTCGCCGCCCCGTACTCGCCGCACCAACTCCTGTGCGATGGGCGCGTAGGGCAGCAGGAAGCCAGTCATCGTCCGCACGTTGGCCTGCTCGCACGCCGCGACCATCTCGCTGGCCTGCGCGAGGTCCATGGCGACCGGCTTCTCGCAGAACAGGTGCTTGCCGGCAGCGGCAGCGGCCAGCACCTGTTCGTGGTGGGCGTCGTCGGGGGTGCAGATCACCACGGCATCAATGTCCGAGGCGAGCATCTCTTGCGGGTCCTGCGTGACCAATTCGACGCCAAATCGCTCGGCAAACTCCTGCGCGGGCGCCGGGCGCGGCCCACACACGGCCGTCACCTCCGCGCCGGGTACGTCGGCTAGGGCCTGCGCGTGGGCACCGGCAATAAAGCCATAACCAAAGAAGCCGAACCGGACCGTCTGTTGACCTGAATTGCTTGCCATCACTGCACCTCGTCGTCTTGATGCCGTTATGATACCGTGATGATTGGCGGCGGTGGCCGGTGTGCGATGGGAGGGGAGCGATGAATCGGATGCGGTCCTTCGGCTATGATCGCCAACCGGTCCCCGAGATCGGGATGGGCTGCTACCGCATCACCGCCGACATGGGCGTAGACCGCCCGACGGCCCTGGCCACGCTCGAACGGGCGTATGAGCGTGGGGTGCGCTTATTCGATACGGCGCCGCTGTACGGCCACGGCGAGGCCGACGCGCTGCTGGGCGAGGCCTTTGCCCACGTCCCCGACGACGAGATCATCATCGGGGCCAAGCTGAGTGGTCCCACCGACAACCTCTGGGACTACACCTACGACAACTGCATGAGAGGCTTCGAGCAGACCTTGCGGAACCTGAGGCGGGACTCGGTGCAGGTCTTGCAGATTCATGGCAACCCCGGCTGGCGGGACCTGGCAGCGGACCACCGCCGGGAATGGCACGACGTATTCGGGAAGGGTATGGCCTACGAGGCGCTGCTCAGAATCCGTGAGCAGGGCGGGTGCAAGTACATTGGCGTGACGAGCCACTGGTCACCGCATCTTCAGCGCTGTCTGGAGCACGCGGAGTTCGACAGCGTGGAGATCGCCAGCCATTACAACCTGCTGATGAATGCAGCCCGACGGACAGTGCTGCCGGTGGCGGAGCGCACCAACACGGCGGTCGTCGTGGCCACGCCCTTGTTCGCCGGCCGCCTGGTTTCGTTGGCGGCCCTGGCCGCCCAAGGCGTGCGCCGCAGCGGGGACTCCGCGCCAGCGGCAGCGGTTCTGCGGGAGGTGCTGGCCGAGACGGGCTACACGCTGCCGCAATTGGCGACCCTGTACCTCTTGGATGATCCGCGGGTCACGTGTGTCATTCCAGGATCGGCGAACGTCGCCGAACTGGAGGACAACCTGGCGGTGGCCGCGCTTCCGCGGCTGTCTGCGGACATCATCGAGCGGCTCCGCACCGTCGGCCTGCCGTACCCGTACCTCAAAGACGAAGCTATGACGCTCGTGCCGGTGTAGCGCCGGGGGCGTGGGATTAAGCCTCTCCAAGCCTCAATCACTACGGCCGGCTGAGGACTTGGCCCGGCAGCATGCCGAGGTGGTTGCCACCGCTGACGACAAGCTCGCCGTTCACCAGGACGTGCTCGATGCCGTCCGGATATTGGTGCGGCTCCTCGAAGGTGGCGCGGTCGCTGACCGTCGCCGGATCGAAGACGACGAGATCGGCGTCCAGTCCGGGCCGGACGATCCCCTTGGCGGCGAGGCCGAGGCGTTGAGCCGGGGCGCTGGTCATCTTGCGGACGGCCTCCTCCCAGGTGAGCAAGCCAAGGTCGCGCACGTAGCGGCCCAAAACGCGGGGATGCGTCCCGTAGGAGCGGGGATGCGGCTTGCCCTCGGACAGTGGTCCGTAGGGCGCCGCGACGCTGCCGTCGGAGCCGATCATGCCCAAGGGATGGGCGAGCACCCGGCACACGTCGGCCTCGTCGAGTTGAAAGTAGACCATATGCGCCGCACCGCCCAGCGTGTCGAGCACGTGGGCCACCGTCTCCTCGCCGCTGAGACCCAGCGCTGTGCCGATCCGCTCGATGGTCTGCCCCTCCCAGGACTTGTGCGCCGCCATTGGCACCCAGGAGACGATGATCGTATGCCACCCCTCTATCCCGGCGGCGCGCTCGCGGATGCCGGCGACGACCCCCTCGCGCTCGACCGGGCTGCGGAGGCGGGCGAGGAGCGCCGGTGCGCCGCCCTCATGCGCCCAGTCGGGCAGGAGGGAGCCAAGCCCCGAGCTACTGGCTATGTAGGGATATGAGTCGTAGGCCACGTCCACGCCGTCGGCACGGGCGGCCTGCATCATTTCCAGCGTCTGGACCGTCTTGCCCCAGTTGGGCGGGCGAGCCGCCTTGTGGTGGGCGATCTGGACCGGTAGCTCCGCGCGGCGACCAATCTCGATTGCCTCGTCCACGGCGTCGAGGAGCGTGTCGCCCTCCCCGCGGATATGACTGAAGTACAGTCCGCCGCGCCGCGCCGCCACCTCGGCCAAGGCGACGATCTCGTCCGTGTCGGCATACGAGCTGGGTGGGTAGATCAGCCCGGTGGAGACACCGAAGACGCCATCGTCCAGTGCCTCATCCAGCAGGCGGCACATCGCCGCCAGCTCATCGGCGGTAGGCGGGCGGTGCTCCATCCCCATGACTTCACCCCGCAGGGTGGCGTGGCCGGCCAGGGGCGCCACGTTCACAGCCACACCCTGGCGGCGCAGCCGGTCGCAGTACTCGCCGAACGTCCGCCAATCGCGCCGCAAGCCTTGCCCGGCGGCCCGTTCGCCGATCCTGCGATTGAGGAAGGCGCCATTGAGTGGGCCGATTGGGGCCGGGGCGCTGCCGCAGTTGCCAATGACGACCGTGGTCACACCCTGTCGTACCTGACTCTCTGCCGGTGGGTTGACCAAGAGCGGCAGGTCGGAGTGGGTATGCGGGTCAACGAACCCTGGAGTGACGAAACAGCCGGTGGCATCGAGCACGGTGGCGGCCGCGGCTCCCTCCGGCGGACCATTCTGAGCCGTCAGCGGGCGGCGTTCGACGGCAGCGATCTTGCCGTCCTGGACGGCGACATCGGCCCGAAACCAGGGGGCACCCGTTCCGTCAATCACCTTCCCGCCCCGAATCAGCACGTCTATCATGGTCTACTCCCGTCCTCCGCGACCACAGCCAGGTCTACACAAGCCGATGCCTGCTAAGGTGGTGCAGACGTGGTGCGTCGCTCGCTCGCTCGCGGGTACGCTACGCTTGCAGGCACGGCGGCCGCGCCCGGTATACGTCTCGCGCGGCCTTGGGCGCCATTGTACGGGCAACGAACATGACCAACGGATCAACTGACCGAGATCAGACACCGCTGCGGCCGGGCGCTTCGACCCTCTTTGCCGCGCACGGCCAGCCGCTCACCCCGGCGCTGCTCGACCTCATGCAGCGGCTGGGCTTGGTGGCTATCGAGATCGCGGACTACCACCCCAACTTCGACTACACCGATGGCGAGCTGCTCGACCGGATACGGGGCTGGATGCAGAGCCGCGCATTGGCGCTCAACTCCATCCATGCCCATTTCGAGCAACGCCAGCCCGGCAGCGACCTGGCCGACCCGGACGAGGCCCAACGACGGGAATCGGTAGCCCTGTATCGCAGCGGATTGGCTGCGTTGGCGCGGCTCGGCGGCGACATCCTCGTGACCCATCACATCGCTATCCCGGAGCCGGATCAAGAGCCGGAGGCGCACAGACGGCGCCGCGACGCCTTTGTGACCAGCCTGCGCGATTTGGCGGCAACCGCAGCGGACCTGGGCGTTCGAGTGGCCATCGAGAACCTCCCCTCAGGGTGGCGCGCCGATGCGCGGAACCTCATGGCGCTGATCGAGGATGCAGACGCCTTCCCGGCGGTAGGCGTCTGCCTGGACACGGGGCACCGCCACCTCGGGGGCGATAACCCGACGGCGATTCGGACCCTCGGCTCGCACTTGATTACCCTACACATCCACGACAACCATGGACAGCGGGACGAGCACATCATGCCGTTTGACGGCACGATCAGTTGGGCCCCGGTGGTCGCGGCGCTGCGGGAGATCGGCTACCCCGGCGTCTTCATGTATGAGATTGGCTCGATGGCCAATCCAAATGACATCCCCGCAAACTACCGCAGTTTGATGGCAGGGTGAGGGGCAGGAGGCGACAGATATGGGAGCACGATTCCGATTGGGACTGATCGGCGCCGGCCGGCAGGGACGCCACCTCTCCGCAGCGGCCCGCGCCCTCGGTGACTGCGAATTGGTCGCCTGCGCGGACCCGGATAGCGCAGTCGCCGGCCAGACGCAGCGCGACTTCGGCTATCAGCGCACCTATCGCGACCATGAGACGCTCCTCGCGGAGTCAGCGGTAGACGGCGTGCTTGTCGCCACGCCGCACAACCTCCTGGCATCGGTGTCGCACGCAGTGATCACGGCCGGGCGCCACGTCTTTATCGAAAAGCCGGTTGGCGTCAATGCCGGCGAGGTGCGGGAGGTCGCTGCCGCCGCTGAAGCTGCCGGCGTGACTTTGATGGCCGGGTATTGCCTGCGCTATACGCCGGTGCGTCTGCTGATGAAGGAGCTGATTGACGACGGCGCTATCGGCGACATCGTGTTCATCAGCGCCGGGAAGGGTGGCGCGCCGTTGAGCGGCTGGCTGGCCGATCCGCAGGCCGGCGGTGGGCAGCTGCTCTTCTTGGGCAGCCACGTGAGCGATCAGCTGCTGTGGATCGTCGGGCACCCGGCAACGCGGGTGTATAGCACGATGCGCTACCGGCCGGGGACGGACGTTGATGCTACCTCGGCCTTCATGCTCACCTTTGCCAACGGCGTGACGGCCCAGGTGACGTGCTCGCATGAAGTGAGCCAGCCGTATGACTTCGTGGAGGTGTACGGCACTCGCGGTCGGGTGCGTGCCGACTGGCCGTTGAACACGGTGATCGTGCAGTCGGACGTGGTTGCGGCCTACCGGGAGCCGACGACGATCCAACACACCGGCGACCCGTTCGATCCCATGTACATCGCCGAGGTGCAGGAGTTCGTCGCTGCTGCGCGGGCCGGCCGGCCGGCCGCCATCCCTGGAGAGGCGGCGGTCGCCGTGTCGGCGATCCTCGACGCCGTCAAAGAGTCGCATCGGCGCGGCGAGCCGGTGGCGTTGTCGTAAGGGGGGGCCTCACCTCTGGCCCCCGCCCTAGCCCTCCCCCGTCCCGACGGGGGAGGGAACACGCCGTCCTCCCGCCGCAGCGGGGGGACCATAGGGGGGCCAGCCGCCCAGCAGTAGAGCGGATACCAGGGTGTCCTATGGCAGGAGAGTTGCAGCGCCCGATTATCGGCTATGGCCGGACAGCAGACATCTATCGCTGGTCCGCGACCGAGGTCCTGAAGCTGTACCACGCACACTGGTCTGCCGACGAGGTGGACCGGGAATGGCACAGCGCCCGCCGGGTGCAGGCCCTCGGACTGCCCACGCCTCCCGTCATCGGGCGGCGCCAGGTCGCCGGGCGGCACGGCATCATCTATCGGTACGTGGCCGGGCCGACGATGCTGCAACAGTTCGGCGCAACGCCATGGCGGCTGTTTAGGTTGACCCACTCGTTCGCCGCGCTGCATAGCGCCATTCATGGGCACGCGGTCACGGACCTGCCCTCCCAGCGTGAACGCTATGCCGAGCTGATCCGGGAAGCGACGCTCGTCTCGGTGGGGACGCGAGATACGGCTCTGGCGATGCTGGAGGCACTGCCGGACGGCACGCAGTTGTGCCACGGCGATTTCCACCCGGATCAGATTATCCTGACCCCGCAGGGACCGATGATAATTGACTGGCTGACGGCGTGTCGTGGCAATCCGCTGGCCGACGTGGCCCTGACGGCATTGATCCTGGAGGTCGGGAACCCACCGGCCGGTCGAATCAGCGGCCTCCTCGTGAGGCCGGCCCGTAGCATCGCCCGGTCGCGGTATCTGCACTGGTATGCCACTATTACGGGGGCAGATCGGGAACAGCTTGCGGCCTGGCAGCTACCCATCGCCGTAGTTCGCCTCAGCGGGGACTTCCCGGGTGAGGCAGCACGTTTGCTGTCCCTGATCGGCAAACTGGAAGCGCAGCACGTGGTCTATACGAGGAGGAAGGACAGATGAGCAACGTGCCGATGACCCGGCCGGAGGAGCTGTTGGCCCTCCACGAGACGCCATATTTTCATTCCTCGACCTTCACCGAGCTTGACGACGGTCGCATTCTCCATGCAGCGGGCACGACCTTCACCACGTCCGACGATGGCGGTATCACCTGGTCGGAGCCGTTCGAGCGTCACGATACCGACGGTGCTCCCGTCGGCGGTAGCGGGACCTCGCTCGTGCGGCTGTCGGGCCGCGGCGTAGGCCTGCTATCGCTGCGGCAGAACGCGGAGGAGTCCCGGCGTGGCATTCACCGCCTGGTCTTCTGGCGCTCGCCGGATGGTGGCGAGACCTGGGAGCCGCCGGTGCAGGTGACGCCGCCCGGCCTGCCGGCCCATGCCTACCAGGACGTGCTGCTCCGCACGTCGTCGGGCCGCATTATCGTGCCGGTCTACGGCATGTTGGGTCAGCGGGCCGGGCCGAGCGACGTGCGGCCGCCCTTCTCCGGCAAGCTGATCGGCGGGCAGTGGGTTTCCACCGCGGCGCACTTTTTCGATCCGCTATTCTCGTTCGTCTACGTTTGCTACTCCGACGACGACGGCCACACGTGGCAGCGAAACGCCGACGGCGAGCTGGTCATCCTGCACGACTGGAACGCGACCTACAGCTACGTGAACGAGCCGACCGTGGCCGAGGTCAGCCCGGGGCGGCTGCTGATGGTGATGCGGACCGGGCTGGGGCGGCTGTTCCAGTCCTGGTCACAGGACAACGGCGAGACGTGGTCACGGCCGGCGCCCACCTCGCTCGCCGCTACAACGACACCGGCACAGATTCGCTCCATTCCCGCGACCGGGCACCTGCTCATCGTCTGGAACCAGGAGACGGAGGAAGAGGTCAAGCGCGGCTACAACCGGACGCGCATCTCGGCGGCGATCAGTCGCAACGGGGGCAGCGTGTGGGAGTTCTTCCAAAACGTGGAGTCCATCCACGAGACGACGCGCGTCGAGCCGGGACCGATCCGACCGGTGCGGCCGGCCGAGTACTCCTTCATGCCCGGCGTAGCGGCGCCGGAGCGGGAGGTCGAATACATCACCGCAGACGCCACCCACGGACGCTGGTCGTATCCGTCGGTGTTCGTCGGACAGGATCGGGTGCTTATCGCGCACACCTACACCACGATGGACGAGCACCCGACGCGGGCGGAGATGATTGACAGCAAGAGGAAACCGGGCGGCTTCAGCCAGAAGCTCAAGGTGCTCCCGTTGACCTGGTTCTACGGTGGCAAAGAGCCGGCCGACAATCCGTTCCTGCCGCGGTCCGAAGAGCCGGCGACTCCGTAGCCGGCCTAACCTAGCCGGATGAAGTAGCTGACCCATGGTGAAAATGAGCGGAGGCGAAGCCCTCGTGAAGTCCCTCGTCAGGGAAGGCGTGGAGGTCGTATTCGGGATTCCAGGCGTCCAGCTGTACGGGATCATCGCCGCGCTACGGGATGAGCCGGGCATCCGCATGGTCACGACCCGCCACGAGCAGGCCGCGGCATACATGGCCGACGGTTATGCTCGTGCATCAGGAAAACCGGGGGTAGCCCTGGTGGTGCCGGGCACGGGGCTGTACAACGCTGCCGCCGGCCTCGCCACCGCCTACGCCCGCTCCTCGCCCGTGCTCCTCATTGCCGGCCAGGTCCCGCGCGGCCTGATTGGCAAGAACCTCGGCCCCCCTCACGAGATTTCGGACCAGCCGGATGTGGTGCGCCCCGTGACCAAGTGGCGGCGGCGGGTGCTCCGGCCGCGGGAGATACCGGAAGCGGTGTTCGAGGCGTTCAGACAGCTACGTACCGGCCGGCCGCGTCCCGTGCTGATCGAGGTCCCGCCCGAGGCTGGGGTGGAGCGGGAGGAAGTCGAGCTGCGGAATCCGGCCCCGGTCTCGCGCATTGTACCCAGCCCGGAGCAGCTGCGGGATGTCGCCCGTGTCATTGCCCAATCGCGCCTGCCCCTGATCTACGCCGGCGGCGGCGTGGCGCGCTCAGACGCGGAATCGGCCCTCGTCAAACTGGCTGAAGCGACAAACATCCCGGTAATCACGTCCAGCGGCGGCAAGGGCACCATGCCGGACAGCCATCCGCTGTGTTATGGCTCCTGTTTCAGCCCGCGGGGCGAGCGACAGGAGATGAACCAGCTTTACGAGGTGATGGAGGCCGCCGACGTCGTGATCGGAATTGGCGCCCGTTTTTCGCTGGGCAATCCGGCCGGTGAGTCGTCCACGTTGGTGAATATCAACATAGACGACGCCGAACTGACACGAGTCCAGTCCAACACCATCCCCTTGCATGGCGACGCCAGAGCGACCATTGAGGCCCTGCTGCCCTACCTTATCGAGGCCGGGGTGGGCGAGCGCCCATCGCCCGTCGAAGCGGTTAGCGCGGCGCGGCGCCTGATTGCCTACTACGACATCCGGCTCAAGGAGCCGCAGTACCCGATTCTGGAGACAATCCAGCACAGCATCCCGGAGGACGCTTTCATCGTCTGGGATGTCACACAGTTCGGCTACTACGCCCGCACCCACTACCAGGTGAAGCACCCCAAGACGTACATGGATTCCGGCTACTCATTCAACCTCGGCTATTCATTCCCGACCGCGCTGGGCGTGAAGGTGGCGAAACCCGACCGCCCCGTGGTATGCATGGTCGGAGACGGCGGGTTCATGTTCAACGCAGCTGAGCTTTCCACGGCGGTCAAGTACGGGATCAATGTCACGACTATTGTCTTCAGAAACGACTCCTACGGCAACGTTGCCAATGACCTGAACGAGGTGTTTGACGGAGCTTACGAGACCGACCTGCACAACCCGGACTTTGTCAAGTTCGCCGAGTCATTCGGCGCGGTCGGCATGAGAGCAAACGATCCCATGGAGCTGGGAACGCTGATTCCGCTCGCGCTGGAGCGCCAGGCGCCGGTAATCATTGACGTACCTTTCGGAGACATGCCCATACCACGTGCCCCGCAGATGGCGCCTTACTATGCGCTGCCCTGGACCATGCCCCAGGAAGGGCTGATCGAGTCCTGAGACGCTGCTTTCGGGCACTTGCTTACCTCACCCCCGGCCCCCTGCGGAGCGGGGGGACCATAGGGGGGCCTGAACCGATCACAGAGCCGGCGCGAGGTCTGCGGCGATCTCCTCTAGTTGCTCTAAGGCCGCGCGAAGGTCGTCCACGATCTCCTCGGCGATGAGGTCGGGCGGCGGGAGGCTGGCGGAGTCTTCCATGCTCTCGTCGCGCAGCCAGAAGATGTCGAGATTCACTTTGTCCCGCTGGAGCAGGTCGTCGTAACTGAAGCGATGAAAGTGCTCGGTCTCCTCGCGCTCGTGACGGTTGGCCGGGTTGTAGCAGGCGACGAAGTCGTCGAGGTGGGAGCGGTGCAGCGGGTTGGCCTTGAGGGTGAAGTGCCGGTTGGTGCGGAGGTCGTAAATCCAGAGGTGCTGGGTCCAGGGTGTCTCGCGGGCCGGCTTGCGGTCGAAAAAGAGCACGTTGGCCTTGACGCCCTGAGAATAGAACATGCCCGTGGGCAGCCGCAGCAGGGTATGCACCTCGCACACGTCAAGCAGGCGCCGGCGCACCGTCTCGCCGGCACCGCCCTCGAATAGCACATTGTCCGGTACCACAATGGCCGCCCGGCCGTGAATCTCCAGCAGGGTATGCACGTGCTGTAGGAAGTTCAACTGCTTGTTGCTCGTGGTGGCCCAGAAGTCGGGCCGCTCGACCTCCAGGCTTTCCCGCTCCGATTTCCCTTCGGCGTTGATGAAGGTGAGGCTGGACTTCCGTCCGAACGGCGGATTGGTCAGCACCATGTCATAGTGCTTGCCCGGATGTGTCCGCAGGCTGTCATCGCGGACGATGTTCGTCTCGTCGCCGCCGATGCCGTGCAGATAGAGGTTCATGGCGCCGAGCCGCGCTGCGCTGTCCACGATCTCCCAGCCGTGCAAAGCCTTGCGTTGTAAGTGCTCCTTCTGGTCGCGGTCCAAGCCGGTGTTGTGGCGCATGATGTAGTCGTGGGCGTCCAGCAGAAACCCGCCGGTGCCACAGGCCGGGTCGCAGATGGTGGTATCGGGCTGAGGGCGCATCACGTCTACGATAGCCTGAATGACGGGGCGGGGCGTGAAATACTGGCCGGCGCCGGTCTTCACGTCTTGGGCGTTGCGCTCCAGGAGCGACTCGTAGGCGTCGCCCTTGACGTCGGCGCTGAGGGCGGTCCAGTTCTCGCTGTTGATGAGGTCCCTTATGAGCCGGGTCAGCATGGCCGGCTCCTGAATCTTGTTCTGCGCCTTGGTGAAGATGACGCCCAAGGTACCGGGCTGCCGGGCGAGGGCTTCCAGCGTGCGGCGGTAGTGGGTCTCCAACTCATCGCCGTCCCGGTCGAGCAGGCTGGACCAGTCGTAGCCTGACGGAATGGGCGGCGGTTGGTAGTCGGGCAGAAGGGTGTGGGGCGGCTGGCTGCGCTCGTGCATCATCTTGAGGAAGATGAGGTAGGTCAACTGCTCCAGGTAGTCGCCATAAGAGAGGCCGGCGTCGCGCAGGACGTCGCAATAGTTCCAGAGCTTCTGGCCGATGGTGGAGGCAGTGGTCATGGTGTCCCTTTCGCCAGGCGCAGCTGCTTGGCGGCTGCCGGCCTCGGCCTACGACGGCGGCGCGGCGTGCGTTGCGCTTTGGCCGCCGCCGAGGCTGCGGCGCGCTCCGCCTGGATGCGTGCCAACAGCACCGCGGCCGGCTCGTCGTTGGGGTCCTGGGGTACGAGCTGCCCGGAGAACGCCTGCTTGAGGATACTCTGGCGCAGGCGCTCGGCCCGCTTCAGGCTCGTCTCCACCGCAGTTTCGGCCTGCCGGATGACCGACAGGCGCCGCTCGACCTCGGCAACGATGCGGCCCTGCTCGGTGAGGGGCGGGAGGGGAACGGTCATTGAGGCCAATTTTCTGGCGTTAACATTCTGCAGCGCAATTCCCGATGACTCTTGCGAGACTTGCTCCCAATATAAAGGGCTTCCCAGAAAGAAATGCAGATATTTCCTGTCAATCCCTACTTCGGCGCGAAAACGAATTAGATATGAAGCAAACACTGCCTCCGGACAGTCAAGAATTAATGCGCTTATTCCAACAGAACCCGCTCTCGAAATCACAATATCTCCGCTGTGAAGAAGGTATTTTTCTAAAGACGGAGGATCTTCTCGGCAAAAAGGAACCGACGGCCAATCTATGATTCCTTTTGATATGTCAGTAGTTCGCAAGAGTCTAGTACCATGATCTCTTGTAACCGCCTTTGTGGTCCAACCGTATTGTGGTTTACTGCAAATAGCTCCTAATGTGCTCCACACCCAGCCCTCGGGTAGCTCCGGCAGGGCGGAGGTGTCGGGTGGGGCCGGCTCTTTGTACCGGCCGCGGCGCTTGGGTTGGCTCTCCCAGCGGGCGCGGCGCTCGACCAGGATGCGCCCTAGGAGCTGGCTGGCGTGCTCGTATTTGCGGCCCTCGGCGCGGGCCAGGGCGGCCTCGGTGGGGACTAGCTGGCCGGCGCAGGCGGTCTTGAGGACGCTGGCGCGGTAGCGTTGGAGGTTGGCCTGGACCCGCTGCAGCGCGGTCACGGCCGCGTCGAGGCGGGTGAGGTGCTGCTCGATGGCGGCGACGATGCGGTGCTGCTCGGCGAGGGGCGGGAGGGGGATGTGGGTCTCCTCAATATGCTGCCTTCTAAGGTTGTTTATGTTGACACCAGCCGAAAGTCTGGAAACTCGATTACGATACTCCTCCGTTTGTAGGAACCATGCTATATACTCTTTGGCTAGACCTTCACTTGGTCTCAAGGCGAAACAGAAGGCTCCAAATGACCCAGCCCACTCCTGTTTAAGTTGGGCAGCCTTACCTACTACTGAGCGACTACCACTTGATGCGGCGACAATAATGTCGCCCGGTCGCAGGAATTGTTCGCGCTTCACATAGCCATCAGGAACGTACACAAGGCTCTCAAAGTCGAGAGTGTAGCCAATGTTCGTTGCCCGAATAATTGGCACTAAACCTTCCCTGAATTCATTATGAGAATCAATCTTCTTATACGATACGCCCCGTATCACCGTTAGAAGATTACTGAGAGTAGTTTCGGTCCAACCAAGAGGCTGGGACACACAAGAAACCTCGTTCACGCTGCCAACTCCAAGTTTAGTTCTTCCAGAATTTGCGGTAGCTCGTCGCCGAACGGAATATACGCCCGGTGCAAGCCGCCGCGCTGGATGAAGGAGGATACTCGAAGGCGTCCAGTCCCGTACTGATAAAGTTTCCGGTCGTTCATGGTGAGGTTACGCTGCCAATAGGAGGTGTAGTCACGGCGCCGGCGGCCGCTGTCCCTTGAGTAGGACCGATGGAAGTCTCCGCAGGGTCTGATTGCGCGGATCTACTTCGATGCCTACCGATTCCAAGGCCGTGACGCCGAGCAACGGCTCGCTCTCCGCCGGCCCCATGATAATCGTGCCACCGACGATTTCCCCCATGAACTCGATGTCGGCAGTAGTGATATCCATTCTGATTTCCCGGCCGTCGGCCAGGCCATAGATGCGCTGGCCTTTGGGGGCCAGGCCGATGGATTCCAGGTGTGCCCGTGGCACGAGGCAATCAACCGCGCCGGTATCAACCAGGAAGAGACCTTCCCACGTCCGGTCCGGCGCGGCCAGACTCCGAATGGTCACGGTGACGTAGGTGACGCCCATCTTCATCTCCGCAGCGATCAGGGGCCACGAATGACCCTGGATTCCCGCGCAAGCGGGAATGACGGGGGAGGACAGCGGCGCTAGACTTCCACCAATTGGACCGACGAGCGCGGTTCCGGGATCGGCATGCCTTCCTCAGCCAACACTTCGAGATGCGAAACGATGGCCTCGCGGATCAGCGCAGCGACTTCCTCCAACGTTTCGGCCACGGCGACGCAGCCCGGCAGGTCGGGGACGTAGGCGCCGTAGCTGGTCGGCCCCGCTTCGATGACGACGGTGTACTTCATGATCCCGCTCCTCTGGCGAGTCCGGCTTGCCTCATGATCTTAGCCCATGTGCCAGGCGGTACGTCAACGTTCCGTTTCCCGGCAATCGTCACGAGGCCAGGTTTCTCAGGGTGTTTGTAGTGCCGGTGACTGCCCCTCGTCCGCACCAGTATCCAGCCGTCCCGCTCGACAAGGCGTATCGCATCTCGTACTTTAGGCATATCCAAATATTATCAGCTGGTGATCCACCTCCGCAACTTCATGACGGGAGGCGAGTGCCGTAGTCGTTGCCGGGTGGCGCTCATGCCACCAACTCCAGGTTCAACTCGTCCAGGATTTGGGGTAACTCGTCGCCGAACAGAGTATGCGCCCGGTGCAGGCCGCCCCATTGGTTGAAGGGGACATACTCAAAATCGTTCAACTCCATCTCGACGCTCTCGGCGATGTTGTCGCGGATGGCTTCCAGCCACTGCACTTGCTCGGCGGTGAAGGCGCGCCCGGCGATCTCCTGCATGTCCAGCCAGCCGCGAAAGCGTTTATTGACCTGGTCGGCGAAGGGCGTTAGCTCATCCGCCTCGTGGATGGCGAAACGCACCAGGGATACGATGTCCGCCAGCTGTCGCTGACCGGAGCCGCGGACCCGGGACTGGTCCAGCCGCTGATAGGCCTGCCAGAGGCGGTCGGTTGTCCAGGAGCGCGGCGGCGCTTGCAGGGCGTTGGAGAGCGCCTTGATGTCGGCGTAGCGCAGCCGGCGGCGGTAGGGCCGGGCGTACAGCACTTGGAGGGCCGTGATCTCGTCCCGGTGCTCCGCAAGGTAGTCCTGGAAGGACTGTACCATGCTACCGGCTTGCTCCAACGAGAAGCCGGTGTCGAGCACTTGGTCTTCGCTGACCGTATCAATGGTCTGCTCGTAGGATTGATGGATTTCCACCAGTCGCTGCCGCAGCGGGGGATTTGCGGCAAACGGCCGGGCGGCGTCCTCGCACAGCTGCCGTTCCGCCGCGGCGATGGCCGGCGGCGGCGGGTCCTCCTGTCCGGTCGCCTGCCGGGCACGCTCTAAGGCTGCATCGGGGTCGGTGGCCCGGACCAAGCCCGCAATCAGGCCCGGGAGCGAATCCGGCTGGGCGACGGACGCGATGGACTCCTGCTCCCGAGGGTTCAGCTTGCGGTCCAGGCGGGCGAGGCGGCTGGCGAGCGAGGAAAGCACGTCCGGCTCGCGGTTGCCCATGCCGACCAAGTCGAGCAGCTTGTCGAAGGAAACCGTCCGCTGTCGCTCCAGGGTGAAGGAATCGGATTGCTGGTGCTCGGTCACGCCCACCGCGTCAACAATGACGAACCGGTCTTTGTTGGAGGCGTCGGGGGTGACGGCATTGAATTCGGTGGGGGAAATGGTCCGCACGCCGCGGCCCTTCATCTGCTCGAAAAAGCTGCGGCTCCGCACGTGGCGCATGAAGAAGACGATCTCGACGGGCTTGATGTCGGTGCCGGTGGCGATCATGTCCACCGTGACGACGATGCGCGGGTTGTAGCTATTGCGGAACGCCGTGAGCAGGTCTTCCGGCCTGGCGCCCGTAGTCTTGTAGGTGATTTTCTGGCAGAAGTCGTTACCCTTGTCGAACTCCTGCCGCACGACACGCACAATGTCATCGGCGTGGCTGTCATTTTTGGCGAAGATGATGGTCTTGGGCACATCCTGGCGGCCGGGAAATATCTCCGTGAACAGCCGGTCCCGGAAGGTGCGGATGACCGTCCGAATCTGGTCCTCGGCCACGACTTCCCGATCCAATTGGTTGGGCGCGTAGGTGAAGTCCTCATCGAGCTGCTCCCAGCGGACTCGCCGGGTCAAGCGGTCCCGCCGATCTACGTAGTGCCCGGCCTGGACCGAGGCGCCTTGCTGCGTAATGCGGGTGCGGATGCGGTAGGTATCGGAGTCGACATTGACCCCGTCGGCCACGGCCTGCTCGTGGTTGTATTCCATCACCAAGTTCTGTTGGAAGAAGCCGAGCGTCTGCTTGGATGGGGTGGCGGTGAGGCCGATAAGGAAGGCGTCGAAATACTCCAGCACCTGCCGCCACAGGTTGTAGATCGAGCGGTGACACTCGTCCGTGATGATGAAGTCGAAATCCTCGATGGGAATATCGGGGTTGTACTCCACCGGCGGCGGCTCGCGGTGCATGATGTCCCGGTCAAAGCCGGAAAGCTCCTCCAGCTCCGGGTCTAGCTCTTCGCCCTTGAGCAGCGAGTACACCCGCTGAATGGTGGCGATACAGACGCGGCTCACCGGGTCAATGTACCCGGACTGAAGGAGTTGGACGTTGTATAGCTCGGTGAACTTGCGGCCATCGTCAGGGATGGTGAAGCCCTGAAACTCGCGTAGGGTTTGGCGTCCGAGGTTGGCGCGGTCCACCAGAAAGAGCACCCGGCGCGCGCCGGCGTGCTTGATGAGGCGGTATACCTGGTTACAGGCCATGAAGGTCTTGCCGCTGCCGGTCGCCATCTGCACCAGCGCCCGTGGCCGACCGGCGGCGAGAGAATCTTCCAGGTTTCGGATGGCCCGCTCTTGCACGCCCCACAGTCCGTTGGTCTTGAGAGGCGGCAGGTCCTGCAACCGTTCGCGGAGAGTACGGGGCGCGGTGTAGTCGCCGCGCGGCTCGGCTGCCGCGTGCTGGCCAAAATCGGGGGACGCGGAGGCGCCGACCCACGCGGCCAGCGTCTCCGGTTTGTGGAAGGAGAAAATGGAGCGGCTGCGTGGCTCCGGGTCCAAGCCGTTGGTGAATTGCGTCTCTACGCCGGTGCTCTCGTAGAGGAATGGGAGTGGCCGCCGGTAGGCCGGCAGGGTATCCGGCAAGCCGCTGCCGTATTTCCCGGACTGGACTTCGACGCCGGTCAGCGTGGAGCCTTCGGGCTTCGCTTCAATGACGCCTGAGGCCTTCTGATTCACGTACAACAGATAGTCGGTGGTACCATGGCCAGACTGCAAGCGGAACTCGCGCACGGCCACGCCGCAGCCGGCGTATGGGTTGACGGAGGCAAGGTCCTGGACCGCCCATCCCGCCTGCGCCAGCAGCCGATCTATGTTTGCCCGCGCCTGTTCTTCGGGATTCATCTGTCTGGATTACGGCGTGCGTGCGGGTTAGGATGGCGTCGCGTCGCCGGCGCGGACGGCGCGGAGGGCGGTGGCGATCCCTTCGGTGTCCAGGACCATCTCGGAGATGCCGACCTCCTGGGCATACACCTCCGGTGGGACCTGCGTGACGATTTCCGGCTCGGTGATGTGATACACCGGCAGGCCCAGGGCCGTACCGGCCAGCGCGCCGGCCCATGCCGGGTCGCCCTCGGTCACGGTCAGGCCGTAGACCTGACTGCTTTCCGCGTTCGGGGTACCGAGCAGCACCACGACCTCGTCGCGGCCCAAGTCGTCAACGACCCGCTTGATGTTCTGTTGACCATCCAGGTCAAGCGCTCCGGCGGATGTTCAGACGAAACAGTAGGTATCCTCCAGCACCACGTCCGCTCCGGCACCGCGGGCGCACGCGGCGATGGCCGGGCCGGGCACGCCGTCGCGCTCGCCGAGTGCAACCACCTTCTTCCCCGTCAACGCAACCTCGCTTGTTGCCATGTCACCTTCCTCCTGCGCCGTATTGTGAGCGGACTACGTTCTACCTTCAAGTACGAAAGAGAGGCCGTCTGCCATCTGGGTCATGCGGCCGAGAAACAAGCTCCCCTTAGCCAGGAACATCACCCGCTGTAGTGTCCCGTCGCTCAAGCCGGCGATGGCGTGACCGAGGTACGGTACGGCCGAGGCGATGTGCCCCTGGGTCGGCGCGAAGCCCGGCATTCCGTGTGCCGTCACAAAATCGGGGATCGCCTCTCTCTTCAGCTCGCCGTTGATCGTCGCCAAGGCGCCGATTAGCCGGTAGTTGAGCAGGGGCACGTTCCCGCTGCCGGCCGGCTCGGTGATCTCCGGGTCGTGCAGTTCGGTCGCATAGCGGTCAATCGCATCGAAGCGCCAGCCGAGCCGCTGCAACGGCGCGGCGACCAGCGCTTGAAAAATGGCCTGCTGGGACGCACCGGCACTCACCGGATGCTTGCCGACGCTATCGAGACGCAAAACCGGGCTGTGCCCATCGTCGGCACCGACCAGGATAGCGACGCCGGCGAGCACGTCCTCCAACACCGGCTGATCGTGCTTCAGGTGCCCCAGGAACTTCATGCCGAGCTTCGCCAGCGAGCAGCCGCCAACCACCGCTACCTCGCGGAATAGACCGGACGCCACCAGCCCGGCCGCGATGACGAGCGCATGAACCGGACCGCAGCAGAACGCCTTCACGTCGGCGCCGGTCGCTTGCACGCAGCCGGATAGCTCGCCGACGGCCTTGGCCAAGTTGCCGCCGCCGCGCTGATAGCGGTCGCCGACGGCCTCCTCGCCGCAGTTGATGAGGTATTCCACCTGCTCGGCCGGCACGGGACCGTCATGCAGGAGCGCGCGCAGTGCGAGCACGGCCGTTGCCTTGCAGGTGAGGTTCTCCAGCAGCACGTCCGCGGAGAGGGAGGTGTCCTGGTCGTGGTCGCTGCGGATGCAGCCCACCAAGCGCCCGTCACCCAAGATCAGCGGCAGCGCCGCCGTGGACTGCTCGATACGCGCCAAGGGCTGCCCCGAGCCGAGCCGAGCAAGGTCATCCGGCGTGATGAGCGGGTGCTGCGAGAGGGTGGTCCGGGCCTCCGCCGTGAACTCTTCGGAGAGGGTCACGAGGTCGAAGTCGTCGGCGATTTTGAGGAAGCCGTAGAACGGCATTTCATCCAGCAACTCGCCGAACGGGCCGCGGCAGGATCGGTCCGGGCCAACTGGCGGCGCATCGCCTTGTGAACGCCACCACGGCCGTTCCAGCGCCCACAAGGCCTCGGGCGGGCGGGCGCCGAGAAACGCTTGGTGCGGTGGGTAGGCCGCGGCCTCGTCGAACGAGCGCAGCCGTGCCCCCAACTGCTCACGCAGCGCCGCGTCTCCCGGTAGCGCGCGCGCGGGCTTGGAGCCGTACTGCACCAGGCCGGGCACGTGCGCCAGCGTATAGCGCACGTCTTTGATGACTACTCGGTTTGTGGTCAACTGTGACATCGTGGTGATTCAGTGGCTGGGAAGCGCCGGGGATAGGTCGTCCCGGTACCGGAGCACTGCTCGCCGCTCACGCCTCCAGGCCGCTGTAGCGGTTGAAGCCGTAATGGTCGTCGTAGCGGCGGGGCGGCTCCAATGGGCCGGCGGTGGGGAGCTGCTGATCGCGAAGGCGGCCGATAATCCGCTGGTCCGAGCCGATGACGCGCTCCACGGGCGGCAGGGACTTGAGGTCGGTGAGGTCATTGTAGATGAAGCCGGTGCTGACGATGGCATCGGCCTCCGGGAGCGGCTCCAGCAAGGTCGGCACGCCGCCGGCAGAGGAGTCTTCGCCGGTCATGAATACCGTCTTGATCCCTAGCTGCTCGCACGCCTGCACGGTGCGAATCACCTCGATGAACTCGTTGCCGCCGGCGTCCCAAGTGACCAATGCACCCTGCGCGTCCATCATGCGGGCCATCTTGGCGGCTTGGTTGGCCATCAACTGCTTCTCGTTTTGGGTCGTCCACTCGGTACGGAAGGCGATCACGCCGAGGAAGTTAAGGTCTACGCCGTGTCGCCGGTATAGCTCACGTAGAGCAGGATTGTTCATGACGGTCCACGACATCGCAAAAGGCGAACGATAGGGGCCGGTTACCGCGCCATCGAGCACTTCATTGGGGTGCAGCAGCCAGGGGGGCGTCAGGTGGGTGAGGCCGTAGGTGGCGGTACACCAGGTCGTGGGCGAGCCGGACATCGCCTGCGGTGAGTGCAAGCACCAGATGTAGACCACGCGGGGCAGCGCCGGGTCCACCGGCGGTAACTCGTAGACCTCCTGCTCCGGCGGCTCCAAGTCTTTGGTGGTCGCCGCCAGCCGATCCGCGACGGCCAGCACGGCAGCGTGTACCGCTTCGTTCTTGGCGTCGTTGCCGAGTGCCGCATCCGGCTCGACGACAACGCAGAGGTTGAGCAGGGAGGCGAGCGGGAGGCGCTCGGCCCACGGGCCGGACATGTCCATGAAGACCTCGACGAAATCACCGCCGGCCTCGTGCCAGTTCACCTCCGACACTTCGGCGACGCCCATGCCGGAGAGCCGGTGCGTGCGTCCCTCGCCGACGGTCTCGATGGGCCGGCCGCAGACTCCAGGGTAGGCGACGCCGGCGCCATCTACCTTGACACGCGGCTCGACAACGTCGCGCAGCGGCCAGATGCGGACCGATTCGCCCGGCCGCGCCAACTCCAGGTCCACCGTTGCGATGCGTGGATCAGCCCGGACCGCGGCGAGTAGCTCATCACGGTTCACTTCCAGCAGGCCATCGGACCAGCGCGTGTGGGCACCGAACACGATGTCGCGTACCGGGAAGGTGCCTAGCTCAAGACGCATGGATTGCCTCCCCTTCCGCTGCGGCTTCCTCGAGGTCATCCGGGTCGAATAGCGTCGGACCGCTCACGTCGGTCTGCAACGCGCGGAGGGCCGTCTGCACGATGCGTAGCCCGTAGGCGAAGTCCTTCTCCGGGCCGAGGTTGGGATCGCCACAGACGTGCTCGATGCGGGCGCCGCGGATAACCCGGTTGGCGCCGGTCGTGAGCGGGAGACCGTGAATGGCGGAGATCATCGCTACCGGGATGCCGTGCCGTTCGATTTCCTTTGCCATCGTTGCACCGCAACGATTACAGGTCCCTCAGGTCGCTACTAAGAAGCACGCATCGGCACCGCCTTCGCGTAGCTCGGTGCCGAGCTGGTCGCCGAACGCCTGGGACTTGTCAACGGGTGTCGCCACGCCGGGCATGGTGAAAATGTCCGGGAACACCCCGCCGATCACGCCCTCCGCCTCCAGGTGGCGGAGATGGCGTAGGGGACAGATGTAGTTCGGGTTCTCGCTCGAAGTTCCGTTAAAGTATCCGCCGTGGAAGGCTTCCCAATCCTGGGGCGTCAACCTTGATTGGCCCTCGACGGAGTAGCGGTAGTAGCGGTGTGGATTTCCATTGAGCTGCCTTTCCGGGTTGCCCTTGGGGATTAGTCCGCCGAGACTCACCAGGGCGATCTGCGCGCTTTGCAGGTCGGCGATGGGCGCCGCCGGCTCGACGCGCTCCGGCACTTGGATCGGCACCTCGGTCTGGAAGGGCTGGCCGTTCAGCTTGGCCACGAGCATGTCGAGCGCGCGCTGATAGCCGGGCGCTTCCCGCTGGCTGAACACCCGCAATCCGCGCGGCAGATAGCCCTCCGCCTCGGCCGGTCCCAAGTGCTCGCCGCGTCCGAGCTTCAGCGCGAGGCGCGCCATGGCTGAGAGCGCCGCCTGCATGTCCAGCGGCCTGTCGCTGGTCGGCACGGCGACCATATGCAGGCGCTCACCGGCCAACCCGGGGTTTTCCGGGTACATGCCGGTCACGGCGGGAATGCCTAGATCGTGCGCTATGCGACACACCAGACTGCACGCGAGGCCGTAGCGCCCGGCATTGAACGCCGGCCCGGCGACCAGCACGTCCGGCTGCCACTCAGTCAGCGCCGCCCGGAGGGCCGGTTCCGCATCCGCGGGCTGCTCGCTGACGTAGCTATCGCCGCCGATCAGCGTGGCCACGATTTCGCCCTGGCCGGCGAGCTGCGCCTGCAGCGCGCGGCCGGGGCCAGCCGCGCCCGGTCGGGCCTCGACCGGATGCCCGGCCTGCTCCTCGCCGCCGATCCCGGCAAAGAACTGGTTGAGGTAATGGACGACGCGCACCTTGGTATCAGACATGGATGCACCCCCTTGCCCAGGATTCACATAGGCGTCGGCGGATGTATCACCACGGCCAGCCGACTGCCGGTGGATATTCTACTGGAATCTGCTCCTGGTACACAGCGAGGGGGCTGTATTCGCTGTAGAATCCGGGCGCTAAACCGACGCTACGGAGCAAACGATGACTGACAGCAGTAAGAGCCGCGCCGCGTACACTCCCCACGCCGCGCCGCTGGCGCAGGACTATACGGTAGTGCGGCACATTGCCGATCCCGACGTGTTCACAGCGACGCCGGCGCTGCTCCGGCTGCCCAGCGGGCGGTTGCTGTGCAGCTTCTCGCTGGTGACGCGGGTCGGGCGGGCGCCGGGCCACCCGGAGCGGGCGCTGGGGACGTATTTCTATACGAGCGACGACGGTGGTCGGACGTGGGAGGAGACCGGATCGGTAGCCCTCGACGACGGGCTGGTCTTCGTTCACCGCGACCGGCTGTATCTGCTGTGCAACCGGCCCGGCCGCGGTGAAATCGTGGTGACGGCCAGCGATGATGAGGGAGCGAGTTGGCGGGAGCCGGTGACGCTGTTTGCTGGACGTTTTTGGAATACGTTTACGCCTCATGCCGTCCGCGGCGACACCTTGTATTGGGCGTTGGGCGCGCCAAACGCGGGCGGCAACTTCAATCGCACCGGGTCGCGGATCGTCGTCGTGGCCGGGGACTTGGCTGCCGCCGACTTACTGGATCGGTCTCGCTGGCGGATTTCGCCGTATCTCGCGTACCCCGGCACGCCGGCCGGCCTCAGCGCCGAGCTACGCGATGACGTAGCACAGGGCGAGGTGTATCCGGCCGACGGCGATGATCTCACGACGTCGTTTCCGGGCCGGCCGGCGGACCACGGCGATCACTGGCTGGAGCCGAACGTCGTCAACGTCAACGGTCGCATCCGCGTCTTTGTCCGACTTCGCATTGATCGGCAGACGACCGCGCATCTCTGTGCCGTGTGTGACGTGGCCGATGACGGCGAGGAGGTCGAGCTGCGGTTCACCCAGTTGCATCCGCTGCCGGGCAACTGCTACTTCCACATCATTCGGGACGAACCGGTGGCCGCCCAAAGCCGCACGGATGGTGCCAGGTGTGGTGCGGCTTTAGGCGGCCAGCATGGCTACTTCTGGGCGGCGACCAGCCTGCCGACGCGGACGCAGGACCTGGAGTGGGGGCGGGAGATGGCGGCGCGAGGGTTGCTCAAGGGTCGCGCCGGCAACGAGCGCCGGTTTCTGATGCTCATGTACAGCCTGGACGCGCTGAACTGGTTTCCGGCGGGCTGTGTCGCGATGTGGCCGAGTCCGGGACAGGGCTTTCAATACAACGCGCTCCTGGTTGACGGTGATGACCTGCTGGTGTCGTCGCGCACCGCGAAGAACGCGGCCAATCAGCACGACAACGACCTCGTGACCATCCACCGTGTCCGCGATTTCCGCTCGCTGGCGCTGAACCTCCATCCGGTAATCACCAGTTGAGTAAGCGGAGGGCGAGAGATATGGACACCAAAAAGGTGCTCGACCAACCAGAGATGGAGCGGAAGACGAGGTCCATCATAGACCGCTTGCTGGCCGAGAAGGGCATCACGCGCTATGTCATCTTTGAGGTGGTCGAAGAGGCCAGCAAAGTCCTACCTGGTCGGATCTATCCAGTCTCTGGCCTCGTGCTGATCGACAATGGTAGGGTGTTCAGTTACTGGCTCGATTGGAATGCAGACAAGGGCGATTATACGCTGGGCGAGGAAGATGGCTTTTGGCATGAAACAGATGTGTCAGCGTTCGAGGGTGATCGGGACTATCAAGAAGCGAAGAGAGGACTGGACCTGATCTAGGACTCTCGTTGTCTAACTCTACCACTGACCACTATCCCACAGAGGTCATTCCACCAGATTATCGGAAGCCATGAGGAAGTGAACAAGGCGTTTGCCGGGACACGAGGCCGGCCAGGAAATTGGTCAGTGGCACAATTGGTAGGGAGCGCGGTGCTCACCGGGCGGAGGAGGTACGGGTACGATGCCAAGAGGACAACCCCGCCCACGGCAAGCGGATGTGGAGGACCTGCGGGACGGCCACAGCGAAAGCTATCACAAGGTGCTGCAGGAGCGCCTCGCCCCCCGCCAACACCCCAGGCCGTTGCGATGGACACCGTGTGGGTCGCCGCGCGTGCCCGGGACGTGGCCCTATGTCAGGCTTGGCTCGGCGAGGCGGCAGCGGCGCGGGCGTGGCTCGCCCGTGCCGCCACGCACTATCACGAGCTGTTCGCCCTCCCCCAGCGGGCGGCCGATCCCGCGGTGCGCGAAGGGGCGCGATGGAAAGCTTCGGTGCTCAGTGCGGTGTCTGCCCTACCCTGCCTGGCCTTGGCCGGCACCCCCACCCAGCGCCAGGACGGCGCAACCCTGATGCAGCAGTTCAACGAGCGGCAGGACGACCACCTGAATTACCATCCCATCCAGCGGCTGTACGTCTGCACGTTGCGCGACCTGGTGGTTGGGGACATGGCCGGGTGTCGCCACTGGGCGGCGCAAGCAAGCCAACTGCGCCGTGTGGGGAAAATGTGGGCCATGTACGTGCAGGGGGTTGTCGCCTGCCGGGCCATCGTGGATGAGGATGCCGACGCCTTGGCAGCGGCGCTGCAGGTGGTGCTGCGCGAGCAGCTACGTGATGCCCGAGGCTCGGAGCGGGGGCACGCGGGCGGCCTGTTCTCGCTGCAAGGCACGGCGCTGGTGGCATTGGCCCTAGAGCGGGGGCTGGCCGTGGACTTGGATGTGCCGAACGGGGCGTACATCGCGCGGTGCTTCCTGCCGGCAACAGCGTAGGCCGGTCGCCTCACCACCTCCGCACCTTTCCAACTGAAGACACCACGCCTTGAGCAGTGGCTGCTGCTCATATACGCCCCGTTCGGGGTGCCCTGGCACGCGGTGGGAGCTTGTGGCGAAGGACCGGCGCTACACGGGCCAGCGCGCGCTGGAGAGGAGCCTGGGGAGCGTATGCTACACTGGGGGGCGAAGCGAATACGGTAGGCGTTGACGAGGACACGTCCCGGTCCGGTGGCGCGGCAGAGAGGGGAGGCCACCGGCTGCAAGCCTCCCAAGTGGACGAGGCCGGGATACCACCTCCGAGCCGGTCGGTTGAAGGCGAGCGGTCCGCGCTAGAGTGGAACCGCGCTGCTGCGTAAGCCGACCCCGGTGGCTCCGGATAGCAGCCGGCGAGTGCGTCACGATTGCCCGTTTGGGCAGTGCGGCGAATTCGGGTGGAACCGCGCGAGGCGATGCCTCCCGTCCCGAGAGGGCGGGGGGCGTTTTGTTTGGCTGCCAGTCTAGCAAGCGCAGAGACGAATAATACGACAGGTCGGTACGATGATTGCGGCGATCACCGAGCAACGAGTGTTGGAGGGAGCTTCCCTGGCCGTTCACCGCGGCCGGGGTGTGACCGTTTGCTAGGCGCAACGCCGGCCTCCCTATGGTACCCCCGCTTCGCAGGGGGACGGGCGCAGCGTGCTGCGCCCCTACGGTTTGGCCCTACCAACCCACATCTTTGAAACCTGAGATAGGAGTATGTGATGAGTAAGAACGAGGCTGCGGAGGGTGCTGCGGCGCCGGACGACGGGCCGATTCCGCTGGACACGCTGCGGCATTCGGCTGCACATGTCATGGCCGAGGCGGTGCAGCAAATCTGGCCGCACGCGAAGTTCGGCATTGGCCCGCCGATTGCCGACGGTTTCTACTACGACTTCGACCTGCCCCGGCCGCTGACTCCCGACGATCTGGCGCAAATCGAGCGGCGGATGCGGCGGATCATCAAAGCCAATCTGCCCTTTTCCAGTCAGGAGATCGAGGGTGAGGCGGCCAAGGAACTGTTCCGCGAGCGCGGGCAGCCCTACAAGCTGGAGCTGATCGAGGCGCTGATGGCCGGTGAGGCGAGCGGCGAGGTTGCCGACTCGCCGGATGCCGCCGGTGTCAGCGGGGGTAACGTAAGGCTCTACGAACAGGGCAAGTTTCTCGACCTGTGCGGTGGTCCGCACGTCGCGCGCACGGGCGAGGTCGGGCCGTTCAAGCTGCTGCGGGTCGCCGGTGCCTACTGGCGAGGCGACGAGAACCGCCCGCAGCTCCAGCGCATCTACGGGACGGCCTGGCACACGCAGCAGGAGCTTGACGACTACCTGTGGAAGCTCGAAGAGGCGCGCCGACGCGATCACCGGCGCCTCGGCACCGACTTGGGGCTGTTCTTCTTCAACGAGCAGGTCGGCGGCGGCCTGCCGCTGTGGGAGCCGGACGGGGCGGTCCTGCGGAGCGTGTCGGAGGACTTTTGGAAGGAAGAGCATCGCAAGTGGGGCTATGAATACGTCTATTCGCCGCATATCGGCACTGCCGATTTGTGGTCAAGCTCCGGCCACCTGGAGTTCTTCCGGGACGCCATGTACGCGCCGATTGACATTGACCAGCAGCAGTTCCTACTCAAGCCGATGAACTGTCCCTTCCACGTGCAGGTCTACCGGCGGCGGCTCCGCTCGTATCGTGAGCTACCGGTGCGGTACTGCGAGCTGGGCACGGTCTATCGCTACGAGCGGGCCGGCGTGCTGCATGGTCTCCTGCGCGTGCGCGGCTTCACGCAGGACGACTCGCATATCTTCTGCCGGCCCGATCAGCTTGAAGACGAGATCAACGGCGTGCTCGATCTCGGCCTACACCTGCTGCGCTCGTTCGGCTTCCACGAGTACGAGATCGAACTTTCCGTGCGCGATCCGAACAACCTGGACCAGTACATGGGTGGCGACAAGGAGTGGGAGCAGGCCGAGGGTGCGCTGCGGCGTGCCCTTGAAGGGCACAATCTGGACTTCCACGTTGCCGAGGGCGAGGCCGTCTTCTACGCACCCAAGATTGATATTCACCTGCTCGACTCGCTCGGCCGCACGTGGCAGTGTACGACCGTCCAGGTGGACTTCAACCTCCCGGAGCGATTTGATCTTGGCTATATCGGCGAGGACGGGGCCGAGCACCGGCCCTTCATGGTCCATCGCGCCTTGCTCGGCTCGCTGGAGCGGTTCCTCGGCACGCTGATCGAGCACTACGGGGGCGCTTTCCCGCTCTGGCTGGCGCCGGCGCAGGCCATCGTGCTGCCCATCGCCGACCGCCACAATGCCTACGCAGCGGAAGTGGCGGCGGCGCTGGAGCAGGCCGGTCTGCGCGCACGGGTGGATAGCCGGTCGCAGCGTATCGGGGCGAAAATACGTGAAGCGCAGCTCCAGAAAATTCCATACATGCTCGTCGTCGGCGACCGCGAGGCAGCGGCGCAGCAGGTGGCGGTACGCCGGCGGAGTGGGGAGGACCGCGGGACGGTCGCGGTGCCTGAGGTCGTTGCCGTCATGCAGCGCGAAGTCGAGGCGAAAGCCAGCGAGCCGCTGCTGTAGTAAAATGGTTGCAGAGCACACCAAAACCGAGGAGACGGCTTGTGGAAAAGATACCGGTAGGCGTTCTGGCTGCTACGGGCATTGTAGGGCAGCGATTTATCCAGCTGCTCGCCGACCATCCGTGGTTCGAGATCACGGCGGTCGCTGCTTCGGAGCGCAGCGCCGGTAAGCGTTACAGCGACGCGGTGCATTGGCTGCTGCCGACACCGATTCCGGAGGGGGTCGCCGACATGACGGTGGTCGAGAGCCGGCCGCCGCTCGACTGCGCGCTCGTCTTTTCGGCGCTGCCGTCGGACGTGGCGCGGGAGGTCGAGCCGGCGTTTGCCGAGGCCGGCTACGTCGTCAGCAGCAACGCGAGCGCCTACCGTCGGGAGCCGGATGTGCCCCTGTTGATCCCGGAGGTCAACCCGGACCATCTCGGCTTACTGCCGTCGCAGCAGAAGAGCCGGGGCTGGGACCACGGCTGCCTGGTGACGAATCCCAACTGCTCGACCATTACGCTCGTGATGGCGCTCAAGCCGCTGGTTGACGCCTTTGGGGTCGAGCAGGTCATTGTCACCACGATGCAAGCGACTTCCGGCGCCGGCTATCCGGGTGTGCCGTCGCTCGACGTGATTGACAACGTGCTCCCACACACCGACGGCGAGGAGCCGAAGATGGAATGGGAGCCGCTGAAGCTGCTCGGCTCGCTGAACGGGGCGGAGATCACGCTGGCGGACTTGCCGATCAGCGCCCACTGCCATCGAGTGGCGGTATGGGACGGGCACACGGAGGCCGTCTCGGTCAAGCTCGGTCGCCCGGCGACGGCCGACGAGCTACGACAGGTGTTGCACGACTTTCGGGGCTTACCGCAAGAGTTGGGGCTGCCGAGTGCGCCGGAGCGGCCCTTGTCGGTGCCGGCACAGGAGAATCGCCCGCAGCCGCGCCTTGACCGCGACGCCGCCGGTGGCATGGCGACGGCGGTGGGCCGCATTCGACCCTGCCCGATCCTCGACTGGAAGCTGCTCGTGGTGGGCCACAACACGGTCCGCGGTGCTGCCGGGGCCGCCATCCTCAACGCCGAGCTGATGAAGGCGCAAGGATACCTGTCGTAGCCGGCTGTCCCCTATCACTGCACCATAAGGCGGTGCTCTGGCCTGGTGCCGGAGAAAAGTGCTATAGTTACGGTCGCTACGTTGCCGGCCTGTCCATACTTCCGGCCGGATAATTCCCCCCTGAGGACGGCACTCATGCCCAAGATGAAGACCCACAAGGCATCGGCCAAGCGGTTTCGTGTCACGCGCAACGGCAAGGTGATGCGCGCGAAGGGATCGGTCAGCCACCATCGCATGAAGAAGCGCGGGCGCACCAAGCGCATGATTGACGAGACGTCCGCGGCAGCGCCGAGCGATGCCAAGCGGATCAAGAGAATTCTGGTAGGCAGTTAGCACCGGGCCGGGAGAGGCAGAGCAGGATACAGACATGGTACGGGTCAAGCGCGGCGTCACCAATCACCGCCGGCACAAGAAGGTGCTCAAGCGGACAAAGGGCCAGTACGGGGCACGGAGCCGCCGTTACAAAGTGGCGCACGAGGCCATGATTCACAGCCTCGACTACGCCTATCGTGGCCGCCGACAGCGCAGACGCGACCTGCGCCGGCTGTGGATTCTGCGGATCAACGCCGCGTCGCGACAGCACGGGCTGACCTACAGCACCTTCATGCATGGCCTCCGCAAAGCCGGCATCTCCATAGACCGCAAGATGCTGGCCGACCTCGCCGTGCGTGATGCCGAGGCGTTCGGACAGATTGCGGCGCAGGCGGCAGCCGCCTAATCCGGCTTGATTACCAGCCTCGCCAATCCACGCATTCGCCTCGCCCTCAGCCTCCACACGCGCCGGGGGCGGCAGCGCACCGGCGCCTTCTTGTTGGAAGGCACGCGGCTCGTCACCGAGGCGCTCCGCGCCACCACGCCGCAGCTAGTGCTCCACAGCGCCGATTTTGCCCAACGGCAGCGCCGCCACCGCCACCTGCTCGACACCCTCCGCCGTGCGGGGGCGGAGGTGCGCGAGGTATCACTGGGCGTGCTGAGTGCCGTCAGCGATACGGTCACGCCGCCGGGCATCGCCGCGATTGTGCCGGAGGTGCGTCTTGACCCCGACGAGAACGCCGTGCCGCTCGTGCTGTTGCTGGACGGCATCAGCGACCCTGGCAACGCCGGGGCGATCCTGCGCGTGGCCGCAGCCAGTGGTGTGACTGAAGTGCTGGCTGCACGCGGCTGCGTTGATCTGTGGAGTCCCAAGGTCGTGCGAGCCGCGGCCGGGGCGCATTTCCAGGTGCCCGTCCGGCAGGGTATGGAGTGGCTGGCGCTGGGTGAGAGGCTGGCTGCGGTACCGGCGCGCTGGCTTGCCGATCCGCGCGGCGGTGTTGCCTACTGGGCGCCGGATTGGACGCAGCCGGCGGTGGTCGTCGTCTCCAGCGAGGCGCAGGGCGCCAGCGCCGAGGCCGTGCAGCTCACGGACGGGCAGGCGGTAACGGTGCCAATGGCGAGCGGGCGGTCGTTGGACTCGTTGAACGTCGGGGTTGCAGCCGGTATCATCTTATTCGAGGCGTTACGCCAGCGCACGGCGAGCGGTGAGGCAAAGGCTTCATCGGCCGACGTGCGAGCGGAAGTTAATAGCGAACGGCGAGGACGAAGCGAGTAGGACGGCCTGACTGTCCGCAGAGAGCCGGGGTCAGCGGCTGCGAGCACCGGCGGCAATGGTCGTACTGAAGTTCCCTTCTGAGCCGGCGGAGGAAAGGCCAATGCGCCTGATGCCACTGAGGAACCGATGTGGCACGGCGCGGTGGCCGAGTAATGCCGACCCGGAAGCCCACCGATAGCGGGGCAATGGCTCTTGGGGCAGGTGTGTCCCGGAGCTAGCGAGAGTGGGCTTGCTGCTGCCGTAGTCATTATGTAGGCGCGGCCGGCGAGCTAACGCGGGTGGTACCGCGGCGATGACCGGCCACGGCCGTCGCTTCGTCCCGGACGAGGCGACGGTTCTTTTGTTGTGTGGTGGGCCTCACCCCCCGGCCCCCTCTCCACCATGTAGAGAGGGGGAGTCTGCTGGAGGTGTGTGGGTGAGGTGTGAAGGAGTGGACGATGCAGGATACGTGGGAAGCGCTGCAACAGGCGGCCGAGCGGGAACTGGCCGCGGCCGGGGACGTGCAGGCATTGGAAGCCTGGCGTATCGAGTATCTCGGGCGGCGCGGGCGCCTCGCCCAAGCCATGCGCGGGCTGGGGCAACTGCCGCCGGAGGCGCGTCCGGCCGCCGGGGCGGCGGGCAACGCGGTCAAGGCGGCCTTGACCGGCGTGTATGACGCCCGGAAGCAGGCCCTCGCCGCGGCGGAGCAAGCGCCGGTTGAGGAGACGGCGGCGTTCGACGTGACGCTGCCCGGCATTCGGCCGCGCGTGGGCCAGGCGCATGTCATCAACCAAGTCATGGCCAAGGTCATGGCCGCTTTCGGTCAGTTGGGCTTCCGCGCCACGGACGGGCCGGAGGTGGAGTGGGACCGCAACAACTTCACCTTGCTCAACCTGCCCGAAGAGCATCCGGCCCGCGATATGTGGGACACCTTCTACGTCGGGAACGTGGGGAAGCCGGGGGAAGTGCTGCTCCGCACGCACACCTCACCGATGCAGATTCGGGTGATGGAGCAGACCGAGCCGCCGGTGCGAGTCATTGTGCCCGGCAAGGTGTACCGCTACGAGGCAACCGACGCCACGCACGGCTGGATGCTGTATCAGGTCGAGGGCTTTGCCGTGGATTGCCGGGTGACGATGGCCGATCTGAAAGGCACTCTGACACAAGCCATCCAGCTTATCTTCGGCCGAGAACGGCGCACTCGGTTCCGCTGCGATTACTTCCCGTTCGTGGAGCCGGGGGTGGACATGGCGATGGAATGCCACGTCTGCGACGGGAGCGGATGTGGCGTGTGCAGCAGTACGGGCTGGATCGAGATTCTGGGCGCCGGGATGATCCATCCGCAGGTGCTACGCAACGTCGGCTACGACCCGGAGGAGTACAGCGGCTTTGCCTTTGGCATGGGTCTTGACCGTATTGCCATGCTGCTCTACGGCATTGACGACCTGCGCCTGTTCTACGACAACGATCTGCGGTTCCTACGCCAGTTCCGCTAGGCCGCCCCCTACTGGTGCTCTCCTCTCTCGGATCGTAGAGAAAGAGACGGGGTGAGGTCCATTCAGCCACGGCTTGGCAGCACAGGCAAGGCCGGGCATTGATCAGGAGAGACAACATGTTAGTGTCGCTGAAGTGGTTACGCGAATACGTAGCGACCGACCTGCCGGCGAGCGATGTGGCCCACCGGCTCACGATGGCCGGCCTGGAAGTGACGGCGCAGCACGCCGTCGGCGGCTCCTGGGAGGGCATCTACACGAGCGAGGTGCGCCGCCTGGAGCAGCATCCGAACGCGGACCGCCTGCTGCTCGCCACCGTGGACTACGGCGAGGGGCGCTCGCTCCAAATCGTGACCGGAGCGCCCAACCTGCACGAAGGCGCCAAGGTGCCGCTCGCGCTCGTGGGAGCACAACTGTGGGACAACTACGCCGATCCGCCGAAGCAGTTTCGGCTCAAGGCCTCGCGCATCCGCGGCGTCCGCTCCGAGGGGATGGTCTGCTCGGCACGCGAGCTGGGGATTGGCGATGATGCCAGCGGCATTCTGATCCTCCCGCCTGATACGCCCGCGGGCCTATCCCTGGAGGAAGTGCTTGGCGACGTGGTGCTGGAGCTGGACATCAAGGGGCCGCGTGCCGACTGCCTCTCGATGCTCGGCGTCGCACGGGAGTTGGCCGCCATCACGGGTACCGAGTTGCAGGTGCCCGCGGCGGAGATCGCCCGGCGAGAAGACGCCGCACAGCCGCCGGCCTCCGTGCAGATCGCCGACCCGGACCTGTGTAGTCGCTACGTAGCGATTGTGGTGCGTGGCGTCACGGTCGGCGAGTCGCCCGGTTGGATGCAGGAGCGCCTGAACGCGGCGGGGCTGCGGCCCATCAATAACATCGTAGACATCACCAACTACGTCATGCTCGAATGGGGGCAGCCGCTCCACGCCTTCGATCTGGACACGCTGCGCGGGCAGGCGATTATCGTGCGGCTGGCCGAGGCCGGCGAGCAACTGATTACGCTGGATGGAGAAGGTCGGATCCTCACGCCGGAGATGCTCGTGATCGCCGATGCCGCGCGTCCGGTAGCGCTGGCCGGTGTGATGGGTGGGGTAGCTACCGAGGTGAGCGCCGGCACAACGTCGGTGCTGATCGAGAGCGCGAACTTCGACCCGGTGAGCATCCGCCGCACCCGCCGCGCGCTCACACTACCGACCGAGGCCTCGCGGCGGTTCGAGAAAGGGCTACCGCCGGAAGTGCCGTTGCCGGCGGCGCTGCGGGCCGCGGCGCTGATGGTCGAGCTGGCCGGTGGCACGATGGTCGGTGAGCCGATTGACGCCTTTCCCCGGCCGCGCCAACGCATGGCTATCGAGCTACGCCCCTCCGACCTGGAGCGACTGCTCGGTATGACCTACCCGCCGGCGCAGGTGACGCAAACGCTGCACGCGCTCGGTTTCGAGGTGGCGGCGCTGCCTGCTGGGGAAGGTGGCTGGCTGGTGACGCCGCCCATCCATCGGACCGACGTGGCTATTCCTGAGGACTTGGTAGAGGAAGTGGCGCGGATCGTCGGCTACGACACGATTCCCAGCACGCTGCTCACCGGCGGCACCCCGCGCCCGGAGCTAGATGCGCCGCTCTACTGGGAAGCAGCGGCGCGTGAGGTGCTCACCGCGGCCGGCTACGACGAGATCATCGCCTACACCTTATCTAACCGGGAGCACCTCGCCCGCCTCCCGGTGCTGGACGAACCGCCAGCGCAACCGGAGCAAAGCGCCGGGCGGTCCCGACGCTCCCGGCGCTCGGCAGCCGCCGGTGAGGACCTCGCCAGGTGGGTACAGGGGCGGGTTTTCCCGGCCGTTGATGCGCCGGTCATGCTCGCCAACCCGTTGAGCAGCGACCGCGACGTGCTCCGCATTTCGGCCATTCCCGATCTCGTCGAGACGGCTCGTCGAAACCTGCGGCAAGCCGAGGAGGACGTGTGTCTCTTCGAGCTTGGGCGGCTGTATCTGCCCACTGCCGACGGGCTGCCGGAGGAGCGGCGCGTGCTGACGGCGGCCCTAGCGCAGCATCCCAACAGCAACTGGTCGTCCGCAGCTGGCTGGGGCAGCCAGGCCGGGGCCGGCTTCTTCCACCTGAAAGGCGCGACCGAAGAGCTGCTAGAGCGCTTGGGTGCCTCGCGACCCGGCTTCATTCCGCTGACTCACCCGGCCTTTGCGGTAGGGCCGGCGGCGGCGATCATCAGCGACCATCACCCGGAAGCGATGGGCAAGCGTCCCGTCCGCGAGGGCCAAGTTCTGGGCGTGCTGGGTGCGCTACACTGCGATACGGCGCGCGCGTTCGGCCTCGGCGGGCAGTGCGTAGTTTTGGCGCTCGACTTCGACCGGATCATTGCGCTGGCCGGGGATCATCGGCAGTTCGACGGCGTGGCACGCTATCCATCGGTTGTGCAGGACCTCGCAGTGGTGCTTGATGAGGCGGTGCCAGCCGAGCACGTCGAGGCCATCATGCGCCGGGCGAGCCGCCAACTGCTGACGCGCGTGCGGCTCTTCGATGTCTATCAGGGCGATCAGGTGCCGGCCGGCCAGCGCAGCCTCGCGTTCGCCTTGACCTTCCAGGCGCCGGACCGCACGTTGACCGATGCCGAGGTCGAGCCGACACGCCAGCGCATCATCGGCACGCTGAAGCGGCAGCTTGGCGCAACCTTGCGCGGTGGATCGTAGGAGGGGGTGCGACGATGGCGTGGGAGCGGCAAGAGGCGATGGACTGGCTTCATGGCCCCAATCGTCGCAGCAATAGGCTCTCCGGGCTGGACTCCGGCGCGGCTTCGAGCCTGGTCCTCGCCCTGGAGCGGGCCGGCTGCACCGTGGAGGTCCTCGCCGAGGATATCGTGGACGGAGCGGCAGCGGCGGTGGTGCTCACGGTGCCGGCCTCGGCACGGCTGAACGCGGTATGGCAGACCGTGCGGGAGAGTGGTGCTGTGCAGGTGACGACGCTGCGCTCCGGCACGTTTCGGGTGAGTTGGCAGCGGTAACCCGGCCGTCCTAGCCGTCATTCCCGCTTGCACGGGAATCCACACCCCCTCTCCACGCATGTGGAGAGGGGGCCGGGGGCTGAGGCCAAGGCGGCTAGTCAATATACGTTTCGAGCTTGCGGACCAGCGGGTTGCAGCGCAGCTTGGTAAGCGCTTCCGCCTCGATCTGACGCACCCGCTCGCGGCTCATGCCCAACTCTTCGCCAATCTCGGCCAATGTCGCTGCCGGACCAAGCTCGCGGTCGGCAGCGTTGCTGCCCAGCCCGAACCGCAGCTTCAGGACCACCTGCTCGCGTGGCGTGAGCGACTGGAGGGCACGCTCTAGCTCGTCTACCAGTAGCGAGCGCATCGCGGCCGAGTCCGGTGGCGGGCTGGCGTCGTCCGCGATGAGGTCGCCCAAGCCCAGTTCGCCGTCGTCGGCGATGCCGAGCGGACGTTCCAGCGAGAGCGTGGCGCGCGATGCCCGCAAGGCTTCCCGCACCTGTAGCTCCGGGAGCTTCAGGCGCGAGGCGATCTCCGGCGCGGTCGCCGGCCGCCCCAACTGCTGTTCTAGCTCGCGCTGCGCCTTGCCAATGGCACTCAGCCGCTCGACCACGTGGACCGGCAGGCGGATCACCCGGCCCTGATCGGCCAGGGCACGACTCACGGCCTGACGGATCCACCAGTAGGCGTAGGTCGAGAAGCGGTAGCCGGTGTGGGGATTGTACTTCGTCACGGCGCGCTCAAGGCCCAGATTGCCTTCCTGGATCAGATCGAGGAGCGGTAGCCCCCGTCCCGTGTACTTCCGGGCCACGGTGACGACGAGGCGGAGGTTGGACTCCACCATGCGCCGCCGCGCCGCCGCGCCGGCTAAAACGACTTGTTCGATCTCAAGCTGCAACTGCCGCTCGAACGTGCTTTCCTCGAGTTGGCGCTGCGCCTCAAGACCGGCGTCGCGGGCGAGCGCCAAGTCTATCTCTTCTTGGGGCGTGAGCAGCGGGTACCGGCGGATGTCCCGCAGGTACAACGCCTCGGTGGTCTCGGGCAGATCCTCTGAGGCCGGGGCGCTCGGCGTCCCCTCTCCCCAAGACCACCGCTTTCTCGGTGTACCCAGCGCTGCACTGGCCGGGTCCTGCAACTCCTCCTCCTCGGAGGTGCTGGGCCGCGCGAGCCGCGCCAGGGTTTCTTCGGTTAGCCCCGTGCCGATCAGCCGGTCGGCCGTCAAGTCAGCCGGGGCACTCCCGTCTCGAATCTCTAGCTCCTCAAGTGTGTTCGCCATTCGACCGTCTCATCCTTTCCACCTTGGCGGAACCGTCCATTAGGCCTCTCCGTCACGGCCCTTACGCGCATCCGGCGTGCATCTGCCAAGGCGCAGATTCCCCCTACCTGCCAACGTTCATTGGAACGGCTTAGGCTACTTATGGTGGCGAGCGGCACGTATCGGCCAGCCACTACCACCTGGGACCGCACGACAATCGCGATGCCTCTTGTCGGTATCAGAGAGCCACTATCGGCGCGTATCTTGCGACTGCCGCTCGACCAATCATCCAAGTGAAGTATAGCGTAGTTGCCACAGTCTCAAGACGTGGTCGGATCAGCGACGCAGCAGATAGATAAACCTTTCACTACGCAGGCCGTGGGCACCGGAACAGCGTATCTTTGGCTAGTGTACGCCGCTTTGCACCGAAAGTCAATAGGTCAAGCCGCCGAATCCGGCCTTTTTCGGTGAATAGGTGGCTCAACCGGCATCATCTGCGGCGGAAGCCGTCCGTGCGGGAGCCGATTTCACTTGGTCGGGGAGCGTATATCCGCGCGCGAAGATGAGCAATCCGAGCACGACGGCCACGCCGGCGACCGGCCCGATGAGCCGGATGCCGAGCGGATTGGCGGCCGTGTTCCCGAACGCTCCCAATATAAGTCCGAAGATGAGCGACGAGAGGGCGAGGGCGAGCTTGTTGATCGTTGATAGCACGCCGAAATACATCCCTTCGCGGCGTTGCCCCGTCAACTGCGCGTCATAGTCAATCACGTCGGCCAGCAGCGCATTCGGGAAGACGAACAGGCCGGCGATGGGCGCGCCGGCCAGGGCAATGTACACCAGTCCTTGTATCACGGTCGGGATGCCAGGGACATAGCCAGCGAAGAACTGGAACGGGAAGTACAGCGCCAGCACGCCCATGCACGCGATGTGGGCACGGCGCTTGGTCCACCGCTGCCCCAGCGCGACCGTCCCCGGCAGGCTGGCCAACATGACGAGCAGGAAGAGGCCAACGTACAGACTGACCTGATCGGTGCTTTGTCCCATGATGGCAACGACAAAGTACGGCATCATCTGTGTCAGCATATTGAGAGCGAGATTAAACAGCACGAGGCTGGCGGCAAAGATGAGGAAGGGCCGATTGGCCAACGTGGCGCGAAAAGCAACCCACAAGTCTAAGTTGGAGCGCTGGCCGCGCGCGCGGCGACCGGCTGCCCCGAACACTGCCAAGTAGTAACTCAGCATAGTCGCGGCGCCGAGAACGATCGCCATGCCGGCAAACCCCAGCCACTTTACGAGTTGCGGGCTGGCGACCAACGCCAGGGCGGCTCCGATCACCCCGAATAGCGATTTCCACGCGGAGAGGCTCACGCGGTCGTTCGATGTGACGGCCACCTCCGGGAGCCAGGCCTCGTAGGGCGCATTGGCAACGGTGGTGGAGAAAAACAGCACTTGTAGGACGATGAACAGCAGCACGGCGTTCAGATAGGAAGCTCCTGCATCGGGAGGGAGCCAGATCAGCACGAAGGCAATTGACATAATCGGAGTGCCGACCAGAACGAAGGGGGCGCGGCGTCCCCAGCGGGAGCGGAAGTTGTCACTCCAGTGCCCGATCAGCGGATCGTCGAAGATTTCCACCAGCCGTCCGACGCCCAGAATCACGCCGGCAAGTGCCACTGGTGCCAGCGTGCCCAGTAAGGGAAGAGTGAGTGAAGGTAGGCGGGTGGGTAGATCGGCCTCGGTCGGCGCATAGAAGAAGACCAGCCAGAGAGCCAGGGTCTGAAAGTTGATGGTCGCGCCGAGGCTACCATTGGCGTAGAGCAGTCGTCGCCACTGCGGCAGGCCACGGTCCGGAGACACTGGAGTATCGGCCGCTGCCGCAGCGGCCGCTGGCGATGGGTGTTCGCCGCTCATAGCCCGGCCAGCATACGTGTCTCGTGGACGGCAATACAAGGGCGCCAGGCTGAATAGTCCTCACTCTCGGCCCTCCCTTACCATGTGGACAGGGAGAGTCCGTCGTCCGGCTTACCGAATGGCCTCATTGCAATGGGTTAGCGGAGGCTGTATGATGGATAGCATCAGGCTATAGGATAGCGAGACGGTATGAGACGGGACGATCAAATCGGCAGGATCATTGATCTCAAGCGGCAGGTCAGTCGCGCCCTCCACGGCGCGACGCCCGAGCCACTGAGTCGACTCGACCTGACCGTGGCGCAGATGCGTATTCTCTATCTCCTGGGGCGGGAAGGCGAGGTGGCGGTAGGACGGATTGCCGAGCGGCTCGGCGTCGCCCAGCCGAGCGCCACGCGCACGCTCGACCGGCTCGTGCGCCAGGAGTTGGTCGAGTGCTTCAGACACCCTTCCGACCGGCGCGTGTCACTCCACCGCCTCGCGCCGGCCGGGCAGGGCCTGCTCGATCAGTTGCAGCAAGGGCGGCGGGCACGATTGGAGGCGGCGCTACGCCGGCTCGATCCGTCCGTCCTCGGTCAGATCGAGGAGTCGTTCCGGCTCTTGCGGGACGCGCTCGATGAAGTTGCGGCCGACACGAGCAGGGAGGCCGCCGCTCCCGGCGAGGACCGCGAGCGGCACGCGCTGCAACCCACGCCGATCGATGCTCACGGGACCGGGCCGCCGACTACCATGGAATTGCCTGGAGACGGTGCTGCGCCGGTCATGGCGACGGCGCCGGGAGCAGCCGCGGAGGGACAGACGTGAAGACACTGGTTCGTCTCTTGCAATTTGTGCGGCCGTACTGGCTGGCGACAGCCGTCGTCATCGTGATGATCCTCGCCATGACCGGCTTACGCATAGCCCCGGCCTGGCTGACGAAGCTCGTCATTGACGACGGCATCGGTCAGGGCGACATGGGCCTCGTGCTGTGGTATGTCCTGCTGCTCGTTGCTGCCTCCATCCTTACCAACGGCATCACCGCCGTTCAGACTTACCTGGAGCAGTTTGTCGGACAACGGGTGATCTACGATTTGCGGAATGCCTTGTATACGCACGTGCAGTCACAGAGCATGAGTTTCTTCGACTCCAATCAGAGCGGCCAGCTCATGTCGCGCGTCACGAACGATGTGAACCAGGTCCAGTTCTTCCTCACGCAAGGGCTATCGCGGCTGACGACGACCGGGGTGATGGTCGCGTTTCACCTCGTCGCGCTGGCCGCTATTGATCTTCCGCTCACCATCGTGGCCCTGCTTGTCACGCCGGTGGTTGTCTATTACCAGCGGCGCATGCACGGGTTGATGCCGATGTACCGCGCCATGATGGAGCGGATGGCCGACCTGAACGTCGTGATCCAGGAGAACGTCTCCGGCATCAAGCTGGTCAAGGCCTACACCCGAGAGGCATACGAGGCGGAGCGCTTCAACACCATCAATCAGGAAATCCGGGACCGTCGCATCACTATCTCGCGGATGATGGCGTTTGTGATGCCGGGCCAGGAGTTTGCGGGGCAGTTGAGTACGATCATCGTCCTGGTTGTCGGCGCGAGCCGGGTGATGACCGGCAACATGACTATTGGTGATCTGGTGGCTTTCAACAGCCTGTTACTCATGCTGTGGATGCCGATGCGGTTTATCGGGTTTATCAACCAGATGGCGCAACAGGCTGTCGCCGCCGGCGAGCGCGTGTTCGAAATCCTGGATACGCAGTTGGAAGTAACCGAGAAAGCGGACGCAATCGAGCTAACACGGTTCGCCGGCCGCGTCGAGTTCCGCGACGTCTCCTTCGCCTACGGCAAGAACCCGCCACTCCTGCGCGACATTGGCTTCACCATCGAACCCGGCGGGACGTTGGCACTGGTCGGCGCGAGCGGCTCCGGCAAATCAACGCTGATTAACCTGATCCCGCGCTTCTACGACGTGACCACGGGCGCCGTGCTCACCGACGGCCACGACGTGCGCGACGTGCAGCTCAAGAGCCTGCGCTCGCAGGTGGGGATGGTGATGCAGGAGACGTTCCTGTTCAACGCGACGATCCGCGAGAACATCTGCTATGGCCGCGAGGACGCCACCTCCGAGGAAATGGAACGAGCCGCCCGCGCTGCCAACGCGCACGAGTTCATCATGGAGCAGACCGACGGCTACGAAACGCTGGTGGGCGAGCACGGTGTCCGCTTGTCGGGTGGACAGCGCCAGCGTCTCGCTATCGCCCGTGCGCTCCTCGTGGACCCGCGCATCCTGATCCTCGACGAGGCCACCTCCAGCGTGGACACGCAAACGGACTTCATGATCCAGCGCGCCCTCGATGACTTGATGGAGGGCCGCACGACCATTGTCATCGCGCACCGGCTCTCGACGGTGCAGCGTGCCGACATGATCTTGGTGCTGGAGGACGGTCGGATTGTGAGTCGTGGGACTCACCGTGAGCTACTCGAGAGCAGCCCGCACTACCGCCGCATCCACGACTTGCAGTTCCGCCTCCAATACGAGGGGGCTGCGACCACGAACGGCGACCAACTGGCGCTGGCCGGCGCGCGGTCGAACGGTGGCAAGGGCACCAACGGGCGCCGCTCCGGCCGGGACGCGAACGAGGAGGTGCCACGATGATGATGCGTGGCGTTGGCGGCGGCATGGGCATGGGTTCCTCCATGACGGGTCGCCGCCGCACGTCCATGATGGAGAAGCCGGAGTTCGAAACCAGCCCCTGGCAGGTGCTCAAGCGGCTCGCGCCGATTGTGGCCGATCATCGTCGCCAGGTCATCATCGCCCTGGTCTCGGTGCTCGCGGCGTCGAGCCTGCAAATGCTCGTGCCGTTGAGCTTCAAGTACACGATTGACGAGGTGATCCCCAGCGGCGATCTGACCTTGCTTTGGGTCATCGGCGGTGGGCTGCTGGTGCTGGAGATAGTCCGCTACTTCCTCGGCTACGCCCAGCGTGTTGCGCTCGCAATAGCCGCGCAGCAGCTCGTCTTCGAGATGGCCAAGCGGCTCTTCGAGCACGTGCAGCGCCTGTCGCTGCGCTTCTACGAGCGGCAAGGGACGGGCGAGATCATCTCGCGGGCCACCAACGACGTGGGCGTCTTGCAGCAGTCCATTAGCGGGGGCACCGTCGCTTCAGCCATCCGCCTCTTTACCATGCTGGCCTACGCCGTGCTGATGCTGTTGCTCCACTGGCAGTTGGCGCTCATCGTGTACGCCACGGTGCCGCTGCTCTTGCTGGCCGGACTGGTATCGGCCAACATGCTCCGCTCGCGCTACCGGCTGGTGCAAGAGAAGATCGCCGACGTGAACTCGGCCTTGGCCGAGGACATCTCCGGGGTGCGCGTCAGCAAGGCGTTTGCGCGCGAGGACGCCCAACGGCGGCGCTTCCAGAGCGAGAACCGCGAGAACTTGCAAGCCAACATGAGCACGGCGCAGGTCCAGGCCGTCGCCACGCCGGCCATTCAGCTGATCGCCATGCTCGGCATGGGCATCGTCCTGCTGGCCGGCTCCTGGTTTGTCATCGGGGGCACGATGACGCTCGGCACGCTGGCGACGTTCGTGACGTACCTGATTGCCTTCTACCAGCCGATCGAGCAGCTCAGTATGGTCAATCGGAGCATCCAGCAGGCGCTCGCGGCCAGTGAGCGCATCTTCCAGTTCCTCGACGAGCCGACGGAGGTGCTGGAGAAGCCTGACGCTCACGATCTGACTGCGGTGCAAGGCGCGGTCACGTTCGAGCAGGTGGGCTTCGCCTACAACCCTGGCGTGCCCGTGCTCAAGGACATCAATATCGCAGCACAGCCCGGCGAGACCATCGCGCTCGTGGGACATACCGGGTCGGGCAAGACGACGATTGCCAACCTGATCCCGCGCTTCTTCGACCCGCAGGAGGGCCGGGTGGCGCTCGACGGGCAAGATGTCCGCGACCTCACGCTCGACAGCGTGCGCCGGTCATTGGCGATGGTCATCCAGGAGACCTTCCTCTTCGGCACGACCGTCCGCGAGAACATCCGCTACGGCAAGCTGGACGCTACCCAAGCGGAGATCGAGGCCGCAGCAGAGCAGGCGCACGCCCACGAGTTCATCTCGAAGCTGCCGCAAGGCTACGATTCGCCGGTGGGTGAGGGGGGCGTGATGCTCTCGCGCGGTCAGCGGCAGCGCATTGCCCTCGCTCGCGCGATCATCAAGGACCCGGCCATTCTCATCCTGGATGAGGCCACCTCGGACGTGGACACCGAGACGGAGGCGCTGATTCAGGACGCGCTATCCCGCGTCATGGAAGGGCGCACGACCTTTGTGATTGCCCACCGCCTCTCGACCATCCGCAGCGCGGACCAGATCATCGTGCTGGACAAGGGCGAGATCGTGGAGCGCGGTCGGCACGAAGAGCTACTGGCCCGCAATGGCACCTACCGCGCGCTGTACGACATCCAGTTCGCGCACCAAGAAGAGGCAGCCGAAGCAGCGCCTCCGTCCCTCGCACCGGCCGCCGGCGGCTAGCCGCTCGCCACACCGGCGCGATTCTCCGGCTACCTGGTAATATGTCTTGGTGAGGCTGTTGAGGCCGGGTGTGGCCTCCGATCCGTTGAACGGCAGGGGGCATGAGGGACTATGCGCGAGGACATGGCGGAAGACTGGGCCGACCCGAACGAGGCCGCCGACGAGGCGGATGAGGTGCGCGTCGGCCGTATCGTGCAGCACCTCCTCAGCTTGGCCGGCGATGAGGAAGCCAGGCGGCTGCTCGGACTGGACGGCACCCTGGAAGATAGCCTCGATATGATGTTCGTCGCCGATCCGCTGACCTGGATCGCCAACGACATCGCCCAGGCCATCCGGCTTGAGGACGACGAGACCGACACGGTGAGCTTGTCCTCCGTGGTCGCCGCCCTGCGCCTGTATCAGATCATCCACGGCGCACCCGACCAAGCCGAGCTAGGCGAAGCCGTCCTCGACTACCTCGACGATTCCGAGGACGACCTGTAGCTGCTGCTGTACTCCCACGCGGCGTCGTTGGCCCCCCTATGGTCCCCCCGCTGCGGCGGGGGGACGGTGCGTTTCTGCCCTGTCGCAGGTGTTATTTTCGTGCCAATGTCGTAGGGGTGTTGCATGACTGTTGACTGCGCCGCCGCTGCCCGGCCCCAAGCCGGCCCAGCGGAACCGCCGGAGCATCCCCTGGCTGTGCGGGTCCCGTTCGTCCCGCGGCGCAGCGGCGTGTACCTGTTCAAGGATCGGGCCGGTCAGGTCATCTACGTCGGCAAGGCGGCCGTGCTCCGTAGCCGGCTGACCTCGTATTTCGGGCATCAGGGCGGACTAGGCCCGCGCCAGCGTCAACTGGTTGCGCGCACGACCGACTTCGAGCTGGCCGTCACCGCTTCGGAAAAAGAGGCGCTGCTACTCGAAGCGAGTCTCATCAAGGAGCATCGGCCGCGCTACAACATCGCGCTGCGGGACGACAAGAGCTACCTGTATCTCAAGATCACGCTCGGCGAGCCGTATCCCCGCATCTATACGGTGCGCCAGGTGCGGGACGACGGAGCACGCTATTTCGGGCCGTACACCGATGCCAAGGGGCTGCGCGCCACGATGGCGCATCTCCAGCGAGTGTTTCAGTTCCGCACCTGCGATATTGACATGGAGAAGGGACTGGACCGGCCCTGTCTGCTCTATCACATCAAGCGCTGCCTGGCCCCCTGTATTGGCGTTACCACTCCCGAGGAGTACGGCCAGGCGCTCGATGAGCTAGTGCTCTTTCTGGATGGCAAGCAAGACGACGTGATGCGCCAACTGCGGACGGCGATGGCCGCGGCGGCACAGGAGCTGGCCTTCGAGCGGGCCGCGGCCATCCGTGACCGCCTCAGCGCCGCCGAGCGCGTGCTGGAGCGGCAGCGGATTACGGCGCCGGGTCGCGGCGACCTCGACGCTATCGCCTTCGCGCTGGATGCGCCGGATGCCTGTGTGCAGGTGTTCCAGGTGCGCGGCGATAAGGTCGTCAGCCGAGAGAACTTCGTCCTCCAGCGCGCCGAGGACACAGCGGAAGCCGCGCTGCTCACGCACTTCCTCCAGCAGTACTACCTCCGCGCTACGACGGTCCCGCCAGTGATCTTGCTGCCACTTCAGTGCGCTGACCCGGATGCGGTCGCAGCGTGGCTCAGTGACCGCCGCGGGAGGCGAGTCCGGCTGGAGGTGCCGCAGCGTGGGGGTAAGCGTCAACTGGTCGCGCTCGTGGCCGAGAATGCGGCAGCGGCGCTCGAAGAGCTGAAGGTCAAGTGGCTGGCGGACGAGCGTCGGACGTGGGGAGCGGTCCGCGAGCTGGCCGCGGCGCTCGACCTACCGGAGCCGCCGCGGCGAATCGAGTGCTACGACATCTCCAACATCCAGGGGGCGGCGGCCGTCGGCTCGATGGTCGTCTTCGAGCAGGGGCGGCCACGGCCCGATGCCTACCGCCGCTTCCGTATCAAGACGGTCCACCAACCCGACGACTTTGCGATGATGGCCGAGGTGATCGGGCGTCGCTTCCGCCGCGCGGCGACCTCCCCCGGCGCCACCGGGAACGAGCGGTCAGAGGGGGCCACCGTGACGCTGGAGGCGCCGCGCTTGCCGGCGTCGCCGACACCGCACGACAATGAGCCGCCCGAGTTCGCTATCGGCACGCCCGAGGATGGTCCGGCAGCCGAGGCCGGCCAGGCAACTGCCGAGGGCTGGGAGCTACCGGAGCTGGTCATCGTGGATGGGGGCAAGGGCCAACTGAGCGCGGCGCTCGCTGCGATGCGCGCCGCCGGTGCCCCGGCATTGCCGATCATCGGGCTGGCGAAAGAGCAGGAGGAAATCTTTCGACCCGACCAGGCCGAATCGTTAGTGCTGCCGCGGACCTCGCAGGCGCTCTACCTGATCCAGCGCATCCGCGACGAGGCCCATCGCTTTGCCATCACGTATCACCGCAGCGTGCGCCGTCGGCGGACCATCGTCTCGGCGTTGGATCGCGTTCCCGGCATCGGTCCCAAGCGGAAGCGCGCCCTGCTGCGGCAGTTCGGCTCCGTGCCCCGCATTCGGGAAGCCAGCGACGCCGACCTCCTAGCCGTCAGCGGCATGACGAAACGGGCCGTCGCGGCGCTGCGCGAGCACCTGTAATCCAGGCCGGGCAGCGGCTTTCCTCGGCTGCCGGTCGCCCGGGGTGACGAGCATACCGGCCCAGCGGTATGCTGAAGGAAAGGCGGTGGAACTACTTCGGGTGCTCCGCTATCGGAGGTTTGGCGTGTCGCACAGTCGAAGCGTGACCACCCGGCGCGGGAATCGCGGCCCACTGGTGCTCCGGTTGGCTTATGTCGTAGCTCTGCTGGCGCTCTTGGCACTTTCCTCGATGCCACCCTCGGTCGCCGCTGCGGCCCCGCCCGACAGACCGGTCTGCACCATCTTCACACCTATCGGCTCGTGCCGACTGACCGCGTCCCCAGGCGGTGGTGAGCCGCTGGCAGCCGACCTCAGTAAGCACCGCTGGATCGCGTTCGACCGGCGCTCCGGTATGACGCAGCTGATGTTCGGCACGTGGGTTGTGGCCGAGATGCAGAGCGCCTGGGGCCGCGGCACTCCCGGTAGCGCCAGCGATTTCTACGCCACGGTGCCCGGTATCTATCGGGTCTACTTCAAGCGCGGTCCGCTCAAGTACAACGCTTGGTTCGATACCCATTACGAAGCCTGGGTGGCCTTTGATCCGGCCCGCTTCAACGGCTTCCACTCCCTGCTCATGGACGACCGGGGCCGCGTCACGGACGCCCGCACCGGACCGATCTCAGCCGGCTGCATCCGCAATATGCACGCCTGGGAGGTCTACGACTTCGCGGAGATCGGTATGGCGGTGGTGGTTCACGAAGGGAATCTGCCGGCAGCCGCCGCGGCGCTGGGTTACACGACGCCCGGTCCGGCACCGGGACACGATGACCTCTTCGGCAGCGGTGCCTGGACCTTCTGTGCTCAGGACCCGTCGGAGGCGGTGTGCTTTGGGAATTGATGTTGAATGCGGAGCCATGCGCCAGTCGTTGGCTATAGCCTCAGCTTGTCAACCAAGGCTTGCGTAATTTCGACTCGTTCGTCCATTGCATCCAGCAGATCGTTGTGGCAGCTTGAACGATGGTAATATAGCCGCACCAGCACACCCTGGCTTTTCGCAACTTCAACCGCCGGCAAGAAGTCACTATCACCCGTGAGAATCACGGCGTCAGCAATACTGCGCTGGGCACTGAGCAACGCGAGGTCAATACCCATGAGCGCATCTACACGCTTCTGAGCGAAAGATGGTCTCCCTGTCTGTGGGTTTCTTCCTCGGTATTCCAGCTTCCCTAGCCTCACTTCGTAGCGGGGTAGGCGTCGCAGTGTAGCGAAGAAGCCTTCCGTCTTGGAGAAGCGGCGTTTCTCCGCGAGTGTCGGAGGATCGCTCTGGTAAGGCAAACAGTCGTAATAGTATGTGCGTAGGATATCGGTGTTGCCCGCCATCTCTTGCGATAACAAGCTATAATCCACCCGCGCGCGGTTGAAATGGTCGGTCAGAATTCGGCGCAAATAACCACCGTCAATGAATATCGCTGCACGTGCCATCGTTTACTTCGAAATGTGCAGAGCGGACGAACTATAGTTATCGGATCATGCCCCATGCCCGTAGCTGGAACATGGCCAAATGCATCCGCTTGTAGCTCGCCCGCTCACTGCCATGAACACCTGACATCCCGATCCTGCAACGGGCAGGGGAACGCCAGGGAAGATTGTGTCTACATTCTATACCCAGCGACGCAGGATTGCAAGGTCCTGGCGGCACACGACGGATTCTTCGCCGCTCAACACCGCCGGCTGGCCGCCAGCTAGGACGGGCTAGGTGCCGCTGGGCCCATCGTGCGGCGTACCGGCGAGCGCCAACTCCGGTGCCAGGGGCAGTTCTTGCTGGGTGCCGTCGAGCGGCTGCTGCCGGCAGGCCCGCACGAATTCGCGGAAGAGTGGATGCGGATGGTTCGGGCGGGACGCAAACTCTGGGTGGAACTGGGTGGCGACGAACCACGGGTGATCGCGTAGCTCGATCATCTCGACCAGCTCGCCGTCCGGCGAGAGGCCGCTCCCGATCAGGCCGTGCGCTGCGAGCCGCTCGCGGTAGCGGTTCTTCACCTCGAAGCGGTGGCGGTGGCGTTCATGCACTAGCGCTTGCCCGTATGCAGCGGCAGCGTGGGTGCCGGGTGTCAGCTCGCAGGGGTAGTTGCCCAGCCGCATAGTCCCGCCTTTGGCCCCGTCGGCCTCCTGACCCGGCAGGTAGTCTATGACGGGATCGGGCGTGTCGGGATCGAACTCGGTGCTGTCGGCCTGGGCCAAGCCGAGCACGTTGCGGGCAAACTCGATGACCGCGCACTGAAGGCCCAGGCAGAGACCCAAGTACGGGATGCGGTTGGTGCGGGCGAACTGGGCGGCCAGGCACTTGCCGCGCACGCCGCGCGGCCCGAAGCCGCCCGGCACCACAATGCCCTGAATATCGCCCAACAGCCGCGCCGGCCGCCCGGTTTCGAGGTCTTCCGAGTTCACCCACTTGAGGTCGAGGTCGAGTTGATGGAAAGCACAGGCATGGCGCAATGCTTCGGTCACGCTGAGATAGGCATCGTGCAGCTGCACGTACTTACCCACCAAGGCAATGCGTACCGGCCGGTGCGCTTGCTTCAGGCGCTGAACGATCATGCTCCAGTCAGAGAGCAGCGGCTCAGACGACGGCAAGGCCAACTCGTCAACGAGGAGGCGGCCGAGGCCGGCACGCTCCAAGATAAGCGGCACTTCGTAGATCTCGTCCACGGTGGGCAAGGGGATGATCGCGTTGGCCGGGACGCCGCTATAGAGCGCGATCTTCTCGCGGATGTCGTCCGGTAGCTCGTGATCCGACCGGCAGACGATGATGTCCGGGGTAATGCCGATCCGGCGTAGCTCTTGGACGGACTGCTGTGTCGGCTTGGTCTTTAGCTCATTCGTCGTGGAGAGGTGCGGAACGAGGGTGAGGTGGATGTAGAGCACGTTTTGGCGGCCGAGATCGTTCCGCATCTGGCGTATTGCTTCCAGGAAGGGCAAGCCTTCCATGTCGCCCACGGTGCCGCCCACCTCGACGATGACCACGTCGGCGCCGCTCTGCTCGCCCACCGACCGGATGCGGGCCTTTAGCTCGTCGGTGATGTGGGGGATGAGCTGGATGGTGCCGCCGAGGTAATCGCCGCGACGCTCGCGCTCAATGACGGACCAATAAATCTGCCCCGTGGTCACGTTATTCAGCTTGCCGAGCGCCTCATTCGTAAAGCGCTCGTAGTGGCCGAGGTCCAGGTCCGTCTCCGCGCCGTCTTGGGTCACGAACACCTCGCCGTGTTGGTACGGACTCATGGTGCCCGGATCAACGTTGATGTACGGGTCCAGCTTCTGGATCGAAACGGACACGCCCCGCGACTTCAGCAAACGTCCGATGGAGGCGACGGTGATGCCCTTACCGAGGGAGGACACCACCCCGCCCGTCACGAAGATGTATTTGGTTGCCATCCCGTCTCCTCTCGCTGCCGGCGGTATGTCGCGGTCACGCTCACAGGGGGAGGACGCAGCTTTGGCCTGCGAGCGGCCGCCACCGCCTGAGCAGCGGCGCTGTTGTCAGAACGAGCGTTCTACGGCCGTGCCTCGCTCCTGCCGCGCACGACGCGGCGTGGGCGGGGTCTTTCCGGCCGCAGTGGCCGCCCGGAGCGGGGAGAATTCGATCTGAGGGGAGAGGGCACGGGCGGAGGGAATCGAACCCCCGTTTTCGGTTTTGGAGACCGATGCGTTACCACTACACCACGCCCGCTCGGCAGCACCAAGCAGATTCTACCGCATGTCGTGGCCGTCGGCCAGTGCCTCTGTCTCCTGGGTTGCGGCCGGTGCTGCACTGACGATGCTGGCTGCTACCTCCCTCTCACTGCCGCATACTAGCCCGAGGCGCGATCCACCAGCCGGTCAAGGAAGATAGGCTCGGCGCCTGGTATAAGTAGGGGGAGCAGGGGGAGGCGGAGCGTGGGATTTGCTGGGCGCGGCAGTATGGGGCAGGGTGCGAGGCCGACGCCGGCTGCGGCTGCGGAAGCCGGGAGCGAGCCGGACGGCACGGCCGCTGCGACGGTCCGCAAGGGCACCGTGGCGGTCGGGACGGCGGCGCGCCGCTATGGGCTGGCCGCCCGCAATGCCGCGCGGCAGCGGCGCAAGGCGCGGCTCGATTACGTGGTGGTGCCGATTGAGGGGCCGCTGGCGGAGCGCGACGCGCGGCCGCGGCCGTTTCCGCTCAATCGAATACCATTCCTCGCCCGGCGGCCGGTGAGCTTGGCCGAGCTACGCCGCCGGGTGGATACGCTCGCCGCCGATCCGCGCGTGCGGGGCGTTGTGTTTCATCTGCGCCAACCGCCGCCCGGACTGGCCGGTGCGGAGGCGCTGCGGGCCGTCTTTGCGCGGGCCAAGCGGCGGGGGCTGGAGACCGTCGCCTATCTCAACGAGGTCAATCTGGCCAGCTATTTCGCCGCCACCGCCTGTGATCGCGTGGTGGCGGTGCCGGCGGGCGAGTTCAACGCCTTGGGCCTCCACCTCTCCGCGACCTTTCTGCGCGACACGTTCGCTCGCGCGGGTCTCCGTTTTGAGGTGGTCGCCGTCTCGCCGTACAAGGCTGCCGGTGACTCGTTGACGCGCCGCGATATGTCTCCGGAGCACCGCCAGAACCTGGACTGGCTGCTCGACGATCTCTACGCGCACGTCGTCGGGACACTCGCCGCGGACCGGAGCCTGACGCCGGAGCGGGTGCGTGCCTTGCTAAACCGGGCGCCATTCGACGTGCAGCACGCCATCAAGGCGGGCCTGCTCGATGGGACCCGATTCGAGGACGAGCTAGGCGACTACCTGGGCAGCGACGGCAAGCCGGCGGCGGTCGTTACGTGGGAGAGCGCCGCCGCGCGGCTCGTCGTGCCCTTCCGGCCGCGCCCGGAGCGGGTGATTGCCGTGCTCACCGTCGCGGGGATGATTGTCGAGGGCGCCGGCCGCCGGCCGCCCCCGCTGCCGCTCCCGGCGCCGGCGCTGGCCGGCAGCCGCGCGGTCGTGCAGGCGCTGCGGCAGGCGGCCACCGACAAGCGAGTGGCGGCTATCGTGCTGGCGATAGATTCGCCGGGCGGCTCCGAGCGTGCCTGTGCGGCGATTGCCCACGAGGTGCAGCGCGTGCGGGCGCTGAAACCGGTCGTGGCGTATCTCGGAGCGACGGCCGCGTCGGGCGGGTACTACGTGGCTGCGCCGTGCAACGCCATCATCACGCAAGCGACGACGATCACCGGCTCGATCGGGGTGCTGCTGGTGCGGGCGGTGCTCGGCGGCGTGTACGACTGGCTCGGCGCGGCGACCGTCGAGTTGAGCCGTGGTCAGAGCGCCGGTCTCTATCAAACGGCACAGCCGTGGAATGAGCGCCAGCGCCAGCAAGTCGGGCGCATGTTGGGGACGGCTTATGATCGCTTCAAGGCGGTCGTCGGTACCGGCCGGCGCTTCGATAGCGCCCGGCTCGATGACCTCGCGCAAGGCCGGGTATGGACGGGCCGCCAGGCCGTCGCACAGGGCTTGGCGGATTGCCTGGGTGATCTCACGACCGCCGTCGAGTACGCGCGTACCTTGGCCCACTTGCCGGACGACCACGATCCCGAGGTGGTAGATGTCCGTCCCCGCGCCCCGGAGCTGCTGCCGGAGACGGCCGACGAGGCGAGCGCACTGCACCATCTCGGGCTGGGGCGGATGCTGCCGGCCGAGCGGTCGGAGGCGGCAGCGTGGCTGGCGGCGCTGGTTGCTCCCGTCACGGGCAGCGGTCAGGCGCTCACGGTCACACCCTGGCTCATCAGGATTCGCTGTTGAGCCGCGCGGGTCATCGCACCGGTGCCGTTCGGCCAAGCTGGTATAACCAGCACCGCTGGCCGGCCGTTGGTGGTATGTCTGCCGCGTTCACTGACGACCGGGCCGCCCGGTTGGGGGTGCCGCCCCGCGACGTATGAAACGTATAGCCCTGGCGACTCGGTGGCTGCCTGATGCGCTGGCCCTGCTTTCCTTGGGCGGCTTCATCGCGTTCCTCTTCCGGCATACGCTCTTCGGCCCCGGAGTCATCGCCGGGTTCGATCTTGTCAACTACTTCTATCCGCTGAAGACTTACGCCGCGCGCCGCCTCGCCGCCGGGGATATCCCGCTCTGGAATCCCGACCTCTTCTTTGGCAGCCCCTTCCTGGCCAACATCCAGAACGGCGTGCTCTATCCACCCAATCTGCTCTTCTCCTGGTTGAGCTTCCCGGATGCCCTGCTCGCCAACGCCGTCGGTCACTTCTGGTGGGGCGCGCTCGGCATGTACCTGCTCGTGCGGCTGGGCTGGGGCTGCTCGCGGTTTGCTGCCCTGCTGGCCGGCGGTGTTTTCGCCGGCAGTGGGTTCCTCGGCGCGCACGTGGGCCACCTCAATCAGGTCCAGGCGGCGGTGTGGCTGCCCTGGCTGCTGCTGGCCCTGGAGCGCGCCGCCACCGGCTCGCTGGTGTGGCTCGCCCTCGGTGGCTGGCTGCTCGCGCTCCAGCTTTTGGCCGGCCACACGCAGGAAGCGTACTACTCGCTGCTTACCGTGGGTATCTGGGCCGTCACGCTGGTCGTGCTCCGGCGGTCCAACGGGTGGCGCGGGGGTGGTTCGACAGCCCGGCGTTTCCGGAATCGTCAGTGGCGCACGTTGGCGCGGCGGCTGCCCAGGATCGGCGCGGGTCTGACGCCGCTCATCGTGCTGGTGGTCGTGTTGGTCAATGCCGCCGGGCTGGCCGCTGCCCAGCTCCTCCCTACCCTGGAGTTGAGGGGCCTCTCCCACCGAGCGGACGGTCTGACGATCCATGAAGCCACCGCGCTGGCCGTAGATCGGACGCACATCCTCGAATCGCTGCTGCCCACGTTCTGGGAACTGCCTAATCAGGAAGTCATCGGCTACGTGGGCGTCGCCGCCCTGGTTGTCGCGCTGGCCGGGCTGACCCACCCGCTGCGCCTGGGCCGGGCCGTCGTGCTGGCCGGCATCGCGGCGCTCGCCGTCACGCTCGCGTTGGGCCTCTATACCTCCCTGTATCTGCTGCTCCACGATTGGCTCCCGGCCTTTGACGCCTTCCGCGCCCCCGGCCGCTGGCTCTTCATCACGACCGTCGCGCTGGCCGGGCTGACCGGGCTGGGCGCCGACGCAGTGCTACGTCAGTGGTCGGGGAGTGTGGACCAGGCTACCGGCTCCCACCGGGCAGCCCTGTTTACGCTGGCGCTCGTAGCCGTGGTCGGCGGGCTGGCGCTCTATGCCTGGCGGTCACTGGTTGTCGTCGCTATTCCTTGGCTGCCGCATGGCCGGGTGGTCGTGCTTTGGAGCCTGGTGGCGCTACTCGCCGTGGGCCTCGTGCTGCACGCCCTCACCGCCGGGCCGCGCTGGTGGCACCGGCTGCTGCTGGTCGGCTTGGTGGCCGGGGAATTGGTGTTCGCGGCGCGGCCGATGGAGTACCAGCGCAGCCGGCCGGCCGAGGTCTATGCCTGGCAGCCGGCGGTAGCGCAGCAGCTTGTATCACCGGTGACTGACCGGAACGGCCTCGCGCCGCGGCTCTTGTCCGTTGCGGACGAGGATCGGGTGCTCGAGCTGCACCGGCCGGAGCTGGCTAGAGCCGGCGTTGCTGCGGAAGCAGTGGTATACACCCGGTACTATGAGCAGCTACGGCCCAACCTGCATCTGCTCTTCGGCTTGAGCAGCGCCGACGGCTACGACGGGGGCCTACTCCCGCTCCGCGCCTATGTTCCCTTGCAGCGGGCGCTGGCAAGCGCGGATGGCCCCGGGGAGACGCACCACACCCTCGCTATCCTGGCGCGGCGCGGCTGCACCATCCTCACGCCACCCGGCCTGTGCAGCCCCGACGCGGTGCCGGCGCGAAATGGTGGTGCCCTCGCCGTGCTGGGACAGTACGGTATCGGGTATGTCATCATGGAGCGGGATGTCCGGCCGCCCGGCGGCTGGGAGCGCGTAGCGGGTGCCGGGGAGTCAGTAGCGTTGTACCGGCACCCGGCACCGGCGCCGCGCATCGGCGTGCGGGCAGACGGTGAGGCGGAACAGCCGGCGCACGTCATCCGTTTTACCCCTGAGCACATAGAAGTTGACGTGTCGGAGCAGGGCGCTGTGACCCTGATCCTGCGCCAGTCACCCTACCCCGGCTGGCGCGTCACCATTGACGACCGCCCGGCGACCCTGCGCGTCGGTGACGATAGGCTCTCACTGACGGTCGCGCTGCCCGCCGCTGCCTCACGAGTGCAAATCCGGTATGACCCCTGGACGTGGAAAGCCGGCCTCGCTATCAGTGGTGTGACGATACTCCTCAACGTCGGACTGACGTGGACATGGGTGATGGCTGGCCGCCGGAGACTGCGCCCAGACAAGGGGAGTGTGGCGAGTGCTGAGTGAGCAGCGTGCTACCCCACTGCCTACACCGCCCAAGGGTAGGTTTTTGTCTGCATCAGGATTTGCAGGATGCAAGGATGAGCAGGATGGAGAGGGAACAGGACTCACCCCCCGGCCCCCCTCTCCGCAAAGGGGAGAGGGGGTAGATTCCCGCTTTCGTGGGAACGACGACTTTGCAATGGTCTCCGAAAGCGGCAGTCCATCCGCTGAGGCACAGCCCGCGGCTCATGCCAAGGACACGCTCTCGCGGTCGGAGCGGCACACCGACCAGCAGTGCGCGTGGCGCCTCGCCGTCGTCTTGATCGTGCTCTACCTGCTGACCGCAGCGGGCCGTCTCACGTCACTCGACGGCATAGCCATGTATCGGACGGCCCAGCAGCTTGTGAGTGCCGGCCAGGTGGCGGTGCCGCCATCACCGGAAGCACCGGCCGGCCGCGACGGGCGCCACTACGCCAAGTACGGACTGGGCCAGAGCCTCGTGGAGCTGCCGCTGGTGTTGCTCGGTCACACACTGGCAACGCTGACCAACCAGCCCGATGACCGCCTGACCCAGTTCTGGGCCAGCCTGACGAATACATTCGTCTCCGTGGGAATCGTGCTCGTCTGGTGGCGCTTTGCCCGCGACTTGGGCTATATCCGGCCGGTTGCGACGGCCGGGGCGGTGACGTTGGCGAGCGCCTCGCTCTTGTGGCCCTATGCGCGCACCGACTTCAGCGAGCCGCTGCTCGCCCTCGCGCTGCTCTCGACGGCGTGGTGTCTGTATCGCTGGCACTGCGCTCCGCCGCGTGCGTGGGCTTGGGCGCTGGCGGCGGGGGCCTGTGGCGGCTTCGCGTTCGTCACCAAGCCCACGGCGGCCATTCTGTGCCCGGCGTTCGCGCTGTATGTCCTCTGGCTCCTCCGATCCGGTGGCCGTTCCTGGGGCAGCGGCCTGCGGTCACTGAGCACGAGCCTCGGGCCGCTCGTCGTCGCGGGCGGCTTTGTGCTGGCCTTCAACTACTATCGCTTCGGCTCCGTGCTGGACCTCGGCTACGGTGACGAGCCGGTCGTCGGCTTTACTACACCGCTGCCGACCGGGATTGCGCTGCTCTTGACCAGTTCCGGGAAGGGGCTGCTGTGGTTCTGTCCGGCGGTGGTGGTGGGACTGTGGGGCTGGCGCGCGTTTGCACGCGCGCATCCGGCGCCGGCGGTCCTCGCAGCATTGCTCTTGGTGTCCCAACTGGCCTTTTTCGGCCGCTGGTGGGCCTGGCATGGCGACTGGTCCTGGGGACCGCGCTATCTGGTGGCGGTGGTCCCGTTCCTCATGTGGGGCTGGCTGCCACTCTGGCAGCACGTGCTCCGCAAATCGCGCTTCTCCCTCGCGGCACTCGTCGTCGTCGTGGGCATGACGACCGGCATCGGTGTGAACGCCCTCGGCATCCTCGTAGACTTCGGCACGTACTACAGCGTCGTCGGTCATCAGCTGGGGCACGGTGCGGACGTTGCCGACGCTCGCACCGAGCCGGCGTTCTCGCCGTTGGCCGGGCACTGGTGGCTGCTCCGCGCCGCGCTGTACGACGCGCTCGGTGATGATGAAAGCGATCCGTTGGCTAACCCGTTCCTGCACGCCTATCCCTGGGCCGATGCCTTCCCCGACCGCGTACCGCCCCATCCCGAGTACGCCGTCAAGCTAGACCTCTGGTTTGCGGGACCGGATGACCGCCCGGCGTGGGTCGAGTTCGTGAGTGCGCTGGTGGCTTGGTGGCTGCTGGTCGCGCTGATCCCGGCTGGCCGGGCGCTGTGGTCGGCCGCCCGGCCAGCCGGCCCTCCCGACCGCTTGGCCCACACGGTCCGATGAACGCCAAGGTGGTGTGGTCCTGGCGGTCGGCTACCCTGGCCATCGTCACCCTCTTCCTCGTGACCCGTCTGTATAACCTCACCCTGCTCCCGTTATCGGGCGGCGAGGCCACGCCGCTTACCTGGGCGCTCCAGGCGCAACAGGCACGCGACTGGAGCGATTGGCTCGCGGTGGTGCGTGAGGCAGCCCAGCCCTTGCATAGCTGGCTCCTGGCTCCCGTCATCAGCCTTGCACCGGATCGCGTGCTGGCCGCCAGATTGCTTGCCGTGGCAAGCGGTGCAGTGATGCTGGCCCTCGTCGTTGCGCTGACGCGGCGGCTCTTTGGCCGGGCGGCGGCGTGCGCCGCGGCGCTGGTGTACGTCTGCGCGCCGCTGACGCTGCTGCACGACCGGCTGGCGCTGCCGGCGGCGCTGCTGGCTGCCCTGTCGCTCCTGGTGCTGTGGCGCCTGCTGGTCTGGTGCGAGCAGCCCACTACGTGGCGGACGGGGGCACTCGGTTTAGCGCTGGGGCTGGCGCTGCTCACCTCGTTGCAGGCGCTGGTGCTGCTCTTTGTGGTGCCCGGCGTTGTGGCGCTTTGGCAACCGGCGGCGCTGCGGCGCTGGTGGTCACTGGCGAACGCTTACTTGTTGGCGGGACTGCTGTTTTCCGTCGTCTTCACCGATCCGCTTGCCGGCATCGTCGCCGCTCCTGCTTCGGGGCCGGTGGCGGCGGCGGCAGTCGCTCCCGATTGGATCACCAACGTCCGGTCCCTAGCCGCGGCGGCATGGACCTACCTGACTTGGCCGTTCGTCGTGCTGCTGGGCGGGGCGCTCGTTGCAGTCGGGGCTGCGGAACTGCGGCACCGCCTAACCACCGAGCACACCGAGTGGTCGGATGCGGGAAATCGGGTGACCCGTGCCAACACCGGCTCCGCCTGGCGCGGGGGAGGGGTATGCCTACTCTGGTCTACCGGGTCAGCCGTTGGCGTGCTGATTAACGAGCCGGTCCCGACTGCTGCCGATCTGGTGTTCGTCGTGGTGCCGGCCTTCCCACTCGTGGGGTGGGGGCTGGTCCAGTTGATCGCTGCTGCCCGACGGCTCCCGGCGCTCGTCAGCAGGGCAGAACCGATTGCTGTGAACGCTGTGGCCCAAAATACGGTAGCCGGGATCGTCCTGGGCGCGTGTATCGCGCCGGCGGTCGTCTGGGACCGGTCGCTGCTCACCGATCCGACGCGCGTGGCCTGGCACGACTGTCCTGGGTTTTCGGACCGTGCCCGCTACGTCGAGGGCCGGCAGTCCGGCTACGGCCTTGGCGAGATCGTGGATCGGTTGCGGGCGACGGCCGAGCGCCAGCGGGTCGTCGTCTTCACCGCGGACACCGCCGGGCTGCCGCGCGACGGTGTGCGGGTGCTGCTGGGCGACGGGCAGAACCCGGTGCTGGCTCCGGTGCCGCCGGGGATGCCGGTTGCCGAGCGGCTCGCGCAAAGGGGAGGACGTGCGTATCAAGCCGCCAGTACCGGAGCGACGCTGTTCTATCTGCTCGATGACGATCATGGTGGTGCCGGCGACCAAGAGTTTCGGCAGGCCAATCCTGGCGCTCGTGTGATACAGCGCGTTGGGAAGCCGGGCAACGCGAGTCATCGGCTCGTCCTGTACGAGCTACCCTGGCAACCACCGGGCGATGATCGCTGGCTCGACCCGGCGCCGCACTTTGGTGAGCGCATTGCCCTGGCCGGGTACGCGCTGCCGGCGACAACCTACCGGGCCGGAGACGCGGTGCGATTCACGCTGTTCTGGGAGGCCCTAGCAATGCCAGCCAACAGCTATACCGTTTTCACGCACATCGTGGCCGACGACCCAACGCAGAAGATCGGCCAACGGGACCAGCTCCCCGTCGCCGGCAAGCATCCCACCTCGACGTGGCGACGCGGTGACTTCATCACCGACTCCTATGCGGTGCCGATAGACCCCAATACCCGGCCGGGTAGCTATCATGTGATCGTGGGCTTGTATCGGTTCGAGACGCTGGAGCGTCTGCCGATAACGCTCGATGGTGAGCCGGTCGGTGGTGACTTCTATGCGCTAGGGAAGATTGTGGTGGCTGCGCGGTAGCCCCCCTACATCGAAAACCTAACCTGGTCAGGATAAGGACGGATGCCGCGGCGTAGGAGCGGCTACTTGGCTTGCGCGATAAGCTCCTGGATACGCTTGGCGCTGTAGCCGACACTCAGCTCGTTGCCAATGGTGATGACCGGTCGGCGCCAGAGGCCCGGCTCGGCGGCTAGCAACTGGATCAAGGTGTCGTCGTCGGGGAGCTGCTCGCGGAGGTTCAGTTCACGCGCCTTGGCGCTGCGTAGGGAGACGACCTCGCGGGGAGACCGCTCACCGAGCAGCGTCCGCACTTCCGCTTCGGTCAGCGGCTCGCGGAATAGCTCGCGGCTCCGGTACGGGACACCGGCTTGCGAAAGCGCCGCTTTCGCCTTTGTGCAGCTTGTTCAGCTCTGCCGGTGGTAGAAGTTGATCTCGTTACTCACTATTGTCTCCAGCTGTGCTTTCTAGGCGTGTTATTTAACGGTGACGGACTTGGCGAGGTTGCGGGGCTTATCCGGGTTCAACCCGCGCTCGATTGCCAAGTGGTAGGCCAACAGCTGCGCCGGGACGACGCTCACAATCGGCGAGGCGTAGCCAACGTCGGGGACATGCACATACTCGTCGAATACATCCTCTCGCTCCGGACCGATGCCGATGATCGTCGCGCCGCGGCTCCGCATCTCGATGGCGTTGGAGAGCACCGCGGCGCGGCTGCGGTCCTGCGCGGCAAACACGATGCAGGGAGTACCGTCTTCGATCAGCGCGATGACCCCGTGCTTCAGCTCACCGCCGGCAAAGCCCTCGGCGTGGATATATGACGTTTCCTTGATTTTCAGCGCGGCTTCGAGTGCGGTGGGATAGTTGACATCGCGTCCGATGGTAAAGAGATGCTCGTGAGCGGCAAGCTCCCCCGCCAGTCTGCGGAGCTGTTTGTCCAAACCGTTGGAGAACAAGTCCGAAAGGGCCACGCTGGCCTGCTGCAAGACGGCCCGGCCCGGCGCCTGCTCGCCGGCGACGGTATACGCTAGGAGCAAGAAGACACCCAGCTTGGCGGTGTACGCCTTGGTGCTCACGACGGCCTTCTCCGGCCCGGCATAGAGGTCCAGCACATAGTCGGCGAGCCGCGTGAGCGAGGACCCGGGCACGTTGACGAGCGCCATCACCTGGCTGTCGTGGCGCTTAGCCGCGCGCACGGCCTCGATAGTGTCCATCGTCTCGCCGGACTGCGAGGCGGCGACCAGCAGCGATTCCGGGACCAGAAAGTCCTCCAGAAAATAGAACTCGGAGCCGACGGCAAAGTTCACGTGCTTGCGGGCCAGGTGCGAGAAGAGATAGGTCGCTTCCAGCGCGGCGTAGGAGGCGGTGCCGCAGGCCGTGAAGTAGGTGCCGAAGGCGCGCTCGATCATGGCGGCGGCTGTGCTGATGGGCGCTGCGGGGTAGGCGGCAATCCGCGCCAGCACTTCTGCCTGTTCGTGAATCTCCTTGAGCATGAAGTGGGGATACGCGCCCTTGTCTGCGACGGGCGGCGGCGTGGTACATGCCGAGTGTGTCCAAGGCGGGTCGGATTGTCGTGCTGACCCAAGGTGCCCATTCCGCCGGGTGCTGAAATGCTGCTGCTTGAGCGTGTCGCTTCGTGCGTCGAGGCGCACCGGCGGCTGATCGAGCGTGAGCAGAGCGCCCTCGCCATCGTCGAGCAGCAGCACGCGATCCGTGTAGGCGCTCAAGGCCGGCAGGTCGGACGACACGAGTGCCGCGACGCCGTTCAGTCCCACCGCGAGCGGCGAGCCAAGTCGAAACAGTGCCAAGCTCGCCGCTTCCGTTGACCCGACGACGATGGCGTTCAGGCCGTGCAGCTGCCGGAAGGCACGATGCACGGCAGCGGCAAAGTCGCTCGGCGCGTAGTCCGGCGTGTCATTCGCACTCGCCAGCTCCTCCTCGACGAGGTGCGCGACGACCTCGGTGTCCGTGTCGGAGGTGAAGCGATGCCCTCGGTCCAGGAGCTGTTGCTTGAGCGACTGGTAGTTCTCGATGATGCCGTTATGGACGACGACGATGGAGCCGGTGCAATCGAGGTGCGGGTGCGCGTTGGCGACGGTCACGCCGCCGTGAGTGGCCCAGCGCGTGTGACCGATCCCGATGCTGCCGGGCAGCTGACTGCGCCCGACCTTGGTGGCGAGCTGACCAACCGGGCCGACCTCCTTGAACAGCGGGAGACCGTTTGGCGGTTGACCGGCATGTCCATTGCGATCCAGCACTGCGAAGCCCGCCGAGTCATAGCCGCGGTACTCCAGACGCTCCAACCCTTCGAGAAAGAAGGTCGCCAGGTTGTCTTGCCGCTCGCCAACGTAGCCGAGAATTCCACACATTGCCCGTTGTCCCGGTTATCCGCAGCGGAGCACACCTGCCGGGCCAAGGCGGCGCCGGCGTAGCCGGTATCGTGTGGATTCAACGGTCGGGGGGAGGGGGCGGCCTCAGAGGTCGTGGATTGCGCCCGGTACAATCCACTCGACCGGGGCGACATTCACACCGCCGACCCGCACTTCCCAGTGCAGATGCGGGCCGTTGGCGAAGCCGGTCGCACCGACCTGACCGATGATCTGGCCGCGCTCCACCGGCTCGCCAACCCGCACGTGGAGCTGCGAGAGATGGAGGTAGCCGGAATAGACCCCTAGCCCATGGTCGAGATAGACCGCGTTCCCGCGGATGGTCAGCCCCTCCGCTAACGCGACCCGTCCGGTCGCGCAGGCCGGCACCGGCGTTCCGGTGGCGGCGCCGTAGTCCACGCCGCCGTGTGCCGTATTCGCTGGGCCACCATTGATCGAGCGCCGGGCGCCGAACGGTGAGGTGATGGGAGCGTTCAGCGGCCGCTGGAAAGCGCCTGACCAGAGCCGTTGCGGCGTCAACCGGGTCGTCGCCTCCCTTAGAAGCGCGACCTCGTGCGCTATCGCCTCCGGGGTCAGGAGAGCGAGCTGGGCCTGACCGATCCAGAATCGCTCCAACGGGTAGTGTCCGGAGGACACTGCGACGTGCTCGACCAACTCCGGGCCGGCGTGCAGTGTTCCGTGCTGATCCTCGGCCACCAACCGCAGGGGGAGGGAACCGACGGCCGCCAGCCGCTCCACGCCACCAATCCCGACCCACCAGCTGCCGCGCTGCGCCAGGAGCAGCGGGTTGTGGCCGATGGTGCCCGCGATCCGGCGCGCCTGCGGTGCCCACAGGTGCACTACCACCGTCCGCCCCTGCGCGACCGATGAGCGAGAGAGCGCAACGTGACCGATCACGGCCGGTACCGGGGGAGCCGCCGCCGCGGTCGCCGCGGCGGGGAAGATGCCGGCTTGGCGCGCCAGATCACCGGCGAGGGCACCGACGACCGTCCCTTTGAGCGGCAGACCGGGGATCGCCGCGGTCCAATACTGGAGGACCCCGCGTTGGAAGCGTTGGGCGATAAAGGGGCCGTGTTGCTCCGGCAGCGAGGTCGGCAGTCCGTAGACGGCGATACCGCGCTCCGTGCTGTCTATGGGGCTAGGCTGCGCGGCCCCGGCCTGCATGAAATAGCGCTTGATCGGCGCGTTGGTCAGCCAGCGTAGCCGCGCGGCCTTGATCTGCGCGAAGTCCGTGAGCGAGCCGTCGTCGTTTCGCTGCCGCGGCACGCCGAGCGACAGCAGCCAGTCGTCGTGACCGCCATCGTGCAGCCAGTCCATGACGTTGGCCAGCCAGGTCTCGCCGCTGTCCGGTCGCCATTGCAGCACCCCGCGCTGAAAAGCCTGGTATTGGAGGCCGTCTTGTCCGAGGTAGGGCCGGGAAATCGGGTAGCCGAGAACCTGGATGCCACCGAGATGACGCATTCCGGCCCAGAACTGCGGGCCGCCGGCCTCATCCACCACCGCAAACCCTGTCTGGCCGAAGTAGTGGCCGCCGGGCGTGCGGTACTCCAGCGGGACATCGGCTGCCGGGAGAGAGGCTGGCCAGGCCCGCTGAGCATGTTTGGCCGCCGGAGCCGCGGCCAAGGGGCGTACTCCGAGTGCCGTCGCGCTGGCGGCGGCTAAAGCAGCGCGCAGCGTAGCGCGGCGGCCAATGCCGCTATACATCATGAGTCCCTACCGACGACTCAATCTACACCACCACGCTCCCGCCGCCCCGTCATTGCGGTGCAAGCGTGGTGGTGTAGTCAGCTATGGGTTGTGGAAGGGTCGTATAGTCCGCGTGGAGGGGTGTACTCTTCGATCACGATGTCCTCAGCCGGGGCTGGGGCGAGCGACGGGTCGTCCATGTATTTGGCGGCCTCATCGAGCAGCTGATTCAACTCCGACGCGGCGTCGGGGCCGAGGGCACGTTGCGTTTTGAGCAGGCGCTGGAGCACGTCGCAGGCGCGGCCGACGGCGGCGATCTGCTGAAACAGGACGGAGCGTTGCCAGCGCCGGCCGGCACCGCCGCGCCGCCGGCCGCGGGGTTGCGCCCGGTCGGGTTGCAGGGCCAGGACCCGCCCAATGAGCACCTGCAGCACACGGATCTCGCCATCGAGCACTGGTGCGGAGGCGGCTGCCAGCAGTGCCTGGACTTCAGCGGCGGTGAACAATCGGTCGTACACAGTTCCCTCCTGGGTGATGGATTGGGTGACGGAGGCTGACGGTGACCCGGCGGCGACGGACACACGACGGGAGCAGTCGTGACCCAATGCCGGCGGGGGCGAGACGGGGGAGTAGTCGGGGGCCGCGGCGGCGGCAAGGGTGGCGTCGGAGCGGTTGTGCTCCGGCACCGGCTGGGCGGCACTCAGACGGTCGTGACGCGGAACTCTGGCCGTGATGGCAAGGGGTACGTCAGAACCCGGTGCCCTCGGGGCGGCACTCTGACAGTACTGACCCGGCGCCCGCGCTGAAGGAGCGCGGGGTATGTCAGCACCCGGTGCCGTAGCAGCGGCACTCAGGCGGCCATGCCGCGCCGCATCCGCAGACGCGGGGCGGGGTCGTTCATGACCCGGTGCCCTCGGCTGGGTGACGATGCCACCGCTGTTGGCCGGCAAGATGCCAAGACCGCTCCCGGCCTGTGCAGCGTGTGCGCTAGACCTGTCTCGCATCCGTCAGCCTCCGTTCAGGGGGGGATATTGACGGAGTGAGGCGGGACGCAACGGGGGGATTTGGACCTCACCCCCGGCCCCCTCTCCAACATTTGGAGAGGGGGAGTAGCCCCGCTAGGGTCCCCCCGCACTGCGAGGGGGCGGGCGCAACATGTTGAGCCCCTACGGCTTGACCCGTACCTACCCCAGTCAGGAGAGGAGGCCGGGGGGATCCGGTCTAGGCGAAGGGGTTGCGGGCCTGTTCGTTGGCTATCGTCGTGGCGGGGCCGTGAGCCGGGAACACCGGCGTCTCCGGTGGCAGCCGCAGCAGCCGCTCCCGGACGGACCGGAGAATGTCCTGGTAGGCCGCCGGTGAGCGCGTGCCCCCGGCCGAGCCGGCAAACATGGTGTCGCCGACGAACGCTGCCCCACCGATCAGGTAGGAGATGCTGCCCGGCGTGTGACCGGGTGTGAGGATGGCCTCTGCGGCTAATGATCCCCACGAGAGCTGCCGGTCGGTAGCTATGCGGTGGACCGCGTCCGACGGGACGTGCGCTGCGGCGCTGGCGTCCGCCGCGCCAATGTAGACCGGCGCCCCGGTGGCCCGCTGCACCTCGGTCAGGCCGCCGGTGTGGTCGCCGTGTCCGTGCGTAATGAGGATGGCCGCTACCCGCCAGCCCGTCTCGCGTAGCTTGGCCAGCAGCGGGCCGGCCTCCGTCCCGGTGTCTATGACGAGGCACGAGCCGTCCGCTGTCGCCACCAGGAAGCAATGCACCGGATACGGCAGCGTCACACACTCGATCCGGAGCGAGGCCAGCGGGCGGGTGGTCAATGGTACCGGCGGGGCGTCCCACGCCTCGGTCGCAATGTCCCAGAGGCGGTTGGCGGGCAGCGAGAAAAGCTCCGCGAAGCGCTCCACTTCGTCGCGGGTCGGCAGCCGCTCGTAGCTTTCCATGGCGGCCAGCGCAGCCTCGGTCGCGCCGACGGCCGACGCGACGGCGGTCGGGCTGAGGCCATGTCCCCGGCGAGCCTTCCCGATCACGTCTCCGAACTCATCTTCTAGCGGCATAGTGTGCTCCTTCTTTCGGCGTGGGTTGGACCTTACCCTAGCCCCCCGGTGGCCCCCCCGCGAGCGGGGGGACGGGGATTCCCGCTTGCGCGGGAATGACGGCCCTCGGCTGACGGTCTCCCGACTGACGGCTCCCAACTGATAGTTGAGGGCTGATAGCTGAGGGCTGACAGCCGAAAGCCGCTAGGAGTTCCCCTATAATCTGCACCAGGGTATGAGACTTGCCCCCCGGCGGCAAGGGCGCGCCGCACCCGCTACGCTCTCGACTACCATGACACCATCGTCAGCTGCTGCGTATACCATCGGCACCGCCGGGCACGTTGACCACGGCAAGTCAACGTTGATTAGCGCGCTCACGGGCATTGACCCCGACCGGCTGCGTGAGGAAAAAGAGCGCGGCATGACGATTGATCTCGGCTTTGCCTGGTTGCAGCTCCCGAGCGGCCGTGAGGTCAGCATCGTTGACGTGCCTGGGCACGAGCGCTTTGTCCACAACATGCTGGCCGGCGTCGGTGGGATTGATGCCGCCCTGGTCGTCATCGCTGCCGACGAGGGAGTGATGCCGCAGACCCGCGAGCACGTGGCCATCCTCGACCTGCTCGGCATCAGCCGGGCCGTCGTGGCCCTGACCAAATGCGACCTCGTGGACGAGGAGTGGCGCGAGCTGGTCCGCGAGGACCTCGCCGAGACCTTAGCCGGAACGGTGGTCGGCACGGCGCCGGTGGTCGAGGTCTCGGCGACGCAAGGGCGGGGTCTCGATGCGCTGGTGGCGCAGTTGGAGCAGCTGCTCGCCGATACGCCGCCGAAGCGTGACTTGGGGCATCCGCGCCTGCCCGTGGACCGCGTCTTTACGCTGGGCGGCTTTGGCACTGTCGTGACCGGGACGCTGCTGGATGGCGCCATTGACCTCGGGCAAGAACTGAAGATTCAGCCTGGCGGCCTGCGGACCCGCGCCCGTGGCCTGCAATCCCATCAGTCGAAAGTTGATCGCGCCGATCCGGGCCGGCGCGTGGCGATCAATCTCGCCGGATTGGCGGTTGACGACCTGGAGCGCGGCGCCGTCGTCACGTCCCCCGACTGGCTGCAGCCAACCCAGCGCCTCGATGCTCGCTTGCAGCTGGTGGCCGACGCGCCGCGTCCCCTCAAGGGCGGCACCGCCGTCGCGCTGCACATCGGCACCGCCGAGGTCGTCGGCAAGATCCGCCTCCTCGACGCGCCGGTACTGGAGCCGGGCGCTCAGGGTTGGGTACAGTTCACCCTCCAGGCGCCGGTAGCGGCCCTGAAAGGCGACTTGTTCATCATCCGGCAGCTTTCTCCCGCCGTCACCTGGGGAGGAGGCGAGATCGTAGACGTGCGGCCGACGCAGCGGCATCGGCGCGGACGCCCGGAGGTGCTGACGGCGCTGGAAACCCTGGCTACCGGCGAGCCGGACGAGATCGTCTTGCAGACGCTGGCGCTCAGAGAGCCGCTCACGCCGCCGACCCTCGCCCGGGCGAGCGGCCTGGCAACGAGTGTGGCGCAGGCGGCGCTGGCCCGTCTCCAGCAAGCGGGACAGGTCACGTCGCTCGGTGCCCTGCTGATGACGACGGACGGCTGGGAACGGGTACGTGAGCAGCTATTGAGCACCGTGCAGGCCTACCATGGGCAGTACCCGCTGCGGCGGGGGATGCCCCGCGAGGAGCTGCGGAGCCGCCGCCGGTTGCGGCCCCGCCAGTTTGCGGCCAGTTTGGACCGCCTGCTGGCGGCCGGTGAACTGGTGGAAGAGGAGGCGCTGGTCCGGACCGCTGGCCATGTGGTGCAACTCTCCCCGGCCGATGAGGCGACGGCCGCAGAGCTGCTCCGGCACTTGGCCGCCGCGCCGCGCTCGCCACCAGGTCTGGCCGAGCTACGTGGTACATTGACCGGCCTCTCCGATGACCTGCTCGACGCTTTGGCCGCACAGGAGCGCGTTATTCGTGTGAGCCAAGACGTATGCTTCACGCCGGCAGCTTTTGACGACATGACCGCCATGGTGGTCGCCTACCTGCGGGAGCACGGCAGCATCACGGTCGCCGCGGCCCGCGACCTCTTCGGCACGAGCCGGCGGTATGTCCTCGCCTTGCTGGAGCAACTGGACCACCGGCGGGTCACGCGCCGGGTTGGCGATGAGCGCGTCCTGCTCCAACGCACGGAGGGGTAGCGGCACCGGGCTGCGCCACGGCCAATGGCTAGACCTACTCGCCGCCAGCAACGTCGCCGTCGTCCGAGCGGACGCGGGCGGGGTGGTCGCACCAAGGGTCGCGGCGGCACCGCCGTGCCGGGCGAGGATCTGCGGCATCCTTTCCGGATAGCGGACCGTTTCGGGCCACGAGTGCAACTCGCCGCGGCGCTCGTCGCCTGGGTGATCGTCGGCGTCCTGATATACGCCGTGGAGCCGGCCTCGCCACTCGTCATTGTGGTTTTCTTAGTCTTACTCTTTCTGGCGCTCGCACTGACCTGCGCTCCGATCATCTATGGTCTCTCGCTGCGCTTTGCGACCTCGCCGCGGTCACGCGAGGACACGCTGCGCCGGTCTCTCCGCCAAGGCATCCTCGCCGCCGGCTTTGTCGTGGCCAACGCCGTCCTGCTGCTCATCCATGCCCTGAGCTTCCTGACGGCACTGTTGACCCTCGGTGCGTTTGCGACGTTCGAGTTGATGCTGTTCGTGCGGAGCCGATCCTGACGATGCGCTGCGGCCCGTCATTGTGGCGGAAGCCGCAATCCAGGGGCCGCGGGCTGGCCTCCCGCTCCGGATGGAGGCGGAGATTTGCACTTGCGCGGGAATGGCGACTTCTGCAAAGGTCCCCGCTGGGATGATGGTGGTGCAACCTGCAGATTCAGCCGATTTCGACCGCCTCGCGGTCTACTACGACCTCGAGCACCATGACAGCACCGACGATCTGCCGGTACTGACGGAGTTCGCGCGGGCGTCGCCGGGGCCGATCCTGGAGCTGGCCTGCGGCACCGGTCGCGTGCTGCCGGCACTGGCCGCGGCCGGACAGCCGGTCGTGGGCCTCGATTGCTCGAAGGCGATGCTGCGGCGGGCACAGCGCCGCCTGACCGCAGAGGCAGTACCGGGCGCAGTGTGGCTGCTGCGTGGCGACATGGGCGCCTTCCGACTACGCACGCGGTTCGGCCTCATCGTGGTGGCGTTCAACTCCTTCATGCACCTGACCACGCAGCACGCTCAGGAGCAGGCGCTGCGGGTCATCGCGCGGCACTTGCGCCCCGACGGTCGGGTGATCGTGGACCTGTTCAATCCGGCCAGCACGCTCGACGACGACAGCGAGGGCGCGCTGCTGCTGCACTGTCTCCACTATCTGCCGGAGCGGTCGGCCTACGTGCTGCACTTCCATGCGGTGCGGACCGACCGCGCGGCGCAGCTCGTGAGTGTGGACAGCTACTATGACGAGACCGCGGCTGATGGTACGATCAAGCGACACGTGGCGCCGTACCGGCTGCGTTACCTGCACCGCGCGGAGATCGAGCTGCTGTGGCGGCGGGCCGGCTTGCATATCGAAGCGGTCTACGGCGATTACGACCTAGGACCGGCAGAAGACGACAGCCCGCGCCTCGTGGTAGTCGCGCGCAAAGAGCGCGGCTGATGGTCCGGACCCATGGGGGGAGATCAGCGATGCCAGCGGCGCCAGTGACGGGCATTATCCTCGCCGGGGGGAAGAGCCGCCGCCTGGGCAGAGACAAAACGAGGCTACCGTGGCCGCCACCGGCTCCAGGGCAGCCGGCAGCGCCGGGTACCCCCACGCTCCTCGCCGTCACCGCCGGCCGGTTGGCGACTGTGTGCGCCGAGGTCGTGCTGGTGGGCTACCGTGCCGATGGCGACGCCAAGTCTGCACACTCGGATGGAAATAGGTGGTGCGGACCTGGCACGCCATACCAGCCCTTGCCCTACCGGACCGTACCGGACGCCTACCCGGACTCCGGGAGTTTAGGTGGTATCTACTCCGGGCTGGCTGCTGCGGGCCGGTGGTCCTTTGCTATCGCCGCGGACATGCCCTTCCTGAACCTGGCGCTGGTGCGCTATATGCTCTCTCTACCGCGCGAATGGGACGCGCTGGTACCGGTCATCGCGGGACGACCGGAGCCGTTGCACGCGCTGTATGGGCCGGCGTGCCTGCCAGCCATGCGCGAGCGGATTGAGGCCCGGCGGCTCAAGATCGCCGGATTCTTCGATGCCGTGCGGGTGTGCTATCTCGACGAGGCCAGCGTGCGCGGCTACGACCCCGAGCTGCGTTCCTTCTTCAACATCAACACGCCGGCCGACCTCGCGCGGGCGCAGGCCATGCAGCGGGAAGAAAAAAGTGCCGACCGTGTCCCCCGGCGGCGCGAGGCGGGTATACTATAAGTCCCTGGACCCCGCACCCGATTCCGAGACCGCCATGACAGCTACAGCAGCCGCGCCTGTGCCCACCATGCGGCCCTACCACCAACAGGGCGAGATTGACTACGCCTGCCTGGACTACGATCCTGACGAGCCGGTCCTGAAGCCTGAGGCGATGGAACAAAACCTCCCGCTCCTCGCTATCTATCAGTTGCTTGCCGCCCACTTTACCGATTTCCACCGCCGCCCCGACGTGTTTCTCGATGTCAACACGATCCTCTGCTACGACCCGCACAACCTCAACGTGCGCGTCTCCCCGGACGTGTATCTGGCCTTTGGGGTGGAGGCGGAAGCCATCCGGCGGCGCAAGCTCTACTTGCCCTGGGAAGTGGGCAAGCCGCCGGATTGGGTGCTGGAGGTGGCTTCATCGAGCACCGGGGCGGAGGACGTCGGTCGGAAGCGGGCGATCTATGCGCGCATTGGCGTGCCGGAATACTGGCGCTTCGATCCGCAGGATGGCGCGCATCACGGGGCGAGGCTGGCCGGGGACCGATTGGTGGGCGGCAAGTACCGGCCCGTCGCGCTGAGTACGGCGCCGGACGGTATTCTGAAGGGGTACAGCCCCGTGTTGGGGCTGAGTCTGTGCTGGGATGATAACTGGCCACGGTTGTACGATCCGGCGGCGAACCACTACCTGGAGACCTGGCAGCAGGAGCGGGCGGCGCGGCAGCAGGAGCGAGCGGCGCGGCTGGCAGCCGAGGCGCGCGTTCGGCAGTTGGAGGCGGCGCTGAGTCGTCGGCAAGCGGACCCCTAGCCTTGGGTCGGCATGACGGAGCGGGGCCTACTCCGCCGGCCTGGTTCTGGTCCGCTCCGATCCTCTGGCGGCGGGGGGACGGGCGCAACATGTTGCGCCCCTACGGCTAACCTGTAGCTACCCCAGTCAGCAGGTTGGTGGGGTTAGGTCCCACCCGCCTCCCAGTCGCGTAGCACCGCGCGGTGTCCCTGGAAGGCGATCCGTGGCGGCAGCGCACCGCGCCGGAAGAAGGCCGCCGCCCGGGCATCGTCGCCGGGTCGCAACTCGCCACCGGCAATCGTTGCTCGATAGACCAAGAGGATGGCGACGTTGCGCGGATCGTCGTCGCCAAAGTAGACGCCGATCAGGCCGTTAAGTGTCACGGTCAGGCCAAGCTCTTCCAGCGCCTCGCGGATGGCGGTCTCATCGGGTCGCTCGCCGTACTCGACGAAGCCGGCCGGGAGCATCCAGTAGCCTTGATATGGCTCGCCTTTCCGCTGCACGAGCAGTACCCCGTTGGCCGACTCGATCAGCACCGCAGCGCCGAGGGCATTCTTGGCGTAATACACCCAGCCGCAGACCGCGCAGGCCGGTCGGACGACGCCGCCACGTTTCTGCTCGCCCAACGGGGCGGCACAGCGGGCGCAATACAGGGGCCGGCCAGGGTCGGGATACTGGGGCATCTAGGACCTCCTACGACTCTACGGCTCGTGCGATAGAATACCGGAGACTATCAGTCGGCATGATGGGGCCTGCAATGCACGTGACGGGCTGGGCAAGGGGAATGCCGTGGCTATAAAGACTGCGCTTGCTTGGGTCGTTGACTTCAAGGCGAAAGCTGCCCAGCCATACACAGCGGCAGAGTTGGCGAGGCTCCAGGCGTGGGCGAAGACAGTTGATCGGGTCAATGCTAGGAAGCAGTGGCCTCCCGGTACGCTGCAGGACCTACTGGATAAGGCTCACGTAGAAGATAACGAACGGTATGAACGGCGGGGGGACGAGGATCGGCTACCGGGGCACGTCTGGCTAGGACCTGCTGAGAGGTGCAGCGACGCAGAATCCAGAGCCTATGCCGGTTAGAGTCTCTGGTCATAGACTTAGATTCCCGCGTTCGCGGGAATGACCGGGAAGCGTTAGCAGAGCCTAGAAACCGGCTGCTTTGTCCACGACGTTCCGGAGCGGCGCCCCGGTGACATAGCGCCGCAGGTTGTCGGCGAGTACGCCGATACGGCGATCCTCGTCGTTGTCGTCAACGCCCGCGACGTGCGGCGTCATCAGCACGTTATCGAAACCCCAGAGCGGGTGGTCGGCGGGAAGCGGCTCCTGCTCGTACACGTCGAGGGCGGCGCCGGCGAGGTGCCCGGAGCGCAGCGCCGCGACGAGCGCATCGAGCTGCACCACCTTACCGCGCCCGATGTTGATGAAGTAGGCGCCGGCTCGCATCTGGGCAAAGCGTGTGGCGTCGAACAGCCCGCGTGTCCCCGGTGTCTCCGGCACACAGACGGCCACGATGTCGGCCTGTCCCAGGAGGTCGGCCAGCCGGTCGGGTGTCCAGATGGCCTCGATCTCCGGCGGGCATTCCTCGCGCCGCGCGTCTACGGCGATAATACGCAGCCCGAATCCGGCGGCCCGCTTGGCCACGCCGTAGCCGATGCCGCCCAGGCCCACGATGCCGAGGGTGCGGGCGGCGAGCTGGAACGCGGTGGTGCCGGCACGATGGCGCCAGGTGCGTTCCCGCTGTGCTGCCCAATAACGGGGCATGTCCCGCGCAAAACAGAGGATGAAGCACAGGACGTGGTCCGGAATCGTGTCGTAGAAGATGCCCCGCATGTTGGTCACGACGACTGGATGGGCGATCAGCTCGGCAAAGAAGTAGCTCTCCAGGCCGGCCATCGGCGTCTGAATCCAGCGCAGCTTTGGCGCGGCTTGCAGCATCGCCGGGGAGATTTGGCCGTAGAACGCCTCGGCGTCCGCAATCTCATGCAGGGCAACGTCGGCGTCGCTCGTCACGGCGATGTCCGCCTCCGGTGCGACCTGCTGCAACCGTTCCGGCCAGGACGCCGGGATATCGCCGTATAACAGTAGCTTCATGTCAATCCCCCTCTCTCCGTGCTTCCGGGCGCCGCCGCGGTGCCCGCGACGAGGCCGCTGCCCCGCAGCAACTCGAGCGCCTGCGTGAGTAGCGCCTGGTGGCGGGGTTGGTTTAGCCAGGTGCTGGCGCCCGATGGGTGCGGCAGCGGGAGCCAGCGCCGCTCGGCGCGGTCGAAGCTCCGGCCAACCGCGTCTGCCAGCCGTACCTGGCCCAGAAAGGTCTCGATGGCGAGCCGGCCGACGAGGATGACCAAGCGTGGGTTGACGAGCCGCACCTGCCGGTCCAGAAATGGCCGGCACAGCGCCCGCTCGGCGGCCGATGGGAGACGATCCCCGTGTCCCCCGGCGCTGGGGCCAGGGTAGCACTTGGTCACGGCGGTCATGTAGACCTGCCGTCGGAAAGAGCGCTCGTCTATCCCAATGCGCTCCAGCCAGGCAAACAGCCGGCGCCCGGCCGGCCCCATGAACGGCTGCCCGCCGGCGGCTTCTTGGCGTCCCGGTGCCTGGCCGATGAGCATGACCCGCCCAAGCGGTGGGTTGTGACGACTTAGTGAGTCGAGGGTGCCCAAAATCGGCTGCCCCTGAATGGGATAGCCAGTTTCCCCGCAGCGCCGGCAGGAGGCGATCTCGCGGTGCAGCGCGTCGAGCGCGTCGCTGTGTGCAACTGCGGAGGCCATGCTCGGGCACTCAACTGTGGTCGCGGCTTCGGTCACGCAAGAAGAGCGTGTGTGGCGAGAATGTGGAGCGGCCTACTAGGTCAGTGATTTTCGCGCAGATACCGCACGATCTCCATCATCACCTTGCAGTCCACCTCGTTATAGCAAATGATGTCTTGCATCAGATCAATCCGGCTCATCGGTACTCCCGTGCGACGGGACTCCTCGGCGCACCACCACGCTCCCACCATAGCGCCCAACCCGTCAGCCGGCCCATCGCCCCAAAGCGTCTCAATCAGACCATGCGCGTGCATGGCTTTGGCCACAGCCTTCAACCCGAATGCTAGAGCGCCGCGGAGCACAATCGGCTCCGCACGAACTACCCGCTGCAGGAAATCGAACCAGTTCAGGGAAGGCCAATCGGGCCGGCGCTGGCGTGCTCTGGCGGAGTCATACGCCTTTTCGAAGAAGCTGACCTCGGCTGGTGACCAGTGAATGAGCCTTGGCGTTGCGAGTTGGAGTGCTAGGCGTTGTCGCACCTGCTCCATATGCGCCAGCCATTCCGCGATGATGCGTGCCTCTTCAGGCTCGGTGAGCGCGTCCACGACAAAGGACTCGAAGCGCCAGGTGCCCGCTTCAACGTGTCCACAGCCGATCATGAAGATAAGCGGCTGGCCGCCGCGCTCCGGGAGGCGCGAGAAATCGTCGGCGAGGTCGCTGACGCTCTCGAAGTCCACGTAGAACTCCAGCGGGGGTGTGGAGTGCCATTCTTCACGGCAGGCGCCGATCCGCGGCGGATGAACGACGGGACCGTTGGCATCCCGGTTGACGTTGAGAATGTGGGCCAGCGTGGACGCCGTACCAGCGCGTGTGATGCCCAGATGCTCTGGGGTGACACGGGGATCGGTCCACCTGGAGATACCGACCTCGTGTGCCTGGCGGCGTCCCTTTGGCGATACCCACCACAACTGCGTTAACTCGTCAAGCTCACTGGCGATCCGGCGCTTGGCGTTGTGCCACGGGGCGTCCATGTCGTTGCTGCCGTTCGGATAAAGCTCAGGTACGGACGGTTTAGGCAACACCTCCCACGCCGCGCTGGCGGACCTGACTCGCCTCACCCACTGTACGGCGGCCGCGGTGATCTCCGCGATTGGCGTCTTGTTGGTCACGGTGCCGGCTTGCGGCACCGGAGCGAGCCGGTCGAGGGCACTGGAACCGCGTTGCCGGCCCTGCGTCCAGCCGCGACCCAAGAGATAGGACATGGGTGACTCATAGCCTTGGAGGCGGCCCAACGCTCGGTTGTAGATGAAGAGCTGCGCCTTGTAGGTGGGGCCTGAGCCAGAGTTATCTAGCTCACCGCGGGACGAGAGATAAAGCGTCGTGAACTTGATGTCTACGACACGATAGTGCCAATTCGCGCCGGGCAGGTCCGGGGCGGCGTGGCCGGCCTCTGCCGGTGAAATAGCGTCCGGAAATAGCTCCCGGAGCACGTCAGTGCGGACCAGCAGGTCCGGTATGCCATAGGTCCTGTGCTCCGCGTCCCACAGCACACCTTGGTAGATGATCGGTACCGCCCGCTCCATCGCAGCGAACGTCGCCTCAGCCTGCTCTAAGCGACGGGCATCAACGCGCGGCGTGGTCGCAATCGTTTCGACATGATGGCCCTTGCCCAGCAACTCGGCGATAGCCGCCTCAAACTTGTGGCCTTGCTCGAATAGGAACTCGGTGAAGTCCGTGCGCGGGTCGTATTGGGAAGACGACGGATCTCGCTCAAAGCCATGCGCCTCGCCGTAGAGTTCGAGCCAATCGAGCAGAGGATCGTCGAGGATGAAGTTGCGCGTCCGTGTAGGACTTACCCAGCGGTCCCAGTCGGATGCGGTCTGGGGGCACCGCGCTGTGCCGTCGTCGCGGTGCGTGAGCGCCTCAATTCCCATGCTGTCGTCCGCTGTCCTGGCGTGGTTCGCCGGCGCCGCAGCTTACCGGCGCAGCCGGCGGTAGAGGTGTAAGAGCAATGAGGAGCCGGTGAGCATGGTACCCGGGATCACCCCGGAGAGGTGCCAGGCGAGGTGAACGGGAAACGGCAGCCACGGGTCCAGACCGATCAGGAGGAATCCGAAGTATGGTATCCAGGCCAGCCCACCCCAGATAATCAGTGCCACACCCAAACGATAGCGCGTTATCATCTTGCTTTACCCATGCTCGTAGAGTCTAGCCGCGGAACGGCTTGGGTCAGATGCCCAGACCATTCTACCCGATGGTCAGGATAGACCTACTCTACGGTGAGCGTGCCGCGCATACCGGCCGCCTCGTGGCCGGGGATGGTGGATACGAAGTCGTAGGTGCCCGGAGTCGAGGCTTGCACGGTGAGCGCGAGGCGCTGTCCCCGCTCTGCGTATATGTAGACCTGGCCCTGTACCCATTCCCCTTGAAGCTGCTGCACCTGGACTTCCAACTGCTCGACGCTGATGTCATGCGCGAGTACACCGTCGTTCTGCAGGACGATCCGGACCGGCTGATCGCGCGGAATAGTGACGTGCTGCGGCTCGTAGCGGAGATCGAGGGCACGGATCGTCACCGTCGGTAGCACCGGCTCGGTGTCCGCGCAGCCAGTAAGCAGTGTGAGCAGCAAGAGCATCACCGCCGCCAGCAACCGTGTCCCCGGAGGCCATAAGCCGTCCAGCCGCCGGAAGAAGAGAGGTGACATGAGTGAGCCTGACATCAGCCAAGACGTTTCAGGAGCAGCGCATGGACCGCAACGTCCTGTCGCAACAGCGGCCGCCGCCGCTCGATATGCTCGCGGAGGCGCATTTCGATGGCGCAGAGGAGTGCTTGGTCCGGATCGGCGCACCGGGCGGGGAGACCATCTAGTGTTGACTTGAGCTGCGTTGGCCCAGCGTCGAGCTTATCGGCCACAAAGATGAGCTTCGTGAGCACGCTGGCGTCCGGCTGCGGCACCGAATGGTACTTGATCGCATCCAGGACGCTGCGGTCTGTTTCTCCGAAGTGCTGCCAGGATACCACGGCACCGGCCGGGCCATGCCAGCCGAGATCGGCAGCCTCCTCCCAGCGGGATGGCAGGATCAAAGCGCGTTGCTCCGCACGACTCAGCTCACGCGCACAGTCGTGGAGCCAGGCCGCGCGCAGAACCGGCTCATTATCGAGGTCCCACAACTCCGCCAGATGGCCGGCGATAGTCGCTACCCGCTCGACGTGTGCAAAGCGCGAGCGACTGAGCCGGGCCGCCAACGCTGCCTGCACCTCCGCGATCTCGCTGGCATTGAGCGCATCGTTCATGTCGAGTGGGAGTCTACCTGCCGCGGCGCGTGGGGGGTAGCGAGGGCGGCTCGGACGGCGCGGGTCAGGTGTGCCGGACGGAGACGGCGGCGTAGTCGAAGCGGCGCGTGTCGCCCGACGGCTGGCGCACGATTAGCGCGCCGTCGGACTCCAGCCGGATGGCCAGCCCGGAGGCGATCTGCTGGCCGGAGCGGGCGTCGTGGACGGTTACGGTGTGCCCCACCGTTGCACAGCGGGCGGCCCACGTGCCCAGGACGGCCGGCTGGGGCTGGGTTTCTGCGATCCAGCCGTCAAGCTCGTGCAGGAGGCGGATGAGCAGGGCGCTGCGGTCGGCTGGCTGGCCGGTAAACAGCCGGATGCTGGTTGCCGATGCTCGCAGGTCCGGCCGGTCGCGGAGGTCGTCGTTGACGTTGAGACCGACGCCGACGATAGCGTGCTGCACCGCCGTTCCCTGGAGGGACGCCTCGCAAAGCACGCCGCCTAGCTTCCGTTCGCCGACCACGATGTCGTTCGGCCATTTGACTTGCGCCGGCACGTTAGCGGCGCGGCAAGCCTCTACCGCGGCAATGGCGGCTGCCATGCCGAGTCCGGCCAGCTCGGATGGTGCTAGGGTCGGGCGGAGGATCACCGAACAGGCGATGCTTGCTCGCTCGCGCATGTGCCAGGTGCGGCCGAAGCGTCCGCGCCCGCCAACCTGGGCGTCGGTCGTGACGACGGTCCCGGGCGGGTACCCCTGCTGTGCCAGGCGGTGCGCGGTGCCGTTGGTAGATGCCATTCGCGGCTCGTAGACGACGCGCCGGCCGACGAGACGGTCAGCACAGGCGGCCTCGATCACCCTGGCATCGAGGGGGGGCGCCTCTGCGTGCAGCGGGGCAGGCGGCACGGTCATGGCCCCGGTACCTTGCTGCGGTACCTAGCCGGTGACGATGAGGACGACCAGCGAGAGCAGGATGAACAGCGCGCCGAGGACAATGGTGAAGTTGAAGAGCACTTTGTCGAAGCCGCGCCGCGTGGAGAAAACCGAGGCATCGCTGGAGCCGAAGGCGCTACCGAGCGTGGCGCTTTTTACTTGGAGCAATACGACCACCACCATCGTTACCGAGAGTACGATCATTGCGATGTGCAAGACGCTCGCCATTATGCTTTCCCTGATGTGTTACTTCCGCTTCAGCAGTAGTATAGCACTACGGCAGTGAGACCTCGGCAGCAGCGATGATCGCGGCGAATTCGTCGGCCTTGAGACTCGCGCCGCCCACCAGCGCCCCGTCAATCTCCGGCTCGGCCAGCAGTGTCGCGGCGTTTGCCGCTGCCACGCTGCCGCCGTACTGAATGCGGACTCGCCCCGCAGCCGCAGCACCCCACGTATCGGCGACGGTGGCGCGGATTGCGCCAATCATCGTATTGGCGTCCGCGGCCGTTGCAGCGTGGCCGGTGCCAATCGCCCAGATGGGTTCGTAGGCGATCACCAGTGAGCCAACCGCGTCGGCGGACAGGTCGTGGAGGCTCCCGGTAATCTGCGCCGTGACGAAAGCCGCGCCGGTGCCGGCCTCGTAGTGCTCCAGGCTTTCTCCCACGCAGACGATGGGCGTCAGTCCGTGGGCGAGCGCGTGGGCAGCCTTCTGCTGCACGAAGGCGTTGTCCTCGCCGAAGTACCCGCGACGCTCCGAGTGTCCGACGATGACGTATTGGCAGAGGCCCACCAGCATCGCCGCCGATACCTCGCCGGTATACGCGCCGGAGTCGGCCGGGTAGCAGTTCTGCGCGCCAACGCCGATAGGGGCATCTTCTACCGCCGCAGCCACTGCCGAGAGCGAGAGAAACGGTGGGCATAGCACGACCTCGGTGTGGTAGTCGGGGTGGCTTGCCACCGCAGCGCGGACCTGCCTAGCGAGGTCCGTTGCCTCGGCCACCGTGGTGTTCATTTTCCAGTTGCCGGCGATGATCGGCCGGCGTACAGCACTGACCATGGTGAATACTCCTCGTGCCTTACTGCTGTCTTTCCGGCGCGGGCCAGGGTCCAGCGGCGAAAGGTGGATGCCCGCTTTGGCGGAAATGACGGATGGGTATTGGACTCAGTGGTGGAAGAGCCGCACTCCTGTCAGCGCCATCACCATACCGTATTCGTCGCAGGCGGCGATGACCGGCTCGTCGCGGAGCGAGCCGCCCGGTTGGGCTATGTACCGCACGCCGCTCGCGCTCGCGCGGTCAATGTTGTCGCGGAACGGGATGAAGCCGTCCGAGCCGAGCGCCACGCCGGTGAGTCCTTGGAGCCAGGTCTGCTTCTCGTCCGCGTTGAGACGCTGGGGAACGACACGAAAGCATTCGCGCCAGACGCGCTCCTCGGCCGGGGTCAGCGTGTCGAGGAGATACTGGTCTATGGCATTGTCGCGGTCCGGGCGTCTCAGGCCGCGGCGGAAGCGGAGGTCCAGGACGGCGGAGTGCTGGCGCAGGTACCAGGTATCGGCTTTGGTCGCCGCCAGCCGCGTGCAATGGATGCGCGACTGCTGGCCGGCACCCATGCCGATCACTTGCCCGTCAACGGCCAGACAGACCGAGTTGGACTGGGTGTACTTCAGCGCAATCAGCGCCACAAGCAGATCGCGCGTCGCCGTTGCCGGGAGGTCGCGCCGCTGCGTGACGACGTTCTCCAGGTCTTGGGCGCTCGCCAGGTGTGTATTGCGCTGCTGCTCCAGCATGATGCCGAACACGTGGCGGCTTTCCGTGTCGGACGGCGTATAGCTCGGGTCTACCTCGACCACGTGGTACTTGCCGCCCTTCTTACGGCGGAGGATGGCGAGGGCCGCCGGTGCGTAACCCGGCGCAATCACCCCGTCGGACACCTCGCGCCCGATCAGGCGTGCGGTTGGCTCATCCACCGGATCGCTCAAGGCGATCCAATCGCCATACGACGACACGCGGTCGGCGCCCCGCGCGCGGGCATAGGCCGTCGCCAGCGGCGAAAGCTCCAGGTCCGCGACGAAATAGGCGCGGGCGAGCGCCGGGCTGAGGGGCACGGCCACGGCTGCTCCGGCCGGACTGACGTGCTTGAACGAAGCAGCGGCCGGCAGGTCCAGCGCAGCGCGTAGCTCCTGCACGAGCTGCCAGGAGTTGAAGGCGTCGAGCAGATTGATATAGCCGGGACTGCCGGCCAGCACCGTGATCGGCAACTGTCCCGACGGGGCCGCGGCGCGGGCCGGCGTCTGATGGGGATTGCAGCCGTACCGGAGCGTTAGCTGGCGGGGGTTCATGCCGGTGTCGGTATCCATCTCGATTCAGTACGCCTCCCGTAAGGGCGCCCCTACACAAAACTACTCTTGCGAGGGGGAAGCGCTTCCGCCGCGCCGCTCGGCCAGGACGGTCGTTACGTCGGCCGGAGTCATGCCCTGCTCGGCCAACAGCACTAGGGTATGAAACCAGAGATCGGCAACTTCATGGGCCACTTGCGCTAGGTCGTAGTTTTTGGCGGCGATGATGACCTCGGCAGCCTCCTCACCGACTTTCTTTGCGATCCGGTCGAGGCCTTGATCGAGCAGCGTCGCGACGTAGGAGCCGGCCGGTTTGGTTCGCTGTCGCTCCAGGATGACCGCGAAGACGCTATCGAGCACCTCCGTAGGCGCCGCCGCGGGCACCTGCTCCTCCGCCGATAGCGGTGATAGCTCGATACCGGCGAGATCGCGGAAGAAGCACCCCGGCCGCCCCGTGTGGCAGGCCGGTCCTTGCGGCTCTACCTCATAGAGCAGCGAGTTGTCCTCGCAGTTGCGGCGAATGCGCCGCAGCCGCAGAAAGTGCCCGGAGGTGGCGCCCTTGTGCCATAACTCCTGCCGACTGCGGCTCCAGAACCAGGCATCGCCGGTGTCGAGCGACCGCTGCACGGCCTCCCGGTTGGCGGACCCCAGGATCAGGACGTCGCGTGTGCGGGCGTCCTGTGCAACGACCGGCACGAGGCCCTGAGCGTCGAAGTGCAGGCCCCAGTCCGGCGCGTCCAGCAGTGCTGCTGCCCGGTGACGCTGTTCGCTCATTGGCGTACCGGTACCCCCTTCGACGCGAGGTGGTCCTTGACTTGCCCAATGGTGAACGTGCCGTAGTGAAACACGGAGGCGGCCAGAACCGCGTGCGCGTGACCCTCGTAGAGCGCCTGAGAGAAGTGCTCCAGCTTACCGGCGCCGCCCGATGCGACCACCGGCACTTCGACTGCGTCGCTGATCGTGCGGAGCAAGGGTAGATCGTAGCCGTCGAGCGTGCCGTCACCGTCAATGCTGTTCACCACGATCTCGCCAGCGCCTAGCTCCACGCCGCGCTGCGCCCACTCCAGCGCGTCAACGTCGGTAGCCACACGCCCGCCGCGCAGATAGCATTTCCAGCGCAACCGGTCATCATCCGGCGTGTCATCGGTCCGCTTCACGTCCATGGAAAGCACGATGCACTGGCTGCCGAACCGGTCGGCGCCCTCGGCGATCAACTGCGGGTTGCTCAATGCCGACGAGTTGATCGAGACTTTGTCGGCACCTGCGCGGAGCATCCGGTGCATGTCGTCAACCGTCCGCAGGCCGCCGCCGACGGTGAGCGGGATGAACACCTGCTCGGCGGTGCGGCGCACGGCGTCCAGCATGATGTCCCGCTCTTCGTGGGAAGCGGTGATGTCGTAGAACACCAGCTCGTCGGCGCCTTGCTCGTTGTAGTAGGCCGACAGCTCGGCGGGATCACCGACGTCGCGCCGGTTGATGAATTGCACGCACTTGGTGACGCGCCCGTGATGCACGTCGAGACACGGAATGATGCGTTTCGTAAGCATTGGTCAGTGTCCTGTCGTCAGTAGTCAGTGGCCAGTGCCGGTCGCCGCTCCGGCCGCCGCCGCCTGTGCGTCCTGAAGCGTCATATGTCCCTCGTAGAGCGCCGTCCCGACGATAGCACCCTCGCAGCCAGCGGCAGCCAGCGCCCGCACGTGGTCGGTGGTCGTCACGCCACCGGCCGCGATCACCGCGGCCCCGGTCGTTTCCACTAACGCGCGGGTGGCCGCGGTATTGGGCGCAGTCAGCGTGCCATCTTGGGTGATGTCGGTATATACAAAGCGCCCCACGCCGCGGTTCACTAGCTCGGCGGCCAACTCCTGCACCGAGTAGCGGCTCTGCATCCGCCAGGCGTGCGTCGCCACCACGCCGTCCTTGGCATCGAGCGATACGACAATCCGCTCGGCGCCGAAGCGCTGCACCATCGCCTCGGCGAGGTCCGGCGATTTCGCCGCCGCCGTCCCCACCACCACGCGGCTGACCCCGGCACCCAGCGCCGCCGCCACGTCCGCTAACGTCCGCAGTCCCCCACCGAGCTGCACCGGCACACCGGCCTTGGCGGTCTCGCTGACAATGGCCGTCACGGCGGCGCCGTTGACCGGATGCCCGGCAGCCGCAGCGTCGAGGTCAACGATGTGGAGATACTGCGTGCCGGCCGCCAGCCAGCGCGCCGCCGCCGCCGCCGGATCACCATACTGCCTGGCCTGGTCGAAGTCGCCTTGCCGTAGCTGTACGGCTTGGCCGCCCTTCAGGTCAATCGCCGGTAAGACGAGCATCAGTTGTGTTTCCTTAAGAAGTAGTCACAGAGAGCACCGAGTGTGAGCCGTCCGCTCCCTCACGCTCGCAGTGGTTCATCCCCGGCCTCAAAGTGCTGCGCCTACGGCGGCGGTAGTCAGGGTGGCTGCCGGGAGGCCATCCCGGACGATGCGGCTGAAGTTGCGGTACAGCCGCAGGCCGTCCTGGGCGCTTTTCTCCGGGTGGAACTGCGTGGCCATCACGTTGTCCCGGATCAGGACGCTCGCAAACGGGTGGCCATAGTCGGTCTCGCCGGCCACGATGGCGCGGTCCTCGGGGTCGGCGTAGTAGGAGTGGACGAAGTAGAAGTGGGAGTTGTCCGGGATGCCGGCAAAGAGCGGGTGATCGTGGACAAAGCGCACCTGATTCCAGCCCATGTGCGGTACCTTCAGGCCCAGGCCGAAGCGGCGCACCGTGCCGGGGAAGATGTCCAAGCAGGCCTGCCCGTTGTCCTCGTCGCTACTCGTCAGGAGCACTTGCAGCCCCATGCACACACCGAGAAACGGTGTACCCCGGTCAATGACCTCCCGGATTACCCGATCGAGGTCGAGCCGCTTCAGGCTCCGCATGATGTCTCCGGCAGCGCCGACACCGGGGACAATGACTCCGTCCGCTGCGAGGATCGTCGGAATATCCGCAGTGACGACCGGCTTCACGCCGACGTGCTCGATAGCCTTGGCCACACTGCGGATATTCCCGGCGTCATAGTCAACGACCACTAGCTCCATGTGCTTGTTCCTCTGATAGCTAATCCTGGCTCCGGTTAAGCCCCGCGATGCCCAGCCTCGCAGCGAGACACGCGCCCGTCAGGCCACGAGTAGAGAATATCTTGCTCCGGCTTTTGCTGCCAACGGTTGCTCGGTGGTGGCGGAGGTCAAGAGATTGCCCCGGCTAACCGCCGGCGCCGGACAGGGTCGCAATCACGATACTGCGGACCACCTGTAACAGGATGATCGCCACAAACGGCGAGAGATCGAGCATCCCAATTGACGGAATGACTCGCCGTAGGGGCACGATGAGCGGGTCTGTCACATCGCGGAGGATTCGCACGACCGGATGATCGCCTTCGGGCACAAACCAAGAGAGGATAGCGCGTAGGACAATGGCTATGACGAGCGCTTGAGTCAAGAGGTTGATGAAGTTGGCCAAGAGTTCCATGCGGGTCTGCTCCTCTCTCGCATGTGTTTGCATTCCGGCCGGTGGGCGGTTCGCATGGGCAGCCTGATACAACCTGTCGTCTGACGAGAGCGACTGCGATGCTTAGCGCGCCGAGTCTGCCAGCTCCGGTGAGTGGATAGAGTCCAGGGGCCGCACGTCATGCCGGGCGCTCTCCGAACAGTGCCCGGCCGACGCGCACAAGCGTGGCGCCCTCTTCAATAGCGATCGGGTAGTCCTCCGTCATGCCCATCGAGAGATGACGCCAGGGATGTCCGGCGGCAGTCGCGGCAAGGTCACGATAGAGGTCTGCCAACTGGCGAAACCACGGCCGGACCGCCTCGCAGTCAGTCACTTGCGGCGCAATGGTCATCAGACCTTCGAGCGCCACACCGGATTCTCCCGCCAGCGCCGCGACGGCTGCGCCAACTTCCTCCGGTGCAAAGCCGGACTGCGAAGTTTTCCCGGTCAGGTTGACCTGGAGGAGCATCCGTATGGACTGGCCGGCGGCGGCGCGTGCCGCGAGGCGCTTCCCCAGCCGCACCGAGTCAACGCTGTGAATCACGTCGAACAGGCCGGCACAGACCTTCGCTTTGTTCGATTGCAAATGGCCGATGAAGTGCCACTCGATATCCGCCGGTAGCTTGCCGATCTTGGGCTGCGCTTCCTGGACCCGATTCTCCCCGAAGACGCGCAGCCCGGCACCGTAGGCCTGCTCGATGATGTCGGTCGGCACGGTCTTCGTCACTGCGACCAGCTTGACCTCGGCCGGCGACCGATTCGCACGCTCACACGCTTCCGCAATTGTGCCTTTGACGTGAGCAACACGGTCGAATAATGCAGACATGCACTCTTTCCGGAAAGGACTATGCGACGGTACCTGATTCTAGCACACCCTTTACGCCTCACCCGCTCCATCATGGTGGGGCGGGGAGGCTGTCGGAGGCTGTCAACCTGCAGTAGTTGACGCGCGTGCCGCCATAGCCTACGCTATGCGTACTGTTGCCGCCGGAAGACTGCCGGACAAGGGGTGAGATTGATGGGTACGGTACGGATCGTCACCGATAGCTTGGCTATGCTGCCGCCGGAGGTGGTCGAGCAACACGGCATTACGGTTGTGCCCGCGCATGTCTCCTTTGGCGATGACCGCTACACGGAAAACGTGAACCTCACGAACGAGGAGTTCTATGCCCGGCTGCGTACCGATGACACCCATCCCACGACCTCGCAGCCGTCACCGGGCGACTTCCAGCAGGTGTACGAGGCACTGGCTGCCGAAGCGGACACCGACAGTATCGTAAGCATTACCGTATCGGCAAAACTCAGTGGCACCTACAACTCGGCGCGCGCCGCCGCCCAGACCATGACCGGCCCGCGCATAGAGGTCGTGGACACCGGTCTCGCGGCGCTGGCCGAGGGCGCCTTGGTGATCGAGGCCGCACGGTTGGCAGCAGCCGGCGCCGATGCCGACGCGGTGCTGGCGCGCGTGAGCGAGCTACAGCCCCACTGCGGCGTGGCGTTGACGCTCGATACGCTGGATTATCTGCATAGAGGCGGACGCATTGGCCGGGCGCAACATATGATCGGGAGCCTGCTCCGCTTCCGGCCGGTGCTGCACTTGGATGATGGCGAACTGGCGCCGCTGGCTCGTCCCCGCACGCGGAGGAAAGCGGTAGCCCACTTGATCGAGTATGCCACCGAGCGTGCCGGGGGCAACGAACTGGCGATGGCCGGTATCCTCCATGCCGCTACTCCGGACGGCGCCGCGGAGCTACGCCGGCAAGTTGAAGCCCGGTTTCGCATCGGCGAGCTTTACATGGGCGAAATCGGACCGGCCATCGGCTCGCACGTGGGGCCTGGTGCAGTCGGCCTTTGCTTCCGTACCCAGTGATCCTCACCCAGTCCCCCTGTGGTCCCCCCGTTGCGACGGGGGGACGGGGATGGTGCTCCCCTGTGGTCTCCTCGCTGGTGGGTTAGAGGTACTGCTGCTCGGCCGTTAGTTTGGCGAGGTCTACGAGCGCCCAGCTTGGCCGGCCGAGCCGGCCCATCACCTCGCCGGGATTGACCAGGAGCGTCGGTCGCGGCCCGACGTGGGCCGTTTCGTAGACGTGAGTGTGTCCGCAGAACACCACGTCGTAGCTGCCGCTGGTGGCTAGGTCATGGCCCAAGTCGGTGTAGTGGACGATGGCGGCTTGGCGCCCGCCCAGTTCCACGCGACCGATTTCCCCATGAAGATGCACGTGGGGTTGCTGACCGGCGATGGTGAGCAGCATGATCCGGTCGCCGTCGTTGTTGCCGAAGACGGCGTGGATGGGTCCGGCGTAGCCCTCGGCCAGCGCCGCCAGCGTAAACGGCGCGCAGAAGTCGCCGCAGAACACCAGCGCCTCTGCGCCGCTGTCCCGGACGGCGGCCAGCGCCCTGGTGAGCTGATCCAGGTGATCGTGCGTATCGGACAGGACGGCAACCTTCATCGCGGTATGCTCCCTTCAGTATCATAGTAACGGTCTGTCGGCTAAGCCGGTAGGTGAGGGGGAGGCCATGCGTGAAGCGTGGGTCAGCATTCTGGCGAATCTCGTCGCTCTCGTCGCCATCTATAGCGCCTTTTCCATCGCTATCGCCATCGCGCAGGCGCTCGGACCGGCCACTCCGATCAATCAGGTTCTCACGTTGGCCGGCGCCATTGTGCTGGGGCTGGTGGGCGTATCCGGTGCGCTGTTCAAGCTCAGTGACTGGTTTGCGCGGCATATTGAGATCGACGAGGAGGAGCCGGCTTCCTCCGACGCAACGCAACCCGCTCGCGGAGACCCGGAGCACGCCCGGCGTGCTGGCCTGGACGCAAGCACGGTGTACATGGGGATCGGCGGCCTGCGGTTTCGCCTGGAGTCGCAGGCGTTGATGCGGCAGCACCTCTTCGGACTTGGCGGTCCACCCTGGTATGAGCCACTGTGGGCGCTGGTCGTGCGCGTCGCCGCGACCGGCTTGTGGGTCTACGTGGCGCTTTTTGTCGGCGTCTGGGCACTCGGTCAGGCGATGTTGTGGTTCTCGGAGTTGGCCGTCTCGCCCGGGGTGCTCAACGCGGTGATTGCGGTCGTGCTCTGCGTGGTTACGGCGGTAGTGCTGCTCCTGCCGGCGTGTCTCGCTGGGTGCAGTGCCTATTGGTCCTGGTTTGTCTGGCGTGGCGACTGGCCGGCGTGGCGCAAGCTGGGGATGACTTTGGCGCTCCTAGTCAGCGGCTACCTGGTGAGCGGTGCCCTCGGCGCCCTGATTCAGACGGTAAATAGCACGCTGACGACCCTGCGCCACACGCTGCTCATCTGAGCGGGCCTAACCCCCAACCCCTTCCCTCCAGGGAAGGGGAGTCCGCGCGACGACCGGCCGGCCGCTGCGGCGGGGGACCATAGGGGGACAAACTTACGCCAGACGCGACTCGACGGCGCGGCGGCGCATAGGTGAGTCGGCGAACACAGCGTCGCCGCCGTCCACGTTGACCGCCAGCCCGGTGACCCAGGCCGCCTCGTCGGAGGCCAGCCAGAGCGCCGCATAGGCCACGTCGGCGGCGTTGCCGAGCCGGTCGAGCTGGCGAGCGGCCGGGCTGACGCGCCCATCGGCGCTCTCGGCCAGCTGCTCCCACATGATGCCCGGGCACATCGCGTGGACGCGGATATTCTTCGGGAACAGCTCACGCGCCAGGTTACGGGCGCCGCCGATCAGTCCCGCTTTCGCGGCGGCGTAGGCGCTATTTGCATCCTGAACAACCAGATCGGCGGCCGACACGGTGATGATGCAGCCCCCGCCAACTGCTTCGAGGTGCGGCACTGCCTGGCGGGTCAGCCAGTAGAGCGAGCGCAGATTGTTGGCGAGTGCCCCTTCCCAGAAGTCCGCCGGCAGCGATTCGACAGCGTACTTGGGCGTGAAGAAGCCGCCGGCGTTGTGATACACGATGTCGAGCTGCCCAAAGGCCGCCACCGCCGCCTGAATGGCGCTCTGGGCGCCGGCCTCGGTGCTCACGTCGGCTTGCACCGCCCGCGCCGCGCCGCCAAAGCCCTCGATCCGCTCGACGGTGCCGGCGGTGCTCCCTGCGCCGCGAGCCGCGACGACCACCTTGGCGCCCTCTTGGGCAAAGAGCGTCGCTACCGCCCGGCCCATGTTCGGTCCCGCTCCGGCTACCAATGCCACTTTGCCTGCCAATCGTCCCGCCATTGCTGTTCCCTCCGTTGCGTGGTTGGGCGAGGCGATCAGCCGTTCGCCCCTACGGTTTCTCGGCAACCAGGATGATATGCCGGCTCTCGCGTGTCAACTCGCCACCGGTCCAATCCCCGTAGTATGCAACCGGCCGCAGCCCGGCGGCCGCGACCATCCGCGTCAGCTCCGTTGCCGTGTAGAGACGCACTGCGAAACTAACTTGGCGACGCTGTCTGTCCTCGTGCCAGGTCAACTCCGTCCGGTTGAGGCCGCGCACCGGATCGAAGGAGCGTTCTTGCAGCAGCACCAGCCCGTCGCGCTCGTCCCAGTCGCGAGTGCGATACGTGCTCACCACGCGGTCGCGGTTGGACACGTCAATGAGCAGGCGGCCACCCGGTTTGAGCACCTGGGCGGCGCTGGCCAGCACGCGCTGATTCTCGTGGTCGTCGGAGAAGTAGCCAAAGGAATTCCAGATGCTGATGACTGCATCGAACCGCCCCGACCACTCCGATGGGGTGTCGCGCATGTCGGCGTGGTGCCACTCGGCAGCCACACCGGACTGGGCGGCGCGTTCGCGTCCGACGGCGAGCAACGGCTCGCTCGAGTCCAGGCCGGTCACCTGAAAGCCGCGTCGCGCGAGCGGTACGGCGATCCGACCGTAGCCGCAGGCGAGGTCTAGGATACGCCCCTCCGGCGGTAGCTCCAAGAGCGACACCAGCCCCGCGACCTCCGCTGGCTCGTGGTCCGGCGTTGAGCTAGATGGCCAGAGGTGTAGAAAGGTCTCTTCGAAGAACGATTCCCACCACGGCAACTCGGCAGGACGATCAACTTCGACCGGCCGTGGTTGCTCGCTTGGCTTCTCTGCGACGAGCGCCAGACGCCAGCTTTCGTGCGTCAACTCCCCGCCGGCGAGGCCGCCATAGGTAGCGACCGGTTCGAGTCCCGCCGCGCGGAGCAGCGCCGCAAGCTCGGTCGGCGTGTACAGCCGCACGCTGTGGCGTAGCGACTGGCGCTCACCGTCTTCATCCCACCGGTCTACGGTGCTGGCTACGCCACGGATCGGGTCAAAGCGCACCTCCGTACAGACCAGCAGCCCGTCCGCTTCGTACCAACCGCGCTCGCGGAACCGTCCCATGACGCCATCGCGATTCATTGACTCGATCAGGAACCGGCCGCCGGGTTTCAACGCCTGTGCGACACCAGCGAGCACACGCTGATTCTCGGCCTCGTCGTCGAAATAGCCGAATGCCGTGAAGATGTTGATGATGTAGTCGAAGCGGCCCGCCCATTCGGCCGGAATATCGCGCATATCGGCGCGGTGCCACTCCACGCCGACGCCGGCCGTGTCGGCTGCCGCGCGTGCCACGTCGAGCAATTGCTCGCTGAGGTCCAGCCCGGTGACCCGGTAGCCGCGCTGGGCCAGCGGCACGGCGATGCGCCCCTGCCCGCAGGCTAAGTCGAGGATTGCCGCGCCGGGCGTCGGTTGGAGTAGATCGAGCACGCCCGCGACCTCGCGCTCGGTCCGCTCCGGCGTCAGGTGGGAAGACCACAGTCGCAGATAGCTCCCATCGGCGAAAATGCGTTGCCACCACGGGGCAGCAGTCGGATCGGAGTCTTGGGCAGTCATCGGATGTGGTCCTTTGGCGTCTCACCCCCCGGCCCCCTCCCCATCGCCAAGCGATAGAGAGGGGGTAGGTCCCACTACTGGCAGCGCCGTCAGCATGATAGAAGCGCTTATAGCTTTTCCCCCCATGTGGCGAGGGGGAGCGCGAGCGCATCGACGATATCCGCTTGAAGTGCTCCCGATCCGCGCGGCTCCCACTCGTCAAGACTCCATTCGCGTGAGACTTCAAATCCTGGTATGACGTTGATGCGCTGCTGGGATAGGTTAGTGATCTCTTCCCGGTCACTTGTGCTGATGATGCCATCGCGCTCCCATCGTCCGGCCCAGAACGACAGTGTGGCCCTGTCAACGTTCCCCCTATACGATGACTCATCCAAGAAATGGTCAAAGTATCTGTGGGTTTCCAAAGTAGTTTCGGCCCAGATCAAGTGTGTGCCTTGGATGGAGAAGTGGAGGTTTGCTTCGACCTTCCAACCTTTTAAGGAGAGAAATGCTGCCCTGTCGACCCTGGCGTAGAAATGGCGGGCTTGCCCAACAGTGTCCGCAGGCCAAAGATGAACCCTGAGCTTCCCCCCGGCTTCAACCCAAATGCCAATTCTCCTAGGGCGTGTCGTCAAATTGAGGATTGGATGGTAAGTTGATGCTGTAAGTAGGCCAGGAGCAAGTGTAGCATGTCCGCAGCACATCGTAGGCACGACCTTTCCGACCGGGTCTGGAAACGTCTGAAACCCCATTTGC
>JAJDUF010000012.1 GCA_022826725.1 Chloroflexota bacterium
GGGGAGATAGCCCCCACCCGGCGATAGATTGCCCACGCGTTCCGCACCCGGACGCCACTGAAGAGCCGTAGCTCTCCCGTCCGACTCGCATTGATCACGCACGCCGCCAGCGTTCATCCTGAGCCAGGATCAAACTCTCCCTAATTCGCCACACTTCCTACCACTGTAGGAAGTCGTCTCGTCAAAGTGAGCAGCCTGACCTCGTTCACTACCAGGTCACAAACTCTGGCTGCTGTTCGACGGGCCACCCGGCAGGGCGACCAGCCGACAGCTACTTCCTTCCACTCTTCAACTGTTAACGAGCCACCGCCACGACGACAGACACCGGTGAACGGTACTGCCGATTGCGGACTCTCTAATGATACGGGTGCTGGTGGTTCTTTGTCAACTGCGCGGGTTGGCGGTCAAGTTGTGGGCGGTGGGGGCTGGCCCATCCCCTCCGTACATTGCGGCGAAAGCCGCAGTCCAGCCCGGCCCCCCTATGGTCCCCCCGCTGCGGCGGGGGGACGAGGATTCCCGTGTGCGCGGGAATAATGTTCGGGGACGCCGCTGTCAGCCTACGCGGTCCGGGTGAGGCCCCGCTATCAGGATATGTAGGTGGCGGTGGGGCAGGGGTTTCCGGTGTGACAGGCCTCGACGGCGGCGAACAGCATCGCCATGCTGTGCTGATTGTCTGCGGCTGCGGTCTCCGGCGCTCGGTTTTCGGCAATGGCGGTGAGGAACTCGTCAAACGCGACGACTTGGCCCTCGTGCGAGTTCGTCACGTCCATCACATGCTCCACTTCCAGCTTCGGGAGATCGCGGCGGCGCTCGATGGTCAACTGCGGATAGTGCATGACAAGCGAACCGTACTCGCACTCGGCGCGAATATCGCCGTACCAGAAGGTGTTGGCGCCGGCCGAGATGCAGTTGCCTTCGTAGACGACCGGCACGTCGTGCTCCATGGTAAACAGCAGACTCGCGGCCACGTCGCCGGCGAATCCGCTCCAGGGCCAGTTCCAACTGTGGCCGGACACGGTGAGGGCATTGCGTCCGAGCAGCGCGCGCAGGAGGTCGAAGTGGTGAATGCTCATCTCGACGAGCAGGGGGTCATCCATGCGGTGCCGAAACCCGCTCGCGCCCCACCTAAACAGCGCGTCGCGATAGTGCAGCGTGACGTGATTGAGGCGGCCGAGCGCGTTGGTGGTAATCAACTCGCGGAACCGCCGCACCCAGGCATGGTAGCGGCCTTTCTGCGAGATCATCAGGTGGCCCGGACTGCTGCGGTCGGCGGCGAGAATGCGGCGCATCGCCGCCGGGGTATCGGCGATGGGCTTCTCGGAGAGGACGTGTAGCCCGGCTTCCAGGGCGGGAACGATCACGCTCTCGTGGTGTGCCGGGGGGACGATACACAGCACGGCGTCGGCCGCGACGGTGCTGAGTGCCGCAGCGAGCGAGTGAAAGCAACGGTCGGCGGGTACGCCCGTCTCCGTTGCGGCTGCCGCCAGGGCGACGGCGTCCACGTCAACGAGGCCGATGTACGTGGCCCGCTCCGGGGCCGCCAGTACCGTCTGCAACCAGGTGGCGCCGTAGCCGCCTACGCCGACTTGCAGGATGCGTAGCATGGTTAACTCCTCTATCGGTGCATCAGCATAGGCTACCGGCGTCGGCGCTGGCAAGCGAGCCACCCGGCCTGGCTCACGCGCCACCGATTGCGGGCGGGCATGATGCTATACTGCCCCCGGGCAGCCCGAGACGTGGCCTTTCGTGGCCTGGGGCTGCGCTGCTTATTTTATGAGCACATTGTTGACCATCGTGGGGCTTGGCCCCGGTCCGCCGCAGGCACTGACGACCGGCGCGGTGGAACTGCTGCGGGCGGCCCCGTTGGTCGTGCTCCGCACCGCGCGTCATCCGGCGCTGAGGCACCTTGCACTGCGCGGCGAGGTCCGCTCCTTTGACGACCGCTGTGACCAAGCGGACGGCGTTGACGGTCTCTGCGAGCGGATTGCGACCGAGGTGCTCGATCTGGCCGCGGCGGTGCCGGGGCTAGTCTATGCGGTGCCCGGTCATCCCTTGGTCGGTGAAGCCACGGTCGCTGGCATTCTGAAGCAGGCGCCGGAGCGCGGGATTCGCCCGGTGGTCGAGCCGGCGGTCAGTTTCATTGACGCAGTGTGTGCCGCGGTGCAACACGATCCGCTGCAGGGACTGCAAGTCCACGGTGCGTTGGCGCTGCCACCGCCGGACCGGATCAATGCCACCGTGCCGCTGCTCGTGGCGCCGCTCCACGATCAACGCATGGCTGCTGCCGCGCAGGCAGTGCTCGTGGCGCGCTACCCGCTGGACCATCGAGTGCAGTTGCTTTCGCTGGCGGACGGAACGGTAGCCGCGCAGCCGCGCTCGCTGCCGCTTGGTGATATTGGGAGCGCCAACCGGACGAGCGACGGGGTGACCGCGCTCTGGGTGCCGGCGCTGCTGCCGGAGCGAGACATGCGCTCGGCGGTGACGCTGCGGGAGATCATGGCGCGGCTGCGTGCTCCTGATGGCTGTCCGTGGGATCGGGCGCAGACGCGGCAAACCCTCAAGCGGCATCTTCTCGAAGAGACCTACGAGGTGTTGGAGGCGATAGACGCTGACGATATGGCCGAGTTGTGCGAAGAGCTGGGCGATCTGCTGCTCCAGGTGTATTTCCACGCGCAGATCGCGGCGGAGGAGGGGGACTTTACATTTGCGGACGTAACTGCCGCATTGAGCGAGAAACTGGTGCGCCGCCACCCGCACGTGTTTGGGGACCGGGCGGCGGACGGCGCAGAGGAGGCGCTGGCCAACTGGGAGCAGATCAAGCAGGCCGAGCGCCGGGCGAAGGGCAAGGAGCGGTCGTCGCTGCTGGACCGGGTGCCTAGCGCATTGCCGGCGCTGGCGGCCGCGCAAGCGTTGGGCGAGCGGGCTGCGACGGTCGGGTTCGACTGGGAGACGGTGCGCGGCGTGTTCGACAAGGTGGGTGAGGAGCTGGACGAACTGCGGCGGGCAGACACGCCGGCCGAGCGGGCCGAGGAGCTAGGCGACGTGCTGTTTGTGCTGGCTCGCCTCGGTAGCTGGCTGGACGTGGATGTTGAGGATGCGTTGCGCCGGGCCAATCGCAAGTTTCGCGCGCGGTTTGGGGCGATGGAGGCGGCCGCGCGGCGGGAGGGCCTGGAGTTGGCGTCGCTCTCGGACGCCGAGTGGGATCGCCTGTGGAACGCGGCCAAGCAGGACACCTGAGGTGGGGCGGTTTGGACCTAACCCCCGGCCCCTTCCCTGGCAAGGAAGGGGAGTCTACGTGGCGACAGGTCACGGCTGCCTCCCAGGGAACCCGCTCCACCCGGCGGCCGGTTACCCCATCCCAAGTCGGGAGGGAACGGGGGCAGGCCCACCTCGGCACAGAAAAACCTACCCTGTCAGGGTGAGTAGCCCCCCTATGGTCCCCCCGCACTGCGGGGGGACGGGTGCAGGGCGCAGGCGGGGGTGGCGGAGGGGTGGTGTTATACTCACTTGTGTGCGACTGATACTCGGCCAGGCTCGCAACGCTGAAGTGCAGTAGGAATTGGCCGGGCCGGCAGTCGGAGATCACTATTGAAGGGGAGCACCAATGGCTGTGCAGATGGATGACTTTCGCTCGATTGCGGAGCGGGTGGTCGAGAACGTCGAGCGGGTGATCGTCGGGAAGCACTACGAGGTGCAGCTGGCGCTGATTGCCTTGATTTGCCGGGGCCATCTGTTGATCGAGGACGTGCCCGGCGTGGGTAAGACGACGCTGGCGAAGTCGCTGTCGCGCTCGCTCGGCTGCACGTTCAAGCGGATGCAGTTCACGCCGGACCTGCTCCCGAGCGACGTGACCGGCGTCTCCATCTACAACCAGAAGAGTGCGGAGTTCGAGTTCCGGCCCGGCCCGGTCATGGCGCAGATCGTGCTCGCTGATGAAGTGAACCGGGCGACGCCCAAAACGCAGTCGGCACTGCTGGAAGCGATGGAGGAGAACCAGATCACGGTAGATGGAGTGACTCGTGCCCTGCCGGTGCCGTTCCTGGTGATGGCGACGCAGAATCCCATCGAGTACGAGGGAACTTTTCCGCTGCCGGAAGCGCAGCTGGACCGGTTCATGATGCGGTTGAGTCTGGGCTACCCGTCGGCGGCCGACGAGCTGGTCGTGCTGACCGCCCAGCAACAGACCCATCCGCTGGATTCCCTGGATCAAGTGGTATCGCTCGAAGACTTGCTTCAGTTGCAGCAGGAAGTGCGGGGGGTGTACGTGGACCGCCTGGTCTCGGAGTACATTGTGGCCGTCGTGACGGCGACGCGTGAGCATCAGGAGGTCTATCTCGGTGCCAGTCCGCGCGGCTCGCTGGCGCTCTACCGGGCGTCGCAGGCGCGGGCGATGATGTATGGCCGGGACTACGTGATCCCCGATGACGTGAAGGAGCTAGGTGAGCCGACGCTGGCGCACCGGCTGATCGTCAGCCCGGCGGCGCGGATTCGTAACGTTGATCCGCGTCAGATCATCGAGGAGATCGTCGAGGCCGTGCCGGTGCCCGGCGCCGGTGCCGCTGCACGCAGTTGAGGTGCTGGCTGCTGCACCGCCCCGTCCCCCCACCGCGGCGGGGGCCAGCCCCCTCCCTAACCCTCCCCCGCTGATGCAGGGGAGGGAACACACACCTGCCGAACCGCCGCGAGGTCGTACCAGCCGTTGCCCTTGACGGTATCCTTGCCCACATGCACGATGTTGCCCCAGAGGAGCAAGGGCAGGAGTGCCCGCATGGCGGCCTGTTCACCCTCCCAGCCGGCCCGGCCTACAAAGCCGCCGATTGGCGTGGTGCGGCGGAGGCGGCGGCTGGGACTCCACTGATCCACCCAGGTGGTTTCGTCCGCTTGGAGCGTGATCGCGGCGGCGGCGGGTGCGAGTAGCGCCTGGGGGTCGTCGCCGGGCAATCCTGGGGTGTCACCGGCGGCGAACGCTCGGCCGAGGGCGCGCAGGCGCTGCACGAGGCGGGCCACCAACACGCGCGGCTGCGGCGAGCGCACCAACTGCCCACGCGCGATGAGCCGCGTGGGGGTGTGAAAGTTCAGTTGGACGGTACCGCGCTCGTCGAGCGGCCATTGCTGCGCCGCGGTAGCGACATGCGCCCCGGTGATGGCGAGCGTCAGTGATCGGTCGGACAACTGGTCGGAGTGCGGGCTGGATTCCCAGAGCACCTGGCGCTGGGCGGTGAACGGATTCTCGGCCAGCGCGCGCAGTAACCGCACCCGGCCGCGCTGCCCGCGATACCGGGTTTCCCCGGCATGACGGGGCTGCCGTGCGCCGATGCCGCCGGTCTGCCACTGCCGGACTGCCCCGATGAGAGAGGGCACTAGGTCGTGTGCAGCGGCGAAGAGCGTTAGGCCAAAGGTGAGCTGCTGCCCGGCCGCGTACTGCCCGGAGGCGGTGAGCGGCGGCTCGATTGTGTAGGGGCGCGGGAGCTGCCCGTCGGGTTCGGCCACAGTGCCTAGATTGGTCTCGCCATGCTGGCGCCACAGCGACTCGAGGAGGGCGCCGCGTAACGCCGCGCCGCGTGGCTCTGGGAGCGTGAGGGGTTGCAATACCTCCAGGGTGAACCGCAACCGGTACGCCGTGAACGGGGACATGGTGAGTTTAGGGTGCGTGGAGACACGTGGGCGACGCTTATTCTGGCACACTTGCTCGTGTCGCGGCCGCCGTTGGCCGCGTGATTGGCCGGAATTGTGTTTACACCGCCTGGGAATCGCACCGTCGTTGTCGTCTTTCTGTTGGTGCTCGTTGGCGCCTACATCTGGCGGGGCCAGTGGCGGCGGCTGGTCGCGTGGCTCGGTATTGTGATCGTGGTGTACGGCGGCTTGCTGCTGCTGAGGGCGGTCGTCGCGCCACAGGCGCTGAACCTGGTCGCGGTGGTGCTCTTTATGCTGCCGCTCTTCGACGGGGTGTGGCTGCTGCTCTCCGGGCGGCCGCTCTTCTTTCCACGCTTGCTGCAACCTGAAAAGCCGGGTGGGGATGAGGATGCGGCCGGCGGCCGTACACGCAAGTAGCTGTCTGACTGCCGGGAGGCTGGCGGCGAGGCTCATCTCCTCGCCCCCTGGCCCGTCCCCTCTCCACCATGTGGAGAGGGGATGTAGCGCTCGGATCGGAGTCGATGAATAGCCCTGGACGGCGGCTTTCGCTGCAATGACGAGCGCCTGGGCGGGGCGCCAAGGGGGCGCTGGGGCGATTATTCCGCTTGCCGCCGGCGGAGCTGCTCCCGCAGCCGCCGTAGCTCGGTTTCGACCGACAAACGAGCCGCTCGCTCGGCCGCGGCCCGGCCTTCAGCGGCCGCGGCGCGGTCTTCCGCAGTCATGCGGGCGGCCTGTTCGGCCGCATGACGGCCTTCAGCGACTGCTGCGCGGGCGGCGGCGGCGACGCGCTCGGCGTGCGACTCCAGCGTTGTCGGCAGGTACATCCCGGCCACCGGGTCGTACACCCGCAGCTCGCCATCGCCCCAGCATAGGTCCAGGCACAGCACCGGACTGTGGCCCCATCGCACCCCGTCCGGCTCCTCATTGATCGTGATGGGTTCGTACTCCCCGGCCACGAGCCGATCCCCGGCCAGCGCCGCATCGTGATACCGGCCGCCGGTGTGGTCGAACCGCCAGTATTCCTGCACTCCATAGCTGGCGTAGCCGGTCCGCTTGACCGTGTAGTCCCGCCGCCCGGTGCTGCGCGAGGCCACTTCCAGCACGAAGTCCGGTGGCTTCCCCACTTCGCTGATGACGTAGCCGTTGCGCGCCACGATGGCGGCGGGATTGACGCCGAACGCGACCACGCAGTCCGGCGCGAGCCGCTCCGCGTCGTTGCCGGCTTCGTGGCGGAGGTAGCCCTGGCCGGAGATCAATACGTCAGTGCGCGGGGCAAAGTGGGCGCGGAGGATGCTATCGAACGCCACCAGCCGGTCATATTGCTGCATGTCGGGTATCCGGGGCGGGTCGGGGAGTGGCTCCAGGTGTGCATACGCGCCGGACACGGGGGAATGAAGGGCGGTTCTGGTTGCCATCGGAGACCTCGTGCCGGACGGCCGGTGCGCGCGGGAGCGAGGTGAGACGACCCGGCAGCAGTAGTATAGTCGAATGGGGGCCGCGGCGTCGGGATGGGGACGTGGATTCCCGTTTTCGCGGGAATGACGGGTTACGCAAAGGTCTCGTTAGGCGGGAATGACGGCGGCCGAGGCCGGTGGCGACTGGGCCGTGCCTAGCCGCCGGGTAGGAAGCGGCGTAGGGCGGGTGGGACGAGGATGCGAAGGTGCCACTGGGTGTTTTCGTCGGTGAAGAGAGCGGCGACCATCGTATCCACCGGGGCGTGATCGTCGGTGAGGATTAGAACCGGTCCTTGCTGTAGCCAACGCTGCCGGTCGGCCTCCGCCATGACGAACGTGGTGCGCTCGTGGAGGAACTCGTGGGTGTGATGGGAGCGGAACTGCGAGAAGTCAATGGGCTGGCGCGAGGCGGCCACGACGAAGGTGGCGCGGGCGTTACCGGATTCGCGTAGATCGCGCTCAAGCTCGGAATGGGACTCCTCGGCGCTCCATGCATCCCCGTCGAGATCCTCGAGGTAATAGGGGAAGGGGATGTCGGCGTCCTGCCCCAAGATGTAGACATGGGGATAGATCGACTCCAATGTGTAGACAAAGGCGCGGAGGAATCTACTCGGTCGGAGCTTATCAATGATGTTGACCAGATAGATGCCATCGTCGCTCAGGAGGTCCTGAAGCTGCTGGCTGAACTCCAGGGTGGTGAGGTGGTAAGGGACGGAGTAGTCGTTGAAGGCATCGCCGACGATGAGGTCGTATTGCCCATGTCGCACGCGATTGACGGCCATCCGCGCGTCCTCGTTGTAGGTCACGATACCGGTGGTGGGGCTAAGGCCCAGCTCCGTGCGGACAATCTCCGTCACGCCGGGATCAATCTCGATAACCTCGACCGAGGCCTGGGGATACCGGTTTTCCAGATGGATGGGGACCGTGTAGCCGCCGCCGCCGATGAAGAGGGCGCGAAAGGCGGGGTTGCGCTGCGCTAGGTACTGGGCCGTTTCCGCGAAGATGCGGGTGTAGGGGTAGGTGAGCGTATCGGGTTGGCCGATGACATTGTAGCTGTGGATGAGGTGGTCGAGTTTAAGCTCCCGGGCCGGGCTGTCAGTGCCATGCATAGACCTGACTTTGATGCAGTAGTAGCTGCTCTCCACGAGACAGGGACTTTCCCGTAGGTGTGGCTGGAGCGTGTATCCGGCCAGCGCGAGGGTGGGGATGAGGAAGAAGACTGACGCGAGGCGCTGCCGGAGCAGGCTGCCCATGGTGAGTGCCAGTGCCAGCAGCACGAAGCCGACGAGCAGGACGACATGGCGGGTGCCAATCGCCGGGATCAGCACAAAGCCGGTGACGTAGACGCCGAGGATGCTTCCGGCGGTAGATACCGCGTAGAGCCGGCCCACGATCCCGCCGGCCCGACCGAGGTCGGTCAGGGCCTGCTTGACGGCCAGCGGGGTCACCATGCCGAGGATGCAACTGGGCAATAAGAACAGCGCGGCGTTCACGGCGAGGATGTGCGGTATGAGGGGCAGGTAGTTGAAGAGCGACGGCACTTCCGGCAGTAGGGCGAGCACGGCGAAGCTCAACAGACTGGCGCCGAGCAGGGTGAGGCCGAGCGTGCGGGCCGGGGGAAAGCGGTCGGCGAGCCGGCCGCCGAGATAGTTGCCGACGGAGATACCGGCGAGGACGATGCCGATGATGCTCGTCCAGGTGTAGATCGAGACGCCAATCTGCGGTGCCAGCAAGCGACCGGCGACGATCTCGAGGACGAGCGTGCCGGCGCTGGCGAGAAAGACAATGACGTAGAGCCGAGCGGAGCGGAGGGCGGGGTTGCTCATGGGGCCGTCCGCTGGTCGTTCGCTATTGACAACTGGCCGCTGCGGATACCCCGGCCATAGAGCAGGTTGCCGAGCAGGGCACCCAAGATAAGCAGGACCGCCGCGACCATCATCACGATGAGGCGCGTGCCGAAATGGGCGATGAGGACGAACCCGGTGAGGTACACGCCGACCAGGCTGCCGGCGGTGGAGATGGCGTAGACGCGACCGACGAGGCCGCCGGCGTGGCCGAGGTCGGTCAGGGCCTGCTTGACCACGAGCGGTGTTATCATGCCCAAGATACAGCCGGGCAAGAAAAAGATCACTGTGGTGAGCACGAGAATGCGCGGGACGAGGGGCATCCAGAGCGTGAACTGGGGTAGCACGCTGACCAGCCCGAGGGTAACAAAGCTCGTGAGGCTCGCGGCAAGCAGAGTCAGCCCCAGCACGGACGGGCCGGGAAAGCGGTCGGCGAGCCGGCCGCCGAGGAAGTTGCCGATGCTGATGCCGGCGAGGATGACGCCGATGACGCTCGTCCAGGTGTAGAGCGAGACGCCGATGTAGGGTGCCAAGAGCCGGCCGGCTACAAGCTCGATGACCAGCGTACAGCCGCTGGCGATAAAGGTGATGGCGTACAGGCGTGTCATGTTCAGGGCTGCATACATGTCCGGCTGACTCCTCGGAAAGCCTTAGCACCGCGCTGCACGGGGCGCCGTCCGCATAGCGTGCCAGAGTCTACCCCGTGTAGCCAGGCGGCGGTCGGATATTTGGTGGAGGACAAGCTATGAGTTTAACCGGCTACTCACGACTCAGTAAAGCCGGAAACGTTAGCGCGGCGTTAAATCGCGCGGTCGGTGTCAGCGGCGCGCGGTGTCGTGTGCTGCACGAGCAGTGCCGCCAGGTCGGCGGCGGTGCGGGGGACAGGCGCCGCCGGTGGGAGCAGCCCTTTGGCGCGTAGCTGCTGGTAGGCGCTGACCACGATGGGCTGGAGCAGCCTGGCCCCACGGAGTAGCGGCTCATCGGCGAGGACTACATCGGGGCGGCCCTCGGCGAGCAGCCGGCCCTGGCGCAGCACGATGACGTGGTCGGCCCAGGCAAGCGCCAACTCTACGTCGTGGGTGGAGATGACAATGCTCCGGCCGGTGCGGTGGAGCGTATCGAGCAGGTCGAGGACGCGAGTAGTCATCTCGGGGTCGAGGCCGGCAGTCGGCTCGTCGGCGATGACGACCTCCGGTTCCATCACCAGCACGCCGGCGATGGCGACTCGCTTCTTCTGGCCGTAGCTGAGGAGGTGCGTGGGCCGGTCGGCTAGGTCGGTTAGGTCGGTGTCGCTGATGACCTGCTCGACCTTATCGCGTACCTGCTCCTCGGACCAGCCCAGGTTGAGCGGGCCGAAAGAGATGTCTTGCCGGACATTGGCGGCGAACAACTGCGAATCCGGGTCCTGGAACACCAGTCCGACGCGGCGGCGTAGCTCGCGGAGCGCGTGGCGGTCGTAGCCGATTGGCTCGCCACTCAGGGCGATGGTGCCGGCGGTGGGTTGCAGGATGCCGTTGAAGTGCAGGAAGAGGGTCGTCTTGCCGCAGCCATTGGCGCCCAGGATGGCGATGCGGCGGCCCTGTGGCAGGGCGAGGGAGAGGTCGCGCAGGGCTACGGTGCCGTCCGGGTAGGTGAAGGTGACACCCTCAGCCGCCAGTACGGGGGGCGCTGCCGGGTCCATGGCCGGATTGGCGCCGTTGCGGCGTTCCGCCCGCGGCTTCTCTGTGTGCTGCGGGCCGCCGGGGAGTGCTGTCCCCAGCGGGCTGGTCCCAACGTTGTGTACCCCACTCATAGAGTTCTCCACCACCAGGTAGCGATGGCCGCCAAGAGCAACACGCTCTCGGTGCCGGCGATGACGAGCAAGTTGCGCGGCGACCACGTGGGCTGCGCCGTAAGCACGCGCAGTTCGCCGGTATAGCCGCGGGCGGTCAGGGCGGTGAACAGCGCCGCTGCGCGGGCCTGCGAGCGTAGGTAGAGGTTGGCGGCGAGCATACCCGCCGAGCGCAGCGAGCGGCGCCAATTGCTATAGCCGAGGCGGGCGTTCTGGGCGATGTACATGGCCTGCGCGGTCTCGATGAAGACGAAGATGAACCGATACATGAGCACCATCAGCTCGATGAACGGTTGAGGCACACGCCACTTCCGTAGCTGGTCGGTGAGGTCCACCATCGGGGTTGTGAGCGCGAGCGACAACATGCTGGCGACGCAGGCGAACGATACCGACGCGACCTGCGCGGCTCGCTCCAGGCCGCTCCAGGTCGCGCCGAGGTGCCAGGGGCCGACGGGGAGCGCGACCAGCGTCGCGGCGTCGGCCGGGTCCACGGACATGATTGCGAGCGTGAGCACGCCGAGCACGATGAAGCCGGCCGGCAAGCGGATGAAGTACCAGAAGGCCCGGAGCGGAATGCCAGCCACGCCGACAACGGCCGTGGTGACGAACGCGAGCGCCAAGAGGGCGACTACCGGCGAACTGGCGACGAGGCAGATCAGGATGGTGAGGCCGGCAAAGAGTATCTTCTCGGCCGGGTGCGTGGTCCGCAGCCGATTGTGGTAAGCGTAGAGATCAATGGGGAAGGGATGCACGCTTGCTCCTCACCGTTGGCGGTGCGTGGTCATTGCTCTGGATATATCCGGGAATCGTGCGGGCCTCACCCCCGGCCCCTCTCCAACATTTGGAGAGGGGAGTAGGGCGGGCCTCACCCCCGGGCCCCCGCTCCAACATTTGGAGCGGGGGCGTGTGCCGCCTGGCGTGCCCGTCGTCAAGCCCCGGCTCCGGCACGGCGGCCGAGTGGGTAGCCGATGAAGAAGGCCAGCAGACCCAGGCCGATGCCTTGGAAGGCGGAGATGGTCGCCTGAAGCTCGCCGAACTCGGTTTCTACGAAGAACAGCGCGATGACCATGATGACGCCGATGGCGGACAAGGCCCCGGCAATGGCCAGATCGGTACCGCTGCTGATTCCGTTGCGGGCGCGGGAGCGGCCCAGGAGCCACCCGACAAGGCCGGCTACGAGGAGCGTACCGAGGAGCGCTTGCAGGCCGAAATAGTAGCGCTCCAGGTCTTCGGGCGAGTAGATCGGATCGAACCAGGCTTGGAAATCGGGGCCGGCCAACTCTTCCACGGCCGCGACGCCCTGCATGTCGGCGCCACCCCACTCGGTTCCTTCGGCGATCCAGCCGCGATAAACCAGCGGCACGACGACTAATAGAATGACAACGGCGGCCAGTAGCCAGTTGCGCGTTTGCGGTGACATGCGATGCTCCTTCCGGATGCCTTACCGGTGCGACATTGCCTTCAGCTGGCGGCTGCGGAAGCGCCGGGTGCGGGCGTCGGTGCTTCCGCGGGGAGAATGCCTTGCTCGACGAGCACGTCGCGGCTGTGCTGGGCGAGTAGATTGAAGACGATGACCGTGAGGATGCCCTCGGCGATGGCCAGCGGAATCTGCGTGATGGCGAAAATGCCGAGGAACTTGACGAATGACTCGACCACGCCGCCCGTCGCAGCCGGCCACGCCAGCGCCAGTTGCCCGGCGGTGACGATATAGGTGGCCCAGTTGGCGATGGCGGCAGCGAGGAAGACGGCCCAGGTCAGCCCCAAGGTGCCGCGGAAGGTGCGGAAGATGCCGTAGGCGACGAACGGTCCGACCACCGCCATCGAGAAGACGTTGGCGCCGAGCGTCGTCAAGCCACCATGCGCCAGGATAATCGCCTGGAACAGCAGGACGATGGTCCCGAGCACTACCATGGTCGTCGGTCCGAAGAGGATGGCGCCGAGCGCGACGCCGGTGGGGTGCGAGCAACTCCCGGTGACGGACGGCAGCTTCAGTCCCGACAGCACGAAGGCGAAAGCGCCCGACATGCCGAGCGTGATTTTGCTCTGTGGCGAGCGGTTGACCTGCCGGGCGACGGAGCGCAGCCCCCAGAGGAAGAACGGGATGACGACGACGAACCAGATCACCGCCCACATGGGCGGGAGGAAGCCCTCCGAGATGTGCATGGCGTGTGCCGACCGGACCATGCCGAAGGCCAGCAGCAGCGCCGCCGCGAGGATCAAGGCCAGGCGCTGCATCGCCTTGGGATGAGCGAGAACCGTTGACATAAGCACCTTCCCTCCCGGACAGACTCGACGGTTTTGCTATAGAGAATGATTTGCAATAGTAGCGCAGTGCCAATATACACCCAATTGACTGGCGAGTCAAGCCCAGCGGAGCGAGCCTCACCCGGCCCCCTCTCCACCATGTAGAGAGGGGGTATGCGGCGGAGGTGACGGTTAGGGAGTGGCAACCAGGTGAGGGAGACGGGCGCAGCACGCTGCGCCCCTACGTCTTGATCCGTACCTAGGGCCCTGTCAGTGGTCGGGGAGGCGACTATGCGGCGGCGGCGCGGCAGCGGGCACAGCGGCCGCTGATGTCAATGTCCATGGCCTCGACCTGGAACCCGGTCTGCTGGAGCAGGTCGGCGCGGAGCTGGGCGGTAAGCTCGCTGGTGAACTCCTCGACGCCGCCGCACTGGCGGCAGACCACGTGGTAGTGCTCGTCGGTGCCTTTGATCTCGTAGTGGTGGTGCTCTTCGGAGAGGTGCAACTCCTCGATCAGGCCGTGGTCCTTGAGCACGAGCAGGGTGCGGTAGACGGTGGAGAGGCTGATGCGGGGGTCTTGCTGGCGTGCCAGGCGGTATAGCTCGTCGGCGTCGAGATGCCCTTCGGCGGCCTCCATCACGTCGAGGAGCAGGCCGCGCTGCTGGGTCATGCGCCGGCCGCCGCTCCGCATGACGGCGCGCGCGCCCTTCTGGAAATCGCTCAACCGGCGCGTGTTGGACGAGTCTTGCATTGCTATACCCTGGACCTACCCCCCGGCTCCTTCCCTCCAGGAAAGGGGAGTCTACACGAAGGTCTGTGCCCCCTTCGCTGAAGGGATGGGGGTTTTGGGGTAGGCCCGCTCTCTCGATTGTAGGAAGGCGGCACGAGAAGTGTCAATAGCGGGCGGCTGGCCGGTAGGGTTCCGGGCGCCGGCCGGCTCACGGGGTGGGTATTGGTGCCAACGCACTGCACACCGCGCTGGGGGCGGGACAGACCTCACCCCCCGGCCCCCTCTCCACCATGTGGAGAGGGGGCCGGGGGCGATGCATGGCCCTGGATTGCGCGGCGGAAGCCGCAATGACGAATGTGACGGTGGGAATGACGGGCGGCTGGGTGCGATGAATCACGCCCCTACAAAAAACCCACCCTTGTCAGCCTATGGTCCCCCCGCCTGGCAGGGGGACGGTCATCCGGGTGGGCCGGCGGCATCGCCGCGCCGACGGGAGCGGTGTAGAATGCGGAGCGCGGTGTCGGCGGGCAGCGAGAACGGGTATCGGCGGCGGGCAGCATGGCGAGACAGGCAAGGGACGCGGCGATGGCTAACGAGCGAGAGACGCTCCTGCTCCTCGACGGCTTTTATCTGCTCTTCCGCGCGTTCCACGCCGTACCGGGCACGTTCGCAACCTCGGCGGGCGAGCCGACGAACGCCGTCTACGGCTTTACCTCTGTCCTGCTGAAGACGATAGCCGACTTGCGGCCGGAGTACGTGATCGTCGCTTTCGATAGCTCCGGACCGACCTTCCGGCACGAGGAATATCCCGACTACAAGGCGAATCGTCCGCCGATGGACGAGACGCTGCGGGTGCAGATACCGCGGGTGCGGCAGCTGGTCGAGGCCTTCGGTTTCCCGATCTGCGAGGCGGAGCGAGCCGAGGCGGACGACGTGATCGGCTCACTGGCCGTCAAGGCTACGGCGGCGGGTCTGGATGCGGCAATTGTGTCGGGGGACATGGACCTGTTGCAGCTGGTGGATGAGCGGGTTTCGGTGGTCTGGCCGGGCCGGCGCATCTCCGACTACACCATCTACGACCCGGCAAAGGTACAGGAGCGCTACGAGCTGCGGCCGGAGCAGGTGCCGGATTTCAAGGCGCTCGCTGGCGATAGCTCGGACAACATCAAAGGGCTGCGCGGTGTGGGCAAGAAGACGGCGGTGCGGTGGCTGCACGAGTGGGGGACGGTGGACGAGGTCGTAGCGCACGCCGGCAAGCTCCCGAAACGGTTTCAGAACGCCGTTGCCGCGAGTGCGGAGCAAATTGGGCGGGATCGGCGCTTGGCGACAATCCGGCGGGACATACCGTGCGAGCTGGACCTGGAGCGCGCGCGCGTGCGGACCTACACGCGGGATCGGGTTGTGACTCTGTTCCGTGAGTTGGAGTTTCGCTCACTGCTGCGGCAGCTCCCGGATGATGAGTCGGCATCGCTCCAGCCGGCGCTCCTGACCGACGGAGCCGAGTCCCCGGCGCCGGCCGAGATCGCCGTCGAGGTCGTGACGACGCCGGGCGAGGTGGCCGCGGCGGCGCGGCGGCTGGCGGCGACGGGAACGCTGGTCATCCACCCGCTCACGACGCAGCGGCCGGGCGCGGACCCCGATCAGGGGGGGCTGGTGCTGGCTGGCGCTGCGCCGGAGGCCGCGCCCGTCTTTGTCCCGTTGTCCGCGGCGGATGACGCGGCCAGAGCGGCGCTGGTGGAGGCGCTCCGCGTGGTGGGTGAGGACGCCACGGTGGCGAAAGTGGGCCACGATGCGAAACGCGCCATGGCGCTGCTGGCGCGGTACGGCGTGGCGTTGCGCGGCCTCGCCGATGACACGATGCTCGCGGCGTATCTGGTCAATCCGGCGAGCCGCTCGCTGTCGGTGAAGGACCTGGTGCTGGCGCAGACGGGGGACGAGCTTACGGACCCGGCGAGCCTGATTCCGCGGCGCAAGTCGTGGTCGGCCGTGGGGCCGGCGGCGCTGGCCCAAGCGGCTGCTGCCGAGGCGGTGCGGTTGCCGGATATGGCGCGGCTGTTGCGCGAGCAGCTTGAAGAGCGTGCGCTGCTCGACCTCTACCGCGACGTGGAGCTGCCGCTGCTGCCGGTGCTGGTGGACATCGAGGCTGCCGGTGTGGACCTGGATACCGATTACCTGGCCGAGATGAGCAGCGCAATGGGGGCGCAGATCGCTGCCGTCGAGCGGAGCATCTATGAGGACGTGGGTCACGAGTTCAAGGTGAACTCGCCGCAGCAGCTAGGGCAGGTGCTGGTGGATGAGCTACATCTGCCGCTCACCAAACGCACGAAGACGGGCTTCTCGACCGACGCCGGTGTTTTGCAGGAACTGGTCGGCGCGCATCCGGTCATCGAGAAGGTGCTGGACTACCGGCAAGTGACCAAGCTGAAGTCCACCTACGTGGACGCGCTGCCGGCGCTCGTCAACCGCCGGACGGGGCGGCTGCATACCTCGTTCAATCAGGCCGTCGCGGCTACCGGCCGGCTCTCGTCGGCCGACCCGAACTTGCAGAACATCCCGATCCGGACCGAGGAGGGGCGTCGTATTCGCCGGGCCTTTGTGATCGGGCGGGAGGGCTGGGTGCTGCTCGCCGCGGACTATGCCCAGATCGAGCTACGGATTGCCGCGCATCTCTCGCGCGATCCGCTGTTGATGCAGACGTTCCGGGACGGGGTGGACGTCCATGCGGCGACGGCGGCGACGCTGTTCGATACGACGCCGGACGCCGTGAGCGAGGACCAGCGCCGGCTGGCGAAGACGATCAACTTCGCCATTCTGTACGGCATCAGCGGGTGGGGTCTGGCCCAGCGTACCGACATGACGCTCGAGGAGGCCGATCCGTTTATCAAGCGGTACCGCAGCCGGTATCCGGGGATTGACGAGTACATCAAGCGGACCGAGGCGCACGGGCAGGAGTACGGTTGGGTGGAGACGCCGATGCGGCGGCGGCGCTATCTGCCGGAGCTGAAGTCGCGGAGTGCGCCGGTTCGGGCGGCCGGGAAGCGCATGGCGATCAACCACCCCATTCAGGGTGGGCAGGCCGATCTGATCAAGGTGGCGATGATTAACATTCGCCGCGACCTCCAGGCGGCCGGTTTGCAGAGCCGGATGATCCTGCAAGTCCACGACGAGCTGGTGTTCGAGGTGCCGGAGGGGGAATTGCCGCGCGTGGCACCGCTGGTCAAGGAGCGCATGGAGACGGCGATGGCGCTCGACGTGCCGATTGTCGTGGAGATGAAGACCGGCCCGAACTGGGGCGAGTTGACGAGTTTCTAGTGGCCAGTAGCCGGTGGTCAGTGGCCTGTGGCTTGAGGGTCTATGCCTGAGCTTCCTGAAGTAGAGACAACACGCCGCGACCTGGTGCCGCAGCTTGTCGGGCGCCGGATCGTCGGTCTGGAGTTGCGGTGGCCACGGACGCTGGACCGGCCGCCGAGCCGTGCGGCGGCCGAGGCGCTGCTGGTGGATCAGCGCATTACCGGGCTGCGGCGGCGGGGGAAGTACCTGCTCATTGACCTAGCGAGCGGCGCTATCCTGGTCATTCATCTGCGGATGTCGGGGCGTTTGGGGGTGGTGGTGGCGGAGAGCCAGGAGCCGGTGCATCTGCGCGCTGCACTGCTGCTGGATGATGGGATGGCGCTGCGGTTCGTGGACATGCGGAAGTTCGGTCGACTCTACGTGCTGACCGGCGCCAGCGAGCTGGACGACCTGCTGGTGAACGTCGGGCCGGAGCCGCTGGAGGACGAGCTGACGCTGGCTGCGTTTCGTGAGCGCCTGGCGCAGCGGCGCACACGCCTCAAGGCGCTGCTGCTGGACCAGCGGTTTCTCGCCGGCCTGGGCAACATTTACGTGGACGAGGCGCTGTTTCGGGCCGGTCTGCATCCGCTGCGGAGCGCGGCCGAGCTGACGGCGCGGGAGACAGCACGGCTGTACGAGGCGTGCCGCATGGCGCTGACGGTAGCGATCAACAACGGGGGCACGACGTTTCGCTCCTACCGCGACGGGTGGGGGCGGCGGGGCCGCCACCGGGAATTGCTGCTGGTCTATGATCGGCAGGACCAGCCGTGCTACGTGTGTGGCGGCGAGATCGAGAAGCTCAGGGTCGCAGGACGGGGCACACACCTCTGCCCGGTCTGTCAGCCGCTCGATCCGCTGGCACCGGCGACGGTGGCAGTACGCACGCGGCGCGTGGCCGAGCTTGATGCGCCGTATCTGGCCTCACCCTCTGACGGGTCAAAGCCACACGGATAGGGCCAGGTGATGGACCTCACCCCCCGGCCCCCGCTCCACCATGTGGAGAGGGGGGTGTGGCAGCGGTAGGAGCCGGCGCTGTCATTGCGGTGCCAGTGGCAACCCAGTAGGGGAACCTGGACTGCGGCTTCCGCCACGGTGACGAGGCGGGAATGCCGAGCGGCGGACTCTCCCTGTCAATATTGCCTACTGCTATAGCTCGGATAGGCTTTCTTCGGTATTTGCCGAAGCTAAGAGCCTGAGCAGCTACGGATTATCGTCCAGACGATCGCAAGACCAATCACGATCAGAATAACATTGGTAAGCAACATACTAAGCTTCCACAGACAGCAGCCTGCCTCACCAATTGTGTCCATTGTGTCATCTATGGCTTCGATATCTTTCCGATTCGGGATCATGCTAAACCTTCTTCCACCCCGGAAATCTTGATTCCGACACTCTCGCTGCGGCGGGAAGGCGTGGGTTCCAACATGATCGGTCTTGACGGGCGGCGGCTCGCTTCAGCCGGACTGAGGGTTTTGGGCCCAGTGCAGGCTATGGAAGTACGGATTTTGGCCATCGAAAACACAACCTCGCTGATCGACCCGACCGTAGGCCGGAGGTAGTCGCTGCAAGTCCTCGACGTTCCCCTGCTTAGGCCCCTTGGCAAGAGGGTTCTTGAATTCGCCATCCGAGGCTAGGAACCAGCCACGTCCGTCCCGTCCATCGGATACGAGTCGGGTTATTCCATGCCTATTCATGAGTTCGATAAGAAGAGGAACATGGTGGCCCCTAAACTCTGATGGTAACTCCGCGGAAAACCTTTGCAGGAATTCTCGCATGTCCATTATGACGGTGACGTCGCGCTCCTTCTCGGCGAGCAGTTTCTTGAGGCAGGATAGCGCCTCGGTGAGGATTCGGATCCCCTCTTCCAATTGGGCGATGTTGGTACGTAGGGTGTCTTGGTCCATGGATATCACCATCGCTCTTCTGGGCAGTGGCTCAATTTGAAACCCGGTGTTGGTCGGGGTCACGTGGGCCTGGTGCGCTCGGTGCCGCTGCTCCCTGCTACCCCAGCCATACTCGGTCGGCGGGCACCAATGCTCGTCCCCCGGAGCAGGTAATTCAGACGGAAACGGCCCTACCATAATCTATACGTTTACCAAAGCGCAAAATAGGAGGTGCTGCGGGCTGGCAGTGAGCACCGGCAGCGGGAGCGTGGACCGGTGGATCGGCAGGGGCAAGCCAGCGCTGCACGGTCAGCCCATCAGCCGCGTAGCGGACCACGGCGTAGGGCTGCCCCGGTGCGCGGCTGACGGGCTGCCGCGGCTGCACTGCGGCGGCAGCCGCAATGACGAGGCGGGAGTGATGGGTGGGGGAGAGTGCATGGTTGCCCCCCTATGGTCCCCCCGCTGCGGCGGGGGGACGTGGATTCCCGCGTGCGCGGGAATGACGGGGAGCGAGGTGGCTAGAGCAGGGAGAGCTGTTCGGGGGGCGGCGTGGGGTCTATAGTTGGCGGCGGTTCGTCCGGCTGCTCGTGGACCAGCTGGCGGGCGGCGCGGACGACATCGGGGATTTTGGCGAAATCGGCTTCGATCTCGCGCCGTAAGGAGCCGCGGTGGAGGGCGGCGGCGGGGTGGTACATCGGCATGACGGTGCGGTTACCGACCCGGCGCGGCTGGCCGTGAATGCGGCTGATGCGCTGGCCGGGGATGAACTTATTGAGCGAGTAGCGCCCTAGCGTCACGATCACCAAGGGGTCTATGGCGGCGATCTGGCGGTCGAGGTAGTCGTTGCAGGCGCTGACCTCGCTGGCTTCGGGATCGCGGTTGTCGGGTGGGCGGCATTTGATGACGTTGGCGATGAAGACTTGCCGCCGGCTCACGCCGATGGAGCGGAGCAGGCTTTCGAGAAACTGACCGGCGGCGCCGACAAACGGCCGGCCTTGCTGGTCTTCGTGGAAGCCGGGGGCTTCGCCGATGAATAGCAGGGGGCTGTTGGGGTTGCCCTCGCCGGGAACGGTGTGCGTGCGGCCCTGGTGCAGCGGGCATTTTTCGCACGCGGCAACCTCTGCGTTGATGGCTTCAAGCTGCTCGACTTTCTCTTCCTTCGTCATGCGCCTACCTCTGCGCGCCCTCACTCGGAGGGTTCACCAGTAGAACGCAGACGGGCTGGCGGGCGCCTCACTGTGCCAGTGCCAGTAGCCAGTGGTCAGTGGTTAGGGGATGGGCGGACCTACCCCCTGGCCCCCTCCCTGAAGGGAAGGGGAATGGTGGGCGCGGGGGGGCGCGCGGGGGTGGTGGCGTAGGGGGAAGCCCGTGTCCGCGGTGGAGCAAGACCGCGGTGGGGGCGGAACCTGGATGGCAGGATGCACTTGATGGGTGGTGGGGTGGGCGGGTAGTGGTTTGGACCTAACCCCCGGCCCCTTCCCTGGCAGGGAAGGGGAGTCCACGCTGCGACGGACAGAAGGCCGGGGACGGGATTGCGCGTACCTGGTAGCACGGCGGTACGCGGTGCGGGCGGTGTCTTGGTGGGCGTGCGGGTTGGTCAGGGTGTTGGGAGTGGCAGGGACGCGGGGCAAGATTGCCTGGCGCAGCCGGCGCGGGCCGGCCGGCGAGGATGCGGTGGCGATAGGGGCGGCACTCAGACAGTGGTGACCCAGCGCCCTCGTCGTAATGGCGAGGGGCGCGTCAACACCCGGTGCCCTTGGCGCGGCACTCAGACGGTCATGATCCGGCACCCCTGCCGCAGTGGCGAGGGGGCGGCCATGACCCGGTGCCTGCTGGGCGGCACTCTGACAGTACTGACCCGGCGCCCGTGCTGAAGTAGCTCGGGGTATGTCAGCACCCGGTGCCGTAGAAGCGGCACTCAGGCGGCCATGCCGCGCCGCGCCGGATGACGCGGCGTGGGGTCGCTCATGACCCGGTGCCCTCGGCTGGGTGGCATTGCCACCGTCGTAAGTTGACACGATGGTATGTGTACTTTCCTGCCGGGCGGTGCCCGGTGCTCCAGGATGATCTTGCATCTGCCACGTCCCAACGCCAAGCCATATTGGGGGGAGGTGGGGGAAGACAACGGCCGCATCAGTGGTCAGTGGTCAGTGGCTAGTGGTCAGCGGGGGGACGTGGATTCCCGCGAAAGCGGGAATGACGACATCGCACCAGTCTCCGCGCGTGGGAAGGGCGGGGGTGAGGCGGGATGGGAGTGCTAGTCTTCGTCGAGGGCGTACTCGTCGAGGAGGGTCTTGAGGGAGGCTTGGGCGTCGGGTGGTAGCTCGATGAGCGGGAGGCGGAGACCGCCGACGTTGAAGCCGGACAGGTTGAGGGCGGACTTGATCGAGGACGGGGACGCGACCGGCGACACGGGCGGGAAGAGCGCCTTGGCGAGGGGCAGCAGGTGGTGGTGGAGGCGGGCGCCCTCGGCGGTGTCGCCGTTGGCCGTGGCCTCGATCATCTGCTTGATGAGGCGGCCGGTGACGTGGCTGGCGACGGACACGACGCCGTAGCCGCCGAGGCACATGATGCCGAAGGTGTCCTGGTCGTTGCCGCTCCACACGCGGAAGTCGCCGGGCGTGCCGCTGATGATGCTGGAGATCTGCTCGTAGTCGCCGGAGGCTTCTTTCACGCCGACGATGTTGGGCACCTCGGAGAGGCGCACGACGGTGTCGGCTTCCATGTTGCGGACGGTGCGCGTGGGGACGTTGTAGAGGATGCACGGCTGATCGGTCGACTCGGCGATGGCGCGGAAGTGCCGGTACAGCCCTTCCTGCGGCGGGTTGTTGTAGTAGGGGACGACGAGGAGGTAGCCGTCCACGTAGGCGGCCGCTTCCTCGGTCAATTCGATGCTCTCGCGAGTGTTGTAGTTGGTGGTGCCGCCGATGACTTTGGCCTGGCCGGCGACGGCATCGCGGACGGTGCGGAAGAGCCTGATCTTCTCCTCCGTGCTGAGGGTCGGTGATTCGCCGGTAGTGCCGGAGACGACGATAGAGTCGGTGCCGTTCTTGACCAGCCGCTGTGCCAGCCGCCCGGCCTGCTGATAATCGAGCGCCTCGTCTTCGTCGAAGGGGGTCACCATCGCGGTGATGAGCCGTCCAAAGTCGTCTGCGGAACCGGTCATGATCGCTACCTCCTGTGGGACCTAGCCCCCGGCCCTTTAACCCCCACCCTAGGGGGAGGGGAGGCGGGCTGAAGATGGTCGGGGGCCGCGCTGTGCTGCTATTACGCTACTCCAGACCGAGTACCTTGTCCAATCCTACGGTTACGCCGGTGCTGGTGAGCACGTAGCGGAGGGAGATGAGGGCGCCGGGGAGGAAGGATTCGCGGCTGGTGGAGTCGTGCCGCAAGGTCAGCGTCTGGCCGAGGCCGCCAAAGATCACCTCTTGGTGGGCCACGAACCCGGGTAGGCGGACGCTGTGAATGCCGACGCCGCCCTGCTGGCCGGCCCGCACGTCGTCGAGCGTGAACTTGGCCGTCTCGGCACGCTCGAAGTCTCGGCCGCGCCACTCAACCATCTCGCGGGCGATATGGAGTGACGTACCTGAGGGAGCATCGGCTTTTTTCTCGTGGTGTAGCTCGATGATCTCGGCCCAGTCGAAGTGCTGGGCGGCGACGCGGGCGAGGTGGAGGAGCACGGCGGCGCCGAGGGCGAAGTTGGGCACGATGGCGGCGCCCAGCCCACGTTCCGCGCAGAGCTGCTCGATAGTCTCGATAGCTGCGGCAGACAGTCCGGTCGTGGCGATGACCGGGGGAATGCCGTGGGTGAGGGCGATACGGGCGTTCTCGGCGGCCGCTTCGGCCGTGGTCGCGTCGAGCAGCACGTGGGCCTGGGTTTCGGTGAGCAGCGGGGCGAGGTCGGCCGCGAGAGGCACGCTGCGGCCGGAGGGTAGGGTGATGGTGGGGGAATCAACGCTGCGCCGGGTCACGCCGACGACCGTAAAGCCGGGGTCCTTTTCGATACCGGCGGCCAACTCGCGTCCCAAGTGACCGTAGCCAGCCAATACGACACGGATCGGGTCTGCTGCCATGACTGCCTTCCCTTCGTCTTGGCTCCCTTGCCCCTCCCCATGGTCCCCCCGCTATGCGGGGGGACCATGGATTCCCGGGTAAGCGGGAATGGCGGAGGCTGGGTCTGTTCGCTAACGGCGGCGGCGCACGCCGGTAGGCCGTGAGGGCTGGTCGCCGCCGAGGCGGCGACCGCCGTAGGACGTGGCCGGGGTGGCGCCGCCGCGGGGCCGCGGCCGGCCCGGCCCGCCCGATGGGCCTTGGCGCGCGCGCTGCATCTTGCGGCGCATCACGTCCTGCGGGGTGCCGCCCTCGACGACGGCGCGGCGGGAGAGGTTCACGCGGCCCTGCGAGTCGATCTCGCTGACCATGACCATGACCTCGTCGCCGATTTCTACCACTTCTTCGGCCCGGCTGACCGGGTGCTCGGCCAGTTCTTCCAGCGGGATCAGGCCGTCGGTGCCCATGGGCAACTCAGCGAAGGCGCCGAAGTTCATCAGGCGCACGACCTTGCTCAGGTAAATGGTGCCGACCTCGACCTCTGCCGTCATATCGCGGATCAGCGTCTCGGCCTGTTCGGCGCCCTCGGCGGAGGGCGAGAGGATGCTGATGAGTCCCTTGTCGTCAATGTTGATGTCGGCGCCGGTCTGTGCTTCGAGGCCGCGGATGGTCTTGCCGCCGGGTCCGATGACCGCACCGATCTTCTCGGGGTTGATGGAGACGGTAATCATCCGCGGGGCATACGAACTGAGCTTCGACCTTGGCTCCGGCAAGGCTTCCTGCATCTTGTCCAGGATGAACAGGCGCCCTTCCCGTGCTTGCTCCAGCGCTTCGCGCATGATCTCGGTCGTAATGCCGGTGACCTTGATGTCCATTTGGAGGGCGGTGATGCCATCGGTGGTGCCGGCGACCTTGAAGTCCATGTCGCCGAGGAAATCCTCCATGCCCTGAATGTCGGAGAGCACCTTGTATTGGCCGTCGTCGCCAAGCACGAGGCCCATGGCGACGCCGGCGACCGGCTGCTTGAGCGGCACGCCGGCGTCCAGGAGGGACAGCGAGCTGCCGCAGACGGAGGCCATCGAGGTCGAGCCGTTGGAGGAGAGGATTTCCGAGACGACGCGGATGGTGTAGCCGAACTCCTCCTCGGAGGGCAGCATGGGGAGGATCGCTCGCTCGGCCAAGCGGCCGTGGCCGATGTCGCGACGGCTCGGACCGCGCAGGAAGCGGGCTTCACCGGTGGAGAACGGTGGGAAGAAGTAGTGGTGCATGTACCGCTTGATCTCGTCTTCCCAGGCCAGTCCGTCGAGGCGCTGCGCGTCGCCGGGTGAGCCGAGCGTGACGACGGAGAGCGCCTGGGTTTGACCACGAGTGAAGACCGCCGAGCCGTGTGTGCGTGGGAGGATGCCGGCCTCGATGGAGATGGGTCGAATTGTGCGGGAATCGCGCCCGTCCGGGCGCACGTCCTGCTCGATGATCTGGGCGCGTACCGCTTGCTTGATGTGCTGTTCGACGCAACTCACGACCTGATCGGCGGGATGCTGCGGTTCGAGCTTGCCGACGATCTCTTGTGATAGTTGATCCAGCCCCTCTTCGCGGGTGGCCTTGTCCTTTTGGTTAAGGACGGCCGCCAGGCGATCCTGAAGCTCCGTCTCGACCGCCTCGCGGGCCTCGGGGTCAATCGTGGGTGGCTCGAACTGCTGTTTGGTCTTGCCGACCTGCTCGGCAAGCTGCTGCTGGACAGCCACAATGTCCTTGATGACCTGCTGCGCCGCTTCGAGCGCCTCCAGGATGACTGCCTCCGAGACTTCGTTGGCTCCGGCCTCGACCATCATGATGGCATCGGCCGTGCCGGCCACGACGAGGTCCAGCTTGCTCTTTTCGTCCAACTCGGTCGTGAGGGGGTTGGCGACGACCTGGCCGTCTACGTAGCCCATCCGTACCGCGGCGATGGGACCGGCAAAGGGAATATCGGAGATCATGAGCGCGGTGGAGGCGCCGATAATACCGAGCGTATCGGGGGCGTTTTCGAGGTCGGCCGAGAGCACGTAGACGATGACCTGCACGTCGTTGCGGTAGCCCTTGGGGAAGAGCGGTCGGAGTGGGCGGTCGGTGAGGCGGCACATGAGGATGACATCATCACTCGGCCGCCCCTCGCGGCGCGGATACCCGCCCGGGATTTTGCCGGAGGCGTAGTGCCGCTGTTCGTAGTCGACCGTGAGCGGAAAGAAGTCGGTGCCTGGGCGCGGCTCTTTCGAGGCGGTGGCCGTCGCCAGGATCAGGGTGTCACCGTAACGGACGGTGACGGCGCCCCCGGCTTGTTCCGCTAGTTTGCCGGTTTCGATGGTAAGGGTACGACCGGCGACCTCACACGATACCTGTGTTGCCTGCAAAGCCATAATCGAACTACCTCCCTAGGTAGATATGTGGGTGTGGTGGCGACGCGCCGCGGCACTACCCGCCGGAAGTGGGGGTAGTGCGAGGGAGCGCGCCGGGGAGGGAGCGGTCGCAGGCGCAGATTATTAGTTAACACTTGACTACCAGCAGTTTGCCAGGCGCTTCGGGGGATGCGCCGTTGCGGCGCGTGCCAGCGGGCACGATAGGCCGGCCGGTGGCCTGGAATGATGCTCATAGTCATGTGCTAACTAACAACCCTAGAGCGACCGTCCCCAACGAACGAAGTCGTAGAGAAGGTGTGGATGGCTGCCGAATGCTTGTGTCGCGCGGCGACATCTTTTCGCGGACAGGGGTCAGTGCTGCGCCGATCCGCACGCCGGCACGCCGGAGCGTAGCGGCAGGCGCGGACGTATGGAGTGCCACTGTCACTGCCAGCGAGGGGCTGGGATGCACAACCGGTCCAACCCAAGCCACAAACGGGGGCTGTCTGCCGACGCCACGCTACCGCCGCAACCCGGCCCGCGCAATGACGCTATCGTAGCGGTCGGGGTGCTTGCGCTGTAGGTACTTCAAGTGGCGGCGGCGGCGGCCGACGAGCTTCAACAGGCCATGCTTCGAGGCGTTGTCCTTCTTGTGGACATTGAGATGCTCGGTGAGCTGCCGGATGCGCTCCGTCAGCACGGCGACCTGCACTTCCGATGAGCCGGTGTCCTTCTCGTGGAGTTGATAGGGCTTGATAAGCTCCTGCTTCTCCTCAACCGTCAGCGTCACGCTGTCTGGGCCTCCTTCTGCCCTTCGCCATCTTCCTGAGGCGACTCACGCAATCAACGGATCACACTTCTCTTCACCGGCAAGTATACCAGGCGCACGGCGGATCGTGCGGGCGGTTTCCGTATTGGGGGACTGCCGGTGGCGGTTGATTGACATAAGCAGAGCAATACTGCCCCCTATGGTCCCCCCGCTGCGGCGGGGGGGACGGTCGCTTCCCTCCCCTGGAGCGTGCTCCGGGAAGAGGTCCAGAGAGGGCCGAGAGAACCCCAGCTAGGCTGGGAGATGGATGCCTTCCAGGGCCAGGAGCCAGCGTTTCAGGGCGATGCCCCAGCGGTATCCGGTGAGGCGGCCGTTGGCGCCGACAACCCGGTGGCAGGGGATGAGCGGGGCGAGCGGATTGGCGCCGATGGCTCGGCCGGCCGCGCGGGCCGCCTGGGGCCGGCCCACGCGCCGGGCCAGCCAGCCGTAGGTGCGCGTCTCGCCGTGCGGAATGTACCGGACCTCCGTCAGCGCCCGCTGTGTGAAGGGTGACAGCCCGGTGAGGTCGAGTGGGCCGCGGTAGGGCAGTGGCCCGCCGGCGAGATAGGCCGCCAGCGCGGCGGCGGCCGGCTCGGTCGCGGACTCGATAGTCGTCGGCCGGGGGCCGGTGCTGAGGGCGTCCAGCCAGTGGCGCGCCGACTCGGCGGTGGCGGCCAAGGGGCTGATGAGGGCGAGACCCCGGGATGACCAGGCCAGCCCCACCCAGCCCACACCGACGCCAGCGACGCCGCGGCGCGTGGCGGCAATTGCGGCTGCCGCGCCGCCCGGTGGTGGGTCGCAGAGGGGCGGTGGCTCGGTCATGTGATCGCCTACGGCTTGCCGCCGCCAGTGTGCGCGGCAATGCCGCTGTTGGCGGGTGCTGTGCAGCCGGGGAATAGGGTGGGCGACCCTGGTGGATGGTGTGCTGCGATGAGAGTAGGATGTATGGAATAGAAGGTCGCCCCACCTATCCACAACGACAGCCGATTATCCACATCGGGCTGTCAGGTCCATGATACCCGCGGCCACACGGGCTGTCAACGGGTGTGTCAGATGTATCATCTTGAGGTGGGGCCGACGGCCGTATGAGCGGGGTTGCAGCCTGTTGGCGGTGTATAATCTACGGAACAGCATTGAGGAGCACGCCCAGCAACGCGCGATGGTGGGATTTTGCGGTGCCTGGAGGAAGTGGTTGAGCGATGACCGGGCAGCAGACTGCTTCAAATTCGCAACCAGCGCGCGAATCTGAAGCCCAAGTGGGTGGGGTGGGGGTGGTGGGGGCAGCGGCACCCGGCTCGGAAGCGCCAAGCCTGGCCCAGCTTGGAGCGCGGCTGGCGCGGCTCCGCGTTGGGCGCGGGTTGACGCAAACGGCGCTGGCGGCGCGGGCCGGGATTCCGCGTCCCTACGTCAATGCGCTGGAAGCCGGGCGCCACGAGCCGACGGTGCGGACGCTCACGGCGTTGGCGCGGGCGCTGGACGTGGAACTGGCGGCGCTGGTGTGGCGCGTGGCCGGTCGGGACTATGCCGATCCGCGAGCCACGCTCGGCGCGCGGGTGGCGCAGCGGCGGCGGGCGCTGGGGTACGACCGGCAGGCCGACTTTGCGAGTGCAGCCGGCGTGCCGCGGGCCACGCTGAACCAGGTGGAACGCGGGGGCATTCCCAATCCGAAGCTGAGTCTGCTGGTACGACTGGCGGCGGCGCTGCGATGCTGTCCGAGCGAGCTGGTGCGCGGTCTGGATGCGCGCGGCGCAGACGGCGAGCGGGGAGGGGCTGAGGAATCGAGTTCTGGCGCAGTGTAGCGTTTTGTGAAAGCTAATGCTGATTATCATTCGCAATGAGTGATCCGGTTGGCTTGGACGTGTCTCCTGGAGGCCTTGTGGTCGTTCTTCCAAACCACTGACCACTGTGACCACTGGGCCGCTGCTGACCACTGGCTGCTCGTGTGGTGCGCGCGCCGCGTCGCCGCTGCGCTGTGAGTCGTTCCAGGTGTGAGAGAAGCCGGGGCGTGCATCCACGCTGCCGGTGAGGACCATCAACCAGGGCGCGGCGGACCTGCCGCCGGAATGGCGAGCGCCTGGGCGCGAAGTACCTTCCGTTGTGCGGCTGCGTGGCCCCCTATGGTCCCCCGCACTGCGGGGGGAGGGGCGCAACATGTTGCGCCCCTACGGCTTCACCCGTACCTACCCCAGTCAGCAGGGCGGAGCGGTGTGGATTGCCGCTTTCGCGGGAATGACGGATTTTGCAACGGTTTCATCTGGGGCTGTGTCGGTGTCGGGTTAGGACAGGTAGCGGCGCGTCAGGGGAATTACGATGTCTCGTGATCTTGTGCTCAACGGCCGGATTTCCGGTGATCCGGTGCCAGTGGACGGTGCTGTGACCGTTGCTGCTGCCTGTGCCGCCTTTCTGCAAACGCAGGTAGTGCGCTCGCCACGCACACTGACGACGTACCGCACCGGGCTGCGCCGTTGGGCCGAGTTCCTGCGCCGCGAGTTTGGCGACGATGAGATTTATGTCAATCAACTGCCGGCGACCATCCTGGAGCAGTTCTATGCCTGGCTACTCCGGCACCACGGCCGGGAGCGGCGGGCAACCGTGCTCACGTATCTGGCTGGCGCACGGGCCTTGATGCGGTACCTCGACCGCCGGCAACTGCTGGCGCCGGGGCTGTCGTATGAGCAGATGCGGCAACAGTTGAGTGACGTGGTGGGTCGCTCGACGTACCGCACACCACGCATTGACCGGGGCATTCCGCTCATTCTCGAATACGTGGACGGCTTGCAGTTGCCGGAGGCGACGCCGCAGACGCGGCGAAAGCGCCTGGAAGTGCTGCGGGACCGGGCGCTGCTGCATACGCTCTTCTCGACCGGCCTGCGTCGCGCTGAAGTGGCCGGTCTCAACCGGACCGATGTTGAGGACGGCTGGGCGCGACGGGCGCTCGTCACCGGCAAGGGCGACAAGGAGCGGATCGTCTTTTTCGGTGAAGAGGCGCTGACTGCCATCCGCGCCTATCTGGACGAGCGTGCGGACCGCTACGTGCCGCTGTTCTTGCGCCACGACAAGGGACGGGGCCAGCCGCGGCGCGACGGCGAGAACTTGCGCCTCTCTCCCCTATCGGTGTGGCGGGTGGCCAAAGCGGCCGGCGCGGCGGTCAACGTGGCGGTCAGCACGCACCATTTTCGGCACCACAAGGCCAGCACGCTGCTCAACCGCGGCGCCAGACTGGAGCAGGTCCAAGACCTGCTCGGCCATGCCTCGCCGGAGACGACCAAGCGCATCTACGCGCACTATGAAGTCGAGGCGCTCCAAGAGGCGTTCGACCAGTACAGCGTGTCGCCGGCCGAGCAGGCGGCGGCGCTGCGGGCGGGTAAGCGGTAGAGAGGATTGGACCTGACCACTGACTGGCCAAAGCCGCACGGATAGTGCCAGGTGTGGTGCGCCTTTGGCTGGTCATCTCTCCATCGGGGAGCGATAGAGAGGGGATGGATTCCCGCTTGTGCGGGTGAGTAGCCCGCCTATGGTCCCCCCGCATGGCGGGGGGACGGGCCGGACCTCGCGGCCACCCTGCCGACCTACCAGGGGCCCCCCGCTGCGGCGGGGGGACGGGCGCAACAGGTTGCGCCCCTACGGCGGGGGCGGGGCCACGACGCGCTCACGTGGGCTGAGGAGGTGAGGGGATGGAGTTCGAGCGGACCTACTCCCATGCGCCGTGGGAGGCCAAGGTCGGGTATTGTCGGGCGCTGCGGGCGGGTGAACTGATCTTTGTGACCGGGACGGCGCCGGTTGCCGAGGATGGCGGCGTTTTTGCGCCGGGTGATGCCTACGCGCAGGCGCGGCATTGCCTGGGGCTGATTGAGCGGGCGCTGCGTAAGCTGGACAGTGATCGGACGGCGATAGTGCGGACGCGCATGTTCGTGACCGACATCGAGCGGTGGGCGGAGTTCGGTCGCGCCCATCGGGAGTTCTTCGGCGAGGCGCACCCAACGACGACGATGGTCGAGGTCTCGCGCCTGATGGCGCCGGGGATGCTGATCGAGATCGAGGCGGATGCGGTTGCGCCGGCTGCGTAGCTGGCGCCGGAGTTTCTCCACTACGCCGGATTATGTAAAGCACACCGAGTCGTCACCGGCCTCTTTACGTACTGTGGACGCGCTCACTCCGCACCTCGCCGCACTCCGTAGGATTATTGTGCGGAACCGATGGCCGGTGGCTGATGCTATAGTGACGGGGCAGCCACGGAGCCTGCTTGCCGAGCACCGTCCGGAGAGAGCGAATAGCTTGTGATGAAGGTTAGCGCCGAGGCGCCGGTGGCCGTGCCGGATGGCCCCGCCCAGCGGTGGGCGGACGACGACGCAGCGGCGGTCAGTCTGCAGCTCGATGACTTGCTCCCGGACCCGGCCCTGTTTCGTGTCGAGGGGCCGGCACGGCTGCCCGGTCAGCGCGCGCCGTGGCGGCTTTCGCCAGAGCCGTTCTGGCTTTCGCCGGAGCTGGTGAAGACGCTGGAGCGGCTGGGCGCGGACCTGCTCGCGTTCTATCAGGCGTGCAATCGGCTCTACCAGGCCAGCGTGCGTGGTCGTGTGCCCGCCTGGGTCACCGGGTATCTGGATGCCGGGCGGCCGGATCAGGTCGTGCTATACGGCCGGATGAACCGGTTTCGGCGGCATACGCCGCTGGTCATTCGCCCCGACCTGTTTCTGACCGACCAGGGCTTGAAGGCCATGGAACTGGATTCCGTGCCCGGTGGGATGGGCTTCACGGCCAGCCTGGCGCAGGCCTATGCCGCTCTGGGGTACGAACCGGTGGGCGGCGCTCGCGGCATGGTCGAGCGGTTCGCGGCCATGGCACAGTACGCGGCGGCGACGGCTCGCGACGCTCCGGAAGACGGCATCCTCGCTATTGTCGTCTCCGAGGAGTCGGCGGACTATTGGCCGGAGATGCAGTGGCTGGCCGCGGCGGTGGATGATCTGGGCGTGCCGGCCGTGGCGGTCCGCCCGGAGGAGGTGGTGTTCACCGAGGAGCACTTGCAGGTGCCGTATGGGGGCGGCCGGCGGCCGGTCTCGGTCGTGTACCGTTTTTTCGAACTGTTCGATCTACCGAATATCCCCAAGTATGAACTGATTCTGTACGCTGCCAAGAAGGGGCGCGTCGCGATCACGCCCCCGTTGAAGTCGTATCTCGAAGAGAAGCTGCTGTTTGCGTTGTTCCACCACCCGGTCCTGGCACACTTCTGGCGCGAGCAGTTGGGCGCCGAGGTGCAGCGACGACTTGAGCAGGTCATTCCGGAGACGTGGGTGCTGGACCCGGCGCCGTTGCCGCCGGCGGCGACGATCCCCGGCCTGCGGATTGCGGATCGGCCGGTGCAGTCGTGGGATCAACTGCGTGGCCTGACGCAGAAGTGGCGGCAGCTGGTGCTCAAGCCGTCGGGCTTTGACGAACTGGCGTGGGGCAGCCGCGGCGTGTCCGTCGGCCACGACATGGCGGCGGAGGACTGGGAAGCGGCGGTGGACACGGCGCTGGCGAGCTTCCCGCGCACGCGCTACGTCTTGCAGCACTTCTATCGGATGGAGCGCTCGCCCGTACCCTACTTCGACTTTGCCCGCAATCAGTTGCGGCTGCTGCGCGGCCGCGCGCGGCTCAACCCCTACTACCTGGTCGTTGCCGATCAAGTACACCTCGCGGGTGTGCTGGTGACGGTCTGTCCGCCAGACAAGAAGGTCATTCACGGCATGGTGGATGCCGTGATGGCGCCTGGCGCGGTGGGTGGGTGAGACCCCCCTATGGTCCCCCCGCCACAGCGGGGGGACGGGCGCAACATGTTGCGCCCCTACGGCTTAACCTTTACCTACCCCCAGTCAGGACCTTCTCTCCGTGTGGGAGGGGGTAGATTCCCGCTATAATAGGGGTGTTGGGAGGCCGTAGCGGTTATGGAAGAGTGGAAACAGCTACTCCGGGACGGAGTCAATAACTCGCAGCAGCTCTTCGAGCGGTTCGGTATTGACAAGGACCTTGGCGATAGGATTGCCGAGGATTTCGAGATCAGGGTCAATGCGTACTACCTGAGTCTGATCGAGGAGCCGGGCGATGCGATCTGGAAGCAGGTCATTCCCGATGAGCGCGAGCTGCTCGATGACCTGTCGAGTCCGGAGGACCCGCTGAACGAGGAGGGCGATAGCCCGGTACCGAACATCACCCATCGTTATCCCGACCGGGTGCTGTTTCTGGTCAACCACCAATGCCCAATTTACTGCCGTTTTTGCACGCGCAAGCGGAAGGTGAGCCATCCCGGTTGGTGGAACAAAGAGACCCTGCAACTGGGCATAGACTACATTCGCCGGACCCCGGAGATCCGGGACATCATCGTGTCCGGCGGTGATCCGATGATGCTGCCGGACCACATGATTGACTGGATTCTCAAGGAGCTACGCGCGATCCCGCACGTCGAGGTCATCCGCATCGGCAGTCGAGTGCCGTGTGCGCTGCCGCAGCGCGTGACGCCGGAGATGTGTGAGATTATCCGGCAGTATCATCCCATTTATGTCAACACGCATTTCAACCATCCCCGCGAGGTCACGCCGGAGGCGGCCTTGGCGTGTGCCCGCCTGGCCGATGCGGGGGTGCCGATTGGCTGTCAGACCGTGCTGATGGACGGCGTGAACGACGACCCGGCGGTGATGAAGGAGCTGGTGCAGAAGCTGCTGCGGATTCGCGTGCGGCCGTACTACATCTACCAGGCCGACCTCACGCGGGGTACCAACTACTTTCGGACGCGCGTGGAAAAGGGGCTGGAGATCATCAAGGCGCTGCGCGGCTGGACGTCGGGTCTGGCGGTGCCGCACTTCGTGATTGACGCGCCTGGCGGCGGCGGGAAAATACCGCTCCTGCCCGAGTACGTCGTGGAAATGAACGACGACGAGGTGGTGCTGCGGAACTACCAGGGCAAGATTTTCCGCTATCCCCAGATTCCGCCGGAGCGGCCGGTCGGCGAGCAGTCCGGGAACGGAGTGGCCGCCCCGGTGGCCGCCCTGCTACCATAGCTGTCCTTCACTCAGTGATTCGTGGGTGAGAGCGGCCGCTCAGAGCGATCATCTTCCTCAAGCATTCCTCCAGCGCGAGCGGCGGCTGGCTTGTAGACCGAGGTGCGGGTGCTGGTGGCATGCCCTTGTGTCTCGCCACTCGCTCGACACCTCCATATCCCAGGCGCAACATCCCAAGTCGCTCTTTGCCGGCCGCCTGTTGCATGGCCGGGCGTGGCTGCGCTGTATGGCGGCCGCCGAACGGATCAACCGCGGATAGCGATAGCGATAGCGGTAGAGGGGAACATCTTGAGTTCGACGCTGTTGGCAGCCACACCGGGCAACTCACGCGCGTCTGCCCCGTTGAAAACGGTAGAGAGGGAGGAGTCCGCCATGGCAGTGGCAGTGGCAAACGCCGCTTTGGTTGCTCGCGCACAGGCTGGGGATGAGGCCGCCTTCGAGGTGATCTTCAACCAGTACCACGCGGCGATCTACAACTACGTCTTTCGGATGATGGGCAACCCGGAGGATGCCTCCGACCTGACCCAGGACACGTTCCTGAAGGCGTGGCGGGCGCTGTCGCGGACTTCCGACGACCTGCGCGTGGGGGCATGGCTGTACCGGATTGCGACGAATGTCTGCCTGGACGAACTGCGGCATCGCAAGCTCATCAAGTGGCAATCGTGGGACAACTTTGTGTCCGTCTTTCATCCGGTAGCTAAGGAAAGCCCCGAGCGCGACGTAGTGAATCGTGAAAACAGGGAGGAGGTCCAGTACATTCTGGACCGCCTGAACCCCAAGTACCGGCTATGCATCCTCTTACGTGAGTATCAGGGCTTGTCTTACGACGAGATCGCCCAGGTGCTCGGGACGACACGTGCTGCCGTCAAGTCGCTGCTGTTCCGCGCCCGGGAGGAGTTCCGGCAAGTCTTCAAGACGGTTGAACGGCAACCTGGGCAGGTGAAGGAGTGATGATGCGCCTGGATTGCCCCACCAGCGTCCCCGCGGTGGGTGCGGTTTGGGCATGTCACCCGGCGGTCCAAGCTCGAGGAGGAACGGCCGCGAACGGGCGTGGGTGACCACGGGGGCTGCACGACCTAAGCTCCGGCGGAGGGTGCAGGTCTTGGTGGTCGGGAGCGCAACGTGAGCCGCCACGACGCGCGCGAGCGCGATTCCTGGCGCCGGCAGATTTCGGCCTACATCGCCAACGAGCTGGAGCCGGAGCTGCGCCCAGCGATCGAGCGCGAGGTACGTGCGTGCCGAGAGTGCCGCGACTATTATCGGCAGGAAAAGGCCTCCCACGATCAACTCCGTAGTTTGGACTCGGTACGACCTCCGCAGGGCCTGCGCCGCGATGTCTTCGCGAAAATCGAGCGTGAAAAGCGTACCTGGCTCCCGGCCGGGTTGCGGCCGCCCAGCCTCGGTGCGGTTGTCACCGTAGTCACTCTCATTGCCTTGGCCTTCCTGGTGCCGCAGCTCTTCCAGTTGGTTCGGTCGGGGCAGTCGGAGCAACAGGCCCTGCCGGCGCGGCTGCCGGTGCAATCGGACGTTGCCCCACTGCCTACGGTAGCCGTGCAGCCGGCGGCGCCGGATGCACCCGCCGCAACGGCCGATACGTCGCTCTCGCCGCTCCCGACGGCGCAAGTGCGGACGCTGGCGGTTGGCGGGCCGGGTCCGACCACCGCCGCTACCCCGGCGGCAGCAGACTCGCCCCGGCTGACGGCTGTGCCAGCCGTGACGCCGGCCACCGGCGTGCTGGAGACGCAGGTGAGCGGCCGGGTGACGGAAGTCCGGCGCGCGGAGCGGGTGGCAACGGTCCGCGAAGGCCCTACCGCCGTGATCGTCGCCTTCTCCGCAGACACTGTCATCAGCTCCGATCCCGATGGTCAACCCTTGACCTATGAGCAGATCGGGATTGCCGACCGTGTGCGGGTGACCGGTGTGCGCGGCAATGCCCCGGGTACGGTGACGGCGCTGCGCGTAAGCGTGCTCAATCCGCTGTTCCAGGCCCAGGCGACGCCGAGGCGGTCGGCGGTCACGCATCCCCGCGGCCGCACGGCCAGGGTGCTCTATCTCCAGGATGGCATTGATGGCACTCCGTCTGACGGTGGTGAGCCGGCGAGCACTCGCCAGTGGCTCGACCGACTCACGGCGGACGGGTTCAACGTCGTGCCGATTAGCCCGGCGCGAGTCACTGCGCTGGCGCTGAACGACGTGGGCTTGGTGGTGATCGGCTTCCCGGCGACGCTCAGTCGGGAGACGCTGGGAAGTATCCAAAATAGCGCCGTGCCCGTCCTCAACGCCAATCCGCTCTATGTCCCCGCGCTGGGCTTGGGGGAGCATCCCGATCCGGCCGACCCTGGCCACAGCGTCCCCGGGATAGTGGTGCAGGTGGTGCCCGGCGTGGCGTTGGTGCAGGATTTGGCCGGGGTCCAGGCGGTGGCGGTGACGCCGTTGGAGCGGGTACCGATTGTCGCTGCGGGAACGGTGCTGGCGGCGCTGGACGAGCGGGGGCAGGAGCAGGCCGTCTGGACCAGCAACGGCAGCCGCATGTACTTCGGAATCCGGCCGGACCCGACCGGCGGTGCTCCTACCGCCCTCTACTGGACCTTTCTGAACCGCGCCGTTACCCAACTCCTCGGCGCGTAGCAGTTGCACTTGGTATCCCCACGATGGCCGAGCCTGAGCGCTGGCGCTGGACCGAGACCGATCCGCTAGGCCAGCCCATCCACTGCGGGGAAGCGGAGTGGCAGCATGTCCTTGCCCGACACCGAGAGTTGGCCCCGTATGAGGCCATGGTGCGTGCTGCCATCCGCTATCCCCAGGCGATCTACGACGATCTGGAGGGAACGGAACGGCTTGCCAATCCTGCTGGCATGGTCGTGGACTACATGGTGCCAGCCCCGGCAGAGGACCACTTTATCGGCCATTGGCTCAAGGTCTCCGTCAAGTGGCTGCCGGATGGTCCTGGAGGCAACACGGTCGGCTACGTGCAGACGGCCTATTTCCTACCCGGCCCCAAATACCGGGTACAATTGCGATGGAGGCGGAGCGCATGAGTGCCGACACCGCTGTTGCCAGCCTTGCCGAGCAGATCATTGCCCGGCTGCCCCGGGCGACGTGGGATTACAACGCCGAGGTCGGCGAGATGAACGTGGTGCTGCCGGGCGGCGCCGGCCGCGAGGCGCAGCTGCCTTGGCTGGAGCTGGACCGTTATTGGGACATCTATCTGCGCCTGGACGCCGAGACGGGCCAGCCTCTTAGCGTTGTCATCGCTCCCTTTGACGTTTGGTTAGCAAAGCAGGAAAGTCTGCCCTGCCCACCACCGGGCGTCCCGCTTGATCTTGCGGCCGCACGCAGGCACCTGCAAAGCCTACTGCTGGCCAGCCCTGAACTGGCCGCGCCAGCGTAGCGTGCCGTTCCCGGCTTCCCCTTATTGCCGTACACAACTCATTGTCGTATACTGCTGGCGATTAAACCGATCAATGGTGTTCTATTTCACGTCCGGTCGCAGGGGCGAGGTCCGGCGACTGGGGACGTAGCCGGTGCCGCGGAGAGATGGGGGGCACGGTGGGGGACCAAGGCGGCCGGCCGGTGCGGCGCTCCGGCCGGGTGGCCCGACTCCTGGCACAGGTGCGGCAGGCGTTCGGCGTCTATCGGGGACTACCGCGCAGTCTCCGGCTGGTCGTCGCTGCCACGCCGGGGCGGGCGGCGGCGTTGCTGGTGATCAATCTGGTCTACTCGCTGTCGGCGCCGGCAAACGCCTGGGCCTCCAAGTTCTTGGTGGAAGCCCTCGTCACTAACCAGTCGACCATGGCCTTGCTGGTGGTGGTCGTGTTCACGCTCATCCATCTGGTGAGCAATGGGGCTGGCTATGTCCAGGAAGTCGTCGTGTGGGGCCAGATTGATCGGCTCCGCTACTACCTGCACACCCGCATCATGACGCAGGCGACGGCGATGTGCGACTTGGCTCTCTTCGAGTCTCCATCCTTCTACAACAAGCTGGAGAACGCCCGCCAAGGTATGCCCTGGACCCAGCGGCTGTTCATGCAGACCATTCATATGTGCTCGCAGTTTGTCATCTTCTTGACCTTCTTGGGCGTCTTGAGCCTGCTCCACCCGCTCGCGGCGGTCTTGGTGCTGTTGAGCACCGCCCCGACCTACATCGCGAAGCTGCGGTACGGGTTCGGGGCCTGGAGCGTCTACCGTAGTCAAGCGCCCGGAGTCCGGCGCCTGGATTATTACTATCAACTACTCACGACAGAGCCGGCCGCCAAGGAAATCAGGCTCTTCGACCTGGGAGGTCATTTCATTGCCCAGTATCGGCGGATATTCGGTGGGATGCTATCGGAGATCGAAACCTTCCGGCGGAGGCATGGCCGAGTGCAAGTACCGCTCTCCGCGATCACCTCGTTATGTATCGGCGCGGTGCTCTGCTACGCGGTGTGGCAAGCGATTCAGGGCGCCGTCGGTATCGGCGATGTGGTGCTGTATTTCAGCGCGATCTTCTTCCTCCAAGGCACGGCATCCAATATGCTGCAAACGGCGGGGACGCTCTATACCGCACAGTTGCACGTATCGAACATCCTGGAGTTTCTCGATCTGGAGTCGCCGATGCAGCCGGTAGCCGATGGGCGGGAGTTGCCGGCGCCGTGGCAGGAGGGGTTGGAGCTGCGGAACGTGACCTTCCGGTACCCGGGGACCGAGCAGCCGGTGCTCCGGCAGGTGAGCCTACGGATTCGTCCCGGTGAAACCGTCGCCCTGGTCGGTCACAATGGCGCCGGCAAAACTACGCTCGTCAAGCTGCTCTGCCGGCTCTATGACCCGACCGAGGGTCGGATTCTGCTCGATGGTCACGATCTGCGTGAGTATGACCTGCGCGACGTGCGGCGGCACACGACGGTCATCTTCCAGGATTACGCCCGGTATCACTTCACCGCCGGCGAGAATATCGGCTTGGCGGCGGTGAACCGGCGCGATGATGACGAGGCAATCGCGGCGGCAGCGGCGCAGTCCGGGGCCGACGAGGTGATTGAGCGACTCCCGCGCGGCTATGACACGCAGCTAGGCCGCGAGTTCGAGGACGGGATGGAATTGTCCATCGGCGAGTGGCAGAAGGTAGCACTGGCTCGCGCCTTCTTCCGAGAAGTGCAATTCCAAATCCTCGATGAGCCGACCGCGGCGCTGGACGCCCAGGCCGAGTACGACGTGTACCTGCGGTTTCGTGAGTTGACGCAAGGACGGACGACGCTGCTCATCAGTCACCGCTTCTCGACGGTCCGCATGGCCGACCGAATTCTCGTCCTCGGCCGGGGCCGCCTGGTGGAGGAAGGCAGTCACGACACACTGATGGCCCGTGGTGGGCTGTACGCCGACCTGTACGAGAAGCAGGCGGCACGCTATCGGTGAGATCGAGCTATCAGCGGTCAGCGGTCAGCCTAGGGGCGTGCTATGCGTCGCTCCCAACTGAGCGGGAAAGCCGACCCGCCGGAGGCAGCATAGTGGAGCACAACGTTCTTCGGGCCGATGTAGACTCGTATCTGGCCGGCTATCATGCCGCCGAAACGAGGGCTATTCGTGGATTTCCTTGTGGCAATGGGGACATATCCTTGGTGGGTCCGTGCTCCTTCTCAGTTCATCCACGAAGCCGGACCCCAGAATACCTGCGGGTAGGGCGAACAATCCGATTCCCACTATCGCTATCAGTCCGGCGAGCAGGCGTCCCGCGACGGTGACCGGATACACGTCTCCGTAGCCTACGGTGGTAAGGGTGATGACACTCCACCACATGGCTTGGGGAATGTTGGCAAACTTGTCCGGTTGGGCTTCCCTTTCGGCAAAGAAAATCAGTGATGATGTCATCAACAGTAGTATTGACAAGACCATTATCACGGTGAGCAGCTCACTGCGTTTGGCGTGTACGACTCGGGCCAAAGTATGTAACCCCGAGAAATAGCGGCCCAGTCGGGCGACTCGGGCGAGGAGACGTACTGCCCGCAAGAAACGCAGGTCCAAGCCATGCAAATTGACGAAGAGCACCATGTAGAAGGGCAAGATCGCCAGTAGGTCAATGAGTGCTATGGGCGAGACGATAAACCGCAAGCGCCCGAATACGGGATGGGCGTATCTCGGATCGGCGGTACAGGCCCAGACTCGTAGTAGGTACTCCACCGTGAAGATGGCTACGGATATGATCTCGAAGGTTCGAAAGGCCTGCGGTGAGACTTGGTGGATTTCCTCGACGGTTCCTACGATCAAGGCTACGGCGTTTAGGGCGATTAGCGAGATGATGAATATGTCGAAGGCCTGGCTGGCCCGATTGCCGGGCGCGGCCTCCTCGACGATCTCGTAGACTCGCTGCTTCATTGGTAGCGCCGAGCCTCTATGCGGCCAACAGTGGCGGGGCCAGCTTGCCGTCGTCGGCTGCGATGCGCCCTACTGCCCTACTGCGGTGACGAGGTCTCGGCCTCGACCGGTGGGGGGCGCCAGAGGCCGTAAGGCTCGATTTCCACGCCTTCGACCTGCGGGCGCAGTCCCGCGACCATCAGGCCCGGTCGGCCGTGAGCCTGGCCACTGAGTTGCCGATTGCGCGGATTGCGGTAGCCCAGGCGCACGACCCGGCGCCACTGCTTGGTCCGGTTGAGGCCCGACCCATGGATGGTGTGGATGCTGAACAGGACAACATCGCCGGTGTTGGCGGGGCACGAAACTGCATCTTCGATGCGGTACTGGTCCGTGGGCAGATGGGGTGAGCCGTTGCGGAGGTGCTCCAGTGCGCCGAGTTGGTGACTGCCGCGCAGGAACTTCAGGCAGCCGTTCTCCTCGGTGGCTGCGTCCACATGCACGATGGCGTCAATAAACCGGCCGTCCTGGTGGGGATAGAACGGGTAATCCTGGTGCATGGGGAACGGTGTCCCGAATTCCGGCCCCTTGGCGTGGAGCGTGACGTGGTGTAGCTCGACTTCGGGGCCGATCAAGTCGGCCACGGCGCCGACGAGCCGCGGGTTGTAGATCGCGTGTCCCCAGGCCGGCGAGTAGTGCTGAAGCTCATGGGTGGCGGAGAGCAGGGATTTCTCCTCTTCTTCCTCGGTGAGGTATTGCTTGTCTTTGCGCCACGGCCCGGTCCAGCCCTTGGTGGGGACGATGAACGTCTCCATGATGTAGCTCAACTCGCGGTCCAGCGATGCGACCTCGTCCGGTGAGAACACCTGCTCTAGGCGCAGGTAGCTGTTCTCGTTGAAAAAGGCAATCTGTTCGGATGTCAGCATTGGCTCAATCCTCCTCGCCGGCCTAACGGTACCAGACGGCATCCGTCCTGTCTGGTGGTGGCGCTTCGATTGGCTACTGAGAAGGGGAGGGCTGCCCTCCTATGGTCCACCCGCTGTGGCCTCACAGGGGTAGGTATTTGCATGGATGGACAGGATGGACAGGATGGGAGTTTGTCGTCGGGGCGGAGGCGGGCAACTCCGTACCGAAAAACCTCCCGTTGTGCGGGTGAGTGGCCCCCTATGGTCCCCCCGCACTGTGGGGGGACGGGCGCAACATGTTGCGCCCCTACGGCTTGACCCGTACCTACCCTAGTCAGCCCGCTGTGGTAGGGGGCGGCGGCACTGCCCCGGCCTGGCCCTGTCATTCCGGCTATTGGAGCCAGCGCTTGGCCCGCAGCCACTCGTCGCCCAGCAGTCCGAGCGAAACTTGCGGGCTGCGGTCGGGATGATATTCGAGCCGGCCGCGTTGGAAGTACTGGACGGCGATCCCGCCTTCTTGTAGCTCGTTGGAGATCGGGTAGCCGAGGATAGTCAGCCCGTCGCGCTCGTCGAAGAAGCGCTTGAAGCCATGGAGCACGGCATAGCCGGTTTGTGGGAAGTAATGGTAGCTGGCGGTATTCGGGTGCGGCTCGGCCTTGGGGAACACTGCGCCGCGCTCCTTGGTGAGGATGTCGCCGATCAGCGTGAGCTGCACTTCGTAGGGGGTGCCGAGCTTATCGGTGTGCAACTCGAAGCGTGCCCGCTGGAAGTATTGCACGGTGAGGCCGTCTTCGTTGAAGGCCTCGGTGCGCGGATAGCCGAAGATTTCAATGCCACCGCGCTGGTCGAAGAAGGTGAGGAAATTGCCGGTGACGTGGTGCCCGGTCTCCGAGAAATAGCGGCCGCCGAGCGCCGGGTTCTGCGGGATGGGATTGGTGCGGGAGAGATCGTACTGCGGCGTTGGCGGTGCTGGTGCCGGCTGGATTGCTTGGACGCTGCCGCCCTGCACGGCCGGTGCATAGGTCCACTGCACCGCGAAGTTGGCGCTCCAGAGCCGGTCCGCGCCGTCCGGCCCGTAGTTGGCGATGGAGTTGAGGAAGGTGCTGGCGCGTACCGTGAGCGTGGCGTCACTCCCGGTCACCGTAACGTGCGTGAGTCGCCCGGACTGCGTGCGGCGCGAGAGGTCCAGGCTGCGGAGCTGGCCGACCCGCGTATCCTGGTCGGCGTTGAGCGTGGCCTCAAGCTGCGGGATGGAAAGCGGGCCAACTTCCCAGGTCGCATACGGTGAAGCGGCGTCATAGGCCTGACCGAGCACATCAACGTCGCGGATCGCCCGCAGGTACGACAAGGGGCCGGTGCCGGACCAGATATCTTCGTTATTCTCGGTCCAGCCCGCACAGGTGGAGGAGTAATAGCCGGCAACGACCTGCCCGTTCAGTGTGATGGCTAGCTCCGGGGTCTGGTCAATTAGGGTGTTGACGTGCGGCTGCTCATAAGCAGTGCCGCGGTACACTTGCGAGGTTTGGGTGGCGTAGAAGTCAAATGCGCGTCTCCCGGTGGTGCGGGAAATCGCAAAGGCATAGGAGCGCGAGGTGATGAGTTGGGCGCGAAGGGCTTCGTGGGGCCAGCCGGAGGGCATTTCGGCGGCGACGACACCCCGCAAATAGTCGTCAATCCCGACCGTATTAATGGTCTGCACGCCGGTTCCGCTTGGTACCAGACTGATGCTCCCCCGATAGGTGGTCGGGGCTGGCTGCGGGTAGGCCAGTTGAAACCGTGCATTGGGGTCACCCGGATGGAGGGTGATGGGCAACCCCAAGCCCGGCCCCGCCAACGGGTGCCCCTCCGGGGCATGTACGGATACCTGGGGCGGCTGACCGCTACTCAGACGGACCTGGAGATACCCGTTCGGCGGGAAGACGCCATTCAGCCCTTCGATGCGCCAGGCGCCATGGCGGGCGTAGATGCGCGCCTCCTGGGGCAGCGCGCGGTGGACGCGGACGCGGACGGTCGTTTCGCGCGGGATAGCCGGTGTGACGGTCGTGCCCGTATAGTAGGCTGCGAGTATCGCCTCCGCGTTTTGGCCGGCGATAGCGCGGCCCCGGGCGCCCCATTGACACAGGCCGACGCCGTGCCCGAACCCGCGGCCGACGAACACGAGATTGCGGGTTTGGCCGGTGAGGGTGATTAAATCATTCGTCGTTGCCGAGGCCGGCGCGTGCTGTCCGGCGATAGCCCCGGTGGACACGAGCAGTGCAAGCGCCAAGAGGCACCGCCCGATGGTCCACAAGAGGCCTAGTTTCCGCTGTCTCATCGCTGGCTGAAGTCCCGGTATGTACTCCACAACGAGCGGCCGACAGAATGAGGCGGCTGCTGCCGCCTACGCCTAGCCCTCAGGGCTAAACGGATGAAGCCGTCGGTAGGTCCGGTCCTAATCCGGTTATGTGGTCAATGGGAGGGGCCATGCGGTCGGAGTGCCGGCCTTGGACGAAAGCGAATCGGTGCTGGACGGGGTTGTGCCGCACACGCTTGGTTGGCGGTACGGTGGTAGAGTGGTACAATGGCTCGGTAAATAGGCTAGGAAACCGTGAGAGACAGCGTGGCTGATGGTATTAGCCGCACGGCACCGTGCCGGGAGGCAAGGACAATGACGGCTGCAGAGGTAACAACCGGTCCGGCTCGACCAAGCGTTGACGCCTCATTGGACGAGGCGCGGAAGCCGGCACTGCGCGAATACGAAGATTTCGCTAACCTCACCTTTCAACTTCCAGCGCTCAACCGACTGCTCGATCTCGTGGGGATATCTCCGGAGCAGGACATGGTTGATCTCGGTTGTGGGACCGGCATGGTCACCCGTGCGCTGCTCGACCGACGAGGGGTGGGCGCCAGTGGCCGGATATATGCGGTGGATCCGGAGCCGGCGATGCTGGAGAAGGCCTCGAAATCGCTGGAGCAGGGGGCGTCGGCCGCGGTAAATTGGGTGGTCGGCCGCGCTGAGGACCTCGACCGGTTGGTACCGCCGGTTGATCGCGTGTTGTTCTGCAATGCCATCCACCTCGTTGAAGAGAAGACGAGGGGGTTGCAGGCAATCTTCGAATCGCTCAAACCACAAGGCCGGTTGGCGTTCAACTCGGCCTACACCAAGGACCACCGCCCGCCCGAATCGGAGTACTTTTACGTCGCCTGGATGCGTCAGGCGCTGCGGGCACTGCGGCAGGATCACCCGGACGTACAGCGCGATCCCTCGGCGCCACGTCCCCTCGCCGGCACCGACCTGATGTCTCGTGACGAATACCTCGACCTCGCGCGCCAGACGGGCTTTCGCGTGGTGGCTGACGAAGTGGCCCAGGTGGACATGCCGCTGGAAAGCTGGGTGGACATCAGCGCCTACAGTCGGTTTGTCCGCTCGGTGCTCCCTGGTGTGCCGTTGGAATGGGCGGCTGAGGCGCTGCAAGAGGGCGCCCGGCGCGCGTTCCGCCGGCTGGGCCTAACGTCGGTGCCGCGGAACTGGTTCCAGGTCGTCCTCGAGCGGCCCTGACGAGCGCTCACTGCGCCGCGGGTGGAGTACCTTCCACCGTCGGATCGGCCAGGGCCGGTGCGTCTACCGGCTGGGTCGGAGCAACTTCCGGCAGCTTTAGGAACTCGGCCATCACCACGTACAACTGCTGGCGATCCGCGGGCACGGCTACTTGCAGACCATAGTGGTTGATGAGATTCGCCGAGGTCTGGAGCCACTCGGACCAGCACGCGGTGCAGGTGCGCGCTTGGATGACCTGACCGCGTGCGCCGCCCAACGGCGGTCGCGGTAGCTGCTCACCGGTCTGTCCGCAGCGCGTGCATGTCACCTGCGCCATCATCTGCTCCCTTCACCCGCTGAATCGCCGGACGATTCTACCCCGGTCCAAGTCTAGCAGGATATAGGTGCGGGATGGAGGGGTGGCGCACACTGCTCTGCTCGCTCAAGCGCCAGCGTCAGGGGAGAGGCCGAGTGCCCAATCCACTGCCCGGTCGAAGAGGCGGACCGCCTCGCCGGTACTCCGGCGAAACGTATCGTGATGCCAGAACCAGAAGACAGTCCGGGCCGGTGCTCGTTGCCCGTTGGACAATTCGGCCCCCGCCTCGGCTACCAAGATCGCATAGTTGCCGCGGAATAGATGCTTTGCGAGCACCTGCACGCCTGGGCCGCTGGTCTGCCAGGCCACACTGAGCGTATCGGTCCAGCGTGCCACGCGCAGTGGCTGGTCAACCGGTAGCCCGGCAGTGATCGGATGGTCTATGTCTACAATCCGAATATCGGTTTGCCGAGAACGTGTACCGCCTCGGGGCGACAGCCGCGGGTGCCGCTCCAGCAAGAACGGTTCCCAGAAGATCAGTGGCGTTGTGGTCTGGGCATAGCGCGCTGCCCCGTCTAGTGCGATGATACTGGAGCTGAGCAAGAGCAGATCGTGGCTCGCGGCGACCTGTGTGGGATCAGGCGCGCTGCCATCGCTGGCCTCGATCACGGTGACCATCGCACCTCGCGCCGCCAGATGAGCCACGATGGCGGCATCACCCGGCGTCAACTCCGCAAGGTGGTCCACTATGAGGGCAATCCGGGTACCTGGCGGCAGTGGTGGTGGTGGCGCTGAGTCCTCCGGCGCCGCGCGTGGTGGGAGCAATTGCCGAAGCGTCTCCGGGTCGCTCAACTGGCGCAGCCGCTGGGCACTGTCTGCCAGCGAATTCGAGAGCCGTTGCAGCGCTGCTTCCCACCGTGCCACTGCCACCGCCGGCTCCGGCTCGGGCAGCCAGCGGGCCGCTTCCGCCGCCATGGCGGGACGCAACGCGGCGGCGAGCGCGTCGAGACGTTCGCGCACGGCTGCGGTGTCCAGCACCCCGGCCAGATGCTGCGCGGCCTGTGCGGCGAAGTAGGCGCGGTACTGCGCGTTTCGCAGCAAGCTGGCGAGCACCTGCCCGAGCAGGGTGTCACCAGTCACCACACGCTCGAACGTGTGCTCCGTGCCCATGAACGTCGCCTCGGCATCCCAGGCGAAGAACCGCCACCGCTGATCAGCCCCCTCCCGCGGGCGTGCTATGATCCAGTTCTCCTCCGGCCAGTCCTCGTTCTGCCGCGCCCAGAGGTTCAGCAGGACGTAACTGGTAAAGCTCGCGATATCGAGCTGTTGTGCCGCCTGCTCGTACCGCGCCACCTCGCTCAGGTCCGCTTCAATCAGCCAACCCGCAAATTCCTCCCAGGCCACGTTCTCAACCGGCCCCTCCCCAGTGTTGGCAACTACCACGTCCCAGTCGTCATGGTCGAAGTGGGTGGCCAAGAAGGCGTCGTCAATGCGCTCGGTCAGGTTGTACAATCCCCAGTACACCCCGTTGAGATACACCTCTACCCAGCGCCCCTGCGCCGCTATTTGCCCCATCGCCCCATGCAGGTCTCGGACCAGTTGATCTCGCACATACACGACCTCTGCGGTGGGACACCATGTAAAGTGACTGCACTGCCAACTGTCCTGGGCCCCCGACCGCAACACTAACCGGTCATACGTCTGGCCCTGACCGGCCAAAGCCGCACCACACCTGGCCCTATCCGTGCGGCTTTGGCCAGTCACCGGCTCCGGCCCGAACAGAGGATATTCCAACTCGCGTGGTCCATACTCTCCGCGGAAGTACAATCGGAACGATTGTTTAGGAGTATTCCGGCTTATATTCCCGTGGATACGCAGCCCGGCAGCCACACTGAATCCCACGGCCCCCTCCGGCGACAGCCCTTGCACCGTGACCGGCCGCTCCCATGCCCGGCCGCGCTGCTGTGCGTTGGCGTAGATGCCGGTCTGCTTGTCCCACAGGTGGGCTGGGTCCGTTGTCAGCGATACCACCGGTAGCCCGCGCGTTGCCCCCAGCAGATACGTCACCGTGGTCACGGCGCTCACCGGCACTCCCGCGTCCAAGGCCACCGCCCGCAGCACCGCCGTCTCCGTTACCGCCAGGGGTGCTGTGTATGCTTGCCCATCTACCGTCGGATCGGCCCCATCCAGCGTGTAGTACACCGTAGCGCTGCCGACCGGTGCCTCCAGTTGCACCGTCACCGGGCCGGCAAAGCGCCCACTGGCGGGCGTGACTAGCACTTGCGGAGCACCTGGTACTGCTTGCGGGCGAGTCGTATTTGCGGCCCCGGGGGTGGGGGTGGGGAAAGCCACCCACCGGTTGGAACCCGCCAGCCGTCCCAGCGAGACATCCGTCAACTGCGGGCCGAACGTCACCGTGTCCACCAGCTGACCATCCGGGCCGAACAGGCCCACGTATTCTCCGGCGCGGTTCAGCCGGAAGCTCGTGTGCCAATCATTCGGTGCCTGGTCCAAGCCGGAGGCCCAGACCACCAGAAAGGCGCCTGGTGCCAGGGTGCTGGCCGGCAACGACCACTTGGCCGGCTGGGCGGGATCGTCGGTGAGGGTGTAACCGGCGAGGGAGATGGGCGTGTCGGTGGGGTTGTGCAACTCGATCCAGTCGGAATAGCTGCCCTGGTCGTCGGCCACGGTGCGCGTATTCGCGGCCTGGACCTCGGTGATGAGGAGGCCTGGCGTGGTGGCCTGGGCCACCGGCGTGCCGATAGTCAGCGTAACTAGGAGCAGCCCCAGCAACAGGATGCACCTGGGGGAGATCAACGGACGCATCCGTACACCAGCTTGACCATAGAGTAACCGCAGCTATGTATGGTGAGGAGCGACCCAGAGGCCGCAGGTGCGGAGTTGACGGCCGGCTCATGGGTAATTAGTAATGATACCGACCGGGGATTACGCTTTGGGTAGGGCTTGTCCTTAGTTAAGGCAAAGCCTGGCTCCTTCGGCCAAGCACCTTATCTGCTCGGCTGCTGTTGCCGGTGGCGGGCGTAGGTGTAGACGATGGCCTGCTGCTCGCCGGTTTCGACCGAGCCGGGCCGCCGGGAGCGCACGTGGGCAATGGCCTCGGCTGGCGTGTACCCTTGGTGGACTAGATAGCAGGCGATGACTGTGCCGGTGCGTCCTCGACCGGCGGCACAATGGACGGCGATGCCTTCTCCGGCGGCCAGCTTGCGCTCGATGAACGCAATGGCCGCCTCGATCTGATCCAGCGATGGGGCTGCGAAGTCTTGGACCGGGTAGTGCCGGGCTGCTATGCCGAGCGCGTCGAGCTTTTCTTGGTCCACGGGCCGCTCGTGCAGCGTCACTAGGGCACGCACGCCGGCCGTATGAAGGGCGCGTAAATGGTCGTCGTCGCGCGGGTAGCTGCTGGCGGCTAGCTTGCCCTCGATGATCCAATCGTAGCGGCGCGGTCCCAGCCAGCCCATTGCCATCGGTCCCTCCTGACTACCTTACATTAAAGATGCTGCCAGAGATGCGTGCCAGCCGTCATTTCGGCGAAAGCCGGAGGGTGGGTTCTTGGTCTGCTACCTCTGGGTCCCTCATAAGCGTCGGTTTTTCGTTGGGAAGTGGTTTGGACCTTACTCCCGGCCCCTCCCCTAGATAGAGATTGCCAACTTAATCAGGCGGTGGGCAGCAGGAGGCGGTCACCAGGTATCGCCGTACGATCGCACTCTTCGGCACGCAGCGGGCCGAAGCAGTGGCACCTCGAGACCTCGACAGGCCGTGCTACCGGCTCGTAGAATCTGGAGATGGGACAACACCGGGCACGCCGTTGTTTGTCGAGACTCGCCAGTATAGTCGGGGGGGGTGTCGCCGCCCTCGCGCCCATGTCTGCAAGCGCACACTTCGGCATCACGGGCACAGCAGACCTCATCATTGACTATGGGCTGCTGGCGCTCATCGGCATCTTGGTTGTCGGCGGTGCTGCCGTGTCCGCGTGGTTGGCCGCCGGATCACCCGACGAAGACGAGGATGGTGAGGTCGCCGACTGGGAGCATGGCGAGGCGGTCTCCACCGACGCGCCGGACCTGCCGCCGACCCATTCGACGCACCCCACAGCGCCTGCGGCCGCCAGCGACCACAACGGGCAATCCCGTTGAGCCGGCCGCCACCCTAGCCCGCCTCCGGAGCCAACTCCAGGGGAGGGAAGAGACCGTCCTCCGCCCCGCCGGGGGCCATAGGGGGACCGGAATGACGGAATGGCGGCATATCAACGCAGTACCCGCTCTGGATACCTTGACACGTAGCGAGCCGCCAGAGTAGACTCTACGCTAATAGCTACTATACGAAACGGTGTTGCTTCTTACGCAACAATGCGCCTGGTGCAAGGGTGGACCTGACGGTGCAAACCGACACAGCTTCCGGCGGAACTGCCGAAGTCGAAGCTCCGCCGCGACGGAGCCCTTCCGGCAGTATTCAGTCCGTCGAGCGAGCAATGCTCCTGCTCAAGGAATTCGGCCTCAGTGGGCCGGAGCTTGGCGTGACCGAGGCCAGTAGGCGGCTCGGCCTGCACAAGAGCACGGTCTCGCGGCTGCTCGGCACGCTCGAACGTGGCGGCTTCGTCGAGCAGGTCTCCGATACGCGGCGCTACCGGCTCGGTCTCCAGCTCGCCTCCCTCGCCGGGCTGGCGGTCACGCAGCTCGATCTCAGCTCGGCCGCGCGGCCCTATCTCGTCAACCTCGCGGAACAGTCCGAGGAAACGGCTACGCTGTCGGTCCTCGACGGGGATGAAGCCGTCAACATAGACCAGGTCGCCGGACCGCATCCTGTCAAGGACCTCGGCTGGATCGGGCGCCGCTTGCCGCTCCATGCCTCCGCCGGCGGTAAGCCGCTGCTGGCGTCGTTACCAGCGGAGCAGCTTGAGCGGTGGCTACGGCAGCCACTCCCGGCTTACACCGAGCGGACGGTAGTCTCGCCGGAGCAGTTGCGACGCGAGCTGCAAGAGATGCTCGCCCGCGGCTACGTCATCGTCGCCGAGGAATACGAGCCGGGCCTCACCGCCGTGGGGGCGCCGGTCTACGACTATCACCGGGAGATCGTCGCCAGCATCACCATCTCGGGACCAACCTTCCGCCTGCACCCGGTTCAACTGGAAAAGGCGGCGCGATTGGTCAAGGACACCGCCGAGCAGATCTCTGCCCGGCTGGGCTATACGCCTCGCCAAGCGGGCGAGCACAAGGACGACCATCCGCGTCCGCGCGTCCAAGCCCGGACCGCACGGCACTGGGGCACCGGACAGCAGGCTGTCCAACACGTCGGCGCGACTGGCATCGCAGCCAGTCCGGCGAATGGGGAGACCAAAGGCTGAACACCAATTGGCGCGGGCCGCATCATCGCACTGACGACCCGCAGCACACCGTTCATCGAGGAGGAGCGCAAGAACATGAGTGGGGCACAGACCGACGACGCCGGGGGCGTCCGACGAAGCGATCTTGTCATTCGCTTCGCCGGCGAGGCCGGCGAGGGGATCAAAAGCCCGGGCGAGCTTATCATTCAGGCTGCCGCCAGGGCCGGGTATCGTATCATCACCGACTTCTCACCACCGGCCGAAATCAAGGGTGGCGTTTCATTCTTTCAGATACGTCTCAGCACCCATCCGATCTATACCCGCGGCGACGCCCCCGACGTGCTGCTGGCCTTCAACCAGGAGGCCTACGACGCCTACATCGCCGAGCTGCGCGACGGCGGCATGTTGATCTATGATCCCGACCGCGTGACCCTCGACCCGGGCCAGGCGAGCCACTTCCAAACGCTGGCCTTCCCCATGGGCAGCATCGCGGCCAAAGAGCTACGGATGCCCATTGTCAAGAACGTGGTTGCCGTTGGGGGGATGGCGACACTGTTCGGGCTGGAGACGGATCACCTCAAGCAGGTCATCCGCAAGCTGTGGCTACGGAAGGGTGAGGCGGTCGTCGAGACGAACTACAAGGCCCTCGACGCCGGCATCGCCTATGTACACGAGCAAGTCAACGGGACCGCGCCGTTTGTCCTCGCGCCGGCTGCGGAGCAGCAGAACACCATCCACGTCTCCGGTAACCAGGCCACGGGCCTCGGCGCGATTGCCGGTGGCGTGCAGTTCTTTGCCGGTTACCCGATCACCCCCGCTTCCGACGTGATGGAGTACCTGGCGGCCTGGCTGCCCCAGCAGGGCGGACACGTCGTCCAAGCCGAGGACGAGATCGCTGCGGTCAACATGCTGCTCGGGGCTTCCTATGCCGGGGCACGTGCGATGACCACGACCAGCGGCCCCGGCCTCTCGCTGATGGTCGAGGCGCTGGGGCTGGCGACGATGGCCGAGTTGCCGGCCGTCATCGTGGACGCGCAGCGTGTCGGGCCTTCGACCGGTATGCCTACCCGCCACGAGCAAGCCGACCTCAACCTCACCGCGCTCGGTGGGCACGGCGAGGTCCCGCGCATCGTGCTGGCGGCCACCTCGGTCGAGGATTGCTTCTGGCTCGCTATCGAGGCGTTCAACCTGAGCGAGAAGTACCAAATGCCCGTCATCCTGATGACCGATACCGTCGTCGCGGTCCGCACGGAGAGTATCGAGCGCCCCGACCTGTCGCGGGTGAAGCTCACCGAGCGCGAAACCTGGTCGGCCAACGGCGCCAACGGCCAAGCGACCGATCAGATTCCGCTGCCGGAGGAGCTAGACGACAGCGGCTATTTGCCTTACAAGCTTACCGACTCCGGCGTATCGCCTATGTCGCTACCGGGCACGCCGGGCGGGCAGTACGTGGCGATGGGCTTGGAGCACAACGAGAAGGGCCGTGGCCGGTGGGATCAGCAAACTCACATGCTGATGACGCAGAAACGCTTCCGGAAGATGGAACGTTCCGTCACCGACGCTCCGGAGCCGGTGCGCTACGGTGACCCGGCGGCGGACGTAGGGATCGTGACCTGGGGGTCCACGGCCGGCACGGCCATCGAGGCGCTGGATCGTCTGGCGAGTGCCGGCGTCCAGGCCGACTTGCTGGTCCCGCGCATGGTCTACCCACTTCCGCACCCTCAGGTGGCGGACTTCATGGCCGAAAAGCGAATTGTCATCGTGCCAGAGGTGAACTACAGCGGGCAGTTTGCCAACCTGTTGCTCGCCCAGTTCCCCCGTCACATCCACCGCATCAACGTCTATCGCGGACAGCCCATGCGCGTGGATTTCCTCGTGGACCAGATCAAAGACATCATCGCAGCGGCGCACAATGGGGCGGCCGAGTCGGCCGTGCCACCCGCCGTGGGGGCGCCGCATGCTGCGCCCGAACAGGAGGTACAGCGTGTCTAGTCGGACAGTCACACGCCGTCGGCCGCAACGCCGCCAGCGCAGCCCGGATGTCTACAAGAGCGACGAGAAGCCGACGTGGTGTCCCGGCTGCGGCGACTTCGGCGTGCTCAACTCCGTGTATCGGGCACTCCGTACCCAGGGCATTGCGCCGCACCAGGTCGTGTGCGTCTCGGGGATCGGCTGCTCCAGTCGCATCCCGTATTTCATCAACGCCTACGGCTTTCACGGCATCCACGGCCGCACCATGCCCATTGCCACCGGGGTGCGGCTGGCGCGACCCGACCTGAAAACGCTCGTGTTCGGCGGGGATGGCGATGCCTTTGCCATCGGCGCCGGACATTTCGTCCACGCGATGCGGCGCAACGTTGATCTCTGCTACGTCGTGATGGATAACGCGACGTATGGCCTCACCAAGGGCCAAACGTCGCCCACCAGCGGCACCGGGTTTGTCACGCTTTCGACACCCCACGGCAATCCGGAGCAGGCGCTGAACCCGATGCTGCTTGCGCTGGCCTCCGGTGCGACCTTTGTCGCCCGCGGCTTCTCCGCCGACCCGCAGAAACTCGCCGACTTGATCGTCGAGGGGATGAACCACAAGGGCTTCGCCTTCATTGATGTCTACAGTCCCTGCGTGGTGTTCAACAAGGTCAACACCTTCAAGTACTACAAGGAACAGACCGAGACTCTGCCGAGTGACCACGATCCGTCCAGCTTGCCGGACGCCATGCAACTGGCCATCAGCCAAGACCCGCTCTATCTCGGCTTGTTCCACCAGCGCGAGGCGACCACCTTCGAAGACCACATGAATGCCGACCCACCGAGCCAATCCGAGCGCCACGAACAGTTGGAGCAACTGTTCGACCGCTACAGTTGAGGCGCCGGGTACACCGAGCACCCGCATGAGCAAGCAACGCATGATCGGCGTGTCGCTCGGCGTGCGTACCACGGACGAGGCCCTCGCCGCCCTCGCGGAAGTCGCCGCCGTGGCCGACATCGCCGAGTTGCGGCTCGACTTCATGGCGGAATACGATCTTTCGCGCCTGCTCGCCGCCCGCCCCTGCCCGGTCATCGTGACCAACCGCCCGGAGCGCGAGGGCGGACGCTTCACCGGCTCGGAGGCCGACCGGCTGCGCCCGCTGCAAGCGGCCATTGATCTGGGCGCCGACTACGTAGACATCGAGCACGACTCCGTGTCGCTACTCCCGGCGCGGCGCGGGAATACGCAGGTCATCGTTTCCTACCACGACTTCACGACCACCCCACCGACATTGCCGCGCATTGCGGCCCGGCTCCAGGAGCAGGGCGCCGACGTGGTCAAGGTGGTCGGGATGGCCCGGCACCCGGCGGACAATCGGTACGTGCTGGAGACCTTTGACGAGGCACGGCTGCCCACCATCGCCATCGGCATGGGCGTCGCCGGCCTCCCTAGCCGCGTGATGGCGCTTCGCTACGAGCAGTGTTTCCTGACCTACGCCACACTCGGCACGGGCGAGCAGGTCGCGCCGGGCCAGCTGCCCGTGGAGGTGATGCACGCGGTCTACCAGGCGTCAGCCATCGGGCCGGAGACGCTGGCAATCGGCATCGTGGCGCCAACACTCCCGTCGGATGAGGAGCTACTGCGGCTCAATGGGGCGCTGCGGCAACGTGGACGCGATGCCGTCGCGGTGCCTTTCGTGCTCCCGGAGAGTGACGACGTGACTGCGCTGGTCCGCGCCTACACCGACCGGCGCTACGGCATCGGCGCGTGGATCGTGCGCCCGCCGCACCAGCAAGCCTTGGCGCGGCCGGGGGCACTGGACCGGCTGCAAGACAAGGCCGCCACGCACGGCGCGGTGGACCTCGTCGTCCGCGAGCCTGACGGACTCTACGGCCTGTGGGTTGGCAGCCCCACCACCGCCGCCGTCGCCCTCGACCTCGCCGCTTAGACCGCGATCTCCCGCCGCTCGGCTGCCGATCGGTAGGCCGCCTCGATCAAGCGCTGGTTGCGTACCGCGTCGTGCCAGTCGGGCTTGACGGTCTCCCCGGTCACGATACCGCGCAGAAAGCGCCTCAGCTGCAACGCAAACGGGTCCTGGCGGTGGACCTGGATCTGCTCCCACCCCTCGCCGAACGCCGCCTGCACGCGGGTCGGATCGTAGGTGAAGCTGGGCGTCCGCGCCTGGCTTTGGAAGCGAAGATCGTTGAAGCTGAACGCGACCGACCCGGCCTCACCGTCAATCTCCACGAACGGCACCTCCTCGTGCTTGCGCCGTATCCAACTGGCGAACACGTCGCCAATCGCGCCGGAGCGGAAGCGGAGCACGACGCTGCACGTGTCCTCGACCGCGACGGGAAACGGTGTGCCGTCCGGCTCCTCGCGCTCGTCGAAGCCTCGACCGGTCGCGCAATAGACGCTCGCAATCGGGCCGCAGGACGGCTCCAAGAGATGGCGCAAGAGGTCGAAGAAGTGCCCCATCATATCGTGGACGATGCCGCCACCGGCCAACTCCTGCTTGAAGAACCATGTCGGCCGATTGGTCACGCGCTTGGGCACCATGTACCCCCACGTGACGCGAGCATGGAAGATGCGTCCTAACTCTCTCGTCGCCAACAACTCCCGCGCGACCGTCGGGCCGCCCTGAAAGCGCATGTTCTGCACGATCCCGTGCGCGACGCCAGCGCGTTCGGCCTCGGCCAGCAAGTGCTCGGCCTCGGCTACCGCGATAGTCAAGGGCTTGTCGCTGAACACGTGCTTGTCCGCGTGGATAGCAGCCAGCAGCGGCTTGTAGTGCAGCGAGTTGACCAGGCAGTTGTCCACCACGTCGAGCGCCGGATCGCGCACAAAGCTATACAGATCGGTACTCGTATGCTCGATCCCAAATTCGGTAGCCAGCGCGGCCACCTTGGCCGGATCACGCCCGTACAGCGCGATAGTCACCGGGTAGCGCGTGCCCCCGATTTCCAATCCGGCCTGTCGGAGGTCGTGCAGGCCGATAATGTGCAGCCGGGCCATGCGCCCCGTGCCGAGCACTCCCACGGTCAGACCACGCGACGGATCAATAGCCATCTGCCTCTCTATCCTGGCGTCATGCGGACGGCGAGAGTGTAGCAGAGCGAGGCGGCGGCGCTGACACTCTCGGTGTCGTGGTAGCATGACGCCATGCAAGACGACAGTGCCATGCCGATCAAGGCCGTGATCTTCGACTGGGGTGAAACGTTGGGACCGGTGGTATCGGAGCGCGGCATGGCTGCCGTGCGGCGTGAGGATATTTTTGGCCAAGACGTGTTCGCGGCGGCCACCAAGCACTTGCTGGGCGGTCCGGCCCCCGGCCTCGCGGAACTGGCACAGCCCGGCTGGGAGCCGCCGGCGCAGGCGTGGCGCGAAACCACCGCCCACGACCTGTTCCGCACATGCTACCGGATCGCCGGGCGGACCTGGCCGGCTGATCCCGTGCAGCAGCGGGCACTGGTCCTGCGCCAACACATCTACCTGCTTGCAGCCATGCGGGCCGTGCCGGGCGCTGCCGATGTACTCGCTGCCCTGCATGACCAGGAGCTGCGCTTGGGACTGGTGTCGAACGCCTTCTGGGGTGTGGATGTGATACGCGCGATGCTGGACCGCGACGGTCTCTTGCCCCACCTGGACGTGGTCCTCTGCTCGTCGGCGGTCGGAGTGCGTAAGCCGCACCCCGCGATCTATCGGGCTGCGCTCGCTGACCTGGGTGTCGAGCCGGCCGAGACGATCTTCGTGGGTGATCGCCTGCTGGAAGACGTCGCCGGTCCGCATCGGCTGGGAATGCAAGCCATCCTGACGCGGCAATTCCGGCAGGAGACCCCGCCAACAACTGGGCTGGCCCGGCCCGATGCCATCATCCACGACCTCCGCGAGCTACCGGACTTGCTGCAAACGTGGCCGGGAAGACCGGCAGGTGCAGCTACGTGAAGACGTCCCACAGAATGCGGATGCAGACCAAATAGATCATCACACTGAGCATCCGGCGCAGCACGGATGGCCGCAGCCGGCCGCTGAGTCGCGCCCCCAGTTGCGCGCCGGCCACGGCGCCGAGCGTGACGAGCACCGAGGAGAGTAGCGGCACCTGCTCTTGGACCAGCTTGCCGGTCAGGGCCGAGGCCATGGTGCCGGCAATGACAAAGAGCGATGTACCGATGGCCGGGCGGGTTTGCATCTTTAGCACGAACACCATGAGCGGGACCAGCATGAATCCGCCGCCAACCCCCAGGATGCCGTCCACCAACCCGACGAGCATCCCCATGCCGCCGATCAGCAGCCAGTTCGGCTTGGGCATCTCGATAGCGTCCGTGCCAGCGCGCTCCTCGCGCGTCGGGAAGAGCAGCGACGTGGCCGCCACCACGGCTAAGAGCAGGTAGAGCAGCGAGAGCGTCCACTCCGGCATGAGCGCGGACAACAAGGCGCCGAGTTGGGCAAACACCACGCCCGTTACCATCATCGCCACGCCCACGCGGAGGTACACGTTGCGTCGGCGCCAGTGCGGCACGACGCCCGACATGGCGCCGAAGAAATACTGGGCCGCCGAGATACCCGTCGCCGCCTCCCAGCGCACGCCGCCGAAATAGACGAGCAGCGGCACAACCAGCACCCCACCACCGCTGCCGACCATCCCGGCGATCACGCCGCCCACGGCACCGATCAGCGGGAGTAGGATGAGATGAAAAACCGACAGGTCACCAAGCATACCGTCAAGCATAAATCCCTCTGTCCCGCCGCCGCGTCATACGCCAACCGGCCGGTGACTAACCGGAGCCGCACCGCCGATTTCCGTAGGATCGTGCGGCTCTGGCCAGTCCACTGCACAATGAGGTCGTGTACTCGCGCCCGTTCCCACATTTAAGGAGGACGCGCGGCGCTAGGCGGAGAACGCTGGCTGATCCCGGCTCCGATAATGCCAAACGTCACGATGGCGGCCGCGCCTTAACCTGTCGTTCCGGCCCCCGTCTGCGGCCCAGGCGGTATTATTTCGAGGCATTTTATGCCCGCTCGGCGCCGTAGTGGTGTTCCCACTAGCGGCGCCGGTGAGGAGGACGCATGGCCGGGTATTGGGTAGTTGCTGCCGCTGACTTGGAGCTTCTCGCGCAGGCGATCTTTGCCAGCGCGGGTACGCCTGACGCTATCGCGCACCACGTAGCGCGGCACTTGGTCCGCGCCAATCTGTCCGGCCATGATTCGCATGGCGTGCTGCGTATTCCCCAATATGTGCAGTTCATTGACGAGGGGATGATCCGGCCGGCAGCGGAGCCGCGGGTCTTGCGGGAGCATGGGGCGACGGCGTTGCTCAGTGCCGAGCGGGGCTTTGGGCAATACTCCACGTCGGTAGCCCTCGACCTCGCAATCCGTAAGGCTGAGGCGTTCGGGGTTGGCTTGGTAACGGTCCGGCAAGGCAATCATATCGGTCGGGTCGGCGAGTACACGGAGGCGGCGGCACGACGCGGCTTTGCGGCGCAGGTCTTCGGCGGGACGGCCGGCGCGAGGGTGCGACCGGCGGCGCCGTTCGGGGCGGCAGGGACGGCTTTTGGCACCAACCCGTTCTCGGTTGGCGTGCCGACGAGCGGGGACGACCCGGTGCTCGTTGACTTTGCCACAACGGTCCTGGCGGAAGGGAAGCTGCGGATTTACCGGGTGAAGCAGGAGGAGCTACCGCCCGACGTCATCGTTGACAGCGAGGGCAAGCCCAGCGTTGATGTCGAGGATTTCTACAGCCGTGGGGGGATGCTCAAGCCGATAGCGGCGCACAAAGGCTCCGGCCTCTCGCTGGCGACGGCGTTGCTGGGTGGGCTGGCGGCCATCGGCGAGGACAATCCTTCGTCCAACGGCACGGCACCCCAACCACCCCCGGAGGGTGGACGTGATCGCACGGGGGGTATCTTCCTGCTGGTCATTAATCCGGGCGCCTTTGGCGATGCGGACGCCTACCGCGAAACCGTGTCGCGGACGGTCGGCGCGATTAAGGCGACACCGCCGGCGCCCGGCGTCGAGGAGGTGCTGATCCCCGGCGAACCGGAGTTCCGGGCGCGAGCGGCGCGTGGGCGGGAGGGCATCGCGCTCCCGGAGGGGACGTGGGACGAGCTAGGAGCGGTTGCCCACCGCTTTGGCCTGGCGCTGCCGGTGACGCGACGCGGCTGATGACTGCTGCCCCCCTGTGGCCCCCCCGCTGCGGCGGTGGGAGGGGCGCAACATGTTGCGCCCCTACGGCTTGGCACGTACCTGCCCCTGTGAGGGTGGTAGGAGGCTGGAGGCTCGGCTGCGGACCTGTGACGGGGGGAGTGGTCCGGCTTCGGTGACGACGGCCGTGAGGTAGTGGAGCGGGGTGCGGTCGAAGTAGTAGTTGGCCACGGCGACGCCCGGCAGCGCCGCGGCGTGTACTTCCTCCGGCGGCTGCGCTCGGTCCGGCACGGCGAAACCACGGCGCTGCCGGGCCGGGCGGCGCGTGCGGGGCAGCCGCGGCAGCAGCTTTTCGCTGGGGCAGACGGCATACACCGGGACACGACAGGCACGGGCGGCGAGAGCCAGTGCCGCCGTACCGGCCTTGTTTATCAGGCCGCCGGGCGCGACCGTATCACCGCCGACGAGTACGGCGTCCATGTCGCCGACGAGCCGGGCTGCCAGGGCATCCACGGCGAGGGTGGTCGGGATACCGGCCGCTGCGAGACGCTGCGCGAGCGCCCGGCCTTCACAGAGTGGTCGCGCTTCCAGACAGGTCACGTGTGCGAGACGACCGGCCGCGTAGGCGCGCCGCAGGGCCGCCTCGACGGCGCTGCTGGCCGAATGGGTGAGCACGGCGGCCTGGCTGGGTAGGAGCACGGCGGCGTGGATAGCGGCCTGCTCTTGATGGGCCTGCATCGCAGCGATGAACGCCGCGGCGGCTGCGCGCACGGCCCCGGCGACCGTTGCGGCATCGGCCTGGTTGCCGGCGGCGATCAGCACGGCCCAACCGAGACGGCGGAGGGGCGCCATGACCGGCTGGGCTGCGGCCAGCTCTTCTACGGCTGCGCGCACGAGTGCGGTTGGCCGGGCCGGGTCTGCGCCGACACTTGAGTCGGCGAGCCGGGCGGCCAGCGCGCCGAGGGCCGCGACGGCCTGGGCGGTGAGGGCCGCGGCGCCGGAGGTGTGATCGTCGCGGATGGCGGCGACCTGCGCCCGCCACGCTGGCGGCAGCCGGCTCGGTGCCGGGGTGTCGGTGCGGCCGGTATGGCGGCGCATAGTCTGCCTGGCGAGCGCGTGCTGGCGGTGGCCCTGGCGGGTCGGTGGGACGGTATGATGATGCTATGTCTCAGCGACGGCGGCCGGCGAACACTGCCCGCGCGCAGTTTGCAGCGTTGGTGCAGCAACCGGAAGAGCAGTGGAACCTAGACCGGGCCGCGTTGCTCATCGCCCAAGAAGCATACCCGGACTTGGCGGTTGAGCAGTATCTCCGGCGGTTGGACGCGCTGGCCGAGGCGGCCCGGGCACGCTTGCCGCGCTTGGCCGGTCACGCTATTTGGTCCCGCGACGACGTGCTGCTGGCCGTGCGGGAGGTGCTTGTCGAGCGCGAGGGCTTCGGTGGCAATGAAGAGGACTATCACGATCCGCGGAACAGCTTCCTCAATGAGGTGCTGGATCGGCGGGTGGGGCTGCCCATCACGCTCTCGGTGGTGTACATGGAGGTCAGCCGCCGGCTCGGTGTGCCGGCGCAGGGGATCGGACTACCGGGGCATTTCATGGTCGGCTGGCCGCCGGATCGTCCGGGTGGCGAGACGCGGTACCTGGACCCGTTCCACGGCGGCCGGGAGCTGACCGTTGACGACTGTGGCGAGCTGTTTCGGGAGATGTTCGGAACGGACATCCCGTTTAGCGAGGACCTACTTCAGGCAGTGAGCAAGCGTGCGCTGATCGCGCGGATACTGCGTAATCTCAAGCTCCGCTACGTCGGCGGGCAGCAGTTTCAACTGGCGCTGGATGCCGTCGAACGCATCTTGCTGGTGGAGCCGGTGGCGGCGGAAGTGCGGGATCGTGGCGTGATCCTGGCGCACATGGGCCAGCTGAGTGCAGCCTGGTCCGATCTCCAGGCGTATGTGCAAGCGGCTCCCGACTACCCGGACGTGGAGCAGGTGCGTGAACTGGCTGACCGCATCTGGCGCAACCTCGGCCGCATGAACTGAGCGGGGCTGGAGCCTACCCGATGAAGAGTGGTCCGAACACGAGGGCGACGATGGACATGAGCTTCAGCAGGATATTGAGTGCCGGCCCGGAGGTGTCTTTGAACGGATCGCCCACGGTATCGCCGACGACGGCGGCGGCGTGCTCGTCGGACCCCTTGCCGCCGAGATGACCGGCTTCGATGTACTTCTTGGCGTTGTCCCAGGCGCCGCCGGCGTTCGCCATCATAATGGCGAAGAGAAAGCCGGTGGCGATGGAGCCGATCAAGAGGCCGCCGAGCGCCTCAGGACCGAGAATAGCGCCGACGACTATCGGTACGACGATGGCGATCAGGCCCGGCAGGACCATTTCCTTCATGGCCCCGCGCGTACTTATGTCAACGGCGCGGGCATAATCGGCAGTTGCCGTGCCTTCCAAGAGGCCCTCGATTTCCCGGAACTGCCGCCGCACTTCTTGCACCATGGCATAGGCCGCTCTCCCTACCGCCTGCATGGTGAGGGCACTGAAGACGAAGGGCATGATAGCGCCGATGATGAGGCCGATCATGACGTGGAGGTCCATGATGTTGAAGACTTGGACCCCGACGACGCCGGAGTAGGCGGCCATTAGGGCGAGGGCGGTCAGTACCGCGGAGCCGATGGCAAAGCCTTTGCCGGTCGCTGCCGTAGTGTTACCGAGCGAGTCGAGTGCGTCCGTGCGCTCGCGCACCTCCGGCGCCAGGCCGGCTTGCTCGGCGATGCCGCCGGCGTTGTCCGCGACCGGACCGTAAGCGTCGGTGGCGAGGGTGATCCCCAGCGTGGAGAGCATACCCACCGCGGCCAGGGCAACACCGTAAAGGTCGGCCAGTTGGAAGGCGCCCCACATGGCGACGACGACCACGACGCCGGGAATGACAGTGCTCATCATACCCAGCCCTAGCCCGCCAATGATGATCGTTGCCGGGCCGGTGGCGGCTTGCTCGGCAAGCTTCTTGGTGTGGCGGTATTCGTAAGAGGTGTAGTACTCGGAGGCGGTGCCGATGATCTGTCCGGCGACGAGGCCGACGGCGACGACCCAAAAGAGGTTGAAATCCAAGCCGAGCGCGAGTACGGCCCCGACGGTGCCGGCGAGGACGAGGACGCCGGCCGAGAAGATGCCCGTCCGCAGCGACCAGAGCAGGCGCCCCATGTCGGCTCCTTCGCCGGTGCGGACGAGGAAGGTGCCGATGATGGACGCGGCGATACCGAGCGAAGCGATGAGGAGGGGGAAAACGGCCAACTCCTCCCGGCCGGAGGACAGTGCGCCGGCGCCCACCGCGGCCAAGGCGACCGTCGCGATGATAGAGCCGACGTAGGACTCGAAGAGGTCGGCGCCCATGCCGGCAACGTCGCCCACGTTGTCACCCACATTGTCGGCGATGGTAGCCGGGTTGCGGGGATCGTCTTCCGGTATTCCCTGCTCTACCTTGCCGACGAGGTCAGCGCCGACGTCGGCGGCTTTCGTGTAGATGCCACCACCGACTCTGGCAAAGAGCGCGATTGAGGAGGCGCCAAACCCGAATCCGGCGACGATGCTGGCGTCTCCAAAGGCAATGAACATCAGGGTCACGCCGAGCAGGGCGATTCCGACGACGGATGCGCCCATGACGGCGCCACTGTTGAAGGCTACGCGCAGGGCGGGATTCAGCCCCTGCATGGCTTGGACGGTGGTCCGCGTGTTGGCCCGGACGGCGATGCTCATGCCGATAAATCCGGCCAGCCCGGAGCCGAGCGCACCGACCAGATAGGCTATCGCCGTCCCCGGGACCGACGCTCCGGCGCCGCTGCCGACCTTGCCGAGAATGTCGAAGTCAATGAAGACGGCGAGTATGACGGTCATCACCACCACGAAAATCGCCAAGAGGCGATATTCGCGCGAAAGAAAAGCCGTAGCACCTTCCTGAATAGCCTGACCAATGAAGCGAATCTGCTCGTTCCCGGCGTCCTTCTTCAGGACGGTGGAGGCCAGGAACGCTGCGAAAATGAGTGCCACCACTGCGGCAACGATAGATATTATCTGGATTGTCTCCACACGATCCTCCTGCGACTCGGTTCAGGGCCTGTCTGGCCGAGACGGTCTCTCCAAAGGGGGGCCATCGGCGATAAGTGGTTCCGGGCGTGGGCCGGGAAGAAGCCGGCCGGTTCTCCGGGTGCGGCGCGTCATGCTACCACTTCGCGTAGCGCGCCAACAAGCGCGACGTGATCGCTCTCGCTGCCAATCGAGATGCGGAGGTAGCGCTCCAAGCGCCGCTGATGGAAATAGCGCACGAGCACCCGCCGCGCGCGGAGGGCCGCGTATACCTCGGCGGCCGGCTGGGGCTGCGGCTCCACGAGCAGGAAGTTGGTGGCCGACGGCCAGACGCGCCAGCCGAATGTAGTGCGGAGGATTTCGGCCAACTCGTCGCGCCGCCGGGCCAGGCGGCGGTTGGCGGCCATCGCCAACTCGTACTGGGCCAATGCGGCGATGCCGGCCGCCTGACTGAGGCGGTTGACGTTGTAGGAATCCTTCACTTTGTAGAGGCCGCCGATAAGCTCGTCCGACCCGAACGCATAGCCGATACGTAGACCGGCCAGCCCGAACCCCTTCGACATGGTGCGGGTAATCAGGAGATTGGGATGGTGGCTAAGGAGGGAGAGCATGGAGGTGGCACCGAAATCCACGTAGGCCTCGTCGGTGACGACTACGCCGTTCAGTCCCGCGCAGAGGGCCGCCATCTCGTCGTGCGTGACCGGCTTGCCGGTCGGTGCGTTGGGATGGGCGATAAACGTGACGCGACCACCGGCGCGCACCAACTCATCCACCGGCAGCGCGAACCGGTCGTCCGAGTCGATCTCCAGGAGCTGGGCGCCGTGAATCTCGGCCAGCGTGCGGTACACACTGTAGGTTGGGTAGGGCGTGACGACCCGCTCGCCCGGATCAACGCACGCCCGCAGCGTGAGGGCAAGCAACTCGTCGGAGCCGTTGCCGACGATGATCTGCTCCGGTGGTACGCCGTAACGCTCGGCTAGGTGGTCGCGTAGTGCGGAGCACGTCGGATCGGGATAGAGGCGCACCTGCTCGTCGAGCGCCGCCCGGACGGCGTCGGTGATGCCGGGGAGCACGTCGGGGTGCTCGTTCGTGTTCAGCTTGACCCACCCGGCTTCGCGCGGCTGATCGCCGGGCACATACGGTGCCAGTGCAGCGACATCAGCACGGAGCAGTGAGGCAGTCATCGCATTCTCCGATACTCGGCGGCCGAGGCGAGTGAAGCCGGTCAGGTGGGGATTGTAGAGCCTTGTGCAGGATTTCACAAGCACGGGTGCGCCTCGGACACACCAGCCGGTGCCGGGAGGTCTCCTAGCGGCGGGAGAGCGACGCAACGCTGTGACGCGGTATCATCAAGGCGGAGCAAGATGATGAAAGTGATCGAGCAGGCAAGCGTCGCGGCACTACCAACGCTACCACGGCCGCTGACAGCGGAGGAGTTCTTTGCGCTGCCGGAGGAGATTCGGGACCGGCACGAGCTTGTGCGCGGTCGGCTGGAGGAATTGGACACGGTGCCACCTGGAATTCGTCACGGTCTGGTGATGCTTCGGATTGCCCGGGTACTTATGGACTACATTGAGCCGCGTGGTCTCGGCATGGTCGTCGGCGGTGACGCGGGGTTCATTCTGGAGCGAGCGCCGGATACGGTGCGGGGGCCGGACGTGGCCTTTATGCGGGCAGATCGTGTGCCGCCTGACGATGAGCTAGATGGATTCGGGGACCTGTCTCCCGATCTCGCTGTGGAAGTCCTGTCCCCCAGGGATCGGCCGGGGCGTGTGCAGGCCAAAGTCGGGGACTATCTGCGTACCGGCGTGCGGCTGGTGTGGGTGGTAGACCCCCGCGCACGGACGGTAGTTGTCCACGTCCCTGATCGCCCCCCGCATAGGCACACGGCGGCCGACCGACTCGACGGGGGTGACGTACTCCCCGGCTTTTCCTACTCCGTGGGCGAGCTGCTGGCGTAGCCGTTGATTGGCCTGGCGGTTTAGGAACCGCTCTCCAGCGCCTGCCGGAGCCGGAAGATTTCGAGCCGCAGCTCCGACAATTCCCGGTCGAGGTCGCCCAACTGCCGCTGCACCTCTGCTGGCAACTCCAAGAGCGTGCGCTGCAAGCGGTTGGCCCGGTCCTGGACGGCCTCAACGGCGGCGAGCAGGGCCCCACGATCCAGGCCCGACGTCGCTGCCGGCGTGGTCGGTTGCGGTGCGGGCGCGGTCTGAGTCTGTTGGGCGGCGGGTGTCGTTTGGGTGGGTTGGGCCGTGGTGGCCGGCGCCGGAGCGGTCGTGGTGAGGCTGAGGTTCATTGGCCCGCCGAAAAGCTGGGCCAACGCCTCGGAGACGGTCTGCTCCATGACAATCGAGTTGCCGGTCGCCATGATGACGCGCTTCATCTCGGGAATGCTGCCTTGGTCGGCCAGGAGGTAGATCGGCTCCACATAGAGATTGGACTGGCCAATCGGAATCACCAGCATATTCCCACGGATGACCCGCGAGCCGGACTGGTTCCAGAGGGTGAACTGCTGGCTAATCGCCTCGTTTTGGTCAATGCGGGCCTCGATCTGCAACGGACCGAAAATGAGCTTGTCCTTCGGGTACTTGTAGGCCACCAACTCGCCGTAGTGGGCACCATCGGAGCGGGCGGCGAGCCAGTTGCTCATGTTGTTCTTGTTGTTGGGAGTGTAGGGGAGAAGGAGCACGAACTCTTCGCGCTGCTCACCCGGCAGGCGCATGATGACGTAGTATGGCTCCACGGGCCGCTGGGTATCACCACGGACCTCGGCGGGGATGGCGAGCAGGTCTTCCCGATTGTAAAACGCCTGCACGTCTTTGACATGGTAGAGCCGGTACATGATGCTCTGGACGCTGAAGATTCCCTGCGGATAGCGGATGTGGGCGCGCAGCCCTTGGGGCATGGCGCTGAGGGGCTGGAAGAGGCCCGGAAAGGCCTGCGCGTAGGCACGGATCAGCGGATCGCTGTCGTCGGCAATGTAGTACTGGACGGAGCCGTCATACGCATTGGTGACGATCTTGACGCTATTGCGGATATAGTTGACACCCAATGGCGAGGGCTGCGAGTAGGGATAGAACGTGCTGGCGGTATAGGCGTCCTGGATCCAATACAGCCCGCCATCGTGCGCCACGATGTAGGGGTCCGGGTCAGGCAGAAGGAAGGGCGCCACGCGCAGGAGCCGTTCGAGGATGTTACGCCGGAACAGCAGGGTGGTGTCCGGCTGCACGTGCCGGCTAATCAGCAGGTTGATGTCGCCCAGGTACCAGGCAAAGAGCAAGCGCCGCCAGAACGACCCGATGGCCACGCCACTCTCGCCGGCGTAGGTCGTTTCGACGTTGGCTTCGCCGCGGGGGTAGTCGAACTCCGGCGTATCGGTCTTGGTCAGGACCCAATCGCCGACCCATTCGCTGTAGTAAATCTCCGGTCGGGTGATGGAGAGCTTGCCCTTGGGCGGCACGTCCTGTACGAACAGCTCCGGCAGACCCTCCGGGGTGACCTCATTGACGGGGCTGATAACGACACCGTAGCCATGAGTGAACTTGAGGCGGCGGTTGACGAACGTCTGCGCGGCGGCATCCAGATTCTCGGGTACTAACTCCCGCGCTGAAATGAAGACCTGGCGGTACTCGTTGTCAAGCTGGTAGCGGTCGAAATCCCCACCGATGAAGTTGTAGTACAGGCGGATGCTCTGGATTTGATTGTAGGTTGCCAGGGAGGGTCCCGAGTCCCACAAACGCACGTTGCGTAACGTCACGGCGTTGGACTCGATCTCCTCGCGCGTCACCGCATCCTGGGCTGGGTAGTCGGTCTCCTTGACCTTGTCGAGGCCATAGGCCTGGCGGGTGAAGGTCATGTTGTACTCGATGTACGGCCGCTCGGTTTCCAACTCGGCGGGCAGCACGACAAAGCGGTGGACGACCGCCGGTAGCATGGTTTGACCGAAGAGCCAGACCAGCGCCCAGAGACCGAGGGCTGCCGGCCCCACCCAGAGCAGCCGGACAAAGGCACCGGCGACTAGACCGACGGCGCCAAGCGCGGCGACTATGATGCCGAGCCAAAGGGCCGGGGCGAGCACGTTCACGTCCGCGAAGGTCGCGCCCAGCGTCGCGCCGCGGCCGGCGTACACGAGCTGGTCGAGGCTGAGTGCTTGGTGCCAGGCCAACAGCGCCATTGGGATGGCTGCCAAGAGGGAGAGATGCGCCTGAATTGGGCGACCGACCCGGAGGACCATGCCCCGGCCCTCTTCCCGCTGCCCGCGTGTCTGGGGCATGATGAGCCAGATGTAATAGACGACCGCGGTAACGACCAAGATGATAATCGTAGCGACGAGCAGCCACGACTTGGCAATGAGCAGCACGGGCAGCACGAAGAGGTAGTACGAGACGTCGCGGCCATGGATTGGATCGGCGATTCCCATGTCGGTGCGGTGTGGTAGGCGCAGGGCCAGGTCCCACTGGCCGTTGAGCGAGGCGCCCAGCCAGAGGGCAATGAGGCCGCCGAGCGCGAGGATTGCCACCAACACGAGGGCCGGTGGGGTGCGTCGGCCCGCAGTCTCGATATCACCGGCGTGTCCCCACGCGGCCCAGCGCCGCCGGGCCAGGCGGTAGGCGAGCGTTATGGAGAGGAAGAAGGCGGCGAAGAACAGGGCGCCGCCGCCGAAGAACAGCATTAGCTGCGTTTTGAGGATGGTGAGGAAGACATCGGGGATACCCAGGCTGCCAAACCAGAGCAGTTCGACCGCGATATTGGCGCCGTTAACCAGGAGAATGAGGAGGACAATGGCGATGGGAATGCCGATCAGCGCCCGCTTGACCCAGCGGATGGCCCGCCCACTCGGCTGACGCTTGCGGACCTGCTCTTCCTGCTCGTTCTCTTCCGGGGCGAAATCTCGATCTAGGTTGCTACGGGCGATGCTCACCGGTTGCTCCTTGCTGGCGGTCCACTATCCGAGCCGGCCTCTTTTCCCCCAAACGCCTCGCCGTTGCACAACAGTGACGCTTCCTTATAGTGTATCACTTACCGGAGAAGACCGGTCCCGCCGACAAGAAAGCACAGTGGCCGCCGCGCGCCCCGGGGAGGTGTTGGTAGGGAGGTTCGGTCTGGCGTTGGCAAGGAGGCGCAGGGGCGTATCTTTGCGGTCGGTGAAACATCCGCGCCGCTCTTACGTTATGGTAAGTCGAGATGTCTATTCCTAGTTTGCTCGCGATTGTGGTGGGAGTCATCGTCCTTGGCGGCGGGTTAGTCATGCTCGCCCGCGTGGTGCGGCCTTGGCGCGGCGGTGACCAGGTCTTGCTGGTGTTTCTGGCGTTGGTGATCAGTGTGCTCGGGTTGGCCATCGGCTGGCTGGGTATCACCTTGCGCGCCGAAGGCACTGAGACTGCTACGCCGCAGCCGACCGTGTCCTTGCCCACTGCCATCCCGCCGCAGCCGACCAGCACGGCACCGCCACCGCCGGCTCGTCCTACGGCCCAGCCCCCGCAGGTGACGCCGATTCCCACGCTGGTCGTCACGGCGCCGCGCCCGACTACGCCGCCGCCCCCAGCGTCGCCGGTGCCGGCAGCCACGGCGACCCTCAGCCCGGTGCAAGCGCTCATAGAGGAGGCCCGGAAGTCCGAGGAGCAGGCAGTCGCTGCAACCAACCCGGCCGATCAACTCAGACACCTCAGAAACGCTGAAGCGATAGCGCGGTCACTGCTGGCCAGCAACCCATGTGAATACTCGCTTCAGGAATTGTTCATCCGCATCTGCCGCAAGCTGAGTCTGCTCGACCCGGCGGCGGCGGCGTGTGCGAACGCGCCGATCTGTTCCTCCGGCTAACCCTCGACACTTGTCGCACCTCGGTCCCCCGCATCATCCGAAACCCGGCGCCGCCCTCGCTGGTCAAACTCGGTAGGAGGCGTAGTGACCTCTTGTGCGGCTACGCCTCGGTGCTCGAGCACGAGGGAGCAAAGTGCGCTGGGAGGCCGCAATGATCTTCAAGTTGGCCGGTGAAACACAGATCGAGGGGGCGTGGGACCTCGACGACGAGACCGTCTTCTTGGGCATAGGAGATATCCAGATTGACCTCTCGCAAGCGCGGATAGCGAGCGCCTATCCGCGCCTCACGGTCCTCTGTGGTGTGGGGGAGGTCGAGATCAAGCTACCGCCCGATGTCCCGGTGCTGGTGAACGGTATGACGGCGCTGGGTGAGCGGGAGGTGCTAGGACGTCACGATGAGGGCCTTTTCGTCGGCTCGACCATCCAGGACATGGCCGACATAGACCCGGATGATCCCGCAGTGCTCATCATTACGGCCACCTGTTTGGTGGGCGAGGTCGAGGTCGAGCGGCTCAGGTATGCGCCCCGGCCGGACTCAATGACCTGAGGACGTTGCGGCGCGCCGCACCCCTCGTCCCGCACCCCACCCCTATTGCGGTTGTGCGCGGCTGGTGCTACACTCGCGGCGCTATGAGTACGACATTGGCGCCTGGTGGTATTCCGCTCAGTCTCTTCCGACTCCGTACCGAGGTGGTGTATGGCGACGGCTGCGCCACCAACATCGGTGAGCATGTCGTGGCTCACGGTGGGGAACGGCCGCTCGTGATCTCCGACCCCGGCATCGTCGAGGCCGGTCTGCTAGAGCCGGTCACAAGCTCACTGGCGGCGGCCGGCCTGGCGTATGAAACGTATACCGACGTAGAGCCGGACCCGCGTGTTGCGGTCGTGGAGGCCGGACTGCGGCAGTTCCAGGAGCAGGGCTGCGACAGCTTAATCGGCGTTGGTGGCGGTAGTTCGATGGACACGGCCAAGGCGATTGCCATTTGGTCGCGCAATCCGGGTCGTTTGCGGGACTATGAAGGGCTGGACCAGTTCGGGCAGCCGCCGGTACCGCTGTTCTGCGCGCCCACCACGGTCGGCACGGCCAGCGAGGTGACCCAGTTTCTGGTCGTCACCGATCCCGAGGCGCAGTTCAAGTTTACTATCGCGGGCCGGATGGTGCCTCCACTCGCGGCCTTTCTGGACCCGCAATTGGTGCTGGGTCTGCCGGCGCCGATCACGGCGGCGACGGGGATGGACGCGCTGACTCACGCTATCGAGAGCTACCTTTCACTGCTTGCCACACCGCTCACGGAGGCGCTCGCGCTCCATGCTATCCGCCTCATTGGCGCAAATCTCCGGCCGGCGGTCGCCAACAGCCGAAACCATAGCGCGATGGCGAATATGCTCGTGGCTTCGTGTCTGGCCGGGATGGCGTTCAACGCCACGCGGCTCGGTAACGTCCACGCGATGTCGCATCCGGTAGGTGCTTTCTTCCACGTCCCGCACGGCGTTGCAAATGCGATCATCCTGCCGCACGTGATGGAGTTCAACGCGCTGGCGGTGCCGCGGAAGCTGATCGAGGTAGGGCAGGCGTTGGGTGAGCCGATGGCGAGGCTGGGAGAGATGGCGGCTGCTCGCCGTGCCGTGAGCGGCGTGCAGCAGTTGGAGGCCGACATCGGCATTCCCGAAAGTTTGAGCGACGTCGGGGTACAGCGGGAGGCCATCGCTGCCATGTCCGTGGACGCCATGAAGAGCGGTAACATACCCATCAACCCACGACGCACCGTGCAATCCGACATCGAGGGGCTGTTCGAGCGGGCGCTGTAGCGGGCGGCGGGGGTGTGGACCTAACCCCCGGACCCTTCCTTCCAGGGAAGGGGAGTCCTTGCGGCGGCCGGTCGTCGCAGTGGCTGATCTTCCTTTTCCGGCTTCTTGGCCAGGGCGCCCATAAGGGATGCCCTACGGGATTGGGAGTAGGTGGGCGCGGCTACTTACGGAGCAGCCCGGGAATGGTGCGGGCGAACTGCTCGGCGCGGTCCAGGTGCGTATCGAAGGGGTCGGGTAGCTCCAGCACGTGGTCACGCACGGCGACGGCACCCCAATCCACCAGGTACGGGATGAGATGCCACGTGCCGGTGTCCCGGACATCCTGCCAATCGTCCACGTAGCTGTAGATAAAGAAAGGCTCGTCGCCCCACAGCGCCCGCTCTCCAAGCCGGCGGGCGAGCAAGTCCCAGCGGATCGCCATGTCCGCTTCGGCGTCGGCGAGTGCCCGGATGACCCGGCCACGGCCTACGGCGCGCGTACTGGATGGCGGCTCCGTCATCGCACGTTCGATCCGCTGCTCGTCTACCAGCGTGCTCACCCGGTCACGCTTGCGGAGCGACTCGTAGAGGCTGGTCCGCGGCTCGATGTGATGGTAGGCGAGATCAACCTTGATGAGTTGTGGGTCTTCCCATCCCTGTGCGGATTGCTCTGCAAAGGTGTTGAGTTGGTGCCACTTGGTCACCCAATCGAGATGGCCGTCGAGCCGGAGGGGATCAAGCTCCAGGCCGTTAATCACCTGTGCCCAGTTGCGGAGCACCCAATCGGTATCCGGGTCGCGGCCGAGGAAGTGGCGGGTGGCCTCGTGGAGATAGAGGCGCTGCACGTCTACGGCCGGCACCGTGCCCCGGTCTATGAAGCGGGCCGTCCACCCCCCGCGCGTGTTGCGCGAAATGTCCTTCAGTGCCTGTACCGGGTTCTCTAGCTCCAGCTCGGGGTCCCAGCCCAATTCGAGCAGTTGTGCGACGAGGGCGGTTGTCCCGATCTTCAGTGCCGTGGTGTACTCCGAGCGGTTGGCATCGCCGATGATAATGTGCAGTCGGCGGTAGAGGCCGCCGGCCAGCGGCTCATCGCGCAGATTGAGAATTGGCCGGCCACCGAATCGCACGCGATGGCTCACGTCCACGGAGACAAACGCGGCGCGCTGGGAGAGATGGTAGGGGGTGTCCGTCGCCGCGCTGCCGCGGTCGCGTGCAGTGCGGCGGGGGGGCACGACCATACCGGCGCCGGCGAAAATCTGCCGGGTGACGAGGAAGGGCAGCAAGCCTTCAACCATGTCCCGGCTGCGGGGACTAACCCGCAGGCAGTAGTTCTCGTGATAGCCGAACGTGTGGCCGAAGTGATCGGTATTGTTCTTGATGAAGAATACGGAGCCTTGCTGTCCGAGTAGAGCCACTGCGCCACTGAGAATACGGTCGCCGGCCACCTCGGCGGCGATCAGGTCATCGAGAGTGCGGCATTCCGGCGAGGCGTATTCGAGGTGCCCGGAGTCGAGGTAGAGGCGGCCGCCGTTGTAGAGAAAGCCGCCGTTACCCGGGATTTCGCCCCATTCCCGCGGCGCCGGCTCGATCACGCCGTACAGGCGATTGCCGAAGACGCCGTCCTTGGTGCGGAGGGCGGCTTCGGCCGGAGTCCACCGCCCGGCGCAGGCATACTCGATCTCTGTGCCGAAAAGCGCGTTTTCCATCCTAGTCCTACGCTGTCTTGCCACTGCGTCCCGGTTTGACGTGGTGCTCGCCTATTTATGTCAATCTATTCGACGCTGCAGGACTGCGCTGGGGTGTTACTCGCCACCCGGCTGTGGTGTCGGATCGGGAATCTCGCGCACGATCCGCTTGATCTCCTCGTCCAGGTCCGTCTCGCCGTCCTCGCTGCCGTCGCCGCCATCGGGGTTGTCAATGCGGGTCGGTGTTTCCGTTGGCGTCTCCACCGGCTTGACGGGTGCGTCAATCTCCATCGCCTGTAGCGGCAGGGTGCGGTCGAGAATGGCTGTGGCCTCTGCAGGTGTCATTGGATTCCTCCCGACTTCAGGGTAGCGATCAAGGCATCGAGACTATCTGCTCCGCGCGTCAACTCCTCGATACGGGCCGTTCCGGCTCCCCACACTTCATCCAAGTGCAGGACCACCTCGCGTCCATTGACACCGAACGTCACGGAGTCCCATTCGAGCCGGCGAATCCGGTCGCCGAACTTCTGCAGACAGAGGGCGCGAATGGCGGCGCGTGTGCCCGCGGGTGGCTCGGTGCGCGCACGCAAGATGGCCGGCTCGTCAACGTACCGGCGCAACGCTCCCCGCTTGCTCAGGGTAGCAAAGAGGCTGCTCTCCGGGTTGACCAAATGGTAGGCGAGGTCGAGGCGGCGTAAGGCTGGGCTGTTCCAGTCTTGGCCTTGGGCTTGGCGAATACCCTCGAACAGCACCCATTTCGCTACCCAGTCGAGCCGGTCGCGTAACTGCTGTGGATTGGATGCGAGCAGGTCCAGCACGGTGGCCCACTCGCGGAGGACCCAGTCCGTTTCCGGGTCACGGCCGGTGAACTCGCGGTGTGCTGCCGCGTAGAACTCGCGCTGCACGGCCAGCGCCGTAGTCGGTGTGCCGGCGCGGGTAGGCAGCGGTGCGCTGAGGGTGAGGTCGTGGGAGACGGCTCGCAGCGCCTTGACCGGCTCGGCAAGCTCTATCGTCGGTACCCAGCCAAGCTCACCGAGGTCCAGTGCCAAGGCGGTGGTGCCGACTTTGAGCGCGGTGGCGTATTCGGAGCGGTTGGCATCGCCGATGATGACGTGGAGCCGGCGGTACTTCTTGCGATCCGCGTGCGGCTCGTCGCGGGTGTTCAAGATGGGACGCTTGGCCGTCGTATTGATGCCGACGACTTGCTCGAAGAAGTCGGCCCGCTGACTCAACTGGAAGCCGGCGGCGGGTGTCGCGGCGTCGCCGTCGCGGCCTTCGAGTCCGACTTTGCCGGCGCCGGCGTACACCTGGCGGGTCACTAGGAAAGGCACCATCAGCCGCACCAGTGTCGGGAAGGGCCAGGCGCGGGCAACGAGGTAGTTCTCGTGCGTGCCGAATGACCGGCCGTGATAGTCGGTGTTGTTCTTGACCAGCCGCACACGCGCATTACCGCCGCGCTCGCGGCGCAGGACCTCGTTGCGGGCCTGCTCGGCTTGGTAGAGAACTCGCTCGCCAGCCCGATCCTGGGCGACGAGATCGGCGAGGGTAGCGCAGGCGTCCGTGCAGTATTCGGGGTGGTTGTGGTCGTTATAGAACCGTGCTCCGTTGGTCAGGACGGTATTCGCCAACAGTTCATCACGGTTGAGCTGCTTACTCAGCTCGGTCGTGCTGTGCAGGTCGTGGGGGTCGTGGGCGAGCTGCGCGACCCTCATGCCGCGCAGGTCCAGGCGCGGGTCCTCGCGCCGGTAGTCCCAGCCGCGTAGGACGCCGTCGAGGGGTGCGCCGCGGACGATGGCCGAGGCCTCATAAGCAAAGTCCACCGGCCCGGCAAAGCCTTCGCAGTTGACCCCGTACTCGGTCTCGATGCCGACAGGGCGGTTCATCTGGGGGTGGTGTCCCTTTCCCGGTCGTTGTGGTCCCGAGGTGCCCCTTCCGGCCGGAGCAACCGATCGGTTGTTGGCGCTGTATCCATTCTAGCACCGGTCTAGCACCGGCCGGCACCGGCCCGGTCAAGTCTTCGCCGGGCCATTGCGCTCGTCGCAGGCGCCATACTTGATGGTCCATGCTCGTTCGGCCACACCGTTCACTTGACAAATGCTCGTTGAGAATCTATGATTTTGATGAAGTCATCAAGATTTCTCACAGTTGAGTGGAGGATATTGAAGGAGCTATCTATGAGCGAGGTACTCGGGCAGTGCCCGGTCTGCACCGGCGAGCTGGTCGTAGTCCGCGAGGAGTGTACCCACTGCGGTACCGCGCTCGAAGGGCGGTTCACGCTGCCGCGCCTCTTGCGCCTCGCGCCGGAGCAGCTGCGCTTTGTCGAGCTGTTCGTGCGGTGTCGGGGTGTCATCCGTGACATGGAGCAGGAGTTGGGCGTGTCCTATCCGACAGTGCGCTCTCGGCTCGACGACGTGATCAATAGCCTAGGGCTGGCTGCGGTGGATGAGAGCATGGCGGCCGAACAGGCTGCCGAGCAGCCGGTCTCGCCGGCGGCGCGGCGTGCCGTGCTCGATGACTTGGCGGCCGGTGCGATGAGCGTAGACGAGGCGGTGCAAAAGCTGCGTGGGTAATGACGGACGTGTGCCGCACGGTGAGCAACCCTTGCGACCGACGAGCAAGAAGGAAGGAGAGCAGGATGTTCGAGCAAGAGGTACCCGCAGAGGGCAAGCTGGAGATCAACGTTTTTGCGTGTCGGGGTGACATCGAGGTGCTGGGCCACGATGCCCCGACGCTGCGCGTGGAGGCCGAGGACCCGCAGACCGAATATCATGTCCGCGAGGAAGGCCACCGCTTTATCGTGGAGGCGTCGGGAGCGCTCGGCATTGACGTGCCGCGGGCAGCGCAGTTGACCGTTGTCGCCGGTCCGCGCAAGGTCAGTGTCCACAACGTGGAAGGCGAGTTCACCGTGAGGTCGGCCGCCGAAGATCAGGTAGTCGAGACGGCCACCGAGTTTGCGCGCGAGTTCTCGGATGTCGGCCGGCGGCTCGGCGCCGACTTCGGGCGGCTGGGCCGCGATCTCGGCGAGCAGTTCGGACGCACGTTCGGTGCTTGGGGACGCGGTGACTTCGGTGACCACCCCGATGACCGACCACGCCGGCGCGGGCGCCGGCGCGGTGCCGGCGTGGACGTCGAGGCTTTCATCCGCCGGGCAGAGGAAGGTGCCGAGCGCTTTGCCCGGGCCGCCGAGGAGCGCGCCGAGCGGTTTGCCCAGCGTGCCGAGGGACGGATGCGGCAAGCGACACAACGAGCCGAGGGGCGGCGACCTCGCGCTGCGGGTGAGGCGAGAGCCGACGCCGGGCACGCCGGTGCTGCGGAGGGCGCGGGTGGTACGGATTCGACCGCTGTCGAAGAGCGCCGGGCCGTCTTGACCATGCTGCAGGAAGGGAAGATCAGCGCCGAACAGGCTGAGGAACTGCTCCAGGCGCTGCGGCAGTAGCGCAAGGGGTCACGCCTCACCTCCGGGCCCCTCTCCACCGCGGAGCGATAGAGAGGGGGAGTAGATTCTCGCGCCAGCGGGAATGACGAATGAGACAGCGGGGATGGCGGGGGCGCGGGCGCGCTGAATCGCGTCCCTACGTAAAAAAACTTGCCCTTGTCGGCTATGGTCCCCCGCGCAGCGGTGGGGCGGGCGGGCGCAACATGTTGCACCCCTACGAATTGCTACTCCAGTCGGGAGAGGGAGAGTGGTTGGGCGCTCATTTGGGCGCGGCCGTGGACTCGACGGAATCGCTGTCGTCCGGCTCAGTCCGGCCACGATGCAGCAGGGGCGGTGTCTCGGGCCAGCCGGCCGTACCGATAAGGGGTACAAAGCGCACGGGGCCGAGCGCCGCCGCTTCGACTGGGCCAGTGGCCTCCTTCCGCACGATGAGCAGCCGCTGGCCGCGGCGCTGGCCGACCGGCGCGACGAGCCGCCCCGCCTCGCGGAGCTGATCCAATAGCGCCGGTGGTACGGCGGGTGCGGCCGCCGTGACGATGATCCGATCATAGGGCGCGGCCGCGGGCCACCCCAGCGTGCCGTCGCCGGTCCGGACGGCGACGTTGTGGTAGCCGAGATGGCGCAGTAGTGCCCGCGCTTGATCGGCCAGCCGCGGCAGTCGCTCGACGGTGACGACCTCGGCGCCCATCTCGGCCAGGACCGCAGCCTGGTAGCCGCTGCCGGTGCCGATTTCGAGTACGCGCTGCCCCGGAGTGACTTTGAGTGCCTCCGTCATCGTCGCAACGACAATCGGCTGCGAGATGGTCTGCCCTTCCTCCAGCGGCAGCGCTTCGTCGGCGTAGGCGAGATGGCGCAGCTCTTGGGCGATGAACAGTTCCCGCGGCACGCGGATAAGCGCGCTCAACACGGCCTCGTCGCGGATACCCTGGCGCCGCAGGTGCGCTACCAGGATTTGCGCTGGCGCTTCGCCACCCATACGTGGTATCCCCCGCCTGCCGTCGCTGCGTGGCTGACTGTGGCGTTAGCATACCGATTCGGCCGTTAAAGGCCATGCGCGTGCGGACGTATGCTAGGCTCCTGCTCCAAGTCATGGGTCCCGACTGTATATCGAATGTCCGTTGGCACGATGCGGTGGACCACTAGCTCCCCGGCAGCGCCGGGTAGGCGGCTGACCCGCCGCCGTTCCTATGCCATTGCTGGCGGGTTGATCCTGGCTGGCCTCCTCCCGGCTTGCGAAGCGACCGCGCCGGCTCCTACGCCCCAGACTGCGGCCGGCGGCGAGACAGCGCGGCTGGAGTGGTGGACTGCCCGCCGGACGCCGGCCCAGCAGGGCGCGGCGGCCGCTTGGAACGACAGTCGCGGCGCCCCGCTGCTGGAAGTGAGCGAGCGGGCGGCCGCGCGGTCGGCACACGAGCTTGCGGCGGCGATTGCGGCAGGACAGCCACCGGCGCTGCTCGCGCTGGCGGCCGACGATCTCACCCCGCTCGCGCTGGCCAACGTGGTGCAGCCGCTCGATAGCTTGGTCCGGGCGAGCCGCTACGACCTCAAAGCCTTTATGCCGCCAGCCTTGCAGCCTTGCTATGGATTGGATGACCGGCTTTACGGGCTGCCGGAGGGGCTGGCTATAACGCTGCTCTTTTTCAATCGCCGGTTCTTGGAGGAAGCCGACATAGACTATCGCCAGGCCGGGCTGGACTTTACGCAGCCGCGCAGCACGTGGGAGAGTTTCCGCGAGCTGGCCGGGAGCCTGGCGCGTGCGTCGGCTCCTGCGGCCGGAAGCGGCCGCTGGGGCTTCGATCCCAGTGATCGTTTCTCGAAGCCACTGGTCTGGTGCTGGCAGAACGGTGGGCGCATTGTGAGCGACGACGGGCGCACGGCCAGCCTGACGCATCCGGCGAACGTTGACGCGCTCGAATGGCTGACTTCCTGGGTACGGGACCAAGGAGGGACGACGGAGCTGGCGAGGCAGCAGCAGCCCTGGGGTTTCAACGACGAATCGCCTCTGCTCACCGGCCAGCTCTTCGCCGGCCATGTCAGCAATCGTTTCCTGGACCGCATCGCGCGCTATGGGCCACATCTGCCGTTGAGTTTTGTGCAACTGCCGGTGCGCCGCGACGGCGAGACGCCAATCACCCAAGCTGCGGTGCAGGCGCTCGCGTTGGCGTCGGGTGAGCAGGTCGAGGCCGCCTGGGAGGTGGCCCGGTTTCTGGTGGCGCACCCGACGGCCGGCGCTCGTGATCGGGCGGCGGCGGCCGAGGCCGCGCGTCACGGCTGGCAGTGGGTGCCGGGGTACAGCGGTCAGCTACCGCTCGACCGCTACCGGCTGGCCGAGCGGCCTTCCGGCCACGCGACGCTCGACCAGCTCAACCTCCATGCGCTGGAGCAGGCCCGGTATGCCCGCTCGCCGGAGCGGAATCCGGTGCCGCGGATTGTCGCGAGCAGTCTACGCACGGCCTTTCGGCGGGCCGGGACGGGCGAGGTGACGGAGCTGCGCGCGTTGCGGGACGCGCAGGACCGCGTGCAACGGGAGCTGGACAATGCCTGGGCGGCGCTCGATGAACGGGCGTGAGCTTCCTAGGGGAGCGCGGGGGAATCTCCAACTCACTTCCGGGTGGTGCGGCCGCTTACCGGGTCTCCGATGCTCGGAGGTGGTTAGAATGTGTCGCGCTATGCTACGCTGATCCGCGCCTCGCTGCCGGGGGCTGCTCGTGACTGCGCCGGTCGTTCAACCCCGTACTGGCGGTGTGGAGGGTGTCTGGGGTGGAGATGGAGATATCCGTTCGGTGGATGACTCCTACTCTACAAGTGACGCGCGGATATACTATATTGATCCATGTGGAGCGGTCGGACCGCTTTGGCGAGACGATTGGAGCGGGAGTCGCAACTCATTGGTGAGGAGGTTCGCTATGACCTATGTGATCGCGCAGCCGTGCATTGGCACCAAGGATGCCTCGTGCGTGGACGTGTGCCCGGTAGACTGTATTCACACGACGGACGATGAAGAGATGTACTACATTGATCCCGATGAGTGCATTGACTGTGGCGCCTGCGAGCCGGTCTGCCCGGTGAGCGCCATCTACCCCGAGGACGCAGTGCCCGAAGAGTGGGTGCATTTCATTGACATCAACGCCGACTTTTTCTTCCAGTAGCGCACCCGGCGTTGCGGCAATAGCTTGGGCGATTAGGCTCATCCCATTGGCCGGGCGAGGTCGTGCCGTCGGTAGTGTCCGGCTTGTTGAACTGGCCTAGCGGCTTGTGATCCGGGCCAGATGTTGTGTCGGTGGTTGGCGTTGCGGCAGGTGCCGGGTGCCATCCCGCGTCCGGTGTTCGCGCCCTGGCGGTGAACGGGCATCATGGGCACAGTTCGCAAGTCCCCGGCCAGGAGCCAGCCCCGCTGCCCTGACGGCGTTCAGCGAGCTACTACGCCGACAGCTGCTGCCAAGACGGCCCTGCTGAACGCCGAAATCCAGTACCTACGCCGGGTGCAGGCGCAGTTGCGGGACTCGCAGCGCGTCGTGCGCGCGCAGCTGCGGGCACTGCTGGAGATCGGTCAAGCCAGTACCGCCAACCTCACGCTGGCGGAGCTGCTCCGCAAGATCATGGCCAGCGCGACCAACCTGCTGGGCGCCTCGGCGGCGGCGGTATGGCGCCTCGATGAGCAGGGCACGCTCCAGCGGCTCTCCTCCGAGGGCCTCTCGCGCGAATACGTGGAGGCGGTAGCCAACCTCGAAGTCGGTGAAGGGGTCACCGGCTTGGTGGCCCTTTCCGCCCGTCCGCTGGCCGTCGCCGACGTGGCCAGCGACGCGCGTCTCCCGCGCCCGCTTTGGGAGCAGGAAGGTATCCGCTCCTTCCTGGCGGCGCCGCTGCTGCGCCGGGGCCAGCCGGTGGGAGTCTTGAGCATCTATCGGCGCGACGTTCACGAGTTCACGCCGGCCGAAATAGCACTGCTGGTCAGTTTTTCGGCCCACGCCGCCACGGCTATCGAGAATGCCGTGCTGTACGCGCGGACCGGGCGGGCGGAGGCGGCGGCGAGTCGCCAGCGGGAACTGCTGCAGAACGTCATTTTCCATGCCGAGGATGGCATTCTCGCGCTGGATAGCGAGTGGCGGGTGCTGCTGTTCAGCCCCGGCTGCGAGCGTCTCACGGGTTGGCAGGAGGCGGAGGTCATGGGCCGTGTGGTGTTCGAGGTCCTGCGAGCCAACCTTCCGAACGGCAACCCGTTCGACGCCGACACCCTCGTTCGTGCCCTCGACAGCTCTGACGAGCAGGCTGCGCTGCGGGCGGACGAGCGGCCGGAGGGTCCGGCGGACGCCGGTACTGACGTGCCGTCCCTACCCAAACCACACCATCTGGAGCTGCGTATTCGGGCGCGTGGTGGGGACGAACGGTGGGTGGGAGCCAGTCTGGCCGAGGTGGCGAGCCGGCGGCGCGGCACGCCGCGGATTGTCCTGGTGCTCCGCGATATTACCGTGGCAAAGGAGATGGACGAGCTGAAGTCGTCGCTGATCGCTACCGTGTCCCACGAACTGCGTACCCCGCTCACGTCGCTGCGGGCGTTGAGCGAGCTGCTGTTGGAGCACGTGCTCGCACCGGATCAATCGCGGGAGTTGGCCGGGCATATCAACGCGGAAGCGGTGCGCTTGAGCCGGTTGGTGGACAATATCCTCGATGTGACGCGGATCGAGGCCGGGGGGCTGACGTCCGAGCCGCAGCGGCTCGACCTGGAAGCGTTGCTGCGGGAGGCGGTCGCGGTGGTGCAAGGCCAAGCACGCGAGGACGGCCCCCATTTCGTGCTGGCGCCGTTGCCGTCGCTGCCGGCGGTCTGGGCTGATCGTGACCTCCTGGGCCGCGTGCTCGACAATCTGCTCGGCAACGCGCTGCGCTACGTCCCGGCCGGCGCCGGGGTCCGCGTGCGGGCGGCCCTGGTGGAAAGCGCTGGCGTGCCGGAGGGCGGGTCCGATATGCAGGACGGTGCGGCGCGGGCATCGTCGGGCGGACCGTTCGTTGAGATCAGCGTGGCCGATGGGGGTCCCGGGATCGCGGCCGAGCACCTGCCGCGCATCTTCGACAAGTTCTATCAGGTCGAGGGCCAGCAGCGGCATCGTCGGACCGGGACCGGCCTGGGCCTCTACATTGCCCGCAATCTGGTGGAGTTGATGGGTGGGACGCTCCGCGTCGAGAGCGAGCCGGGTCGGGGCGCGACGTTCCGGTTTACCGTGCCGGCTGCTCCCGCCCGCGCGCAGCGCCAGGACATAGCCGCGCCGGTGGTGGATGGACCGCAAGCATGACCACGCCGAGGCGGCGAAATAGCAGCCGGCATGGTGGAAATGCGGTGCCGCGCATTCTCATTGTCGAGGACGAGCCGGCGGTGCGTTTCAGTCTGCGCGTGGCCAGCGAGCGCGAGGGTTGGCAGACGGTCGAGGCGACGACCGGTGAGCAAGCCTTGGCGGCGGTCGGCCGGCAGCGGCCGGACCTCGTCTTGCTGGACATCATGCTTCCGGACATGAGCGGCCTCGACGTGTGCCGGCAGATCAGGCTGGAAGATCGCCTGGTGCCAATCATTATGGTCAGTGCCCGCGGTGACGAGGTGGATAAGATCGTCGGGTTGGAGCTAGGTGCCGACGACTACGTGACCAAGCCGTTCAGCGTGCGTGAGCTGGTGGCGCGCGTGCGCGCGGGGCTGCGCCGGGTTGCCGCCGAGTCCGAGCACAGAACGGTATCCGGCGCCGGGAACAGCGCTACAGCCGATACCGACGCGGACGAGTCGGCGGACCGCCTGGTGTTCGGTGCGCTGGAGGTGCTGCCGGCCGAGCGTCAGGTGCTGGTCGGCGGGCAGGAAGTCGCGCTGACGCGCACCGAGTTCGATCTGCTGTTGGCGCTGGCCCAGGCGCAAGGCCGCGTGCTGACGCGCGACGAACTGGTGGCAACGGTGTGGGGCTACGATTCGGAGGGCGGCACCCGCCTGCTCGACAGCCACATCCTGCACCTGCGGGGCAAGATCGAACCCGACCCGCGCCGTCCGCGTTTTGTCCTGACCGTGCGCGACGTCGGCTACCGCCTCAATCGCCGGCCGTCGTGAGTCCTCACCCACTGACGGGCCAAAGCCGCACGGATAGTGCCAGGTGTGGTGCGCCTTTGGCCCGTCACCCGGCCCCCTCTCTCACAAGAGTAGGTTTTTTGTGGAGAGAGGCGGGGCGGGACAGACCTCACCCCCCGGCCCCCTCTCCACCATGTGGAGAGGGGGTGTAGATTCCCGCTTTCGCGGGAATGACGGATGAGACGCTGGGAATGACGGGAGGCAGGGCGCGATGAATCGCGCCCCTACAAAAAACTAGCCCAGTCAGGACCTAGCCTCCCTACGGCGCCCATGCGGAAGTCGCCAGCAGCAGTGGTGGATTCTTGCGTGCGTGGGAGTTGACGGGAGAAGGGGAGGGGTAGCGGCGCTTTCGTCGGGTAGCATTAAGGACCTGGTGAGGTGGGGAGATGGGTGATCGGTTGGCCGAGGGGGCAGCGCTGTACACGATTGGTCATAGCCGGCTGGCCCCGGAACGGTTCATCGAGTTACTGCGGCAGCACCACATTACGCTGGTGGTGGATGTGCGGTCCGCTCCGTACAGCGGTATTGCGCCCTGGTTCAACAAGCAGCCGCTCCAGCAGTATCTTCAGCGGCACGGGATCAAGTACCGTTTCGCCGGCCAGGAGCTGGGCGGGCGTCCCGATACGGGGGAAGCGTATGACGCGGCGGGGCGTGTGGACTACGAGCGGATAACCGCGCTACCCGCGTACCGCCAAGCCCTCGCACGTCTCAAGCAGTTGATGCGGCAGGAGCGTGCTTGCATCATGTGCAGCGAGGGCGACTATCGCCAGTGCCACCGGCACAACCTCATTGGCCGAACGCTGCAAAACGACGGCCTGACGCTGCACCATATCCTGGCCGATGGATCGCTGGAGGCGAGCGGTCCGGAGGCGTGGTATAAGCAGCCGGGCCTCATCTGACCGTGCTCTTCTCCTGATCCGCGGCATTGTGAGGTAGACAATAAATGCCTGTTACCTGGAGATAGCACCTGTTACCCATTTGTGCCCAGGGTCGGGCAAGCCCGACGCGCAGGAAAAGCACTGGTGCTCTCCTGAGTTTATTCAGGGTCGTAGACTCCCAACTAGCCCAATCCTGCCCCAGCCTGTCTACCTGCTCACGGTAAGCAAGGTCGACGATAGGCAGATCGTGCTCAATCCTCTCGGCATCACTGAATCGCAGGCGTGGACGCGGCGAATCGGTGTATGGGCTGGCGAGTTGCACATCGTGGACGTAAGCTGCTCGTATAGTTCCCAACGAGCGTGGCCCTTCTCCGGGCAGCCCATGCTTGTGTTCCTGCAACGCGCCTTCGAAGATATCCTCAATTGAAGGGTAAGCAGCTCTGTTTAATAGTTGAAGCCACTCTTGGTTGTCGCAGTCGCCACGGTGGCGCCAGGTGTCGACCCTAAACAGCTTATCTTCGGTGTGTGGTGCTTCTGTGTTCGGCTTGGGCGAGAGTTCGAACTCGATCTTGGCTCGCGGCTTGATTATCCTACGACCATCTACCTGCAAATGCTCCTGTAGAACTCCTGGGTACGGCAGATCGGGGCGAATACATACTCCATCGGAGTCGATCCCGGCGATGCAGACGCGATTGCCACTCATCCGCGTGAGGTCCGTGATGGTGAGTAGTTTTCGCATTGCTCTGACCTCCTCGTAAGCGGTGATCAAAGATGGATGATGTCTGCGCCGGGGACTAGCTCTGAACGCAGATAGTCCCCGGCCAGCCGGCGATGACAATGCTCTGCGGTTGGCTCACTACAGAGCAGTATGGCCCCTTCTTCCAAGATGGACCGGTCAATGCTCCGCTCCGGGTTTCTGGCATGCAGCAGCTTCTTGTACTCATCCTCGTAACACTGCCAGTCGCCATCTTCCCGGTACCTGGCAAGCAGATCGTCCGACGGTGCGAATGCTGTCAGGTGGTGGTACTGCACGCCGAGCAGATGGTCCAGGAAGTAGACCAGATCGTTGCGCTTGGCAAAGCCGGCCAAGTGCGAGGTATTCTTGAGCCGCACGTCAATGACGTGACGGACTCCGCTGGTGCGTATGGCCTCGAAGAATTCCTCCGCTGACTTCTTTGTAAAGCCGATGGTGTAGAGCTTCATGTGTTACCTCGAAACTACATGCTACCAGGTTAGTGTCGTGTCGTGCATGTGACAACGGTGGCAGGAGTTATGACAAGAGCGGAGACGGTGCGGCCACTGGCGATCTACGGTGGTCGCGTGGTGACGATGCACCCGGCGCAGCCGGAGGCCGAGGCGCTGTTGTTGGTCGGCGGGCGGGTGCATACCGTTGGCTCGGCGGCCGAGGTGCGGGCGGCTGCGCGGGTGCTGGGACGGCGCGGTGTGGAAGAGCTGCACGTGCCGGGCGCGTGTGTGCTGCCAGGACTGGCCGATGCCCATTTGCACCTCGGCGCGTACGGCTTGCAGCTAGAGCAGCTCGACCTGACGGGTGTCGGGTCGTTGGCCGATGCGGTGGCGCTGGTGGCGGCCCGGGCTGATGCCTTGCCGCGCGACGCTTGGCTGCTCGGCGGCGGTTGGGACCATACGCTCTGGCCGGAACCCCACTTGCCGGATCGGCACGCGCTCGACGACGTCGCCGGCGACCGTCCCGTGGCGCTTGCCCGCAAGGATCGGCATATCACCTGGGTCAATTCGGCGGCTTTGCACCGCGCCGGGATCGGTCGGGGTACGCCACAGCCGGCCGGTGGGGTGATAGACCGGGAGGCGGTCGGGGCGCCGAGCGGCATTCTGCGCGAGTCGGCCCAACGCCTCGTCGAGACGGTGATTGGCGATCCGCCGCCGGAGGTGCTGCGGGGCGCTGTACGGCGCGCACAGGCCGCGCTGCTCAAGCTGGGAATCACCTGCGTGCATGCGCCGGACACGCCGGCGACCTTTGCCGCGCTGCAAGACCTTGCGGCTGCCGGGGAGCTGCGGCTGCGGGTGGTCTACATGCCGCCGGCCGCTGCGCTGGAGCAGCTTATCGCTCGCCGGATGGCGGCCGGTTGGGGCAACGGACGCCTGCGTATCGGGCACCTGAAGTGCTTCCTCGATGGGTCGCTTGGCTCGCACACGGCCGCGATGCTGGCGCCGTTCGAGGACGAGCCGGGCAATACCGGCGTGGTGATTACCCCGCCGGAGGCGCTGGCCGACCTGCTCCGGCGCGCTGCCGACAGCGGATTCGGCGTGGCGATGCACGCTATCGGCGACCGGGCCAATCGGCAAGCACTCGACACGATTGCCGGCGCAGACCTGCCAACAGATGATCCTCTGCGCCGCCCGCGTATTGAGCACGTCCAGGTGCTGCATCCCGACGACATTCCGCGCCTGGCTGCGCTAGGCGTCGTCGCGTCAATGCAGCCGATCCACACGACGCAGGACATGGCCAACGCCGACCGTTTCTGGGGAGCGCGCAGCCGCGGCGCTTATGCGTTTGGGAGCTTGCTGCGGGCCGGGACGGTCCTGGCGTTCGGGTCCGATGCACCAGTGGAGACGCCGGACCCGTTGGCCGGTCTGTTTGCGGCGGTCACACGGCAGCGGCCCGACGGCACGCCGGTTGGTGGTTGGTACCCGGAGGAGCGTATCTCGCTCACGGCGGCGGTGCGCGCCTATACGGTTGGCGCAGCCTACGCGGCCGGGCTGGAGCACGAGCAGGGGACGCTCCGGCCCCGCGCCGTGGCCGACGTCACGATCATCGCGCCGGACATCTTCGACCGGCCGCCGCGCGCGCTATTGGCGGCGCGGGTGAGCCACACGATCATCGCCGGAGAGGTCGTCTATGCGGGGGGCTAGTGCTCCCCATCCTCGCCCTCCCCCGCCGCAGCGGGGGGACCATAGGGGGGCCGAGCAAGGTCTATCCATGGCCCAGCCGCGCCCGCAGGACGGCGGACCGCGGCTGTATGACGATCTGGCTTGGCTGTGGCCTATCGTCAGCCCGCTGGAGGACTACCGCGAGGAGTGCGCGGAATATCGCCGGCTGATCGAGCAGCGTAGCCGACGCCCGGTGCGGTCGCTGCTGCACTTGGGCTGTGGCGGCGGACACCACGACTATCATCTGCAGCGGCATTTTGCGGTCACGGGCGTGGACCGCAGCCCGGCGATGCTGGCCTTGGCGCGCCGGCTCAATCCCGGCGCCACCTATCGCGTCGGTGATCTGCGCGAGCTGCGCCTGGGCGAGGCGTTTGACGCGGTAGTGCTCTTCGACGCCGTGGCGTATATGCGCTCGCCGGACGATTTGCGGGCGGCGTTCGAGACGGCCTTTGCCCAACTGCGGTCCGGCGGTGTCTTTCTCACCGTCGTCGAGGCAACCCCGGAGCGGTTTCGGCAAAACCGGACCTGGACTTCCGTGCATACCGCCGGCGATACGGAGGTTGTCCTAGTCGAAAACGTCTACGATCCGGACCGCTCCGACACGACGTATGAGGTGACGTTTCTGTACCTCATCCGGCGGCACGAGGGACTTACCATCGAAGCCGACCGCCATACGTGCGGTCTCTTCGCGCTACGCACCTGGCTCGATCTGCTGACCGAGGTCGGCTTTGTCGCGGTGCAGCGGCAGGAAGTGCAGCCGTCGGGTACAGTGGACGCGGCCGAGGATGCCGGCATTGTGCTCACGGCGCTGCGCCCCTGACGCGCCGGAGTGACCGGCCGGAGCCGCCTACGCCCCGGCATCATCCGGGCGGCTCCAGCGATGTCGCAACCAACGCAATAGCCGAACGAGTGGAGAGCGAATGACATGGCGTGGGATGTGGTGATCGCCGGTGGTGAGGTCGTAGATGGTACCGGCCGGCCGCGCTTCCGCGCCGACGTGGCCATCCGGGCCGGGCGCGTCGGCGCCGTGGCACCGGGCCTGCACCGTGAGCCGGCGCGCCGCCGGATTGATGCCGCCGGGCTGCTGGTGTGTCCCGGTTTTGTGGACATGCACACCCACTCCGACATCCAACTGCTCGCGTCACCGGCGCACGAAGCCAAGATCATGCAGGGCGTGACGCTGGAGGTGCTGGGGCAAGACGGGCTGGGTGTCGCGCCGCTCACCGATGAGCGGGTGGAGATGGTGCGGGGCCAGGTGCGGGCGCTCACCGGCGATCCGCCGAGCGTGGACTGGCGCTGGCGGCGCCTCGGTGACTATCTCGACGCGCTCGACGGCCGGGTGGCGCCGAACGTTGCGACGTTGATCGGGCAGGGCACCATCCGCATGAACGTCATGGGGTTTGCCGACCGCCCACCCACCGAGGGCGAGTTGGCGGCGATGCAGAACTCGATTCATCAAGGGATGGAGGAGGGCGCCGTCGGTCTCTCGACCGGGCTGACCTATCCCCCAGGCATGTTCGCCAGCGACGATGAGATTGTGGCGCTTTGCGCCGCCATCGAGCCACACGGCGGGTTCTATTGCACGCATCACCGCAGCTACGGTGCCGGGGCGCTGGTGGCGTATCGGGACAGCATCGAGATTGGCCGCCGGGCCGGAGTGCCGGTGCATCTGGCGCACGCCCAACTGGCCTTTCCGCTGAACAGGAGCCGCAGTGGCGCGCTCCTCAGCATGATTGACCGCGCGCGGGCCGGCGGAGTCGCGGTGACGATGGATAGCTACCCCTATATCGCGGCGAGCACCTACCTGTGGGCCATTCTGCCGTCGTGGGCCTACCGGGGCGGTGATGAGGCGCTGCTGGCACGGTTGCGCGACCCGGCGACGCGCGAGCGGCTGCGGCATGAAGTCGAGGAGGTCGGGACGGACGGGGCGCAGGGGGTGCCGGTAGATTGGTCCATCATCCAGTTGGGGGCCATGACCGTGCCGGCCAACCGGCGGTTCACCGGGATGCGCGTCAGTGAAGTGGCATCCGAGTTGGGCCGACGGCCGTTCGACTGGGTGTGCGACCTCCTGATTCAGGAGCGGTTGAGCAGCACCATGGTCTGGCACCAGGGGAACGAGGACAACGTGCGGGCGATCATGCAGCACCCGGCGCATACCGCCGGTAGCGATGGCGTCATGGTCGGCGAGCAGCCGCATCCGCGAGCCTGGGGGACCTTTGCGCGGTATCTCGGACACTACACGCGCGAACTGGGGCTGTTCACCTGGGAGCAGGTCGTCCGCAAGATGAGCGCGGTTCCGGCCGGCATACTTGGCTTCCGGGATCGCGGCTCAATCCGGCCGGGTCAGGCCGCCGACGTGGTGTGCTTCGATCCGCGGCGGGTGCGCGATACCGCCACCTACGAGCGGCCGCGCTCTTATCCGGAGGGCATTCCTTACGTGCTTGTGAACGGGGTACTCGCCAAGGACCGCGACCGTCATACGGGCAATCTGCCGGGCCGGGCGCTGCGGCATGGCCACGACGGGTAGTTGGCGGACCTCTCCCTGTCCCCTCCCTAAAGGGAAGGAGAGGCATGTCGAGTGCCGCACTGACGGGGCCGGGGGGAGTGGCCAGGGCGCCCACAAGGGACGCCCCTACAGGGTGGGGCCGCGTTTGCCCTCACCCCGGCCCTCTCCCAGCGGGAGAGGGAGTACCTAGCCTGTGGGTGTCGGGGTGGCCGATGCCGGCGTTGGTGCCGGCGTCGCGGTGGCCGGTGCTGCCGTCGGCGTGGCTGCTGCCGGCACCGGCGATGTAACCGGCGGTGTGCTCGGTAGTGCGCTAGGTAGCTGAGGCGCATCCGGGCTACGCAGGTACTGGAGCAAGGCCGTGTCGGAGGGCAGGATCAGCAGCGTGCTGTCGTCAATCACCGCTCGATAGGCCTCCAGCGAGCGCACGTAGTTGTAGAACTCCGGGTCGCGCCCAAAGGCATCGGCATAGATCGCCGCGGCGCGCGCGTCGCCCTGGCCCTGCAAGTCCTGGGCCTTCTCATAGGCCTCGGCGAGAATAATCTGCTGCTCGCGGTCGGTATCACCGCGAATCTTGCGAGATTCTTCTTCGCCCTCGGAGCGGTACCGCTTGGCGATGCGCTGGCGCTCGGCGACCATGCGGTTGAAGACACTGGCGTGGACTTCCTCCGGCAGGTCAGCACGCTTGATCCGCACGTCCACGATCTCAATGCCGAAGGGACTGAGGCGCTCTTGGGTAGCGGTCGTCACGCTTTCCATGATCGGCTGGCGCCGCTCGTCAATGATCTCCTCCAGCTCATGCTTGGCCAGCTCTGCCCGCAACTGCGAGAAGATGATGTCATCGAGCCGCGACAGGGCCGACCCTTCGGTGCGGATGCGTTCGAGGAACACCAGCGGCTCGACGATCCGCCACCGCGAGACGTGGTTGACGATGACGCGCTTCTTGTCGAGGGTCAGGTATTCCGTCGGCGCCGGGTCGGAGCGCAGGATACGCTTCTCGAAACGGTTGACGGCCTGGATGAACGGTATCTTGATGTGCAGACCCGGCGCCGTCACCGTGCGGATGGGTCGGCGGAACTGCGTGATGACTACCTGATCGGTTTCGTCCACGAAGTAGAAGACTTGTGGCATAGCCAGCGCAGCCAGAATGACCAACGCTAGTACGGCGATTCCCAGTAACTTCATCGTGTGATCCTTGTCTCTTCCTTGTCCGTATGCGCGAGCGTCTCAGCTGCCAAATCCCGATGCGGCCGCCCCGCCTTGGGCAGAGGTGGCGCCGTCCCGGAGCGGCAGGAACGGCAAGATGTTGTCACTCATCGGTCCATCGGTGATGACCTTCTCGACGTTGGGTAGGACTTGGTTCATCGTTTCCAAGTAGAGCCGCGCGCGCGTCACTTGGGGTGCTTTCTCGTACTCCTCCAGCACCTGAATGAACTTGGAGACGTCGCCCTGGGCACGGATGATGCGCTCTTGCTTATAGCCCTCGGCTTCGAACACCAACCGCTCGGCTTCACCGCGAGCCTTGGGGATCACGTCTTCCGCGTAGCCGCGAGCCTCGTTGATGAGGCGCTCGCGGTCTTCCAGGGCGCGTACTACGTCGTGGAAAGCGTCCCGGACCTGTTCCGGCGCGTCTACCACTTGGAGCTTGACGTTCTGGACGAGCAGTCCGGCCTGGTAGTCGTCGAGCTGGCGTTGCATGAAGGCCAGCGTCTGCTCTTCGGCATCGGCGCGGCCGATAGTCAGGAGGTCGTCAATCGTCGTGCTGCCGGCGATGCTCCGCAAGGCCACCTCCGCGGCATCCTTCAGGACTTCCTCCGGCTCCCGGACATTGAAGAGATATTGGGCGGCGTCGCGCACCCGGTACTGCACGATCATCTGCGCTTCGACGATGTTCTGGTCACCGGTGAGCATCAATGCTTCCTCGGTCACGCGCTGGGCACGGTCACCGCCGCCGGAGCGGAAGCCAAGCTCTAGCCGCCGCACGGCCAACATGTTCACCACGTCTACGCGCTCGATGGGCCAGGGGAGGTGATAGCGCAGGCCGGGGTCGGTCTGGTTGGCGAGCTTGCCAAACTGGCGCACGACGCCCTGCTCGCCGGGGCCGACCTGGTAGAAACCGGTGGCGAGCCAGCCGCCGATGATGACGACGACGAGGACGACCCAGAGTCCGGCGCCGCGCCGCAGGAGGCCCGACCAGCGACCGCTGCGGATGATGTCCCGCACATAGTCTTCAAAATCCTCGCCGTCCCCACCGCCGCGACCGCCGCGACCACCGCCAAAGCGGCGGCGTGGTGGCTCCTCCGGCGGCCCGCCGTAGACGCGGCGCTCGCGTGGTTGGTCGTCACCGTTTTCTTCAGGGGCAGGCGGGGGATCACCAGGCCGACGTGCCATCGTTTGCCTCCAAGGTTTCCCAAAGATGCCTCGCCATCCGCACCGGATCGTTCATCGAGGCACCGTTGTATCGAACGGGGAGTTTCAGCGCATACCGTCCCCGGACCGGCGTGGGCAGGTGGTCATGTTCTCTATCACAGAATAGCATGTCGGCGGTGACGCGCGCAGGCACTGTCAACGCTCACGGGCTTCTTGCAACTCGATCTGGTTGCCAAAGGGATCGAAGAAGAAGATTTGCTCCGCGCCGACGGCAGCCGTCTGGATAACGTAGGGAATGTCGCGCTGGTCCAGGGCGCTCTTGGCTGCCGCCAGGCTGGTGACGGCCAGTGCCAGGTGGGCCACCTTGCGGCTCATGGGTTCTTGCGTATCGGCGTCCTCCGCCGGTGGCCCGTTCGGTCGCCCGATAAGATGGATCTGCCGCAAGTGCGCCGGCGGAGGGCCAACCGCGCGGCTGTCTTCCTGCCCAGCGGCGGGCGGGCGGGGGCCGCTCGGGACGTTGTACCAGTAGCCTGGCGTACCAGGGATGTCCGGGCGTCCCGTATCGAGGGGCAAGCCGAGCAGCTCACCATAGAACTCTTTGGCCTTCGCCAGCGCGTCGGCATCGCCTTTCCCGATGGGTATTGCGTGGTGCATCAGGCCGACGATCTCAATCATGCCCTCGTCTCCCTCAGCGCGCAGATAGTGAATGACCGTACCCCTTGGCCCGACATGGTAGCACGACGGCAGCGGTTGCCCCTAGAGCGCGTATGGCTGGGGAGCAGGCCGGTTGCTGCCGTTCCACTGTGCCGGTCCATGATGGCTACTGGGCTACGGCGGTTAGCTCCATGTCCAGCTTGAACCAGTCTTCCACGGCCAAAATCCGAATCGTGATCTGCGGAATCCCGAAGTCCGCGTACTTCAGCTCGCTCGTCCCGACCTTGCCCGTCAGCGTGTTGCCCTCCACCTTGGCCGTGCCTTGCCACGCCACCGGCTTGGTGATCTCCCGCACCGTCAGGTCCCCTTCCAGCACCACCGTCACCTCGGTCCCCTCCTGATACGACTGCGGCACACCCGCCACTCGCTTGAGCACGAACGTGGCCATTGGATACGTGTTGGATTCCAGGAACCGCCCGCGGATGGCGTTGTCGCGGCGCGAGCTATCGGTCTGGAGGGTCCGCAGGTCCACGGTGATGACGGAGGGCGGATCGGCGGCCGGCTGCCAGGTGGCGCGGTCGAGGTGGAGGTCTCCGGTGATAGCGGAAGTAGTTCCGGTGACGAAGATGGGTGATGGCTGATCGAAGAACTTCTCACGGGTAGTGTAGCTGGCCAGCGAGCTATCCCCAGCGACTTGGAAGTGTCTGATGCCGGCGGCCGTTGCCGGAGCGGCGGGGGCCGCTGCGGTTGGTGCCGGTGCTGTGGTCGGCGGCGGTGCTGGGGTGGTTGCCACTGCCGCTGGCTGTGGCGCCGCCGGCGCAGCCTGGCCGTCGTCACTCTCTTCTGGCCCGCAGCTCACGGCGACCAGCGCCGCCAGCGCGGCCAACGAGCGCCGGCGATCCAGGAGCAGTCTGCGTAGTCGGCCGTTGCTCACGGGGGCGGTTACTTCTTGCGCGGTCTCGACACCATCGTCATTAGGACTGCTTGCTGGGGGCACTGAGGAACCTCCTCCTCGTACTCGCTGTGCTCGATCCTGGCGTACCTGCTCGGAGCACGCGGCAGCGTGGCTACATCCGGTTAGCGTGGCTGCGCTCACGGTCGCCGCGCGTTTCTCCGAGTGTGCAACCCGCACCAAGCGCCGCGAGGACAATCAACAGCCAGCGACGCCGGGTTTTGGCTGGCGTTCTCATGGTACCCTCTCGTTAACTGACATCCGCAGCATCGCTGCCTCCATGAAGGTACCATGAACACCGCTTAACAGCATGGAGGGTTGCGTTCAGCCATGCCTGTGAAGCACCGATCGGTGTCTGGTGTTGATGCTGACCAGCGCAAGCCACAAGACTGCCTCACGTCAAGGTATAGCAGGCGAGTATTAACCGCAGGATAAATCCCGGTAAGGCGGTCCACAAACTCGAATCTTCCCGGCCTGGCCTCACGGAGAGCATCCTGCCGGTGCCTGGCATAATACCCATGGTGCCAGGTGGAGGCCGAGGTTACCGTGAGTGATGCCTACTATGTTGCCCTCAATGGTCTAGCGGGCGGACTGAAGATTCTAGCCGTCCTCATGGTGCTTGGTATTGTCCCGACTCACTTGCTCCTGCGCGGGGCGCTGCGCCGAGCGTTCTGGCTGGTGGTGCCGCTCGTTGGCTGGGCGATCCTGGTGGTCACGGCCTACATGCTGCTCCCCGCCCTCAACCTCAGGCTGACCCTGCTGATTATCACGGGCGCCGGAGTGCTGACGACCGCTGTCTGGGTATTGTGGCGAGTAGCGCGGTGGTGGACGAGACGGCGTGAGGGCCAGCTAGTTGAGCGCGCAGCCGCTACGGTTGCCGTTATACCGCGGCCGGACCTCGCGACGGTGACGGTGGCGGTGCTCGCTGTGGCGCTCTATCTGCTGGCGCTCGCGCCGCACATCCACCAAGGCTCGCCGCTCCTGCTCGTTCCCAACGGTGACGAGGAGTACTTTGTGGACCGCCAACTGGGGAGGCTGTCTTCACCCGTTGGCTGGGTTGTTGCCACAGGTTCACAGCACGAGACGATGGGGTGGGCTTACCACCTCCTAATGGGGCTGCTTACCGTCGTCGCAGACGTACATCCCTATCACGCCGTCATCCTTGCTGGCTATGTGGCGCTGGCTCTTTCCGTGCCGGCGGTCTATCTGTTTGCGGTCCAGGTGGGTGGCCTGCGGCAGCGGTGGGCATTGGTCGCAGCGGCCCTCGCCGCCGCGCATGGGTTACCCTTGTGGGTTGCATCCTACGGCTCGGGGCCAAATGCTGCCGCGACGGCCGCCGTGCCGTTCGGCCTCACCCTGCTCCACTATGCGCTCCGTTCGCCCGGGAGACGCGCGGTTCTGCTCGGTGGACTGGGCGTCACGCTGGCGACGGTGTCCTTTTATCGCGTCACGGCCCTCCTGGCCGCCCAAGTGGGAATCTTGGTGGCCGTGGCGGTGCTGCTCTCCGCCACGAGGGAGGACCGCCGGCGTCTCGTCGGACGGCTCGCCGGCCTGGCGGGACTCATGCTCGGCTTGGGCTGGCTGACGCATTACCCGGCAGTGATGTTTGCCTCGCAAAGCCTGGGATCGCTGCTCTGGGGCGACCAACTGACGCACGGCACGGGCTGGGGGTTGACCGTCGTGCCGCCGTGGCAACTGGCCTTGGGGACGGAGCTGTGGGGCTTTATCAAGCTGCCGACCACCCCAGCCATTCCGACCATACTCAGCGGCCTCGCCACGGTCTTGGTCGTGCTGGCCGCCGCCTACGGCCTCTGGCGCACGGGGCGGCGCGACCTCTATATCGTTGCCGTGGTCGCCGCCTACGGTACCTATTGGCTCTACGCTCGCTTCATCAAAGCGTTTCCCTATGCCGAGTTCAAGGTCTTCTCGGTCGGCTACTTTCTCGCGCCGGTACTGGTTATCGTGGGCCTCGTGGGCTTGGTCAATGTCCTGGGAAGAAGCCCCGGGGTGGTTGATGCTCAGGCCGGTGCCGTCCGTCGCTGGCTCACGTCGTGCCGCCCCGGCGCGTTAGCGCTCATCAGTGTTGGCGTGGTGGCGATCTACGGCGTGACACTGGGCTGGAGCACCTTTGCGAGCGTGCGTTTCTCCTGGGACGGGTGGGGCTGGAACGTGCGTCCGGCGCTGCTGCGGGAGATGGAGACCGTCGTCCAGGCGGTACCGCCGGACGAGCCGGTGTGGATCTCCAGTGCTTACCCGTGGCCGGTGCCGGCGAGTGAGGTTGTCGTGCGCGAGCATACCGTCGGCCTGCACTCGCCTTGGCACCAGCGGAGATTCCTGCGATCCAGGGTATTGGGCATGTTGTTCCTCGCGTTCCGTGGGGCCGGCCGAGACGTGTACGGTTTGATCGGAGGGACCGATTCCCCATATGCCCGCTGGCGCGAGGACGGTCGTTATCGTTGGCTGGTGCTCGGCGCTGAGGAGGAGCCGCGGCTGTGGGGTGCCGACTCCGCCGATCTTGTGGTGCGTGGTGAGCACTGGCACGTGTATCGCCGCCCGGAGCGTCCGCGTGTGGAGGCGTCCGAGCTAGCCCAGACTGCTGCATCATCTAGTCGTGAAGAAGTGAGTCGTGTTCACAACGCCGGAGCTGCGGCACCAATCTGCATAGGATTGTGCGACTCCGGTGCGTCGCTCACGGCGAGTTGCGGCTCGCTTTCTGCGGCGCCCGCTTCGGCTGGCGGTTGGTCCGGGCCGGGCGGTGAGCACGGTTGTGTTGGCCGACTGCGCTTGGGGCTGCTGGCCGGCGGTGAGGGCGTGGTGCGGCTCAATGGCCTGCCAACTGGTGCGGAGGTGGGAACGAGCCGCGGGCCGCAGGAGCCATTGAGGCAGATTTATGTCACCTTGGGCTTATCCTGGTATACGACCGAGATGCTCCGACTCCCACGGACGATCACTCTCTCCGCTGAACCGGGTCTCCCGTTGCGGCTCGTCGCTGCCGAACTGCTTCCTGCGGACGCGGCAGCGCGATCTTCGGAGGCTCCGCTGGATGATCGGCTCGAAACCGGGCCCAAACCGATTCTACATGGGGTAGCGGTACCGAATGGCAGTCGGTTGCGGCTGGACTTCTGGTACGTCAATCCGCGCGGGTTCGAGCCGCGCGGTCCCCGCCCGATCCGTGCCAGCCTGGGCAGCTCGCCGCGGCCGTCCGGTGGTGGCGTGTGGTGGCCGGGCGAGATGGATGTGCGCGCGCCGTTTCAACGCTGGTCGTGGTACTTGGATGCAACCGGTCAGCCAGTGCGGCAGGAGGTCAATGAGCGGCCACGGATCGTGCCATACGAGCCAACGTGGCCGTCCTCCGACAAGAAGCAACAGGCATGGCTCTTCTTCAGGCTGGGACGTGGTCATGATAAATGGCTAAGCTGGCCGCTGTTCCTGACTACAATCGAGGACGGGGTCGTCCGCCGCGTACATCCGCGGGCGGTATTGCAGACAGTTGTGTTCCCGGAGAGGATGTTTCCAGGACCGGTCGTCCCGGCCCGGTCACTCTTGCCGGACGGCACGCTGGTCAAGGGGACTACTGAGCACGTGTTCTTGGTCAGAAAGGGGGTGCGCCACTGGATTCCTGATCTCGATACCTTCGAGCGGTGGGGATTCGAGTGGGGACAAGTCCAGCAGATTTCCCCTGAGCTACTCATTCGACTGCCGGTTGGGTTGCCCTTGCGCTAATGGTGAGGTCAGCGGTCAGTGACCAGCCGGTCATCTCGGCGGATTGAGTGAGTCAGCGCCGCCAGAAGGCCAGCCATTGGAAGCGCCGCTTCTGCTGCAGGACGCCCCGCACTCGATCCCACGGCTGGCGCAGGATCGCGGCCTCGTCGCGACTGACCGCTGCTGGGCTGTACCGGGCCCGGACAAAGGCCTCGGTCAGCGACGTGATGGGTTCGCGCTGTTGTGGCAGGTGGCGAGCGAGCTGCGTGCTGGCCTCGTAGGCGGTGTCACTTTCCTGCCGTCCCCAGCCCAGCTTGGCCGCCCAGGCGAGCATCGAGAGGTAGAAGTAGATGAGCAGTTGGCGCGGTGCGAGGCGGCCGAGCGCGCGCCGCCCTAGCTCATGGAAGTCGAGGTCCGTTGTGTCCTCCTGCTGTTGCCCCCGGCGCTTGGCTCGTACACGTACACGTCTGCGCCGTCGTGGGGCCAGCGAGCCGGCGGCACGCCACACCCAGGCAATGAAGATGGCAAAGGCATCGCGCAGGGAGCCGACGGCCTCGCCCCAGGCGCTCGCCAGCAGGGAGCGGAACTCGCGCCGCTTGCGCCACGCATTCCAGAGCGCATAGAGCGCGATAACCCCGGCAATGGCGCCGGGGATGCCAAAGGTGAGCAGACGCCAGATGATGTTGAGCCAGGACTGTTCTTGCTCCAGCGACCCAGCCTCGATAGCCTCGCCCTGCCCCTGTTCGATGGTCTCCTGCGAGGCCAGCTCCGGCTCCGGGATGGGGAGCTGGGCATCGGGTAGGAACCACGTGAGCGGCGAGAGCAGTAACGCCAAGAGATTGCTGAAGAGCCACGCCAGCCCGCTGAGGACCAGCTTGACCAAAGAAAAGATGGGCGAGAGAAGTTGGCCGAGCAGTGGCAGCGACCCCACCGCGTCCTCTGCCAGGGTGGTCGGCAGGAGCAGGGCCAGGGCTAGGCCGCACAGCATCAACATGGTGCCAGCGACGAGCCAGCGCGGGATCATCCCCGGCTGCACCGCTGCGCCGCTGCGAATCCAGTCGGCGCGGAGCCGATCCAGCCCGGTCTGGGCTGCAAGGACCAGGCCGAGGAGGAAGTAAAGCAGCAGCAGCAGCATGGGGTCCGTCTGAAGTGGACGGTCGGGAATGAGCAGGTTTGGTCCTAGCTCGGCGACGCCCAGGATGAGCATGAGGATCACCCCGCCACCCAGGAAGCGGCCCATGAGTCCTTGCCAGGCGCCGGCGTGGTCTACATAGCGGTAGGGGCTTTCGAGCCAGTCGTGATATTCGACCGTGCCGGCGGTCGGCGGCAGCTCGCCCGGCTGGAGCGAAAGTAGCTCCAGGTTGCGAGCTACGGCCAAGGCGTACATCCAGACGCCCACGAGCACGACGGCCGATCCGATGAGGCTGAAGTCGAAGAAGCTGGTCGGGTTGGTGCGCCACTGGGTCATGTCGGACGCGAGCTGCTCGCCACCCAGGCCGACGTAGGGGAGGAAGCGCAGCAAGAGCATGATGGGAACGAGCAGCAGCAGCCAGTCTCGCGGCCCGAGATTGCCGGCCGGGCGATAAGGCTGCGAGGTGCTGCGGCCGCCCAGCAGGATGCCGGCGACGAACGTCACGAATGAGGCCAGAGTGGTGGCGACGGCCTGCGCTTCGCTGGCGCCGGCGCGGAGCAGCAACTGCCACAGTGCCGCGGCCACGCAGGCGTACATGCCACACACGAGGACGCGCTGGAGGCCGCGGTTACCAAGCCATTGCGACCCGAGCATGGATCCGACGGACATCTTCCTCTCCCCGAATCTCTTGGCAGGCAATCCCCTGCGCGCGCATCGTGCCCAGGAAGTCGTCGGGTGGGCCAAACCGCACAAGCAGGAGGACGACGTGAAAGTTGGCCCGGCGCAGCGCCACGAGGGTTTCTTGCAGGCCGGGCGAACTTCCCCAGGCGATGGCGACAATGGTGCAGCCCCAGGGCAAGTCGGCGGTGTAGCGGCGCAGTACCTGGGCGAATGGCTCGACGCCGCGCGCCTCGGCCCGCGCCAGCACCTCGAGTATCCGCATCAGATGCGCGCGGGTCTTCCCCGGCGAGACTACGACCGGGGGTAGCTCTTCGTCGAGCAGTGGATGGAAGTCGGTGAGGTCTTCGGGGGCCTGGCCCTCTACGGTGGTCTCTTCGTCGTCCGGTTCTTCATCGTCCTCAGTCGAGAACGTGAAGTCGAACGGCGTCCGCTGCGGCGCTGGGATCGGCATGGAGCGATCCCGGCCGTTGAGCACCAGCCCGACCGACTGGCGCCGGTTGGCGAGGTGGTGTGCCAGCGAGGCGGTGAGGCTGATCGCCAACTCGGAGGCCGGGTCCAGATAGTGCGCCTCGAACTCGGCGGGGTTGAGGTTGAGGAACAGCATCGTGTCGAGGGTGATGGCCGGCTCGTACTTCTTGACTTGCAAGCGACCCAGCGTTGCCGTCGCACGCCAGTTGATGCGGCGCCACGAGTCCCCACGCAGGTAGTCGCGCACGCCGGCAACGCGCGAGGGGTCCTCGTAAATGATCTCGTTGGTGCGAAACTGGCCGAACGGCGAGCGCGAGGGGAGGTCCAGGTCGGCGAGGGGAATGATTTTCGGATAGACGGTCAGGTAGTGCGGCGTCTGGGTAGACAGCATACGCTCGAAGAAGCCGAAGACATCGCCAAAGTGTAGCTGTGCCGGGCCGACCGGGAAATAGCCGCGCGTCTTGGTGACCAATTCGTAGGTGACGGTGCGGGAGAGGCGCGGCCCGAGCGTCACGACGGCCCGGAAGGCATCGGTCGTGGTCAACGGCTGCGGCAGACGATCCTCGACCTTGAGCCAGGGGAGTGGCAGCCGGCTGTGGTTGACCAACTGGAGCTTGATCGTGACCTTCTCGCCTTGGAACGCATGGCTGCCAAATTCGCGGCGGAGGGTGATGCGCCGACTCGTGTGTCGCACCCACAGCCAGGCGAGTAGCACGACAAAGCCGAGGAAGTAGGCGATGAAATAGTAGAAGGAAATACGGAACATGGAGGCAATGACGACGAGGCCGATCAGAAAGAGGAATAGTCCTTGCACCGGTTCGCCCTCCAGCCGGTAGCGGTTAGCTGTCAGCCGTTAGCCTTGTGTCTTCAGTCGTAAGCAGGCTGATGGCCGAGTGCTGACCGCTACTGGTTCAGTGTGACCGTCTCGCGTTCCAGGATGTTGCCGACAATGCTGTCCGCCGTGCGGCCGCGCAGGGCGCTCTCGGGCTTGACGATTAGACGATGAGCCAGCGAGCAGACGGCCAGCCGCTTCACGTCGTCGGGGATCACGTAGTCGCGGTTTTGCAGCGCCGCATACGCCTGCACGGCCTTGAATAGCCCGATGGTGCCCCGCGTACTGGCGCCGAGGATCAACTCGTCATGCTCCCGTGTGGCCTGCACCAGTCCGATGAGGTAGTCGCGTACCGTGTCATCCACGTGAATGTCCCAGACCGCCTGCTGGAGTTGGAGGAGGCGGCGACCGTCTACGACCTGCTCCAGGGATTCGATGGGGTGCTCGCGCTCCAGGTTGTGCAAGATCGTGCGCTCGTCGTCCGCGGAGGCATAGCCGAGCGACAGCCGCATGAAGAAGCGGTCGAGCTGCGCCTCCGGGAGCGGGAAGGTCCCCTCGTATTCAATGGGATTTTGGGTCGCCATGACGAGGAAGGGGCGCGGCAGTGTCCGGGACACGCCGTCCACCGAGATTTGCTGCTCGCCCATCGCTTCCAGCAGGGCGGACTGAGTGCGCGGGGTGGCGCGGTTGATCTCGTCGGTGAGCAGGACGTGCGAGAACGCCGGGCCGGGGCGGAACTCGAATTCGAGCGTCTGCTGATTGAAGACCGAGACACCGACCACGTCGTTGGGCAGGAGGTCGGGCGTGAACTGAATGCGGTGAAAGTCGAGACCGAGGGAAACCGCGACGGCCCGCGCGAGCATGGTTTTGCCGGTGCCGGGCATATCCTCGAAGAGCAGATGGCCTTCGCACAGCAGCGCGACCATCACCAACTCGATCACGTCGCGCTTGCCGACGATGACCTTTTCGATGTTGTCGGTGACGGTCTCGCTGAAGTCGCGGATTTCCCGTATATCCACCATGCGTAGCGCCTCGTGCGGCGTAATCGGGCCGGATGACCAATGGTAACAGGCGGGTCGTGCCCGGCGAGGCACGCTGCACGCCTCGTGTTGCTGCGGCGATAGGTGTCCGCCGTAGCGATTGATTGGTTTAAATCTATCATGACCACACGCGCCTTGGCCGGTGCGCCTCACCCCCGGCCCCCTCTCCACCATGTGGAGAGGGGGAGTCTGCCGCTCGATCATCCGCGGAAATTCGGAGCGCGGCCTCCCTCGGCGCCTTGCTGATGGGGAATCGCGGCAGTTATAGTTTGGCTACTATGACTGCAACTGATCCTGGCGCGGTCCGGCGCACGGACCGCGATTTGCGTATCCCTGGTCCCACTCCGCTGCCGGCGGCGGTGCGCCGTGCTCTGGCATCGCCGATGATTAACCACCGGGGGCCGGAGTTCGCGGCGCTGCTGGCGGACCTCACGGCCGGAGTGCGGCGCGTCTTGCAGACCGAGTATGACGTGCTGTTCTTCCCCGGATCGGGTACCGGTGGGCTGGAGGCGTCGCTGGTCAACACGCTCTCGCCTGGCGATCGCGTCCTCGCCATCACTATCGGCGCGTTCGGCGACCGCTATGCGGACATCGCCGACAGCTTTGGTCTTGCGGTCGAGCGCTACGCCGTCGAGTGGGGGCAGGCCGCCGACCCGGGCGAGGTGCGGCGCCGCTTGCAGGCGGCGCCCACGACGCGAGCGGTCTTGATTACGCACAATGAGACGAGCACCGGCGTGACGAATGACCTCGCGGCAGTCGCGGGTGCGGTGCATGAGCACAGCGACGCGCTGCTGCTGGTGGATGGTGTCAGTTCGTTGGCGGCGCTGCCGTTTGCGATGGACGAGCTAGGCGTAGACGTGGTCGTGACCGGCTCGCAGAAAGCCTGGATGGTGCCGCCGAGCTTGCTGCTCGTTGGTGTCGGCCCGCGGGCGTGGGAAGCGACGCGCACCGCGCGGCTGCCGCGCTACTACTGGGATTTCCAGGCACAGCGGGCGGCACAGGCGCGGGGAGTGACGCCGTACACGCCGCCGTTGTCGCAGTTGTTCGCGCTGCGAGCCGCGCTCGACATCATCGAGGGTGAGGGATTGGCGGCGGTCTATGAGCGACACCGACAGGTCGGCGGCTACACGCGCCGCGGGCTGGCCCGCTTGGGGTTTGCGCTGGCGGCGGACCCGGCCCACGCCTCGAATACCGTCACCGCGGCTCGGCCGCCGCAAGGTGTGGCGGCTGCGGACCTGCTGCGCCGGGTGCGCGAGCGCCACGGGATCGTTTTGGCCCGTGGTCAGGGCAAGTGGACGGACGAGATCATCCGCGTCGGGCACTTGGGGCGGGTCAACCGGGCGGCGATCCGGCGCGTCTTGCAGGCGCTGGCCCATGAGCTGGGTGATGGCTGATACGACACTGCTCTCCCGATCCGGCTCGCGCTCGCAGCCGTGCCCGACCGTGCTCGTGGCCGACGGGCTGGCGGGCGAGGGGCTGGCGCTCCTGCACGAGCAGGCCGAGGTGGTCGTGGCGAACGGCCTGACCGAGCAACAGTTGATCGCCCGCATCCCCCGTTTCGACGCCCTGATCGTGCGGAGCCAGGCCCGCGTGACGGCCAAGGTGCTGGCCGCCGGACAGCGGCTCCGCATCGTCGGACGGGCCGGAACGGGGGTGGATAACATTGATCTCGCGGAGGCCACGCGCCGCGGGGTCATTGTGGTCAATGCCGCGACCGCCAACACGCACGCGGCGGTGGAGCATACGCTGGCCTTGATCCTGTCGCTGGCCCGGCACGTGCCGGCGGCGCACGCTGCCGTGCGGCAGGGGTGTTGGGAGCGTGGTGAGTTTGTCGGTGTCGAGCTGCGCGGTAAGATGCTCGGAATCATCGGTCTGGGGCGCATCGGCAGCCTGGTCGCGCGGCGGGCACAGGCGTTCGAGATGACCGTGCTCGCGCATGACCCGTTTGTTTCCGAGGATCGCGCTCGGCAGGTCGGTGTGCAGTTGTCCGGCCTGGAGGACCTGCTGCGACGGGCCGATTTCGTCTCGGTCCACGCCCCGTTGACCAGTAGCACCGCCGGCCTGCTGGATGCGGATAAGCTGGCGCTACTCAAGCCCACGGCACGCCTCATCAACTGCGCGCGCGGGGGGATCGTGGACGAGCACGCCTTGGCCGCGGCTCTAAAGGCCGGGCGGCTGGCCGGGGCTGCGGTGGACGTGTTCGAGACGGAGCCACCGCGCTGTAGCCCGCTGCTGACCGTGCCCAACGTAGTGTTCACGCCGCATCTGGGTGCCTCGACCCAGGAAGCGCAGCGGGGGGTGGCGCTGGACGTTGCCGAGCAGACGCTCGCGGCGCTGCGAGGCGAGTACGTTGCCGGGGCGGTCAATGCGCCGTTCATTCTCCCGGGTGCGTTGTCCCTGCTACAGCCCTACCTGGACCTGGCGGAAAGGCTCGGCTCGTTCTTGCGGCAGGTGATTGGTGGCCGGATTGACGAGATGGAGGTCGCGTTGTCCGGCCTGCTCGCCGAGCACGACAGCGCGCCCGTCACGGCGGCGGCGCTCAAGGGCTTGATTGACCCCATCACTGACGAGCGGGTCAACATCGTGAACGCGCGGCACGTGGCACGCAATCGCGGCTTGCGGGTGCGCGAGCGAAAGGAAAGCACAGCAAAGTCCAACTACGCCAACCTGATCGAGCTGCGGGTACATTCCGGCGAGGTGACCCGTCTCGTTGCCGGTACGATCATCAGTGACGTGCCGCGAATTGTTGGAATTGACGATTTCGACATTGATGTCCATCCGTTTGGGCACCTGTTGGTCACGACCCATCGGGACCGCCCCGGCGTGATCGGACGCGTAGGCACCTTGCTCGGTGCCGGAGACATCAACATCTCGCGGATGCAGGTCGGCCGGCACGTGCCGCGCGGCGAATCGATCATGGTGATGAACGTGGATGAACCGGTGCTGCCGGAGCTGCTCGCGGAACTGGCGGCCCTCTCGCCCATGCAATCGGTCATTCCGGTGAGTCTATGACCCGTCGGGGCCACGCGATCCGATAGGAGTATGAGATATTGGAGCAGCCACTTCCCTCCGTAGCGGCGCAGCCTGATGCGCTCGTCCTAGAACCGCCTGATCCGGGCGTCCTGCGGGCGATGGTGCGGCGGGCCTTGGCGGAGGACGTGGGGCCGGGTGACGTCACGGCAACGGCTGTGGTACCGCGGACTGCTCGCGCCGTAGCGCACTTGGTCGCGCGGACGACGGGCGTGCTGGCGGGGGCCGAGGTGGCCGCCCTCGCTTTCGCGCTTGTGGAGCCACGGGTGGAGGTCGAGTACCACCGGCAGGACGGCGCGCGGCTGGCGCCCGGTCAGCGCGTGTTGACGGTGCAGGGGCCGGCGCGGGGCATCCTGACGGCAGAGCGGGTGGCGCTCAACTTCGTGCAGCGGCTGTCGGGAATCGCAACGCTGACGGCCCGGTACGTCGCTGCCATCGAGGGTACCCGCGCGGCCATCGTCGAGACCCGCAAGACGACGCCGGGACTGCGTGCGCTGGAGAAGTACGCCGTGCGGGCCGGTGGGGGGCGTAACCATCGCCACGCGCTCTACGATGCCATCCTCATCAAGGACAATCACCTGCTGGTGGCCGGCTCGGTCCACACCGCCATTGAACGGGCGCGGGCAAATGCGCCGCACACGATGCGGGTGCAGGTGGAGGTGGACACGCTGGCGCAAGTCGAGGAGGCGCTCGCCGCCGGTGCGGACGCGATCACGTTCGACAACATGTCACCGGCGGAGGCGGAAGTGGCCGTCGGACTGGTGGCCGGCCGCGCGATCACGGAGGCCTCGGGGCAAGTGACGTTGGAGACGGTGCGGGCCTACGCCGAGGCCGGCGTGGACATCATCTCGGTTGGTGCATTGACGCACTCTGCGCCGGCCCTCGATTTGGGGTTAGACTTTGCGGAGCTAGGAGCGTAGCCGCGAGTTAGCGACCACCTGACGGCCGGGTTGGCGCAAGGTGACCACTATGAGCGAAAGCGTGCGGTTTGAGCGACAGTATCGTACCGCTGCCTCGGAGGGCTATCATCTGCTCGACGGGGAGCAGCGGATCGGGCACGTGGACCTGCACTATACGCAGCGCGACGTGTACGCCTCGCTCATCCTGGAAGTGGATATGACCGAGGGGGCGCTGCTCGATCTCATCGAGCGGATTGACGATGCGCTCGTGCTCTCGGCCGAGGTGGCCCGTGACGACTTCCTGGTGACGGTGTATCGGGGACAAGAAACCGGCTTCTATAGCGACGACTTCCTCGCCGAGCGGGCGTCGCGGCGGGACTCCCCGGATAGCCGCCGGCCGAATTAGGACCCCGCTCGCCGAGACATGCCGGGACCGGCCACTGCACCACGGCCGGCCTCGCGTGCTAGGATTCGAGAGTTACACCTAGGAGGACGATAGTGGCTGAGGAGGCGTCCGCCGGTGTGGGAGATCAAGCGCTACTGCTGAACAGCAGAAGTGAAGAGAGCGACGAATACAGTTTGGTATCCGGCAACGGGGATACCGCAACCGACCGGCAGGTGCTGGCGCTGCTTCATCGGGAGATAGAGGTATTACGTACCGAGATTGCCGAGTTGCGCGACGCATTGGCTTCCCGGCCGATAGTGCGTCACATGATGCTCTCGGACCTCGGCTCTGAGCGGTATCACCTCGCACGACCGATCTGGGTTTTGACCGAAGAGTACGATGACGGTGTAACGGCACGTTTCGTGGAGGTCGAGGCAACAGGGCATGGTGACACCGAGCCGGAGTCGCTTGCAGCGTTGCAACTCGATATCATTGCCCTCCACGAGGACCTTCGACGGACACCGGCCGATGAGCTAGGTAGGCTCCCGCGATCCTGGCAAAGCACACTTGCCGACCTCGTGATCCAAGTGGCGGACCGCGGCGGCACGGATAGTGCCAGACGTGGTGCTGCCGCGGGCTGCAACGATGCCGCGGCGTGACTTCAGGCCGCGGGAAGTTGCCCAAGCTCTCGACCTGAAGGTATGCGACGAGACGAGGCGCCGAGGTGAAGTGAACTGCTGGGTAGTAATGGATGGGAAGAGGCTTCTCCGTATCACTCGCCCACAGGTTCATCGGGGTAGCTCTGTCCCTAGGGGCACCCTCGCCAGTATCCGGCGAGCCACACGGTTGAATGCGGAAGAGTTCGAGCGGCTTATCAGGTGTTCAATGTCGCGCAGTGAATACCGCGACTTGATTCGCCGCAAGCGTGATGAGGGACTTCTATAGCAATCCACGGGCGCTGGTGGATGACTCCTAACCTGTATTCACTGTCCCGGCCGGCCGGCCTCGCGTGGCCTATTCGTAGGTGTCGTCCGGCTCGTTGGGGGCTACCGTGGCGAGGACGAGTAAGGGTTCGGTCGCGCTGACTGTTATCGCGTGAGGGACGCCGGGTAGCGCGAGGAGACAGGTGCTCGGCTGCACCTCGACCGGTGGAGCGTCACCGATCTTGAACGTGCCGCTTCCTTCCAACACCAGGAATGATTCGCTGGCGTGAGGGTGCCAGTGGGGCGTGAGCTGCTCGCCCGGCGTCCAGTAGAGGAGCACTTGCCGGAAGGCCGGCGTGGCGACGAGCGGCTCTCGCCACGGTGGCGGCCCGCGCCGAGCCTTGATTGCCGCGATCATCGTGCTGATCTCGTTGTTGGCGTCTTGGGGGTCCAAGTAGGGCATGGTCTACTCCTTGCTGCCCAGCCTGATGCGTGTACTGCTGCGGTAAACGGCGCCGTAGCGGGTACACTTCGGCTAGACTACCACAAGCGTGTGCGCGGAGCCGACGGTGCCGCTCCCGGCAGTGCAGGGATGGCCGTCGGCATTGTATTCGCGCCATAGGGAGTAAAGCCGCATGGTAGAGGTCGAATGGTGGGTCTGGGTCGTTTTTATCGCCGTGATCCTGTCGTTGCTGTGCTTTGACCTTCTTGTCCTCAACCGCAAGGCCCACGTGGTTTCGACCCGCGAGGCCGGAATGTGGACGGCGGGCTGGGTCACACTCGGTCTCTCCTTTGCGGTGCTGCTGTGGGTGTGGCACGGATCGGAGCCGAGTCTGGCGTACCTCACCGGCTACCTCGTCGAATACAGCCTCTCCGTAGACAACGTGTTCGTCTTCGCGCTGATCTTCACGTACTTCGCCGTGGCGCCGGAGTACCAGCACCGCGTCTTGTTCTGGGGCATTTTGGGCGCGATGTTCTTCCGGGGTGTTTTCATTTTCGCGGGCGTGGCGCTACTGCAGAACTTTGAATGGATGTTCTATATTCTGGGCGCGTTCCTGGTCTATACCGGAATCAAACTGGCGCGGAACAGCGGGATCGAGGTCGAACCTGGCGAGAACCCGGTGCTGCGGCTGCTGCGTCGTTTGGTGCCGCTGACCGATGAATACCACGGCCAGCGCTTCTTCGTGCGGCACGCCGGCAAATTGATGGCCACGCCGATGCTGGCGGTGCTCGTCGTCGTCGAGACGACGGACGTGGTCTTTGCCGTCGACTCCGTGCCGGCTATTCTGGGGATCACCATTGATCCGTTTATCGTCTTCACCTCGAACGTGTTCGCCATCCTGGGGCTACGGGCGCTGTACTTCCTGCTGGCCGGCATGATCCGCTCGCTCGACTATCTCAGCATGGGGCTGGGTATCATCCTGGCGCTGGTCGGCTTGAAGATGCTCAGTAAGGAACCGCTGGAGATGTGGCTCCATTACGAATTGCCAACGGCTATCTCCTTGGGAGTGATCGCGTTGGTGCTCATCGTAGCGGTAGCGGCCTCGCTGCTCCTGCCCCCGCGCGAGAAGCCGGAAGCCGAGCCGCAGCCTACCCCTACCGGCGCCGACGGAGCATCGAGTTAGTCAGGCGTCATCGAACGCCGTTGCTCCGACTTACCACACTCGTTACGGGAGGTCAGCATGGAGTTCAGTCCCTGGATTGTCACCGTCTTCCTGGTCTACTTCGTGGCGCTGATCGGCATAGCGATAGCCCGTGCCCGCGGGATGCAGGAGATGTCGGACTACGTCCTGGGCGGCCGGCGGATAGGCATCATCACGTCGGCATTGAGCACCGGTGCATCCACGTCGAGCGGCTGGACGATGCTGGTACTGCCGGCCCTGGCCTTCCAAGGCGGCCTCATCCAAGTGTGGCTGATCGTTTGCATTGTGTTTGGTCTCTGGTTGAACTGGCAGATCGTGGCCAAGCGGTTGCGCCGCTTCACCATCGCCGCGGAAGACTCGCTTACGTTGCCGGAGTTCTTCGAACGACGCTTCAATGATCGGACGGGAGTGCTGCGGACTATTACCGCATTTGTCACCGTCTTCTTTGTCATTTTCTACGTCAGTTCCGGTATGATCGCCGGCTCCAAGCTCCTCAATACGATATTCGGGCTGGACGAGACGGTGGGCGTGCTATTGACGTTTTTCGCCGTGGCCTCGTACACCCTTATCGGCGGCTTCTTGGCGGTCTCCAGGACCGACGTATTTCAGGCCATGTTGATGGTGGGCAGCTTCATCATCATGGTAATCACGTTGATCTTCATCACGGACAACCCCTTCCAGACCACCGAAGCAGTCTCCGCCGGTTTCTGGAATCCGCTGACGGATGCCGCCGGGGAGCCAATCGGTGTGTTCTTCCTGCTCTCGGTCGCCGGCTGGGGGTTGGGCGCGTTCGGCTCTCAGCGGATCTTGCAGCGGTTTATGGCCGTAGAGAGCGAAGCGAAGATACCGGCCAGTCGTGACCTGGGCACGGCATGGAGTTTCTTGACATACACCTTCGGACTGCTGCTAGGGGTGATGGCATTCGCCGCCCTGGCGAAAGCGGGTGCGCTGGCGGAGGTCATGGAGGACCCGGAGCGGGTCTATCTCGTGGTCTCGGAACTGTTCTTCCATCCCATCGTGGCCGGCGTCCTGCTCACGGCGGTGATTGCGGCCGTGATGAGTACAGCGGATTCGCAATTGCTCTTGGCTTCCGCGGTCGCTACCGACGACCTGCCGTTGATCAGAAGGCTCGCCTACGCCAAGCGATACGTCTATGTGCTAGGGGCCTTTGTTCGCGTCTGGTTGGGCCGCCTGCTGCTCGTGGTCGTAGGCGTCATCGCCGCCCTGCTTTCGATATTCAACCCGGAGTCGGTGCTCAACTTGGTCGCCTACGCTTGGGGTGGCATGGGGGCGGCGTTTGGGCCCGTCACAATTCTGGCGCTGTATTGGCGCCGGTTCAATTTCTGGGGCGCGCTGGCCTCCATCATCACTGGAACGGTCGTATCCACGATCTGGGGATACTATTCGGGAGGCCCCGGTGGGATTATGGACATTCAGCCGGCCACGCCCGGCTTCCTGCTCGCGTTCCCGGTGGCTATCGCGGTCACGCTCCTGACGGCCAAGCCGTCCGAGGAGGTCGTGGAACTGTTTGACCGCACGATGGTGGGGGAGGAAGCGGCCTGAGTTCGGTAGCCGTCCTCACCCCCCGCCCCCCTCTCCACCATGTGGAGAGGAAGAGTCTGCCCTCACCCCGGCCCTCTCCCAGAGGGAGAGGGGTAGCCGGCGGCGGCTAGGATTCCAGTAGCTCGCGGGCGGCCGTGGCGATCTTGTCGGTGCTAATCAGGGCGACTTGTTCCAGCGCCTCGGAGCAGGGGATCGGTACGTCTTCCGAGGTGACGCGCATGACCGGCGCGTCCAGGTAGTCGAATCCTTGCTCCATGATCCGCGCCATCACCTCGGCGGCAAAGCCGCAGTTGCGATAGCCGTCGTTGGCGACGATCACGCGGTGAGTCTTGGCGACCGACTCGATGATCGTGTCCATGTCGAGCGGGACCAAGGTCCGCAGGTCAATGACCTCGGCCGCGATGCCCTCGGCGGCCAGCGCCTCGGCAGCCTCGATGGCCATCTGCGCCGACAGGCCGCTGGCGACAATCGTGAGGTCGTCGCCGGTGCGGCGCACGGCGGCTTGGCCGAAGGGCACGAGGTATTCCTCCTCCGGCACCGGGCCGGTCGCGGCGTAGAGCAGGCGCTTCTCGAAGCAGACGACCGGGTTGCCGTCGCGGATGGCGCTTTTCATCAGGCCCTTGGCGTCGTAGGGCGTGCTGGGCATGATGACCTTCAGGCCCGGAATGTGTGCGACCCATGCTTCGAGGCTCTGCGAATGCTGCGCTGCTAGGCCGATGCCGGTCATCACGACGCCGCGCAGCACCATCGGTACCGATGCCTGACCGCCGGTCATGTAGCGGAGCTTGGCGGCGTGGTTGGCGAGTTGGTCCATCGTCAGAGATAGGAAATCCATCACCTGAATCTCGACGACCGGGTGGGCACCGGCGATGGCCGCGCCAACCCCGACGCCGGTGTAGCCCGGCTCGGCAATCGGCATCTCGCGGATACGCTCCTCGCCGAACCGCTCCAGCAGGCCGCCGGTGACACCGAACAGGCCGCCGATGTTGCCGATGTCCTCGCCCATGATGAAGACGGTCGGGTCGCGCTCCATCTCCTCGTGCAGGGCCTCGTTGAGGGATTCGACCATGTTGAGCTGCCGAACGCCGGATTCGGGTGCCGGGTGGCCCGGCTCACTATAGCTCTCGGTCTCGGAGGGCAGGAACACGTCGGTCAGGGCTTCCTCTGGCGCCGGATACGGACTGGCGACGGCGAAATCGGCCGCTTCTTGGGCCAGGTCGGCTTCCTTTTCGCGCAGTTCATCCAGCTCGGCAGTGGTGAATACGCCGGCGTCCAACAGCTTCGCGCCGAGGATTTCGATGGGGTCGCGGCTCTTCCAGAAGGCCACCTCGTCGGCTGCGCGCGGGTCTTTGGTCGCAAAGGCGGAATGGGTGTGGAAGCGATAGGTCTTGGCCTCGATCAGGGTTGGGCCGCCGCCGGCGCGGGCGCGGTCAATTGCCTCCTGGGCCGCCGCGTGCATGGCGAGGCCGTCTTGACCGTCCACGATGGCGCTGGGTAGCCCGAAACCCTGGGCGCGGGTAGCCACGTCGGGCACCGAGAGCGTGGACTGGATTGCAGTGGATAAGGCCCACTGGTTGTTCTCGCAGATGAAGACGACGGGCAGCTTGGAGACGGCGGCGATGTTGAGCGCCTCCAGGACAACGCCCTGGCTGGCGGCGCCGTCGCCGAAAAAGCTAATGCCGACGCGATCCTCACCCTTCAGGCGGGCCGCGAGCGCCGCGCCGGTGGTGATCGGCGCGTTGGCCCCGACGACGGCATCGGCGCCCAGCATCCCGAGGGCCAGGCAGGCCACGTGCATGGAGCCGCCTTTGCCCTTGCAGTAGCCGTCGCCGCGACCGAGCAGCTCGGCCATCATCGGCTTGGGATCGAGGCCCATGGCGAGGCTATGCCCGTGACCGCGGTGCGTACTGGCCAAGAAGTCATCGGGACCCATGGCAGCCCGCGTGCCGGCCGCGACCGCCTCCATGCCGATATAGAGGTGGGCGGTGCCGCGGATGTGGCCCTTGTTGAAGAGGTCCAGCACCGTCTCCTCGAAGTAGCGGATGCGCCACATGAGCGTGTACATCTCGCGGAGCCGGTCCGTGCTCAGGTCCGTACTCAAGTCAGTGTCCAAGCGGGTCTGCGGTGCGGTTGCGATAGCCATACTTATGCTCTTTTCTCGCCGTGAGAGTTGATCGTTTGCCGCCGGTTCTCCTCCACCCCACTCCCCTCTCCACACGTGTGGAGAGGGGCCGGGGGTGAGGCCCGCAGCGTCACTTGGCCATGTGCCCGCCGTCTACGACGAGGGTGGCGCCGGTGACCATGCTGGCGGCGTCGGAGGCCAGGAACACGACCGGGCCGACGATCTCGGGTGGCTCGCCGAGGCGGCCTAATGGGATGTTCGACAAGTAGTAGGCACGGACCTCGGGATTCTGCATGTTGCGCTGGATGAGCGGCGTGTTGAAGTGCGTCGGTGAGATGCAGTTGACCAGGATGTTGTGTGGCGCCCATTCGAGCGCAAGGCACTTGGACATGGCGACCAGGCCGCCTTTGGCGGCCGAGTAGTTGGCATTGCCGCTGGTCACGCCGACATGCGCGCCGATGGAGGCGATGTTGATGATGCGCCCGCCCTGCCCCTGCGCGATCATGGCGCGCCCGACTATCTGGGCGCAGAGGAAGGCGCCGGTCAGGTCTATCGCTACGACCTCGTCCCACTCCGCGTCGGTCAGCTCTACGGCCGGCGCGCGGCGCGCGATCCCGGCCGCGTTGACGAGAATATCCACCTGGCCGAAGGTGTCCAGTGTCCGATCAACGAGCGCCTGCACTTGGTCGCGGGCGCGCACATCGCAGGTGATGGGTACGGATTGTCGTCCGACGTTGCGAATGGCCGCGGCTACCTCTTCCAGCCCCGACTCATTTACGTCGGCGAGCGCTACGTTGGCGCCGAACACAGCCAGCCCGCCGGCAATGGCTTCGCCTAGCCCGGAGGCCGCGCCCGTCACGATGGCGGACCGGCCGGAGAGATCGAAGAGGCTGCGGGTGATATGCTCGTCAATCGTCCTGCTCACGACGACGCTCCTGCTCGGTGCTCCAGATTCCCGCTTTCGCGGGAATGACGGCCAAAGGTGATTTTCCCAGCAATGGCGGTCAATAGAGCTATTGGCGAGCGCGAACCAGTATAGCAGTGGTCATTGGGCAGGGCCCCCTGTGGTCCCCGCGCGCAGCGGGGGGACGGGCGCAACATGTTGCGCCCCTACGGTCTGACACGTACCTACTTCTGTAAAGGGACCGGAGGGTGCCCTAGTCGAGGCCGAGGTAGGCCAGCGAGTCGCGTTCGACGACTGCGCGTAGCTCGTCAACGGGCACGCGGGGAAGGGCGGTGCCTTCGAGGATGTCGTTGACGTGGGGGATGGCGTCAATCGTCTCCTGCGGTGTTGCCACCGGGAAGTCGGAGCCGAACAGCAGCTTCGGGAGGACCGCCCATTCGGTCGCCAGCCGCAGGCAGTTGTAGTAGGACCAGGGGCGGTAGTGCTGGGCCGAGATGTCAGCATAGACGTGCGGATGCTTGCGGATCACCGTGATGCAATCGGTCTGCCAGGGGTGCCCCATGTGCGCCATGATGATCCGTAGCTCCGGGAAGTGCATGGCGACGCGGTCAATATGCCGCGGGTGAGCGTAGTCGAGGTCGGCGAAACGCACCGGCGAGGTGCCCTGGTGGAACAGGATCGGGAGCCGTAGCTCCTGGGCGCGGGCGTAGAGCCGGAACGCTTCGTCGCTGAGGGGATCGAAGTTCTGGTAGTTCGGCCCGAGCTTGATGCCGCGCAGCCCGAGGTCGCCGGTCGCGCGGTCCAACTCGTCGTCCAGGGCCGGGTCGCGCGGATGCACCGACAGAAAGCCGATCAGCTTGTCAGGATAGGCGCGCACGAGCGCGGCGGTGTTGTCGTTCACGGCGCGGGCCGGCGCCTCGAACACGGAGCCGGTGAGGTGGGCACTCAACGGGTCCGGATCGCCGGGCGGTGGTGAGGCGATGTTGAAGACGATAGCCCGATCCACGACGGCCATCGCGGCCAGGTAGTCGTCCCAGGTTACGCCGGCCGGGTCCGGGCGATCCGGGCGCATGGCGGCGCGGTCGGAACTGGGTATATCTGCGGTAGGTGTAGCTGGCGCCGTTCGCCGGCGCGGCGCGTGGGTGTGTACATCAACGATCATGGCTGGGCCCTTCGGACAGCCCCCCTATGGTCCCCCCGCAGCGCAGGGGGACGGCGCGGGATAGCACTGCGTGGCTTGCTGGCGGAGCCAGTGGTCGGCGAGGGTGAGCGCGGCCATGGCCTCGACCATCGGCACGGCGCGGGGTAGGACGCAGGGGTCGTGCCGCCCGCGCCCGCGGAGCGTGGTGGGCTGTCCCTCCACGTCCACCGTTTCCTGCTCTTTGAGGATGGTGGCCGTCGGCTTGAAGGCCACGCGGAAGATGATCGGCTCCCCGTTCGAGATACCGCCCTGGATGCCGCCGGAGTAGTTTGTCCGGGTACGGATGGCGCCGGCGTCGCTGTAGAAGGGGTCGTTGTGGGTGGAGCCGGTCAAGAGAACGCCGGCGAACCCGGAGCCGATCTCGAAGCCTTTCGCGGCCGGCAGGGACAGCAGCGCCTTGGCGAGATCGGCTTCGAGCTTGTCGAAGACCGGCTCGCCCAAGCCGACCGGCACGTTACGGGCGACACACTCGACGACGCCGCCCAGGGAGTCGCCGTCCTTGCGAGCTGCGTCTATCCGCGCGATCATGCGTTCGGCGCAGGCGGCGTCCGGGCAGCGGGCGATGTTGGCCTCCACGTCGTCGAGCGTTACCGTACTCGGGTCCACGATGGCAACGAGGTCGTGGACCTGCTTGACGTAGGCGACGATGTCTATGCCGCCGGCGTCACGCAGGATTTGCTTCGCAATCGCACCGGCCGCGACCCGGCCGACGGTTTCGCGGGCGGAGGCCCGGCCGCCACCCATCCAGTCCCGGATACCGTACTTGGCCTGGTAGGTGTAATCGGCGTGGGAGGGGCGATACTTGACGCGGACTTCCGCGTAGTCTTTGGGCCGGGCGTCCTTGTTCTTCACCATCAGCGAAATGGGTGTACCGAGGGTGTGGCCCTCGAACACGCCGGAGAGGATTTCGACCCGGTCTTCTTCTTTGCGCTGGGTGGTGATGCGGCTCTGGCCGGGGCGGCGGCGGTCGAGTTCGCGCTGAATGATGGCGGTGTCGAGCGCGATCCGAGGGGGGCAGCCGTCCACGACGACGCCCACACCCCCGCCGTGCGACTCTCCCCAAGTCGTGACCCGAAACAGCACGCCAAATGTACTGGCCATCGCTGCACCATACCACACTCTGGGTGCTTTCTTGTGGTTGCCGTTACTCCGAGATGTGTTGTCAAACGTGACCGGTTCGTAAGCACCCATCGTTCTGCAATGACAACTCGCCAAGGATCCTTGCCACACGCGGGTCGAATGTTGCCTTGAACTTGACAACGAGGTCGAGCATCCAGGCTTTGGTTTCGTCCAGTTTCTCCGGGGGGTCGTCTATGGACCCGTTTTTCCTCACGCTTATGCTGGAGAAAGTGAACCTGTCATGCCGGCGCCAGTGCCATTCCTGGTTAGGTCCAGCAGCGATGCTTGATTCAATATCGTCTCGCTCGGCCTGCAACTCGTCGAACATCCGCTTCGTCAGTTCGTTGTCATCGGTCTGAGCATGGAACGTTATCCAGGCACTGTTCTTCCCATCAAGAATCACCGCGTATCCTACGCCCCGGGCCAGCCGGGAGGGAAAGAACCGACCGGTGTGGTCAAAGTGTTGGACGCTCTTATCGGCAAAGCCGGTCCGAGTCAAGTCGGCGATCAGGGAATGGAAGAAGCCGTTGTACTTCTGGACATACGGCGGTGGTGGCGGTTCGGGTGGCAATGTGAGGTCCTTGTTCCATCCGCCGGGGTACACCACCTTGCGGAACCTCGGCTCGGGGCAGGAGACTCCTGTCTTTCTGACTATCTCGACCTTGATCCCGTAGAACCTGATGTCATCCGTGGTCCATTCGTTGAGCCTATGCAAGGCCAAGGCATACTCGTACCGAAACCCGGGCGCTACCCATATTGCGACGCGAGCATTGCATCCGGTCGCATAGGTGAGCAGCTGGCCGAGATGTCCGATGTCGGTCCACTCCAACTGGTTCTCGATGGCAACCAGGACGTCAGTATCAGTCTCTCGGGCCAAAATATCGAGAAACAACGGGCCTACCGGCTGTTCCACCTGGACCAAATCCAACTGCATGCCTAGCTCATCACCCAAGAGGTGGAGGTTCTTGGCCAGCCAAGGCGTGAAGTCGAGGGCCTCGTGCTGCCACATAGAGCGAACGTCCAAATGCTCTGGTCCACCTGCCGACGAGGTCATACCGAGCTAGCCTCCTTGCGAACCGGTGTCACCCGGCCGGACTACAAAGTCGCGACGGTCCCGGTACAGCAGCGCGCGATTGAGCACGTAGTCGTCGGTCCGGAGGTTGATTTCCAGACAATCGGTCATCGTCCAATACTTGTACTCGCCTAGGAAGAGGTACTTCCGGGTATGACCGAAGAACCGGCACTCGACGCCTTCGCCCCGCGCGATCCGTTCACAGAACGCGGCGAGCAGGTCCTGTTGCCCATCTCGCTTGACCACCACGTACTCATGAGGCCAAGTGTCTTTGTACGTGACCGCCTCGCGCCAAGGGGCCTGAGCGATCAACGCCATGATGTCAGGAGTATGCTGCTCGGACATACGCGCCTCTTCTGTACGGGGACAATATACAGTCTCGTCCTACGCCTCTCGTGCCCCTCGGGCCCGCGTCTCAGTTGACTGCGTGCGAAGCGTTCTCGCCGATACTTCATCCCAGTTGGGACCGGGCGGACACCCCAGGGTCTATACTTGACGGTGGACGGCAGCATACTTGTCTGCCGCGGGGAGTAATCTGGCATGTTACGTACTATGTTCGCGCTGGGGCTGGTTTTTGTTGCCTTTCTCATTATGTATGGCGCGATTATCGTCATCTTCCTGATGGGTCCGGGCGTCCTGGATGAGTTGTTGGGTGGGCGAGGCTCGGTCATCGCGGCGTTCGTAGCCTTTGGCATCGCCATCTTGATTACCCGGCGCGTGATGCAGTGGTCGGACCGGCTGCTGTCCGGGGAGGACGATGCTCAGGCGCTGCTCGACCGGATGACGCCGCCGCCTACGGAAGAGGACCACTTGGCGACGCAGGCCCAAGTTGCGCGGAACAAGCGTTGGGCGTATCTGCGCCGCACGCGGCAGTTCGATAAGCTCGCCGCCCTAGAATCCGAGGAGGCGGAGCGCGCCAAGGAGGCGCAAGCCGCAGACGCGGAGCCGGAGGCCGGTGAGCCGTCAGCGGAGCGGCGGCAGTAGCCCGGCATCGGCGTGCTCCCACGCTGCCTCCGTGAGCGCCCACAGCCCGCCGCCGACGAGCGACTGACCGCCGAGGGCCACCGGCACCGGTGCAGCGCGTGCTGCGGCGGTGAACGAGCGCAGTTCCGCGTGACGGATTCGCTCGACGCAGCCCAAGTCGGAGTAGAAGCGGTCGGCCGTGGCTACGTCCCAGCCCAGGTGGCGGAAGATGGGGCGCGTATCCATAAACACCGCGTCCGATCCCAGGTCCGCGAGCGCCGCGAAGAATCGCCGAGCGCCAACCTGCTCCAGGAACATGCCGAGCAGGGAGCGTACCTCCCCTCGGCGGTCGCGCCCGGACGCCTGCATCCCGCGCTCCTCGGCATAGATGCGGAGCCGACAGGCGAGGTCCTGGCGCAGGCCGCCAAAGGCGCTGTTGCTCACGCGGCCGGCCAGACAGACCTCGGCGCCGGGGCGGACCAGAGGGGGCATCAGGGCGGCGAGGTGTTGGTCCGGCCAGCCGTTTCCTCCCCAGGGGATTGCTTGTAGGGCGGCTCGGGTATGCGGGTAGGTGCCGTGATGCAGGTTCAGAATGGCAATGTCGGCCGGGGTGTCAATATCGAAGAGCGAGCCGACGGACGGCGGGAGGTCCTCGCGGGTCAGGCCGGCCTGTCGCTGCAACAGGACGGCCAGTTGGTTATCGCGGTGGGGCGGCAGGTCAATGTGGCGGATGGCAGAGGCCGGGGTCCAGCCGAGAAAGTCGGCCGACCAGAAGTTGTTGGCGCTTACCACGCCGGTGCCGGTTCCCGGTCCGGCGGCCGGCTGCGCGAGCAGCGTGTCGCACAGGCGCGTCAGCGTGTGCGGGGAGAGCAGCGGCGCGGCGCCGGCGCCGAAGTAGACGGCGTGGCGGATGGAGAAACGCTCGATGACGCTGGCTAATCGCCGGCCGAAGTGAAACGGCTCGGCCGCGGCGTCGAGGTCAACATGCACCGGCGCAGTGGCCGGTGCCTCGCGGCTCGTGCGGCGCAGGCGGTCGGCGCCATCACTGTCGGCGACCACCGCCACGACTCGTCCGATCCGGTCGCAGGCTTGGGCGAGGGACACCAAGTCGAGCGCCGCGGCCTGGCGGATGCCGGCGACGGCCCGCTCCACCGGAGAAGGGCCGGGTTGGCCGATAAAAGTGATGAGGTCTACCTGGGTGGCGGAGGCGGTCACGCGCGACAACCCTTGGCTGATAGCTAGTGGCTGGTCAGCGAGTTGAGCAGTTCGATGGCCGCGCGGATGTCGGCCGCCTGCTGCGGTCCGCTGATTTCGCGCTCGATGGTGATGGCGCCCCGGTAGTCCAGCGCCTGGAGCTTGGCGATGAACACGGGAAAGTTCACCCGGCCTTGGCCCAGGGGCTGCTCGTGGCCGAGCGCCCGGCCCGTCGTGGGATAATCGCCGTCCTTGGCGTGGACGCCCTTGATGAGCGTGCCGAACTGATCCACCGCGTCGAGCGGGTTTGCCTTGCCGTAGAGGAGCAGATTGGCCGGATCGAGGTTGATGCCGAGATTGTCGGTGCCGATGTCATCGAACGTGCGGAGCAGCGTCGTCGGCGTCTCCTGGCCGGTCTCGAACCACAGCTCGATCCCGTGCTCGGCGCAGGTGTGCGCGAGCCGCGTGAGCGCGTCTACGGTGCCCGGATACCGGGGATCGTTCGGGTCCTCGGGGATGAAGCCCATGTGCCCGGTGAGCGAGGGGGCGCCGATCCACGCCGCAAAGGCCGCCGCCTGCTGGAGCGCGACCAGCCGCTCCGCGCGAGTCTCCGGCGGGACCAGGCCCAGCGTCAGCGGCCCTTCGTAGAAGTTCCATACCCGCCGGCCGGGCGCGTGTGCCCAATGCGTCGTGACGGTGACTTGGTGCTGCTCGGCGGCGGCGCGTACCTGATCGGCTTTGGCTGGCGTGTACAGGGCTGGGTCGTCGGTGGTGAGTTGGCAGGTGGGTAAGTCGAACGCGGCCACGCGCCGGAGGGCTGCATCGGCGTCGTCTTGCAGGCGGGTGATGATGCCCAGCGCGAATGGCGCGTGCTGATTGCTGGCGGTGCTCACGGCGGTACCTCCGGTGGGATGCGGCGGTGCTGGTTATGCGGGTGGTTGCTGGGCATTGTACCCGACGGATGGATGGGATAGACAGGGTGGTGGGATGGTACGGGCCTCACCCCCCGGCCCCCTCTCCACCATGTAGAGAGGGGGTGGAGCGCTCGGACCGGGGCCGCTGCATGTCCCTGGACGGCGGCTTGCGCTGCAACGACCAGCGCCGGGACGCGATGAATCGCGCCCCTACACGAAAACTACCCTTGTGAGGGAAGGAGGTGGCTCACCCTAACTCGGCCAGTAGCTCACGCACGTAGTTGAGGCTGCGGGCATCGCTGGTGAGCTGGTCGCCGTCTCGTGCGCCTTCGACAGCCAAATACCCGTCAAAGCCGGCCTCGTGCATGGCCGTGATAGCGAAGCGGTAGTCAATATCGCCGTCGGGCAGGGGCACTCGCAGGAAGATACTGTGCCGTAGCTCGGGGATGTGGACGCGGACCAGGTTCTTGCAGTGCATATACATGGCCCGCGGGGCTAGCGCGACGATAGCCGCCTCGGTGGTCTCCTCCGGGGTCTCGTAGGTCCAGTAGACGTTGCCTAGATCGGGGTTGGCCCCGACGTTGGGACGGTCAATCAGGTCCAGGATGTGGAGCGCCGCCCAGCTACAGTCGGCTATCGAGTGCTGGTGGACTTCGATAGAGATACGGATGCCCTCGTCGGCGGCGAGATCGGCAACCTCGCGGAAGCCGTCGGCGGTCCGCTCGAAATCGCTGGTGCTAGCCAGGCGGCTGGAGCCTTGCGAGATCGGGTCGCCGACGAAACTGCCCGGTCCGCCCGGATCGCGTGGCGGCGTCGTGACCGTGGCGTTGAGCACATCGGCCCCGATCTCGGCGGCAAAGCGCACTGCGTTCTCCAACCGCTCGCGGTTCGCCGCCGCCACGCGGGGATCGTGCAGGCCGCCGCCGCCGCGCACTGCCGCGCAGGGCAGGTCCAGGGCACGCAGCACCCGCCGTAAGTCCTCGCGCTGGGCGGTAGTGTAGCTCTCGGCGAGCGCCGCCGGCAGCTCGATACCATCGAAGCCGGTGGCTTTGACCTTGGCCAGATAGGCCCGGCCCAGAGCCGCTTCGCTCGCGGGCGGGAATTCCCCGCCCTGGTAGGGGTAGAAGACGCTGCGACGGTAGGCATAGCAGACCTTCATCACGCTGGGTCCTCCCTCGTTTCCTAATCCTAGGCTTCCTAGGCGCTGTTGGCGTTTCCCGGCCATTGCCGTGCAAGTAGGAACGATGCCCCCCTATGGTCCCCCCGCGCTGCAAGGGGATGTGGATTCCGGCGGAAGCCGGAATGACGAACATAGGGGCCGCTCACACTCGCTCATGATGCAGGATGGTCAGCATGAGCGGAGCGGCCGGCGGGGCACTCCGTGTGGCGCCGCTCCGGGAGCCGGTCCGGCGCTAAGGATACAGTCCGCGCAGGCGGGTGGCCTCGGCAACCCGCGAGATGGCGAGCATCTGCGCGCCCTGGCGGAGGTCAACGTCGTGCTCTTGGGCCATCCGATACACCTGATCGAAGCTGCGGACCATAATGCGGTGGAGCTGCCGGTTGATCTCCGCTTCATCCCAGAAGAAGTGCTGGAGGTCCTGGACCCACTCGAAGTACGACACCGTGACGCCGCCGGCATTGCAGAGGATATCCGGGATCACGAACACTCCTCGGTCGTGCAGGATGGCGTCGGCCTCCGGGGTCGTCGGCCCATTTGCCGCCTCGGCGACGATCTTGGCCTGGACCCGCTCGGCCACCGCGGCCGTGAGCTGGTTTTCCAATGCCGCCGGAACGAGGATGTCGCACTCGAATGTTAGGGGATCGGAGCTGGTGATCGGGGTTGTATCGCCAAAGCCGACGACGGACCCGGTTTCCTCCCGATGGCGCAAGAGCCGGTGCGGATCGAAACCGCGTATATCGGCGATGCCGCCCTCGGCGTCGCTCACCGCGACGATGCGGCAGCCGAGATCATGGAGCAGCCGGGCAGCGGTGGCGCCGACGTTGCCGAATCCCTGCACGGCGACCGTGCTGCCGGCGAGGTCGAGGCCGAGGCGCTTGGCGGCCTGTTGGATGGTGAAGACACACCCGCGGCCGGTCGCTTCGATGCGACCTTCCGAGCCGCCGATACTCACGGGCTTGCCCGTCACGACCGCGGTGGCGGTATAGCCCTTGTGCATACTGTAGGTGTCCATCATCCAGGCCATAACCTGCGGGTCCGTATTCACGTCGGGCGCCGGGATGTCGCTGTGCGGGCCGATCAACGGCTCGATTTCCAGGGTGTAGCGCCGGGTCAGCTTCTCAAGCTCCGTTGGCGACAGCTCCCGCGGGTCCACGGCCACGCCGCCTTTGGCGCCGCCGAAAGGAATGTTCACGACGGCGCACTTCCACGTCATCCACATGGCGAGCGCGCGGACCTCGTCGAGGTCGGCTTGGGGGTGGTAGCGGATGCCGCCCTTGCCGGGACCGCGGGCCAGGTTGTGCTGGACGCGGTAGCCGGTGAAGGAGCGGACCGAGCCATCGTCCAGCTGCACCGGGAAATGCACAGTGAACTCGCGCTTGCAGTTGCGGAGCACCGCGCGCTCGTCGGCGCCGAGGCCCAGACGGTCGGCGGCGAGATCGAATTGCTGCCGGGCAATGTCCCAGGCGTTCAGCCCCTCTCCGAGAGGAGCAGTGGGTGCCGGTGGTGCTATGCTGGGGATACTCCATCCGTTGGGAGCAGCAGTGGTGTGGCCGAGGTGGCCGGGGGATGGGTATGGGGAAACCGCTGCGCTGCGACGCACGTCTGCCATAGACAGTACCTCCTCATTGAAGTACTTATGGGTGTCACGCTGCCGTTGACCTGACCGCCAGGTCCAAGCGTGACGCCCTCCCTATGATTGTAGCGGTCAAATCCGCTGCACGGCAACCGCTGGGGGGTGGGATCTACCCCCCCGGCCCCTTCCCTTCAGGGAATGGGAGCGATGGCGGCGACCTTTAGTCCCTTCCCTCCAGGGAGGGGTTGGGGGTATGTATGCTCTGCGCGACGGTGCTGCTATCCGCTTGGTCCGGTTACTCGTCCGGGCATTGCCGCTACAATGACGGGTGAGGGTGGCGCAGACGTGGTACGTCGGCAAGCCGACAGAGCAAAGGAGACTGCCCGAATGGGCAAGCGTGCATGATGAAAGGCATTGTTCTCGCCGGTGGGACCGGGTCGCGCCTGGCCCCACTGACCAACATCACCAACAAGCACCTACTGCCGATCTACGACCGGCCCATGATCTACTTTGCGCTGGAGGCGCTTGTGCGCGCCGGGCTGGAGGAGATCATGGTCGTGACCGGCGGTAATCACGCGGGCGAGTTCCTGCGCCTGCTGGGCAGCGGCGGGCCGGTGGGGCTGCGGAGCTTGCAATACGCTTATCAGGAGCGACCGGGAGGGATTGCCCAGGCGCTAGGGTTGACCGAGCACTTTGCGGCCGGCGATAAGGTCGTCGTGATGCTCGGCGATAACATCGTCGAAGACGATCTCGCCTCTATTGTCCAGCGTTTCGAGCGGCAGGAGCGGGGAGCGCGGCTGCTGCTGAAGGAGATCGCGGACCCGGCGCACCTGCGGCATCTCGGCGTAGCCGTCTTCGACGGCGATGAGCCGGAGCGGCTGGTGGACATCGAGGAAAAGCCGGCGCACCCGCGCTCTGCGTATGCCGTCACCGGCGTCTACTTCTATCCGGCCGAAGTATTCGACATTGTGCAGACTCTCAAGCCGTCGGGGCGTGGCGAGTTGGAGATTACCGATGTCAATAAAGCCTTCCTCGAACGGGGTCAGGTCGAGCACGACGTCTTGTCCGGTTTCTGGGGCGATGCCGGCGAGTCTATCGAGGCGTACTACGCCTGCACGCAGTATGCGCGCGCTCGTATCCTCGCCAGCGGCTAGAGAGGCCAGTGCGCTGGTACTCGAATTGGCGTGTCGGCACAGTGTAGGGTAACTGCTCTGAGCAAGGGTACCCGAGCGCTAGATAGGACATGGTAGACTGTCGGCAGTAAAGGTGAGTGGATGATGGTTGCGGTACCAAGGAAAGTATCGCTCGATGAACTCGAGTCGGACATTCTCGGCATTCTCGATCATGTAGTTCAAGAGAACGAGCCTGTATTGATCGAACGAGATGGAAGTGAGATTGCATTGCTCCATCCTATTGCATCTGAGCAGAGGAGGCAACGGGCTGAGGAGCAAGAGGCTGCTGATCTCAGAGCTTCCCTCTCGGCCGCCGGTGGATGGCAGGGCCTCGTAGACGCCGAGGCACTGAAGAAGCGGATCGCTGCCGCGCGCGGTTCTCGCCGGCCTGCGGTGACGCTGTGAAATACCTGGTTGATACCGACTGGGTGATTGACTATCTCAACCAGCGTTCACCCGCACATGACGAACTCCCAAGTCTTTTCCCTCATGGTGTTGCCATAAGTATCATCACCTTCACCGAGATTTATGAGGGTATTTACAGCAGCCGTGATCCTGAGCGAGCGGAGCAGGTCTTTCTCGATTTCTTGAGAAGCTGTCGAGTCCTTGCCCTCACGCGCGCTGTTGCCAAGCGACATGCACGCATTCGTGGTGAACTCCGCCAGCGTAAACGACCCGTGACTCACCGTGCGCTTGATCTTCTTATTGCGGCAACCGCGCTTGCCCGTGAGCTGACTCTCGTCACTAACAATCTCCGGGACTACACGGATATTCCCGCCCTACGGCTCTATCCAAGCGGTGCCTCGCAGGCGGGACCGTCCACGCCTGAGTAAGCTGGCACCCTGCTCTCTCGGCGCGTCGTCTATAGTTAGGGGCGCCGCCGTCCTGGCGAGGGGAGCGGTGCAATTCGCGTGGTTTGGGAGGATTCGCATTATGGCGGGCGAAAGTCCAGCGAAACGGTTCATCCTGGTCGGTCTCGACGGTGTGGGCATGGAGAGTATGCTGCACATGGTTGAGGCCGGTTACATGCCCAATGTTGGGCGGCTCATCGAGCGGGGTGTACATCGAGAAATGTGGGGAGTGCTCCCCACGCTGACGCCGCCGGGCTGGACGACCCTGGTTACGGGCGCTTGGCCCGGAACGCATCAGGTGATGGACTTCAATATCCGCGCGTTGGGGAAGCCGCTCGACCAGACGGTGTGGGGCATCAATACCCGGCTGTGCAAGGCAGAGTACCTCTGGAATACCGTCGAGCGCGGGGGGCGCGAGCCGGTGCTGGTGAAGTACGAGATGTCATGGCCGCCGACGATCAGTCGCGGCGTGCAAGTCGAGGGGACGGGACCGGGCATCAGCAATCACGCGCAGATTGCCGGCTACCACCTGTTCGCGGTGGGCCGGGAGGAAGAGCAGGCGGCAGCCTCGACGGACAGTGCAGCCGTTGATCCGAGCGCCTTGCGGGAGAGCCAACGCTTCGAGCCGATCACGTTGAGCGAGGTCTCCGGCACCGGATGGAACAACCTGCCGGAGAGTGCGCGCGAGCCGCTGGAAGCGGAGTTGGTCATCCGCCCACTACATCGCAGCCACCACTCCATGAGCCGTTCCGGCAGCGGAGTTCCGAAGAGCTACTATGCGTTGATCTACGCTACCGGCGGGGAAGGCTATGACCGGGTGCGGATTACCCGCAGCCGCGACGGGGCGGATTGCCTGTTCGAGCAGGACCTGCGGGCCGGCGAATGGACGGGATACGTGCGTGACAGCTTCCGCATCGGTGACAGCGACATCGCCGGCCACGTGCGGATGAAGTGCATCAAGCTGACGCCGGACGCCGAGCGATTCGAACTGTTTGTGCCGCAGATCTGGCCGCTCGACGGCTTTACCTACCCGAACGCCGTGGCGGGAGAGCTGCTGGAGCACGTGGGGCCGTTTCTGCAGAATCCCGGCCGGGATGCCCTGGGCGTGATTGACGACGATACCTACTTCGAGCTGGTTGAGCACCACCTGGGCAAGCTCGCCGACACGGCCATCCACCTCTGCTCGACGCGACCCGATTGGGGGGGCCTCTTTACCCAAACGCACGTGCCCGACTATGCCAACCACTTCTTCATGGCGGATGCCGATGCCGTGAGCGGGCAGCCGGCGGAGCGGGTTGAGCGGTGCTTTCAGGGGATGGCGCGTTCCTATGCCGCCTGTGACCGCTGGATCGGACGGCTCTGCGACGCGCTGCTCGATGACCACACCGTCATCTGCATTGTCGCGGATCATGGCGGCACGCCAACCAGCTATCCGCTGGTGGAGGTGGCCGACGTGCTGGAGCAGACCGGCTTCCTGGTCTATACGGAGGACGGCAATGGCGGGCGGGTCGTGGACTGGACGCGCACGACGGCGGCGCCGGTTGGCAATGTGAACATTTATGTCAATCTCAAGGGGCGAGAGCCGACCGGTATCGTGGAGCCGGAGGACTATGAGCAGGTGCGGCGCGACATCATTCACGCGCTGAACGGCTACCTCGAGCCGGACGCCGGCTACTGCCCGTTCGTGTTTGCGTTGCGGCGCGAGGACGCCGAGGTGGCGAACCTGTGGGGCGAGCTGGTGGGCGACGTGGTGTACGCGACGCTGCCGGAGTTCAACGGCGCGCACGGACCGCAGCTACCGAGCGCCCGGCTCGGTTGGGGGTCGCAGCACACATGCTTTGTGATGGCCGGCGCCGGGATCAAAGAGGGTGTCCACTTGCAGCAGCAAGTACGCCAGGTGGACGTGGCGCCGACCTTGGCCTACGTGACGGGCTTACCGCGGCCGCGCGACGCCGAGGGCGGGGTGGTTGCGGAGGCGCTGACCGATCCCGACTGGTACCTGTGAACAGATGTTCGCGATGGCGAGAGCAGAAGAAGGCGCTGTGCGCGACCTTGACATGGCCGATTGCATCAATGAGACCTGCCCCTGGTCCGGCGAGCCGGTGCAGGCCGATTCGCTCACCGAATATGACGGCTGTGTCGTCGGGTTTTGCAATCCCGGTTGTCGGGACAAGTTCGAGAGCGCGGTCCGGCATTTCGAGGCAGCGAAGGTGACACGCGCTGCCCCTGGATTCCAACCAGCGCCGAAAGGACGAGCGCCTGGACGCGATGAATCGCGCTCCTACACAAAAGACCTACCCTTATGAGGGGGGAACGGGCGCAACATGTTGGCCCCTACGGCCTAACCCGTACCTACCCCAGTCAGGCGGCCCGTCGTCACGCCTAGTCTCCTACCCTAGCGGATCGGACGTGGGTGCCGGGGGCGGGGACTGGACCGTCATGGTGGTGGCGATGGCGGCGGTGCCGCCGTTCGAGTAAATGTGAACTTCGCCGGCGTAGCGCTCGCCGACGGGCAGCCCCGCCGCGTTGGCGATTAGCTCGAACGAGGCCTCATCACCGTCGAAGCGGCGGTGGCTGGCCGAGAGCCAGCGTCCGGAGACGGCGATGCTGCCATTGAGGCGGCCGGAGCCGGCGTTGCGGGGCCGAATGGTCCGTGTCTTGACCTGGCCCGGCGCGGCGGTGCCGAAATCTATGGTCGCGGGGATGCCGGCGATGACGGGCTGCACCGGCTCGGCGACGCCCACGGAGACCCGTACCACGCGGTCGCCGCCGTTGAGGGTCGAGACGACGAGGTTACCCCAATAGTCGTTGCCGGCCTGGAGGTGGGTCGTATCTACGGAGACGAGCACCAACGTCGAGCTACTGATGAACGAGTGGCGGTTGACGGTGAGCCAGGCGCGGTTGCTGGTGATTTCTCCGAATAGCGTTCGGCCGCCGGCGTTACTAATGCGGAGCGCCAACTGGCGGCGCTTGCCCGCAGACACCAGTCCGAAGTCGAGCGAACTTGGCGAGACGACCAGGAGCGGGTCGGCGCGGTGGCGGCCGGCGGTGGGGCCGTTATCCGGCGCCGTGCCACCGTCGCTCGGTGGTGGCTGCGCTGCGGAGCGTGTGCCTGACGCCGGTGACTTGGCTCGCTGGGGGCGCGTGCTGCGCTTGGTTGTGCCGGTAGTGCGGGAGCGCAGCGAGCGGTCATACTCGCGGCGGCTCTCGGTATTGGAAAGCACCTCGTAGGCGCGTCGCAGGCGCTTGAACTCTGCTCCGGCTTCCTCCATCAACTGGGAGCGCAGCGGCTCATCATAGTTCTCGTACTTGTCCGGGTGGAAGATGTGGGAGCGGAGGCGGAACGCGGCCCGCACGGCGGCCTTGGAGGCGTTGCGCTTGACGTTGAGCACGTCGTAATGCGTTGGAGCCATGCTTACACCAGAGAGCGGGCACGCCAGCAACCGCGTTGCGTGTATTGCTAGAAGGCCTCGTATGGCGGCCGAGGCCTAACCTCGCCATTGTACGGAGGGCAGAAAGCTGCCGGCAACCTTCTGTCCGCATCGGGATTGGCAGGATGGGGCGGGGACGGGGACGGGACTCACTCCCCGCCCCCTCTCCACAATGATGGAGAGGGGGTGTAGATTCCCGCTTGCGTGGGAATGACGGGAGCGATGGAACTGAGAATGCGACTGCCCTGCCTCTCGCAGCGCGGGTGAGTCGCCCCCCTATGGTCCCCCGGCGGCGGCGGGGGGCGGGCGCAACACGTTGCGCCCCTACAGCGTTGGTGGGTGGACGATGACGCCGCGGCGGGCGCACTCGGCGCCTGCCTCGTGCCTAGCTCGCGGCGGCGGCTTGCGCCACCTCTTGGGCAGCGAATTCCTCGACCATGCGCCGCGCTTCGTCATCGCTGTGCTGGACCGGTGGGGACTTCATGAAGTAGGACGAGGGGCCTTCGAGGGCACCGGCCAAGCCGCGGTCCAGCCCCAGCTTGCAGCAGCGCACCGCGTCAATGACCACACCGGCCGAGTTGGGCGAGTCCCAGACCTCCAGCTTCAACTCGATGTTGAGCGGCACGTCGCCGAACGCGCGTCCCTCGAGGCGCACGTAGGCCCACTTGCGGTCGGTGAGCCAGGGCACGTAGTCGCTGGGTCCGATGTAGACGTTGTCGTCGCCGATGTCGTAGTCGAGCTGGGAGGTGACGGAGTTCGTCTTGGAGATTTTCTTGGAGTCGAGCCGCGAGCGCTCCAGCATGTTGTAGAAGTCCATGTTTCCGCCGACATTGAGCTGCGAGGTACGCTCTAGGCGCACGCCCCGCTCGCGGAACAGCCGGGCGAGGGCGCGATGGACGATGGTGGCGCCGACCTGACTCTTGATGTCGTCGCCGATGACAGGTAGGCCGCGTTGCCGGAAGCGCTCCTGCCAGTAGTCTTCACGGGCGATGAATTGCGGCACGCAGTTCACGAAACCGCAGCCGGCGTTGAGTACCTGCTCGACATACCACTTGGTGGCCTGCTCGCTGCCGACGGGCAGATAGCTCACCACCACGTCAGTGCCGCTGTCCTTGAGGATGCGGACCACGTCGTCGGTCGGTCCGGCGGCTTTCGTGATCTTCTGGGCGCCGTATTGGCCGATCCCGTCGTGGGTCATGCCGCGCTGCACCTTGACGCCCAGCGGGGCCACGTCGGCCAGCTTGATCGTGTTGTTCGGCGCCGTGTTGATCGCCTCGCTCAGGTCCAGGCCGACCTTGCGGCTATCAATATCGAAGGCGGCGGAGAACTCGATGTCGCGGATGTGGTAGCCGCCGAGATTGACGTGCATCAGGCCGGGGACAAAGCTGTCGTCAGGGGCATCGCGGTAGTACTGGACACCTTGGATGAGCGATGAGGCGCAGTTGCCGACACCGACTAGCGCTACTCGCACCTTGCCGTTGCTACGTTGAGCCATACTCGGTTCTCCTTGCTGTCGTTCTAACTCGTGGACGCGCTGTTCCAGTTGCTGTATGCGCCGCTGCCGGGCGCGCGCCGCGGCGGGGCCGCCACGCTTGGCTGCCGCCGCGGTGCGGTGCGCCGCGCAGTAACGCAGCGGCCGGTCGCGCCGCTGATAGCGGGTCTTGAGCGGCGTCCCGCAGATGACGCAGTGCAACTGCTCGCGGGTCATGTTGGCAATAGTGTAGCGCCACGACCTACGCCGTGTCAAGCGAGGGGTGCGAGATATTATGACATGGCGTGTGTCGTGTGCTGGGGAGGCGAATCGGCGGACCTCCCCCCCTGGCCCCCTCCCTGGCAGGGAGGGGAGTCCCCATGGCGATCAGCAGCGAGGCGGAGTTGGATGGCGGCTTGCGCCGCAATGACGAGGTGGAGGGCGTGGTGGATGGCAGAGTGGTCACTAGCCACCGGTCACGGCGGGTGGGACGCCGAGTACGCGGCCGGCCGTCACCTGTAAGCGCCCGGCTGCGAACCAGCCGATCACGGCGGGTAGGAGCCGGTGCTCCGCGGCCAGGATGCGGGCGGCGAGGGTCTCGGTTGTGTCCTCGTCAAGTACGGGGACGGCTGCTTGGGCGATGATAGGGCCGGCGTCTACGTCTTCGGTGACGATATGGACGGTGCAGCCGGCGATCTTGACCCCGGCGGCGAGCGCGTCGGCCTGTGGCTTGGGGGCCATTCCACCCGCAAAGGCGGGGAGCAGCGAGGGGTGGATGTTGATGATGCGATCGCGATAGGCAGCCACGACGGACCGGTGAAGAATCGCGCTATAGCCGGCGTTCACTACCAACGCTACGTTGTGCGCCTGTAGGGTCCGCAGGATTGCCTGATCGCGGGCGCGGCGCGACGAGAAATCCCGGCGCTCGTGGACTGCTGTTGGGATGTTGCGCTGCTCGGCGCGGGTGAGGGCCAGGACACCCGGGCGATTGCTGACGACGACGGCTACCCGGGCGGCTAACGCGCCGTGATCTATCGCGTCGAGGATGGCCTGCAAGTTCGAGCCGCGCCCGCTCACCAGCACGCCCACGGCGAGCGGCGAGGGTTGGGCCTCGGTGTCCGTTCGAGCATCGCGTTCAGCCGGCATTGCTCTCACTCACTCGTGCAGATGATACCGCCGGCCGCGTCCACGACGCGCACCACCGCCGGACCTGCGTTGGCATGTATCTCGCCGATGGGCACGGCAGCAGGTACCGCCGCCTGTGCCGCGTTCACGTCGTCTGCGGGGCACACGACCACGTAGCCCACGCCCATGTTGAAGACGTGGCACATCTCGGCGAGCGACACGTCGCCGGCCTGTTGGATGAGCGGGAAGATGGGCGGGACGTGCCACGAGCCGAAGCGCAGGTCCGCCCGGGTGTGCGGCGGCAGCACGCGGACGATGTTGTCGCGCAGGCCGCCGCCGGTGATGTGGGCCATGCCCTTGATGGCGATGACCTGATCGAGGCGCTCGATGTCGTCGAGATAGCTGCGATGCGGTGCGAGGAGTGCGTCGCCGATGGTCAGGTCCGGGGGCGCCTGCCCCCCCCCCGGAGCAAGCTCCAGGGGGGGGAGGGATTCTGACCATCTTTCGGGCGGCAGGAGGCGCCGGGCCAGAGAGTAGCCGTTGGTGTGCAGGCCTGATGACGGCAGGCCCAGGAGGACATCGCCGGGGGCAATGGCCGCGCCGTCAACGATGCGGTCGTGCTCGACGACGCCGACGATACAGCCGACGAGGTCGTAGTCACCATCGGCATACATGCCCGGTAGCTCGGCCGTTTCGCCGCCGATCAGGGCTACGCGGTTGGCGCGGCAGGCCGCGGCCAAGCCGGTGACGATGGCTTCGACGGTCGGGGGATCGAGGTGGCTGGTGCCGATGTAGTCGAGGAAGAAGAGTGGTCGCGCGCCCCCGCAGAGGATGTCGTTGACGCAGTGATTCACGATGTCGTGGCCGACGGTATCGTGTCGCCGGAGGCCGATAGCGACGCGGACCTTGGTGCCGACGCTGTCAACGCTGCTCACCAGGACCGGTCGGTCGCCGCGCGGAGCAGTATAGAGGCCGCCGAAGCCGCCAATATCGCCGACGACCTGCGGGCCGAACGTGGAGCGGATAGCGCCCTTGATGCGGCCATAGGTCTCTTCCCAGGCGGCGATATCCACGCCGGCCGCGGCATAGGTGACGGGTGGGTCCGGACCTACCCCCTGGCCCCCTCCCTGCAAGGAGGGGGAGTCGGTGCGGTGCGTGGTGGGTGAGGGTGATTGGGATGGGTCGGTTGGGGTGGTCATGTTCCTTGCCGGTAGGGGCGGGTATCCACGTTAGCTGGCCGTCAAGGCTTCCGCTATCCGGGCGCCTGTAAGTTGGCTGGTGGCCCTTGGCGCATGATCCGGGCTACCCGGCTCGGTTAGTGAAAACGGGTTAGCGCCGAGCGGGTTCTGCCGGGAGGGAGCGGCGGGGTGTGGCCAGGGCACCCACAAGGGGTGCCCCTACGGCTTGGGCCGTACCTACTCCGGTCGGGGCGCGTCGTTGGGCACGAGGTGGTTGAAGATACCCCTGCCTGGGTAGCGTGCCCGGTTGCCCAGCGCCTCCTCGATCCGCAGGAGCCGGTTGAACTTGGCGACGCGGTCGGTGCGGGCCGGCGCGCCAGTCTTGATCTGGCCAGCGTCGGTGGCGACGGCGAGGTCGGCGATGGTCACGTCTTCCGTCTCGCCGCTGCGGTGGGAGATGACCGTGGTCCACGCGGCGCGCCGGGCGAGACTGATCGTGTGCAGCGTCTCGGTGAGTGTGCCGATCTGGTTGAGCTTGATGAGGATGGAGTTGGCGGCCCGGTACTCGATGGCACGGTCCAGCCGCTCGGGGTTGGTCACGAGTAAGTCATCGCCGACGAGTTGCACGCGGTCGCCGAGCCGCCGTTGCAGGAGCACCCAGCCGTCCCAATCGTCCTCGGCGAGACCGTCCTCGATGGACTTGATGGGATAGCGAGTGGTCCAATCGGCCCAGAACTCGACCATTTCGGCGCTGGAGAGCACGCGGCCCTCGCGCGTGAGGTGATAGCGGCCGTCGCGGTATAGCTCGGTCGCCGCCGGGTCCAGTGCCAGCACGATGTCGCGGCCGGCTGCGAATCCGGCGCGGCGGATAGCCGTCAGAATGACCTCGATGGCCGTCTCGTTCGCAGGGAGGCTAGGCGCAAAGCCCCCTTCATCGCCGACGTTGGTGTTATCGCCGCGATCATGCAGGACGGACCGCAGGGCATGATAGACCTCAGCCGCCCAGCGCAGCCCCTCACTGAAGCTGCGTGCGCCAACCGGCATGACCATGAACTCTTGGAAGTCGGTGCTGTCCGCGGCGTGCTGCCCGCCGTTGAGGATGTTGCACATCGGCACGGGCAGGGTGGACGAGTGGCCGGTGACCGTCTCGCCTCCCCCCGCTGACTGCTGACCGCTAACCGCTAACCACTCGTAGAGCGGCAGGTGGCGGGAGGTGGCAGCGGCTTTGGCGACGGCCAACGACACGGCCAAGATGGCGTTGGCGCCGAGCCGCTGCTTGTTGGGAGTACCGTCGAGGGCGATCAGGGCCTCGTCAATGGCGGGCTGCGCTAACGCATCCTGGCCGCGGAGGTGGGCGGCTATCTCGGTGCGGACATGAGCCACGGCTCGCTGCACGCCGCGGCCGCCGTAGCGCGTGAGATCACCGTCGCGCAGCTCGACGGCCTCGTGTTGGCCGGTCGAGGCGCCGGAGGGCGCGGCCGCGCGGCCCGGCGAGCCGTCCGCCAGCACTACCTCGGCCTCGACGGTCGGGTTGCCGCGGGAATCCAAGATTTCGCGGGCATGGACGCTCTCGATGGCGGTTGCGGCACTCACTGTTTCTATTCCTGTCTGGCGGTCCGGTCAGCTTCGGTCGGCGCCTATACTACTATTACTATGCCGCGGCTGCCGGCCGGTGCCTCTGGCTTGATCGGCGGGCAGCGGCAGGTGGGAGGTGTAGCGCAACGGTGCCGGGGTCAGCGAGACGGCAGTTCGGTCGCACGTCGGCGGACTATGCCACGAGCATGGTCCATGCCACGGGCATGGACCTGCGCCTATTGGTGAGTGCGGCCGCGCCGGCGCCCGGCGCGCTGGCGTTGGACGTCGGGACGGGTGCGGGCCACACGGCGTTAGCGCTGGCGCCACACGTGCGGCTCGTGCTGGCACTCGATATTACGCCGGAGATGCTGGCCGAGGCGCGGCGCTTGGGCGCTGCAAATGGCATAGCCAACGTGCGGCTGGTCGAGGGGACGGTGGAGGTGCTGCCGGTGCGGCCGCGTAGCTGTGACATCGTGACCTGCCGCGTCGCGGCGCACCATTTCCGTGCTCCCGACAAGGCCATCGCGGAAATGGCGCGTGCGTTGCGGCCGGGTGGTCGGCTGGTGCTCGTGGATAACTACGCGCCGGATCGGCCGGAGCTGGACGAGTTCATCAACCGGCTGGAGGTGCTGCGCGATCCGTCGCACGTGCGCGAGCACACGTTGGCGCAGTGGCAGGGCTTCATGGCGGCGGCCGGGCTGCGCGTGGAGATCAAGGCGCTCGACTGTATCCGGCTCGACTTTGCCGATTGGGTGCGCCGCTCGCAGACGCCGCCGGACGCGGTGCAACGGCTGCGGGAGATGCTGTTGTCGGCATCGCCGGAGGCCGTCCGCACGTTCGGTATCACGGTCGAGCCGCAGTTGGCGTTCTCGCTCTTGCGGTTCATTGCAGTGGGCTATGCGGCCTAACCGAGGTGCAGACAAGGGTCGGGTAGATCGATCAACCGCATGGCAAAGTTATCGCCGGAGCAACTGGCACAAGCGATCGCTGAACGCCGGCGGCAGTGGGAGGCGTTCAACGCTTGGGAGGCCGAATCGTCAGCGAAGGCCGACCTCTTGGCCAGCGTCGAAGACCGCATCGCGTGGTATGGCGCCGCGCATGAGTTTGCGGCGCGCTACGGCGACTTGGCGGCCGCGTCGGACGCGCACCGGCGCGACCTGATTGAGTGGGTGCGGGTTTCACGGAAGGCATGGCGCAATCTCAACGTCTCGAAGCGGTGCTCGCCGGAGTAGCGCGGCTGCTCGACGGGCTGCGGGTGCCCTACATGGTGATCGGCGGGTTTGCCGTCACCGTCTGGGGGCAGCCGCGCTATACAGCCGACCTCGATCTGACGATCCACTGTCTGGTGCCGGAGCGAGACCTCATCGAGGGGCTGCTCGATTCCCTGACACCGCTCGTAGCCGATCCATTGCAATTCGTGCGGGAGCGACGGGTGCTACCGGCGCGAACGGCGGACGGCACTGCGGTAGACATCGTGTTCGCGGGCCTGCCCTACGAGGTGGCGGCTATCGAGCGGGCGGTGCCTGTGGAGGTCGCAGGATATAACGTACGAATCTGTACTGCCGAGGACCTGATCGTGCATAAGATCATCTCCTCGCGCCCGCGTGACCGTGAGGACATCCGGGGCGTTGTGCAGCGGCGGGGTGACCGGTTGGACCGCAGCTATCTCACTCCTATTGTGCGGGAGTTGGCGATAGCACTGGATCAGCCGGACATTTTCGACTTCTATCGCTCGCTGTGGGGGGAGCGCGGCGCGGCCTCTCCTTGACGCGCCGGTGGAGCGAGCGTTAGAGTCTGGGCGGCTTCAGATAGATTCTGTGTGAATACTCTTCGGAAGGAGCGACGACGATGGCATTCGAGGTAAAGGACCTGCTCTGGGCAAAGGATGCGCTGCGCGGCATCTCCGAGCAGACCATTGAGACCCACCACGACAAGCTCTACGCCGGCTACGTCAACAAGCGCAACGAGATCGAATCGCTGCTGCCGGGCGTGGATCGTTCGGCGGCCAACCAGGCGTACAGCGCCTACCGTGCGCTGAAGCTGGAAGAGACGTTCAGTGCCGACGGGGCCATCCTGCACGAGCTGTATTTCGACATTCTCGGCGGTCCGGGCGGCGCGCCGACGGGGTCGCTGGCCGACAAGATCAATGCGGACTTCGGCTCGTTCGAGGCGTTTGTCGAGGACCTGACGGCATGCGGCATGGCGGCACGGGGTTGGGCGGTCACGGCCTACGACCCCTCGGACGGGAAGCTGCACAACTTCCTGTGCGACGTACACAACCAGGGCGGCGTGTGGGGCACGGTGCCGCTGATGGCCCTGGATACCTACGAGCACGCCTACTTCATGGACTATGGCTCCGACCGACCGGCCTATATCCAGGCCTTCTTCGACAACGTGAACTGGGACAAGGTGCAGGAGAACTTCGACAGCGTGTAAGCGCCGACGCACCATGGGTCGCGCGGTCCACGTGACGGGCCGGCGCGTATCCCGATCCGCACAACCTCGACCGGGTGGCTCATTTGCTACCCGGTTGTTGCTTTTGTGGAGACAGGTGGGATGGACCTTGACCTAACCCCCGGCCCCTTCCCGGGAGGGAAGGGGCGTCAGCGCAGCGGACCTACCCTTGTCAGGTGGTAGCCCCCCTATGGTCCCCCCGCTGCGGCGGGGGGGACGTGGATTCCCGTGCGCGTGGGAATGACAATCAACGTCGGCAGCGCCTAGAATAGGGGCCATGACTGATCCTGCTGCACGGTATTCTGCGCTCTTTGCTCGGCGGGCCGCTAAACCGGTGGCGGCACTGTTTCGGGCCGGGGCGGCCTCGCCCCAGGACGTTATCCCGCTGACCTATGGCTTCCCGGACCCTGGCTCGTTTCCGTATGACGACTTGGCGGCGGCGAGTGAGCGGGTGCTCGACGACGGAGGCGATACGGCGCTCCAGTACGGACCAATTGCGGGCGATGAGCGCTTTCGTGACCACGTAGTCGAGCGGCTGCGGGACGACGATCTCAATGTCTCGGCCGACAGCATCATCGTGACCAGCGGTGGGTCCCAGGGTATCCAACTGGTCACCGAACTGGTTGTTGACCCTGGCGATGCCGTCATCGTCGAGGCGCCGTCGTTTATAGGCGCGCTCCAGACGTTTCGCAACGCCGAGGCGGAGCTGCACGAAGTGCCGATTGATGACCACGGGATGCGGACCGACAAACTGGCGGAGGTGCTCGCCAGGCTCACGGTGGAGGGCAAGCAGCCAAAGCTGATCTACACGATCCCGACGTTCCACAACCCGGCCGGCGTCTCAATGCCGCTGGCGCGTCGTCACGAGCTGATCGCGCTGGCGCGCCAATACGGAGTGCTGGTGCTGGAGGACGATGCGTACAGCGAGCTGCGCTTCGACGGGGAGCGCGCCCCGTTCCTCTACGAACTGGATCCGGAGGGGCTGGTCATCCAGGTACGGACGTACTCGAAGATTCTCGCGGCCGGCTTACGGCTGGGCTATCTCGTGGCACCGGAAGCGTTGATCCCACGGCTCTTGCCGCTGAAGGTTGACGTGGGGACCAGCCCCTTCTTGTCGCGGTTGGCCGTGGAGTTCGCTGCCGACGGCCGCCTGGCAGCCCACATCGAGCGGCTGCGGGGTCTCTATCGTGAGCGACGCGACGCGATGCTCGCGTCGCTGGACGAATACGCGCCACCGCCGACCACCTGGACGCGGCCGGAGGGTGGGTTCTTCGTGTGGCTGCGCTTGCCGGAAGGACTCGACGCCGGTGCGCTGCTGCCACGCGCCGAGCAGGCCGGTGTCTCGTTCATCCCCGGTACGGCGAACTTCACGCACGGCGACGGATCGCGCTACCTGCGCCTCACCTTCAGCTTTCTGCCACCGGACCAGCTCACCGCCGGTATTGAACGCCTCGGCCGGGCGATCCAGGCGGCGCTGGCTGGGGGCTGAGTCGTGCTGGCAGCGGCGGCCGCCATTTGCGGCGACGCACACGTGCTGGACGGTGCAGCCGCGGCGAGCGAATACGGCGCCGGCCGCTGGGATAAACCGCTGCTGGTGACGCGGCCGGCGAGCGTTGAAGCGGTGCAGGCGCTGGTCCGGCACGCTGCCAGCGAAGGGGTACCCGTCGTCGCGTGGGGCAGCGGCTCGCGGCAGGATTGGGGACCACCGCGCTCTACGGCCCAGCCGCCGTGCGTCATTGATCTGCGTCGGCTGACGCAGCCGCAGGATGTCCACGGCGACAACCTGACGGCGACGGTCGGGGCGGGGATGTCGCTGGCCGATCTCGATGCGCTGTTGGCCGCGGAGGGACTCTGCTGGCCGGTGGAACGGCTGGAGGGGAGCACGACAACGGTTGGTGGGACGGTAGCTACGGCGGCGGCGGGACCCTCGCGGCGCGCTATCGGACCGACCGCGCGGTGGGTGCTCGGCGCCGAGGTCGTTACCGCGCAGGGTGAGGTCGTGCGTGCCGGTGGCCGGACGGTCAAGAACGTCGCCGGCTATGACCTGACTCGGATGCTGGTTGGGTCATGGGGAACGCTGGGCCTGCTCACGGCCGTGACGCTGCGGCTGGCAGCGCGCCCGGCGGTGATACGCTCGCTGTTGCGGACGTTTGCCGGGCCTTCCGCCGTTTCCGGAGCCGCGGCGGCGCTCGCGGACCATCCGCTCGGCGTCACCGCGGTCGAGTTGCTCGATGCGGTCACGCTGGCCGAATGCGCCCCGGCGCTCCCGTGCCCCATGGAGGCAGAGCCGGAGGATACGGTGCCGACATGGGCGCTGTTGGTGCGCGCCGAGGGCCACGAGGAGCGCGTCGCCGGGCTGGAGCGGGCGGCCGGCGAGATCGCCCGGCGGCATGGTGGTCGTGGCCGTGTTCTCGACGAGGACACGGCCACGCTGGTTTGGCGAGCGCGGGGCGAGGCCTGGCGGCCGCGCGGGGCCGGCGTGATACGGGGCACGTGGACTATCCCGCCCGGCGGCCTGGCCGCGGCGCTCACCATGCTGCCGCAACTGCTGCCGGCGAGCGATCTCGTCGAGTACCGGATTAGCGGCCATGCCGGCGACGGGATATTGCACGTCGTCTTGCAGGCGCGAGACGGACATGACGGGCAGGCGTGCGTGCCGGCAGCAGTGCGCTGCATTGGAGCGCTACGCGCCGCGGCAGCGGCACTGGGCGGCTCCTGGCGGACGGAGTTGGCACCCGCCGAAGTCTGGTCACAGGCTGGTGCCGACCCTCCGGCGGTGCGGCAACGGCTCTTCGACCGCTTCCGTGCTGCCGCCGACCCCGAGGGCATCTTCAGCCCGGCTGTCGAGTGAGCCACAGCACACACAGAGAGCACTGAGTAGGGGCCGCGGGTTGCTGTCGCCCTGGCCCCCACCCTCGCCCTCACCCGGACTGAGCTATCAGGGGAGGGAACAGACCGTCCTCTGGCAAGGAGACTCATCTCGGCTTGACAGGCGCTTTCGGTCAGTGCATTATTAGAACTAATGTTCAGTAGGCGTGTAAGCCCGGCCGGTCACTGGCCGCTGCGCTCTCGCTGCGGCTCGACCGTTCTGATGGTGTATGCGGGCGCCCGGAGGTCTTATGCGCGCCGGGTGCCGCGCTTTGACAAGTGCGCCATAGTGGAATATATTGGGGTGCGCTTTATCGCTGGTACAACATATAGTGTGCCGCGAGGCACTGGCCGGTCGGCTGCGGCGGTTTCATCCGCTGGGGGGATGGAACCGTGCGGCAGGTGGCAGGTAGTCAGCCAACATCTTGGTCCACATCGCAGCAAACATCACAGGAGGCGTCATCGTGGTCATTGCCGACTTGGTCCAGACGGGGCAGCAGACGAACGGAAGAAGCCCAGCGGCTCGGAGTGAGGCGACACGGCTTGAAGGGGTGCGCGAGAAGGTTTTCCTTGACCGCTACGCCCTGAAGGACCGTGCCGGCCAGCCAACCGAGACCGCGCCGGAGCAGATGTGGCGGCGCATTGCCGGTGGCATTGCCGCGGTCGAGCCGACGCCGGAGAAGCAGGCGTACTGGAGCGAGCGGTTCTACGAGGCCCTGAGCGGCTTCAAGTTCGTGCCGGGCGGCCGCATCCTGGCCGGTGCCGGCACGGGCACCGCCGTCACCTTCTACAACTGTTACGTCATTCCATCGCCGGAGGACAGTCGGGGCGGCATTCTCGACAACCTGAAGGTGATGGTGGACATCATGGCGCGCGGTGGAGGCGTGGGGATCAACCTCTCGTCGCTGCGACCACGCGGCTCCTACATCAAGACGGTCAACGGCACCTCGTCGGGGCCGATCTCGTGGGCCGAACTGTATTCGGTGGCGACGAAGGACGTGATCCAGCAGGGCGGCTCGCGGCGTGGGGCGCTCATGCTCATGCTCAACGACGACCACCCCGACATCGAGGAGTTCATCACCGTCAAGAAGGACCTCCAACGCATCAACGGGGCCAACCTGTCGGTGTGCGTCTCGGACGATTTCATGGCGGCGGTGAAGCAGGACCGGCCGTGGCAGCTGAAGTGGCAGGGTGAGGTCAAGAAGGAGCTACCCGCCCGCGAGCTATGGGAGCTGATCTGCGAGGCGGCCTGGGCCTCGGGTGAGCCGGGCATGGTGTTCATTGACCGCTACAACAAGGTCTCGAACACCTGGTACTACGAGGATATTATCTGCGTCAATCCATGCGGCGAACAGGGCTTGCCGGCCTGGGGCGTGTGCAATCTCGGAGCACTCAACGTCGCGGCCTTCGTGCGTGACGGCGAGCTGGACTACGACGCGCTCGCGGAGCACGCCAAGGTCGCCATCCGCTTCCTCGATGATGTCGTGGACGCCAACGAGTATTTCATCCCGGAGAACGCCACGGCCCAGTTGGGCACCCGGCGCACGGGCCTCGGCACGATGGGGCTGGCCGACGCGCTCATCAAGATGGAGCTGCGGTACGGGCACGAAGAATCGCTGCCGGTGATCGAGCGGGTCTACCGGACCATCCGCGATGCTGCCTACGAGTGCTCGGCGGACTTGGCCATTGAGAAGGGGCCGTTCCCCTCTTGGGACCGGGAGAAGTACGCGCAGGGTGTATTCATCAAGCAGCTACCGGCGGCGCTGCAGGAGCAGATTGCCGCGACCGGCACGCGCAACGCCGTGCTGCTGACGCAGGCGCCGACGGGCAGCACCAGCCTGCTCTCCGGGGTCAGCTCGGGGATCGAGCCGGTCTACGACTTCGCGTTCGTGCGCCGGGATCGGATCGGCGAGCACGTCATCTACCATCCGCTGCTCCAGGAGTGGAGGGAGGCGCATCCGGACGCCGACACTCCGCCGTGGTTCGTGAGCGCCAATGATCTGACGCCGGAGGAACACGTGCGCGTGCAGGCGCTGGTGCAGCAATACACCGACTCCAGCATCAGCAAGACGGTCAACGCGCCGAACGCGCACACGATTGACGACGTGAAGACGCTGTACACGCTGGCCTACGACTTGGGCTGCAAGGGCATCACGTACTTCCGTGACGGCTGCCGCGAGGGGGTGCTCTCCCATATCGAGGAGCCAGAAAAGCCGGCAGAGGAGCAGACTGAAGCCGAGGCCGTGCAGTTGGGGCTGAACGGCCTGGAGACAGGCTCGCAGGTCAAGCCGCGGCCGCAGGCGATGCACGGCGTCACCTACCGGAAGCCGACGCCGCTGGGGACAGCGTTCGTGACGATCAACCACAATGGCGACGAGCGGCCCTTCGAGGTGTTCACGCAGGTTGGCAAGGCCGGCTCCGATACGGCGGCCGACGCCGAGGCGATGGGCCGGCTGATCTCGCTCATCCTGCGCTTGCCATCTCCGCTCAACTCCGTCGAGCGCCTGCGGCAGGTAGTGGATCAGCTTTCGGGGATTGGCGGCGGCCGCTCGATGGGCCTCGGCCCGCAGCGGGTGCGCTCGCTGCCCGACGGTATCGCGCAGGTGCTGTCCGAATACCTGGAGGAGCGCCAGCCGGCCGACGGCGAGGCCGTGGTGGCGACGAACGGGACGATGAGCGAGCAGGCGATGGCTACCAACGGCCACTCGGCCGATGCCTTTGCCCGCCCCGGCGACCTCTGCCCGCAGTGCGGCGTGGCTGCGCTGATCCACGAAGAGGGCTGCCAGAAGTGCTACTCCTGCGGCTACTCGGAGTGCTGACAGCGGCTCCTCAATCCTCACCCCCCGGCCCCCTCTCCACATGTGTGGAGAGGGGGTGTTTGGCATATTCGGTGATTATCCCGGTGTAGTAGAGAGGTGGTCGTGCTGGGAAACACGCTGTATTGCAGCGACAACCTCGAAGTTCTCCGCGAGCACATCCCTGCTGAGTCGGTAGACCTCATCTACCTTGATCCGCCCTTCAAGAGCAACCAGGACTATAACGTGCTGTTCCGGGAGCAGGACGATTCCCGCTCGGTAGCCCAGATCAAAGCGTTCCGGGACACGTGGCAGTGGGATCAAACGGCAGCAGCAGCCTATCGGGAGGTGGTAGAAGCCGGGGGGCGGGCCTCCCCGGTGATGCAAGCATTTCGCACCTTCCTTGGCCCGTCGGACATGCTGGCCTACTTGAGTATGATGGCGCCGCGGCTGCTGGAGCTGCACCGGGTCTTGAAGCCGACGGGAAGCCTCTATCTCCACTGCGATCCGACCGCCAGTCACTATCTCAAGCTGCTGTTGGATGCCATCTTTGGCCCCACTAGCTTCCGAAACGAGATCATTTGGGCCTACCGGACGGGCGGCGTGAGTAAACGCTATTGGCCCCGCAAGCATGACGTGCTCTTGTTCTATGTAGCGTCAGAGCGCTACCGGCACCAACCGCCGAAAGAGCGCATCTTCTACGAGAGTGAGTTTTTCACCACGCAGGTTGACGAGCAAGGGCGGCATTTTGCCGATGTGTACATACGGGACGTGTGGGGCGACATCAAGCCGATCATCAATGTGTCACGTGAGCGGCTCGGCTACCCCACGCAGAAGCCGGAGCTACTGTTGGAGCGCATCATCCAGGCCAGCAGCAATGAGGGAGACGTGGTGCTCGACCCGTTCTGCGGCTGCGGTGCCGCGATTGCGGCGGCGCAAAAGCTCGATAGGCGGTGGATCGGTATTGACATCACCCATCTCGCCATCAACCTCATTCGCCATCGGTTACAGGATGCCTTTGGAACCGACATAGCCCAAGAGTATGCGGTCACCGGGGAACCTGAGGACGTGGCGGGAGCAGAAGCCCTAGCGCAGGATGACCGTTTCCAGTTTCAGTGGTGGGCCTTGGGGCGAGTGGGGGCGAGGCCGGTCCCGACAGAGCGTAAGCGTGGTGCCGACCAGGGAATTGATGGCCGCCTGTACTTCCACGACGAAGCGGGAAATGGGCCGACGAAGCAGATCATCATCTCTGTAAAGTCCGGCCGGGTCAGTGTTACGGACATGCGGGACTTGCGGGGAGTGGTGGAGTGTGAAGATGCGGATATTGGCGTGCTTATTACCTTGCGGAACCCGACGCAGCCGATGATAACCGAAGCTGCCGATGCCGGTTTCTATCACTCACCCGGTTGGGATCAGGATTATCCGAAGCTGCAAATCCTGACCGTAGCCGATCTGTTCGATGGTCGGGGGATTCAGTACCCGCGTGGTACGAGCACGACCTATGCGCGTGCGCCTCGCGCCGAGCCTACTGCGAGGATAGAGCACCTGCTATAATGGGAGTTGGGGTAGTTCACGAATAGTCACTATCTTGTGATACATGAGTACGGAGAGCAGGGAATGGCATCAAAGGCTGGGTATCCTCGCATCCCGGAGGGACAGTGGTGGACTGTGCGTGACCAGTTCAAACGAACGATCCCGGCTGCTGTTACGCCGAGCTATCTAACTTCACTCTTGGGTGTCTCCGAGAAGACAGTGAGGAATCTGATTCCTCCACTCCGGCAACTAGGTCTTATAGATGAGGAAGGTAGGCCAACTGCACGCGCAAATGAATGGAGAGCCGATAGTACGTATCCAGACACATGCCGGGAGATGGTAGCTGAAGTCTACCCTCAGGAACTACGAGATCTGTTCAGTGGGAAAGACATTGAACCAAAGAGATGTGAAGAATGGTTCATGCAAGTTGATGGGATGGGACAGTCAAACGCCACTAGGGTTGCATCGCTCTACATCTTGTTGAATGATGCCACACCAAAGGCGAGTGACGAGGTAGGACAGCGGACGCGGAGGACACGGAAGGATGCAGCGGGAGAATCAGCAAGCGATGAGGGGCCTGCTGTATCGGCAGTTGTCCAACCAGATACTCAACCAGCGGAGCAAGGGATCAGTGCTGCCGTAGAAGGAGACAGTGGAATGGCTGATTATCCGTATGTGTTCGCTACCAAGAGGCTTGGAGAGTACTTTGGGAAGATCCAGGAGGTGGGTCAACCTAGAGTTGCAGATAGGAAATTCCTCGAACTGATTGGCTTTAGTGCTGCGAATGATCGTCTTGCTCTAAACGTTTGGAGATTCCTCGGATTCACCGATGACTCCGGGGTTCCAACCGAAAGATGGAGTGAACACCTGAACAAGGGCCAAGCACCCAAGGTATTGGCCGGTGCCATCCGAGAGGCCTACGGTGATCTATTCCATACCTACTCAGGTGCCAACCAGCAGGCAGACGACGAACTGAAGGATTTCTTTAGGTCAGCTAACCCGACAGCATCTCTGAAGGTCGTCAATCTCGTCGTTGCGACCTTCAAGGGCCTCTGCGAACGGGCAGACTTCAGCGATGGCACGGGAGAGGTTAGTGAGCCAGCAGCCGACGAACCTGCACCTGCCGCACCCAAAGCCACTGAGGAAGTGACCACGCCTGCGGCCCAGCCGACTACATCCGTCACGTCGGCTGGTAGCCAGCCAACCGTTCATGTCAACCTGCAAGTTCATATCTCGCCGGAGGCTGGACCTGAACAGATTGACCAGATCTTCAAAAGCATGGCGCAGCACCTATATGACAAATGAGTGGAACATGGTCCCTAGCCGAGCGCGTGCGAACCCTTGCCGCTCAACTCTCCCAGTTACCGGGGACTTCTCATCCTGCCGAAACTAAGGGACACATACCGTTGGAGCGGATAGTCTCTGACCGGGAGCTTCTGGGGTTAGTGGCACCACTCTATGGCAGTGGGCACTATTCGCAGGCTGTCGAAGAGGCGTGTAAGTTTCTCGATGACCTAGTGAAGGACAAATCTGGACGTAGCGATCTCACGGGTTCTAGCTTGATGCAGCATGTATTCTCGCCAAACAACCCCGTGCTTGCTCTGAACTCAGGCACGACAGAATCTGAGAAGAATGAGCAGCGGGGGTACATGCAGATCATCGTCGGTGTTATGATCGGTGTTCGTAATCCGCGAGCGCATGGGTCTGGATGGACTGACTCCAAGGAGCATGCGCTGCAATTACTCTCTCTTGCGAATCACCTTGTGGAAAAGGTTAAGACCGCGACCAAGGTCTAGTTCCTGAGGAGATGGCTCGATGGGTGTGTTGGACGGGCGGGTGGCGCTGGTGACGGGGGCGAGCAGCGGGATGGGGCAGGCGACGGCGCGGCTGTTTGCCCAGGAAGGGTCGGCGGTGGTGCTGGCGGCGCGGCGCGGCGATTTGCTGCAAGCGTTGGCCGACGAGATTGCTGCTGCCGGCGGCCGCGTACTCAGCTACCCGACAGATCTGACGGATCGCGCGGCGGTGGACGCCCTGGTTGCCGCGACGCTGGACCGGTTCGGCGCGCTGCACATCCTCTGCAACCCGGCCGGCACCAACATCAAGCGTCGAGCGCTCACGGTGCTCGATCCGGCCGAGTGGGACGGGATGGTGGACATCAACCTGACCGGCGCGTTCAACGTCACGCGCGCGGTGCTGCCGGCGATGCGGGCGCAGCGCGACGGAATCATCATCCACGTGTCGTCCGGCGCGGTGCAAGCGCCCGATGTCTCCGGCGTGGCGTATCAGGCCACGAAGCACGGCATGGTCGGCCTGACGCATGGCACGATGGCCGAGGAAAAAGCCAATGGCATCCGCTGTACGGTGCTGTTCCCCGGGTTGACCGATACGCCGCTGCTGGACAAGCGGCCAGTGCCGACGCCGCCGGAGGTGGTTGCACAGGCGCTGAAATCTGAAGACGTGGCGGCTGCGTGCCTGTTCATTGCGTCCTTGCCGTCACGGGCTTACGTCCCGGACATGCGGCTGCTGCCGTCGGCGCTGTAGGCAGGCGTGTCCAGCCAGAGCGGCCGGCGCTAGTCTTTGTCCGCCGGCTCGACCGCGACGTAGCGGTAGCCGTAGCGGACGGTGTCCCCGGCCCAAACTTCGGCTACGAGCAACTCCACGCCGTCGCCCAAGTCCAGGCGGTGCAGCGGGCCCGGCTGCTCGCTAGTGTTCTCGTCGAGATCGGGGAGCACGATGTGCGTGAGTCCCGGCGGTACGGTCAGCGTGCTGCGGCGCTCCCAGTAGTGGCTGGGATCATAGCCGCTGGCTGCGACGGCGACCGCCTCGGTAAAGAGCAGCTCGATGCGATGATCCGGGAGGTAGTACTGCAACTGGCGCGAGCGGTCGTAGGCGAGGATGAGCGTGCTCGCGGGCGGAAACTGCGCCTCGATGGCCGTGACCTGCTTGCTGAGGATGCGGTCAATGGCGCAGATTTCGCGCAGCCGCCCTTCGCCGTCGGCGGCGAGAAACAGCGCCGCGTTGCTCAGGGCGATCAGGCATGAAGCGGCGTAGAGCGGCCACCGCGGGGTAGCGTACCTACCCCCAACTCCCTCCCTAAAGGGAAGGGGCTGCCCGGTGCCCCGTGACTCATCCTGCCCTGAAGGGAAGGGGGCGGAGGTTAGTGCCAACTCTTCTCCGGCCGTTGCACCGCGGCCGTCCCGCCGAGCGAGCCGTATCGCTTGGACGGTGTCCTGGACGAGGATGAGTGTGCCGTGCGCCGTGAGCAGGCAGAGTGCGGGCAGGAACGACAGCAGGTAGCCGGGGTTGCCGATGTGGATGAGCAGGTAGAAGGCGAGCGGCGGTGCCAGCCATAGAGCCAGGACCTGCGCGCGCGTATCGCTCACCAGCCGTGGCGGCGCAAAGAAGCGTCCGGCGATATAGAGCAGGGGTAGTAGCGCCAGCCCCATCCCGTTGTAGGCGTAGCCGACGAGCGTGCGGGTGTTCTCCAGCACGGCCAGCAGGAGCTTGCCGAAGCCGGAGGTGGCGCGCAGGAAGAAGAGGAAGTAGCCGCTGGATGAAGATTGATACGTCTGCCAGCCGCCACTGAGCCAGATCATCGGCACGTACCACGCGGCGATCAGCACGGCCAGCAGCCCCAGGCCGGCGAGCCAGCGCCACCGCGGCCGCCACCACGCGCCCCAGAGCCAGAGCGGCAGCAGAAATGGCACCAGCTCCGGCCGGAAGCCGCCGGCGATGGCTAGGAGCGCGGCGCTGACGAGTGTGGTGTCGCGGCCACCCCTGCGATTCCGAAGCGCGAGCAGCACGACCAGCGGCGAAAAGAGCGCCAGGAAGGCGTAGGGGTAGGCCACCACGCCCTGTCCCCAGAAGAGTGAGCTTGTCGCCAGGACCAGCCCGCCGAGGACGCCGGTGGCTGTGCCGAACAGCCGGCCGCCCACGAGCACCGTACACCAGACGGCGCCGACGCTCGCCACGACCGACAGCCAGACGTAGGCGGCGTTGGCATCAGCGACGACAACGTGAACGAGCCGCGCCGCGGCGACGTACAGGATGTAGCCGGGTGGCTGGGGTTGGTGCCACGCGACGTTGTAGTGCTGGAGGGCGAGGGCAAAGTTGGCGGAATCCCAGGCAAAGAGCTGGGTCGAGCGCAAAGGTATCCGCGTGATGAGCGTGAGGGCGGCGAGAGCGGCGGCCCACCACAGCCGCGACCCGCTGAAGCGCTTGGCTCCCCACAGTTGTAATCTGGCTCGTACCCTACTTCTCCCGGTTGTTGCCATAGAACTAGCGCTCAAACCGCCATTTCCACCCAAGCGGGTATCTAGGCTTGCTGCCGATTTTCCCCCCCTAATAGGTCCCCCCGCTTCGCAGGGGGACGTGGATTCCCGCGTGCGCGGAGATGGCGCGAGGTGAGGAAGCCCCCTGCTATAGCCGGGCCGGTGTGTCAGGAATGCAGCGTGAGGCGAACCCACCCCAGCGGCCCGGCCGGGCGGCTGCCGCCGGATAGAATGGCCTGCCGTCGGGCGCGTCCGCCGACTGCTCGCGGCCCGGCGCTCCCTTGCGACTCTGGTGCCGCTGCCGGGGCGGCGTGCCAGCGTGTACCCCAGCCGAGCCACAGTAGCGTACTCAGCTCGTCACGGGCGGCGTGGGCACGGTGGGCCTGGAGGGCGTCGTACACGGCCACAACCGACTGCGCGGCCGGCTGCTGGCGCCACCATTCGTGCTCGGTGTTCATCGCCTGCTCGCTCCACGACTGACAGGCGGTGATGATCTCGGCAACGCTGCCGGGGCCGCCCGCCGGCGCGTGTCGTTGGCTGGCGGTTAGCCGCCGCGGATCGAGGGTTACGGTGCCGGTGAGTGTGGCTTGCGGGGGCAGACATTCCAGCCAGACGCGCTCCGGCTGCTGTGGCGTCCCGCCCGGTCGCCTGGCCCGGGCCTCGCCGGCGCCCGGCGGATTGGGCCGGTCGGGTGTATTGCCCTGGCCGCGAGCGCCCGTTTCGAGCAGCCGTAGTAGCCCGTCCGCCAAATCGTCAGCGGAGGGGTAGCAATCGGTCACGGCGAGGGCGCGGAGCGGGTCGGCGGGTGGCCGGCGCCGGCCACGCTGCTGCCCACCGCCAGAGGACGGCTGCGCCGGTGGAGTGCTCTCGTCGGTTGCTTTCTCCTCCGCTGCCGCGGCCGGTTCGCTCTCGGGCGCATCATGCTGCGCCCCTACGGGAGAACGGGCCTCCTGCTCCACCTGCTGCTGATGCCGGCGCACCGCGACGGCGAGTGCCGATCGCAGGAGGCTACTGGGAACGTAGGGCTGCTCGAAGGCATCGCGGAGATGCGCTCGCACCTCCGTCGGCATTTGCGTTCGGGGTGGTAAGGCGAGACGATAGGCGGCCAGGCCGGCCAACTTTTCGCTGGAGCCGAGCGCTGCCAGGCGGAACGCCGGCTGATCGGCCAGTGCCGCGGCGCCGAACTCTTGCTCCAGACCGGTCAAGCGGAAGACCAGCAAGTGGCCTTCGTGGATGAGGTAGTCCACGTTGCGGTGGAGTAGCTCCCCTTGCCCGGCGTGCAGGGGCGTCAAGACGCTGATCGTCGCTTGAAAGCGCTCTTTCCGGGATGGGTCCGTGATACTCATGCCCTGACAGCTTTCATTCCGTTTGCAGCGGGGTGTCGGCGGGCGGTAGCCGGAAGGGCCAACCAAAGGCAAAGCCGTAGCGCCATACGCGATGGCCGGGTGCGGGGTCCGGTGTCACGTCTACCAGCTGTCCTAGCCAACCGGCACGAGAGTCCGCCGGTGACGCGACGACCGAGCCGGCCGCCAGCATTGTCACGCGCCGGCGGCGTTGACCGGCGGCTTCGGGCGATCCGGCGCGACCGCCCCGCTCCACGAGAGTCCAGGCGGCATCCTGATGGGCGAGTAGCCCAGCGGCCAACTCTGGTTGTGTGGGGCAGAGCAGAGCGATGGTGACAAGGCCGTTGGCGCCCGGCAACTGCGGCACCGGCTGGGTCTCGACGCTTTCGACTGTGAAGTGCCCATGTCCGACGCCGCGGTCGGTGCCGAGGCCGCCGTCGCCGAGCGCCGCCAGCGTCTGTTCGAGCGCCTCACGCCAGTCGTCGCGCCGCCAGGCGACGAACACGGAGAGCCGCGTGCCGGGCGCAAAGCTGGTGGTGGGGCGCGTGTACGCCCGCACGCCGCGGCCGTCGCGACCGGTGACGGTCCGCGTGCGCTGGCCGTGTTGCCAGGCGATGGCGCCGCCCGCCGGTCCCTGGCGGATCAGTGCTCGCGCCTCTGCCGCCAGGCGGTGCTCGTCAGTGGCCAGCCGGATCGTGCCGCCTTGGGCCGCCGCCGGCGGGGCAGCGCCGTCCGGCTCCCCAACGCCACCGATCCAACGCGCGAATATCGGCCAAGAGAGCCACTCCAGCCGGGTGAAGGTGCGGTAGTCGAGCCGGCCGTTCGTCTGCGTATCGTGGCCCACCGGTGGTGTGGCCGGACGGGGCAAGAGCTGGACCGGCCCCAGTCGCGGGAATAGCCCGCTCACCAGGAACGGGGGATCGCCGGCGATGAACTCGTCGAGGAGTTGCTCCAGTGCGGACCGGCCACGCAGCTCGCGTAGCTGCGTACACAGGGCCGAAAAGAGGCTATCGGAGGGAAAGAGTCCCAGCCGATGTTGCGCTCCGTATCCCCGTGGGCCAAAGTTGAAGGCGCTCTTGGGCGCCAGCGTATAGACGCTCCATTCCGCGCTACTGGGGGTAGACGCTTCGACGGGCACGCTGCTTACCAAGGCTCGCTCCAATACGTCGCTCGGCAATCCAACTCAACGGTTAGCGATTATACGGCACAAACACTGCTTCGCACACTGGGAATTGCCGAGCACTGCCTGGTAGATGGGAGACGCCCGGCTCCTGCTAGACTGAGAGTGGGCGTCGGTTGTGCTCCCCACGGGCAGTGGATGAGAGAGGAGAGCGTCGTGATGGACAGGACAGGCGAGCAGGCAGCGCCGCTCACCGCGCCGACGGGCCTCGATCACGTCAACCTGCACGTGCGCGACGCAGACGCTGCGCTACGGTTCTATACCGAAGTGCTGGGGCTGACCATTGACTGGTTGGATCGCGATGACGCCGGCCGCGCTACGTTCGTGGTGCTCGATGCCGGGCCGCACAACGTCTTCCTCATGCGGACGCCCGACTATGCGCCGCCGGCGGAACGCCGCAGCCGGGGCCTCAACCACGTCTGCCTCATGATCCGGCCATCAGAGCCGGCGTCCTTGCTCGACGCGCTCCGCGACCGCGGGGTGGCGCTGCGGAGCGCGTTGGTGTGGCGGGGCAGCGCCGCGCGGCGCACCTGCTCGATCTATATCGAGGACCTCGACGGGCACGGCATCGAACTGAAGCAGGCGCTGTCGCCGGATCAGGCGGCGGCTTGGGGCGCTCCGTCGGCCTAATCGGTTCTGACCAGCGGGTGGCTACTCGTCATCGAGGCTCGGCCAAGGATGGCCGGCCGTGAAGCCACCGTCCACGGCGAACGTCTGGCCCGTGACGAAGTTCGAGGCGGGGCTGGCGAGGTAGACCGCTGCTCCGGCGAGATCGGCCGGCACTCCGAAGTGGCCCTGGGGCTTGTGGGCGTTGACCCAATCCTTGCGGGCCTGATTCATCGTGATGGTCATGGGGGTGGTGATCCAACCGGGTGCGATGGCATTGACCTGGATGTTGTAGCTTGCCCACTCGACGGCCATCGCCTTCGTCGTCTGGACAATGCCGGCCTTGGAGAAGCCATACAACGCGATGTCCGAGAAGCCGCGGAAGCTCGTCATGGAGGCGATGTGGATGATCTTGCCGGCCTGCTGCGGAACCATGGCGCGGGCGGCCGCTTGGGCCGTGAAGAAGGCGCCCCGCGCGTTTACGTCCATCACGTAGTGCCAGTCGTCGGCCGTAGCTTCCAGAATCGGCTTGCGGCGCTGCACGCCGGCGGCGTTGAGCATGATGTCGAGGCGGCCATACGTCTCGACCGTGCGGGAAACCATCCGCTCGATAGCCTCCAGATCGCGGATATCCGTTGGGACCACGAGGGCCTGGCGCCCGAGGCTGCGAATGGACTCGGCTACCCGTTCGAGGTCGGCTTCGGTGCGGGCGGCGAGGGTCACGTCGGCGCCGGCCTCGGCGAAAGCCTGGGCCAGGCCCGCGCCGATACCGGTACTGGCGCCGGTGACGAGGGCGACTCGGCCTTCGAGCCGAAACTGATCGGTGATGCCGCCGCTCCTCGGTGCTGCTTGAGGCTCCATCTGCTCCTCGGCATTTGCGTGCTGTGACAATCCGGCCGGCTGCATGAGGACGACCGTAGGGTACCATACCTCCGGTCCTTCCCGTTGCGACGGGGTGCCACAGGAGGACTGGAGAACGGAGGGATGGAGTGACAGAGCTACTGGCGCGGCCGCCGGACGGTGTCGTGACACTGCGATGGCTGGGGCAAGGTGGGTTTCTCTTTCGCAGTCCGGGTGACGTGACCTGGGCCGTTGATCCGTATTTGACGAATTACAGTTCGGGACCCAGCCGCGTGGAGCGGCTCAACCCGCCGCCTGTAGCACCGGCGGAACTGGCCGTGGATGCGGTGCTCGGCAGTCATTGCCATTCCGACCACCTCGATCCGGAGACGCTGGCGGCCGTCGCTGCCCATACGAGTGCCGAGTTCTATACGGCAGCGGAAGGCGCTCGGATGTTGGGCGAGCTAGGGGTGGAGGCGCGACGAGTGCATACCGTCGCGGTGGGTGACGAGCTAACCTTGGGCGATCCGGCACGTTCGGATGTACGAGTGGCCGTCGTTTTTGCCGAGCATACCGGTGACGCGGTGGGGTTTGTGTTTACGGTGGGGCGCGGCGGCCGTACCATCCGTATCTACGTCACCGGCGATACGCTCTTCAACGAGCGCTTGTTTTCGCCGGCCACCCAAGACGTTGACGTGCTGTGCGTGTGCATCAACGGCCGGGGCGGCAACATGACCTATGAGGAGGCGGTGGAGTTGACGCGCCGGCTGGCGCCGCGCGTGGTGATCCCGATGCACTTTGCGGTCATGCCACACAATACTATTGACCCACAACTCTTCGTGGACGCGGCCCATGCTGCCGGACTGGCGACGGAGACGCGCGTTCTGGGTGTCGGCGAGGCGACGCAGGTTCCCGGCTGAAGAACAGGCACAGTTGCTGGGGCAACAGCATCGAGCAAGTAGATGACATCGCTGCCGCCTGATCCATTGCGACAGTTCCGCTATTGCCCAAGCTGCGGCGTTCGACTGAACGTCGTCGCAGTGCCACCGCTGCGTTGCGGCTCCTGTGGTTGGACGTTCTATCCGCATCCCGAGCTGGGCGTGAACGTCGTCGTGCTCTTGGAGGGCAAGGTCGTGCTGATACGGCGCGGTATCGAGCCGTTCAAGGGTTGCTGGGCGCTACCTGGTGGGTTTGTCACCTACGGTGAGGAGCCGACGGTCGCTGCCGTGCGAGAAGTGCGCGAGGAGACCGGCCTGAGTGTTGCCATCGAGGCGCTGGTCGCGGCCACGCTCGTGTGCGATGATCCGCGCGCCCTGCTGCTGGTGCCGGCCTATGTCGGTCGAGTCACCGGTGGGACATTGCAGGCCGGCGACGATGCCGCCGAGGTCCGGGCCTTCTCCGTTGGTGAGCTACCACCGATCCGGCCGGCCTATCATCGGGAGCAATTGGACGCGGCGCTTGTGCTCCAGTCCGGTGAGGCCGGGGCCGGAGCGGCCGACGAGTGAGCGCGGGTGCCCCCTCTCGTAGGGGCTTGGGGGGTGTTCCCCCAGGACACGGAGTCCCTCAGGAAGGGTGCGTTGCTGTTCACGTTTGCACACCACTAGGGATGGGGTTGGGCCCGATGGTCGTGGCACGGCCTTGTTGAAACACTAGGAGGATGTTCCGATGAAAGGCGGGGAGCGAGTCAGACCCAATGTCGTATTCGTCCTGACCGACGACCAGGGCTACGGCGATCTCGGCTGCCACGGCAACCCCATCGTCACGACTCCCAACCTAGACTGGTTCCACGGCCACTCGGTCAGGCTCACCGACTACCATGTCGGACCCACCTGTGCGCCGACGCGGGCGGGGCTCCTGACCGGCCGCTACGCCAACAGCACGGGTGTGTGGCACACCATTGGCGGCCGCTCCCTGTTGCACAAGGACGAATACACCATGGCGAGCATGTTCGCGGATGCCGTCTACCGCACGGGGATGTTCGGCAAGTGGCATCTGGGAGACAGCTATCCCTTCCGACCGGAGGACCGGGGCTTCCAGGAGGTCGTGCGCCACGGCGGAGGCGGCGTTGGGAATACGCCCGACCACTGGGGCAATGATTACTTCGACGACACCTACTGTGCTAACGGCGTCTGGACCCGCTACGCCGGGTATTGCACTGACGTCTGGTTCGACTTGGGCCTAGACTTCATTGAGAGACACAGGCACGAGCCGTTCTTCTGCTATATCTCCACCAATGCCCCGCACCTGCCCCACATAGTGGACCCTGAGTACACGGAGCCGTATCTGCCGCCCGTGAGTCCCACCGCCTCTCGGGCGCGCTTCTACGGTATGCTGGCGAATATTGACGGGAACTTCGGAGTGCTCTGCGACCGGCTGCGGCAGTGGGGGCTTGAAGATGACACGATTGTGATATTCATGACCGACAACGGCTCGGCCGGAGGGGTCGAAGTCGATGGCGACCAGTTCGTCACCAGCGGCCACAACGCCGGGATGCGCGGCAAGAAGGGTTCGCAGTACGACGGTGGGCATAGGGTGCCCCTTTTCATGCGCTGGCCCGGCGGCGGCCTCGATTCGGGGCGCGACGTCTCCGAGCTGACCGCCAACATAGACATGATGCCGACGCTGGTGGAGCTCTGCGGCCTGGGGGACCCCGCCGACCTTTCGGTGGACGGTAGAAGCCTGGCACCCCTACTGGGAGTTGGGCCGTCGGACCGGGCATCGCGCCTGGAGGGTACGGACTGGAGCGAGCGCGTCGTCGTCACCGATTCACAGCGCTTGGCGCGCCCCGTCAAGTGGCGCAAGAGTGCGGTCATGACCTCCCGTTGGAGGCTTATAGATCGGGACGAGCTGTACGACATGTGGGCGGACCCGGAGCAGACGACCGACGTGGCCGCCGAGCACCCTAGCATCGTGTCGCGCCTGCGCGCCGCCTACGAACAGTGGTGGACCAAGGTGACCGAGCGTGCCCACGAGAGGATACCCATAGAGATCGGCGCGGACGGGGCGACTCAGACCCTCGTCAACTCCCACGACTGGCGCAATGTGGAGGACCCCCTCAACGTTTGGAACCAGGCCCAGGTGCGCCAGGGAGTGGAGCACAACGGCTACTGGGAGATCGAGGTGGCGCGGGCTGGCACCTACGATTTCGAGCTTCGGCGCTGGCCCAGGGAGGCGGACCTGGGCCTGGGGCAGGGCATCGAGGGTCCTCCCCAGGTTGACAACCATGAGATGACCTACGAGCGGCGATACACTGACGGCAAGGCCCTCCCTATAGCGAGGGCGGAGTTGGAAGTTGGAGGCCAGCGACACAGCCGGCCCGTCGCCGCACACGAGAGGGCCGCCACCTTCACTGTCGAGCTCGACGCTGGCCCCACGGACCTACGAACGCACCTCAGCGACGGCAACTCCCTGCAGCTCGGCGCCTACTACGTCTACATCCGCCTCATCGAGTCCCGGTGACACAGGTCCGCTCCCATGGGACGCCCGCCTCAGTGAGCTCACGAACATGCGGCGCCTGTCCCCCGATGCTGCTCCAGCGTCACCTCAACCAGACTGCTATTCTGCACCCACTCCTCGACGGTCTCCGTGGGTCACGTCTTGGCCGTCGGCGAGGCGACTGGGGTACCGGACAAGCCAACGGGCACGGCCAGAGCAGCGGCATCGAGGAAGTAGATGACAACGCTGGCCCCCGATCCACTGAGGAAGTTCCACTACTGCCCACGCTGCGGCACCTGCTATATTGAACGGCTACACATTCTGACGCGAGGGGAACAATGGTTGATCCTGGTTACTCCGACGAGCCTGAAGCACAATCAGCAGTACGCACACTTGGTCCGTGGCGCGGTGCCGATCTCTCGTCCACCAGCCCGCTGCGCCTGGGAATAGTCGGCTGTGGCCGCATTTTGCCGGCGCATCTGCACGGCCTGAAGGCGCTGGCGGAGAGTGGGGCCGCGCATATCGTGGTCACGGCGCTCAGTGCCCGCCGGCGGGAGGACGCGGAGATGTTCCGGCAACGCGGCGAGGGGCCGCCGCCGCGGCCGCCGGTGACGGACATGGCCGGGGACCCGCTGGCAGCGCCGCACCTGTACGTGTCGGACTTTCAGCCGGACCCGCTGCCGGCGATCTATACCGACTACCGCGACCTGCTGGCGGCAGACGATGTGGACGCGGTGCTCTGTCTCACGTCATTGGATACGCACCACACGGTTGCGCTGGAAGCGATGGATGCGGGGAAGCATGTCTTGGTGGAGAAGCCGCTGGCGATCACCATCAAGGCGGCAAATCGGATGCTGAGACTGGCTGACACGCGCGGCCTGGTTCTGGCGACTGCTGAGAACGCCCGTTATAGCGAGCGCACCCGTGCAGTGGCCTGGCTCCTGGACGAGGGCTACTTGGGGCAGATTCAGATGACGTTGGGTGGTGGTATCGGGGCGGGCGATTGGTCACCGAAGCGGATCGTGGCCGAGACGGCCTGGCGCCACGACAAGCTGCGGGCCGGTGGTGGACCGATCATTGACCTGGGAGTCCACCGGTTCAACGTGATTCGCTATTGGCTCGGCGACGTAGACGGCGTTTCCGGCCTGGTCCGCACGTTCGAGCGCGAGCGCGTCCACCGAGATTCGTCCGGCGAGATCGTCGAGCGGGTGCGGGCTACTGTCGAGGATACGGCGTTCGCCACGCTGCACTTTGGCAGTGGGACGGTTGGGCAGTTTGTCGTCTCGTGGGCCGGACACGGGGATCAATTCCACGTGCCCGGTGGGTGGAGCATCTGGGGGACCCGAGGCTCGTACCACGACGGACGGCTGAACCTGGATGACGGAACTCGTGTTGACGCGGTAGAGGCGTACCGCAGTGATGCGCCGGCCACCGAGCGCGAGCGTCACACGCCGCACGGTCTGACCGATCCGATTGCACTGGAGCAGTACGACTTCTACCAGGCGGTCCGCCGCGGCGGCAGTACGGAAGTCAGCGGCTGGGAAGGCAGACTCGATCTGGCCGTAGCCTATGCGGTGATCGAGTCGTCGGTGGAGGGCCGGCTGTTGAGCCTGACCGAGGTGGAAGAGCGGCAAGCCGAACGGTATCAGGCTCAGATTAACCGGGAACTTGGAATCTAGGGGGTGGTGGCACGTACCCCTGCCCCCCTAATGGTCCCCCCGTTGCGACGGGGGGACGGAGATTCCCTCGCAAGCGGGAATGACCAGGAAGCTACAACCGGGCAGGAGGGCAAGGAGCGGCGGGGATGGCAGCACGGGATGGGGAAGCGGCGGCGCTGGAGTTGCTGCGAGGGATGGCTGCGGAGCAGGGTGTCGCCCTCGCGGCAGAGCGTTTAGCGGTCTTGGCTGCGCCGCTGGCCGCGCTCCGGGCCGGCCTCGCGCGGCTGGATACGCTGCCGGTCGGGGATGCCGAGCCGACGGTGCATTTCCGGGTGCCCCCTCCCTAACCCTCCCCCGGCGACCGGATGGCGGCTGGCGCCGCAATGACGGGGCGGCGGGGGAGCGGCCAGGGCGGCCACCAGGGACGCCCCCCGGAGTAGCGGCGGTTAGGTGACGTGGATGCCTGGGCCTGGCTGCACGCGGCCGATGCGCCACACGGGCTGGTCCGCGGCGGCGAACGTGGCCTCTACCCGCGTGGCCGCTGTGGCGGGCGCGGCGAAGAGCAGGCCGCCGGAGGTCTGCGGGTCGAACAGTAGCTCTGCTCGCAGTGGGTCCACATCCCCACCTACCGTCACGCGGGCACCGCCGTCTGCCGGCGCAGTCAGATAGTCGCGGTTGCGCTCCTGTCCACCGGGGAGCAAGTCCGCGGCGGCGTAGTCGTAGGCGCCGGCCAGTAGGGGCACATCGGCGGCGACCACCTCAAAGCGGACGCCGGCAGCGGCGGCCATCTCGTGCGCGTGGCCGAGCAAGCCGAAGCCGGTGATATCGGTCGCTGCCTGCACCGCGAGCGTGCGTAGGAGGCGCGCGGCGGCGGCGTTGAGCCGGAGCATCCACGTGACCGCCGCCTCCAGGTGGGCGGCTTGCGCGGCGTCGTTTTTGTGTGCGGTGGTAATGACGCCGGTGCCAATGGGCTTGGTGAGATAGAGCGCGTCGCCGGGCCGGGCGCCGTTTTTCCGCAGCAGGCTATCGGGGTGGGTGCGCCCGGTGACGACGAGGCCGTACTTTGGCTCCTCGTCCACGACCGTATGGCCGCCGGCGACGATGACGCCGGCCTCGTCGGCTTTGTCGGCGCCGCCGCGGAATATCTGCCGGATGATCTCGTGCGGCAGGTCGCGCGGGAAGCCGGCGATGGCAAGCGCCAAAAACGGCTCGCCGCCCATCGCATACACATCGCTCAAGGCATTGGCGGCCGCAATCGCGCCGAACGTGTACGGGTCGTCAACGATGGGCGGAAAGAAGTCCACCGTCTGAATGAGCGCCGTGTCGGCGCCCAAGCGGTAGACGGCGCCGTCGTCGGCGGTGTCGAGACCGATCAGCAGATCGGGATGGGACGGGCGTTTGAGTGGCTGCAACACGTGCGCCAGGTCCTCCGGACCCATTTTGGATGCTCACCCCGCGCAGGCGGCGAGCGCCGTCAGCTTGATTGCCGGATCGCTCATCGTACACCCTCCTTTCCGCGTGGTACCGGGCGCGAGTAGCATACCCGGCTGCTCGCGGAGCGTCGAACCCGCTCGGCCGGGGCGCCGGTGTCTCCGCCCTGCGCTATCATGTGCGGCGTGAAGCTCCCGGCGCACGCTCCGCTCCGACCACTTCCCGCGCCGGCCGCTGCACCAGCGCCATGAATGACGAACCGCTGCTCGATCTGCTGGCCGAGCCGGTGACCGCGCCGATCTGGCCGGTCAGCGAGCTTACGGCGCAGGTACGCGAGACGCTGGAAGGCAACCCGCTCTTTGCCGATCTGTGGGTGCAAGGCGAGGTATCGAGTAGCTACACGTCCGCTGCGGGGCACACGTACTTCACGCTGCAAGACGGGTCCAGCCAGTTGGCCTGCGTCCTCTTCCGGCGGCGGGGACTGCGCTTGGATGCGCCGGAGCAAGGACGGCTGTACGTCGTCAGAGGCGGCCTCACCGTCTACGAACCCAGGGGCCAGTACCAGCTTGTCGTTTCCGATCACCGGCCCGCGGGTCTCGGCGACCTCTTCATGCAGTTCGAGCGCCTCAAAGCGCGGTTGGAGGTCGAGGGGCTGTTTGCCGCCGAGCGCAAGCGGGAGCTGCCGGAGTGGCCGACGCGCATCGGTGTCGTGACTTCGGTGCAGGGCGCGGCCCTCCACGATTTATGTAAAGTAGTCGGTAGCCGCTATCCGCTGGTGGAGCTGGTGGTGGCCCCCAGCCTCGTGCAGGGCGCGGCGGCGCCAGCGGAGGTGGTGCGTGCGCTCGATAGGCTCAACGCCCAGCCGGACCTGGATTTCATCATCGTCACACGGGGCGGTGGCCCGGCGGAGGACTTGTGGGCTTTCAACGACGAGCGGGTGGCCCGTGCGATTGCGGCCTCTCGCCTGCCGGTCGTCAGCGCCGTCGGGCATGAGGTGGATTTCACGATCACCGATGGCGTCGCCGACCTGCGCGCGCCAACACCGTCGGCCGCTGGCGAGATGGTTGTGCCGGACGGCGCCGCCTTGGCTCGACAGCTCGACGACCTGAGCAGCCGGCTGCACCGTGCCGGGCAAGGGCAGGTGCAAGCGGCTGTGGTCCGGCTGGAGAGCGCCGGGGAGCGCTTGAGTCAGGTCATGGCGGCGCGGTTGGATCGCGCCGGCGCGGCGTTGTCCGCTGCTGAGGGCCGGCTGGCGGCACTCAACCCGCTGGCAGTGCTGGGCCGCGGCTACGCCATCGTCCGCGATGCCGTCAGTGGGCGCGTGCGGGCGCGTGCGGCCGAGGTCAATGTCGGCGATATGCTGCATATCGTATTGGCCGACGGCACGGTTGTCGCCGGCGTGACCGACGTGCAGCCGGCGCGAGCGGATGACGAATAAGTGACGGGTAGATGATGGAGAGCAACAGCGGCGCACGGCAGGATGGTCCGCACTTTGGCGCGGCGCTCCAAGAGTTGGAGGCCATCGTGGACCGCCTAGAAGGACACCCCGACCTGGAGTTGGAAGAGGCGTTGGGGCTGTACGAACGCGGGGCCGCGCTCGCCAACCACTGCCGCGCGCTCCTCGCGGGAGCGACCCTGCGCGTCAGTGGGCTTGCCGCGGAGAGCGAGGGCGAGGAGCCACCTGGCTCGGCCGGCTGAGGCAAGCGCTGGCGGGGCGGGAATGATTGGGGGGACGGGCACAACATGTTGTCCCCCCATGGCTTGGTCTATGCCTATCCCAGTTAGGAGGTGAGTTTGTCGAGTTGTGCCCGGAGCCGGGCCAGTTCCGCTTCGACTGCCACCACCCGTGTCTCCGCTACCTGTCGCGCGTCGGCTTCTGCCACCATCTGCGCCTCGGCTACCTGTCGCGCGTCGGCCTCGGCTGCCATCCGGGCTTCAGCCGTTGCTGCCTGCAGCTCCGCTGCGCGCCGCGCCACCGTCTCTTCCTGTGGAGTGGGCAGCCATCGCCGGCTCTCCGGGTCGAACAGTCGTAAGGACTCGCCGCGCGGGTGCAGATCCAACTCCAGTACCGCGCTCCACAGGGAGCCGTCTTCGGCCGGCGACAGCATTCGGTAGTGTCCCTGTGTCAGCCGGTGGCCCTGGAGCGGCGGCCGCAGATACTCGCCGAGCGGATCGAACAGAAAATACTCGGCCACCCCCAACCGTGCATAGAGTTCGTACTTGGTGCGGAGGTCTTCACCACGGGTGCTGCGCGAGGTCACCTCGAAGACGACATCCGGGGGCTGCCCTTCTTCCCACAGCTTGTAGATGCGGCGGCGGTCGCCGGGGATGCCCTTGACCACAAAGACATCGGGCGCAACCGACCGGCGAGGGTTGCCCTCCTCGTAGTAGAGGAGCAGATTGCCACTGATATAGACGTGCGGATCAGCGTGGAAGTACTCCCGCAGCATGGCAATCAGATCAATCATCAGGTCGCGGTGGACATCGGTCTCAGCCATGGGCTGGCCATCCGACTCGGGATAGCAGACTGCCGTTGCCGCTGGCGAGTGTGTTGGCGTTACCATCTTGGCTCTCCCGCATCGTCGCACCCGTTGGGCTGCCCGCCGGCAGTGTAGCACGGGTAAGACGGTGGTGCCTCGGCTTGACAGGAGCGCTGGTGTGGCTCTATACTGCTCACTACATCCAGTGATAGCCTCGGTATTTTGCGCTCTCCGGCAGGGCCGAGCGGCCCTTGGCCGTCTGGTTTCTGTCGTTTTTCCCCGCTCCGCCTGGCCGCGTACCTACCCCGCCGCCCGTCAATACAGCCACCCACATGCGCCGACGGTGAGCGCGATTTCCCAGTTGTGAGGAGCAAGCTATGACTCAGACTCTTCCCGTCGCCGAAACGACCGCACCAGGGAATGGTGCCGCTGCCGAATGGCGCGTCACCTCGCCGAACGGTGTCAAGCGCCGCTGGTACGGACAGGCGCCGGAAGTGTTGCCCATGCCCAACCTGATTGAGGTGCAGTTGCGGTCGTTTGGCTGGTTCCTAGAGCAGGGGATTCGTGATGTGTTCGCGGAGATTTCTCCGATCGAGGACTTCACCAAGAAGAACCTGTCGCTGGAGTTGACGGTTCCGGAGAATCCGTTCGAGGAGCCGAAATACACCCAGGAGCAGTGCCGTGACCGCGACATGACCTATGCGGCACCGCTCTACGTTGATGCCCGCCTCCATAATCTGCAAACGGGCGAGATCAAGGAATCGCGCATCTTCATGGGCGATTTCCCGATCATGACGGATCGCGGGACGTTCATCATCAATGGCGCCGAGCGGGTGGTCGTCAGTCAGCTGCTGCGCTCGCCGGGTGTCTACTTCACGGCCGCGGAAGACGCCAAGACGGGCCGCCGGCTCTACGGCGCCAAGCTAATCCCCAATCGGGGGGCGTGGCTGGAGTTCGAGACGTCGAACCGCGACCTCATCACCGTCAAGATTGACCGGCGCCGCAAGATCCCAGTGACAACGCTGTTGCGCGCGTCACATCAGATGTTCGGCACGGATGAAGCACTCTTCCGCCTGTTCGAGCACGTGGATACCGACCCGGACCATCCGTTCATCGCCTCGACCATCGGCGAGAGTACCCGGCGCGATCCGGCCCGTACCCACGATGAAGGGCTGATGGAGCTGTACCGCCGGCTCCGCCCCGGCGACCCGGCGACTGAGGAGAATGCCCGCAACCTCGTAGAATCGATCCTCTTCGATCCACGCCGCTATGACGTCGGCGAGGTGGGGCGCTATAAGCTGAATCGCCGCCTACGCCTCCCGCGCGAGCTACGGGAGCGCACGATGAGGCCGGAGGACCTCGTCAAGATCGTGGAAGAGTTGATCGTGCTCAACAACGATCCGCAGTCTACGCCGGACGACATTGACCATCTCGGGAACCGCCGCATCCGCCCCGTCGGCGAGTTGATCCAGAACCAGTTCCGCGTCGGCCTGTCGCGCATGGAGCGGGTCATCAAGGAGCGTATGACTATCCAGGACGCGGCCACGGCCACGCCGGCCGGCCTGGTGAATATCCGGCCGGTCGCGGCGGCGATGAAGGAGTTCTTTGGCGGGAGCCAGTTGTCGCAGTTTATGGATCAGGCCAATCCGCTGGCGGAGATCACGCACAAGCGGCGGCTATCGGCACTGGGGCCGGGTGGCCTGTCCCGGGAGCGGGCCGGCTTTGAGGTGCGCGACGTGCATCATTCGCACTATGGCCGCATCTGCCCCATCGAAACGCCGGAAGGTCCCAACATTGGCCTGATCGGCAACCTCGCTACTTTTGGGCGGATCAACCCGTATGGATTCATCGAGACCCCGTACCGGCGCGTGGCGCGCACGGTGCAGGTCACGCCGGAGACGGACCCGGCGACGCTGGTGGGGCGCGTGCTCTCAATGGCCACGCAGCCGCAGTTGCCGCCGCCGGCGGCGGGCGACAATGGGCTGGCGGGACTGTCCGGTGGCGAAACGCTGACCGAGGAGCACGCGGCGGCGCTGGTGGCCGCCGCGACGGGCGGTGATGGCTTCGAGTTGGCGGTAAGACCTTACGTCACCGACGAGATTGCCTATCTGCCGGCGGACGAGGAAGAAACCTACATGATCGCCCAAGCGAACGCCATGCTCGACGAGCATGGCCAGTTCACCGACCCGCGGGTCGCGGTGCGCTTTCGCGGTGAATTTCAGGCGGTCGAGCGGCGGCGCGTAGACCTGATGGACGTGTCGCCCAAGCAGATTGTGTCCATTGGCACGTCGCTGATCCCGTTCTTGGAGCACGACGACGCCAATCGTGCGCTGATGGGTGCGAACATGCAGCGGCAGGCGGTGCCGCTGGTGCAGCCGGAGGCGCCCCTCGTCGCCACCGGCGTCGAAGCCCAGGTCGCGCGTGACTCCGGGCAGGTCGTCGTGGCCCAGCATGACGGCGAGGTCGCGCGGGTTACCTCCAACGACATCATCGTGCTGGAGGCGGCCACCGGCGAGGAGCGAGTCTATACGTTGCGGAAGTTCGTGCGCTCGAACCAGGGTACGACGATCAATCAGCGGCCCACGGTTGAGCGGGGTGAGCGGGTGGTCCAGGGGCAGGTGCTCGCCGACAGCTCGGCGACGGATCAGGGCGAGCTGGCGCTCGGTCAGAACCTCTTGTGCGCGTTCATGTTCTGGGAAGGCGGGAACTACGAGGACGCCATTCTCATCAGTGAGCGTTTGGTGCAGGAGGACAAGTTCACGTCCATCCACATCGAAAAGCACGAGGTCGAGGCCCGTGATACCAAGCTCGGGCCGGAGGAGATTACGCGCGATATTCCGAATGTCGGTGACGATGCCCTGAAGGACCTCGACGAGGACGGCATCGTGTATATCGGCGCCGAAGTCGGTCAGGGTGACATCCTGGTCGGCAAGATCACGCCCAAGGGTGAGACCGAGTTGACCGCAGAGGAGCGGCTGCTGCGGGCGATCTTCGGCGAGAAGGCGCGGGAAGTGAAGGACACGTCCTTGCGGGTTCCTACCGGGGAGCAGGGCAAGGTCGTTGATGTCAAGAAGTTCTCGCGGGACGCGGGCGATGAGCTATCGCCCGGTGTCAACACGATGGTGCGCGTGAGCGTCGCGATCAAGCGCAAGCTGTCGCAGGGTGACAAGATGGCCGGTCGGCACGGCAACAAGGGGGTGATTGCCCAGTTGATGCCGGTCGAGGACATGCCCTATCTCGAGGATGGCCGTCCGGTGGACATCATCCTCAGCCCCCTCGGCGGCCCCTCCCGCATGAACATCGGGCAGGTGCTCGAAACCCATCTCGGCTGGGCCGCGCACGCCTTGGGCATGAAGGTGGCTTCGCCGGTGTTCGATAGCGCGAGCGAGGCACGGATCAAAGCCGAGCTTGAGCAGGCCGGCCTGCCGGCGAGCGGCAAAGTGAGGCTGTACGATGGGCGCAGCGGCGAGCAGTTCCACCAAGACGTGTGCGTTGGCCAACTCTACATGATGAAGCTCGACCACTTGGTGGAGGACAAGATTCACGCTCGCTCCACCGGACCGTACTCGCTTATCACCCAGCAACCACTCGGTGGGAAAGCGCAGATGGGCGGGCAGCGGTTCGGCGAGATGGAGGTGTGGGCCTTGGAAGCCTACGGTGCTTCCTACACCCTCCAGGAGCTACTGACGGTCAAGTCGGACGACGTGGTGGGGCGGGTCAAGACCTACGAGGCCATTGTGAAGGGTGATCTGAACCTGGAGCCGGGCGTACCGGAATCCTTCAAGGTGCTGGTGAAGGAGTTACAGAGCCTGGGCCTCAACGTGGATATCCTCAACGAGAAGAACGAGCAGATCCAGTTCGTTGAGGACTCTGGTGCAGACATATTACCCGAGCTAGGCATCAACCTCGAAGGCCTAGAGGATCGGGAGTAGGAGGCAAGGGAGCAAGCCATGTTGGAAGTTAACGACTTCAATGCCATTCGCCTCATGATCGCCTCGCCGGACCAGGTTAGGCGCTGGTCTTACGGGGAAGTGGTCAAGCCGGAGACCATCAACTACCGGACGCTGAAACCGGAGAAGGACGGGTTGTTCTGCGAGCGCATCTTCGGTCCGCAGAAGGACTGGGAATGCGCCTGCGGCAAGTACAAGCGCGTGCGTTTCCGCGGCATCACCTGCGACAAGTGCGGGGTCGAGGTCGCGCGGGCGAACGTGCGCCGGGAGCGGATGGGCCACATCGAGCTGGCCTCCCCCGTCTCGCACATCTGGTACTTCAAGGGCATTCCCAGCCAGCTGGGTCTGCTCCTGGACCTGTCGCCGCGCAACCTGGAGAAGGTGCTGTATTTCGCGTCCTACATCGTGACGAGTGTGGACGAGGAAAAGCGGCGGGAGCGGCTGGTTGCCTTGGACGAGGAGATCGTCGAGCAGGCGACGGCCTTGGAGCGCGCCACGACCGAAGAGCAGCAGGTGATCGAGATGCGGGTGGATCAGGAGTTGGTCCGCCTGGAGACCGAGCTACGCGACAGGCTGGCAACGCTGCAAGAGCGCCGCGGGGGCGCCCGTGAGTCGGCAGCAGCGGCTCTGCCGGCGCTGGAAGCGACGCTGGCTGACCTGAGCGGTAAAACTGCCAACGAAACGGTGGTGTTCGAACCGTCCGGCGTCGTGATCGTGAGTGCCGGTGATGAAGTGACCGCCGACCACGTGGGCACGGCGCGAGAGGCGGCGCAGCAGTACGTGGAAGATGTGGAGCGGCAGACGGACCTCGAAGAGCGCCAGCTACACAATGAGTTGGAGGAAGAGGCCGAGCAACTGCGCGACAAGGCCAATGAAGAGATTGACGCGCTGGCGCGCAAGATGAACGAGGAGATCGAGGCGATTGACGGCGTGGTCCAGGCACGCCGGCAGGAGATCGAGAAGCTCCAGCCGATGACACTGCTCACCGATGCCCAGCATCGTGAGGTGCAGGACGCCTGCGGGCCGATCTTCGAGGCGGACATGGGCGCCGAGGCGCTGCTGGAGATCATCCGGCGTCTCGACTTGGACGCGCTGGCAAAGCACCTCCGGGAAGAGGTTCACGCCTCTTCGATGCAGCGTCGCAAGCGAGCCACCAAGCGGTTGCGCGTGGTGGAAGCCTTTCGCAAGTCCGGCGCCGAGCCGACGTGGATGATCCTCTCTGTCCTGCCCGTCCTGCCCCCGGACCTGCGGCCCATGGTGCAGCTCGACGGCGGCCGATTTGCGACAAGCGATCTGAACGACCTCTACCGCCGGGTCATCAACCGCAACAACCGGCTGAAGCGGCTGCTGGACCTCGGCGCGCCGGAGATCATCATTCGCAACGAGAAGCGAATGCTGCAAGAGGCGGTGGATGCGCTGATTGACAACGGCCGGCGCGGCCGGGCGGTGGCCGGATCGGCCAACCACAAGCTGAAGAGCCTCTCCGACATGCTCAAGGGCAAGCAGGGCCGTTTTCGGCAGAACCTCTTGGGCAAGCGCGTTGACTACTCCGGCCGGTCGGTGATCGTGGTCGGGCCGACGCTGAAGATCAACCAGTGCGGCTTGCCGAAGCGGATGGCGCTGGAGTTGTTCAAGCCGTTCGTGATGCGAGAGCTGGTGGATCGTGGCCATGCGCCGAATATCAAGAGCGCCAAGCGGATCGTGGAGCGGGCGCGGCCGGTAGTGTGGGATGTGCTCGAAGATGTCACGAAGGGCCATCCGGTGCTCCTGAACCGAGCGCCGACGCTGCATAGGCTGGGGATTCAAGCCTTCGAGGTGGTCTTGGTCGAGGGCAGCGCCATTCAGATTCACCCGCTCGTTTGCACGGCGTACAACGCCGACTTCGACGGCGATACGATGTCGGTCCACGTGCCGCTCTCGGATGAGGCGCAGCGCGAGGCGCGCGAGTTGATGCTCTCCACCCACAACCTACTGTCCCCGGCCGACGGCTCGCCGCTCGTCGCGCCGACGAAGGACATGGTGCTGGGCTGCTACTACTTGACGCTCGAAGAAACCGGGACCACGTCCAACGGTCGCGTGTTCATGGACTTCGATGAAGTCGTGTTGGCGCACGATCTTGGCGAGGTTGGTCTCCAGACGCCGATCAAGGTGCAGGTCAACGCGAGCGATTTCGACGGCGACGAGGCCATGATCCTCAGCGATGGGCCGCAGGGGCGCGGGACATCCGGCGAAACCGTGCCGGTGGGCGGCATCTTCACGACGACCGTCGGTCGCGTGCTCTTCAACCGGGGCCTCCCGGCGGAGCTGCGTTACGAGAACCGCGTCATGGACAAGGGCAAGTTGAAGGAGCTGGTGGCGCGCACGTTCTTGCTTGTTGGCCGCGAGAGCACTGCCGAGATCGTAGACCGGATGAAAGACATCGGCTTCCACTACGCCACCGTGTCCGGTATCACCGTCGGCATTGACGACATCAAGATTCCGGTGGCGAAGCAGGGCATCCTGGAAGAAACCGAGGCGCTCATCGAGGAGATTGACGCAGAGTACAACGACGGGCTGATGACCGAGCGTGAGCAGTACGAGAAGACCGTCGAGGCGTGGGTAGAGGCTACTACCCGCGTGACGGACGCGGTGCAGCAGGAGCTCGATCCGTTCGGGTCGGTGCATATGATGGCCGAGTCCGGCGCGTCCAAGGGCAGCTTCAACCAGATTCGCCAGCTGGCGGGGATGCGTGGCCTCATGGCCGCATCCAACGGTCGGATCATTCCGATCCCTGTCAAGTCCAACATGCGGGAAGGGCTGTCGGTGCTGGAATACTTCATCTCCACACACGGCGCCCGCAAGGGTCTGGCGGATACCGCGCTCCGCACGGCCGACTCCGGCTACCTCACCCGACGGCTCGTGGACGTGTCGCAGGATGTCATCGTCCGTGAGGACGACTGTGGCACAACCCTGGGCATCACGCTCAAGGCGCCGACCGATCAGTCCGTGCAGGACGATCTTGGCGAGCAAGCGCTCGGCCGATTTGCTGCGGAGCCGGTTGCCCATCCCGAGACCGGCGAGGTGTTGGTGGAAGTCAACACGCTGATTGACGAGACGGCCGTGGCGGCCATCGAGGGTGCCGGGATCACCAGCGTCACCGTGCGGTCGCCGCTGACCTGCGAAGCGCGGCACGGTCTCTGCGTCAAGTGCTACGGGCGCAATCTGGCCGACGGTGAGGAGGTCACCATCGGCACTGCAGTCGGCATTATCGCCGCGCAGTCGGTCGGTGAGCCGGGCACCCAGTTGACCATGCGGACCTTCCACACCGGTGGCACTATGGTGCGGACTGCCCGTCCTCAGAAGATCAATGTTCTGGGTGAACCTAACACGTTGGAACTCGAACAGGCGCTCGGCCAGTTCGCTGCGGAGCGAATTGTCCATCCCCAAACTGGTGAGGTGTTGGTTGAGGCGAACACGCCGATTGACGAGGCGGCCGTGACGACTATCACGGCGGCGGGTGTCACGGATGTCAAAGTGCGGTCACCGCTGGCCCTCGGCCGGTTCGCTGCGGAGCGGATCGCCCACCCCAAGTCCGGCGAGGTGCTGGTTGAAGCGAACACGATGATTGACGAAGCGGCTGTGAGGAAGATCACGGAGGCCGGCGTAACCAGCGTCATGGTGCAGTCGGTGTTGACCACAAGGGAAGTCCGCACCGAGGTCATTGTCGTCGGTGAGGACATCACCAGCGGTCTACCGCGCGTCGAGGAGCTGTTCGAGGCGCGGGTGCCCAAGGGGATGGCACTCATCAGCGAGATTGACGGCAAGGTGGAGATCATCGAAGATGAGCCGCGGAAGATTCACGTGACCAACGTCCAGGTGCTCACGGAGGCGTTGGACATTCCCGAGGGCTACGAGATCGTGGTCCAGGAGGGTGACGAGGTTGACCCAGGGGACGTAGTGGCCCAGCGGGTTGTTCCGGCTCCATCGGAAGCCGCCGGAGCCGGCGGATCGGAGCAGTTGGCCGTTGCGGACGATGCGGATAGTCTTGTGCCGGTCGAGACGGAGCAGCTGCGGGCCACCACGCAGGGCCAGATCGTGCGGGAAGACCAGCGGGTCATCGTGCGTTGGGAAGAGCCGAGCGATGCCGAATACGCGGTGCCGGCAACGGCCCGTATCTGCATCGAGAACGGCCAGCAGGTAGAGGCCGGCGACCAGTTGACGGAAGGGCCGGTCAGCCCGCAGGACTTGCTGGCGGTCAAGGGTGAGCGCGCGGTGCAGGAGTACCTGGCTACGGAGGTGCAGAAGGTCTACTCCGGCCAGGCGGTGTCCATCAACAACAAGCACATCGAGGTGATCGTTCGGCAGATGCTCCGCAAGGTGAGCATTGACGAGGCGGGCGACACAGAGCTCCTGCCCGGCGAGTTGGTGGACCGCTTCAAGTACGAAGAGGAGAATGCAAAGACCATCGCCGCGGGCGGCGAGCCGAGCACCGCGCAGCCGGTGCTGCTCGGCATCACCAAGGCGTCGCTGGCTACCGACAGTCTGCTGGCGGCGGCCTCCTTCCAGGAGACGACGCGGGTCCTTACCGAGGCGGCGGTCGGCGGCCGTACCGACCAACTCCTCGGCTTGAAGGAGAACGTCATCATCGGCAAGCTGATTCCGGCCGGGACCGGGATGCAGACGCTCTTGGAGCGGCAGCGTCAACGGGAGCTGCTCGAAGCGGGCCTGGCGGAGAGTAGCGAGGACGGTGAAGAGGCTCCCGCAGCGTTGGAGGACGGCGAGGCTGCGCCGGTGCTGTTCGGTCAGCCCAGCGCCGAAGAGGCGGCAGCAGCGCCAGCCGAGTAGGGTGCCGGGTCTCGCCCCCCTATGGTCGTCCCCTAGCCGGGAAGGGGAGTCCGCTCAGTGACCGCCGGTGCGTGTGTGTTGTCGCTCCGGCACCTTCCCTGGTAAAATCGGATAGTGCCCGCGATGGCTGCGAGAGACGCAGCGGCGTGGGAGGTGTGGTCCAGCGGTTAGGACTCTGGTCTGTGGAACCAGCGGCACGGGTTCGACTCCCGTCACCTCCCCCACACGCAGAATCCGCCCGTAGCACTCCCCTTCCATTGGCCTCGCTCTCGTAGAATCCTCGCTGCCGCACGCCCGAGCAGCACGAGTGCCGCGATAGGGCACACGTGTGACCGCGTGCAATCGGACGTTCTACCGGCTGGGAGTTGTTACATATTGGAGGCGCTATGAGCGCAAAGGTCAAACCCCGTATTCTGCGCGGCACGCGCGATTTTCTGCCCCAGACGATGCTCTTGCGCCAGCACGTCACCGGGGTCATTCGGACCGCCTTCGAGCGGTTCGGCTTCGAGCCGCTGGAAACGCCGGCTATCGAGCTGGCCGAGACACTCGAAGGCAAGTACGGTCCCGAGGGCGACCAGCTTGTCTACCGATTTAGTGATCGGGGCAGCCGGCGCGTCGGCTTGCGCTACGACCTCACCGTGCCGCTCTGCCGGGTCGTGGCGATGTATCCCACGCTGCCGAAGCCGTTCAAGCGCTACCAGATGCAGCCGGTCTGGCGAGCGGACAAGCCGCGCAAGGGCCGCTACCGCGAGTTCTGGCAGTGCGACTGCGACATCGTGGGTAGCTCCAGTATGCTGGCCGACGCCGAGATCATCAGCCTCATCGCGACGGTCCTGCCGGCGCTGGGCCTGCGCGAGTTCACGGTGCGCCTGAACAACCGCAAGCTACTCACCGGGCTGGCCCAGTATGCCGGTGTGCCGGACGACGATGCGCTGGACATCTTTCGGGCGATAGACAAGCTCGATAAGATCGGGCGCGACGGGGTGATGCAGGAGTTACTTACGCGGGAAGTCGGCGGCTCCCGCTTTGCGGCCGCCGATGGAGACGGCGATTCCGCGACGCCGGGCCGCGGGCCGCGGGAGCCGTTCCTCTCCGAGGAGACCGCCACCCGCCTGCTCAATCTCGTCGCGCTGCGTGGACCCGCCGATGAGATACTGGCCGATCTGCGGGGCACACTGGGCGAGATTCCCTTGGCGGCGACCGGGGTCACCGAGCTGACGGAGATCATCGGCTACCTCGAAGCGTTGGAGGTGCCGGCGCATTGCTATCAAGTGGACCTGTCGCTGGCTCGTGGGCTGGACTACTACACCGGGCCGATCTTCGAGACGGAGGTCGGTCAGCTTGTCAATGGCCGTCCCATCGGCAGCGTGACCGGCGGTGGTCGCTACGATGAGCTATTGGGCATGTTCACGAGCCGGGGGCAGCCGGCGACCGGCACGTCGCTGGGAATCGAGCGCCTCGTTGACGTGCTCGAAGAGCTAGGCAGCGGCGATGGCGATGGGACCCGCACGATCACCGACGTGCTCGTGACGATCTTCGATAGCGCCCACCTCGGAGACAGCCTTGCCCTGGCCGCCTCGTTGCGGCGAGCGGGTATCAATACCGAGCTGCCGCTGGAGACGCGGCGACTCGGCGCGCAGCTGCGGCACGCGAACCAGCGGGGCATCCCGTGGGCGGTGTTCCTCGGGCCGGATGAGGTCGCTACTGGGCAGGCGACGATCCGCGACATGCGCTCCGGCGACCAAACCACGCTCCCCCAGACCGAGGTCGCAACGTTCCTGCAAGCCAGGATGACCGACGCCTAAGCGACCGGAGAAGCAGACCTACCCCCCGCACGCAGGAGTGACGGGGGCGGGCGCAACGTGTTGCACCCCTACGGCCTAACCGTGCCTACTCCAGCCGGGGGGCAGGGAGGCCAGCGACTAACGGGCGGAGCGGTGTAAAGGGAACGCTGCCTTCATCGCAGATCGCTCGGCACCAGGCTACCGGTCCGCCTGCCGACGACGTAGCTCTGCTTCAAGCTGCCGGATGCGTGCCTCGGCCGCCAGCCGGCCGGCCTGCTCGACGGCGGCCTGCGCTTCAGCCGCTGCCCGTTCGGCCTCAGCAGCTTGCCGCGCCGCCCGCTCCTGCTGCCAGGTCTCCAAGTAGGTGTTCGTCGCCGGGTCGTACAGCCGCGGCCAGTTGTCATCCCAGCACAGACTCAGCCCCAGTACCGCGCTGTAGCCCTTCAGGATGCCGTCCGGCGCGGTAGTCAGCGCGATAGGCTCATACCCCCCGGCCAGCTTGGCCCCATGATACGCGCCATCCTGCGGATCGAAGCGCCAGTATTCCGGCACGCCGATGCGGGCGTAGATCGCTCGTTTCCGGCCAATATCCTCCCGCCCGTTGCTGACCGAGGCCACTTCCAACACCCAATCCGGTGGCTTGCCCGCTTCCCAGGGCAGATAGAGCTTGCGTTGCCGGATGGCGTGCGCGTCCACGCCAAAGGCCAGGTACACGTCCGGGGAGACACGGATATTGAGGTCGTCCGGGTCGTAGCAGAGGATCGCGTTGGAGTCGAGGAAGACTTCGGGCCGGTGGTTGAAGTCGGTGTAATGGGCCGAGAGGAGACCGAAGATTTCCAGCAGTTGGAGGTCTTGTTGCATGGCGTCAGGCTTGAGGACCGGTTCGTTAGGATCAAAGTCGAGGTGGGCGTAGTCAATGGTGCCCTGCCGGTGGTAGGGCCGCATGGTCGTCGCGGGTGCGGCTGCCGTAGCTGTCATGGTTGATCTCGGGGCCGGGCATAGGTACAGGCGATTATAGCCCGCGCTCCTGCCGCCGGGTATGCTACCGCCGTTTCAGTTGCTCGGTCAGGGCCTGGTAATATCGGCTGTGGTCGCCGAACACGTAGTCGAGCCGACTCACGGTGACATCCGTACCGCCAGCGCGGCGGAGATAGTCCACCAGCGACAGGAGCGACTCTTGGCGCACGACCACGCGGACGGCGTACCAGCCGTGCTGTCCAGGTGACTTGGAGACGACCTTGCTCACCGTCGGTCCCTGCAAGCCGGCCAGCTCGGGCCGTCGCAGGAGGTGGCGCCCGATGGCCTCCGCCGACTCGGCGCCGACGTTGGCCGTGACCGCAAAGTAGCCGGCGGCGCGCATGTGCGCCTCGATCAGCTCTAGCAACGTGCGCGCAGCCGCCAGGACGGCCGGTTCCGCGCGCAGCCGCCGGATGTTGCCGATCACACAGGCCTGGCAATGCAAGATCGTGCCGCCACCGATCTGTTTGAGCCGATTTTCACGGAGCGTCGTCCCGGTAGTCACCAGGTCGGTGATGATGTCTGCGGCGCCCGTCGTTGGCGCCGCCTCCAGCGCGCCGTGCCCGGGGACCAGCGTGAAGTGCGTAATCCCCTTGTCGTAGAGGAAGTCGCGCGTCAGGTTGGAGAACTTCGTCGCTACGCGCAGCACTCGTCCCGTGGTGTGCATGGTCGCAGCCAGATCGGCGAGGTCCCGGACCGTCACCACGTCGAGCCAGTCATCCGGTACCGCGAGCGCCAAGTCGCACTCGGCAATCCGCAGCTCTGGATGCAGCACGAGCAGATTAGTGCTCTCGTCGCGTGCCTCGGCAACGAGGTCGTAGCCGGTGATGCCCAGGTCCGCCTCGCCGGCCTCGACCATACTTACGATGTCGGGCACGCGCTGGAAATGCACCGTGACCGCGGGGAGCGCGGCGATGGTTGCGCTGTAGTGCCGGGAGCTAACGCGCCGGACGGCCAGCCCGCAGTCGGCGAGCAGCTTGAGGATCGGCTCTTCCAGCGTCCCTTTGCTTGGTAGCGCCAAGCGCACCGGACCGGTCACCCGGTCGCTGCCGCGAAGTTGGTCGGTCATCGCGCACCTGTTGCCGTTACACCGCCGGCTTGCCGGTCAGCAGGGGCCGGCACCCTGTCCTCCTGACAGTACCGCGCGGCGTCGGCGAGCGCCACGCGCTGTTCCTGGTGGGCGGCCATATTGCGGATGGTGATGGTGCCGCCGAGGCGTTCCTCCGGCCCGACGATGCTGCAGAAGGGAATACCCCGCCGGGCGGCCTGGCGGAGCGTGCCTTTGACCCCGCGCCCCATCAGCTCCAGTTCGACGCGCAGGCCGGCTTGCCGCAACTGCTCCGCCGCGGTCACGGCGTAGGCGCAATCGTCGGCACCGAGCGGGATGACCTGCACCTGCGTCGTAGGGGTCCCCGCCGGTCGAGCGTGGCTGTCCAAGGCCAGCTTGACGCGCTCGACGCCGAAGGCAAAGCCGGCGGCGGGCACGTCGGCATTTGCTCCGAGCAGCCGCAGCAGGCCGTCGTAGCGGCCACCGCCACATAGCTGTTGGGCCGGACCGAGGCTATCGGCGTAGATTTCGAAGACCAGCCCGGTGTAGTACGGGAGGCCGCGCCCCAAGCCGAGGTTGACGGTCACGGCCGCAGGCGGCACACCGTAGGCGCCGAGCTGCGTACTGACCGCTTCCAGCCGGTGCAGCGGCGCATGGTCGAGCCGGTAGTCGGTGAGCACGTGCCGGATACGGTCAAAGGCCGCCGGGGGACTGCCGCGTACGGAGCGCAGCCGTTCCGCCAACTCCAAGGCGCGGCGAATACCGGGCGCCTGGTCTTGCCAGCGCAGCTTGCGGAGGAGGCCGTCGGCCACGTCTGCGGCCGACCGGGTGCGTCCGACGCTGACGTGGCTGGCTTGTAGTAGCCCCAGGATCAATTCGCGGGCGTGCTGCTCGTCCAATCCGGCCACCAGGCGGCGCAGTGTGGCCAGCAGGTCGTCCGCGGTGTTCGTCGTGTCCGCACTATCCGGCGGCTGATCCTCCGCACCGGCGCCGAATAGCTCATCGAGCCGAGCGTCCACCTGAGCGCGTCCCCGCTCGGCCTTCCGCAGGTCCTGCATACTGGCGATAACAAAGCTGCGGGCGCGGTCGTCCAGCCCCAGCGTTCGCAGGAGGGCGGCCATGACCCCGAAGTGACCGATCTCCAAGCGGTGGTCGTCCAAGCCGAGGCGGGCCAGCGATTGCCAGGCCAGCGCGGCCAGTTCGGCGTCGGCCGCCGGCCCCTCCGGGCCGATCAACTCGACGCCGGACTGGGTAAACTGGCGGTAGCGTCCCTGCCGCGGCCGCTCGTAGCGGAACACCGGGCCGGCGTAGGCAAAGCGTTGGGGCAGCGCCGCGGCTTGGCAGTGATCCACGTAGTAGCGACCGACGGAGGCCGTCAGCTCCGGACGCAGACACAGGTCGCGGCCACGATAGGGGAACGCATAGAGCTTGGTCAGGATATCCTCGCCCGACTTGAGACGAAAGAGATCGGTATGCTCCAGGACGGGGACTTCGATGTGCTCGTAGCCGTAGCTGGCGAAGCTATCGCCGAGCGCCCGCACGAGGTCGTGTAGCTGTCGGGCGTCTAGGGGGGGCCAGTCGTTCGTGCCACGTACTCGCTCAAGCTGTTGTCGCATCGCATCCTCTCAGGGGTCTACTGGTATCCTAACAACGGCGTGATGTCGAGGCACTGGCAATTATGCGGAGGAGTGTGCTCATGCCCGTGACCGACGGGGTGTCTAGCCCGGGGAATGAGTTGGTAAACGTATCGTTCACTCAGGAAGTACTGCCGGCACACCACCGCTCTCATGGGACCCCGGACCCGGTAGTGCGGCGCTGGATGACGGTCGAGGTGGGAGCTAGTCGGGCTGCGCTCGAGCAGACCGATTACGGTCATCCGGGACGTTTCAACCCGCCGCAGGTGCGCGTGCTGTCGGCAACGTTGGCAGACCGTGAGTCGGAACTGAAGGCTCTGATCCCGGCACTCGTGGATTTGGTGAGCTAATCGCCGCCAGCTTGGAGCTACCCCCGGCCCCTCTGACCGGGCAGGTGTTTTGTGAGGCGGTGCGGGCCTCACCCCCGGCCCCCTCTCCACCATGTGGAGAGGGGGTGTGGATTCCCGCGCCAGCGGGAATGACGGCTATGCGAGGGTCTCCTGGCGGAGGGATGGGGGAAGACGGGCGCAACATGTTGCGCCCCTACGGTTTGGCGTGTACCTACCCCGGTCAGCACCCCTTCTCCTCGTGTCATCGCGGTCAATCGGGGTCGTCGCGCTCGCCATCGGCCTCGGCTGGATGTTGGCTTTCATCCCACATGACGTAGGCGGTGCCGACGATGATGACGACGATCACGATGATGAGGACCGGCCAGCCCAGTGGGTTGGGAACGATAGGCATGATTAGTCCTGTCCCGGCCTGGCGAGCACGCCGGCACTAGCCTGAGCGTGCTCCGCGTCTGAGTAGTGGCCGCGATACTGCGGCGGCATGAGCGCCGCCAGCTGCTGCATCAGCGCCTCCGTAATCTCGCCGGCCGTTGCTCGCCGGCCGTTCGGGGTTAGTGTCTCCAATGTCGCCGGCGAGCCGATGGTCAGCGTGAGGCCGCAGCGGAAGAACGACCGTAGGGTGAGCTTCTCCGTACCGGTGATCGCCGCAGTCACCAGCGGGACCCCGGCGCGACGTGCCAGTAACCCCACTCCCGGGAGGCCGGCCAACAGCCCGGGGCGGCGGCTACGGGTTCCCTCCGGGAAGATCAAGAGTACGTCGTCATTCTCCAGCACTGCCAGGCTATGGCGGATGGCCCGGCGATCCGACTGCCCGCGCCGGATCGAAACGGTGCCAAGCCGATGCAAAAGCCGTCCTACGAGTGGGAAGGCCGTGACCTCCTGCTTGGCGACGAAGATGGGGGGGCGGGGCAGGAAGATGAGCAGGAAGGGAATGTCGAAGTAACTGAGGTGGTTGGCGGCGATAAGCACCGGCCCGGTGCGCGGGAAGTCGGCGCCGCCGGTGACTCGCACCGCGAGGAGCAGGCGAGTCACGAGCCGCACGAGGCCAATGATGATGTAGTACACGACGTACAGGAAGCGCGGATACGACCTGGCACGCACGGTATTCGCCGGATTCATGCTCGTTATGGTGGTGAATGGTCCGGACACATCGGCCGCTCTTGGGCGTCTCCGCTGTCGGCAGCGGGGTGCGCCGCTGCGACGCGGCGCACGGCAGCCAACACCTGCTCGACAACCGCCGGTATCGAGAGACACGTCGTGTCTAGCATCATAGCATCAGCCGCCGGCTTCAGCGGTGCCGTGCTGCGGCTACTGTCGAGCCGGTCGCGCCGTTGCAGCGCCGCCAACGCTGCCGTGTAGGTGATGGCCTCACCCCTGGCTCGCTGCTCCCGATAGCGTCGTTGGGCGCGTACCTCGGCGCTGGCCGTGAGAAAGAGCTTCAGGTGTGCGTCGGGCAGGACCACGGTGCCGATGTCGCGTCCGATCATGACTATGCCACCGGGCGCGGCGAGCCGGCGTTGTTGCTCCAGGAGCGCAGCACGCACCTGCGGTAGCGCGGAGACGGCGGAGACGTGCCGGTTCACCGCCGGGGACCGCAGGGCGACCGTGACATCCTCACCGTCGAGCAGCACTGTTGTTCCACCGTCCTCCGCACTCCGGACCTCGAAGGCCAGGTCTGCCGCCAGCGCGGCCAAGCGCGGCGCATCGCCGGGGCTAACCCGCTGCCGGATGGCGAGTAGCGTCACGGCACGATACAGCAAGCCCGTGTCGAAGTACATATAGCCCAACCGCCGTGCTACCAGCAGGCCAATCGTGCTCTTGCCAGAGGCGGCTGTACCGTCGAGCGCGATTATCAGGCCGGTCATGGATTCAGCCTCAGACGGTGGTGCTTTCGTCAGCATTTCCCCTACCCCGCCGCTGCTGCCGTCTCTATCTCGGCGAGCGTAAGATGCCGCCAGCCGCCGGGCGCGAGCGTGCCTAGCTCCACGCTGCCTACGCGCACGCGCACGAGCCGCTGCACCGTCAGCCCGACGACCGCGCACATCCGCCTGATCTGGCGCTTGCGTCCTTCGCGGAGGACGATCCGCAAGTGGTGGACGGCGGGCGTCGGCGAGGTCGCGTCCTCGCCGGGGCGCTCGACCACGGTGACTTGCGCGCCGCTCGACCGGTCGCCGTCACCCAAGTCGAGGGGGCGCCGGAGGCGGCGGAGGGTCTGCGGGGTGAGGCGGCCGGTAACGTGAACGAGGTATTCCTTCTCGCAGCCGTACCGGGGATGCTGGATACGCTGGCTCCAGCGCCCGTCGGTCGTGGCGAGCAGCAAGCCCTCGCTCTCGGCATCGAGGCGACCGACAAAGAGTAGCCCCGGAAACGCCGGGAGCAGCTCCATCACCGTCGGTCGTCCGTGGGGATCGCTATGCGTGGTGATGACTCCCACCGGCTTGTGAAGCGCCAGGTATACCACTGCGGATTGCGCCGCCACCGGGCGTCCGTCCACCAGCACGCGGTCCCGGTCCTGGTCAACGGTGGTGCCTAGCTCGGTTGCCGGTTGGCCATTGATCTGCACGCGGCCGGCACGGATCAGCGCCTCGGCCCGGCGGCGCGAGGCAATACCGGCCCGCGCCAAGTACCGCTGCAAGCGTTCTCGGCGGGGCACAGTGGACACGCGCGGCTGCTCCCGGCGCCGGCCACTTGCAACCGCCCCTAGCGCGCGAGTCATGCCTGCTCTGTCCGCACCAACCTAACTGACCTAGTGGCCGGTAGCGAGTGTAGCAAAGGCATTGCGCCGCCGGCGTTGCCCTGGGGCGGAGGCTGTGCTATCGTGGCTGACCAATGGAGCGGTAGCGTCGAGCGCCACCATCGCTACGCAGAGAGGCGGAGACCCATGGCCGGAGTACGCGCGGCGCCCGTCCGCAAAGCGGTCATCCCGGTGGCGGGGCTGGGAACGCGGCTGCTCCCAGCGACCAAGTCGCAGCCCAAGGAGATGCTGCCGGTGGGCCGCAAGCCGGCCGTCCAATACGTCGTTGAAGAGATGGTCGAGGCCGGCATTACCCAGATTCTGCTCATCACCGGGCGGCAGAAGTCCTCGATTGAGGATCACTTCGATCGGGAGACGGAGTTGGAGCGTCGCTTGGTACGCACCGGCGCCTACGATCTGGCCGAGGAGCTGAACTTCTTTGAGGAGGACGTTGCGCTCTTCTATACGCGCCAGAGCGTGCAGAGCGGGCCGGCCGATGCCATCCGGTTGGCGGCCGACTTTGTGGGCGACGAGCCGTTTCTCGTCGCGTATGGTGACACGATCATCACCAGTCAGCAGCGGCCGAGCCTGATCCAGCGGATGTTGAAAGACCATCTCGATAGCGGCGCACACGCGACTTTGGCCGTGGAGACGGTGCGGCGCGAGGACGTGCAGCGGTATGGCATCGTGCAGCCGACGGCCGGTACGCCACCGCAGCCGACCGCAGCCTTCGAGATTGACGACCTGATCGAGAAGCCGGAGGTGGCTACGGCGCCCAGCACGCTGGCCATCACGCCGCGCTATATCTTCGACCGTGCGATCTTCGACGCCATTGATCGCACACTGCCTGGGCGGGGCGGTGAGCTATGGCTCACCGACTCGATTGCTATCCTGCTCAAGCAGGGGGACGGCGTGCGGTGCTTGCCGCTGGGCGCTGGCGAGAAACGCTACGACATTGGCAATTTCGAGACCTACTTCAAGGCGTTCATTGACTTTGCGCTCGCCGACGAGCGGTACGGCTACATGATCCGCCAATATCTCGTAGGGTTGAGCGAGCAACTGTAGGCGCTGGCGGGGGCTATGCCTCACCCCCGGCCCCTCTCCATCATGTGGAGAGGGGGGCTGGTGGAAGTGGGTCGGTGGTCGCCCCCTCTCCTCCTGGGAGAGGGCCGGGGAGAAGGATAGAGCAGTGGGGCAAGCAGTGCTGGTAGGCTCGGCACCGGGACGCTGTGGGATCATTGGTAATCCCACCGATATGTACGGTGGGAGTGTTATTTCCTGCTCGCTCGGCGAGCGGGCCTATGTCAGCGTGGAGCCGGCGGGCGAGCTATCGCTGGAGTCGGATCGGGAGCGGGTGGTCGTGCGCCACCGCGCCGACTTGCAGCTTGCCGGCGACCACTGCGACATTCTGAGAGCAGTGATTGCCCACCAGCGTTGGTATGGGCTACGGGCGAGCGTGCGGTGTTGGAGCGACGTGCCGTTCGCATCGGGACTCTCGTCCTCGACGGCGATGGTCGCCGCGGCGCTCCGGACGCTGGCCGCCTATCAGGACATCCACTACGAGCCGCACTATTTCGCGGAAGTGGCCCGCTCCATCGAGTTGAACTACCTGGGCGTGGTCTGTGGCTACCAGGATCAGTATATGGCCACGTTCGGGCACCTCAACTACTTGGACTTCCGCGACAAGGAGTTCTACCGTCCCGTCGGCACCGAGCCATACGCCACCGTCGAGCCGCTGGCCTGGAACGGCGAGGCGCTCCCTTTCATCCTGGCCAACACCGGTATCCAGCACTCCTCGCACGCGGTACATAAGCCCATTCGCGACCGCTGGCTGGAAGGGGATCGGGCCGTTGTCGAGGGCTACGAGCGGATCGCCAAGCTGGCACGCGAGGGGAAACGCGCCTTCCTCACGCGCGACTGGGAGTGGCTGGGGCGGCTGATGAACGACAACCACGGGATACAGCGCGATCTCGGCGGCTCGGGACCGGAGAACGAGCGGCTGATTGCCGCTGCGCTGGATGCTGGGGCACTGGGTGCCAAGCTGGCCGGGGCCGGTCAAGGCGGTACAATCATCGCGCTCCATCCCAGACCGGAAGAACTGGTAGACGCGCTGCGAGCCGCCGAGGTGCGGCGCATTCTGTGGCCGCGCCCTGTCCCCGGCGTGCGGATCGAGTCGTCCGGTGACGCCGCCGTGCTGAACGCCGCCGTGCCCTCATCGACTATGGTGGAGCAGTTCTGAGCAGGAACCGGATCGAGTAGCATGGGACTGGCGTTTCGCTATTTTCGCAGCGCGGTGGCCGAGATCTACTACGACCCAATCCGCATGATTCTCGTCAACCTGCGATGGTTCGTTCCCTCCTTGCCAGCATATCTTATTGCCCTCTACCCGATAGCCGTTCTGGCATCCGCTTTTGTCGAGCAAGAGGAGCCACTTGAAGCGTCCGAAGCGCAGGCTCTGCTGCTCTTACCCTTGGTGATGGCAGCCCTGCTGCTGCCACTACTCATGGTCGTGGCAGGACCAGCCACTGCGGCCGTCTATAGCGTCATGCATGAGTTCGTGCGCGGCGAACTACTGGAGCCTTCGCATTTCACTTCGGCCTTTAAGCGGCATTTTTGGCGGGGCTGGGGACTGGCCGCAAGCAATGTGGCCGCTGGTGCATTGCTGGTCCTAAATGTCTGGTTCTACCTAACGATTGACATTCCGGGTGTTGGCTTGCTCGCTATAGTATTTGGTTATCTATTCATGATGTGGTTTGCTCTCCAGCCCTATCTGTTCCCAATGCTCGTAGAATTCGATCAGCCGATTCGGCGTGTGTGGCGCAACGCCCTCTATATGGTGATGGACAATCTTGGGCTGACGCTGGGTCTGCTAATCATCCGTGGCCTGATTCTGGCATTTGTGCTTTCTGGGTTGTTTTTTCCTATCACCCCCCTCTTCCTGGCGGTGCTGCTGGCGCAGATTGACAACCGCGCCGTCACCGAGGCGATTGATCGCTACCGCGAGGCCGGGCGAGTGTTCTCGTGAGCGGCGGTGTATGGCTGCCATCCGCCTCCTCGGCGTCTCCAAGCGGTTCTCCGGCGATCCGACGACACTACCTGCCCCCACACCCGCTCTCCCGACGCGCTCGCTGTTTTCATGGCCCTGGCGTCGGTCGCAGCCGGCAGTAGTGCCCCAGGACGATGCCGCGGCGACGGTCGCGCTGGACGACGTGCAGCTCACGCTGGCGGACGGCGAGACGCTCGCGGTGCTGGGGCCGTCGGGATGTGGCAAGACGACGTTGCTGCGGGTCATTGCCGGCCTGGAGGCACCGACCTCCGGCAGCGTGCTGTTCGACGGCGAGCCTGTTGACCATCTGGAGTCGGCGCAGCGGCGCGTGGGTCTGGTCTTCCAGAACTACGCCCTCTACCCACACCTGCGGGCCTATGACAACGTGGGCTTCTTCTTCAAGCTGCGCGGGCGTGAGGCCGAGGTTGACGAGCGCGTGCGGCGCGTGGCGCAGGTGCTCGGCGTCGAGTTCCGGCACCTGCTGGGACGGATGCCCCGCCAGCTCTCCGGTGGCGAGCAGCAGCGCGTAGCGGTGGGACGGTGTATTATCCGCGATCCGCGGGTCTTTCTCTTCGACGAGCCGCTCTCGAATCTCGACGCGCAGTTGCGTGGGCGCACGCGCGTCGAGATCAAGCGGCTGCTGCGCCGCTTCGGGATTACCGCCGTGTACGTCACGCACGACCAGATCGAGGCGATGGCGCTCGGCGACCGTATTGCGATCATGCGTGCCGGCCGTGTGGAGCAGGTCGGTACAACGGCAGAGATCATGGCGGCGCCGGTCAATCGCTTCGTGGCCGGCTTCTTCGGAGTGCCGCCGATGAATCTCCTCGATGGGGCGGCCGGCAGCAACGGCGTGCAGGTCGGCGGTACGCTGTTCGCGTTGCCGGAACACGGGCGGGCGCTGGCGGTCCGGGCAGGCCAGCCCGTCACCGTCGGCTTGCGGGCCGATGACCTAGCCTTGCTCCCGCCCGACGACCCGGGCCGTCTGGCTACGGCGACTGTCGAGGTGGTACAGCCGCGACATGAGGAGCGGCAGCAGCTTGTGACCGTGAGTCTGGGTGCGGTGGAGCTGACGGTGCGCGAGCCGCTGGGCATCGCGCGGCGGCCAGGCGAGACGGTGGGGATTCAGTGCTCACCCCGGCGAGCGTTCTTGTTCGACAGTGATGGGGAGTTGCTGGCCGGGGACTGAGGCTGGCTGCGCCTGCCGGTGATGTGCGGCACGTGCGTTATAATCGCCCTACACCCAGCGCTCGGCTCTGAGACCTACCATGACGACCACGGTACCCGCACTCGCTCCTACCATCTTGCCCTACCACCGGCAGGGCGAGATTGACTACGCTCGCCTCGACTACAACCCCGACGAACCGGTCCTGAAGCCCGAAGCGATGGAACAGGAACAGCCCATGCAGGAGTTCCTCGGCCTGCTCGCCAGTCGGTTCACCGACTTCGGCCAGCGCCCCGATACCTTCCTCAGCAGCAACACGATCCTCTGCTACGACCCGGACGATCTCAACGTCCGCGTCTCTCCGGACGTATACCTGGCCTTCGGCGTGGACGCACAAGCGATCCGGCCGCGCAAGCTGTACTTGCCCTGGGAGGTGGGTAAGCCGCCGGATTGGGTGCTGGAGATTGGCTCCGCCAGCACCGGCCGGGAGGACGTGGGGCGGAAGCGGGACATCTATGCCCGCATCGGCGTGCCGGAATACTGGCGGTTCGATCCCAAGGATGGTGCGTATCACGGAGAGCAGTTGGCCGGGGAGCGGCTGGTGGGTGGGGTGTACCGGCCCATTGCGCTGACCACGGCGCCGGATGGCATCTTGAAGGGCTACAGCCCGGTGCTGGGGTTGAGCCTGTGCTGGGATAACAACTGGCCGCGGTTGTACGATCCGGCGACGAACAGCTACCTGACCAACTGGCGGCAGGAGCGGGCGGCGCGGCAGGCGGAGCGTGCCGCCTACGAAGCCCAAGCTGCTGTCGAGCAAGCCGAGCGGCTGGCCGAGCGGGCGGCCCGCCAGGCCGCCGAAAACCGTGCGGCCAGTGAGCAGGCGGCCCGTGAGTCTGCCGAGGCGCGCATCCGGCAGCTAGAGGCAGAGCTACGCCGCCGGCAAGCGGACCGATAGCCTCGTGCCGATAGCGCCGAGGGCGAGGTCAATGGCGGTATAATGGGGGGCCGTCGGCAACGGGCTGTTGCCGCGTGCGGGGCTGGCAGTTGCGGCCGCCGCACTACTCTTATACATTCTTGGCGTTAGGCATAGGGAGACGTGGTGATGGACGAGGACCTGAGTAACAAGATCGTGATCATTGACGGCGACCCGGACATGCAAGATGATCTGGGCTACGAGTTGCGGATGCGGGGGTTTCAGCCCATTGCGGTGCGACGTGGTGAAGGGGCGTTTGATCTGGTCAAGGAAGAGAAGCCCCATATGGTCATCATGGACGTGGCGTTGCCGGATGCCGACGGCATAGAGGTGCTCCGCGAGATGGGCAACCATTGGGACACGAAGAAGACCAAGTTTATCGTTGCCTCGACATATCCGTCGCGGATTGACCACACCGTCGTGGGCTTGCTCGCGGCGATATTCCGCAAGCCGCTCGACGAGTGGGAGTTCTTGCGGATGCTGGATGTCGTGTCCATCGAAATGCTTACCAAGGCCGACCGCTGATCGTGGCGACGTAGTGCGCGCCTCGCGGGGCGCGTTGTAGCTCTGGCACGAGTAGGAGTACACCGGGCGACTGCCGGCACTTGGCTGGCGTCCGTCCTTCCGATGTCCGATCATTGGCAAAGTGACGCGCCGCCAAGTATCCTAGTCAGGGCTACTGTGGTGGGCTGGCCAAAGAAACAACTGGAAAGGGAGCGGCAGAAAAGACAATGCCCAGTGAAGGTGCGGGTGGCTGGCACAGAGCCGGGTCCAACCGTGAACGCGAAAGGTCTGCGCGCTCTGCTACTGTTCCCCAGCCGTCGCCGGCGCTGGACCGCGGTGAGCTTGGACAATCCATCCTCGAATACGCGCTCGTTATTGCCGTGGTCGCGCTGGTCGTCATCGGGATTATCTGGATGATCGGGCCGCAGCTCGCGGCTGTGTTCTCGTCAGTCTACGAAAGCGTGGTCATCGTTCCCACACCGCCCAGCGGCTAGCCCTCGTTCACATTGCCCGGTTACTTACACCTGACTGGGATTCCGGTACTGCTTTGCCTCGATACTCCGCCTGTCGCACCCACTGCCGTCGTGCCTTGGCGTCTCTTGCCGCACGCCCGGAGGCTCCGGTCTTAGCCTGGCGTGATGGCCGCGAGGAGATGGTCAACCAAGGCCGTAGGGTGGATCGCCACCGAGGCGGCGCCGTTCGGTGTGCCTTGGGGGTCGAAGTGGAGTTGGGTGAGATCAGCGTCGGTGCGCCTGAGGGTGAAGCGCCCGCGCTGTAGGTTGACGAACTCGTCGGTGTAGGCGAGCGTCAGTGTAGCCGGGTCGTACATCGAGGTCTCTTGACGCCGCAGCTCGTGCAGATATACGTCGAGCATGGCCGCTACTGCCACACACGCCGGGTCGTCGGTGGCGTGGAGCAGAGCGCGCTCCGTCTCACCGATGCGGGCCTGCCGCGTGACTTCATAGGTGCCGATCTGCAATGGGCAGCCGCTCTCGATTGCCGGTTGACGGGCGGCGAGCAGCAAGGCGAAGGCATCGTCTACGTCGTCGCCGATGTCGGTATCGAGCAGGAGCGGAATAGTCACGTTGCCTCCCTCGCCGCGTTGCGCGGACCACAGTGTACCGCTCCGCAGATTGCATTGGCCGGCGCTGCCGCCGGTGCGCCCGGGGGCCGGGTAGTGGTGAATGATGGCGAGCTTGAGCTATGATGAACCTTGTACCGAGGCCAATACGGCTCCGGGCGGTATGCGGGAGCATCAACCTAGTCCCAACGAATCTCTAGGGGGAAAGCAGTGCGTCTCTCTCGTCTTTTCGGCCGTACCCAGCGCGAAGTCCCGGCCGATACCGATACCATCAGCCACCAATTGATGCTCCGTGCGGGCCTCATTCAGCAGCTCGCCGCCGGCGTGTACAGCCTGCTCCCGCTGGCGCTGCAAGTAGAGCAGAAGATCGGTCAGATCATCCGCGAAGAGATGAATGCCGCAGGTGGCCAAGAGCTGCTGATGCCGGTGGTGCAGCCTATCGAGCTGTGGCGCGAAAGCGGGCGCGATACGGTCATGGGCGATGTCCTGTTTCGCCTGCGGGATCGCCGCGAGCGGCTGCTGTGCCTCGGACCGACGCACGAGGAGGTGATTACCGACTTGGTGCGGCGCACGGTGCGTAGCTATCGGGACTTGCCGTTGCGGCTCTACCAGATTCAGACGAAGTTCCGCGACGAGCCGCGCTCGCGCGCGGGCCTGATCCGCGGGCGCGAGTTCTCCATGAAGGACTTGTATTCGTTCGACACCGACGAGGCGGCGATGGACCGCTCCTACCGAGCCATGTACCGCGCTTACCAGCGTATCTTTGCCCGCTGCGGTCTCTCCACGATCCCGGTGGAGGCCGATAGTGGTGCCATCGGGGGCAAGGAGAGCGTCGAGTTCATCATGCTTGCGGACAGTGGGGAAGACCAGATCGTGCGTTGCGCCGGTTGCGACTACGCCGCCAACCTGGAGCGGGCGGAGTTTTTCCGCGAGGTGGATGACGAGCCGCCGGAGCCGCTCGAAGAGGTCGAGACCCCGGGTGTCAAGACGATTGAGGACCTGGCCACCTTCCTCGACGTTCCCCAAAGCCGCACGCTGAAGGCGGTGTTCTATAGCTGCACCCGTGCCCGTGAAGACGGTACCGGTGTGACCGAGCCGGAGCTGGTGTTCGTGGCGATCCGCGGCGATATTCCGGTCAACGAGATCAAGCTCATCAACGCGCTCAAGTGCGTAGACCTATGGCTGGCGACCGACGAGGAAGTACAGCAGGCGGGACTGGTGGCCGGGTCGGCGTCGCCCGTCGGCTTAGATGGCGTGCGCGTGGTCGTGGACCGCTCGGTTCCGGAGGCCGGTAATCTGGTGGCGGGCGCCAATCGCCCGGACATGCACCTCCGCAACGTGTACTACGGCCGCGACTACACGGCCGATATGGTGGTGGACATCGGCTCCGCTCGGCCCGGCGACCGCTGCGTACACTGCGACGGCACGCTGACGTTAGCGCGCGGCATCGAGGTGGGCCACGTCTTCAAGCTGGGACTGGTCTACAGTGAGCGGATGGGTGCGCGGTACCTGGGCACGGACGGCGTGGAGCAGCCCATGTATATGGGCTGCTACGGCATCGGCCACACGCGGATGATCGCCTCGGCCATCGAGCAGAGTCATGACGACGAAGGGATCGTCTGGCCGGCGCCGATTGCGCCCTACGACGTGCATCTGGTCGGCCTGAACCTGAATCGCAAGCCGGTGGCTGCCGCGGCCGAGCAGCTCTACGCGGACTTGCAGGCCGCCGGCCTCTCCGTGCTCTTCGATGATCGCGCCGAAAGCCCGGGGGTCAAGTTCAATGACGCCGACCTGCTCGGGATGCCCCTCCGTCTGACGGTCAGCCCCCGCAATCTGAAGCAGCAGGCCGTCGAGTTCAAGCGCCGCGCCGAAGATGAGACGTGGCTCGTGCCGCTCGACGAAACCCCGGCGGCAGCGCGGGCAGAGCTACGGGCGCAGTGCGATGCGGCGCTGGCCGCCGCGGCCGCCGCCGGGCCGCCGTTGAGTGACTGATGGCCGGTACTACTCGCCCGCTCCGCATTGCCGTCACCGGCGTTGGCTCGTTCACGCAGCGCGTCATCCTGCCGGGGTTGGCGGCGTGCGCGGCCGCCGAGGTGGTGGCGCTGTTCGGACCGACCCGCGACAAGACGGAGCGCATTGCCGCACAGTACGGGGTGGGCGCCGTATACGACGATTATGTCGAGCTAATGGCACAGACGCCGCTCGACGCGGTGTTCGTAGCCACACCCAACGACACCCATCACCCGCTGGTCATGGCGGCCCTGGAGCGCGGCTTGGCGGTGGCGTGCGAGAAGCCGCTGGCGCTGACGGTGGCCCAAGCACGCGAGATGCATGTGGCGGCCACACAACGGGGCGTGCCGACGGCGGTCAACTTCTCGTATCGTTCGAGCACATCCTACCGGCAGATAGTCCAACTTCTCGCTTCCGGGGAGCTAGGCTCGATTTATCACTTCAGCATTCTGTTTCTCCAGGGCGTGAGGGCCGACCCGGCGCTCCCAATCGCCTGGCGGATGCAGGCAGAGCGCGGCGGCGGCACGGTGCTGGACATCGGGACACACGTGCTCGACCTCTTGCGCTGGTGGTTTGGTGATATCGCCGCCGTGTGCGCGAATTCGGAGATCGTGGTGGGCGAGCGAAGCCTGCCGCAGGGCGGCCGCGCGCGGGTCACCGCCGACGACACGGCCTCCTGTCTCGTGCGCTTGCAGAACGGCGTGACCGGGGTGGTGCAGCTGAGCCAGGTGGCGCACGGTCGGCAGACCTACCGACACGTTGCCCTCTACGGCAGCGCGGGGAGTGCCATGGCGATTGACGAGCGCCAGGGTCCGTCGGAGGTACACTTTGCCGAGCCGGGTGGTAGCTTCAGGCTGCTCCCGCCGCCCCCCGCGCTGGAGGTCAGCTTTGACGAGTATCCGGCTTTCCATCTCGCGCGTATCGTGCGTACACTACAAGGTGAGCCTACCGACTTCCCGACCTTTGCCGATGGCCTCTGGGCACAGGAGGCAGCCGAGGCGGTGCAGGTTTCGTCTCGGGAGCGCCGCTGGGTCGAGCTAGCACAGGATATGGGGTGAGGTGACGCGCCAGAGCCGCACCCTCCAATACCTCCGGTAGGGATATGATGGTGCGGCTCTGGCGTGTCAGGCGGTAGCAGTCCGCCAACGGAGAGGACAAAGACCAATGGCCACGACCGAACTCGACGTGCCGGACATTTCGTGCGACCACTGCGCGAGCGCGATCAGGCAGGCGTTGACGCCGCAGCCGGGGATCGCCGCGGTGCAGGTGGACGTTGCCGGGAAGCGCGTCACCGTGGAGTATGACGAGCGCCTGCTGGCCCTCACGCGCATCGAGGCACTGCTCGATGAGGAGGGCTACCCGGTCGAGAGCGCCGCCGGCTCGGTAGCATGATGAGCGATATGGTGCCCGCCACCCAGCAGCCGGCGGCCAGCGAGGTTGGCGCGTCGGTCGCGGCGCCAGCGTGGGACTCGGCGGCCAGACGCTACGGGTTTCTGATCGTCGCCGCCGCGACCCTGTGCCTGTTGGACCAGCTGACCAAATACATCATCACCGTCACGATTGGCCCGGCCGGCGCCGACCCCGGCCGGGAGATCGTCGTCGTGCCGGGGTTCATAATTCTCCGTTACATAGAAAACACGGGGATGGCCTTTGGCCTGTTCCGTGAGCTGGGGGACTTCTTTATTCCGATAGCCCTCGCTATTATGACGGCGGTGTTGTTCTACTACCGGGCGCTGCGTGGTCGCGCGTTCCTGCTCCGCACTGCCTTGGCGCTCCAGATGGGCGGCGCCCTCGGCAACCTGCTCGACCGCGTGCGGTTGGGTTACGTCGTGGACTTCATCGCGGTGCCGGGGTTCAGCGTCTTCAACCTGGCCGACAGCGCCATCACCGTAGGCGTGACTGTGCTGATCCTGCTCTTGCTGTTCCGGCCAGACGGCTGAGAGGGCAGCCCGGCACGCTCCCCTACCGCTGCCACGCTAGGCGCAGCAGCCATGCTCCGACCGAGATGAGCAGCACGATGGCGAGGATGGGGCGTGGTCCCGGCAGTGGCAAGCCGGGCATGACGAGGACGAGGCCCAGTCCCAACAACACGACCCCGATGGCCGTGAGCAACCATTGCAAGAGTGGTCGTCGCCAGGTAGACCGCCCTTCAGCGTCGTCGCCCTCGTCCGGCTCGTCCCAGGGGTCTTCCTCAAGATAGGCCACGATGCTTCTGCCAGTGCGGTTGCCGCCGGGCGGCCTCGCCCTGCGCCCCCACGGCTTAACCCGTACCTACCCCATCCAGGGAAGGGGCCGGGCGTTAAGTGCGGTGCCTCCACGCCGCGGTTAGCCGGCGGCGGCCGGGGCGGCGTGGGCGGCCTCGTGGCGCATTGCCTCGATGTACTTCTCTGCCGCCAGTGCGGCCGTGGTCGCGTCCCCAACGGCCGTCGTGACCTGCTTGGCGAGCTGCTCGCGGATGTCTCCGGCGGCGTAGACGCCGGGGATAGAGCTTTCCATGAGGCTGTTCGTGACGAGGTAGCCGGCCTCGGTGTGCTCGATGTGGTCGCGGAAGATGTTGCTGTTCGGTGTGAAGCCGATGAAGATGAACACCGCGCCCACGTCGAGGCGCCGGGTGCTCCCGTCCTTGACGTTACGCAAGGTGACATTCTCGACCCGCTGATCGCCGCCGATCTCATCCACGACCGTATCCCAGATCACCTCGGCGTTCGGCTGGGCAAAGAGGCGCTCCTGGATGATCTTCTGCGCCCGTAGCTCGTCGCGCCGGTGAATGACATAGAGCTTACGGGCGTACTTCGTCAGATAGGTGCCTTCCTCGACGGCAGCGTCGCCACCGCCGACGACGGCAATGTCCTGGCCCTCGAAGAAGGGTCCGTCGCACACGGCGCAGTACGAGACACCGCGGGCACTCAGGCGCTCCTCGCCCGGTACGTCCAGCTTCCGGGGGTTGCCACCGGCGGTCACGATCACCGCCGGCGCGCGGTAGGTGGCTTCCTCGCCGACGACGATGTGCCGGTCGCCCTCCGAGTAGATTTCGAGCGCGAGGTCGGGGATGATCTCGGCGCCGAACTTGCGGGCGTGGGACTCGAACTTGGCCGCCAAGTCCGGGCCGGTGATGCTCAGGAAGCCGGGATAATCCTCGACCATATCGGTGTTGAGGATTTCGCCACCGGGGACACCCTTTTCCAAGATGCCGGTCTTCAGCTTCGCTCGTCCGCCGTACATGCCGGCACAGAGGCCGGCCGGGCCGGCGCCAACGACGAGCAGGTCGTAGTCCATTGTGTTCACAGCGTGGTTCCTCCATGGAGTGGGGCGTAGCGTGCTGTAGCCCTCTAAACGGTTAAAGTATGCCACGCTCGCTTGACCGTTGGCCGTAGCCGCCGCCACACGATCGCCGGCATGGACTGTGTAGACACATGACTATCTCGCTAACCCAGACGAACCCTACCGACTGGATTCACCTGGAGGGGATGGCCTTCTATGGCTATCACGGCGTTGATCCGGCCGAGCAGCAGCTTGGTCAGCGGTTCATCGTGGACCTCGCGGTGGCCTACGATCTGCGCCGGGCCGGTGAGACCGATGATCTCCAAGATACGGTCAGTTATGCCCAGTTGTACCGCCTGACGCGCGATGTCGTGGAAGGGCCAAGCTGTCAACTGCTGGAGGCGGTCGCCGCGCGCATCGCGGCGGCCGTGCTCGACCAAACGCCGGTGGCGGCGGTGCGGGTGCGCCTACGCAAGCCGGAAGTGCCGATCAAGGGCAGCATCCTCGCCGCCGCCGCCGTGGAGATCACCCGCTGGCGAGACTAGGTCTCACTCGTCTTCCGGTTCCGTTTTGTGGGCGATGTGCGCCCAGCGTTGCCGGAGCTTGGCGAGGCGTTGCTCGACCTCGGCCGGCGGTACGCCGCTCTTGCGCCAGTTGGCGCGCACGGCAGCCTCACGCTCGGCCCAGCCGTGTTCGGTGAACACGTTGCGCTCCTTGGTCGTGACCGCTGCGGCCGCAGCCGCACTACGCGGGCGCCAGTGGGCGATCAGCGCCGCTGCCGCTGCCGCGACCGAACCTTGTCCTTCCACCGTCAGCCAGACGCGGCATTTGCCGGGGTCCACCTGGGCCGTGACCGCCGCCACTGCGCCGGCATCGCGCATCGTGTCCCGATTGTCCCGTTGCATCAGCGGCGCCCAGTTCGCCGGTCGCCAGAGCGGCTGTTCCCCGCTGGCTGGCGCGGCGGGTGGCCGGGCCTGGCGGTCCGTCGAGGGTGAAGCGGCTGCTGTCGCTCCTTGTAGGCCGAGCGAGTGTGCATCCTGCCGGGTAATCGTCAGGCCGCGCGCCGTGAAGAACGCCGCGGCCTCGCGGATGGCCGCCTCGGCCGGCCGATCGCAGAAGACTTGCAGCTCGCGGATGGCTGCGGAACTCGTCATGTCTGCTCTCGTCTGCTGCGCGGCAGCGGCAACACGGAGCGCCGCTGCCGCCGCTTACTCTTCGGGTGTCGCTTCCGGCGCCGGTTCGCTCGCGGGCATCGTCTCCTCAGACTGCCAGACCATCAAGGGTACTTCAAGCTGCGGCTCGTTGTCTACGAGCGCCACGAGCTTATAGAGACCGGCGCTGGGAAACGTCGTCCGCACCGTCAGGAACCACTCGTGTCCCTTGAAGGGTGTCACCTCGACAACCAGTTGGTCGGTCGTGACTAGCGCGGCGCTCTCGGCATCAATCAGGCGCAAGTGGATGGTCCCCGTGCCGTGCCCCTTGATATTGCACCAGACCATGAACTCGGCGGTGAGCGGGAAGCTCTGCGTCGAGAGACGGTCAAAAATGCCGATGAGATGAGTGCGGCCGCGCTCGTCGCGGAACGCATCCTGGGTCATCACGACCGCCGTCAGGTAGACGCCGCGCGGCCGATCAACCAGGTCGTCGGTTGTCACACGTCCTCCCACGAGTGCTGTCGTTGTCCAGTCTACGTGCCGCGCATCGGTCCTTGCTACCGACGTGCCGGAGGTGTCCGGCGGTGCGGCGCCCACACAGCGACAGCGTCGGCCGGCACTCCAATGTAGCCGCCCGTTGCCCCGGCACCCGTTCCATTGCGGCGTGGTATGGTGAGCATCGCCGGGCGTGGACGCCGTGAGCGGATTGAGGAGCGCACAATGACCACTCTTGATCTACCTTTACGCTACTACTGGCTGCCGACGCCGGCTGACATACCTGGCGACGAGCACAATTTCGCTCACCACGAAAAGGCGTTTTCCATCCCCACTGCACAGGCCGCGGTCGTCGTGGTGGACGCCTGGGACTTCCACTATCTCCAGAGTCACTTTGCGCGGACCTCGGAGATTTGCCGCGGGAAGATCGCCCCGGTGCTGGCTGCGGCGCGGCGGGCGGGAGTGACCGTCGTACACGCGCCGGGTGACGACGTGGCCCGGCGCTTTCCCCAGTGGGTGCGCTACGCCGGTGAGACGGAGTTCAGCGCTCCCGCGCGGGAGGAACCGGATTGGCCGCCACGCGAGTTTCGGCGCCGCGAGGGGCGCTACGCTGCGCTGGCCCAGCCGGACAGCCCGGCTATTGAGGCTACCCACCAACAGAGAGCCGAGCGCATGATTGACGCCGCAGTGGCTCCGGAGCCTGACGACTTCGTGGTTGCCACCGGCCATCAGCTGCACCGGCTCTGTCGAGATCGCCGGATCATGTATCTCTTCTATTGCGGATTTGCAACGAATATGTGCGTCCCGAATAAGCCCTACGGCATGAAAGAGTTCGCCAGCCGCGGCTACCACCTGACGCTGCTCCGCGACTGCACGACAGCGGTTGAGGGACACGACACGGTGGATGTGCAGCGTGGCACCCAGCAGGCCATTCGGGAATTAGAGTTCGGCGGCACGTTTACTACGACATCGGACGTGTTCATCCGGGCCTGCCGCACTGCCATGGCCCAAGAGCAGGCCACAGTAGAAGCGCCGGTCGCGGTGTGATCTACGGTCAGGTAGTCGCGAGCAGTTGACGCAGGGCTTCGCTCGCGTCGCGAACGGCCGTCTCCGGGGACTTTGCACCCAGGAGGATCGGCATATCCAGCTCGGCAAGCAACACGCCCAACACCTCATGGTAACGCGGCCAGGGCGGTGCCTGCGCGTAGTCCAGCGCCGACTGCATTACCGCTATATCACCGTCGGTTAGCCGTGGCTCGATCTGCCGTAAGCTGCCGGCGAGCGATTTCCGTGGTGGGATCAAGCCGCGGTGCTCCAGGGAGGCTGCCAGCGCCCGGAGCGCGGCCCAGGCTACATCCGGGTGCGCTGATCCCGCACCGATGCCGAGGCCGGAGGTCGTCAGCGTGGTGGCTGGCTGTTGTTGGCGTGGTGGCTCGACCAGATTGAGATTGAGTGGTGAGTCGCGCCAGAAGATGCCGTGAGACAGGTGGAACTGAAACAGTCCTGCCCCATTCTGTTGTATTAGTTGGCCCATTTGGTCCAGGCTTACCTGACTAAGGCTGGGACTGACCCGCGCTTCTCGGATCAAGCCGGCCATAAACATGATAGCCTCCAGCCCCGCCGGCTCGTCCAGCCGCACTGAACCGTTGGGACCGAGCACCGCGCCGCCGTTCTGCCAGATGTATTGCACCGACAGTGGCGACCCCGGTAGCTGGAGATACCCCCATTGGTCGGTGCGGCCATCGCCGTCGAGGTCGCGGGTCAACGCCGACGCCGTGACCACAAGATCGTCCCACCTCCAGTCTGCGCTCGGCGGCAGCAGATTGGCGGCGGCGAATAGGTCCGGCGGATAGTACATCACCAGGGGAGAGGCGATGAAGGGCAGCGCATAGAGCCGGTCTTGCCATGAGTGAGCCGCCAACACCGGCCGGTAGTAGTCGTCCAGGTCCAGTGACCGTTCGCGCTTGCGATAGCTCTCCAGGGAGAGGAGTGCCTGACTCGCTTGCAACGCCGGCACGTCCCCGAGGTGGACGGCGAGCAGGTCTACCGACATCGCTCCGGCGCTCCGTAGCTCGCCGATTAGCTGCGACCACTTGGCTGCGTCTGTTTCCAGCGCCTGCACCGTGAGCCGGTAGGCCGGCGGCTCGGTAGCGTTCAGGTCATTGACGGCGGCGTCCATCCAATCGGGAAGTGGATCCACCATTGCGTCCTGCAGGCGTGGTACAAACACCCGGAGATGCACCGGCTCTTTCGGAGCAGCCGGGGCCGGGGCGGACGGCTCGCCCGGCACACACGAAAGCGCGGCCGCACCTGCCGTGCCGGCCAGCAGCGCACTGGTGCTGTGTCTCAGGAGTTGGCGCCTGCTCAAGCGATTCATCGGCTCCACCTCGTACTGCCTTCCCTACTCGTCCTGGACGCTCTGCTGTAGCTCGTGGAGCTTGGTCAAGGCTTCCAGCGGCGTCATCGCCAGGACATCGAGCTGTTTCAACTGCTCTACAACGGCGTGCGGCGGCGCGAACAGGGACAGCTGCATGGCGCCAAGCTCCGGGTTGGCGGCCGGCTGTTGAACTTGGGACGCCGGCTCGGTCGGTAGCTCGGCGCGAGCGCCGTCTTCGAGCGTGTGCAGCACTTCCTCGGCCCGCCGGATGACGGCTCGCGGCACGCCCGCCAGGCGGGCGACATGGATACCGTAACTGCGGTCGGCGCTGCCAGGCACCACGCGATGCAGGAAGATGACCTGATCGCCTTCCTCGCGGACATCCATCCGGGCCGTATGAACCCGCGGTAGCGCCCGCTCCAGGTCCGTTAGCTCGTGGTAGTGCGTCGCAAAGAGCGTTCTGGCGCGTGTGTCGGGATGGTTGTGCAGGTACTCGACCACGGCTTGGGCGATCGCCAGCCCATCATACGTGCTCGTGCCCCGGCCGATCTCGTCGAGGAGGACGAGGCTCTGCGGCGTGGCGTGGCGGAGGATGGTCGCCGTTTCGAGCATTTCGACCATGAACGTGCTGCGCCCGGTGGCCAGGTCGTCCTGGGCGCCGACGCGCGTGAAGATGCGGTCAACGAGGCCGATCCGCGCGCGGTCCGCGGGCACGAAACAGCCGACCTGTGCCAGCAGCGCAATCAGCGCCACCATCCGCAGATACGTAGACTTGCCGGCCATGTTCGGGCCGGTCAGGAGCACGATCTGGCGGTCGGCGGTATCGAGCCGGCAGTCGTTGGCGACAAAGCCGGACGTAGCGGCGAGACCGGGGCGATCCTCAGCCAGTGCCTGCTCCAACGCCGCCTCGACCACCGGATGCCGGCCGGCGATAATCTCCAGCTCGCCACTCGCGTCGAGTGCCGGGCGCACGTAGCGGTGCTGCATGGCGAGGTCGGCAAAGCCGAGCAGCACGTCGAGCCGTGCCAGGGCCTCCGCGCTGCGTTGGAGCCGCCGGTGGTAGCTGGCAATCTCTTTGAGCACGCGAGCGTACAGGTCGCGCTCTAGCTCGGCGATGCGTTCTTGGGCCGTGAGGACGCGCGTTTCGTATTCCTTCAACTCGGGCGTGATGTAGCGCTCGCCCTCGGTGAGCGTCTGGCGACGGACGTACTCCGCCGGCACCTCGCCGCGGTAGGCATTGCTGACCTGAATGTAGTAGCCGAAGACTTTGTTGTAGCCCACCCGGAGCGACTTGATGCCGGTCCGCTGGCGCTCCACGCCTTCGAGCGATGCTATCCAGCGGCGCGCCGCGGCGGTGCCGGTAACAAGCTCGTCCAGCTCCGCGCTAAAACCGGGCCGAATCAAACGCCCTTCGCCGGCCGGACCCACCGCATCGGTCCCTCCCGCCTCGTCGTCGGCTGCCACCAGCGCTCGCTCGATCAGCGCGGCGACTTCCGGGCACGGATCAATCGCCGTCAGCAACTGCGCCAGCGGACCGACCTCACTCCCCGGCCCCCGTTCCACTTGTGGAGCGGGGGAGACGGCCGCTGCATCGCTGTCGCTGCCCTCATCCTGGTTGTCCTCACTCTGGCCTTCTGCCGCGGGGAGCGGGAGCTGTTGCTGCAGGCGCTCGCTCGCCAGGAGGCTCTCGCGGATGGCGACCAGCGCATTGGGCGGAGCCGATCCCTGGACGACCCGGTTGGTGAGGCGCTCCAGATCGCCGATCTGCCGCAAGTCTGCGCTCAGGTCATCCCGCAGCTGGCCGTTGCCGACCAGCGCGGCCACGACATCGTGGCGGCGCTCCAGTGCGGCGAGGTCGCGGAGCGGGAGATTCAGCCAGCGCCGCAGCAGGCGGGCGCCGAGCGGGCTGCGGGTCCGGTCAACGACGGAGACGAGGGTTGCTGCGGCCTCCTGACGCCGCCCGCCGGGACCGCCTGTGCGGGGGGGATCGGATGGGGTCAGCGGGCGTGCCGCCTGGCTGCCGGCCCGCTGCGCCGGCTCCAGGATTTCCAAGTTATGTCGCGTGAACGTGTCGAGCGTGACGTACCGGCCCGGATTGTACGAGCGCACCTCGGCGAGCGAGGCCAGCAGCCGCGTGTGCGTCTGCTCCAGGTAGGCGACGAGTGCCCCGGCAGCGGCGATGGCCGCCGGCTGGCGGTCGAGGCCGAACCCCTCCAGGGAGGCCGCCTCGTAGCGGGCCAGCAGTCCCTCCTCGGCCGTCGTCGGGTCGAAGCGCCAGCCATCGTAAGGAGTTACCAGCCCGGTCAGCGGTCCGCCGCCGGACTCGATCCGCGGCCACCAACCGGGTAGCCCGTCGCCGCCATCCGTGCCCTTTGGGACCAGTACCTCGGCCGGCTGAAGCCGGTCCAGCTCCTGACGCAACGCGGTGGCCCATTGCTCGCCGCCGAACTGCGTGGCTGCAAACTCTCCGGTAGACACGTCTGCATACGCCAGACCCGCTTGGTGTCCATGGGCAGCGACGGCGCAGAGGTAGTTATTCCGGGCCGCCGTGAGCATGTCCGGTTCGGCGACGGTGCCCGGCGTGACCACGCGGACGACTTTGCGCTCCATCATGGATGCGCTGGCACGCCTGGCGCCGCGGCGGGTGTCCTGTCCCCTCGGCGCTGGCACCCCCGACTGCGGCGCGACCTGCTCGCAGACGGCCACCCGCTCGCCGGCGGCAATCAGGCGGGCGATATATGTATCGGCGGCGTGTGCGGGCACTCCGGCCATCGGCACGCGATTGCCGCGGCCCATTTCGCGCGACGTGAGGGTGATCTGCAGGAGCCGCGCCGCCCGCTCCGCATCGTCATCGAAGGTCTCGTAGAAGTCACCCAGCCGGAAGAACAAGATGGTATCCGGGTGTTGGCGCTTGAGCCGCAGGTATTGGCGACGTAGTGGAGTCATGGTGTTATACAGAGAATCCGGGTGAGATCGAGGCTATCCGAGGGCTAACGACACCGGTTGGCACAATCCTATTGCCGCGTCGGTGGTGGCCCAAGCGGGGCTTTACTGGCACGCGCCAAGCCTACCACCAGCACCAGCGCCGCGGCCGCGAGCAGAGCTACCACGAGCCAACCGGTGTGAGCGGCCAAGTAGAGGTCGAAGCTGCCCTGCTGCTGCCCATACCAGAGGCGGAGCAGCCGCAGTTGTGCGCCGATCATCGAGAAATTGGGTGTCCACGTGATGCTCCACAGCGAAGCATCCATCGCCCAGAGGTTCTGCCAGCCACGATTGAAGTCAATCAGCACGGCCAGCCCGTTCACTACGGTACCCCATAGCCCCAGCCCGGCGAGCGTGCCCATGGCCATGTAGTTGCGGGCGTTGCGTTTGATAAAGGCCGCCAACGGCAGGCAGAGCATGGGTGTCATGGTGACCAGATAGCGGGATGCCCAGGTCGGTTCGGCCCGCCAGGCGCCAAAGCTACCGTAGAACAGGATGCAGCCTACGGCAATGGCGGCAATCACGGTTGCCAGCTGTGGAGCATCTTCTCGGAGCCAGACCAATGCCAGTGCTGCCAACGCGAGCACCGGCGCATGGACAAAGAGACCAAAGCCCGGACTCATCAGTGTGCCGTAGATACCGATGTGGGGCTTGTCGCTCCAGCCGGCGAGCGTCTGCTGGCTCCCATAGCCGAAGTCCAGCGGATGTCCGCTTGTCACCATATTCGGCAGCAGGACACCGACGGCGATGACGGCAGCCCACGCGCCGGTATAGGCGACTACCGGCACGATGGCGCCCCGTAGTCGGGCGGTACGGGTTTGGGACCAGGCCTGCGCGGCGACAAGCGCGCCGATGGGCAGGACTAGAAGCAGCAGCTCGTAGCGCGAGGCACTGGCCAGCCCGGCAGCCACCCCGGCTACGACCGGCCATGACCAGCGGCCAGGCTGACTGCGTGCGGCGGCGCCAAGCCCCATGACGAGTAAGAACCCTGCTGGCACAACGTTGAGCAGTGTTTTCGAGTATGGCCACCAAGGCGTGGCGACGGCTAACAGCCCGGCCACGATGAGCGCCGTGCCGAGGCCGTAGCCGGCACCGCGCAGCAACCAGACCACCGCAGCGAGAGTGGCGGCTGCCCAGGCGGGGCCGACGAGCAGCGGCACGAGTGGCCGGCCGCGTTTCTCGTTGGCGTATAACTCGGAGTCGCGATCAGGTTCCGAACCAACGGCCTGCGCGAGCGCATAGACCGGCGCGGCAGCAACCGGTGGTACGAGCGGCCACTTGGTGTAGCCGGCTGCCGGCTGCTCTCCGGGGGGCGTGACGGCACGGACGCCGATGTGGTGCAGCGGGTAGGGGTCGTTGTCCTGCACGAGGATGCTCGCGCGGGTCGCCAGCGAATGCGCGACGGCGTGGGCCGCCCACTCGTCGGCGCTATAGAGGTGGCCGCCACCGGAGGCGATGAAGACCAGAAATCCGGCGAGGCCCGTATAGAAAGCGGGCGCTTTCCAGAGCTGGAGTACACGCAGCCAGCCGCGTCCCTCGTCGGCAGTCCATAGCAGCGTCGCCCAGATAGTGCCGGCGGTGATGCTGCCGAGCGCCACGCCGATGAGTAGGCGCAGCCGCGGCAGAACTCGTAGCGTCTGGGCAACGTCAGGATCGAGAGCGGTAAAAGCAGTGATGAGACCTCCGAGGAGTGCCGGTAAGAGCGTCAGGGCCGCGCGCCGGATAGCAATAGCGCGCGGGTGCTTGCCGAGGACGTGTAGGCAAAGGACGTACAGTACCGCGATGCTCGCACTGCCGAGGGTGGCGAGCGTGAAGACTCCGGCCCAGTAGCGGTCGGCAACTGGGCTTGGTGCTTGGCCCGTCGTCAGCGTTGCCACGGTAGCGCTGGCACCCAGTATCTCGGCAAACAAGAGGATTCCCCAACGCCGACGACCGTGCCGAGAGCTGCCTGCCGGTGAAGCTGCTGCTTGTGTGCTAACAACCGCCGGTGCCCGGTCATCCATCGCACGCTCCCTCCCTATCGTTCAACGACGGGGAAGCAGTTGAGGAATGCGGCGCAGAGCGCCGGTGCTGCGCGTCTATCAGCGTGCCCAGGCGCCGGAGTGCTTCCGGGGCCTGCCGGCTCTTCATGCCGTGGGGGGGATACGGCTGCAAGTTGTCGTTCCAGAGCCATACCTGGATGTTTTCCACGCCACGGAGCCGCCCGCCGGAGGTATCGAGCCAGTTGTTGATGGTGAGACAAGGCACGTCGGCGGGTGCTTGCCAGCGCAGGGTCGGGCGCAGGCCCCACCGGAAGGCCGCTCCCGCCAACTCACGCAGCGGATCGAGCGGCGCGTCCACGAATATCGCGCCGAGCGGGCGCGTGCCAGCGTTCCAGGGCCAGTCGGCTCCGAGGAGGTATTTGATTACCGCACCACCCTTGCTGTGTCCCACGAGCACCACGTTGCGGAGCGTCTGCAAGTCCGCGCGGACTTGCCGGGCGGCGTGGCGCACGTCCCCGTGTGTTGATCCGCCGGGGGTACGCCGCCAATTATAGAAATACACGCGGTAGGTGGCCATGAGTGCCGACCGCGCCCGGTCGGCAGCGGGTGGCGCCAACTGCTGCGTCTGCGCCCAGAGCGTGGCGAATTGCTGCCACTCCGCCTCGGACCAACCGTGAAAGGCACATACCCAGCTTTTCCAGGCGACCGGATTATCCCACCAGGTATCGGTCCAGATGCCCGCGATGCAGTAGATGATCGCCGCATCCGGCCAAGTCGCCAGACTACCGGCGGTCTCGGACGGATTGAGGGCACTGCCGCGCATATCCATAGCACTGGACTACCGAGCAAGACCGGACGGGTTACGGTCGGGCCGGCTACCCTATGATCTGGGCGATATCTCGATACGAGATGTACACCATCAGCATGATGAGCAGCAGCAGACCAACCATGTGGATGACGCCTTCAGTGGCGGGATTGACCCGCCGCCCGCCGCGCAGGGCCTCCAGCCCGACGAACGCGAGCCGCGCCCCGTCCAGACCGGGTACCGGTAGGAGGTTCAGGATGGCGAGGTTGAGCGAGAGGAAGCCGGTGAAGTTGAGCAGCTGCGCCAAGCCGTCTTGTGCGGCCTCGCCGGTGAGGCGCGCGATTCCCACCGGTCCGGCCACGTCGGCTGCAAGCTGCCCGGTCACGATCATGAAGAGGCCGCGGATGAGCAGGCCCAGCAGCTCGCCGGTCCGCTGAACCCCCAGCGGGAGCGCCTCCCAAGGCGGGTACCTGACGATTGGTGGCCCGAGCGCAATGCCGAGCGCCCCCTGCGGCGCCGACGTGGTGACCCGCGGGACGGCGGAGGTGGTCAGTTCGGCGCCGTCCCGCAGGAGTGTGATAGACAGCGGCTGATCGAGCGATCGCTGGACGACGGCCCGTACCGCTGTCATGTACTCGATCGCTTCGCCATCCATCCGCAGCAATATATCGCCGGGTTGCAGGCCTGCCTGGGCGGCCGGAGAGTCCGCCCGCACCTCGTGGACTTGGACTTCTCGGCAAGTGTGGCAGGGGGCGCCGAGCATGTAGGCGGCTGCGAAGAGCAGCGGGGCGATCAGCAGGTTCATGCCGACTCCGGCCACGAGGACGAGTGCGCGCTGGGAGCGGCTTTTGCTGGCGAAACTGTCGCTGTCATCTTCCTCGACCGGGGGGTTATAGGCCTTAATGAGCGCTATCTGCCTCCGTCTAGCCTCCGGCTGCGGCAGCCGCTTCGCCATCGTCCACAGCGCGGCGAACCGTTGCCACTCCGACTCCGTCCAGGTGTCTTCCCGTGCCGTCGGTGCGCCATTCTCGCCCTTCATCTTCACAAACCCGCCCAAGGGCAAGAGGTTGATCGAGAACAGCGTGTCGTTGCGCCGGATGCCGAAGAGCCGCGGCGGAATGCCGAGGCCGAATTCTTGCACGCGGATACCGGCGCGGCGGGCCGCGACGAAATGGCCGATTTCGTGCGCGAGCACGAGCACACTGAGGACGACCAAAAACCAAAGAATCGTGAGGAACATACCTAGGATGTTACCGAGTTTCGGCACCGACCGGCATACGACCGCTGCGGTGGGCCATCCGTCGGGCGGTTTCTTCGGACTGCTCGAGTGCCCAGCGTTCGACCGCCAGCAGCTGCTCGACGCTCTCCACCGCCTGCGGGGGATGCTCGTTCAGCACCGCTTCGATTACCGTAGCGATAGCGGTGAAGGGCAGCCGGCCGTCGAGGAACCACCGGACGACCACCTCGTCGGCAGCGCAGAGCACGGCGGGGGCCGTGCCACCCAGTCGCCCCGCCTCGCGGGCCAGCGATAAGCACGGGAACCGTACCGGATCGGGCGCCTCGAAGGTCAGTTGTCCCAGCGCGGCCAGATCGAGCGGCCGGAAGCTGCTGGCGAGCCGCTGCGGATAGCCGAGCGCGTACTGGATGGGTAGCTCCATGTCGGGATAGCCGAGTTGGGCCTTGACCGACCCGTCGCTGAACTCGACGAGCGAGTGGACAATACTCTGGGGATGGATCACCACGTCCACGTAGTCGAGTGTGCGACCGAATAGGATGCCAGCTTCGAGGACCTCCATCCCCTTGTTCATCAGCGTCGCCGAATCGATAGTAATCTTCGGCCCCATTTGCCACGTCGGATGAGCTAGTGCCTGCTCCGGGGTGATCTTGGCCATCGCTGCGGCCGGCAGGGTGCGGAATGGGCCGCCGGAGGCGGTCAGGATGACGCGGGTAACGCGCGAGCGATCTTCGCCGACGAGACATTGGAAGATGGCGCTGTGCTCGCTGTCAACGGGCAGGATCGCCGCGCCGCTCCGGCTGGCCGCTGCAAAGAGCAGGTCGCTGGCCGCAATGAGGGACTCTTTGTTGGCTAACGCCACGTCAATGCCGGCTTCCAAGGCGGCCAGGATGGCCGACAAGCCGACCAAGCCCGTCGTCGCCGCAACCACAATGTCCGGCTTGGTGGATAGGGTGAGGTCTCGCAGGCTGTCCGCGCCCGCATACACCCGTGCCCCATCAGGGCTGCACGATTGGAGGTCTGCCCAGGCGCTACCGTTTTGGCCGTCTGTCCGCGCGGCCGGCGGCGGCGCGTGGGTGAGGGCGAGCGCTTCCGGCCGGAACTCCTGCGCCTGATCGCGCAGCAGCGCCAGATTCCGCCCCGCTGCCAGCCCGACGACCGTGAACGATGCAGGCTGGGCGCGGATGACGTTCAACGCCTGATGACCAACCGAGCCGGTTGAACCGAGAATGGCAACACGTTTCATGGTAGCTCTGCTGTGTACTCGTTGGGTTGAGCCGGATTGGGTCCGAGGCGGCCGGGTGGATTTGCCGGCGCCGGTCACCCGGCCGGAACGACCACTAACGTCACATAGTAATATACGACAAGTACGGAGAAAAGGAGACTATCTATCCGGTCGAGCATCCCGCCGTGACCGGGGATGAGGCCGCCGGCGTCCTTGGCGCCGGCCTGGCGCTTGATGAGAGACTCGGCGAGGTCGCCGAGTTGGGCGGCGGCGGCAACGCCGAGGGCGAGTGGTATGGCGTGCCAGTGCCAGAGCGGGAGTGCCTGCCAGCCCCAGAACGTCAACGGCAAGCCACTGGCAACGGTAACGAGCGCGACGGCGACAGTGCCACCGGCGACGCCTTCCCAAGTCTTGTTGGGGCTGATCCGGGGTAGGAAGCGGTGCCGGCCCAGGAATGACCCGGTGAAGTAGGCCGCCGTGTCGTAGGCCCAGGTGGCCGCCAGCACGTAGAGCACCCATCCGCGCCCGGCCTCGGCCGGTCCGATCAGGCGCAAGGGAATGAAGTGCCCCAGCAGCCAGGCGACATAGAGGCAGCCGCTCATCGTGGCAATCGCGCTGGTGGCACCCTGACGGCCGGGTGAGCGCCGGAATATCTCGAAACTAAGCGGCACCACGATGCCGGCGGTGATGAGTAGCTGGCTCGCTGCCCCTCGCCCCTCGCCGAACAGCTCGAATCCGACCAGTCGGTCGCCGCCGAGCACGGCCAAGAGCAGCAGGGCCAGGGGATAGCCGAGTAGGCGGCGGGGCTGCCACCCCGCGTGCTCAACCAGCGCGTAGACTTCGCGCAGCGCCAAATAGGTGATGAGTATCGCCGCTAGGAGGTAGAGCGGGCCGCCGAAGTAGGAGGACACGAGAATTGCGGGGGCGATGACGAGCGCCGAAGCGAGGCGTCGCCGCAGGGCGAGGAGCCAGCGTGCCGAGAGCCGGCGGACCGGGGCCGTGGGCGGTGCCTGCTGTTTACTCATGGTCAGGGTGGCGCGTCAAGCGCCGCACCCATCGTGGGTGTCGTCAGGCCGGGCCGCTATAGGCGCCCAGTCGTTCACGGCAGCTAGCCAGGTGCGAGGTCGGCAGCCCCATTAGGTGTGGCTGCGCCGGGAGCGCCCGTCGGCTGGTGATTGCCGGTGGTCTCCGGCAATACACGCCCGAAACGCCGCACGCGCTGGTTATAGGCCGCCAACGCTTGATAATACTCGTACACACCGAAAGCCGGCCAGAGGACCGGGGTCACGTAGACCTCGCTATAGATTGATTGCCACGTGAGGAAGTTGGATGAGCGCATCTCACCACCGGGCAGAATAATCAGATCGGGGTCCGGCTGCCCCGCCGTGTAGAGATACCGGCTGACCGTGTCTTCCGTGACGGATTCTGCCGGGAGACCGGCCCGAATGATCCCTCGGAGTGCTCGCACGATTTCCGCTCGTCCCCCGTAGTTGAACGCGACGTTCAGGATCAAGCGTTGGTTGTGGCGGGTGAGTGCGAGGGCCTCTTGGATGCGGTCAGCGAGGTGCGTGGGCACGCCCTCCAGCGAGCCGAGATGCCGAATCTGGACGCCGTTGGCGTGCAACTCCGGTGTCTCCTGCTTGATCGCCTCGCCGAGGATCGTGAGGATCGCGTCCACCTCGGCCTGTGGCCGGTTCCAATTCTCGGTCGAGAAGGCATAGACGGTGACAATGCGGATGCCGAACTGCACGGAGGCTTCCAGGATGGGACGGAGATTCTTGGTGCCGCGCCGGTGGCCCGCGATCCGGGGGAGGTTACGTGCCCGTGCCCAACGGCCGTTCCCATCCATCTTGATGGCGACGTGCGTGGGTACGCGGGGCAGGCGCGGAAACTCCGCCGGCCAGGATTCGCTGGCTGCCGATGCTCGTGCCCCGGCGCCGACCGCCATTTCCGGCATTGCCAGGCTTGCGCTCCCGATTCCCGTTTGATCGCGTTTGTGTACTTTGTCTTGATTGTGCAGACCCGGCGTGTTGTCTACGGAAGCTGTCATACGTCCCCTGTTACCCCCCGCTGCTTGTCACCCTTTAACGACTGGGGACCGGATCACTCCTCCAATAGCTCCTTCACTTTGTCTTCGCCCAGCAGGCCGGCCTGTTCCACCGAGCGATCCGTCAACTCTTGCAGCCGGTTCTCGGACCAGCGCAGGTCGTCTTCGGTCATCAACCGTTCGCGCTGTAGCTCCCGTAAGTCGGCCAACGCCTGTCGCCGCACGTTGCGGATGGCCACCCGCCCATCCTCGACGCGCCGCTGTACCGCCCGCACCAAGTCACGGCGGCGCTCTTCCGTGAGCGGGGGCAGCACGATCCTGATGATATTCCCGTCGTTCGAGGGGGTGAGACCCAGGTCCGACTGCTGGATGGCCGTCTCGATAGCATCGTGGGTCGTGCGATCCCACGGTTGGATCGCAATGAGGCGCGGCTCCGGCACGCTGATTCCGGCCAACTGTTGCAGCGGGACCGGCGATCCGTAGTAGTCTACCGGCAGACGCTCGACGAGCGACGGTGACGCCCGCGAGGTCCGCATGGTCTGGAGGTCGGACCCGAGCACGGATACAGCGGTCTGCATCTTCTGGTCCGCGTCGCTCAATACTTCCGTCGCTAGCTCTTGCTCCATCATCCCACCCCCACAGATTGCCTGGACCGCACTGCATCGGACTCTAGCGGGTGATGCACGCCCGGCGTGCCCGGCGTGTCACCGTCTTGCCAGGTCTGCGTCGCAGCGCCGGGAGACCAGTCCGGACTGGCGATCAGCGTGCCGATCTGCTCTCCGAGGATTGCCCGCCGCAAGCTGCCCGGCTCGTCCAGCTTGAAGACTAGGATGGGCAGATTGTGCTCCATGCAGAGCGTGATGGCCGTGCTGTCCATGACGCCGACACGCCTATTCACGGCCTCGATATAGCTCAGGCGCTCGAAGCGCCGTGCGTCCGAGTGCTTGGAAGGATCGCGGTCGTAGACACCGTCTACGTTCGTGCCCTTGAATAGCGCTTGGGCGCCAATCTCCATCGCCCGCAGCGCCCCGGCGGTGTCGGTAGTGAAGAAGGGATTGCCACTGCCGGCGGCAAAGATCACCAGCTTGCCGTCCTCAAGATGGTTGGCGGCCCGCCGCCGGATATACGGCTCGGCGACCGCGCGCATCTCGATGGCCGTTTGCACCCGGACCACCATGCCCTCAACTCGCTCCAACGCTTCCTGCAAGGCGAGGGCATTGAGTACCGTCCCCAACATGCCGATATAATCGGCGGTGGGTCGGTCCATGCCCTGCGCGCTGCCGGTTGCGCCGCGCCAGATGTTGCCACCGCCGAGCACGATGGCCATTTCTACGCCCGTCTCGCGGACCGTGGCGGCGATCATGCGCGCCAGCCGCTCGGCGGTGGGCGGATGAATCCCGTACTCGCCGGTCTCCGCCAGCGCTTCGCCACCCAGTTTCAGCAGGATGCGCCGGTACGTCACTCCGCTTGCTCCGACTGGTCGGTGGCCTGCGACAGTTCGTAGCGCACAAAGCGACGCACTTGGATGTTCTCTCCCGTTTTTGCGCTTGCCTCCGTGACCAATTGGCCGATGGTCTTGCTGGGATCGCGGATGTAGGGCTGCTCGGCCAGGAACAGGGTGGCCCGCCGATCCGGCGTCAGGTCCTCCCGGTCAGGGGAGTCCGCCGGCAGGTCAGCTTCGCTGACGTAGAGCGGCTGCATGGCCGCCACCTGCAACGCAACTTCATGCGCCAGGTCGGCAAACTCGCTCGTGCGGGCGACAAAGTCGGTCTCGCAGTTCAACTCCACGAGCACGCCGATACGATCACCCGGGTGTACATAGGCGGTAACCCGCCCTTCGCTGGTGGCACGTTGGGCCAGCTTGCTGGCGGCGGCCAGGCCTTCCGCTTCCAACAGCTTCTTGGCACCCGCCACATCCCCATCGGTATCGGTAAGTGCCCGCTTGCATGCCATCACGCCGGCGCCGGTTTCCTCCCGGAGTTGGCGGACCATCTCGACTGTTACTGCCATCGTTGTTTTCCCTCGTTGTTTTCCTCGGCGGCGGCGGCCGGGGTCATGGTTATCGCCGCGTGTTGGTGCATACCATACTGAATAGCGCACGACTGAGCGTGGGGCGTGCCGGCAGCCGTCCTCAGAGAGGCTGCCGGCGCGGTCCGCAGTCACTTGTCCGGCACCACCCGGCCGTTGCTCCCATCGCCGGGACCTCGTGCTGGATGCCGGGTCGAGGCGCACCATACGATGCGACTCGGGTGACAGGATCGGCTTGGCGCTGCCCACGCTGGCGACGGCAGGAATGCTCTGTGCCGGCACTGCCGCAGCGGCCGACTAGAACTCGCTGCCGGTTTCTTGATCCGCTTCCGGCACGTACTCTTCCTCCAGCGCAGACAACCCCACGTCAGAGTCCTCTTCCGCGTCCAGGTCGGCCTCAGCCTCGTCCTCGCTCGCGGCGCCACGAACCTGGAAACCTTCGGAGCAGGCGTCGGCGATATGGCTGGTAATCAGTCGAATGGCGCGGATGGCATCGTCGTTGGCCGGGATGGGCCAGTCTATTTCCGTCGGGTCGCAGTTGGAGTCGACCAGCGCGATGATGGGAATGCCCAAGCGCCGCGCCTCGGCTACGGCGATATGCTCGTGCTTGGTATCCACGATGTAGACGGCGCCCGGCAGGTCGCGCATCGTCTCAATACCACCGAAGATCCGGTGCAGGCGGTTGAGCTGCTCTTGCAGCTTGATCGCTTCCTTTTTGGGGAGTAGCTCGAACTCGCCGCGCTCCTTTTGGTACTTCAGATTCTGCAAATACTGAATACGCAACTGGATCGTCTGCCAGTTCGTAAGCTGCCCACCAAGCCACCGCTGATTGATGTAGGGCTGGCCGGCGCGCTTGGCCTCTTCTTCGATGGTCTCCTGCGCCTGTTTCTTGGTACCGACGAACAACACGTTTTCACCCGCGATGACGAGATCGCGCAGGAACTCGCACGCGGCCTGCAAACGATGGACCGTCTGCTGGAGATCGAGAATATGGATACCGTTCCGTTCGGCGAAGATGAACCGCCGCATCTTGGGGTTCCAACGCCGCGTATGGTGGCCGAAATGTACGCCGGCCTCCAAGAGAGTCTTCATTGAGACGTTAGCCATGTAAACCGTGCTCCTCCGTGCAGCTGTATGCTGAGTGTCTACTGTGCCAAGCTATCACCAGCGAGATCAGGTCTTTGACCGCGAGACGGCAATCGGAGGCGCCGAATGCCTCTTTACCTGGACAAGACAGGCGGGGGTGCTGTACGTCATACACGTGCTTGATGCGCCGGGCAAGAGTACAACACGCTCCGCCTCTCCGGCGGTGCTGCTGTAGTGGGTCCCGCAGAGTATAGCGGACAGCCGACGTTCGCAGCAATCCGGCGCCTCACGTTGAGTGATCCGCTTGCGGCGACCCTGGATATTAGGTAGCGTGTGAGGCTGGCCCGTGACGATTATCCCAACTGTGGGCAGTCGGCTGAAGGGCGAGGCAGAGAAGATCGACATGGCGAGCGACATCGTGGCCCGACAGACGAAGACCGAACCGGCCGCGCGCAGGGGCAGTGAAGCGCACTTGGATGGGGACGACTATTTTCCGACAACCGAGAATGGGAATACGATGCTAGACCTGCTGGAGGGTCAAGGCGAGGACAGAGCACTCGCACGAGACTTGGCCCTGGCTATCGCCGAATCCTGGGTATCCGGGAGTGCGAGCTACACAAGTAAGGCCGTGCAAACGCTTATGGACTGGATGGCGACGGCAGAGGAGTATGCTAATCCTGAAGGCTTGGAGGAGATTAGGGAAGCAAGGAGAAGTATAGAACGCGGTGAGGGTATTCCGTGGGACTCGGTGAAGGAGCAGTTGGGCTAATAAATGACGACGGCACCTGCGTTCAGAATCAGAGACATATCCGATAGGGCAGTGAAGTTCCTGGATAGGCGAGATAGTGATTCTGAGCGTATGCAGCAGTGCATAAGCGATATACTCAAGAATCTCTATATCAATAGTAGGCATCTGAAGGGTAAGGATCGGTGTAACTGGCGTCGTCGTGTCGGGCGCAATCGCATAATCTTCAGCATCGACCAGAGGCTGTCGCTGATTGACATTATCTACATCGGGCCGAGAGATAAAGCATACCGATAGCCATTGGATGCCAGTCAGGGCAGAGCTACAGCGCCGTGATGGCGGCGAGGAGGGCCGGCTCATCGCCGGGGAGGACGGTGCGGGGATCGAGCAAGAGCGCTTTCCGCTCAATGCGGCCGATGACGGGCGGCGTCACTCGCCGCAGGGCCGCCGCGATGTCCTCGACAGTGCGCTGCCGGGGCCGTAGCGAGACAACGGCCGTCGGCAACGTGACGCCCGGCAGCGAGCCGCCACCGATGGCCGACTCTGCATCGCGCACACTCACCTCCAGGGTGCGCGACTGCCGCGCGATGACCGCTGCCCACCGCTGCGCCCGCTGCGACAAGTCCTCCTGGCCGGCGCCGATCATCTGCCACACCGGTAGCGCTCGTTCGGCCTCGCCGCGCTGGTAGTGCTGGAGGGTAGCAACCAGTCCGGCGATGGTCACTTTGTCCGGGCGCAGCGCCCGCACCAGCGGATGGCGCCGCAGCGCCGCCAGCGGCTCGCGCCGCCCGACGATCAGCCCGGCTTGCGGCCCACCGAGCAGCTTGTCGCCGGAGAAGCAGATCACGTCGGCGCCCGCGGCCACGCTGTCCTGTGGCCGCGGCTCCTGAAGCTCCCCGCCGAGGCCAAAGCGAGCGGTGTCGAGCAGACAGCCGCTCCCTAGATCGTCGGCCACCGCTACCGCGCGCTCATGCCCCAGCCGGACGAGCGCCGGGAGTGGCACGCTCTCCGTAAAGCCGACGACGCGAAAGTTGCTGGTGTGGACACGCAGCAGCAGCGCCGTAGCGGTGGTGATTGCGTCGGCATAGTCGGCGAGTCGGGTGCGGTTGGTCGTGCCCACGTCCACCAGCCGGGCGCCGCTCTGACGCAATACGTCGGGAATGCGGAACCCGCCACCGATCTCGACCGCTTGGCCACGCGAGACGATCACTTCTCGTCCGGCCGCGAGCGCCGCGAGCACCAGCAACAGCGCGGCCGCATTGTTGTTGACGACCAGCGCCGCCTCGGCGCCGGTTAGCCGGGTCAGCAGTGTCTCGACATGCACGTGCCGGCTGCCGCGCTCGCCGGCACTGAGGTCGTATTCCAGGTTGGAGTAGCCGGTGGCCGCAGCGGCCATCGCGCGCTGCGTTGCGACACTCAGCGGCGCGCGGCCGAGGTTGGTGTGGAGGACGATGCCGGTCGCATTGATTACGCGCCGCAGCGATGGTGCCAAGATGCGCTCGACCTGCGCGACGATGCGGCTGGCGAGGTGCTCCAGAGGAGGTGGTGCGTCGGAACTCGCCTCCTGACGGGCCGCCGCAAGCACTCCGCGAGCAACGTCCACCAGCACATCGTGGGACACATGCTCGGCGAGCGCCGCGACCGGTGGCGCGTTGAGGAGCCGATCCACGCTGGGCAGCCGGCGCCGCGCATCGAGGTTGCTGCCAACATTGGATTTGCGCACGCTGCTCATGGTGACGCACTCAGTCTGCACTACCGTAGCTTACATTGGGCGGCAAGGGTCAGGACCCGAACTTGGCGAGCTTGCCGGCATGAGCCAGCATGAGAGGCATCGCATCGGTCGCCGGGAAGCGCCCTAGGCCGCCCTGCATACAGGCCCGTTCCGAGAACGTCGTTGTCTGGTCGGGAAACACCGTCTTGGCGTGGAGTAGGAACGGGACCGGATGCCAGGAGTGTGCTCCCATGACGGCCGGCGTGGAATGATCGCCGGCAATCACGAGCACGTCCGGCTCGACATCAAGCAGTGCCGGGACGTGCGCGTCGAACGCCTCGAGCAGCGCAACCTTGCGGTCGAAATCGCCGTCCTCGCCAGCGCTGTCGGTCCACTTGTAGTGGACGTAGAAGAAGTCGTACTCGGCGCGGTGCTTCCGCAGTGTCTCGACCTCAGCGGCGAAGTCGGTGCCCGTGTCCAGCACCGTCATGCCGGCGAGACGCGCCAGCCCGTGATACACCGGGTAGACGGCGATGGCCGCCGGGCGCAAGCCGTATAGCTCCGTGAGCGACGGGAGCGAGGGACGCTCGGCAAAACCACGGAGCAAAACAGCGTTGGCCGGGCGTTCGTCTGTGAGAATCCGGTGCGCCTGCGCGATGAACTGGTTGACCAACTCCGCCGTATGGGCAGCCTCGGGCTGTTGTGGCCGTATTGGCCGCGGCGGCTGCCCGGTGGTCTGCGGATCGCTGTCGGTCAGGGCCGCCGACAGCCCCGCGCCGCGCATCACCAGCAGAAAGCGGTAGCCGGTTTCCGGCTGCACGAAGCACTCCGCGCCGGGGATGGTAATGGCACGTAACCGCGCACACAGCTTGGCGCTCAACTCCGTCGGGATGCGGCCGGCGCGCCGGTCGGTGATACACCCCTGCGCGTCCACCGCGGCGAAGTTCCCGCGGGCGGCAACGTCACCCGGCTGCAAGGGGAAGTTGAGTCCCAGCGCCGACAGGGCGCCGCGCCCGACCTGATGCCGTACCGGGTCGTAGCCGAACAGCCCGAGGTGACCAGGCCCACTGCCGGGGGTAATGCCTACACCCACCGGGTCGCACAGGCCGAGCACGGAACCGGCTGCCAGCTTGTCGAGGTGCGGAGTCCGGGCGGTCTCCAGCTCGCTCTGGCCCGTCTTGGGGTGCGGCAGCCCTCCCAGACCATCAATGACCGTCAGGACGATACGGGTATCCTGAGCGATGGCGAGGCCGGAGACAACTTCCGTAGCGATTGCGCCCACGACGTTGCTCTCTTGATCGGCTCGGCCGCACTCCCTCGAACTCCGGCCGACGATGCAGCCGAGCCGGGTCGCGCTCAACCGGCAGCGGACCTTAGCATGGCTCTGTCCGGCTCGCCAAGTCGCCGGCCGGGCTGCCGCTATACTGAGCCGCTGGCAGGCCAGAGGCATGAGACCAACTGTGGCCCACGGCGATGAGGTGGGTCGAACCGCCCGGACCACGCCGCGGCGCGTCGTCAATCGCTTGAACGACCTCGATGGCAAGCGGTGGCTCCCCTTTCAGAAGAGCTGGTTTCGCGATCACCCGGCAGTACATGAGGAGTGCATCCGCTTCTTCACCAAGCGACTGCGGCCCGATGGCACGCCGTCCGTGGTGCTGACGCTGGCCGGCACTCCCGCCGAGCGTGCCGTGGTTGAGGCGGCTAGGACAGCCGGCCGCCGCGTGGTCGTGTGGGACGCTGATCGGCCCGCGCCGCAGCCGCCGGCCGACTATGTGCTCGTTGATCTCCGGGGCCGGCTCCCGACACTGCCGGCACTGCGGACGTTTCTGCAACGGACGGCGCCGTTCTGGTCCGCATTGGGCCAATCGGACATGCTGCGCGAGCGCGGCTATGCGACCGTCCTCATTGACAACTGGCAGCAGGACGGCGTGCTGGTGCCCGTGGCCTGGGAGCTGGCGCGGTATCTCGGCGGCCGGCTCACCCTGAAGGACGAAAAGATCGGCTGCCGGTCGCCGGCCGAAACTGGGCAGACGCCGCACTTCGAGACCGACGGGCAGGTCTACTACGCCTTGAACTTTCGCCGGGAAGCGGCTCGTAGCCAGGAGCCATTCACCAGTCACCGGTGGCCGGAAGTCGGGCAGCACGGGCCACGGAGCAACGACCACCAACCACTGACCGGGCCGCGCTTATGCTCGTGGTTTGTGCCCCGGCCGCCGCCGCGGGAGCCGGGCAAGCTCACGCATCCCGCCACCTATCCCGAAACGCTCGTCGCGGAGTTCGTCGCGCGGTGTACGCAGCCGGGCGACCTGGTGCTCGATCCGATGGTCGGAACCGGCAGCACGCTGCTGGCTTGCCAGCGGATGGCCCGGCGCGGGTTCGGGGTCGAGCTAAACCCGGAGTACGCGGCCATCTCCCAGCGGCGTCTTGCCGAGAGCGGCTGCGCGGCTGGTGGTGTGCAGCGCAGCACACTCGCCACGCAGTCGGTGATCGTCGGCGATGCATTGCAACTCGCCGCCATCAAGGACCTGCCGCCGCAGGTGGACTACTGCATCACCAGTCCACCCTACTGGGACATGCTCAATATGCGCGGAGCGATGACGCAGCGCGGACGCCGGCAGCGCGGCCTGCACGTCAGCTACGGCGACGATCCGCGTGACGTGGGCAACGTCGCCGCCTATGGGCAGTTTGTGGCCGCCCTCGTGCAGGTCTACCGGCAAGTTGCCGCGCGGCTGCGCCCCGGCGGCTATCTCACGGTCGTCGTCAAGAACGTCAAGAAGCAAGGCACGATCTACCCGCTCGCGTGGGACCTGGCCGCTGCCCTGGGGGAGTTTCTCCAGGTGTGTCCGGAGCGGTTCTGGTGCCAAGACGATGTGCGGCTGGCGCCGTATGGCTACGGCAACGCCTGGGTCAGCAACACCGTCCACCACTACTGCCTGACCTTCCGCAAGCCGTGCTGACTCGCTAGGCTCGGCTTACGCAGTTGCAGGCAAGTCTGAGGGCATTGTTCGTCGAGTCCACATGGCAATCAAAGGCGGCCATGCTACCTGGAGTGAAAAAGCAGGGGCGGTATACTCAAGTGTCGCAAGCTATTCGAGCACCGGAATGCAAGCCAATAATGGACTAGCGTGGTGTCGGACCGCGTAACGTAGATAGGCAAGGCAGCGATGCGCTGCACGGTTGAGTTGTTGGGGGTGGCGCGGCTGCGAGCGGCGCGGCGCGCAGTCGAGGTGCGGCTGGGCGAGCGATGCGGTGACCGTGGGCGGTGTCGGGCGGCGACTGTCGCGGACGCGCTGAGTGCGCTCGCCGCCGCGTGCCCAGTGCTGGTGGGGCCGGTGCTCAGGCCGGATGGTCGCTCGCTCTGCACCGGCTACCTGCTCAACCGCAACGGTCGCGAGTTCGTTGATCGGACGGATGCGCCGCTGGCGGACGGCGACCGGCTCCTGCTGATCTCCAGCGCGGCCGGGGGCGGCCGGTTGGCGACGGCGGCGCGGTGGTGAGAAAAAGCTGCAACATGAGTGACCGTCTTTGCGGCTATCACGGTCGGATGCTCGTCGTGGACCTGACGCGGCAGGTGTGGTCGGTGGAGCCGCTACCGGCCGAGATGCTGCGGTCGGTGCTCGGCGGCACTGGACTGGCGACGCGGCTGCTCTACGACCTGACGCCGCCGCAGGCCGATCCGCTCGGCCCGGAGAACGCCCTGCTGTTCGTCGGTAGCCCCCTCGTCGGTACGCCGCTGACCACCACGAGCAAGTTCATCGTCGCGGCCCGGTCGCCGCTGACCGGCTTCATTGGCGACTCGCTCTCGTCGAGTCACCTGGCGCTGGAGCTGAAGCGGTGCGGCTTCGACGCGGTGGTGTTGCTGGGCGCGGCAGCACGCTGGTCCACGGTCGCGATCTCGTGGCTGGGACCGCAGGAGGCGCAGCCGACCGTGCGGTTTCTCGACGCGAGCGATCTCCTGGGCTATGACACGGCTGCCACTGCCGAAGCGGTGCGGGCGCAACTGGGTAGTAAATGGCGGGTTGCGTCAATAGGGCCAGCCGGCGAGTCGCTGGTGCGCTACGCGACGATCAGTAACGATGGGCGCCACGCCGGACGCACCGGTACGGGTGCGGTCATGGGCAGCAAGGGACTCAAGGCGCTGGCGTTGAACGGCGGTTGGTCGGTGCCCGTTGCCCACCCGGAGGCGCTGGCGGCGACGGCGGAGCGGCTGCGGGAACGCAGCCTGGGGCCGGATACGGCCAAGTACCGCGAAATGGGCACCGTTGCCAATCTGCTGACTTTCGACCGGCTCGGGACGTTGCCCACGCGCAACTTTCAGCAGGCCACGTTCGAGGGTGCCGAGCGCCTGAGCGGCGAACGCCTGCATACGGACCGTTACGTGCGCCGCACGGCCTGCGCGAACTGCACCATCGGCTGCGAGCAGCTCTTTCGCGTATCGAACGGAAAACGCGCCGCCGCTGGGAATGGCGCCGGCGAGGAGCACCAGCGGAGCCGGCGCCTGGAATACGAGACACTCTTTGCCTTGGGGCCGCTGCTCGGTATTGACGATCCCGATTTTGTGCTCCATCTCGCGGCCCGCTGTGATGAACTGGGCATGGACACGATCTCGACCGGCGGCACGATTGCGTGGGCGATGGAGGGCGCCGAGCGCGGGGTGCTGGATCGCGGCGCGCTCGACGGTCTGGACCTCCGCTTCGGCAGCAAGAAAGCCGTAGCCACGCTGGTCGAGCGCATCGGCAGCCGCGCAGGGGTTGGACACCTCCTCGCGGAGGGGTCGCGCCGGGCGGCTGCCCACGTCGGTCACGGCTCGGCGGACTGGGCGATGCACGTGAAGGGGCTGGAGCTGCCCGGCTACGAGCCGCGCAGCCTGAAGACGATGGCGCTGGGTCTGGCGATTGGGTCGCGCGGCGCCTGCCACAACCGCGTACCCACCTATGAAGCCGACTTCTCCACGCAAGTGGATCGCCTCGCGGCCGATGCCTCGCGCGGGCAGCTTGCGGCGGAGGCCGAGGACCGGGAAGCGGTGATGGACTCGCTGATCCTCTGCAAGTTCATCCGCAAGTGCCTCGACAACTTCGAGGAAGATGCCGCGCACTTCTGGCGGCTCGTGACCGGCTGGGACGTGGACGCTGCCGAGGTGCGTCAGGTTGGCGCCCGGATTAGCACGCTCAAGAAGGTCTACAATGAGCGCGAGGGGTGGAGCCGCGCGGACGACACGTTGCCGCCGCGTCTATTGGCCGAGCCACTGCCGGACGGCCCGGCCAGCGGCACCGCGCTCACCCAGGCGGAGTTGGATTCGATGATCGCCGGCTACTACGCGGCGCGGGGCTGGACTGCGGACGGTCGCGTACCCGCCAGCCAGCGCCGGGAGTTGGGCGCATGAGCGCGCGGTCAGGCGGGGTGCGTGGGGCACGCCGGCTAGTCTTCACCGGCCCTGGCCGCGGGGAGATGGAGCGATTTGACCTCCCGGCGCCGGCGCCGCACCAAGTATTGGTCCGCGCGACACGCACCTTGATCAGCGCCGGCACCGAGGTCAAAGGCTTCCAGGGTATCGCCCCGAGCGGCCCGTCCCGTTTTCCGGTGCGCCCCGGCTACTCGTTCGTCGGAATCGTCGAGCAGGTCGGCGCGGCGGTCACTGCGGTGCAGCCCGGCGACCGGGTAGCGACCCAAAAGGGCCATGCCAGCCATGCCCTCGTTGACTTGAGCGACCAACCGGCCGGCAAGACCGGCCAGCGTGCCCCGGAGTACCTACAAGTGGTCCCCGCAGGCCTGACCGATGAGCAGGCTACGTTCGCCGTGCTCGGCAGCGTGGCGATGCACGGTGTCCGCAAGGCTGCCATTGCCCTTGATGAGTCGGTTGTGGTGATGGGCCAAGGTGTCGTTGGACAGCTAACCTTGCAGCTTGCACGGCTCGCTGGTGGGCGACCGGTCATCGGCGTTGACCTCGTAGAGGAGCGATTGACGACGGCGCGTGCGAACGGCGCCGACGCCGTAATCAACGCGGCGACCGAGGATGTCATCGCGGCCGTGGAGCGGATCACCGCCGGGCGCGGCGTGGACGTCGGCTGCGAATGCACGAACACGCCACGGACATTTCCCACGTTGCTGCGGATAGCCGGTGTCGGCGGCCGCATCGTGATTGTGGGGAGTCTCCCCGGCACGGTCGAAATCTCGCTGTTCGATGAGCTCCAGCGCAAGGAGTTGACCGTCATCGGGGCCTTTCAGCCCAGTGCCCCTCTACTACCACACCACACGTTTCCGTGGACGCAATCGCGCAACCGTCTGGGTATCCTCGAACTCATCGCTGCCGGTCGGCTCAAAGTGGACAACCTCATCACCGACGTTGCGCCGGCTGCGGAGGCGCCGGCTGCCTTTGCGCGGATGGCCCGGGGGCCGGCGGAGTGGCTGGGCGTCATCCTCGACTGGGAGCGTTAGCCGCGATAAAGATCACCCCATCCAGTTAGCTATCCCCTCTTTCAGACGCCAGGCGCTTGAGCCGCACAGCCGGCAGCCGCTTCAACCGCTGACTCACCGGGTCCACCTCAATACCCACGGACTCCAGGGCCGTCACTCCCAATAGCGGCTCAACACCAGCCTCCCCGTAAAGGATCGTGCCGCCGACGATTTCGCCCATGAACTCGATCTCAGCGACCGTGACGTCTAGCCTGAGTTCGCTCCCGTCCGCCAACTCGTAGATCCGTTTACCTCTAGGCGCCAGACCGATAGCTTCCAAGTGCGGCCTGGGAACCAAGGAGTCTGTCGCCCCGGTATCGACTAGGAACAGCCCTTCCCACGTCCGCTCCGGCTCCGCCGGGTTCCGAATCGTGACCGTTACGGGTGTTGCCCCCATCCGCTCACCCTTTCCGCTGAATACGGCGCCTATTCGTCTTTGTCATTTCCACGCCCGTCGCCATCCACAACACTCCCTAGCCCGTCTGCCGCAGGTCTCGTCGCTCGAACAGCAGGACCGATAGCGCAATCAAGACCACCGCCAGTCCGGCGAGAAGCGCCGCGTGGCTCCAGTCCAGGCCGTTGTTCAGCGGGTCGTTTCCCAGGTAGTAGTAGAAGGGCAACCACTGGACCATGTCCGCCATGCTCTCGTTGAGCGCGGCGAACCCATTGACGAGGTGGAGCACGAGCGCCGCGCCGATGGTCACGAAGACGGCAATCCGCGTCCGTCCCGTGCCGGCGCTCAAAATCAGCGCCAGCGCGCCGAAGGCCAAGCCGAGCAGCGTTTGCAGCAGGCAGGTTGCGGCGATGTTGCCGATGTCCATGCCGAGGTCGGCAAGCAGGGAGCCGAGTGCAACTCCGGCGAAGGTGGCGAATCCTACGGCAAAGGCGTAGAGCGTCATCGTCCAGCTCTTCTCCAGCACGATCCGCGAGCGCCGGACCGGGTTGGCAAGCAGCAGGCCGATGGTCCGGCGCGATTCCTCGCCGGCCAATGCGCCGGCCCCTATGGCAATGGTGACCACCATGACCGAGACCGGCGCCATCAGGCCGAACGTCTCGATCTGGTACCAGCCCTCCGGGGTGCTGATGTCACCACCGCCGGCCAGCGCGATCAGGGCTTCCGGGAGGCTCTCGAAAGCCGTCAGGGTTTCCTCGGGAATGGCTTTGTAGAAAGGCCCCATCATCACGCCCATCATGAGGAACATCACCGCCGCCGTGACCAGCAGCAGCCCCTGATACTCCGAGGCTGCCTTGAGCCAGATCGAGGAGACGCGGGCCGAGCCGGCCAGCTGGCCGATGACCTTCCTGGTCAGCGGATTGCCGCGCAGCCGATCTATCAGCGTAACACCGACGGACTGCCCCTTCAGGTCGCGGCGATTGACACCGATCACGGCGATGGCGCCAAAAATCGCAGCGCCGGCCAGCAGCACACCGAGATGACCCCAGTTGATACCGTTGTAGACTGGCTCGCTACCGTCGAAGTAGTACCACGGGAACGCTTTGACCAGTTCTTTCAGGTCCTCAATGAGTGGCAGCAAGCCGACGGCAAAGAACGACAGGACCAGCACCGCGGTCGTGACACCGGCCGCCGCCCCCCGGTTGCCGGTCCAGGCGCTGACGGCCATCGCCAGCAAGCCGTAGAAGAGGACGTTGACGAACATGTGGAGGGAGAGCGCTTCCACGTCCAGGCCGCCGATCTCGACGCCGAGCATGGCTGCGATGCCGTAGACCGCGCCCCACAAGATGAGCACGCTCAACGCCGCGAGCAGCACCATGGCCCCGGCTTTGGAGACGAGCACGTAGGTCCGGCCCTTGGGATTGCCGAGCAGGATGCCCATGGTCCCGTCCCGCTCCTCGCCAGCGATGGAGGATGCACCCAGCGCCAGCGCCATTGCTGCCAGGGTGATGGCGCCGTAGAGGCCGTGGATGGCTTGGACGGCGAGGCCGCCCGCGTCAACGTCCTCGCGGATGCCGATGAGCGCGACATAGGCCTCCGGCATTGACGTGAGGATGGAAAGGTCAATCTGGCGGTAGACCGCCATCCCGTACAGGATGAGTAGCATGAGGCAGACGACGGCGATGGTCCAGCCCAGCCAGCGGTCCCGGAGCGTTTTGGTGAAGACGTTGGTCAACATCAGTCCGTCACCTCCTCATCGTGGTAGTACGTGAGGAAGATCTCTTCGAGGTCGGCCTCGTTGGTAGTGATGTCAACGATGGTGTGCAGCCCAGTCGCGGCTTGGAGGAGTACGCCCATGTCGCCGTCGAACGACAGGCGAACGTGGTTGTGCTCGACCGTCACCTCACGCGCCCCCGGCACGGCCGCGAACAGAGCCGCCTCCGCTGGCGAGTCCAGCTCCAGTTCGACTTGCCGCATTGCTTTCGACCGGAGATCGGCGACGGACTCGACGGTGACGAGCCGACCTTGGCGGATGATGCCGACCCGTCCGGCGACCCGCTGCACCTCCGATAGCGTGTGGCTGGAGAGGAACACGGTCCGTCCATCGGCAGCCACTTCCCGCACCATGTTCTGGAACTCGCGTTGGATCAGCGGGTCCAGACCGGAGCTAGGCTCGTCCATGATGAGCACATCCGGCCGGTTCATAAAGGCCTGGATCACCCCAACCTTCTGACGGTTGCCGGAGGAGAGGTTCCCCACCTTTCTGGACAGGTCGGCGTCGAGCCGCTCGGCAAGCTCGTTGACGTATGACCAATCCACACCGCCGCGCAAGTTTGCAAAGTACGTGAGAGTGTCTCGACCGGTCAGGTTGGGGTACAGCGCCAGATCGCCCGGAATGTAGCCGAGGTGCCGGCGTATCTCGACGGACTTGGCGTGGGTATCGAGTCCCAGGATCGCGGCCCGGCCCGCGGTCGGCCTGATCTCATCGAGCAGCATCCTGATGGTGGTCGTCTTCCCGGCCCCGTTAGGACCGAGGAAGCCAAAGACCTCACCGCGCTGCACGGTAAACAAGAGGTCCTGCGCGCCAACCACCGCCCCGTAGTGTTTGGTCAGACGGTCTACCTCGATGACCGATTCGGCGCTGCTCACGGAAGCCATGGTCGTTCTCTCCTCGTTCGTGCAACCGGGCGGCCGCGCCGGATTGGCGACGCCTACTGGCCACTGACCATCATCGTGCCGATACGAAAGGTTGGCGCGGCGGTGCCGCTGCGGAATTGGAGGTCGTTCGCCACCATGTCCAGGTTGGCCAGCATCTCGGCGAGGTGGCCGGAGACGTTGATCTCGCTCACCGGGTAGGTCAGCCGCCCGCCCTCGATCCAGATGCCGCCGGCGCCGCGCGAGAAATCGCCCGTGGTGATGTTCTCGGCAAACCCGATGAGGTCGGTGAGGAAGAGTCCCTGATCTACCGAGGCGATGATCTCATCCGGGGTATGGGTGCCCGGCTCGATAAAGAAGTTGGACGTGGTCACGGTCGTCAGCGCGCCGCCGCGTCCGGCGCTGTGGGTGCTGGTCTTGCCCAGCTTGCGGGCGCTGTACGTGTCCAGCAGAAAGTCGGTGAACCGGCCGGCATCGAAGAGCACGTTGCGTTGCGTGGGTAGGCCCTCGCCATCGAAGGGCCGGCTCGCGGGCAGCCCGGGGCGCGTCGGGTCGTCCACGATGACCGCACTCGCCGAGCCGATAGTCTCACCCTCACGTCCGAGCAGGAACGTTGACCGCCGATAGGCCGCGTGTCCGTCGGCGGCGCGGGCATAAATGCCCAGCAGCGCCGGCCCCACGGTCACGTCCCAGACGACCGGGACGGCGCCGGTCGGGGCTTGGCGAGCGCCCAACTGCCGCACCGTGCGCTCGGCCGCCGTGCGCCCTACCGCCTCCGGCGACTCGAGCTGGCTGGCGCTCCGATGGCTGCTCCACCACCAGCCGTTGCGTTTCTTGCCGTCCTCGTCGTCGGCGATGGCCTCAATCCCGATACCGCAGGAGCTGCGCCGATAGGAAGCGGCAAAGCCGTGGCTGTTGGCCAGCGTCACCCGCATCGTGGTGCGCCCTGCCGTCCCGCCGTCCGAGTTCGTCACGCGAGCGTGGGCGTCGAACGCAGCCTGCTCGGCGCGCCCGGCCCAGTCAATCAGCCGCTCCGGGGTCAACGTGGCGGTCGCGGGATCATACGTCTCCAGATCGTCGGGATCGGCGGATAGGCCAAAGCCGGCGTCCGGCAGGCCACCATACTCGTCGGGGTCGCTGATCTTGGCCAGGTCCACGGCGTCGCTCGCCGCGCGGCGGATGGCTGCCGGGGAAAAGTCGCTTGTGGAGACCGAGGCCGCTCGTCCACCGACGAACACCCGCAGCGACACCCCCTTGGAGCCGGATTCGAGCAGCTTTTCCGTCTTGCCCTGCCGGACCGTCGCCGAAAAGTCGTTGCCGGCGCCGACGGCGGCCTCCGCTTCCTCGGCCCCGGCTTTTCGGGCCGCGGCCACGGCCGCTTCTGCCACGTCGAGGTAGTCCTGTTCGGTGAGGTCTGCGCCATTGACGGACATCGCACGTACTCCTGACTGCTTGAGCGTTTTGTCCTATTGCTGCGTGCCACCGATGTTCAGCTCCGAGACGAGCAGCGTCGGGCAGCCAGCGCCAACGGGCACGCCCTGGCCCTCCTTGCCGCACGTCCCGGTACGCTTCGGGATGTCGGGATCGCTGCCGATCATGGTGACGTTTTGGAGCAGCGTCGGACCGTTCCCGATCAGGCTGGTGTGCTTGAGCGGCGCCGTCTGCTTGCCACCCTCGATGAGATACGCCTCGACGGTGCTGAACACAAAGTCGCCGTTGCTGATGTTGACCTGTCCGCCGGAATAGTTGACGCAGTACACACCCTTGTCCACGGAGCGGATGATCTCATCGGGGTCCACCTCGCCACCGAGCAGGTAGGTGTTGGTCATGCGCGGGACCGGGTAGTGGTGATAGTTCTGGCGCCGGCCGTTCCCCGTCCGGTCGGTATTGAAGTGCCGGGCGCTGATCCAATCGTGCATGTAGCCCACGAGCACGCCGTCCTCGATGAGCACCGTGCGCTGGCCCGGCGTGCCCTCGTCATCCATATTCAGGGAGCCGATGTAGCCGGGTAGCGTGGCGTCGTCAATCAGGGTCACGCCGGGGGCGGCGACCTGCTCTCCGACGCGGTCGGTGTAGAGGCTGGTCCGCTTGCGGTTGAAATCGGCCTCCAAGCCGTGGCCGACGGCCTCGTGCAACAGGACACCGGACCAGCCGTTCCCCAGCACGACCGGCATCGCGCCGGCCGGCGCGTCCACGGCGTCGTGCAGCGTCGTCGCCATCCGCGCGGCCTCGCGGGCCGTCTCCTCGGGGGAGTATTCGTCGGTGAAGTACGCCAACCCTTCTCGCGCCGCACTCCCTTGAAACGCGCTCTGCCGGTCGCCGTTGCGCTCGGACACGACTTGCAAGGCGAGTGTCACCCGGGGCTGCACGTCCGCTGCCAGAACCCCCTCGCTCGTCGCGACCATGGTGCGGCGCTCTTCCTCGGCAAACATCACCATGACGTGAGTAATCGTCGGCGCGTAGGCCCGCGCCGTGCTATCGGCGCGCCGGATCAAGTCCAGCTTGGCCTCGGCCGGCTCGTTGACGGCGGGACTAGCCACTGCATAGTAGTCGGGGAGCGGTACCGTTGCGACGGCAATCGGCGCGTGCTGACCGCCCGCCTGCGCGATATTGCCAGCGGTCCGTGCTGCCCGTTGCAGGCTCGACCAGGCGAAATCCTCGCTGTAGGCATAGCCGATGGCATCGCCGCTGACGACCCGCACGCCGACCCCTTGCGCCGTGCTGGCACTCGCCGACTTGATGGTCTCTTCCTCGAAGTTGATGTTGCGGTGGAGCGAGTACTCCGCGAACACGTCGGCATAGTCGCCGCCACGACCCAACGCCAGATCGAGCAGGCGGCCAAGCTCGGCGGTGCCGAGGCCGTACTGCTCGGCGAAGAAACGATCGGTAGTCTGCGGTGCTTGCACGGACATGGGGCGGTCCTTTCTCGATCAGCGGTGCTGTCCACTATAACAGGTAGCGTGGCGTCCGCTGCGCGGTGGACGTGGGCTACTGTTCACGGCCCTTTGCTATGATGCCTGCTGACATTTCGCTATCTACTCGACCACACCGAGAACGGAGCGTTGACGATGGCCGAAACGCCCAGTGCGCCCAAGCGTGTGCTCATTACCGGTGGCGCGGGGGTCATCGGGCAGGCGCTGCGCGACGAGCTACATCAGCGGTATCGGCTCCGGCTGATGTACCATCGCACCGTCCTCCCGCAGCAGGGCCGCGATGAAGTGATCGTGGCCGACATCACGGACCTGGCGCAGATGGAGGCTGCGTGTGAGGGGATGGATGCCGTCGTCCATCTCGCCGCGGACCCCAACACCGGGGCACCGTGGTCGTCCATTCTGCCCAAGAATATCGTCGGCGCTTACAACATCTACGAAGCGGCGCATCGGTGCGGGGTGGACTGCGTCGTGTTTGCCAGCACCAACCACGTCATGGGCATGTACGAGAAGGACGGCGTCCCCCAGCGGCCGGAGCTGCTGCCCGTGCGCCCGGACGGGTACTACGGCGCGTCCAAGGCGTTCGGCGAGGCGCTGGGACGCTACTATGCCGACGCTTTCGGGTTGCGCGTGATCTGCCTCCGCATCGGCTCGTTCGTATCGCAGCCCACGGCGCCGCGCACCTTGGCGACCTGGTTAAGCTCCCGCGACATGGCCCAGCTCACCTGGCGGTCCATCGAATCGAGCATCCCGTTTGGGGTGTATAACGCCATCTCCGGCAATACGCGGCGCTATTGGGACATCACCAGTGCCCAACGCGAGTTAGGCTACGACCCCGAGGACAATGCCGAGGACTACGCGGCCGCTATCCTGGCTGCGCCGGCATAGGGACACCCTCTCGCACTGATGGTGAGCATGACGACACTACGACCGGTCGAGGCTGAGGCGCGCGCCTGCCCGGAGCGCGAGTTCACCGTGGCGGTGTTCGTCGTCCATGATGGCGCGGTGCTCCTGCATCGGCACAAGAAGCTGGATATGTGGCTGCCGCCGGGCGGACACGTCGAGCCGGGTGAGCTACCCGATGAAGCCGCGATCCGCGAGACGAAGGAAGAAGCGGGCCTCGACATTGTGCTGGTGGACACGTCCGACGATCCACAGCCCGCGCCGCCCGGTCCGCAGCGGCTGTGCCGCCCGCTGGGCATCCAGTTGGAGGACATTCCTCCAGCCCCTCACCACCAGCACATTGACCTGATTTATGCCGCCGTGCCCCGCGATCCGGTACCGCCGTCCCTGGGCGGCGAGAGCGCCGGGCAAGGTCTCGGCTGGTATGACCGCGCGGCCTGTCGCCGCCTGGACGTGAGCGACGAGGTGCTGCGCTGGGCCGAGGCGGCCCGCCGCGCCGTCGCGGCAGCCCGGTAGTGGCCGCCGACTGTTAGGTCCCTTACACACCGTCCGCCGCTACCTTGTGTATACTGAATTTAAGACTGGGCAACCATGGTCTTTGTGGGAGTGAGGAGGCACTGTAATGGATAGTGGCGCGGGACCCGGAAACGGCGCCAACACCGCTCGGATCAACACCAAGCCGGTCTGGCCGGGCTTGGCGGTCGGATTGCTGGCCGTCCTCAGCGCGACGGCCGTGATGCTCTTTTTGCGCTTTGCATTTCAGGCCTTCATGCCGATTGAGTTGATCGCGGAGTGGGTGCCGACGGTTACGCCGGTCAGTGCTCAAGCCGACGGGATCGCCACGTTCGGCGAGGCGCTCAAGCCGCTCGGCTACACGCTGCTGCTCGGCGGGCAGCTCTTACTGGGCACGCTCTGGGGCCTCGGGGTGACGATCCGGCGCCAGCGCCGCCGGCTCACGTCGCGGGCGCACGAGACATGGTTCCTCGCCGGTGGTCTGCCGACCATCTTTTGGCTCGTGTTGTGGCTGCTCCTGCCGGCCGTCCAGAATCGCGGGTTGGAGTTCTTCACCGGCCTCGTCGGTGTCGCCACGTTCGGCCTGACGCTGGTGGCGTTGCAGACAACGCTGGGCATCCCGGCGCTGACACCCTCGACCGCGCCGGTAGCGGCGCCGGGTCAGCGTCAGGCCCGCCGCCCCACGTTCGTCCAGATCGCCTGGAGTGGCGTGCTCATCGTCGCCGGCATCGGTCTCTGGCAGTTCCTTACGCGCTCATTCGGGGGCAACATGTTGACCATGGGCGGCGGCGGGGGCGGTGGCCGGGATGCCCGTGCCCTGGGGATGCAGTCCGAAATCACGCCCATTGACGATCACTACACCGTCTCCAAGAACTTCAGAGACCCGACCGTTGACGCAGAGGACTGGAAGCTGGAGATCGCCGGACTGGTGGACCGGCCCTATTCGCTCACGTACAACGACATCTTGGAGATGCCCACCCGCGAGCAGATCCACACGCTCATCTGCATTAGTAACCCGGTGGGGGGCGAATACATCGGCAATGCGCGATGGGAAGGCTTGCCCTTGAAGACGTTCCTGGACACCGCCGGAATCGGCACCGGGGTCCAGGACGTTGTGGTTCACGGGGCCGATAACTACGCCGACAGCTTTCCTTTCGAGAAGGTGATGGACCCGGGCACGATGCTCGTCTGGAAAATGAACGGCCAGCCGCTCCCCACGCAGCACGGCTTCCCTATCCGCCTGCTGATACCGGAGATTTACGGCATGAAGAACGTCAAGTGGATCACCAAGATCGAGTTGGTGGACCACGACTACACGGGCTTCTGGCAAAAGCGGGGCTGGAGTGACATTGCCACCGTCAAGACCATGTCGCGTATTGACGTGCCGGAGAACGCCTCACGCATCGCGGCCGACACGGAGCACATCATTGGCGGTGTGGCGTTCGCCGGGCCGCGCGGCATCTCCAAGGTCGAAGTGAGCGCCGATGAAGCGCGGACGTGGATGACTGCCGACATACGACCGCCGCTCTCCAAGTTTGCGTGGTCGCTGTGGACGGTGCCGTGGCGGCCCAAGGCCGGATCGTATCGCTTGCTCGTGCGGGCTACCGACGGCGATGGCAACGTGCAGCCGTCCGAGCACACGGCATCGCTACCCGACGGAGCGGATGGCTGGGATCAGATTTCGATTAACGTCGTCCCTAGGGCGCAGGTCCAGCCGCAGTTGCCGCCCATCGAGAGCGAGCGAGCGCCGCTGCTCCCGCAGCTACCGCGCGAAGAGGGTGGCCGCTGACGGAAGCCGGCCCCTTTTGGGCTAGGCCAAGGCGCATTTCCACTCCCTCCGTCGCCATCATGTGTTGACCGGCCGGCGCCGGCCGCTTACAATGGCAACGGTATCCCGCCGGCCGGCTGGTGAGTTTTGGGGCCGGGGGAGGAGGCGTTCTGCCGATGCGCGACGTCGCACGCCCCATGATCGCCTTCCTGCTCACGTTCGCCGCCCTGACCTTTGCGCCCCTGGCACTGATCGTCTGTTTCTTCCTTCTGTCGCAGTTTTGGAGCTTTCGGTTCGGCCCTTATGCGTTTTGGGCGGCGCTGGGCGCCTTTATCATCTGTGTGCAGGCGGCCAGGATGCTCCTGAAGTACGCCGATAACCTCCTGATTACCCCGGACGACCCGAATGCTCCCGTTGCCCCACGGGATGAATACTCGCACGACTGGCGCGAGTATTCGGAGCAGATAGGGCGGTACAAGCGCTGGGCCTATTACCGCCGCACCCGGCAGTTCGACAAGCTCGCGGCCCTGGAGCAAGAGGAGCGCGAGCTGGCCACCAAAGCCAAGGCGCGCGCGCGCAACGGCTCGGCGACAGGCAGCCCGGTGGTCGCGGCGCGGCCGGTTGAGAGTCGTTCGCCGGCGGTGAGTCGTCGTCCCCCGGAGCGACCCTCGTAGTGCCTCCCCGCGCACCTACGCCGCTGCACTCAAGTGACACGCCGGGTTCCCAGCACGGCCAAGGCGTCGTCGAGTACGTGCTCGTCATCTGCCTCTGTGCCGTCACGGTGGTCGTCGTGCTGCTGGTCCTGGGCGAGCAGGTAGCCATGCTCCTCACTGCCGTGTACGAGCGCATCGCGGCGCTGCTATGAAGTACCCCGGCTCCGTCATTGCCGTGCAAGCAGGAATCCGACGGGCCTGCGGGTCTTCGATCCTCGCTTTCGCGCGAATGACCACGGGGGCTGGCTGCCACCGACCGGTAAAGCCGCGTATACTCCCCGTGATGGCCAAGAACGTGACCAAGGGCAATCTGTGGGGGTACATCCAGAGCCGCCCCTACGCCAGCGTGGCGGATATTCGCCGCCAGTTCAGTCTGGAGAGCGAGGCGGCCATCCCGCTGCGGACCACGCACGGCGTCGTGTACATCGGGCTACCCAATCGCGGGGCGCAATACCTCCGCCAGCTGCTGCGCGAGGGCCGGATTGCACTCGACTTCTTGCCGGACGTGCGGGGGCACGTCGTGACCGGGGTCTATGCGATCCAAGCTCCCAATCGCAAGGGGACGCCAGGTGGGCCGGCGAAGGGAAAGGGTACGCGCAAGCGCAACCGCCGGTCGCGGCGAGGCGGTCGGACCGCCACTGCTGTCGCGCCGACCCAGCAAGCGGCGGCAGCGTCAACCACCGGCAATGCGTCCAGCTAATCCCGCGCTACACAACTTCTACGCCCCCGGATTCGTTCAGGTGGGGAGGCGGTGCATCCGGCGCCGGCCGGGAACGGTTGATGGTAGCGCCATGCGCGTGTTATCCTCGTAGTAATACCTCCCTTAGGATGGAGTTTCATCCGTTCTCCCCGGTCCATCGCCTCGCACACGTAATGCCTAGGTGGTAGCGCGAAGTGACCGCATCGTCTCCCCCAGAGCTACGGACCACCGGTCGCAGTGCTTCGGTCCGGTCATCAAGAGTAGTTGGCTCGCGGCGGCCGCCGCCGGCCCGCCCGCGCCGTGATGGCGCACCAGCGGAGCCGGCCCCGCCACCACGGCCACCCGAGGGATGGACACTTGGGCCGCGTGGGCGCATTGCCGTCTTCTGGGCGCTGATCGCGGCGGCAGTGGTCTTCCTCTTTGCCGTCCGCGGGATCGTCGCACCCTTCCTCTGGGCGCTGATCCTGGCCTATCTGCTCAATCCGGTCGTCAAGCTGGTTTGCCGGTACTTGCGGGTGCCGCGCATCGTGGCCGTCACCATCATCTACGTGGCGCTTGGCTCGGCCATTGCCTGGTTGTGGGTGACGACCTCGCCGCTCTTGCTCGGTCAAATCCAGGACCTTGGCGAGGCCCTGCCCGGCTTGGTGGATCAGACCGTCGCTCTCTTGGCTTCAACCGACTCCATCATGGTGCTCGGCTTCAAGATAGACATCGAGCCGTTGGTCGCCGACATCGGCCCCGCGGTCAACGAGCTCGTGACTGAGGGGACTCGCCGGCTCCTGGAAACGGCGGTCGAGGCACTTGAGGTCATCCTGCACTTCCTCCTGACGCTGGTCGCCACGTTCTACCTCCTGATTGACCTGAACCGCCTTAGTGAGTTCGGCCGGCGCCACATTCCGGCCCGCTTTCGGATGGAGTTCGGCCCCCTCGCGCAGCGGATTGACCGGATCGTCGTGCGCTTTATCTACGGTCAGTTGGCGCTCGTTGCCATCATGAGCACCGTCACCTACATTGCGCTCACGATCCTCGACGTGCGGTTCGCCCTTGTGCTGGCCATTGCGACCGGCTTCCTCGAGCTGATCCCCTACATTGGCCCCATCACGGCCGGCGGATTAGCCGTGCTGGTCTCGTTTGGGCAGACGCCGCCCTTCGGCTGGACGCCGGTCGTGTACGCAGCCGTGATCGCGTTCGTGTATTTCGTGCTGCGCCACGCCGAGGACTATTTCGTGATCCCCAACGTCGTCGGCCGGGTGGTGAAGCTGCACCCGGTGCTCACCATGTTCGCCATTTTCTCCGGCGCCGTGCTCGGCGGAATCATGGGCATGCTCCTCGCAGTGCCGATTGCAGCCATCCTGCGCCTCATCGTGCAGTTCATGTGGCGGAAAGTGGTTGAAACCGAGAAGTTCTAAGTCAGGGAGTCTTGCCAGGCCAATGCGGCCTCTGCGCCGGCGGTCGTCACGCGATGGCCAGCCACATCCTTTTCGACTGATCCTCCGGCCTTCAACCGGGCGCCGCTCCCGATTTGCCTTCCTAGAACTTTATTTCTAAACTGAGTTGACCCGACATCCCGTCCGGTACTTCAGCTTCAAGGACCTGTTATTTATGTCTAGTCTAGCCGCCGCGCCTCCTGCCTCCGGGCCGTTGCCGAGCGACCTCGGTATGGACCGCATCTGCGATTGCCCGCCCAAGCACCTCAATTGTCTGACGGCCAAGGAGTGGATTAAGCGACAGATCGGAGTCTGGCGGTTCGCCTATGAATCGCGCGACGTGCGAGATAAGCGCATCCACCCGGCCACCTTTCCCATCGCCTTAGCCAGGGCGGTCATCGAGCTATTCACCCATCGTGGGGAGTTGGTGCTCGATCCGTTTGTCGGCAGCGGCACCACCCTGGTCGCAGCGCAGGACCTGGAGCGCAACGCCGTCGGCTACGATCTCCAGCCCGGCTACGTGGCAGCGGCCCAAGAACGGCTGGCGGCTGCGGCCGAGCGCCGTGACGATACGCGCCAACTGGCGCTCGTTGCCGACGCGCGGGCGATTCGTGAGCAACTCCGGCCGGAGTCCGTGGCGCTCGTCCTCACCTCGCCGCCCTATGCCAATCTGCTCAATCGCCGGCGGAAAAACAAGAGCAGGCGCGGCGACCTCCGCCGGAACGACCAATATCTGAAGGTGGAGCAATACTCGCAGGACCCTCGGGACCTCGGCACCCTGCCCCTCGACCGCTATACCGAAGAAATAGGAGCAATCTTTGCCTCGTTGCTCCCACTGCTGCGCCCCGGCGGTCACTGCGTCATCAACGTGCCCGACATGTGGTGGGAGAATCAGCGCATCACCATCCACATCGCGGTGGTCGAGGCGCTGCGGCAGGTGGGTTACGAGCTACGGAACACGATCATCTGGGATCGGACCAATATCGTGAACCGGGTCGGCATCTTCGGCTGGCCGAGCAACTACATCACGATGGGCACGACGTTCGAGTACTTACTCGACTTCCGGCGGCCACCGGCAGCCAAGTAGAACTGCCGGCTCCTCGCCATTCCGGCACGCACCGGCCTCTGCCGTGGTCATGTATGGTGCCAGCACGGCGGATGGATATACGGAGCATGATGGCTCAACGCTCGCTCGCCCGCGTCGTGATGGTGCAAGGCACCGCCTCGTCGGTGGGCAAGAGCGTGCTCGTAACCGGGCTGTGCCGGCTGTTCAGGCAGGCAGGCTATCGCGTGGCGCCGTTCAAAGCCCAGAACATGGCGCTCAACTCGTATGCCACCCCCGACGGCCGCGAGATCGGCCGCTCGCAGGCCGTCCAAGCCGCGGCGGCCGGTGTAGCACCGACCATTGAGATGAACCCCATCCTGCTCAAACCCGAGGCCGGCGGTCGCAGCCAAGTTGTGCTCTTGGGCCGGCCGGTCAGTACGGAGGATCCTGCAGAGTATGCGCGCCGCTATACCGAGCGATGGGACATCGTCACTCAAAGTCTCGATACACTGCGCTCCGCCTACGACGTTGTCGTGATCGAGGGCGCGGGCAGCCCGGCCGAGGTCAACCTGCGGGAGCGCGACATCGTGAACATGCGCGTCGCTCGCTATGCCCAGGCGCCGGTCCTGCTGGTTGGCGACATTGACCGGGGCGGTGTCCTGGCGGCGCTCGTCGGCACAATAGAACTGCTGGAGCCGGACGAGCAGGCATTGGTGCGCGGTTTCGTAATCAACAAGTTTCGCGGCGATGTAGCGGGGTTCACGCCGGCATTGAATTTCCTGGAGCAACGGACCGGCATCCCCACCCTGGGTGTCCTCCCCTACTACCGTGACATTCGGATTGCCGACGAGGATTCGGTGGCGCTCGACGAGCGGCAGATTGTTGACGGTGAGACTGGCGCGACGCAACTCGACATCGCCATTGTGCGGCTGCCGCACATCAGCAACTTCGACGACTTCGCGCCGTTGGACGCCGAGCCGAGCGTGCGGCTGCGTTACGTCGAGCAGGCCGCCGACCTCGGCTGGCCGGATGCACTCATCATCCCCGGTAGCAAGTCTACTGTGGCCGATCTTCGGTTTCTGCGCGCCAGTCGGCTTGATGCGCGCATCATCGGTCTCGCGGCCGCCGGTGTGCCGGTACTCGGCATCTGCGGTGGCTACCAGCTACTTGGAGAGCGCATTCTTGATCCCCACGGCGTCGAGTCCCAGGAGCGCGAGACGCTTGGACTCGGCCTCCTACCGGTGGTGACGACCTTTGCCACCGAGAAACGCACCAGACAGGTTCGTGCGCGGGTCACAGCCGAACATGGTCCACTGGCCGGCGCGCGTGGAGCAGACTTCAGCGCTTATGAAATCCACATGGGTCATTCACAGGCGGCCCCGAGCACATTGGCGGAACACTTGGCACCGTTCTCTGTCATAGATGGAGAAGTGTGCTACGCGGATGGCTGTCTGAGCACGAGCGGGACGATTATCGGCACGTATCTGCATGGCCTTTTCCAAGATGAGCCGGTGCGCCACGCGCTCATCACCTGGCTGGCGCGTCAACGCGGCTTGGATGCACAGTTGACCGCAGCAACGCCCGCGATGACGACGCCGGAGGTGCAATACGACCGTCTAGCGGACCTCCTGCGATCTCACCTGGACGTGCCAGCACTGTTCGGGCTGGTTGGCCTCGCACCACCCTCCGGTCAGTAAACGGATGCCTAGGCGCTTATGCTTTGACGCTGCCCCGGCCTAATGTTACGGTCCGGCTGGCTTCCGAGGAAGGATGCATGTCAGAAAACGCAGCCGTGCAGGAGTTGGACGGGGTGTGGCGGATTACCTGCCCGTTCGCGGCGGGTAGTCAGGTCATGGCCTATTTCATCGCGGCGCCGCAGCCGGCGATCATTGATACCGGCGTAAGCGCTTCGCCGAGAGCGGTGATCGGCCCGGCGCTGGCGGCGGCCGGCTTGGACCTGGCCGACACGCGGTTCATCCTCAATACCCACGGTCACTGGGACCACATGGGCGGCAACGAGGCGCTGCGTGGCATCGCCAGCGGCGCGCAGGTGGTGGCGCACCCGGCGGAGGAGCGCTTCTTTCACGACATCGCCACCCACACGCGCAGTTACCGGGACCTGGTAGCAGAATTGCCGGCCTTTGCGGCGCTGGCGACGGCCTACACCGGGCAGTTCGCCGACAACATCGGGCTGCCGACACAGGTTGATGTCTGGCTTACCGCCGAGCAGGAGATTGATCTCGGCGGCGGCATCGTCTTGCAGGCCATCCATCTACCCGGCCATGCCCATGGCCTCGTGGGCTACTGGTGGCCGGAGCGCCGGCTGCTGTTTACCGGCGATGGGGTGCAAGGACTCGGGAGCCAGGTCGGGAGCTTCCCGCTCGTCTTTGCCAGTGCCGCCGACTACCGCGCCAGCATCGCACGCATCATCGAGCTGGAGCCGGCCGCCCTCTGCATGGGACACAACTTCCTCGACCGTGAAGGTCGGCAGGCGGCGGTGCGGCGCGGGCCGGCCGCGACGCGCTTCCTGCGGGAGAGTCTGGAGATCACCGAGCACGTGGCCGAGGTAGTCGGCGCCGCGGCCACAGCAGCACCGGACTATCCGTTCGAGGAGATCGCCCGCGCCGCGCTGGCGGTACTGTGTGAGACGTACCCGTTGCAGCTCGATCCCGCTACCGGTCTACACCTGCGCGCGCTCTTCCTGCTGCAAGCCATATGGCGCGAGCTACGGTCCCAGTAGCGAGCGGACCGATCATTTTCCGGCCATTCCCAGCACCTTGAGAATGAAGGCGTATTCCAGGGCCACTTCTTTCAGCCGCTCGAATCGGCCGGAGGCGCCAGCGTGACCCGAGTCCATGTGAGTCTTCAGGAGTAAGAGCTTGTTGTCGGTCTTGAGGTCACGGAGCCGCGCGGTCCATTTGGCCGGCTCCCAATAGGTGACGCGAGGGTCGCTGAGGCCGGCGGTAACGAGCATGTGCGGGTAGTCCTGGGCCGTTACGTTGTCGTAGGGCGAGTAGGACTTGATGTATTCGTAGAACTCGCCGGATTGGGGATTGCCCCACTCGTTGTATTCCATGGTGGTGAGTGGCAGCGTGTCGTCCAGCATGGTGTTCAGCACGTCCACGAACGGCACGTGGGCCACGATGGCTCGGAACAAATCGGGCCGCATATTCGCCACGGCCCCCATGAGCATCCCACCGGCGCTGCCTCCTACCGCTACTAGCTTCTTGGGAGAGACATACCCCTCCCTCGCCAGCTGCTCGGCGCAGGCGATGAAGTCGGTGAAGGTATTCTTCTTGTCCAGCAGCTTGCCTTGCTCGTACCAGTCCCAGCCCAGCTCCATGCCACCGCGAACGTGCGCTGAAGCGAAGACAAACCCCCGGTCCACCAGGCTGATGCGATTGGAGCTAAAGTCCGATTCCATGACCGCGCCGTAGGAGCCATAGCCGTAGAGATACAGGGGGGCTGATCCGTCCAGCGGCGTATCTTTCCGGTAGAGGACGGAAATGGGTATGGTGGCCCCGTCGCTGGCCGTGGCCCACAGGCGGCGGGTCCGGTAGTGCTCGGATTCAAACCCGCCCGGCACCTCGGTCCGCTTTTTCAGCTCCCGCTCACGAGTCGCCATGTCGTAGTCGTACACGGTGGCGGGCGTCGCCAGCGAGGCGTAGGTGAACCGCAGGACGGTGGTCGCCCACTCCCGGCCCGATTTCACGCGCAGCGAATAGTCCTCCTCGTCAAACGGTACGGTGTGGACTTCCTCGCCGGGCAGCGTTATCACCTGCAATTGGGGGAGACCGTTCCGCCTGAAGGTAACGGCCAGGTGGTCTTGAAACGAGAGCACGCTCAGGATCGGGCGACCCGGCTCGTGGGCAATAAAGTCCTGCCAGTTGGCCTTGCCCGGTGCCGAAACGGGCGTTTCGGCGACCTTGAAGTCTTTGGCGCCGTCGCCATTGTGCCACACCAGGAATCTGTCGCCGTGGTCTACCACGTCGTATTCGAAGTCGGGCCGGCGCGGCTCGACCAAGGTAAGCTGACCGTCCGGGCGGTTGGCGTCAAGGAAACGCCATTCGGACATATTGTTGCCGCTGGCGACCACGTAGATGAATCGCCTACTGAGCGACTTGCCGAGGTCAACGAAAAACCGCTCGTCCGTCTCCCGGTACACCAGCTTGTCGGTGGAGGGGGCTTGGCCTAGCCGGTGTTGCAGTATCTTGACCGGGCGATGGTTCTCGTCGAGCACGTCGTAGAAGACGGTCCGGCTATCGTTGGCCCACTCCAGGGAGTAGTAGGAGTTGGGGATGGTCTCCGGCAGGTGCTCGCCGGTTGCCAGATTCTTGAAGTGGATGACGAATTTCTCCGAGCCGTCGGTGTCCAGTGAGTAGGCCAGCCACTGGTGATCGGGGCTGTTTTCGAGAACACCGACTTGGAGATAGTCCTGGCCCTCGGCCAACTCGTTTACGTCGAGGATGATTTCCTCCGGCGCAGCCAAGGTCAGGTGCTTGCGGCAGTGGATGGGGTATTGGGCGCCCTCCTCGAAGCGAACATAGTAGTAATAGTCCCCCTCTTTCTCCGGCACCGTCGAGTCATCTTCCTTGATGCGTCCCCGCAACTCTTCGTAGAGGTCGTTCCGTAGCCGGTCGGTCGGCTGCATCACGGCCGCAGTGTAGGCATTCTCCGCCTGCAGGTACTCCGTCACTGCCGGGTCGTCAATATCGCGCAGCCAGAACCACGGGTCTACGCGCACGTCTCCGTCGGTGGTCAGCTCCTTGGGCCGCTGGGGAGCGGCGGGAGGATGGATACTCATGGATCTATCTCCGGCGCTTGTCATTCCGCCCCCCTTACCCCCCGCTGCGGCAGGGTACGGCGTGTTCCCTCCCCCGTCGGGACGGGGGAGGGCTAGGGAGGGGGCCAGCACACCCCCAGGCCCGGAGCTAAACCGGGACGGCGACTTCTTTCTCGGCAGCGGCCGGCACGTGCGTGTGGCCGCACGCGGTGCAGGTCAGCTTGTCGCGGGCCGATTGCGTCTGGAGGCCGCCGCACTGCGGGCAGGGCGCGGCGACCGGCCGCTGCCAACTCACGAAATCGCAGTCGGGATACCCGCTGCACCCGTAGAAGGTGCGTCCGCGCCGGCTACGGCGGACGACAAGATCGTTGCCGCACTTGGGGCAGGGCACGCCCAGCTTGGTGAGCAGCGGCCGGGTATGTCGGCATTCCGGAAAACCGGTGCAGGCCAGGAACCGCCCGTAGCGACCGTGCTTGATGACCATCGGCTGGCCGCACTCTGGGCAAATCTCATCGGTTGGCTCGTCCTCGATCTGCACCTTTTCCAGCGTCGCTTCGGCTGCCGCGACCGCCTTTGCGAACGGCTCCCAGAACTCGCGGACGACCGGCACCCACGTCGTGTCGCCCTCCGCTACCCGATCAAGGTCATCTTCCATCCTGGCCGTAAAGCTGGCATCTACCACATCGGGGAATTGCTCCACGAGCAGGTCGTTGACGACGTTGCCCAAGTCGGTGGGGTGCAGGCGCCGCTCGCGTCGCTCGACGTAGCCGCGCTCCTGGATGATGGAGACGGTGGGGGCGTAGGTGCTCGGCCGGCCGATGCCGGCCTCTTCCATCGCCCGGATCAGGCTCGCCTCACTGTAGCGCGGCGGCGGCTGCGTGAAATGCTGCTCCGGCTTGAGATCGTGCAGCGTGAGCGGATCGCCGGCCGCGAGGGGCGGCAGGATTGACTGCTTGGCCGGTGCCCCCTTGGACCGTGTCGAGGTGCGCCGGCCGGCCGCACCGGTGGCTTTGGCCGCGCTCGCCTTGCCGTTCTCGTCCCGGCTCTCTTCATAGAGCTGCTGGAAGCCCGGAAAGCGCACGATGCTCCCGCGGGCACGCAGCAGATAGTCGTCGGGGCGGGCGCGATCATCGCTATGCGGCGCAGCGTGGATGGGATAGACCTGTCCCCGGGCCGCGCTACCGTTCGCACTGGCCGAATCCAGCGGCGTCGCGCGAATATCAATGCGCGTCGTATCGAGGACTGCGGCGGCCATCTGGCTGGCCATAAAGCGCTTCCAGATGAGCGTGTAGAGCCGATACTGATCTTGGGTCAGATGGGAGCGTATTGCTTCGGGCCGGCGCGCGGCCGAAGTCGGCCGGATGGCCTCGTGGGCTTCCTGCGCGGCCTTGGCTTTGGTCCGGAAACGCCGCGGCTTGTCGGGTACGTACTCTTTCCCGAACTGCTCTCCGATGACCTGCCGCGCCTCTGCCAGCGCCTCGGCAGCGACGTTGGTCGAGTCGGTACGCATGTAGGTGATGAGGCCCACCGGGCCTTCCTTGCCTACCGCTAACCCTTCATAGAGCTGTTGAGCCACGCGCATGGTGCGGCGGGGCGCAAAGCGGAGCCGGCGCCCCGCCTCTTGCTGCAACGTGCTGGTGGTGAAAGGAGCCGCCGGCTGGCGCCGCTGTTCGCGCTTACGCACCTCCTGGACGGCAAAGCTCATCCCGCGCAAGGCGTTGACCGTGGCTTGCGCGTGGGCCTCCGTCGCGATGGACAGCTTCTCGCCGCGGTGCTGGATCACTTCCGCCCGGAACACGGTTTCTTGTGTCCCGTTGGTGCTAGCTGGAGCTAGGAGCGCCTCAATGGTCCAGTATTCCTCGCTCACAAACTGCTCGATCTCGCGCTCCCGCTCGACCACCATCCGCAGGGCGGGCGACTGCACGCGACCCGCCGACAGGCCGCGCCGCACCTTGGCCCCCAGCAGCGGACTCAGCTTGTAGCCGATCAGCCGATCCATCACGCGCCGCGCCTGCTGGGCCTGCACGAGATCGTCGTCTATGTCCCGCGCGTGCCGAAAGGCATCCTGCACCGCACTCTTGGTGACCTCGTGGAAGACGATTCGTTGCGCCTCGACCGGCCCGGCGGCGCGAGCCTTGGCACCGCCGCGGCTGTTGATGGCCGCCAAGAGGTGCCACGCAATCGCTTCACCCTCGCGATCCGGGTCGGTGGCGAGATACACGCCGGAGGCCTGGCGTGCGGCCCGCGCCAGCTCGGTCACGGTCTTGCTCTTGTCCCTGGGGATCACATACTTGGGTGCAAAGTCCTGCTCGACATCTACGCCCAGATCGCTCTTGGGTAGGTCCCGGATGTGCCCCAGTGATGCCTGCACGCTGTAGTGACGCTTGCCTAGGTAGCGTTCGAGCGTGCGGGCCTTCGCCGGTGACTCGACAATCACCAGCCGCTTTGCCGCTCGCTTGGTTGGCCGTTTCACCGGCCGCTTGGTTGCCCCTGCCATCGTTGCCTCTGTTCCTACCCTATCGTTTCTGTGCGCGTTTTGGAAAGGTCGCCGGCTGCTTAACGGGGATCAACTCCCCACCTAATCCCCGGCCCTTTCCCTTGAAAGAGGGAGGTTGGGAGTAGGTGGGCCTCCCCAATACCGCTTTTCTACTTCTACGTGTCTCCCCGCCGAGCACCAGCGTGTAGCTCCGAGAAGAGACTCGACCGCTCAGTGGTTAATGAACGCGCGTCCACGGTTGTAGTCTCTTTTGCCGGGCCGTCCTCGCCCCGGCGTCCAACGGCCCGAAGCAACTGCAGCAGTTGGAGGAGATCGGCCTGCCACTCCGCCGCTGCCGGGCGGCGGGGAATTGTAATCACTCCCCGGCGGACCTGCGCTTGGCGCCCAAAGGCCTTGTAGAGCGCCAGGCGATCCGTGACGACGAACGGGCTGGTACGGACGATCAACTCGCGGTCGGTGGCCTCCACGGCCCGTAGCATGCGTGAGCGGGCTAGGGCACGGATACGCAGGCTGAAGAGCAGGTCCACGACCGGCGGCGGCGGCGGGCCGAACCTATCGGCGAACTCCTGCTCCATCGCCTCAACCTCATCGAGACCCACCACGGATGCCAGCCGCCGGTAGAGGCGTATCTTGAGATCGGGGTCGCCGATGTAGTCGTCCGGCAGCCGCGATCCGAGCGGCAAGTCTATCACCAACTCTTGCTCCGGCAGGCGGCGCTTGCCGCGCAGCTCCTCAACCGCCTCGGCCAGCAGGCGCACGTAGAGATCGAAGCCAACCGCGTTCATAAAGCCGCTCTGCTCGGCTCCCAGGAGGTTTCCGGCGCCCCTGATCTCCAAGTCTTTCAACGCGATGCGGAAGCCGGCGCCCAAGTCGGTCGTCTCGTAGATCGTGCGGAGCCGTGCCTCCGCCTGCGCCGTCAAGGGCCGTTGCTGCCGGTACAGGAAATAGGCGTAGGCTTGCGCCGCGCCGCGTCCGACCCGCCCCCGCAGCTGGTAGAGCTGCGCCAGCCCGAAATGCGCGGCGTCGTTGACGATGATCGTGTTCACGTTCGGGATGTCCAGACCGTTCTCGATGATCGTGCTGCAGACGAGTACATCGTGCTGTCCGTTGGCGAACTCCACCATCACCTGTTCCAGATCATCTTCAGGCATCTGACCATGGCCGACCACCAGATCGGCTTCCGGCACAAGCTGCGCCAAGCGCCGCGCCGCCATGTAGATCGTCTGGACCCGGTTGTGGACGAAGTAGCATTGCCCACCCCGGTCCAGTTCCCGCAAGATGGCGTGCCGCACCGCGTCGTCATTGGTCTGGGTCACGTAGGTCTTGATCGGGAGCCGTGCCGCCGGTGGTGTCTCGATCACACTCATCGGCCGCATCCCGGCCAGCGACATGTGCAGGGTGCGCGGAATCGGCGTGGCCGTCAGGGTCAGCACGTCTACGTGGTGGCGCAGCCGCTTCAGGCGCTCCTTCTGCTCGACACCGAACCGCTGCTCTTCGTCAATGACGATCAAGCCTAGGTCCTTGAACTGCACGTCGCGTTGGATGAGGCGGTGGGTGCCGACCACCACGTCCACCGTGCCCTGCCGCAGGCCGTCGAGGACCGCGGCTTGCTCCTTCGGCGTGCGAAAGCGGCTCAACAACTCTACCTTGACCGGAAACGCCTGCATCCGCTCGCGGAAGGTCTGAAAGTGCTGGAGAGCCAGCACCGTCGTCGAGGCCAGGACCGCCGCCTGCTTGCCGTCCATGAGCACCTTGAAGACGGCCCGCACCGCCACCTCGGTTTTGCCGAAGCCGACGTCACCACAGACGAGCCGGTCCATCGGCTTGTCCTGCTCCAGGTCCTCTTTGACCGCTTGGATCGCTGCGACCTGATCCGGCGTTTCGATGTACGGGAACGATTCCTCCAGCTCCCGCTGCCACACACTGTCCGGCGGGTACGCATGGCCGGTGGCGATCTCGCGCGCCGAATACAGCTCCAGCAGCCCTTTGGCGATGTCGCGCACGGAGCCACGCACCCGACTCTTGGCCCGTTCCCAGTCGGCGCCGCCAAGCCGGTGCAACGTCGGCTCTTGATCGGCAGCGCCAACGTATTTGTCCACCCGGTCGAGTTGGTCCGTCGGGACGTAGAGGCGGTCGTTGCCGGCATATTGCAGCAGCAGGTACTCGCGCTCGCCACCCTGGCGGGACAGCGTAACGAGCCGGATATAGCGCCCGATGCCGTGGTCAATATGCACCACGTAGTCGCCCGGCTGTAGCTCGGTGAGCAGGACTTCCCCTGTAGCACGGCGACGCTGGAACAAGCGGCGCGGACGGAGCCAGCCGAACACTTCCGCATCGCTCAACACCGACAGCTTGAGTGCCGGGCATTGCCAGCCCTCCGGGAGCGTACCGGCGACGAGGGCCAGCGTACTCGCCGCCGGCACTGCGGCCAGCCGGTCGGCCGGCGACACGACCAGGCCCGTTTCGTGCAGTAGCTCGGCCAGGCGGGCTGCTTGCTGCGACACGAGGACCACCCGCCCGTCGCCACGGAGCAAGCGCCGCACCTGCTTGACGGCCTGCTGCACCTTGCCGCCAAAGCTCGGCGGCGGCGCAAAGGCGTACAGGTTGTGTACGGGATCGTCCGCTTCGGTGGCCGGTAGCCGACGGTCGGTGGTCGGTACCGGAGCGCGGTAGGCCAGCTCCACGTGCGGCCGGTCGGTCAAGTCCACCCACAGCGTTTCCGGCTCGACCAGCGCCGCCCGGAAAGACGGGGGCAGCGAGCCGCTGGCCGTTTGCTTCTCCTGTAGCTCCTGCGCCCGCGCTGCCAGCTCTTCGACCGTCTCGATGACGGCCTCCGGCTCGTCCAGGATCACCACTGCATTCCGCAGGTAATCGAGCAGGGTAGCGGGTTGCTCCAGCAGGTAGGCGGCGAAGAATGGCGCCTCGGCAAAGCTCTGTCCTTGCTCCAACAGCGCCAGCTGCCGCTGCCACTCCTCCTTGACCTCCGGCCGTATTCCGGACCAGTCGAGCGCGCGCACGGCCGCGGCGGCTCGCCGCCCGCGCACCGGTAACGCCGTCAACTCGCTGGCCGGCGCCAGCACTACCTCATCTCGCGCGTCGGTCGAGCGCTGCGTGGTCGGGTCGAACGACCGCAGCGAATCGATCTCGTCGCCGAAGTATTCGACTCTTACCGGCTCGTCTGCCGAGGGGGGGAAGAAATCCACAATGCCGCCGCGCTGGCTGTATTGGCCTGGGACCTCGACCAGCGGGCTGCGCGTAAACCCACCTGCTTCCAACGCCGCCAGCAGCGTGCTCGGCGCCAGTTCCTCGCCCAGCCGCAGCACGACGACCCGATTGCCGAACTCGGACGGTGGCGGCAACCAGCTTGCCAGCGCTGCCGGGGAGGTCACGATGAGCGGTGGTGGCTGGCTACCACCGGCGGCGCTGAGAGCGATCAGCACCTCGACGCGGCGCGTGAGCATGTCGGCGGGCACCGGCAGCTGCTCGTAGGGCAGGGCATCGAATGCCGGGAAGAGCAGCACCCGCGACGACGCGGCGCTCCAGGCAAGCAGGTCTTCGTAGCGCTCCTGTGCCCGGGTAGCGTCGGCTGCGACGATCAAGATGGGGCGTCCCAACTGGCTGTGCAGCCCGGCGAGGACGGCGGCCTTGGCCGCCTCGCGCACGACGACACGCGCCCGGCGCCCGGACTCGCCGGCCGCAAGCGCCGCAACAAGCTCACGGTAGGCGGGCAAGGCTTCCCACAGCGCAAGCAGCGGGGAGAGTGCGCCTGACCGCTGGGTCTGCACCACGTCGGATTTCATCGGATCGCTGACCGGCTCCAAAAGGCGCTGAGGATGGTAGGTGGCTGCCAGGGCTGCGCCATCAATCCTTACCGGGGGCATCGGATAGCGCCGCCTGAACGGGCTGAACTGCCGACGCGGCGGCCGCCGCGCGGGGCGCAGCATTGTACCGATCCATCGCCGCGATCAGCCCGTCGCGCAGGACACATTCGACTGCTTCCGCCGCGCGGTCGGCAGCGTCTTCGGCCACCGGACGCTCCTCGGCCGTGAAGTCTCCCAGGACGTAGGAAACGCGGTCACCACCGGGGGGCGGCTGCCCAATACCGATTCGTAGCCGCGGCACGGCCTGCGTACCGAGCGCGGCCAGCACCGACCCCAGTCCCTTGTGCCCGCCGCCGCCGCCCTGGGGCCGCACGCGGAGTTGACCCAGCGGGAGCGCCAGTTCGTCATATACCACCAGCAAGTCACTGGTCACCAGGTTCTCGACCGCAACCAAGGCGCGTACCGCGGCGCCACTTTCGTTCATGTAGGTCAGCGGCCTGACGAGCAGCACGGTGGCGCCGCGGAAGGTGGCCGTAGCCACGGCGGCACGGTGCCGGGCGCGTGGCGGATCGGCGTGCCAGCGCCGCGCCAGGCGCTCGATCACCCACCAGCCAACGTTATGTCGGGTACTGCGGTAGGCCGGTCCGGGGTTGCCTAGTCCGATGATGACCCTCATCAGTTCACTTTCAAGAGTGCGGCACGCGCTCGTGTTTCGTCAAGGCCGGTTCGGCGCGTGTGCGTGGCCAGGCTAGGGTGAAGACAGTGGCATGGACGTCAGTGCGTGTGCCTCGATCACCCGATGGTATCGAGGTTCCGCACGTCTTTCGCGTGCGTCAGGATGAAGCGCCGTCGCGGTGCAACGTCCGGGCCGAGGAGCGTGTCAATCGTTTGGGCAGCGGCGAGGCTATCGTCCACGGCCACCCGGAGCAACTGCCGAGTCTCCGGGTTCATGGTTGTGTCCCAGAGCTGCTCCGCCGTCATCTCCCCCAGTCCCTTGTAGCGCTGGATTTGGCCGGTCGGCCGGCCCCGCTGGGCAATGATTTGCTCGCGTTCTTCGTCATTGTAGGCATAGACGTACCGCTGGCGGTAGGGAATGCGATAGAGCGGCGGTTGGGCGATATAGAGGTGTCCGCCCTCGACGATGGGGGCCATGTGGCGGAAAAAGAACGTCAGCAGCAGCGTGCGGATGTGCTGACCGTCAATATCGGCGTCGGTCATGCAAATGACACGATCATAGCGGAGCTTGCTCTCCTCCAGCTGGTCGCCAATGCCGGCGCCGAGGGCGGTAATCAAGGCGCGGATTTCGGCGCTGGAGAGCATCCGGTCCAGCCGCGCTTTTTCCACGTTGAGTATCTTGCCCCGCAGCGGCAGAATGGCCTGGAACTGCCGATGCCGTCCCTGTTTGGCGGTGCCACCGGCGGAGTCCCCCTCGACAATGAACAGCTCACTGCGGCTCGGATCGCGCTCGATGCAGTCGGCCAGCTTGCCCGGGAGCGCCATCCCCTCGAAAGCGCTCTTGCGGATCACCAAGTCACGGGCTTTCCGGGCCGCTTCCCGCGCGCGCGCCGCGGTGAGCGCCTTTTCGATGATGCGCTTGGCCTGGTCCGGATGCTCATGCAGCCAGTTGCCTAGCTCGTCGTTGACGACGGTCTCGACGTGCGAGCGCACTTCGGCGTTGCCGAGCTTGCGCTTGGTCTGACCCTCGAACTGCGGCTCACTGAGCATGACGCTGACGACGGCCGTCAGCCCCTCGCGGACATCATCCCCGGTCAGACTCGCGTCTTGCGGCTTGAGGAGCCCATTCTTGCGGGCGTAGTCGTTGATCTGCCGGGTCAGCGCCGCGCGAAATCCGGTCAGGTGCGTGCCGCCGTCCACGGTGTTCACCGTATTGGCGAACGTCAAGACTCGCTCGTCGAACGAGTCGTTATATTGCAGCGCAATCTCGATGTTCGTGGATTGGCCATCGAGGCCAACCTCACGGGCAATGCTAATCGGCGTCGAGTGGATAGCACGCTTGTGCTGGTTCAGATAACGCGCGAATGAAATAATCCCGCCATCGAAGCAGAAGCTCACTTCACGGTCGCTGCGCTCGTCCACCAGGGTGATAGAGAGACCCGCAGCGAGATAGGCCAGTTCGCGCAACCGCTGCACCAAGGTCCGATATTCGTAGTCGGAGGCCTCGAAGATCGTGTCATCCGCCAGAAAGCTGATCTTTGTGCCCTGGCCGGGGGAACCACGCTGCACCTGCATGTCGGACTGAGGCTCGCCACGCACGAAGTCCTGCGAGTAGAGTTGCCCGTCGCGCCGCACTTCCACGCGCAGCCACGCCGACAAGGCGTTCACCACCGATACCCCGACGCCGTGCAGTCCCCCTGATACCTTGTAGCCGCCGCTGCCGAACTTCCCGCCGGCGTGCAGCTTGGTCATCACGACTTCCAGCGCCGGCCGGCCGGTTTCCGGATGCATGTCCACCGGGATGCCGCGCCCGTTGTCCACGACGGTCACGCTATTGTCTTGGTGAACGACGACGCGGATACGATCACACGACCCCGCCAACGCCTCATCCACGCTGTTGTCTACGACCTCATAGACGAGCTGGTGCAGGCCGTGATGATCGGTGCTGCCGATGTACATACCGGGCCGGCGGCGCACCGGCTCCAACCCTTCCAGCACCTGGATCTGCTCGGCTCCATACTCGTTTGGCGCAGGACTACTGTTGCTCATTGCTTCAGGCGATCTCTCGGTGTCTTGATGCGTGACAATCTCGTCTCGGCATCACTCCGACGGTGTAGGGGCCGGCGGTAATGCATCCTGGGAAACGCCGGCGGCAGATTCGCGCGTGCGGTCGTAGTAGAAGAGCAGGGTTGCCGCCGAAAGGCCGGTCATCACGTAGGCGTTGGCGACGATGCCAACCATCGTGCCGAGCGGTTGCGAACCGAGCAACCGCCAAACTATCGGGATGCCGACACTGACGACCAGAATGATGGCGATGAGGCCTAATGCAGACCACAGGCTTGTCCGGACCACCTGCACACTCGACCTGATCGCAGCGATGGGGCCGTGCTCACCAACCACCACCGCCGGCAGTGCAAAGTAGAGATAAATCGCCGCCCATATGATCGCCAGTTGCAGCGCGATGAACACCAGCATCGCCAGCACGGTATGTATTGCCGCTGCGACAAGGAGCAGCACTCCCACCGGCACTCCCACGCCTAGGCCAACTGCGAGCAGCAACCCGTGCAGCTTCAATGCCCGGCCCCATACTGAGATGACCGACTGCTGCAATGCCGCCAGGCTGACCGGCTGTTGCCGAATGATCTGCGCGATGGCGGTGAGGTAGACACTTGCAACCAGCAGGCCCAACGGGATGAGCACTAGGGCAAGCAGCAGCGCGGTACCCGGTCCGGCTACCCCGGCCGTGACCGCCTCCACTTCTCCCACGGTCAGTGCCTGGCCCACGGAAGTGGGCACGTGGATGGCCAGCAGCATCAGGAGGTTGAACGATGCCGGAACGGTTTGGAGGCCTTCCGCTTGGCCCGATGTGGCGAGCGGCAGAGTGACGGTAGTCGTAAGCCAGTCCAGGCCAAGACGCGGGCCGGCCCAAAACACTAAGTCCAACGCGATGGGAATGCTGAGGAGCCAGAGGCGGCGATTCACCGCAGCGTAACCGGCCGACAGCGTGTCAATGACCCCCAAACTACGCGCCCCTCGCTCTCCGGATGAACAGTCTGATTCTACCAAATCAGTGGGCCACCAGGCAGGATTAACTCGGCGGATGAAAGCCGGTAAAGACAGGCCATTCCGATACCGGCGGCGGGCCGACGATAACCGGTGTTGCCGGCGGCTGCGCTGTCGCCTTGGTTGCACGACTGTTCGTTGTGCGTCACAATAGTGTCGGTCCCAACGCCGATCCGTCCATGGTACGATTGGCTTGTCGGAATACCACGAGGAGGTAGCAACATGGCGATGGATGCCCCAGGCGCCCACATCCGGCTCGAATACTGCGTGTCTTGAAACTATCTTCCGCGCGCCGCGTGGACGGCGCAAGAGCTACTCGACACGTTCTCGCAGCAGGTTGCCAGCTTGGCATTGGTACCCGGCGCTGGCGGCGCTTTCGAGGTCTCGGTGGACGGAAACCTGGTCTACTCGAAGCATCAGACCAGACGCTTTCCCGAGTTGAGTGAGGTGATGGAGGCGGTCAAGCCGCTGCTGCCCGACTAGCCTGACTGTTCGCCAAGGCAAGAACATCAGCGACGGGGAGCTTGACCAGCCTCCGCATGTCTGTATTCTCGTTGTCTCTATGGCGTCAACGACATCGCCGACAACGGTCGTGACTGGCGGGGCCGCTGCGCCGCCGCAGCCCCGCCAGGTTGCCCCTAGTCAACTGTAACACTTGACGATGTTCGTTGGCGCCATCTTCAATCGCGTCGGTTTGGGTAAACGAGCGCGTCATTGGCTCCCGCTGCTCCTCTTTGCCGTGTTGATCGGTGCCCAAACGGCCGCCCGTACCGGCGATTTCGGCGGCTTCGTGGATAGCACCGAACCAGTTCGCATTCCTAACTACATCTTTTCCACGGCAGATGGCTACGTTGATTTCTGGGACGGTATACCGGTCAACGGCGATGCCCTGTCCTTCCTTTATCTGACCAGGTTCATGCAGGGTCAGCAGGGACCTGAAGGCACCGGCATCTACGATCGCCGCGCTGGCTACTCGTATCTAGGCGCACTGGCCTCCCTGCTCATGGGGCACTATCAATCCTTCGTTGCCCTCAATGCACTCGCGTGGCTGGGGGCGGTGCTCGCCATGTACTGGCTCGGTGGGCGCTTGCTGGGCAGTCGTCTGGCTGCTTGGACAGCGGGTACGCTGACTGCGACCGGGCAGGGCTTCAGCTTCATGGTCGGCACACCGGTCTCAACACTCTTGGGCTTTGCGAGCGTGGCGCTGATTCTCGCCTTTGTGGAGTGGTCCGGCGTGCTGCGGCCGCCGTTCCGCTGGCGTGATTGGCTGCACACCGGCTGGCTCATCGCGGCCGTCTCGCTGATCTATCCGGTCTATCTCGCGCTGCTTGCTTTCGTCTGGTTGTATGGGCTGCGACAGGCGCCGTTCACGCGCTTGCTGGGCCTTTCCGCGCTAGTGCTGGGCTGGGCCCAAGTTTGGCCGCTCATTGGCACGACGGTCGTAGGGCTGGAGTTCGACACGTTGAACAGTGCCCAACTTGCGACTGCTCTGAACTTGTGGTGGTCGGCGCTCTTGCACGGTCCGAGTGTTTTTCTCAACACGCTACGCATAGTTCCGAGTGCCGGCACCATCTACGCCGCGTTCCCTGGCGCGATGCTCTTGGCCGCTGCGTGTGGTTACGTCGTGGCCGGGCCGCGGGTGCGCCGATGGACGCTCGCCCTGTGCCTCGCCACATTCCTAGCGTCAGTCGTATTCGCCATCATCTTCGCTATTCCCCGCACGGCCTTCTTTGCATATCCGGCGATCTACCTGCTGGCGGCCGCCAGTCTGAGCCAAGTGATCCAAGCGACAGCAAACTGGCGTCTGTCGGGTCGTGGTTCAACGCACATGCGCGGCGCGTTGTCAGTAGCCGTGGTCCTACTCGGGCTGCTGCTGCTGGTAGCGCCGAGCGTAGCAGCGCTGGTCGGCTATGGAGGAGTTGATGCCAGCTTCCACTACTGGACACCTTCGTGGGTGTTGGAGGCTGCTGGCTAATGGGCGGTAAGGCCGTACAAACGGCGCCGGCTACCTGGCCATTGGTGCTCGTGCGTAGTATCGGGCCGCCACTGGTAGCCGCCGCGGTGCTTGCAGTCGCCAGGCCGCCATGGCCACAGTGGGCTGCCCACGCCTTCTTTCTGGTGTTTCTAGTCCCGGTCGCTATCTTGACCGTTGACCGCGTGCTTGGTGGGAGGGCGGCGCTCATTCTAGGTATAGCGATTGTGGCCCTGACCGGTTGGCTCGCCGTCGGCACTATCCCTACGACACACGTAAGCCCGTCCGGCAGATCGGCAGCGTGGGCTTCCGACTCTGCGCTCGTTCAGCATCGCTGGCGCTTACCACTCCGGTCGTCAGCTTGGCAGGAAGCATGGGAGCGGACCGAGCTTGCCGTCGTCCGTGTGCTTCTGGACGTTCCGGACACGGCACAGGTGGCTGGTGTGATGGTTGTCCTCAACGGCGTGCAGTTGCCGGCATTAGACCGGGAGAAGAAAGATGGGGCATGGTTTCGCACGCCGGTGACTCGTAAACAACTCGAATCCTCGCCGGTAACAACCGTTGAACTCCAACGCCAGCCGGAGCATCGCACTGCCGGCCAAGTGATCTGGAGATATAGCTACCGGCCAACGGCCGGAAAAACGGCGAGTCGCTATTTTGACGGCGAGCGTTGGCACGAGGCAGACCTGGCGCCGGCTACACCCGGCATACAGACGGGAAGATATATAGTGGAGTTGTGGCTGTTTGATCGGTACGGTAGGGTCGTGATGACCTGGTACTGATGGGCACGGCGGCGGACACCGATTTGGCGAGGGCAGCGATGGTGGGGACCAAAGGGACAGGATTGGTCGAGATGTTGCAGTCCGTTACGCGCCGGTTTGACCCCGCCGGCTTGGGCTTGGCCATCGCCGTGCTTTTGTCTTCCTGGGCAGAGCCGTATGCTACGCCCGGCACGGTCTCTGTGGAGACCCGGCTGGATATCATTATCGGTTTGGGCCTGCCTATTATCCTCATCCTAGTCGTGGCCGATGGTCTGTGGCAGAGGTGGCGGCACTCCGCACGCCCCAATTGGGTAACAAATGAGTGACGATCAAGAGCCGCCTGTGACCGAGCACGCCCTCTCGGTCGTGGTACCGGCGCTCAATGAGGCGGCCGGTATTGGTCCGGTGCTCGACAGACTCGTGACCGAGCTTGGTGCGCTTGGCGCGCCGCACGAAATCATCGTCGTGGACGATGGCTCGGACGATGGAACAGGCGATATCGCACGGCAAAGAGACGGTGTGCGGGTCATCCGGCATCCGCAGAACGCGGGCTACGGTGCATCCGTGTATGACGGCGTGCTCGCCGCCCGCTATGAGCGTATCGTCATCACCGATGCCGACGGCACGTACCCGATTGAAACACTCCCGGAGTTGCTGCAATGGGCCAGGGACTACGATATGGTCGTCGGCGCGCGCACCGGGCGGGCCTACCGAGGATCACTCTTCAAGTTTCCGGCCCGGCTGGCCTTTGGCGCTCTCTGCTCGTTCGTGACGGGCACCGCGATCCCCGATGTCAACTCGGGTCTGCGGGTGATGCGGCGGGACTTGGTGCTGGCCTTCTCGGATCCATTGAGTCGCGGCATGTCGTTCACGACGACCATGACGCTGGCGCTGTTGAGTAATGGCTACTTCGTCAAGTTCGTACCGATTAGTTACCATCAGCGGATCGGCAGCAGCAAAGTGCGCTACGTGCGCGATACGCTGCGCGCCTCCCAGATACTCGTGCAGGCTATTATGCGCTACAACCCGATCAAGCTCTTCCTCGTCCTCGCAATACTCAGCGCCCTCACAGGATTCATCGGGGTTGGAGTGGGCTGGTTAGTAGATACGGCAGTGCTCTGGACCATTGGTGCATTCCAGTTGGCGGCTGTGCTCCCATTGTTCGGGCTAGGATTGGTGGCGGACCTGCTCCGGCGCCAGCACGGCGCGACCCTGCCGCCCACGGCGGCGCAGCGTGGCTTCGCTAGCACGAGCACTGATGATGACAACTCGTGAGCGCCTGGAGTATAGACTTGCCTGGGATGGCTGATATGGAAACGGTGGTGGGTGCCAGCGCCTCTCCTTATTGGGAGGCTGCACAGCGACGGCGCCGGGCAGTTGCCACGGCCTTTGACCAGCACGCCGGGCAACGTACTACTTGGAAACGCCGCGCTACCCATTACCACACTACATTGAGCAAGATTTGCCGCCGGTACGTGCTCCCGCAGGGTCGCGTGCTGGAGTTGGGCTGCAATACCGGCGACCTGCTGGCCAGCTTGAAGCCAACCTTGGGTGTCGGCATGGATATCAGTCGGCACAGCCTCGCCGTTGCGCGCTCGCGCTATCCACAACTGCACTTCGTCGAGGGCGACGCGCAAGCGATCCCCCTCGATGCCCCGTGGGACGCCATCATCCTGGCCGACACGCTGGGGTACGTTGACGACGTGTGGCAGACTCTGCGCTCGGCCCATGCGGCTGCGACGCCTGACACGCGGGTAATTATCATCAGCCACAATTTCGTATGGCGGCCGGCATTGGCATTCGCCGAGAACGTCGGTCTGAAGATGCCGGTGGGTCTCGAGAACTGGCTCGGCACCCCCGATATCGAGAACCTCTTGCGCTTGACACACTTCGATGTAGTGGAGCGTGGTCAAGCTATGCTTTCACCCGTCCAGTTGCCGCTAGTACAGGCATGGCTGGACCAAGCGGCCGACCGATCGTGGCTACGTCATCTTGCACTGGTGCTCTATTGGGTTCTGCAACCACGACCACGACCGCAGCCAAAGCCTCTGTCCTGCTCGGTCATCGTCCCATGCCGCAACGAGGCCGGCAACATCGAAGCATGTGTGGAGCGTGTGCCGGCGATGGGCACCCACACTGAATTGATCTTTGTGGATGGGGCATCAACCGATGGCACACCTGAGCTTATCCGCGAGCAGATGGCGCGGCATCGCGGACGCAAGGACATCGCGCTTATTGATCAGGTCCCCCGAAACGATACCGTCCCGCTCGACGATACGCCGGGCCTACCACCTTCCGCGTCTGAGCAGACCTCGCCAGACCTCATGCTTGCGCTGGGCAAGGGAGATGCCGTGCGGAAAGGGTTCGCGGCAGCGCAGGGTGATGTCCTGATGATTCTCGACGCAGACTTGACCGTTTCGCCGGAGGAGCTACCCAAGTTCTATCTGGCTGTGGCCGAAGGCATCGCTGAATTCGTCAATGGCAGCCGGCTGCTCTATCCTCTGGAAGACGAGGCGATGCGCTTCGCTAACCTGGTTGGTAATAAGGCCTTCAGCCTAATCTTTACCTGGCTCCTTGGCCAGCGCATCAAGGATACGCTCTGCGGCGCCAAGGTCCTGCCTAAGGAGGCCTACGACCGGCTGGCGGCCGGACGCGCCTACTTCGGAGACTTCGATCCATTCGGTGATTTCGACCTCCTGTTCGGGGCCGCCCGCCTGGGACTCAGTCTCATCGAGGTACCCATTCGCTACCGCCGCCGCTCCTATGGTGCCTCCAAGGTGCGGGTGCTGTCGCATGGCCTCCTGCTGGCACGCATGAGTCTGATCGGCTTTCGGCGGCTTAAGTTGGCACAGTGGACAGAACGACTACGTGAGGTGCGATAATGACAGCTTCTCCAGCACAGACAGAGTCAACGGAGCCGGCGTCAGCGAGCATAGACCTGGGGGCTTTCCTCGCGGGAAGCGGCGGAGTCGCGTTGCTCCTGATCGTATCCGTAGCAGCGCGGCTCATGACGTATGACGTGATCGCCGATGGCCCCTACGATTCCTACGTGCGATCGGTCGTCATAGCCGGCGTCAGCGCTATCATCGTGGCAATACTCTTGGCCTGGCAGTTCACGCCGGCCTACATCTGGGCCACGGCTGGCCTGGTCCTCACCCTGCTGCCCGGTGACGCCTGGCACTACGCTCGCCTCTGGAGCACCGAGCAATTTGCCCAAGAGGAAGTCGTCTTCGAGAGCACCTTTGCAGGCGCGGCGCTCGACCCGGTGCGCTGGGAGAGCGAGCTAGGCTCCGGCGCTACCCTCGCAGTTGCCGATGGGGCGGTTCGGGTGGATACACCGGCCGGCTTTATCGGCTGGCTGGAGCCGCAGTTCGATCTGGAACGGCCGCCACCGCGCCCTTGGCATCCGGCCGCATTGCGGGAGCGGCAGCCCGACTACACGATTGCCTGGGAGACGCGCTTTCGGCTTGCCGGCCAGTTCTACATCCTTGTCGAAGCTCTCAACGAGGATGGTCGTCTGTTGCTGCTGCAGGCTCGCCCAGGCGATTGGCACCTTACACACCCAACGGCCGAGGGACAGGCAGTGGGCACTGAGATCCACGATCCCGCCCCCAGTCCATCCGAGTGGCACCAGCTCACGCTGAAGTTCGGACCGAGTGGTACCTCGCTGGCGATAGACGGCCGCGAGGTGTGGAGTGGCATTCCGCTCGAAGAATTGAAGCGGTTACGATTCGGCGAGACACGCTCGGATGATCTGCACGGCGGCGAGATGGAAATACGCCAGGTACGCATTTCGCGGATCATCAACCCCGCCCCGGAGCTCGCCGCCGCAGAGGAATAGGCGCCAAAGGGGTAAGCCGGTGATACTGGCCTGCTGGCACTGGCTAAGTCGGCAATAGCCAGCGAGGGTGTTTGCGGGCACGTCAGGAGCAGGCAGCACGTTGGGTCTGCACAATCCGATGGAGACTATGGTAGGGCAGCCCCGGCAACCGGTCGAGCATGTAGCCCTGCTCTTCCTCGCGCCCTATCTTTCCGGCGCCGAGCATCAAACGCTGGCGCTCGCGCAGCATCTCAGCCGGCGTTGCCGGGTCTCGCTCCTGGTCGCGGACGAAACCGCCGCCGTCATTCGACGGGAGCGCTGGCTACGCCGGTCCCTCGCCGCGGTGAGCCTCGTTTCCCTGGGACCGGCATTTGCACCCCTGCCGTTGCATCGCCGACTGCTGGCGTTCACCCGGCTTCAGAGCCGGACGCTCCGTTACCTGCGAGACACGCAGCCGCAGGTAGTGCATCTGCTCCTGCTCCCGACGTTCTGGCTCTATGCCCCCCTCTTCTACAACCTGCGCTTCCCAACGGTCGTCACGATGGCCGGGGAGCTACGCTACGCGCGGCTGCGTTTCTATTCCCGCGTGCGGCGCGCCATCTTGCGCCACGCCACCTGGCACGCCGACGCGATCATTGCGTGCAGCAACGACGAACGGCTCGCCTTGAGACGCATGGGCTGGGATCGCGGCGCGCATGTAGTGACACTCGACAACTTCACCGACCCGGAACGCTTCCACCCACTACCGGCAGCGGGACAAGGGGCCAGGGGTCAGGGGCCGGCGGGCAAGGGGCCGGGAAGCGATGCCTCAAAGGAGCCGCTGGTCACCTGGGCCGGGCGGTTGCACTACGAGAAAAACCCCGAGCTGTTCGTCGAAGCGGCGGCCTTGATCCATCAATACTGCCCCGGTGCCCGGTTGGCCCTCTATGGTCAAGGCGAGTTGGAGCACCGCGTGCAGGCACTGGTTGCTCGCCACCGCCTCAACTCCGCGCTGCACCTCGCCCACACTGCGGACATCTCCGGCGCGCTGGCTCGCTCCGCGGTCTTCGTCTCGTGCCAGCGTTTCGAGAACTTGGGCAGCTCCAGTCTGTTGGAATCGATGGCCTGTGAGAACGCCATCGTTGCCACCGATGTCGGCCATACGCGGGAGATCGTGGATGAGACTATCGGCGAGTTGGTGCCACCTACGCCTCATGACGTTGCCAGAGGTGTTGTCGGCCTGCTTACCAACCCGCCGCGTTGCCGGGAGGCCGGGCGCCGCGCCCGCGAGCGAGTGTTAGCGCGCTACAGCCCGGAGAAGTATGTCCAGCGCCTGCTTCAGGTCTACGCTACAGTCGCGGGGTGAAGTGCGTCGTCAGGCCGGACGGCGCACGTAGACGACATCGCGCAGGTCAATCGTGCCGCCGTGCAGCGGGTCGCCGCGCGTGATGCCAAAGCGTGCCCGTACAAGCGCAAAGGTACCCGGATACGACCAGCGGACATGGCCGTCGAGAAACAGATGCCAGGACTCCGGCCGAATGCTGATCCGCCAGGTGTGATACCGCCCGTCATTGGCCGGGAAGTAGGGGATGTCGTGGTTGCGGACGCCCTCCGCCAACTGCTCCACAACCTGGACGCCCCGTTCGGTGAGCTGGATGCGCCATGGCCGCTCCTCGACCGGCGCCAACTCGACCGTCACCGCCGTCAGGTACGGGAGCCGCCGGTGGACCAGTGCCTCCCACTGCAAATCCTCGCGGACGGGAGCAATCTCATCCGCCTCCAAGCGCCGCGAGTCTAGCGTCGGGAGCCGCGGCCGCGCCGTCGCCGTCAGGCCATCCGCGATGATGAGCCGCATGGACTCGTTGGTGGCGTAGGCTTCCGCCCCGGGCAGACTGTCTACGATCCAGCGCTCGCGATCAATAACACCATCAGCCAGCGGATCGTGGAACCGGGCCTCGGCCGGATGCAGCGGCTCCAGCGACGGACCACGCGGCGCGCAGCGCGTGGCTGTCAGGGCCAATCCGGCGGTAGATAGCAGCAGCGTGCGTCGCTTCATCGTATGCAGTGCATTGCGAGGAGATGCACCCTCATCCTGCCCGTGTGGTGCATAGAGATGATAGTCGCAACCGGACAGGAGCGCACAGCGTTGTATGGGCAGCGCAATGACCCGGCGGCTACCATCAAGGCAACCGTCGCCCCGGTACAAGAGAACGGAGTCATAGCGATATGAGTGTAGAAGAAAGCCGGCTTCCGGCCACAGCGGCCCAGCGCCAGAGTCAGATCATGCGCTTGGTGCGCGAGTTAGTGGTGCTCCTCCTCGGCACCGCATTCCTGGCGCTGCTGGCTCAAGTATCCATTCCGTTGCTCCCGTTCACGCCGGTACCCATTACCGGGCAGACGCTCGGCGTGTTGCTGATCGGTGCCTTGTATGGCCCCTGGCGCGGCGCGCTCTGCTTGCTTGCCTATCTGGGTGAAGGGGCCGCTGGGTTGCCCGTGTTCGCCGGCGGTACAAGCGGATGGGCCGTACTCGTCGGGCCAACCGGCGGCTACCTCGTCGCGTTCCCGGTAGCCGCCGCTATCGTGGGCCTGCTGGTCCAGCCGCTGCGCGGCGTGTTGTCCGGCTGGCGGGCAGTCCCCGGCCTGCTCGTGGGCACGGTCGTCATCTACCTCATCGGCGTACCGGGGCTGGCGTTGAGCACCGGCATGGGCCTGCCGACCGCCATCAGCAAGGGCATGTTGCCTTTCATCCCCGGTGATCTGATCAAGGTCGCCATTGCCGCGGCGGTACTACCATCGGGCATGACCGCTCTGCGTTCCCTGGGCTGGCCACTCCGCGGACCGGCGGGCAACGCCGATGACACGACCTGAGAGCGACCGCCAGCGCCTCATCATGGTCGGCGCCGGCGGCATGGCGCGGGCCTGGATTCGGCGCTTTCTCCCCGTCCATGCCGACCGCGTAGAGATCGTCGCCCTCGTGGACATCGCCCCGGAGCCGCTCGTCGAGCAAGGCGACTTCCTGGGCTTGCCGGCCAACCGCCGTTTTGCGCGGATGGAAGACGCCTTCGAGGCGGTGGACGCGGACTGCTGCGCCATCGTCATCCCCCCGGCGGCGCATCGGTGGGCCGTCGAACTAGCGGCGGCGCGCGGCCTCGACATCCTGAGCGAGAAGCCGCTGGCGGATAGCTGGGAGGACTCCGTCGCCATCTACCGCGCTGTAAAAGCAGCCGGGGTCAAGATGCAGGTCATGCAGAACTACCGCGCCAATCCTCCTATCCTGACCCTCAAGCAAGTCATCGAGTCCGGCCGGCTTGGGCGGAGCTACTACATTGTCTCGCGCTTTGCCGCCGACTATCGCCGCCGCAACGCTTGGGGCGCCACTTTCCGCCACGAGATGCGCCATGCCATCCTGGTCGAGGGCAGCATCCACCACTTTGACCAGATTCGTAACCTGAGCGGCGCCGACTGTGCGACGATTGCCGGTTGGGAATGGAACCCGGGCGCGCCGAGCTTCGACGGCGAGTGCCTCACGCTGTACACGATGCAAATGACCAACGGCACCTTTGCCCAATACGAGGGCACGGGGCTGGCCGGCGGCTGGCAGAACAACTGGCACAACGAGTACTACCGCGTCGAGTGCGAGGGCGGTGCTGTGGTCGTGGATCGGGACCAAGTGGTCCGCATCTACGAGCACGAGCGCGGCCGCGGCTTGCGTATTGAAGAGGTGCCGCCGGTGCCGGTCGAGCATGGCGGGCACACGGCCGTGATCGGGCAGTTCCTCGACTGGCTCGCCGGCGGGTCAACACCACCCACCCACCTCGACGACAACCTCCAGAGTACCGCCATGCTGTTCGGGGCTATCGAGGCGTCGGCGCGGTCCGAAACGGTCAACGTCGCCGCGCTCGTCGCTGCGGCGCGGGCGTGAGGGGTCTCACCCACTGACGGGCCAAAGCCGCACGGATAGTGCCAGGTGTGATGCGGCGGGCCTCACCCCCCGGCCCCCTCTCCAACATTTGGAGAGGGGGAGTAGATACCCTAGACTCACAAACGAAGTGCAACACCAGAGTAAGGTGTTGCCATGGGACGCCACTACACGCAGCTTAGTATTGAAGACCGGTGTGAACT
>JAJDUF010000016.1 GCA_022826725.1 Chloroflexota bacterium
TTAGGGAGCAATCCCCCTGTAGACACGACCGAACTACCCCCCTCCATCGCTCGCCGAGGGAGAGGGGGCAGGGGGTGAGGCCCGCCCACATCTACCCTTCTCACCGAACCCGACGCAGCATCACACGGCTTACCGCTTGGATACCCCACCGCGCCGCGAATCCCGCCGGCACCTCCAGTACATAGTCGGCTGCCGCTGGCGGCGTATAGATGGGCAGCTCGGAATCAGGCGTGCCAGGTCGCGGCGGTGGTACGTCGGCGAGCACGTGTACGACCTGCCCATCCCGAATCCAGATGATGTCCAGCGCAAAGGTCATGCCCTTCATCCAGAACGAGTGCCGGCCCAGTTCCGGAAAGACGAACAACATGCCCTCGTCCGCCCCGAGCGGCGCATGACCGCCGAGGCCGCGTGTGCGCTCCGCAGCCGTCCGCGCTAGCTCCACCCGCACGGCCACCGCATCGAAGTGGGCCGCCGGCCCGGTAGCGGTGGCGGCGGGCGGCGGCGCGGCGGTGATCGTCGGTTGCGGACGCGCCGCGGTAGGAGAAACGCCAGCCGTGCGCGTCGGGAATGGCGACGGTGGTGCTTGTGGGGTAGGTAGAGGAACTGGCGGGCCAGTCACGCGCTCCTGGCCGCAGGCAATTACCCACAAGAGAGCGGGCAGCACCGGAGCGTAACGCAGGAACCGACGCCGGCGTTGCTGATCGCCCACTGCGCTCAGACGGCCCGGAGCGAAATCGTGCGCCGCCGGCGAGCCGCTGCAATGCTCACCTGGGCGGCCAAGGAGTGGGCCACACTGCGAAAGGCCGCGGCCTGCGGCGAGTCCGGGCGCAGCGCCGTCACCGGTCGGCCCTCGTCGCTGCTCTCCCGGATGTCGGGCGCCAGTGGGACCTCACCCAAGAACGGCACTTCCAACTCCTGTGCCGCCCGCTGCGCCCCGCCGTGACTGAAAATGTCGTGCCGGGTATCGCAGTGGTCGCAGATAAAGTAGCTCATGTTCTCCAGGATGCCCAGAATGCGGACCTTCAGATGCCGGAACATCTTCAAGGCCTTCACCGCGATATCCAGCGCCACGTCCTGCGGCTGCGTCACGATCACCGCTCCAGACAGTTGCAGCGACTGCACCAGCGTCAGTTGTGCGTCGCCCGTGCCCGGCGGGAGGTCCACAATCAGGTAGTCCAGGTCGCCCCAGTGGGTATCGCCCAGCAACTGTCGCACGGCGCTATGCACCATCGGACCGCGCCAGATCACCGGCGCGTCCGGCTCCAGGAGAAAGCCAATGGACATCAGCTTCACATCGTGGGCCTCGAGCGGCTCGAAGAGCTTCTTGCCGTCGTGCTGGATGACCTTGGGCAGTGCCCGCGTCCCCATCAGCCCCGGAATACTCGGACCGTAGATGTCGGCATCCAACAACCCCACCGTGGCACCACTCTGCGCCAGAGCGATAGCCAGATTGGCCGCGACCGTAGACTTGCCGACGCCGCCCTTGCCGCTGCCGATGGCCACCACGTTCCGCACGGTCGGCAGCAGCGGGCCGGCCTCATCCGTGGATTGCACCCGGGCGCTCATCTTGATCTCGAGGACCTCCACGCCGGGAAGGGCCTCCACGGCCTCGCGCGCCATCGCCTCCATCTGGTCTTTGATCGGACACGCCGGAGTCGTCAGCTCATATGTAAAGCTGACCCGACTATCCTTTACCTCCAGATCCTTCACCATGCCCAGCGTGACAATGTCACGGTGGAGATCAGGGTCAATGACCTGCGACAGGGCGGCCAGCACCGCTTCCTCTGTCACCAGAGCCTTGCGTTCGATCAAGCTGCAACTCCTTAGCTACGGCCTCATCCCCGAGTATAGCACTGTGCCCGGCGGCCTGAGAAGCCACCACCAACTATTTGGGGCTGCCCCCGGCTCGCCTCCTTCAGACTCCTATTCCCTGGAGGGAAGGGGCCGGGGGTTAGGTCCAACTCGCCTCCTACCAAAAACCTGCTATACTGGGCGCAGTCTGCCCATTTACAACTGCTCCCTGTGCTAGGGGTGCGCCGTGGCGCTGAGAGGCCTGTTCGAGGTCAACCCTTCGAACCTGATCTGGGTCATGCCAGCGTAGGAAAGTGATCCGGCTCTTGCTTATCCTACGAGCAAGTCGCAGCGCGCCTGGAAAGGTTTCCGGCGCGTTTTTTGTTGGTCCGCGTGCAGCCCTCAAGCGCAGCACGGGAGCACTCGCACTTAAGGAGACTGGTACCGCATGATCGGCGTCCGCTTCTCGCTCTACCCCATGACCGATGCCTTTGTCCCGGTCATTCTCGACGCCGTCCAAGGCCTCGACCGCCTCGGCCTCGAGGTGGAGGTGGACGACGTTTCGACCTGCCTGATGGGTGAGGAGCCACAACTGTTCGAGGCCCTGCGGGTCGCTTTCGGACGGGCCGCCCGGACCGGTACGCACGTCGTCATGGTCGCTTCGTTCTCGGCCGGCTGCCCCGGCGAGCCTGAAGGCGACGTGTGCGCGCCGCGGCACGTCACCCTGGCCGAGCTGGCCCAAGAACAGTGGACAGACAATTGGGTCGCCGAGGCCTACGACCTCCCGGAGCAGGTCGCCTGTCAGTTTGCGCTCTATCCCTTGGGTATCGAGCACTACATGGATGTCATCTATCGAGAGATCGGAGGGACAAAGGAAGCACCGGTACGCTCGCGCGGGCGGCACTTTGCCACTCACCTGGCCGGCGACGGCGGCGCCGTGTTCGATGCGCTACGGACCGCCTTTCGCAACACCCGCCGCGACGCTGCCCACGTCGTGATGACGGCCACGATCTCGGCCAACAGCCCCAGCGCACCGACAGCCTAGTCGTCGTCACTGTCAATACCGAGTCAAGCCGAGAAGGACCACGAGGAGGGGAGCTACGATGGACACGACAACAGCCGATATGCCACAGCGGCGGGCGTTCTCCGGGCGTTGGGTCGCTATCGCGGCGGGAATCGTCGCGCTCGTTGCCTTCTTCTTCCCCTGGATCAACTATCAGGACCGCGCCTACAGTGGCTTCGAATTCGCCCAGGCCATGGGCGGCGTCACCAAGGGCTTCGACGTCACGCTCTACGCCATCCCCGTCCTCGCCATCATGGTGATCGCCTTCGCGTTTGTCTCCATGTTCAACGACACCGAGGGCGGCGCCATCTTCAACAGCTGGGCCATCCTAGCCGCGGTGAGTGGTCTGCTCATCAGCGCCGTCTTCCTCGCGGAGAAAGCCCTCTCCGGCGAAAAGGCCCTCGAAACGCTACGCGCTGGCGAGCTGGCCGGCTTCGGGCCGGGCGTCTACGCCTCGATCATCATGTTTGCTATTGCCGCGCTTGGTGGTGTGTTCGAATGGCGTCGGCCGGCGGCACGGGAGCGGTCCGCCTGGCGCACGCAGGACTTTGTGCTGCTGGCCATCCTGGCGATTGTCTTCGGTGCCATCTACTGGCAGTGGATTCAGGCCTGGATTTGGTCCCAAGCCCTCGGCGGGCCGTTCGGCCGCGAGCTGTTCTTCGGCGTGTGGTTCATCGCCGGCTTGCTCGGCGGCTACATCGTGCGGCGTCCCGGCGCAGCGTTCCTCGCCGAGAGCCTGGCCGCCCTGGCCGAGGTCCTGCTCGGCGCGGCAGCCGGACCGATCCTCGTCGTGACCGGCATCATGCAGGCGGTCGGCTGCGAGTTGGTCTTTGCCCTCACGCGGTATCGCTCCTGGGGCTGGACCACCCTCCTCGTCGCCGGCGTCGTCACGGCCATCGTCGCCATCCCCTGGAACTGGTTCCGCCTGGGGTACTTCGGCCTGGAGCCGGCTGTCATCGTCGGCATCCTTTTCGTGCGGATCATCAGCGGGGGGTTGGCCGGCGCCGCCGCGAAGATCATCGGTGACCTGCTGGCCCGCACGGGTGCCCTGAACTTCTTCCCCATTGGCCGCGAGCGGATGGAAGAGGTCTAGCACGACCGCCGACCGGCCGGAAGCGGCCCACTCATGCCGAAACCAAGCGCGGCCTCAGCAGATAGCGCCGACTTGCCCGTCGCCGCGCCGGCGGTCCACGTCGAGCGCATCACCGTGCGCCACATCGGCCGCCGCGCCCCCGCCCTGCGCGACTTCTCCCTGGACTGGACGCCGGGCGAGCGGCTGCTTCTACTGGGACCGAGCGGCGCCGGCAAGAGCACCCTCGCGCTCTGCCTGAATGGCCTGATCCCGCACAGCGTCGAGGCGCACTGGGAAGCCGGCCGCATCCTGGTGGATGGCCAAGACACCCGCCAAGCCTCACTCGGCCGGCTCACGCGCCAGGTCGGCTTGCTCTTCCAAGACCCGGAGGCACAGCTGGCCCTGCTGGAGGTGGACGATGAGGTGGCGTTCGGACTCGAAAACCTCGGCACGCCGCGGCCCGCGATGCTGCGGCGCGTCCCGGCGGCGCGCGCCCTGCTCGGCCTGGACCCGGCCCGCACGCCGGCTCGCCTCGATCAGCTTTCCGGCGGCACCAAGCAGCGAGTCACGCTCGCGGCCATCCTGGCGATGGGCCCCGGTGCTTTGGTCCTCGACGAGCCGACGGCAAACCTCGATCCGCAAGGCACGACCGAGCTATTCGACACCCTCGCCGACCTGTGTCGGGATAGCAACCGTTCGCTGCTGCTTGTCGAGCACCGCCTGGACGACATTCTCGCCCTGATAGACCGTGTCGTCGTCCTAGACGAGCGCGGCACCGTCGCCCTGACCGGTCCTCCCCGCGAGGTATTCCAGCAGCACGCCGACACGCTTGACCAATTGGGCGTGTGGGTGCCGCAGGTCGCGCGGCTCGGCGCCCTCTTCCCCGGCGCCAAGGCACCGCTCACCGTCGCGGAAGCAGCCGATCTCCTAGTCACCTCCTGGCCGACCCATCAGTCCCGTCATTCCCGCGAAGGCGGGAATCCACCCCCGCCAGCCGGCGCAGCGATCCTCGCCGCCGAGCAAGTAAGCTACCGCTACACGCCGGACGGCCCTCCGGCGTTGGCAGCGGTTGACCTGACCGTGCATCCCGGAGAGTTCCTGGCCCTGGCCGGGGCCAACGCCGCCGGCAAGACGACGCTGGCCCTACTGCTGGCCGGGGCGCTCCAGCCGACCACCGGCCGCGTGCTGCTCGATGGCCGCGACCTCCGCGCCGTCCCGGAGCGCGATATGCGCCGTCGCCTGGCCTACGTCTTCCAATATCCCGAGCACCAATTCGTCACCGGCACCGTTCAATCCGAACTGCTCTTCGGCCTACGGGCGCGCGGCGTAGCTCCCGCGGCAGCGGCCAAGCGAGCGCTGGCAGCGCTGGAGCGGATCGGGCTGGCGGACCTGGCGGCAGCGCACCCCTTGAGCATCAGCCACGGCCAGAAACGCCGCCTCTCAGTCGCCACTGCCCTCGTCACCGAGCCGGACGTCCTACTGCTCGATGAGCCGACGTTCGGGCAGGACCGCCGCTACACGGATGAGTTGTTGGCGCTGCTCACGGACCTCCACCAGAGCGGCACGACGGTTGTGGTCATCACACACGACATGGCGCTCGTCGCCGAGCACGCGACGCGCGTCGTGGCCCTCGCCAGCGGTCAAATCGTATTCGACGGCCCGCCAGCCGCCCTGTTCGCGCGCCCCGATCTGCTAACCCGTTACGCCCTCCGCCTTCCACCTATAGCACAGGCCGTGCAGCAAGCCAGGGCGCTACGGGCGGCGCTGCCGGCAGTGAGCAGCCTACGGGAGCTAGCCGCGGCGTTGGTCGGAGAACAGCCTAGTTCTCCGTAGGAGTTGACAATGCAAGCCGTCATTGCGGCGCAGGCCGCAATCCACGTCCCCCCGCTGCGCGGGGGGACCATAGGGGGGCAGGAGTCCGGCGGCAGGCACAACCTCCCACGCACGTAGCAATAGCGGAAGAAGAGCCATGAGCACCGTCCCCATCCCGAACGACGACGCTGGACACACCTCACCGGCCCCAACGCCGTACCTCCGGCGACGAAACCCGACCGTGAAGTTCACCGTCGTCCTGGTCCTTTCGTTGCTCTTGACCGTCGTGCTGGATCCGTGGACCCCGCTCCTGCTCCTCGGAATTACGCTCATAGCCGGGCTATGGCTGGGTCGCTTACCCCTGCGGACATATGGCGGTGCCCTGCTGCCCCTACTGCTGATCGGGCTGGGCTTCGTGTGGAGCAACGCGCTCTTCTCGGCCTATCCCGACGAGGCCGGCGTGCTGGGGCGCCTCGGACCGCTGCGCGTCAGCACGCCAGGACTGATCTTCGGGACCGCCCTCGCCGTGCGCGGTCTGGCTATCGGCGTCCTGTCGGTCACGTTCATCCTGACCACCGACCCCACCGATCTCATCATCAGCCTGATTCGTCACGCCCGCCTCCCCTATCGCCTGGGCTATCCTCTCCTCGCCGCCTACCGCTTCCTCCCTTTCTTCCGCCAAGAATATCGCCAGATTGCGCTGGCCCGTCGGGTCCGCGGTGTCCTGGAGCAAGGCTTCATCTGGCAGCGGCTGTGGCGCCGCGCCGGCTATATCGTGCCGCTGTTGAGCAGCGCCGTGCGGCGCGCCGCCCAAGTGGCCATCGCCATGGACTCCCGCGGCTTCGCCGCCGCGACCACCCGAACCTACTACCGGATGGTGCCGCTGACCCCTGCCGACGGCCTCTTCGCGGCAGCAGCCGTCGGCGTGGGCCTGGCCGTTCTCGGTATGAGCGCCTACCTCGGCTGGCTGCGCCTCTGGGACGGACGCTTTATCGCCTGAGCCGGCCAGGCGCCTCCGCCTGGCATCCTGGATGGTAGACTGTCCGCGCCTATCGAGCATCGCGCGTCGGAGATGCCTCACCATGCAGATCGAGAACCAACGTTTCCTCGTCACCGGCGGCTGCGGCTTTATCGGCAGCCGTGTCGTCCGCCTGCTCGCCCAACGCGGCGCCGCGGTTACGGTGTTTGACCGCGTGATCCGCCCGGAGGTATGCGCCGGCCTACCGTCCGCCGCCGCGGACCGTGTGACGCTCAAGGCCGGCGACATCACCAACACAGCGGAGGTCCAGGCGGCCGCCAGCGGCGCTGCGGGCGTGTTCCATTTGGCGGTGCTCGACCTGAACAGCTGCACCGACGATCCGCGCCTGTGCGTGCAGATCAATATGGAGGGGACGTTCACCGTCCTGGAGGCCGCACAACGCGCCGGCCTCGGCAAGGTCGTGTTTTCGTCGGCCTCGTCCGTCTATGGCGACACGGACGAGACCATGGACGAGTCGCATCCGCTCGGAGCACGCACGATCTACGGGGCCAGCAAGATTACCGGCGAGTACCTCTGCCGGTCCTTTCACACCATGTACGGACTCGACTATGTGATCTTGCGCTATATGAACGTGTTCGGCCCTCATCAGACGATTGGCGTGGTCCCCGCCGTCCTACGGCGGATTCGCGCCGGCCAAGCGCCCATCATCTTCGGCCAGGGCACCCAATCGTTCGACTTCATCTACGTGGACGACGTAGCCGCCGCCAACCTCCGCGCCATGGAGAGCGACGTATCCGACGAAGCGTTCAACGTCGGCAGCGGCGAGGAGCGTTCGATCAAGCAGGTCGTCGAGACGCTACTGCGCCTGACCGGCTCACCCCTGTCGCCCGACTACCAGCCGGCGCCTGTCGGGCAGATGCAGCGCCGCGTCGGCAGCAGCGCCAAGGCCGCGCGCCTGCTCGAATGGCGGGCCGCCGTCCCGTTCGACGAGGGCCTGCGCCGCGTCGTCGCCGCCGGCTGATAGCGGATAGCTGACGGCTAAGGGCTAATAGCTGATGGCTAACATCCTCGTCACCGGCGCCGCCGGCTTCATCGGCTCCCACCTCGTACCTTGGCTGGCCCGGCGCACCCCCCAGCGGCGCGTCTACGCGCTCGTCCGCCCCGGAAGCCCACCACCCACACCGGCCGCCGGCACCCACTACATTCCCTGGGACCTCGCCACCACCCGGCCGCTGGCGCCACACGCCGCCTGGGACGAGCCGGCGGCTACGGACGAGCAGCGCCTCCCCGGCCATGTTGACGCCATCCTGCACCTCGCCCAAGCCAACGTGCCCTTCCCGGACCGGGCCGCCGAGCTACTCGCCGTCAACGTCGCCAGCACGCAGCGCCTCCTCGACTACGCCCGCACCGCTGGCGCCGCGGTCTTCCTATTGGCCTCGTCCGGCAGCGTCTACGGCAGTGGTGGAGACACCGCAGCGGCGCCACCGCTGGCGCCGTCGGTCAGTCCCGGCGCGTCAGCCGTGCGCCCGTGGCGGGAGGACGACGCGCCACAGCCCGACGACTACTACGGGGCCACAAAGCTGGCGGCGGAATGGCTCGTGCGCTCGTATCGCGCCTACTTCCACACCGTCATCCTGCGCCTATTCGCACCCTACGGCCCCGGCCAGACCGCTCGGCTGATACCAGGCCTCATCGGCCGCGTCCGCGAGAGCCGGCCCGTCACTCTCAGCCGCGGCGCGCGCCCGCACTTCAACCCGCTCTACGTCGCCGACCTGCTACCGATGATCGAGCGGGCGCTGGACCTGCAAGGCGAGCAGATCCTCAATGTCGGTGGCGATGAGGTGCTGTCTATCCGCGATATGGCCGAGACCATCGGGAGTGTGCTCGGAGAGGTGCCGCGCTACGAGCCGTCTCCCGGTGAGCCGCCCGCCGACATCGTCGGCGATATCCGCCGCATGCACGCGCTCCTCCGCCCAGCCCCCCTTACCCCCTTCGCCACCGGCATCGCCAAGATGGTATGAGGCCGCCGGCCTGTCCCCTCCCTTGTGCGTCAGCACGGGGGAGGGTTAGGGAGGGGGCCAAGCCCCCCTAGCCCTCGCCGCCCTCCTCAAGTATTCCGCGCACGTTTCGCAGGCAGCCGTCGGCCTGCTCCTCGATCAGCGCATCCAGGTTCAAGAAGCTCGACGCCAGCCGGCTGAGACCAGGCGGGAGCGTGAAGTCCATCCGGTACGTCACCATGGTCGCCGCACCGTCGTCGCCCACCGGCTCTAGCTCCCACGAAGTTGTGTGGGCTACGCCCTCCACGGAGCGGGATCGTATGAGCCGATCCGGCACCAGCTCAACCACCTCATCCACGCCGTCAATCACCATCCCCATGAACTCCAAGCCGAAGCGAAACCGGGTTCCCACTGCCGTTGGCCCTGGGGTCAGCCGCTCGCTCGAGGCCAGGCGCGGCACCCACTCGACATTGCGCTCCGCTTGCACCAGGAGTGCGAAGATGTCACCCGCCGGGACGTGCAGCAGTGCAGACTTGACAACTTCCGGCATGGATAGCTCCCTTCTCCATCCGTCTCACCCAGTCACTCCCTCGAAAGGAGACTTTTGCATAACTCCCTGGATGCGGGCCGGCGTTTGGATTCCCGCGCAAGTGGAAATGACTGAGCCATGGGTCAAGCCCGCTACTCGTCTCCGGCTCCCTTTTCAAGGACTCGGCGCAGGTTTTGGAGGCCGCTTTCGGCCTGCGCCGCGGTCAGCGCATCCAGGTTGAAGAATCGGGTCGCCAGGCGATCAAGAGTAGGCGGGAGCTCGAAGCCCATCCTGTACGTCACCCTAGTCTCTGCGCCGTCGTCGCCCACCGGCTCTAGTTCCCAGGAGGAGATATAGGTCAGCAGGCCCTCGACGGACCGGGATCGAATGAGGCGATCCGGCACCAGCTCGACGACCTCATCCACGCCATCAATCACTAGCCCCATGAACTCTAGGTCGAGGGAAAAGCGGAACCGGGTACCCACGGCCGTGGGGCCGGAGGTCAGCCGCTCGCTGGTAGCCATGCGTGGCACCCACTCGGGATTGCGCTCCACCTGCACCAAGAGGGCGAAGACGTCACTCGCCGGGACCTTCAGCACCGCAGACGTGTCAACTTCTGGCATGAATGACTCTCTCTCCCGACACCGGCCGCCTATTCACCGGCCAGCACGGGAGTTTCGGACTCCACGCGGTCAAAGGTTAGCTGGCCGTCCCGCGTACCGACGACCACCGCGTCACCGCTACGGATGTCGCCAGCCAGCATCAGGCGCGCCAGCGCGTTCTCCACCTCGCGCTGAATGATCCGACGTAGCGGCCGGGCACCAAACGCCGGTTCATAGCCGTGGCTACCGAGCAGCGCGGTCGCTTCCGGCGTGACCTCCAGCTCTATCGCCAGGTCGCGCAGCCGTTCGCGCACGGCATCCAACTCCAACACGACGATCTCGTCGAGATGCGTCTTGTCCAGCGGATGGAACACGACCACCTCGTCAATCCGGTTCAGGAACTCCGGACGGACTTGTTGCCCCAATAGTGCCAGCACGCGCTCGCGGATTTCCGGCTCCGGCAGACCGGCCGCCTGCCACTGCTGAATCTCCGGACTGGCCAAGTTCGAGGTCATGATGATGAGCGTATTCCTGAAGTCCACCACATGACCCTGGTTATCGGTCAGTCGGCCGTCCTCCATGACTTGCAGCAGGATATTGAACGTATCCGCGTGCGCCTTCTCGATCTCGTCGAAGAGCACGACCTGGTACGGGCGCCGGCGCACGGCCTCCGTCAGCTGGCCGCCTTCATCGTAGCCGACGTAGCCGGGCGGCGCACCGATCAAGCGCGAAACCGCGTGGCGCTCCATGTACTCGGACATATCGAGCCTGGTCATGGCGGCCTCGTCATTGAAGAGAAAGCCGGCAATCGCCCGCGCCAAGAGCGTCTTGCCGACACCGGTCGGCCCAAGAAAGATGAACGAGCCGATAGGTCGCTGCGGGTCCTTGAGACCAGCCCGCGAGCGGCGCACCGCATCGGAGACGGCGTGTACCGCCGCGTCCTGACCAACCACCCGCCGATGCAGCACCTCTTCCATCCGCAGGAGCTTCCGGCTCTCCCCCTCCATCAGGCGGTTGACCGGAATACCGGTCCACCTGGCGACCACCTCGGCGATACCCTCCGCCTCCAAGAACTCCTTGAGCAACCGGCCATTCGCCTGCGCCGCCTCCAGCGCCGCTTGCGTGTCCGCCAACTGCTGCTTCAGAGCGGGCAGTTCGCCATACTGCAATCGCGCCGCGCGGTCATAGTCTAGCGCCCGCTGCGCCTGCTCGATCTCGACGTTCAGCGCGTCAATGCGCTCCCTGATCGCCGAAATCTCCTCCAGCCCCTGCTTTTCCTGCCGCCAGCGTAGGTCGAGGCCGTGTGCCCGCTCCTTTGCCGAGGCCAGTTCCTGCTCCAGCTGCGCCAGCCGCTCGGCTTCCGGGCCGGTATCGCCCTCGTCGCCCCCGACCTCCTTCTTCAGCGCCTCCCGCTCGATCTCCCACTGCATGATCCGCCGTTGTAGCTCGTCAAGCTCCGTAGGCATACTCTCGGCTTCCATCCGCAATCGTGACGCCGCCTCGTCTACCAGATCAATAGCCTTGTCCGGCAAGAAGCGATCCGCAATGTACCGCTGCGCCAGCGTCGCCGCCGCGATCAGCGCGCTATCGCGGATGCTGATTCGGTGATGCGCCTCGTACCGCTCGCGCAGTCCGCGCAGAATGGAGATGGTGTCCTCCACGGTCGGCTCATCCACCAAGACCGGCTGGAACCGCCGCTCCAGCGCCGCGTCTTTCTCGATGTGCTTGCGGTATTCGTCGAGCGTCGTCGCGCCGATGGCGTGCAGCTCGCCGCGCGCCAACAGCGGCTTGAGCATGTTGGCGGCGTCCATCGCCCCCTCAGCGGCCCCGGCACCGACGACCGTGTGTAGCTCGTCAATGAAGAGCACGATCTCGCCCTCGGATGACTGGACCTCCTTGAGTACCGCCTTCAGCCGTTCCTCGAACTCGCCGCGATACTTGGTCCCGGCGATCAGTGCCCCCAAGTCCAGCCCCACGACGCGCCGGCGCCGCAGCGATTCCGGGACGTCGCCGCGCACGATCCGCTGCGCCAGCCCCTCGACGATGGCCGTCTTGCCAACGCCCGGATCGCCGATCAGCACCGGATTGTTCTTCGTGCGCCGCGACAGCACCTGGATGACGCGCCGGATTTCGTCGTCCCGGCCGATGACCGGATCGAGCTTGCCCGCTTGCGCCGCCTGCGTCAGGTCTTGTCCGTACCGCTCTAGGGCCTCGTACTTGGCCTCCGGATTTTGGTCCGTCACACGCTGGTTGCCACGCACCGCCGCCAGCACTTGGTAGATGCGCTCCGCCGTGACTCCGTGCCGCTGAAGGATTTGGGTAGCCGTGCCCTTCTGCGGATCGGACACAATGGCCAGCAGCAAGTGCTCGGTGCTGACGTACTCGTCCTTGAGCCGCTCCATCTCCTCGTGCGCGCCCAGGAGCACCTGCCGCAGCCGCGGCGCCATCGTGACCTGGGTGGCCGCGCCATAAATCTTGGCCCCACCGGACAGGGCCTCTTCCAGATCGCCCTGCACCTGCACGGGATCGGCGCCCAAGCGGCTGATGATCGTGCGGGGAATGCTGTCCTGCTGCTCTAGCAACGTGACGAGCAGATGCTCAACGTCAACCTGCCCGTGCTGCCGCCGCTCGGCCGCCTGTTGGGCGCCCGACAACGCTTCCTGCGCGCGGTCGGTGAACCGGTTCGTGTTCATCGCTGGATTCTCCTTTGAATCCTGTAAGGACAGTTCATCACCCCCTCTCTACATGGTGGAGAGGGGGCCGGGGGGTGAGGTGTGGCCCACCCCGCCTACCCGCGCCGTGGGGGCTGAGGACTGACAACGGGGGCACGCGGTTGGCTCGGCGCACTCATCGTCAAGCGCACCAGCAGGTCCTTGAGGCGTTGGTTCTCCTCCCTGAGCCGTTGAAGTTCCTGCTCTTTCTCGACGCGCAGTCGCTCCGCACGCTCCTCCATATTCAAGATGACCTCTACGCCAGCGAGATTGACCCCGAGGTCCTCGACGAGCCGGCGGATCCGCTTGGCCCGGGCGATGTCGCGATCCGAGTAGAGCCGAATCCCCCGGCCCTTTTCGCCGCCTTCCGAGCGTTGGGGGTGCAGAAGCTCGATCCGCTCGTAGTGGCGCAGAGTCTGCGGATGCACCTTGATGATCCGCGCGGCGATCCCGATGTGGTAGTACCCCTCGTCCCCTGAAGCCATCGTTACGCCTCCCGTGGTTCCGCCTTAGACGGCAGTCGCAGACCGCGCCTCACCCTGCCGCAGCCGCCGCAGCTCGGCGAACAACTCCTTCTCGCGTGCCGTGAGGCGGCTCGGCATCTCGACCATCAGCCGGATATACAGGTTGCCCCGCCCTTGCTGGCGAAACCGGGGCATCCCCTGGCCGGACAAGCGGACCCGCTGGCCGTTCTGGGTTTCCGGCTGAATGCGAAAGCTCCCGCTGCCGGTGAGCGTGCGAATTTCGATCTCCCCACCGAGCGCCGCCTGCCACACCGGTACCGGCACGTCGGTAGTGAGGTCGTCGCCGTCGCGCTCGAACCGCGGATGCGGCCGCACCTGCACCTTGAGATGTAGGTCGCCACGCGGCCCGCCACCGACGCCGGGGTGGCCTTTGCCCGCCACGCGCAGCCGCTGACCGTCGGGTACCCCCGGCGGAATACGCACCTCGATCCGCTCGGTCGAGCGCCCGCCGGACTCGTTCGGCACCTGAATCTGGAACATCCGACTGCCGCCGCGAAACGCTTCCTCCAGCGAGATTTCGACGCTCTGCTCGATCTCCTCCCCCGCGCGCGGCCGGCCGGCCCCCCGGCCACCGCGAAAACGCTCGCCGAAGAGGTTGCCGAGCAAATCGCCGAAATCGAAGTCGCCGGCCGTGTCCCAGCCCGGCACCCCACCGGGCTGCGGTCCCGCACGCCGCGCCTGATCCCACGCCTGCTGCCACGTCGCGCCACCCTGCCGCCACGCCGCACCGAACTGGTCGTACTTGCGCCGTTTGTCCTTGTCCCGGAGCACGTCGTAGGCTTCCTGCACCTCCTTGAACCGCTCCTCGGCCGCCTTGTCTCCGGGGTTTACGTCCGGGTGGTACTTGCGCGCCAAGCGCCGGTAGGCCTGCTTCAACTCCTGCTCATCGGCAGTGCGCTTCACGCCCAGCATCTTGTAGTAGTCTTTGAAGCTCGCTCTCGACGCCACCGCTCCACCCTCCTGCCATGCTCCCGCAGGTTGGACCTACCCCCCGGCCCCTTCCCTCCAAGAAGGGACTTCCCGGTGCCGCCCGGTAGCCCCCTCCCTGCAGGGAGGGGGGTGGGGGTGGGTCCACTCCTAGCCTGTCTCCGCCGGACCGGCCACGACCTTCACCCGCGCCGGTCGCAACAGCACATTGTCCAGGTGGTAACCGCGCTGAACCTCCTCGACGATAGTGCCCTCCGCCTGCTCCGAGTCCTCGACCGTCGCCACGGCCTCGTGCCAGCGCGGATCGAACTGCTCGCCACACGCGGCGACGGCCTTGACACCCAGGCCGGACAGCACGTCCTCAAACTGCGTGACCGTCATGCGTAAGCCCATCAACAGTGCTTGGGCATCGGCTTGCTCGTAGCCGAGCGCCCGTTCCAGGTTATCCAAAACGTCCAGCATTCGCAGTAGCACCTGAGTCTTCGCCTCCCGCGCTACCTCGGATCGCTCGCGGATCGCGCGTCGCCGGTAGTTCTCCAACTCGGCGCGCGCCCGCAGGAACTTGTCCTCATTCGCCGCGGCTGCGGCCTGCGCCTCAGCCAACGCCGCCGCCGGATCGGTGTCATCCTTGGCTGGCGCCGGCGTCTTTCCGTCAGCGCCAGCCTCCCCTTGGACGGCGGCGGGAGTTGGCTCCGGCGCGCCGGCGGCCGCATCCGCTGCCGGTGGTCGTTCCGCCATTACTCCCTCCGCCTACTTCTTGCCGTCATCGTCGCTGGAACGGAACTCCGCGTCCACCACGTCATCCCCGGCCGGCCTTGTCTCGCTGCCTGGCGCGTCACCCGGCCCACCGCCCGGCGCCTCACCCGGCGGCGGCCCTTCGCCGGCCCCGGCCTGCTGACCCACGTCCTTGTACATCGCCTCGGCCATCTTGTACGAGGCCTGTTCGAGCGCCTGCGTCAGCTCGCGGATGCGGCTGATGTCCGCATCTTCTTCCTTCAAGGCCGTCTTCAGGTCGTTCAACGCCGTCTCAATCTGGCTCTTCTCTTCCTCGCCGATCTTGTCGCCGTACTCGCTGAGGCCCTTCTCGGTGCCATACACGAGACTATCGGCGCGGTTGCGTGCCTCGATCTCCTCGCGGCGCTGCTCGTCCTCATCGGCGTGCTGCTCGGCCTCCCGAACCATCCGCTCTACCTGCGATTGGTCGAGGTGCGTCGAGGCCGTGATGGTCACACGCTGCTCCTTGCCGGTCCCCAGGTCCTTGGCCGATACGTTCAGAATGCCGTTGGCATCAATGTCAAACGCCACCTCGACCTGCGGCACGCCGCGCGGCGCCGGCGGAATACCCTCCAGCCGGAACCGCCCCAGGGTCATGTTGTCGCGGGCCATCGGCCGCTCGCCTTGCAGGACGTGAACGTCCACGGCCGTCTGCCCGTCCTCGGCCGTCGAGAACACCTCCGTCTTGCGCGTCGGAATAGTGGTGTTGCGCTCGATCAGCCGCGTCATCACGCCTCCCAGCGTCTCGACGCCCAGCGACAGCGGCGTCACGTCCAGCAGCACCACATCCTTCACGTCGCCCGTGAGCACCGCCGCTTGGATCGCCGCGCCAACGGCAACCACCTCGTCGGGATTGACGCCCTGGTGCGGGTCCTTCCCGGTCAGCTTCTTGACCAGGTTCTGGATCACCGGCATCCGCGTGGAGCCACCGACCAGCACCACCTCGTCAATATCGCTCGCCTTCAGCTTGGCGTCCGCCAGTGCCTGCCGGAACGGCCCGACGCAGCGGTCGGTCAACTCCGCCGTGCTCTCCTCGAACTGCGCCCGCGTCAGCGACACGGCCAGGTGCTTCGGCCCATGCTGATCGGCCGTGATGAACGGCAGGTTGACTTCCGTCTGCACGACGCTGGACAGCTCGATCTTGGCCTTCTCGGCCGCCTCGATCAGCCGCTGGAGCGCCTGCCGGTCCTGGCGCAGGTCAATGCCCTCCTGCTGCTGGAACTCCTGCGCGACGTACTCCACGATCTTCTGGTCGTAGTCGTCGCCGCCCAAGTGAGTATCGCCCGACGTGCTCTTCACCTCGAACACGCCGTCTCCCACCTCCAGGATGGACACGTCGAAGGTGCCCCCGCCGAGGTCCCAGACCAGGATCGTCTCCGTCTTCTTCTTGTCCAGACCGTAGGCCAGCGAGGCCGCCGTCGGCTCGTTGATGATCCGCAGCACCTCCAACCCGGCGATCTGACCAGCATTCTTGGTCGCTTGCCGCTGGCTGTCGTTGAAGTACGCCGGGACCGTGAGCACCGCCTTGGTGATCTCTTCCCCGAGATACTTCTCCGCATCCGCCTTCAGCTTCTGCAGTACCATCGCGGAGATTTCCTCCGGATTGTACTCGCGGTTGGTCGCCGGCAGCTTCACCCGCGCTTCACCCTTCGGCCCCTGCACCACCTCGTAAGGCACCAGCCCTCGCTCGTGGGCCACCTCACCGTAATGACGACCCACAAAACGCTTGATCGAGTAGACGGTGTTCTCCGAGTTGAGTACCGCCTGCCGGTGGGCCAACTGTCCGGTCAGCCGCTCACCCGACTTGGTGAACGCCACCACCGACGGTGTCAGCCGCGACCCTTCCGCGTTGGTAATGACCAAGGGATCGCCACCTTCCATGATGGCGATGACGGAGTTCGTCGTCCCCAAATCAATCCCTACTACCCGTTCTGCCATTGTTCGACTCCTCCTCGTTCGTTGAGTTCCGTTGGTCGTGCGACTATCTTACGTCGCTACCAACGGCACCGCTGGCGACGCCTCGACCGGCTTCAGCCAGGGCGCCGCCGGCACCGGGACGGCCGGTCGCGCCGGCCGCAACACCCGTTTGAGTACTCCGTTGATGTGGTCCACCCAGATCAACTCGATGTCCTTGCGTATCTCCTCCGGTATCTCGCTGAGGTCCTGCTTATTCTCAGCCGGCAAGATCACCGCGCGTACACCCGCCCGGTGGGCCGCCAAGACCTTGTGCTTGACACCACCAATGGGGAGCACTCGTCCGCGCAAGGTGATCTCACCCGTCATCGCCACATCAGAGCTAACTAGCCGGCCCGTCATGGCCGCGACGATGGCCGTGGTCATCGTAATGCCCGCCGACGGTCCATCCTTGGGCACACTACCGGCCGGCACGTGTACGTGCAGGGCGTGCTTCTCGAAGAAGCTGGCGTCCATCCCCAAGTTCCGGGCCTGCTGGCGTGCCACCGTCAGCGCCGCCTGCGCCGACTCCTGCATCACGTTGCCGAGCTGCCCCGTCAAGGTGAGCCGGGGCTTCCCCTCCATCCACGTCGCCTCCACGGCCACCACGTCGCCGCCCACCTCGCTCACCGTGAGGCCGTAGGCCACGCCCACCTCGTCTCGACGCTCCTCGACCAGCGCCTCGAAGCGCGGCGGGTCCAGATGGCGTGCCAGGTCGTCGGGTGCAATGGTCATGGTCTCGACCGCGCCTTCCACAATCCGCTTGGCCACCTTGCGGCACACGTGCGCGATCTCGCGCTCCAGGTTCCGCACGCCGGCTTCCTTCGTATACCCGCGGATAAGCTGGCGTACCGTGTCATCCGGCAGGGTCAGCTGCCCATTGGCCAGACCGTGCTGGGTGAGCTGTCGCGGCATGAGAAAGCGGCGCGCGATGTGCAGCTTCTCTTCTTCCGTATAGCCGGGGATCTGAATGACCTCCATCCGGTCGCGCAACGCCGGCGGGATCGGATCGAGCAGATTTGCCGTCGTGACGAAGATCACCCGCGACAGATCGAACGGCACTTCCAGGTAGTGATCCGAGAAGTGCGCGTTCTGCTCCGGGTCGAGCACCTCCAGCAGCGCCGACGACGGATCGCCCCGGAAGTCCATCCCGAGCTTGTCAATCTCGTCGAGCATGAAGATGGGGTTTTTCGTCCCGGCATCGCGCATCCCTCGAATAATCCGGCCCGGCATCGCGCCGACATAGGTGCGCCGGTGCCCGCGGATTTCGGCCTCATCGCGCACCCCACCCAGCGAGAGGCGCACGAACTCGCGCCCCATCGCCCGCGCAATCGAGCGGCCTAGGCTCGTCTTCCCCACACCCGGCGGCCCGACAAAGCAGAGGATCGGACTACGCAGCGTGGTGCTCAGGCGCCGGACCGCCAAGAACTCCAGAATGCGATCCTTGACCTTCTCCAGGCCATAGTGATCTTCCTCCAAGGCCCGAGACGCCGCCGCGATCTCTAGCTGATCGGTCGTCTCCTTGGCCCACGGCAGGTAGACGAGCCAATCAATGTAGGTACGGATAATGCCGGTTTCCGGTGAGGCCGGCGGCACCGCCTGAAGGCGATCCAGCTCCTTGAGCGCCCGCTCCTTCACCTCGTCGGGCATCCCGGCGCTCTCGATCTGCTCCTTCAGCTCGTTCAGCTCCGCCTGCTGCGGATCCTCGCCTAGCTCCTTCTGGATTGCCCGTAGCTGTTCGCGCAGCAGGTACTCCTTCTGCGTTTTCTCCATGCCCTCCTGGATTTCCGAGTGAATCTTGTTTCGTAGCTCCAGGATTTCCAACTGCTTGCCAAGGAAGGCACTCACGAGGCGTAGCCGCTCCGACACGTCGAGCGTCTCCAGCAGTTGCTGGCGCTGCTCCAGCGTCAGCTCCGGCGCAAAGCCCACCAGGTCGGCGAGCCACCCCGGGTCATCGAGATTGCGGGCGTCGTGGAACATCTCGCTCGGCACCGAGCGCCCTTCCTCCACATATTGCTCCAGCTGGCCCAGCACCGAGCGCATCAACGCCTCGATTTCCAGGCTGGCCTCTTGCGGCTCGGCCAGCGGCCGGTACCGGCCCACCAAGCAATCCTCGACCACACGCACCGAGGTGATCTTGGCGCGGGCTTGCCCTTGCACGATGACCCGCAAGGTGCCGTCGGGCACGCGGACAAGCTGTCGAATCAGCGCGACCGACCCGAAACGGTAGAGGTCCTTCGGGTTGACCTCTTCAAGCTCGGGGTCGCGTTGGGCAACCAGCAACACCAGGCGGTCGGACTCGTAGGCGTGCTCCACGGCCGCCAACGACCGCGGCTTACCCACCAGCAAGGGAACCGCCATGCGTGGGAACACCACGGCATCAATGAGCGGCAGCACGGGCAGCCGGCGTGGCAATTCGTCCAATGGCATCGTCTCGATGCCCGGCGACCGGGTCTCGGACTGCGACATATTTGGCATCCTTATCGCTTGTTGAGGCTAGTGCCTACCACCTCGTAGGTCCTGAGATGCTGCCGGGGGCGGCGGCCCCGTCGGCGTGCGGCTGACAGCGCACGAGACCCAGCGAGCGCAACCTATGACAATAGCTAGTATAAAACTTGAGCGCAATAGTGTCAATACTCTCAGCGGCAGGGATCCCTATGCAGCCTAATCCCAGGCTACCTACCCCGGCCGCACCACCGGCGTCGGCGGCACGTATGGTACCTGCGTCGGCAGTGGCTCCGGGCCAAGGACAGCCCGCCCGGCTACCGGCAGCGGCGTCCACACCGGGATCACGGTCGGCGTCGGCGCCGGTGCCGCAGGATCGGCTGGCGGCGGCTCTACCGGCACCGGTTTCGTACACTCCTCCACTTGCGGCACGGCCGAGCGCAAGAAATACTCCGGATAACCGCACACCGCCGACTGCACCAGACCGGGCGGCGGGGTGAAAAGTTGCGGCACCTGACCTCTGGTCGCCACCTGCATGAAGTTGCGCCAGATCACGCCGCCACCCTGCGAGCCGGGCACCCGCCGCATCTCCGAATTGTCGGTGTTACCAACCCACACGCCCACCACCAAGTCGGGCGTATAGCCAACCGCCCACGAGTCGCGGAAGTCGTTCGTCGTCCCGGTCTTGACGGCCGCCGGCACACCCACGTTGAGCGTGGTGCCGAATATCGCCTGGCGAGTGCGCTCGTCGGCCAGGATGTCGGTAATCATGAACGCCACTTCCGGGATCAACACCGGCTTCCCACGCGGCCGATGCTCCCACACCGGGCGGCCTTCCAGATCGGTGATGTGGAGAATTGGGCTGCTATCGTAATATAGCCCGTTATTCGCAAACACCGCATAGGCACGCGCCATCTCCAGCAAGCGCACTCCCCCACTGCCCAGCGTCAGACTGAGCACCGGCGGTAGGTAGGTGGTGATGCCCATGGCCCGCGCCGTCTCGATTACCCGACCGGCACCGACGCGATCCATCAGAATCACGGCCGGGATGTTGTGCGAGTTGGCCAGCGCCTCGCGCAGCGTGAGATAGCCGTGCCACTTTTCGTCGTAGTTGCGGGGCTTGAACTGCCGTTCCGCTAGCACTACCCCCGGCTGATCGTACTCGATGGCCCGGTCATGGATCAACGAAGCGGGCGTCCACTTCCCGGAGGCAAAGGCCGTAGCATAGGTAAACGGTTTGAATGCCGACCCGGGCTGCCGCGCGGCCAGGGCGACGTTGACTTGGCCGTCAATCCCCACGTCGTAGAAGTCGTAGCTGCCGACCATCGCCAGGATTTCACCCGTGTCGGGCCGCAGCGCGACGAGCGCGCCGTTGTTGACAGCCTGGCCTCTCAGTTCATCCACGCGCTGCCGCACCGCAGCCTCGGCAGCCGCTTGCAGCTCCAAGTCGAGGGACGAAATCACCTTCAACCCCCGCCGCAAGTCCTCCGGGTCCATCGTGCGCTTCAGGACCTCGCGCACGTAGAACACGAAGTGCGGATGCTGGATGGAGACTCGCGGCGCCCGAAAGGCCATCTGCCGACCCTGTTCTTTGGCGGCCTCCGCCTCGCCGCGCGTAATCATCCCCAAGCGCACCATGTTTTCCAAGACGCTGGCCTGCTGCCGCCGCGCCAAGCTCGGATTGACCACCGGCGAATACTCCGAGGGCGCCGGCAGCAGACCGACAATCAGCGCCGCTTCCGCCAAGTCCAGGTCTTTGGCGTGCTTCCCGAAGTAGCTCAACGCCGCGGCCTCGATACCATAGGCCTGATTGCCAAAGTACATCTGGTTGAGATACATCTCCAGGATTTCGTTTTTCGAGAACTGCGTTTCGACCTGGACGGCGAGGGTTAATTCGCGGAGCTTGCGCGGCACCGTCTGCTCCCGTGAGAGGAACGTATCGCGGACGAGCTGCTGCGTGATCGTGGAGCCACCCTGCAAAGAGGCGGTCGTGCCCGTAATATCTCGGAAAACGGCCCGGACGATACCCCGTAGATCGAAGCCCGCATGTGTGTAGAAGCTGGCATCTTCATTGGCTACCACCGCCCGGATGACATGCGGCGAGACGGCGTGCAGCGGCACGTTGACCCGCCGCTCCTCGTAGAACTCGTGGAGCAGCACTTGGCCGGTCCGGTCGTAAATCTGGGTGACTTGCGCCAGCGGCCGCTCCCCCAGCGTGGAGGCGTCCGGCAGATCGCTCAAGATCGTCTCCCGGGTATAGGCAAAGGCTGCCCCGGCACCCGTCGCCGCCAGACTCGCCAGCGCCAAGAACACCACCACGCCCATCAGACCACAGAACACGATCATGCTGCTCGCAACGGCGACGAGCAGCGGTGCCTTCGAGCCGTTGGCGGCGTGACGACGGCGGGAGCGCGCGAGCAAATAGCGTGAGGTCATAATCGGTCGTGGCGGCGTTCAGGACACGTGGCCGCGGGCGAGACCGCCGCCGCCATAACGAGCGGGAGTAGTTACCCCCTACCTCTGCGAGGATACCACCGCAGCCGCGCGGCCGTCAGCGTACTGGCCTTCAGCCGCTAGCCATCAGCTTTCAGCCGGGGCCGCCCTTGTGGCGGACGCACTCTCCGTCCCCCGCCGCCGCGGGGGGGGGCCATAGGCTGACAGGGGTAGGTTTTGTGCGAGCATGATTCATCGCGCCCAGGCGCTGGTCATTGCAGCGCAAGCCGCTGTCCAAGGCCATGCATCGGCCCCGGCCCGAGCGTTACACCCCCTCTCTACATGGTGGAGAGGTGACGGGCCAAAGCCACACCACACCTGGCACTATCCGTGTGGCTTTGGCCCGTCAGGGGGCCGGGGGGTGAGGTCGGCCCCGCCCGCCGCTCCCCGCCGAAAAACCTACCCCTGTCAGCCATAGGGGGGCCAGTCATCACCCCGGCCCCCTCCCAGCGGGAGAGATGGCCCGGATTCTCGTGCATTGGCGACAGGGCTGAAAGCTGACGGCTAATAGCTAAAAGCTGACCGCTACTCGCTAACCGCCATATTGTCAATCAGATGCACGCCGGCCACGTGTGCCGCTATCAGCAGCCGCGCCGCGCCCTCCACCTCATGCAGCGGCTCCAGGCTTGCCGGGTCCACCACCGCAGCGTAGTCCAACGTAGCGCCCGGCTCCGCGGCGACCGTTTCGGTCATGCGGGCCACGAGGCGGTCGCCGCGCCGCTCCCCGGCCTGGTAGTCCCGGCGCGCCGCCTGCAATGCCCGATAGAGCACGGTCGCGCTCCGGCGCGCCGGCCCCGCGAGATAGGCGTTCCGCGAGCTATAGGCAAGACCGTCCGGCTCGCGGATCGTCGGACAGGGCACAATCTCGACGTCGAGGTACAGGTCCCGCACCAGCTGCCGGATGACCTGCAACTGCTGGTAGTCCTTCTCCCCGAGATAGGCCCGCCGCGGCTGGCAGAGACGGAACAGGATCGCCACCACCGTCGCGACGCCGCGAAAGTGCCCCGGGCGGCTCTCCCCCTCCCAGCGCGTCGCTGCACCGGTTGGCTCCACGTAGCTCGCAAACGCCGGCGGATACAGGTCATCTACCGTCGGCGTAAACACCAACTCCACGCCCGCTTTTTCCGCCAGCTCCAGATCGCGCTCCAGCGGTCGCGGATACGTGGCCAGGTCCTCGTTGGCGCCGAATTGCAGCGGATTGAGGAACAAGGTCATCCAGAGCACACCACCCGCCGCCCGCCCGCGCTCCAGCAAGGAGACATGGCCCGCATGGAGTGCTCCCAGCGTCGGCACCAACTCAATCGGCCGCCCCTCCGCGGCTCGCGCCCGACGCAAATCGGGAATCGCTGACACAACACGCATGGATCAGTCCCTTCCCACCTAGCCTTGTCAGCGGCCCTGCCCTCCACACCAAATTGAAGGGGGAGTTACTGCCACGTGACGCCGACTGCCACACACCCCCTCTCTACATGGTGGAGAGGGGGCCGGGGGGTGAGGCGTGGTCCAACCCATCCCTCACCGAAAACCCACCCCGGTCAGGTTCCGCTCCCAGGAGGAGCGGCCTCGCCCGTGTCAGCGCCGGGCGCTTCCCAATCGGCCAGCCCGGCGAGCGTCTGCTCATCGGCCGGAAAGCTCTCGGCCACGCCAGGGAACTTCCGGCTCCGCACGTCCGCCGCATACGCTCCGAGCGCCTGCTCGATGAGCGCATCCAGGTGAACGTACCGGCGGGCGTGGCGCTTGGTGCGCCGGCCGGCCGTGAAGCCCAGCAGGTCGTGGAGCACCTGCACCTGCCCGTCACAGTCCGGCCCGGCGGCGATGCCGATGGTCGGGACGCCGACCCGCTCGGTAATCGCCGCCGCCACCTCCGTCGGCAGCCCCTCCAGCACGATGCTGAAGCACCCGGCCTCCTCCAACGCCAGCGCATCATCAAGCAGCGCCCTTGCGGCGGTTGGCGTGCGCCCCTGGATCCGATTGCCGCCCAGCTGATAGTACGATTGCGGCGTAAGACCAATGTGTCCCATCACCGGAATACCGGCTTCGACCAACGCACCGATCGTTGCCGCCACTGGCCGGCCCCCTTCCAGCTTCACCGCCTGGGCATTGCCCTCTTGCATCAAGCGCCCGGCATGGCGCACAGCGTCCTTGATGCCGGTGCGGAAGGTGAGAAAGGGCATGTCGCCGATCACCAGCGTGCGCCGCGCCCCCCGGCGCACCGCTTGCAGGTGATGCACCATGGCCTCCAGCGTCACCGGAATGGTCGTCAGGTGGCCGAGCACCACATGGCCCAGCGTATCCCCAACCAAGATCGCATCCACGCCGGCCGCCTCGGCCAGCCGGGCCGTCGGAAAGTCGTAGGCCGTGACGAGCACCAGCGGCTCGGCGGTGCCTTTCCGCACCTGCACGTCGTAAGGGGTCAGCCGGCGGGCAGGGGTCCGCTGGCTACGAGATGCTCCCTCCTGGTCAGTCATGGCCGTATCATAGCACTGTGCCGCCACCATAATCGAGAATCGAGCGGCACGACCGCCACCGGCTGCTCGTGTCGCGCCGAACGCCCCGTCTCCCGACCCCTACACGTCGCTGCCGCCGGTCTGTAGACTTACGGGCGCAGTCTTTAGCCCACGCTGCCCCGCAAAGGAGAAGATCATGCTGACCGAGGAGCAAGTCGCCTTTTATCACGCCAACGGCTACGTCACGACCGGCGAGCCATTGCTGTCGGCGGCCGAGGTGCAGGCCCTCCGTGACGCGCTCGATCAGGTCATCGCCGGCACCAGCCCCGACCGGCCCCACCTGCTCCGCAACATGGCCGGTGGCGGCCTCGACAGCGATAAGGTCGTGGTGCAGATCGTCAACATCTGGCAGGCGCACCCGGCCTACCGCGAGCACATCGCCCGCCCCGACATCGTGGCGATGGCCTTGCAGCTGGCGCCGACCGATACGTTGCGGGTGTGGCACGACCAAATCCAGTACAAGCCACCGAACGTCGGCACCTCTACGCACTGGCACCAGGACTTTCCCGCCTGGCCGGTGCTCACTCCCGCCGACCTGGTCACCGCCTGGGTCGCGCTCGACGACGCGACCATGGTCAACGGCTGCCTGCGCTTCGTGCCCGGCTCGCACCGCTGGAGCGACAAGCATGTCGGCTTAGGTACCAACGATGACTTTTCCCCACAATATGATCCGGCCCAACTGCCGCCACAGGCTAACGTAGAGGTCATGCCGGCCGAGGTCCCGACGGGCGGGGTGAGCTTCCACCACGGCGCCACCTGGCACGCCAGCGCGCCCAACCCCTCACCCATTCCCCGCCGTGCAATCGCCGTCCACTACATGCCCGCCCACACCCGCTACGTGGCCGCCGGCAGCCACGTGATGGACACGCGCATTACTGTCTCGGACGGCGAAGTCCTGGCCGGCGAGTATTTCCCGGTAGTCCATCCCCGGTAGCCGGTCAGGCTCCGGCCCCCTATGGTCCCCTGACAAGGGTAGGTTTTTTGTGTAGGGGCGCAACATGTTGCGCCCACGTGCTCGTCATTGCGGCGCAAGCCGCAATCCAGGCTCCCAGCCACCGTTCGCCACACCGCTCCCGCTTCCCTGGAGGGCAACGGCGGACCAGCTCCGCCATCGCTCCCCTTCCCTGCCAGGGAAGGGGCCGGGGGTTAGGTCCGACTCGCCGCCCAGCGAAAAACCTACCCTTGTGAGCCTATGGTCCCCCCGCTGCGGCGGGGGGACGGGCGCAACATGCTGCACCCCTACGGCTTGGCCGGTACCTACCTCAGTCAGGGGCAAGCTAGGCAAAGGGTCTCAGCCTCGGCTTGGAAGATTCCGGATGTGGAAACACTGGCCTGAAGCCATACGTCCCGCCAAGACTGAGTGCCGACCGCTCGAAGAACTGCGGGTGGGCGCGGATATATCCTGCTACCTGCTGTGCCGTGAGACCGGAATCGTGGGCGATGCCGCTTATGGCCCGCAACCCTGGATGCTCGCCCGGGAAGGCCCGCATAATCTGGCGCCCCACCGGATCATCAAAGGGTGTGCTCATCGTTTTGGTCCTCTTGCCCTATCTCCGAGCGTACTATGTCCAGCACCTTGTCCGCAAACAGGGGACTCTCCAACGTCTCCTTGATCGCGTCAATCTGGCTTTGTTGCAGAGCTACTTGATCGGCTAGGTGGCGCGGATTGCGCCATAGGATGATGAACGAGCCGATGATGAGCAGCAGCCCACCTACACCCGTCCAGGCGAGGACGGTAAGCTGGGCAGCCTCGCTGAGTTTCGATGGCAGGATGGCTACGGCAAAGCCTGTCAAGAGTAGGGCGAAGAGGCCATAGAGACCCAAGCCACTCGTGATCGCCCGAATGATGCCTGCCCACCAGCGTTGACTATCCATCCCGCTACTTCCCCGGCCTAGGCACTGGCTCGCGCTTGTAGTGACCCATGTCGGCAGCCACGGCAATGGCCCCTGAGCAGGGCGTTATATTATAACATGTGCATGTATTTGTCCAGCCCGGAGGCGATAAACGTCCATCGGAATGCTCCTAGGCGCGATACCAGGCCGCCTGCAGCCGGTACAGCGCCGCGTACTCGCCCCCGGCGGCAAGCAGCTCGGCGTGTGTCCCCTGCTCGACGAGCGCACCCTCCCGCAGCACCAGAATACGGTCGGCGATCCGGCAGGAGCCGAGCCGGTGCGAGATGAGCAGCACCGTATTCGCCTCGGCCATCCGCGCGAAATGCTCGTAGACGGCCGCCTCCGCCTTTGCATCGAGCGCCGACGCCGGCTCATCCAGAATCAGGATGTCCGCTGGCCGGAAGTACGCCCGCGCAATCGCCAGCTTCTGCCATTGCCCCACCGACAGGTCTACGCCGGTATGGAACTCCTTGCCCAGCCGCGTATCGAGACCGTCCGGTAACGCCGCGATCACCTCGTCGGCGCCGCTCCGCGCCCCGGTCGCCGCCAGCGCCTGCGTGTCGTCGCGGCCCTCCAGCCAACCGAAGACGATGTTCTCCCGCACGGTAGTCTCGTAACGCACAAAGTCCTGGAATACCGTCCCGAAACGGCGGTACCAATCGGCTAGTGCCATCTCGTTCAGATCAACGCCGTCAACCACGATCCGCCCCGCTGTCGGCCGGTACAGGCCCAGCAGCAGCTTGATGAGCGTCGTCTTGCCGGCGCCATTTTCGCCCACCAGCGCCACCCGCTCGCCGGGCCGGATCGTGAGCTTCAGGTTGGTCAGCGCCGGCCGCTCGCCGCCCGGATAGGTGAACGAGACGTTTTCCAGCCCGATGCCCTCTCTAACCTGTCCCGGCAGCCGGCGCCCCTCCTCCAGGTTCAGCCGCGGGCCATCCATGAACTCGAAGTAGTCCTGCAAGTAGCGCATGTCGCCATACGCCCCCACCATCAAATTCACGAAGTCCGCATAGTCTCGCTGGAACCGCTCGATTGCCGCGAAGAGCGCCGCGGCCGTACCGATGCTCACCCGGCCAACGACCAGCAGCCCCACGCTGAACACCAACGCCACGATATGCGCGAGGCCGGTCAGCCCACCGTTGAAGCCCGTCTGCCGGAGCTCACGCGCCGCCAACTGGAGCCGCTCCCGGTCGAGACGCCGCCGCAACACGGCAACCTGATCGAGCAGCCAGCCGGCCAAACCGAACAGCCGGACCTCGGCGGCGGCCTCCCGCCCGGTGAGCAGGTCGGTGTAGACCGCAAAGCGCCGTTCGTGCGGTGCCAACTCTCGCTGTACATAATACTTCCGATGGAGGAAACGGCCAAAGAGCAACACGCCTGGCGTACTGCCGGCGGCGAGCAACAGTGGTAGCGCCCAGTGAAACTGTGCCAGGTACACGAGCAGCGACACCAGACCAACGAGGTGCGACAAACCCTCCCAAAAGCAGACCATCAGGTCGGACAGCCGGCTAGCCATCCCCCGGCGTACACGATGCAGTTGGTCGTAGTGCCCGGCGTGCTCGAACCATTCCAAGGGCATCGCCTGCGCCTGCTCGTAACAGCGCCCCTCGACGTGTGCTCGCAGTCGCCCCTCGAAACGGAGATCGAGAATCCTCTTGCCCTGTTCGACCACGGCTTGGAGTAGCGCCAGCGCGCCTAGCGCGCCACCCCACCAGAGGCCGGTCATCAGTTGGCCGTCTCCCTCCACCACCCGCTGTGCCGTCTCAATCATGCGCCGCAGCACGTGTACCTCGGCTACGACAAAGAGACCGGCACCGGCACTCAGCAGGAAGATGGTAGTGGCTCCGCCGGCATCGGCGGTCCACAGCAAGCGAACCACGCGCGGCAGGTAGCGCAAGCGCCGCCCCCAGCGTGCGACGCGACGCAGTACCCGACTCATCTGTCCCACTCCCCGCCCGCTGGCTGGGTGTACCAACTCGCCTGGAGACGGTACATGCCGGCATAGACGCCGTCCTGTTGGAGCAGGTCGTCGTGGCTCCCCTCTTCCACCAGGCGCCCATCGGCAAGCACGACGATGCGGTCGGCCAGCCGCGCAGCCCCCAGGCGGTGCGAGATCAGCACCGCACAGCGGCCGGCCGCGGCTCGGCTGAACTGCCGGTACACAGCGACCTCGGCACGCGGGTCGAGCGCCGCGGTCGGTTCATCGAGCACGATAATCTGGGCATCACGCAAGTAGGCCCGCGCAATCGCTAACCGCTGCCACTGGCCGGACGATAGCTCGACACCTCCCGCCCACTCTTTGCCCAGCAGCGCGTCATACCCGTCCGGCAGCGTCGCGATGAATCGGTCGGCGCCACTCCGCGCTGCCGCGGCAGCGAATCGCTGCTGGACCGCCTCGTTCGACACAGTGCCACCGGCCAGCACGGCTACGTCGCCATAGGCAATGTTCTCGCGCACCGTGGTCGGGAAGCGCACGAAGTCCTGAAAGACCGCCGTTGCCTCCCGCCGCCACTCATCGGGATCAACCTCGGTGAGATCAATCCCGTCCACCGTGATCGCTCCCTGCGTAGGGCGATACAGCCCCAGGAGCAACCGCACGAGCGTCGTCTTGCCAGCCCCGTTCTCGCCCACCAGCGCCACCCGCTCTTGCGGTCGCAGCGTCAGCGTCACGCCGTCTACGGCGGGGCGAGCGGCGCCCGGATAGGTAAAGCTCACGTCGCGGAGCTGCACTCCCTCTCGTATCGGGCGCGGCGGTCCTCGGCGCGGTGAACGACAGGGCCGCCGCTCTCCCTCCAGCGCAAGGAACGCTCGCAAGTGCCCCAGCTCCGCCCGAGAGACGAACAGATTCTGTAGCCCGTAGCCGGCATAGCGGGTGAGGTCACGAAACCGGCTCAGTCCATACAGCAGCGCCACTAGGTCACCCAGACTGATGCTCTCGCGCAGCGCAAGCAGCAGCAAGACAATCACCATGACCAGCCCGATGGCCTCCTGGGCCGCCACGCTGGCGATACTAACGAGCGCCATCTTGCGTTGAGCGGTCACCTCCGCGGCCACGGACTGTTTGTGGGCACGGCGCCAGCGGCCAAGCAGTTGATCGGCTAGCCGAAACAGGCGTAGCTCCGGAGCGGCAGTACGATTGGCGAGGAGACCGGACCAGTAGCTCCTCTCTCGACGCCGCGGGGAGTTGCGATATTTGGCCTCGACCGAGACGCGGCTCATAGACGACTCGACGATGGCGCGCAAGGCTACGGTGGCGACCAGTACGATAGCGAGCAGCCAGTGGGCGCGAACGTAAAGGGCCACCAGTCCGGCGACGCCAATCACCGAGCTGAGAAGCCAGGAAAGGCTGTCAATGACGTCACTCAGCCTGTCCCCGTTAAACTGCTGGGCCGTCTCCAGCTTGGTGTAGTAGGCTTCCTGCTCAAAGTCACGTAGGGGAAGCGCGGCGGCCTTCTCATGGACCCCGTGCTGCATCGCGGCCGTGACCGGCACCGCTACCCTTTCGCCCAAGTAGAAGGCACTGGCGCTTTCTATACTGCGTACAGCCAAGGCGCCGAGCAACACCAGCAGCCAGGGTGCGACGGCCAGCCATGGCTCGGCTTGCACTGCCACGACCTCCGACAGCGCGTCAATCAACTCGGTGAACGACCAAACCACCAAGGGCACGGTGGCACCCGACACGAGGGTGAACACGGCGAGCAGGCCTCCGGCAACCGGCGCGTGTTTCCACACCAGGCCGACGACAAACGCCGTTCCGCCGCCCGTCTCGCGCAAGTGCGCCGTGGCCTTGGCCCACATTGCGCGGTAGCGCTGGAGGTTCACGGATACCCCTACCTCCCGTTGTCCCCTGGTCCCAACGGTCGGCGTCAGCACCGTGTAGCGGCACACGCCGGGCGTGAACCAAGGACCGCACATCACTGGAGAATGGGAAGACCATTCGGCCCGCAGTCAGCAGCCCTCTGGGGGCTTGGGGCCTGGACCGGTTAGGAGACGGAACACACGGCGCGGAGACCCACTCGCCCTGGACCGTTGCCGGCGCAAGGCACGCGCCTCCGTAAGGAGTTCGGCGAGGCAGCAGTGTTAGCACGGATGAAGTATCCGCCCCCGGCGGCCCGGGGACCAGCCCTCACCCGGCTACCCACAATGCAGGTTAGGCCACGTGTGCTCCTTGAGGAAACCGGGAATACCAATGCAGACCCACGTGCGCGGGCCCACTCCTGGCCTTAGTTCTGGCGACCGACCCGCTCGAACAGCCCTTCTCGCAGGCCGTCCAGTAGTCCTTCCAGCCGCGCCAGGCGCTGCTCCAAGCTGGCCATGCGGGTCTTTAACCCTTCGATGCGACGGTCCGTGCGCTGCGCGGACGCCACCTGGACGGCCAGGAGCGCCACGCCCACACCCAGCATGGCTACCAGCTCCAGTGTCATGCCGCCCGTCTCGCGTTCTGCATCGGCCGGCCCCCGGCCGCAGTCGCTACGTAATCGCCAACATGCGGTCAAGCGAGACTAGCGCCCACTTCGCCACTTCCGAGTCGACCTTCACCTGGTTGACCACCCGCCCCGCGACCAGGTTATCCAGCACCCAGGCGATGTAGGCCGGGTGGATGCGATACATCGTCGAGCACGGGCAGATGACCGGATCGAGGCAGAAGATCGTCTTGTCCGGCTGCTCCTGCGCCAGGCGATTGACCAGATTGATCTCGGTCCCTACCGCCCAAACCGTGCCCGCTGGCGCCGCCGTGATAGTGTTCGAGATGACCTCGGTTGAGCCGTTCAGGTCGGACGCCTGCACGACCTCCATCTTGCACTCCGGATGCACAATAACGTTGACATCGGGATAGCGCTCCCGCGCCTGCACGATCTGCTCCACGGAGAAACGCCCGTGGACCGAGCAGTGCCCCCGCCACAGGATGAACGTAGCCCGCTCGATCTCCTCCGGGGTGTTGCCACCCAGCGGCAGATGCGGGTTCCAGACCACCATGTCGTCCAGGGTGTAGCCGAGCCTGAGAGCCGTGTTGCGCCCCAAGTGTTGATCAGGGAAGAAGAGCACCTTCCGCCCTCGCTCCAGCGCCCACGTCAGCACCGCCGTCGCGTTCGACGACGTGCAGACCGCCCCGTCGTACTTGCCACAGAACGCCTTGAGCGCCGCCGCCGAGTTCATGTAGGTGATCGGGATGATCTTGTCCTCCGTCACCTGATTCAGGCTCGCCCAGCACGCCAGCACGTCGTCGGTGGCGGCCATGTCGGCCATCGAGCAGCCGGCGGCCATGTTCGGCAGAATGACCGCCTGCTCCGGGTCGCTCAGAATATCCGCGCTCTCGGCCATGAAGTGAACGCCGCAGAAGACGATGTAACGCGCCTCCTTGCGCGAGGCCGCCTGCTGCGACAGCTTGAACGAGTCCCCCCGAAAGTCGGCGTACTTCACGACTTCATCGCGCTGGTAGTGATGCCCCAGCACGACAAGCTGTGTCCCTAGCCCTTCTCGCGCAGTGGTGATGCGCTCGTCCAGCTCCGCCGGGGACATGGCGACATACTCCGGCGGTAAGGGTGTTTGCAGCGTATGAGCATCGTCTTCCGAAGCCCTTAATCGCTCCGTGAAAAGGTCATCGTAGCTGTACTCATAGTTGCATGTTGACGCGGGGATCACGCGCCTGGCTCGTCGCAAAGGGATGATACGCCGCGGTGATGCAGTCACCATTGCTCACCTCCCAGTCAGTTTGTGAAAAGTTTCACAAATGCGGCACAACAAATAGTGTAGCAATGAGTATAGCAGAGCAAACGGAAGAATGCGCCCGTAGCACGGTGATTCGACCCCGAAAGCAAGCCATCCGCCCGCCTCGGACCGCTCCGCTAGGCTTGTGCAGGCCTAGCCACAACTCTCTCCCCGCAGGGAAGCGGCCGCCGGACACCGCGCAGATCGTTCCATGGGTAGCGGCCGCCGGTCGCTGCCATGACTCCCCTTCCATCCAGGGAAGGGGCCGGGGGTTAGGTCCTACCGCTCGACAACGCGAGCCTCTACGTCTACGACCTCGCCCTCGGACTTACCCCCAGCGGCGGCCCCGTCACCGCCGCTGCGGGGCGGGAAGCCGGACATCGCCCGCCGGTGCTCTTCGACCAGCCAGCGGGGGCAGGCCACGACGAAGAACCACACGCCCAGGAAGGCCACTACCACGTCATCAATGTGGCCCGGCCCAATCAGCCAATCGGGGATCACGTCCAGCGGCGACACGGCATACGCCACGCCCGCCGCCGGAATCGCCTTGGTCAGCAGGGGGACGCGACCATCGCGGAAGAGGCGCCAGGCGAGCACAAGACGCTGCACAACGCCGGTCACGCCACCCGCCAACTGCAACAGCATCATCAGTGGCAAGCGCATCTGCCCAATTCCCAGTCCCGGCGCGGTCAGTCCTCGCCTACTATTCTAACCCATACCTCGCGCTGTCGGGGGCCGTCGAACTCGCCGAAGTAGATCGCCTGCCAGCGCCCCAACGCCAGCTCGCCCTCGGCAATGAAGATGGTGAGCGAGACACCCAACAGCGAGGAGAGCAAGTGTGCCCCGGCATTGCCCTCGTAGTGGCGAAAACGACTTTCGTCGCCCAGCAGGTCGGTTAGGCCGGTCAGCATATCGCGCGGCACGTCGGGATCGTCGTTCTCATTGATGGTCAGCCCGGCGGTTGTGTGCGGCACAAACAACAGGCATTGCCCTTCCCGTACCCCGGACGCCCGCACCACCTCCTGCACCCGCTCCGTGATGTCCACAAACTCACGATGCGCCCGCGTCCCAACCGCCAGCACCCGTTTCACGGTACCGTTCGCCTCCCACTCCAGTATCGGTGCCGGCCGGTACTCATCCCCCGCTTGGAGCGCCGACCAAGGCGTGCGAGGTCTCCTTCAGTGCCGCTATCAGCGCCGGCAGATCGTCGAAGACGTAGTCCGGCTCGTACTCCGTGCCCCGGATCGCTGCTGCTTCCTCGGCGGTCGTCACGCCCGTCAGGACCAGCACCGTACACAGGCCGGCGGCCCGGCCCGCGGCAATGTCGGTCCCGAGACTATCGCCCACGAACGCCGCCATCCTTGGCGTTACCCCGATCCGCTCCAGTGCGATGTCAACCATCGTGTTGTTGGGTTTTCCGACGATATGCGGGACACGGCCCGTCGCCGCTTCCAGAAAGGCCAGCAGCGCACCGCAGCCCGGCGCAAAGGTGTGCTCCAGCGGAAAACGGCGATCAGGGTTGGTGCCGATGAACCCGGCGCCGCGGTCAATGGCCTGCATGGCGCGGAGTAGTTTCGCATAGGTGACGTGGATGTCCAGTCCGACGACGACCCACTCCGGCCGCTCCTCATCAAGGTGAAATCCATGTGCCAGCAGCGGCCGCACCAATCCCTCCCCACCAATCACCAGCACCCGCGCGCCAGGTCGCGCCACACGCTGCAGATACACGGCCGTCGTTTCGCCGGCCGTGACAACGGCGTCATCGGGTACCGGCATCTCCATGCCGGCCAGCCGCTCGACGTACTGCGCCGCCAAGCGCCGCGAGTCGTTCGTCACCAAGCGATAGGGGCGGCCGGTGCACTCCAGGAACGCAAGCAGCTCGACAGCACCCGGCAGCGTCTCCTGCCCGCGATAGAGCACGCCATCGAGGTCAATCAGGAATCCACGCCGGTCGGCTAACGGTGGAGCGGAGCGTTTTACCACCATAGCTTCCCTCGAATACGGGACTCGATCTCGTCATACGCGCTGGTCCACAACCCGGTGCTAAGGTACTTCCAGCCACCGTCCGGCAGCAACGCCACCACGTTGCCCTCGTCCAAGCGGCCGGCCCAGCGACGCGCCACGTGGACAATCGCGCCGCTCGACACCCCGGCAAAAACCCCCTCATGCTCCAATAGCTCGCGCGTCGTCGCAAAAGCCGCCTCGCTGTCCACCAACATGCGCGAATCAAGCACGTCGAGGTCGAGAATGGGCGGCACAAAACCGTCGGCCAGACTACGCAACCCCGACACCGCCTCGCCCTGCTGCGGCTCCGCAGCAACGATCTTCACCTCCGGGTTCAGTTCCTTCAGCCGATGCCCTACCCCCATCAGCGTCCCGCCGGTACCGAGACCGGCCACAAAGGCCGTCACGCCAGGGAGATCGCGGGCAATCTCGGCCCCCGTGCCGTCATAGTGCGCCTGGATGTTGGCCGGATTGCCGTACTGGAAGGGCAGATAGTACTCGGATTCGCCCGCCAGCTCCTCGGCGACCTCAATCGCCCCATTCGTGCCGCGATCTCCCGGCGAAAAGACGATCCGTGCGCCATACGCCCGCAGAAGCTGCACCCGCTCCTCGGACACGTTCTCCGGCATCACCACGGTCACGGGATAACCACGCAAGCGCCCCACCAGCGCCAAGCCGATCCCGGTATTGCCGCTGGTCGGCTCCAGAATAGTCTGGCCCGGTCGCAGCAGCCCCTCGCGCTCGGCCCGCCGGACCATCGCGAACGCCACCCGGTCCTTGACGCTGCCGGTGGGGTTCTGCCCTTCGAGCTTGGCGTAGAGCCGCACGCCCGGCTTGGGCGAGAAATGCGGGATTTCAACCAGAGGGGTGTTGCCGATGAGGTCCAGAATGCTGCCGGCTACCACGGCCTTACCGACTCCCAGTCCAGAGTGAGTAGTCCACCGTACATGCTGCCGCAGAAACAAATGGGGAAGACCGACCTGCCAACGCCCTTACCTGCCGGCGCTCCCTCCGGCCACCGCCGGCAAGATCGAGACAACGTCACCGGCGCCGACCGGCGTGCCCAGCCCGCCAAGATACCGAATATCCTCATCGTTGACGTAGATATTGATGAATTGGTGCAGCTCCCCATCCGGGCCGGTCAGATCGGTGTGCAGACCCGGGTAATGCTGACCTAGCTCGGTGAGCAGACTGCCCACCGTCCCGCCCTCGGCTTGGATCACACTCTGTCCCGCCACGTGCTTCCGCAGCATCGTCGGCAAGCGCACCTGGACTCCCATACGTTCCTCTTCACGTCACCGCGGGAAGCAGCTACTCTTCAGCCCCACTGAAGCGGGTCAACCCCGGCCGTAGAGCGGCCTTCCTGCTCTCGATGCGATAGTGTAGCACAGCCCGCCCCACGCTCAGGCACCCGCGGAGCCAGGGCCCGTCCCCCCGCGCAGCGGGGGGACCATAGGGGGGCTGGAATACTCCCCCTCTCCACATGGTGGAGAGGTGACGGGCCAACCCCACACGGATTGTCCCAGGTGTGGTGTGGCTTTGGCCCGTCAGGGGGCCGGGGGGTGAGGTCGGCCCCCGCCCGCGGCTCCCCGCAGAAAAACCTACCCTTGTGAGGTTGAGGTCCGCCCTCCTGCTATCATCGTAAGCAGGCTTGGACCGGCAACGGCGCCAGCCGGTCCGTACCCTCTTGCCCCCAGTGCCGATTCCCGCTCCGAAGGAAAGTTCCGGTGCGTAACATGGCAAGCACCGCTGATATTGTCGAGACGCGGCTGGACAACGGCTTGAAGGTCCTCACCAAAGAAGTCCATCATGCGCCCATCGTCAGCTTCTACCTCTGGTACCGGGTAGGCGGACGCAACGAGCGCCCCGGCATCACCGGTATCTCCCACTGGGCCGAGCATATGCTCTTCAAGGGCACACCCACACTCAAGAAGGGCGACATCGGCAACCTCGTCGAGACCCACGGCGGCAGCTGGAACGGCTTTACCTGGGTAGACTTCACCGCCTACTTCGAGACGCTCCCCAGCCAGCACCTCGACCTCGCCATCCGCATCGAATCCGACCGCCTCGCCAACGCTCTCTTCGACCCCGACGAGGTGGAGTCCGAGCGCACGGTGATTATCTCCGAGCGCGAGGGCGCCGAGAACCAGCCCTTCTTCCACCTACACGAGGAGACCACGGCCGCAGCGTTCAAGGTTCACCCCTACGGGCAGCCGGTCGTGGGCTGGAAGAGCGATCTACGCCAAATCACCCGGGACGACCTATACGACTACTACCGCACCTACTACACGCCCAATAACGGTATCGCCGTCGCCGTCGGCGATTTCGAGACCGCCGATCTGCTCAAGCGGGTCGCGGACGCTTTCGGCCCCATCCCCGCCGGCCCCTCCCCACCGCCGATCCGCTCGGAAGAGCCACCCCAGGAAGGCGAGCGCCGCGTCACGGTCCGCCGGCCGGGACCGGTGCCCTCCATGCTGGCGCTCTATCACATCCCCGCCCTCTCCCATCCCGACGCCATTCCCCTCCAGGTCGCCGCCAGCGTACTAGGAGCCGGACGCAGCGCCCGGCTCTACAAAGCCATCGTCAATCAAGGCTTGGCCACCCGCGCTCACGCCAACGCCGACGCCCGCAAAGACCCCGGCCTCTTCAGTGTCTCCGTTACCCTGCGTCGCGGTGCCGAGACGACCGCAGCCGAGGCGACGGCCCTGCGCGAGGTCGAGCGCCTCGGCGAGAGCGAGATTACCGACGCCGAGCTAGCCAAAGTACGGCGCCAGGTGCGCTCCTGGTTCCTTATGAACGCCGAAGGGGTCAGTCGCCAAGCCCGCCTGCTCGGACAGTTCGAGGTGGAGCACACGTGGCAAACCTACACCACCTATCTCGCTGACCTCGAAGCCGTGACGCCCGCCGATGTAGCCCGCGTCGCCCGCACCTACCTCCACCCCGACAATCGCACCGTCGGCTGGTTTCTCCCCACCCGGCAACAGCGACAAGGCCGGCGCCGCCGGCAGCGAGGCACCTCATGAACACGGCCATTGCGCCCACCCCACCGCGCCTCGCCATTGACCGCTGGCTGCTGCCCAACGGCATCCCGGTGTTGGTCCACGAAAACCCCACCCATCCGCTCGTCAATCTGCGCTGTCTGGTAGCTGGCGGCAGCACTGAAGACACGCCGGAGAATGCCGGTCTGGCATCGTTTACCGGCTCTGCCCTGTTGCGCGGCACCGAACACTACACCTTCGAGCAGCTCAACGAGGTCATCGATTCTGCCGGCATGTCGCTCCACACCCAAGCCGGGCGCGACCACGCCTCGGTCAGCGCCCGCTGCCTCAGCGAAGACTTGCCGCTCGCGCTCGACCTCATCAGCGAAGTGCTCTGCCGGCCCACCTTTCCGCCGGAAGAAGTGACCAAGCTCCAGCACCAAATACTCACCCGCATCCGCCAAGCGCAGCACAACACCCGTGCCGTTGTCGGCCGGCTCTTCCGCGAGGCCGCCTATCCGGTGGGCCACCCCTACCGCCTCCCCCCGAACGGTGAAGAGGAAAGCGTCCGCGCCCTCACCCCCGACGACCTCGCCGCCTGCCACCGCACGCGCTACGGCCCTCAGCGCACCTGCATCATCGTCTCCGGCGATGTCCGGTCGGCCGAGCTACGCGACCTGCTGGCCGCCCGCCTGGACGACTGGCGCCCCGAGGTCGCTCCCGCCCCGGCGGTCCCCGACGCTCCCGACGCTGTGCCCACCACGTCCGAGCGTGAGGTCCCCGGCAAGACCCAGAGCGATCTCATCTTCGGCACGCTGGCCATCCGCCGCGGCCACCCGGAGTGGGAAACCCTGCGTCAGGCCACCATCATTTTCGGCCAACTCGGTCTGTCCGGGCGGCTCGGCGCCACCGTCCGAGACGAGCAAGGGTTGGCCTACGGCGTCCACTCCACCCTCGACGCCACGACCACCCGCACCGCCTGGACCGTCCGCGCCGGCGTCAATCCAGCCAACGTGGACCGGGCCTTGACCAGCATCCGGTCCGAGCTTGCCAAGCTGCGGGACACCGGCGTCACCCAGGACGAGCTGGCCGGCGTCCAACGCTACCTGATCGGCAGCATGGCCCTCCAGTTGGAAACCAACGCCGGCATCACCAGCCTCATGCAGCAGATCGAGCAGTTCGATCTCGGCCTCGATTATGTCGAGCGGCGCCCCACGCTGGTCCAAGCCGTCACCCGCGACGCCATCCTCGACACCGTCCACCACCACCTCCCCGCCGGCGACGCCATCACCGCCATCGCCGGCCCCACCCGGTCCGGTGACCGTTAATCCCTAGGAGCACCATGCGCGCATTCGAGGCAGAACTAAGCGTCGCAGCGGAAGAGCTTGAATTCGAGCTGAGAGGCCACGCATCCGTTCCGTGGTCCGATTTTCTGCTAAACCCTCGGCGCTTACGCGGTAGCGATTTCCTCATGCGCTGGTCACAGGGGCGATGGAGTGAGGAATTACTTGTCGAGGCGACGAATCGAACGTCGCCTTACTTTGCCTTGCCCTATGGACCCAGCAGCACTGCTCCCGACGACGTGCGAGAATTCGAGCTTTATTTCGAGCGCCTGGATGCCGCTGGCATTGGCGATATGAAGCGGCCGGACCTACTTATTTCCCGCAAGTCTGACGAGGCCACCGTCAGGAGTCTTGTGGCAGCTATCGGTGGAGCGGAGGAGCTTCCATTCGTGCCTGAGGAAAGCGATGTGGTACGTCGGCTGTTGTCGCGTGCCGTAATCGCGGTCGAATGTGAGAACAGCCTGTGGCGTGCAACTCAGATGCCGCATTTCGGTTCGGAGCTACGACCGATGCGGCGCTTGGGAGGCGAGCCGGGTCTTCCGAAGAATGCCGTCCTACCCACGGTCATCATCAAAGAAGAGGATCGAGACAGGCTGCGTACTTGGCAGCAAGAAAGAAAAGTGGGTATCCACATCTAGCATGTATTCTACGATCTTGCTTTTGGGATAGCTTTCGACCGAGCAGAGGAGCTTATCGCGTCCGGTAGAATCGATGCCACGCAACAGGTCTTCCAAGCGCCAGGCGGTGCAACCTCTCGCAAGGCAATCTACAAAATCTACTACCACTACGCCTACCCGCTGGGTAAGCTGGTAGCGGAGCCGAGCCTCGTAGCCGACCACATCACCGATCCCAATGGTCACATCCTGCCATACGTTCGTTTCGAAGGTGGCAGCATGTCGTTGAGCGCGGAAGCCCTCGGTCTCCTGGGAAGCTTCACACCACACGTAAGTCAATGAACGTAGTGCATCAGCACGTGCCTCGTACCGGCCCCGCGCGAGAATCGCTGCGTGAGAAGGGGCAGTTTTGGACGCCCGAGTGGATCGCCGATGCAATGGTGGCCTACGTCCTGACCGGCGAGACCGACACCATCTTTGATCCGGCGGTCGGCGCCGGTACCTTCTTCCGCAGCGCCAAGGCCCTCGCCGCCAAGTCCAACAGACCGATCAGGTTGTCTGGTGCAGAGCTAGACCCTGACACGCTGCGACAGGCCCGCATCCACGGACTTGCCGCCGATGATCTTCGTCATGTGGAGATCAACGACTTTGTTCTTCAACCTCCCCGGGGAGGACTCAAGGCGATTGTGGCCAATCCTCCCTACATCCGACACCACCGGATATCTGGCGCAGTCAAGGCACAGTTGAGAGCCTTGGGTACGCAACTCATCGGCCGACCGCTCGACGGTCGCGCCGGCCTCCACGTCTATTTCCTGCTCCGCGCCCTCCAACTCCTCAGCCCCAATGGCCGCCTCGCGTTTATCGTTCCCGCCGATACGTGCGAGGGAGTCTTTGCCCCACCCCTCTGGCGCTGGATCGCCAGCAACTACCGCCTTGATGCCGTCGTTACATTCGCGCCCGAAGCGTCACCGTTTCCCGGCGTTGACACCAACCCGGTCATCATCCTGCTCAGAAATCTCCCGCCATCGGATTCCTTTCATTGGGCCAAGTGCATGACACCCGGAACTGGCGACTTGCAGGAATGGATACGCTCCGATTTCGAGACGGAGCCGGGCCACGACCTCGTGGTCTTCCGCCGTGATCTCCATGAGGGGGTAGCGACCGGCTTGACGAGAGCGCCGGTCTTGGTGCCACACGACGGCCCAACTCTCGGCGACTTCGCCGCAGTGCAGCGCGGCATCGCCACCGGAGCCAACGACTTCTTCTTCCTGACCCACCAGCAGGCTGCGGCGCTCCACCTACCGGAGGAGTTTCTGGTCCCGGCCATCGGCCGGACCAGAGACGTGCCCGGCGATACCGTGACCGCTGCACTCCTGCGACAACTGGACAGTCAGGGCCGGCCCACGCTGCTTTTCTGTCCCGACGGGCGGCCACTCCAGGATTTTCCGCAGCCTGTGCGTGCATACCTACAAACCGGTGCAGAGCGCGGACTGAGTAAGAAGACCCTGATTGCGACACGCAACCCCTGGTACAAGATGGAGTTCCGCACTCCTCCACCTTTCCTCTTCACCTACCTCGGGCGGCGCAATACCCGCTTCATACGCAACCTTGCCGGAGTAGTCCCCTTGACCGGTTTCCTCTGTGTCTACCCCCACCTGACCGACCAACCATCAATCGAAGCACTCTGGCAGGTTCTACGCCATCAAGATACCGTCGCCAATCTCACACTGGTAGGCAAATCCTACGGAGGTGGCGCGCTTAAAGTAGAGCCGCGAGCACTGGAGCGGTTGCCCATCCCTAGCTCCGTCTTGGCCGAAATGGAACCCGCTGGCATTGCACGACCGGCAACCGACATCAGGCAGCTAGAACTCGGCTTCGGTAAGCGAGCTATACTGACTCCTCGATAATGCCACCCACCGCAACCCGCGGTGATGCAGCCCAGTAGGAGTTCCCATCCAACTCTTCAGCCCCTACCGACTGCTGCCCGGAGGCGCCGACGACGCCACATCCGGCGTGCCCCTCCGCAACCGGATCGTCTTCCCCGCCATCACGACCGGCTTTGTCGGTCCGCAAGGGGAAGTCACCGACCGCCTGCTGGCCTGGTATCGCGCCCGCGGCGCCGGCGGTGCCGCGCTCATCGTGACCGAGCCGGCGCAGGTATCAGCCCTTGGCGGCCGCTATCGCCGCCGCCTCCGCGCCGACACCGACGATGCCCTCCCCACCCTCCGCCGGTTCGCCGCCGCCATCCAGGCCGACGGCGCCAAGGCCCTGCTCCAACTCAACCACTACGGCAGCCGTCTCCCCCGCGACGTATCAACTGGCAGCGACCACGAGCCATTGGTCAGCGCCTCGCCAACCACCCTGCCCGACGGCCGCCCCGTCCGCGCCCTCACCGGCACCGAGGTCGAGCGCCTGACCGCGGCTTTCGGCGCCGCCGCCGCCCGCGCCCGCACCGCCGGCTTCGACGGCGTGGAGCTTCAAGCCGGCCACGGCAATCTCATTCACCAGTTCCTCTCGCGCGTCACCAACAAGCGCCGGGACCGCTTCGGCCGCGGCCCGGCCGGTCGCCTGCACCTGCTCCGCGACGCGCTGACGGCCATCCGCAGCGCCGCCGGCGCCGACTTCCCCATCGTCGTCCGCATCAGCGCCGCCGAGCTGATCGAACGCGGCTACGACGTGGCGCGGGGACAGGAGATCGCCCGTGCTGCCGTCGCTGCCGGCGCCGCAGCCATCCACGTCTCCGCCGGCACCCCCGAGGCGCGCGAGGACATCCCGCTCTGCGCTGGCGTCGGCGAGGCCACGCTCGCCGGCCTTGCCGTCAGTATCCGCGCCGCCATCGGACCGACCGCACCCATCATCGTGTCCGGTCGCATCCTCAGCCCCGAGACCGCCGAGCAACTGCTGACCGCCGGGCCCGCCGACTTGGTTGCGCTCGGCCGCGCCCTCATCGCCGACCCCGCCTGGCCCCGCAAGGTCGCCGCCGGCCGCTCGGAAGAGGTCTGGCCCTGCGTCGGCTGCATGGCCTGCCAACTCCCCGCCGCCGAGCCGGGCATCGGCTGCCCGATCAATGCCGAGTCCGGGCATGAAGCAGAGCTAACCATCGCACCGGCGCCGCAGCCGCGCCGCATCGCCATCTGGGGCACCGGCCTGCCCGCACTCGAAGCCGCGCGAGTCGCGGCGCTGCGCGGTCACGAGGTGACCATCTACGCCGACGGCTGGCCGCTCGGCGGTCTCCTCGGCCTCCGTTCCGTCGTCCCCGGCCTCGCCGAGATGGGCCGCGCCATCCTCGCCTACGCCACCGCCCTCAAGGCCCTAGCCGTGCCCGTACTCGACGGCCAGCCCTCGCCCACCGACGCTGACGTGATCCTCGATGCCCGCCCGCAGCCGGAGCAACCACCCGATTGGATCGGCGGCGAGACCTTCTGGCTCGCCAGCGACGTGCTGAAGAGCGACTTACGCGCCCTGATCCCGCTCCAGCGGCGCGTCGCCATCTGCGGCGCTAGCTCCGTGACCGCGGACGTGGCCCTCTTCCTCGCCGGCTGGGGTAAGCGCCCCACTATCGTCACCCCAAATACCGACCCGCTCTGGGACCTGCACCCGACGCTCGCCGCCCACGTCCGCCGGCGCCTGGAGGGCTATCGTATCCCCGTCGAGACCGAGGCCGAGCCGATTGTCTGGCAGCCCGACGCCGGACCCGTGCGCCTCGGCCGCTCGACCGGCCTCCTGACGGTCATCCAGCGCGGCGACCAAGAAGACCTCGGCCCCTTCCACAGCGTCGTCGCCGCCCCCGGCTGGGATGACCACAGCCCTCCCCAGCCCAGCCAGGCGGCTGAGACGCCGGTCAGTGACGCGGTACAGATGCCGCCCGTCCCCCTGCACAGCGGGGGGGCCATAGGGGGGCCGGAATCCACCACCATCCCCCCCGGCGGCCCCCCGCTCCTGCTCGGCGACTCCTACCGCCCCGACCGCTGGCGCGACCTCACGCTCTACGCCGCCCGCCTCGCCCGCCGCCTCTAACCCGCCCGGAGCCTCGCCGGTCGGAGGCCCGCTACCGGCAACGCGGCTATACTTACTCAGACTACCTACCACGCCTCGCAGCGCCAGCAGGCGCACCGCGGCAGTTGCAACGCCGGAGCATGACAATGATCGCTGCCGAACCGATCGTATCCGACCAGCGTGGTATCGCTCTCGACGAGCGCATCGCGTCGCTGGCCGACCTCTACCGCTTCAATGATCGGGCAGCAGTGACCGGCTTCCTCCAACGACACGACTTCCTCGTGGACCTGCTCATCGAGGCGCGGGAGCACATCAGCACGCACTTTGGTCCGGACACGCCGGCCGCGCTGGAGGTCGTCTGCGATCCGGAGGACGAGCACGGCGAGCCGGAGCTATTCGCCCGGATAGAGACCACCCTGTCAGCGGAAGAGGCTTTGCTGCATCTTGACCGCCTAGACGAAGGCTGGTGGCTTGATGCAGTCCAGCGCGGCCGGTTTATCCTGCAAATTGATGTCTGGTTCGTCTGATGGCGTTCGACTGGTCTCGGTTCCTGGTCCTTGCCGAGGAGCTTGGCCGGCGGCGCAACGACGCGGCGGCGCTGCGGACGGCAATCAGCCGAGCGTACTACGCTGCTTTCTGTTCGGCACGCCTCCGGCTTCGGCAGGACGGTGTGCCAATTCCGTCAACCAGCGTAGCCCACAGACTCGTGTGGAACCACTACATCAACGAGAACGCACAGCACTGGCGAGCAATCGGGATAGCCGGCGAACGACTGCGCCGCGCAAGAAACCGGGCCGACTACGACGATTACTTCCCGCAGTTGGCCAGCACAGTGCGTATCTCGCTCGCACGAGCGCGGCGCATCATCGCGGCACTCCACAGCCCCCCGGTATAGGCAGCCGTGTCCGCCACACCCCCTCACCCCGCAGCCGCCGCCTGCGCGGCCGTCGCGTCCAGCCCATAGAACTCCATCGGGCTATCGTGCATCAGCCCCCGCGCCAACTCCAGCGCCGCCGCCTTACTCAAGAAGTCCCGCTCGACCTTCTCCGCCAGCACGTCGGCGATGCACGACCGCGCCATCACCAAGTGCCCATAGATCGCCTCCGGCCAGTTCACGTCCGAGCCGAACCCCAGCAGCCGGTAGTGCGGCACCAGATCAATCCACTCGCTCAAAATCTGCCGCGCCCCCGCCATCGTGATGATGTACACCCAGCACATATTCAGCCACACGTTGGGATAGTGCTTGCCGAGCACCCCTAGCTCCCGCCCGTAGGGATACCCCGCGTGGAACAGGTCGAAGCGCGTGTTCCGGTGCGCCCGGATCATCGGCAGCAGGTGCAGCGGATCGCTGTCCGGGATGTGACCCCAGTTGCCCTGCATCCCCGTGTGAATCTGGAAGATCAGGTGGGCGTCGGTGCAGAGACCGGCCAGCCACCAGATGATGTGATCCTGAAACGCCCGCACGTCCGCCGCCGCCGGCGCCTCACCCCGCAGCGCCCGCTGCCAGATCGCCTCCACCGCCGCCTCCGGCACGTCCTCCGTCGCCAGCGTCCGGTTGTAGGCGTGCGCCAGCTTAATCCCAATCGTCCCCCGCCGCACGTACCCGTCCACGTAGTCCGCCAACCCCTGCTTCAGCGCCGCCACCGTCGAGAACTCGCGGTTCATATGCGCCTCGAACGGCGCCCGCTGCTCCGCCGCCAACAGGCTCCCATCCCGAATCGCCGGCTCCATCCGCAAGGTCGCCGTGAAATACTCCGGCTCCCAATCCTCGTACCACGGCACGTTACGGATTTGCGTCACCAGGTCGCACTTCTCGCGCGTCACGTGGTCGTACCACCCCGGACGCGCCGTCCACTCCTTGATCCGCTCGTTCAACGCCGCCCAGTTGTCGTCCGTCAGATCGTCGTCCGCAAAGTCGAAGATGCCCTGGTACGTGGCGATGTTGTGCCGGTAATAAGACACGTTCTGCGCCCGCCCGATGATCCGCTTCAGCCGCTGCCACCGCTCCTCATCCGACCGCGCACCCTTCAGCGAGCGCTCGTGCCCCATCTCGACGATGCCGCCCTCGTCCCGCCGGAAGTACGTCGTGATCGTGAATAGATCGCGCTCCTCGGCCGCCAGCGCCTCATATTCGCGGCGCAGTATCGTATGCGAGTGGCAATCCACCGTCGGCACGTCCACCATCTCATCGAGTAACCGCTGGCGAAAGCTACCCATCGTCGTCCCCCTCCCGTCCCCGCTGGCTACACGCCCTACAGTACCGCGCCGTCGGCCGCGCCGCCAGCACCTCGCGCTCGACCGCCCGCTTGCACCGCTCGCACCGGCCGTAGCGCCCGTGATCCATCCGCGTCAGCGCCAGCGACGCCGCCGACAGCCGCGCGTGCAGCCGCTGCGCCAGCCGCGTCAACGGCGCATCGCCCCCCGCCGCCTCCCCAATCCGCCGCAGCGACGCCCGCAGCTCCGCCCGCTCCCGCTCCAACCGCCGCCGCTGCCCCACCAACCACCCATAGTCGCCCCCAGCCTCGCCCACCCTGTCGCCGTCCAATGCAATTACCCGATGCTTTGAGCGATGAGACCACCGGCTACGCTCACCACTAATCCAATGCCAATGAGACCAAGTACCACATTCAGGACTTTGCATCTCTTCTCCCATTCGTCTTTCTGTCTACCAGTTGCAATGAACACTCTGGGAAATAAGAATGCACGGAAACGCTCAACTGGAACCGCAATAAGAAAATAGAACATGACGAACGCCAAATAAATCACTAAACGCTCAAGAAAATGAATATTTGGTCTGGTATCAAGGACATCAGGGACCCCCATAATCAATCTCATTATTAGTGATTGCGATCCCAACACTATCAAATACAAAAGGGACAGCGATGCAACAACCCAGGGAGTCTTTGCGAGGCTTAGAATCCAATACCAAGGACGCATCGAGACTAACCTACGATTCAGTCCCGATCGGAGTTTCGTCACTTCACCATCATCACTGCTCTCAACATGGTACCTAGCGTTGGTTCGGTCAAAAGGTAGATCAAAAAATGAATCACGTGCGCCGATATGCAGATGTAATCTAATTTTTCCGTTATGAGTGCAATGCACTGTGATTGCTATAATACGCCTGAAGCTTGGATTCTCAAACGAGATAAGCTCATCTATATCATCAAAGTTCAACTCTGTGCCATCTAGGCATTGCGCGCGATATCCAATACTATCACCGAAAGTCTTAGCGAGGTCATCGTGGAGGTAACGCAGGTCTTCTTCCTTAATCAGTAGAGCGTGATTAACATCCACCCAAACAGAACTTTTTTGTTCGTAAACCATCCTGCACTCCTGCTTCATATGCGATTGCTACCAGCCAGGATACACAATGAGGCCTCTGCCTTGCTATAGCAGCCGCTCCATTGGCGTGGGCCCGGGCCTATTGAGCATCCACTATTATACATGCTCTGACATTGAGCTTCTGCACAGACTTAGTTACGGGCCAAGTCAAACGGGCCTATAGCACACCACGCCCATCCCCCTACGAAGCGAGGAACCCACCTATCCTGCCCATCCTCGAATCCCGTAAATCCTGATGCTGACAAATCCTCCACCCCCCGTCGCAACGGAGGGGCCACAGGGGGGCCAGCCCTGCCTCTCCCCATCCTGTGCATCCTGTGCATCCTGTCCATCCATGTAAATACCACCCGGCCCCGCCCCTCTATCCCGTCCATCCTCGAATCCCGTAAATCCTGATGCTGACAATTCCCTCCGCCCCCTCTCCACATGGTGGAGAGGGGGCCAGGGGGTGAGGCCCGTAATCCCCTCTCCCCCAAGGCCGTTGTCTTCCCCCACCCCACCCCAATATCCCCCTTCGTTGGGATGTGGCAGATGCAAGACCATCCTGGAGCACCGGGCACCGCCCGGCAGGAAAGTACACGTACTATCGTGTCTACCAACGACGGTGGCAACGCCACCATGCCGAGGGCACCGGGTCATGAGCGACCCCGCACCGCACCATCCGGCGCGGCGCGGCATGGCCGCCTGAGTGCCGCTTCTACGGCACCGGGTGCTGACGTACCCCCAGCCACCATGGCCGGGGCGCCGGGTCAGTACTGTCTGAGTGCCGCCCTTAGGGCACCGGGTCACGGCAGACCTCTCGCCATTACGGCGGGAGGGCCCGGCCACGACCGTCTGAGTGCCGTGCCGCCCGCGACGGACCACGCCCGGTCCGCCGTCCGGCACACAAGGGCGCCGGGTCAGGGCCGACCCCGCGCTGCGTCATCCGACGTGGTGCGGCCTGACCGTCCGTGCGCCACCCCCAGGGCGCCGGGTGCTGACGTACCCCTGGCCACCGCGGCCGGGGCGCCGGGTCAGCACCGGCTGCGCGCCGCGCAACGGGCGCCGGATCACGCTCGATCCCGCCCCGCGCCTAAGGCGCCGGGTCAGGGCCGACCCCTCGCCGCGTCATCCGACGTGGTGCGGCCTGACCGTCCGCGCGCCACCCTCACGGCACCGGGTGCCGACGTACCCCCGGCCACCGCGGCCGGGGCGCCGGGTCAGCACCGTCTGCGTGCCGTGGCGAACGCCACCGTCGCCTCGCCGGCCGGCCAACACCGGCTGCGCCAGGAGGACTTGCCCCGCACCCCTGCCACTCCCAACACCCTGACCTACCCACACACCCACCAAGACACTATCCACACCCACACCATGGACCGCCGCGTTACCAAGCACGCGCAATCCCGCGAAAGCGCCAATCCACGTCTCCCCGTCGCAACGGGGGGACCACAGGGGGGCCAAATCATGTCCCCCGTCTCGTCATTGCGGCGTAGGCCGCAATCTACCCCCCGGACCGCCGCCGGTCATCGCGCGAACTCCCTTTCCCTTCAGGGAAAGGACCGGGGGTTAGGTCCAACTCGTCTCCCACTCCTCCCCCTCTCCAAACGTTGGAGAGGGGGCCGGGGGGTGAGGTCTAAATACCACCAAGTGCATCCTGCCATCCAAGTGCCGCCCCACCCGCGGTCTTGCTCCACCGCGGCCACGGGCCGCCGCCGCCAGCCCCCCTCCCGCGCCCCACCGCCTCGTCACTGCGGCGCAAGCCGCAATCCAGCCGCACAAATGAATAGCGTAGGAAGCGCCCCCGTGTCGCCCTCACTCCCACGCACGTGGGAATCCCCCCTCTCCCCGCGGGAGTGGGCCGGGGTGAGGGCCGCCAGGATAGGGCCGCCCTCCACCCCCTCTCCAAATGTTGGAGAGGGGGCCGGGGGTGAGGCCTAACCGCACCACACCCGGCACTACCCGTGCGGGCTTTGGCCCATCATGGGGTGAGGCTCGCCTACCCGCCACCCGCCACCCGCACGCCGGCGATGGCCAGCAGTAGGCCCAGTGCCGCCGCGCCCAGCAGCAACGCCGCCATCCGCGCCAGCTCCGTGTCGCGTTGGTACAGGCTGTAGCCCGTCAGACCCGCCGAACCGGCGACTACCACGCCACAGACCACCGCGAACAGCCAGGAAAGCAGCCAGACCAGCCGCGAGATCACCGTCAGCAGATCGAGCGAGGTCATGTGTCACCAAGCGCCATCGGCGGCGCTCCCGGTCGCTGTGTCGCATCGAGTCGCATCAGACCTCTCCCTCGAAGTACCCTACCGCATCCTGCAACCGGAATAAGCGGCGCACCGCCCGCACGTTCACCTTGCCCGAATCCGGGTACTCCACGTCATCGGCCGCCGAGATCGTTCCCAGCATCAGTATGGTGCAGGGCACCGTCCCGTCGTTGACGAACTTGTGCGCGCTACGCGGGCCGGGCGGCGCCGCGATGAAGTCCCCCGCCCGCACCGCGAATTCGCCGCGGTCCGTCAAGAGCGTACACGTCCCCTCCATCACGTAGAACAGCTCCTCGGCAACGTGATGATAGTGCCGCGGATACGTCGCCTTGCCGGGCGCCAGCCGCACCACCTGATAGCCCAGCTTCCGTGCCCCCACCAGCGCGTCAATGTCCTTGCTCTCCAGGCGGTACGGTCCCGGCCCCGCCCGCGTCTCCCACGGTATCTCATCCAGGTTGATCCGGTTGATGTACAGGTCCGACCGCGACTCCAGCAGCGCCAGCAGCGCCTCCCGCGCGCCGGTGTAGATCGAGTGCCCATCGCCCAGCAGCAGCGCGTCGAGCTGCGGGATAGCGAGCAGCTTGCGTAGCTGCAACAAGGCTTGCGCGTGGTCCGCCACCTTGGGCGGCGCCCCTAGGCTCAACGTGCCGGCCGGCGCACCCCACACGAAGTCGCCGATGAACGCCACCTGCCCACCGCGCCAGATCAACGCCATCTCGCCCGGACTCTTCCCCCGCTCCAGGTGCAGCACGCGCAAGTCCGGCACGATCTCCTCGCCGTCCGCCACCGTCCGGTCAATCGGAAAGTCGAACAGCGGCGCGTCCGCCTCGTGCGCCACAAGCTGCGCGCCCGTCTGCTCCTTGAAGCCGACGGCCTCCCGGTCATGGTCCCGATTGGTCAGCACGATCAGCGCCGCGCCGCCCAGCGCATCGAGCTGCGCCCGGTCCCCGGCCCCCATCGGCACCGGATCAATCAGCACATTGCCTTCCGGCCGCACCCACAGATGCCCATTGAAGTCGAACTGCTTCTCCTCATCGAACACGGACCACGAATACAGTCCCTCGAACATCAACCGCTTCACGACTTTCCCTCCATCCGTCCACACACTACCGACGATCAGCCCGATTCTACCGCAAGCCCCCGCCGCCCCCTCCTGCTACCATCACCCCAGCCCACCAGCTAACGTTGCGACACCGAGAACACAACGTCCCCCCGCCACAATCCGAACACCGGATAACCATTTTTCGAGCCAATGACCGACACAGGGCCGGAGGATGAGCGGCACCGGCGCCGGACCAACAGGCGCCGCCGCGAAAACATCACCCTCCTCGCCGCCATCGTCGTGGCCGTAGCCGGTATCATAGTAGTCGGTTGGCGTATGGGCTTGGACGACCGCTTCATCTATCACCCGCTGCCGTTCGACGAGCGGGCCGCGCACGCGCTGCTCGGCGGCCTCCCCGTCGAGGAGCACACCTTCCCCTCGACCGACGGCCTCCAACTGCACGGCTGGATCGCCCGCACCGACCCGGCCGCCCCGTGGCTGCTCTGGTGCCACGGCAACGCCGGCAACGTCACTCACCGCGCCGACAACCTCAAGCTGCTCGTCGAGCACGACCTCAACGTCTTCATCTTCGACTATCGCGGCTACGGCCGCAGCGAGGGCCGGCCCTCCGAACCGGGCTTCTATGACGACGCGGCCGCCGCCTACGACTATCTCCGTAGCACCGCCGGCGTGATGCCGGAGCAGATCGTCCTTTATGGCCGCTCGCTCGGCGCTCCCGTCGCCGCCGAGCTGGCCCTGCGCCGCCCGGCCGCCGGCCTCATCCTCGAAGCGCCGCTCGGTTCGATCACGGCGATGGCCCGCACCGTCATCCCGCTGGTCCCGCTGGAGAAGCTCTTCCGCGCCCGTTTCGACACCCTGGCCCGCGCCCCCCGCTTGCAGCTACCCACGCTCGTCATGGTCGCCGAGCGCGACGACGTTATCCCGCCCCAGCAGGCTCGGCAAATCTTCGCGGCCCTCCCCGGCCCCAAGGAAATCTGGACCATTCCCGGCGCCCACCACAACAACACCTACGTGGCCGGCGGCACCGCCTACTTCGAGCAGCTAACCGGCTTCATGCGGCGCGTCACGGCGACCGCCGGTGAGTGATGCCGGCCCCCTATGGCCCCCCCGCTCGGCGCGGGGGGACGGCGTGCAGGTCAAGGCCCAGGAGTGATACAAAGCTCCCTGTGGAAGCAGAAAGGTGGCCCGATGACCGAGCGGAAGCACCGGCTCTCGAACGACACCGCCATGCTCACCCCCGGCATCGTCACCGACGCCCCGCTGCTGGAGCTAGACTTCCCGGCCCTCCGCATCGGCGTCGCCGAATACCCCGAGGGACCCACCGGCTGCACCGTCTTCTACTTCCCCGACGGCGTCACCGGCGCCGTAGACATCCGCGGCGGCGCTCCGGGCGTGCTGCAGCATCCCTGGAACTACTACGACGCCATCTGCTTTGCCGGCGGCTCACTCTACGGCCTCGAATCGGCGTCGGGCGTCGCCGCCGAGCTACTCGCCCAGCGCGAGTACGCCGTGTCGTTCACCACCATCGCCAGCATCGGCGCCGCCATCATCTACGACTTCTCGCGCAAAAACTCCGTCTACCCCGACAAGGCGTTGGGACGCGCCGCGCTCCGGGCAGCCCGCAGTGGGCAGTTCCCCCTGGGCGCGTGCGGCGCCGGTGCCTCCGCCACGGTGGGTAAGGGGGTGCGCTTCGCCTACCGCGAGCTGGCCGGGCAGGGCGGCGCCTTCCGCCAGCTCGGACCGACCAAGCTCGCCGTCTTCACCGTCGTCAACGCTATCGGCGCCATCGTCAATCGGCAAGGACAGGTCGTCCGCGGCAACCTGAACCCCCGCACCGGCGAGCGCCACCATCCCCTGGCCGCCGTCGAGCACCGCCTGGCTAATCCCGATACCCCGCCCACGCCCCCCGGCAACACCACCGTCACGCTGCTCGTGACCAACCAGCAGTTCCACCTCAACGCCCTCCAACAACTCGGCCGCCAGGTCCACAGCGCGATGACCCAGGCCATCCAGCCCTTCCACACCATCAACGACGGCGATACCCTCTTCACCGTCACCACCAACGAGGTCGAAAACCCGGCACTCGATGCCATGGCCCTCGGACTCATCGGCTCCGAGCTAGCCTGGGACGCCGTCCTCACCTCCTTCACCCCCCGCGGTCCGTAGTCCCCTCCCCCCGCCGCCGGGGGGCCATAGCTCACAGGGGTAGGTTTTTTGTAGAGGCGTGCTTCACTGCACCCAGGCGCTGGTCATTGCAGCGAGCACCGCCATCCAAGGCCATGCATCGGCCCCGGTCCGAGCGTTACACCCCCTCTCCACATGGTGGAGAGGGGGCCGGGGGGTGAGGGCGGCCCCGCCTGCGGCTCCCCGTAGAAAAACCTACCCTTGTGAGGGGGACCATAGGGGGGCGTCATTGCGGCGCAAGCCGCAATCCAGGAGAGCTAGAATGACGAGCAGTTCGACAAAAGCCGGCGCCCCTCGGACTCCCCTTCCCTGGCAGGAAAGGGGCCGGGTGACAGGTCAAAGCCGCACCACACCTGGCACTACCCGTGCGGCTTTGGCCTATCAAGAGTTAGGTCAGCTCCCCCCCGCCAACGCAATCCGTGCCTGCTCGATCCGCTCGGCCGCCGCTTCGATCCGCACCCGCACCAGCAGCAGCGCCACGTACAGCAGCGTCATCCCGCTCACGGTGACGATGATGCTGATGAGCATTTCCGGCGGCATCTGCGGCCCCTCCGGGGTGATGAATACGGGGCCGGGGTGCAGGTTGCGCCACCACTCCGCCGAGAAGTAGATCAGCGGCACGTCGAAGAACCCCACAATGCCGAGCACCGCGGCGGCGCGCGCGGTCCGCGGACTCAGCGCGCCGCGCCGGGCAAACGAGCGCAGCATCACATACGCCGCGTAGATCATCCACAGCACCAGCGTGGTCGTCTGTTTCGGGTCCCACTGCCACCAGACACCCCAGATCGGCTTGCCCCAGAGCGCCCCCGTTATCAGCGCCAGCGTCGTGAACAGCAGGCCGACCTCTGCCGACGAGCGAGCGATGGTGTCCAAACGCGCCGCGCCGCGCACGAGATACCCGATGCTGGCCACGAAGACCACGAAGAAGGCCAGGAACCCTACCCACGCGGTCGGCACGTGAATATAGAAGATGCGCTGCGGCGCTTTCTGGATTGCGTCTTCCGGCGCCCAGAGCAGTCCGGCGAGACCACCGAGCACGAGCAGGAGCACGGCGGCCACCGTGATGAAGGCGGTATCCCACGACCGGCCGCTCCCGGCGGTCCGGCGGGGCAACTCGAGCGCGCCGGTGTCGTCGGTGCCAGGGGCCACGTGTGTTGCAGTAGTCATAGGAGCAGTCTACCTCAGTGGTATTCGTTTGTCACCGCAGCAGGCACAACTCCATACGGATCACAGGGTAGCGATGGGTCCCCTATCATCCGGGCCGGTTTGGTGCTCCGGGAGTGCTGCCGGTTGAGCCGCGGAATCAGCTACCGTGTCGGCACTCGACCAAACGGGACTCGGAGGGCCGTCGTGACACAGTCTCCCGTCCCGCAACAGCAGCACTCGCGGCACCTGACGCTGTGTCAGGTCCAGGTCGTGCGTGACGAGGACAATCCCCTTCCCTTGATCTGCTAGGTTGCACAGTGCGTTGAACATGGCGCTGCGGCTCTCCGTGTCCAGGCTGCGGAATGACTCGTCCAATAGAATGAAGTCCCTTTGCTGGGCGAGGGTGAAGGCCAGCCAAGCCCGCTGTTTCTCACCCCCGGAGAGTTGAGCGAAAGTCCGGTCGGCGAGGCGGTCAACGGCACAGTGGGACAGACACTCCTCTACCAACGCCTTATCGTCATCGGTCAGCCGCCAGCCAAGGCTGCGCCCTGGAAGAAAACGGGCGAGCGACACGATTTCTCTCACCGTCATGAATGGCGGGTCCTGCAAGTCTTGGGGCAGGAATGCGACGTTCCGCGTGTAGCGAGGCGACTGTACGCACCCACCGGGCAACCGCATAATGGCCCGCCCTGAGTCCGGAGCTACCTCACCGGCGATGATTTGCATGAGGGTTGATTTTCCGGCCCCGTTCGACCCTACGAGGAGCATGAATTCTCCGCGTGAAATCGAGGTGGTGATCCCGTTCAGCACGCGATGGGTCCCGTAGGAATAGGTCACGTCCTCCAAGACGATACTACCATCTGTTTTCGCCCTCGACTGGGGGCCTTTATCCTCATTCATCTGCCAAACCTGGTGTGTGCTGCTCCATCGATCAGTCAACTGAGCTGCCTTGCCACCCAGATCATGAGCGGTGCGCCAAGTGCGGTAGTGACCAGTCCGCCGGGTATTTCCGACGGCATGAAGGCCAGCCTGGCAATCTGATCCGAGTAGAGCACGACCAGAGCACCGGCCGGAATCGACACCGCCAATACCTTGCGCGAATCGTCCCCGACCAGCAACCTCGCCAGGTGCGGCGTGAGCAAGCCCACGAACCCGATGACGCCTCCCAACGACACGCCGGCGCCGGCCAGGACCCCGGCCGAGGTCATGGCCATGAGTCGTGTATTCCCGGGGTTGGCCCCAAGTCGTCTTGCCAAACGGTCACCCAGAACGAGGAGGTTGAGTCGCCCTGCAGCGGCGACCGCCATGAGCAGACCGAGTCCAAGAAAAGGCAGCGTGGGCCAAATGTCGTTCCAACTGCGGTTGGCCAGGCTGCCGCTGAGCAAGTACAGCGACTGCTGACTGAACACTTGGGCATGAGTGAGAATTGCGGCAGCCACCGCCAAGACGAGTGCGCCAACCGATACCCCGATGAGCGCCAGGCGCGCTGGCGTGAGGTCTTCCTGGGAGGCAAAGAGATATATCAGGGCCGAGATAACCAGAGATGCCATCACCCCATACAACGCCAACCCCCAAGCGCCCGTCGTAATGACTCCCGCCAGTGCCAGGGCTTGCACCACTGCGGCGCCGCTGCCCACACCAAATAGCTGGGGATCACCAAGAGGATTGCGGGTCGCGCTCTGCAAGAGCGCTCCCGCCACTCCCAAGCACCCTCCCACTACCAGCGCCGCCGCGGCTCTAGGGAGACGGAAAGAGCGGACTATGATCTCCGCCCCGCGGTCTTCACCCCCGCCGAACAGCGCGTTTACCGCCACTACTGCATTCAGGTCGGCCGGGCCGTACAGCACCCCGACGACACACCCGGCCGCCAAAGCGATGCACAGCCCGCCCAGAACCAACGCAAGTCGTGGCAAGTTACTGAGCAGCCTTCACCAGTTGCGCCATCGCTGCGACGGCTTCCGCGATCCGCGGGCCGGGAGCTTGGACGAACAGCACCGTGTCCAACTCATGTACCTGCCCGCTCTGCACTGCCTTCAGCGCACTGAACCCTGGAATCCGCGGCAGCATGGCTGACAGCCGCGGCGCCGGTGGTGGCGCTGGCGTGATCGTGAAGATGAACGTCGGATCCATCGTGATGATCTGCTCGGTCGATACCAGCGCAAAGCCAGGAAACGTCCCGGAATCCGCAAGCTCTGCGGCCGGGTTGTCCAGCCCCACCAAGGCCGCGATCCCCCCGGTGTACGACTGCGGCTTCGCTGCGTACAGGTTGCGGTCGGCATCCGAGATTAGGATCAACGCCGTGGTCCCTTCCGCTACCTCCACCGCAGCCGCTTCCAATTGCTCCTGTAGCCCGGAGACTACCGTCGCCGCGTTCTCCTCCTGCTGGACCACCTGGCCAATCAACATGATGCCGGCCACTACCTCGTCCAGGTTCGTCGCCTTCACCGCCACTACGGGCGCTCCGATCTGCCCCAGCGGTTGCAAGAAGCGTGCCTGTGTCAGGGCTTCGATCAGGATGAGGTCGGGCTGCTGCGCGGCGATTGCTTCCATGCTCGGCGCATACGCGCCTCCCACCGCCGGTAGCTCCGTCACGGCGGCCGGGTACCTGGAGGACGAGTCCCGCGCTACTGCTGTACCTCCCACTGCGTAGAGCATCTCGGTCCCCGCCGGACTGATGGTCACGATCCGCTGTGGGGCCACCGGAATCTCGACCGGTCTCCCCAGCATGTCGGTCACCGCCAGCGGGTACGGCCCTGCTGCAGTAGGCTCGGCTGTCGGGGCCGGCGGTTGTGTCGGGACCGCCGTGGGTTCTGCTGTCGGGGCCGGCGGTTGTGTCAGCACCGCCGTCGGCTCTGGTGCGACCGTCGGGGCTGTCGTCGGCTGGGCGGGGGTAGTGGCGGTTGCCAGTGGTGCCGCAGTCGTCGCCGGTTGGGCAGTGGAGGCAGCATCATCGCCGTTACAGGCGATGAGCACCACCGAGAGCAACAGTACCATGACATGGGTTACGGCCTTGGAGACAGACATGATGCGCTAAACCTCCGGTCGTTGGCTGGTTACACCAGCGAAATTTGGGGACGAGATTTGGGGACGAGGGGGGATCAGGTGGTGGCTTGCCGGGCGCGAACCTGACGGTTGAACGGCCACGGCCGACGTGCAAAGACCTCGATGCTGACGAGGAAGCCGATAAAGATCAGCGCCAGTCCGACGAACTCGCCGAGATAGAAGCCCTCGGTAAAGCCGAAGCGGTTCAGCCCACTCGTCATACTCGGTACGAACGCACCGACGGCGATCAAGATGTTGGAGACGACCCGGTACGGATAGAGCCGCTGGCGCCACCACATCCACGCGCTATAGGCGGCGCCGAAGACGAGCGCCATCGCGCCGGTGATATTGAAGAGCGGGGTCAGGAGCCGCACGTCCTCCGGAAACCCGGCCCCATGCACGACACCCGTGTCCGCGTGCAGCATGACCGTCGTGTCTACCGGCACAATCACGATCTTGGCGAGACTGTAGAGCGTGCCGAGGGCCAGCAGCCCGAACGTCACGTGGCCCAGCCATTCCGGGCGCTGCCGGGATACCGCGGCCACGAGCAGTGCGGCGGCGATGCCAACGACGCCGATGGTCAGGGCAGCCGGCGCCAGCGGATCGCCGTCTGCCAGCAGCCGCCGGCCTTGCAGGAGACCCGGCAGCGAACCCAACACCAAGCCCGTCGCTACCAGCAGGCCAAAGCCGCGCGTCTTCAGCAGATAGCATTCGCCCTGACCCAGCCAGGCCGCGACCATGATGGCACCCAGCAAGTACCAGGCCCGGTAGAGCACCTCGCCCCAGCCGAACGCATTGCCGAGATATTCCGTCCCGGTCGCCAGGCCGTACCAGAGCAGCCCCAGCCCCCAAACGAGCTGGTAGGGCTTGCGCCGTTCGCGCCATTGCATCAATAGCATCCCGCCAAAGAACAAGCCGAGGACGGTCGTCGCCAGCGGTAACAGTATGGGCAGACTCACGCGCTCCCTCCGGTCGTGTGGCCGATCTATTGCATCAGCTACGCTCTGTACGCCCTAAATGAGCGTTAGCGTAGTCCGTACCGGTCCCTGTCGAGAGGCTAGCCGAAAGGTAGACCAGCAACCATAGGGGAGTGACCCCATTTCCGCTGGGATAGCATCCTACTTCTGACACGCCTATCCCGGTGCGAGCCGGGGGATGGGCAGGATGATGGCTGTAGCCATCTACTCTGTGTGCTCTGTGGCTGAAAAAGCCTTCCGCGAGGGGGCAGGGATGAGGCACGTGGCCCGTCGTGCTGCGGCGGCCCGGCGCCTGGTATGGTCCGGCACGCGCCGCGACTGCCCACGACGGCACCGCGGCAGAGACGCACCGGAAAGTGTAAGGATATGTGGACCAACCGCGCCAAAGCCAAGCTCCAGGCCGGAGAGTCGATTCGCGGCGTGTTCATCAACCTGGATTCGATCCAGGCCGTCGAGCTATGCGGTCTGCTCGGCTTCGACTTCTGCCTCATTGACGCCGAGCACGCGCCGTTCGGACCGCAGTACGTCGAGCAGATGATTCGCGCGGCGGATGTCAGCGGCATGACACCGCTCGTGCGAATCGCCCAAAACGAGCGCCAGGTCATCCTGCGCTACCTCGACGTTGGGGCGCAAGGCGTGCAGATTCCGATGGTCAACACCGCTGCTCAGGCCCAAGCGGTCGTCGAAGCGGTCAAGTACACCCCCCTCGGCAAGCGCGGCCTGGCGAGCGTCACCCGCGCCTCCCGCTGGGGCGTCGGCATCAACGTGCCCGACTACGTGGCCCGCGCGAACGAGGAGACCATGGTGATCGTCCAAGTCGAGACGCAGGAGGCCCTCGATAATCTCGACGCCATCCTCGCCGTGCCGCACATTGACCTCGTATTCGTCGGGCCAACCGATCTCTCGCAGTCGTTCGGCGTCCCCGGCCAGCCGACCCATCCGCGAGTCGTCGCCGCCCTCGAAGATGTCGTCGCGCGAGCCGGCGCCGTCGGCCTACCCGTCGGCACGGTCGCGCCCGACGCCCAGCTGATGCACGAGCGGTTTGACCAAGGCGTGCGCTCCGTCGCCACCAACACCACCGCCCTCCTCAGCCAAGCCGCCACCGCCTTCCTCGCCTAATCGTGCTGGCCCCCCCTATGGCCCCCTTGCTTGGCAGGGAGACGGTATATTCCCTCCCCCGTCGCAACGGGGGAGGGTTAGGGTGGGGGCCGGACCAGGTACCAGCCATGAATGACAGCGCAGCGCGTTTACTCCGGGTAGCGCGACCGCTACGGCGGCAGAGCAGCCGCCTCGTGGTCGCGTTGTACCGCCGCGGCCTCGGCCGGCTCGTGGCGGGCTGGCTGCTCCTGCTCACTACCCGCGGACGCCGCAGCGGCCGTCACTACACGACACCCATAGGCTACGTGTCCGCCGACCCGTCGAGATCGCCTCATCCACCGGGGAAGGTGGTCTATCTCTTCCGCGCTGCGCCCGGCGGAGCCGACTGGCTCGCCAACCTGCGCGCGCAGCCGGCAGTCACGGTACGGATTGGCCGGCACCACTACCATGCCCGCGCCAGCATCCTCCGCGGCGAGCGGCAGCGCCGCCAGGCCCTCACCTGCTACCTGCACGGGCGCACCCTGCCGGCACGAGCAGCCCGGCGGGCTTTCGGTCTGGATCACGCCCGACCCGACGAGAGCGTCACCCAAGCCGCGCGGGCCACACAGCCGGTCATCGTCGCCCTGCGCCTTGACGACCCCGCATCGGTACATGGCGGCTGAACCCGCTTACCGGCGCACGAACTTCTGCATCCGGTTGTCGGCCTCCACCTCAATGATGTAGAGGTCGCCGCGAGAATCAAACCACATGCCGTGCGGCGAGCCGACAAACTGGCCGGGCGCCGTGCCATATTCGCCCCAGCGGGCGATCAGCTCACCGTCCAGCGTCATCATGGTCACGTGCTGGGTACCTAGACGCCCGCCGATGATATAGACGGTGTTGTCGTCGTCAATCAACATCTCCTGCGGCATCGCAATATCGCGCCACTGGTCCAGATACTCTCCGTCGCGGGTGAAAATCTGCACCCGGTCGTTCCCGCGATCCAGCACCAGCACCCGCCCGCGCTCGTCCACGCAGACGTTATGCACCGGCCGCGTGAACTCGCCCGGCCCGGTGCCCTCCGTTCCCCACGAAAGCTCCAGTTGGCCCTCCGCGCTGAAGCGATGCACGCGGTGATTCCCATAGCCGTCCGTCACGAAGACCTCGCCCGACGGCGCGCGAAAGGCCCGCGTCGGCCGGTTGAACGGCGCCTCCACACCCGGCTGGCCGCGCGTGCCCCATGTCGCCAGGAGCGTGCCGTCGCACGTCCACTGCGTCACCGTATGGCCATTCGTGTCCGTGACGTAGAGAATGTCGTCCTCGCTCATCCAGACCCCGTGCGCCTGCTCGAACGCTCCGTCGCCCCAGGTGGTAATCAGCCGGCCATTCGGCTCGAATACCATCATCTCCGACCTGGGAAATCGTTGGAACACATAGACGCGATCCTGCGAGTCACAGGCCACACCGGACACCAGACCGAACTCCGGCCGGTGCGGCCCGCGCCCCCAGTTCCCCTCCGCCTCATAGCTGAAATCACCACTGCCCACTATGGCGCTCATGTCCACTCCTCCCCGACGCAAAAATGACACCCCTAGTCGTCATTCCCGCTTGCGCGAGAATCTACTCCCGGCCGCCTCAAACAACCGGGTCGAGTATATCCAGCAACTGCCTCACGTCCCCGATACCGTCTCGCACCATGCGCTCCGACAGCCAATTCTCGTAGAAGTTGGCATGCAAGACATTTGCCGATTGAAAGAGCAGCCGTAGCTCCGACTGCCCTGTCTCGTCAATCATGCGGTCAACAACCGGAAATAAGTCCCGGTGCCGGCCGTGGCGCCAGCCGCGCTGCTCGGCGACGGCCTCCAGCGCATGGGCTGCTGCCCCCCACGCCTTCTCCGACGCTTGCAGCGAGTCGCCCTGCCGCAACTCGTCCTCCGCCTGCCGAATGAACCGCCGACTGATTTCCAAGTGATCGTCCGCAATCGTCATCCTAGTCGCCTCGGAGCAAGAGTATACCGAGTTGCCATGCCGCGCCTTCGCTGACGGCACCAGTCGCCCCCTCTCCATCATGGTGGAGAGGGGGCCGGGGGGTGAGGCATACCCCTACTCAACAGCCGGCAGCGTCGGCTGCGCCGCCGGTTCGGGCGTGGGGACGGCAATCGGCGGATGCGGCAACGGCTCGCCCGGCACCGGCGGGAAGCCCGCTGCCACCGGCAGGGCCTCGCTGGCCGACTGCCCAGGGCCATGTGGCTGCACGATGTCACCACCGATCAGCCCAGTCTCGCGCAGCAAAACACCGCCGAGCACCGGCAAGATCGTCTCTGCCGGAAACAGCCCCGCCGGATGGTCCACCAGCCAGCGCTGCAAGGTCTGGCGCTGAAATCGCTGCACGATAAACGGGCCACGATGGCGCGGCTGTGACGTCGGCAAGCCGTAATAGTTGATCGCGTCGAGCACCGACCACGGCCCGGTGACACCCTCCGGCGCCCGGAAATAGAACGCCCGGATCGCTGGGTCGCGCAGCCACGCAATCCGCTCGGCAATCGCATCGTCGAAGGTCGTGGCCGCGCCCTCCCGCGGCGCCGGTATGTCGTGAACCACCAGCAGCCAGGGATCCATCCTGGCAGCCGTCAGCAGCTCGAACGTGTTGGCCAAGCGCGTGCCCTGCCCAGGACACGCCTGCAAGGCGACCCGCTGGAAAACCTGATAGGCACAGCCATCGCGGCCGAGGAAGGCGCGGCTGATCGGCTGGCCCAGCCCCTCAGTTCCACCATACTCTCGGAACAGCGTCCCGAAGAGCGCCGGGCCGGCCGGCGTGTCATGCAGGTCCCGCACGTCAAACCCCTGGCCTACCACAACAGCCGCCTGCCGGACATACCGGCCAGCCGACAGCGGCTGCGCCGGGCCTTGGCCACCCCCCGCCATGGCCCCGCCCGGCTGCGCCAAGAGCAGGACCAACCCCAGCAAGAGAGCGCCTAACCCTCCCCGCAACAGCAGCCGGCACCCACCCGCCGTAGCCGCACGACTCCCCCTCTCCACCATGTGGAGAGGGGGCCGGGGGGTGAGGCTCTTTCTCCCTCTCCCCATGGGAGAGGGCTGCCAAGCATCGCGCGGACTCCCCTTCCCTGGAGGGAAGGGGCCGGGTGACAGGCCAAAGTCGCACCACACCTGGCACCATCCGTGCGGCTTTGGCCGGTCAGCGGTTAGGTCCATCGAAACGCTGTTGCCCATCTCGTTGTCACACCAGGGAAAGCCGGCCGCGGCGGCCGGCACCCAAGCGATGCTAACGCTGCCAGCGGCAGACGGCAAGCTGCACCGGCCGCCCGGTCACCCGCGGCGCTGTTCGGACGGTACAATCAACTATGTCGCTGTGGGAAGAGCTAGTCGGCGCCCTGCCGGAGTCTTGGGACCAGGTCAACGTCTCCTGGGACCAGTTCAACGCGGTTGACATCGCTCTGGTGATAATCGCGGCGCTCCTCACCATCCACGGCATGAGGCGCGGCTTCATCGCCTTGATCACGGGCCTCGCATCCATCGTCGTCAGCGTGGTGCTGGCCATTCGCTTCTACCCGCTGGCTGCCGGCCTCATCCTCGAACAATGGGAGCTATCGCCGCTGCTTGCGAACGGCGCGGGCTTCCTCGCGATTCTGATCCTGTCTCAGATCGTGCTCGCCGTCACGCTGAATATCATTGCCGGCATGTTGCGCCCGCTACGCCCGTGGCTGGCGCCACTGATCGCGGCCGACCACCTGCTCGGCGCGATCCCCGGCTTTGTGCTGGGCGTTGTCGTCGCCGCACTGCTCCTGACACCGCTCCGCGTCCTCCCCCTGCCCAGCACGCTCCAGCAGTCGGTCGAGGAGTCGGCCCTCGCCGGCCACCTCACCCGCGCGACGGCGGCAGCCCTCCCCCAAATTGAGTCACTCTTCGGCCGAGCCATCCTCAGCACGATGGGCTTGCAGCGCCAGGGCATTGTCGAGTATGGGGAAACCTTCCGGTTCGGTCCCTTCCCGCTTTCCGAGCTACAGGTAGACGCGGCAGCCGAAACTCGCTTGCTCGCGCTGGTCAACGCCGCCCGCGCCCGCGAGTCCCTCCCGCCGCTGGTGATGGACCCCGCTCTGCGCGCAGTCGCGCGTGCCCACAGCGCCGAGATGTTCCGGCTCAACTACTTCTCACACCGCTCACCCGTTACCGGCAGTCCGGCAGATCGTATCCGCCAGCACAATATCCCCTATCGGGTTGCCGGCGAAAACCTGGCCTATGCCCCATCGGTAGATGTGGCGCACGCCGGCTTGATGAATAGTCCCGACCACCGCCACAATATCCTGACCGCCGAATACGGCAAAATCGGCATTGGCGTGGTCTCGGGCGGCATCTACGGCAAGATGTTCACGCAGAACTTCACGAATTAGCACCGCAGCGGTCCGCCCACCCCGCACCCCCGGACCTATTCCTCGAACGCCCATGCTTTGACAGACGGCGCGAGAGATTTATACTCGACATATCCCCTACTCGCCGGCCGGCGCCGGTCGCGGGGAGCCTTTCCTGCCGCCGCCGTCGGCACCGCGCCGGTCCAACGGGCGTCTGCACAGGATAACGGGATAACCAAGCAACAGGAGAGCTTGATGGTGATAGCAACTGCGGTGAGATTGGCGACCCGCATGGCCGACCTCGGCACGGAATCGGCCTTTGAGGTACTCGCGCGTGCCCGCCAGCTGGAGCGGGAAGGGCACCATATCATCCACATGGAGATCGGAGAGCCGGATTTCCCCACGCCACAGCACGTGAAGGACGCCGCGAATGACGCTCTCGCGGCCGACGAGACCAAGTACGGCCCGTCCGCGGGCATCATGCCCTGCCGTGAAGCGGTGGCAGCGCACGTGTCCGAGACACACGGCGTGCCGATCACACCGGAGCAAGTCGTCATCACGCCCGGCGCCAAGCCGCCGATCTTCTATGCCACGCTCGCCCTCGTTGACGAGGGTGATGAGGTGCTGCTGCCCGACCCCGGCTTTCCGATCTACGAATCCGTGGTCGCGTTCGTCGGGGGGCGGCCCATCTCCGTGCCCCTCAGTGAAGCCAACGAGTTCCGGTTTGAGGTCGCAGAGCTGGAGCGGCGTATCACCTCGCGGACGAAGATGATTGTCCTCAACTCCCCGCAGAACCCCACCGGCAGCGTCCTCACCGCCGAGGATGTCGCGGGCATTGCGAATCTCGCCCGTGAGCACGATCTCTGGGTCATCAGCGACGAGATCTACTCGCGCCTGCTGTTCACGGGCGACGCGCCGAGCATCCTGTCCGAACCGGGGATGGCCGAGCGGACGGTGTTGGTGGACGGCTTCTCCAAAGCGTACTCGATGACCGGCTGGCGCCTAGGCTACGGCGTGATGCCCGAAGACGTGGCCGAGGCCATGGCCCAGCTCCAGAACAACTGCTCGTCATGTACCACGACCTTCGTTCAGCACGCCGGGATCGCCGCCCTCCACGGACCGCAGGACTCGGTAGACGAAATGGTCGCCGCCTTCCGCAGCCGCCGCGATCTGGTCGTCGGGCGCCTGAATGAAATGCCCGGCGTCCACTGCCTCTCTCCGCATGGCGCCTTCTACGTCTTCCCGCGCGTCGAGGTACCGGGCCTCACGAGCAAAGAGATCGCCGACTACCTCCTGGAGCGTTCTGGCGTCGCCATCCTCGCCGGTACCGCGTTCGGCGCCGCCGGCGAGGGCTACCTGCGTCTCTCCATCGCCACGGCTACCGAGCAGTTGGAAGTCGGTCTGGACCGGATCGCGCAAGGGCTGGCCGAGCTACGCGCCGGCCAGCGGCTCTAGGCGCGGGCCGGCGGTTGAGACCCGTCATTCCCGCGCAGGCGGGAATCTACCCCCCTCTCTATCGCTCCGCGATGGAGAGGGGCCGGGGGTGAGGACCAGCGGGAGACCAGGCCGCAAGGCGCCATTTGTACGGCGGCCAGCAATGATGCTAGGATAGAAGCGGGCGGGCTGCGCGTCCGGTGCTCAGGACCATCTGCCTGCGACGCGCACCTCTGTCAAGTAATCCGCCTGGTCAGCAACTGACTCTCGCTCGGCGGCGACCGCGCACACGCGCGAAGCTCCGGGATAGCGGTGGAACAACCGCCGCCACTCCCTTGCCGGTATGGGCCGGTCCCACCACACGGGACCAAAGTAGGAAACCATGGCAACAGAAACCACACCAGGCTCTACGGACACCATCACGGACAAGGCCGCACAGTATTTGGAGGCAATCTATCTGCTGATCTCCGAGGGCCGCCCCGCCATCGCCGCGCGGGTCGCCGAGATCGTCGGGGTCACACCACCGACGGTGCTGGGCACGCTGCGCCGCTTGCAACAGCAAGGCCTGATCCGCCTAACCCAGCGCAAGGAAATCCGCTTGACCGAGGAGGGCCATGCGTTCGCCGAGCGGCTCATGCGCCGGCATCGCCTGATGGAGCGCTTCCTCACCGACGTGCTCGGCTTGGATTGGCGGCAGGCGCACGAAGAGGCCGAGCGCTTGGAGCACGCCGTATCCCCAGTGCTTGAGGAACGGCTGGCGGCGGTCCTTGGCGATCCGGCCACCTGCCCCCACGGCAATCCGATCCCCGGCAGCCGGAGCGCCAGCCTGCTCGACCTCTCGCCCCAAATGCGCCTCAGTGAATGCGACGTCGGTCAAGCCGCCACCGTGATCCGCATTGAGGAAGCGGCCGAGTGGGACCTGGACCTCCTGACCTTCCTCGAACGTCACCGGATCAAGCCGGGTGAGACGCTCAACATCCGCGACGTGGCCGCCTTCAACGACACCATTACCGTAACTGGCGTAGACGGCGACGTGGTGCTCGGTAACAAAGCCGCCGAGCGCGTCTGGGTTCACCCCACCACCGCAGTTGCCGAGGGCACCAGCGTCGCGCGCGCGCCGGTTGCTGTAGCCGGCTAGCCGTGATTATGTCAAGCTCGGCACGGCTCCCGCCGGAGCGCCAAGCACCGCCCACCTCCGGCCGGCATCTCGGCCCCGGACCGCCGCTTGCTCGTATCCCTCCCGGTGCCTCGCTATGAACGGCGCGGCTGGCCCGGTTGATCGGCCGTGGTGGTGGCCGGACTATCGCCAACTGCTGCGGCTGAACTGGACGTGGATCGCCGCAGCGGGGGCTATCTTTCTCCTCGGCTGTCTCGTGGGTTTCGCCAGCGCCCGTGTTGCGCCGGAGAGGACTCTTGAAGTCGTGGAACCGGTCCTCAGCCAGCTCGAAACGCTCGCCGCGCAAGTCTTGGCAACCGATAGCCCGCTCGTCCGCTCCGGACTGATCTTCGCAAACAACGCTCGCGCCTCGGTACTGACCTTACTGCTCGGCGCCGGCTTTGGTCTCGTGCCGCTCGGCGTCCTGCTCGCCAACGGCTCCATCATCGGCCTGCTCATCGGTTTCGGCACCGGCACGCCGCTCCCGACCCTGCCCGACCTACCGCGCGATCCGCTGTTTTTTGCTGCGGCGCTCTTGCCGCACGGGATTATCGAGCTACCGGCCGTGTTGGTCATCGCTGCCTGGAGCCTTAAGCTCGGCCTCGCCCCGTGGCTCCCGTCCGCAGCGGGCGCTCGCGCCGCCATCTGGCGCACAACCGCCCGCGAATCCCTCCAGATTCTGGTGCCGGTACTCGTCCTGCTGCTCGTGGCGGCAGTGATCGAAGCAAACGTCACGTTGGCCCTGGTGCAATGGCTACAAGGCTAACGCCTGTGCGGCGCCTAGGGCCGGCCCCTATCTGATCCCCGATTCACAGGGGGATGGGGCTACAGCATGTTGCATCCCGATGGCACCCTGTCAGCACCGTCTCCGGCGCACTCCCCTCTCCACATGGTGGAGAGGGGGCCGGGGGTGAGGCACGACTATATCTGGTACATCCCGCGCTCGAAGCCATCGAGCAGCAGCAGGTAGCTGGTGCCGACCACCCCCTCCTCGGGGTTGCGAACCCGCACGCGCACTCGGCCGCCGGCGTAGCGAATCAGCACCTCGCGCTCGCCGATCTCCTCCAGCACCGCCACCGGGTCATTGGGATACCGACACAGCAGCTCCGGCACTCGCGTGTCCCCCACGTAAATGCGGCCCACATTCCATTCGGGCAAGTCGGCAACGGCACCTGTCGTCGCGGTGTCCTGCTCCGTACTCATCGCTCCCCTCCGTCACGTTCCGCCTCGCAGTTCTCGGCTTTCCCCGCCTCTGGCGTTCATACGATAGCATCTCCGCTGGCGCCGGCATCAGCACCGAAGGCGGTCTTGCGTAAGCGTCCTAGCCCTGGCTATCTGCGCCGTGTATCATGGCGCCAGACCGGTGCAGCCGTCTACCTGGAGGAGCGCGTGCGATGAACAAGCCAACGAGGGCCGGACCTATCGGACTCTGCTCAGGATTGCTGCTGCTCTGTGTGGCGCTCTTCTTCGGGGCACCATCAGCGTGGGCCGCGGACTGCAAGTTTGTCCTCGGTTTCGCCACGCTCAAAGCCATGATTGACGAGGCGGAAGGACCGGAGAAGGTCGGTCAGTGCCTGGAAAATGAGCACTTCAACCCTGAGAAAGGTGCTGCCCTCCAGCGGACCACCGGCGGCCTCCTGGTGTGGCGCAAGGCGGATAACCGGACCGCTTTCACCGACGGCTATCGCACGTGGGTCAACGGCCCCTACGGCTTGCAAGTGCGGCTGAACACCGAGTATTTCGACTGGGAAGTACCGGCCGCCTTGCAGCTGGAGGTGTTGAAGAACGCCGAGTACCTCTCCGAATGGCCGACCGCCGGGAAGGCCAAGCTGACCGACGGCATGTTCTTCGAGCCTTACGAGCCAGGCTCGGCCAGCGGCACATACCTCTTCCTGAGCGAGCAAGTTGCGTATGGCGACCTGAATAGCGACGGTGCTGCCGATGCGGTCGTCATCCTGGACGCCAGTGGCGGCGGCAGTGGCACCTTCCGGTACCTGGCTGCCGTCGTCAACGAGGCGGGCCAGCCACGGCACGTCGCGTCTGCCTTGCTCGGTGATCGCGTCAGGATTGAGTCCCTGACGATTCAGGCCGGCCGGATCGTCGTGGGGCTGATCGGTCACGGGCCGGGCGACGGGGCTTGCTGCCCGACTCACGAACAGACCCTCGCGTTCCAACTGGCTGGCGATACTCTGGAGGAGGTACCTCTGACGCTACGGCAACTCAAGAACGCCGAGTACCAATCCGAGTTCCCGACCGGCGGCAAGGCCAGGCTGACCGACGGCACGTTCTTCGAGCCTTACGAGCCAGGTTCGGCCAGCGGTGTCCGCCTCACTCTGAGCGAGCACGTCGCGTTCGGCGATCTGAATGACGACGGTGTTGACGATGCTGCCGTCGTCCTGATCGCCGATCCTGGTGGCAGTGGCACCTTCCGACACGTGGCCGCCGTCGTCAACGAGGCGGGCCAGCCGCGGCACGCCGCCTCAGCGTTCCTCGGTGATCGCGTCAAGATCGAGTCCCTGGCGGTCCAGGATGGCAAGATCGTCGTACAGTTGATCGGCCACGGGCCGGACGATCCGCTTTGCTGCCCATCTCAGAAAGTACGCCGTGCATTCCAGCTGGTCGGCAGCACGCTTGAGGAGGTCCCATCAATCGTGGACGTGCTTTGGCAATGGGAGCGCTTCGAGGACACGCGCGGCCCGGCTTGGGACGTCACCGTAGCCGACCCACAGAAGTACACGCTGCGGCTGCTGCCCGACGGCACCTTCCAGGTGAAGGCCGATTGCAACGTTGGTAATGGGACGTACACGCTTGCCGGCAGCAGCATTACCTTAATGGTAGGGCCAGTCACCCGGGCCGCGTGCCCGCCGGAGTCGCACTCCAACACCTTCCTGACCCGGCTCGGCGAGGTAGTGACCTATGTCCTGCACGAGGGCAAGCTGTCCCTGAACTTGAAGATTGACGGCGGCAATATGGTCTTCACCAGCGCCGAGCCGGACTCCTAGCACTGAGCGCCGGCCTCACGTCGCGCAGCTGCGATCATCAGCAGCGCCCGGAGCCGGCGCCCGGCGTAGGTATACTGAGCCAGCCCTGCTCGCTGGGAGGTATACACACCCATGGCTGCCAATGACCGGCCCAACCTGCTGCTCATCATGTCCGATGAGCACGCACCCATGTTCAGCGGCCCCTACGGCCATCCCCTGGTCCAGACGCCCAACCTGGATCGCCTCGCCGCCGATGGTGTGGTCTTCCAAAACGCCTATTGCAACTCGCCGCTCTGCACCCCTTCCCGCATGTCCTTCATGACCGGGCGATACGTCCACCATATCGGCGCCTGGGATAACTCCATGCCTATCCCCTCCGACGCAGTGACGTGGGCACACCGGCTCCGCGCCATCGGCTACGATGCCGTCCTGTCCGGCAAGCAGCACTTCTACGGGCCGGACCAGCTACACGGCTTCCGGGCACAGTTGGCCCGCGATCTGCACGCCGAGCGACACCACCCCATTTTCGACTGGTCCGCGGGCACACAGGAGGCACCGCAGCCGTGGGGAGCGCTGGATCGCGCCGGGCCGGGTACCACCGAGGAGATCGAGGTGGACGACCAGGTCGAGGCAGCGGCGCTCGACTACCTGCGCGATCCGGCCCGGCACCGGCAGCCCTGGGCGCTCAACGTCTCCTTTATGGCGCCCCACTTCCCGTTCGTCGTCCCGCAGCGCTTCTGGGACCTCTACCCAGAAGCGGAAGTAGACATGCCAACGATCCCACCGGGCCACCTCGACAACCAACACCCGGTCTACCGGCGCTTACGACGCATGTTCGGCATGGCGGACTTCTCGGAGGAGCTGGTGCGCCGGGGCCGCGTGGGCTACTACGGACTGATTACCTACCTCGACGAGAAGATCGGCCGGCTGCTCGACGCGCTGGAGGAAACCGGACAGCGCGAGAACACCGTGATCGCCTACTTCAGCGATCACGGCGAGATGGCCGGCGAGCACGGCATGTGGCGCAAGTCCAACTTCTACGAGCAGTCGGTGCGCGTACCGCTCCAGCTGGCCTGGTCGGGACACCTTCCGGCCGGCCGGCGAGTCAACGGGGCGGTCTCGCTGGTGGACTTGGTAGCGACCATCGTCGAGGCAGCCGGCGCCTCACCGGAGGGCATTGATGGTGATAGTCTGCTCGCGCTGGCTAGAGGCGAGGCAGCAGAGTGGAAAGACGAGGCCTTCTCGGAGTATCTGGCGCACGGGGTCGCGCGGCCGATGGCCATGCTGCGGCGCGGACAATACAAGCTGAACTACAGCCTGGACGACCCGGTGGAGCTGTACGACTTGGCAAGCGATCCCGGAGAGTTCCACGACCTTGGCGGCGACCCGGTGTATCAAGGCATCCGCGAGGAGCTGCGAAGGACGCTCCTGACATACTGGGACCCGGTAGCCTTGGAGCGGCGCGTCCGTCGGAGCCAACGAGACCGAATGCTGATCCGTGCCGCCGAGACCGGCGGGGCCGACGAAGGCAGCGCCCAGCAGCAGTGGTATGCTTCCGACTCGTCCGGCGGCCCCCCGAACTGAGGGGGGAGCGTCGCCCTCCTATAGTCCCCCGTTGCGACGGGGGAGGGTTAGGGAGGGGGCTATAGACTTTCAGGCTGACCAACCTGGAAGAAAGGGACAGCCCGTCGCCACCGCAACTCCCCTTCCCTGGAGGGAAGGGGCCGGGGGTTAGGTCCAAATCAGACACCACCATAAGGAGCAGACGACGATGACCGTACCTGCCAGTGTCCTCACCGACGAGATCACGATGGACTTTGCCGATGCCGTGCGGACCGCCGCCGATGCGGGCCTTGGCTACGTGGACGTTCGCGGCGTATGGGGGGGCTTCTTGCACGCCGTGCCCCGGTCACGCTGGCCGGAGATGCAGTCCATCCTCGACGATCACGGCGTCAAGCTGGGCGCTATCCAGTCGAACTTCGGCAAGTGCCCTATCGAGGGGCCGGAGTACGACGAGCATCGTGCCTTCCTGCCGACGCTCATCGAGCAAGCCCACTACTTCGGCACGACGGTCATCCGCACGTTCCCCTTTTGGCAGCCCGACCGGGAGAGCCAGGCTGCCGTGCGCCCCAACCTGGAGCCGACCCTGCCCCAGATCGTGCGCCAATTCCGGCCCGCCGCTGAGCTGGCCGAGCGGGAAGGCGTCACCCTCGCGCTAGAGCCGGAGCGTTCGACCTACGGTGGCAGTCCCAGCGAGGTCCGGCGCATCATTGACGCGCTCGACAGTCCGGCCGTCAGGATCGCCTGGGACGTGGACAACGGCTGGCCCTACGAGCCGATCTTCCCCAATGCCTGGGAGCAGGTGCAGGGCTACGTCGTCAATGTCCACGTCAAGGACCGGACGTTTGCGCCGGAGCATCCCGAGGGACTCAATCGGGGGCTGAAGACCCTGCTCGGCACGGGCGCGCTGCCATGGCCGCGGGTGATTCGCTCCTTGCACGAGTCGGGGTATCGCGGTCTCTACAGCATCGAAACACATCTCGGCAAGACTGGCACCTACGGCTACCAGAAGCTCAAGGCCGCGACGATCTGGTACATGTACGCCCTGCGCGAACTACTGGAGGACGCCGGCCTCGACGCCGCGTAGCGGGGCGGGCCGCGGAGCCAAGCTGCCTTAGTCTCCAGTTGTTGAGGTAGACCAAGCGTAGGGAGCTAGGAAACATGGAGGCAATCGGTGTTGCCCTTATTGTAGCGTCCATCATGGGAGGAGTGGGCTACATTGTGCGGACCATCGTGACCGAGCGCACCAAGCGGCTTTCCATGAGCCAGGAAACGCCGCCGGAGGTCCACGAGCGCCTGACGCGGATCGAAGCGCGCCTCAGCGACATCGAGTCTAGGCAACATCAGCTCCAAACCACCCAGGAGTGGCAGCAGAAGCTCTTGGAGCGCTCGGAGTAGGTGTCCAGGGTGAGAGCGCCGTAGGGGCAACCCTTGTGGTTGCCCACTCTGGCCCTCCCCCGAGGCCTGGGCGCCCACAAGGGACGCCCCTACAGGATTGACGGCCGGGCGGGGATACCCGTTCGGCGCTCGCTACACTGAGTGGCTGACCTTGAAGGTCGGCGGCAGTCTAGGTCTTACTGATGCGACGGCTACTAGCAGCAACAGCAGCAGCAGCCACTCTACTGCTCACGTGCCAGGTAGAGACAGATGAGCCTTGGGACTATGGCACACGCGCTGTAGTACCTACGTCGGTAGCAACGTCTGCTCCGCTACCCACTGCAACACCTGATGATGGACTACGTGAAGTCTACGCAACAGCCATAGCTGCTGCTACGGAACGTGCCGGCAGACCTACCCGCACACCTTACCCGACATATGTACCCATACCTACTCCAGATCCAACTGGCAACATAACGAGTAGGTACAGCGCCTACATTGCTCAGGTTGCAGCCAAGTTAGGAATACCCGATCCTGACGTTACCATTGTGGACTACAACCACAGCGCGTTGGCGCAAGCAGCCATCAGCCCTGCAAGGTTAGCAGTAAATCCTGACTTAGAAGCGTTCTACATTCCGAAGGCCAATGTGATTGCTCTGGTGACAGAGGCATCGCAGGTAGTAGACAACTACATCCTATGGCATGAGGTTTCGCACGCTATACACAATATGCTAGGTGCTCCCAACTGCGAGCATACCATCGTAGGAAGTGAGGAAGAGGTTTTCTGCAACCACAACAGAGAGTTCCTCTACTTGGAGAAGGCTGTCTGGGGAGCTTTCAACCTAGTTAGGGGTCGAGACGTGAACTTCGGTACCGTGGACGACTGTGCAGAAGCTATGGCACTTGGACAGCAGGGGGTTGGTCGTGCCTTCGTGCGTAAAGGAGAGGTCGGATCGGGTGTTGGCTTCTCAATAGTCTACGTGAGGAACGCGCCTGATCCAGATGGAGACGGCGTAGTGTGTGAAACGGACGGCTCCTAACACAGATCGTGCAGCATTGGTCTTGACACATTATGCACACCGGCAAGCGGTCCGCCACCATGACCCGACAACCCTTGCAGCTACTCCGGCAGACGTTCGGCTACGAGGACTTTCGTGACTCGCAGCGGGAGATCATTGATGAGCTGATCGCCGGGCGCGACGCGCTGGTGCTGATGCCGACCGGCGGCGGCAAATCCCTGTGCTATCAGCTCCCGGCCCTGGTGCGCTCCGGTGTGGGGATCGTCATTTCGCCGCTGATCGCTCTGATGCAGGACCAGGTAGCAGCCCTGGCCCAGCTGGGTGTGCGGGCCGGCTATCTGAACTCTACCCTGGATAGAGACGCCGCCCGCCGGGTCGAGCAGGCGCTGCGGGCCGGGCAGCTGGACCTGCTCTACGTTGCCCCGGAGCGCCTGACGCAAGAACGCACGCTCGCGCTGCTGGAGGACGTGACTATCGCGCTGTTCGCCATTGACGAGGCCCACTGTGTCTCGCAGTGGGGACACGATTTCCGGGCCGACTACTTGCAGCTCAACCTGCTCCAAGAGCGGTTCCCGCACGTGCCCCGCATCGCGCTCACCGCGACCGCCGACGCCCGCACTCGCGCCGAGATCGTCGAGCGTCTTGCGTTGGAAAACGCCAGCCACTACATCAGCGGATTCGACCGACCCAACATCCAGTACCGCATCACGCAAAAGCGAACCGCGCGGCAACAGTTGCTGCAATTCCTGCGCCGCGAGCACGTCGGCGATGCCGGTATCGTCTATTGCCTGACCCGCAAAAGCGTCGAGAGCGTGGCCGCTTGGCTCCACGAGCAGGGTTTCAACGCCTTGCCCTACCACGCCGGCCTGCCGGCAGAGACACGCCACCGGCATCAGCAACGCTTCCTGCGCGAGGATGGCGTCATCGTGGTCGCTACCATCGCTTTCGGCCTAGGCATTGACAAGCCCGACGTGCGGTTTGTCGCGCATCTTGACCTACCCAAGAGCATCGAGGCCTACTATCAGGAGACCGGCCGCGCGGGCCGCGACGGGCAGCCGGCCACCGCCTGGATGACCTACGGACTGCAAGACGTGGTCAAGCTGCGGCAGCTCTTGGCCCTTTCCGAAGGCAGCGAGGAGCACAAACGGGCGGAGCGTTACAAGCTGGATGCCTTGCTCGGACTATGTGAGATCACCACTTGTCGTCGCCACGCGCTACTACGCTACTTCGGGGAGCACAGCCCCGATCACTGCGGCAACTGCGACGCCTGTCTTGCGCCGGTGGAAACCTGGGATGGTACTATCGCCGCCCAAAAGGCGCTCTCCTGCGTCTATCGCACGGGCCAACGTTTTGGTGTCAACCACCTGATTGACGTGCTGCGCGGCAAGGAGACGGAGAAGGTGCAGCAGCACGGCCACCAGCGGATCAGGACGTATGGCGTCGGCACGGAGCTGGACGATACGCAATGGCGCTCGGTCTTTCGTCAGGTCGTCGCGCGGGGTTATCTCCAGGTTGACGTAGCCGGCTATGGCGCGCTCCAACTCACGACGCGGAGCCGGCCGCTGCTACGCGGCGAGGAATCGATTTTCCTGCGCCGCGATCTCCCGGAGAAAGCCGCGCCGCAGCCCCGCCGGGAGCGGCGGGAGCGGCAGCTTACCGCCGGCGATCAGGCGCTGTTCGAGGCCCTGCGCCAATGTCGCTTGTCCATCGCCCAGGAGCAGGACGTACCGGCCTACGTGATCTTCCACGACGCCACGCTCATGGACATGGCAAGCTCTCGTCCGCTCGATGCGGCACAGCTCCTGGCGATCAACGGCGTTGGCCGGCGCAAGCTGGAGCGATACGGCGCGGCTTTCCTGGAGGTGATCCGCGAGTTCGACGCGGCGCCGGCCGCGGCCGGCTCGGACCGGAGCGACCAATGACCGCACGGAGCAACCTGCTGGTTATCTTCGGGGACCAGCACCGCGGCGAGGCGCTCGGCTGCGCCGGCAACCCAGACGTGCAGACGCCCGCGCTCGACCGCCTAGCGGCCGAGGGGGTGCGTTTCACCCACGCCTACGCCAATAGTCCAGTCTGTACACCGAGCCGCGGCAGCCTGTTGACCGGCCAGTGGCCGCACCGGCACCGTGCCCTCAGCAACGACCTGCCGCTCGACGCGGGGCCGGACACGCCGGCCGTTGCCCGGTCGCTGCGGGCCGCCGACTATCGCTGCGGCTATATCGGCAAGTGGCACATCGGCGGCTGGCCCCGCGATCGCTTTATCCCGCCGGGACCGGAACGGCTCGGTTTTGACGACTTCTGGGCCGCCTGGAGCTGCGCCCACCGGTACTTCGAGCCGCGCTACCACCTGAACGACTCCGCCGCCGTCGTCGCGCCCACCGGCCGCTACGAGCCGGAGGTGCAGACCGACCTGGCCCTCTCCTGGCTGGGCGATCATCTGGAGAGTCACGACGAGCAGCCCTTCTGCTTGTTCTTGTCCTACGGCCCGCCGCACGATCCCTATTGGCCGGCGCCGCCGGGCCTGGCCGACCGCTACCGGCCGGAAGACCTACGCCTGCGCCCCAACTGCCCGGATACCCCGGAAATCCGGCGCGATCTCGCTGGGTATTACGCGCACATCACCGCCCTCGACGCCCAGATCGAGCGCCTGCTGTCGTTCCTGCGGGACGGCGGTGTGCTGGACGACACGCTCGTCGTCTTCACCAGCGACCACGGCGACATGCTCGGCTCGCACGGCCGCCGGAACAAACAGGTGCCCTGGGAAGAGTCGGTCAATATCCCCTTGCTCATACGTTTCGGCAACCGGCTGCCGCAAGGGACGACCGACGACCTGCTCATTGGGCTGGTGGACGCCACCCCGACCATCCTCGGTCTGCTCGGCCTACCCGTTCCGGAGACGATGCAAGGCGCGGACCTCTCGGAGCAGGTTCGGGGTCGCGGCAGCGCGCGACCGGCCTCGGTCTATCTACAGGAGGCCCTCTGCTGCGACCAAGCCGTGAAGGTCGGCGTCGAAACCTGGCGCGGCGTGCGGACGGCACGCTATACCTATGCCTGCGACCTGAACGGACCTTGGGTGCTCTACGACAACGAGGCAGATCCCTACCAAATGCATAACCTGATCGGCGATCCGACGGTAGCCTCGCTGCAAGCGGGCCTCGAAACGGAGCTACAAGCCTGGATGGAGCGCCTCGACGATCCGTTGGAAGCGCCGGCGGCAATACTCGCTCGCCACGGCCTGACCCAAGCGTGGGCCGCACGCGAGACCCATTTCCGGCGGGGGAAGCAACACTCCCGTCCCCCCGCCGCAGCGGGGGGACCATAGGGGGGCGAGAATAACGGCCCGAAAGGAGCGTAGACACCAATGACTGCCAGCAATACCCGGCGCGGCCGGCCCAACATCCTGCTGATTGCCATCGATTCCCTGCGCCGCGACCACATGAGCTGCTACGGCTATCATCGCCTCACCACGCCGCACATTGATCGCTTTGCCGAGGATGCCACGCTCTTCGAGCAGACTTATTCCGCTCACATCCCCACCACGCCGGCCTATGCTTCGATGCTCACCGGCCGCGACTGTTTCGGTACCGAGGTCGTGGGGCTCCGGCACCGGGGCGGTCTGACGGAGAAAGTCACGACGCTTCCCGAAGTGCTGCGCGAGCAGGGCTACAATACGCTCTGCGTCGGGTTCAGCGGCAATCCCGCGTCGCGCGGCTTTGACCGCTACCTCAGCTATCCCGCGTGGGGCGGGGACCGCGCGCGTGCCGAGGCACCCAAGGCCCAGCGGCTCAACGACGTGACGCAGCCGGAGATCGAGCGGCTGACGCAAGAGCCGGAGCCGTGGTTCATCCTCCTGCGCCACATGGACCCGCACACGCCCTACCTGCCGCCCTCGCCCTTCAACCGCCTGTTCTATCACGGCGACGAGTGCGATCCCGGGAACACGTCCATGGAGCCGGTCTTCGCGTTCAAGCCGTTCGCCGACTACTTCCGGTCGTGGATGCCGGAGGGGATCACGGATCGGCATTACATAGACGCGCAGTACGACGGCGCCGTGGCCTACATGGACGCCTGCATTGCCGCGCTCTTTACGCAACTCGAAACGCTGGGCATCCTCGACGACACCATCGTCGTCATCAATGCGGACCACGGCGAGATGCTCTACGAGCACGAGTGCTGGTACGACCACCACGGTCTCTACGATCCCACGCTGATGGTTCCGCTCATCATTCGCTATCCGCGGCGCTTGCCCCGTGGCGCGCGCGTGTCTGGCTTCAACCAGCACAAAGACCTCATGCCCACGCTGCTCCAACTGGCCCGGATTAGGACGGATTTGCACTTCGACGGTCAGTCGCTCCTACGCTTGGCGCAGGGCCGACGGGCGAGTTTCGAGTCCGAACTCTACATCACCGAATGCACCTGGATGCGGAAGCACGGCTGGCGCACGGCGCAGTGGAAGCTGATCGAGGCGCTAGAGCCGGACTTCCACGCCATGCCGCCCGTCGAGCTATACAACCTGACCGAGGACCCGCTGGAAGAGCACAACGTCGCCGACCGCAACCCCGAGACGGTGGCGGCGCTGCGGGCACGGATGGCCGCCCACATCGCCAAACGCGAGCGGCAGACGGGAATCACGAACCCCATGCTCACGCAAGGCGACTGGCACGGGCACGAGGACATTGACGCCTTCACCTCCAGCAAGCAGGCCTACAACACCCTCCACATCGGCGATGCTTCGACCGCCCGCCGCCTCCAGGCCGAGTCGCGCAAGTAGCGCCAGCGGCCAGTCCCTCGCAGGGATCCGGCCGATGCGCTATCGTTCCGAGCACGACAACCGAACACGGGCTGAAGGTGAGAGATGAACAACGAAGAACTGTACTTATTCGATCTACAGGGCTACTTGGTCATTGAGGGCGTATTGAGCGCCGCGGAGGTAGCCGAACTCAACCGGCTGGTGGATGACCAGCAGCTCCCACCACCGGCCGAGAGTATCGAGAGTCAGCGATTCGGCGGTTTCCTGCTCTGGGGCGATCCGTTCCGCACGCTACTCGACCATCCGCGCATCTTGCCGTACCTGGAGGTGTTGCTCGGCGACGGCTTCCGCCTCGACCACTACTACGGCATTCACATGGCCACGAATACCGACGGGCTGCGGCTACACGGTGGGGGCACACCGTATGAGGCGGAGGAGTATTACGTCTTCCGCGAGCGGATGTTCAACGGGCTTTCCGTCGTGACTTGGGCGCTCACCGACGCACCACCGGGACAAGGCGGCTTCGCCTGCATCCCGGGCAGTCACAAGTCGAACTACCCCTGTCCGGAGGACATCCTCTACTTCGAGCACGACCCCGGCTGCGTGACACAGGTGCCGATGCGCGCCGGCGACGTGGTCATCTTCACCGAGGCGCTCACCCACGGCACACACCCCTGGACGGCCGCCCACCAGCGACGCTCGTTGCTCTACAAGTACGCGCCCAAGCACCTCGCCTGGGGACGCTACGACCGGCACCGGAACGACGCTGTGTACGACCTGCTCACCGAGCGCCAGCGCCGTCTCATGGAGCCACCCTACATCCCCGAGCGCCAGCCGATTGTCGGCACTGAGGGGCCGGACGGCGTATACGACTAGCGCCCGCACACTGCTTCCCTCTCGACTTGCACCCAGCACACATCGGAATCCAGGCTCCCTCTTCTAGCACAAGAGGACCGGGGTGAGGGCCAAGCAAACCGAGGTCTCCCTTTCCCTAGATGGAAAGAGCCGGGGTTGGGTCAGCAGAGCTTACATCTCAAGAGCAACCGGCCCGCCGAGGCCGCCGTTATGGGAGGATGTATCGAAGGAGTCGGATGCTGTGAAAGAGCCAAAGGTCTTTCTGGTCGGTGAGACGAAAGTGCATGAGGCCGGTCTGCATGCGTACCTGGCGCATATCGGTGCGCCCGACTGGCAGAGCGACGCCCCCGGCGATGTCGAGCTTCTGAGCGAGGTGATGGCGCGGTCCTGCTACCGCAGCTTCGGTACCGAACTCAACCCCAACGTCACCAGGGTACGCGGGAGCAACAAAGCGCACCTGGCCAACCTCATCAAGGTCAAGCACGGGAGCACCTTGGAGCACGCCTGGCTGAACTTCATGTTCTGCGACGTGAGCCGGGTGGTCACGCACGAGCTGGTGCGCCATCGAGCGGGTACGGCGGTATCGCAAGAGAGCCTGCGGTTCGTGCGCCTGGCCGACGACCTCGACGGCTACGTGCCGCTCGTCATCCGCGAAACACCGGAGGCGATGGAGCTGTTCTGCCGGACGTTCGACCAGCTCGGCGCCCTGCAAATGCGGCTCACCGACCTGCTCGATGTGGATGCCTTGCCCTTCTCCGAGAAGAAGAAGATCACCTCGGCCATGCGCCGGCTCGCGCCGATTGGCCTGGCCACGAACATCGGCTGGAGCGCCAATATCCGGGCGGTGCGCCACGTCATCGAGATGCGGACGGCGCCCGGCGCCGAGGAGGAAATCAGGCTCCTGTTCGCCAAGGTGGGGGCGCTATGCGTCGAGCGCTTTCCGCACCTGTTCGGCGATTATCGAGTCGAAGAGGTGGACGGCTTCCCTTGGTACCGCACCGAGCACCCCAAGGTCTAGGTTGACAGGACTGGGGGTTGTTGATCCGAACCTAGGCGAAGAGGTCGCGGTTATCCAGAACCCAGGCAAGTAGGTACTCGATGCCCTCTTCAACGCTCACTTGAGGTTGCCAGTCGAGGTCGCGGGCCGCCTTGGCGATATTGGCAATGAAGACACGCTGGTCGCCGGGCCGCCACTCCGCAAACCGCAGTTCCAGGCGGCGCCCCAAAAGGTTTTCTATCCGGGCAACCAACTCCAGCAGCGAGATCGTGTTGGCCGGCCCGCCGCCGACGTTGTAGACCTGCCCCTTGATCCGGTCAATGCGCTCGATGGCCCGCTCGTAGAGAGCCAGTAGATCGGAGACGTACAGGATGTCGCGCACCTGTTTGCCGTCTCCGTAGATGGTCAGTGGCTCGCCGAGCATAGCGGCGATACAGAACCAGGCCATAAAGCCCTGATCCTCCACGCCAAGCTGCCTGGGACCGTAGATGGTGCATTGCCGAAGCACGACGGTCGGGAGGCCGTAAATGCGCGCGTAGTCCACGACATACTGATCGCCGGCGCCTTTGGAGCAGCCGTAGGGCGAGTGAAAGTCGAGAGGGCGATCCTCGGCGATGCCGTCGGGGCAGCCCCGATAGGCATAGCGGTCATCCCGCTCGACGACGGCCACGTCCGTCAGGCCGCCATAGACCTTATTCGTCGAGGCATAGAGCAAGGCCTTGAGACGAGGGAGACGGCGGGCCGCCTCCAAGACGTTGAAGGTGCCGAGCGCATTGGTCTCGAAGTCCTCTCGCGGGTCCTCCACCGAGGTCGTCACGGCGGTCTGTGCCGCGAGGTGCAGGAGGGCCTCAATGTCCGGGTACGCCCGAAACACAGCCGTCACTGCCGCTGCGTCCCGAATATCCGTCTGCGAGAACACCATGTCGCCGCCGAGTCCCTGGAGCCAGGCGAGGTTTTTGTCCGTGCCACGGCGCCCGAGGTTGTCGAGTGCGATGACGCGACGGCCCTGAGCGAGGAAGTGCGCGACGGCGTTACTGCCGACAAAGCCGGCGCCACCGGTAATCAGTATTGTCACGTATCAGTCTTCACTGTCGGATTCGCTGCCACCGGCTCAAAAGCACAAGTACCGCCGCGCTCACCAGCGCCGCCACCGGCGTTCGGAGACGCGATCGGTAGGCGCGTTGTGCCCGTGCTCGTGGTCCGGGCCGGGGTGGTGGCCAGCCGGACCGCAGGCGATCAAAGCCGACTGCGAGCCGCCGCGACAGGAAGTAGCCCCAGAGGCTATGCGGATTGTTCACGAGCCAGTCGAGACAGACGTGGCCCAGCCAGGCAGCGATCAGAGGTGCTACCCACGGCGGGCCGCGCTGGCCGCGCCACCAATAGAGCGCCAGGGGCAGCTCCCACCCGTGGAGGGGGAGGATAATCCGCTGCCGATAGTCGAGCCGGCCCCCGCTCGCCAGCCAATCCACCACGTGATCGAGATCAACCAGCACTCCGCCCGCGCACGCCGCCACCGCGCCGCGCCAGCCGGCTCGCGGCCAGGCCAGCGCGACCACCGGCAAGGTAGCGAGTGCGTGCCAGTGCGGATAAGCCATTGGTGCCGGAGCATAGTGTAGCGGACTAGCCGTCAGCCATCAGCTACCGACCACTGACCACTGGCTACTGGCCCTGTAAGATAGGCCCGGAGGCTCACCTACGCAGTAACCTACAATGACTGCCTACGCCGGCAAGACCGCAGTTGACCGTCGCTTGGGGGCAGGAGGAGCGGGATGAGCAACGTACCGATGACTCGCTCGGAAGAGGCCCTCGCTCAACTGGAGACGACGCACGGTTATGCCGCGACTTTCGTCGAGCGCGCCGATGGGAGCATCTTGCAACTCACCGGCACGAACTTCACTACTTCCAGCGATGGCGGCCTGACTTGGTCGGAGCCGTTCCAGTGCCGCGACACGAACGGCGGTCTCGTCGGAGACGGCGGTATGTCGCTGGTGCGTTTGGCGGGCAACGGCATCGGGCTTTCGGCGGTCCGCCACGCTCCCACCGAGATGGGAAGCCGGTCGCGGCTGCTGTTCTGGCGCTCGGACGACGGCGGCCAGACGTGGACGCCGCCGGTAGCGGCGACGCCGGAGGGACTGAATAGCTCGGCCTATCACGACACGATGATTCGCACGTCGTCGGGCCGGCTGATCCTGCCCGTGTACTGCTCGATGGGTCAGCAGACGGCCGTAGGCGAGGGAGCCATGCCTCGGCCAGGCAAGCTGCTCCATGGTCAGTGGGTCGAGACGAACGCCCACTTTTTCGACCGAGGGGCGACATGCTCGTATGTGTGCTACTCGGATGACGAGGGGCGCACGTGGCAACGCAACAAGGATGGCGAACTGATCGTGCTGCTGGACGGGAACGCCATCTTCAGCTACACCAACGAGCCGTCCGTCGCGGAGGTCGCGCCGGGGAAACTGCTGCTGTTCTTGCGTACCGGGCTGGGCCGTGTCTTTCAAGCGTGGTCGTTCGACGACGGTGAGACCTGGACGCGGCCGGCGCCAACCTCGCTGGCCACCTCCACCGCTCCGGCCAAAATCCGCACTCTGCCGAACGGCCATCTGCTGGCCGTCTGGAACCAGCAGAGCGAGACTGAAATAAAGCAGGGATACATCCGCTCGCGGATATCCTCGGCCGTGAGCCGAAACGGCGGGAGCGTCTGGGAGTTCTTCCAGAACGTGACCTCCATACACGAGGAGACGCGCGTGGAGCCGGGGCCAATCCGGCCGGTTCGGCCAGCCGAGCACTACCTGGCGCCGGGATTGCCGGCGCCGGAGCGTGAGGGGGAGCACATTGCACCGGCCGGGGCGCTGGTCACGATGACCTATCCAGCCGTCCTGGTACTGAAGGACCGGGTCATCATCGCCCACCGCTACCGCGAATACCGCGAGCATCCCACCCGCGCGGAAATACTCGTGAGCAATCCAGAGCCAGGAACGCACGGGTTCATCCAGAAGCTGAAGGTGCTGCCGCTGCGTTGGTTCTACGGTGGCAAGGAGCCGGCGGAGAATCCGTTTCTGCCCCGCACGGAGGAACCGGCCACGCCGTAGGTCACTGGGGAGCCTGCAGCCGGTCACATCGTCCGGGGGACGGTGCCTAGCTCATCCTTGAGGCGGGCTTTGATGTCGTCCACGCACAGCGTGTTTGCCGGCCAGTCGGCCGGGGGGACGTGGGAGAGCCGGAGGAGCAGGCGGGCGAGCAGGCCCACGTATTCGCGTAGCTCACGCGGTCGGACCTTGTCGGCGGTATCGCCCGGCTCATGGTGAAAGTCGGCGTCGGGGTGCCGGCCGACAAACCGCCAGCGCCACGGCAGCGCCGACGGGATGCCGCGGCGGGCAAACGGAAACCAGTCGCTGCTGGCATCCAAGTGCGCCAGCACGTGGCACTGCAAGCCTTCGCCCAGCGTATCGAGCGTGCCCTGGATCAGCGGACGCAGATGGGGGAATTGCAGGACTATCCCCTTAATCGGGCCGGCGGCCAGCTCATCTAGGTTTAGGGCGAGGCGGGGCAACGGCCCGGAGCTATGGTGGCGCGCGACGTAGGCATAGGAGCCTTGCAGCGCCTGCTCCTCGGCGCCGAACGTGAGGAAGCGGATGCTGCACCCCGGCGCGACACCCTGCTCTTGCCGGAGCAGGCTGAGGACGCGGGCCAACTCCAAGACGACGGACGTACCGGAGGCATTATCGTTGCCCCCCGGCGAGTCGGGCACGGTGTCGTGGTGGGCACCGATCACCAGCCATTCGTCGGGCCACTGCGCGCCCGGCAGGTCCGCGACGGTGTTGGTGCCGGTCGCGCGATAGGCGCGGCTCGGCACCGTGAGCGCCACACTGCGGCCGGCGGCGGCCAGCGCGCGCAAGCGGGCGCCATCCTCGCGCGAGGTGGCGACGGTGGGCAGGGGGTGCTCTAGCTCGCCGGAGGTGCGCCATTCGGTCGCAGAGTGGTACTCCATGCGCCCGCCGCTCTTGCGCTCGACAACCACTGCCGCCACCGCACCAGCGTCCCGCAAGCTCCACAGGCGGTCGGCCAGCGGCTTGGGGGCGCTGAACGGCTCCGGGGACAGATTGACGATGGCAATGGCGTCAGAAAGCTGCTCTTTGACCGGCGCCACCTCGTGCGGCATCCCGAAGCCAACGTCCACGAGCGGGCCGCGCAGGTCTACCGGGGGACAGTAGAGGAGAGGCAAGAGGTCAATCGGCCGGTCGTTTGCCATCTGGCCGTTCGCTATGACGGCAGCCGTAGCTTGCCCATGCTCCCACGTATCCAGCGGGAAATCATCCAGCCGCGCGTCCGTAAGCCCGGCCGCGGCCATCCGGTCGCGGATATAGGCGACGGCCTGCCGCTCGCCCGCGGAAGAGGACCACCGTGGGCCGATCTGCTGGCACAGCATCGCGAGATGGCGTTCGATCTGCGAGCCTACCCAGGCCTCGCCCATGAGCCAGCGGTCAATGGCCGGCCAGTCAAGCGACATTATGCATCCCCCTTTCCTCACTCCTGGCAGTTGGACCTACCCCCGGCCCCTTCCCTGGAGGGAAGGGGAGTCCGCGCGGCGACCTGGGGCTGTGAACGGTCCTGGATTCCCGCTTTCGCGGGAATGACGGTACCAGCGACCGCCTTCCGCATTACGCATCGCGCACCGTGACCTGTAACTCGGCATCGGGGTACAGGTCGAAGAACAGCACCAGGTGGAACTCTCCATCGGTGTTTCCGGCGAGCACGAAGTCTTTTGCGTTGGTCTCGATCCGCGAGCGGTCGGGGCTGAAAGCCGTCGGTATATCCCACAGCGCAACCGCATAGTCCGGGAAGGACGCCTCGGTACGCATCGCGAGCGTCATGGACACCTGTCCGTCCTCTCGCAGCCACCGGGACCGCACGATGTTCACGTCCGGCGTCTCGGTGTAGTTGATCGTGCTGCCAAGGTGGTCACGCTCCTGCACCGTGTAGTCGTAGTACCAGATGGGATGGGGGCACTCGCGCTCGAAGCGGAGCTGCCGCTGCTGGTCTTCGACGAGGATGTATTCCTGGGAGAGGGGGTCTTTGTGCGGCAGTCGCCGCCGGCGGTCCGCGAAGACGCTGGACATGCGCGTGTACCAGGGAATGCGCTCTCGTGGCACGAGCATACGGTCGTCGCCCCACGTGCAGAGCCAGTTCTTGTCGTAGTCGAGGTGGTCGGTCTTGCTGACAAAGACGGTGCGGGGGGTCACCGTAAAGTGCCGGCGATAGTAGTCGGCGATGTCGAGGGAGCGGGCGTAGACCACCCGGTATTGCTTGGGGTACTCGAAGGCCATTTGCCGTTGGTAGCGGTCCATGTACGCGAACACGCGCTCCGGAGAATCCTCGGCGCGGAATTCGGGAGGATACAGCTCCAATTTCTGCCGGTGCCTGGTGGCGTCGTACTCGTTGGCGGGCATCCCCATGTAGAGCGGCATGAAGACCGCCGGATGACCACTGAGCACGGTCAGGTTCTGCGCTTCTTCCATGCACTGGTCCAGGCAGCGCAGCGCCGTCGCAAAATCGCCCTCCGAGCACTGATAATGCGACTCTGCCGGCCCGAGGAAGTGGAAGCCTCCGCAGAAATCCCACTGGTTGACCACGACATCGCCACCGCTGCCCTGATTGGTCTTACGGCAGTCGAGTGGCGAGCCGAAGTAGGGAAACTCGGGCATCCCCAGCCAATAGTCGGCGTTTGACTCGCGCAGGCCGAAGTGATTGTTCACGCCGAGGCGGGCAAGCACCTCGATATAGCCGGGGTCGTGGTGGTGATACATCTCGATGCGGACGGACCGTGCATCGTTCTCATCGGGAAGCATTGACCGCACGCGCTCCAGCATCTGACCATAGAACCGCACCCGGTCGGCGGTACTCATCTGGGACTCGCTGCTGGTCGGCGGCGTGTCGGGCACGACGGGCGCCACCAGGTCGCCGAAGTGCCGGTGGTGAGCGCATAGCCGCTGGAAGAGCGGATCGTCCGCGTCGAAGTGCTCAATAGGCAGGCGGTAGTCGAGTGGGATACCGGTGGCGTGCAGGGTGGGCGTGACCTCGAACCCACGGTAGGCGCTGAAGCGCAGGACGATCCAGTCGTCCTCGATGACCGAAAAGTAGCGGTAGAACAACTCGTCGCCGGCCTGCCAGCGGGCGAGATAGCTGCCGGGCGCGGTCGGCCGATAGGTCAGCGCGGCCTGTCCGTCGGCAAAGGTCAGGGTATGTTGCTCGGACTCCAGCGCGTCGAGCCAGGCCAGATCACCGCCGGCGACAAAGGCGGCGCCCGGATTGGCGCGTTCGAGGTACTGCGGAAAGATGGTCAGGTCCGACGCCGACACGCCATCCGGCAAAAAGAACCGGAAGTCTATCGCCTCGCCAAGCTTGAGCAACCGGGCGCCGGTCGTCCACTGGGGCATGGTGAGCAACTGCTCGTTCATCGCACCGCACCTCCCGTCTCGCCGTATGCGCTGGCCGTGCCTCATCGCGGCTGCCCTCACCCCGGCCCTCCCCCACGGGGAGAGGGAGTCCGCCGGAGATAGGCGGCGGCCAGACTAGGCGATTCTACCGGTATTGGAGGGCTGTGGCGGGAGAGGATTGGACGGACCTACCCCCCGCCCCTTCCCTGGCAGGGAAGGGGCGTCACAGCAGGGAGGGGCCAGGGATGGTGCGGTTGTGGATAGGTGGGGTTAGCGCTTGGTGTATTGGGGTGCTTTGCGGGCGCGCTTGAGGCCGTACTTCTTGCGCTCTTTGACCCGCGAGTCACGGGTCAGCAGCCCGGCCTGGCGGAGGGGACGGCGGTGCTCGGGGTCTGCGACTAGCAGCGCACGGGCGATGCCGTGCCGCACGGCACCGGCCTGGCCGCTGATGCCACCACCGAGGACCTTGGCGACAACGTCGAAACGGCCCTCCAGCTCCACCTGGCGGAGCGGCTGCAAGACGTGCTGCATCAAGGAATCACGGCCGAGGTACTCGCGGGCGGGGCGGCCATTGATAACCACGCTGCCCTGCTCCTCTTGGGCGGCGTACAGTCGCACGCGCGCGACGGCCGACTTGCGGCGCCCAAGTCCGTAGAAATACTGCCGCTGCTCACCCGATTGCTCCACCATGTTGCTCCTATCAATGCGCTCTATCGAGCGGTCAGGTGCCAGTGCCGCGCGGGCCGGCACACTCGTGGGCCCAACTCGTAACTACCTTGCCCTCAAGTCAATGGCTGTGGCCGCTGCGCCTGGTGGGGATGGTCCGGGCCAGCATACACGCGCAGCTTACGGAAGAGCTTCCGGCCCAGCGCATTCTTGGGTAACATGCCCCGGACAGCAAACTCGATCACCCGCTCCGGATGCTTGGCGAGCATGTCCTTGAACGGGGTGACTTTCAGCCCGCCGGGGTATCCGGAATGGCGATAGTACAGCTTGTCCGTCAGCTTTCTGCCGGTGACCTGAATCTTCTCGGCGTTGACCACGATCACATAGTCGCCGGTATCGGCATGGGGGCTGTAGACCGGCTTGTCCTTGCCGCGCAGCTTGACGGCGACGCGCGTCGCCAGCCGGCCCAAGATTTGATCTTCGGCATCCACCACCCACCAGCGCTCATCCGCATCCCCCGGTCGGGGGGTAAAACTCCGAAAGCTCATCAGTAGTTCACCTTCATCAAGCACAGACCGGCCGCCGGTGCCGTCGGACCGGCCAGCCCGCGCTGCTTGGCAGCAATGATCTCGCGCAGCGCTTCCGGCCGCAGTTGTCCACTCCCGACCCGCACCAGCGAGCCGACCAGCCGGCGGACCATATGGCGCAAGAACGCATTCGCGGTGACTTCCACGACGATAATATCAGCGAACCGCCGGCACGTGAACTGCAAAATGCGCCGCACGGTCGAATGATAGTTCTCGTGCGCTGCAAAGGCCTGAAAGTCGTGCTCACCGCGACATCGGCTTGCTGCTGCGTTCATCCTTTCCACGTCGAGCGGTGTGGCCACTTGCCAGGTCCAGCGGGCTACCAGCGGCGACCGTACCGGCAGATTGTACACGGCATACCGATACGCCCTACTGCGCGCCGCATAGCGCGCATGGAACGTCGGCGCTGCCACCTGCACCGACCGGAGCACCACGTCCGGCGGCAAACGCGCATTCAACGCCGCTTGCCAGACGGAAGGCTCCCAGGCGCGGTCACTGTCAAAGTGGATAACCTGCCCGACCGCATGGACGCCGGCATCAGTACGGCCGGCCCCGATCACGCGGCTGGGCAGCGTCGTCGCCGCGAGTACCGCCGCTTCCAACACCCCCTGGACCGTCCGCACCTGCGGCTGACCAGGCTGAATCTGGAATCCGGCAAAACCGGTTCCGTCGTACTCGACGACACACCGCAGCCGTACCATCGCTTTCGTCCTGGGGCTTGGCGCTCGACGCTCCCAGGACCACGCTGACCCTGCCTACTCTACGAACTCGATCTGCACAATGCGGGCGTTATCACCGAGGCGCCGATAGAGCGGGGTAATGCGCGTATAGCCCCCCGGTCGGCCTTCGAGCCAGCCCGGCTCGTCATCTTCCTCCGGCATGAGCTTGGCAAATAGCTTGTCCACCGCCACGCGGTCCGGCAGCCGCGCCATACAACGGCGCCGGGCGTGGACCAGACGCGCCTGGTCGTCGCTTTCCACCCCCCGCCGGGCCGTCGTAATCAGCTTCTCGATGTGCCGCCGCAACTCTTTGGCCCGCGCATCGGTCGTCTTGATCCGCTCGTGGCGCAGCAGGGCACCCATCAAACTGCGGAGCATGGCTTTACGCTGGTCCGCCGGTCTGTTGAGCTGCTTGCCTTTTCGTCCGTGACGCATCGCTTTACCCGTGTTCTCTATCACTCACCGGCCGGCGGATCGCCGTCGTGTTACGGCGCGGCGACCTCCGGCTCGGCCGTGGCTACAGCGGCCGCTGCATCCGCTTCATCGTCGGCTTCCGGCGCCGGCTGCGCGGCGCTTCCCCACATCACTCCGCGCGCGGTAAGGCTTTCGCGCAACTCCTGCAGTGACCGCTCGCCGAAGTTGCGTAGCTTGAGTAGCTCCGTTTCGGTCATGTCGGCAATCTGTCCCACCTGGGAGATGCTGTTACGCTTCAGGCAGTTGAGTGTCCGGTTGGTCAGCCCGAGGTCGTCCACCGACAACTCGGCCAACTCCGGCGGCACCACCACCGCCACGGGTGCGGGTGCCGGGGCGGGCGCGGGCGCGGGAAGCTGCTCCGGCGCCGGCTCTTCGACGGGAGGTAGTACGCTCTGCTCGAAGCGGATGAACTCTTCGGCGAGCAGACGCGCGCTGCGGGACAGCGCTTCCTCCGGCGTCAGCGTCCCATCCGTCCAGAGCTGGAGATCAAGCTGGTCCAGGCTCGTATCCTGGCCCACGCGGGCACCGCCGACGCTGTATTGCACCCGGCGGACCGGCGAATAGATCGCGTCAACGGGGATCTCGCCGATAGGCACGTCCTCGCGCGTGTCGGCCGGGAGATACCCGGTGCCACGATCAATCGTCAACTCCATGCTCAGATGAGCCTGGTCATTGTCGAGCGTGGCGACTACCTGGTCGGGATTGACGACTTCGACCTGCTCCGGCCAACGGATGTCGCTTGCTCTGACGACGCCAGGCCCCGGCACGTCGAGGTAGGCTTTGGTGGATTCCTCGGCTGCCGCCCGCAGCCGAATCCGCTTCAGGTTCAGCACCACCTGCACCACATCCTCCTTGACATTGGGGATCGTGGAGAACTCGTGCTGCACCCCTTCAATCCGCACCGCGGTCACCGCCGCACCGGGCAGCGACGACAGGAGGACGCGCCGCAGCGCGTTGCCAAGCGTGTGCCCGTAGCCGCGAGGCAACGGCTCGGCGCGAAAGGCCCCGTAGGATGGGTCTTCGCCCTCGTCGGTGCGTTGAATGTTCGTCTGGGAAACTGCCTCAGTGATCACGTTGTCCATGCCTCCTCGGCAACCGGCTGACATGGGACTTCAGAAAAATAGCTGCAAACACGCTCAATGGCCGCGTGTAGCGCCAGCAGCAAGCGCTACCGCGAGTAGAACTCCACGATGAGCTGCTCGGAGATCTGGACATCAATCTCGCCGCGCGCCGGCAACGTCTCGATGTGTGCCTCCAGCGCAGCCGCGTCGAAGGTGAGCCACTCCGGCGGCTGCCGGGGCGGGGCGCCAGCGACGACATCCTCGAAGAGGCCCAGCGAGCGCGACTTCGGTCGGACCGCCACCACGTCGCTGGGTCGGAGCAGGCGTGATGGGATATCGCAGCGCCGACCGTTGACCATGATATGGCCGTGGTTGACGATCTGCCGGGCCGCCGGACGCGACGCTGCCAGGCCCAGGCGATAGACCACGTTGTCCAAACGTGACTCCAGCACTTGGAGCAGATTTTCGCCCGTATTACCGGTGCGCCGGTTGGCCTCGGCAAAGTGCCGGCGGAACTGTCGCTCCAAGACACCGTAGGTCCGCCGGGCCTTCTGCTTCTCGCGCAACTGTGTACCGTATTCACTCGGACGCGGCGGCCGCCGCTGCGGTCGTGGCCCCGGTGGAGCATTGCGACGACTGATCGCACATTTCGGGGTCAGACAGCGGTCGCCTTTGAGAAAGAGCTTCATGCCTTCGCGTCGGCAGAGCTTACATACCGGCCCTGTATAGCGTGCCATGTGTGTTCTTCGCCTCGCTCCTCTCGCCACCCTCGCGGGAGCTAGACCCTCCGGCGCTTCCGTGGCCGCGGCCCATTGTGCGGTACCGGGGTGATGTCTACGATACTGGTGACGGCCAAGCCGGCCGCTTGGAGTGAACGGATCGCCGATTCCCGACCCGCCCCGGGACCTTTGATCCGCACGTCTATCTGCCGCATCCCGTTTTCCATTGCCCGGCGCGCGGCCTGCTCGGCGGTCAAGCCGGCGGCAAACGGCGTGCTCTTCCGTGATCCGGGGAAGCCCAAGGAGCCACCGGAGGCCCAAGCGATAGTCGTCCCTTCGGGGTCGGTGATGGTAACGATGGTGTTGTTGAACGTGCTCTGAATGTGCGCGATCCCACGAGGCACATTCCGACGCTCGCGCCGCCGTCCCCGGCTGGAGCGTCTGGCGCGTCTACTTTCAACCATCGCGGCGTTTTCCTTACCTCTCAACTCAACAGCCGCATAGAACAGCACGGCAGTGCGGCTCATTGGGTACGCAGCGCACCCGATCTCAATACCGCAGCAGTGGCGGCACGAAACGCAAGCTAGAAGTATAGCAGGAAGGCGGATGAGCGACAAACCTACCCCTAATCCCCTCCCTGAAAGGAAGGGGCCGGGGGTAGGTCCCGGTCGGCCAATAAGCCAGGCTAGAGCCGCCGCAGCGACAATATGCCCAGGAGCAGGCTGCCCAGTCCCCACCCAAGCAGGAACAACTGATCGGTGACGTACCACAGGCCGACGGCAACGACGGTAATCAAGCTACAGGCGATCAACGCCAACCATGCCCGGACGCGCCCGGACGGAGCATCGCCCGAAAGCGGCCCACGCGGTGGGGGCGTCGGTGGTTGCGCCGTCACACGTACCTCACTTCCGGCTTAGGGGTAGCAGGGCGCGGGTCGTTCCGTGTAATGAATACCCTGCGCTGGCACCTGGTACATTACAGTATACCCTTAGAGGTACTGGATGGCAGTCGGAGTACACACAGGATCGAGGAACCACCGTGGACATCATGCGTATAGACCAGCGTCCGGCACTGCGGCAGCCGATCCTCATCACCGCCTTCTCCGGGTGGAACGATGCGGCAGAGGGAGCAACCTACGCCACGCGGATTATTCGGCGCCAGCGGCGCGCATCCCTCTTCGCGCACATCGAGGCGGAGGAATTCTTCGTGTTTACGGAGACCCGCCCCACGGTGCGCTTGCGGGCCGGGATGACACGTGAGATCCGCTGGCCGGCGAACCGCCTGTACGCCAGCGCAACGCCGGACGAGAGTGCCGATCTCATCCTGCTGATCGGGACTGAGCCACAACTGCGCTGGCAGACCTTCTGCAACGGCATCATTGACCTGGCCCAAGACCTCGGCGTAGACAAGGTCATCACCCTGGGAGCACTGCTCGAAGCGACGCCGCACACCCGCCCCACGCCGGTGAGTGGCAACTCACCCGATCCCGAGCTGGCCGGTCGGCTCGCCGCGCGGGGCATGGGCGGCTCACGTTACGAAGGTCCGACCGGCATCGTCGGCGTGCTGAACTCCAGCTGCCATAGCAACGGCCTCCCGGTCGCCAGCCTGTGGGCCAGCCAACCGCACTACTTGCAGGGCCACCGAAATCCGGCGGTGGCGCTGGCCCTGCTAGAGCATCTGAGCGCACTCGTTGACTTGGACTTGGATTTGACGATTGTCGAGCATCAGGCCAGGGCGTACCGGCGCCAGGTGGACGAGGCACTCGAGGAGCACCCCAAGATTAGTGCCTACGTCCAGGAGCTGGAGCAGAAGGCCGACAGCGATGCGGGCCGGACCGAGGCCGACGGCGGCCAGGAGGCATTGCCCAGCGGTGAGGACATGGTGCAGGAGCTTGAGCAGTGGCTGCGCCGGCAACGTGGGCCGACGACGGAGGACGAGTGAGCACGGGCCTCATCCCCGGCCCCTTCCTCACAGGGGTAGATATTTTTGTCTGCATCAGGATTTGCCGGATGCAAGGATGGGTAGGATAGCGGCTACCGCCGGAATGGCGAGCGTCGGGGCGCGCTGAATCGCGTCCCGACACGCAATACCTCTCGTTGTGCGGGTGAATAGCCCCCCGCACTGCGGAGGGACGGGCGCAACATGCTGCGCCCCTACGGCTTGGCCCATACCTGCCGCAGTCAATCCCCGACCGCCTAGTAGTCGCGGCGGCCCTCCAGCGCTCGACTCAGCGTGTAGTCGTCGGCGTACTCCAGATCGGAGCCAATCGGCAGCCCTTGGGCCAGGCGAGTGACCTGCACGCCGCTGGACTGGAGCCGGCTTCGCAACAGATTGGCGGTGGCCTCGCCTTCCACGGTGGCATTCGTGGCGACGATGATCTCCTCGGGCGGCTCGTCGGCCACGCGCCGGACCAGTTCGCGGATACGTAGATCGTCCTCCAGCACCCCATCCATCGGCGAGAACGAGCCGTGCAGAACATGGTACTGCCCGCGGTAGACGCCGGTGCGCTCCAGGGCCAGGACATCGAGCGGCTCCTCGACTACACAGATCCGCTGGCGGTCGCGGGTAGGGTCGGTACAGATGTGGCAAGGATCGTGGGTACCGAGATTGAAGCAGGTGTTGCAGGTGAGGATTTTCTCCTTGAGGTCCAGAATGGCCGCCGCCAACGACTGCGCTTCCTCGGCAGACTGACGCAGCAGAAAGTACGTCAGCCGTTGGGCCGTCTTCGGACCGATGGTCGGGAGCTTGCCGAACTCGGCAATCAGCCGGGCAATAGGCTCCGCGAGCGTTTGCGCTGTCATGAGGTTGCCGTGCCGCCCCTGTGGGCCGTTGCCGTGGCTAGAAACCGAGGTTGCCGAGGCCCAAGCCGCCGGTGAGGGCGCCGAGCCGCTTGCCGGCCAACTCCTGGGACTTCGTCAACGCCTCGGTGAAGGCAGCGAGGATCAAGTCCTCGAGCAGTGAGACATCTTCCGGGTCTACGACGTCCGGGTTAATCTCGACGGACTGGACCTGCTGCTGCCCGGTCATCGTCACGACGACCGCCCCACCCCCGGCGGTGCCCTCGATAGTCTCTTGGGCAAGCTCATCCTGAATCTTCACCATCTTGTTCTGCATCCTACGCAGCATTTTCATGTTCATGCGCGTTCTCCTTGTCCGGGAGTTGTGGTCGGCTCGGCCGCGTCGGCCGTCTCTTCAATGATAGTCGCTCCGGGGAAAGCCGTCTTGAGCGCATGGCGGACTACCGGGTCCGTGCGCTGAGGGCTGGCGGCGGCCACACTGCGCTCCGCGGCGCCTTTGGCCACGACGCGCACGCGGAGGGGCCGGTCGAACACCCGTTGCAGGGCCTTCTCCGTGAGCATGCGGTTCTCTGGCTTCTCAAGTCGCCCAGCGTGAAAAGTAGATATGCCCTCCAAGGTCACTTCATCGCCGTGTACCGCCGCAACCCGCGTATCGCGGAGCACAGCCACGAGGCTGCTACCGTTTTTTACCCGGCTCAACAACTGAAAAATCGCCGGCCAGCGCGATTCGACGGCGGCCACCGACAGCGGCCCATCGCCGGCCGGCGCCGCGCGTTCTGCGGGCTGCGGTGCGGCGGGAGCGGGGGACGGGGCCGCCACTTGGGGCGCCGGGGTGGATTGGTCACCTTGCGGCGCTGCCGGCTCGCTCGGCGATGCGGCGGCGGGCGGGGTAGCCGTCTCTGCGCGTGCCGGCTCAGGATCGGCGGCCTGGCGGCTGTCCGGGGCCGGGGTCGGCTGCGCGGCGGGAGCCGGCTGCGTCGCGGGTGAGGGGGGAGTGGCAGCGGCCGCCGGTGCCGCGTCGCTCGCGGCGACAAGCGCCTGCACCGCCGCAAGCTCCAGCGGTAGCTGCGGCTGGACCGTGCTGCTCCGCAAGCCTTGATCCGCTTCGGTAAAGAGGCGGAGCCAACGGACCAGGGCCGGGAGGTCGGCGCGGCGGCTGCGCGCCCGGACGGACTCCTGCTCTTCCTGGCTCAACGATAGCCCGGCGGGGGTGGTGACACCGCTGTGGGCCAGCAGCAGGGCACGCAAGAAGCCGACAAGCTGGCGACCGAACTCGCGCAAGTCCGCGCCGCGGTCGCTGACGGTCTGGAGCGTGGTCAGCGCCGCGGCCAAGTCACCATCGAGGAGCGCATCGGCCATGCTCAGGACCAACGCTTGATCGGAGAGACCGAGCATGTCTTGCAGGTGTCCGACGTTGATCGTCTGCCCGGCGAACGAGGCGGCCTGATCGAGGAGGCTCAAGGCGTCGCGGACGCTGCCCGTCGCGAGGCGAGCGACGAACTCCAGCGCCGCATCGTCCACGGCAAGCTCTTCACGCTGGCTGACCGTCCGCAGATGTCGCACCAAGTCGGTCGTGGCAACGGGCTTGAAGTCGAACCGCTGACAGCGGGAAAGCACGGTGGGCGGCACCTTCTGCGGGTCGGTCGTGGCGAGCACGAAGATGACGTGCGGCGGTGGCTCTTCCAGCGTCTTCAGCAGCGCATTGAACGCGCTGGTTGACAGCATGTGGACTTCGTCAATGATGTAGACCTTGTAGCGCCCCTCGGCCGGCCGGCGGCCGACTTTCTCGCGCAGGTCACGAATATCGTCCACGCCGGTATTGGAGGCGCCGTCAATCTCGATCATCAGGTCGAGCTGTGCGCCGCGCTTGATCACCAGGCAATGGTCACACTGATCGCACGGCTCCGGTTGCATGCCCTGCTGGCAGTTGACGGCCTTGGCCAGCAGACGCGCCGTGGTCGTCTTGCCGGTGCCGCGCGGACCGGTGAAGAGGTAGGCGTGAGCAAGCTGGTCGGGCCGCGCCAACGCATTGCGGAGCGTGCGGACGATATGCTCCTGCCCGACGACATCGGTGAAGGTCTGGGGGCGCCACGTGTTATAGAGGGAGGTCACTTGGTGCTACTCCGTCCTCGCTCCGGTTGTGGGCTACACGCATATGAACGCCGCCGGGCCGGCACCGGCGGCTGCCGGTGTGGTCACGAGCGGCCGCCGGCAGGTCCACGAGGCTGCTGCCGGCGTCAGCGTACCAGCGCAGTGACCGGCCGGCCTTGACCAACTACCGCTAGGGAGGAGTGGTCGCGCACCCCCTTTTGATCCTGCCACCCGACGTACAGAGACCGGCCGGCTTAGGCCAGGCTGTCCTGCGGCACCCAGGACGGTCCCCTTACCGCTGCTTCCTTCCGGACCTGACGGGGTTCGGAGTGCCCTGCCGCGCAGGACCCAGCCCTCAACACCAGACGCTCAATGCCGTCTCGGGTGGCGCCAGACCGGGAGGGGGGATTCAACCCCGCTGTAGCGGATTGCGGGTGCAGGGTACCGCTAGCACCCCATCTAGCACGACCATAGGAAATCGTAGCGTGGGGACGGAGGCCTGTCAATGGGGGTGTTAGGCCTCACCCCCTGACGGGCCACAGCCGCACGGATAGTGCCAGGTGTGGTGGGCGGGCCTCACCCCCCGGCCCCCTCTCCAACATTTGGAGAGGGGGAGTCGGGCCGGGCCAGGGCCAGCCGCAGATGGTGGGCGGAGAGGGTGGGATTCGAACCCACGGTACCTTGCGGTACACGCGCTCTCCAGGCGCGCCGGATAGGCCACTCTCGCACCTCTCCGCGTGGCCAGTCTGGTAACGAGTATAGCAAGCCGGACCTACCCCGATGACCGGCCACAGCCGCACGGATGGTGCCAGGTGTGGTGGGCGGGCCTCACCCCCCGGCCCCGTTGCGGCGGGGGAGGGAGTGTGCGGTGGCGGCGGCTAGATCATGAGGTCGCCGCCGTTGATGTCGAGGGAGGCGCCGGTGATGTAGGCGGCGCGGTCGGAGGCGAGGAACGCGACCAGCTCGGCGACCTCCTCCGGAGCACCAAGGCGGGCGATGGGAAAGCTGGCGGCGTAGGCGCTCGTTTGCTCGTCGCTGATCGTCGCGCGGACCATCTCGGTATCAATCAAGCCAGGGCACACGGCGTTCACGGTGATCCCATAAGGGGCAGCTTCTTTGGCCAAGTGGCGAGTGAAACCCAATACGCCGGCCTTGGCCGCCGTGTAGTGCGCGCCACCGACGGTGCTGACGTTCTTGCCGGCCGTCGAGGAGAAGTTGACGATGCGTCCCCAGCCGGCCTCGCGCATGGCCGGGAGGACTGCCCGCGAGCAGAGGTACGTGCCCTTCAGGTTGACGTTGACGACGAGGTCCCACTCGGCCTCTTCGATGTCAATGACGGCGGTTGGTCGGAGCACGCCGGCGTTGTTGATGAGGATGTGGATGCCGCCATAGCGGTCCAGGGTCGCCGCGACGATGCCGCGCACATCCTCGCTCGACGCTACGTCGCCCGGCACCGCCAACGCCGTGTGGCCGGCGGCCCGGAGTGCGGCGGCCGAGCAGACGGCCGCCGCGGCGTTCACGTCGTTGATCACGAGGCTGGCACCGGCGGCGGCCAGTCTGTGGGCTACGGCATAGCCCATGCCTTGGCCGGCGCCGGTCACAATGGCGACCTTGCCGGCTAGCTCCGTCGTATCTGTCATCACCTCAGATCACTCCTACCGCCCGGCCCACCTTGGCAAACACGGCGACGGCACGATCAAGCTGCTCGCGAGTGTGGGCGGCCGAGAGCTGGACCCTGATCCGTGCCGCGCCCCGCGGCACGACCGGATAGCTAAATCCCACCACAAAGATGCCACGCTCGTTGACCGCTTGGGCCAGCTCGACGGTCTTCAACTCGTCTCGGAGCATAATGGGCACGATCGGATGCTCGCCGGGCACGATGTCGAAGCCGAGGTCGGTCATGCGCTGGCGAAAATAGTTAGTGTTGTCCCACAGCTGCTCGCGTAGCTCGGGATGCTGTTGGACCATGTCGAGCGCCCTCAGCGACCCGACGACCACGGGCGGGGCAATGGTATTGGAGAACAGGTAATTGCGGGAACGTTGCCGCAGCAGGTCAATGATCGCCTGGCGGCCGGACGTGAAGCCGCCGGAGGCACCGCCGAGCGCCTTCCCCAGGGTGCTCGTCAGGATGTCCACCCGGTCCGCGACGCCCTGCTCCGCGGCGGTGCCGCGACCGTCGGGGCCGAGAAAGCCGGTGGCGTGGGAGTCGTCCACCATGACGAGCGCATTGTGGCGGTCGGCCAGCGCGCAGACGTCGCCCAACGGAGCACGGTCGCCCTCCATGCTGAACACGCCGTCGGTGGCGATGAGGCGGAAACGCACCCCGGCGACCGCGTCGAGCTTGGCGGCGAGATCGGCCATGTCATTGTGACGGTAAATCTGCCGCTGTGCCCGGCAGAGGCGCACGCCGTCCACGATACTGGCGTGATTGAGACTGTCGCTGATGATCGCATCCTCGGGGCCGAGCAGGGTGCCAAACAGGCCGGCGTTGGCGTCAAAGCAGGAGTTGTAGAGGATCGTATCGTCGGTGCCGAGGAATGTGGACAGCCGGCGCTCCAGGGTCTTGTGAATGTTGTGGGTACCACAGATGAAGCGGACCGATGCCATCCCAAAACCGTACTGCTGCACGCCGGAAGCTACCGCTTGCAGAACATCGGGATGGTTAGCAAGCCCCAGATAGTTGTTGGCGCAGAAGTTAATCATGGGACCGGCGGGCGTTTGGACTTCCGGTCCCTGCGGCGTGCCGATGACCAACTCGTCTTTATAGAGACCGCTGGTGCGGATGTCCTGCAACTCCTGCTCCAGCCAAGGTCGCAGCTGCGCGTAGGTCATGGGGCATGGCTCCTTTAACTCGCGCGTTTCCCGGTCACGCTCTCCCCAGGCGCTGATCCTCGGCGGCATACCACTCATGCAGATCGCGGGGCATCGGCGTCGGCGGCCCGGCGCCCTGCTCGCGTCGCCAGCGTACCAGGGGATGGTCGCGCTGCGGCTGCGGCAGGTCTACGCGCCGTCCGTACACGGCCGACTCGAACACCCCCAGCATGATCTCCATGATGTGGCGGCCCTCGATCCCGCTGCACTCGTGGTCCCGGCCCTCGTCGAGCGCGCGGACATACTCCTCGACAAACCAGTAGTCGGCCGGGTCGGCCGGGCTGCGCGGATCGTAGTGATCGGGATAGAGCGGATCGAGCGGCTGCCAGTTGCCGTGCTCGCCGCCGGGCAGGTGGTGCGGATGGGGGAGCCACCAGGCGCCTTCGACACGCTTGCTGGCGTTCATCACTAACCGCCCCTCCGTACCGTACACCTCGAGCGTGTAGGCGGCCGAGGCCGCGCCGACGCCGGGGAAACGGTGCTGCAGGAGCGTGCCGGTGGCGTTGTGGTCGAACTCCAGCGTGGCGGTCACATGCTCGCCGGCAATGGTGCCGGAACCGCGCGGGCCTTCCAGCACGTCCTCCGGCCCGATCCGGTGTCCGTCCGTCGTGGCGATGCCCGACACGCTGCGGACGTGGCCGCCGAAGCGCAGCATGTTGTTCAGCATGTGGGTGCCGATGTCGAGCAGGCCGTAGCCGCCGTAGTAGCCCTTGCCGCTGCCGTAGATGTACCGCACCTGGCCGATACGCCCGGCGGCGTTCGCTTGGGCGACGGCCTGCATGTAGGGACTCACCCGGCCCTGCTGATGCACGGCGACGCGCACACCCTTCTGTTCCGCCTTGGCGATAATCTCGTCCGCTTGCGCGAGGTCTTGGCAAAGAGGCTTCTCCACCTCGATATTGGCGCCGTACTCCAAGACGCGCATCGCCAGCGGGTAGTGGAACTCGATGCCGACCGGGATCGCCACGATGTCGGGCTGCACCTCGCGCATCATCGCGTCGAGATCGCGGTAGCGCGCGGATGGCGGCACACCGACCTCGGCGCCGAGGGTGTCGAGCAACTCTTGGACGAGATCGCAGAGGGCGACGATGTCCGTGCGCGGGTGGGCGTGGTAGGCGCGCGCCTCGGCCGTGCCGCGATTGCGGCAGCCCAAGATGGCTACGCGGTAGTTCTGCACGGTCATGGACCTCACCCCCGGCCCCTCTCCACCATGCGGAGAGGGGAGTCTGGATTCCCGCTTTCGCGGGAATGACGTGCCTCAGCCTTTTCCCTTTAGGGAAGGGTGGATGACACCGCCCCCTATGGTCCCCCCGCTGTGCGGGGGGACGGGCGCAGCACGCTGCGCCCCTTCGGCACGGACCGCAATCTACGCTTGTACGATCACTCAACTCCGGCCGAGCCGCCGGTCTTCGGCGACGAGCCAGTCACTATAGGAGCGCGACACGGGAGGTGGCGGATCGTCCAGCCCGTGCTCGCGCCGCCAGCGGAGCAGCGGATGGTCGCGGCCGGGCTGTGGCAACTCGACGCGCCGGCCGTAGGCCGCCGACTCGAAAATGCCCATCATGATCTCCACGATGTGCCGGCCTTCATCGCCGCTGCACGCATGATCGCGATCTTCGTCGAGCGCCCGCACGTACTCGTCGGCAAAGGCGAAATCGTCGGGCGAGGCACTACTCGCCGGGTCGTACAACTCGGGATAGATCGGGTCCAGCCGCTCCCAGCGGTTGTTTGTGCCATCGGGGAGGTGATGCGGCGTCGGCATACACCACGCGCCGCCCGTTTCGCGCCCGGAGGCATTGAAGAGGAGACGGCCTTCGGTGCCGTATAGCTCGAGCGAGTAGGCTTCGAGCTGCACGACGGGGAAACGGTGCTGGAGGAGCGTGCCGGTGACGTTGTCGCCGAACTGAAGGGTGGCGGTGATACTCTCCCCCGTGATGGTGCCCATGCCGGCGGGCGAGGTGTGAACGTCATCGGGTGTGACGAGCCGCCCGTCGGTCAAGGCCACGGCGCTCACGCTGCGGCAGCGCTCGCCGAACTGGAGCATATTGTTCAGCATGTGGGTGCCAATGTTCATCAGACCGTAGCCGCCATAGTAGCCTTTGCCGCTGCCGGTGATGTAGCGCAACCGACCAATGCGGCCCTCTTGGAAAGCCCGGAACGTAGCCTGCATGTTCGGGCCGGCGCGGCTCTGCTGGTGGACAGCTACCTTGACGCCCTGGGCCTGGGCTTTGGCGATCACGGCGTCGGCCTGTTCGAGGTCAATGCACATCGGCTTCTCGACCTCGATGTTGACGCCGTGCTCCAGGACGCGCATGGATAGCTCGTAGTGCAGTTCGGTGGCGGTGGGGATGGCCACGATGTCCGGCTGCACCTCCTCGATCATCTTGTCGAGGTCGGTGTAGCGAGCGGAGGGCGGCACCTCGAACTCGTCACCCAGCTTATTGAAGCGCTCGGGGATGAGATCGCAGAGGCCGACGAGGTCGGTGCGCGGATGGGCGTAGTAGGCCCGGCCGGCGGCGGTGCCGCGCCCGCGGCAGCCCAGGAGTGCCACGCGGTAGGTCTTCATCGTTGCTTTCTCCTTGGAGTTATCCTCAGTGCCCGGCTGCCCTCACCCTAGCCCTCTCCCAGGGGGAGAGGGGATGCGGCGGTTATCCGGCTGCGGCCGGGGTGGCACGACGCTGGTCCTCGGCTTCGAGTAAGTCCGCATACTGGATGGGCGACTGGGTTGTGTCGGGCAGTCCGTGCTCGCGGCGCAGGCGGACCAGGGGGTGCTCGCGGTTCTGCTGCGGAATCTCGACGCGCCGGCCATAGCCCGCCGACTCGTAGATGGCCATGATGATCTCGACGACGTGGTGGCCGTTGGCGCCGCTGCACGCATGATCGCGGCCTTCGTCCAGTGCCCGGACGTACTCATCGGCATAGCCGAAGTCGTCTTCGGAGGCGCTCATACTCTCGTCGTAGCCCTCCGGGTAGATGGGGTCGAGGGGCTGCCACTGGTCGTTGGTGCCGTCGGGGTAGTACTGCGGCTGCTGCAGCAAGCGCGGCCCGCCCTGTTTCGCCGAGTGGTTGACGATGATGCGGCCTTCCGTGCCGTATAGCTCGGTGACGTGCGCGGTCGTGTCGTTCTGGGCAAAGCGATGGCAGAAGTGCGTGCCGGTGACGCCGTTCTCCCACTCCATCGCGGCGTTCAAGTGCTCACCGATGATGGTGCCCGCACCCCAGACGCGGTGCGCGTCGGCGGGTGTCGCGCTGCGGCCGCCGGAGACGGCAACGGCGCTGACGGCCTTGCAGCGACCGGCAAAGAGGATGTCGTTGTTCAGGATGTGGGTGTCCTGGTGGATCAACTCGAAGCCGCCGTAGTAGCCCTTGCCGGCGCTGTGGATGTAACGCAGCTCGCCGATCCGGCCTTCCCGATAGGCTTTCAGCGCGGCCTTGACGTGGATGCCGACGCCGCCCTGGTGGTGGACGGCTACGCGGGAACCTTTCTCCTTGGCCTTGGCAATCAGCGCGTCGGCCTGGATGAGGTCGAGAGTCATCGGCTTCTCTACGTCAATGTGGACGCCGTGCTCGAGGACGCGCATGGACAGCGGGAAGTGCAGTTCGGTGGCCGTGGGGATGGCCACGATGTCGGGCTGCGTTTCCTCGATCATCTTGTCGAGGTCGGTGTAACGGGCGGAGTTCGGCACTCCCAACTCGTCGCCGAGCGTATTGAACCGCTCGGGAATCAGATCGCAGAGGCCGACGACCTCGGTGCGGGGATGGGAATAGTAGCCTCGCGCGGCGGCGGTGCCGCGCCCACGACAGCCTAGGATTGCTACGCGGTACGTCTTCATGTTCTCTTCCTCCAGTTCGGCTGTGGGAGCGCGGCCCGGCCGCCGCGCTCGTTGTGCCAGGGAGCATAACAGAGGGCAGTGGCTGGGCTGGAACACAAGCCCCCCTATGGTCCCCCCGTTGCGACGGGGGGACGGGGATTGCCGCTGGCGCGGGAAGGACGGGGGAGGCGCAGGCGATGGCTGGCAGGGGGGCCGTGCCAGGGCGTATAATGGCTACGTGATGTTCCGGTTTCTGGTGCATATCTGTGTAGGCGCGGCGGAGGTAGTTCTGGGCGAATAGCGTTGCATATGCAGAGGAGCGCCGACCGCGGCTCGGAACTAACCCCAGTATCCGATCCGCGGTTTTTTGTTGCCCTGAATTGATGGTAAACATGGGAGGAACCAGGTGCTCACACTCAAGGACATTCGCTACTTCTGGGGACCGCAGCCAGTGCTCGACAGCGTTTCGCTATTCGTCGGTCGCGGCGAGAAGGCCGGGCTGGTGGGCGCAAACGGCGCCGGGAAGACGACGCTGCTGCGGATCGCTGCCGGAGAGATCACGCCGGATGGCGGCAGCGTCGGACGACCGAACCGGACCGGGTACCTGCCGCAGGAGCCGGACGTTTCGGAAGCCTTCCCAGCGTCGGCGTCGGTCCGCGACGTGGTGGTCTCGGCCAGCCCGACGGCGGCGTTGGCGCAGCAGTTGGCGGCGGCCGAACGGCGGCTCACCACGACGACGGGGGCGGTACTCGAAGCGGCGGTGGAGGAATACAGCTGTCTGGAGGAAGCGTACCGCGTCGCCGACGGCTACCAAGTCGAGGCCGAGGCCGCGATTGTCCTGCGAGGCTTGGGACTCGGGCATATCGAGCTGGACCGGCAGATCGGTCAGTTGTCGTCGGGCGAGCGCACGCGCCTCGAGATGGCACGGATACTGGCGAGCGGCGCCAGCCTGCTCATGCTCGACGAGCCAACCAACCATCTGGACGTGGATGGAACGCGCTGGCTGATGGAGTTCTTGGCGCGGACGGAGGCGGCCGTGCTGCTGGTCTCCCACGACCTGCGCCTGTTGGATCAGTCCATCTCGCGGGTGTTCGACCTCGACGTGCAGACGCGCCAGATCGAGGAGTTCAAGGGCACGTACAGCAACTACTTGGCTTGGAGCGAGGAGCGCAAGGCAACGCTGACCAAGACCCGGAGCCGCCAGTTGGAGCAGATTGATCGCTTGCAGACCTTAGCCGACAAGTGGAGAAAGAAGACCGAGGTCATGGCGCGGCGCGCGAAGGTCTTCGACCGGCGCGTTGCGCGGATGAAGGAGGAGGTCGTGGATGTCCCGACCGAGGCCCGGTCGCTGGGCCTGCACTTCCCGGCGGCGCCGCGCAGCGGTCGGGTAACGCTGCGGGCCGTTGGGCTGCGGAAGCGTTACGGTCGCAACGCGGTGCTGAAGGGGACCAGCTTCGTGCTGGAGCGTGGTCAGCGGCTGGCGGTGATCGGGGTGAACGGTGCGGGCAAATCCACGCTGCTGAACATTCTCGCCGGGCGGCTGCGGGGCGACGCAGGAACGTTCACGTTGGGGCATCAGGTCAAGCTGGGGCACTTCGCGCACGGCTTGGAGCGGGACACGGCCGATCTCACGCCCTACGAATATCTGCTGCCGCTTGTATCCGGTGGGGAGCGGGAAATCCGTTCGACGCTGGCGGGGCTGCTGCTCGGCGAGGACCACGCCTTCCGGCCCGTAGCGACGCTCTCGTCCGGGGAGCGAGCGCGGCTGGGGATTGCCAAGCTAATGCTCGAACGGCACAATCTGCTGCTGCTCGACGAGCCGAATAGCAATCTTGACGTTCACACGCGCGAGTGGCTACTGCAAGCACTCGACGAATACCGTCCCACGCTGGTCGTGGTGTCCCATGACCGGGATTTTGTCGCGGGACTGAGTCCGGATAAGGTGCTGCTGATGCCGGGCGAGCGGCACGAGGCGTTCCGGGCGGAGCATCTCCGGCTTGTGGAGCTGGAGTAGGGGCGGCGTGCCTCACCCCCCGGCCCCCTCTCCAACATTTGGAGAGGGGGAGTCGGGTGGGGGCCGGGAGGCTGGTTTGCGGCTTGCGCCGCAATGACGGTGCTGGCCCCCCTATGTTCCCCCCGTAGTGCGGGGGGACGGGGTTGCCGCGAGCGCGGAAAGGGCCGGGGCTGGGGGTTAGCATGCTGTGTCGCTCGCGGCGAGGCGTATACTATGCGGTCAGAAAGGCGCCATGTAGGGGCAGCGCCCGACTGCGACGGGCGGCCTACGATTTCAGGCGAGAACTGGGGAGAAGATGAAGGTAGGAGTAGTGGGGTTGATGCCCCGCACTGCAGCGGAGGTCACGCCGGCCACGGCGGCGCGACTGCGTGAAAACGGGTTTAGTGCCGCCCGTTGGGACCAGGCCGAGCCACTGGCTGATAAGCACGACGAGCTACGCCACGTGCGGATGGTGCTGGAGGACGGGGGTGTGCGGATCGCCCAGACAGCGACCCGGAACCGCGACTTGGTTTCGGAGGATGAAGGGCAGCGGCAGCAAGGTATCCGGGAGATGCAGGCCGCGTGCCGCGGAGCCAGAGTGCTCAATTCCGTGAACCTCTACGTGCGGCCGGGCAGTCTGAACCCGGCCGGCTCGTGGACGCCGCACCCGGAGAACACGCGGGTCTCGACCATGGAGCGCTTAGTGGACTCGTTGCGCGAGATCAGCAAGGCGGCGGAAGACGAAGGGGTGCTGCTGGCGTTGGAGGGGGCGGCCGTGTCGCCGCTGCCGACGTCGGAGGCGATGCGGGACGTGATCGAGGCGGTCGGGTCGCCGGCGCTGCGCTTCAACACGGACCCTGTGAACCTGGTGGGCTGCGTGGAAGACATGTGGAACACCTCGACGCTGGTGAACCGCATGTTTGACGTCTGCGGCCCGTACGTGCTGTGCGGGCACGCCAAGGACATTCGGTACGAGAACACGGTGACGGTGCGTTTTCACGAGTGCATCATCGGTGAGGGGCTGATGGACCAGGTGACCTACCTGCGCCGCTTCCAGGAGTGCTGTCCCGACGGCTACATGCTCATCGAACACCTGGCGGACAAGGACGTGCCGCAGGCCAAGCGGGCGCTCGACGCGGCGCTGGCGGAGGCCGGCTTGGAGTGGGACGAGTAGGCCGGCGGATTGAGCCTCACCCCCGGCCCCCTCTCCATCGCTCCGCGATGGAGAGGGGGCGTAGCGATCGGACCGGGGGGAGTATGGCTCTGGATTCCGGCTCCGTATCGGAGTACAGGACATGCTTTCGCGGGAATGACGAGTTGTGCAAGGGTCTCCTCTAGGGAACGCTGCATGTCGCTAGGTTAGTTAAAGGAGGCGAGGTGTGATGGGGCAATCCAATAGTGGTGAGGGCCGCCTGGGCGGCAAAGTGGTGGTGGTCACGGGTGGTGCGCGGGGGATCGGTGGCGCAACGGCGCGGGTCGCCGCGGAGCAGGGCGCCAGCGTGGTGATCGGGGACGTGCTGGCGGCCGAAGGTGAGGAAACGGCGGCGGCCATTACGGCCGATGGTGGGCGCTGCGTGTTTGTCCAGACGGACGTGAGCCAGGAGGAGGACTGCGCGCGCCTGATGGCCGCGGCCGTCGAGCACTACGGTCGGCTGGACGCGCTGATTGCCTGCGCCGGCATCCTGTGGGGCGCATTTCAGGATGTAGATGAACTGGACCTGGACACATTCGAACACGTGATAGACGCGAACGTCCAGGGCATGTTCCTGTCGGTGAAACAGGCGGTGCCGCACATCAAGGCCGGTGGCGGCGGGGTGATCCTCTGTCTGTCGTCCGGCGCCGGCGTGCGGGGCGGCAGCTCCTCGGTGGCCTATGGGACGAGCAAGGCCGCGGTGCATGGCTTGACCTACGTGATCCAGCCGCAGTTGGCGCGCCACAACATCCGGGTTCACGCCATCTGCCCCGGCGGCATTGCGACGCCGCTGAAGCTGAAAAACGTGGCCGACGGCGCCCGCAGCCAGGGGCTTTCGCCGGAGGAAGCGGTCGCCAATTCACGGCTCGGCGATCCGGCGGGGGTAGGGAAGATTTTGGCGTGGCTGGTCTCCGACGAGGCCGACTACGTGCGGGGCACGGTCTCCACGCGGTGAGGGTATTGGACCTCACCCCCGGCCCCTCTCCAACATTTGGAGAGGGGAGAAGGGGCTGGTCCGACTATGTCTGCCCCGCGGTGTAGGGTGACGTGGATTGCGGCGCAAGTCGCAATGACGAGAGTCCGGCCCCCTACAGCCTAACCCGTACCTATCCCAGCCAGCCAATCCCCCAGTTGCGTAGGCGGGGGGGTGACAGGTCGGCACAGAGGGCTACGGAGGCTTGAACGGCGGCCGGTCGCTGGGTGGCGCTCCTTGCTCGGGGGGCTGCGGCGGGGTATCCGCATACGCGACCGCTTCACCGAGTGACTGGAGCAAGGCGCTGTCCGATACCGGGGTCAGCGCCGGCCGGTCCTGGAGCAGGTGCCGCAGCACGTCCAGGGTGGGACCGATGTCCAGTCCTTGGGCGCGCTGAATGAGGGCTAGGAGTAGGCGGACCGTGGCGGTGAGCACCGGCGTCGGGGCGGCTGGGGTGTGTTGTTTTGACTCTTCGGCGGTATACGTCCGGCTGTACATGTCGTGGGCCGGCATGGTGGAGGTGGTGAGGGAGGTTAGGCGTGGTCCGGCAGCGGGTCCGCGATGGGAGCTATCGGGACCTGCCACCGGGTGCGAGACACGGGGGCCGTCAGGTACCGCCGCGGCGGCGGCCACGGCGCACGGACGATCAGAACCCGGCACCCGGGCCACAAGGGCCTGGGGTACGTCCTGATCCGGCGCCCTCAGGGTGGCGCGCAGACGGTCAGGCCGCGCCGCGTCGGATGACGCGGTGCGGGGTCGGTCCTGACCCGGCGCCTTTGACGCGGGGCGGGATCGGCAGTGATCGTGCGCCCGTTGCGCGGCACGCAGACGGTGCTGACCCGGCGCCCCGGCCGAAGTGGCCGGGGGTACGTCAGCACCCGGTGCCCTGGGGGTGGCGCGCGGACGGCCAGGCCGCACCACGTCGGATGACGCGGTGCGGGGTCGGTCCTGACCCGGCGCCTTTTGCACCGGGCGCAACCGGTCAGAAACCGGCACGCGCGGCGCGGCGCTCGGACGATCAGAACCCGGCACCCGGGCCACAAGGGCCTGGGGTACGTCCTGATCCGGCGCCCTGGGGGTGGCGCGCGGACGGTCGGGCCGCGCCGCGCCAGATGACGCGGTGCGGGGTCGGTCCTGACCCGGCGCCCTCGGCAAGGTGGCGGTGCCACCGCTGGTGGTCGGCAAGATGGCAAGACGGCTCCCATCCGGGGCGACGTGGTGTGCTCCAGACTTGTCTCGCATCGGCTAACCTCCCTCGATGAGAGCATATTGGTGAGGAGGGGGGCAAGACAACGGCCTTGTGGGCGGGCCTCACCCCCCGGCCCCCTCTCCAACATTTGGAGAGGGGGGGAGTCTACCCCTCACCCCAATCCTCTCCCGGTGGGAGAGGGAGTGGATTCCCGTCTTCGCGGGAATGACCGATGGAGCGGGTGCGATGAATCGCACCCCTACGGGGAAACCTAGCCCCTGTCAGTGCCGGGGAGTGAGGGGTGGCCCACTACGCCACCTGTTGACACCCGGGATGGACGGGCGTAGAGTGTGGCTGTACCGTTTGATCGCAGGGCTGATCTCCGATGAGGGGCATGGCTGCCCCTCATCGCGTGGGGGTAGAGCTAGGAAGCCGGTCTTCTGTTGAGGCGGAAGGAGGCCAGCGATGGCAGTGATGACGCGGCGGCACTGTCTCGGCATTGGCGCCGCGCTCGGTGGCGGCTTGGTGGCCGCGGCGTGCGACATCGTCCCTGCGGGTGCGCCCCAAGCCCCCCAGGAGGCTCAGGACCGGCCGGTGGCCCCCAAGCAGCCAGGTCCAGGCCTCCCCCGCCAGACCCAGCGGCAAGTCCCTATCCGGGTGCGTTACTCGACCGGAGGGGCCTACGGCGCCGCATGGAATGCGAGTTATTTCCGCCAGTACACGGCGCCGTTCACGGAGGCGCATCCGCACCTCTCCATCGAATGGCAAGACTGGTATGACGTCCCCGATCTCCGGCAGGGGTTCCGGGAGGCTGTTGCCACCGGCCAGGCCGGGGATGTCATGCACGATCTCGTGCATCTCCCTTGGTGGGTCGGAGATGCCGTCCCGAATCTGGTCACACAGGGGGCACTACTGGGCCTAGACCAGTACATCAGGCGTGACAGCTACGACCTCACCGATTTCTGGCCGGGCTGTCTAGTGCAGAGTACCTGGCGCGGCGACCTGTACGCGCTGCATACCCACGTGGATACGCAGTTGATGTTCTACAACCAGGACCTGCTGGCCGGGGCCGGTGTGTCCGCGCCAGCAAGCGATTGGACCTGGCAACAGCTCCTAGATCATGCCCGCGCGTTAACCGGGCAGCGGGGAGGCAAACCTGTGTACGGGTTTGCCCTCAGCCGAGATTACGGCCCTCCGCTCACAATAAACTTTGCCAATCGGGGAGCAGGACTTAGCTATAGCTACCCGGCGACGATTCCTTGGATTTGGGCGAATGGCGGCGACCTCGTGGATGCCGACGTGACCAAGAGCTTGGTGGATGAGCCACCGGCGCGGGAGGCGCTGGAGTGGCTGTTTGCACAGCGCGATACCCATGCCGTGTGGCCACCGGCCGACGAGGTGAGTGGGGATGAACTGTTCAAGATTGGCCGGGTGGCGATGCTGTACGCCGCTCGCAGCTTCACAGGCCCACTGCTGGTCCCGCAGGCCGAGTATGGGCTGAAGTACGGCCTGGCAGCCGTCCCGCACGGCGCGGTCGCGCCGGCCAACTGGCTCTTCTTGCAGTCGGCGTTGCATCTGGGCGCCGCAACCAGCGTGCCGGACGAGTCCTGGACCTTCCTCAGCTGGTGGGCCGGGGAGGAAGCCCAGCGCGCCTTCCAGCAGGGGACGGTTCGCAAAGGCCGGGTGCCACTGCCGAGTATGCCGCCACCGGCGCGGCGCTCGGTCGCGCAGTCGGTGGCACCCTATTTTGGCGGCGATGCAATCGTGGCGGCGTTGGAGCACGCGCGCGATCTGCCGCTGCATCCGGCGCGGGCGCAGCTCTTGCAAGCGTTTGACGAGGGGATGGCGCCGGTGTGGGCAGGCACGCAGTCGGTGGCGGTGGCGACGGCGGCGATTGCCAAGGCGCAGAACGCGATTCTGGCGGGGTAGGCAGCGTTGGTCCCGCTGCGGCGGGGGGATGGGCGCAACATGTTGCGCCCCTACGACTCGGTCCGCACCTCCCCCAGTCAGCCTATGATCCCCTGTGGCGACGGGGAGACGTGGACTGCGGGGAAAGCCGCAGTGATGGTGCCGGGGGTAAGGCTATGGGGAAGGGGTGTCGCGGCGGGCTTGGCCGGCGGAGAACAGGGTCCCGGGTAGGTTGCGCTCCTGGGCGCCGATGATGCCGATGCCCTGAAGCTCCTCGGGGACATCCTCGGCGATGGCGCCGTCGGCCATGATGTAGGTCTCGTCGGCGATCTCGCTGATGGTCGGGTCGTGGGTCGCCATCATAATGGTCACGCCCTCGTCGTTCACGATGCGGCGGAACAGGAGCATGATCTGGAGACCCGTCACGCTGTCAAGCTCGCCGGTCGGCTCATCGGCGACGATCAGCGCGGGGCGGTTGACGAGGGCGCGGGCAATGGCGACGCGCTCCTGCTCGCCGCCCGATAGCTCGAATGGGCGGTGCCCCATGCGCTTCGAGAGGCCGACCAGTCCCAATACCTCGACGGTCCGCTCGTGACGCACGCTGGACTTGACGCCGGCAATCCGCAGCGGTAGCTCCACGTTCTCATAGGCCGACAGCACCGGCAGCAGGGCGAACGTCTGAAACACAAACCCAATCTCGTGGCGCCGCAGCTTGGTCAGGGCGCCATCGGAGAGCTTGTTCGTGTTCTGGCCCTTGATCGTGGTGGTGCCGCTGGTCGGCCGGTCGAGGCCACTGAGCAGGTTGAGGAGCGTGGTCTTGCCCGACCCGGAGCGCCCGCGCAAGGCAACGAGCTGGCCGGGCATAACGTCGAGCGTGACATCGCGGACGGCGACGACTTCCTCACCGCCGAGGCGATACACCCGACTGACATCTTGACAGGCGACAATCGGCGGCTCCGTCGCGGCGCCATCCGGTTTCGCGGCAAACGTTTCGGCAAGGTTGACGGCACTCATCGTTGACCCCTAGGATACGGCCGCTGGCGTACCGCTGAAGCCGGAGAGGCGCCGCTCGACGGGCCGCACGACAATTCGCCCGTCTTCCATTTCCACATGGACGCGATCGCTCATCCCCAACTGATCCAAGAACTCGCGCGGTATCTGAATGCGGCCGGCGGCGTCCATGACCACGAACTCGTCGTGCGTCTGCTCGGTGTCGGTGCTGCCCGCGCGCCGGACGGTCTCGGTGCTCGTCCGGCCGTCGCGGATGGCTACCACGCGGTCCACGCGGAAGGCAATGGCCGGGTCGTGGCTGACAATGACGATGGTCGTCCCGTACTGGTCGCGCAGGCGGCGGAAAATCTGATAGATGCTCTTCGCCGTGGCCGTATCCACCTCGCCGGTCGGCTCGTCGGCCAAGAGGAGCGGCGGCTTGTTGGCCAGGGCGATGGCGATGGCGACGCGCTGCTGTTCACCACCGGAAAGCTGGGAGAGGCGATGGCGCATCCGCTTACCCAAGCCGACAGCATCGAGGATCTCCTTTGACCAGTCGCGCTGCTCGCGGAACGACTTGCCGGCGATAGTCATGGGCAGGCGGACATTCTCCAAGGCCGTCAGGTAGGGGATCAAGTTGCGCGAGCTTTGCTGCCAAACAAACCCGACGGTCTCGCGCTTGTAGCGCATGAGGCCGTGATCGTTGAGCTTCAGCAAGTCCAACTCGTTGACGCTCACGCGCCCGGCGGAAGGACGGTCGAGGCCGCCGAGGATATTCAGCAGGGTGCTCTTACCGCTGCCGCTATTGCCGATAATGGCCATCATCTCGCTGCGCTTGACAATCAGGTCCAACCCCTGCAGGGCGACGACTTCGAGGTCGGCGACCTTGTAGATCTTCACGAGGTTGTCGCAGGCGATCATCGTGTCGCGGGGGACGACCAGCGCCCGCCGGTCTTCCTCGCTGAGGATTGACTGCCCATCGCCGCCGCGACGGCCACCGGGCCGCTCAGCGGGCAGTGTGGCGCGCCGTGCTCGTCGGGGTGCTCCGAGGATCGTTGGCATCTTCATCCGGTTTCTTCTCCGAACTTGATGGCCTCGTGAATCTTGAGCCGCGTCAGCATCCAGATGAAGGCCGGTACGGCCACGGCCAGGACGGCGCCGAAGAGAATATATATCTTGCCGATATCATCCCAGGCCGTCATGGTGATGAACTCCGGGATGCCCCCGTGACGCTCGGACTTGAGCTGAAGGAAGGGAATGAAAATCTTGCCGGTGATGACACCGAGCGCCGTACCGGTCAGCACGCCAATCGCGATCAAGAAACCCTGCTCGAACACGAACAAGTTAATCAATTGGCCGATGGACAGTCCAATCGCGCGCAGAATACCGATCTGCTGGAAGCGACGCTGGAAGGAGAGGTAGGAATAGAGCATGAAGCCGACGATGGTGAGCAGGGCGGCGATCAGGAACCCGGCGGTCAGAATGCCGAAAATGCCCGTGCGCCCCGGATCGTCCCGCAACCGCACGACCAACTCGCGGGCGTCGAAGAACCGATGGACCAGGAACCCCGCTTCCGAGAGGTCATTGACAATGACCTGCGGGTGGATACCCGGGATCGTCTTCGCCCACACGTCGTAGGGCAGTCGCCCGGTCTGATCGAACAGGTAGTCGAGATTGACGATCACGAAGTTGTCCGTGTCGGGCCAGAGGCGCGGCCAATAATAGGTCACGCCAACCAGATTAAGCTCCATGTTCCGGTTTTTGACCTGCAAACGGATGGGGTCGCCGAAATTGAGCTGGAAGTCCCAGAACAACTTGCTGTCTACGATGACACCGCGGTCGTCCGCACCGAGCCGATTGAGCAGCGCGACAAAGTTCTCCGGCGCAAAGTCATCGCGCCACCAGGAGACGCGGGCAAAGTCGGACGTGTCAATGCCGAGCACAATAACATCGCGGTGCCCGCGGGACAGTCCCGTGATTTGCACGCGCCCCTTCTCTTCGAAGACTCGCGTCGCATCTATCACGCCGGCAACGTGCTTATGCTCCTCGACGGGAATGAAGTTCCACTCTTGGCTGATCTCATCGTAACGACCCGATTCGGAGAGGAACAGGTCCGACCCGTTGGTGTAGTACACGCGGTCGTTGAAGTTGCGGTCCAGGGTTTGGGCGACGGAGGCGCTATACGTGCCGAGGGCGAGCGTGAGGATGAGGAGCATGACCAGGCGCGTATACTGCCCCGGCATGCGGCCGATTTGGCGTAGACCGAGCAGGACCGAAACGCCCCAAATACGACCGCCGACCCGGGCCAGAATCTCGATGAACAGTGGCAAGATGCGGAGGAACAACAGCGCAGACGCGAAGACGAAAAGCGCCGGCACGATCAGGAGCAGTGGATTGGAGAATATGCCGCCCTCTTCGCCAAGGGTGATAAGGGAGCGCTGCTCGCGCAGCAAGTAATAGCCGTAGCCCGCAGCGCCAGCGACGATGAAGTCAAAGAAGAAGCGCTGCAAGACGGCTCGGCGCGACGTCCGGGCCACGTCCTGCTTGTAGGTGACGATGCTGAAGCGGGCAGCGGCAATTGCCGGGAGCAGCATCGCCAGGATAGAGAGTCCGACGGCGAGGCCCGCAAACTGATAGGTCTGCGTGTTCAAGGTGATTGGGAGTAGCTCGCGGTCCGCAAATACCAAAAAGGTGTAGGTACGACCGATGAACTGGGCGAGCACGACGCCAAGGAGTGGCCCAACGACGACGGCGAGAATACCCAGGAGACCACCTTCGGATAGGTAAATGCCCAGGACTTGCAGATTGCTGCCGCCGCGGCTCTTGATAATGGCGATCTCATTGCGCTGGCGGTCCACGATCATGCTGGCCGAGATCACGATGTAGTACAGGACGATGCCGACAATGGGGGCCGCGAGGACGAAGAGCAGGATTTTCAGGAAGAAGAGGCTGCGCTGGAAGTCCAGCAGGATGTCCTCCGGCGAAAACTCCATGCGAACGTCGCCCAACACGTTGGTCAAGCGGGTACGCATGTTGACCAGCCCGCCGAGGATGGTACCCACGTTGTCGGAGCGGATTGCATCCACGTCGAAGCGCTGGAACCAGGTCAGTTCCTCGACGGCATCGGGATACCCCCCCATCATGTGCTGGATATAGGCTTCCTTGGGGAGCAGGACCACGGCGTTGAAGTAGTCGAGCTGGTAGAACCAATAGTCTTCGTCGGGGTCCTTGGGCCACCAGCGTCCGACGATCTTGACGTTGATGGGGATGCGCTCGCGGTTGCGCTCGAAGACATAGACGATGGTTTCGCCGACATCAATGCCCAGCTCGTCCATCCCCTTGGTGGTAATCATCCCCTCGATGGCACCCTCGGGCGTCTTGGCCACGTTCGGGTACCGACCGTCAATGATGGTGGAGTGGTCCTGGACATCCTCCATAAAGGCGATGTAGCCGTACCCGGCGAAGTCCCGGCCCTGGAGGCTCTCTTCGTCGAGGCGCAGCAGAATGGGCAAGGAGTCGGTCTGGGCATAGCTGGCGTAGATTTGCCGGGGGATGCCGAGCATCTGCTCGGATTGATCCTTCAGCAGGGCATCGGCCTCGCGGTATAGCTCGGGACTGACGCCCTCCGGCTCGTCCGGCACGACCGGCGGGGTGGGGAGCGGCGCCGCACCAGTACCGGCGCCGGCACCACCTAATCCCCCGCCCCCGCCACCACCGCCCTGCGCCGCCTGCACCGCTTGCTGCGTTATTTGGACCGGCGGGTCCGGCGCAAACCAGCGGAGCATGATGCTCGACTTGGGCTGCGCGCGCTCTTCCGGCTCCTCAAGCTGCCGATGGAGGAGCGCGGCGCTCATCCCCTCGGCGTACAGAGGGATACTGGTAATCAGCGTGACCGTAATTACCTGGCCGGCAATGATGGCCAGCATCAGGTTGAGGTTGTTGAGAATCCGCTTGAGGATCATCCACAGCGTGGAGTAGGCCCTCAGCAGCGGCAGGAAGAGCACCATTATCGTTCTCGCTAGTGACACACCGACCGGTGGCGGCGGCCTGGCCGAGACGGTCGGCTAGGCCCCGGCCAAGATAACCATACCCTCTTCCACACCATCTTTAATCTCGGTCTGGCCGCCACTGGACAACCCCGGCACGACGTTGCGCGAGCGTTTGACCGGTACGCCGTTGATCTCGTCGTTGTATTCGACGAACTGACGCTTTCCAACCGTCCGCACGGCGGATTGCGGGACCAGCAGCACGTTCTCTAGTCGCTGCAAGATGATCTTGACGCGGGCCAGCATGCCGATCTCGACGCCTGGACCCGGCCAAGGCACGTCAATCTTGGTCGAGCGGTCGGGGATCAGGCCGGTCTGGGTGCGGACCTGCCCCGGGATGAGGGTGATCTTGCCGAGGATGAGCTGATCCGGGAACTGGTCCTGCATACGGATCTCCACCTGCTGGCCGACCGCGAGACGATGCAGATCGCCTTCGCCGATGTCGGCACTGATGATGAGCTTGGTCGGATCGGAGATAAAGATGACCGGCCGGTAGGCGGCAATCGTGTCGCCGGGGAAGATGTCTACGCGCGTAATCAGGCCATCGAAAGGCGCGATGAGCTTGGATTCGAAGTCCCGCCCTTCGAGCTGCTCCAGGTCCAGTCGGGCCTGCTCCAGGCTCTTTTGGAGCGCCTGCACGTCGAACGCATGACTCTCCAGTGTGCGCTCGTGGCCGGCTTGCCGGTCGGCAAGCCGGCCCTTGGCCCGTTGCAGGCTGATTCTTGCCAACTCAATGCGGCGCTCTTGGTCCTTGATCGTCACCTCCGAGGTCCCGATAAAGAGATCGCCGAGTCTGGCCTGCGCTGCTGCAAGATTTGCTTCGGCGCTGGGGATCGCCGCCGCTGCACTAGCGATGGAAAGCTCCAAGGTGCGGATCTGATTGCGGAGCGGGGACAAGTCCTGAGCCGTAGGCGGCGCGAGCAAGCTGTCAAGCTGTGCTTGGGCTTTACGGATATTCAACTCGGCCTGTTGGATGTCGAACTGATCGAGGGTCCCAAGTCTTTGCAATCCTAACTCGGCGGCCTCGACGGCATGTTCGGCTTGACGTATGGCCCACGGCGAAGGCCCAAGCGACTGGAGCTTAGTGTGAGTGTTCCGGGCACGCTCAAGCGCAATGAGGGCCGAACGAATAGCAGCATCGGAGCGCGGCGTGCCGGTAGAGTCTAGGATGGCACCCTCGTAGTTGATTTCCGCTTTCTCGACATCCAAGCGCGCGTTTTCCAGGTCCTGAGGCGATACGCTCGGGGTATCGCGCAACTGGGCTAGCTGCGTGCGGGCACGGTCCAAGGCGATCTGCGCGGCGCGAACATCCGCCTCGCTCGGACCTTGGAGCAGCTTCTGCAGCTGCAACTGGGTGCTTTCCAGCGCTGCTTGGGCGTTGATCACGGCCAACTGCGACGGTGGCACTAGCGCCGCCGCGAGATCGGCCTGTTTGGCCGCCAGGTCGGCCTTCTTGCCCTCGATGTCCGCATGTGCCCGGTCGAGCGCTGCCTGCGCCGAGACGATGGAGGCTTCAGCGCTCTTGATCGCACTCGCCGTCGGCCCGACACTCAGCAACTGCTCCAAGGCCAACTCGGCTTGCTTGACCCCTAGCTCGGCCTGGAGCACCGCCTCCTCTTCCACTCTCATGTCGAGCTGCGGCTCCTGGGCTAGCCGCGCCTGCAACCGCACCTCCGCCTGCTCGAAGTTGACGCGGGCTTTGGCAATGCGTAGCTGGAGGTCACCAGTTTCCAACTCGGCGAGCACGTCGCCTTGCTTGACCGTCCGCCCGGATTTCACATTTACGCTGCGGAGGCGGCCATCATTCTTGAAGAAGAGCTGCGATTCCCGGGCTGCCGTGACCCGCCCCAAGTTCGTGATCGCCTCGACCAGCGTACCGCGTGTGACTTCAGTGGTCGGGCGAGTTTCCTGAACGCGCGTCCGCTTGAGTGGCGTGGGCGTGGGCGGCAGTGGCGTGAATACCGCTGGCGCGTCGCAAGCAGTGAGGAGGACCAATCCTCCCAAGAACAGCGCCAGTGTAGTGCGTCTCCACGCCATGATGTCCTCTTTACCTATATGGTAGCTATAGTAGCAACGACGCGATCTATCGCCATATCTGAACCCCATGCCGGCTCACCGAGGCCTTCACCACAGCAAGTCTCCGACGGGAAGCGCCTTGCGGTAGTGTTGATTAACCAGTTTAAGGGAGCGAAATCAGCACCGTCAACCGGCGGTGCTATCCGTCCACTATTCCTAGATTGTACCGGATGACCGTGACCTCCGGCATCCCGTTGGGCGAGGCAGCAGCGACCAAGGGGCAGATTCAGGAGTGCAGCTAGCGTGTTGTCACCGGATGTGCCGCTCGGAGGAGCGGCAGCAGGCTGAGGAGCGCCGCCAGCAACACAAGCGCAGCCACGATCAGGATAACCGGGCTAATGCCGATGATGTCGGCCAGCGCAGCGGCGAAGAGAATGGGAATAACCGACCAAACACTATTTAGCACAAAGAGGATGGCAAAGATTCTTCCGCGCAGATGTGCGGCCGTGGCCTCTACCAAGACCGTCTGCGCGGGCACCATTACCAGGGCAAACGCACCGCCGATCAGCAGCGCCACCAGGCCCACCAGCCCGGCATAGACCGCAACCTGCCACGGCAGCAGCGCGACCGGACCACCACTGGCCAGGGCTGGCACCATCTCTTCGAAGAGCGGCCGCACGACGGTGAGCGCGGGGAGCGTGACGGCCATGGCGATCAGGCCCGCGAATACGAGCCGCGTGCGGTTCCACTGCTGGCCCCAATGACCAATGGCAGCGCTGGAGAGGAGAATGCCCAGCCCCGCCGGACCGAGCACGTAGCCGGCGTCCTCGGGGCTGAAGCCGAGCACCCGCGAGACATAGCCCGGCCCTAGGGTGGCCAGCAGGTAGACAATGGCAATGGTTACGCTCAAGAGAACTAGCATCGTCCGCACGGCGTGGTTGGTACGCAAGAACTCGAATCCGATGCCCAAGTCGCGCCAGAGGGCACCGCCCCGCAAGGATTCGAGCAACGCTACATGCGGCGGTGGGAGGTGCTGCTCCAGACGAGGCATGAAGGCGACAGCAAGGCCGGCGAGCACGTAGGCGGCCGTGATGACGGCAAACAGGCCGAGGGGACCAGCCAGCTTGAGCATCGTCGGCCCCAAGAGCACGAAGCCCAACACTTGGGTCAACGTAAACGACATGTTGAAGAGCGAGTTGGCGGCTAAGAGGTGGCGTCGGGGCATGACGAGGGGGATAGTGGCGATCTCCGCCGGGGCGAAGAACTGACTGAACGCCGAGTTGAGCATGGTCAGCGCATAGATCGCTAGCACCGAGCGGTCGGTGGCAAGAAAAGCGAGTACCAGCAGAGCACGGCTCAGATTGGTGAGGACCAGTACCCAGCGTTTGCTGAGACGGTCAACGAGCGCCCCGGCCGGCGGTCCGAGGAGCAAGGCGGGGATCGTGAAACTGGCGACCACCAGACTGACACTGGTACTGGAGTTGGTTAACCGTTCGACTTCGACGATCAGGCCGTAGTTGAGCGCGTTCTGGGCAGTCTGAGAACAGATTTGGGCCACCCAGAGCAGGAGGAACGGCCGTTGGCGCAGCACCGGCCCGTAGCCGCGCCCCCCCGGCCGCTCCGGTTGCGGTGACTGGGGAGACGTGCCGTCCCGCACGGCGGCCAACGCCGGTTCAGCCGCGGGAGTTGACGTGCTCACTGGCGATCAACTCCTGCTCGCTGTGGGCGGTGGGAGATAAAGCGTTTGAGGCGGCGCTCCAGCCGCGAGCGTGGCAGGAGGACGCGACGCTCGCAAGTCTGGCAGCGCAGCCCAATGTCGGCGCCGAGGCGCACGATGCGCCATGTATCTCCCCCGCAAGGATGTGCCTTGCGGAGCTGCACCACGTCGTCGAGCGCAAGCTCAAGTACCATACCAACGAGGGCGCTACTCTCAGTCCTAAAGAGGGTACCGCAAGCGTGAGTGGCCGCGTAGCCCCCGGCGCGATCTCGCCATCATCACGTGCCGCGCCCGTCAAGCTTGCGCCGGCCGGGCGTTAGCGCGTCCTGGCCCGATTACAGAGATCGCGCAGCCGCAGCGCGGCACCACGCGCGGCGGTGGCGAAATCCGGCCCGGGAGACGCATACAACACCTGCCGCGCCACATTGATCAGCGCCGAGGCGCCGCCCTTGGTGGCCGCAGCGGCAGCGGTTGCGGCATCCCCTCCCTGTGCTCCGACACCGGGTACCAGGATCGGTGTTTCAGGGCACAGGTCTCGGATACGGGCGAGTTCCCGCGGCTGCGTGGCACCGACCACCAACCCGGTATTACGGTAGGTGTCCCACGATTCTACGCGGCGAGCGATCACCTCGTACAAGGGTGCTCCATCAACCAGGAGGTCTTGTATCTCGGTAGCGCCCGGGTTGGAGGTGCGGCAGAGGATAAAGGCGCCACGTTCCGGACGCGCCAAGAACGGCTCCAGCGCGTCGCGACCCAGAAAAGGACTAACGGTCGCTGCGTCGAATGCATACACGTCGAAGAGCGCTTGCGCGTAGCGCTGCATCGTGTTGTCGATGTCACCCCGTTTGGCATCGCCAATCACCAGCACACCGTCCGGCACATGCCGGACGGTGTCGCTAAGGGCGGCCATACCGCGTGGCCCTAGGGCCTCATAGAAGGCTAGATTGGGCTTATAGGCACAGACGAGATCCGCCGTAGCGTCAATAATGGCCCGGTTGAAGGCCACGGCCGCTGCAGCTTCATCGCGCGCACCGGCGCGCACGCTTGCCGGTACCAGTTGTGGATCGTAATCCAGACCGATACAGAGGATCGTGTCGCGGTGCGCGATAGTCTCGGCAAGACGAGCGCGGAAGCTCCCCATCTAGGCAACCTGCTGCGGACTGTTCAGCAGCGCAACTCGTTTGCCACGATTTTCTGCACGGCCACCATCCAAGAACCCCATAATAGTAGCCACTGCCTCACCAAGGGTACCAGGTGTACTCGCTACTACCAGATCGGTCCGTTGTGGCCGCTCGACGGTTGCTTGCATGGCCCGATACACCGACCAATCGGCATCGGAGTCATACGCTGACATCCCCCGACCGCGGCGCAGCAGCCGCTCCCGGACGAGCGCTGGCGCTGCCTCAACCCAGACCAGGAAATACGGCACGCCGGTAGCACGAGCAATACAGCGTAGTGTGCGGCGCCCCGGGGCAGTCAGATTGGTTGCATCGAACAGCGTAGGATAGCCCTTGGTCAGCAGTATACGGAGCACTGCATGGCAGGTTCGGTACACACGACCACTCTCGACCGGTGAGTACGTCGGCTGCGGAGCGAGTGCCTTACGCACCGTATCCGTGCGTATGATGACCACTGCGCGCTGGGCAGCAACGGCAGCGGCGAGGTGCGATTTTCCGGTGCCGGGTAACCCCGCCAACACCACCAAGACCGCCGGGCCAGCAGGTTGCGGTGGCAGTTGAAGCACGTCCCACACCCGGTGCGGCACCGGGGCGACTTTCACGGGCACCGACCTACGAGGATGGCCCGGCGCCGGTAGCACAGCAGCAAGCTCATCGTGCGTCTGTTCTACCGGTACCAGGCCACCACGCTCACCGCAGGCAACGGCAAGAGCGGGTCACTCGCTCATACCCCGTCCGCTTGCGGCTCACGACGGCGGCAGAGGTGCTCCAAGGAGGATCGAATCGAGCGCCTCATCGCTCAACACCACCAGGTTCTCCCACCGATAGCCCCGGACAAAGAAGGTCGTGAGGGACGGGATCCAGCGTCGCAGGCCGTTTTCGATCACGTAGACCTTGTCGCCGGTAATGCCCTTGACAATGCTGCCCTCGCCAACTCCGAAGGGTAAACCCTCGGGAATGCTACGCAGGAAGCCGGCATCGGCCTCAGTGACCTGATCCCACCGGAAGCCGCGCGACACGAAAAGCTCCAGCGTCGAAATCCAGTGACGCTGGCCGTCTTCGATCTCATAGATCTTCGACCCGCCGATGGCCCGCACCAACGTGCCTTCCGGCAATATGGCCGGAATGCGGTCGACCACGAAAGCCGGCACGTTAATCACGGCACCCCACTGATAGCCACCGGCTGCGAACGCTGTCGGGGAGGGGATCCACTCTCGCCTCCCGTTGCGAATGACGTAGATCGTCCCGCTCGGCTCACGGATCAGGCTGCCCTCGCGCAAAGCCGGGATCGCCGATCCTTCCGGGATGGGGGCAAGCTGCTCCGGCCGGACGTCTGCCCAACTCCCCGGATTGATGCCCAGAATGGCCGCAGTCGTTGGGTCTGGCACCCAATGGCGCCAGCCTCCTGCCACCAAGTAGACCCGTCCGGAGGTGAAGTCGCGCTGAACAGTGACGGTCTCCGCCACCGTGGTCGCCGCGGCCGTAGCGGCGGCCGCGGCTGTCGGATCACCCTCTTCCAGCGCGTAAAGCCCACGGTCTCCCGAGCCAACATACAGCGTGCCGTCAGCACCAAGCGCCATAGCAGCGACGATTTCGCCATAGGTCTCGAATGTGCTGTACAACCCACCGCTCGGAGAAAGCACGTAGACCTTGCTGTCCAGCGAAGCAACGTACACGTTGTCACGGCCATCTACGAGAGCCGGCGCCACAATGCCGTTGCCCGTGGCGAACTCCCATTTGACAACGCCCGTACCGCTATCAACCGCGTAGAAGGTGCCGTTCTCCGAGCCGATATACACCGTGCCGTTGGCTCCGAGCGAGGGCGCCGCACGCAACTTCCTGCCAGCGCTCAGGACCGTCTTCCACAGGAGCGCACCATGGGGGTCAATCGCGTACAAGCTCCCGTTACCAGTGCCGATGTAGGCCGTGCCGTCAGGACCGATGGCAGGACCGGCATACGCCGCACCATCAAGACCGGACTTCCAGCGGTCACCGCCATTAGATTCACCGTTGAAGACCTCGCTGGCGCGCGAGGCCCAGAAGACCGTGCCGTTCGGGCCACGGGCGGGCGCGGCCGTCACAGCACCACCGGCACGGCGCACACCGCGCGCATCGCCACTGCTGTCCACTTGGTAGACCTCCCAATCATCAGCGCCAACCATGATGCAGCAATACCCGCTGTCCAAGAGCGCCGGGCCACGGACCGGGCTACTGCCGCTTGCGTACGGTGAAGACGACACGTGGAAAGTCCACCCCAAGGCCTTGTCAGGCTCAATGGCAAGAATGCGACCGTCCTCAACGCCGATGATGATGTTGTCAGAGCTGTGAATCGCCGGCGCCGTAATGTCTCCACCGCCAGCAGGCGCACCGTCGACCTTAAACTGACGGATATCAACCTGCCACCGTCTCGTGCCATCAGGGCGCACTGCTGTGAGGTAGTGACGACTTGGGACATAGATCGTGCCATCCTCCGCAATCGCCAGACCGCCAATAATCGGTCTCCGAACGTAATAGACCCATTTCCGGCGCAGTGTTACCGGTCCATTCACCGTGGTGCGACCGGTGCGCTGCGGATCGTGTTGAAACTGTGGCCAGGGCGACCCCTCTTGGGGGCCGCGTGCAGCAACTACCGGTATGGTCACACCGATAGCAAACAACGCAGCGAAGACTGCGACAACGATACGGCGCATCTCTGTGGCCATGATGCTCTCCTTAGCCTGACCCTGATGGTCTCATCGTATGGGTATCATGGGCCGGCCCCATGCTTCTTAACGGACACTGCATAGGTCAGTGCCTCGCTCCCGCCGGCCGTCACTGCGCTCCCCAAGGGTAGCATGTGGCCGCCGGTCTAATCTTCGCTTATTGGCTCTCGACACTGAGTAACTCGACCTGAAACACCAACGTGGCCCCGGGCGGGATGGAAACCGTTCCATCCGCTTCGACATAGCCGCGGTCGCCGTAGCCTAGCTCCCCCGGAATCACCAGCTTGCGATGACCCCCAACCCGCATGGTGGCTACTCCTTCATCCCAGCCGGCGATCACCAAGCCCTGGCCCAGGGGGAACTTGAACGGTACACGGCCTTCAGCCCGGGAGCTATCGAACTGCGTGCCATCGGTCAGCCAGCCAGTGTAGTGGACCTCCACCATGTCGCCCGCTTTGGGTGTAGGGCCATCGCCTTCACGGAGGTCGCGGTAGCGCAGGCCGGACGCGGTGGTGGTGAACTGCTCGTCATCGGTCAGCACCGGGCCATCCAATGCATCGGGATTGGCGGTCTCGCTGGCATCATCATCCCCGCAGGCGCCAAGCGCGATGGCGGCGATAAGCAGAAGCAGTACCGGCCAGAGACGAAAGCGCATCGTCACTCCTCCTCGCCTTTGCACGCGATATTCGCAGGGTGCGATGGGAAACGCGGACCACGCTCCGGAAGCGCCACCAGCCGTAGGGCGGCCGCTAAGAACGAACTGCGCGCGGGCAAAGTATACCTACGGCGGCTAGTCAGCGGCGGGGCGCCGCCTGGAACCGACACCGTAGCGTGATAGGCAGCATGTGCCTACGGTGTGCCTTGTTGTTGCTGCTGCTGTCTGCGCCGCCACTCCGCCAGGATCGTATTTTGCTCGCCGGCAATCGCCGTCGTCGACTCTGCTACCGTCTGCTCTCCTTTCCACATCGGCACCAAGCCCTGGTCGTAGACTTTCAACAGTTCGTTCGATTTCGGGTGTAAGGGCAGCGGCCTTGCATAGGCCAGCGCAGCGAGCGTGGCGGCGCCGTACCGGTCTACGAATTCGCTCGCCAGGGAGCGCCGCGCCGGCGGCGCCACGCATCCGTTCTGATTGGCGGCTTGGAACCGGCGTTGCGTCTCCTCACTCGTCCACCAGCTGAGGAAGCGCCACGCATCGTCCGGCATCCGCGCGGTCTTGCTCAGGTGGAAGGCACCAAGGCCTTGATGCATGAAGGTGGCAGATCGGCGTGGCCCCCGTGGTGGCTCCACTATGGCAAGGCTGAACTGCGGCGCCCGACCGAAGGCTTCGGTGAAAGCACTCTCATTGAGAGAGGGGCCATAGAGTATCGCCACGCGGCCATCAATAAAGAGTTCCCAGGCATCAAGGCCGTTGGCTCGACTGAGGTCCGCTTCCCACAGCGTGACCGCTTGGGTCAGGGTAAGCCCACTGAGCCACTGCAGCGCTTCTTGGGCCTCGGGTTGTGCTACTAGGCTCTCGCTGCGGTCCGCACTGAGCATGGCGCCCCCGTTCGCCCAGATCCACGGCAGCGTCGAGAACACCTGTGAATCGAAACCGAAACCAAAGATCGGCTTGGGTTGCTGGCGGTTGGTCAACTTCCTGACGGCGTCGCGGAACTGCGGCCAGGTCCAGGCCGTCGTGGGGACGACGAGACCCGCGCTGGCAAAGAGTGCCTCATTGAGCACGAGCACAGTTGGCAGAACTTCGGTCAGCAGGCCATACAGCTTGCGCTGCCATTGCATGGCCTCGATGGCCCCCGGCCAGTAGTCGGAGAGATCGTATTTGTCGCTGCGGAGGAACGGGAGGAGGTCCACGGCAGCGTCGCCGACGAAGAGGTGGGAGGTGAAGTACGGGAATAAAAACTGCATGACGTCGAAGAGGAGTCCCGCGCTGTGCAGTTGCGCGATCTGCTCTCCTGAACTGGGAGAGTCAAGGTCGTGCGTCAGCGGAATGGGCTGCCAGTCCACCGTGAGCCGCGGATGCCGTTCGGTGAACTCTTCGGCCAACAACCCTAGGACGCTGCTGTGTTCCTCTAGCCACTCGGGCCAGTCCACGAGCACTTGGACTTTCTGCGGCGGGTTGGCTTTCGTGGGCGCTTCTTCCTGTGGACGAGGCGGCGCAGGGGTAGCCGGGCCTGATGTCTCATCCGGTGTCGTGCTGGGTGGCCGTAGGTCACATGCGGCTGCGAGGAGGCTGCCCAGGGCGGTGGCCGCACTACGCAAGAAGCGCCGGCGGGTCATGCTCATCACTGCGGCCTCCTTGCGCCGGCCTGTTCCTTATACGTAGGTGCCGGCAAACGCGGCGCTGCTTACGTCACTACGTCAATCGGCTCCGGGTCGCTCACCGGCGGGTCGTGCCAGTGTAGACGGGCGTGATGGCCTGCGCGATCTTCTCTAGCTGCGCGACCAGCTTCCGCGCCCCGTCACCCGGCGCCTGCTGCTTCCGCACCACCACGGCCTGGAACGTGGCCTCGATCGCCTGGCTGACCTGGTCATAGCGAGGGGGATCGAACGGCGGCCGGCCGTAGCGCAGCCAGAGCGCAATCATCTGCTGGGTGTTCGCGCTCTGCAGATAGCCCCAGCCGAGGATGGACTGGCGGGGCGGCACTGCCCAGCGTAGGTGCGTATAGGAGTAGAGCGTCTCCGGCTCCAGGAGCATCGTCAGCAACTCCCAGGCATCGTCGGGAGCGGCCGATTGCGTGCTCACGTGCAGGACGGCGGTATGGGCATGCACCAGCGGCGCGGCGCGTGCGCCCGGGAGCGCGTAGCGCGTGCTGCCCGGCACCGGCGGCACGCCGACCAGCGTGGACTCCGGCGTCGGCCGCCCGGCCGCTGCCGGCGGTGGGCCGGAAAGCGCCGCCCGGCGCTGCTCCGCCTCCGCGGTCGCCATGGCTGTGCGGACTTCAACCGATGGGGGAGCATCCTGTTGCTGCGGTGCTGCCTCTCGCGGTGGCGGCGAGGTTGGATGCCATTTGTATCGTTGTAGGAAATCACCATGCTGCGGCGGCAATCCTGGCACCCACGCATGGGCCACCTTCCCAAGGTACCAATGACCAGAGTCAACACTCGATGGCTCGATGTACTGATCTCGCTCTAGGGTCACCACGCCGGCCGGCCGCACGGCGGCGTCGAGATCGCGGAGCATGGCAAGCACCGCCTCCGCCTCCTGCTCCAGTGCCGCGACTTGCCCACCGTCGTAGAGCGTGACACCCGTGAGCTGTAGCAGCCACCAGAACCAGCGACTATGCGGCGCCGGCAGCCCCGCCCGGACCAACTCGCCATCATTCACCAACGTAGACCGGAAGGCCGTATCGAGCAAATCACCCCAAGTCGTCGGCGGCTGACCGATTCCCGCGGCCCGCAAGACGTGCCGATTAAAGTAGAGCGTGTAGACTTGCGAGAACAGGGGCAACCCCCACTGCACGCCCGCGGTCTGTCCGGCGAGCAAAGCCGGCTGGACAAAATCATCGGAGTGGGGTAGCTGCTTGATCCATCCATCGAGGCGGTGGGCCAACCGCCGCCGGATCAAGTCGGCGTTACGCAGATCGTCGGTCTGGAAGATGTCCGGGGCGGTGCCGGCCCGGTGCAACTCTAGGGCCCGGTTGAGCGGATCGTGATGGGACTCGAAGCTGACCGTGCTATCCGGGTAGTGCTCCATTAGGGCGGGGGCAGCGGTCGTGCGGAACCACTCTGCGACAGGCTTTTCCGGTCGTCCATCAGGCCCTATCCAGTCCACAGGAGTTTCGGTGAACGTGGTCCCCAACCCCGGCCCGTACCGCCCGTACAGCACGCGGAGGGTGACCGGGGCCGCTCGGGGAAGTGGCAGCCCGGTACCCGGCCAGAGCGATTCGGTGAGGGAACAGGCGGCGGCGAGTATGCCGCCCAACGCAGCGCCGGAGCGAGTCAGGTACTGCCGGCGGGCAAATCGCATCAAGGCGCCCCCTTCCGTAAGGAAGCACGCAGCGCGAGGCAACTCCTATCAGCACAGGCTAGGAATCAGTGTACCAACACATGTCTGTCATCATACGTTGACTCTTCCGGAATGATGTGTGAAGAAATAGAGGCATGCGCCAGCCACGACGGCGACCAAACAGTCGCTACGGAAGCGCCGTCATCCGCTGACAGTGGGGGCGGCCGTAACGTAGCATTGAAATAGGAGCAACGCCGGCCAACTAGGCCGCTGGAGGCGGGTATGAACAACGCCGTAGTCTGGACCGTGGGGAGTTTTCTGGGGGGACGTATGCTGGAACGTGTGGTCGCGGCGGCGCTCGGCTCGGCCAGCGGCCGGCGGTTGATGCAGCGCTGGGACAAGCGCGAACTCACCCCGTTCGAGCATCGGATGCTGGCGCAACAGTGGGCGGGCGGGATTGCCAAAGCGGTGATTGCCGCCGGCCCTATCGTGGCGGCGGTGATGAGCTTGCGGAGCAGCGTTGACTCCGGCGACGCGGCCGCTTCCGAGGACAAGCCGTTCGATTGGGCGCGGGCCATCTCCCGGACGGCCGAGCTGTTGCTGGCCTTGGGGGCCATTCTCAAGGTGATCGGCAATTACCTGGAGAATCGCGAGGCAGTGGCGGCGGAGCACGAGGATTGAGGCGTTCGTTGCGGGCTGGGGCCACACATAGCCCCCCTATGGCCCGCCCCCCCGCAGCGGGGGGACGTGGATTCCCGCTGGCGCGGGAATGACGGGGAAGGGATGTTGTCGAGGCGGGAGACGGCTGCTCTATGCCAATAGCTTGCCGGGATTGAGGAGCCCTTTCGGGTCCACGGCCCGCTTGAACGTATGCATCAACGCCATCGTGGCCGGGTCTACGTTCAGAGGCATGAACTTGCGCTTCATAATCCCTACACCATGCTCACCGGAGATCACGCCGCCAAGCTCGGTCGCGGCCGCGATAATGGCGTCCGCAGCCGCTTCACCCCGCTGCCGCTCGTCGGCATCGAGGCTGCTGAACAATACGTTGGGGTGCAAGTTGCCGTCGCCAGCGTGACCGAACAACACCACCGGCACGTCGTACTCCCGCCCGATCTCCTTGACCCGCCGTGCCATCGTCGGGATCGCCGGGCGCGGCACACAGATGTCCTCGCCGATCTTGTCCGGCCGCACGCGGCCAAGGGCGCCGGTAATCGAGCGCCGCGCCGTCCAGAGCGCCTCCGCCTCGTCTGCCGTAGCGGCTAGGCGGACCTCGCGAGCACCGGCGGCCATGCAGAGGTCGCGGACTCTGGCTGCGTCGCGGTCGGCCGCGCGCTCGTCGCCGTCGGTTTCGATGAGCAGGATAGCTTCCACGTCGAGCGGGAGGCCTAGACCGCGATAGGCCTCCACGCAGTGGATGGCGATGTCGTCCATCAACTCGATCAGCGCCGGTGTAATCCCCTCGCGGAGGATGATGGAGACGGTGCGCGTGGCGGCTGCAAGCTCTGGGAACACGGCCAGCAGCGCCCGCCGCGCCGGGGGCGTGGGGATCAACCGGACTTCAACCAGCGTGACCACGCCGAGCGTGCCTTCCGAGCCGATAAACAGGGCCAGCACGTCCCCGTCTTCCTCGCGGCGCAGCGAGAGCACCTCGCCGTCGAGCAGCACGACTTCCAGCGCCTGCACGTAATCCTGGGTGACGCCGTATTTCAGTCCCCGGGGGCCACCGGCGTTCTCGGCCACGTTGCCACCGAGCGACGAGACTTTGAGGCTCGACGGATCGGGAGGATAGAACAGTCCGGCCGGCGTTACCGCCGTGAGGAGATCGCCCGTGAGTACCCCCGGCTCGGCAATGGCGCGGCGGCGGGTGGTCTCGACGGCGCGTAGTCGGTTGATGCGGCTGAGGTCAAGCACCAGCTCGTGGGCAAGGGGCACACATCCACCCGATAGGCCAGTGCCGCTGCCGCGCGGAATGACTGGCAGGTCGTGGGTATTGGCATACCGCAAGACGGCCGCGACTTGGCGTGTCTCCGCCGGCTGCACGACGGCCAAAGGCGGGGTACCGCGCAAGACGGTCGTGCTGTCGTAGGAGTAGCCGAACAGCGCCGCCGGCTCGGTAATAACCCGTTCCGAACCGACGAGCCGGCCGAGGTCGCGGCGGGCGGCGGCGGTGGCGCTTGGGGACGGCGCGGCGGTCATGGGGCGGCTCCGGGGATGGCCCCCCTACGGTCCCCCCGCTGCGGCAGGGGGACGGCATGTTCCCTCCCCCGTCGGGACGGGGGAGGGTCAGGGTGGGGCCCTGGATCGCGGCGCAAGCCGCAATGATGGATAGGTGTCATTTTTTTGGTGCCGATGCCGACCATCTGAGCGCTACACTTGCTGCCTGGATCATTAAACCAATAAACGCGGCCGGTGCTTCCCGTTCGCATCAGCGCAGCCGTTCGCTATAATCAGTGGTAGGAATCACAGCAATACGGCCCGGTCGCCGATCCTCACAGTTCTAGTGGCCTGTTTTCCTCGCTTGTTTGGTCAACTCCCTCCCCGGGCTGCTGCTACGGCGATCCGGCCGGGAAGGATGGCGCAGCGCGCCCGAATCGTATGAATGCTCAGTATCGTCGCCCCGAGTCCATGCCCAACCTGACCGTACACGCAGCCTCCCACGGATCCGTCGCCGTTTTCATTGACTGGGACAACTTTGCCATCGGCCTCCGGGAAGAGATGCCGGACCGGCCGCCGGACCTCGGTCCGGTCTTACGCTGGGTGCGCCAGCTAGGGCCGGTGGCCGTCTGCCGCGCGTATGGCGAATGGCGCGATGCCGCCGAGCGGCTGGCCGTCTATAGCGCCGGCGTCGAGGTGGTCTACGCTCCGGTGCTCCCGTTAGCCAGCGCCGCGGCGCGCCCCAACGGTGGCAAGAGCCTGGCCGATACGGAAATGGCGGTGGACTGTGTGGACTTCCTGCACCTCATTCCCGAAATCGCCACCCTGGTCATCGTCTCCAGCGACAAGGACCTCATTCCGATCCTGCGGTTTGCCCAGCGTCGTGGCCTGCGCGTCTTCGTCGTCGGCTCGGACCGGACGGCCGGCGCGCTGCGCGATCAGTCCGACGACTACGTGACGTACCGCACGTTGCTGGAGCAGGAAGGCGAGGCGATCACAACTCCGCCGGTGCGGCCGATGGAGGTGCCACCGGGCCGCTTTGCACGGGCGCCGCGGCTGACGCCGGCACGCTCGATGCTCGCCACGCCCACGGCCGAAAATACCGAGAGTAGTACGACCAAGGCCGATACCGGTAGTGCTGCTGGCCCGTCGAGAGCCACACTACGTCGGCGGCGCGGCCGGCGGCGGCGTGGTGGGGGCACGGGCACCGCGACCCCGGCAGCCAGCGCCGCGGCGCCGCCGGCCCCTCCGGAAGTGGCGGAGCGCGAACCGGACCCGGCGATGGTGGCACCGCCGCCGGACGATGCCGCTGCGTCCGCGCCCGATGAGACTGAGCCGTCTAGCGCAGACTCTGCCGCGGCCGCGGCCGTTGCCGCCGCACCAAGCGAGCCGGCGCCGAGCGAGGCGGCCGAGGAAAGCCGGCCGGCACTGAAGGTACTCCCCGGCGAATCGCTCTCGCGCCTGAAAGGACCGGCCCCGGCGGCAGAGCCGGCCCCGGAAACGCCGGCCGAGGAGGCCGCTCCGGTAGCCGAGGCGGCTGCGCCGGCTCCGGCCGAGGAGAGTGCGGAAGCTCCGGCCGAACCGGCGGTCGTTGAGCTCGTCGCGCCGCCCGCAGCCGACGGCGCTCCACCGAGCAGCAACGGGACGACCGCCGAGGAAGACACCACCACCGCCGCTCAGGCCGATGGCGCTGCCAAAGCGCCGGCAGCAGAAGAGAAGAAGGCCAAGACCACCACTCGCCGGCGCTCTACGCGCCGACGCTCCAGTACGCGCGGCAAGACCAGCACGGCCAAGGCCAAGACAGCGAAGTCGGCAAAGGCGGCGAAAGCCACGGCGAGCGACAAGAAGAAGGCCGAGGCCGCGCCGGCCGCGGAAGCGTAGTGCCCCGGTGTGGGTGCATGGGCACATGGATGCGGCGGGAGTAGGGTGAGGGCGGCCAGGGCACCGATGTCCGCGACCGACCAATGCCCGCCGACGATCACTTCCACCATCGAGGCGGCCACGCCCATGGATGTCCCGGTCATCGCCGAGGTGTTCGCGCGCGCCTTTGGCGAGTATCGGCTGGCCCTCGGCTGCGATACCTCCACGTTGGCCCGGCTGTGGACACCGCTCATCGCGGCGCGCCTGTCCAATTGGCACGTTGCTCGCATATCCCGGCCCGGCTGCTCGGAGGCCCGGCCGGTGGTCGGGATTCTGGCCTTGGAAGCCCACGGAGAAGTACACGAGTCGGCCGGGCACGGACTGCGGACGCTGGCCGTCTGGCGGCGGGAGCTAGGCACCAGGGGACTGCTGTGGGCTTGCTATGCTCTGTTCCCCTTGGGGATCGCGTATGTACGTCGGCCACCGCGCAGCGATGAGCTGTACGTGGCGAACCTGGCGGTGGACCCGGAGTATCAGAACCGAGGGATCGGTCGCCGGCTCCTCGCCACCGCCGCACAGCGGGCACAGGAGCGTGGGTATCGGCGGCTCTCACTCCACGTCGCTGCCGCCAATGCCCCGGCACTGCATCTCTACGAGAGCGCCGGCTTCTCCCCCGAAGTGACCATCCGCCCGCCGTATCAGGGGCCATTGGGCATTCCGGCCTTCATCGCCATGCGTAGCGGTCAGTTGTCAGCTACCAGCTTTTGGCCGTCAGCAGTCAGCTTGTAACACTGGCAACATGTGGTAGCAGCCGATCCTGGGAGACGTAGCACCCCCATGGTCCCCCCGCTGCGGCGGGGGGACCATGGATTCCCGCTTTCGCGGGAATGACGAGTTATGCAAAGGTCTCCTTGCACGGGAATGACGGGGTAGGACGGCTGAAGGCTGATAGCTGATCGCTAGTAGCCCTTCGTCTTGTCTACGACGTTGACGAGCGGCTGGCCTTGGGCGAATCGGCGGGCATTCTCGCGTAGAATCTCCACCGCGCGGCGCTCCTTGCGGAAGGAATGCCCGGAGGAATGCGGCGTGATGAGGCAGTTGGGAAGCCCCCACAGCGGGCTGTCGGCGGGCAGCGGCTCGATTGGGGTTGCATCCAGTCCCGCATAGGCCGGGCCTTGGCGGTCGTCCTGCAAGGCCGCTACGAGCGCGTCGTGGTCCACCAGCCCGCCGCGGGAGACGACGATGAGGCCCGCGTCCGGCTTCATGATGGCGAACTGCGCGGCCGAGAGCATCCCGCGCGCCTGCGGCGTGTACGGCGCCGTGATCACGACCACGTCCGCTGCTGCCAGGAGGTCGTCGAGCCGTTCCAGCGGCCAGACTTGTGCCAGCGCATCGTCCGGCGTGACCGGCTCACGATCCACGGCGATAACATCCATCTCGAAACCGCGCGCCCGCACGCCAACCGCCCGCCCAATCTGACCGTAGCCGATAATGCCCATTGTGCCGCCGGCCAACTCCCAGGACACCGCCCGGACACCCGCGGCCTCCCAGCGGCGCGCAGCCTGCGCCTCGCGGGCACAGAGCAGCCCGCGACTAAAGGCCAGGAGCAACGCGAAGGCGTGCTCGGCGATATTGGGCGCGTGGGCACCACGGGTGTTGGTGATGATGATGTCGCGCTCACGCAGCTCCGGGCTGGACCATAGCTGCTCCACACCGGCGCTCGACGTCTGTATCCAGCGGAGCCGGGGAGCGTGCGGCAGCACCGCTGCCGGCGGCCAGCCGTAGATGCCGTCCGCGTCGGCGATCTCCGCGCGCAGCGTCTCGTCGTCGAATGCCTCGACCACCGTGACGCCTTCATCCTTCAGGTTATCTAGCAAGTGGAAGCACCGGCTGTTCGCCGTTGTCGCGAGTATGAGCTTCATCATCGCCTCCTTACGTCGGCACCGCCATGGCACACTGCCCTTGGGCTAGGTAGCTGGGAACATGCGGGGCGGGGAAAAAGGACGGGCACTACCAGGATTCCGACGGTCAAGCTCGACGCTGCCAGGCAGCCGCCGCGATTGGTGCTGACATTAGACCAAGCTGCACGTTACACTATAGTTGAGGCACTCAGGCAAACGGCTCGACGGTGTATGCGACACTGCCAGCGGTGCGGCGAGCCGCCGCCATTACTCATGCTTCGAGCACAGACCACAAGGGAGGTAGAGGCCCATGTTTCGCTTCATATTCGGTACATGGATCGGGCGCTTATTGATGTTCTTGGCGGCGGTCGGCGCCGCGGCGTGGGGTGTGCGGCGCTTCCTCGGACTCGATCAAGCGGAGTCCGACGACTGGACGCCAGCCCCGGAGGAGCCACCTGCGGAAACGGGCGCCAATTCCACCGATGTAGATGCAAGTCTGCTTGAAATCTTGGCCTGCCCTGAAGACAAGCAGCCCATCGTGAAGATGGACGACAAGATCGTCTGCACGCACTGTGGGAAGCGCTACCCCATCCGCGATGGTATTCCGGTCATGCTGATAGACGAGGCCGAGGAAGGTCCGGTCCCGACGGAAGCAGAGGTCGCGGCAGCACGAGCGGCGCTGCAAGGTGAGCCGGAAGCGGCAAGCGCGGCCGCAGAGGCGAGCGCCGACACCGGGAGCGCCGACCAAGCGGCCGCGGGCGAGAAGCAAGGTGGATAGGAAATCTCCCCACGTGGAAAGGGCTGAAAGGGTAGGTTTTCGCTGGGGGGCGAGGCGGACCTAACCCCCGGCCCCTTCCCTGCAGAGAAGGGGAGTTGGTGCAGCAACCGGGGGCTGCCGATAGGCCTGGGTTCCCGCGCAAGCGGGAATGACAGATGGTGGCCCGCGGCGAGCACGACGATGGCCGTAGAGACCGCAGAAGTAGCCACTCCGCCCGCAGCGACGCGCCGGCCGGAGCGTGGCACGGGCAAGCGCCGGCTGCGGATAGCGCGGGTGCGCTACGGCACCATCGTTGCGGGGAGCGCCGTCTTCCTCCTGGGCGGCTATTGGGACGTATCGTGGCACATCATTGTCGGCCGCGACACCTTCTGGAGCCCGCCGCATCTGGTGCTCTACGCGGGCATCATCGCCATCCTGGCGGCGTGCGGCTCGGCAGTCGCTAAGGCGGCTGCGGCGGCGCGTGGCCGGGGGCCGGCGCTGCCAGGGCCGCTGGTACCGCTGCCGTTCGGCCTGCGACTGCCGCCGGGCATCTTGGTCACGCTGGTCGGGGCCGGGATGAGCCTGGCCTCAGCGCCGATTGACGACACCTGGCACCGGCTGTACGGGCTGGACGTGACGGTTTGGAGCCCGCCGCACATCATGCTGGTCGCCGGCATGGTCATCGCCCCGTTCGGGGCGCTCATCGGCCTCACGTTGGAGACGAACCACCAGTTGCCGGTACGGCTGCGGCGCATGTGGCACGACACCGGGCAACTGTGGCGGCTGCCCCATAGCGAACTCGCGGGCATCGCGGCCGGCGGGGTGATACTGGCAACCGCGCTGGCGGTGCTGGCCGAGTACGACTTTGATCTGCCGATCTATGGGTTGGTCTACCACCCGATCATCCTGTCGGCACTGAGCGCGTTCATCCTGGTCGCTGCGGCGCGAGCAAGTGGACAGATTGGCGCCGCCACGCTGGCTGCGCTGGCCTACACGGCGATGCGGCTCGCCGTCCACGCCGAACTGCTGCTGCTCGACGGTATCCGGCCGCAGATTCCGCTCGTTCTTGCCGCGGCGCCGATCATTGACCTCGTGCTGGTAGGGCTGCCGCTGCGTCCATTGTGGGTACGAGCGGCGCTGGCCGGCGCCGGATTTGCCGGGGCCTTGGTAGCGGTCCAAGTGCCGTACCTCCAAGCCTATGGCTGGGTGCAATGGGCGCCGGAGATGCTGGCCGTCGCCGCGCCGTGGATGCTGGGCCTTTCGGCGGCGGGTGCGGCCTTGGGCTGGCTGGTCGGGAGCACCCTGCGGCCGGTGCATGAGGCCCCCGAGGACTGAGTGAGACATGCGTACCCTCGCGGTCGTCACCATTCTCGTGCTGGGACTCACGGTCCTAGCCGGCTTCGGACCGCAGCGGGAGTTGAGCGAGCAGGACCAGCCCGTAGCCGGTCGACTCTGGCTGGACCCGCAGGTGCCGCGGGTCGGTGAGTCGGTGCAGATGCGAACCGTGCTGTTCAACCTGGAAAATCCGCCGCTCTTGCCGCTGCCCTACGAGAGCCCGCGGGGCGGCGATACCATCGTTGGCCTGTTCATGCCGACCGGTCGCACCGGCGAATACATCACAAGACTGACCTACACGCAGCCGGGGCGCCGGTGGATCAACATTTACCTGGAAGGCCCCGAAGGACGCCTGGCGCTGAGGACCGCGTTTTGGGTCTTCGACGACGACGAATTGCCGGAAGGGCCGGTGCCGGAATCGCTGGCGGTCGTCGTCAGCCCAGAACCCGGACGGGAAGCCGGACTGCCGCCCTGGCTGGAACCGGCCACCTACATCGCCATCGTGGTGGTCATCGCTGCCGAACTGGCGATCATCGCCTGGTCGCTCATCTTCGTGCGTCGTCAGCAGCGGCTTGCTGTCTAGCGGGCGGAGGGCCGACCTCACCCCCCGGCCCCCTCTCCAAATGTTGGAGAGGGGGTGACAGACAGGCCCACCCCGGTCAGGGAAACCGGTCTCGCGCTACAATGGCGCCAGCCGACGACGTGGGAGGGCGACAGTGCGGCTCGATGAGTTTCGGCCGGAGGGGGTGCCGGTCGGCGCGAAAGAGACGCTCTACCTGGACGTTGCCCCGCTCCCCGATGGCGAAATGCTCCGCCTCGCCGTCCTCGTGGCGCGTGGTCAGGCGGAGGGGCCGACGCTGCTGGTGTTGGGAGGCGTCCACGGTGACGAATACGAGGGGCCGCACGCGGTACGGACCGTCTTTCGGGCACTCGCGGCCGACCAACTGCGCGGTACGTTCATCGGGGTGCCCGTGACCAACGTGCCCGCATTCGAGGCCGGGACCCGGAGCAGCCCACTCGACGGTCTCAACCTGGCTCGCGTATTCCCCGGCAGCCGCGACGGTACGGCAACGGAGCGCATCGCGTACCAGGTCGGCAACCACCTGATCGGTCGTTGCGACCTGCTGATTGACCTGCATAGTTCCGGCACGCACGCGGCGATGCCGACGCTCGTGGGGTACTACGCACACGACAGCGAGGTCGGGCGGCGGTCGCGGGCGGCAGCGCTTGCCTTTGGGGCACCAGTGGTGTGGGGGCACCCAAGCGTGGCGCCGGGGCGCACGGTGAGCGAGGCGACCGCGCGCGGCATCCCTTGGCTGTACACCGAATGTCCAGGTGGCGGCTGGCTGCACCAGGATACGGCCGCGCTCTACGCGCGTGGCGTCACGAACGTGATGCGCCAACTGGAGGTGCTGCCGGGCAATCCTGAGCGCGAGCCGCCGCACTATCACCTCTACGGCAGCGGTCGTATCGAAGACGCGCTGGCGGTGCGGAGCAGCGGGTTTCTGCTGCCGGCGGTCCAGCCACTCGACCGGGTCCGACGCGGCGACCTGTTGGGGCAGGTGCTTGGATTGGCCGGCGAGGTACAAGAGGAGCTACGCGCCACTACCGACGGGGTGCTGATCTTTATGCGGACGACGCCCTCCGTCTCGCCCGGTGACTTGGCCTTCATGGTGACCGGGGAGGTGGTTTCGACCTAACCCTGATGACAGGCCAAAGCCGCAGGGATGCTGCCAGGTGTGGTGCAGCCTTGGCCTGTCACCCGGCCCCTTCCCTGGCAAGGAAGGGGGTGTTTCCCTCACCCCGGCCCTCTCCCAACGGGAGAGAGGGTGGATTCCCGCTTTCGCGGGAATGACGACTTCTGCAAAGGTCTCCTCGCACGGGCATGACGAGACGGGTAGGCCGGCGCTACACGGAGGCGGCGGCGTGGCCGGCGATGCGGCCGAACGCGAGGCCGAGTACCAAGCCCCCGGTGTAACCGCGCGTGTAGATGCCGCCCACGTCGGCGCCGGCCGCATAGAGGCCGGGGATGGGCCGCCCGCTGGTATCGAGCACCTGCGCTTGCTCGTTCACACGGGCGCCGCCATAGGTGAAGGTGATGCCCGGCAGGCAACGCAGCGCATAGAACGGCGGCGTATCAATGGGCAGCAAGCCGCCCGATTTAGGGATGGGCAGGGCAGCGCCGTCCCCGGCGCGGGCGGCGGCGTTGTATTGCCCCAGGGTGGCCAGCAGTCGGTCGCGGGCAACACCCCAGCGCGTCGCCATATCGTGGGCGAGCGCGGGCAGCGCGGGCGCCTCCAGAATCTCGCCGCCGGCGGCGCGGATATGTTGGAGCCGGTCCGCCCGCGCGTCGCGGCCGTCGGAACGGGGGGCGGTGTAGGCGGCGCGAATGGCCTCGTCATACACGAGGAACACCAGCGCCTGATCCTGTTGCGCGGCCGCGTGAACCGTCACCTCATCGCCCAGGAACTCGTCGTCGAAGCGCTCACCGTGCAGATTGACGAAGACGGCGTACTCGCTGAAGTCAGGTTTTACGGCAGCAAAGTTGTGCAGGCCTACTTTGGCCGGCGGCGCGGGTACCATGTGGCCGTAGAAGCGGCTGAACGGTCCGGCGGTGGCAGCGCCGGCACGCAGCGCGGCCTGGAATCCGTCCCCGGTGCTATAGGTGTTGGCGCGCAGCACCATCTGGTCGGCCCAGCGGCCCAGATAGCGGGCGCGTAGCTCCGGGCTGCCCTGAAAGCCGCCGGTGGCCAAGATCACGGCGGGGGCCGTCACAGTGGTAAAGCCCGCGGGCCCCAGCGCCCGAACGCCGCTGATAGTGCCGCGGTCGTCAAGGAGCAAGTCACGCAGGCCGGTCCCGGTGATGATCGTGCCGCCGATGGCGGTGAAGCGGTCCGCGAGCGCGGACATGGCGGTGGCGGCGTCGGGCTGGCAAGCATAGATGACGCGGCGGAAGCGATAGGGAGTGTCCACGGAACGCTCTTCCAGGTCCACGCCCTGCCGCCGGAGCCAGGGGATGCCCTCGAAGAAGCTCGCGATGAGCGCCCGCCCCAGCGCCGGATCGCCGCCCGGCTGGACCGAGAGCCAATCTTCCAGGTCGGTCGCGCACCAGATCGTGCCGCCGGAGGCGGCCGCAGAGCCGCCAATGCGCGGCGCTTTTTCGAGCAGCATGGTGCGGGCGCCGGCCTCCTGTGCGCTGCACGCCGCGGTCAGGCCGCCCATCCCGCCACCGGCCACGACGACATCGGCTTCGTTAGCGGCCATTGCCAATGGAGTGTACTTGCTGTGGTTGCATGCGGCCGGTGCCGTTCGCTCCCCTATGGTCCCCCCGCTGCGGCGGGAGGACGGAGAGCATCACGCCGCCTGGGCTTCGCCACTGACGCGGGAGTACCCAGTCATATATCCTTGCTCAGGGAGTAATGGTATGGATGAGCAAGGGCCGCTGCGGCTTGCCATCGTCGGGACGGCCACCAGCGTGCGGCAGCTGGCACGGCGGAGCGGCGAATTTGCGAGTTTTCGAGTGACCTCCGAGTGTGCCGCCGATGATGGCGATCTGTCGGCGGTGGAAGATTGGCTGGACGGCGAACCCAAAGCTGCGGCGGATGCCGTGTGCTTTCTTGACGAGCAGGTCAGCTCGGTCGCGTTGGCCGAGCGGGGTATTGCGCGTGGCCTCCACGTGTGGTGCGCCGGCCCTTTGACTGGGGAGGCCGACGTACTGGAGTCGGTCGCGGCGCAGGCGGCAACGGCCAACGTGACGCTCGTCTGCGGGGGCGCTGCCGGCTACACCGGCGGCGCGCGTCTGGCTGCCGATGCGCTGGCCAGCGGCGCTTTGGGGCGGCTGGTCTGTCTCCGGTCCTTGCAGCTCGGCAGCGACCCGCACGCCCGTTGGCCGTTGGCCGAGCAACTGGCGCTGGCCAATAGCCTCGCCGACGACATGGTCGCTACCGTCTACGCCCAGAGCGCCGGCAAACGCCACCTGAGTGTGAGCCTGTCCTACGCCGGCGGCGCGACCGCGCTGCTGGCGCTCGGCGCGGCGCCGGGCACGCCGCCAGTCAGCGAACTCATGGTGCTGGGCAACCGCGGCGCCTTCTACGACACGATGGCGTCTACGGCGCTGGTCATGCTCCCGGCGGGTGAGGGAGACGGCGGCGCCTACCGGGAGGAGGACGCCGGGCCGGCGCTGGCACGCTGGGCCGACCGGTGTGCCCAAGCCGCCGCGGGCAGCGCCGCCCCGCCGGTGACGGTGGAGCAGTCCCGCGAGGTGCTGGTGCTGATGAGTTACATCGAACAAGTGCTAGAGAGCGGTGAACCGATGATTTTGCGCGACGTGGAAGAGGACGAGGACGATGAGTAGCGATCACGTCTACGGCGTCGCGCTGTTGAGCAACGCCATGCACCAGAGCGGCTATGCGCCCGGCATGGCGCGGCACCCGCGGCTGCGGGTGCTGGTGCTGGCCGACGACCCGGGGCAGGAGCCGTTGGTGGTCCAGCGCAACCGGGAACTGGCCGATGAACTGGGGGTTTCGTATATCGAGGACGTGGATGCGGCGTTGCGGTGGCCGGGCGTCGAGGTTCTGAGCGTATGTCCCCAGATCGAACGCCGCGGTGACCTGGTACGGCGGGCCGCGGCCTCTGGCAAGCATCTCTGGCTGGACAAACCGCTGGCGCCCACCGTCGCCGACTGTTCGGCGATAGTGGACATGGTGCAGATGACCGGGCAGAAGACCTCGATTGTCAGTCATCTCGGCTACGACCATATCCAGCAGGCGCGGGGATGGATTGCAGAGGGGAGAATCGGCGACATCCTCGCTATCCACGCCGACGTACACTTTGCCAAGGGTCAGCCGGATCGCACCGACACCCCACCGGCGGCGCCGGCGCCGCTCGGCCGCTGGACGTACCGAACGCCGGACGGCATCAGCGACCCGACCGAGTCGGGCCATAGCGTGATCGCCAAGCGTGAGCTGTACGAGATCGGGTACTACGCCGTCGTGCATATCCGCTACCTGTCGGGCCTCCCGATAGAGGGGGTCTTCGCGCGGACGGGGTCGCATTTCTCCGAGGCGCACGCGGAGCGGGGTGTCGAGGACTTCGCCACGATGGAGCTGACGCTGGGCGGAGGCGCCATCGCGACCATCACGACCGGACGGATTGGGCGGGCGAGCCATCCGATGAATGGGTCCAACCATCTCACGGTTATCGGTACCGAGGGGACGCTGCTGCTCGATCTGCGGCGGCAGACGGCGGAGCTTTGCAGTGGGGTATCCGGGCAGCAGGGCACCACCATCATCAGCCGCGACGACGCCAGCGACGCGCTGGTCAACCACTTTGTGCGCGTGCTGGACGGCGATGAACCGGCCTGGGCGGACGTGGAAGCGGGCCGCGCCCACGTGGCGACGCTCCTAGCGGGATATGAGTCGGTTGCGATGGGCACGGTGGTGCGTCCGGAGTTTGGCTGAGGCGGCGGCGCTTGTGAGCAACATTGATCTCCAGCCGGCGGACTATCTCCCCACCGCTCCGGCTCGCAAGGACTATGGGATCGGGCTGATCGGCTGCGGCCGGATCGCCCGCTCGGCCCACCTGCCCGCCTATCGGCAATGCGGATACAACGTCGTTGCGGCGTGCGATCTGATCGAGGCAAACGTCGAACGAGTGCAAGCGGAGTTTAGCATCCCCCATGGCACTGCCCAGGTCGAGGACCTGCTCGACGACGAGGCAGTGCAGATCATTGACCTCGCGGTACACGGGAAGCAACGGCTGCCGCTGATCGAGCAAATCTGCGCCGCGCGACCGCCGCACCTGCTTGGCGTACTCAGCCAGAAGCCGCTGGCGATGAGTTGGTCGGATGCCGTCCGCATGGTAGAGCTGTGCCGGGCGGCCGGACTGCCGCTGATGGTAAACCAGCAGGCCCGCTGGGTGTCGGCTCACCGGGCGCTGCGGGTGCTCATTGACCGCGGGGTGTTCGGGCACGTCTATTGCGTGACGCACTTCCACCGCTCATTTCAGGACCACCCCGGCTCGTGGTTTATCGAGCTGGAGCACTTCAACTTCATAGATCACGGCATCCACTACATTGACCTGTGCCGGTATTTCACGCAACTGGAGCCGATTCGGGTGAAGGCAACCGCTACGATGCAGCCCGGCCAACTGGCAATCACGCCGATGTGCCACACCATTCTGTTGGAGTTCCCGCCGGAAGCGCAGGTGATGGCGGTAAGCCACTTCAACAACGTCATCCGCACCCCGCAGCTGCACCGCTACGAGTGGTTCATTGACGGTACCGAGGGGAGCGCGATGGCCTCGCGCGACACGGTGATCGTTGCACGCAAGGACGCCCCCCGGCAGCAGCGGGTCTTCGGCATCCAGGGGAACTGGTTCCCGGATGCGTTCGGCGGCTCGATGGGTGAGCTGATGCGGGCGCTCGACGCCGGGCGCGAGCCGGAGACGAGCGGACGGGACAACCTACACTCGATCCGCCTTGCCTACGCGGCGGTCGAGAGCGCAGCGACGGGTGAAGCCATCACGCTTGAACCGCTCTAATACTCTTGGTCTAGTACCATGGCCTAGCCGTTACGGCGATTGGAGGAAACGGAGCGACCGTGTTCAAGCACACTATCCGGGCGATACTCGTCATCGCCTGCGCCCTGGCACTCGGCGCGTGCGAGTTTGGCAGCGAGAGCGGTGACACGGCCGTGCTGCGAGAGCGGCTGGCCCAAAAGGACGCCCAGATCGCCGCCCACGGCGGGCCGGTACACAGTCGGCTGGAGCGGGTGAGGAGCAGAGGGAAGCTGGTCTGCGCGGGACGGGTAGACCTGCCCGGCCTCGGCTATCTCGACGCCAATGGGCGCAACATCGGGATTGACCCGGACCTGTGCCGCGCGGTGGCTGCTGCCATCTTCGGCAGTGGCGAGGCCATCGAGTTCATTCCCGTCTCGGCAGCCGAGCGCGGCCCCGCCATCCAGTCGGGCGAGGTGGACATCCTGCTCCGCACGGCAACGTGGACCACCACGCGCGACGCGCAGTGGGGGAACTTCACTACCGTGACGTTCTACGATGGCCAGGGGTTTATGACCCGCAAGGATAAAGGCATCACCAGCGCCAAGCAGTTGGGTGGCGCGTCCGTGTGCGTGACCAGCGGCACGACGACCGAACTGAACTTGGCGGACTTTTTCCGGCAGAATAAGCTGGAGTTGGAGCCGGTGGTGTTCGAGGATACGGCCTCCGTCTACAAGGCCTACGAGCAGGGCCGGTGCGATGCCACCACGAGCAACAAGTCGCAGCTGGCATCGGTGCGGAGCGGGTTCCACGAGCCTGACGCCCACATCATCCTGGACGAGACGATCTCCAAGGAACCGGGCACGCCGATTGTGCCGCACGGCGACGACCAGTGGCTGGACCTGGTCAAGACGGTGCTGTACGTGCTCATCAACGCCGAGGAGTTCGGGGTGACGCAAGGCAACGTGGAGCAGATGAAGAACCACGAGAACATCCAGATTCGGCGGATGCTGGGCACGGAAGGCGAGTTCGGCCAGGGCGACCTGGGTCTCAAGGCGACGTTTGCCGTAGACGTGCTCAAGGCGGTGGGGAACTACGGCGAAATCTACGACCGCTATATGGGGCCGGAGGGAATATCGTTCGTGTTCCCGCGCGGGCCGAACGAACTGTGGACGAATGGCGGGCTGCTGTATGCTCCGCCGCTGCGTTGAGAGAGTGTGGAGGTAGTCAGCGATGATAGTAAAGATCGTTCGGACGGCGTTGTTGGTAGGTGTGGCACTGGTGCTCGCGGCCTGCGAGCTTGGTGACGAGGAGGGCGGCGACACGGCCGCGCTGCGAGAGCAGCTGACCAACAGGGACACCCAGATCGCCGCGTTGCAGGCGCAGGTCGCGGCCCAAGTTGGGCAGACGGCCGCTGCGCCGGCGACTGGTGGCCGGTTGGAGAAGGTCAAGGCGAGGGGGCGGCTGACCTGCGCCGCGCCGAACGACGTCCCCGGCTTGGGCTACCTGGACTCCGAGGGGCGCAACCTCGGGTTCGACGTGGACTTGTGCCGAGCGGTCGCTGCCGCTATCTTCGGCAACGGCGAGGCGGTGGAGATTATCTCGGTCGCGTGGTCCGAGCGCGGCGCCGCCCTGCAGTCCGGCGATCTGGACCTGATGTCCATGACCACGACGTGGACTACGACGCGCGATACGCAGTGGGGCAACTTCACCGTCATCACGTTCTACGACGGCCAGGGTTTCATGGTCCCGAAAGACAAGGGCATTGATAGTGCGTTGAAGCTGGGCGGCACGACCGTCTGCGTGACCAGCGGGACGACGACCGAGCTGAACTTGGCGGACTTCCTCCGGCAGCATAATTTGCAGGCGGAGGCCGTCGTCTTCGAGGACTCCGCCACCGTTGACAGTGCCTATGTCCAGGGGCGCTGCGACGTTATCACGAGCGACAAGTCGTCGCTGGCAGCCACCCGCAGCGGGCTGGAGAACCCGGAGGACCACGTCATCCTGCCCGAGACGATCTCCAAGGAGCCGCTGACGCCGGTCGTGCCGCACGGCGACGACCAATGGCTGGACCTGGTGAAGACGGTGCTGTACGTCCTGATCAATGCCGAGGAGTTCGGGGTCACACAAGCCAACGTGGAGCAGATGAAGAACCACGAGAACATCCAGATTCGGCGGATGCTGGGCACGGAAGGCGAGTTCGGCCAGGGCGACCTGGGTCTCAAGGCGACGTTTGCCGTGGACGTGCTCAAGGCGGTGGGGAACTACGGCGAGATCTACGACCGCTACTTGGGTCCGGAAGGAATATCCTTCACGCTACCACGCCACGCCAACGAACTGTGGTCCAACGGCGGGCTGATCTACGCGCCCCCGCTGCGCTAGGCCGTGTTGACGTCCCGTTTGGATACGGCCTTGACCTAACCCCCAGCCCCTTCCCCGGTAAGGAAGGGGCGTCGGGACTCACCCCCCGGCCCCCTCTCCACTTGGTGGAGAGGGGGTGGATTCCTGCTTTCGCGGGAATGACCGAGAAATGTCAACAGCGCCGGGACTTGGCCGGTACCGGCTGGCCGACACCGACCGTCCAGTTGCCCGTTATCTACTCTAATAAGGGGTGTTGGGACGACGGGGAGTAGAAGAGGCGGGCCGGTATGAAGGTCACCATTCGCTTGGGCACCGCAGCCGACACGGAGCAGGCAGCGCGCGTCTTGCTCGCCGCCTACAACATGGGCGATGTGGCCGAGGCGCGGGCGGCCTACGGGCGCGAAATCGAGATGGGCCACCGGTACCTGGTGGCCGAGGCGGCGGGCGCGATTGTCGGCGTTAGCTCCTGGTACCTGCATGGCGTTCCCCACCATGGGCTGGCCGAACTAGACCGGATTGCGGTGCTACCGAAGTACCGGATGAACGGCGCGGGCAGCGAGCTATTTCACAGCCTGGTCGCGGACGCCCAGCAGTTCTACGCCCAGCGTGGCGAGCGACTCCGCAAGCTCTTCCTGATGACGCATGACGACAACCATGCCGCGCACGCGCTCTACCGCAAGGTCGGGATGGAGAAGGAGGTCGTGCTCAAGGACCACTACTACGACGGCCGGGCGGAAGCGGTCTTCTCCATCTTCTTTCCGCGCTCCGGGTCGTAGGGGCACGATTGATCGGGGGCGGTGGTTTTCACCCCGGCCGCCCTCACCCCAGCCCTCTCCCGCGGGGAGAGGGAGCAACCCCCTTCTAAGGTAGGATAGGGGCAACGCTGGTCCTATCAATGGGAGGGAGACTTCAAGATGCCCCCACTACGGATTGCCGTGATCGGCGCGGGCGCGGAGCCTGGCTCGCGGGCACGGCAGTACCTCGCTACCATCGCTCGGCTGCCGGACCACTATAGCCTCGCGGCGGTGTGCGACCGCAACGCGGAGGTTAGCCGACAGGCGGCGGCCACCTATGGCGCCCAGGCGCACTACAGCGACGTGCGGGAACTGTTCACGGCCGAGCGGCCCGACGTGGTGCTCAGTCTCGCGCCGAAAGACTCGCACATCGTGATCGCGCTGACGGCGGCGCGTCTCGGCATCAACGTCCTGACGGAGATTCCGGTGGCGCACACGCGGCGGTATGCCGCGGCTATCGCGCAAGCGTGCCGGGATAATGGCGTGCTGTGGGAGGTGGCTGAGCAGGTCTGGGTGTGGCCGCAGGAGCAGCTCAAGCAACGCCTGTTGGCAGCGGGGCACATCGGCGACGTGACGCACGCGCGGCTTTGGTACCAGACGGGGCAGTATCACGGCTTCAGCGGCGTGCGCCAACTGATCGGTGCCGAGGCGACGCGCGTGTTGGGCTACAGCAGGACCGTGCCGACTGCTCCGTACACGGCCTACGGCGGCGAACGGGAAACGACGGTGCGGTGGGACGGCGCGTTCATCGAGTTTGGCAACGGCGTGACGTGCCTGTTCGAGAAAGCGCCACGCCCATTCCCGCTGCGTACCTATCCGCAGGGGTGGCAGATCGAAGGCACCGAAGGGGTGCTGGAATATACCCGGTGCGTGCAGTGGCAGGGCGCGCAAGAGCGGACCTACGAGATCGAGGAAGTCTACGACATGCATGAGGGTGAGCGGGTGCTCCGGCAGGTCCGGGTGGATACGGAGCCGCCGGTCGTGTGGGAGAACCCGTTTCAGGAATACCGGATCGGCAGCCCGGACGATGTCGCCAAGGCGGCGATCCTGACCAGCTTCCACGCGGCGATTACGGGGGGTGGCGCCCCGGCCTACGGAGTGGACAATGCGCTGCGAGACTGGGAGCTGTGCCTGGCCACACGCGAGAGTGCGGATCGGGGCAATACCTGGGTGGAGCTGCCCCTGCAGGAGCCGACGGCGCTGGAGCGCCAACTCGAAGCCGCCTACGTGCGGCGCTATGGGTATGACCCCATCGAGGAGACGGAGCGACTGCTGGACACGACCTTCACGCGGTCGGCGGTGATGTGGTCGCTGGCGAACTGGCTGTAGGGTATGGGCCTCACCCCCCGGCCCCCTGACCAGCCAAAGCCGCACAGATAGGGCCAGGTGTGGTGCGGCTTTGGCTGGTCACCTCTCCATCGCAGAGCGATAGAGAGGGGGTGTGGATTCCCGCTTGCGTGGCAATGACGGGGGCGCGGCCAGGCGCCGCGTAGTAGCATACGAGCCGGGTGGTGGCGTACACGCCGCGCCGGAGGAGGGCCGGAAGGGATGAGCACGACGCAAGTGCCGGGGGGACGGGGGGCGATGGAGCAACCGCTCCTGCTCATCACTGGAGCCGCTGGTCGGATTGGCACGTATTACCGGGGGCATTTGGCCGCGCACAGCGCGCCGTGGCGGCTCCGCCTCCAGGACCTGCGGGCGATTGACGATGCGGGTGATGCCGAGGTGCAAACCAGCGACTTGGCGGACATGAACGCGGCCCGGCGGGCGGTGGCCGGCGCGCACACCGTCCTCCATCTGGCGGCCGACCCGGACCCGGCGGCCGACTTCTACGCGACGCTGCTGGACCGCAATGTCAAGGCCACGTACAACATCTACGCCGCGGCCGCCGAGGGCAGCGCACGACGGGTGATCTTCGCCAGCAGTGTGAACGCGGTGATCGGCTATCCGCGCGGCGTGCAAGCGCATACCCACATGGTCGCGCGACCGGGCAACGTGTACGGCGCCACGAAAGCGTGGGGAGAGGCGTTGGCCGCGTCGTTCTCGTCCCAGCACGGCCTTTCCAGCATCGCGGTGCGGATTGGGGGCTTCACACCCCCGGAGCGCCTGCGCGAGCGGCTGAATCCCAACAGTCCGGATGCCGCCCGGACGCTCTCGTGGGTGGTGACGGCGGCGGACCTGAGCCGGCTGTTCGACTGCTGCTTGGCTGCACCGGACGACCTCGATTTCGCCGTAGTGCATGGGCTGTCTAACAATCGGTATCCGGCGATGGACTTGGACTCCACGCGGCGGCTGCTCGGCTACGAGCCGCAGGACGACGCCTTTGCGCTCGCGGAGGCATTCGCTGCCGAGAACTGACGGGGGGGAGAACGATGGCTACGAGCGCGGTCACAGAACCATTCGATATCAGCGTTGCCGGCGGCCACTGTAGCCTCGTCGAGCTGAAGACGGGAGAGCTACTGCTGCTGATCACGCGCTTGCAACTCTCCCGCTCGACAGACGGCGGCCGGACCTGGAGCGACTTCATGCCGGCGGTGGACGAGCACGGGGCGGCGCTGGACGGCGGCGCGCACTCGACGGGGCTGCTCCGGCTGCAATCGGGGGCGCTTGCCATCACTTATGGCCGGCTCGAAACGACGACCGGCCCACACGACGACTTCGGCATGTTTATCCGGCTGTCCCGCGACGAGGGGCACACCTGGCTGCCGGAAGTCCGAATCAACCTCCCAGGGGTCTATGCGCCCAGCTACCACAACGCGATGATCCAACTGAGCAGCGGACGGCTGCTGTTGCCGGTGCGGTGGATCTTCACCGGCAGTCACCCGGACCGTGGCGGCCGGACCCACGCCTGGGGACGGCTGGGCGGGCAGCGCTTCGCGGTGGAGGGCCATACCCACCGGCCGGAGATGGACATTACGTTCGTGTACTACTCCGACGACGAAGGACAGACCTGGCGGCGCAGCCAAGACGAGCTGATGGGCTGGTTCAACGATGGGTACGAGGGCGTCACGCCGGTAGACGAGCCGGTCGCAGCCGAACTGCGCGATGGGAGCGTGCTGCTGTTCGGCCGCTCGACGGTGGGCCGCATCGTCCAGTCCACCAGCCGCGATGGCGGTGTCAACTGGAGCACCGTCGAGGCGACGGAGCTACCAAGCTCGTATTCGCCGTGCCGATTGGCGCGTGTGCCCGGAACCAACGATTTGCTGGTGATCTGGAACCAGGTATCAGGCGAGGAGATTCGGCGGGGCTACCGGCGGGGACGGCTGTCAACGGCCATCTCCAAGGACGATGGCCGCACCTGGGAGCACCACCGCACGCTGGCTCTCAGCCCGGGGATAGCCGACGTGGCGCAGGTCCGGCCGGACCCGGCGCTGCGGATGGTCCGGGCAGCCGACAGCCTGGGCGATTTGCCGGATGGCTATACCCTCTACCACTATCCCGACGTCTCGTTCGCCGGGGACACGACCTACCTGCTCTATAACGCGGGCTACTACACGCCGACCGCCGATGGGGTGGTGCAGGGCCAGGAGCGCCGGCTGCGAGTCGTGCCGACGAGCTGGCTGTATGGGGCGTGACAAGGAGGAAGCGCCATGACGACGTATCGTGCCGGGGTGATCGGGCTGGGCCGGATGGGCTGGCTCTACGACGCTTCGCTGCCGTATCCGCCCTCGGTGCGTGAAGAGGACGGCACGCTGAACGAGCTGCCGCCACTGCGCGACCACTCCGACATCCCGCCGACGGAGCACCCCGGGAAAGAGGGCCTGCCCACGAGCTATGCCGCGGCGCTGCAACTGCACCCGCGGACGGAACTGGTGGCCGGCTGCGACCCGAGCGAGGAGCGGCTGGCGGCCTTTGGGAAGCATCACGGGGTGAAGGCGCTGTACACCGACTACCGGGAACTCCTGACCAAAGAGCGGCTGGACCTGGTCGCCATCGCCGCCCATGCGGCCCTTCGGCCGGACGCGACGGCGCTGGCGGTCGAGTGTGGGGCCAAGGCGGTGCTGACCGAGAAGCCGATGACGCTGACCTTGGCCGAGGCCGATAGGATGGTGGAGGTGTGCGAGCAGGCGGGGGTTCCACTGGCGTGCGGCGCGATCAGCGTCAACCACCCGGGCTTTGTGCAGGCGAAGAAGCTGCTCACCGACGGCACGCTCGGCGCGATCCTGAGCATGGAGACCTCGCGGGCGATGGCGCAACACAATGCGTGGATCTACCTGGTGGACAGTCCCGGGGAATGGGTCATCGGCGTGAGTGACGACGAGGCGTCCGTGCGGCGGAACGGGGAGTTCGAGGGGACGGGGATCATCCAATTCGCCAACGGCGTGCCGGGGTTCCTGCGGCCGGGCGCGCCGCAGGTCCGCATCACCGGCGAGCACGGGGAGCTGATCTTCGACTGGAAGAGCTTTCGGCTGTGGCTGGACGTGGACGGGCCGGGGGGCACGACACGCGCGGAGATGGCGTTTCCGGAGCCGCAGGTGTTGGGACAATGGTCCATTCTGTATGGCGTCGAGGACGTGATCCGCTGCCACGAGCAGGGCGGCGAGCCACGGGTGAGCGGACGGCGCGTGCGTGACGCGATGGAGATCGAGATCGGACTGCGCGAATCGCACCGGGCGGACAACACGAGGGTGGCGCTGCCACTGGCGGACCGCTCGCTGGGCATGGTGTACGACTGGTTCCGGTAGGGGGACGGGACTCACCCCCCGGCCCCCTCTCCACCAAGTTGGAGAGGGGGGAGTAGTGACCTGATGGGGAAGGGGCTACAGGCCGGGAGGCGAGGCGGGAGTGACGTGCCGGGGCGAGGTGTGTACGGCCGGCCGGAGGGTGAGGCGGAAGGGAGTGTGGGCGATGGTGACGATGAGTGGTGAGTTGGCGCTGCTCGGCGGTGAGCCGGAAGTGACCTGCCCAATCCCGCTGTGGCCGGCGGTTGGTGATGGCGAGATTGACGCCGTGGTGGCGGCCTTGCACCAATCACGTAGCGACGTGCAGTACCTCAACTCCATGCCGGGTGGTGGGCCGGTCGCGGCGCTGGAAGAGGACTTCGTTGAGCATTTCGGTGTCCGCTACGCCATCGCGTCGGCTTCAGGCGCAGCCTCGCTGCACATGGCGCTCTACGCAGTCGGGGTCGAGGCCGGGGACGAGGTGATCGTCTCGCCGTACACGTGGGGGCAGACGGTCTCGCCCATTCTCAATCAGGGCGCGATTCCGGTATTCGCGGACATCGAGCCGGCGACGTATACGCTCGATCCGGAGGCGGTCGAGGCGCGGATTACGCCCTACACGAAAGCGATTCTGGTGGTCCACATCTTTGGTCAGCCGGCCGACATGGACGGGCTACTCGCGGTCGCACGGCGGCACGGACTACCCGTAATCGAGGATTGTGCCCAGGCGACGGGCGGGCGGTACCGGGGGCAATACGTCGGTACCATCGCCGACGTGGGCTGCTTCAGCTTCGGCGACGGCAAGCAGATCATCGGCGGCGACGGCGGGATGGTGCTGACCAACGATGCAGGAATCTACGAGCGGGCGTGCGCGATTGGCTCGCACCCGGCACGGCAGGAGCGTGACATCCAGGACCCGGCGCTCACGCCGTACATTGACAGCCTGACGTATACGTATCGCATTCACCCGCTGGCGGCGGTCATCATCCGGGAGCAGCTCCGGCACATGGATGCCTGGAATGCCGAGCGGCGGGACAATCACGAGCGACTGTCGGAGGGGCTGGCCGGCGTGCCGGGGCTGCGGCCGGTGGCAGAGACGGCCGGCGGCGAGCACGTCTACCATCGCCACAGCCCCACCTTAGTACCGGACGAGCTAGGCGGCTTGGACCGCGCGACCATCGTGGCGGCGTTGGAGGCGGAAGGGGTACCGGCCAACCTGGGCTACGTGCGGCAGCCGATCCACCTGCGGGCGCGGCTCCAGGACCGAGCGTACTTCTTCGGACGGCAGTATCCATGGGCGGCCCATCGCAGCGGTCGGGGCGCGGACGCGGTGGCCTACCGTACCGGGGACTGCCCGGTCGCCGAGCAACGCTGCGCCGCGGAGGAACTCGACCTGCTCGGCATGACGGCGCCGGCCTGGCGCGGGGACCTGCGCGAGCTGGTGGACCAGCACGTGCGGGCGGTGCAGAAGGTGTTCGAGCCGGCGAACCTCGCGGCACTGCGGGACTGGGAGCGGCGGACCTACCCCCAACCCTCTCCCTAAAGGGATGGGCCTCTCGGTCCGATGATGGTCTGAATCAGGATCTGCAGGATGCAAGGATGATCGGGATGGATTGCCGCGTCCGCGGCAATGACGGTCGGGACCATCCGAAAGTGCAACCAGTGGTTGCACGAATCGGCTGGACCCACTAGCTCACGATGTTGAAGGAGGGAGGAGATCGTGGGAATGCAACCACCCCAGATGGAGCATAGCGTTCTGCGGAAGCAGGCGGGCACGTATGCCGCCTTTCCGGTGATCGAGCTGCTGGCCGACGGTCGCCTAGCGGTGGCCCACCTGTCGAATGACGCTGGGATCAGGGATCACTACGGGTTCGGCGACTGGACGGTAGTGACCTCGGCCGATGGCGGCGCTACTTTTGCCCCCGCCGCGCCGGACGACATGAGCATCCCGTTCAACTGGCCTGGCACCTCGCCGCGCGAACGCTATGACCGCTTTGCCGGGCGGATGCCGGACGGCACGCTGGTCGCGGCGGGCGGGGTGGGGTTCGAGGCGGCGCCGGCGGACCGGTCGGAGGAGGCGAAAGCGGCGGGGCGGCTCGTCTCGGCGCACCCGTTGCGCGACGACTCGACGGTGCTGCTCGGTGGCAATCGCGTGTTCGTGCAGCGGTCGCACGATGGCGGCCGGACGTGGGAGCGCCAGGAGTGGGAGGTGCCGGGCGCGCATCGGCTGAACGGCTTTCCGCGCTGCACCGTGCTGGCGGACGGGACTATTCTGGCGCCGCTCTACGATGGCGGCGACATCGAGGCGGACCGCGTCCGGGTACTGGTACACCGCTCGGAGGACAACGGGGCACGCTGGCAACTGCGGCTGGTGGGTAGTGGGGCGAGCGGGGGGTACGGCGACGAATCGGCGCTGGTGGAAACGGAGCCGGGGCGCGTGCTCTGCCTGATTCGCCAGGCGCCGCAGCGGCTGTCCGAGGCGTGGTCGGACGACGGCGGGCGCACCTGGTCGGACGCGATCTACACAGACATTTGGGGCTACCCGCCGCACTTGCTGAAGCTGCGCGACGGGCGGATTCTGTGCTCCTACGGCCACCGACGCGACCCGCTCGGCGTGCAAGCGGTCATCAGTGCCGACGGCGGGCGAAGCTGGGACCTGGATCACCGGGCGATCCTGCGCGGCGACGGGGAGACGATGGACTTGGGCTATCCGATCTCGGTGCAGCTGCCCGACGACAGTATCTTCACGGTGTACTACACGACTATCGGTGGCATCACGCACGTCGCCGGGACGCGCTGGGAGCTGCCGTGGTAGGGGCGGCCGGGGGGCGAGCGATCGTGTTCTGCCCCACAGAAGGATGCAAGGCCGGCGACAATGATGGCACACTGGCGCTGGTATGCCTATCATGGTGAGGTTGGGGCCCGGAGTACCGCACAGCATGAGCGCAGAGCATACACCCGAACACCCAACCGGACTGATCTCTGAATTGCGTAGACTCCCTGCTGAGACCGGCTGGGTGGAGTTCAAACAGAACTTTGCCGATCCTAATGAGATCGGCGAGTACATCTCTGCACTGAGTAACGCCGCAGCATTGGTACGTAAGCCAAGCGCCTACCTAGTCTGGGGTATCCAAGACGGAAACCGCGACGCGCGCCGTGCTGTTCGCCCATAAGGAACTGCGGGATGATGAGGCAGGCGGCCCACCAGCGGGCCCGGCCCCATAATCATCCACGCACCAGCAGGAGAGCATCATGAACACTGCATCCCACACCCAAAGAGGCCAGTGGGTGGCGACCTCAGCAGTATTGGCAGCCATTCTGTTCGCCACATTTGCGGCCAGCGTCACGACGGTGGCGGCCCAATCCCCCCCCAGCCCCCAGGACAAGCCACGGGTCGTCGTGGGGCCTGTAACCAGTGAGGTGGTCGTCCATTGGAACGCCGTTCAAGATGCGGGCTACCACCGGATCGGTTGGGTTTCCAAGGAGGACTACGAGGCCGCCGTGGAGGCCAGCGAAGATTGGCTTAATGCATTCACCTCCGTGAGCGTAGCCAACAGTGGTCAGGTGTCGCACACGATTGCGCATTTGACGCCGGGCGCGTCGTACTGGTTCATCGTCGGCAGCAGTGATCATCGCTATGGCAACCCCAGGTGGTCGCTATGGTCCGAACTGGTGACCCTGCCTGGTGGCCCGGCGGCCTGTGCCGGTGACCGTGACGCGCTGACGGCTCTCTACGACGCTACGGACGGTCCTAATTGGCGAAACAGCGTCAACTGGCTCAGCGATACCGCTCCCATCGACGAGTGGTTCGGCGTATCCACCGACGCCGACGGCTGCGTGCTTGTCCTGTACCTGGACAGCAACGACCTCGCCGGGACGATTCCCGCCGGGTTGGCCGCTCTGTCCAGACTACGCTCCTTGCACCTAGGGAACAACGACCTGACCGGGGCGATCCCGCCGGATCTGGCCGGGCTGGACGATCTGCGTGTGCTCAGGCTGGTAGACAACGAACTCAGCGGCGAGATCCCGAGTGAGTTGGGCAACATGGCCAGACTCAGTGTTCTGGACCTGGACGGCAACGAACTGACTGGCCCCATACCGCTCGAGTTGACTAATCTCACCGAACTTCGTGTGCTGTCGTTGAACCGCAACATGTTGAGCGGGCCGATACCCGCTGAGTTCGGCACCATGACCAATCTCACCAATCTGGAGCTGTGGCGAAACGAATTGACCGGCGAACTTCCAACCGAACTGAGCAACCTCGTCAACATCAGGACCCTTGACGTCGATGAGAACCAGCTAACCGGGACCATTCCCGTTGAACTGGGCAATCTGACCAATCTGAAGTTCCTGTGGCTCAGACAGAACCAGTTCACTGGCGAGATACCGGTTGAGTTGAACAACCTCTCCAATCTGGTCGTCTTGGGACTGGACGGCAACCAACTGACTGGCGAGATACCGGCAGGGTTCGGCAGTTTCGCTCGACTGGAGCGCCTGTATCTCTATGACAACGACCTCATCGGCGAAGTACCAGCCGAACTGGGCAACTTGTCCGAGCTCGAGATCCTCTACCTCTACGGCAACCGGCTGACCGGCGAGATACCGGCTGAGTTGGGCAATCTGACCAATCTGGAGGGGCTGTACCTCCACAGGAATCGCCTGAGCGGAGAGATACCGTCGACGTTCGGCAACCTGGCCAGCCTCGAGTACCTGATTCTTGACCAAAATATGTTGACCGGTGCGATCCCGCCGGAGTTCGGCAACCTGGCCGAGTTGAAGTACCTGAGCGTGAACCGCAACCAGTTGACTGGCGAGATCCCACCCGAGTTGGGAAATCTGGGCAACCTTGAGCAATTGCGGTTGGACAACAACGGGTTCACCGGGCAGATCCCGCTTGAGCTGGTCAATCTGACAAAACTGGAGCAACTGCACTTGGACAACAACCAACTGAGCGGCGTGATCCCTGCTGAGTTGGTCAATCTGCCTGAACTAGCGTTGCTGTACCTCTCCAGCAACGAATTTACCGGCTGCGTACCGGCTGGGTTGCTGGATGTGGCGGACAACGACCTCGACGAGCTCGGCTTGGAGGCTTGTCAGTAGGGCGCGATCTAGGGGGCGTAAAGATAAGCCCGAGTGTGGGTAGCTTAACCAGCAACCTTCATGCTTGTCTGCGCTATGTAGAGCGCGAGCTGATGACGAACGCCAGCATCCGAAAACGGTTCGGCATAGCGCAGCGCAACATCGCCACCGCCTCCCGTATCATCGGCGACGCTCTGCAAGCAGAGCGGATAAAGCCCTTCGACCCTCACCAGGGTAGGAAGTACGCGAAGTACCTTCCCTTCTGGGCCTGAATCTTATTTGATGGCTATTTGATAGCCGAGCCTCCACTCACAGAGACACCCTGCCACCACCTCTTGGTGAGGACAGTATTGACCGATGCAGCCGCTCGACGGACTCCACTCACCTTAATGGCAGGATTGACGAGAGACGGTTGGCACCCTACGCTTACTGCCAGCGTGTGTCCTTCGGATTCACGATGGGAACTGCCGTGGTAAGGAGAAGGAGGGGAAGGATGAACAGAAGTGCGAGCCAACCCGAGTACCTGACGACGGTCGCTACCCCGGCCGACACAGTGGCCGAACTGGGCTTCGGTGTGGAGGTTTCCGTGAGCGCGGCGGGGGAGGTGGGGCTGCCGCCGAGCCATGCGCCCCACCTGTACAGCGTGCATCTGCCGGCGGGTGACGACGCCGGGCGGCTGAACGTCGGGGCGTTCGACGCGGCGCGCCGGGAAGTGAGCATCGAGTCCGTGCAGCGCGCAATTGACGTCGCGTGCGACGTGGGGGCTGTGCGCGGCGTGATCCACTCGATGGGCATTGTGTCGTTCGAGGGGGAGGAGGTCGGCGACTGGGACCGGACGGTGGCGGGGCTACAGCGGATCGCAGACCACGCGCGGCCGAAGGACTTTGAACTGGTGCTGGAGAACGTGGTGTTCTACTGGCCGCCCGTGCCGGCGCACATTCCGGCGGAGCGGGCGGACCGCAGCCAGTGTCTCTACCAGCTGGGGCGGGACCCGCAGGAGTGGCGGCAGCTGTGGGCGGCAATTGACCGCGACAACGTGCGGCTGTGCCTGGATACGAGTCACGCGACGACGTGCGCGGTGGCAACGAGCGACCTGGCGGCGCAGGCGCAGCGGGTGCAGGAGTTCCTCGACGTCGGCGGGGATCTGATTAAGCACGTCCACTGGTCGGACAACTATCTCGGTGGGCATCGCGGCCGGAACGACTCGCACCTGCACGTGGGGCAAGGAACGCTGCCGCGCCCGTTCCACGCGCAGGTGAAGCGGCTCGCGGCGGTGAAGCACCTGGAGCACAACAGCACGGCCGAAGAGCTGCGGGACGAACTGGCGTTCATCGAGCAGCTTTGAGAAGGCGAGGTGGCTATGAAGACAGCGACGGGGGCTGCGCCGGCGAGCGGGGGGGCGGTGTCCATTGAGGCGCTGGAGGCGGACTACGCGGCGCGGAATCCGCGGTCGCGGCGGCAGTATGAGTTGGGACGGACGGTGATGCCGGGCGGGGTGGCGAAAGGGGCGTACTTCAGCAAGCCGTATCCGCTGTTCCTGGTCTCCGGTGAGGGGTGCTACGTCACGACGCTGGACGGGCAGCGGCTACTGGACTGCGCCAACCACCACACGGCGGGGGTGCTCGGACACCGGCAACCGGCGGTGCTGGAGGCGGTGCAGGAGCAGCTGGCGCAGGGGTTTGCGCTGGGCGGGCCGACGACGGTGGAGTATGAGCTGGCGCGGGAGATAACGGAGCGAGTGCCGTCGTTGGAGCGGGTGCGGTTTGCCGGGTCGGGGGGCGAGGCGGCGCAAAACGTGCTGCGGCTGGTACGGGGGTGGACGGGGCGGCAGAAGATCGCCAAGTTCGAGGGAGCGTTTCACGGGCGGGTGGATGCGCTCGAGGTCAGCGTCGGCCCGCCGCTGGACGAGGCGGGACCGCAGTCCGCGCCGCAGGCGGTGCCGCAGGGGCGGGGGTTCGAGCGGGGGGCAGCGGAGGACACGGTGATCCTGCCGTACAGCCACCCGGAGGCGGTGGAGCGGCTGTTGATGCAGCACCGTGACGAGCTGGCAGCGGTATGGCTCGATCCGCGCGCGGGCGTCCTGGACGCCGACCGGGAGTTCATCCGCCACATGCGGCTGATAACAGAAGAACTCGACCTGCTGCTGGTGATGGACGAGGTGGTGGCGTTCCGGGTGGGGCCGGGCGGGCTGCAAGAGCAGTGCGGTATTCGGCCCGACCTGACCACGTTCGGCAAGATCATCGGGGGCGGCTTTCCGATTGGGGCGTTCGGGGGGCGCGCGGACCTGATGGACCTGCTGGACGACGCGCGGGGCGGCACGGGCTACATGCACAGCGGGACGTTCCACGGCCATCCGGTCGCGCTGGCCGCGGGGCTGGCGACGCTGCGGACGCTGACGCCGGCGGCTTATGACCACCTGACGGCGCTGGGCGACGAGCTACGGACGGAAGCGAACGCGCTGTTCGGGCGGCTGGGCGTGGCGGCGCAGGCCGTGGGCGACGGGTCGCTGTTCGGCATCCACTTCACGGCGGAGCCGCTGCGCGACTACCGTTCGCTGGCGACGGCCGATGGCGAACAGGCGTACCGCGTATACCTGCAACTCTTGGCGCAGGGCGTGATGCTGTCGTCGGGCCTGGGCATGTGTGCGCTCTCGCTGCCGATGGACCGGTCGCACGTGGCGGCGGTGCTGACGGCGTTGGAGGGGGCGGTGGGGTAGGTTTTGCCTCACCCCCTGGCCCCCTCTCCAAATGTTGGAGAGGGGGAGTCGAGGTGCGGGGGGGCGCGGGAGGGGTGTTGCGCTGAGAGGCCCGTGTCCGCGGTGGAGCAAGGCCGCGGGTAGGGCGGTACTTGGATGGCAGGATGCACTTGGTGGGTGGTGTGGTTTGGACCTAACCCCCGGCCCCTTCCCTTCAGGGAAGGGGAGTCCACGCGGCGGTCGGAAGCGGGGCGGGGGATGGATTGGTCGTACCTGGTAGTGCGGCGGTACCGGGGGTGGGCGTGGATAGTGTCTTGGTGGGTGTGCAAGTGGGTGAGGGTGCGGGGATTGGCAGGGACGCGGGGCAAGCCCTCCTGGCGCAGCCGGTACTGGCCGGCCGGCAAGGCGACGGTGGCGTTCGCCATGGCGCGCAGACGGTACTGACCCGGCGCCTCGGCCGGAATAGCCGGGGGTACGTCAGCACCCGGTGCCCTCGTGGCGGCACGCGGACGGTCAGGCCACATCGCGGGTAAGGCGGCGTGGGGTCGCTCCTGACCCGGTGCCAGATGGGCGGCACACAGACGGTACTGACCCGGCGCCTCGGCCGTGGTGGCCGGGGGTACGTCAGCACCCGGTGCCCTCGTGGCGGCACGCGGACGGCCAGGCCACGTCGCGCACAGGGCGGCGTGGGGTCGCTCCTGACCCGGTGCCAGATGGGCGGCACGCAGGCGGTCACGACAAGGCGCTCCCGCCGTGCTGGCGAGAGGGCGGTCATGACCCGGTGCCTTCGGCTGGGTGGCGGTGCCACCGTCGTTGACTAGCATGATAATGCGAGTGGGTCCCTGCCGGGCGGTTGCCCGGTGCTCCAAGAGGGGCTTGCAACTGCCAATCCCCGTCAGTGGGTACACATTGGCGGGAGGCGGGGAAAGACAACGGGGGAATTTACATGGATGGACAGGATGGACAGGATTGGGGGACGGGCCTCACCCCCCGGCCCCCTGACCGGCCAAAGCCGCACCACACCTGGCACCAACCGTGCGGCGTGGGCCGGACACCGCTCCAACATTTGGAGAGGGGGTGTATGTTGTCAGCATCAGGATTTGGGGGATGGGGGATTAGCAGGATGGAGCGGACCTACCCCCTGGCTCCCTCCCTGAAGGGAAGGGGGATGAGTCTCGTGGCCCGGGGAGGCGGGGTGGGGTGGTACCGTAGTGGGAGTGTGGGGAAGGTGGTGTGGTGATGGTGGGAGAGCGGGGCGGGGGTGAGGTGGATTATGACGGGCTGGCGGGGGAGATTCTGCGGCGGCATGAGCAGGCGGAGGCGGAAGCGAATATCACGAGCGCGGTGCGGGACTTCCTGATCGGGGCGGGGTTGGCGCGGGCGGACCAGATCGTCGAGGAGAACCCGCCAGCTCAGGCGTCGCGGCGGGCGGTGGACTTGACGGCGCTGGATACGTTCGTCGAGGTGAAGCGGCGGATTGGCACGCGGGCCGGCTTCAGTCCCGACGAGCGTTATGTCGAGCAGCTCGATGACTACCTCGATCAGTCGGAGCGGGAGGGCAAACGCTCGCGCATGGGCATCCTGACGGACGGCAAGTATTGGCTGCTGCGCTGGCCCGGCGCCGGGGCGGTCAACACGGCCAGGGATGGCTTCAGGCTGGACGCCAAGGATGGGGGCGGGGTCCGGCTGTACGAATGGCTACGGGACCGGGCGCTCTTCGCCCGGCAGGACGTGACCCTGCTCGACCGCAAGAGTGTCAAGGAACACTTTAGCCCGGACAGTACGCACTACCGCAAGGATATTGACCGCCTGCGGGCGCTGTACGACCGGCACAAGCAGAGCGAGACGGTCCAGGTGAAGCGGCGGTTGTGGGACAACCTGCTGCGGGCGGCCCTGGGGGAAGTGGCAGGCACGCGGCGAGGCTTAGACGACCTGTTCGTGCGGCACACGTACCTGACGGCGGTGATCGGTCTGGCGGTGCAGGCGACGTTCCGCATCAAGATTGCGGTGACAGCCGAGCACGACGCGGAAGGGTTGCTGAAAGGGCGGCAACTGCAGAACGCGACCGGCCTGCACGGGATCGTGGAGTCGGACTTCTTTGCGTGGCCGACGGAGGTGGCGGACGGGCTGCCGCTGATCCGGACGTTGGCGCGCCGGCTGGCCCGCTTTGCGTGGCGCAAGGCGCCGGCCGACATCGGGGCCGTGTTGTACGAGACGGTGATTCCGGCGGACGAGCGCCGGACGCTGGGCGAATACTACACGCCGGCGTGGCTGGCTCGCGTAATGGTGCAAGAGCTAGTCGAGCAGCCGTTGGAGCAGCGGGTACTGGACCCGGCGTGCGGCTCGGGCACGTTCGTCGTGGAGGCGGTGGCGCATTTCCTGGAGGCGGCAGAGCGGGAGGGCCGCGAACCGGGCGCAACGTTGGAGACGCTGCTGGACGCGGTGACCGGGGTGGACGTGCATCCGGTGGCGGTACATCTGGCGCGGGCGGCGTGGGTACTGGCCGCGCGGCCGGCGATCCAGGCCGCCAGCGACGCCGGGTACGACAAGGGAATTGCGGTACCGGTGTATCTCGGCGATGCCCTACAGCTTGGCTTGCGCGCAGGCGAGCTATTCGCTGACCGCGCCGTACCCATCAATGTCCACGACGGGCAGGGCACAATCCTGTTCTTTCCACGCCGGCTGGTTGAACAGGCCAAGGACTTTGACGCGCTGATGAGCAAGACCGCTGGCGCCATCGAGCGCGGCGATGACCCGAAATGGGACTTGACCGACAACCTATTCGAGGATTCGGGCGAGCGAGAGATGCTAACGGAGACCATTGAGAAGATGCGGCGCCTCCACGAGGAGGGTAGCGATCACATCTGGGCCTACTACACGCGCAACCTGGTGCGGCCGGTGGCGCTGGCGCAGCGGAAGGTGGACGTGGTGATCGGCAATCCGCCGTGGCTGAACTACAACAAAACGGCGAGCACGCTGCGGACCGCGCTGGAGCAGCAAAGCAAGAACGAGTACGACATCTGGACGGGTGGGCGGTACGCGACGCATCAGGACGTGGCGGGGCTGTTCTTCACGCGCAGCGCCGACCTGTACCTGAAGGGCGGGGGCGTGATCGGCATGGTGCTGCCGCATAGCGCCCTGCAAACCGGCCAGTATGCCAAGTGGCGCAGTGGGGCGTGGCACGTGGCCGGGGGTGGGAGCGCGCTGACGGTGGACTTCGGCTATAAGGCGGCCTGGGACCTGGAAAAGCTGGAACCGAACACCTTCTTTCCCATCGCGGCGGCGGTGGTCTTTGCCCGGCGGACGGGCGGCGCGAGCCGGGTAGGAGAAGTGGGACCGCTCACGGGCCAGGTGGAACGCTGGCTGGGGAAGACGGACACGGCCGATGTGCGCCGTGTCAGCGTCGCCATCACCGATACCTCGGAGCAGGGCGAATCGGCCTACGCCGGCTACGCCCGGCAAGGCGCAACTGTCGTGCCGCGCTGCCTGTTCTTCGTCCACGAAACCGCAAGCACGGTCATCGTGCGGGCCGGCCAGACGATCACCGTAAAACCGCGTCGTGGCTCACAAGATAAGAGTCCGTGGAGAGACCTGAAGCTGAGGCCCCTCACCGACCAGACTATAGAAACCCAGCATGTCCACGACGTGCATCTGGGCGAGACGGTGGTGCCCTACGCCACGCTGGACCCACTGAAGGCAGTCCTGCCGCTGCGCCGCGGCAACACCAGTCTCCCGGCCGACGACAGCGGAGTCGGTGGTGTTGGCCTTGGCGGGCTGGCGCCGCTGATGCGGGCACGTTGGCAGACGATTAGCGGCCTGTGGGAGCAGCACAAAGCACGCGCCAACAAGCTGAACCTCTTGGGCCGGCTGGACTATCACCGCGAGCTATCGTCACAACTGGAATGGCAACGCAACCCCGACGAACGCCCCGTGCGAGTGGTGTATTCCAGTTCGGGCGTGCCGACTGCGGCCCTACTGCAAGACAACGGTACGCTAGTTGACTACACGCTGTTCTGGGCTGACTGCAAGAGTGTTGAGGAAGCAAACTACCTACTCGCTATCATCAACAGTGACGCGCTGTATGCAGCGGTGCAGCCCCTAATGGCCAAAGGCCAGTTTGGCGCCCGCCACTTGCAGAAGCAGCTGTGGAAGCTGCCCATCCCGGAGTACGACGGGACGGAGACGCTGCACGGGGAGATCGCGGCGGCGGGGGAGGCGGCAGCCGCGGGGGCGGCGCGGGAGCTGGCCCGCCTGCGTGAGCGACGAGACCGGGTGACGGTGACGATTGCACGGCGGGAGTTGCGGCGGTGGCTTCGATCATCGGCGGAGGGCGCGCGGGTGGAGGCGGCGGTGGGGCGGTTGCTGGGGTGAATTGTCAGCATCAGGATTTATGGGATTAGAGGATTAGCAGGATGGGCGGCGGCGAGGGATGAACTGGACTCTGGTACAGTCGCTATTGGTCGGTCGCATCAGAGTCCAGCTACACTTATAGTAACCGTTTCGTAAGGAGGCATTATATTGTCCAAGAAGCAGCGTAGAGAAGACGTGTCCGATGTGGTCAAGGTCAAGGTACTGCTTGAGAAGGGGATACTGGTCAGCAAGGGAAAGGTCCCGAGGACAGTACCTCCCAAAGCCGGGGACTCGCGTAAGCCACCGGGAGGACAGTTGCGAGGGCGACTGCCCTCAAAGCCTAAGCCAGCCAAGCGGGACGAGGGCTGAGAAGTTAGTGCTGCGGCTAGTCCTTCAGCGTAGCTGGCTCAGGAGGGGACTTCTTGCGCGGTGACGGCTTGCCGCCTGGGGGCTTCCGTGGGTCCCACAGGTCAGACTTGGGAGGGATATGCTTGGGGCTGCGCGGCTCGCTAATGATGACCGGTCTTCTCTTACTCGGCATCGGATGCGCTCCTCTCGTCCACTGCGGAATCCACGGCTGCCGCAGGGTCGCCACTAGGCATAATATCATGGATCGTGGTCCTGCTCCATCCGAGCGGGCCTCTGACCTCTCGCCACCACCGTAGCCGTCCTCTGCGCCTTGGCGCGTATTGCGGCTCGGTACCGGCGGGTATCTTTCCCAAGACCCTCGAATTGTAAAAGTGTGTGGTTATGACAACCGACTCCACATCCCTTGACACTATGAATTCGTATGTCTCGGTTTCGGATTCTCCCGGCTCCACGACAAGTTCATCCTCGTCCCAAGTACGTTGAGCATTGTCCAAAGTAGCCCACTGAAGGTATTCTTGCTCTCTCTCCACAAATACCTGCGCGTACAGGCCCTCGACATCTTCATCCGACACCGGTGCTACTTGCTGCAAGGTAAAGGCCCCATCGCGGAATTCTACGTTGACCCTTGAACTGTTGTGCAAAGTCGCAGTCACCGCGATATGCACGTACCTGGCGCCGATGAACCGATGTGAAATCTGGTGGGTGATAGTGACATGAGGCTCCCTCGACCTGAAGAGGTGTAAATTGCGCCAGGCGAGAATCCCACCGACCACAATTGCAGCAACCGTGGCCAGTGACTGGACAGTCCTGGCCCAGTCCAGGAATCCCCCAGTAGCTGAAGTGGTATCCACATCAAGCACAGAAATCTGCGCTGATACAAGGCCCGGTTGAGCGTAAGCCGTGACAATGGCAACTATCAGAACTGCTATCGCGGCGTTCCTAGTCTGCACGTTGGTGCTAATGTAACATATCTCAAAGGCCGGGGTATGTGTATTTTCGGCCCGTAGTGTTGGGAGGCTGGGAGAGGGCTTGGATTCCCGCTTGCGCGGGAATGACGGGGCATGCTGCGGGCGCGGGACTCACCCTCCGGCCCCCCTATGGTCGCCCCGCACTGCGGGGGGCGGGGATTAGACCCGCTGTGGTTGCCCGGTGGGGTGGGGTGATGGGGGTGGTATCATCGGCCAATGGAACGACCCTCCTTGCGGCGGATGGTGATGCGTTGGCTGCGCTGGCGCCGGCCGTTGCCGCCGGCCATCGCGGGCACCGTTGCGCTCTTGCGCCTGTTGCCGCGGGTGCATCTGGCGCGCACGATCAGCCTCGCGTTCGTCGTCGCGCTCGATATGCTCCTGCCGATCGCGCTGACCGTGGTTACGGGGCTGCTGATCGGCTCCATTCCGGCGGCGATGGAGGGAGGGCTGGACTCGCCGGCCGCGCGGCTCACGCTGACCTGGCTGGTGGTCACCGGCGCGCTCTTCATCGCCCTGGAGGTGCTCGGCCCGGCCCAGGAAGTGCTCGGCATGGCCCTCGGGCGCTACCTGGACCTGCATTTGCAGGAGCGCGTGATTCTGGCCGTCGGTCGGCCACACGGGATTGCCCACCTCGAAGACCCGGTCAACCTCGACCAAATTCAGGCGGCGCAAGGGGTCGGCATGTCCTACTACCGCCCGAAGCAGGCGGTGCGGGCGCTGGCGACGTTGGTGCCGGTGTGGTTTGTGGCGGCCGGCTCGGCGCTGATTCTCGTGACGTTTCACTGGGCGTTGGCGCTAGTCATGCTGATCCTGTCGGTTTCCATCACGTATTTCAGCCAGAAGGAGATCGTCCGGGTGGCGCACGTCGGCCTCGGGCAGTCGGCCGCCGTGCGCCGTGCCGACTACTTCCGTGATCTGGCGCTGACTCCGGAGCCGGCGAAAGAGGTACGCATCTGGGGTTTGGGAAAGTGGCTGGTGGGCCATTTCCATCGGGAGTTTCAGCGGGCGATGGTGCCGCTGTGGCACGAGAACCGGCTGGGACGGCCGATCATCTGGCTGATGACGCTCATCTACGCTGCGGCCAACTTGGGGGCACTCGTGCTGCTGGCATGGGCGGCCACGCAGGGCAACATCGGCCTAGCGGCACTGGCCGTGTACGCCCGGGCAGTGCTGGACAGCATTGCGTTCAACTTCTCGGACCAGAACACGCGACTGGCCTACGCCGTGGTGTCCCTGCTACCGGTGTTGGAGCTGGAACGACGCTTCACCGACCGGAGCCAGCGCGGCAGCGGCTTCCGCCCGGCCCCGGGCAGCCCACACGATGGCATCGAGTGTCGGGGGCTGAGCTTCCGCTATCCCGGGCAGACCGAGGTGGTGCTGGACCGGCTCGACCTGACCATTCCGGCCGGGCAGTCGCTGGCGATCGTGGGCGCGAACGGCGCCGGCAAGACGACGCTAATCAAGCTGCTCTGCCGGCTCTATGACCCGGGAGCGGGCAGCATCGCGGTGGATGGGCATGACCTGCAAGCGATGGACGCGGACGCATGGCAGGCGCAGGTCGCAGCCATCTTCCAGGACTTCGTGCAGTACCCGCTCTCGGCGCGCGAGAACATTTGGCTCGGGGCACCGAATGCCGCGCCCGATCCGGCCGCGCTTACGGCCGCGGCGCGCAAGGCCGGGGCGCTGGAGCTGATCGAGGCGCTGCCGCGGGGGTGGGATACGATCCTGTCTCGGCGCTACACCGACGGGGCCGACCTCTCCGGCGGGCAGTGGCAGCGGGTGGCACTGGCACGGGCACTATTCGCGGTCGAGAGCGGAGCACGGTTGTTGATCCTCGACGAGCCGACGGCGAACCTGGACGTGCGGGCGGAAGCCGCGCTCTACGACCGTTTTCTGGAGATCACGGCCGGGCTGACGACGGTCATCATTTCGCACCGGTTTTCGACGGTGCGACGGGCGCACCGCATTTGCGTGCTCGCAGGCGGCCGGATCACGGAGCAGGGCACCCACGACGAGCTGATGGCGTTGGCTGGGCAGTACGCGCAGATGTACACCCTGCAGGCGAGCCGGTTTCGCGATGACCCCAGCGCGCCGCTCGATGCCGGGGAGAACGGGAGCAGAGATACCACGGAGAAGGCGCTTCAGTTAAGTGAAGGGGCTGGGGCATAGGATCATGCGCGAACACTGGCGCGGTTTTCGCGTGCTCATGGCCTTCGGGCTGCGGGCGGCGCCCTGGCAGGCGGTGGTCTTCTTGGTATCGGCCTTCATCATGTCCCTGGAGGGGCTGGTGGTCCCGGTGGGACTGAAGCTGCTCGCCGACGCGGCGGTGGCGCTGGACCTGCGCGCCGGGCTTGTCGCAGCCATCATCATCGCGGCGACCGCGGGGCTGGCCGTTGTCAACTTGCAGTTCTACGTGACCTTGATCTTTACCGTCGTGGAGCGCGCGGGGGCGCTGATTGACAAACGGCTGATGGAGCTGACCACCGGTATTGCCGGCCTCGAGCATCACGAACGGCCCGCCTACCTCGACGAGATGGCCATCTTGCGCGAGCGACGGGGCAGTCTGGCCTGGATGACGAATGCGGCGGGGCAGGTGATTCAGATTGTGGTGCAACTGGTGGGGAGTGCCATCCTGCTCGCCGGCCTGCACCCGTTGCTGCTCCTGTTGCCCCTGTTCGGAGCAGGCTCGACGCTGGCCGAGCGACGCGGCCTGGCCATCAAGCGACGGACGGACCAGATCACCGCCGAGCGGGTGCGTTTACGCGAGCAGATCTTCGGGATTGCTACCTCGGCGGAGGCCGGCAAGGAAGTGCGGATCTTCGGCTTGCGGGACGAGTTGTTCACGAGGCACCGCGCCGTGTACGAGGCCCAGATGCGCGACCGCGAGCGGGGCGACTGGCAGATCATGGGGCTGCAGACCGCGGGGTCACTCCTCTTCGCCGTCGGCTATATCGGCGCCATCGCCCTGGTGCTCGTCCGCGCGATCCAGGGTCTGGCCACACCGGGCGACGTGCTGCTCGCCATCAGCTTGGCTTCGCAGACGCACGGGGTCCTGTCGCAGGTGATCGCCTACGGCTCCGGGCTTGTGTGGTCCTTGAGTGTTGCGCGGCGCTATCTCTGGTTGGAGGACTACGCCCAGCGCAAGCAGGAGGTCACTGGGGAGCCGGCGCCGGTTCCGGCGCGGCTGACGCAGGGGATCACAGTCCAGGACCTCACTTTCCGCTACCCCGGCACGGAGGCACTGGTGCTGCGCGACGTCTCATTGGCGCTGCCGGCGGGCGGCGTGGTGGCGCTCGTCGGCGAGAATGGGGCCGGGAAGACGACGTTGGTCAAGCTGCTGTCGCGCTTCTATGAGCCGGACGCGGGGCGGATTGCGGCCGACGGCATTGACCTGCGCCGCTTCAAGGTGGACGAGTGGCGTCCGCGGTTGAGCACGGGGTTCCAGGACTTCAGCCGCTTCGAGTTCGTCGCCCGCGAGACGGTGGGGGTGGGCAAACTGCCGGCCATTGATGACGTTCCGGCGGTCGAGGCGGCGCTGGCGCGGGCCGGCGCCGACGACGTACCGAGCACGCTCCCCGCCGGACTGGAAACGCAGCTGGGCCGGGACTGGGATGGCGGGGTGGACCTGTCGGGCGGTGAGTGGCAGAAGCTCGCGCTGGGGCGGGCCTTCATGCGGCTGGACCCGCTGCTGGTGATCCTGGACGAGCCGACGGCGGCCATTGATGCACAGACGGAGCACGCGCTGTTCGAGCGGATTGCCGCCGAGGCGCGGCGGGATGAGCGTCGGGGCACGGTGACGATCCTGGTCTCACACCGATTTTCGACGGTGCGGATGGCGGACCATATTGTGGTGCTCGATAAGGGGCGCATTCTCGAACAGGGCAGCCACGACGAGCTGATGCGGAACGAGCAGCTCTATGCCGAACTGTATCGCTTGCAGTCACGAGCCTATCGGTAGGGCGGCGGGCCTCACCCGCTGACGGGCCAAAGCCGCACCACACCTGGCGCTATCCGTGCGGCTTTGGCCCGTCACCCGGCCCCCTCTCCAACATTTGGAGAGGGGGTGGATTGCGGCTTGCGCCGCAGTGATGCCGAGGCGGGCCTGGTGGCGGTGGTAAGGTAGGGCCATGAGTGAGGGTTTAGGCGTCCTTCACGGCGACCTGCCCCCTGTCGCGCTTTCCACCAATGCCGCTCCTGCCAACCGCGCAAAGGTGCGGTCAAAGGTATAGAGCGGCTGCGCTCCGGCCCGTTTGGCCGCCGCAAGAATCATCAGGTCCGAGAAGTCGGCGCCGCCCTGGCGGTAGGCAGAAGCCGCCTGCGTTACCGCGTCGGCAGCCTCAACGACGAGACCCTCCGTAGCGATCAACTCATCCAGTAGGGTTGCAATCTCATCGCGGGCCAGCCTATAGGCCCGTTCCAGCACCCAGACGACCTCGATGGTGACCTCGCGGCAGATGAAGCCGGGGCGTTCCGAAGACAACTCCACCAACAACGCCCGGGCCGCTTCCGCCTGTTCGGCGTCGTCACGCACCAGATAACGAATGAGCACATTTGTGTCTATGGCAATCACTTGCTCGCCTCTGCATCATTGGGGTCGGCCAAGCCGGCTCAAATTTAATGGCGGTCAGGCTTTACAGGCCCCGGCTGCGATGGAGCGCTCCATGTCCTCCAGGCTCACTGGCGGGCCGTCGTACTTCACGACACCAAAGAGCCGACTCACGGGACGGACCGGCCTGATCCGCACTTCCCCATTCTGGATGATGTAGCGCACGCGGTCCCCGGTCTGCACGCCGAGGGCCTCCCGCACAGCCTTGGGCAAGGTGATCTGCCCCTTTGCCGTGACGCCAGATTCGGTCATAATGAACTCACGCTCCGTATTGTAGCGATGTGTCTCATTCTACCAGGGGCAGCAAGAGAATTGACCGTTCTGCAGAGTCTGGGGTGAGGGGCGCGGGTCTCACCCCCGGCCCCCTCTCCACCATGTAGAGAGGGGGTGGCTTGCGGCTTGCGCCGCAGTGATGCCGAGGCGGGCTTGGTGGCGGTGGTAAGGTTGGGGTATGAGTGACGAGGGGTTGCGGTTCCGGCCGCGGGTCGCGGTGGTGGATGCGAACGTGGCGCTAGGGCATTGGCACGATCAGCCGTCACCGGCGGCGGACGCGCCGGCGCTGCTGGCGGCGCTGGACCGGCACGGGATCGAGCGGGCGGTGGTGCATCACGTCTACGCACAGACGAAGAGCACGGTCGAGGGAAACGAACTGCTGTTCGAGGCGCTTGCGGGGCACGAGGGGCGGCTGATTCCGCAGTGCGTGGTGTCGCCGACGGATGCGTCGCTGGCGCAGTTGCGCGAGCTGCACGGGCGGGGGCTGCTCCGCAGCGTGCGGCTGCACGATCTGACCAGGCAGGGGGTGCCGTTTGCCGACTGGGTGTATGGCGACGCGCTGACTTGGCTGCAGGAGCAGGGGATTGCGCTGTGCGTGCCGCTGCCGGAGGTGGACGTGGCACAGCTGGCGACGACGTTGCGCGGGTTCCCGGACTTGCGGGTGGTGCTGGCGGGGGTGCATTACCAACACGTGCTGCTGGTGCGGCCGTTGATGCGCTTGCTGCCGCAGCTGCACCTGGAGCTGAGTCGCTACGAGACGCTGGGCGACGTGGAGGCGCTGTGTGCAGAGTTCGGCGCGGAGCGGCTGCTGTACGGCTCGTGGTATCCGCGGTATGAGCTGGGACCGATCCTGTACTACTTGCACCACACGACGCTGACGGAGGCGGAGCTGGCGGCGGTGTGCGCGGGGAACGCGGCGCGGCTGCTGGCGGGGGAGGGGGCAGCGTGATCGGCGGGATCGAGGTGATTGACTTCCACGGGCACGCGGGCCTGTGGGACGGCGTGGGGATGGTGGACGACGTGGACACCATGGTGGCGGCGATGGACGCGGTGGGAGTGGATCGGTCGTGCGTCTTCGGCATTTTCCACCTGGACGGGCGCCGGGGGAACGACCGGACGGCAGCGATCATCACGGCGCGGCCGGAGCGGTTCATCGGGTTTGCCTACGTGTCGCCGTTAATGCCGGATTCGATGCTGGACGAGCTGACGCGGGCGGTGGATCGGCTGGGATTCCGGGCGCTGAAGCTGTACGCGCCGCACACGCCGTACAAGATCAGTGACCGGGAGTGGGACCCGATCTACGATTTTGCGGACTCGCGGGGGCTGGCGGTGCTGCACCATACGGACGAGCGGTGCTCGCCAGCGCACCTGGCGGAGGCGGCGCGGCGGTTTCCGAACGCACGGTTTGTGGCGGCGCATAGCGGGAACACGCCGCCGGCGCGGAAGCTGGCGATTGCGGCGGCGCGGGAGCTGCCGAACTACTATCTGGAAACGGCCTCGACGTACCGCACGCCGGGCGTGACCGAGGAGCTGGTGGCGGGGGCGGGAGCGGAGCGGGTGGTATTCGGGTCGGATACACCTTTGATGGATCCCCGGTCGCAAATCGGCAAGATTATCACGGCGGACATCTCGGACGCGGCGAAGCGGCTGATTCTGGGCGAGAACGCGCGGCGGCTGCTGGGACTTTAGGGGGACGAGGGCGAGGCCTCACCCCCGGCCCCGTCTGCACGAGGTGGGGGGAAATGAGTATCGCCCCCATATGGCCCCCCCGCTACGCGGGGGGACGGGGATTCCGGCGGGGGCGAGGCGAGGGCACCCACAAGGGACGCCCCTACAGGATTGGCGGCCGGGGGGACGGCCGGTGCCACGACGCCGCTTGCCGCTGCTATCATTGCTCTGCATTGCGCCGCCTCGGCGCATGGAGGAGGAGGTATGCCGCTACGATGGGGCATTGCCGGCTGTAGCGACATTACGAGCAAGCGCGTTGCGCCGGCCATCCGGGACCATCCGCTCGCCGCACTCACCGCGTTCTACAGCACCGATGCGGAGCGCGGCCGGCGCTTTGCGGAGGAGTTCGGGGCTACACGCGCCCACACGGACCTCGACGCCTTTGTCGCGGACCCGGAGATTGACGCCGTCTACGTGGCCAGCCCGGTAGATCGTCACCTGCCCGAAACGCTCGCGGCGGCCGGCGCCGGTAAGCACGTGCTCTGCGAGAAGCCGATGGCGCTCGACGCTGGTGAAGGCGCCCGGATGGTCGCCGAGTGCCGGGCGGCCGGCGTGCAGTTTGCCGTGGCCTACTATCGCCGGTATCTCCCGCAGATACGGCGCATCAAGCAGTGGCTAGACGAGGCGGCCATTGGGCAGGTGGTTCTGGCCCGCGTGAATATGTCCTCTTGGGTTGACCTCCAGCCCACCGATACGAAGTATTGGCGAACGATCAAAGCGCAGTCGGGAGGTGGCCCGCTGATGGACCTCGGCAGTCATTACCTCGATCTGCTCTGCTACTTCCTCGGCCGTCCCAGCGCCGTCAGCGCGATGACGGATACGCTGGCGCGGACCTGGGACGTCGAAGACTCGGCCTCCCTGCTCGTGCGCTTTCCCGATCCGACGGGCGCCGGCGGCTCGTGCCACGCGGTGCTCACCGGTAACTGGAACGTACATGCCGACCGACGGCACGACGACATCGAGATCGAGCTTCACGGCACCGCCGGCAGCATCGTCGCCGGGCCGCTCGCCGCCGGGCACCTGTTGCTCAAGACGGACCGGCGTGAAGAGCGGCTGGTCCTCACCCCGCCCGACAATGTTCACATGCCCTTGATTGACGACGTGACGCGCCGGCTCCTCGCCGGCGAATCATTGGCGTACCCTGGTGAGATCGGGCTACTCGCGACGGAGGTTATCTCCGGCGCTTACGAATCATCGCAGAACGGCCGGACAGTGGACCTCCCGGCGGATGGATGAGGCAGTGTGGACGTGATGACCGGGCGCAGGACCAAGGGGGAACGGTGATGAAGGTCCTCTTCTTCTGGGGTGGCCCCGGCAACATGGACCGGCAGTTCGGGAACCCCTATGCCCGGCTGCTCGCCGAGGCGCTGGAGCAGCACGGCGTCACGCTGGAGGTGGCTAAGTCGCTCAACCTCTGGCACCACGTGTTCCGCAGCGATATCCAGGCGCTGCACTTCAACTGGATTGCGCCGCACTATGCGGCCGAGCGTCTGCCCGCTGCCCTGCTGCAACTCGTCAGCTTCTGCGCGGCGCTGATCGTCGCGTATGTGCGGGGCTATCGGATTGTGTGGACGATGCACAACCTGTATCCCCACGAGATGGCCTTCCCCTGGATTGACCACGCCATCCGCCTGCTGACGTGCCGGCTGGCGCACGCGGTCATCGCCCACTGCCAACAGGCGGCAACGCTGCTGGAGGAATACTTCGGGCGCACGCATGGCGTCCATATCATTCCCCACGGGGAGTTCATCACGCCGTACCGCAATGAGATCAGCCCGGCGGAAGCGCGCGAGTCGTTGGGATTGGCCCCGGACGATTTTGTCTACCTCTTCGTCGGCAACATCCGCGCCTACAAGGGCGTGTCGCCGCTCATCGAGACGTTCACGACGCTCGACGCGGCGGACGCGCGTCTGCTGATTGCCGGTCGAATCCACCGGACCTACCATGGCGGGCTGCCGGACAGCGCCACGGAGGACAGTCGGGTGGTACTGCAGGTGAAGTCCTACGACGACGCTATCCCCGCCGACGACATGCAGATTTACCTCAATGCCAGCGACGTGGTGGTGCTGCCGTTCCTCGACACCCTCACCTCCGGCTCCGCGATCCTGGCGCTGGGTTTCGGCCGGCCGGTGATTGCGCCGGCGGTGGGCTGCCTGCCGGAACTGCTGCGCGGTCACGGCTGCGGCATCGTCTACGAACCGCACGGCGAGCACGGCTTGCTGCACGCGCTCCGGTTGGCACGCTCGCTCGACCTGCGCCGCGCCGGACAACGGGCGCGGGAGCGCGCGGAAGGCTTGGGCTGGGATGGCATCGCCCGCCTGACCCTTGCCGCCTATGGTGTTGCGTAGCGGAAGGACGGGGTTTAGCCCCCCTATGGTCCCCCCGCTGCGCGGGGGGACGGCGCGTTCCCTCCCCTGTTAGCTCAATCCGGGGGGAGGGCCGAGGGAGGGCCAGCCGCCGAGTATGCAGTCTGAGGAGACATGAGCATGGAGTATGTGAATCTAGGAACGGCCGGGGTTAAGGTATCGCGGCTCTGTTTGGGCTGTGCCTACTTTGGCGCCCTGCTCGACGCCGACGAGGCGCAACGGCTGGTCCGCACGGCCCTCGACGTGGGCATCAACTTCTTTGATGCTGCCAACGCCTACAGTCTCGGCCGCTGCGAGGAGCTGCTGGGGCAGGCGGTGGCCGGGCACCGCGATCAGGTCGTGCTGGCGACCAAAGTCGGGCGACAGATGGACTACGGTCCTAATGACTGGGGCCACAGCCGCTATCACATCATGTCCCAGGTCGAGGCGAGCTTGCGCCGGCTGGGCACCGACTACATTGACCTCTACCAACTCCATCTCCACGATCCGACCACGCCGCTGGAGGAGACGCTGCGTGCTCTCGACGACCTGCGCCGGCAGGGCAAGGTGCGCTACTTCGGTACCTCCAACTTCCCGGCCTGGCGGCTGTGTGAGGGCCTCTGGACGAGCGACCGCCTGGGGTTCGCCTCGTTCGCCACTGAGGCGCCGGCCTACAGTCTCTTCAACCGCGAGGTCGAGGGCGACATGCTCCAGTTTTGCCAGGCCTATGGTTTGGGCGTCGTGTGCTACAGCCCGCTCGGTGGCGGCTGGCTCAGCGGCAAGTACCGGCGCGACCAGCCCATGCCCGCCGACTCGCGGTTTGCTCGGCGCGGCACACTCGTAGACCCGGCCGAGCATGAGCGGGCTTACGATGTTCTGGAGGCGCTGGAGGCCATCGCGCAGGCCAAGCAACTGTCCTTGAGCCAGTTGGCCCTCGCGTGGCTGCTGGCCCAGCCCGGCGTCACCGCTGCCAACTTCGGTCCACGCACACCCGATCAGCTCCGCGAGGACCTGGGTGCGCTGTCGGTGGAGCTGACCGCCGAGGACCTCGCCGCCATTGACGAGATCGTGCCCCCGGGCAGCCAGGTGCTCTCGCGCGTCCCGGCGCCCGGCGGCATTGTCATTGCCGACCCGATCCCGCCCAGCGGCATGACGAGCATGCCGCGCTAACGTGGGGAGGCCGGCGCAGGCGGGCGGTGGCGCGCCGGGTGCTGTAGCGTGGCCCGCCGACGGAGGCAAGCATGGTTGAGCCAACCGGGAGACTCGCGCCGCCGTGTGTGCTGGTCATCTTCGGCGCTGCCGGAGACCTCACGAAACGCCTGCTCCTGCCGACGGTCGTCAATCTCGTCGAGCACGGCTTGGTCGGCCAGCGCCTAGTCATCGTCGGCGTGACACGCCAGCCGTGGGGACACGACGACTTTCGCCAGGTAATGGCGGATGCAGTGCGAACCTTCAACGTCGGCACCCTTGATCCGACCGTCCTGGAATCCCTGCTCCCGCGCCTCTATCACGTGCGCGGTGACATCAATGACCCCGCCACGTACACCGGCCTCCGCACGCTGCTGGCCGAGGTTGACGCCGAATGGGAGACCGAGGGCAACTACATCTACTACTTGGCCGTACCGCCGGGCTTGTTCGAGGTCATTGTGGACCATCTTGGTCAGGCGGAACTGGCCGAGACCACGCCGGGGGCGACTGGCTGGCGCCGGGTCATCGTGGAAAAGCCGTTCGGTCACGATCTGGATTCCGCCCAAGCACTGGTCGCCCGGATGAGCCAGGTCTTTGACGAAGAGCAGATTTACCGGATTGACCACTACCTCGGCAAGGAGACCGTCCAGAATATCTTGGTCTTCCGCCTCGGCAACGGTATTTTCGAGCCGGTGTGGAACCGGCGCTACATAGACAACGTGCAGATCACGGTCGCCGAAAGTCTGGGAGTCGAGGGCCGGGGCGGCTATTACGAGACGGCCGGGGCGCTCCGCGACATGCTCCAGAACCACCTCTTCCAACTGCTCACGCTCATTGCCATGGAGCCGCCGGCGGCGTTCGATCCGGCCTCGGTCCGCAACGAGAAGGTCAAGGTCCTGAAAGCCGTCCGACCCATGACCCCGGAGCAGGTGCTCCAGCAGACCGTGCGGGGGCAGTACGGTGCGGGCACGATTGACGGCGTGGTGGTGCCCGGCTACCAGCAAGAGCCTGGTGTTTCCCCGAACTCCTGGACCGAAACCTATGCGGCGCTGGAGCTTTCGATTGACAACTGGCGCTGGGCCGGCGTGCCCTTCTACCTCCGTTCGGGCAAGCGACTGACCAAGCGCGATACGCAGATTGTCATTACCTTCCGCCGTGCGCCGCTGCGCCTCTTCGCCGATACGGCGGTCCACGATCTGGAGTCCAACGTCCTGGTCATTCACGTGCAGCCCGATGAGAAGATCACGCTGCGTATTCAGGCCAAGCGTCCGGGGACGACCGTGACGGTGGTGCCGGTGCAGATGGAGTTTCAGTATGAGACCTTGGGTGAGGCCTCGCCCAGCACCGGCTACGAGACCCTGCTCTACGACTGCATGAACGGTGACTCCACGCTCTACAACCGCGCCGATATGGTGGAGGCCTCGTGGTCGGTGGTCACACCGATCCTCGACGTGTGGAAGGCGCTGCCCCCACGCGATTTCCCCAACTACACCGCCGGCTCGTGGGGACCGGCCGCCGCCGACATGCTGCTGCAGCGCAGCAACCGCACCTGGCATCCCGTCGAGTAGCGGCTGGGAGAAAGAACGATGCTCACGCGCATCGAGATTGACGGGTTCAAGTCGTTCGAGAACTTTGGTATGGACGTTGGTCCCTTGACCGTGATCCTGGGACCAAACGCCTCGGGGAAATCCAACCTGTTCGATGCCATTCGCTTGCTCTCCCGTCTGGCCGATACGGACCTCCGAACGGCCGTCACCGACTTGCGCGGCGAGCCGCACGAGCTGTTTCGGAGACATTCCGATGGCTCTCCCGGAGAGGCAATGGCTTTTGCCGTCGAGGTACTGCTGGCTCCTGAGGTGCGCGACCAGTGGGGTGCCACGGTACAACTCAAGCACACTAGGGTCCGTTACGAGGTCCGTATTGAGCGGCGGAGAGATGTCCGGGGTATTGAGCGATTAGTCACAACATGGGAGGAGGCAGCACCGATCCTCGCCTCTGCGGACCGCTGGCGCCCCAGCGGCAAGAAGCCGGCGCCACATTTCAAGCGAACTTTCATGCGCTATAGCCGCAGAACTCCCTGGCTGTCCACGGTTGATTCACAAGGCGTCACGAGCTTCGAGATTCGCCAGGACCTTCGAGCCGGCCGCCAGCGGCCGGCCGATGCGGCCGAGGCGACGGTCCTCTCAAGTATCACTAGCGCCGAATTCCCCCATCTCTATGCCTTGCGCGAGGAGTTGCGATCCTGGCGATTCCTGCAGCTCGATCCTGCGGCACTGCGGGAACCTAGCCCGGCGATTGGCCCGGAGGAACTGGATTCGGACGGGAGGAACCTGGCCAGGGTGTTGGCCCGGATCAAGGCCGAGACTCGAACCGACACAAGGTCGTCAGGCGCACTTGCCGACATCTCGGCAGACCTCACGGACATCATCCCTAGCGTGGTGGACCTGGACGTGGTGGAAGACAAGCGGAGTCAGGAGTATCGGGTTGATCTTTCGATGCGCGACCGGCAACCGTTTAGCTCGCGGGTCGTGTCGGACGGCACCCTGCGCGTATTGGCGCTGCTCACCCTGATGCACGATCCTCGACAGCGTGGGCTGGTCTGCTTCGAGGAGCCAGAGAACGGTGTACACCCTTTTCGCCTGAAGTCTCTGATCGCGCGGCTGCGCGACCTCGCCACCGATCCGGCGAGTGCTGAGGTGGATCGAGACGATCCGCTTGCTCAACTGCTCGTGAACAGCCATTCCCCGGTTCTGCTTGCTGCGCTCGAGGACTATGAGATGCATTTTTCCGACATGAGAAGTAGTGTTGATCCAGGTACTGCCTCGGTCAGTCGCAAGACATCCATAGTACCGATAAGGAAACCTAAGAATCAGCCTAAGACTCAATGGGAAAAACTCTCGTTGTGGGGCCCAACCGGCCAGGAATATATGACCCCTGCTGAGGTGGATCGGTATCTTGCTACGGTTGATCAAGAGGGTTAGGCTACGTGCGTTACCTTGGATTAGCTCTGTTCGCGGAAGGCTCAACGGACTACCGACTACTTGGACGCCTTCTGTATCGCACAGTGGAGAACCTTTGTGTATTTCACGCCAATGACGTAGTAGAGATCGGGGATGTTCGAGAACTCGATGCTCCCAAAGCGTATCAAGACGGTAACCGGGCAACCCGGATTCTCGAAGCTGCACGTCAAGACATTGGCGCCTTCCATATCCTCTTCATTCATGCCGACGCGAACGGCGATGCCGACAGAGCGCGGCAGGAGCGCATAGAGCCGGCAGTTCGGCTGATCCGACAAGAGGAGAGACTGACCAACACGCACAGCGTCGCCGTCGTACCGGTCCGAGAGACTGAGGCCTGGGCGCTTGCAGACGGAGACGCCCTGCGCGGCGCTTTCGGAACAATACTCGACGACGAGGGGCTGGGGATTCCTGCCCGGCCGCAGGAAGTCGAGCGCCTCTCAGAGCCAAAGCAGGCGCTCGATCATGCCCTGCGGGAAGCTGTCGGTGGACGCAGGAGACGCCGCCACCAAGTAACAACGTACTTGAACGCGATCGGCGAGCGTGTTGACCTCACGCGGCTCAGAGCGGTGCCGGCCTACCGGCGGTTCGAGGGCGATCTGCGTGCTGCGCTGAGGCAACTTGGATACATCCACTAGCCGCCGATCCGTGCGCTTGTAAGCCGGCCGGGAGCACCGTGATCCTGCGTAGCAATCGTGGTCATGCATTGTGAAAGCGGGCTGCGCCGTGCTACAGTCCCGTCTAACGAAATTTCGCCGGGGTGCTTTCTCCACACGATACGAGTATCACGATGCAAGACGTACAAGCGCTACCTGACGCGCGACAGGTCCCCGTTCAACGTGTTGGTATCAAGGACCTCCACCTGCCCATCCGCGTGCTCCAGCGGGACGGGCACACCCAGCCGGTCACCGCCACGATTGCCTTGAGTGTGGACCTCTCGTCGCACGACAAGGGTACCCACATGAGCCGCTTTGTCGAGCTACTGGAGGAGTGGCGGGAGCAGGCGTGGTCGGCGCGGGCGATTGAGCGCTTGCTGGCCGACGCACGCCGCCGGCTGGAGGCCCACAGCGCCCACGTAAACGTGCGTTTTCAGTTCTTCCTGGACAAGGATTCGCCCGTGACCGGGCAGCGCAGCGCCATGCCCTATGCCTGCCGGTTCACGGGCAGTCTGACGACGGCCGGCGTTGATCTCGTCACCGGCGTCGAGGTGCCCATGACCACGCTCTGCCCGTGCAGCAAAGAAATCTCCACGGTCGGCGCCCATAGCCAGCGGTCTTGGCTACGAGTCAAGGTGCGGCCGGTACCGGGCGCGTCGCTCTGGCTGGAGGACCTCATCACCGACTTGGAGACGCATGGGAGCTGTGAGGTGTACCCGCTGCTCAAGCGGCCGGACGAAAAGTACGTGACCGAGCGCGCGTACCACAATCCCAAGTTCGTCGAAGACGTGCTACGCGATGCCGTCGTCGCGCTGCGGCAATTGCCAGACATCGCCTGGTTTGCGGCGGAATGCGAGGCTGCCGAGTCGATCCATGCCCACAACGCCTTTGCCTTCCAGCAAGAGACGCTCCGCAGCAGCACCGAGACGGCTACTTTCCATCAAAACGGTGTTGCAACTCCCGCAGTTGCCAAGAACGTGGCTGCGCCCTAACCGCGGGACCACGCCGCTACGCCGCCGGGAGGGGGCTGCAGGGGTGCTGGCCAGCAGTTCATCCACTTCGCCGGAGCTGTCCGAACACTCATTTCCGCTGGCGCTAGAACTCGAAGTCGCCCTCCCAGTGCAGCCTGCACAACTCTTCCGGCATTAGACTCCGTACCGCCTCGGCCCGGGCTATCAGCGCCGGCAGCCAATGGTCGGCTGGGAAGAGCGCCTGCGCATCGTCCGCCGTGACCCACCTGTGCTCCGAATGTTCGTCGCTTACTCTGAGTCCGGCGGCGTCGGGAATCGAACAGCCGAAGCTCAGACCGACCATCTCGTTCTCCGGTACCGCGTCACCCCGGTAAAAATGAGTGGTGCCCAAGATGCACTCAAGGCGCACTTCCCGTCCCAACTCCTCCTTGGACTCTCGACGTAGCGCGTCAATGAAGCCCTCTCCCTGTTCAAGTCTGCCGGAGCCGGTCTCCCACTGCCCGGGGGCATAGTCTCTGTTCGACGCTCTGCGAAGCAGAAGATACCTTCCGTCGTCACGACGCCATACCAGCATGGCTATCATTGCTAGGAAGCGCCCTACGACCATCGTCATCTCCCATCTAGTGCCTAGTCTCATCCTCAGCTATGCCCTGCGGCGCGGCGGCGGCGCGTGGCGAGCGCAGCCCGATGGTGGCGAGCGCAGCCAACGCCAGCACCACCCCACCGGCGCTGATGAAGATACCTTGGGGAGTGAGCAGGCCGCTCAACAGCGCGACGAGCAGCGGGCCGGCCACGCCGCCCAGGGACGCCGACGATTCCTTGATCCCGACCACCCGCGAGCGGTGTTGCGCGGCGGTGATGTCGAGATACAGGGCACTCAACGCCGGGGCCATGAGCGCGCCACCCATGCCAGCCGCCAACGCCACCAAGAGCATCAGCGGGAACGAGGTAATGAAGCCGACGCCAAAGTAGAAGGTCGTCGTGAGTAGCAGTCCGACGAGGATGATCGGCTTACGCCCGAAACGGTCGCTCGCTTTCCCCAAGCCAGCTTGACCGATGACCATCGCTAGGCCGTAGACGCCGGCGACCACGCCAAACCGCACGGTGCTCCAGCCCAACTCATCATAGAAATAGAAGACCATCTGCGGCTCCACGTAGGCGAAGGCGAAGACCCCGCCGAAGTCGAGCGCCAGCAGCGTCCCGAAGAAGTAGAGCGGCCGCGGCAGCGACGACCAGACCGATTCGCTCGCTGTCAATCCCTGAGCGGCAGCCTGCTGGCGCCGCAGTGCGGCTCGTCGTCGTGTCGCGCGCGGCCGCGTCTCCGGCACCAGCACGCTCGCCGCGGCCAACGCGGCGGCGGCCAGTACGGCCGAGGCTACGAACGGGGCGGCAAATCCCCAGCCGTCGTAGAGTACGCCGCCGATCACCGGACCGAAGATGAACCCGGCGCCGTAGCTGCCCATGACGATGCCGACCCACTGCGCCCGCTGCCGATCCGGCACGACATCGCCCACGACGCCCATCGCCGCCGGGAAAAGCCCCGCCGTCAGCGCCCCTTCGAGCGCCCGTATTGCGGTGAACACTGCTACCGTCGGTGCCAGGAGAAATCCGATATTGGCGACGACATAGGCGGCCAGAGCGGCGAGAATGAGCGGGCGGCGGCCGAAGCGGTCGGCCAGTGTGCCCATGAACGGTGCCGCCACAAACTGCGCCAGCGCAAAGGACATCGTCATCAGCCCTAGCGCTTCCACGCCCGAGCCGAACTCGCCCAGCCGGCGCGCAAAGACGGGCATGATGATGCCGTAACCGGTCATCACGATCCCGACGCTGGCGGCGAGGAGCAGGATGGTGCTGCGGGCGCGGCGCTCGCTCAGGCCGGATTTCACGCCCTCCGTTGCGACGTCCGTCCGTCCGAGGTTTTCCGGTATAGCCGGGGCGCTCACGACTCGATCCCCGGCGCTACGAGCAGCGTGGCGAGGTCCATGCAGATCGTCTCCCGCTGAATGAGGCCGTCGCTCACGTCGTAGACGGAAACGCCGCACAGGCGGTTCGTCTCACTGGTGGGCAGCGCGCTCCGCTGACTGTGTTTTCCCATCGCGCCGTTTCTCGGTCTGTGGGCAATCTCATCAGTGTAGCGCGGCGGACCCGACTCGCGACGGCCGGCTCCGGCGCGTGCCCGGACGCTGAGCGCGGCACCGAGGGGTGTATCATAGTGCGCGGGTATTGCTGAGTTCGTAACGCCGGAGCCGTGTGGACGGTTACCGAACGTGCGGCACGGGTGCCGGGGAAATCGAGGCTGAGGGGAGCGATTGCATGGTGAAGCGGTACGGCTGGGGCATCATTGGCTGTGGAGTGATTGCCCCCAGCCACATCAACGGCGTGCGAGCGAACGACGCGCGTGCCGAGGTCGTCGGGCTGTATGACCTGATCCTGGACCGCGCCAAGGAGCGCCAGGCCGAACTGGACATCCCGTTTGCGACAGATGATATTGACGCCTTTCTCGCGCGGGACGATATTGACGTGGTGAGCATCTGCACGCCCAGCGGCGCGCACAGCGACGGGGTGATTGCGGCGGCACAGGCTGGCAAGCATGTCCTCTGCGAGAAGCCGCTCGGCATCACCCACGCCCAACTCGACGCTGCTATCGCGGCGGCACAGCAGGCCGGAGTGAAGCTCGGCTGCGTGTTCCAGCGCCGCACCGAGCCGGTCAACCGGCAACTCCGGCAATTGATCCAGGAAGGCAAGCTCGGCAAGATCGTCTTCGCTGACCTTGTCGGCAAAGACTATCGCGCCCCGGAGTACTACCGGAGCGCCGGTTGGCGGGGAACGATCGCCTTCGACCGCGGCTGTCTGATGAACCAGGGGGTCCACTACCTGGACTTGCTGCTCTGGCTGATGGGCGAGCCGGTCGTCGAGGTGGCCGGATTTTGGGATACGCTCCGGCACGACATCGAGTCCGAGGACACCCTCGCGGCCACCCTGCGCTTTGCCAGTGGTGCGCTCGCCACGGTGTCGTACACCACCTCGCTCTCCCGCCGCGGCCTGCCCTCGCATATCGGTATTCACGGGACGGACGGCAACATTCTGCTCGATGACCGCCGCGGAGAGACGCTGGTCGAGATCGGCGGCGAGCCGGTGCCGCTGGCGGACGGAGCGGATCAGCCAGTTGGCCACGCGGCGCATGTCGCCGATCTCATTCAGGCCATTGACGAGGATCGTGCGCCGGGGATCACGGGCGAATCGGGACGCACGGCCGTAGACGTGGCGCTCGCCATCTATGAGGCCTCGGACACCCGCTCGGTCGTGCGGCTCCCGGCACGTTGACGACCGGGCCGCCACTCTCTCGGCGCTAGGCGGAAGCGGGCGCGGCTTTGGGCAGCGGGTAGCCTTCCGGAACGGTGGAGAGCTGCCAGCCGCTGGCCTGTTGAACCTGCTCCCACCGGTAGCCGCGACTGGTGAAGGTGGTGATGTCGCGTATCCAGCGCCGGTGGCGACCGTCATAGACGTAGATTTGGCCGAACGGATCGCGCACGAGATCGCCGGCTGCCAGCCTGAGCGGCTCGAATGGCGGCGGCTGCACCTCCCACAGGGTCAGGGTGTCCCCGGCGGCAACCTGTCTTAGCAGTGGAGAGGGATACGGCGGCCGGCCTCGGCCCGGACGGTACAGGACAAACCGCACACCAAGTCCCTCAAGTAACTCGCTTTGGCGTTGCAGTGTGGCCGGCTCGACGAAGAATTGGCGACGCAGCAGTTTCGCATGACCCCGCAACTCGGTGAGCCAGCCGCTGGCGATACGCTTGTTGGTCGCTGACAGGATAAGGCGATCAAGGTTCTCACTGTTACTGAGGACGAGATCGTTAAGTGCGCCGCGCCGGTGCAGCTCGGCGATGACGGCGGCATCCGCCCCGGATAGTCCCAGGCCACCGGCGTTCGCCTCGTAGTGGACGGCTGCGGCGTAAAATCCAATGCTTGGCACACCGGCGAGGAGCGCCAGGCCCACGACCACCAAGTGACTGCGCCGCGACAACAGGCCGGCCAAGCCTACCGCCAGCAGATCGGCGGTGAGCAGGGCCAGCGGCAGGACGGCGAGCGTCGCCATGTCGAGGGGACGCAAGGCGGAGTAATCCAGCGGGACCGCGAGCAGGAAGACACCGCAGAGCGCCCAGCAGTAGAGGAGCGCCGCGATGTGTGGATGCAGCCGCGTGTCGGCGCCAGCGATACGCGCGATAGGCCACGCCAGCCCACCGGCAGCCGCCGTGCCCAAGGCCAGCAGCACAAACCCTGGCGGCACCAAGAAATCCTGGGGATTTCCCCCGGGGGGATGCCCCCAGAGGTACGCCCACGCCGGCTCGGTCTGCGTCAGGCCCAGGTACCAGCGGTACACCGGCCAGGCCAGGCCGAGTATCAGCGGGATACCGGCGATGATCCGCAGCCGCTGTCTTCCCGTTGCCGCGCCCGAGCCGGCCGCCACCAGAATTGCCAAGGTAGTGGCCGGCGCTGCGATGTGGAAGGTGGCCGGGGTGAGCGGCTGGGCGGCGGCGAGTGCGACGCCAGCGCCCACCCAGCCGATGACGGCAGTGCGCCACGAGCCGGCGCGCAGCGCGCCGGCCGTGCAGGCGAGCAGCACCGCCTGCGCGGCTACAATCGCGAGCCGCTCGGGCGCAATCCACGTGTCCACGATGGGACTGCCAAAGGCGGTCCCTTGCTTCAGTGCATCGAGCGGCGCACTCCAGAACTGCCGATAGAACCACGGTCGGTCAACGAGGTCGAGCGCGGCGCCGGCAAAGTGGAGCCAGCGCCAGCCGCCACCGAGCACAATCAAGACGGCGGCGAGCGCGCGCGTGCCGCCGTCCGGCAGGGTCGCACGCAGCAAAGCTTTCAGCCCCAGGATTAGTACGGCTGCCAACAGGATGGTAAAGGTGGCCCAACGGAGGTCCGGCGCTGCATGTTCGACACCACGCCCAACCTGCGCCAAGACCCACCACCAGGGGTGCAAGAGCGTCGGATGTTGGGGTAGCGGCGAGGCGCGGTTGGTGGCGAGGGGTGAACGGGAGAGGTCGTAGCTCCACGCCAGCCGGATTGCGCCCGCTTCGCCGGCGAGGCTCGGCAGACGGGTGAGCGGCGGTTCATCCGGTACGGCGAGCCGGTCTGCGACAACCGGGAACAGCGCCGCCGCGACCAGCACCAGCCAGAGCGCGAGGTACAGCGGCCAGCGGTCGCTGATGAACGGCGGGAGCCGGTCCAGACGCGCAAGCCCGGCGCCGCCACGCGGCTCACCTGGTAGCATCGCCGCGGACCTCGTAGATGCCGATACCCCCACTCCGGAAGGCGAGCGGCCACGCCGCCTCCATCATCCGGTGCATTGTGGGCCGCTCCGCCGTCACGACGACGTGCGTCACGCCCAGATGCTCGGCGATGGCGCGTAGCTCACTCCGGGGCGTGTCCGGGTCGAAAAAGCGCCTGATCGCACCGTCCTTCTCACGCACGCGCACGGTCATCGCATTGTGACCGCGGACCGGGCGCGCCCCCGTATACGGCGCGATATAGAGGTTGAAAGCCGGGTTGTCCGCCAGCACGACCATCGGATCGAGTGTGGTTCCGGCGGTCTCCAGCCAGGACAGCGCCGCGTGCTCGTCGCGGACCAGGTAGGAGTTTGGCGGCTGCAACCGGATGTCGCCAAGCAGCTGCTCGAAGTAGAGCGCCGAGGCCGGGACTGACAGCAGGAGCAGCAGCGCCGGCGCGAGCAGGCCGAGCCACTGGCGCGCGCGCGCAGCGGCCCAGGCGTCAACGAGCAGCCAGGCGACGAGGATAGCGCACACCAGATGGAGTCCCACCCGGAAATGCGACGGCATGGGCACCACCGGGAACACCTCCAGCAGCAGCGCGATCACGACCCACCCGAGGAGTGTCGCGCGGGCTATACGTGGCCCGCCGCCGTCCTGGGCGTTGTGCAAGTCTGACCGCCAGGTCTGCACCGTCGGTTCCATATGATTGTGCTGACCTGGCGTGTCACCTGGTGCCAGCAAGGGGATCAGCAGCGTCAGGGGCAGCAGCGGGCCGTAGTACACCAGCAGGAACAAGACCTCGGTGGGGCCACCGCTCATCTGCGTGCTGACGTTTTGGAGGACTGTGCTGGTCCGCGAAGCGATGGCAAAGAAGGCCAGGACCGGCAGGGGCAACAGCACCAGCCAGCAGAGGCCTTCCAGGACGCGCGGCGTACTGGCTACGAGGCCAAGCCGTCCTCCGGCTACGCCGCCACCCCAGGCCGCGGCCACTCGCCCTCTCGTGCCCAACGCCAGCAGTGCGGTCAGGGACCCCAACGTAATCCACAGCGGCAGGAACTCGAACGGGTGGAAGCTGCACAAGTAGGCTAATGCTGCGCCGGCGGCAATATAGGAGCGTCGGGAGCCGGTTTGGCAACCCCGCAAGAAGAAGTGCAGGACCGCACAGACCAAGGCGCTCGCCAGGGCCAAGTGGGGGAGCGTCATCGCCTGCTGGAGCGTGCTCCCCTCGTGAATCTTGGGCCAGTACGGCAGGCCGTCCAGCAGCGAGCCGGGCGGCGCTACCCAGACGAGCCAGCGCCACCCGCTGGCAAACAGCGCGAGTAATAGCGCCACAATGCGCGCGCGTCGCGTGAGGCCGGCGGTGGCCCCCAGCGCCAGCACCGCCAGCGCTATCGCCACCAAGGCGCCGACGCGGAGCACGTGGAGGTACCAGAAGTGCGATGGCGTTCCCGTCCACTGCGCGAGCCAGCCAAGTGGTCCTAACAGCCCATTGAACAGGACCGGGGCGTGGACTTCAGGCGTGACCGGATTGGCAATGAGCAGCGCCGTGCCGAATTGGCGCATTTGGGCCAGGTAGTAGAACACGTCGCCGTGCCAGGCGACGACGCCGGTGAACTGGTGGTCGGTGTCCGCATACAGCGCACCGTAGACGTAGGGGATGCTTGTCAGGATCGTAGCCAGCGCAACGGCGCCGACGGCCCAGACTCTTGGGGAGGCCAGCGCTCCGTGCGTCATACAATTTCCAGTGGGGTGTCAGTACGAGCGGGTCGTATACCCCTCGTCTATAACGTCTGCCACCTGCGATGCGAGACGAGCGAGGGCGCTGGGGAAGGGTAGACTGGCCAGAGTAGGTGAACGAGAGGGACATACCGGAGCGGGTGCTCCTGACCCGCTTCCGCAGGAAGCTCGACCGGTCCGGTCCTGTTCTTGTGACGCCGGCGGCGGAAGCTTGGCCCTAGACTTCTTCCGGTTTGCGACCGAGCAGGCGGGCGATCAACTCGACCACCCTATCGTGCAGGACGAAGAAATAGATACCACCGATGAGGGCCCAGCCCGCAAGCTTCCAGACCGGTCCGATCATCCACAGCGTTCCCCAGAAACTGAGTAACGCGATCCAGACGAGGATAGCGATAACGCGCACGACCGTCCCAAAGGTGCCCCAGACTTGCTGCTCTCGTTCTTCTTCCGCAACCTGCTGTACACCCTCGTCGGCCGGCACGTCGCTGAAGGTCGTGCCGCCGCAGCGCGAGCATAGTGCCGCGGCACGTGGGTTGACTTGTCCGCAGTTCTGACAATATTTCGCAGCCGGGCCGCCCGCTCCCTCACTAGCCATATCACCCTCGCTTTGCAGGCAGACTACTATACTTCCCGGCTTATTGCAAGCGGCCGAGGTGGTACTTTGGCAGATGACATGGTGCAATGCCGATTGGTACGGTGTAGAGATGGCAGGTGGATTCCCGCGTGCGCGGGAATGACGACTTTTGCAAAGGTCTCCGAACGCAGAGCTGTCGGACAAATAAAGGAGAAGGATCATGGTTGCCGTTGCGTCGCCGGCCGTTGACACGGCCGCCAGGGTCGCTGCCGGTACCGTTGCCAAGCTCCAGGCTGCCGGGGTGCTCACCGTCTCCGGCACTGCCATCGGCGCTCGACACGGCATTGCCGTGTTCTGGCATGAGGATCGGGCCTACGCGGTGGATAACCGCTGCCCCCATATGGGCTTTCCTCTCGCCCGCGGCACCTGCAAGGATGGTGTCCTTACCTGTAACTGGCACTATGCCCGGTTCGATCTCCAGAGCGGCGGGACGTTCGATCTGTTCGCCGACAACGTGCGTGCTTACCCGGTAGAGATCGAGGCCGGTCAGGTCTGGGTGTATCCCAACGGCGCCGATGCGGACGAGGAGCGCGAGCGCTGGTTCGGGCGGCTCGACGAGGGCCTGGAGCAGAACATCTCCCTGGTGCAGGCAAAGGCCGTGCTGGGGCTGCACGACTTGGACACGCCGCCGGCCGAGATCGTGGGCCGCGCGGCCCGTCACGGCCTCCGTTTCGGCTCTAGTCGCAACGCCAACGGCTGGGGCGACGGCCTGACGATCCTCACCGCCATGGCGCACGTCCTCGCTGACCTGGAGCCGGATGATCGGTGCCTGGCCCTCTATCACGGCGTCCGCCGCGTTGGCGCCGACGCCAGCGGCCAGCGCACGACCTTCGACCTCGAGCCGCTGTCGGTACGCCAGGTATCCATCGAGCGCTTGCAGGCGTGGTTCCGCGAGTTTATCGAGGTGCGGAGCACGGATGCGGCCGAGCGCACGCTCCGGACGGCCATCGCCGAGGGCGCGACGCCGCAGCAGGTGGCGACGATGCTATGCGCTGCCGGCACCGACCACTACTACCGCGATTTCAGTCACGTGCTGGACACGATTGCGAAAGCCTACGAGCTACTCGATCTCGTCGGCTGGGAGCAGGCAACGGAGGTCCTGCCGAACATCGTCCCACAGATCGCCTCCTCCAGCCGTGAGGAGGAGCGCAACTCCTGGCAGCATCCGGTCAATCTGGTCGCTCTCGTCGAACCGGCCACCGCGCAACTCCCGGCGGTGCTCGATCTCGACGCTATCCCGACCGGGCAGTGGGAAACGGCCCTGGTGGATACCTTGCTGGAGGACGACCCGGCTGCGTCCATTGACGCGCTCATGGCCGCGTTCCGCGATGGGATGGCGTTGGCCGACGCGGCCCAAGCCGTCGCCTACGCCTCGGCGCTGCGGCTGACACGCTTCCCGACGAGCAATGAGTTCGGCGATTGGGACACGGTGCTGCACCACTTCACCTACTGCCAGTCGGTGGCCCAGATGGCCAAGCGGGCGCCCTCGCCGGAGCTGGCGCGGGGCGTGCTGCACGGCGCGATGGTGGTCTACCTGGGCCGCTTCCTCAATATCCCGCCGGCCCGCCTGCCGAGCGAGCGCGACTTGGCCGCCGAGCCGACCGACCCAGAGGCGCTGACCGCGAAGCTGCTCGCACTCTGTGACCGGCAATCGCAGGTGGACGAAGCCGGCGCCGTCGTCTACCGCTATCTCACCCTCGGCCACGAGCCGCCGCCGTTGCTGGCCGCCCTCGGCCAGTCGGTACTGCGGGAGGATGCCAACTTCCACGACTTCCAGATGTTAGAAGAGGGCTTGCGGCTCTACCACGATTTGGTGGCGGTCGGACGCCGCGAGGAAAGCTGGCAGATGCTGGTAGCGATTGCCCGCTGGCAGGCGGCCCACAGTCCCACGCGCCGCGCCACCACGCAGACTTACGATATTGCGCTCCGGCTGCACCGCGGTGAGGACATCTACGCCCCCAGCCGCTATTAGGAGCCGGGCCGACAGCTACATCCCCGTCGCGTGGTAGCCGGAGTCTACGTGGATCACCTCGCCGGTCACGCTGCGGGCGAGGTCGCTACAGAGGTAGAGCACCGTGTTGCCCACGTCGGCCCCCTCGATGTGCCGGCGCAGCGGCGCGCGCTCCGGGAACGCCCGGTACATGTCCATAAAGCCGGGGATCCCTCGCGCAGAGATCGTGCGGTGTGGTCCGGGCGAGACCGCATTGACGCGGACGCTGTCGGGCCCTAGTTCGGCAGCCAGATAGCGCACCGTCGCCTCTAGCGCCGCCTTGGCCACTCCCATCACCTTGTAGCCGAGCACGGCTTTCTCCGCGCCGTAGTAGGTGAGGGTCACAATACTGCCACCGCCGCGCTGCGCGAACAGCGGCTCGGCCGCGCGGGCCAGCGCGATGAGTGAATAGGTACTGATGTCGTGTGCAATACGGAACGCTTCCCGATCCGTATCTACAAAGCGGCCCAAGAGCGCTTGGGGTGGCGCAAAGGCGACCGCGTGGACCAAGAAGTCCAGCCCGCCGTGCTCGGCGCCGATCTGTTCGCAGGCTGCGGCAATCCCGGCGTCGTCGGTGACATCAAGCTGGACCGTGGTCGCGCTCGTCGGCAGGGCAGCCGCCAACTCCGGCGCGCGGCGGGCATGACGCGGCTCGTGGCTCAAGACCAGCGCGGCGCCCGCGCCGGCCAGCGCCTGCGCGATAGACCAGGCAAACCCGTGCCGGTCCGACAGCCCGACAATCAGCCCGGTGCGACCCTCGAGTAACATCAATCCCTCCCGTCCTTGCTCCGAAGAACACCAGTCCCCCGCCACCGACCATACCACCGCCGCCGTGCGGGGCGGGGGGCCGGATGGGGTCCATGCAGCCGCAGCCCAGCGCCGCGGGGATTATTCCGCTTGCAGACGGCGCAGTTGCTCCCGGAGCCGCCGCAACTCACCTTCGGCGGTTACGGCCCGGTCTTCAGCCAACCGGCGGGCGTCGCGCTCGGCAGCGGCACGGCCTTCCGTAGTCAAGCGGGCGGACCGCTCGGCAGCGGCACGGCCTTCGGCACCGGCAGCGCGAGCTTCGGCGGCAGCACGGCGGGCTTCCAACTCCTCCGGCGGCAGCAGATACGACCCGGCCACCGGGTCGTACACCCGCAGCTGGCCCTCCTCCCAGCACAGGTCCAAGCCCAACACCGGGCTGTGGCCCCATTTCACACCATCCGGCTCCTCGTTGATCGGCAGCGGCTCGTACTCCCCACCCACCAGCCGATCCCCGGCCAGCGCCGCATCGTGATACCGGCCCCCGGTGTGATCAAACCGCCAGTATTCCCGCACCCCGTAGCCGGCGTAGGCGGCCCGCTTGACCGTGTAATCGCGCCGCCCCGTGCTCCGCGAGGCTACCTCCAGCACAAAGTCCGGTGGCTGGCCTACTTCGCTAATCACATAGCCGTTGCGTGCCACGATGGCGTCCGGATTGACGCCAAACACCACCATACAGTCCGGCACCAGCCGCTCCGCGTCGTTGCCGGCCTCCTGTCGGAGGTAGCCGCCTCCAGCGATGAGCACGTCGGCCCGCTGGCCGAAGTAGGCGTGCAGAAACTGATCAAAGGCCGCAATCCGGGTGTATTGCTGCATGTCGCGTATCCGCGGCGGGTCGGGGAGCGGCTCTAGGTGAGCATACGGACCGGGCGAGGGCGGGCGGAGGGCGGTTCTGGTTGCCATCGCAGTTCTCATGCCGGATAGCCGGTGCGCGCGGTATCGAGTTGAGAGTACCCGGCAGCAGTAGTATAGCCAACCGGGCGCCGGCGCCGCGGCGCCCATCATTGCGGTAGCTCGTTGGTGGCACCCACCCTTGCCCGCAACAAAGAGGGAACACAATGTCCCCCCGCCGCAGCGGGGGCGGTTCCCCTATGTGACTGCCTCAGCGCCGCGGCGGCGGCCGGCGCCGGCCACGACGCATCGGGCTTTGCTCCTTGGTGCTGTCGTCCGGGTGAATGAAGCGATACAACTCCACCAGCGCATAGGGGCGTCTGCCCCGCACCTCACGCAGCACCGTGTCCGCCGGCAGCACCTTCCCCTTCTTGGTCCGATACTGCTCCTTCACGGTCAGCATCCACATCTGGTGCTCCGGAATAGCGACGATCTCCCCGGCCTTGGGCCGGATCACCAGACCATGCACTTCTTCGAGGTGCTGCTCGTACCGCGGTGGATCAATGTAGGGGTGCAGGCGTTGCGGTGGCGGCGCCGGTGCCGGCGAATCGCCGGTTGCACCACCCTCGGCCGGCGGACCCTCGGTATTGGCCATGCTGTGTACTCCCTCGCACGTGCTCCCCCAGGGCTAACGGGCGCTGCTCCCAGGGCGAGACACACTCCTCACTCGTCGGCTTATCGCAAGTTAACAGCGCTCATTGTACCGCAGTATGGCTGCCGGGCGCACCCGCCTCCCCGGCACAGGCCGCAATCCGTGTCCACTTGCACAGCGGAGGGCCCATGGGTGGGCCGGGGATGAAGCGCAATCCATCCCGCTCACCTCCCCCGGTGGGGCGGGGGCCGCGGTGGGCCGAGCGGCGTGGTGAGTCGCGCGCGCATCAACTCGACGTATTCCGGCTCGCGTTCGATCATCAGCCACCGCCGGTTGAGGCGGGCGGCGACGGCGGCGGTGGTACCGGTGCCGGCGAACGGGTCCAGGATCAACTGGCCGGGCTGCGTGCTCGCCGCAATCACGCGCTCCAACACACCTTCCGGTTTCTGCGTCGGATGCGCCTTCCGGCCGTGCTCATCGCGCAGCCGCTCCTTGCCGGTGCAGATCGGAAGCACCCAGTCGCTCCGCATCTGCTTGCCCCCGTTGGCGGCCTTCATGTCCTGATAGTTGAAGGTGTAGCCTTTCGCCGTCTCCGATTTTTTGGCCCAGATAAGCGTTTCGTGAGCATTCGTGAAGCGCGAGCCGCGGAAGTTGGGCATCGGGTTGGTCTTGATCCAGCACACCTCGTTGAGAATCCAAAATCCGAGGTCCTGCAAGAGACGCCCGATGCGATAGATATTGTGGTAGGTGCCCATCACCCAGATCGCACCCGTCGGCTTCAGCACACGCCGGCACGCCTGGAGCCACTGGTAGGTGAATTGGTCGTACTCTTGAAAGGTGTTGAACTGATCCCACTCCGCGTCCACCGACTCGACCAGCGTTCGGTTCGGCCGGATCAGCGCCTTCTTGAGCTGGAGATTGTACGGCGGGTCGGCGAAAATCGTGTCCACCGATTCGGAGCGCACCATCGGCAGCACGTCGCGGCAATCGCCGAGCGCGACGATATTCCACGGCGCCCCGGCCGGGCCGGCGGCGCTCCGTTCACCGGCCGGCGGGGACGGTCGGCCGCGCCGCACCGGCGGTGGCTCGTCAGCGGCCCACTCCAACTGACAGGTGGAGAAATCTTCGGCGCTGAGTACCGCCCATGGCGGTGGCTGCCCTGTCGAGCCGTTGCCGCTCTCGTCCTGGCGCGTCATAAAACCCCAATGGATCGCTGGCATGACCCGTCTGCGCGGTCCGATGGAGTTTTGATGATGCAGACCGGGTAGTCGGTGCAGATCAAGCGTGCCGCCGCACGGCCGGCCACAACTGCGGCCGCGAACTGGCGGACAACGGAGCCGATTGTAACCTGTACCGGTCGTTCGTATCAGTGCATCAAGGCTCCGATGACCGCACAAAGGTCAGGAAATCCAGGAACACGATCCCGAACCAGAGTACCGCCGCCACGAGAAACAGGACGGCAACCCCACGCAGCCGGCGTTGCCACCGCGAGCGGCGCTGCGCCCGCCGTGCGCGCCAGCCCGCGACTTCACCGCCAACCGCGGCTCCGGCAGCGGCCCACAGTAGCACCTGGAGCGGCAGGAATGGATCCATGGCTCTCAGCCTACCGCCGCTGCCCGCGCAATGCTACCGTCGGCACCCGGATCGCTACGCAGGAAACCCGCATCTAGACCGAACTGAAGCGAGGGCAGCATGTAGGATCAGGATCATTCTGTCATCAAGAGTGATCTAAAGGTGCTGAATCAATAGGATGCGATTGCCCTACTCATCGCCCTACTCATCCTCCTACGAGGGATTGATGAAGTGCCGTCCAAGCTGCTACCATCGGCTTGAGTTCTTTCCCACCGGCTGGATCGTGGCCCCGGCCATGTCCTGGGGTGTGGAGGTCGTGCTTTACACCCCCAACTATTACAACCCTTGAGTGGCCCGGCCCTAAGTCAGCCCTTACGGAAGACATTTAGCCATGTCTAAGGTCCAATTCGGTACATTCGAAGACTTGCTACAGATTACAGAAGAGTCCTTGCGCCCTATCGCGATCGCTCTGCGAGAGGTCATTGTCACGACCGATCCGAATGCATGCGAGGTGGTTCGCCTTGGTGATCGCGCTGCGACCTATGGAGTGGGGCCAAGGAAAATGATTGACGGGTATGCTTATATTCTGCCCTACAAAAGGTGGATCAACCTCGGTTTCTATCAGGGTGTCAACCTAGCTGATCCGGAAGGATTGCTGGAGGGCACTGGTGCCAAGATGCGCCATGTTAAGATTCGCTCGATTGATGACGCAAAGCAGTCGCCAATTCGGGTGCTTATCAAGGGTGCGTTTGAGTACAAGAAAGCGTCAGTACGCTAACCGCGGTGCATCCGGTGGCGATCGGCGGCAAGACTGGCCGTCAATCGCCTATACTTTTGACAGCGTAGGCGCTTATGTGGGGAGGAGCCGTTCTCTCCTCACCCCCAGCCCCCTCACCACCATGGTGGAGAGGGGGAGTCTGCCACAGCTTCCCTGGAGGATCGCAACGATGGCGTTTATCCAAGACGCGGACCGCACACTGCTGGAGCAGCGTTTTCAAGATGAACTGCCGAGCGCGGTGACGTTGCAACTGTTCACAACACCGCGGTACGGGCTGTATGTCCCCGGCCGCGAAGAGTGTGTCACCTGTGCCGATGCCGAGGCATTGCTGACCGAGGTGGCCGACCTGTCGCCGCAGTTGACGCTGGCCAAGCATGATCTCCATGCCGAACCGGAGGTGGCTGCCGCGGCCGGCGTGGACAAGGTGCCGGCGCTCGTGCTCCGCGGCGGCAATGGCCAGGCGGACGGCCGAGTACGCTTTTTCGGGCTGCCATCCGGCTACGAGTTTGCGACGCTAGTAGACTCGATCATCGCCGTCTCCAAGGGGACGCCGTCGTTGCGCGCCACCACTCTGGAGCGGCTCGAAACGGCGCTGGCCGACACCGACGAACGGCTCCATGTGCAGGTGTTCGTCACGCCCACCTGACCGCACTGCCCCCAGGTGGCCAGTCTGGCCCACCAAATGGCGCTGGCCTGCGCGCAGATTACGGCCGACGTGATCGAGGCCAATGAGTTTCCCCGCCTTTCGCAGGCGTATAACGTGATGAACGCGCCCAAGACCGTCGTCAACGACCGGGTCGAGATTGCGGGTGCCGTCCCCGAGCGCCAGCTCGTCAGCGAAGTCCTGTGTGCCCTGCCGTCCGACACGACGCCTGATGAGTCCCCGTAGACCCCCTAGAGCTTGTCCGACATCCTTGATCGAAGTATCTGATGTTATTGATCCTCGGAGGCCTTCCCGCGGTGGGCAAGACAGCAATTGCCACTGGACTGGCACGGGACATTGAGGCCGTTCATCTACGCATCGATTCCATAGAGCAGGCGTTGCGTGACTCCCATGTAACGATCGCAGGGCCAGAGGGGTACGTGGTCGCTTATGCGATTGCTGAGGATAACCTGAGACTGGGCCGCACCGTAATAGCCGATTCTGTGAACCCGGTGGAAGTAACGCGAGCCGCTTGGCGAAACGTCGCCCGACGGGCAGGCAAGCGTTGCATCGAGATCGAGATTGTCTGTTCCGACCAGGCGGAGCACCGGCGCCGGGTCGAGTCACGGGTAGCTGACATTATCGGGCACCAATTACCTACGTGGCAGCAGGTGTGCGCCCGTGAGTATGAACCCTGGCCGGCCAGTATCATCATAGATACCGCGGGACAGCCTATCAAGGCGAGCATTTCAGCACTGCGAGAAAGACTGGAAGGCTATGAGCAGACGCTCCAGGCAACCGGCGATGCGGAGAAGTCGCTTGACTTCGCTGGGAGTTGAAACGACCGTGCTTTCCTACATAGGCAATGGGCCATACTGCTATGCCAACTCCGCCGCGATGCTGCTTGAGAGCGCCGGGGAGTCCGTCGAGCCTCGCGTCATCGAAGTCTTGTCGGGGGTCGGGCTGGGGGCGTTTTGGGTCGCAGACTCCCAGACCCTGTTCCTGAGCGGCTTGGCGTCCGCACCGGACGTGGGACTATCTCGATCGTTCGGGTTACTTGGGTTCAACGTGGAAGAGGAAGCTGAATCGGATGGCGACACCATCCCCATTGATGCACTGACGCTACAACTTAGTAACGGACCGGTGTTGCTCGGCCCCCTCGACATGGGCGAACTCTCCTACCGCCCCAATGCCAGCGGAGCGAACGGAGCCGATCATTTCGTGCTTGCTCTTCACGTAGAAGACGGTGCCGTGGTTGTGCATGATCCCGCGGGCTACCCCGCTATGCCCATCGGCGTCGAGGCGCTCGACCGCGCTTGGCGCGCCGACCTCATTGCGTATCGGAGAGGGACATACCGTAGGTGGCACTCCTCCACGCGCGTGGAACGGCCTGGGCCAATGCAGATCGCCGAGGCTGCGATTGATTCTTTCAGCCGTGCCTATCGGGAATCGCGAGCTATGTGCGAGCCAGGCACTGCCATCGGTCCGGAGGCGATCGAGGCAGTGGCAGCGGCCATCACGAGTCGAGAGCTACTTGATCCTGGGCTGGAGCACTTGCGGAGATTCGCATTACCTCTCGGTGTGCGGCGCGCCCTGGACTACACCTGGTACCTCAGCGACATCAATCCAAAGCTGGCCGACCTCAAGCGCCGGCAAGCCTGGCATCTAGCCCGTGCTCACGCCGCCGCGTGCCAGAGCAGTTGGCTCCCCCTCGCAGATCACCTGCTGCACCTGGCGGACTTGGAACACCGCGTTGAAACCGCTCTACTCGAATAGGCTGCCTGACATATGATGCGACTCTCCGACTCTGCCAATGTAGGACGGACTGCATGCAGCCTAGCTTCCGCTTCCCTACATAGAGGCTTCCTACCGCAAAGGTCGAGGTAAGATACGCTTAGTCCCACCAAAGGCGGAGGCGGGCTCTTGCAGGGGTCATGCTGTGGTTGACCAATAGGCCAAGTTGGGCAGGTTGCCGGAATAGAACGTGCGTGCTATATTCGCATTGGCTCGAACTCCTGCAAGGGCAAGGGGAAGCAGCGGAAATGCCCTCGACGATAGAGTGGACCGACGAAACGTGGAATCCTGTGACGGGGTGCTCCCGTGTCTCCCCCGGATGCGACAACTGCTACATGTTCGCGCTATATCCCAGGCTGCGGGCCATGGACGTCCCTGGGTACGAGACCGCACCCGACAGCGTGCAAATGCTCCCAGAGCGGCTGAGAGCGCCGCTGTCATGGCGGCGCCCCCGGCGCGTGTTCGTCAACAGCATGTCCGACTTGTTCCACCCGCACGTTGAGTACGACTTCATTTCGGATGTCTTCGCCGTCATGGTAGAAGCGCACCAGCACGTGTTCCAGGTACTCACCAAGCGGCCGGGCAGAGCCGCCGGCTGGTGGCAAGGTCACGGTCAAAGCAGATTCGGCGAATGGCCGGAGAACGTGTGGATGGGCACCTCCGTAGAGAGTCAGAAGTATGCACCCCGGCTGACAGTGCTGCGACGGGTCCCCGCCGCTGTCCGCTTTGTGTCTGCGGAACCCCTGCTGGAGAGACTTGACCTCACCCCGTGGCTGGAGGATGGCACCCTCCACTGGGTAATTGCCGGCGGGGAGAGCGGGCCTCGCGCAAGGCCGATGGACCTGAACTGGGCACGCGACCTCCGCGACCAGTCCGCAAAGGCAAACGTGGCTTTCTTCCTTAAGCAGCTAGGCGGCCGGCGCGGCAAGCATTCAGGACCCGATGCCGTACTGGACGGCGCTACATGGGTTGAGATTCCAGGGCGCAACGGGCTTAGGTGACGAATGCCTCCAAAGACGACGCGATGGTCTCTTGATGGCCATACAGTTGGCAAGCACATGGTCTTGGGTGCCTACATGGACGCATGGCTTCCAATCATACTGAGCAGGTTTGAGAGAGCGATGTTCGTAGATGCCTTTGCAGGTCCCGGCGAATACGAGGACGGAGAGCTTGGTTCACCTGTCATTGCGCTGAATGCCCTTGCCAAACACTCTTCACAGCACATGATGAGAGGACAGATTGACTATGTATTCATTGAGAAGGACCGTGACCGCTTCGATCACTTGAATGAGGTAATCGCTCGTCAACGAAAGAAAGGTGCCGTTCCGTCAATCTGCAAGATCAATACATACAATGACACGTTCACTAATGTTCTCCCAAAGCTCATCGATTCTATCAGTTCGCATCGCATCCCCACCTTTGTCATGATTGACCCTTTTGGTGTATCTGGAGCTGGCATGGAAAACATACGTGCTCTGATGGATCACCCCAGCATTGAGGTCTACGTATCCTTCATGTATGAACCCATGAACCGATTCAAGGATCAAACTGACTTTGAATCCCCTCTTGACGATCTGTTTGGCTGTTCAGATTGGAGACAGGGCATAGACATTCCTGACAGCAAGGAAAGAAAGGAATTCTTCTACGGTCTATATAGAAAACAGCTAAAGCTATCAGGAGCACGCCACGTCCTTCATTTTGAATTATACGATGGCGATAAGCTGAAGTACGCATTGTTCTTCGCCACTCAGAGCGATCAGGGCTGCGACAAGATGAAACAAGCCATGTGGAAAGTCGCGCCGACCAGAGGCTACAGTTTCCGGGGTGACAAACTAGGCCAACTCTCGTTCGAACCAACAGACTTCCACTTCAACGAATTGGAGCGTGCCCTAATCTCCCAATTCGGAATGAATAAGCCGATAACGTTCGAGTCAGTTGAAGGATTTATGCGCTCTGATAGAGTCCTTTTCCACTCTGGTCACCTTAAGCGGCATCTGGCGGCCATGGAGCAGGAGTCTACACTCGTTGTCGAGCAGAGTCCGAGAAAGAAGCGCGGCGCATTCCCACGTGGCACAATCCTGCGATTTGTCGAGCCTCCGCCCCCATCGCCTAGGCAACTGCGGCTGATGTGAATTGGGCAACAAACATGCTCCGCTCTCAGTCGCTCTTCGCAGTACGCCCCGACCGAGGGAGGACATCTTGGCACAACCGACCGTGATGACCGTGCGGGGGCCGGTGCCCGCCGACGAGCTAGGAATCACGCTGGCGCACGAGCATCTCTTCTTCCGCCTGGATTGCTACTACTCCCAGGCCGAGGACGACCCGGACGGCACGTTCGCCACGGGACCGATTACCCCGGATCGCCTGTGGTGGCTGCGCTCGCACCCCTTCAACAGTCGCGTCAACCTGGCGCAAGAGGACCTGGCGACCGCCGTCTCGGAGGTGGAGCACTACAAGGCCGCCGGCGGGTCCACCATCATTGACGTGACGACCGTCGGCATTAGCCCGAATCCGGCCGGGCTGGTCGCGGTCTCCGAGCACACCGGCCTCCACATCGTCGCCGGGACCGGCTACTACTTGGCCACGTCCTACGCCGACCACCCGGCTACCGATCAGTCCACCGAGGAGCTCGCCGACGAGATGCGCCGTGCGCTCCTGGAAGGGATGCATGGGACGGACGTGCGCGCCGGCCTGATGGGCGAGCTTGGCGTGGGCAACCCACCGGCGCCGGTGGAGCTGCGCGTGCTCGCCGCCGCCGCGCAGGTGCAGCGCGAACTGGACTGCGCCATCAATATTCACCCCGCCTGGTATCGCGCTGGTGCCGAGACGGCCGTGCAGGCGGTAGAGGCCGCCGGCATCGAGCCGCGCCGGACGATGATTAGCCACCTCGACGTGCGGTTTCTCGATGACTTGCCCGCCTACAAGGAGCTTGCACGGCGCGGCTACTGGCTGTCGCTCGATACGTTCGGCCGCGAGATGTACTACCCGCACGCCAACATCCAGTTTCCGTCCGATGCCCAGCGCATTCAGGTCGTGCTCGGTCTCCTGGAGGCCGGCTATGGCGACCGCCTGCTCTTGGCCCAGGACATCTGCTTCAGAACGGACCTGGTGTGCTACGGGGGCCACGGCTACGCTCACCTGCTCCGCACGCTGCGCTCGCGCTTCCTCCAGTCCGGCGTATCGGCAGCAACGTTCGACAGCATCCTCACCGACAACCCGCGGCGCTTTCTGTGCGGCGAATAGGGAGGGTGCGGGACTCACCCCCAGCCCCTCTCCACCATGTAGAGAGGGGAGTCTACCGGCGGGCTGGCGGCCACGCCCTCTCCCCGTGGGAGAGAGCTGGGGTGAGGGCTGTTGCCCGCCGTTGTCCTCAGATCAAGCCGCCTGTAGGTCCGCCAGCACCCGATGCACCGCGGCTTCGGGCACGTCTTGGCGGATGACCGGGCGGCCAATCGCCTCCAGCAGTATCCAGCGCATGGTGGACTTGCTGACCTTCTTGTCGGCCTGCGCGGCCTCCCAGACCATCTCCGGCGTCACCTCGTCGTACCGCACGGGGAGTTGCGAGCGTTGCAGGGCCGTCTCGATCCGGTCGGCCTCGGTCGAGGGTAGCCCACCAACTGTGGCGCTCAACCACGCCGCCCCGACGAGGCCGATAGCGACCGCCTCGCCGTGGACGTACCGCGTGTAGCCGGTCGCGGCCTCCAGCGCGTGGCCGATGGTGTGCCCCAGGTTCAGCAGCATCCGCGGGCCCCGCTCCTTGGGATCTTCGCGCACGAGCTGCTGCTTCCAGGTGGCGCAGCGCGCGACCACTTCGCGCCGCAGATCGGGCGGCACGTCCGGCGCGTCGTAGCCCTCCAACCGCTCGAACAACGGCGGGTCGAAGAGCAGCGTCGTCTTCAGCACCTCGGCCCACCCGGCGCGTAGGTCGCGGACCGGCAGGGTGTCAAGCGTGCGGGTGTCAATCAGGGTGATTCGCGCCTCGTGGAACGCGCCGACGAGATTCTTGCCGGCCGGCAGGTCCACGGCCGTCTTCCCGCCGATGGCGCTATCCACCTGCGCGAGGACGGTCGTGGGCACCTGTACCAAGGCGACGCCGCGCAGGTAGGTGGCGGCGACAAAACCCGCGAGGTCGCCGATCACGCCGCCACCGAGCGCCACGATAGTATCGCGCCGTTCCGCCCGTTCCGCCGCCAGCCAGGTATAGAGCGTCTCGGCTTCCCGCAGCGTCTTGCGATGCTCGCCGCCGGCGATGGTCTTGGTGCGGACGGCGAAGCCCCGCTCAGTCAAGCCCGCCGCCAGCGTTGGCCCCACGTGCGACCACACCTGCCGATCCGAGATGACGTATACCTTGCCGTCGAGACCGGCGCTGCGGAGGTGCTCGCCGAGCGTATCCAGAATCCCATCGCCAGCGACGATCTGCGCTTCTTCAGTCATAATCACGTTGCTTCCACTAGGCCGGAGTCGTGCTGCGGCTGTTGCCACAGCGGCGCAGAGCCGCGCCTACTGCATCATCGTCTCCGCGAGGGCGAACACGCACGAGCTACGCGCCGTGACCAGCAGCGGCGCCCAATGCGGCGAGAGGTAGGGTAGTCCGTCCGCCGGCTGCCCGTCGAATGTGATCGCGGCCTCGTCCGTGAAGAACAGCGCGGAGTGCATGTCCAGGTCCGCATCCTCGCCCGCTGCCGCTCTGGTCATCACCAGCGGCGGCTGTGTGACCGTCCAGCGCGCGACGATCTCGTGCCCTTCTACCGTGATGATCCAGCAGGGATCGCGCCGGATGTCGCCGCCGCGCCGGAAGGCCGCATCGAGGACGGGCACGTCCGGGTCGTCGAAGGGCGGTATGCGTCCGCGGGGCCAGTGCTCTTGGATGAACGGCACCAATGCCCGATTATCGGTGCAGATGGCCGTGAATCGCTGCGGCGCATCCACGTGGACCAGCGCGACAATGCCGGCGCTGGCCGCGCTGTAGTGCGTGTGGTACAGGCTGACCATGCCGCTATGCGCTTCCTCGCCGGGTCGCCGCAGGAAGTTGATCCAGTGCTCGCCGGTCCAGAAGAGCGTTTTCCGATTGATGATCGCCGGTTGCATCCCTGCCCTCCTTCAGGTTCCAAGTCAGCTATCCGTAGGGGTGGCCGGCCTACACTCTACCGCAGCCGTCCGTATCGCCAAGGGCACGCTCGCTGTTGCCCATGGCCCGCCCTTGCACTATCCTTCACGCGAGGAGAGCATCATGCAACGTCTGGACCGGGCCGCGCCATCGCACACCACCCCCTGGCAAGTACCGGGGCAATGGTACCGGGGCGCGCTCCACTGCCACACCACCGAGTCCGATGGTCAGCCCACCCCCCAGCAGACTGTGGACTGGCACGCCGCCAACGGCTACGGGTTCCTCGCCATCACCGACCACGACCGGGTCACCGACCCCGCTGGCCTCGACCCTAAAGGGCTGTGCCTGGTCCCCTCGACGGAGCTGACCGCTGCCGGCGGGGAGTTGGGCGCAGCGTATCACCTCCTGGGCATCAACGTGCCGCCGGGGACAACGTTGCCGTCCCCGCATACCCTGGCCACCGAGTCGGTGTCCTTCCTGCGCTCGGTGGGCGCGACGGTGTTCATCGCCCACCCCTACTGGTCGGGCCTTACGTCGGCCGACCTCCTGGCCCTGTGGAGCGACGACCCCCAGGACGGCGCACTCGGCATGGAGATCTACAACGGGGCCTCGCATCTGGAGACCCAGAAGGGCGACTCGCACGCAGCCTGGGATGAGACGCTGGCGCGTGGTGCCCGGTGGTGGGGCATTGCCACCGATGATACCCACTGGGGCACGCTCGACCGCGGCCTCGGCTGGGTGGTAGTACGCGCGCCAACGGCCACACCGGCCGCCATCGCTACGGCGCTGGCTCAGGGCCACTTCTACGCCTCCAGCGGCCCGGAGCTGCGACAGATTGAGGTCCTCGGCGAGGAGGATGGCGCGCTCCGCATCCACGTCGAGACATCGCCCTGCGCGGCGATCTACCTGCTGGCCTACGGCGATCACGACAGCGCCTACAACGCCGGCGCCATCGCCCGCGGCGAACTTGGCGCCACGATCACCGAGGCCACCCTCTCGGTATCACCGCCCCCGGCGCCGGCCGATGGCAACGGGCGGACCTGGTACGTGCGGGTCCAGGCGACCGACTGGCAGCGTCGCTCGGCGTGGAGCAACCCCATTTTCGCCTCATGAGTTCCGCTCAAGCAGAGGCGGCGGCGCCGGGCCACGGTCCGGCCAGCGCAGCCGCGGCGACCGGTCGGCGCTGGCTCCAGGCACTCGGGCTACACCGGCGGGAGCTGCGGGCCTGGGCGCTGTACGACTGGGCCAACTCGGCCTTTGCCACCGTGATCGGGGCCGCCGTCTTCCCCATCTTCTATGCCAACGTCGCGGCCGTGGACCTGCCGGCGAACGAGGCGACGGCGCGCTATGCTTTCACGGCGTCCTCCGCCCTGGCGCTGATCGCCCTGCTGATGCCTGTGCTTGGCGCCGTGGCCGACTACCTCGGCGCCAAGAAACGGCTGCTAGGAAGGTTCCTGGCCCTGGGCGCTGTGGCCACGGCCACGATGTTCTTCATCGGCCGCGGCGACTGGTTGTTTGCCTCGTTGTTGTTCGTGCTCGGCAACATCGGTTTATCCGGCGCGAATGTCTTCTACAACTCCCTACTCCCCCACATTGCCCGCGAGGACGAGATGGATCGTGTCTCCTCGGCCGGCTACGCCTTGGGCTACCTCGGCGGCGGGCTGCTGCTGGCGATCAACTTGACGGGCATCCTATTTGTCGACGCATCCGGTTGGGCCGATGCGGAGGTGGCCACCCGCCTGTGCTTTGTTAGCGTCGCCCTCTGGTGGGCGGGGTTTTCGCTCCCGCTCTTCCGAAGTGTGCCCGAGCCGCCGCGGCGCCTGGAGAAAGGGGAAGTCACCGGCTTGAACCCGGTGCGGGTGGGCGTGAAGCGGCTGGCGGAGACGTTCCATGAGATCCGCGGCTACCGGCACGCCTTCCTGTTCCTGCTGGCGTTCCTGGCCTACAACGACGGGATCGGCACGATCAACGGGATGGCAGCCGCCTATGGCACGGAGATCGGTTTGGCGGGATCTCATCTCATCGGCGCCATTCTGGTGGTCCAGTTTGTCGGTATGCCCTGCACCTTTCTCGCCGGTATTCTGGCCGGGCGCTTGGGCACCAAGCGTACCCTCTATCTTGCCCTGGCGGTGTACGTCGTAATCAGCGCGCTGGCCTATTTCATGAGCACGGCCCTGCACTTCTACGCGCTGGCGATCCTCGTCGGCGCGGTGATTGGCGGCAGTCAGGCCCTCAGCCGCTCGCTCTATGCCAGCCTGATCCCGCGCCACAAGTCCGCGGAGTTCTTCTCCTTCCTGACCGTGGGCAGCAAGTTTGCCGGTATCCTGGGACCGGCGATCTTCGGATGGGTTTCGTTGCTGGCCGGCTCCAGCCGCCTCAGTATTCTCGCCATCGCGGCCTTCTTCATCGTCGGGATGGCGCTCCTGACTCGCGTGGATGTGCCGGCTGGCCAACGCTACGCGCAGCAAGCCGACCGGGCGTTTCACGCGGCCTAAAGCCCGTGTGGAGAGGGGGGCGATCATGTCAGCCGATGCAATGTCGCCGAGCGACGGTCCGGTCGGCCCAACCGACGCGAGCGGCCCCCGCTGGCTCCAAGCACTCGGGCTACACCGGCGGGAGTTGCGGGCCTGGGCACTGTACGACTGGGCCAACTCGGCTTTTGTCACCACGATTGTCACTGCCGTGTTCCCCATCTTCTACGTCAGCGTCGCAGCCGCCGACCTGCCGGAAGTCGAAGCGACGCAGCGGTTTGCTTTCACGACTTCCGTCGCGCTGGCGCTGGTGGCACTCCTGACGCCGGTGCTGGGCGCCGTTGCCGACTACCTCGGCGCCAAGAAGCGGTTGCTCGGCATGTTCCTGGCCCTGGGCGTGGTAGCCACGGTCACGCTGATCTTCATCGGCCAAGGCGCGTGGCTGTTTGCCTCGTTGGTGTTCGTGCTGGGCAACGTCGGCTTCTCCGGCGCGAACGTCTTCTACAACTCACTGTTGCCGCACATCGCCCGCGAGGACGAGATAGACCGCGTCTCCACGGCCGGCTACGCCTTGGGCTATCTCGGCGGGGGGCTGCTGCTGGCGATCAACCTGGCCTGGATTCTGGCCCCCGGCACGTTTGGCTTGGCCGACGAGGAGATGGCCACTCGCCTCAGCTTTATCAGCGTCGCCCTCTGGTGGGCCGGGTTTTCGATTCCGCTCTTCCGGCGCGTACACGAACCACCGCGGCAGTTGGAATCGGATGAGGTTGCCAGCCTGAATCCGGCGCGCGTAGCCGTGACGCGGCTGGTCGAGACCTTCCACGAAATTCGCGGCTACCGGCACGCCTTCCTGTTCCTGCTGGCCTTCCTGGCCTACAACGACGGGATCAGCACGATCATCAGGATGGCCACCGTCTATGGCACCGAGATCGGCCTGGGGCAAACCGACCTCATCGGCGCGGTGCTGCTGGTGCAGTTTGTCGGCATCCCCTGCACCTTCCTCTTTGGCCTCCTCGCCGGGCGGATTGGCGCCAAGCGTGCCCTCTACCTCGGTCTGTCCGTGTATGTCATGGTCAGTGTGCTCGGCTACTTCATGTCGGAGGCCCTGCACTTCTACGCGCTGGCGATCCTGGTGGGTATGGTGCAAGGCGGCGCTCAGGGTCTCAGCCGCTCGGTCTATGCCAGCTTGATCCCGCGCCACAAGTCCGCGGAATTCTTCTCCTTCTTCGCCGTCGGCGACAAGTTCGCCGGTATCCTGGGGCCGACGATCTTTGGGTGGGTCTCGGTGCTGGCCGGTTCCAGCCGCCTCGCTATTCTCGCCGTGATTGCCTTCTTCATCATCGGGATGGCGCTCCTGACGCGCGTGGACATCCCCGCTGGTCAACGCGCCGCGCGGGAAGCCGAGCGAGCACTGCACTCACCCTCGGACGACGCGACGACCTGAGCCGCCGCCCAGCAGGGAGCACCGTCCTCCGGCCAACTGTATCCGGCGCCTCCGTGAAAGAAGGGGACTGGTCGCAGTTGAGGTTGGAGCTATGCGCCGGGTGCAAGTGTCGGAGGCCAGGGCACGCTTGGCCGAACTGCTGCGGACGTTTGGGCGCCGTTATTTAGAATTTGACCGCCAACACTTAATAACGGTAGTCTTTACTAAGCTCTGCTAAATACGGACGCAGCACGTTGAAACGCGACGCGACGGGGCGGTACACGGTCACCACTACAACCGGCGAGCCGGTCCGGGCCTTTATTCCGCATCCTCTGCCACCCCAGCCGGCGCTGGACCTAGCCGCCATCCAGGTTCCCCTAGAGGATGCCCTGCTGGCGCTAGGACGGCTGGACAGTCTCTCGACGCTCCTGCCGGACCCGCATCTCTTCCTCTACACCTACATTCGGAAAGAGGCGGTGCTCTCTTCCCAGATCGAGGGTACGCAGTCCTCGCTGTCGGACTTGCTGCGCTTCGAGTTGGCGGAGTTGCCCGGCGTACCCACCGATGACGTTGCCGAGGTCTCGAGATACGTGGCGGCACTGGAGTATGGCTTGCAACGGCTCCGCGGTGGCTTTCCCCTCGCCAACCGCCTCCTCCGTGAGATCCACTTCATACTCCTAGAGCACGGCCGCGGCAGCAACATGGCCCCGGGTGAGTTCCGGCGCTCCCAGAACTGGATTGGTGGCAGCCGTCCCGGCAACGCCCGTTTTGTTCCACCACCGCCGGATGCCGTTCAGGACTGCATGGCGGACCTGGAGCGTTTTCTCCACGCGCAGCATTCCGGCCTCTCCACTCTGGTCCGGGCGGGCCTCGCCCATGTCCAATTCGAAACCATCCATCCCTTCCTGGACGGCAATGGCCGCGTGGGGCGGCTGCTCATCACGTTCCTGCTGTGTCACGAGGGCATGTTGCAGGAGCCGCTGCTGTACCTGAGCCTCTACTTCAAGGAGTATCGCCAGGAATACTACACACTGCTCGATAGCGTGCGTCGGAACGGTGACTGGGAGGCCTGGCTGGCCTTCTTTCTCGAAGGTGTCAAGCAGACTGCGGATGGTGCCGTCGCAACGGCCCGGCGGCTGGTTGCGTTGTTCCAACAGGACCAGGACGCTATCCGGCAGCTGGGTCGTGCGGCAGGATCGGCGCTGCGCGTCCATCAGGCGCTGAAGGAACAGCCAATCGCTACCATTGCTAATATCTGCAAACATACTGGGCTTTCTTTTCCAGGCGTATCTTCAGCTATGGCACGGCTGCTCGCACTCGGGTTGGTGCGAGAGATCACTGGCCGGGACCGCAATCGCGTCTTTATTTACGACCGCTACCTTGCTATCCTGAATGAAGGAACGGAAGCGCCATGAGTACCGATGGGTCCACTGTAACGATCAACGATGGCATAGCGCCTTGTTGTCCCCGCACCGCGTGGATGCCGCCGGAACTACGCCAATTGATGCGGCGTTAAGTTAACTAGCCACTTGCCAAGCCGCCGCGCGCCGGCGGCGGCGCGCAGGTGCTCGCGCATGGGTTGGATTCCGATCCACCAAAGCGCGACTTTGCGATTTTCCCTGACCAATTCAGCCGTGCCAACCGCAGATTGGAGTACACGCATGGCCCGCAAGATGTCCAAGCAATCAACGCAGGTTGCCAACAAGGCTGATAAGAAGCCGGTCCTCCTCTCCGGCGGTAACCCGCAGATCGCGAAGGCCGACGGCGACGCGCCCGTGCAGGCCTATATCGCGGCCATGCCCGGCTGGAAAAGCGATCTCGGGCGCCGCCTCGACGACCTCATCGTGCGTACCGTGCCCAACGTCCGCAAGGCCGTGCGCTGGAACTCGCCCTGGTACGGCATCGAAGGCCAAGGCTGGTTCGTGAGCTACCACGTCTTCACCCGCTACGTAAAGGTGACCTTCCTCAATGGCGCGTCGCTGCAACCCGCCCCCCCCGGCTCCGGCAAGGACCCGGACGCGCGCTGGGTAGACATCTACGAAGGCCAGCTCGACGAGGCGCAGCTGGAGACCTGGGTCCGCCAGTCGGCCGCCCTCCCCGGCTGGCAAGGCTTCGACTGGCTCTGAACGCCGCCTTCGGCCGGCACTAGACCGCAGCGCGTGCGCCGGAAGTGGAGGCCTATCCAGGGGCTGATGGACTATTCCTTATACTAGGCCCAGCCAACTGGACGAAAACCAAGAACTTTCGTCCTGAGCTTTCTGCTGACGCCGTGACCATGGATCTCGCCTCGTGCGGGGTGCTATCATCCTTGAGGGGGATCCGTCGTCTCCCCTTCGACACCCTGTAGCTGACGCGCGGCTCGGTCACGCTTACCCGATATAATCGCAATCAAGCCAATCACATTGAACGTGGCTTGGGCACAAAGGGCAGCATCACGATAGACAGATGTCCTCCTATGCGTCACCTTGTTGGCAAGGTCTACGGCACTGTTCACACATTTGCGAACTTCTCGGCTTGACGCCCCAGGACACTGCGATGCTACATATCGAGCAATCATCCGCTTCACATCACTGGCGCTCACATCGGTATTGTCATCGGGGAGTGGAGGATGCTGCCTCTCGTCAAATACAGCTTGAGCCACTGAAATGAGCCCTTCTCTACACAAGACCCCCACTTCCCGAAATTGCTCCTCAGTCGAGACGGTCGTCAATAGCTCCCGGATTCTGTCCATCGTCCGGTCAACACGTTGCCAACCTACGGGATTCGTAAAAAGGTGCGTAAGGCCATCCCTGAGCGAATCCTTGTTGATATTGTACCAGACACTTTGTACGTACATGCCGCCCGCTTCACTGGCGGGCCATGCCTCTCGCAATGAGTCGAGTATCACGCCTTCGTCTTCCTTGGAAAGTTCCCTCAGTGCTTTACAGGAGGATATCGAGGCATAAATGATCGCATTGACCAGCTCAATGTGTGCATCTGAAGTAAGCGAGAATCCCATATCCACGTACTCAAATTCCACGTGGGCATCGGTTAGCAGCGCCGCCAAGTCTTGGCGATCCTCAAAGCGTAGAATGGCTACAACGTCTTCAAGCGAGTGCATGCTCTGCGTGTCGCTGTGATCTGACTCCATGAATTCCTCCCAGGTCTTTGACAGGGTCCTGTTTACATTGATGTCGGGCGCCGCTCTACGTAAGGATCGGATTGAGAGACTCTTGGTTCGCCGCTCCGGGACGGTTACGCCGCAACCCACCGGCGGTCTGGCCCTTACCTCATTGTCGCTGCTGCACACCGGGGCGTCAAAGCCGTCCAGCGCTCTGACTGGTGGTTTTTTGGATGCAATAAGGAATACCATTGAATTCCGGCACGTCCACCCAACCCGACCGGATAGGAGAGCACGCACGATGGCCGCACGCCCCAAGAACGTCCTCCTGCTGTGGACCGATCAGCAGCGGGCCGACACCGTTCTGATAGCCTACCCTTGTCAGTCCGAAAGGTGGTGACTCATGCGTAAGGCAACGTTGATTGTCGGACGAGGGTTCGAGATCGGCACGGAGCCGCTGCCGCAGCCGGGGCCGGGCGAGGTCCGGGTGCAGGTCCGGGCCTGCGGCGTCTGCCAGACCGAGGTGCATGCCATTGACGGCACGCTGGATCGGTCGGACATTCCCGGCATGATGGGGCATGAGTTCAGCGGCGAGGTCGTCGCGCTGGGCGCCGACGTAACCGAACCGGAGATCGGGACGCCGGTCGCCTGTCTGGCGCGCGGGGGCTATAGCGAGCAGATCGTGGTCCCGGCAGCCCAACTCTTTCCGCTGCCGGCCGGTGTGCCGGTGGAACACGGCGCGTTTGTCGAGCCGTTGGCCTGCATTGTCGCCGCTGTCGAGAGCGCCGAGGTGCCGATGGGCGCTCCCGTCCTGCTCACCGGCGCCGGACCGATGGGGTTGTTGACGTTGCAGCTCGCTCACCGCAGCCGGGCGGCGCGGGTCATCGTCTCCGAGCCGCACCCGGACCGGCGGGCGTTGGCGCTGCGGTTGGGCGCGGCCCGGGTCGTTGATCCGAGTGACGGAGACATCGAGGCCGCGGTGATGGCTGCCACCGGGGGCGCCGGCGTCGCAGTGGCTTTCGAGAGCGCCGGTGTTCCGGCCGCGCTGGCCGATTGCTTGCGGTCGGTCGCCAACGGCGGCCGGGTGGTGATGATCGGCGTGCATCCCTCGGAGGCGCGCCTCTCGCTGCACCTCGACGACTTCCATCCCCGCAATCTGAGCCTCGTTGGCGTCTATGGCGGCCGGGACCGTGTCCACGCAGCGGCGCAATGGCTCGCCCACCTGGACATCGAGCCGCTCATCGGCCGGCGCTTCGAGCTGGCCGACATCAACACAGCCTTCGAGGTTGCCCGCAGCGGGCAGAGCCTCAAGGTACTGGTCGGCCCTGGCCTCGGCCAGAGTGAGTGATAAACGCTGGTCTGCCGCTGCCGCCTCCCTAGCCCTCCCCCGTTGCGACGGGGGAGGGAACCTGGCCCGCGCCGGGCACGATCCCCGTCCCCTCGTCGCAACGGGGGGACCATAGAGGGGCCAGCTCTCCAAGCAGTCATTCCGCGAGTATTCCCTTTTACCTACCCCGGTTAGCCCCTTCACACCGGATATACTGAACGCATGGCGTATGAACTGTGGTCGCTATCTACGGGCAATGCCGTCGCGGAGTTCTCCGCGGAGGTCGAGGCGCTACGCTTCATAGCGGAAGCCGTCCGGCGGTACGGCCGAGCCTACGGCGAGGACCTCTTGCTGGGTAGGGAAGACGACGACGGAGAATCGCACCTTATAGCACAGAGCACGGACCTCGTGGAGCTTGCGCTCAGTATGCCCGCGCCGCCTCGCGTACCGGCGTAGCTTCCAGGCCGACAACGGCTACCGCAGTGAGTGGAGCGCGCCACGGGCGGCCGACAGAAACCGGTCCAGGTCGGCATCGCTGTGGGCCAGCGAGAGGTAGAGCTTCTCGCCGGGATTGACCAGGATGCCCCGGCGCAGCAGCTCGTTCCCAAACTGCATCCGGCGGGTCTGGTCGGTGGCCAGCGTGTCGCGGTAGCTGTGCAGCGGGCCGGTGCCGAAGAACACCTGCGAGACCGGCCCGTCGCCAATGGCCTGCACCGGCAGCCCCACTTCCTGTCCGAGGGCGTTCAGCTCGGCGCGGAGGGTGCTCCCGATTTGGTGCAGCCGGTCGTACACCCCGTCGGCAGCGAGCGCGTCGAGCGCAGCCAGCCCCGCCGCCGCCCCGATGGGATTGCCGTTGAACGTGCCACCGAACCATGCATACGCCGCCTGCCCCCGCCGGCTCGCCTGCGTCAGGTCCAGCACGTCGCGCCGGCCACAGACGGCACCCACCGGAAAGCCACCGGCAAACGCTTTCCCTAGCGTGCAGAGGTCGGGAATCACGCCATACCGCTCTTGCGCGCCGCCCCAGGCCAGGCGAAAGCCCGTCACGATCTCGTCGAAGATCAGCAGGGCGCCGCACGAATCCGCGAGTGCTCGTAGGCCGGCCAGGAAGCCAGGCTCCGGCCGCAGCGCCCGCTGGAGCGGCTCGACGATGATCGCCGCCAGGTCCGTGCCGCAGCGCTCTACGAGCCGCTGTGCGCCGCCGAGGTCGTTGAACTCGCCGATCAGCACGCTTTCGCTCGCCCCGGTCGGAATACCGTCTGAGTCGGGGACGCCGCGCGGGTACGGACTCAGCGCCGGCGGCGCGGTGCTCTGGACCGCATAGTCGTGACTGCCGTGCAAGGCGCCCTCGAACTTCAGCACCAGCTGCCGGCCGGTTGCTACACGCGCCAGCCGCAGTGCGTAAAACGTTGCCTCCGTGCCGCTCGACGTGAACTTGATCGCCTCGGCGCAGGGCACGGCCGCCACGACCTGCTCCGCAAACTCCACGGCCCGCTCGTTGTTCAGGTGGAAGTGGGTGCCGCGCGCCAGTTGCGCCTGCACCGCGGCCATGACCCCCGGATGGCAGTGACCGAGCAGCATGGGGCCCGATCCCATGAGGTAGTCCACAAACTCGCGCCCGTCCACGTCCCAGACGTGCGCCCCCTGCCCCCGCGACACGGTGATCGGCACGTCATCCGGCAGCTTCCAGATCGAGAGCGTGCCACCGCCGAACACCCGGGTGGCGCGTTCCTGAAAGTCACGACTCCGCCCCGTCATCGTCGTGCCCGTCACTCTCGTCTCCCTCTCACCCGTTTCCACAGCCTTACCCCCGTGCCTGCTCGCCCCGGCCTTCCCTCTGTACACCTTACAGGGTCGGGGAGCAGGGCGGCGCCTGGTGGTCCGTTGACCGGCGCTCCTCCGGGCGGTGTGTGGTGGGATAGCCGCGCCACCAGGCCCAGAACCGCAGCACGGTCTGGGCGGCGAAACCGGCGGTGATGGCTACGACGAGCAGAGGGACAACATGCTGCCAGTCGGTGCGCGATGGCGGTGGCGGACTCGACTTGCTCGCCATCCCTCAAGCCTCTTCTGGCAACCGCCAGCGCGACCGCGAGCGGTGGCATCGGTTAACCTGCGGTAAACCTGGTTTTAACATCTATTCATCGCAATAACGTACAATGAACTAGGAGACGGCGGCCAGCGACCGAGTCACTGACTACCGGCCACTAGCTACTGGTAGCAGGCGAGCGTGCTAATCTTCTACCAGGATTCAGGCGTGGCCTTCAAGAAGCTCACCGGCCCGGGCGCTTGCGGTCATAGCGCGCTCCGGCTGCGATCCGTGCTCCGCCCTCGTGCTCCGAGGAATAGCGGCGATCTATGAAAAGCCAGCCCGTCATGAGGAACGGAGCGGTCAGCCGGCTCGCGCGGGCGGTGCTGAGTTGGCCGCGCGAGCTACGCGCGGCCATGCGCGCTGGCTGGCGGTACCTCGGCGCTCCACCGGCGCCGTCCGGTCCTGGTGCACGCCGCTTTCGTGCCGCCGGAGAAGCGTCGGCAATCGAAACGGCCCTCGTGCCATTTGCCGCGCGCTTGCGGCTGACCCGTGGCGCCGCCAGCTTCCCCCGGGCGCTCGCGTGGGCCACCGGGCTGACCTTGGGGCCGGCGCTGCTGGCGCGGCTGATCGCCGGGCCGTTGCCGGCTATGGCCTTGCTGGTGCTCGTGGCGATGCCGCTCTTTGCCGTGCTGTGGCTGCGTCTCGCGCTCCGGCCGGTTACCGTCCTGGAGGCGGCGCGGGCGTGCGATCTGCGCTTGCGACTGCGGGAGCGCCTCGCCACGGCAGTCGAGCTGCTGGAGGTGGGGGCCACCGGCCCCGTGGCGACGTTGCAGCTTGCCGACGCCCGGAGCGCCATGGTCGGTCTCCGGCCGGCCCAGGCATTTCCTTGGCACGTCGAGCAGCGCCACCTGATTGCCGCCGGCGTCCTCGCGCTGATCGCGGCACTGCTCATCGTGTGGCCGTCCGTGACGTCGCCCACTTTCGGAGACGACGTGCTGTCGCTTACCGACCCGCTGAATACCGACGAGCAAACGGCCGATGAGCAGAGCGAAACGATTCCTGGCGATAGTTTGGGCGGCTTGACGGCGCCACCGCAGGAGACCGGGCAGGTCGAGCAAGGCCTCGATACCGGGGATGAGGAGGGCGCCCTGAGCGTGCCGGAGCAAACGGTCAGCCAGGAGTCGCTGGCACAAGCGCAGGAGGCGGCGCAAGAGGCGGCCGATACGATGTCCGAGCGGGTCAGCGCGCGCCGCCAAGCCTTGCAAACCCTCGGGCAGGCCCTACGCAACTCGTCGGCCGGGCGCTCCGCCGGCACGATGCTGCTGCGCGAGGACTACGAGGCAGCGGCCACGGAGATGGTGGGGATGGCCAACACGGTGCGCGACCTCAACGATTCCGACCGCGACGGTCTCTCCGAACAGTTGGCCGCCGCAGCCCAGCAGATGGCCTCCGACGATCCCAACCTGGCCGATACGACCCAACGCGCGGCCGACGCACTACGCCAATATCAAGACCTGACGGCCAGTACCGCGCTGATGGAAATGGCCCAACAGACCGCGCAAACCGGGCAGCTGGCGCAGGAGCAGCAGCAGCTCGCGCAGCGGGCAGAGCAACTGCGCGAGGATCAGGCGGTCGGGTTGCCGGGCGAGAGTGTACAGGCACCGGGCAACCAACGCGGCGAGCGCCGGGCGCTGCCGGAGGTCGGTGATCCGACGGAAGGGATGTCCAGCGCGCAGGAGACCGGTGCAGCGAACGCCGGCCAACGCGAATTCACCACCAACCCGGCCGGCGGGCCGGGCGATGCGGAGGGCAAGGACTCGGCGGAGGGCAGCACGCCGGGGCAGACGATTGGCCGGCGGGACCGGTCGCGGCCGCACCGCCTCAACGTGACCGGCGTGCGGGTGCAGGTGGCGGCCCAAGTGGGCGAGGGGCGCACCATCTGGCGACCGCCGCAACCGGACAGCCAGCAAGCGAGGCGGGGTCCGGAGGCGCCGCTGCCGTTCCGGGGCTTGGAAGAGGCCGTGACCCGTGCCTGGGACCCGAATATCGCCAGCACTGTCTCAGGTACGCTTGAGGTCGTGCTCCGACGCTACTTCAGTCCGGCGGCGGGCCAATCGCCGGCAGATCAACCGCCGGCGGCGACGGATCAGCGCAGCACCACACCCGATACCGTCCCGCCGGCTCTGAACCGTTAGAACAGCCTACGCACCGGAGTCACTGTGCCATGATTGCTTCCCGTTCGCGTACCGATCCGCGATCCGACGCAGCGGTCGGACGCTTTCAGCAGATTGCTGCGTCCATTGCCAGCGAAGTTGCCGCCGTCATCGTAGGGCAGGACGAGGTGTTGCGCGGGGTGCTAATCGCCCTCTTTGCCGGCGGCCACGTGCTCCTGGAAGGGGTGCCGGGCGTGGGCAAAACGCGCCTGGTCCGCACGCTGGCCGGGACGCTGGCGCTGCGTTATCAGCGTATTCAGTTCACGCCCGACCTGATGCCGGCCGACATCACCGGCACAAATATCATCGCGGAAGACGACAGCGGCGGCCGGCGGTTTCGGTTCGAGCCGGGGCCGCTCTTCGCCAACGTGCTCTTGGCCGACGAGATCAATCGCGCGACGCCGAAAACGCAGTCGGCCTTGCTCGAAGCGATGCAGGAGCAGCAAGTGACGATTGCGACCCAGGCCCATCGGCTGTCGGCGCCGTTCATGGTACTGGCGACACAGAATCCGATCGAGATGGAGGGGACGTACCCGTTGCCCGAGGCGCAGCTTGACCGCTTCCTCTTCAAGCTGCGGGTGACGGTGCCATCCGAGGAGGAGCTTGTCACCATTCTGGCCCGCACGACTTCGGAGCAGGAGCACGAGGTCCGGCGCGTCGCCACGGGCGATCAGGTGCTGCGGCTCCAGGAACTGGTCCGCGAGGTGCCGATTGCCCATCATGTCTTGCAGTACGTCGCCCGGCTGGTGCAGGCCACCGATCCGCAGCAGCCCAATGCGCCACGGATTACGCAGGAATACGTGCGCTACGGGGCCAGCCCGCGCGGCGCACAGGCGCTGGTGCTGGCCGGGAAGGTCAACGCGCTGATCGAGGGCGGCTACAACGTCTCGTTCGACGACGTGCGGGCGGTGGCGCATCAGGCGCTCCGCCACCGCATTATCCTGAACTTCGAGGCGGAAGCGGAGGGGGTGACGACCGACGACGTGATTGACCAGTTGGTCATGGCGATAATCCCGGACGAGTTGGCGGTATGAGCACGGTCACAGTGGCAGGAGCCGGGGAGCGCGAGGCGCCGAGCACACGGCGGCCCTATCTCGACGAGGCGCTACTCCGCAAGCTCGACAGGCTGCGCCTGATGTCGCACCGCATGCACGCCTCCGGCAGCCACGGGGGACGGCGGAGCCGGAAGCGGGGCACCTCCGTCGAGTTCGCCGATTATCGGGAATACACGCCCGGCGACGACCTGCGGCAGATTGACTGGAATATCTACGGCCGGTCCGAACGACTGTACGTGAAGCTGCGCGAGGACGAGGAAAGTCTGGCGATCTATCTGCTGCTCGATTGCAGCCGCTCGATGGATTGGGGACAGGCCAACAAGCTGGCGTTCGCGCGCCGGGTGGTGGCGGCGCTGGGGTACGTGGGACTGAACGCGCTCGACCGCGTGGGTGTCTATGCCTTCAGCGACCGGCTGCACAGCCCGTTTCCGCTGACGAGCGGCCGCGCCCAGGCCAGGCGCCTCTTCGACTACGTGGCACAGATCGGACCGGCGAGGGAGACCAATATCCGGCAGGCACTCTACTCCTTCGCGGCGTTGCACCGCCGCAGCGGGCTGGCGATTGTGCTGTCGGACTTGATGAGCGCCGGCAGCCAGGAAGGGCTGACGGCAATCCTTGACCGCGGATTCGAGGCGGTGGTCCTGCACGTTCTCGATCCACAAGAGACCGATCCGGAAGTCGAGGGTGAGGTGGAGTTGGTGGATCGTGAGACCGGTCGGACCACGACCATCACCGTTGATCCGGTCACGCTGGAGAACTACAAGATACACCTAGCGGCTTGGCTGCAAGAAACCGAGGCGTTCTGCCGGCGGCGCCAGGTGAAGTACGTGCCGGTAAGCTCGGCAACACCGCTCGACGACGTGCTCTTTCGACAACTGCGCTTGCATCGGGTGTTGGTCTAGGGCGTTGGCCCCTCCCTACCCCCCGCCGCAGGGGGACTGCAGGAGGGGCAGGACGAGGACGGGAACGACGTGAGTGTGCTCTGGCCGTGGGGATTGGCGTGGCTGGGGGTAGCGGGCGCCATCGGCGTGCTGTACCTGTTCAAGCCGCGGCAGTTCCGCGTGGAGTTCTCCAGCCTCTGGCTGTGGGAGCGGTCGGGGGAGGAAGAGCGGGTCCGTAGCCTGTGGCAGTGGCTGCGGCGCCACCTGCTGCTGATCTTGCAGCTGTTGGCCGCCATTCTGGGCGCGCTGGCGCTGGCGCGGCCGGCGGTGGCGGCGCTGCTGCCGACGACGGGCCATGCGGTGCTGCTGGTGGATGCCTCGGCCAGTATGCTCGCTGGTGACGGGACACCGACCCGTCTCGATGAAGCGCAAAGCCAGGCTCTTGAATTTCTGGCCGCGCTGCCGAGCAGTCATCAAGTGTCGGTGGTGCAACTCACCAACCGGGCCGAGGTGTTGCTGCCGGGCAGCCGCGACCGGGCGGCGGCGCAGGAGGCCGTGCAGCGGCTGCGCCCGGCGCCGACGACGACCAACCTGGCGGAAGGGCTGGCAGTGGCCGAGGGTCTGATCGGTCGGGCGCGACGTGGCGACATCTACCTGTTCACCGACGCCGCGTTTGCGGTGGGCGCGCTCCGGCCACCGGCGGGAGTCGGGCTACACATTGTCCCCAGCGGCGCCGGGCGCAGCGACAACCAGGCGGTCGAGACCGTTCATGCCCGCCGGGATACCGCCGGGACCGTAGAGGCCTTCATTCGGGTACGCAACTACGGCGATAGCCCGGTTACGCAGGAAGTGCTCGTTTTCGGGAACGACGAGCTGCTGGAAGGGCAGACGGTGCAGCTTGATCCCGGCAATGCCTGGGAGACGGTGATGACGGGTTTTCCGGCGGGAACCGAGCGGATCGAGGTGCGCCTGGACCGGCCCGACCTGCTGCCACTCGACGACGTAGGCGTGGCACTCGTCGAAGCGGCGCGCCCCGTGCGCCGGCTGCTGCTCGTCGGCGCACAGAGCGATGCGCTGGAGCGCGTGCTGCGCTCGCTGCCCCAGGTAGAGGTGACCAGCGTCGCGGTCGAGGAATACGACCCGACGGCGGTATTCGATCTGTACGTTTTGGACGGCTGGATGCCCACGGAGCCACCGCGGGGGCATTGGCTGCTCATTGACCCACCTACCGGCCAGGAGCTCGTGCCGGTCATCGGGGCCTTGGGGGCCGGGAGCGCCCTCGGCGAGAACCTCCAGGCACCCCGCATTGCCTACACGCAGCCAAGTCCGCTGCTCCGGTTTGTCGAGTTGAGTGGGGTGCAGGTCTACATCGCGCGGCGCCTGAGCGTGCCGGCGTGGGCGGAGCCGGTCGTCGGCGCTCGCGAGGGGCCGTTGATTCTCGCCGGCTACCCCGGCAACGAGGGGCAGCGGGCGGTGGTCTTCGCGTTCGAACTGAACCCGATCAGTACCAACCTGGTCAATCGCTCCGTATTTCCCGTGCTGATGGCCAACGTGCTGGACTGGTTGAGCGGCACCAGCGGCACGCGGACCACCGGCATCAGCGGCGGGGAGGCGCTGCTGATAGACCCCTTACCACGCGCTACGAGGGTACGCATCGTCACGCCGCGCGAGCGGATCTACGAGTTTGACGGCCACGAGCGCTTCCGCTTCGTGGACACCTTTGCGCCGGGCGGCTACCTCGTATCGCAGTTCGCCGATGGGGAGCTGATTGCCCAAGAGCGCTACCTGGTCGGTCAAATCCCCACCGCGGAGTCCGACCTACGGCCCCGGAACGCAGTCATCGAGCTGGCGGCCGCGTCAACGACGGTGGTGGCGCCCCAGGCCGCCGAGCCGGTCGAGCAGGAATGGTGGCGCTGGCTGGCGTTAGCGGTGCTGGGGCTGCTGGCCGTGGAATGGTGGTGGTATCACCGTGCCTGACCTCTTCACGCACCCGCAGTGGCTCGCACTGCTGGCAGTGGCGCCGCTGTTCGTCTGGCTCCTACGCCGCCGGCCGGCGCGCCGCAGCGGCCACACCATCGGGCGCGTGGAGCGCTGGACGCCGCTGGTGCCGCGGCTGCTGGTGATCCTGCTGCTGATTCTCGCCGGCGCCGGCCTCAAGCTGCCCGCGCCGCCCCAAAGCGCGGCGACGGTGTTCGTGATAGACCAGTCGGCCAGCATTCCGAGCGACATCCAAGCGGCGACGCGGAGCTGGGTGGAAGGGGCCCTTGGCACGGCGGGGCCGGACGATCTGGCCGCCATCGTGACGTTCGACAAGGCGGCGCGGGTGGAGCTCCCGCTAGGCAAGCACCGCGAGCATAGCGCGTGGCGGGCGCCCAACGGCGGTGAGGGGACGGACCTGGAAGCAGCCCTCCGTTTGGCCGCGGCGCTGCTACCCCCGGCGGGGAGCGGCCCGCTGCGGCGCATTGTGCTGCTGACGGACGGGAACGAGACGCAAGGCTCGGCTGAGGCGGCCCTACTGCGCCCGGAGCTACGCGGGATCGAGATTGCCGTCTGGTCGCTCCCGCCACCGCTGCTCGACCCGGCGCTGACGGCGCTGACGGCACCGCCGGCGGCGCGCGAGGGCGAGCCGCTGGAAGTGCGGATCGGCACCTCGACCGCGCAAGAGGTCACCGGGCGGCTGCGCCTCTGGGCCAACGATCAACTGATCGCAGATGACACCGTGACCCTGGAGCCGGGGCCACGCGAGTACGTCGTTACCCGTGAGGGCCTGCCGGCCGGCTTCTATGGACTACGCGCCACGCTGGAGGTTGACGAGGACCGCCGGGAGCAGAATAACGAGGTGGCTGGATTCACCGTGGTCTCGCCGGCGGCCCAAGTGCTGCTGGTCGAGGGGCAGCCGGGCGAGGGAGCACCGGTGCAGCAAGCCTTGACCGCAGCCCAGATCACCACGCAACTGACGGGGCCGGGCGAGCTATCGACAAGCACGGCACCACTGGAGCAGTATGATGGCGTGGTGCTCGTCAACGTCGCCGCCGGGGCGCTGAGTGAGCGCCAGATGGAGACACTGCGGGCCTACGTCGAAGAGCTCGGCAAGGGGCTGGTCAACATCGGTGGCCGGGCCAGCTACCAGCGCGAGGATTTTGCCAACAGTCCGCTGGAGGACGCATTGCCCGTCTCGATCTCGACTCCCGATGACGATGAAGTGGCGACGCTGGCACTCCTGCTGGTGCTAGATCGGTCGGGAAGCATGACGATGGCGGACCCCCGCACCGACCTCTCGCGCATTGATCTCGCCAAGGAGGGCGCCATCCAGGCGGTGCGGACGGTGCAACTCGGAGAATACGTGGGCGTCATGGCCTTCGACTTCACGCCGTATTGGGCCGTGCCGCTGCGGCAGCTGCGGACCGCGCAGGATATTCAGGATGCCGTCATCCGCATCAGCCTGATTAGTGCGGACGGCGGGACAAACATCTACCAGGCGCTACGGGACGCGCGGCTGGCGATTGCGCGGACCCAAGCGCAGGTGAAGCACATCGTCCTGCTTTCCGACGGCGAGTCGAACGAGGACCGCTTCAGCACGCTACTCTCGCGCATCCGGCAAGAGGGTATCACGGTATCCACGGTGGCGGTGGGCAGCGATGCCGGGACCGCGCTCCTAGAGAGCATCGCGCAGGCTGGGCAGGGGCGCTACTACTTCACCTCGACGCCCGACAATATCCCGCAGATCATGACGCAAGAAGCCCGCCTGGCGGCGCGGTCGCAGGAGCAGGAGCGTACCTTCACGCCGCGCATGGTGGCCTCGGCTCCGGCCGTCAAAGGGATGGACCCGCTGGAGTGGCCGGAGCTGACCGGGTATATGCGGGTCAACGCCAAGCCCAGCGCCGAAATCCTGATGCAATCCGATCTCGGCGATACCATCCTGGCACAATGGCAGTTGGGGCTAGGGCGCTCGGTAGCGTGGATGGCCGACGCCGGCGATGAATGGGCGGCGGCGTGGCGGAACGACCCGGCGTTTGCGCGGCTGTGGCCGCAGGCGGTGCGCTGGGCGATGGCCCCGCCGGCGCCGTCCGATCTGCACGTCGCTATCGAGACCGACGGCGACCTGGCGACCGTGCGTGTCGAGGCGCGCAATGACGACGGGAGTTTTCGGAACCTGGCGGTCACGCGCCTCGACGTGGTCGGGCCGGACGGTGAGGGGCGGCAGCTGGCCGTGCCGCAGGTGGCGCCGGGGAGCTACGCGGTTACGTTCACGGCCACCGAGCGTGGCCCCTACGCGGTGCAGGTGACGCAAGCACAGGCCGACGGCACGGTGATCGAGCAGACGACCACCGGCTTTGCCATTCCGTATGCGCGTGAGTATGCTGCCGCACGGGCCAATCGCGTGCTCTTGGAGCGGCTCGCGGCCGAGACGGGAGGGCTGCGCCTGGACAGCCCGGCGGCGAGTTTTTCGCGCGATACCGTGCGTGAATGGCAGCCCCAATCGCTCTGGCCCTATCTTTTTGCCGCGGCCCTGGTACTGTTTATTGCGGACGTGGCGGTGCGGCGCTTCCGGCTGACGCCGACCGATCTGCCCGCCGCGCTGGGCGCGCTCGCGCGGCGCGTGTGGGCGCTGCGACCATCGGGATGGCGGGCGGCGCTGCGGGGGCTATCGCCGTTGCGGGCCTCGCGCTCGCGTCCCCGGCTGTGATGGCTAAGGAATCATGCTAGGACAACGACCAGCTGACGCCTACCGGGACTACCGGTCCCGATCCTCAGGGTCGCGGCGGACCCCGCCACCGCGCAAACGCCGCGGCCGGGTGGCCGAGGTGGCCATCATCGCGCTGATGGTGCTCGCGGGGCTGTTTGTGGCCGTGGTTGGCTTCTGGGCCATCACCCTCGACGGCGGGCGCGAGGCGGAGCCGGAGGTGCAACCCACACCCACGCTGGGTGAACGACCGGAAAATTGGCTGCGCGTGCTGGTGCAGAACGAAGCCGGCGAGCCGTTTGCCGCCGCCCTGGTGGAGTTTCGTGATCGGCTGGACCAAGTCATCGCAACGCAGCTTACGGATCAGGATGGACGCGCCGAGGCGCTGGTGACGGTGGGGTCCGGCTATTCGGTGGCGGTACGCATACCGGGCTATGAGGTGGCGCGGTTGCCCGATCTCGTCGTCGCGCAGCAGGACACGCCGCGACATACGGTTACCGTGCAGCGGGCACAGGGCGCGGTCAGCGCTGCACCACCGGCGGCCACTGCTGCGCCGGCCGCCGGCAGCGAGGCGGCGGCGCCAGCGCCGACAGTGAGCAGCGGAGCGCAGACCGCGCCGAGCGTGAGCACACCCACATCCTCGGTGGCCGACACCACTGCTGCCGCGCCACCTGCGGTACCGAGGCCGCAACTGATCGTGGCCCATCCCGACGCCCGCTTCACGAGCATTGATCCGGCGAGCAATCTCGCCCTAAGCACCAGTGAGCCGCTGGGCTGGCAGCAGTTCCCGTTACTGGCGCAAGCCCAGAATCCGGGACGGCTCTGGATCGGGCCGCGGGGTAGTAGTCGAGTCATCGCGTTCGATCTGGCCGAGATGACGGCGGCAGACGAGATTGACTTGGGCGCGGGCGTCATCGTCACCGCGCTGGTCGAGCCGCCCGCGGGAGAGCGTCTGTGGGTGGGTGGCGTGGCAGCGGACGAGGATAATCAGTACTCCGGTCGGGTGTTCGAAGTGTCAACCGCCGCCGACTCGTTCGGCGAGGTGCTGCGGCGGATGAGCGTCCCGCTCACCGTGAGCACGATGATGGCGCAAGCGGACGGCGAGGTGCTGTATTTGCTCCACCGGCGCACGGGCCGGGTGATGTTCTTCCAACCGAAGGATGGCGAGACGGTGCTGGAGGTGAGCATCCCGGAAAACACGCCACCACAGTCCCCTGACCCTACGCAGCAGACTGTCTCGCGCTTTATCAGGTCTACGTTCATGTTCGCCCTCGATCAGCGGGAGCTATTCTTCGTGAATCGCACCCAGGAGCGCATTGTCGCCATCAGCGCCGAAACTGGGGAGCCGACGCGAGTGTTCGAGGTAGGACCGGGGGTGGCGGCGATCCGGGTCCACCCCGACGGCAAGCACCTCTACGTCGCCAATCGGACGCTCGGCATGATCCAACTGGTGGACTTGGAAACGGCGCAGGTCGCGGATTTCATCCCGGTGGGACAGGCGCCGCGGGCACTGGCCTTCAGCGCCGACGGTGCGCGCGCCTACGTGGCGAATCAAGGCTCCGATACGGTCTCGGTGATTGATGTCGCGGAGCGGCGGGTCAGCGACACCATCGCGCTGGAATACACGCCCGTCAACCTGATCTATGCCCCGTAGTCCACTGCGCGGAAGGGGCGAGGCGGAGGAGCGATCCGGCGATGGACTTGGAGCTGCGGGGCAAGGTTGGCCTAGTGACCGGCGGTAGTCGGGGGATCGGACGCGCCACTGCATTGCGGCTGGCCGCCGAGGGATGCGCGGTCGGCATCTGTGGACGAACGGCCGAGACGCTGGAGCGCGCGGTCGCCGAGCTACGCAAGCTGAATGTACCGGCGCATGGCGTGGTTGCCGATGTCACCGTAGAGGGGGAAGTCGAGCGGTTTGTTAACGAGAGCGCCGCGGCCCTCGGCGGCGTTGACGCGCTGGTGGCGAACGTGGGCGGGTCGGCGGGCGGCACGCTGCTGGAATCATCTATCGAGGACTGGCAGCGGACGTTCGACCTGAACCTGTTTCACGCCGTCCGCGCCATCCGCGCCGCGGTGCCGCACATGGTAGCGCGTGGCGGCGGGAGTGTGGTCAACGTGGCCTCCATTTCGGGGTGGAAGCCGGCGCCGCGAGCGCAGTACGGGGCGACCAAGGCGGGCGAGATATTCCTGGCCGGCGCCCTGGCGTGGGAACTGGGGCCGCAGCGGATCCGCGTGAACACCCTCAGCCCCGGCTCGACGCTCTTCCCCGGCGGTGGCTGGGCGGTCCGGCAGACGGACGACCCGGAGGGCTTTGGCGCGTTCGAGCGTCAGGAGTTCCCGTGGGGACGGCTCGGCACGGCGGAGGAGATCGCCGACGTGATCGTCTTTCTGCTATCCCCGCGGGCCAGTTGGATTAACGGCGCGCACATTCCGGTGGACGGCGCCCAGGGCCGCCCGTCTATGTTCTAGGTGCGCTAGCCTCCTGGCCTGTATGCTCTCCTGACCTGGGTAGGTATGCCTCGCCAAACGGTCCTTTTCCAGTCCCCTCACTAGCCCTCCCCCGGAGTAAGCTCCAGGGGAGGGAATAGGCCGCGCCCGGGTTCCGTAGAAGAACAAAGCAAAAGCGCGGGGTCCGGGTGTCCGGACCCCGCGCTTGGCGGTGAGGGTAGGCGTAACGCCTAGCCCTGCATCATCTTCACGTCTTCGTCGAGCGCAATCTGGGACAGGCGCTGGGCATCTTCCAGACCGGCCTTCGGGCTGACTTCCTCCAGCATGATCTTGGGCAAGGCCTGGTGGACCGGCCCGGTGATCTTGCTCAGAGACGGCAGGCTGGGCCAGCGGTACCCGTAGGGCGCGAGGGCCACGAAGCCGGCCAACTCGGGGTCGGTCTTGAGGTAGTCGTTCAACTCGGCGGATTCCATCGTCGCCCCGCTGACGGGGATGGAGGTGGCGTTGATAATCATCTGGATCTGCGCCTTCGGCGCATTCATCCACATGGCCACCCGCGCGGCCGCACTCCGCTCCTCCGGCTCGATGTCCTTGAACACAATCAGGTTGTGCCCACCGTTATTGGCGAACACGTTCTTCCCCGTTGGGTGTACCGGGTTGTGGATCACCCCAAAGGGCGGCGCGTTGTTCTTACGCATCGTGGGGATGCGGTAGGGGCCCTGAATCTCGAAGATGACATCGTTGCGGGCCTGGCGATATTGCTCACCCAGCCCGTTCTTGCCGTCTTCGCGGACGCGGATGATGTTGTTCTTGAGCAGGCCCAGCCAGAACTCCATCACGTCCAGCGACTCCTGGGTATCCACCTGCATCTTCCAGGTGCTCTGGTCAATCGGCAGCATTCCGGTGGTGCCGAGATAGCTGGTCCACCAGACATAGTGCCAGTGTAGCGAGTAGGGGAGGATGTTCTCGTCACTGGTGAACTTCGTCGCCTTCTCGATGAAGTCGTCCCAGGTCCAGTCCCACTGCGGCTCTTCGACGCCGGCCTGCTGGAGCCGGCCCTTGTTCCAGATCGTGCCGTTGTTGTTCGTGTAACCGGGCATACCGACCAGCTTGCCTGCCCACATACTGCTGACGATGATCGGCTCGAAGATGTCGGCGCGCTGCTCGGCCCAGCCCTTCTCGGACTTCAACTCCGCATCGAGGTCAATGGTCGCACCAGAGGCGTAGTACTCGGCAACGCCGGTATAGCCGGTGTAGTACATATCCGGCGGCGTGCCACCGGCGACCAAGGTCAAGATCTTTTCTTTGTTGCTGCCACCGGTACCACCACCGGCGCCCGCCTCGGCATTGCTGAGGTCCACCAGGATGCCAAGCTCCTTGCCCAGGGTCTCGTTGAACTCCGTGAAGTTCTTGGCCCGAGCAATGCTCTCCGGGTGGGTGGCGCTCAGATTGGACCAGTAATGGAGGACCACGGCCGACTTACCCGCTGCGCCCGCTGCGCCCTGGGCGCCCTGAGCGCCGGTAGCGCCCTTGGCCCCGGCTGGGCCGGCTGGGCCGGCCGGGCCAGCTTGTGGCTGACCCACGTAGCGCACGGTCGGCTCACCGCACGCGGCGGCTACGAGGCCACCCAACGCGGCGACGGCACCACCGAGATATTTCCGACGGATCACACCTGCCATGTCGTTTTACCCTTTCTTGGTTAGTTGGCCTACTCGGCCCAACGAATTCGCCTGAACTGCTGCTGAGTACGCAAGGCCCTGATCTTCTGTGCCTGCACCCCTCCCTTTCGGTATTGCTGGCCTATGGTTCCCCACTCAACCAACCGGTGCGTGCAGCAGCGTGCAGCAGCCGGGCCAGTCTCGTCTATGGATGAACAATAATGAAATGTACCCTAACGCCCGGTAAGTGTCAACCGCATAGGCTAAGCTGCGCCGGGCGCTCCGAGTGACGGGCCGTTCGGCACGGCCATTAGTCCAAGTGGAAGGCCTCTTCCAGCCGGATTAGCCCTTCGTCGGCGTGACCACCGCCGAGGTTCTCGAAGAACGGGGCCATCTCCTCCTGCCAGCGGGTGTTGACCTCGCGCTCGGCCATGCCGGCGAGCGCCTGCTCGAAGTCCGGCGTTTCCACATAGCCAAACAGGAGGCCGTCCTCGCTGAGGAAGATCGAGTAGTTGTGCCAGCCGGTTTCCCGCAACGCTTGGAGCATGTCCGGCCACACTTCCCGGTGCCTCTCCTTATACTCCTCCAGCCGCTCCGGTCGCACTTTCAGCAGAAATCCCACGCGCTCCATCGTTCTCCTCCTCAAGTCGCGTTACTATCTGGCGCCTCACCCCCCGGCCCCCACTCCACCAAGTAGAGAGGGGGAGTTGAGTAACGGCCGGCGGGGTTAAGTGAAGCAGAAGACGTTGAGTGCCGTCTGCCCCATGATCCACTCGCGGTCGGTTTGGTCGCGCAGCGCCGGGTGGTCCATGACGCCGTGCAGGGCGTTCCGGTAGCCTTCCCGCTCGCTGACCGGCGGATAGTCGCTCCCCCACATCATGCGCCGCGGCCCGAATGCGTCGTAGGCCAGCTCCAGCAACGGCGGAACATGGTCGAACGCGAACTTGGTCCGGAGCACAGGTGGTCGGGCACTGATCTCGCCCAAGCCGCCGACCTTGATATAGGTATTCGGGTAGCGGGCCACAGCGAGGGCGGCTTTGTAGGTGGCGTAGGGTGGCTCGACACCGATACCGACGCCGGCGAGGTGCTCGACGATGATCGGCATTTGCGGAAAGGCGGAGACGGCCTCCGCGAACTCCCGACTGGCAAAGCCGGCCGGCTGCCCGAGCGAGCTGACGACGAGGCCCAGCTCCGCCGCCTTCCGCCAGATCGCCAGCGGATCGGCGCCGGGGAAGCGCACCGTCGGTCCGAGCCGCACGCCGGTCGCCCCGGCCGCGGCCCAGCGCTCCAGGATCGCGGGCGCGTCGGGGGACTCGGTGTCTATCACGACCACCACGGCAAACCGGCCGGGAAAGCGCTGCCGGCACTCCAGCAGGTAGGTATTGTCGAACGAGCCGCCGTGCCCGATGAGCACGGCCTTGTCCACGCCGTTGAGACTCATTTGATAGAGCAGTAGCTCTATCGGCTCGAACCAGTTTCGTCCGGCGTGGCAATGCGTATCCACGACGATCATCGGCGGTCTCCTCGTCTCCCTTATGGTCCCTCAAAAGGGTAGTTTTTGTGTAGGTGGTTCGGGCCTCACCCCCCGGCCCCCTCTCCATCGCGGAGCGATAGAGAGGGGGTGTAGATTCCCGCGCAAGCGGGAATGACGGGGGCGCGATTCATCGCGCCCCTACACAAAAACCTACCCTTATCAGCCCTATGGCCCCCCGCTTCGCAGGGGGACGGTCTCATCGTAGCCGGCGAGCGGGCCGGTTGTCACCTAGCCGGTGCCGGCTGGGTGATGGACTGTAGGCGTAGCAACCCGGGATACCACCAAGCGACCAGCGTGACGATCACCACACAGAGCAGAGCGCTGCTACCGATAGCCACCGGCGCGCCCCACTGCTCGGCGATCAACCCCTGTTCCAGGTTACCCAACGGAGAGCTACCAATTGCCAGCGTGACCAGGCCCATCGCACGACCGCGCATGGCCGGCGTTGCCTGGCTGAGGACGAGCGTGGCCTGCATGACGGAAAAGCCGGCATGTCCGAACCCGGACAGCAGGAGGAGCACCAGTGACAGCCAGAGCACGGTGGACGACGCAAAGAGACCGAGCGCGGCCGCGGCGACGAACGAGCCGCCGACAAACACCCAGCCCAAGCCACGGGCGCGAGATACCTGGGGCAGGAGCAGCAGGCCGAGCGCACCGCCCAGTCCATTAGCCGCGCCCAGCCAGCCCAGCTCTACCGGGCCGACGTGCAAGACGTGCTCGGCCATCACCGAGAAGAGCTGCTGGGCGGGAAAGACAAAGAAGTTCATCGCGACGGTGATGAGGATGACGGCCCAGATGATCTGCTCCTGCCGGACATAGTCGAACCCCTCACGCAGCTGCCGCCAGGCCGAGGCGGAGTGGGTCGGTTGGGCGACCGGGCGCGGTACCAGCCCACTCGCGGCCACGAGAGCCAGCACGGGCAGCGCTAGCAGCGCTCCGAATGCGCCACTGCCCCAAACAGCCAGCATTGGGCCGGCGAGCAAGGGTCCGAGCACGCGCGTCCCGGACATCGAGGCGCTGTCGAGAACGGCGGCGCGAAGCAGCAGTTCCGGTCTAACCAGATCGCCGAGCAGTGAGCGGCGCGCGGGCCATTCCACCGACCAACTCACGCCGAAGCACACCGACACGACCAGGATTTGCCAGTAGGCCCCGTAGCCGGTGAGGAAGGCGCCCGCGAGCAGCGCCAGCGGGACCAGTTGTCCCCACAGGCCGAGGCGGATCATTGAGGCGCGGTTGTAGCGGTCGGCGAGCATGCCACTGAACGGCCCGACCAGCGGCAAGGGGGCGGCGCGGCAGACGCCAGCGAGAGCAACGAGCCACGGTGAGCCGGTCAGTTGCAAGGCGATCCAGCTGGTGATGGTTAGCTCCATCCAGCGGAAGAGGTTGGAGGCGCATGAGGAGAGCCACAACCGCCGGAACTGCGGGACGGCCAAGGGGGCCGCGAAGTTGCCCATCCACGGCCCAAGCGGGCCGGCGAGGCGCAGGCGGCGGCCGGGTTGAAGCGATGTAGAGGGCGGCATGGGCGTGCAACTGTACCGCACGTTCTTGGGGCGCCCTCGCCCCCTCCCTAACCCTCCCCCGGAGCAAGCTCAGGGGAGGGGACTTAATGCGCCCTGCCAGCCGGTCCTTTGCCGAGGCAAGCTCGCGTGACAAATCGCGGTGGCCGGGTCATCATTACTCCGCCACCGATCTGTACAGGAAGCCCGAATAGAGAGGGGTAGCAATGAACGCAGTTGGCCGACCGGACTTCGCCATCATCGGCGGCGGCGTCATGGGGTGTGCGCTGGCGTACTACTTGGCACGGGCCGGCGAGCGCGTGATGCTGCTGGAGCAGAGCCGGGTGGGTAGCGCCCCGTCCGCCTCGGGCGCCTCGGCAGCCATCGTGAACCTGCTCGTCACGGCGCCGGATGCGCTGCTGCACCAGTCGCTGCTGACGCACCAACTACTGCCGGAGTTGGCTGCGGACCTACAGGAGCGGACGGGCATTGACATCGGCCTCACGCGGCCCGGCAGTCTGCGGCTGGCGTTCGATGACCGCGAGCGCCCCGAGTTAGAGAGCGTCATCGAGCGGTATGCCGCCGTGGGCTACGACGCAGAATGGTTGGACGCGCAGGAGGTCCGCACCATCGAGCCGGGCGTTTCGCCGCGCGTCTGCGGTGGCGTCTACGTGCCGGGTACCTACAGCCTGTACGCCCCGCACTACGTGCGCGCGCTGGCCGCCGGGGCCGCCGCGCACGGGGCGGTGGTTCGCCAGGGTCTGCCGGTGACCGGGCTACGGCGCAGCGGGGACCGCGTGGTGACGGTCGAGACGGTGGAGGGGCGGGTTGAAGCGGGACACGTCGTGCTCGCCACCGGTGCGTGGACGGGCATGGTCGGCGCGTGGCTGGGGCTCGATGTGCCCATCGGACCGCAGCGGGGCCAGATCATGGCCGTGCAGACGCGGCCACCGCAGCCGCATGTTCGGCAGATCCTCTCGCATGAGGACGGCTATATCGTTCCCAAACCGAACGGGACCGCGGTGGTCGGAGCGACGCGGGAGCTGGTCGGCTGGGACGGCCGGCTGACGCCGGGTGGCCTGGGGTTTCTGGCCAAACTGGCGCATCATTTTGTGCCTACGCTGGCGGAGAGCACAGTCAAGCACGTCTGGTACGGCTTCCGACCACTGCGCTTGGACGACGGCCCGCCGCTGGTGGGGCCGCTGCCGGGCCTGAGCAACGTCAGCATCATCGCGGGGCACGGACCCATCGGGATCACGCTGTCGGCAGCAGCCGGCTCGCTCTTGGCGCAGTCGCTGCGGGGCGAGGAGCCGCAATTGTCACTCGCGCCGTTCGACCCGGCTCGGAGTGGCATTAGTGCGGCGTGACAGTACGCGACCGTCTGTAGCCGAGCTTTCGACAAGGCTCGGCTGGGGCACCGCGTTCCAGCCAGGGGATTGGCTTTTCCTTTTCCTTCTCAGGATTCACCCACACAATTCGCTGTAGCTCCTCAACAAAAAGCGCCACCTCCCGGAGGAATACCCTTATATCCTTGTCAACCGAGGCTACGGTGCGGTCGGTGGCAAGAGCCAACTCTATCAGGCACGCATCTTTGTAAATAGCATCCCGCGTCTTTTCGGTAGGCGCTACTTCATCAAGTCTGTCACGCAAGGCCCAATCCGGGTCCATAGGCACGACCTGCAACCGCTTGCGGGCCAACATCGAGAATCGCCACCGCCGCGCAAAGAGTTGCTGGTGCTCATCCCATTCAGCCCTGATCTCCGGTGACATGACGATGCGATGACCAAAGTCCCGGACAGTCGTGAGGAACTTGCGGCATTGCACGGCCGCCGGGTAACGCGATCCCGGGGCACCGGCCCGCCTCGCTACTGAGGCATCAATAACGAGGCGTCTACTTTCCGGCACGAGCCTGTTTCCACAGCACTAGCTCGGCGGCGTCGAGATAGCGGCTCTGCCATTTGAGATCAATGTCGGCAAAGTCTTCAGGCCAATCGCCGAACGCGCCGGCCTCATCGAGGTCCGCAGAGGTCACCGTGGTTGCACCATTCTCGCCGCGCTCGAACCAGTGGAGGGCTACGAGGTCGGGAGGCAGCTTGCCTTCGGCGACGAGCGTCTGCACGCCGAGCAGCAGCAGGGAGCTATGCGTCTCGACGACGACGCGCACGCCGCGCCGGGCTGCGTCGGCCAGCAGCTTTGCCAGCGCGACTTGCGCTCGGGGGTGGAGATCGCGTTCCGGGTGCTCCAGGTAGACCAACTGCCCCGGTATGGCCGTCAGCAGCGCCACGAGCGCCGGCAGCACCTGCGATACGCCAACACCCATGTCGGCGATGTTCACCAGTTCTGCTCGCTTACCGTGCTGGCGCTCTGGCAGGAGGGCAGCGAGTAGCTCGATCTCCACGTCATTGAGCCGCCTCGCCTCGACTTTCCAGGTGAGACCAAGCGATTCGAGTGCCTGACCCAACTTCTCAAGGCGGCTGACCCGCGTACCCTGCCAGGACTCGATGATACTTGCGATATAGTGCTCAAACCGACCCTCATACTGAAGGCGAGACTGAAAGTCAGAACCCGCCGACTTGTAGGTGCGGGGGTTGTCCCTCAACGCTGGCAGGTGAATAAAAAGCATTCCCAAACAACGTTGGAACGGGGAAGATGGTCTAGTGCTCTCAAAACTCAATCTGGAGAATAATTCAATTCCAAGAAAGCAGCGATCACGAAACGTCTTTATCTCGGTTATTTCCTCCCCCCCTCCAATGAAGAAAGCTATGTCCTGCGGCACGCTTTGACGTATATCGTCACTGATCTCTTCGGCATTCATCTCCATGCCCGGACGAAGTGGGAAGTTCGGCCAACCTGAGGTATGTATCTGGAAGACATCAATACCTCTTCCTTGCTGATATTGGAAAGAACTCTTCATCCACTCTTCGCCTTGAAGTTCATTGTCTCGTACCGTTAGGCTGACGGTGAATTTGGCTCCGTCGAATTCAATGGGTATCCCCCTATCGCTCCGCCGCCATGACAGGAATTGCTCGGCGGAGGTGAAGTGGACGTTGGGGCCGTCGAGCTTGAGGGGGCCTGGGTCATAGGTGGCTTCGAGGGTCTGCTTCATCATGAGCAGCGGCTGCATGATGCTCGACTTGCCGGAGTTGTTCGCGCCGGCGAGGATCGTCAGCGGGCGCACGGCGATACGCTGCTCGTCGTAGAGCGACTTGAAGCCTTGGACGGCGATCTCGGTGATGCCACGGGGCGTAGCATCCTGCTGCTGGTCAGCCGACCCGGTTGCGCTCATCGGGTGATCCTCTCGTATCCGCCGCGGCGGGAGACGCGCACAATACATTCTAGGGGATGGCTCGGCGGCCGGGGCGGCGGTATGATGCTCGGACCGCTGCATAGGGGAGGAGAAGCGATGGAAAGCGCATATCGCGCCGCCGTGATCGGATTGGGACGCATTGCCAGCACGTTTGACGACGAACAGGGGCCGTGGAGCGTGTGGCGCGGGCCGCACGCCCATACGCCGAGCTATCTCGCCGCCGGGGTGCCGGTGGTGGCGGGGGCCGACCCGCACGATGGGCAGCGCGCGGCCTATCGGCGGAAGTGGGGCATCGAATCGCTCTACGGCGACTACCGGGAGATGCTGGAACGGGAGCGACCGGACATTCTGAGCATCTGCACGACGGCCAAGCCGCGGGCGGACATTTTGCTCGATGCGGTGGAGATTGGGGCCTCGCGGGGGCTGAAGGCGATCTGGGCGGAGAAGCCGATGGCGCTCTCGCTGGAGGAAGCCGACCGCATGATCGCGGCGTGCCGGGCGGCGGGGATCGTGCTGGCGATTGGCTGCGCGCGCTCCTGGAAGGCCAGCTACAACCGCATGCGGAAGCTGATCGAGGTCGGGGAGCTGGGCGAGGTGCTGCAAGTGATCGGTCTCGGCCAGTGCGGACTATCGCACAACGGTAGTCACCTGCTCGCCACGGTCAACTACTTGGCCGGGGCGCGGGCAGAGTGGGTGTTCGGCCACATCGCGAGCGACGAGGCGGCTGCCAGCGACGACGATCCGCAGGGCAACGGCTACTTGCAGTACGCGAACGGCGTGCAGGGCTTTGTGCGGACGATGCCGTGCGGCGCGGCCGACTGGGATATCGAGGTGATCGGCACCAAGGGCCGGCTGCGCTCGCTCAACAATGGCGAGCAAACGGAGTTCTGGAAGCTGGTGCCGTCCGGCCTGGAAGGACGCGGGATGGAACCGGCGCAGCACATCTTTCCGCTGCCAACCTCGACAGAGAACGCCAATGTGCGCTGCGTGCGCGACCTGATCGCGTGCATCGAGACCGGTAAGGAACCGAACTGTAGCGGCGAGGACGGGCGGCACACGCTGGAGATCGCGCTGGCCTTGCGCGAGTCTCACCGCCGCGGCGGGATGCGGGTGGCGCTGCCGCTGGCGGACCGCTCGCTGCACATCCGCTCGCTGGAGACGCTGCACGGCGACGATCCGGCCATCGTGCGCCGCGCCCGGGCTGAAGCCGCGGCGCGGGCGGCCACCGCCAGCTAGTCGGTCGGCGTTGGCGCCGAGCACCTATGGTATCGTGGGGGCGGTGCCGGCCGCAGAGGGGCGCAACGACGTGAGGAGCGTGAGACGATGAGCGCGGAGGTGGCGGCAGCGGCGGAGCAGGAGTTGACGGCCGCGGGGGTGGTGGCCACCCTGAAACGGTGCGGCCTCACGCATCTGGTGTGGCTACCGGACAGCGAGGCCGGTTTCCTGCACGCCGCCCTTAGCCAAGACCCGGACTTGAACCTGGTGCCGGTTTGCCGCGAGGGGGAGGCGATGGCCGTCGCGCTCGGTCTGATGGTGGCCGGTCAGCGCCCGGCGGTCGTGATCCAGAACACCGGCTTTCTCGAATCCGGCGACTCGGTGCGGGGCGCTATGCTCGACACGGGCTTTCCCTTCTTCCTGATGATCGGCTACCGGGGGTGGCACGCCGGCGAGCCGATGACCGATTCGGCGGGCATTTACACCGAGCCGGTGCTGCAAGCCTGGGGCATTCCGTACTACCTGGTCGAGGACGACCGTGACCTGCACCACATCGAGCAGGCCAGTCGGGAGGCGCAGGAGGGCAGCAAGCCGGTCGCGGTGCTGATCGGACGAGAGTATCGCTGAGAGACGGCCAGGGAGTGAGGTCCGATTTCCCTCCCCTATGCGTCAGCACGGGGGAGGGCTAGGGAGGGGGCAGTGACTAGGCCCCCCTATGGTCCCCCCGCATGGCAGGGGGACATGGATTCCGACGCAGGCGGGGATGACGGACACATGGTTAGAGGACAAGAAGTGATGGCTGACAGTGGGCGGATGTCGTATCTGGATGCGCTGGCGGTGCTGGAGCGCCGGCGGCGGGATGAGATCGTCGTGACGACGATGACCTGCTCGCGCGTGTGGGCTTACCTCTCGGAGCACCCGGAGCTTGACGTGTCGTTCGGTGGGTGCATGGGCAAGGCGTCGTCGCTGGGGCTGGGGCTGGCACTCGGCCGGCCGGGCCGGCGGGTGTGGGTGCTCGACGGCGACGGGTCGCTGGTGATGAACCTGGGCAGCCTGGTGACGATTGCCCAACAGGCCCCCGCCAACCTGCTGCACGTGCTGCTCGAAAACGGCGTCTACGAGGTCACGGGCGGCCAGCCCGTGCCGGGCGCCGGACTGGCCGACTTCGCTACGATGGCCCGCGCCGCCGGCTACCGGTCGGCCTACCGCTTCGATACCCTGGCGGCGTTGGAGGCGAGCGTGGACGAGGTGCTGGCGGCGCCCGGCCCGACGTTCGTGACGCTGGTCGTCGAGGAGGCAGGCGCGGCGCCGCGCAAAGCCTACCCACCGACGCGCCAGGCGTTGGCCACGCTGCGTGACCGCCTCGCCGCGGCCTAGCAGGCGGTGCGTCGTCGGTGTAGCCAGCCCCTTACCCATACGCCCTCTGGCGCGAGTATTGATACTTATAGCACGTTGCACTATTATGCCGTTCCGGCCACATTTCACGGACACGTACCATTTAACCTGTGGGTTATCAACTGTTACACTGTCCAAAGGTAGAGGAGACAGTGATATGGCAAGCAACGATAGCGGAAAGCCAGTGGCAGCCTATGTCAGCTTTACATCCTTCCTGAGCTTTCTCGATTTCCTGAGGGACTTGCCTGCCATTCCGAGGGCGCTTGATCGGAGCATATGGGAAACGAAATTCTCCGGCTCAACAGGAACACGTGTGATGGGTACATTCCGCTTCCTAGGCCTCCTCGACGATGATAGGCCAACAGAGCGGCTAGAGCGACTGGTCCATGCGGACCAAGGCGCCCGGAGGAAGTTGCTGAAGGAGATTTTCCGCGAGAGCTATGGCGAGGAGCTCATAGACGACATCACCTCTATGTCGCCACGGATGATGGAGGAGCACATTGAAGCGATTGGGACGACCGGCGCGAGCAAGCGACATGCGGTGAGCTTCTTCGTGAACGGCATAAAATACATTGACCTGCACATACCGGCGAACATTAGGAAGCGGGCCAGAGTGCGCCGATCTTCCGGTAAGCCGAGCACTGTGGCTCAACGCGAGCCGGATGCACCACAAGTCGAACCGCAGCCGGTCACTGCTGAAGAGCAGACGGCCCCCCAGCCCACCACCAAGCCACAACTCCATCTACACGGCACGTTGGTAGCAATGCTCGACGACTTGCCGCTGATAGTGGCGGACTGGTCCAAGGAAGAGCAGGACCGGTGGTTGGAGGTCTTCACGACTAACTTGAAATACCATCATCCGGCAAGAGAGGCGAAAGGAAAGGAGGAACCCGCAACCAACGCTGAGAGTCCCTAGAATGAAGCTAGGGTCTGTGTGTGACCGCACACAAGCTCTAGCACCGACAGTCCCAGGGTGGGTGGAACGATGGCTGACAACAAGCTGTACTACGGTCAAAGCAGGACGCTACCACTCCGAGCTGTGGAACCGTGACTACGCGCATATCCAGATCATCACGATTGAGGGGAAGCAGCCCGACCTACCCGCTTTCCGACTGCCGACGTATCAGCAAGCGCCGCGAGCCAAGCCAACCGCCGAGATGGAGCGGCTCGTCTGAGCCGGGGTGGGCCTAACCCCCGGCCCCTTCCCTCATGAAAGTTGACGACTTAATCGGGTAGTGGGGTGTAGCCTCGTATGGTCCCCCCGCTGCGGCAGGGGGACGGTGTACCCCATGCGGTGCGAGAGGAGCATGTGGCATGAGTCGGCCCACGGCGCTGTTGGTCATGGGCGGCGATCCGGTCCACGATACGCCGGAGCACTACGAGCTGCTGGCGGGGTTGTTGGCCGGACCGGCCGGTCTGAACCTGCATATCGTTGACGAGCTGGAACCGCTCACCGGGCTGACGCGGAGCGACTACGACCTCATCGCCATGTATCGCGCCGACCGGCAGCCGGCGGCGGCACCATTCGCGGCATTGTGGGACACGGTGCGGGCCGGCACGCCGTATCTCGGCCTGCACGGCGCAGCGTTTACGGTCCAGCAGGTGCCCGGTGGTGCGGAGGCCATCGGCGCGAGGTACGAGGAGCCGCATCTCCGGCAGCAGCCCTTGACGGTGCGGATTGCGGACAGCGGGCATCCAATTACCGCTGGCGTGGAGTCCTTTACCATCGCGGACGAGCCGTACCGCCTGACGCCGCTCGCGCTGCGGGTGCTGGCGTCATACCCCGATTGCGCCCTCAACCGTCAGACGCGGCATGGCGTTATCGCCGCGCAGGGTGAATGGCCGGTGCTCTACACCACGCGGCTCGGCGCCGGGTGGATACACACGAACGTCCTCGGACACGACCGGCAAGCGTTGACGCACCCGGCCTACCGCCGGCTCGTCGTGCAGGCGGTGGCCTGGCTGTTGGCTACCGCTGGCGGGTGAGCGCCGCTGGTGGGAACTGTAAGGGAGGGGCCAACTTCTGCTGCTACAATTGATTTCACTGGCCGCCGATCGCTAGAGACACACCCATGATAATCGTGCTTACCCCTGATATTGAGCGCCGGCTGGCTGAACAGGCCCGCAAGCTGGGGACCACTCCCGAACAGCTTGCCCTCGCCAGCCTACGGGAGCGTTTCGGGCCAACGGCAGCTCACGACGCGTCGGCAGAGACACCGGGATCGTTAGCGGATTTCCTCCAGGGACATATCGGTGTTCTCCATAGCAGCGAACACGTTCCCGACGGCGCGCACATGTCGAAAGACAGCAGCAAGAAATATGCTGCCGGCTTGCTCCGGCAACATCGCCGGAGTGAGTGACCTGCACCCGGCTCCTATTCAGGAGGAGTCACGTCTGCGGGGAGGGTGAAGAGGCCGTCGTCGTCGGGGAGGAAATCCACGACCTTGATGACGGCGTCGGTGTTGAGCGGTCCGTAGAGGTGCGGAAACGCTTCCTGCGATCCTGGCGGCGCCTCGTACTTGATCGCGGCGCTGACCGCGTGGGGATCAATGTACAACAGGACCAGATCGCGCTGCCCTTTGAAGAGTGCGTTGGCCACGCGGAGCAACTGGTGCGGCCGTGACGTATGGATAAAGCCCTGGGTAGCGAGGCTCTCGGCCCGGTAGGCGCCCTCAGCCTGTCCGCGCAGCCACTGCGCCCGATAGGCAATGTGCAGGATTACGTTCATTGACGGAGTATAGCCGGCGGCCAGAGCCGGGCCGGGTGGAGTCAACTCTTTATGCGAGGGTGACAGCGCCGTTGTGCGACCCGTAGCAGCCATCCAATCCACAGACCGAGCATGAAATCGGCGATATCCCGGCTCGGCCAATCGCTGCACTTGACGCCACGGCCGATGTCTCTGCACTGGCCATACTCAACGACCTGGTAGACGAGATAGCCCACGAACGCGAGCACCGAGGCGACGGTCGTGGGGAGCGCCAAGCCAACGACCAGCCCTTGCGCTACGTGTGCCGTATACGAATGCCAATACTTCCTCCAGTTCCGCGGTTCACGTTCCATTGGTAATCTTCCTCCCAAACGCTAGTGGTTGAGCCACGGTCCTGTGTCCAGCGCTCCCCTGCTTCACGCGTGGGGCGGGACCAGGGGTGCGGACCGTGCTCTCACCGGCGTCATATCTTGCAAAGCTCCCTGCTGACAACGGGCTTGCTCTCCCACAGCCGGACAGGATTTAACCAACTCTTTACGCCAGAGTAGCGGTGCCTCGGTATGCTTTGATACAGGGGTTGAGGGGCCGGCAATCGTGGGGCGCTTGGCGGCACGGCGGCAGAACGATCAGCTATCGGTGTCTGGCCGGTCAGCCCTGCTGCTGGCCGCGACAGTCGTGGCCCTGCTGCTGGTCTGCCTCAATGCCACGGCTGCTACGGCCCAGTCCCGCGGTGAAGCTTTAGCGGACTACCAAGTGGTCAACGGCCACTACTTCACGCAGGCCGGCGGGGACCCTGACGGCGACGCGGGCTTCCGCATCACGGACGAGAACGGCGTCAACTTCGCCAGCGAGTTCGAGCGGCTGGGCGGGGTCGAGGCGCTCGGCTATCCGATCTCGCGCCGGTTCGAGTGGGACGGCTTTACCACCCAAGCAACGCAGCAGGCCGTGCTGCAATGGCAGCCACAGGCCAACCGCGCCGCACTGATCAATCTGCTCGATGCCTTTGCCGACGCCGGCCTGGACTCCTGGCTGGCGCAGCACGCGCAGGTTCCTCCCCGGCACGTGCCCCACGATGAGGCCGGGCTGATCTTCGACGAGGTTGTCGCCGCGCGGCTGTCCTACCTCGACGGGTACCCTGCCTTGCGCCGAGTATACTTCGCCGCGCCCGACCACCTGGAACGCTACGGTCTCCCAGCCGCTCCCATTGCCGACTTCGGATCGGTCCGCGTGCTCCGCACCCAACGGGCCGTACTCCAGGAGTGGCGGGTGTGGACGGACGACACGCACCCCGGGCAGGTGACGGTGCTCGACGCGGGCACCCTCGCCGTCGAGGCCGGCCTCATCCCGGCCGAGGCGACGATGGCGCTGCCGGCGAGCCGGACGTTGGCAAGGCTGCCCAGCAGCCCGCCGGTACGTGTCGAAGATACGCTCTTGGCGACGCTGCGCGCGGTGGTCGAACGCGCCCGCAGCGCGGTGGTAAAGCTGACTGACGGCCGGACGGGCGCCGGCTCGGGGGTGTTATACGACCCTTCCGGGTTGATCTACACCAACTACCACGTGGTCTACCCCCTGGTGCGGTCCCGGTTCCAACTGCACGCCGAACTGGCGGACGGGCGGACCTTCCCGGTCCGGGTGCTGGCTGGCGACGACTGGACCGACATCGCCGTACTGAAGATCGAGGGCGACAATCTCCCGACCATTCCCATCGGTGATTCGCGGTCGGTGCAGCCGGGCGACTGGATTCTGGCGATTGGCTATACCCCCTTATTGCCGGGCATCCCCAGCGCGAAGGCTGGGCAGGTGGACTCGATGGCGGGCAGCATCCAGATTCGGGATAACTATCCCCAGACCGGCATGATCGAGGCCGATCTGTTTCTCTCTCCGGGCGACAGCGGCGGGCCGCTCGTCAACCTGCGCGGCGAGTTGATCGGCCTGAATGCAGCGATCCGGGTGACGCGCCGGGGGCGGTCGTTGACCAGCTTTTCGATCCCGTTGGCGCGTGTGCAGCAGATCGCCGCGCAGTTGCTCTCGCCGGAGGGATTGCCGCGGCCGCAGATTGGCGTCGAGATCCGCAATATGAGTCGCGGATTAGCGGCAGAGACCGGACACGGGATCAGCTACGGTGTTTACGTCCGCTCCGTGCTGCCGAACTCACCCGCGCAAGCGGCCGGACTGCCAGTAGGCAGTGTGATTATCTCGATGGCAGGTCAACGGGTAGACAATCTCCGCGTCCTCCGCCAACTTATAATGCAGTACGAGGTGGGGGATGAGGTCGAGATCGTGGTGGCGCTCCCCACGGGTGAGCAGCAGTCGTTGACGGTCCGGCTTGGCCCGCGCGCGGCGCTGACCTAGCCGCCAGCCATCGCCCCCCGGCCCCCCTATGGCCCCCACGATTTGGCCTGTACCTAGCCCTTTCGGCAGGGAGCATTCCGTTTGATGAACGCTAAGATCTCCTCGTATGAGGGCTTGTAGCCGTCGAGAGTGTCCACGTGCAGCGTTGGCACCGCCAGCTCCAGCGGCTCCGACTGGCGCCACTCTATGCGTAGTGAGCCGGAGCGGACACGCGCGATACGCTCACCGTCGAAATGGGCCGGATGGCGCTCGCCGCGCTCGAACCGGGCCACATAGCGTCGGACGTTTTCTTCCGGCGGGACGACACAGTGGACCATCACAGCCTGACACGCAGCGAGCAAGGGGCGCAGCTGGTCCTCGGCCTGACCGCGCCGGTACGCTTGATCCAGCACCATCCCTACTCTTGCCTGGAGCAACTCGTCGGCGAGGGAGTAGAACACCCCCACCGCGGCGCGAGTGAGCGCGTCGCTTTGCGCGAGGTCGGCCACCTCGAGATGGTCCGCGAACACCTCCTTCAGGCCATCGCGCTCCAAGAGAGGCAACCGCAGCGTGTCCGCCAGCCGCCGCGCTAACGTCGTTTTCCCACTGGCCGGCGCACCGTTCACGATGACCAACAGCGGCAAGGTCTGTCCGTCCAGTGGTTGTGTTGGAGATGAATCTGGCATCACAAGCACTCTCCCTGGTAGTTCTAACGACTAGCGTGGTTGTCTCACTACAGCACCTCTCAACCTCCGGTCCGCCTCACCCTCGGCCCTATCCTCTGTGGAGCGGGAGCAGCGGGCAGCGCATGACCCGGCGTGCGAGCAACCGGACCGGCGCAATCTCGTTGTCAACGTTGAACGGACCGGGTGGTCGTGCGGGGTGTGGGTGCAGACGACGGCGTGAGCAGCCGTTCCCTGCCAGCGAACGCCACCACATGGGCCAAGACCGACGCGCAACGGGAGTACCATCATGAAAGGACAGCCGCACTTTGCCCCGGTATTGTTCACCTTCTTGCGCGAACTGCGCGAAAACAACAACCGGGAGTGGTTCCAGGCCAATAAAGGGCGCTACGAGGCAGACGTGCGCGACCCGCTGCTGCGGTTCATCGCCGACTTTGCGCTGCCGCTGCACGAACTGAGCGCGCACTTTGTCGCCGATCCCCGGCCCGTCGGCGGGTCGCTCTTTCGGATTTACCGCGACGTGCGGTTCTCGAAGGACAAAAGCCCGTACAAGACGCAGGCAGCGGCGCACTTCCGTCACGAGCGCGGCAAGGACGTCCACGCGCCCGGCTTCTACCTGCACCTGGAGCCAGACGATGTGTTTGCTGGGGCCGGCATCTGGCACCCCGATACGCAGTCCTTGACGAAGATTCGGGATGCCATTGTGGCTAATCCGGCCGGCTGGCAGCGGCTCACGTCCGATGACGAGTTTCGGCGTCGCTGGCAGCTAGGAGGGGACTCGCTCAAGCGTGCGCCCAAGGGCTTCGATCCTAACCACCCGCTCATCGAGGACCTACGGCGCAAGGATTTCGTGACGGTGACTTCATTCACCGAGGAGGACGCCTGCGCCTCCGACTTCTTAGGCCAGTTGGCACAAGCCTACCGCACGACTGCCCCTATGGTCGAGTTCTTGACCACCGCGCTGGGCCTGCCCTATTAGCCGCCGTCGGCAAACACCGGTCGCCGTGCGGACTTGCCTGCACTGGGCGGGAAGGGATCGAGAGTTAGGCCCGGCACGCCCTAAAGAAGAGCAGCCTCTCCAGTGTCATAGCCGCCGGCTGTGGTCGCTAGTGCGCGGAGGAGAGGGCACTCGCGGAGCGCGGCACTCCGCGGGGCAGGTGCGGCTGGGGACTACGGCCCCGGCGGCTCATTCGTGCGCTTCGGGTTCTGCTTCCCCGGTTCGGCACCCGCGAAATTTGCCAGAATTTTCTGGGCAGTCTCGAAAAAAGCGTTCATTTCCGCCGCACTAATGCCGGCCAAGAGCATGGCATTATGCATCTGCACCCGGCGCGCCAGCTTGGGCACGAGCATCCGCCCTTCCTGTGTCAGAGTCAACCGGACGGTGCGCCGGTCGCTCCGCAAGCGGCGGCGGTGGATCAGACCACGCTCACTCAGCCTATTCACGAGCCGACTAATACGGCCGGCATCAACCGGGATCACGCGCGCCAGCCCGGTGACGGTATCCGCTTGACCGGTGAAGCACACGCTGAGGATCGTGTATTCCACCGGGATAATCGAGAAGGGAGCCAACTGCTGCGCCGTCCCCTTAGCGACTGCGTTCATCAAACCAGCCACACACCGACCCAAGTCGATGGACGGAGTGGACGACGAAACCATCTGTCGCTCCTCCCTATCTGTAGTACTTCAATGACTGGCGCGGCAACAATGCATGCGCCAGTCAACTATTTTTTCAATCCTAACACATCCTAACATATCCTAACACCTTCCACCAGCTTACGATGTAAGGTGCATTGCTCTCCGCCAAGGGTGCGGTGTATCCGCTCGACTTTCCCGTTCCGGCCCGCCTGAGCCGGTCCGCAGCAGGCGGGCCGGAGAGCGCCAGCCTGGCTTAGATGTCGGAGTAGAGGTGGAACTCGTAGGGGTGAGGACGCAGGTTGATCGCATCCACCTCCGCCTCGCGCTTATAGGCGATCCAGGTATCAATCACGTCCTGCGTGAAGACGCCACCGCGCAGTAGGAAGTCCTGGTCTGCTTCGAGCGCACTCAAGGCCTCTTCCAGGCTCCCGGGCGTGGACCTGATCTTGGCCGCCTCTTCCGGCTCCAAGTCGTAGATGTCAACTTCCATCGGCTCGCCGGGATCAATCTTGTTGATGACCCCATCCAGCCCGGCCATAAGCATGGCCGCGAAAGCGAGGTAGGGGTTGCAAGCCGGATCGGGGCAGCGGAACTCGACGCGCTTGGCAGCCGGGCTATCGGAAATGACCGGGATGCGGGCGCAGGCCGAGCGGTTGCGCGCAGAGTAGACGAGGTTGACCGGCGCTTCGTAGCCGGGTACCAAGCGGCGGTAGGAGTTCGTCGTCGGAGCAGCGAACGCCAAGATGGCCGGCGCGTGCTTCAGCAGGCCACCGATGTAGTGACGGCACATCTCGCTGGTCAGCGCGTAGCCGCTCTTGTCGAAGAACTGGTTGACCCCGTCCATCCAAAGTGACTGGTGGACGTGCATGCCGGAGCCATTGTCCTCGAACAGCGGCTTGGGCATGAAGGTCACGGTGTAGCCGTTCTGATAGGCGACGTTCTTGATGACGTACTTGTAGAGCATCACCTGGTCGGCCATGTGGACCAGGGTCTTGAAGCGCATGTCAATCTCGGCCTGCCCGGCCGTGGCGACCTCGTGGTGCTGCACCTCGATCTCGATGCCGGCCTCGATGAGCTTCAGCACCATATCGGTGCGGAGGTCCTGAAGCTTGTCCATCGGTGGCACCGGGAAGTAGCCGCCCTTGTAGCGGGGGCGGAACGCGAGGTTGGGGGAGCTGTCCCCACCGGGGGAGCTGTGCATCCCGTCGGCGCCGCTATTCCAGATACCCTCTTCCGAATCGATGTAGTAGAACCCACTGTTGGCGGTCTGGCCAAAGCGCAGGGACTTGAAGATGAAGAACTCCGCTTCCGGCCCCCAGTAGCTCGTGTCGGCCAGTCCGGTGGTCAGGAGATACTGCTCCGCCTTTTGGGCCACATGGCGGGGATCGCGCGAGTACAACTCCTTGGTAATCGGGTCCACGATATTGCAGACCAGGCTCAACGTGGGCGCCTTGTAGACCGGGTCCACAATGGCGGTGGCGGGGTCCGGTACGAGCAGCATGTCGCTCTCGTGAATCTGCTGGAAGCCACGGATGGAGGAACCGTCGAACCCGGCACCGTCCACAAACAAGTCTTCCGTCAACTCACTGATCGGCATCGAAAAGTGCTGCCAGAGGCCGGGCAGATCTATGAACTTCAGATCCACCATGGCCAGACCCTTTTCTTGCGACCACGCAATGAGGTCCTTGGGGTCCGCAGAGGGTGCTACGTTACTGTTTCCTTGGGCATCAGCCATGTGTTACTCCTTCCGTACTTCGTGGATCAGCCGGCAGCCGCTCACCGTCCCTCGACGGCGGGCGGCACAGGGTAATGCTGCCGAGCGGCGGCCGGATCGGGCTACGTACAGGCCGCCTAGTGTGCCGCGCCTGGCGCTTGTGCATAATGCACAAGTGGGCGATATGCTGCCATCTGCTACCATCCCCTACTATGGCTCGCCCAGTCTACCATGTCCTGAGCACCTTGCCGGTGGCCTGGTGGGCCGGTCGTCGCTGGGGACCGCTCGCCGCGTTCGCCGCGTTGGTCGGTGGGGTGGGGATTGATATTGACCATCTCCTCGACTACGCCCTCGTCCGCCGCACCCGCCAAGCCAACCAGTTGGTCGTGCCGCTGCATGGGTGGGAGTACCCGCTCGCGCTGCTAGGCTTGCTGGCTTCCGGCGCCGTCGCGCGCTGGCCGCAGCCGGCAATGGCTGGTGCGCCGGCACGTCGGGTACCCTGGCCGCCATGGGAGATACTGGTGGTGGTGCTCACGGTGGCTTGGACCATGCATCTAGCCCTGGATTCCGCCACGAATGGGCCGCGGCAAGCGAAGTTCTATTCCCTGCTCTACCGCCTGCGCTGGGCCTTCAGGGTGCGTCACCGCGGCTGGCACGAGGAGTTCGATCTGCACGGCTGGGCGGAGCAAGAGCACCAGCCGTGGTGGCAGTACCTCTACTGAAGAGAGGTGTCCCCACCGCCGGAAATGGGGCCGGCAACGGCAGGACACCGGCGGTTGATATACTTGCAGGAGTGTCGGGAGTGCGAGACTACGCCCTATCCCCATGAGCGCCGGCTCCCCGTGCTCCGGGAGCCGCGCCGAGTGAATGCTCACCATGCGGAACCGCAGCCTATTGCTGACTCTAGCTCTGGTGCTAGTCATCGCCACCTTTGCGGGGTGGGTGGCGTGGCCGGGTAATCCGGGTATCAACCTGCGGCTGGGCACAACGGTTATCGAGCGTGACGTGCGCGTGGTGCAGGGACTTGACCTGCAAGGCGGTATTCAGGTGCTGCTGGAGGCCGAGCCGCCCGAGGGCCAGGCGGTGACGCCGGAAGCGATGGAAGCGGCAAAGGCCATCATTGACCAGCGCGTCAACGCCCTCGGTGTGGCCGAGCCGGTTATCCAGCTGCAAGGCGAGCGGCGGATCGTGGTGGAGCTGCCGGGCCTCGAAGATGAAGCGGCGGCCATCCAGCTGTTCGGCGAGACGGGACTGCTGGAGTTCATTGACGTTGGCGATACACCGCCGGCCGCGGGCACCCGGCTCGCCGAGGGGCAATACCCCACCATCTTGACGGGGAAGAACCTCCAGTCGTCGGAGGTCGGCTTTGACGAGTTCCGGCGCCCGCAGATCAACTTCCAGTGGGACTCGGAGGGCGCGGGCATTTTCTCCGCGCACACCAAGGACAACATCGGCCGGTTTCTGGCCATCACGATGGATAAGGTCGTGCTCTCTACGCCGGTCATCAACGATCAGATTTCCGACAGCGGCCGGATCACCGGCCAGTTTTCCTTGGAAGAGGCCCGCCGCATCGTGATCCAGTTGAAGTACGGTGCCCTGCCGATACCGATGAAGATTGTGCAGCAGCGCAGCGTGGGCGCCATCTTGGGCCAGGACTCGGTGGAGAAGAGCATCGTCGCCGGCTCGGTCGGGTTAGCACTCGTGGCAGCGTTCATGTTGATCTACTACCGTTTGCCGGGCCTCCTGGCCGTGGTAGCACTCGCCATGTATGCAGTGGTGGTATTCGCGCTGTTCAAGCTGATCCCTGTCGTGCTGACGTTGGCCGGGATTGCCGGCTTTGTGCTTTCCATCGGCATGGCGGTTGATGCCAATATCTTGATCTTCGAGCGGCTCAAGGAAGAGCTACGGGCCGGACACTCGCTGCGCTCGGCGCTGGAGGCCGGCTTCGCGCGGGCGTGGACCTCGATCCGTGACTCCAACTTGGCCACGCTCATCACCTGCGCCATTCTCTTCTGGTTCGGGACGGGCATCATCAAGGGCTTTGCCCTGACGCTGGCCATCGGGGTGCTGGTCAGTATGTTCACCGCGATCACGGCCACCCGGACGCTTTTGCGCCTCCTGGTGCGGATACGGGGAAGCTGGCCAGCGTGGGCCTTCGGGATTAGCACACCACCAGCGCCGGCGAGTGAGCAGCCGCCGGTAGCGGCCGAGGTGACTTCTTCAGGAACCGGCGCCTAGCATATTGAGTACGAGCGATGTTTGACTTCATGGGCCGGCGGAACTGGTTTTTCCTGCTCTCGGCAGTGATTATCGGCGCCGGCCTGATCGTACTCGCCATATTCGGCCTCCGGCTCGGCATTGACTTCACCGGCGGCTCCATGCTGGAGGTACGCCTGAGTGAGCAGGCGCAGCCGGCGGAGATCAAGTCCGTCTATGCTGCGGCCGGGTATCCTGAAGCGCGCGTGCAGACCACCGGGGACGCTACCTTCATTGTCCGCACCCGCGACATCGCCTCGGCGGAGAAGGAAGCGATCAAGGCGGCACTGGGAGGGCGGTTCGGTGAAGTTACCGAGCTACGTTTCGAGGTCGTCGGGCCGGTGGTCGGCGGCGAGCTGACGAGCAAGGCGGTGATCGCCGTGGCTGCCGCGTGCGTGATGATCTTGCTCTATCTCTGGTGGGCCTTCCGGCAAGTAGACCAAGCCTACCGGTACGGGGCGTGCGCGATCATTGCACTGGCCCACGACGTGCTGGTGGTCCTGGGGGTGTGGGCCATCCTGGGACGGGTGCTGGGCTTTGAGTTGGACGCCCTGTTCGTTACGGCTATTCTGACGGTGGTGGGCTACTCGGTCCACGATACGATTGTGGTGTTCGACCGCATCCGCGAGAACTTCGGCCGGTTCCCCGGCGAGTCGTTCGAGCGCGTGGTGAATTTCAGCGTCAACCAGACCCTGGACCGGTCACTCAATACCTCGCTGACCGTGATCTTCACGCTGGCAGCGCTGCTGCTGCTCGGCGGCGTGACCATCCGCGAGTTCGTCCTTGTGCTGCTGATTGGTACCGCGACCGGCACCTACTCCTCGGTATTCACTGCCAGCACGACGCTGGTGGTCTGGGAAAACGGTCAACTCGGCCGCCTCTTCCGGCGCCTCACGTTCCGCTCCGCCGCTTCCCAAGAAGCCGGCACCTGACGGGGGTGGCCCCCCTATGGTCCCTCACAAGGGTAGGTTTTTCTGCGGGGGGTCGCGGGCGGGGCCGACCTCACACCCCGGGCCCCCTCTCCAACATATTGGAGAGGGGATGTAACGCTCGGACCGGGGCCGCTGCATGGCCCTGCACGGCGGCCTTCGTAGCCATGACCAACGTCTGGGCGTGGTGAATCACGCCCCTACAAAAAACCTACCCCTGTGAGCCCTATGGTCCCCCCGCTGCGCGGAGGGACGGTCGCTTTCTTCCCCTGGTAGCTCAATCCGGGGAGGCGGGGCGGGAGGCCCAGGGGCGCTAGCGCGGAACGGCGGCGTGGGCGGGGAAGCCGTGCTGGTCGCGGTGGTATTGAGAGTCGAAGAAGTTCGTGCTCTTGAACCACTCGTGCCGGCCGTCGGTCGCCTCGCGGCGCACCCGCTCGCGGAGGGCAGCCTGCTCGTTCGTGCTCATCGGCACAAAGTTGCGCGCGATGGCGAGGTCTTGGGCGAGGTTGTCGAGGGTCTGCACCCCGCAGACGAGCGTGGTGATGGGCTGGGAGAGCGCGTAGCGGCGACACTCCTCCGGCGAGAGGCCAGCGGCGGTGATGAACTGCCCGTCCCCGCCCAGCGACTTCATGCCCAAACTGGCGATGCCCCGGCGGTTCAGCTCCGGCAGCACCTCGCGCTGGAAACTGCGATACAGGCTATCGAAGACGTTGATCGGAAGCTGACAGGAGTCCCAGGGGTAGTCAATGTCGAGCATCGCCCGGAGGATGTGCGGGCTTTTGTGTCCCGTGAAGCCGAGGTAGCGCGTCTTGCCCGTCTCCTTGGCGATCAGTCCGGCTTCCAGCGCACCACCCGGCGCGGACAGCCAGTCGGGATCGTTATCGTAGTTGCACTCGTGGAACTGCCAGAGGTCTACGTGGTCCGTTTGGAGACGCCGCAGGCTCTCCTCCAGTTGCGCCAACGCGGTCCGGCGGTCACGCGCGCAGACCTTGGTCATGAGAAAGACGCCATCGCGCCGACCCGCGAGGGCTTTGCCGAAGCGGCGCTCGCTGGCTCCGTCGCCATAGTCCCAGGCGGTATCGAGAAACGTAATCCCCTCGTCAATCGCCGTCCGGATGAGGTTTACGGCGTCGGTCTCGCTTACCGATGCGCGCACCAGATGGCCACCGCCCAAGCCAATCATGCTGACGGGCTCGCGGTGGCGGCCAAACGGGCGGGTAGCGATGCTGGCGCTCCTATCAATGGTCATAGGCCCCCCGTTTCATGGCACCGGGCACTGGGCTACCGCCGTACTCGCCGCAAGCGCCCGGTCAGGTGCGGCGCGCCGGAACGGGACGTTGCAACTCGACGGCATCGCTGCCGGACACCGAGGTGACCCGCGAGGCGGCCGTCTCCGTCTCGACTTGCGCCGGTCGCGGCACCACGCGCCAGAAGCGTGGCAGCATCTCCGGCCAGCGGGCCAGCACTGCCTCGGCCCGGCGGCTCTCCGTCCGCTGGTAGTGGCGCGAGATGAGCGTGCGTAGCGCCGCTTCGTCGTCTTCGGACTCTACGCGCTCCAGGTCTACCATCTCGCGGTTGACCTGGGAGGGGAAGCGGTCCGTCTCGTCGAGCACGTAGGCGACGCCGTGCGACATACCGGCGGCGAAATTGCGCCCGGTCTTGCCGAGCACCACGACCATGCCCCCGGTCATGTACTCGCAGCAGTGGTCACCGACACCCTCGACGACGGCCGACGCGCCGCTGTTCCGCACGGCAAAGCGCTCTCCGGCGCGGCCGGCGACGAATAGCGCGCCGCTCGTAGCGCCATAGAGCACCGTGTTGCCGACGATGGTGTTCTCGCCAGCCGCAAAGCTAGCTTGCTCGCCCGGTCGAATGACGATCTCGCCACCGCCCATGCCCTTGCCGACGTAATCGTTGGCTTCCCCGGCGAGGGAGAACTGCACGCCAGGAGCGAGAAATGCGCCGAAACTCTGTCCGGCAGTGCCGTTGAAGTGGAGCCGCACCGTCCCCGGCGGGAGTCCGATGTCGCCGTAGCGGGCAGCGACGGCACCACTGAGACGCGCACCCACCGTGCGGTGATGGTTGCGGATCGGGTAGTGGCCCTCGAACGGCTGCCCGGTCTCGATAGCCGATTTCGCATCGCTCAGAAGGCGGTCGTCCAAGGGCGTGTCGCCGCGGTCATTGCGCTCTTGGAGACTGCGCCGCGGGCGCGTGCCTTCAGGATCAAGCTGTTGTAGGACTTCACTGAGGTCGAGCATAGGCGCCTGGACGTGGTCCGTCAAGTGGCGCTGGCGCAGGAGGTCGGTGCGGCCGACGATTTCCGCCACCGACCGGTAGCCGAGCGAGGCCAGGATTTCGCGCACTTCCGTAGCAACGAGCGTGAAGTAGTTGACGACCATTTCCGGCGTGCCGCGGAACTTGGCGCGCAAGTCCTCGCGCTGGGTGGCGACTCCGGTGGGGCACGTGTTCAGGTGGCATTGCCGCGCCATGTCGCAGCCAATCGCCACCAGCGCGGCGGTGCCAAAGCCGTATTCCTCGGCACCGAGCAGCGCGGCCACGATCAAGTCGCGCCCTGTCTTCAGCCCACCGTCGGTCCGCACGCGGATACGTCCCCGCAGGTCGTTCATCACGAGCACCTGCTGGGTTTCGGACAGGCCGATCTCCCAGGGTACGCCGGCGTTCTTGATGGAGCTGAGGGGTGAGGCACCCGTTCCGCCGTCGTGGCCACTGATGAGGACGTAGTCGGCGTAGGCTTTCGCAACGCCCGCCGCAATCGTGCCGACCCCCGTTTCGGCAACGAGCTTGACGCCGACCCGCGCCCGCGGATTGGCAATCTTCAAGTCGTAGATGAGCTGTGCCAGGTCCTCAATGGAATAGATGTCGTGGTGGGGCGGCGGCGAGAAGAGCGGAATACCGGGGATGGCGTGCCGCAGGCGGGCAATGAGCCGCGTCACCTTATGGGCGGGAATCTGTCCGCCCTCGCCCGGCTTCGAGCCTTGCGCCATCTTGATCTCTAGCTCTTCTGCAAGCGACAGGTATTGCGGCGTCACGCCGAAGCGCGCCGAGGCGACCTGCTTGATCTTGCTATTCGCCCAGTCGCCGTTGGGGAACGGCTGCCACCAATCCGGGTCCTCACCGCCCTCGCCGGTGTTAGAGCGGGTGCCGAGACGGTTCATGGCGACCGCCAGCGTGCGGTGGGCTTCGGGCGAGAGCGAGCCGAGCGACATCGCCGTGCTATTGAAGCGCCTGATGATGGCGCTGACCGGCTCGACCTGATCCACGGGGATGGCCGGTCGGTCGGAGCGGAACTCCAGTAGGTCGCGCAGCGCCGCCGGCGGGCGGGCGTAGACAAGCTCGGTGTAGCGGCGGTAGTCGTCGGGGTCGCCCGTCGTGGCCGCCTGCTGCATTTGCTGGACGACGAGGCGGTTGTAGCCGTGGTACTCGCCATCGCGGCGGAAGCGGACAAAGCCGCGGTTGGGCAGCCGCCACCGCGCGCGCTCGTTCGGCGGCTTGGCCGGCGCTGCGCGCGGTGGCGGCCAGGCCTCGGCGTGACGCCGCAGCACCACGTCCGCAATCTCGGCCAGGCCAATGCCGCCTATCGGCGATGGTGTACCCGTAAAGCACTCATCGGTCAGGTCCTGGGAAACGCCGACCGCCTCGAAAATCTGGGCACCGCGGTAGCTACTGAGCGTCGAAATGCCCATCTTGGACATGATCTTGAGGAGACCTTGGTCCACGGCCTTGCGGAAGTGCTCCATCAGCTCGGCGGGGATGGCCTCCGTGTAGCGCCGGTCGCGGACCAGCCGGCGTACCGACGCGAGCGCCAGATAGGGATAGATGGCCGCCGCGCCGTAGCCAAGGAGACAGGCAAAGTGGTGGATGTCCCAGGCATCGCCCGTTTCCATCACTAGGTCGCACCGCATCCGCAGCTCTTCGCGGATAAGGTGATGGTGGACCGCGCCCAAAGCGAGTAGTCCGGGGATCGGTGCGTGGGTCCCGTCTACCGCCTTGTCGCTCAGGATGAGCAACTCTACGCCGTCCTCGACTGCCGCCACTGCCGCGGCGCGCAGCCGATCAAGCGCCGCCGACAGACCGGCGGCTCCTTCCGCCAGCGGGAAGACGGTCGAGAGCACCCGGGACGACATATAGCCGGAACGCAGACGCGCCGCCTCGTGATCGAGGAGGATCGGGCTGTCGAGATGGACGAGCCGGGCATGGTCCTCGGTCTCGTCGAACAGGTTGCGGCGCCGCCCGACGTAGGTATCGAGCGACATGACCAACGACTCGCGCAGGGAGTCAATAGGCGGGTTGGTGACCTGGGCAAAACGCTGACGGAAATAGTTGTAGAGCGGACGCGACCACTGGGAGAGCACGGCCAGTGGGGTATCGTCGCCCATGGACCAGACCGCGTCTTTGCCGTCGGCACCCATGGCCTCGATGCAAAACTGCAAGTCCTCCGCGGTGTATCCGAACGCGCGCCATAACTGCGGCAGCGCGTCTTCGGCGACGAGAGCTTGATCGCCCGGTTCGTGCCCGTTCTGCTCCGCGGTGATCTCCAACTGCATCACGTTCCGCGCGATCCATTCGCCGTAGGGGCGGTGGCGGGCAACGCGATCTTTGATCTGATCGTTGCGGAGCAGCTCCTGCCGCGCAGTGTCCACCGCGATCATCTCGCCGGGGCCGAGGCGGCCCTTCTCCACCACCGCGGCGTCGTCCACGGCAATGACGCCGACCTCGGAGGCCATCACGACCAAGCCGTCGCGCAGCACCTGGTAGCGCGCGGGGCGGAGGCCATTGCGGTCGAGCGTGGCCGCTATCGTGGTGCCGTCGGTGAACGCCAGGGCGGCCGGGCCGTCCCACGGCTCCGTCAGCGCGGCGTGATACTCGTAGAAGGCCCGGCGCGTGGGGGTCATATCGGGCATGTTTTCCCAGGCTTCCGGCACCAACAGCAGCATCGCGTGAAGGATGTCGCGCCCCGAAAGCTCAATAGCTTCGAGGGCGTTGTCGAGACTGGCCGAGTCGCTGCCACCGGGGACGCAGATCGGCTTGAGCCACTCCACCTGCTCGCGCCAGACCGGCGAGGCCAGCTCCGCCTCGCGGGCGGCCATCCAATTGCGGTTGCCTTGCAGCGTGTTGATCTCGCCGTTGTGGCCCAACTGTCGGAACGGCTGCGCCAAGGGCCAAGTCGGGAAGGTATTGGTGCTATACCGCTGATGGAACAGCGCCAGCGCCGTCTCAAAGGCGGGGTCGCGGAAGTCGCGGTAGAAGTCCCGGAGCTGTGGCGCCACGAACAGCCCTTTGTAGACAATCGTGCGATGCGACATGGAGGGGATGTAGAAGCTGCCGATCCCCTCGTTGGCGACGCGGCGCTCGATCTCCTTGCGGGCGAGATACAGCGCGCGCTCAAACCCGAGATTCGAAGCGCCGAGGGGCCGGCCGAGAAGGAGTTGCCGAATGTCCGGTTGGGTGGCCGTGGCCTTCTCCCCCAGCACCTCGCTTTGCACCGGCACGGTGCGCCAACCGATCCGGCGGAGGCCGTGGCGCTCGACGACCCGCTCGATGATGCTCCGGCAGCGTGCCGTCACCTCCGCCCCATCGTGTGGCAAGAAGACCATCGCCACACCGATGTCTTCCGGTGGTACATCGCCGTGTCCGAGCCGCGCCGCCTCACGCGCGAAGAGCCGGCGGGGTACTTGCGTCAGCACACCGGCGCCGTCACCGGTCTTGGCGTCGGCATCCACGGCACCGCGATGCGTGAGATTGATCACGCTCTCCAGAGCTAGGTCCAGCACGCGATGCGACGGCCGGCCGCTGAGGTCGGCAATGAAGCCGACACCACACGAGTCATGCTCCGATTGCGGGTCGTACAACCCGCGCCGGGGCGGTAACCCGGCGTCGAGCACCGGCTGTCGGCGGGGCAGTATGCCCGTGGGGCACCGCTTCTCTTGCGAATCCATTCGTGTGTTCAGCACTCCATCCCAGGCCCACTACCTAGGCGCGAGAGGACGGAAAAGCGGCCCAACACCCCCCTAACTCCCTCGCGGAGCTCCGAGTGTGTGGACCGCGCCGTCTCTCGGTATGAACGTAGGACAACCGTTGGGAGGTTACGAGGGCGATTCAGTACCGCTCCCGGCAGGCCCGTTCCTGCATACCGGCCCTCATTGGCCGGGGGACCAACAAGATGCCCTACTCTTGGCACACAGTATAGCCGATTGGCCGCCGCTTTGGTTGCTCTCCGAAAGCGGCGCCTCTCTCCCGGCCCCCCTATGGTCCCCCCGCTGCGCGGGGAGACGGGCGCAACATGTTGCGCCCCTACGGCTTACCCCCCTGCCCCAGTCAGCCGCTGCGGCAGGAGGAGGTAGGGCTGCTAGGCTGCAAACCGTCGGTCGGTAGCGACAATGACCTGATCGCGAACCGGGCCAACGGCAACGATGTCAACGGGCACACCCACAAACTCGGCGATACGGGCAAGGTAGGCGCGGGCGGCCGCGGGGAGTCGCTCGAAGTGGCGGATGTCCGACGTTGGCTCCTGCCAGCCCGGCAAGTCCTCGTAGACCGGCTCGACCCGCTCCACGACACGGGTGGGCGGGAGCGTGTCGTAGGTCCGGCCAGTCTGCGGATCGCGGTAGCCAGTGCAGATGCGGAGCATCGGGAACGGATCAAGTACGTCGAGCTTGGTCACAGCCAGACGGCTGTAGCCGTTCAGCAAGGCGCCGTACCGCACGGCGACGAGGTCCAGCCAGCCGCAGCGGCGCGGGCGCCCGGTCGTGGCACCAAACTCCCAGCCCTCCTCCGGGCCACCGCCACGCAACTCATCGGCCAGCTCGCCGGCCAGCTCGGTCGGGAAGGGGCCGGCGCCGACGCAGGTGCTAAACGCCTTGACCACACCGACCACGTCGGTGATGGCCCAAGGAGGAATCCCGGCCCCGGTAGCTCCGCCGCTAGCCAGTGGGTTCGAGGAGGTGACCCACGGGTAGATGCCCCAGTCGAGGTCGCGCATCACGCCCAGTTGCCCCTCCAGGACAATGCGGGCCTGGCGCTCTAGCGCCGCGTGGAGGAGCGGCACGGGGTCCACGATGCGGTCGGCGAGCCGCTGCGCGAGCACACCGTATTGGGCGGTAATCTGCGCGGCGTCGGGCACCGGCGCCTGGTACACGTGCTCGAACAGCGGCGCGCGTGCGGCAATCGCCTGCGCCAGGCGCTCCCGGAAGTAGGGCGGATCGAGCAGATCACCGACCTGCAACCCGATGCGGCCGACTTTGTCGCTGTAGGCCGGGCCAACGCCGCGATGCGTCGTGCCGATAGCGCGTTCACCGCGCGCGGCCTCGTCGAGCTTGTCCAGGTCAATGTGATAGGGCAGCACCAGTTGGGCACGCTCGGAAATCCGCAGGCCGTCCAACGAGATACCGCGCGCGGTTAGCTCGTCCATCTCGCCCAGGAGCGCCTGCGGATCAACGACGGTACCGCTGCCGATGAGGCACGTCACGCCAGGCTGGAAGATGCCGGCCGGGACAAGGTGGAGTTTGAAGACCCCATGGTCGTTGACAATGGTATGGCCGGCATTGTTGCCCCCTTGAAAGCGGATGACAAGGTCGGCCTGCTGGGCAAGGAGATCAACAATACGCCCCTTGCCTTCATCTCCCCATTGGGCACCGACAACCGCCGTGACCGACATATTCACTCCTTCTATTTGAGTCCAGCGCTCCTTTTGGCCCCAGAGAATGTAGCAGTGCCGGCCGCAGACAACAAGCCGGAGTCCGCACCGGTGGGAGCCGGGAGCGAACGGACTACGAGGCGCAGTAGCCGAGTGGCTTAGGGAGCAGTAGCGAAACCTTGCTGAAGCGCTTGGTCGGCGAGTGCGAAGCCTTGGTCGAGAGCGAGGAACGACAGCAGCCCTAGCGCCACGCCGCGGGCCGGCACCTCCGGCCGCTGGGTGAGGAAGCGACGCTCGAACGGGTTGGTAAGATAAGCCATTTCCAAGATGATCGCCGGGGTGTCTTGACTGATGGTGTGGCGATAGCGCCGGCTATTGAATGCATAGTAGCCGGTCATGTTGTAGCTGACGTGGGGACTCCGGGGCAGCCCCGTGACCGCGCCGTACCTATGGAGCATGTGCTGGAGCAGGGCCTCGTCCAGCGGATTGCGGTCAATGATCGGAGCACGCCGCCAGACATCGCGCCAGAGTTCACGGTTTGATGAGGCGGTAGGATTTTCGCGTCGCCAGTCCAATAGCCAGGACCGGTCCCGCCACTCGGCACGGGCGGCCTTGTATCCGGCCACCTGACTACTCACGACTCCGTCGGCGTGAAGACTGACAAAGGCATCGGCGAGATACCCGGGAGGGATCGTTGCCGGGAGCAGATCAACGGCGATGCCGAGGGGGGCAAGCAGCGCTCGCACCTGCTCGGCGACCAGGAGATTGACCTCCACCTCACTCACTCCCCCGGCGTAGGCTCCTGTCTGCCCACGCAGACGCCGCAATTCATCGGGCATCTCGGCCGCCCGCCAATGACCCACTTGCAGGCCGATGTGCGGCACACCGGAACGTCCGACCGGCGCCAACGAAGGCGATAGCGGCGCCGCGGCCGCCGGCACCGCTTCTGTCAGCCGCTGCGCGATGCCGAGTGCCCCTCCTGCTACGCCCAGCGCGACGAAAGAGCGCCGTTTCAGCTTCTGCCGCGCGGGACTAGCGATACCGTTGACGCGCTGCGACATGCGGGCTATCCTCCCTTTTCGGAGGTGTACACAGTGCGCTTTGGCTTTAATCCGCGGTTCATGCCCACGTCGCGGGCGGGGATGGTTCACCAACTGCGGGAGGCGCTGCTCGCGGCCGAGCGACTGGAGTTCGATGTCATCGAGCTTTCCGTCAGTACGATGATCTTCGACTACACGTTGGGTACGGTCTTCGGCGGCGAGTTCCTGGACCTGTTGCAACGGGCGAAACCTCGGTTCCACGTGAATATCTTTCCCTTCGACCCCCGGGAGGGCGAGCTAGGGATGAGCGATCCCAGCCCCTACCCGCGCAGTCTCGCCCTCCGCCGGCTGATCCACGTTATCGAATTCTTCGAGGCTCAGCACCCCATGGGCCTGTATATCATCCACGCCGGGGCAACGCGGTACGCCGGCGAGACGCATCTGGCGAGCTTGCGCCAAGCGCTGGCGGCCCTCGACATCCTGTACCCAGGACTGCCACTAGCGATCATCAACGACGGACCAGGGTCGGTCCTAGGCCGCTCGCGAGTCTTTCTGGAGCTACTCGACGCTACACCGAATCTCCGCTTTGTGCTTAACACCGGTTTGGCCTGGCGCGCGGTGGACTACGACCGGGACGGCTATGCGTGGCTGCTCCGTAGCCTGAAACGGTTCGATGATCGTTTGGCGGAAATCCACTGGAGCAGTGGCGCCCCCGGCGCCGGTCCCAACCGGCCGCTGCACATCATCTCCGACGACGGACTGGATATTGTCAGGACCCTGGGGATGGTCGGTCGCAATCCGGCACTCGTCCACCTCTTCGAGACCGTCGGCTCGCACCAGCACGCCTTGGCGCGCGAGCGCCGCTGCCTCTACAACGCACGGATGGTGTATTGACACCGGCCGGTGGCGCTGCAAGCTACCCGGTCACTATGCCCGGTTCGCGCCAAGGCGCTGTCACTCTCGTGTAAAGAGTCGGTTAAATCTTGCCGGATCGGTGCCGGCGGCGGGCGCTGCTACCCGCGCTCCGAGACAACGCGGCCGCATAGCCCGGGCGACGGTACATACGTGCAAAGCGACCGGACACTACCGGCGATCCCCAGGGGAGTACAATACCACGCCGGCCGGTGATGCTTGAGCGCACGCACAACCCATTAGCCGGCTCCGGCACACCACCGGGGGCCTGCTAACACTGCGCGGGGCGATTACTCGCCAGCACTGCGGAGACTGCGTCACCTACGTGGGGGATAGGACCAGCGGTGACTAATAGCGATGATCGCGCTGTGCTTACCCGACCAACTCCACGTTCACTGCCCGCTGTCCACGCCCTCGGACGTCGTCAGCAATCTCAAAGCTGACGGCAAGTCCTTCTTCCAGGCTGTCAAAGGGAAAGGTACTCATACCCGTAGCATGGAAGAAGATCTCTTCGCCATTTTCCATCCGGATAAAACCAAAGCCGCGGTCTCGAATGAGCCGCACGATTGTGCCCGTATTCACGCTCGGTATCCTCCTACATCTTGCCGGGGTAGCAGCGACGTGGCGATGAGGTGCGTCGGCCCCACCTGCTTGCTGCCGACGATCCGGTGTTGACTGCACTACCGAGACAGAGCGATGAACGCTCTGCCGGGCCATCCGCTTCCTGCACCGGCAGGATGATATGGACCTACGGGGCGTGCGCGTAGCGAACGCTCTACCACCGGATTCTGCCGTAGCCCAGGCCGTCTTGCCCCTTAGGGTAGCCTAGCCCGACCAGAAAAGCAAGAATCCGACCGGATTTAGGCTCCCGGCAGCCGAATGACGCCAGCGGCCCACAGGATACCCACGATAACGACGACGATAACCGCCACCCCGATGATGATGTCGAGGCGGTCCGCCGGCGGCTCGTCGGCATCGGTCGGCGGCTGATAGTCGGTCACGGGACTGGTACACGAGCGGGCGCTTACACCCCTAACAGGCGAACCAGCGCCGCGGCAAGTTTATTGGGATCGTGGCGCAGCACAACCAGGCGCTCGGCCCCGGCCACCGGTCTGCTCAAACCGGGCGCTACGGACACCTGCTCGGTCATCTTCGTCACCAAGTCGGCGCCGACGACGACGGCGCCTTCGGTCATGGCCAACCGGCGCAGTTGACTGCCGGCCGACAGGATCGGGCCGTTGGATCGCGGCGCGGCCTCGTGCAGTACCGGCTCGGCCAATACGGCTGCATACTGCTCCTGCACGCTGCGGTCGGCCGTCGCGGTGTTGACGAGCACGTAGTCGAGCGTAAAGCCACCGTACAAGTGGATGGCACGCACGAAGTCGGTGACCGTGAAGCCGTCGGTCTGCCCCGGCTCGGTCATCAGGTTGGCAACGAGAATCTTCTTCGCCCGATTGACCTGCAACGCCTCGACAATCGGCTGCAAGAGCAGGTTGGGGATGACCGAGAGGTAGAAGCTGCCCGGCCCGAAGAGCAGAATGTCGGCCTCGCGGATTGCGGACAAGACCTCGGGATTGACTGGCATGGATAGCCGACGCACGAACGGGCCGGGAGCGGAAAGGATTCGCTGCTTGTCTTGGTTCTCCGGCACGAGGAAAACGCGCTTGATCGGCACGCCACTACGCCGTGCCCGGATAGCGTCCGCGCTCTCCAGGATGGTGCCGTGTTGTAGCTCGGCACACAGCTCGACGGAACCCCGTATGGGCATAAGCATCGTCTCGCCGGTCTGGGGCGGTAGCTGACCGGGGACGATCAGCCCCGACTGCTCCGTGACACTGGAGATGGCGATCAGCCGATGAGCAAAGGCAAAACTGCGGGCCTGGAGGGCCACGAATCCCCGGTGACCCGCAAAGGTGACGACCGTCGGGAGGCGCTGCGGGAGCCGGTAGTTGTAGACCAGATCAACGAGGCGCTCATCACTGTAGGGCGCCTGCACTGCGCTGACGAGCGAGCGATTGAGCTGAAAGACGGCGAAGCCACTCAGGCCGAGACCGCAGAAGAGGAACAGGGCGCCGCGCCACGTCCGGTCAATGAATTGCAGCGTGAGATAGTAGACAAAGTCCGGGAACGGCTGCGTGCGGTACACGTCAACGAGGAAAAAGGCGATACCGAGGGCGGTGGCGGTGAGGGCGATGAGCAGCAGGAGCACCCAGCGCTTGACGTGCAGACCGGGCCGCGACCAGCGGATGAGGTCGTTGATCCACGCATCGAGCGCGACCAACCGCTGGGTTAGTTGCAGGCGCAAATCGTAGAGCACAGCCTACCAGCCCCTTACACCGGGCCACCCCTCACCGCGGCGCGTACCATCGTAGCATAACTCCGACCCAGCGCCTAGTGAGGACCACCGCACACCGCCGCGCGGCAAGTGGAAGTGTAGCCGCCGGAGATGACCGCGCTTGTCAACTTGTCCGGCGGGACTCCAGGGCTTTGACGATCAACTCGTTGGCGGTGCGAGGATTGGCCTTGCCGCGTGTGGCACGCATCACCTGGCCGACCAGGAACTTCGCCGCCGCCGGCTTGCCGCCGAGGTAGTCGGCAATGCTCTTGGGGTTGGCGTCGAGGGCCTCTTCAACAATCGCCGCCAACGCATCGGTGTCGCTCACCTGGGACAGGCCGCGCTGCTCGACGATCTGCGCCGGTGGCTGCCCGCTTTCGAAAGACGCCGCAAGCACCTCGGGTACGCTGCGGACGGAGACCGTGCCGGCTGCCACCAGCTTGACGGCCGCGGCGAGGTGGTCGGGCGTGAGTTTGCTGTCGGCGACGGCAGCGGCGCCGCCGGCGAGCCGCACCACGTCGCGGAGGAGCCAGTTGGCAATCGGCCGTGCATGCTCCGGGCCGGCGGCTGCGACGGCCTGCTCGTAATAGTCGGCGAGCGACCGGCTGGCCAGCAGCAGGCCGGCGTCCTTGGCGGCGAGACCGTACTGCTCGACGAACCGCCGCCGCCGCGCCGCCGGCAACTCCGGGAGTTGTGTGCGGACCTGCTCCACCCACTCGCGGCTCAACACGAGCGGCGGGAGGTCCGGCTCCGGGAAGTAGCGGTAGTCGTGTGCCTGCTCTTTGCTGCGCTGGCTGACGGTCACGCCGCGCTCCTCCACCCAGCCGCGGGTCTCCTGGGTGATCCGCTCACCGGCGGTGAGGGCGGCGGCTTGGCGCTCGGACTCGTAGGCCAGCGCCCGCTGCACGGCGCGGAACGAGTTCATGTTCTTCACTTCGACCTTGGCGCCGAACTCGTCGGACCCGCGAGGACGGAGGCTGATATTCGCGTCGCAGCGGAACGCGCCATCCTCCATGTTGGCCGTCGAGACACCGAGATGCCGCAGCAGCAAGCGCAAGGTCTGGAGGAAGCGGCCGGCGTCCTCGGGCGAGCGCAGATCCGGCTCGCCGACAATCTCCATCAGCGGCACGCCCGACCGGTTGACATCCATCAGCGAGTACGTTTCGCCGAGGTCGTCGCGGCGGTGATACAGCTTGGCAACGTCCTCTTCGAGATGGACGCGGGTGATGCCGATGCGCGTGGCGCCGGAATCGGTCTCGATGTCCAGCCAGCCGTGCTGCGAGAGGGGCAGATCGTACTGCGAAATCTGGTAGCCCTTCATCAGGTCGGGGTAGTTGTAGTTCTTGCGGTCGAACTTGGTGTATTCCGGTATGTCGCAATTCAGCGCGAGGGCTGTCCGCACGGTGTATTCGACCGCCTGCTCGTTGATGACCGGCAACGTGCCGGGCAAACCAAGACACACCGGGCAGACCAGGGTGTTGGGCGGCGTATCGGCGTACTGCGCGTCGCAGGTGCAGAACATCTTGCTGGCGGTGAGCAACTGTGCGTGGACTTCCAGGCCGATCACCACCTCGTAATCGGTGGTCGGCGCGGCGCTCGCCGGGGCGGCCGTCGTTGCCATCATCGTGTCTTGTTCCCTCGTACCGGAATGGGAGTGTCTATTTCTACGCTGTCCTATTGTCGGAAAGTCCGCGCGTCGGCGCAACACGCCGGGACAGGTGCAGCGATCCTTTCTGTCAAACCTGTGCCCCCGGAATCCCGGCGAGGATTCCCGCTTGCGCGGGAATGACCGATTTGGGCGTGAGGCTCAGGAACGGCGGTGTTGATACTCCTCGACCCAGGCCCGCAGGGTCGCCTCGTCGTGAGGGTAGCGCCGCGCGATGATGTGCCAGGGGAGGCCCAGTCGTTGCAGGCGGATAATCCCCTCGACCAGCTCGCGCCAAGTGGTGAGGTCGTAGCCGGCGTGGCTGCCCAGCGGCGGTGCCAGCGGGAGCTGCTGGAGTAGCTCGACACAGCTACGGGCAACCTGGAGTGCTTGGTCGGCCTCGTCCAGCCCATCGGCGGTATCCAGCCCTGAGGTGCTGACGCGCGTGCCGCTGAGCGGCCGCCAGCGTAGCTCCACGGTCACGCCGGCCGCCGGGCAGGCGCTGCGCTGCCGCCATGCTTGCAGCACAGCCACGACCTGCTCGTTCCCGAGCGGGCGCACGAAGCGGCAGCCGGGCCACGTCAGGCGCTCCGGCAGGTGCGTCGCAGCGCGCCCGGCCCAGTGCGGACCGATGGCCTCCAGCTCGTACTCGTCCCACTGGGCGCCAAACTCGCGACCGCTGCACCGGACAGTGGCGGGCAAGGCCTCCGGGGGCCAGTCGGCATCGGCACGCAACTCCTGGGCTTGCCTCTTGAGCCAGCCGTCGGGAAGGTCGGCGAGCAGCGCGTCGAGGCTGGAAGCCCAGTGCAGTTGGAGCTGGAGCGGCGCGGCGCCGGGAGAGCTGCTCATCGCTGCCTCCTCAGTATGAGACAGGCGAACGCACGTCAGCCCCTATGATACGTCACCGCTGCTGGCGGATGCACAGTGTTCCTACGCAACTGCTCATAGTTGAGGCCAGGCATGGGGAAGGTGCGGCGGCTAGGACGCGGCGACGATAGCGCTCACGTCGAATAACAGCAACTCCGACTCGTGCCGCTCATACGGGCGGAGATCCCTTATCGTGATGAGCTGTTGTCCATCTGGCGACCAGGCTACTCCGTGCAAATCACCATCTTCCCCTTCGGCTATCCGGTGGAGAGTAGTGGTAGAGGGATGAAATAGCCACAGGCCCTCTCCGCGCCAAGGCCGCTGGCCCGTAAACGCCAGCCACTGACTATCGGGGGACCAGGCCAATCCACGGGGATGCTTGATGTTCGCCAGCACCTTGCGCGGCTGCTGCTCCTCCGGATCCATCAGGTAGAGATTCCACGGCTGGTCCAGCCGTGCAAACCCATCCACCCCCATAGACTGCGGCGAGGCAAGAAAGGCAATAGTCGCTCCATCGGGCGACCAAGCGGGCGACCTGGCCCGCCCATCACGCGTGCAGGTATCTTGGTCGCCAAAGTAGTCCTCCAGGGGCCAACTGCGGCCATCCTCTTCGATGACAAACGAGGGATATTCGATGCGCGTTGGGGTGAGCCACGCCAGGCTGGCACAGAGGCTGCCCCCAGTACCCAAGAGACCACGGGTCAGCGTGGGGTTCCAGGTGTACTGTCCCGTAGGGAAGGTCAACTGCTCGGCGACGAGGCGCTCGACGGTGCCCGTCTCAACCTCGTAGGCCATCAGGTAGCGGCTATGTTCGGTGAGCAGACGGCCACTCTCGTCCTTGAGACCCAGGCAACGCTGCTCAAAGCCCAGCCGCCCATCCGGCAAGGTTATCGGACCATAGTACCATGTCTGCCGACAGGCCGGATCGGCGTCCAAGGGCAAGGGGGTCAAACCGCTTCCGTCGAGATGCAGCCGCCACAGGCGCCATGTAGGCCGCTGAACTTCACGATCCGACACTTCATGCCGCACGATTAGCCACCCGTTCGGCAGCCACGCGAGCGACCCATAGTCGCCGCGAGGCGCCGCCACCCGTTGCATCGGCACCGCCAGCGTGCGCTCCAGTAGCTGGCGGCCCAGCAGTACCGCCACTACAGCGAGGGCCAGCCCGGCGATAACCGAGATGGCGAGCAGCCTCCGGCGGCGGACGCTCATTTTGGTCTCCTCCCCGCTACCGGGCGCGGTGATCTGCTCCCCGGGGATAGGGAAGCATCCTAGGCTGGCGTGGGGTGCTCCGTGCCTTGCAGCCGCTCCTTGATCCACAGGCGCGCCAGCGTGGTTGGACCGATACCCTTTTCCTTCGCGACGGTGCGGAGCGCAACGAGTGTCTCCGGGTCGAGACGAATGGTGATTCCTTCGGAGAGGTTATTGGCCAGGCGCATGCGTACCGTCTTGAACTCGTCCTGATAGTCGGCCATGTCGTGGGTATCGAACCACTCCGCTGCCTCTTCACGGCTGGCAAACTCCGGGATGCGGCTCGCTGGGCAGCCTTGACGGAATAGTACACCCCTGCACCTTGGCGAACTCGCGATTCGTGCAAATTGAAACCGGTACTTGCAATTTGCACGGATCAACTGGATTCGGCCGGCGTGCTTAGAGGGCAGGGCGGGCGTGGGCATGGGGCTGGCCCTGCTCGTAGGCGTGGGCGACGCGCAGGAGAGTCGCTTCGTCGAACGGGCGGCCGATGAACTGCACGCCGACGGGAAGACCGGCCGTGTCGAAGCCGCAGGGCACGCTGAGGCCGGGCAGTCCAGCGATATTCGTGGGGATGGTAAAGATGTCGGAGAGGTACATCGCGAGCGGATCGGCGGTCTTCTCACCGAGCCGGAACGCCGTCGTCGGGGTCGTCGGACCGACGACCACGTCGCACTGCGCGAACGCCGTATCGAAGTCCTGTTTGATGAGGGTGCGCGCCTGCTGCGCCTTGCGATAGTAGGCGTCGTAGTAGCCGGCCGAGAGCGCGTAGGTGCCGAGCATGATGCGGCGCTTGACCTCGGCGCCAAAGCCGCGCTCGCGGGCCAGGTCCATGGCCCGCCACATGTCGGCCTCGTCGGTGGCGGCCAGCCCATACTTCACGCCGTTGTAGCGGGCGAGGTTGGCGCTGCACTCGGCCGGCGCGATGATGTAGTAGGTTGCCAGCGCATATTCGGTGTGGGGCAGGGTCACGTCAACGACCTCGGCGCCGAGCGCGGCGAGATCGGCAATGGCCTGTCGGACGAGGCGGCTGACGTCCGGCTCCATGCCGGCGATGAAATACTCCTGCGGCACGCCGACGCGCAGGCCGCGCACGTCGCCGGTGAGGGCGGCGCGAAAGTCGGGTACCACCTCCGTGCTCGCGGTGGCGTCGCGCGGATCGTGGCCGGCGATAGCCTCCAAGAGCAGGGCGCAGTCCTCGACATCGCGGCCGAACGGCCCGATCTGATCAAGCGAGGAGGCAAAAGCGACCAGACCGTAGCGGGACACGCGGCCGTAGGTGGGCTTGAGGCCAACCACGCCACAGAGCGCAGCCGGCTGGCGGATCGAGCCGCCGGTATCCGTGCCCAGGGAGACGAGGCACTCGCCGGCGGCGACGGCCGCCGCGGATCCGCCGCTAGACCCGCCGGGCACGCGGTCGAGGCCCCACGGATTGTGGGTGGGGAAGAACCCGGAGTTCTCGGTTGACGAGCCCATGGCGAACTCGTCCATATTGGTCTTCCCGACGATGACCGCGCCGGCGGCCTGCAAGCGGGCCACCGCCGTCGCGTCGTAGGGCGGCACGAAGTTTTCGAGGATGCGCGAGGCGCAGGTAGTAAGAGTACCGCGGGTACAGAGCACGTCCTTGACGGCGACCGGGATGCCGGTCAAAGCCGGTGTCGTGGCCGGATTGCCGGCGGCGAGGGCGGCATCGGCCGCGCGGGCCTGCTCCAGCGCGCGCTCCGGCGTGACCGTGAGATAGGCACGGACCTGCGGCTCGACGCTCTCGATACGGTCGAGCACGGCTTGGGTTAGCTCGGTTGACGAAATCTCGCGTCGGAGCAGCCGCTCGCGCGCCGCATGGGCAGTGAGGTCCCACAGCGCGGTCACGGCCGGCCTCCGGCATGAGCAGTCTTGGGGGCCGCGGACCTACCCCCCGGCCCCTTCCCTGAAGGGAAGGGGAGTCTACGCGGTGAAGGATTCCTGACCACCGGTTACTCCTCCAGCACGGCCTGGACCTTGAAGTAGTCGCCGTCGCGTCGCGGCGCGTTGCGGAGCACGTCCTGCGCCGGCAGCGATGGCTGCGCCGTATCGGCACGCATGACGTTCGCGCCGCCGATGACCTGGGCGGTTGGGGGAATGTGGGCAGTATCGAGCTGTTGGAGGCTGCGGAAGTGCTCCAGGATGCGCGATAGCTCGTCTGCCAGCCGCTCCTTCTCTGCGGCACTGAGTCCCAGGCGGGCCAGCTCCGCGACGTGCTCGACCTCTGCTTGGCTAATCACTGCGACTGCTCCTTGGAATGGGCTAGGCGCTCCCGGCCCCCCTATGGTCCCCCCGCTGTGCAGGGGGACGGGGATTCCGGGGCAGTAGCGCATCAGAGTATAGCAGCACATGGCCCGGAAAACTTATAATACATATTCATGTATGGAATCCTAACTCATCACAACCTGCCGCTGACAGAGGGGCTGGCCCGGCTCGCACATCTTCTCGCCACGTGGCGAGCGGCGCTGGAGCAGCACCGGCGAGTATCGGTGCCGGTGCTGGTGGCGCTGTCCTTCTTGGCCGGGGTGGGAGGCGCGGCGCAGGGGAACATCGTTGCCGGTGCGCTCCTTCTGAGCGGGATCGCGGGAATCGTCCTGGCGGTGCGTCTGGGGCGGCGGCCGTGGTGGTTCATCGGCGGGCTGTGTCTGCTGGCGGGCGCAGGGGGCGCCGCGCGCTGGCTGCACCACACGCCACCGCCCACTCCGGCCGACCTCGCCTTTCACGTCGAGGCGGCGCAGGCGGTGCGCGGGATCGTGACGGCGGCTCCCATCCAGCGGCAACGCAGCCAGCAAGTCACCGTCGGGGCGACGGCGGTGGAAACGGCGCGCGGACAGCAGCCCGTTGACGGCCGGGTGATGGTCTGGGCACGCCCGTACCCGGCCCTGCACGTCGGTGACAGCGTGACGCTGGTGGGCGTCCCGCAGCAGCCGGCGGCGGCACTGCCAGCCGGCTACGCCGCCTATTTGGAGCGCAGCGGTGTGGAGGCGGTGATGTCGTTTCCGCGCGTATACGCGCAGCAGCCACCGACGCTTAACGGCTGGCAGGCACGCATGAGCCGCCTGCGGCTGCACCTGCGCGGCGTCATTGACAGGCATCTGCCGGAGCCACACGCCGCCCTCGCCGCCGGCATCTTGCTGGGCCAACGCGCCGACATTCCGCGCGGCCTGAACGAGCAGATGCACCTCACCGGCACGTCGCATATCATCGCCATCTCGGGCGCCAACCTCACCATCATTGCCGGACTGTTGAGCTTAGTCATCCGGCGCAGTGGCCGTGCGCTCGCCGGGCTGACCGGGCGGCTGGGTCGCTCACCGGCACTGCCCCTGACCTGGCAGGCAACGGTCATCGCACTGCTCGCCCTGAGCGCCATCTGGGCCTACGCCTGGCTCGTCGGCTGGGGGGCCTCGGTCGTGCGGGCGACAGTCATGAGCTCGTTGGTGCTGGCCGCGCCGACGGTCCAGCACCGCTCCTTTGCGCCCACGTCGCTGACCTGGGCGGCCGTTGTGATGGTTGCCGTCCGGCCGACGACCCTGTGGGACGTTGGCTTTCAGCTTTCCGTCCTCGCCACCGCTGGCATTCTGTTCCTGGCGCCGGCACTCCAGATACGGTTGCACCGGCTGCCGGGCTGGCTCGGCGAGCCACTGGCACTCACCCTGGCCGCGCAAATCGCCGTGCTGCCGGTGCTGATGGTGACGTTCGGGCGCGTGTCCCTGATCTCTCCGGTGCCGAACGTCATACTCGCCCCGCTGTTTGCGCCGATCATGGTCAGCGGCCTCGCGCTGCTGGCGCTAGGCGGGCTGGCACCGCTGCTAGGGCACGCGCTGACTATCGCCACTGACCTGCTCGGCTGGATACTGTGGGCACATCTGACGGTGTTGATCGAAACGGCACGCCTGTTCTCCGGCGTGCCCGGCGCCGCCCTGACGCTGCCGCCCCTACCGCCCCTAGTGGCGCTCCCCGCCTATCTCGGACTGGCGGGGCTGGCCTGGCGGCTGCGACGTCGGCCGGGGGCGGCGCCGCTCTCGACTATGGGGAGTGGCGGCTGCGCGCTGCTGGCACTCGTGGGGTGCCTGGTTGCCGGGGTGGTCGGCTGGAACCTGATCGCGACGCGGCCGCCGGCAGCGCCGGAGCTGTGGCTGCCGTCCGTCATGGACGGGCGGCTGGCGCTCCTGCGGCTCCCAACCGGCGCCACGGTGCTCATTGACGGCGGCGCAACCCACACGGCAGCCGTGCAGCTACTCGGCCGGGCGTTGCCGTTCTGGCAGCGCCGCGTGGACATTGTGATCGCAACCGATCCACGGGCCGCGACCCTGACCGGCCTGCTGCCGGTACTGGAGCGATACCAAGCCGGCCGCGTGCTGGACTCGGGAGGCCGCTACCCGTCGGCGCGCTACCGACGGTACGAGCAGATCATCGCCGAGCGGCGGTTTCAACGGCAGAGGGTGCGCCCCGGCGACCACATCCGGCTGACCGACGACATTGCGCTGGAGATTACAGCCGCGGAGCCGCTGCCCACCGCCGGCCGACGGCGCACGACCGATAGCCCGGCCGCCGCGCTGGGCCTCGCCATCCACACACCTGCCGGGACGCTGCGACTGCCTGGTGGCACGCACCAATCAGACACCGGGCAGGGCCCGGCGGCACAGCGAGCGGGCACCGCGGTCATGGTGCGCTCGCTGGGGTCCGGCGCCGCCGACTCCACGGCGCTGACCGTCGTGCAAGGGCAACGGCTCGGCCTGCTGCACGCCGGGCGGCCGGTGCTCTCTGCCGATGGTGGCGTGCGCCTGCTAGTCGGACCGCGCGGCGTGGCCGTCCAGCCTTTCGCAACTTGAGGAACACTGCCAACGACGCCATTCGGGTGCTTCCTTGACGCATATACTGCTCAAATGTATAGTAATCGCAGAGGACGAGCGGGCGCGTCCGTAGGACAGCGAGGCCAATGGAGTGGGAGAGACAAGCAGAAAGCACCCTGAACGCATGGGCGGCGGCCGCGCAGGAGGGCGACGAGGCGGCCCGGCTGGCGTTGCTCCAGCAGTTTGAGCCGTTGATTCGGGGCACCGCGGCCTGGCTCTGGCGCGGCGTGATCCGGTCGCGGCTGACCGACATCTACGAGCAGGAAGACCTTACGCAAGAGACCAAGCGCCTCTTTCTGGAGCTGATCCAAGAGCACACGCTGCGGCGCGGACGCTCCTTTACCCCCTTCATGGTCACGATGCTGCGCTGGCGCGCCCGGAACCTCCTGTCCCGGGCACAGCGACGCCGCGGGCCAGGAGCGCGCCACTCTATTGAGGATGAGTGGACGCTGGAGCAGGCCGCGCGGCTGGGACGCGCACTGTTCCCCGATCCGGCGGTGGTGGCCGCTCAGCGGACGGAACTGCTCGCCGCCATGCAGCAGCTCACGCTGCGCCAGCGGCGCTTGTTGTATCTGTACTACTGGCACGACATACCGGTCGCGCGGCTGGCGGCAGCCTGGGGTGTCAGCCAACAAGCGATCCGGCAAGCCCTGCAATGCGCTCACCGCTCGTTGCGCCGCCGCTTGGCAACCGATACCCCGCCGAAAGCGCCACCAGCGCCGGCGCCGAAGGTGGGTGGCGCTCTCCTCCTGAAGAGGCTGCCCCGTGGTGTCAGTAGAGCGTTGTGATGCCCAGGAACATGGCGGGGATGAGAAAGAACACGCCGACGACGTAGGCGAACGCGAGCGCTTTGCGCTCGCTGGCTATCGCTGCCAGACGTTCGGCCCCCAGCAGCGGTAAGCGGGACAGCCACGGAATGCCGTAAATCACCACCACTCCGAACAGGTTGTAGATCAAGTGAACGAGCGCGATCTGGAGAGCGGGTAACGCTTCCGCTCCCGAGACCGCGGTGGCGGCGAGCAAGGCCGTGACCGTGGTACCGATGTTAGCGCCCAGCGTAAACGGATACACCTGCGCCAAGCGGAATACACCCGCGCCGGCCAAGGGCACGATCAGACTGGTGGTGGTGGACGATGATTGGACAAGCACAGTAATGCCCGTGCCGGCGGCAATGCCGGCCAGCGGGCCGCGCCCAATCGCGAAATGCATGATCTCCCTGGCGCGGCCAACCATCAGCGCCTTGAGCAACTTGCTGATGAGGGAGATGGAGATGAAGATCAGGATGACCCCGACGATAATCGTCAACAGGCCGTCAAAAGGGTGCGGCAGGACGTGTGTCCACCCCGCAAATAGCTTGATCACCGGTTTGGTGGCGCCGCTGACGACGTTCAAATGGGTTGGCGCGTAGGAACCGCCGCCGACCAGGAGATTGCCAATGAATAATCCCAATCTCTCGAGCGGATGAAACAGGATTTCCAACGGTAGAAAGATGACGATACTGAGGAGGTTGAAGAAGTCGTGAATGGTCGCGGCGGCAAAGGCACGCCTGAATTCCCGCTTCTCGGCCACATGCCCCAAACTGACCAGCGTATTGGTAATCGTCGTGCCGACGTTGGCCCCCATGACCATGGGCACGGCAATCACCACGGGCATGCCACCCGCCACCAGCCCGACGATGATGGAAGTGACCGTACTGGATGATTGAATGAGGGCAGTGGCGATGATGCCCACGAGCAAGCCCAAGAAAGGGTTGGTAGCAAACGCAAAAAGCTCTTCCGCTCGCTCACCGGCCACGGCCTTGAAGCCTGCGCCGATAAACCCGACGGCGAGAATCAACACATACACGAGCACCAGCACGCTCACCCACCGCAGCAGCGCGCTGCGGTGCCACGCGGGCTGCGATTCCTCGATGCGCTGGGTCAGCGATTCATTCATACCAGGGGCCTCTTATGGAGAACGTGCCGTGTGTTGAGCACGGGTTGAAGGTTCCCACACCTACAGGTTTACACCTGACGGTAGGGACGGTAGGTAGGAGTGTCACAGCAATGGAGAAGCTCCGGGAGCGGTGCCGGAGGCGAGTATACCGGCCAGCCCGCCGAACCAATACCCGGCGGCGGCCGGATTGTGCGGTAAATTCGGCGGTCTACCTACCTATTCGTCGGCGTTGTCGGCTACACTACTAGCGTGAGTACGACCCGGATAGCTCATTGATTTCCCATGGTTATCGAAACAGCGCCGTCCGAGCCGTGGATTAGCCCCAGCGCGCCGCAGGAGTTGCGCGCTCAGATGGGGCGTCCAATGCCACTCGAAGGCCCCTTGGAGGATGCGTTCGGGCGCCGTATCCGCAATCTGCGGGTATCGCTCATTGATCGCTGCAACTTCCGTTGCACCTACTGTATGCCGGCCGAGGGCTTGGAGTGGCTGCCTCGCGACGAAATCCTAACCTTTGACGAGATCGAACGACTGGTGCGCTTGGCCGTAACTCTGGGTATTGACGAGATCCGCCTTACGGGCGGCGAGCCGACCTTGCGGCCCCAGCTACCGGAGCTGATTGCACGCCTCTCGGCTATCCCCGGGCTGAAGAGTCTGGCGCTGACCACCAACGGCTTCTTGCTCCGCAAGCTGGTCCCGGACCTGGCCGCAGCCGGTCTGACGCGCATCAACGTCAGTCTGGACACGCTCGACGCGCATAAGTTCGCAGCGATCACGAGGCGGAACGCCATCAAGGCAGTACTCGACGGACTGGAGGCGCTGGAGGAAGTGCCAAGCATCCACCCCATCAAGGTCAACGCAGTCGCCGTGCGGGGCTTCACTACCGACGACGACATTCTCGCGTTTGCCGAGTTGGCGCGGCGCAAGCCCTACGTCATCCGCTTCATCGAGTTTATGCCGCTCGACGCCGATGGCCATTGGGACCGGATGCAGGTCCTGAGCGGCGATGAAATCAAGCGCATTATCGAGGCGGTCTATCCGCTTGTGCCGGTGCGGGTTGGGGCCAGTAGCACGGCTCGCGTGTACCGGTTTGCCGACGGCAGCGGCGAGATGGGCTTTATCAACCCCGTGAGCCAGCCGTTCTGCGCCTCCTGCGATCGCATTCGCCTCACCGCCGACGGGCAACTCCGGACCTGCCTATTCTCCATTGACGAGACCAATCTGCGCGATCCCATGCGGATCGGTGCTCCCGACAGTGAACTGGAGCTGCTCCTACGCCACGCCATCTGGCGCAAAGAACTGAAGCACCACATCAACGAAGGCCCGTCCTTTAAGCGGGCCTCGCGCTCAATGTCGCAGATCGGCGGCTAATTGGCTGTCAGCTTTCAGCCAGCAGCGCGACTAGGCGCCGCGCGCTGCAGCACGATAGACGTAGCCCCCGCCAGCCAAGAGGACCACGCCGGCGACAGTCCCGACGATCTGTTTCCAGCCGAAGCCGGGAACCGAGAAGGGCATCAAGTCCGCGCCAACCGAGACGATCAGCACGATTGCCCCGACTACCAACAACTCCACACCAATCGCCTTACGCCCCATTTCAACTCCTCCCACACACTAGGCAGTCTACCACCTGCCAACCGCACTGCTCCCCGCGGCCTCGTTGCGCCGTATACAGGCGCCCGACAGCATGACGTACAATATAAATGTATGCGCTCGTCTGTGCCGGTCTCCTTGCGGATAGAAACGCATACCGAACCACCGGGGGTGAGGGCCCCGGCTCGATAGTATAGTAGGATACTACCTTCCGCGCGATTTGGCCTACCCCACGGCAGCCACCGGTCACGGGTACGAGCAACGGCGGTGGTATCGGCAGACGGGGGTAGCGACCCATGCCAGGCAGGCTGCCATGAATAGGAAGACGGCGCGAGGCCCGGCCCGGCCACCTTTCGAGCTTATCGAGCACCCGGCCGACGTGGGCATCCGAGTCTACGGCTGCGATCTCGCTGCGCTGTTCGCCCACGCGGCCTTGGGCCTCTGCTCGCTCATCACCGATACTGATACCGTTCTGGAACGGGAGACCCGGAGCGTCGAGGTGGCAGCCCCGGACCGGGAGAGCCTGCTTGTCGCGTGGTTAAGCGAGGTGCTGTGGCTCATCGAGACCGAGGACTTGCTCTTCGCGCGCTTTACGATTGAGTCCCTCTCCGACACGGCACTGGCGGCGCTTGCTCACGGCGAACCGGCGGACCCGCAGCGGCACCCCTATCGAGGCGTCATCAAGGCGGTGACGTATCACCAACTGGCTCTGCGCCAAGAGGCCGGCACGTGGAGCACGAACATCACTTTTGACATCTGATGCGAGTACCAGCCCCACAGAGGATGAAGGAGCACGAAAAATGAGCCGACGTTCCTCGCGCCGCCGCGGGCGCGGGCGACGCCGTAGACGCGATCGGCAGCCGGACATGGACACCCTGACGAAGTTCGAGCCAGTGGCCGGATTCCCACCACCGCCAGCGCCCCAGGTGAGCACACCGGCTGACACGTGGCCGGTCGCGGTTGACGACTGGCGCTGGGACATTCCAATGGGCGCCCAGCACGGGATGCGCGTGCCGGGGCGGGTCTACGCCAATGACACGCTGCGCGAACTGCTCCAGGGCGACGGCTCGGTGCGCCAGCTGGCCAACATGGCAACACTGCCGGGCATTCTCGGCCGTGCCTTGGCGATGCCTGATGTACATCAGGGCTACGGCGCGCCGGTCGGCGGGGTCTTTGCCACCGACGCAGCGACCGGCGTTGTCTCCCCCGGTGCCTGCGGGTACGACATCAACTGCGGGGTGCGACTGCTCCGCGCCGATCTGAGCGAGAACGACCTGCGCGGCCGGCTCGACCGGCTGGCCGACGAGCTATTCAGGCAACTGCCGAGCGGCTTAGGCAAGGGTAGTGGCCTCGGCAAAGGCCAGAGTAAGCGTGAGCGGGCGTTGACCGACGGCGCCCGCTGGGCGGTGCGAGCGGGGCTAGGTTGGCAAGCGGACCTGGAGTATTGCGAGGCCGGGGGGCAGCTACCGGGCACCAATCCAGACGACGTGAGCCGCCGCGCTTTCGAGCGCGGACTGGGCCGCATCCAATCGCCGGATCGTGGCGGCGGACAGCTCGGCTCGCTCGGCGCCGGCAACCACTTTGCCGAGGTCGGTGTCGTTGACGCAGTAGAAGACGAGGCGGCGGCCGCGGCCTTCGGCCTGTCGCTGGGGCAAGTGGTCGTCTGGATTCACACCGGCTCGCGCGGCTTCGGGCACCAGATTTGCACCGATTACTTGCAGACGGCGCAGGTCGCCGGCGCGGCCTATGGGATTGAGTTGCCGGACCGGCAGTTGGCATGCATGCCGATTCGGTCCGCGGCCGGCCGAGCCTACCTCAGCGCGATGACCGGCGCGGCCAACTTCGCCTGGGCTAACCGGCAGGTCCTAGCGCAGCTGATCCGCGAGGGCTTTGCGGCGGTGTTCGAGCAGTCGCCGGAGGCACTGGGCATGCATCCGGTCTACGACGTGGCGCACAACATCGCCAAGTTCGAGCAGCATCGTATCCCCGGCGAGCAGGGGCCGACGCGGCAGGTGCTCGTCCACCGCAAAGGCGCCACTCGCGCCTTCCCCGCCGAGCACGCCGAACTCCCGGCCGCCTACCGCTCCGTCGGCCAGCCGGTGCTGGTGCCTGGCGACATGGGTCGCTATTCGTATGTGCTCGTGGGCACGCCGCAGACGATGACCGAGACATTCGGCTCGCTCTGCCACGGGGCCGGTCGCCGCATGTCCCGCGCCGCGGCCAAACGGGCCACGTCCGGCCAGGAACTGGTCGCGGCCCTACGGGAGCAGGGGATCGTCGTCCGCGCCGGCTCCATCCGCGGCGTGGCCGAAGAGGCACCAGACGCCTACAAGGATGCTTCCGAGGTGGTAGGCACGGCAGTCGGCGCCGGCCTCGCCCGCACGGTGGTCCGCACCCGGCCGGTCATTGTGATCAAGGGGTAAGGTCAACGCCGCCTTGTCGCTTTTTTATACGTCAGCGTATACTTAAGTTGGCTGTCAGCGACGTGCTGGACACCGCGGCAGCGCAGGAGGAGCGATATCCATGGCGGAAAATGGCGCTGCGTCGCCAACCTTGGTAATCGAGGATTTGCACGCGGCTATTAATGGCCAGGAAATCTTGCACGGGATCAACTTAACCCTGAATAAGGGCGAAGTGCATGCCATCATGGGGCCGAACGGCTCCGGCAAGAGCACGCTGGCCTACGCTTTGATGGGCCATCCGACCTATGAGGTCACTCACGGCCGCGTGTTCTTCAAGGGTGAAGACCTGCTGGGAATGGAGCCGGACGAGCGGGCCAAGGCCGGTCTCTTCCTAGCGTTTCAGTACCCCACCTCCATTCCAGGCATCAACATGGGCAACTTCCTCCGCTTGGCGGTGAGGGCGCGGTTTGGCGAGGAGAAAGCGCGGCAGTTCCGCAAGCTACTCACGGAGAAGCTCCAACTCTTGAAGATGGATCGCTCCTTCATGCGCCGGTATCTCAACGACGGCTTTTCCGGGGGCGAGAAGAAGCGCTCGGAAATCTTGCAGATGGCGCTGCTGGAGCCGGAGTTCGCCATTCTCGACGAGACCGATTCGGGGCTGGACATTGACGCGCTGCGGGTTGTCGCCGACGGCGTGAACGCGCAGATGAGTCCCGACCTCGGCGTGCTGGTCATCACGCACTACCAACGGCTGTTGAACTACATCAAGCCGGGTTTCGTGCATGTGTTGCTGGGCGGCCATTTGGTACGATCCGGTGGGCCGGAACTGGCCTTATATCTTGAGGAGCACGGCTACGACCCGCTCATCAAGGAGCTACACGCGACGGATCAGGCAGCCGTGTCGGACACGGCCGACGGCGCCGGTATCGAAAGCGCGACCGAGATGCGCGAGCATAGTGTGGTCGGCGGGGACGAGCACGATCCCTTCCGGTCACATGGTCGCACGGCTCTCTAGGCAGGTGAGCGTTCAAGGAGTAAAAGCATGGCAGCAGAGATAGCGGTAGCAGCGCGCGACCCGGAAAAGCTGCGCTTGATGCAGGAAGCAGCGGCGCAGCTGCCAACCGAGTACTCGGCCGGCTGGCACGACGACGTGGAGTACACCTACCGCTCCGAGCGGGGGCTGAACCGGCGGGTCGTCGAGGAAATCTCATCCATGAAGAGTGAGCCGGATTGGATGCGCCAGTTCCGCTTGGACGCGCTGGAGCATTTCGAGGCGCGTCCGATGCCGCAGTGGGGCGCGGACCTCAGCGGCGTGGACTTCGACAACATCCACTACTACATCCGGCCCACCGAGAAGCAGGGGCGGACGTGGGAAGAGGTGCCCGACGACATCAAGAACACGTTCGACAAGCTCGGCATCCCGGAGGCGGAGCGCAAGTTCCTCGCCGGCGTGACCGCCCAGTACGACTCGGAGGCGGTCTATCATAGCGTCCGTGAAGAGCTGGCCCAGCAGGGCGTCATCTTCACCGACATGGATAGCGGCCTGCGCGAGTATCCGGACCTGGTGAAGGAGCACTGGGCCACGGTCATCCCCTACAAGGACAACAAGATCGCCGCCTTGAACTCGGCGGTGTGGTCGGGCGGATCGTTCGTCTACGTCCCGGCGGGGGTCCACGTCACCATCCCGTTGCAGGCCTACTTCCGCATCAACTCGGAGGCCGCCGGCCAGTTCGAGCGGACCTTGATCGTTGCCGAGGAAGGCAGCTACGTGCATTACATCGAAGGGTGTACGGCACCGATCTACACCGAGGACAGCCTACACTGCGCGGTCGTCGAGTTGATGGCCAAGCCGGGCGCAACGATCCGCTACACAACCATCCAGAACTGGTCGAACAACGTCTACAACCTCGTCACGAAGCGGGCAGTGGCCCAGGAGGAAGCGACCGTCGCCTGGATTGACGGCAACTTGGGTAGCAAGGTGACGATGAAGTACCCGGGCGTGTATCTCACCGGGCCGAAGGCCAAGGCGGAGATCGTCTCGGTGGCGATGGCCAACTCCGGCCAGGTGCAGGACGCCGGCGGCAAGATTTACCACGCGGCGCCGGAAACCTCTTCGACCATCAACTCGAAGTCGGTGACGCTCGGAACCGGCCAGGCGTCGTTCCGTGGCCTGCTGAAGATCTACAAGGGCGCCGAAAAGTCGGCCTCCCAGATGCGCTGCGACGCCTTGCTATTGACGCCAGACTGCCGTTCCGACACCTACCCAACCATCGAGATTGACGAGGAAGACGTGTCCATCGGGCACGAAGCGACGGTCTCGAAGGTGGGAGAGGAGCAGTTGTTCTACTTGCAGAGCCGGGGCCTCTCGGAGGCGGAAGCGGTCACCCAGGTGGTGAACGGGTTCATGGAGCCGTTCAGCAAGGAGCTGCCGATGGAATACGCGGTGGAGCTAAACCGCCTCATCCAGCTCCAGATGGACGCTGCCGTCGGCTGAGGCACCCGTCATGCCCACCGGCGCCCCGCCATTGCGATGAAAACAACGCCTACCCGATCCACCCTCTCCCAGAGGGAGAGGGCCGGGGTGAGGGCCGCCGGGCCAAGGCCGGTCGGCGAGTAGGCAACCCCATTTCCTGAGGAGAGTACGTGTGAGTGTAGCCTCACCGGTGCGGAAGGTCGTGCGGCGACGCCGCCGGTCCGTGGCACGCCAGCCAACCATCACGGCCGAGGCAGTCGCCGCGCTGAACGCATCGCGCGGCGACCCGGACTGGGTGCAGGACCTGCGCCGCGCCAGCTTTGCGGCGTGGGAGCGCCTGCCGCTGCCGACCGCGACGACGGAAGGGTGGCGGCGCACCGACCTGCGGCCAATCACGTCACGGCTGCACACCGTCAAGCCGGCAGCACCCCGCAGCGACCGGCACAACGCGGAGCTAGGCGATCTCAACGCCGGTCTACAGGAGGCGCTCGATGTGCGCTTCCCGGTGGGCGGGCTAGTCGTCCAGCAGGACTCCACCAACGTCCACCGGACCCTCGCCGACGAGCTGGCACGCCAGGGCGTGCTGTTCATGGACATCCATGCGGCCGTGCAGGAGCATCCCGACCTGGTGCGGCGCTACCTGATGAACATCGTGCCGGTGGGCTGGCAGCCGGGCGAGCCGTCCAATGCCGGGAAGTTCGAGTCCCTGCACGGCGCCTTGTGGTCGGGGGGTGTGTTTATCTACGTCCCACCCAACACCGAGGTCGAGCTACCACTGCGGATGTTTCAGTGGACCGGCACGCCGGGCGTGGGCAGCTTTCCGCACACCGTCGTCGTCGTTGATCGCAATAGCAGCGTGACGTGCGTGGAGGAAGTCCGCTCCCCCACCTTGCCGCCGGCGGCCCCATCACTCTTTACCAGCGGAGTCACCGAACTGTACGTGGAGGACAACGCGCGGCTCAACTTCCTCTCGCTCCACGAGCAAGCAACGGAGGCGCATACCTTCATCACGCAGCGCTGTCGCCTGGGCCGCGATGCGTATGTCAACTGGGTTGTCGTCGGGATGGGCAGCGCCTATACGCGGGCAACGGCCGACGTGGTGCTCGACGGACGCGGCGCTAACGCCGAGATGCTGGGCTTGGGGTTCGGTAACGGCACGCAGGTCTTCGACTTCCACACGCTGCAAGACCACGCGGCGCCGAACACCGACAGCGATCAACTCTACAAGACGGCGATGCAGGACCGGGCGCGGCTGGTCTACGAGGGATTGGTGGTCATTCAGCCCACCGCGAGCGATTCGAACGGGTATCAGGCCAACCGCAATCTGCTCCTCAGCAAGACGGCGAAGGCCGACTCGATCCCGATGCTCGAAATCAAGAACAACGAGGTCAAGTGTACGCACGGCTCGGCCACCGGGCCGGTGGAGCCGGAGCACCTGTACTACCTGCGGACCCGCGGGCTGCCGCGCGACGTAGCCGAGCGCCTGATTATCCAAGGGTTCTTCGAACCGATTGTCGAGCGTATGGGCGTCGCGGCCCTGCAAGATCACCTGCGCCAGGCCATAGATCGCAAGATCGGCGGCATCGAGCGCGACACGGGGTAACGGATGGCTGTGGAATACGTTGTCGTTGGCGAGGTTGGAGACCTGGAATCCGGGCAGGTGATGGTCGTCGAGATTGACGACTATCGTATCGCGGTGTGCAACCTGGACGGCACGTACTACGCGATTGACGACGTTTGCACGCACGACGGCGGACCGCTCGACCAAGGGCAACTGGAAGGCGACGAGATCGAGTGTCCGCGTCACGGCGCGCGGTTCAACGTGCGGACCGGCGCAGCGACCATGATGCCGGCGGTCGTGCCGGTCGCCACGTATCCGGTGGTTATCGAGGACGACGAGGTGCTCGTCGGGCTGCCGGCGTAGAGGATACGGCGGCCAGGAAATTCGAGGACGAAGACAGTGGCAGTAGAGACAGCCTCGGCACCGACGCTCGACCTCGCTGCGCTGCGGGAGGACTTCCCCATCCTCCGCCGCCGGATCAACGGCCGGCCCTTGGTCTACTTGGACAACGCCGCCACGTCGCAAAAACCGCGGCAAGTCCTCGACACGCTCATCCACTTTTACGAGCACTCCAACGCCAACATCCATCGCGGCGTGCATACGCTGGGCGCGGAAGCTACCGGCGCCTACGAGCGGACGCGCACGCTCGCCGCCGACCTCATCGGAGCGGCGAGCAGCGAGGAGATCATCTTCACGCGCAACACGACGGAGGCGATCAACCTTATCGCCTACACGTGGGCGCTAGAGGCGCTACAGCCGGGCGACGAAATCGTGGTGACACGGCTGGAGCACCACAGCAATCTGGTCCCGTGGCTGCGTCTGGCCCAAGAGCGCGAGGCCAAGCTGTGCGTGATCGAACTGACCCCGGACGGACGGCTCGACCTCGACTCGCTCGACGAGCTGCTGACCGAGCGGACAAAACTGGTTGCGGTGGGGCACGCCTCCAACGTGCTGGGCACCATCGCCCCGGTGGAGGAGCTTGCCCGGCGGGCACACGCCGTCGGAGCGCGCCTCTTGGTGGACGCCGCGCAGAGCGTGCCGCACCAGCCGGTCAACGTGCAGGAGTTGAGCTGCGACTTCCTCGCCTTCTCGGCACACAAGATGCTCGGCCCGACGGGGGTGGGCGTGCTGTGGGCGCGCCAGGAGCTACTGGAGGCCATGCCGCCTTTTCTCGGCGGCGGCAGCATGATCGGCCGGGTGACGCTGGACCGCGTGACCTGGAACGTGCTGCCGTACAAGCTGGAGGCCGGTACGCCTAACATCGCCGACGTGGTGGCTTTCGGAACCGCCATCGAGTACCTCCAGCGGGTCGGCATGGCGGCGGTACGCGCCCACGAGCGCGAACTGCTGGCCTACGCGCTGGAGCAACTGGCGGACCGGCCGGAGCTTGAGTTGTACGGCCCGACAGACCTCGACCAGCGCGGCGGGGTGATCTCCTTCAACGTGCGTGGCGTGCATTCGCACGATGTCAGCACGATCCTCGACGAGCAGGCCATTGCCGTGCGCGCCGGCCATCACTGCACCCAGCCGCTCCACGAGTGGCTCGACGTGGCCGGCTCGACGCGCGCCAGCTTCTACCTCTATAACACGCCGGCAGACGTGGATGCGCTAGTGAGCGGGCTGGACCGCGTCAAGGAGGTGTTCCACCGTGCCATTGGACGAGCTTTATAAGGACATCATCCTCGATCACTACGAATACCCCCGCAATAAGGGCCAGATCGAGAGCACGACCTGCACGTGCGCCGGTGGCGACAATCCGATCTGTGGCGACAGCGTTGACGTGTGCCTCTCGTTGGACGACGATCACGTCGTGGCCGTCGCCTTCGAGGGCCGGGGCTGCGCCATTAGTCAGGCCTCGGCGTCCATGATGACCGAGGCTGTCGAAGGGAAAGCGGTGGCGGACGTGCAGCGCTGGTACCGGACCGTTCACGGGCTGCTGACGAACCACCCGGACGAGATAGACGCGGAGCTGGACTTGGGCGATCTGGAAGCGCTCGAAGGGGTGCGGCAGTATCCGGTGCGGATCAAGTGTGCGCTGCTGGCCTGGGAGGCGCTACGAGTGGCGCTACGGCAGGCGCTCGCCGGCGGTGAAGCCGCGCAGCAGCACGCCGTCGTCACGACGGAGTAAGGGGCACAACACCGGCTGAGTGGTGAGTGTCGAGGAGAGGAGCATACGCCGATGACAGAGAAACCCGCCCTGACCGAAGCGAGTGTGCGCGACGCGCTGAAGCAGGTTGATGACCCGGAGCTAGGGATCAACATTGTTGATCTGGGCTTGGTCTACGAAGTCGCCATCGAGGGTACCGAGGTCAACGTCCTGATGACCCTCACGACGCCGTTCTGCCCGGTCGGCCCCCAGATCAAGGCGCAGATTGACCAAGTCATCAAGAGCAACGTTGCGGACGTGACGAAAGGAAGCGTCGAGTTCACCTTCAATCCACCCTGGGACAAGGACATGATGTCGGAGGAGGCCAAGGAGGAACTGGGTATCTGGTAGGCCGGGGAATAGAGAGCCATGTGCTGCATCCGGCCCCCCTATGGTCCCCCCGCCCGGCAGGGGGACGTGTATCCCCGCGCACGCGGGAATGACGGACGGCGGACGGGGGGGTGATACCGCTACGTATGCTACCCTGTCTTGGCTGATGGCGGCGTCTCCGCGTCGGCAGCTCGGCATGGCCTATGAAGTATTCCGATCTCGTCCGTGATCACTTCGGCTCGCCACGGAATCTCGGTGAGCTTGCCGATCCTGACGGCATCGGCGACGTGGAAAATCCCGTCTGCGGCGACCGCACCGTGCTGACGATCCGCGTGCGTGACGACCGCATTGCCGCGGCCCGCTTTCGAGCCGTGGGCTGCCCGGCCGCCATCGCCGCCAGCTCGATCACGACCGAGCTGCTCATCGGGCGCACCGTTGCGGAGGCGCTGCACCTGACGAACGAGGACGTGTCCGCAGCGCTCGGCGGCCTGCCCGCCAACAAGCTGCACTGCTCGGTGCTCGCCGAGGACGTGGTGCGAGCGGCAGTCGAGGACTACCGGCAGCGCGCCGGCGTCGCGGCGGAGGTGGGCCAATGATCGTGTCTCTCGCGTATGGCCGCTCCGGATTGGACTTGGCGGTTCCCGACGACCTCGCCGACCGGGTGACCGTGGTCGAGCCGCGCTACGTGCCCGGCGTGCCGGACGAGGCGGCGGCGCTGCGGGCGGCGCTCCGCGAGCCGGTGGGGACACCGCCCCTGCGTGACCTGCTCTCGCCAACGGATACGGTGGCCGTCGTCTTCTGCGACATCACGCGGCCGATGCCGAGCGACCGGGTACTGCCCGTGCTGTTGGAGGAAGTCGAGACGGTCGTAGGGCGCGACCGCATCGTGCTCATCAATGGAACGGGCACCCACCGCGCCAATACGCCGGACGAGCTACGCGAGATGCTCGGCCCGGAGTTGGTCGCGCAGTATCGCATTGTGCAACACGACGCCCGCAACGAGGGCGATCTAGTCCACGTCGGCACCACGCCGCGCGGGACGCCGGTGTGGATCAACAAGCACTTCCTGAATGCCTCGGTGCGCCTGCTCACCGGCTTCATCGAGCCGCATCTGTTCGCCGGGTTCAGCGGTGGCCCGAAGATGGTAGTGCCCGCGGTGGCAGGACTGGCGACCGTCATGTCCAACCACGGTGCCCGCTTCATCGCCGAGCCGCAGGCGATCTGGGGTATCCGCGAGGGCAACCCATTGTGGGAAGACCTACGCGCGGCGGCTATGATGGGCCAGCCGACCTTCAGCCTCAACGTGGCGCTGAACAAGGAGCGCGAGATCACGGCCGTATTTGCCGGCGACACGCTGGCCTCGCATCGCGTCGGCTGCGAGTGGGTCGGCGAGCACGCGATGCAGCCGGTCCCGGAGCCGTTCGACGTGGTAGTTACCACCAACAGCGGCTATCCGCTCGACCTCAACGTGTACCAGGCGATTAAAGGCGTCTCGGCAGCGAACCGCGTCGTGCGCGAGGGCGGGGCGATCATCCTGGCCGCGGAGTGCTGGGACGGTATTCCCAGCCACGGTCAGTACGGCGAGCTCCTGGAGAGCACCGCGAGTCTCGGCGAGCTGCTGCAGAAGATTTGCGCCTCCGGCTTTGCGGTGCCGGATCAGTGGCAGGCACAGATACAGGCCCAAATACAGCTGCGGGCGTCGGTCTACCTCTACTCGTCGCTCGACGACGACACGGTGCGCCGGACGCACTTGGAGCCGTGTGGGCCGCTCGCCGAGCGGTTTGCCGCGCTGCTGCGGGCGGCGGGGCCGGACGCGACCGCCTGTATCTTGCCGCAGGGACCGCAGACCGTCCCCTACCTCGCGCCCGACGCCGGCCAAGGCGCGTGGGCACGGCAGTTAGCCATTGCTGGAAAGGCAGCCTAACCCAGTGGAAAGCACGATGCAGCAAAGCGCCGTCACGATCAAGTCTGCGGCCGAGTTCGAGAAGATGCGCGCGGCCGGGGCGCTGGTGGCGCAGGTCCACCGGCGGCTCACGGCCGAGGCGCGACCGGGCGTGAGCACTGCCGACCTCGATCAGATCGCCGAGACCATGACCCGCGCGGCCGGTGCCACGCCGTCGTTCAAGGGCTATCACGGCTTCCCGGCGTGTATTTGCGCCAGCATCAACGATGAGATCGTCCACGGTATTCCCAGCCGGCGGCGCGTGCTGAAGTCGGGCGACCTGCTCAGTGTTGACTTTGGCGCGATCATTGACGGTTGGCACGGCGACGCGGCCATCACTATCCCCATCGGCGACGTGGACCCGGCGGCGCTGCGCTTGGTGGAGATCACGCGCGAGGCCCTGTATCTCTCGATAGCACTCGCCCGCGCCGGCAACACGCTTGGTGACGTTGGCGCCGTGGTCGAGCGTCACGCCCGCGCGCACGGCTACAAGGTAGTGCGCGAATACTGCGGGCACGGCATCGGCCGTGAGATGCACGAGGAGCCGGCCGTCCTGAACCATGGCAAGCCCGGTCGCGGTGACGTGTTGCGGCCAGGCATGGCTATCGCCATCGAGCCGATGCTCCTGTTGGGTGACGACACCACCGCGGTAGACCCGGACGGCTGGACGGTGCGGACCGCCGACCGCAAGTTATCGGCGCACTGGGAGCATACGGTGGCGATTACCGAGAACGGTCCCGACATCCTGACCCGCCTGCCCGACGACGACACGCCGGACCGCTTACTCGCGGCAGCGGTGGCCAAGCTCAACCAGCGGCCCACGCACCGCAAGCCCAAGCGCACCCGCCGGCGGCAGCGCGGGCGGCGCTAAACAACGCGGCGCTAAACAACAAGGAAGACGTATGGCAGCTGACGAAACGACGCTTGATCTGGGTATTGGCCCCGAGATGATCGAGGGGCTGGAGATGCTCAGTAAGCTGGAGGGGATTACGGACATCACGGCGATGGACGGCCCGCTCCTGACGTTCAGCGGGCGCCTCGCCACGACGCTGGATAGCATTGCCGGCTTCACGCGCGTAGACGTGTTCGAGTGCGCGCGCGGGTGGTATCTCTTTTTCGTGCCGCAGCAGCCGGAGAACTGGGCCGCTGCCGGCGCCGATCTCGAAGGCGCGCTTGCGGATATTCCCGACTCCGCCTGCGCCGCCGAGGTACGTGCGGCGCTCCGGCAGGCCGGGCTGCTCGCCAGCAACGCCGGGCCGGGCTGACCGAGCCAACAATCCTCGTTCCCCCGTGAAGCGGGGAGACTACAGGGGGCCTTGAGCAGATGCGTGATACTGCGCCGCAGACCAGCACCTCCGACAGCGTACTCGACGCGATTGGCCACACGCCGCTGATCGCCTTGGACCGACTCGGTGCCGGCTTGCCGAGCCGGGTGCTGGCGAAGCTGGAGTTCTATAGCCCTGGGGGCAGCATCAAGGACCGGGCGGCCTTGCGGATGATCGAGGCCGCCGAGCGCGATGGCCGGCTGCGGCCCGGCGGGACGGTGATCGAGTTGACCAGCGGCAACATGGGCACGGGGTTAGCGATTGTTTGCGCGGTCAAGGGCTATCGAATGATCGCCGTCATGTCGGAGGGCAACAGCCTGGAGCGCCGGCGCATGTTGGCCGCGTATGGCGCGCAGGTAGAGTTGGTACCGCAAGCGGCCGGGGCGCGCCCCGGCCAAGTCTCGAAGGAAGACCTGGAGCTGGTTGAGCAGCGCACAAGAGAGCTTGTCGAGGAGTTGTACGCCTTTTGGCCCGACCAGTTCGAGAACCTCGACAATGCCACCGCGCACGAGATGACCACCGGCGCCGAAATCTGGGAGCAGACCGGCGGCACGGTGACGCACTTTACGGCGATGGCCGGCACCGGCGGCACGCTCGTCGGCGTGGCGCGCGCGCTGAAGAAACGCAATCCGGCGGTGCAATGCTACGGCGGTGAGCCAGCGACGGCGCCCTACCTGGCCGGCAAGCCGGTCACGGACACCAGCCACCAAATCCAGGGCACCGGCTACGCCCACGACCTCAGCCTGTGGGACGAGGACCTCGTCGCCGGCTACGTCACGGCGACCGATGAGGACGCGATAGAGACGGCACGGCTGCTGGCCACCCGCGAGGGCATTTTCGGTGGCTTCTCCGGCGGCGCCAACGTCTCCGGCGCCTTGCAGCTGGCCCGCGAGGCGCCGCCCGGCTCGGTGATCGTCACGGTGGTCCCGGACACCGGCCTCAAGTACCTCAGCACCAACCTCTACCCCGACTAGTCAGCCCAACAGACATGGTGCGCCCCGTCGGAGTGAGTGTACCACCGCCGGAACACCCACCAGCGGCGCAGCTAACTGTCCGTTGGCCGCTGCCGAAGTTGCACCCGCAACTGCTGCAGCTCGGACTCGACGGCGCGCCGCTTGTCTCTTTCGGCAGCCGCGCGGGTTTCGACACTACGCCGCGCCGCCTGTTCCGCCAGCCGGCCGGCCTGCTCGACGGCGGCCCGCGCTTCAGCCGCTGCCCGTTCGGACTCAGCGGCTTGGCGGGCCGCCCGCTCCTGCTGCCAGGTCTCCAGGCAGGTGTTCGTCGCCGGGTCGTACAACCGCGGCCAGTTGTCATCCCAGCACAGACTCAGCCCCAGTATCGCACTGTGCCCCTTCAGAATCCCGTCCGGCGCGGTAGTCAGCGCAACAGGCTCGTACCCTCCGGCCACCAGCCGGTCCCCGGCCGGTGCTGACCGAGGCCACCTCCAACACCCAATCCGGTGGTTTGCCCACTTCCCAGGGCAGATAGAGCTTGCGTTGCCGGATGGCGTACACGTCCATGCCAAAGGCCAGGTACACATCCGGGGAGACGCGGACGTTGAGGTCACGCCGGTCGTCCCCTAACCGCCACCAGCATAACTCAAGCGGTACCAACTTGCCACGACACCGGCCGCAAGACTACCCACCCCGAGGTTAATCAAGCCATCCCGCCGCAGAGGCGCACCTCGATGGCCGCACCAATGATCTTCTCGGTAAGCGGGTCTCCCATCTCTGCCTAGCCCTTCCGCTCTGTGTTCTCTGTGCTCTCTGTGGCTAAGAATGCTCCGGGTGGGCGCGACGGGTCTCGTCTAGCGGGATGGTGGTCGTATCGAGGGTGGCGAGGTCTACCGCGCGCAGCGCATGGTTGTTCGTATCGGCGATAAAGAGCTTGCCGCGGGCCAGCGCCAGTCCGCCCGGCTCCGAGAATCGAGCCGCCGTGCCAACGCCCTCGGCATGGGCGCCCGAACCGGGTCCGCCGAGCAGTGTCTTGGCCTCGCGCGTCCGGGGATCGAGCCGCTTGATCTTGTGGTTGTAGGTGTCGGCGACCAAGAGGGCCGGGCCGTCGGGCGCAGTAGGCCACAGGCAGACGTCGAGTGGATGTTGGAGCCGGACCCGCTCGGCTGCGGCGTCGGTATCGCCGAAGTCGAACAGCCCGGTACCAACTAACGTCTCGACCGCGTCGGTGTCCAGGTGGATCGCGCGGATCGCGCTCGTCTCGCTGTCCGCGACGTACAGCACGTCCGCCGCCGGATCGAGCGCCAGGCCGCTCGGCTGCGCGAAACAGGCCTCCTGCCGCGGGCCGTCGAGGATGTCTTCCCGTCCGCTGCCGGCGAACGGTGCGACGGTACCGTTGGCCAGGTCGTGCACCCAGATTTGGTGCAGCCCGGCCATTGCAATGAACAGCAAGCCTCGGTCCGGGTAGTCTTGCTTCTCGGTGTTGGCGCCGCCACCGGCGGTGACGGTGCGCGCCGGGTCCGGCAGCAGCGCCAGGTCCCACGGCGAGGAGAGGTCCGTCTGGAGGGCCGGACCGCCACCGCCGAACGAGCGCGCCTGCTCCCCCGTGCCGGCGATGGTCATGACCGCGCCGTTGGCCGGACTCACCCGCCGGATGGCGTGATTTTCGGTGTCGGCGACGTAGACCGTGCCGGTGACCGGATCAACGGCCATCCCTTGGGGCCAGTTGAACTGTGCTTCTCGCGCCGGACCGTCGCGCAGCCCCGGCTCGCCGGACCCGATGATATGGTGGACGCTTCCATCGAGCGATCTTAGTCCAGTCACAACGAGGCGATGGTGGTTGGAGTCGGCGACGTAGACGTGCCCGTTGCCGCGCTCGTCTGCCGCCACCTTGCCGGGGAAGGCCAGGGTCGCCGCCTCCGGGCCAGTCTGCGCGGCCGGCCCGGTGGCCCCGAAGTCGTGTACGCGGCGGTCCAGCCAGTCGTTGGCGCCGAACTCGTCCAGCATCCGATCAATGATCGGCGCCAACTGACCGGCCGCGAACTCGCCTTCATGCTTGCCGATGACCTTTCCCAACGGGTCAACGAACATCAGCGTCGGCCAAGCACGCACGCCGTACTGCTGCCAGATGGCAAAGTCGTGGTCATTGACGACGGGATGGTGGATGGCGTGGCGGCGCACGGCCTGCGCGACGGCCTCGGTCGCCTGCTCTTGGGGAAACTTGGCCGAGTGGACGCCGACGACCGTGAGCGTGTCGGCGTAACGCTGCTCCAGCTCCCGCAACTGCGGAAGGATATGCAAGCAGTTAATTCAGCAGAAGGTCCAGAAGTCGAGGATCACCAGCCGGCCTGTGAGGTCGGCCATTCGCAGCGGCCGGTCGGTATTAATCCAGTCCTGACCGGTCGGAAACTCCGGCGCCCGCACTCGGCCGGCATACGCTGTCGTCATAGAGACACCCTCCCTCTACCTAGAGCATAGCGCAGGGCACGCAGAACGGCGGCAGCCGTCAAGGCGGCTTACGCCTGTGGTGAGGTGCCATGATCCGGACTCATGTGAGCTTGGCGCGGCGGAGACGGAGGGAGTTGGTGACGACGGAGACGCTGGAGAAGGCCATCGCCGCGGCCGCCAACATCGGACCACCGAGCGCAGCGAGCAGGCCCAGCGCAGCCAACGGAATCATCGCGGTGTTGTAGCCGAAGGCCCAGAAGAGGTTCTGCTTGATCGTCCGCATGGTCCGACGCGAGAGGCGGATGGCGACCGGTACGCTGCGGAGATCGCCACGCAATAGCGTGATCGCGGCCGTTTCCATTGCGATGTCGGTGCCGGTCCCCAGCGCAAACCCGACATCGGCCGCGGCGAGCGCTGGCGCATCGTTGATGCCGTCGCCGACCATGCCAACCACGTGCCCCTCATTACGCAGCCTCGCTACCTCCGCCGCCTTATCCTCCGGCCGGACCTCAGCGCGGATACGATCCGGGGCAATGCCAACCTCGCGGCCGATGGCGGCGGCGACACGTCGGTTGTCGCCGGTGAGCAGGTAGACCGCCAGCCCCAGCCGTCGGAGCGCGGTAACCGCCGCGGCCGAGGTTGGCTTTACGGTGTCGGCAACCCCGATAACCCCAGCCGGCTGACCGTCAATGGCGACCAACGATACGGTGCGCCCGTTCGCTTCCAGGTGCTCGGCCACCGGCGCCAACCGAGCGGTTGCGACGCCGTGTGCCGCCAGCAGCCGCGTATTGCCGACGAGCACCGCGCTCCCTTCGACCTGCGCCGCAACGCCCTGGCCCGGCGTGCTGACGAATGCCATCGGCTCCGGCAGCGTCAACTCGGCCGCACGGGCGTGCGTGGCGATGGCCGCGGAGATGGGATGCTCGGAGCGCGCCGCGACGGCCGCGGCGTGCCGCAGCACGTCGTTCGCGTCCTGTCCTTGCAGCGGCATCACTTCTCGCACGCGCGGCCGGCCCTCCGTAACGGTGCCGGTCTTGTCGAGGACGATGGCGGTGAGGGCATGGGCGCGCTCCAGACTCGCCGCGTCCTTGATCAGGATGCCCTGCTCGGCGCCGCGACCCGTGCCGACCATAATCGCGGTGGGAGTAGCCAGCCCCAGGGCGCAGGGGCACGCGATCACCAGCACCGTGACGGCCGTCAGCAGTGGCGTGGTCAACTCGCCGGCGTCCGGTCCCAGCACGAGCCACGCTAGGAACGTGAGCGCCGCAATGACCAGCACAGCAGGTACGAAGATCGCCGACACCCGGTCGGCCAGCCGCTCGATGGGCGCTTTCGACCCCTGGGCCTGCTCGACCAGCCGGACAATCTGCGCCAGCGCCGTGTCGGCGCCGACGCGCGTGGCCCGCACCGTGAGCGCGCCCTGTCCGTTCAGCGTCGCGCCGGTCACCTCATCACCCACACCCTTCGAGACGGTCATGCTCTCGCCGGTGAGCATCGCTTCATCCACGCCCGACTCGCCGCTGACCACGACGCCGTCTACGGGGACCTGCTCACCAGGGCGCACGAGCACCATATCCCCTACGCGCACCGATGCAATCGGGACCTCAGCCGGCTGACCGTCCCGGAGGAGCTGCGCGGTCTTCGGTTGCAGCCCCATCAATGCCTTGATGGCGGCGCTGGCTTGGCCCTTCGCGCGCGCTTCCAGCCAGCGACCAAGCAAGATCAGCGTCACGATGATCGCCGCGGTCTCGAAATACAAAGGGGGATGCGCTGCGAGCGGCCCCTGCTCGGAGATGGCCACTGCCAGCGTGTAGACGCTGTAGCCGTAGGCGGCGGCCGTGCCGAGCGCAATCAGCGTATCCATGTTGGCGGCCAGGTGACGCGCCAACCGCCCGGCCGTCGCGAAGAACTGCCAGCCGCACACGAAGACGACAATCGTCGTCAGGGCCATTTCGACCAAGGCACTGCCGGGAAAGCGCAGCATGAGCATACTCAGCGCCATCACCGGTGCCGAGAGCAGCGCGGCGGCAATGAACAGGTGCTGCGGTGACTGCGCGTAGGCCTCCGCCCGCGGCGTGTCAATCTCGTGCTCCGGGTGGTCGGTCGTCGCGGCTGGCGGCTCGGCGCGACGCTCCGCAGCGCCGTACCCGGCCGCCGCCACGGCGCCGATGACGGCCGCGGGGACCACACTACCTTGCACGGTCGCCGATTCGGTGGCGAGATTGACCGCCACCGCCTGCACACCGTCAACCTTGCCGATGGCCCGCTCGACACGGCGGGCGCAGGACGCACAGGTCATGCCGGTGATGGCAAGCTCCAGCGGTGCTACTGGGCCGGCTCGGTAGCCGGCGGCTGCGACGGCAGCGATCAGATCGTCGCGGCCGGTTTGGTCGGGGGCATAGCGCACGGTCGCCTGCTCGGTGGCGAGATTGACGGTCGCGTCTGCGACGCCCTCGACTCTGCCGAGCGCCCGTTGGATACGGTTGGCGCAGGAGGCACACGTCATCCCCTCGACGGGGAACGTCTCGGTGGCCAACTCCGAGGGTGCCAACGTCTCGTCTACTGCCATGTCTGTTGTTGCAACCATTGCAATCCCCTCCGGTAGTCTCAGCGCCTCACCACCCGGCCCCTCCCCGGATCGCGGAGCGGGGCCGGGATGATGAGTACCCCCACTACCGCGTACTGGCGAACACGTCCATCAACTCTTGCAGCTTTTCGTCGCGGTCACGCTCGTCCCCGCTGCGGACGGCCTCGATGACGCAGGAGCGGACGTGCTCCGCGAGCACCTGCTCCTCGACTTTCGCCAGCGCCCGCCGGATGGCGCGCATCTGGGTGAGGACATCCATGCAGTAGCGGCCGCCCTCGATCATCCGCTGCACGCCGCGGACCTGTCCCTCGATCTTGCGGAGGCGTCCCAGCTGGCTACGATGCTTCTCGTCCATCATTGATCGCTCCTGTAATGCATACTATACCCCCCTATAGTATAGAATGTCAAGGTCGAGTCCACGCCTCACCCTCGGCCAACCTACTGCTCCCTCTGATGCGAGGCGTCTATACTACGGCGTGCAACTCTCTTCTCCCGATACTGCTATGACCGGCGCTTCAACTGGCAACGGCTTCGATGCCGACGTGATTATCGCCGGGGCCAGCTTTGCCGGTCTCGCGGTAGCCCGCGAGCTACGCGGCGCCGGCCGGGTGCTGCTGCTGGACCACCAAGACATCGGCGCCGGCCAAACGTCGGCCTGCGGGACCACCGTGGACGTGCTGCGGCAGCTCGACCTGATGATCTCGCACCAGCAGACGGCCGACCGGCTGGTGCTGCATATCGGCAAGCACACCCTGTCGTACCCCTTGCCCTACCCGTACTGCACCTTCGAATACGGGCAGTTCTGCGCGGCGCTCTTCGAGCAGTCGGGCGCGACGTTCGAGCGGGCGCGGGTGCTCGGCGTCGCCGACGGGAATGCCGTAGCGCAACACCCACCGGGACATCCCGACGGCGTCACGGTGCTGACACGCGCCGGACCGCTGCGGGCACGCTACGTCGTGGACGCGACCGGCTGGCGCAGCACCATCGCCGAGTCCGTGCAGCCGGGCTTCCTGGTGCGATCCACGTTGAGCGGGGGCATCGAAGCGGAGTTACCCTACCGCGAGGACGGGCTGCACTTTTGGGTCGGCTCCGACATCATTCGTGGCGGCTACGCTTGGGTGTTTCCCTGCGGCGAGACGGCGCGCATCGGGGTACTGGCGTTCGGTCGCACCGGCGGCCTGCGACCGGCAATGCGGAGCTTCTTCACCCGCCTGGGTTTACCCCCGGACCCGGAGGCGCCCTACCACGGCGGCCAGCTGCCGTTCGTCGCGCGGTCGGTCATGGCCGGTCCGGTCTTTGTCGCCGGCGACGCGGCGGGGATGTGCTTCGGACTGACGGGCGAGGGCATCCGCTCGGCGGTGACGTTCGCCATGCGCTGCGGACGGCTGCTGCGCGAGGTGCTGACGGGCGAGCGGACGGGGACCAGCGCGGCGCGGGCCTATACGCGCTACTTTCGGCTGCGCCGCCCGTATTTCCGGCTGATGACGTGGTTGCAGTCGCGGGTGGGACGCTTGCCCGATCCGGCGCTGTTCACGTATGCGCGCCTGGCGCATCCGTGGCCGATCTTTCCGCTCCTGATGGGCGAGTACCTCCGCGCCTCGCGGCCCGCCTCGGCGCTCTAGGCTCGCCGCAGCACCTTAGCGACCGGCGGGCATCAAGACCGCACGCTACGACCCTGTTCCCGATCCATGCCGTGCCTCCCCGGCAATAGCTACGCACATCGCGCTTCTACAGGCTGCACCGCCGCTGCAAAGCCAGTGATATCCCATGTGGCAGTGATGGTCTGATTGTCGTACTTGACGACACGCGCGACAAAGCGACGTGCCAACTTAAACTTCTCGATGATGTTGCCGGGCCACAACAAAGGCCGGGGAGCAAAAGTCGCTGTCTTGCTCGCGGAGATGCCCCAACGATGACTCTCCACCGCCCCCTCATCAAGGCGGGTCAGAACGATCGGGTCATTGCTGCCGAGGTAATCGTCCCACTCGATAAAGACCTCCGGCAACTGCACGCTGCCGCGCCAATATGTACAACGCACGAGGAGCGTGGCCCTTCCGCGTGGCGTTTCGCCAGTATAGGTAGACGACTGGATAGCAATAGCGATTCTCTGGGCACCAGTCAGCGGGTCCGTCGAAGTTAACTGCCTCCAGGCCCCGGTAGCTGGCACGGAGGTGGGTGTCTAGGTTGGCAGGGTTGTGCTAGTAGGTACAGGAGTGCGCGTCACGGTTGGTGTGATGGGTGTGCTGGTAGGTGCGGGAGTGGGAGTCGCGGTTGGAGTGGGAATGTTGGTCGCAGTTGGCGGGATGGTCGGTGGCGGATTCACCCTCGGTGTCCGTTCGGCAGAAACGGTGGGTGGTACGGTCACGGGATGAGTAGCTGGTGGATCAACTCGACGCTCGCCGCTGGTGATGGTGATCGTACCGAGGCCGACAAGGATACCTCCAGCCACGAGGATGCCGATGCTCAGAACGGCCAAGACGCAAACAGCAACCAACAGGCCTCGTTTCAGATGGCGCACGTGGGAGCCTCCTTAACGTGAATCCATCTTCCGGCTTGCGCTGGAATGGCGGAGCACTTACCCATATTAGGTAGTGTCTCAGTTTGAAATCCGGCGTTGGTCGGGACCACGTGGGCCTGGCGCGCTCGGTGCCGCTGCCCCCCGTTACCCCAGCCATACCCGGTCGGCGGGCACCGATGCTCGTCCCCCGGAGTGGGCAGTTCAAACTGAAACGCTACTATAATCGTAATCTATACATTTATCAAATCGAAAATAGGATGCTCTGCGGGATGGCTGTGGGCATCCGCAAGGGCGGCGCCAGCCGCTCGTCCAGGGGGCTGCCGGGCTGACATTTTCAAACTGAGACACTACCCATCCCTTCTATCCATCGCGAGCCTGAAAGACACCCTATAGCATGGGGTGCGTTTGGTGGAAAACCAAGTGGATTCCGCAGTCATTGTTGGAATTGGCCTTTCCTTTTTCTCCCCGGCGCCTGGAGGCACCTCTTGGTAGACTGTGCCCACACGGTAGCAGTAGGTCGAGTATGAGCCAGGAGAATCCAGCGCCTTCCGAGCAGCGTCGCACGGCGCTGATTTACAGCCCGGCGCTGGTCCAGGCGGCGCTCCCGGCCCAGCATCCGCTCAAGCTGGATCGCCCCGCGCAAGTGCGGGCGCTCATCGAGTCCTACGGCCTGCTGGCCGCGCCCGGCGTCCGCGAGGTTGCGCCCAACCCGGCGACCGTCGCGGCGGCGCGCAGCGTCCACGCGACGGACTACGTGGAGACGGTGCGGCGCTTGAGCGGCGGGCAGCAGGTGCCGGAGATGGTGGCGCAGCGCCACGGGTTCAGCGCGTTCGGCGACAACCCGCCGTATCCGGGCATGTTCGACTTCCAGCTACTGGTCTCCGGCGCGACGCTCACGGCGGCGCGGCTGGTGCATGAGGGGACGGTTGATGCGGCGTTCAATCCGGCCGGTGGCATCAATCACCATGCGCTGCCCGACCAAGCGAGCGGCTTCGGCATCTTCAACGACGCCGCCATTGCGCTGGCCTGGCTGCGGGACCAGGGCTTACGGGTGGCGTATGTGGACATTGACGTGCATCAGGGCGACGGCGTGGAGGCGGCGTTCGTCGAGAGCGACGAGGTGCTGACGATCTCGCTGCACGAATCGACGCTCTTCCTTTTCCCAGGACCGCAGGGCGGCCTTGCGGAGCATATCGGCACGGGGGCAGGCCGCGGCTATGCGGTCAACGTGCCGTTTGCACCCTATACCGACGACGCGACGTGGCTGTGGGCCTTCGAGGAGATCGTGCCACCGCTGCTGGCCGCCTTTCAGCCGGATATTGTCGTCACCCAGCTCGGCGCCGACGGCTACTACGACGACCCGTTGGCCCACCTGCGTCTGACGACGCACGCCTACGAGACGGTCATCGCACGCCTCCGCGACCTGGCCCCGCGCTGGGTAGCCGTAGGCGGCGGCGGTTACGATATTGACGCGACCGCGCGGATATGGGCACTGGCGTTCGGGGCGATGGCCGGGGTAGAGCTACCGAACAAGCTCCCGCCAGGCTACGTGGCGGCCTACGGCGGTAAGCAACTGCGTGATCCGCCGGACGCGGCGCAATCCGCCGACACCGAGCCGGCGGTCCGCGAGTTTGCCGAGGCCAGCGTTCGCACCGTTCGACGCCTCGTCTTCCCGATCCACGGTCTGAGCACGGCCTGAGCGGTAGACCCCTCCCTCACCCTCCCCCGTTGCGACGGGGGAGGGAATAGACCGTCCCCCCGCTACAGCGGGGGGCCATAGGGGGGCTAGGAAGGCAACCACGGTGAGGAAGCTCAAGCTCTACAGTGCCATGTCGCTCGATGGCTATATCGCCGGCCCCAACGGCGAGCTTGACTGGCTGGAAGCCGGTGGCGGCCTCGACTATGGCTACGACGACTTCTATGCCTCGATTGATACGACCCTGATGGGTAAGGCCACCTATCAGGTGACGCTCACTGTGGACACGTTCCCGTACCCGGAGAAGACCAACTACGTCTTCACGAGGAGCGCACCGCCGCCGGACGCCCCACACGTGCGCTTCATCTCCGGCGACATTGCCGCCTTTGTGCGTGCGCTGAAGGAAGCGCCGGGCAAGGACATCTGGCTGGTCGGCGGCGGCCGGATCAATACGATCATGCTCGACGCCGGCCTCATTGACGAGCTGATTCTGACCGTCTTTCCCATCGTGCTCGGCCGTGGCATTCCCCTGTTTGCACCGGGTGCTCCGCGCTCCGGCTTCAGGACCGTGGGCTGCGAGACCTACGAGACCGGGCTAATCCAGTGGCACTTGGTGAAGGAGTAGGCGGGCGCCAGGCTGACGACCACTGACTACCGGCCACTGGCAGATGGTGTTACAGTGGCCGTGCGGAAAGCAGCATACAAGGAGGATTTATGCGCGAGAACAGACTATTGCGCCAGCTACGGGGCGGAGAGACGACCTACGGGTTGGGCCTCGGCCTGCCGTCCTATCCCGTCGCGGAGGCGCTCGCGCGTCAGGGCTACGACTGGTTCTACGTTGACGGCCAGCACTATCCCCTGACTTACGAGCAGATGGCGCTGATGTGCTCCGCCATCTGGGCCAACGGCGCCACGCCGATTGTGCGCGTGCCTTGGTTCGGCCTCGATCACATTCAGCGCGCGCTCGACGCCGGCGCCGGCGGCGTGATGGTACCGGTGGTCAACACGCCCGAGGAAGCCGCGGCGGTCGTGCAGGCGGCCAAGTTTCCGCCGCGCGGCATCCGCAGCAAGGGCGGGATGCTCCACGCAGCCGCCTTCAACACGAACGCCGCCACGTATTACGAGCGCGCCAACGACGAGACGCTGGTGAGCGTACAGCTCGAAACGCGGGAGGCCATTCTCCGGGCGGAAGAGATTCTGAGCGTAGAGGGCGTGGACGTGGTATCCGTCGGGCCGAACGACCTAGCGGCCTCGTTCGGCTACGCCGAAGCCGACGCCTGGCAACAGGACGACTTTGTGAGCGCCATTCACGGCGCCGTCACTGCCGCCGAGCGTACCGGCAAGGCGGCCGGCATCGCCGCCCGCACGGTTGAGCAGGCCCGCGAGCGAGCCGCCGACGGCTATCGGATGGTCACGCTCGGCACCGACTTGGGCATACTCGCAGACGCAGCCGGCAGTATGGCCCAGGAGCTGGGCCTAGGATGAGCATAGACGAGCGGGCAGTGCTCGATCATCTGGTGCTGGACTTTCGCCAGATGACCGCCTTCGCCGCGGACCCGTGGGTGTTCGTGCGTGGTGAGGGCGTGCGGCTGCAAGATCAAGAGGGACGCTGGTATCTCGACGGCCTGTCGGGTGTCTTCGTGACCGGGCTGGGCTACGGCAACGAGCGCATCATCCAGGCAGCGAACGAGCAGCTCCGCGCCCTGCACTTTGCGCCGCCTTTGCACGGCACCTCGCCCCCGGCCATCGAGCTGACGGCGCGGCTGCGCGAGATCGCCCCGGCCGGGATGCGCGGCGAGCATGGGGTGGCCGTGAAGCTGCTCTCCGGCGGCTCGGAGGCGACCGAGACAGCCCTGAAAATGGCCCGCCAGTACCACAAGCAATCGGGGCATCCCCGCAAGTACAAGCTCATCGGGCGGTACGGCGGCTATCACGGGGGCACGATGGGGGCGCTCGCGGCGAGCGGTGGCTGGGAGCGGCGCAGCGTCTTCGAGCCGCTCGTCGCCGGCGTGCTGCACACGCATCCGCCGGCCTGCCAGCGCTGCCCCTTCGACAAGACCTACGACCACGGCGCGTGCGGGATCACCTGCGCGCGCTTGGTCGAGCGCACTATCGAGGCCGAGGACCCGGAGACGGTGGCGGCCGTCATCATGGAGCCAATGTCCATCTCTTCAGCCGGGTTCGTCGTGCCGCCGCCGGAGTATTTTGCGATCCTGCGCGCGGCCTGCGACAAGCACAACGTCCTGCTCATTTTCGACGAGATCATCACCGGGTTCGGTCGCTTGGGCATGTGGTTTGGCGCCGACTACTACGGCGTGGCGCCCGACCTGCTCGCCTGTGGCAAGGGGATGAGCGGTGGGTACGTGCCCCTGGCCGGCGTGCTCATCGCCGATCGGGTGTGGCAGGCGTTCCTCGGCGATCCCGACTCGCGGCGCGAGTTCCACCACGGCCACACCTTTGCTGGCAATCCCGTGGCCTGCGCGGCCGGGCTGGCGACGCTCGCGGAGTACGAGGAGCGCGACTTGATCGCGCACGCTGTCCAACTGGGCGGCCACCTGCACGCGCGTCTCGAGGGGTTGGCAGAGACCTATCCGTTCGTCCGGGACGTGCGCGGCGCCGGTCTCTTGCAGGGCTTCGACCTCGCCACCGACACATGGCCGGAAGCAGCCACACCACCGGGCAAACGGTTCGAGGCACTGGCCCGCGAGCGGGGAATCATTGCCCGCTGCGGCAATGACTTCGTTGGTTTCGCGCCGCCACTGGTCATGGAGACGGCAGAGCTTGACGAGCTATGCGACATCGCCGGCGCCTGCTTGGAGGCCATGGCGCCGTGAGGCGCTCCAATGCCGGTGCAGCGATGGCGAGGACTGAGGAATGACGGAGAAGCAGCGCGGCGCGCGGCGCCTGCTCGGAGTAGTGCTCCTCTCCGTCTTGCTGGTGGCGTGTGGCGCCGGCGCCCCGGCCATCCCGCATATGGTCGAGGGGCGGCAAGATTGTCTCTCGTGTCACGCTCAGGGCGAGCAGGGAGCGCGGAAGATACCCGCCGACCACACCGGCCTCCCTAATGAACGCTGCGAGGCCTGCCACAAGGCACCGTAGCCCGGCGGCCGGGCGGCACGTGCCGCAGCACCTATGCTGCCTTACCTCGTGCCCGGATTTCTTGCTCTAGGCGCTCCAAGACCCAGCGCCGGGCCAGCGCCGTGGCGTTCAGTTCCTCCTCACGAGCGAGGGACTCCAACTGCGCCAGCGTATCGGCGTCAAGGGGGATGGTGACGCGGTCGAAGAGCTTGTCCGCAAACCGGGCCTTGACCGGCTTGAACTCGTCCTCATAGTCGGTAGTGTCGTGGGTATCCCAGAACTCGGCCTCTTCCGCGATAGTCTTGAACTCTGGGATGCGGCTCTTCTTGCGCTCTTTCTGCATGGTCATCGTACTTCGCCTCGTTCAGCCCGGTAGCGACGGCGTTCCTGGCGACTTGCCGGCCGCGCGGTCACTGGATAGTAGACGCCTCCACCTTGGGGAGCAAGGATGGCCGTAAGCATCTCCCCGGCGCGGGTGAGTCCCACCGCACGGATGCGCTCCTTGTAGGTCGCGCTAATCATTGGATCGCCCTCACAAACCTCCTCGACCTCAGCAGGACTAACCCCGTGGCGGGCAATGTGAGCGGTATTCCAATCATCCCAGATGAGGCGACGAATGGGCGTCATGCTGTCATCATCACCGCCGCCTACGCTGCCTTGCCACGTGCCCGGATTTCTTGCTTCAGGCGCTCCAAGATCCATCTGCGTGCCAGCGCCGTGGCGTTCAGCGCCTCCTCACGAGCAAGGGTGTCCAACTGCGCCAGCGTATCGGCGTCAACGGGGATGGTCACACGGTCGAAGAGCTTGTCCGCAAACCGGGCCTTGACCGGCTTGAACTCATCCCAATAGTCGGTCAGATCATGCGTATCCCAGAACTCGGCCTCTTCCGCGATAGTCTTGAACTCTGGGATGCGGCTCTTCTTGCGCTCTTTCTGCATAGTCATCGTACCTCACCTCTTTCGTGCCGGTAGAGGCGGCGTTCCTGGCGACTTGCCGGCCGCGCGGTCACCGGGTAGTAGGTATCTCCCCCTTCATCGCTTAAGATGACGGCGAGCAACCTACCCGCATCGGTGGGGCCAATGAGCATGATACGCCCGCTATGACCTTCCCGCATTATGAAGTCACCTCGGCACACTTCCTCCACCTCGTCAGGAACCACTGCGTGGCGGGCAATGTGAGCGGTATTCCAATCATTCCAGATGAGGCGACGAATGGGCGTCATGCTGTCATCACCAGTGTAGAGCACTCTGACACATCACTCAAGCCGCGTTCCTCGACCAGGCGCGCACCGCGGCGCGGGTCGTCGGCCGGCGCCCGCGAGCCGGTTGCCCTAGTTGCCGGCCGCTCCTGGCACGTATACTGGCAGTGAGGGCGGGTAGCTCCATACTCAACCGCCCCAGGAGGTAAGGGCCGTGGAATCAGCCCTGCAGTCGCCGCGTTTCTACATCACCACCGCCATTGACTACCCGAATGCCGCTCCGCATATCGGGACCGCCCTGGAGAAGGTCGGGGCAGACGTGATGGCGAGGTTTCGGCGAATGCAGGGGATGGACACGCTCTTCTCGATGGGTCTCGACGAGAACAGCCAGCACGTACTGCGCGCCGCCGAGGAGGCCAACGTGTCGGCGCGGGCTTGGGTGGACCGGATGGACGAGGTCTTCCAGGGAGCCTGGGCATCCCTGAACATCTCCTATGATCGTTTCATCCGCACCACCGAGGAGGTCCACATCGCGGCCTCGGAAGAGCTGTTTCGCCGCTCGCTGGAGCGCGGCGACATCTACAAAGGCACCTACTCCGGCTGGTACTGTCCGAACTGCAACACGTTCTACGACGACGATGATTTGGTGGACGAGCGCTGTCCCAATCATCCGACGCTCACGCCGGAGTGGCTGGACGAGGAGAACTACTTCTTCGCGTTGAGCCGCTACCAGGAGCCGCTGGAGCGGTACATCGCAGACCACCCGGACTTCATCGTGCCCACGACGCGGCGCAATGAGGTGCTGGGCTGGCTGCGGGACGGGCTACGGGACTTCTCCACCTCGCGGCTGGTGCGGAACCTCACCGGTGAGCGTTGGGGTATCACCGTCCCTGGGGACGACGACCACGTCATGTACGTGTGGTATGACGCGCTCACGAACTACCTCACGTCCGCCGGTTTCGCGCACGACGACGAACGGTACGCGCGCTACTGGCCGGCCGATGTACACGTGATCGGCAAAGACATCACCCGCTTTCACTGCCTGTACTGGCCGGCCATGCTGATGAGCGCGGGAGTTCCGCTGCCGCGGCAGGTCGTGGTGCATGGCTGGTGGAACTTGGAAGGCAAGCCGTTCTCCAAGACCACCGGCAACGTGCTGGACCCGCGAGACGCCGTCGCGGAGTTCGGTACCGACCCGGTGCGCTACTACCTCATGCGCGAGGGGTCCTGGTTCCAGGACGGCAATTTCGCGCGGGCCAACCTCGTCCAGCGCTATAACGCGGAGTTGGCCAATGACCTGGGGAACCTGCTCAACCGGACGGTGACGATGATCGGCCGTTACTGCGACGGCCGGCTGCCCGCCGGGAGCGCCAGCGCCGCCGGCGAGCGGGAGACGGCCGTCCAGCACGCGGCGGAGACGGCGCTGCGGGACGCGACCGCGGCGCTCGACGGCTGGGAGTTCGGCCGGGCGCTCGACGCGATCTGGCAGCTGGTGCGCCGGGGCAATCAGTACATTGACGAGTCGCAGCCGTGGCGCTTGGCCCGCGACCCGGCGCAGCGGGCAGTGCTGGAGGCGGTCCTGGCAACCAGCGCCGAGAGCCTGCGCTTCCAGGCCACTCTGCTCGGCCCGTTCATGCCTGGGACGGCGGACCGGATGCTCGCCCAACTGGGCCTCGACGGGATTGCGCCGGGCGCGTGGCGCGACCTGCGGTGGCAGCCGGACGGATCGGGCCGGCCGGTCCCCGGCGGCTCGCCTCTGTTCCCGCGGCTGTCGGCATAGCGGCAGCCGGCCGCCCGGGCGCTGTTGACAGCGAGCGACACTATGGTAGACTAGGCGGTAGGTGAAAAGGAGGTGATGCCTATGGACAGTAGTAGCGCTAGTCGGCACGCCCTGTCTATGTGCATTCACCTCGTACCTATCGCCTAGTTCAACACCAACGGCGAGCCGGGAGGTACGGGTGAATACCGGCGCTGGGTGGGCGCGTGCTGCCTAGTGCATAGCAAGACCGCCCGGGACTGGTCCCAAGTGACCACTCTCGGGCGGTTTTTCGTTGTCTCGGCTCCCGTATGGTCCCCCGACAGGGGTAGGTTTTTTGTATGGGAGGGGGTTGGACCTAACCCCCGGCCCCTTCCCTTCAGGGAAGGGGAGCAGCGCAGCGAACGGGGAGCGATGAAGGGGCCTGGATTCCCGCTTTCGCGGGAATGACGAGGGTCTGGGCACGGTGAATCACGCCCCTACACGGAAAACCTACCCTTGTGAGGGGTGAGGGAGGGGGCCATCAATCTCAGGGAGACTGCCAGCCATGAGACGTCGCGGTGTGGTGCTCGGCGGCCTCGTCGCGTGTACCCTGACCGCGTGCAACGTTGCCGGTCTCGGTGGGCTACGCGGCTCGGGGATCATCCGCGCCGAGACTAGGGACATCAGGAGCTTCGGTCAAGTCGTCGTCTCCGGGGACGCGCGGGTGTCCATCACCCAGGGGGATCGGCCTTCGCTGGTGGTCGAGGCGGACGACAACCTGTTGGAGTACGTGCGGAGCGAGGTAGACGACTTCGCCCTGCGCCTCGGGTTTGCGGGTACCGTCGGCGGCTACGCCCCCACACAGCCGCTGACGTTCCGCCTCACGGCGCCCCGTCTCCGGGGCCTGGAGCTGGACGGCGCCGGCGCAATCGAAGCGACCAATATCAATGCGCCGCGGCTGGTGCTGGAGATCAGCGGCTCCGGCCGGGTGCGCCTTACCGGAAGGGTTGACGAGCAGTTCGTCACCGTGAACGGATCAGGCACGTATGACGCCGCCGGGACCGAATCCGAGACCGCCCGCGTGCGGGTCAACGGCTCGGGGGCAGCCCTTGTCTGGGCGCGCGATACACTGACGGCGCGGCTCAACGGCAGCGGCCGGATCAGCTACTACGGGCAGCCGCAGGTGAGCCAGGACATCACCGGCTCCGGCCAGGTCAAGCACCTTGGCGCGCGGTAGGTGCGGGAGCCGATCTCTGGTCATTTCCACGCACCAATGAAAGCGGGGGCAGCAGGGGCGCATCGCTCCCTGGATGCGTCCGTGAACACGTGGACTGCTTTCGTGTACCATCCCCGGCGTAGGTTGAGAGGCGCTTCGGCGTCATGCACACCGGATTACCGGAGCCGATGGGGGAGAGGCAGTATGGTTGCTTTGATCGTGCGGCTGCTGGCGGTGTACCTGTTTGTGGTGGGTGTGGCGGTGCCCGTGCAGTTCCTGCTTACCCAGTTCTACGACCCCACGCTGGCGGGCGCTGGGGCTACCGTGTGGATGATCCTGGACCCGCTCATGGTCGTCGCCATGGTCGTCGTCCTGCTCGTGGCCATTGCCAGAAAGCGCCAGCTCGGCTCCGGGTCGGAGGATCAGACGATTACCCGTGATTACCTGGAAACGAACGTCATCCTCTACTACTCGGTGGCGCTGCTCATCGCGCTGCTTTCCAACTGGTTCGGGTTCCAGTTCGTTGACCCTGCAAACGACAATCCGTTGGTGTGGATTCTGATTGACGTGACGGTGCCGCTGCTGACGGTTTCCACGGCAATCAGGATGTGGCGCAGAACGTTGTGACGGCCCCCCTATGGTCCCCTGACAGGGGTAGGTTTTTCGGCGGGACTCACCCATTGACGGGCCAAAGCCGCACGGATAGTGCCAGGTGTGGTGCGGCTTTGGCCTGTCACCCGGCCCCCTCTCCAAATGTTGGAGAGGGGGTGTAACGCTCGGACCGGGGCCGAGGCATGGCCTTGGACACAGCTACGGACAGGGAGATGAACAGCATGAGACAGTGGCTCCTTGCACTCATCGCCGCGGCATTGTTGCTGTTGTTCGGGCTGCCGACGGCTGCTGCGGCCGACTGCGCGCTGGACTCGGGCTTCGCCACGCTCAAGGCTCTGATCGAGGCGGCCGAGGGGCCGGACAAGGTCGGCGCGTGCCTGGAAAACGGGCACGTCAATCCTGAGAACGGCGACGTCTTGCAGCAGACCACCGGCGGTCTGCTCGTGCAGCGCGCGGCCGATAACCGGGCGGCCTTCACCGATGGCTACCGCACCTGGATCAAGGGGCCGAGTGGGCTGCAAGTACGCCTCAATACCGCGCGGTTCGACTGGGAAGGTCAACCGGACCTCGGAACCGTGACGGTCGCGCCCGGTGAGGCGATCCAGATACGTTCGATGACCTCCCTGAACAGGCAGTCGAGCACTCCGAGCCAGCGCGGCGTCGAGCTCGCCATCGCGGATTACGGCCCGATCAAGGGTCACGCCGTCTCGATGGGCACCGGCCTCGACTCCGGCTGCACCGTAGAGGGGGGGCGCGCCGCTGCCGAGTCCGTAGTAGCCGATCCACAGCAGGTCGTGGGGGCCATCGGCACTTCCTGTTCCGTCGCTGCCGTCGCCGCGGCGCCGATCATCAGCAAAGCCGGGCTGGTGATGATCTCTCCCTCCAACACTGCACCCTCGCTCACCTCCGACCTCCACGGTAACGCCGGCTCGAACTATCATCCCGGCTATTACCGGACCGCCAACAACGACCTGTACAAGGCCCGGGCCGTCGCGCAGTTCGCATACAACGAACTCAGGCTCCGCAAGATGGCCGCCATCCATGACGGCGACCCGTACACATCGGGACTCACCGACGCTTTCGCCACCGAGTTCCGTAGGCTCGGCGGCGCAACCGTCATCACCGCCATCGCCAAAGGGGACACAGACATGATCGCCGTGCTCACCGAGATCGCCGGCGGCGGCCCCGACGGCCTTTTCTTCCCGCTCTTCCCGGACGAGGGGACACACCTTGTCCGGCAGATCGGTGCGGTTGCCGGCCTGGAGGGCGTGACGCTGATCGGTGGCGCAGCCCTGATCGCGTCCGAGTTCCTCGCCGTCCCGGAGTCGGAAGGCATCTACTTGCCCAGCCCGGACCTGCATTTCGGCGGCAACACCAACGAGACAACGGCCAAGAGCAACATGGCACTCGTTGCCGACTATCTGGATCGGTACGGCGAGCCGCCCTTGTCGGTCTACCTGGCCCACGCCTACGATGCAACTACTCTCCTGCTGCGAGCTATCGAGACGGTCGCGGTGGCCGACGGAGAGACGCTCTCCATTGATCGCGCCGCGCTGCGGGCGGCGCTGACCAACACCAGCGGTTTCCAGGCCATTATCGGCACCATCTCGTGCGACGGGTTCGGCGACTGCGGTACCGGCCGCGTTCAGATCGCGCGCCATACCGGCGCCAGCATCACCGATGCCGCGCAGCTGCCGGTTGTTTACCGCTTCACGCCCTGATCGCTGGCGATGTCGAGAGCATGGTGTCAGTAACGCAGCCGAACCCGGCAGCGATTGATCGCCTGACGCCATCGCGCCGCCCGGCTGGCCCAAGCCTGGCGCGGCAGCGGTGGCGGCAACTGCTCTTCTTGCATTGGGCGGTGCCGGCGGAGGTGCTCCAGGCGCGGCTGCCGGCGCCGCTGGTCGTGGATACGTTTCAAGAGCGCGCATATGTGGGTCTGATCGCGCTCACGATGCCGGAGGTGCGCTTACGCTGGCTGCCATCCATGCCGCCGCTTACGCGCCTGCACGCACTCAACCTGCGGACTTACGTCCATCGGGACGGGCGCAAGCCGGGCGTTTGGTTCTTCAGCCTCGATACCACGCACCCGTTGGCGGTGATCGCCGGTCGGCTGGGCTGGCGGCTGCCCTACCACTGGTCGGCCGTGCGGCGGCAGCGGGAGGGGCGGACCCTCGCGTTCCGCAGCCGGCGGTTGGAGACGGGACCGGTCCCGGCGCGGCTTGCGGCGCGCTGCCGGGTCGGCGCGGCCCTCGGGGCAGGCCAACCGGGGACGCTGGAGCACTTTCTGGTGGAGCGCTACCTGCTCTACACGGACTGCGGCGCCCGGGGACTGCGCGTCGGCCAGGTCCACCACCCGCCCTTTGCGCTTTACCGGGCCGCGGTCGAGTCGCTGGACGAGACGATGCTGCGCGCTGCCGGATTGGACGTACCGCGGACGGAACCGCTGGCCCACTACTGCCCTGGGGTGGACGCGGAGCTGTTCGGGTTGCGCGCTTGAGCCTCACCCCCCGGCCCCCTCTCCAAATGTTGGAGAGGGGGTGTAGGGTACTGGCCCCTATGGTCCCCCTGCCGTGGCGGGGGAGGGGCGCAACATGTGGCGCCCCTACGGCTTCACCTGTACCTACCCCAGTCGGGGGATCGCAGGGGGTGGCTGAACCCGCGCCTTGCCTCGCGCTCTGATCGGCTGATACCGTCCACTGATGGGCGGCGGTGCAACACGAGGCGGTGTTGTGGCCGCGTCAACGGGATGTCAAGAGCGCATCAACGCATGCAGGAGACTCAGGGATGAGCACGAGTCGGATTGGGCTGTTGGGATTGGCCGTGATGGGCCAGAACTTGGCCCGCAATATCGCGCGTTTCGCTACGGTCACGGTCTATAACCGCACGACCGAGCGCACCGAGGAGTTTCTGGCCGGGCCGGCGCAGGGCGCGGCCATTCGCGGCGCCGAGACGCTGGAGGAGCTGGTCGACTCGCTCGAACGACCGCGGACGATCATCCTCATGGTGCAGGCAGGCGGGCCGGTGGATGCCGTGATCGCACAGCTCCGTCCGCTGCTGACCGCCGGCGATATTGTGGTTGACGGGGGCAACTCGTTCTACCAGGACACCATCCGCCGCGGTACGGAGTTGGCACCGGACGGACTGCACTACGTCGGCATGGGCGTGAGCGGTGGTGAAGAGGGCGCACTCAACGGGCCGTCGCTGATGCCCGGCGGGCCGCGCGCGGCCTACGACCACCTGGCGCCGATCCTGACCAAGATCGCGGCCCAGACCGACGACGATGGCGCCTGTGTGAGCTACATCGGTGAGGGTGGTGGCGGGCATTATGTCAAGATGGTGCATAACGGCATCGAGTACGGCGATATGCAGCTCATCGCCGAAGTCTATGAGTTGCTGCGGCGGCTGGAGGGCCGGACGGCGCCGGAGATCGGAGAGGTGTTCGCGGCGTGGAACGAGACCGAACTGCAATCGTATCTGGTCGAGATCACGGCGACGGTACTGCGCTACACCGACCCGGAGACGCAGCAGCCGCTCGTTGACCTGATCCTGGATACGTCGGGGCAGAAGGGTACCGGGCGCTGGACCTCGCAGGATGCGCTCGACCTCGGCGTGCCGATTCCGACGATTGACGCGGCCGTGTGGTCGCGGAACATCTCCGCGCGCAAGGACGAGCGCGTGCGGGCCGCGCAGGTGCTCGGAGGGCCGCCGAACGGTGGGACGGCGGCGGCCGGCTCGGACTTCACGGCGCAGGTGCGGGCGGCGCTCTACGCGGCGAAGATCATCACCTACGCGCAGGGGATGAAGCTGCTGCGTGAGGCCTCGCAAGAGTATGGCTTTGGACTGAATCTCGCGGAGGTGGCGCGCATCTGGAAGGGCGGCTGCATCATCCGCGCGGCCCTGCTGGACCAGATCAAGGCCGCCTTCCTCGCGACGCCCGACCTGACCAGCCTGCTGCTGCACCCGCCGCTGACCGCGCAGGTGACGGCGCGAATCGGCGCCCTGCGGGAGGTTGTGGCGTTGGCCCGCGGGCAGGGGATCGCCTGCCCGGCCTTGAGCGCGTCGCTCGACTATTACGAGAGCTACCGCCAGGAACGGCTCCCCGCGAACCTGATCCAGGCGCAGCGAGACTACTTCGGGGCACACACGTACCAGCGCACCGACAAGCCCGGCATTTTTCATACCGAGTGGCAAGGGGAGGCGAGTCGGACCTAACCCCCGGCCCCTTCCCTCCAGGGAAGGGGAGTGCGTGCGGCGAGGCAAGGGGGGCGGGCCTCACCCCCCGGCCCCCTCTCCATCGCGGAGCGATAGAGAGGGGGTGTCGATTCCCGCTGGCGCGGGAATGTCGGGGACGGGGGATGATGCATCGCTCCCCGACGCGAAAAACCGACCCCTGTGAGGGAGGGTGCTGGCCCCCTATGGTCCCCCCGCGGCGGCGGGGGGACGGGCGCAACATGTGGCGCCCCTACGGCTTACCTGTACCTGCGCCAGTCAGCGAGGGCGGCTGGATGGTGGTCAGGGGTCGTATTCGTGGGGATAGAGCAGGCTGCGGGTGAGGAGGAGGGAGCGCGGAGGGTCTAACGGCTCGGGCGGGATCATGGCGTGCGGGTATTTGGACGGGCGGTCGTCCTGTGGGGGTGGGGTCGCAGGGGGCACGTCGGGGGGTGGCGCGAGCGGTGGATCGGGACGCGGATCACGAGGCGCGTAGGCCGGTGGTTCCATCGGTGGGTCGGGCGGTGCAGACGGGTCGGCGGGCGGATCGGCGGGTGGCTCAAGCGGTAGATCGGCAGGCGGTTCATAAGGCGCGTAGGCCGCTGGTTCCGTGGGTGGGTCAGGCGGTGCGGACGAGTCGGCGGGTAGATCGGCGGGTGGCTCAAGCGGTAGATCGGCAGGCGGTTCATAAGGCGCGTAGGCCGCTGGCTCCATCGGTGGGTCGGCGGGTGGATCGCTGGTCGACGACTGTTCTGCCGCCATGTTGGCGGCTATTTCATCGAGAAACCGCAGGGCCTCCTCCGCGTCGCTCGGCTCGTTGGCTTGCTGGGTCTTGAGCAGGCGCACCAACACGTCCATTGCGCGGCAGACGGCGTGCAGTGTCCTTTGCCGGGCGTAGCGGCGCCGGCGCTGGAAGGCGGCCCCGGCGCGCCGGCGACGCCGGCGCGGGGTGGTGACGAGGCGCAGCATGAGCACCCGCAGCAAGCGGATTTCGGCAGCGAGTGGGGGGCCGTGGTCGGTGTGGGCGAGCAGCTTGCGCTCCTGGGCGCTGAACGCTGGGGAGTACAAGTCGGACGCGGGCGTGTCGGTGATGGAGGTTGGACGTGAATCGGCGCCGGGGGCGTCCCGACGGGAGCAGTCGGGGGCCGGCGGCGCCGGGGGCGTGACGCGGGAGTCGGGGGTAGCCAACGCGGGGGCTTGCACGGCGCGCGGACGGTCCTGCCGTGGAGCGGGACCCGGCGCCTGATGGGTGGCACACAGGCGATCAACACCCGGCGCCGCGACCGAGGGGGCCACGGGTTCGTGCGGATCCGGTGCCCACGCGGCGGCGCGCGGACGGTCCTGCTCCGGCGGGCGCGATGGCTCGTCGGAGGGTCGGTCAGGACCCGGCGCCTGATGGGTGGCACGCAGACGATCAACACCCGGCGCCGCGACCGTAGGGGCCACGGGTTCGTGCTGATCCGGTGCCCACGCGGCGGCGCGCGGACGGTCCTGCTCCGGCGGGCGCGGTGGCTCATCGGAGGGTCGGTCAGGACCCGGCGCCTGATGGGCGGCACACAGACGATCATTACGCGGGGCCGCGGCCGAGCGGGCTGCGGGGACGTGCTGATCCGGTGCCAGTGGGGTGGCAAGGCCACCGGTGCTGGCCGGCGTAGTGCCGAGACGGCTCCCAACTGGGATCACGGGTGGTGCTCCAGTGTCGTCACGCATACGTCAACCTCCATCACAGGGATACATTGGTGGCGAGGGCGGGAGCGCAACGGGGGGACGGGGAAATTTACATGGATGGACAGGATGGACAGGATGAGCGGGGTGGGGACGCCCCCCTATGGCCCCCCGCAGTGCGGGGGGACGGGCGCAACATGTTGCGCCCCTACAGCTTCACCCGTACCTACCCCAGTCAGCTGCGGCGGGGGGAGGGTGAGGGTAGGAGCTAGAGGGAACCTATACCATCAATGCCGCCAGGATGCTCTCCACCACAGCATCAAGGTTATGCTCAACATCAGTATTGGTAAAGCGCAGCACGTGATAACCACGCTGGCCGCTTAACCACCGGGTCCGTTCGGCATCATACTCTCCTTGCGCCGCATGCGTATGTCCGTCAACCTCGATCACCAGTCGGGCCTGTATACAGCAGAAATCCACGATGAACGGCCCGATAGGCTGTTGTCTACGAAAATGCGCCCCGTTGAGTTGTCTCCGGCGCAGTCGTCGCCAGAGCCGCTGCTCCGCGGGTGTCAGCGCCTGCCGCAAGTGTCTGGCCTGTTCCTGCGTGGCGGCAGCCGTGCGCCACCGGCGACATTCTCTAGCATGCATATATTTACAATATACACCTTGCTTGGCTCTGGCGCAGGCCAGTCCCTCTGGCCTAGCCCCCCTATGGTCCCCCCGCTGCGGCGGGGGGACGGGGATACGCGCCTTGATACCATGCACGTAGGCTACGGATACCTCGGGCATGAACGTATCGCTGCGGCAGTATCAGGACCTGTTGGCGAGCTACCTGTGGCCCCAGCGTGGCCGCGTCGCGCTCTTGGCCGTGTTCATCCTCGGCAACACCGGCTTGCTGCTGGTCACGCCGCAGATTCTCCGCAGCTTCATTGACACCGCGCAGACCGGCCAGGGGTTCACCACACTCGTGACGCTGGCGCTGCTGTTCGGCGGGGTGGCGCTGGGTCAGCAGGTTGTTTCGGTGCTCGCCACGTACTTCACCGAGCGCGTCGCCTGGACCGCGACCAACGCCCTGCGCGCGGACCTGGCCCGGCACTGCTTGGGGCTGGACATGTCGTTCCATCACGAGCACACGCCGGGCGAAATGATCGAGCGCGTTGACGGCGACGTGAACAACCTGGGGAACTTCCTCTCTACGTTTACGGTCCAAATCGTGGGGAGCTGCCTGCTCCTGGTGGGCATCCTGGTACTGCTCTATCGGGAGGAATGGCGGGCCGGCTTGGGGTTCACGCTGTTCGTCCTCCTCAGCGTGACCGTCCTAGTGCGGTTGCGGAACATCTCCGTCCCCTACTGGCGGGCGCGGAGCGAGGTCCGCGCTAACATGTTCGGTTTTCTGGAAGAGCGGCTGACGGGCACGGAAGACATCCGCGCCGCCAACGCGCAGCCCTATGTCTTGCGCCGGTTCTACGAGCTGACGCGCGAGTGGATGAGCAAAGAGATGCGGGCCGGTCTTGCCATTGGCGTCTTCTGGAACACGAACGAGACCATCTGGGCGGTCGGGAGCGCGGCGTCCCTGGCGCTGGGCGCGTACCTCTTCCTGGATGAGGCGATCACGCTCGGCACCGTATACATGCTCTTTCACTACGCGACGATGGTCGTGCAGCCGATTAGCCGGCTGACGCAGGAGTTGGAGCAATTGCAGCACGCCTCGGCGAGCATCCTCCGGCTGGGGGAGCTGCTGCATACCCGCAGCACCATCCTCGACGGGGCCGGGGTGGCCTACCCGGCCGGGGCGCTGTCGGTCGAATTCGACAACGTGACGTTCGGCTATCACCGCGAGCAGACGGTGCTACAGGACATCTCGTTTCGGCTGGCGCCGGGGAGAACCCTGGGCCTGCTCGGACGCACGGGGAGCGGCAAGACCAGCCTCACGCGCTTGGTGTGTCGGCTCTACGACCCCCAAGACGGCACGATCCGGCTCGGCGGGCAGGATATTCGACACAGCACCCTCCCCGATCTGCGTGACCGCATTGGCATGGTCACGCAGAACGTGCAGCTGTTTCACGGCACCGTCCGCGACAATCTGACCCTGTTCGACCCGGACATTTCGGACGAGCGCCTGCGTGAGGTCACTGCCGAGCTTGGTCTCGGGTCGTGGTACGCGGCGCTGCCCGATGGGCTGGACACCCTGCTCGCCCAGGACAGTGGCCTCTCCGCGGGCGAAGCGCAGCTGCTCGCCTTTGCTCGCGTCTTCCTACGACCGGCCGGCCTGGTGATTCTCGACGAAGCCTCCTCGCGCCTCGACCGTGGCACGGAGCGGCTGATCGAACGGGCGCTCGACAGGCTGGCAGCGGACCGGACGGTGATCGTCATTGCTCACCGCCTGACTACCGTGCAGCGCGTGGACGAGATCATGATTCTGGAGGACGGCTTCATCCAGGAGCACGGCGACCGGCAGCGCCTGGCGAGCGATCCGCGTACACGCTTCCACGGACTGCTCCGCACGGGGTTGGAGGAGGTCCTGGCGTGAGCACCTGGCGGCACCTCTGGGGACTGATCCGCTTCCTACCGGGGCGCTACGGCAGCATGTTGGTCCTCCGCACGCTGTCCTTCATGGTCGTGCCGAATGCGGTGGCGCTGGCGAACCGGGAGTTCTTCGACAGCCTGAGCGGCGAGGCCCAGATCGGCTGGGGGCCGTATACGGTCATCGCGTTGCTGGCAGCCATTGCGCTGGCACGGGCGGTCATCATCTTCGGGGATATCATCTGCTTCTTCCTGTCCAGATTCACGATGGAAACGCTGCTGCGCCGCAACCTGTTGGCGCACATCCTGGACCAGCCCGGCTCCCAAGCGTTGCCGGCGTCGCCGGGCGAGGCGGTCAGCCGCTTCCGTGGTGACGTGGAAGCCATCTCGGAGTTCATGGTCTGGTCCCCCTTCAAGTTGGCGCACCTGATCTACATTCCGGTCGCACTCTTTGTGATGGTCCAGGTCAACGCGCTCATCACGACCGTCGTGTTTCTCCCGTTGCTGGTGATTGTCACGGCGGTGAGGATCGCCACGCCGCGGCTGCAGCGGTACCGCGAAGCCAACCGCGAGGCAACCGGCCAGGTGACGGGATTCATCGGCGAGCTGTTCCGCATGGTCGAAGCGGTCAAGCTCACCAATGCCGAGGCGCGCGTCATGGGTCGGTTCGACCGGCTCAACAGAACGCGGCTGGATACGACTATCAAGGACCGCATGTTGAGCGCCATCCTGAACTCGATTTCCGATAACTCCGCCAACCTGGGTACGGCGATCATCCTGATCCTGGTCGGTCAGTCCATGCAGACGGGGAACTTCACCGTCGGCGATTTCGCGCTGTTCGTCTACTATCTCCAGCAGATCACGTGGATCAACCGCAACATCGGCTCGGCCTGGGCCGAATACAAGCAGATCGGCGTCTCCATCGGGCGCCTTGTGACCTTGCTGGGGGACGCGCCACCACAGAAGCTGGTGGCGCATAGCCCGGTATACCTGCGCGGCGCCTTGCCGGAGGTGCCGTTCACGCCCAAGAGGGCTGACGACCGCCTGATCCGCCTGGAGGCTTCGGGGCTGACCTATCGCTATCCCGATTCGGGACGCGGCGTCGCCGGCATTGACCTCCGGCTCGCGCGCGGCTCGTTCACGGTCATCACCGGCCGGATCGGCGCCGGCAAGTCCACGCTCTTGCGCGTCCTGCTGGGTCTCGTCCCGAAAGACGCGGGGGAGGTGCGGTGGAACGGTACGCCGGTGGCGGAGCCGGCCACGTTCTTTGTCCCCCCGCGCTGTGCGTACACGGCGCAGGTGCCTCGCCTATTCAGCGAGACGCTGAAGGACAACATCCTGCTGGGCTTGCCGGAAGACCGGGTGAACGTCCCGGCAGCTCTGCGGTCGGCCGTGCTGGAGCCGGACGTAGCTCAGTTGGAGAACGGCCTCGATACGCTCGTCGGCTCGCGCGGGGTCAAGCTGTCCGGGGGGCAAGCGCAACGCGCGGCGGCGGCGCGGATGTTCGTCCGCGATCCCGAGCTACTGGTCTTCGACGATCTCTCCAGCGCCTTGGACGTGGAGACGGAAGGGCAGCTCTGGGAGCGCGTCTTTGCCCGCCCCGACGCGACCTGCTTGGTGGTCTCGCACCGCCGGGCGGCGTTACAGCGAGCCGATCACATCATCGTGCTGAAAGACGGCACGGTGGACGCCGCCGGCAGCCTCGACGAGCTGTTGGCGACTTCTACGGAGCTACAGAAGCTGTGGCAAGGTGACCGCGGGGCGGCAGCGGCGGATGGGGCAGATGGTCGCGCTGCCGGTTGAGGGCCAACGGCGGTATGCTGAAGGCCAATGACAGAGCGCGGCCGCCAGCGTGTCGTCGTGACCGGCATCGGCGCCGTGACTCCTATCGGCACCGGCCGCCGGGGCCTCTGGGCGGGGGTCAAGCGGGGGCAGTCGGCCGTGGGGCCGGTGACGCGCTTCGACGCGACGCCGTTCCGCTCGCGCCTGGCAGCCGAGATCGGCGACTTCGATCCGCTGGCGCACCTGGAATCCCGCCAAGCGCGGCGCCTGGATCGCTACGCGCAGCTGGCTCTCGTCACCGCGCGGCTGGCCGTGGACGACGCCCGCATCCACGTGCCGGAAGGACGACCCCGCAACCGCGCTGGCGTATATCTGGGCAGCGCCCTCGGTGGTGTGGCCTATGCCGAGGAGCAACACACCGCCTTCCTGGCGCGCGGTACACGCGCCGTCTCGCCGACGCTGGCGCTGGCCGTGTTCGGGGGGGCCAGCGCCACGAACGTCGCGATTGACCTGGGCTGGCGCGGCCCCAACCTCACCAACGCCAATAGCTGCGCTTCCGGGGCGGTGGCGATTGGCGAGGCGTTTCGGCTGATCCGCGCCGGCGGCGCCAACGTGATGCTCGCCGGTGGGGCCGAAGCACCGCTGGCGCCCTTGACCTTCGGCGCGTTTGCGCTCATCAAGGCGATGTCTACGTGCAACGATTGCCCCGGCCGGGCGAGCCGGCCGTTCGACATGGACCGCGACGGGTTTGTCATGGGGGAGGGGGCCTGTATCGTCGTGCTCGAATCGCTCGTTCACGCGCGGCGTCGCGGCGCTGCCGTGCTCGGCGAGGTCGTCGGCTATGCGCTGACGAACGACGCGCACCACATGACGGCGCCGCGCCCGGACGGACGGCAAGCGGCCCGCACGATCCGCCTGGCGCTGGCCGACGCCGGCCTCAAGGCGCACCGGATCGGCTACATCAACGCGCACGGCAGTAGTACGGTGCTGGGGGATGCGGCGGAAGCAGAGGCGATCAGAACGGGCTTCGGACGCTACCTGACTCCGCAGGTGCTGGTTAGCGCGACAAAAGGCCTGTATGGGCATCCGCTGGGCGCGAGCGGCGCTATCGAGGCCGCCCTGACGGTCGAGGCGCTGCGAACGGGTTGGCTGCCGCCCACCACGAACCTGGCGCAGCCCGATCCGCAGTGTGCCTTGCCGTTGGTGCCGGCCGGCGGGCTACACCGCGCGACGGACTACGCGCTGTGCAACTCGTTCGGGTTCGGCGGCATCAACGCCTGTCTCGTTCTCGCGCGCCCCGGCATACGGGGCGAGGGCGGCGCGTGAGCAGAATTCACATGGATACACAGGATAGACAGGATCGGTGAAGTACCGGTCTCCTCTCTCTTCACAGGGGTAGGTTTTTCTGCGGGCGGCGAGTCGGACCTAACCCCCGGCCCCTTCCCTGCAGGGAAGGGGCGTCCATGCGGCGACAGGCGGCTGTGAGGAAGGGGGTGTTTCCCTCACCCCGGCCCTCTCCCCTCACAGGGGTAGGTATTTACATGGATGGACAGGATGGGAGTTTGCGTCGGGGCGGAGGTGGGCAGCTCCGTACCGAAAAACCTCCCGGTGTGCGGGTGAGTGCCCCCCTATGGCCCCCCGCACGGCGGGGGGACGGGCGCAACATGTTGCGCCCCTACGGCTTGGACCGTATCTACCCCTGTGAGGGGAGAGGGTGGGGAGCGATGCCGACTATCAGGCTGGGACGCGCTGGCCGTCAATGATGACAGTGGTGGCGCGGGAGCGCAGCTCGAGGGGATGGCCGTCGAAGAGCACGATGTCGGCGTCTTTGCCCGGAGACAGACTGCCGACGCGGTCGGCGACCCCCATGATCTCGGCCGGGGTCAGCGTGATCGAGCGCAGTGCATCGGCCTCGGACATGCCCTCGGCGACGGCCAAGCCGGCGTAGAGGCGCAGGTACTTGCTCGGCAGGACCGGGTGGTCGGAGCAGATCGCTACCGGGACACCAGCGCCGGCCAGGATACCGAGCGAGGCAAACGTCTTCTCGCGTAGCTCGACTTTTGATCGTGCGCCGAAGGTTGGGCCGACCACGCAGGGCACCTGCCGCGCGGCGATCTCCTCCACAATGCGGTGCGCTTCCGTCGCATGCTCCAAGATCACGTCCACCTCGAACTCGGTGGCGATACGGAGGACGGTCAGAATGTCGTCGGCGCGGTGACAGTGCGCTAGTAACGGGATTTCCCGTTGGAGTACTCGCCCCACCGTCTCCAAGCGGAGATCGCGGTCGGGGGCCTTGTCCGGGTCTTGGGCGCCCCGCTCCAGCTTTTGCAGATAGACTTGCGCCTGCACCAGCGTTTCGCGCAGCACCGCCGCGACGCCCATGCGGGTCGAGGGCAGCTGCTTGCGGTCGCCGTAGACGCGCTTGGGGTTTTCTCCGAACGCCACCTTCAGGCCGCATTCGGCCTTGACGACCATCCGGTCAACGAACCGGCCGGAGGTCTTGATGATGGCGCCGAGACCACCGACGACGTTCGCGCTGCCAGGGAGTACGACGGCCGTCGTGACGCCGTGGGCTGCGGTGTCGAGCAGCCCCAGCTCCTCGGGGTTGATGCCGTCGAGCGCGCGCACGTGAGGCGTTACCGGGTCAGTACTCTCGTTGGTGTCGCTGCCTTCCCAGCCAACACCTTCCTCATGGATACCGAGGTGCGTATGCGCGTCGAGCATCCCCGGCAGGGCCAACTGGCCGCCCGCGTCTATGACCTCGGCGTCGCTGGGCACAGCCACCCCGTTGCCGACGGCGGCGATGGTCGAGCCGTCTATCAGGATCGTCCCCGCCGCGATCTCCGGGCCGTCAATCGGCAAAATGTGGGCGTTCGTAATCGCCAACATCGCTATTCAGCACCTCGCTAGGACTTGGCCGGCGTCGGGCCGGGCGGCTGGGGTTACCGGCACGCCCAGCACTGCTCAGGCCAAGTGCGGGTTATGGTAATTTCGCCAGGATGCGCTCGAACTCATCGAGCGAGAATGCGCGGAGCGTTTCCGAGCGCGCGTTGCCCCGGGCACCGAGCGCGAGCAGCAGGGCCGCCGCCGTCTCGTCATCGGGCGCTTCGGCAATGGCGACGGCGTCATAGGAACCCATCGTCAGGTACCACGCTTCCACCTTGGCACCGGCGGCCTCGGCACCTTGGATTGCCTCGCGCACGCGCTGTGGACCATCCTTGATGTTGTGGATGCCCTGTTCCGTGTAGTTGAGCAGGATTACAAACTTCGGCATGTCGCTCCTCCTATCAGTTGTGGTTCCACCGCCTGCGCCCCAGTGTGACAATAGGAGGGAGGGCTGTCAACACGGACTGTTACACTCCTCGGTCAGTGTCCCCCGGTACGACAGCCGATGGGAGGGCGGCGAGCGTGGCAGCATTTGAGCGGCTTAGTGAGCAAGGGAGTTGAGGAATGACAACGGAAGCGTTTTCGCTGCGTGACGCTCTCCCCGGTCCGGCGCCAGGCGCTTTCGGCCGGGCGCTGGCCCCGGGGCCAGGCATTGCCTTTAGTGCGGAGGGAGCACCACCCGACGATGTTATGTCTGGCATGCTGCCACCAGAGGTAACAGCCCTGGATGGCGGTGGCCGAAAGGCTGTCTACCGCCACCCGCAGCTGCCACTCGAACTCGCTGTGACACACCAACCCCTGAGTGGTACCAGTGCGTTCCGCGTGGCCGCCGCCCTGAAGAACGTGGGGACACGGCCGATAGCCCATGTGCGTGACCTCCAGAGCCTGAGGCTGGACTTCGATTGGGGAGTGATCGGTGCGCCGACAGTGCGCGGCCTCAACGGTGGGGTGAATCACTACTTCTTTCCGCCACAGGCGTATGCGGTCTCTGAGCGCACGGTGCTCGGTTATAACCGACGCGGGGTGAGCCTCGACTCGGGCTTCCACGGCCGCTCCTCGCAGGGCCACATCCCCTTGTTCCTGGTGAGCGACGAGGCCAACCAGTCCGGCATCTTCGGGGGCCTGGAGTGGTCGGGTGACTGGCAGGTGCGGTTCTCTCGCGAGGGCCAGACGGCGTTGATGCGCGGTGGCAGTTGGGGAATTGACCTCACGCTGCGGGAGGGCGAGGAAATCCCCTTTGCTCCTGTGCTGCTCGGTTTCTACGAGGGGGACCGTGACCAGGGCGCAAACGCGCTGCGCCGCTGCCTGCTGGAGCACTTTGTGCCGCGCCTTGGTGAGGAGCGGCATCTGCCCCCCACCTACTACCACCAGTTTCACTATTTCACAAACCTCTTCGACGAGGACATCATGCGCGCCCAGGTAGACGTGGCAGCGGAGCTAGGTCTCGAGTACTTCGAGATCGACGCTGGTTGGTTCGTTGGCATCCGCGACCTCGATCCCTCGTTACCCCCAGGTTCACCGGCGGAAGGTGGCTTCTCGGCTGGGGTCGGGAACTGGCTGGAGGTGGACCCGGCTGTCTTTCCCTCTGGTCTCCCCGTGTTCGCCGACTACGTGCGTTCCAAGGGACTGCACTTCGGTCTCTGGTTCGAGCCGGAGCGAGCGTCGCTCACCTCGACGCTGGCCCGCGAGCATCCCGAGTGGGTGCTGCGGATCGAGCCGACCGAGGCCAATCAACACCTGAAGGCGATGGCCGCGCCCGAACAGCGGGCGCCCATGGCCACGCATGGGTTGGTTGACTTTGGAAACCCGGAAGTGATCCAGTGGATGCAAGGGATGTTTACGCACATGCTGGAAACCCATGACATCCGCTGGATCCGGTGGGACTTCAACATGGATCCGCGCCTGTACTGGGAAATACGCGATGGGCCTGACCGTCGGGGGATCAGCCAGATCAGGCACATTGAGGGCTTGTATGCCTTGCTGGACTGGCTGCGGGAACGCTACCCGCTACTGTTTATTGACACTTGCTCGTCGGGTGGGCGGCGCGCTGATCTGGGCTGCCTGCGCCGGGCGCACTCCTGTTTCAGCAGCGACCATACCCAGGACACAGACATTTCCCGCAACCACCTCTCTGGTGGGAGCCGCTTTCTGCCGGCCAACTGGCTTGAAATGAACATCCGCCGGCCTTGCCGCGAAGGTAACCCGTGGGGTGCCATTCCCTACGACGAGGCAGACTATCCTGATAGCGCCTTTCAGGCCCGCTTCGGCGCCACCTTCGGTCTGAGCGACAACCTGGTTCAATGGTCACCGGGACACCGCGAACGAGCGCGAAAGCACTTCGCGGTCTACAAGCAGGTCCGCCATCTGCTGTGGGGTGACTTCTACCCCCTGTTCCCGCTTCCCTCCTCCCTGGATGCCTGGGATGGCTGGCAGTACCACGATCCAGCCACGGGTGAGGGGCTGCTTGTCGTCTTCCGCCTGCGGGCCGACGATGGGGTCCGGCGGGTGGTGCTGCGCGGGCTGGGGGATTCACAGCGCTATATCTTCACTGACCCTTACAGTGCGGAGCAGTACGCGGCGCACACCGGTGACGAGCTGGCTACCCAGGGCCTTCCCATCGCTCTGCCGCGCAATGGCTCGACGGTGCTGACCTACCGGCCGACCTGATCCTGGTCAGGCCATCGCATGGCTGAAACTGGCCGTGTCCACTCCAGCCCAGGCCAGGACCCTGGGCGGCTCCGGCGTGCGGGCTGCGTCACTATCCCCTTCGCCAGTCGGCCCGCAGGCGGCCAGCGCCCCGGCTAGTGCAATGCCGTTGGCCCCTGCTCATTCTGACAGACCTCGGCCGCGCGGTCCATTCACCATCTGGATAGGCGACCTGTTGAGGCGAGTCAATGCGTGTTTTGCCAGATCATGGTAGGCGTGTATCAGTGAGAGAAGTGAACCAGGATCGAAGGAGAAAACGCACCGGCCACCACGTCTAATGTGGTGGCCGATGCACACAAGCTACGGCTAGCGGGCCTCGAGCGGCTCTTTGTCTCCCGCTCTAGTTCCCAGCCTAACGTGCCTCCCAGAGTTGCTGGATGCGGGCCATCATCTCTTTGGGGGTGATCTCTTGCCTGAGCACCCCCATCACGCCGGGCCAGAACGCCGCATGCACCTTCGATGGCAGGATGACGTCCAAGGACCAACCGAAGCCCGTTTCCCTCGCGTCATGGATAATCTCGAGCGCCCTGCGCTGGCCTGGCGAGACGTTGTAGTCCCCGACCCGGAACGGCACGGGCGGAATCTGGAACGTGGTCTCGATCCAGGCCTTCTGCGGCTCGGGCGCGAACAGGAAGTCCAGGAAGGTCGCCGCCTGCTCGTGCAACCGACTCTGCGACCAGACGCTGTGGCCGCCGCCCGAGCCCCCGGCCAGGTTGGATTCGAGCGGCTGGGTGCCAGTGGGTGAGGGCAACCCGGAGAACTCGAAGGCGAACTCCCCCTGCGACTCGTTCGCCTGCTGCTGCATCCACCCAACGCTCCAGGTACCGGTAGCCCACATCCCCACTTTGCCCGAGACGAAGGAGGCGCCCATCGGATAGTCGGGATCGCCCTCATCAGTGGGGTTGGGAGGCAGGTAGCCACGACGCTGCAGGTCCAATATGACCTCAGCCGCTTTGATCGGATCAGCGCTATCCCACCGCTTGTTGCCGGCGACGATATCGTCCACAATCTCCTTGCCGCCGATGGCGGCCAGGGTCAGGCTATAGAGGTGCCCGTAGTTCCAATGCGCTTGCTCCGCAATCGGCATGACCTCGGCGTTCAGGAGCGTCTGCGCGGCCGCCATGAGGTCGTCCCACGTCGAGGGAATCTGCAACCCATGCTTCTCGAACACCTTCGCGTTGTACCACAAGGCGATGAACTCCATCTCGTGCGGCACGCCGTAGAGCCTTCCGTTGAAGCGCGCCTGTTCCCTCATCCAGCGGTAGATCCGGTTGAGATTGGGCTTCTGCGAGTAGTAGCGGTCCAGGGCCAGCGGCAGTCCCAGCTCGACCAATCGCGCCTGCTGCCAGGCGGTCACATTGACTGAGTAGACATCCGGTGCGATGCCGGCAGCAGCAGCAGCAATCAGCACATCATCGTTGCTCTTCCCCTCCGGGCGCGCCGGTCGACTCCGCGTGAGCTGGATCTCGGGGTGCATATCCGCGAACAGCGCATCGAGCTTGGTCCACAAGTCTGCGCCGCGACCAACGCTCCCGATGGTTGGCCCGGTCCAGGCCACCAACCTGGACGCCTTCCTCTCGACCACCTTCTCGACCACCTTCTCGACGATCACCGGCTTCTCGACGACGACCGGCTTCTCCTTCTCGACCACGATAGTCTGACCGGCGGCCCCGGCCGCACCCTTAGCGCCGGTCGTGCCGGTCGCGCCACGCTCACCCTGCGCGCCCGCTGGCCCCGCTGGCCCCGCTGGCCCTTGGACATAGCGCACCTCAATTTCACCGCAGGCCGCCGCCAGCAAACCGCCCAGTGCGGCTGCGGCACCACCCAGGTACCGTCTGCGAATTACGCTGGCCATTGGCACTCCCTCCTACCGGTTCTCCCCCGAGTGGGGGCTGCCGCTCGCCTTACCTGGGTCCCCTGGCGCCCGGCGAGCGAGGAGACGCTGCGGCCATAATACCTATCTATTGATTTATGCGCAAAGCCTCTGTATTACCAGCACTATTCACAATATGTATGTATACCCGGCAAGGAGGGCTGTCAACACATACTGTTACACTGCTCGGTCAGTGTCTCCCGGCACGACGGCCGATGGGAGGGCAGCGGGCATGACAGTGTTTGAGCGGCTTAGTGAGCACCTGTATCGCTACGAGGACACCTGCGCGGTCTACGTCGTCGTCAATCCCAATGCGCCGGACCGTGCGACGCTGGTGGACTTCGGGGCCGGTAGCATCCTGGCGCACCTCGGCGAGATCGGCGTCCGGGAGGTGGACTGGATTCTGCATACGCACCACCACCGCGATCAATGCCAAGGCGACCGGATCGCCGCCGAGCGCGGCCTGCCCATCGCGGTGCCGTCCCACGAGCGGCATCTGTTCGACGATGTCGAGAACTTCTGGCAGAACCGGCGCGTCTTCCACCTGTACTATGTCCGCAACACGTACTTCACGCTGACGGAAAGCGTGCCGGTGGCAGCGGAGCTGACCGACTACGAGCGATTTTCGGCCAGCGGCTACGAGTTCTTCGTCCTGCCCACGCCGGGACACACGCTCGGCTCGGTCACGCTGTTGGCCCAGATAGACGGTCGCCAGGTGGCCTTCAGCGGCGACCTCATCCACTCACCCGGCAAGGTCGTCACCTTCCACGACCTCCAGTATCAGTATGGCGCCACGGACGGCGTGGACTTTGCGCTGGTCTCGCTGCACCACCTGCGTAATCAAGGCCCGCAACTGCTCTGCCCCTCGCACGGCGAGGTGATGGCGGACCCGGAGGCGGGCTTGGCGGCGCTCCAGGCGAAGCTCCGCGGCTGGCTGGACTTCTACAGCTTCGGCCAGACCGGCTCGACGCTCGATGAGCAGTTCCTGGAGGTCACACCCCACATCGTCGAATGTACCTCCTCGACGAGCCAGTTCTACGCCATCATCGCGGATAGCGGGCAGGCGCTGTTCGTGGACTATGGCAGCGCCAGCGGCAACTACTTTGGCCAGTTCAATGCCGGCTACGGCGGCGGCGACCGGCTGCGCTTCGTCGAGCACGGCCTAGACGCCCTACGCGGGCGGTGGGGGATGCAGCGCATCGCGGTGGCCATGCCCTCGCACATGCACGACGACCACCTCAACGGCTTTCCCTACCTGCAACGGCACCACGACACGCAGGTCTGGGCCTACGAGAACATGAAGGACATCCTGGAACACCCGCAGGGCCACCTGCTCGGCTGCACGAACGCCGAGGCGATCCGCGTTGACCGCACCGTCGGCGATTGGGAGGAGGTGCGCTGGGAGGACTTCCGCCTGACCGCCATCCACTCGCCCGGTCACACCGAGTACCAGATGGCACTGCTGGCAGAGATAGACGGCAAACGGGTGGCGTTCACCGGCGACAACTACTTCAAGGATCAGTTGCCCGACGGCGCGGTGCGTATCCGCCATAACGTGATCTACCGCAATCACGTCGAGAAGGACAGCCACCTGCGGGCGGTCGAAAAGCTCCTGCGCTTCGAGCCGGAGGTGATCGCTCCCGGTCACGGCCCGGCTTTCGACGTGACGCGCGACGATCTGGAGCATTACGCCCAGCGGATGCGGACGCAGCAGGAGCACTGGGAGGACCTGATCGCCGGCGAGACGAACTACGGCCTGGACCCGGCCTGGGCGGCGATTTACCCATACCAGTCGCGGGTGGTGCCGGGTGGTGCTTTCACCATCGAGGTGCGGTTGCGGAACTACGGCGCTGCGCCCACGTCCGCCACCGTCGCGCTCCAACTGCCGCGGTCCTGGGAGCCGGATGCAGAGTCCCGCCAGTTGGACGTGGCCGCCGGTGGCATCGGCGTAGCACGCTTCACCATCCACGTGCCGGCCGATTTCACCTGGCCGTATCCGCGCCTGGCGATAGCCGCCGACGTGAGCGTAGACGGACGGCAGCTGGGGCAGATCACCGAGGCCGTGGTTGACGTGACCCCACAGGATGGCCCGGCCGGCTACGGTACGGGGATGCATGGCGCCAACAGCTAGTCCCGGTCATCGCGACGCCACGTGCCGCATGATTATCTCGGCCAGCTACAAGACGGACATTCCGGCGTTCTATGACGCCTGGTTCCGCAAGCACCTCGCCGCCGGCCGGCGCATCGTTGCTCGACCGAAGGGCAATCGCCCGGATTGCCTCTGCCATCAATCCCGCGACATCGGCGCCTACGACACCTGTCCGCACGGCTGCGTCTACTGTTATGCTGTGCAAAATAGAGAGGCGGCGCGGCGGCGCTATGCCGCGCATGACCCGGAGGGTGAGTTCTTGTTTGGCCCCCGGCACGCTGCGCCCCAGGAGTAGTGCAGTGCGTGAGCGACGTGTCGTGATCGTCGTGTGGGACGGCCTGCGGCCGGACCTAGTCGTCCCGGAGGCAACGCCTACCCTCGCCGCGATGGCCGCGCGCGGCACCTGGGTACGCGACAGCTACTGTGCCTATCCCAGTGAGACGCGGGTCAACGCAACGATGTTGGCAACCGGCTGCCACCCGGGGCGGCACGGCATCGTCGGGAACAAGCTGTACGTGCCGAACGTTGACCCGCACGGCGCCGTCGTGACCGGCGATGACACGACGCTGACGGCTATTGCCGAGCGCGACCCGCCGCTCGTCGCCGTGCCCGGCCTGGGTGATTACCTCGCCGAGGCCGGCAAGTCCGTCGTTGTCGTGAGCAGCGGGTCTCCCGGTTCGGCCTGGTTGAGCAATCCCCGTTCCCAGGACCATCTCTACAACCGAGCGCTGATACGACCGGCCGCGGCCCAGGCTGCCGTGGCGCAGTTCGGGCCGGTGCCACCGGATTCGCATCCGGCGACGGGCCGGCTTGAGTGGCAGGCGCGGGTTTGCACCGAGCACGTCTGGCCAACCTTGCGTCCCGACGTGACGATTTGCTGGCTGACCGACCCGGATCATACGCAGCATCGCTTCGGTCTGGGCGCGCCGCAGTCGCTGGAGGCCCTCCGGGGCTGCGATGCCGTCTTCAGCCGACTGCTGGCGTCGCTGGGGCAGTTCGGCTGGCGGGACAACACCAACGTCATCGTCACATCCGACCACGGCTTCACCACCCGCCGGCCGCAGTACGAGATAGACCCTATAGCGGCGCTCGCATCCGATGATGTGATCGTCAGCGGCGGGGCCATCTATCTGACGAGCGAGTCCACCGAGCGAGCAGCAGCTATCGTCCAGACCTTGCAAGACCACCCGGCGGTCGGAGCCATCTTTGCTGCTGATGATGGCCCGGCAGCCGAGCGGCCCGGTACGATGCCGCTCTCGATGGCGTGGGGTGGTCGGCTGCACCGTCGTCGTCCGGACATTCAGTGCTCACCGGTGTGGTGGGACGATACGAACGAATATGGCGTGCCCGGCTACGCTGCCGGCCCGGTTGGAGCGGGGCACGGCTCGACCTCGCCGCGCGACCTGCGTAATACCCTCATCTTGGCCGGTCCGGACGTGCGTAGCGGGACGACGAGCGATGCCCCGGCCGGGCTGATTGACGTTGCGCCAACGGTGCTCGCCATGCTGGGCTTACCGGTGCCGGCTACGATGGATGGTCGGGTGTTGACCGAGGCGCTGCGGCCCGGAGTGGTCGCAGCAGAGACCGGGCCAACACCGGAGCCGCAGTTCGAGACCGCCAGCGCATCAGCCGCGATGACCACCGGCGGTAGCTATCGGCAATGGCTGCGGCGCGTGCGGGTCGGCAGGACCTGGTATCTCACAGCCGCCGGTGCCGAGCGCGACTAGCGGCACGTCCCAACGTGGTATGGTGAAGCTACCTGCCGGTACGTTGCCTCGCCTCAGGAGGTCAGGAGGACCGCACCATGGCTGCGACCCCTACCGCGCCGCCAGCGCCCGCAGCACGGGCCACCCTCACGCCGGATGATCTGCTCGCGCTCGAAGCCGAGCACGGCGCCCGCTACGAACTGGTCAACGGCGAGTTGAGGGAGCGAGGGATGCCGAATCCAGCGCATGCACTGATCGGAGGGAGAATATCCTTGCGACTTGGCTCGCATATCGAGGGCACAGATCGCGGCGTGGTCTTATTGGACTGTAACTTCACTCTTCAAGATGATCCGGTGCGGATACGCATTCCCGACATTTCCTTCATCGCAACTGCACATATACCTGAAGGAGGGTTTCGCTCCAGTTCCATTCGCGGCGCCCCCGATCTGGCCGTCGAAGTGGTGTCGCCCAACGACAAGGCCCGTGAACTGATAATGAAGATCGCCGACTATCTCGCTGCCGGCACACAGCAGGTGTGGATCGTAGAGCCGAGCACGCGCACCGTAGCCGTCTACCGGCCGGGTGGGGCGGCCCGCGTCTACGGCGCGGACGATACCCTCGACGGCGGCGACCTGCTGCCCGGCCTTGCCCTCCCCGTGGGCGACCTGTTCGACTATGGCGTGGCGGCTCCATCTCGTGCAGAGTAGCGGGAGCTTGCCGTCGGCGGCTCCCGATGGATGTCGCGTGCTCGGTGGCAGAGCGGCGTCGGAGCACACGGACCGATGAACGAACGACCGCCGCTGCTCGACCGCGCCATCACGTACAACTTCGAGTACGACCGCAAAGTGCGGGCCGGCTTCATCGGCTGCGGTGACCACGCCTACCGCAACATCTTCCCCACGTTCCAGTACGCGCCGATTGACCTCATCGCCGTCTGCGACTTGCAGGCAGAGCGCGCCGCCGCCTTTGCGCGGCAGTTCGGCGCCCGACGGTCCTACACGGACCACCGGGAGATGCTGGCCCACGAGCAGCTCGACGCCGTGTTCATCGTCGCCGGCTACGACGAACACCACCGGCCGCGCTATCCCCAGCTGGCAATGGAGACGATGCAAGCGGGCGTACACGTGTGGATCGAGAAGCCGCCGGCCGGGTCGCTCGCCGAGGTCGAGGCGATGCGGACCGTCAGCCAGGCTACCGGCCGGTTTGTGGCGGTCGGGTACAAGAAGATGTTCTTCCCGGCTATCGCCAAGGCCCGCGAGATCAGCCAACGCCCCGAGTTCGGGCAACCCACGTCGCTGGCGATCCGGTATCCCCAGGAGCTCCCGCCACCGGAGGCCCGCGCGGATGACCGCGCGATGCAGGGCTTTCTCGACCACTTCTTCCACCCGGCCTCGATTGTGCAGACGATCATGGGGCCGGTGACAACCGTGAGCTATCAGCGGGAACCGCGCACCGGCGGCAGCGTGAGCACAATGACCTTCGCCAGCGGCGCGGTAGCCACGATGCACCTGGCCGGCAGCCACTCGTGGTCGGGGCCACTGGAGCGGCTGGAGATCGTCGGTGAGGGCGCGTTTGTCGTCGTCGAGAACGGCGTCAATCTACGGTATTACCGGCCCGGCGCCCGGCGCGGCCAGGGTGGGTACGGGCGGGCCGCGAGCTACATCGGGGCGGACGAGGCGAGTCCGGTGGTCTGGGAGCCGGAGTTCTCGCTCGGCCAACTCTACAACAAGAACCTCTTCCTGCTGGGCTACGTGTCGGAAGTGCTGTACTTCTGTGAGTGCGTGCTGGACAGCCGACCGCCCCAGATGGCAAATCTCGACGACACGATGGCGATGATGCGCTGGTACGAGTGCTACCGGCAGCCGGCCGGCCAGGTTATCACTATCCCGGAGCACTTCCGCTGACCCACAGCAGGCTGGATATGCTGTGGCGGATTGTATGCGTAAACCCAGGAGTTCGCGCGACTAGAGGTTGCGATAGACGCTCTGTCGTGGCCCCACGTAGTACACGACGACGATGTGGGCTGGCGCGTCTTCCACGGTATAGAGTATCCGATAGTTTCCTACCCGAATGCGGTAGAGGGGATCATCACTAACCAGTCGCTTGCAACCTGCCGGCCGTGGGTGTACTGCTAACGCCTGTATCGCTTTCCATATACGCTGTTGCTGCTGTCCGGAGAGCCGCCGAAAGTCGCGTTTTGCTCTGCGCGTGATTTCAAGCTCATACATGCCGGCAGTTGGCTTGCCGCTCCCCATCCAGGAGGTCTTCCAGACCTGCTTCTTTCAGAAAGTCCTCAAATGGTTGTCTCGGATCGTGCTTGCGCTCTTGATAGATCCGCACATCCTCCAAGTCTTCCAGTGCCTCTAGTTCCTCTGTGGTCAAGTCTTGCCCAGGGCCAGCCAATGGTGCTGCCGATGCATTGGCAGCATCCTTAGGTTGCTGCTTTCGCGCTACGGTCTCGGTCACCATTTCCCTCCATTTACCACAGCCCCTTGCTACATACTACACCATCGCCGCACTCTCTCCTCCACGTGTGGAGAGGAGACTCACTACCGCCGGCGGTCGAGGGTGCTGGCCTTGTCCTTGGCGGCATCGAGGAGGCGATCCGTCGGCCGGCCGTCCCGACGGGCGTGCTTGGCCAGCGGACCGTTGTGGCCGTTGCGGGACCAACTCCCGTCCAAGAAGACGGCGTCAACCTTGCGGGCGATGCGGCGGGCGGCGGACCGGCCCCGCGCCCAGCTATACCACATGCCGTGCCAGAGCAGGCGCCAGCCGCGACGGCGGACCGTCGCGGGAACGCCCCACTGCACGACCGCCGCCCCCCAGGCCAAGCCACCGCCGAACCCGACAAACACGAGGCGATCATCGGCCTTGACCAGGCCCTCGTCAATCGCCTCGCACAGCGCGATCGGAATGGATGCCGAGCTTGTATTGCCATAGCTCTGGACGTTGACGAACACGCGCTCGGCCGGCAAACCAAGCGCGCTCGCCGCCGATTCGATGATGCGGAGGTTGGCCTGATGCGGAATGAAGAGGTCTACGTCGCTGGCCGACAGGCCCGCCCGCTCCAGGGCTTCCTGCGCCACGTTGCCCATGACTTTGACGGCGAACTTGTAGACCTCGCGCCCGTTCATGCGGATGTAGTGCTGGCGATCCATGATGGTCTGCGGCGAGGCCGGCTGCCGGCTGCCACCGGCGGGAATGGTGAGCAGCTCGGCGCCGGAGCCGTCCGAGCCGAGCACGCTGCTGAGGATGCCGGTGCGCTCTTCGGTGGCCTGCAAGACCAGCGCGCCCGCGCCGTCACCGAAGAGGATGCAGGTCGTGCGATCCGACCAATCGAGGAACCGGGAAAGCGTTTCCGAGCCGATCAGCAGCACGGTATCGCATTGGCCGGAAACGATCATGCTCTGCGCGACCGCCAGCCCATACATGAACCCGGCGCAGGCCGCGTTGATGTCGAACGCGCCGGCACGCTCGGCCCCGATCGCGTCCTGGACGAGGCTGGCGACGCTCGGCATCCCGCCGAACTCCGGGCTGAACGTGCAGACGATCACGAGGTCAATGTGCGTGGGGTGGATGTCGGCGGTCTCGATGGCCGCCTGCGCCGCCTGCTCGGCCAGCGAGGCGGTCGTTTCGCGCGGGCCGGCGATGCGCCGGGCGCGAATGCCAGTGCGCGTGCGAATCCACTCGTCGGAGGTGGAGACGATTTGGCTCAACTCGCCATTCGTCATCACGCGACTCGGCAGCGCCTTCCCCCAGCCGACGATCTGTGCGTATCGAGACATCCGTGTCGTACTCCGGCTCTCTCCGGCGCTACCGAGATTATACGTTGCAGCCGCTTGGTCGGACCGGGCGTCGGCGCTTCAGCACGCCTCGCGCGTCATTCCTACGTGAGCTGTGCGGGCACCGTATACCGTAGCACACGCGGGGACGGGGTATTGCGGCACCCAGGTCAGAGAGTAGCCAGATAGACCTGTTGGTAGAGTCCCTAAAGTCCCGGCACTGTGGTAAGACTGCCAGAGACTGCGGCTGGGTGCGTTCATTGACACAGCGGGAACGCCCGGACACCATCGCGAAAACTCCTTCAGGTCGTACAGAACGAGAAGCCTCCCTTCCGGACGACCCGTCATACGCGGTAGAATCCTTAAGCGCACAAGCGGTGAAATAGCCACCGTTGACGCCGGGCATGTAGCAGCCGGAGAGAATAGAAGACATGAGTCGGGTAAGCTCCATTGGTCAGTCAGTCACGAGAGCCGTGCGTAAAACAGGGCTGTCCTGTGCAGCTGTGGCGCAGGCAGCGTCCCCGCGGGCAAGGGGCGCGTGGCCGCATGCGTCCGGGTTGCCCCTTATTGGCAACACCATCAGCATGACGGGAGACCTGCGCTCCTATTTCACGGAACAATACTTACAACTGGGGCCTGTATTCCAGGTACAGGCATTCCAGCACACCTTCACTATCCTGGCTGGCCCAGAGGCCAATCTGTTCCTGCTGCGGGAGGGGAAAACGCACCTGCGCTCCCTGGAATCCTGGACGGAGTTTAATTCGGCGCTGGGCGCAACGCGCTCGATAGTGAGCATGGACGGCCGGGAGCATTTTCGTCTCCGCAGAGTACTGCGGGATGGATATTCGCGTGCCTACATCGAAAAACGCCTCGGAGCCGCTGTCGCCATTGCCGAGCACGAAATCGCATCGTGGCCGTTGGACGTGCCGCTGCCCGGTTTGTACATGCTCCAACGCATCATCACCGATCAACTGGGCGTGTTGGCCGCCAATACTTCTCCGCGTGAATACCTGGACGACCTCATCGTGTTCATAGAGACATTGCTGCTCGCGACGGTCACACACCAACGTCCCGGACTGCTCCTACACTCGCCACGTGTGCGGCGCGCCCGCAAGCGGATTGCTGCGCTGTACGAGCAAGTCATGGCAGCGCATGAGACCGGAAGCGACGAGGAGCGCGAGCCGGACCTGATAGACGACATACTCGAGCTACACAAGACGGATCCCCAACTCATGCCGGAGACCGATCTGATGGTCTCCGTGCTGGGGCCGTATATTGCCGGTCTCGATACTTCAGCAAGCACCAGTGCGTTCACGCTCTATGCCTTGCTGAAACATCCCGATTTGCTACCACGGGTGCAGGCGGAGGCAGACCGGCTCTTTGCGGAGGGGACGCCAACGGGGCAAGCGCTGCGGAAGCTGGACGTCACGCACCGCGTAGTGCTGGAAACGCTCCGGATGTATCCGATTGCGCCGGCAATGATACGCACGGTAGCCAACTCGTTCGAGTTCGCCGGCTATACGATCCCGGCGGGCACGCAGGTCATTATGGCCACGACGGTGCCACACTATCTGCCGGAGTACTTCCCCCATCCGGAGCGTTTCGATATTGACCGTTACCTGCCGGACCGCGCCGAGCACCGGCAGCCGGGGGCGTATGCCCCCTTTGGCCTGGGGCCGCACCGCTGTCTCGGCAGCGGCTTTGCCGAAGTGCAAATCGCCGTGACGCTGGCGACCATCATGCACCAGGTCGAGCTGGCCCTCGACCCGCCCGATTACGAATTGCAGATCAATCCGGCGCCGATGCCCAGGCCGGCCAAATCGTTCAAGTTCAAGGTGGCCCGGCGGCGCTAACGCCGGCGGCAAAGCCGCGGTGGATCACGACTTCCAGCCGCCACTCCGCGTCTGGTTGTGATCCGGATTCCGGCCACGGTGCGTTTTGCGGTGGCGGGCGAGCTTCCGCTTCTCCCAGCTACGGGCATATCCACGAGACATCGGACGGGTTTCCACTTTCAGCTTGCCGCGCTTCCCGTCTCGTTTGTGCTCGGCGGCCCGCCGGCCAGGATCATTGGTCACTCCAAAGTATGTGGGCCGTCCTTTGCGATCCCGGAGCGAGTACCCCTGCACCGTACCTCCGGTCCTACGACGGCTCCGGCGAGGATCACCGGACACGCCAACGTATCTGACTCGGCCCTGGCGATCCCGGAGGGTGTACCCCTGCACTGCACCGCCTTTGCCGGCGGCCCTGCGACGGCTACGGCTATTACGGCTATATCCGGCCATGCGTATCGCTCCCGCTGCTGTTTGGGCGCAGAATAGCAGGCGGCAGTAGGCGGCGGCTCCGGGAGTTGGCGCGGAAATGATCCGCAAATGCGCCGTACATGACCGCTGCCCGCGCCAGCCGCTACTCCGTTGGCCAACAGTGGTCTTCCGCCTAGCGACTGTACCCCGAGCTGTCCGGCTCAACGCGCGGCACGTTCAGCAGCAGCGTTTCCTGCACGGAGGCGAAGTCCTTGAACGCGGCCAGGTGGCCTAAGTCGTTCTGCAGGTCCACCGTCTGCTCCCGCAGGCTCCACAGCTCCCGGGCGATCTCGCGGTTGGGCACGGAGGCATCGCGCAACGCGCTATACCGGTCCGCCGTCAGCGCCACCACCGCGCCGAATGCCAGCAGCGAGTGGTCTTCCAACCGCACGACCTCGCCGCTGCTCACTAGGTCGCTGCTCTGGCTCCACGCCCGGCCGCTCTCCGGCCCCACCCAGCGTAGCTCCACCTGCCCCAGCCCGCCCTGGTCACGGAAGTCGTCGTGCAGCTCCAGCTCGTAGAAGACCGTCGTCGCCGCTCCCGCGTACACCTCGGCGAACTCCTCCCGATCCTGCGTGAACGCCTCGGCGGAGGTCACGCGGTTTTCGTAGCCGACGATCCGCCACGTCCGCACCGCCTCGGGGTTCCAGACCACCTGCGCCCGGGTCTGGTCGGCAATCGGTGACGACAGCGCCAACCAGTTCTCGCGCTGGAACGTTGCCTGTGCCTGCGCGACATTGAAGAGGTAGCGGTACCAGCCATTCCCGTGCTGGGCCAGCTGCTCCAGCAGCAGGTCATTGTAGTTCGCAATCCCCACACCGACGGTGATGAGCCGCAGCGGGTTGCTGCCACGCGGCGCCGCCGTCGCTTCCAGGATGGCGAACGGATCGGTGGCATCCACGTTCGCCACACCGTCGGACATTAGGATGACGTAGTTGAGCGCCTCCGGACGCTCGCGCCGCAGCCGATCGGCCAACTGCACGCCCAAGTTCAAGCCGGCCTGCACGTTCGTGCTGTCGTGTGGCACGAGCCGGGCGATGGAGTCGGCCACCGCTCGGTCGTCCGGCGCGGCGGCCTGGACCGTGAGGCCGTGGAGCACGTTGGTCGTGAAATGCACCACCGCCATCCGGTCGTCGCGGTCCAGACTCTGCCGGATGGCCTCCGCCGCTGCCCGGGCGATCGCCACCCGGTTGCCCTCCCTCATCGAGCCGGAGGCGTCGAGTACCAGCGTCACGTTCAGCGGGGCGGTGGTGACCACGTCCGGCGCTTGGAAGGCCACCCGGGCCATGTACTTGCCGTTGTCGAGCGGATGCGCGAACAGGTCCGACGTGATGGCAAAGCGGTCGCTGGCACGGGGGGCGGCGTAGCCGTAGGCAAAGGCGTTCACCCACTCCTCGGCGCGCACGGACGCGGGGTCCACGCGATAGCCGGCGCGGGCCCAATTCAGCGCCAGCTGGAAGGAGGTGCGGTCCGTGTCCAGGCTGAAGGTGGACACGGCGTCCTCGCGCGTGGCGATCAGCGGTTGGCGCGCGGTGTCTTGGAACGTAGTCGTTCCCGGCTGTCCCGCTGGCCGCGTCGGCGCCACGACCTTCTTCTCGACTGCGGCCCGCTGCGTTGGTGCCGACATCGGCGCCGGTGTCGGCGCTGTTACCATCTTCTCGACGACCTTTTCGACGACGACTGGCTGCTCAACGATCTTCTCGACCGTGACGACCTTCTCGATGACGACCGGCACCTCCTTGTCGATCACGATGGTCTTACCGGCCGCCCCGCTAGCGCCCTGGGCGCCGGTGGTACCTTGAGCGCCACGCTCCCCCTGTGGGCCGGCAGGTCCGCGTGGTCCCGGCGGGCCTTCGACGTAGCGCACCTCGACCACACCACCCGGACCGAACCCACCGCCCGCCAGCCACACTGTGGCCGCGATCGCGACGAGGACCACTGTCATCGCCGTCGTCGCCAGCGTCAACGTCCCTCTGAACCGCCCCATTGCAGTCCCCCAATCCAGGATTCTGGCCCACAGTGGCCGTGGCACTTGTTCTCCCAACCGGTCATGCAGCGCCGCCCACAGGTCCGGCGTGGGCGGCACGTTGCCATTCTCAGCGGCGTAATGCGCCGCCAGCTGCCGCTCCAGCTCGCCGTCGTGGGCATTGTTCGCGGTCATGGATCACCTCTGCCCCTAATGCACGTCGGCCAAGCGCTGCCGCAACGCCCGATGCGCGCGGTACAGCCGCGACTTCACGGTCCCCTCCGGCACGCCCGACGCCCGCGCCACCTCCGGCACGGTCAACCCGGCGAAATACCGCAACACCACCACCTGCCGATGCTCCGATGACAACCCGTTAATGGCCTGCTGCAATCGCTGCCGCTCGGCCTGGGCCTCGACCACGGCCGCGGGGTTGTCCGCGCCGCCGGCCACTCCGGATGCCGCCATGGGCGTCGTCTCAACCGACCGTTTGCGGCGCTGTGCCAGCACCGTGTTGACCAGGATGCGCAGGAGCCAGGGCTTGAACGGTCTGCCCGGTCTGAAGCCGCGGATTCCCTGCCACGCCGCCAGGAACGCTTCCTGTGCCAGCTCTTCGGCCAGCGCCGCGTTACCGGTCAGGTGGTAGGCCGTGCCGAACACCACGTCCTGATGCCGCTCCACCAACGGGCGAAAGGCCTCGCGTTCACCGTCCTGGCAACGCTGGATGGCTTCGTCTTCGGTCATGCCTGCTCCATGGCCGCGGCTCCCATCGCGGAGCCGTGCGCGCGCTCTACCCCATACTATGCGCGTAGCGTCCGAATCGTTCCCTCAATGTCGCAAGGAGCGGAAAATGGCATCGTGGCGGCTCGCTCGCCTGGCCCGCAGCGTCTTATGGGCAGGGAACGGCAAGCCTGGAGACCCGCCCTGAGAAGTGAGGGCAGCACAGCGCAGCATCAAGTGCGGCCTGAATTCCGAAGACTTGCAGCATGTTTCCATCTGCGGGCCTTGACACGGCCGATCAGCCTTGTTATTATATATATACGCTACGGTATCGTATCTATCGAAGGAGGTCACTTGTGATGGACGCACGCTCGGCTTCAGCCCGCTCAACCACGTACCGGAGGCGCTGGTGGATCCTCGGTATTCTGTCCCTGAGCCTGCTCATCATCGGCCTGGACAACACCATCCTCAACGTCGCCATCCCCACGCTACAGCGAGAGTTCAACGCGACCGCCACCTCGCTACAGTGGATGGTAGACGCATATATTCTCGTCTTTGCCGGTCTGCTGCTGCCGATGGGATCGCTCGGCGACCGGTTCGGGCGCAAACGTGCGCTGCAGATCGGACTGCTCGTGTTTGGCCTGGCAAGCCTCTTTGCAGCTTACGCGGCATCGAGCGAACAACTCATTGCCGCTCGGGCCCTGATGGGTATCGGTGGGGCGCTCATCATGCCGTCCACGCTGTCGATCCTCACGCACGTGTTCCCGAGGGAAGAGCGCGGGAAGGCCATCAGCATATGGGCGGGAGTCTCCGGACTGGGTATCGGCCTCGGTCCTCTGACCGGAGGGTTGCTCCTGGAGTACTTCTGGTGGGGGTCAGTGTTCCTCATCAACATTCCGATCGTCGGCTTCGCTCTTGTGGCCGGCCTCGTACTCGTCCCGGAAAGCCGGGACCCCGATCCGGAGTCATTGGACTTCCCGGGCGCACTGCTCTCCATCGCTGCCATCACAACCCTGGTCTACGCGATTATCGAGGTGCCGGTCCGTGGTTGGACCGATAGCCTGGTCATCGCGGGCTTCGGGGGCGGAGCGGTCCTCGTCGCGGCGTTTGTCTATTGGGAGACCAAGACGGATCATCCGATGCTACGCCTCGTGTTCTTCAAGAATCCGCGGTTCTCGGCGGGGGCCGGTGCGATTGCGATTGGATTCTTCTCACTGTTCGGAATGGTGTTCGGGCTAACGCAGTACCTCCAGTTCGTGCAAGGCTACACGCCACTGGAGGCCGGCCTGAGGATGGTGCCAGTAGCGTTGGGCATAGCGGTCGGGGCGAGCATCAGCCATCGGCTGGTCAGCATAATGGGCACGAACAAAGTCGTGGCGATGGGCCTCGTGGTCCTGTCCGGGGTACTCGTTACGATCACGCTCTGGGAAACGGATACTAGCTATTGGGTGATCGGCTTGACATTCTTCGTGCTGGCGTTCGGCATCGGGAACCTGATGGCGCCGTCCACCGATTCAGTGATGGGCGCGGTCCCGGAGGCCAACGCCGGCATCGCCTCGGCGATGAACGACGTGACGCGCCAGGTGGCGGGGGCCTTCGGGGTGGCCGTCATCGGCTCCGCTATCAATACGGCGTACAGTGGTAGGATGGACGAGGTCGTGGCCGGTCTGCCACCCGCAGCCGCGCAGGCCGCCTCCGACTCGGTAGGGGCGGCGCTGAGAGTGGCGTCACGGTTGCCCGCCGAGGCTGCTGCCGGATTGGTAGAGGCAGCAAGGGTCGCCTTTACGGACGCCTTCGGCGTGGCCGTGCTCGTATCGGCGGGGACAGCCTTGGTGGGTGCGGTGCTCATCGCCAGGTTCATGCCGGCGCGCCATCTTCCCGCTCGGGAGAGCGTGGAACCCGGTGACAGCCCCACAGTTTCCGTCCGCGCAAGGCCTGGCCAGGAACGAAGCGATGGCAAAGTCCAGGGAGACTTCGAAGCAGGCAGCCCCCAAACCCGGCCGACCTCGCAACCCGGCGGCTGATCGGGCCATTCTCCAAGCCACCCTGCGAGTGCTGACGGACCAGGGTTACGCCGGGATGTCGGTCGAGCAGGTTGCGTCCGAGGCCGGAGTGGGAAAGACCACCATCTACCGGCGGTACGCCTCCAAGAAGGAGTTGGCTGCCGCTGCGATAAACGCCGTGAGAGAGGATTGGGGACCACCGCCCGACACCGGCAGCGCGCGCACCGACATTGTCGAGATGCTCGTTCAAAACCAAGTTGCTCTGGAGCACGGCCCAGGTTTCGCCATGATCGGTGCCCTCCTGGTCGAGGCGCGGCGGAATCCCGCGCTGATCGAGTATTTCCGTGATCGTTTCACACGCCCTCGCCGAAAAGAGGCACTCATGGTGATGCAGCGTGGTGTGGAACGCGGTGAGATACGCGCGGACGCCGACCTGGATATCGCAGTTCAGGCAATGGTCGGGGCGATATTTATACGGCACATCTGGGGTGCCGACGAGTCACGAGAGCGGATCGAGCAGACCGTTGAACTTGTCTGGAGGGGTCTAGCAGCCAACCCACGCACCCTCACGGACGGGGAGCTGAACCGCCAACCGTCTGAGCACCCCCATTGAGCGGCACCACACCACCTTAGCCAGCGGCCCTACGGCGACTATGCCTCCATCTCGCTGTCAGTGTGGCTCAGGCTAATGCGCCCGCGCTCCTGAGCGGGTGCAGCATAGCCGGCGGTGGTGGGCGGCGGCTCCGGGAGTTGGAGCGGAAATGAGCCGGAAATCAAGTGGAAATGAAATCGGATTCTGCTACCATTTTCTGAGTAACACCTCGAAACGAACGCGAATCAACCGGGAATAAGCCGCACATGAGCGCCGCCCGCGGCAGCAGCAAGCGGCGCCCGCCGCGCCAGTAGTTGCAAGTTAGGCGGATAAGCTCCTGACGATAGCCCAGCCTGTCAAGGGCACGTGTTCAGGCACGCTGTTGCCGGCCAGGCTTTCGGCGGAACAGTTGAGGAAAAGGCGCAGAATACCGGTGCATTAGGGAGGAAGCGATGACTCTACGTACACCTATCGGCGCACGGGCAGTGGTCCGGCCACTCGCCATGGCCGTCATCGTCGTCTTGGCCGCGCTGCTCTTCGCTCTCGTTGGCAACGCTAGTCGGCCGGCGGCGGCGGCGGCCGACTGCAAGTTCGTGCTGGGTTTCCAGGCCTTGCACGCCATGATCCCTGACACGGTGGGCACGTGCGTGGAGAACGAGCAGCATCATCCCAACCAGGGCGTTACGGTGCAGCGGACGACGAATGGCCTGCTCGTCTGGCAGAAGGCCACCAATCATACGTCCTTCACCGATGGCCATCGCACCTGGGTGCTGGGCCCCTTGGGTCTCCAGCAGCGGCTCAATACCGATCAATTCGACTGGGAGCGCGACTTAGCGGTCGTGCCGGTATCTGATCCTGATGCGCCGCTGGTCTTTGATCCACTGGTGATTCGCGGCACTCTTTCCAACGGCCTTAGCTACTACATCAGGCACAACGAGGAGCCTATCGGCCGGGCCCAGATCTCGCTCGCCGTAAAGGCCGGCTCCGTCCTGGAGACGGACGACCAGCAAGGCCTGGCCCACTTCCTGGAGCACATGGCCTTCAACGGCACCGAGCGCTTCGCCAAGCATGAGATCATCGAGTATCTCGAGTCCATCGGCAGCACGTTCGGCCCTGACCTGAACGCCCGCACCGGCTTCGACGACACCCTGTACTTCTTTGAGATTCCGACCGACGATGCCGAGATAACCGAGAGAGCGTTCCAGATTCTCAGCGACTGGGCCTTCTCCATAGCGCTCGAACCGGAAGAGGTCGAGCTTGAGCGCGGCGTCGTGCTGGAGGAGTGGCGCCTCTCCCAGGGGTTCAACTCGCGCTTCCAGCAGAACCTGCTCGATCTCCTCTTCAGCGACTCGCTCTACGCCAGCCGCGCCCCCATCGGACTCACCGAGGTCATCGAGAACGCCCCCGTCGAGGCCCTGCGGGCCTACTACGAGCGCTGGTACAGGCCCAACTTGATGGCGGTGGTCGCCGTGGGCGACTTCGACGTGGAGGAGATCGAAGCCAAGATCAAGCAGTACTTCGCGCCGCCGCCCGAGGGCGAGGCCGCACAGGAGCGCGCCGCCATCGGACAAACCACCGACAGGCCGCAGATTGACGTTCCGGGCCACGAGACCCCGCTCATCGAGGTATTCACCGACCCCGAGTCTCCCGCCACCCAGTTCGTGCTCATCCGCAAGTACGATCCCGCACCGGTCGAGGACGAGGCGGATTTCAGGCGTGCTATCGTTGGAAGGCTCGCCTTCATGATGCTCAACGGGCGGCTGTTCGAGCGCGGCCAAGTCGCTGAACCGCCGTACATCACCGCCAGCGCGACCCGCTACAACTACGTCTACACGCTTGACGTCGCCACGTTCTCGGCCTGGGTCGAGACCGACGGTGTCGAGGCCGGCCTCGCGGCCATGCTCGAGGAGATTCAGCGCGCCCACCAGCACGGCTTCACCGAGAGCGAGTTGGAACGCGAGAAGAGCAACCTGCTCACCTCGATCGAGAGCCGGTACAAGCAGCGGGACCAGACGCCCTCCACGGCTTTCGCCGGCGCGTACGCCGACCACTTCTTCCTCGGAGACCCCGTCCCCGGTATCGAGGCCGAGTGGGAGCTGTACCAGCGGCTCTTGCCGCAGATCACCCTGGCCGAGTTCGCTGACGTGGCGCGGTCCTGGGCACAGACCAAGGACCTGGCCCTGCTGGTGGTGCGTCCCGAGGAGACCGACGTCGCCGGCACCGACGACGAGCTCGGCACGGCCCTGCTGACCCAGCTACAGACGGCCCACGCCCTGGCGGTGGAGCCCTACGCCGACGACGTCGGCGACGTCCCGCTGCTGGCCAATCTGCCGGAGCCGGGGACCATCACCGCCGAAGAGCGGATCGAGTCCATTGACGCCGTGAAGTGGACGCTGTCCAACGGCGTCACCGTCATCGCCAAGCAGACCGACTTCAAAGATGACGAGGTGCTGTTCCGGGCCTTCAGCCCCGGCGGCCACTCGCTCGTCACGGACGAAGACCACCAGTCCGCCACCTACGCGGCCCAGCTCATCTCAGGCAGCGGAGCGGGCCCCCACGACAGCGTGACCCTGGACAAACTGCTCGCCGGCAAGCGGGTCTCTGTGTCCCCCTATATCGGCGAGTTGTTCGAGGGCTTCAGCGGCAACGCCTCTCCCGAGGACCTGGAGACCCTGTTCCAGCTCGTGACGCTGTACGCAACCGAGCCGCGGCTCGATCCCGACTACTTCACAAGATACGAGGCAAGGCTCCACAGCGTCGCCGAGTTCCGCGCCGCAGATCCGGACTGGGTGTTCTTCAACTACGCCAACTCCCTGCTGAGCCAGGGACACCACCGCGGGCGCCCCCTCTCCGTCGAAGTGCTGGAGGAACTGAATCTGGAGCGCGCGGAAGCGGTGTACGCCGACCGCTTCGCCGACCTCGGCGACGCGACGTTCGTCTTCGTTGGCGCCTTCGACTGGGACACCCTGCGCGCGCTGACCGAGAATTACCTGGCCGCCCTGCCGTCCGCCGGACGCACCGAGCAGTGGCAGGACCACGGAGTCGACCCGCCGCCGGGTCTGGAGGACCACGTGGTACGCAGCGGTCTCGAGCCGCGCAGCCAGACGCTGCTGGTGTACGCCGGAGACCTGGAGTGGAGCCGCCAGGAGGCGCTCACCATCGACGTGGCTGGCGAGATTCTCGGCATCCGGCTGCGCGAGCGCGTGCGCGAGGCTCTCGGCGGAACCTACAGCATCAGCGTCAACACCGCCGGCACCCAGACCCTCCCGGACCCCGAGTACCAGATCTACGTCCTCTTCGGCAGCGACCCCGACCGCGTCGAGGAACTCCGGGACGAGGTGTTCGACCAGATAGACTGGCTGCAGATGGGCGGCGAGCAGAAGTACCTGGACACCGCCAAGGAGTTGTTCAGGACCAACCGAGAGGAGGCCCTGCGCGAGAACAGCTTCTGGCTCAATCAGATACGCATCGCCGCGCGCCGCGGAGAGTCATTCGACCGGATAGTCGCCTTCGACGAATTGCTGGAATCTCTAACGCTGGAGGAGGTGGCCGCTGCCGCGGAGCGCTACCTCACCGACGACCGCTACGTGCGCGTCGTCCTCCTCCCCGAAGAGGAGTAGTACCCAACACAACCTATCGGCCGGCACGGACAGTGTAATGACTGTCCGTGTTCGGCCAAGCTGGCTGCCCCCTTGGTCAGGGTCCATGTCCACGTCAGCCGTCGAGCCGATCCTGGAGCGGGTAGTAGGGTGGTAGGGTCTACCCGGTAGAGGAATGCCTTTGCAAGGGGGACGCATGAGAGACGCGGAGACGACGGCGCCCACGCAGCCCGTCAGGCGCACGTCGCCGCCGAACCGTCCCGCTGAGGAGACGGCCCGCCTCGGCGACGAGATATATGAGCGGGACATCCGTCACCAGGTTGAGGCCGACCACCATGGGGAGGTCGTTGCCATTGACGTGGAGAGCGGCAACTGGGCCATTGGCGACAACGTGATTGCCGCGACGGACCGCCTCTGGACCCAACACCCGGCCGCCTATGACATCTGGTGCCTGCGGGTCGGGTACCGGGCGCTGCATCACTTTGGGGGGCGTCCCCTGCGGAGAGCCGAGTGATAGAGGGAGTAGTGAACGCCGCCTATGAGCCGGTGGTGACCCTTGGCGTACAAGGCCCATCGGGTCAGTCACAGGAAATCGAGGCCGTGATAGACACCGGCTTCACCGGATTTCTGACCGTGACTCCGGCGATGGTGGCGGAGTTGGGGCTGCGCTACCGCAGCAGGGGTTGGGCGACCCTCGCCGATGGCAGTGAAGTGCCCTTCGATGTCTACGATGTCACTGTGCTCTGGGACGGCCAGCCGGTATACATAGAGGCAGACGCCGCCGACGCCACGCCTCTGGTGGGTATGCGGCTGCTGGACCGCCACAACCTGCACATCGAAGTCGTGGACGGTGGTCGCGTCGTCATCCAGGCCAGAGAGTAGCCGCGCCTCGCGGGGGTATGCCCCCATAGGGGAAAACGCCGTTCGAACACACTGGTGGGCGCGCAGGGACTCGAACCCCGGACCTCGCGGATGTGAACCGCGCGCTCTAACCAACTGAGCTACGCGCCCCTCGGTACGCACCATTATACGGCCTGCCGGAACCGAGGCACAAGGAGGGGGCGCTGGCATCGGATCTCAACCGGCCCCCTGTGGTCCCCTCACAGGGGTAGGTATTTACATGGATGGACAGGATGGGAGTTTGTGTCGGGGCGGAGGCGGGCAGCTCCGTACCGAAAAACCTCCCGGTGTGCGGGTGCGTAGCCCCCCTATGGTCCCCCCGCAGTGCGGGGGACGGGCGCAACATGTGGCGCCCCTACGGCTTAACCGGTACCTACTCCAGTCAGGGGCCTCTCCCAGGGGGAGAGGGGGTTGGGATTCCCGCTTGCGCGAGAATGACGGGCGGGGGTGAGGCGCACGCGGGTCACGTGTAGGCCATGCCGGCGATGGTGACCCAGGAGGCGCCGGCCTCGTCGGCTGGGCATTGGTCGTAGCCGAGCGTTTCGCCCCTTGTGCCGTCGAGCGCGTGCAGCGCCCAGTAGATCGGTGGTAGGCCACAGACGCGGTGCGCGTCTTGATTGGTACGCAGCGTGGCCAGGAAGTCGGCCGGATCGCCGGTCGCGGCGACCGCCAGCAGCCGCTCGTCGCTCGCCTTGAGGCTGGCACGCGCGAGCACGTCCCAGCCGCGCTCGTCACCAAAGGCCGGGCCCACGTGGGCCAGGTCGGCCGATGCCACGACCAGCACCCGCCGCCCGGCGGTGGTCGCCCGCAGCGCCGCGAGCGCCTGCGCCCGCGCCAGGTCGGCCAGCGGATCGGCCGCGCCGTGCGTAAAGGGCGCAAAGGAGCCGCAGAGGATCGGGACGAGCGGCGGGAGGTCATCGGCGCGCCCAGCCTCGCGCAGGAGCCAGTGCAGCCAGACGGTCGCCAGCTCGATGGAGTGCTCGCTGCGGTGATGCAGCTCCTCGGCAAACGCCGCCTCCTCGCCGAGGGCAGCGACTAAGCCCTCGACGACCGCCTGGTCCTGCGGGAACGGGCCCCAGGGCGTGGCGTACCGCTGGCGGGTGAGGGTCAACGCGCCGGCGCTCCCGGCGTGATCGGTACCGAAGATGACGACCAGGTCCGCCGCGGCAACGGCCTCGCGGGCCGGTAGCCAGGTCCGCGCGTATTCGGCGCCGCCGCGAGCGTAGTCAATGTGGGGCGTAATCAGCCCCCGCAGCCGACCGTTGGCGAGCGCCGCACCGTTCACGCCGGCCTCGGCCGCATAGCGCGCCAGCAGTTGGTGCAGGGCCGCCGGGTCGGCCGGATAGCCGTTGCCGGCGAGCGCCGGCGGGCGGCAGGGGGCGGCGCGGTAGTCGGCGAGTGCGCGTTCTCGCGCCGCCTCGTAGACCGGGCCGAACAGCAGGGCCGCCTCCTGCAAGGCCGCCAGGAACTGCTCGACAACCCCCGGCGGCAGCCGCGTGCCATAGCGCACCTCGAAGGCTGCTTTGATCCCGCTCGGTGTGCGCTCGCCGTCGAGCAGCGCAACCAGCGGCGCGACGACGGCGGGCAGCAGGACCATGCGCTCGCTCAAGGCGAGGGGATCGCGCAGCCAGAGGCGCTGCTCGCCTTGGTAGCTGATCCACCGCGGCTCCACCGGGCGCAAGGCCGGCCGGCTCTCCTGGTCCACCTGTTGGACATAGTCACTACTCGTCTCTGCCATCAATCTCCCCATCAGCGCCTGGGCTGGGCACAATCCTAGCAGCCGCAGCGTCGCCTTGGCCTGGGCCCCGGCGGCGTGTTCTATACTGGCTGGTAGGTGGACCCCGGCGCAGCAGGTACGCAGCCGGACGAGCAAAAGGTGAGTAGGCGGCACGGTGATGGCCAGCTCGAGCAACGATTCGATGCACACACTGCCAGCTACGACGGCTGCCGGCCGGAGCCGCCGCGCGGTGCTGCAACGGGTCGCGGCGGTCCTAGCCACCCCCTTGCTGATCGCCGCTTGTGACTTTGGCGAAGACTTATCGGACGTGCCACTGACCACCGAAAACCCGGTGGAGTTGATCTATACGACGTGGGGGTCACCGGAGCGCGTGCAAAAGGAAGACTGGACTCTGCTCAGCTTCCAACGGAACTATCCGGCCATCGCGGTCAACGTCATCGCTGCGCCCACCGCCACCGAGCACGTGGCGAGCCTCGTCAGCCTGTTTGCGAGTGGCAGCCTGCCCGACCTGGTCCACCTGCCGTCCTGGTCGGCGCCGACGTTCTATGCGGAAGATGCCGTTCTGTCGCTCGGCGACTACATGCGGCGGGACGGGTTTCGTCCCGATGACCTCACGGCACCGTTCGACGTCTGTACCTACGAACGTGAGTGGGTGGCCTTGCCGCGGGGCAATAACGGCCTCTACGTCGTGTTCTATAACCGCAGCCACTTCAAGGACGCCTCCGTGCCGTTTCCGCCTCCGAACTGGACCTGGCAAGACTTCCTCAGCGCAGCGCAACAGCTGACCACGGCGGCGGACGGTGACACTCCGGCGCGCTGGGGGACCACCTTGCACGGCATTGACGAGGCCTATCACGCCTGGCTGTGGGGCAATGGTGGCGACGAGCTGCTGAACCGAAACGGTGAACCGGTGATCCACGAGCCGCTGGCCGTCGGCGCGTTGCAGTGGCTGGCCGACCTGCACTTGCAGCACGGTGTCGCGCCGGCACCCAACATCTTTTCGGGGAACGGATTCGCCGCCTTTGCCAGTGGTGACGTGGCGATGTGGTACGCGCCGGCCGAGGCCGAGCTGGCCCTGGCGCAGCAGGAAGTATCGTTCGACTGGAGTATGGCTCCCCAGCCACGGGGTAATCTCGGCGTGCAGGGTCACTATCGGCCGGACGTAGCTGCCATACTCAGGGGTAGTCGCCAGCCGGAAGAAGCCTGGGAGCTGGCCCAGTTCTTGATTGCTCCCGACGTGCAGCAAGCCGAGTGGGAAAACCGGCTCTGGCACCCGCAAGCGCCGTCCTTGCTCGCCGATGAAGGCTACCTCCAACCCCCGGAGCCGCCCCACGACCGGCGGGCGGCCGTGCCCGGCGCGCTCGTCCGACCCCGCACGCCGTATCTGATCTCGCGGATTGACGAGGTCCGAGCCGTAGCGGGGGAAGAGTTCCGCAAGCTCTGGTCCGGCACGAGCACCGCCGAGGAGATCACGGCGGCTATCGCCGCCAAGATCACGGACGTGCAGTAGGCCGCGACACGGCGCCTATCGCCGGCTGTCTGCCACTAACACACTTGACTCATTTAAGTAATGAGCGTATGCTGGCCGCATGAACACAACGGTGAGCACAGCCACGACCCGGCGACGTGCGCTCACACTCGATGATCTGTTGGCGGTACGCACGCCGTGGAATCAGCACCGGATTGCTCTCAGCCCGAACGGGCGGTACTTGGCGTTCGCTGCGCGGCTGGAGGCTCGCAGCGATGAATCTCAGTCCGTCCTGCCCTCCGGGATACGCAGCAATGTGGCCGGCGCCCAACTCTGGGTGACGGACATCGAGCACGGCGAGTCGTGGCCGCTGCTCGGTGACGAGGGCCGGAGCTGGCGGCCGAGTTGGAGTCCCGATGGTACCCACCTCGCCTTCTACGCAGACCACGGTGGCGTCGTGCAATTGTGGTGCTGGCAACCGGCAGTGGGGTCGGTAGAAGTCCTATCCGAGCAGGCGCTCTTCACGCCGTGGCAGGACACGCCGCGCTGGAGTCCCGACAGCTCCCGCGTATACGTACTCTTGCTTCCGGAACAATGGCAGCCGGCAGCAACCGACCCATCGGCAGCGCCGCCCGGCCCGACGGACGGGCCAACCGTGGACGTACTCGTGTCACCACCGCCACCGTCCCACGACCCGACGGCACGAGCGAACGAACCCGCACGGCGACTGTGCGACGTTGGGATCGTTGACGTTCGCACCGGCACTACCGAGCGGCTGTCCACGGAGTTCGGGCCGATGGGGGTCCATCCCTCGCCGGATGGCCAATGGCTCGCCGTCGTGGGACCGGACACCCGGCCGAGCTTGGCACAGTATCAATACACGCACCCCTTGTACCTCCTGCCTGCCGCGGGCGGTACGCCGTGCCTGGTGGCCGAAGGGCTGGACCGGGGCGGGCGCGGCCGGCACGACCCGGCTTGGTCGCCGGACTCGCGGCATCTGGCCTATGTCCGCGACGGACGGCTCTGGCTGGCCCCGGCCAACGGAGGGGAGCCGCGCCAGCTACCGCTCGATGTCGAGCTAGACGTGCGCTTCCTGCTCTGGCATCCCGCTGGCAAGCAACTCCTGGGCCGCGAGCGCGGCGGCCGTCTGTGGCTTATCTCCACCGAGGGTCCGGGATCACGGGAACCGCGCCCGCTCGACCTGCCGGAACAGCGGAGCCGTCTGTGTGTCATGCGCCGTATCGAGACGGGCCGGTTCTGGAGTCCCGATGGTGGCAACTGCGTCGTGGGTGCGCGCGACAAAGCAACCGGGCGATCGGAGGTCTGGCGCGTGCCACTGGATGGGGCACCACCGGAACGCCTGCTGGCCGAAGATCGCGTCCTGCATGTCGCGCCGGTGGGTGTCATTGACAGCTATTTCGGCGACGTCTCTGCTGATGGCCGGACGGTGGTGTATGCGGTCGAGGATGAGGCACATCCGCCGGACTTCTGGGTGACCGATCCCACGTTCCGAGAGCGGCGCCGGATCACCCATCTCAATCCCCACCTGGAAGATGTCGCGCTGGGTAAAGCGCGGCTCATCTCCTGGCAGACCACCACCGGCGAACAGGCGCGGGGAGCCGTACTGCTACCAGCGGACTATCGTGATGGTCAGCGCGTACCGCTCATCAGCTACGTGTATCCAGGCTGGTCGCTCTCCGAAGTACTGCACGATTGGGACAATTACTCCGGTATCCTGCATCCCCAGCTCCTAGCCAGTCGTGGCTATGCAGTACTGATGCCCGATACTCCAGCCAAGGAGCTCGGTGTGCCGGATGCACGCCTCACCACCGCCGTCTTGCTGGCCGTGAACGAGGCGGTGCGGCTGGGAATCGCCGATCCCAACCGGCTCGGCGTCATGGGCCACAGCGGCGGTGGCGCGGCGGTCAATCGGATCATCACCGAGACCGGCCGCTTCAAGGCAGCCGTGAGCGCTGCCGGCACATCCGACGCCGCAAGTCACTTCGGGCAACTGCGTCTCTGGCCCGATGGGTCGCCGGATATGTACGGCCTGCACAATGAGGAAGGTGCGCTGGGTGGGCCACCCTGGGAGCGGCCCTTCGACTACGTCGCAGCGTCGCCGGTCTTCTTCCTCGACCGTGTGGAGACACCCCTACTCCTGATCTACGGTATCGAGGATGACGCCGTTGGCGTGGAGCAGGGGGGTGAAATGTTCGTCGGCCTCCGCCGCTTGGAGAAGGAAGTCACGCTCCTGCGCTATCACGGCGAAGGCCACGTCCCAACGAACTACAGCGAGGCAAATCGCCGTGACCTCGTGGGGCGTGTGCTTGCCTGGTTCGACCAGCATCTTAACCGTTGAGATGGGGCAACGGAATGGCAGCCGTGAAGGTACCGAAGCTGGAAGACTCCGATATGCTGTACGAGCAGTACGGCAAGCCCTTGGAACCGCAACATCGCGGAGAGTATCTTGCCGTCTCTCCCCACGGCGATACCCTTATCGGCCCTGACTTGGATGAACTGATAGACAAGGCCGTAGAGAAGCTAGGGCCGGGCAACTTCATTTTCAAGATCGGGGATGTTGCCGTAGGAAAATGGCTGTAGGCAGGCGCGCCGGTCAAGCTGTCTCGGAGCACGACTCGGTGGCGGCCGGGGGGATGGCTTGGCCGACGCTGTATAGATCGCGGATGATGGCCTCGATCTCCGGCTCCTCAATCGTCAGGTCCCGTAGCTCGTAGCGCGTGGCGAGCGCGGCGATCAAGTCCGCGGCGGTAGTCTCCTCGCGGCGGAACCGCAGCCATTGCCGGGGGCCGTCTACACGCTCGACGGTCGCGTGCGGCACTTGAACGGGGCCGCCAGCATCCACGAAATCCACGACGAGCATTCGTTCCTGGCCGTACCGCTCCCGGATCGTCTCCAATGCCCCGTCGTACAGCAGGCGTCCGCGGTCAATAATCAGCAGGCGCTCGCAAAGCTGGCTGATGTCGGCCATATCATGGGTGGTGAGCAGCACCGTGACGGCGCGCTCGCGGTTCAGCCGCCGGAGAAACTCGCGGATACGGTGCTTGGCTACCACGTCGAGGCCGATGGTCGGCTCATCCAGATAGAGAATCTCGGGATCGTGCAGCAAGGCGGCCGTGAGATCGCCGCGCATCCGCTGGCCGAGCGAAAGCTGGCGTACCGGGGTATCCAGGAACGGTGCCAACTCCAGCAGCTCCGTGCAGAAGTCCAGGTTGGCCCGGTGCCGGTCGGCCGGTACGCGGTAGATGAAGCGCAGCAACTCCAGCGACTCGATGAGCGGCAGGTCCCACCACAACTGCGTGCGCTGCCCGAACACGACGCCGATGCGCCGGGCAAGCGTCTTCCGGCGCCGGTGGGGGACCAGCCCGGCCACCTCGACCCGGCCGCTGCTCGGTACCAGGATGCCGGTGAGCATCTTGATCGTGGTGGATTTGCCGGCGCCGTTCGGACCGATGCAACCCACCATCTCGCCCCGCTCAATACGGAAGGTGATCCCGTCCACGGCGGGGACGACCCGGCCGCGCCGCTCGACCAGGTTCCGCAACGCCCCCAGCGCACCGCGGTGATGGTGCGCCACGCGAAAGGTCTTGCGTAAGTCCTCGACTGCAATCAACGCGGTCATCCTAGCTCCCGGTGCTCTGGTAGTGGCGCACGCCGACGCTCCAGACCAGGCCGGCCACCGCCAACGCGATCACTGCGGCCAACGGCGTGAGGGCCGGCAGCCACGTCGGTAGCCCGCTCCGGTCCGCGCGGTCGAGCAGGTAGAGTGCCGGGACGTAGCTGACCCAGGCCAACGGCAGGATGAACAGGGCGAACTGCCGCGCCCAGCGGTCGAATATGTCCAGCGGGTAACTGGCAAGAGTCGTGCCGCCATAGGTGAAGACGTTGACCGCCTCGGTGGCGCGGACCGTCCAGAAGCAGAAGGCCGCGCCGAGCAGCCAGATGGCGATGAAGATCGCCGTGCCTGATAGCAAGGTCGCCGCTAGAAACATGACCTTCCCCACACTCCACACCCCGGGCAGCATGGCAGCGGCGATGACCAGCACGCCCACACCCTGCGCGATCCGTCCCAGCCGGCGGAGGGAGAACTCGCTGGCGACGACCTGCATTAGCGCGCTCACCGGACGGGTAAGGATGCGGTCGAAGTCGCCGCGGACGATCAACTCGGCAAAGAGGCCAGTGTCGAGCGCCCCACAGAGTAGCTCCGAGAGGCCGAACGCCGCGGCCGAGATACCGTAGAGCAGCGCAACCTCGGCGAGTGACCACTCGGCCAGATGCGGGAAACGCTGGAACAGCATCACAATGACGGCGAACTCGAGGAACACGGACCCGAAGCTCCCGGCCGTCCGCAGGAGAAAGGAAACCTTGTACTGCATGGTGGAACGCGCGTGAATACCGATCAGCCGGACATAGAGGCGCCCGAGGAAGCGGGCCTCATCCAGCCAGCCGGACCAGACCATCAACCGGGCGGGGGCGCTGTGCCGCGGGAGCAACCGTTGCTGAGGCACGCTACCCTCCCTGCACCACCAGGCGGCGCTCGCCTACCGCCAGGACCAGACGGCCGGCAGCAATCAGGATGACGGCCCACACCGTCAGGCGGCCTAGCTCAACCAACAGTGCCAAGCCGGTCATCTTGCCGAGATAGACCTCGATCGGCAGCATCACGATGGCGGTGAAGGGCAGCCAGCCCACGACTGCCTGGAGCCAGCCGGGGAAGAAGGCCACCGGGACCATGAACCCGGACAGGAAGATTATCCCGCCCATCACGGTAGCCAACCCGCGGGTATCGAGCAGCCAGAAGGCCGCGACGTTGATGATGAACCGGAACGCAAAGCTCATCACCACCGCGAAGAGCAGCGTGACGGCGAGCAGGAGCCAGACGAGCGGCGTGGGCGGGAGGAGCAGGTCGTAGAAGAGGAAGCCGATCAGGAAGGTGGGCAGGCCCCGCGCCAGCAGGTGGTAGCAGGCGCGGCCGAGGTCGCGGGCCAACCAGAAGGTGTAGTAATCGAACGGCTTGGCGAGGTCGGAGGCCACGTCGCCGGTCTTGATATTGTCGGCGACCTCCCACCAGCCCCAGAGCTGCACGATCATAATGAGTGCCTGGGTCAGCCAGGTGTAGGTCAAGGCGTCGCGGACGTCCCAACCGGCGACCTCCGGTCGCGTGGCGAACAGGGCCATAAACACGGCCCCGCGTAGGTAGCCGAAGAAGGCGTTGGTCACGAGACCGGCGAGCGTGGCGGCACGATACGCCAGTTGGCGCTGAAAGGAGCGCTTGGCCACTTCCCAGTACAGACGCATGGCCACCTCGCACGACTCGGGCGACAGGGAAGCGAGATTATACCCGAACGCGACTGCGTTAGCTGTTAGCTTTCAGCGCGTGGTCGGCTCCGGACAAGGGGCCGGGGCGCAGGCGGGGAGAACGGCCTGTTCCCTCCCCCGCTGCGGCGGGGGGACGAGGGGCCTGGCCTGGACATATGGAGGAAAGAAGCATTATAGTAGCCGGGCACTCACCATATGCCAGGCTGAGTACGTAAATGGTGAGTTGGAGCCTCCCTCGCCAGAGGGAGTGTAGTCACAGGGAGGGAGCCGGATGGAGCGCATGATACGCCGACGGTACTTGGGCGGTTCTGCTGCCGTGTTCGGCGGGCTGTTGGCCGCAGCCTGCGGGGAGCCAACGGTGCGCTATGTGGGTCAGCCCCAGGCGGGGCCGGCCGGTCCGGCGGGGCCGGCGGGTGCGAAGGGTGCCACCGGGGCGCAGGGCGCGCAGGGCGCTGCGGGTGCAGCCGGGAAGGACGCCGTGGTCGTCAGCTACGTGTCCAACCTCAACTTCACGCACCCCGAAAGCATCGCTCGCTACGGTTTGCTGGACATGTTCAACAAGACGACCGACCTGGGGATCACGGTCAACTTCGACGATCAGAGCAAGAACGTCAGCCACCAGCAGATCAGGCTGTTGGCTGCCGCTGGCACGCCGCCCGATATGGGGCACTACAGCCATATCCAGGTGGGTGGCCTGTTCGTGGATGGTGTCACCATTGATCTGGAGCCGATCTTGAAAGTGGAGCCGGACTGGGCGGCGCAGCGCGCGGACTTCTACGAGAAGATGCTCGGTAGCTCCATGTGGGCCGGGAAACTGGTGAGCATTCCGGCGTATGCCAACAACGACGCCTTCATCTTCAACAAGGGCCTGCTGGACCAGAAGGGTATTACCCATCCCAAGCTGGGCTGGACCTGGGACGATCTCACTGACATGGCCACCAAGGTCTCAGTTCCCGACGAGGTCTGGGGCATTTCTTGGTACTGGACTCGCTGGTACCGGTTTGTGGGCACCAACGGTGGGCGCGTCATCAGCGACGACGGGAGCAAGATGCTCCTCGATAGCCCGGAGAACGTGGAGGTGCTGGAGTACTTGCTGCACCTGGTCGAAAGTGGCCTCAGTCCCCCCGATGGGAAGGCCAACTTCTACAAGGCCGCCCTGAACAACGTGGGCTTCGAGCAGCAGGGGCCGTATCGCATCCCCACGCTCCGGAAGAACGAAGCGCCGGACTTCGGGGTAGTCAATACTCCGATCAAGACGGAGCTTTTCGCCAACAGCGGTGGGCACAACCTCATCGTGACGAAGGGCATTCCGCCGGAACGGCAGCAGGCAGCGGCGTTGGTCGCCAAGTGGATCACCGCGACACCCCAGCAGACCGAGATGGTCATCAAGTCCACGGGCACTCCAGTCAGCAAGTCGGTGCTCACGGACCCGGTGCTCGTCGAATACCTCAAGACCGATCCGCAGCTCAAGGGCTTCATTGATCTCTCGCCCTACAGCTGGCGCTGGCCACCGATCCCCTCCATGGCGAAGACGTACCCGGAGGTGCGCGACTGTGGTCCGGTGATGCGGAAGGAGATCGGGGTCAAGGACTGGCTGGCGGAACAGCATCGCGTAGCCCAACTGCTGCTCGACCAGCACCCGCCGGTGTAGGCAGTCGCGGTGCCCGGTCGGGACGGGGGCATAGGCTGACAGGGGTAGGTTTTTCGTGGAGAGAGGCGGACCTACCCCCATCCCCCTCCCTAAAGGGAAGGGGCCGACAGTCGCCGGGCGGATCGCTTTCCCTTGCAGGCAGCAGTAGCCAATTGCTGCGATGCCCCCCTTCCCTGGACTCACAGGGGTAGGTATTTTACATGGATAGACAGGATGGACAGGATGGGGGTTTGCGTCGGGGCGGAGGTGGGCAACTCCGTACCGAAAAACCTCACGGTGTGCGGGTGAGTGGCCCCCCTATGGTCCCCCCGCACGGCGGGGGGACGGGCGCACCATGGTGCGCCCCTACGGCTTGACCCGTACCTACCCCAGTCAGCCTTCCCTGGAGGGAAGGGGCCGGGGGTTAGGTCCAATCCGACCCTACACAAACACAAGAACCCACCTCTATCAGGGGTGATGGCTAGGGTCGCTAGGAGAGAGCGAATGAGCAGGATATATCGTGCCGCCGTCGTGGGCTGTAGCCGGATGGGCGCGTTCATTGACAACGAGTTCGTCGGCTTGCCCGGCCGCTATGCCCCTCACTCCCACGCCGCGGGCTACGAAGCCCACGACCGCACCGCGCTCGTGGCCGGTGTGGACATGCGGCCCGACGTCCTGGCGCAGTTCGGGCACCGCTACGGCGTGGCGGAGGCCCATCTCTACACCGACTACCGCGAAATGCTCGCCAAGGAGCAGCCGGACATCCTCAGCATCGCCACCCAGCCGGAGCAGCGTGCCGAGATCGCCATCTACGCGGCCGAGCACGGCGTGAAGGCGCTCTACTGCGAGAAGGCGCTGTGCGCCTCGCTCCAGGAGGCCGATGCGATAGAGGCGGCGGTGGAGCGCCACGGGGTCGTCTTCAACATGGGCACCAACCGGCGCTGGCACCCCGGCTACGCCAAGATGCGGGAGCTGATCGCCTCCGGCGAGCTGGGCACCCTTGAGCTGCTACTGATTTACAACAACAGCGCCCTGTTCAACTCGTCCAGCCACAACTTCGACCTGGTCCAGTTCCTCAACGGCGACGAGCCGGTGCTCTGGGCGCAGGGGTGGGTAGACCGCGGCGATGAGATCATCGTCGGCGACGAGGTGCGCGAGGACCCCAACGCGGAGGGCCTGTTCGGGTTTGCCAACGGGGTGACGGTCCACGTCATGCGCGGTCCGCGGGGCCAGGACTACGAGGCCGTCTGCGAGGACGGGATTATCACCGCGAGCAACCAGGACGTTGACTTTCTGGTGCGGCGCCGCGAGCGCCGGGGGCCTGCGCCGGCCGGCGCGTCGTTCCTGGAGCAGCGCCTCCACACCTTTGGTGCCGTGCTGGAAGCGGCGCCGGCGCTCGCCTACACGCCGGGCAGCAACACCCTCCGGCTCGTCGGAGACCTCGTGCAGGCGCTGGACACCGGCGGTCCGACGCGCGGCGGCGTGCGGGTCGCGCGGGCGAACACGGAGATCATCTTCGGCTTTATCGAATCGCACCGGCGCGGCGGAGCACGGGTCTCGCTGCCCCTGGATGATTGCCGCCTGCGTCTACAACGTGACCGCGCACCGCGCGCGCCGCGCTATGCGGCTGCCGGGAGCTAAGGTGGCCTCACCCTCTGACGGGGCAAAGCTGCACCGCAGTCGCCAGGTGTAGCGCCGTTCTAGTTCCCGGTGGGAGTTATCCTGGCCATCCCGCTGGACGACCAGTATCCGTGGCCGAACATGCTGACGCGGCGGTTCGACGGCGGTGATGACCGCATCTTGGCCTACGATGCGGAGTTGGGCCAGTGGCGCCACGTGCCGGACCTGGCGACATTCCAGGCGCGAGGATACTACTGGTGCAACGTGACAGTAGCAGATGCGGGCTTCTTCGACCGGATTACGCTGGGGCCGCCGTACCCGTCTAGCGGCGTGCCGCCCCGGGCGGACTACCCGGTGTGCCAGACGTAGGGTAGTGGCCAGGGGACCCGCTCCTACCCAGACTCCCCTGCCCTGATGAAGGTTGCGAACTTAATCGGGTGGTGGGATGTAGCCCCCCTATGGTCCCTGACAAGGGTGGTTTTCGGCGGAGAGCGGCGGGCGGGGCCGACCTCACCCCCCGGCCCCCTCTCCAACATTTGGAGAGGGGGTGTAGCGCTCGGACCTGGGCTGAGGTATGGCCCTGGACGGCGGCTAGGCCTGGCTCGGCGAGTGCTCAAGGCTCATCTTCGCTGCGCGCGCGTCCCGGTCACGATTCCGCGCCAGGGTCAGGCGGTAATCGGCTTCGAGGTGGGTCCAGAACTGGGCATCAATCCCGAGTACCTGCTCCAGTCCAATGGCGGTCTCCGGGGTGATGGCCTTCTTCGCCTTGATGATCTCGTTTATGGCCTGTGCTGGCCGGCCGAGCCGTGTCGCAAGCTCCTTCTGGGTCATTCCGCGAGCATCGAGTTCCTCCGCCAAGACCTCGCCCGGCGGGATCGGCAGGTCCGACCACACACGCGGAGCCTTAGTCATCATAGTGGTTGCTTACCTCCTGTATGATGACACTCTCCTCCGTGTCACCCGGCGTCATGGGGTTACGTCACAAGGCGCCGGAACGGCTCGGAAACGATTGGCGCCTCCAGCCGCTCGGCCACGCGGTTGCTCTCCAGGGCCACGCGGATGACGACGAAGGCCTCCTGCGCTGCTGCCACCGTGCGCGCCACGTCCGCTTCCGTATGGGCGGCGTTCAGGTAGAAGGCGTGGGGGGCGATAATGCCGCGCTTGGCCATCTCCTGGATGTAGAGCGTGAGGACCTGCTGGCGCAGCGTGGGGTCGGTAACCCGGAAGTGTAGTGACGGGTGCCAGTCGGCCCCGGCGCATTCCGCATCAAGCCCCGCCTCCTCGAGCGCACCGTTGATCCCCGCCTTGATGAGTCGGCCGATGTGGTGGATGTGGGCAATCGCCTGGCGCTGCCGTAGCTCGCGGATGGTCGTCAGCGCCGCGGTGATACCGAGCGTATCGCTCCAGTAGGTACTGGAGATGAACATCCGGCTGGCCGGCTCCATCACCCAACGTTGGCCGACCACCGCACCCATCGCGTAGCCGTTGGACATCGCCTTGGCCAGCACCGTCATATCGGGGGTGACACCGACGTACTCCTGTACACCGCCGAGCGCGGGGCGAAAGCCCGACGTTACCTCGTCGAAGATGAGCACCACCCCCTCGCGCGTAGCCAGCTCGCGCACATGCTCCAGATACCCGGCGGGCGGGCGCTCCGAGCGCAGCGGCTCCATGATGATCGCAGCGACCTCGCCCGCGTGCTGCTGCAAGAGCCGCTCCAGCGCGGGCAGGTCGCCGTAGGGGAAGGGGTAGCTCGTACCGGCCAGCCCTTGGGGTACCCCGATTGGCTCGATCCCCGGAAAGAGGTGGTCGTCGAGCCGGTCGTCCGGGGCCAGGTTGGCGGCCAGATACCAGTCGTGCCAGCCGTGATACCCGCAAAACAGCACCTTATCCCGTCCCGTCATGCCGCGGGCGATGCGTACCGCGATGGTACAGGCCTCGCCACCACCCTTGGCATAGCGCACCATCTCGGCGCTCGGGATCGTGCGGACCAGCTCCTTGGCCAGCTCGATCTCCCGCTCGTGGTTGAGGGTATAGATGGGGCTGGCGTCAATCTGCTCTTTGACGGCCGCATCCACCACTTCATCGGCATAGCCCAGGACGATGGCGCCGACGGAGCTCATCCAATCGAGATACTCGTTGCCGTCCACGTCCCAGACCCGCGCGCCCTTGGCCCGGGCCGCGTAGACGGGGCTGACACCGTAGGCAAAGCGCGATGGCCGCCGGCTGATGAGCTGCGTGGCGCCGGGAATGAGGTGGAGCGCCTGCTGGTAGAGGTCGAGCGAACGCTGCACACCACGCGGGGTTCTCTGAGTGGTCATGCCTGGTGCTCCCTTCCGGCCCTCGCCTTGAGTCGGCAGTGTGTTGCTTCTGCGGGAATCTCGCGGGTGCCCCCTATGGTCCCCCCGCTGCGGCGGGGGGACGTGGGAATGACGGGCCGGGGCTAGAGCAAGCCGATACCGTGCAAGAAGGTCCGCAGGGCCGCCATCTCGTCATCGGTAGCGTTCGGTGCCGGCGACCGTCGCCAGCGCGGCGCCACGCCGTAGATTTCCAGCAGGGCGTGGGCCATCAGCCCGTCAAAGCCGTACCGCACCCGGCGTGCCTCCTGCCAGAGCGGCTGCTCGTAGCGCCTGATTGTAGCCCACGCGGCGGCGCTGTCATGGCGCTGGATCGCCTCCCAATACGTCAGGGATGGCTCGGCGTGGCAGCGGATGAAGACATCCAGCCAGGCGTAGCAGCCGTGTGGCCACAGCAGATGGTGACGCTTCATCGCGCCGCCGCCGACCATCGTCCAACGGTCGCCCCAACGCAGCAATACCTCGTGCGCGTAGTCCAAGCCGAAATCCTCTTTGAAGGCCAGCACGTTCGGCTCGTCTTCGATCAACTCGCAGGTCCGCAGGGGCACGTCGCCCACCAGCATCACGCGCATCTCGGCGACGACGGCTCGATAGTAGTCCGCCAGCGTTTCGGGCGTGCCGAGCGCCCCCGGCCACCCGGCGGGCCGGACCATGTACAGATCAAACCCCAGCTCGCGGACGTAGCGGCCGAACTGCAGGGCCTTGTTCAGCCCCCACATGTTGTCGCAGGCGATGGTCACGGCTCGGCCGCCGACGTGCTCGATTACCGTTCGGTGTACGGCCGCCACCTCGTCATCGGTCAGGAGCGAGATGAGGCTATCGCCCCAAGTCAGCATGATGACGTTGCCGCCGTTGGCGATGGTGTAGTCAATCGCGGATCGGATACCGTGGTGGTCCACCTCCCCATCGCGCGTGAAGATCGTCGGCAAGGAGTTGACCGGCCCCCGCAGCCGCGCTCGGATGTCGCCGGGTGCTTGTATCACTTTGTTCCGCCCCTCGGCACCGGTTCGGCACCGGTCGGTTGATAGTACCACTGCAACTGCCGGCGCGCTTGGCAGAGACAAGAGCACTAGTAGGTACAAGCGGCGGCTATGGGGAGTGCGGTGATTGAGTGATGTGTGACTACAGAGCGCGGGCCACAGCGGCAAGCGGGCCAGCCCCGGCAAATAGATCCACCGACCAGTTCTGGCCCCGTTCCAGGGCATTGGCCTTGCGTAAGCGAATCTGACCGCATCCCCCGTCTAGCTCGTGACGCTCCTTTGTTACCTCAGCCATCATCCTCTCGACGACTCCTGACCGTCTCACTGCAGATCGGACAGTCGGCGGCGCAGAAATGTAGGCGCGGGGTGTTGCCGAGTTGATCCGCGCACAGTCATCAGCAGAAGGTAACTGGACATTCCCACGAACAAAGGGTGTTAGGAGCGCAAACGGAGGCGCCATCAACATGCCATCCCATACACGGTCGTCATGAGCATTGGACGAACCGTGATGTGCAACCTTGAACACCTCTGCCCGCTCTCCAGGCCGTCGGCTCTCGTGATCGTTGACGACACACGTCCAGCCAGTATGAGGATTAGCCGTTTTCTCCAAATCCGCGCCCAGCAGAATGGCTGTGGAGCCAATGCTTACCCAGAGGACGACTGCGGTGTCGTTGGGCGAGGGTGCCGGTAAGTGCCGCGGTGAGTCGCCCGGTTGCGGGAGAAGACGACCGATGGCCTGAATTGCGCGTGTGACTGAAGCATCCGACGGCGACAGCGACAGCACGGTACTCTCAGTTCGTTCGTCAATCAGGCGCCGCTTAAACAAGAGCCGCTCGGCAACTGTCCAGCCAGGGGAAGACGAACCGGGCCCTGCCGATCGCTTATCCAAGAGTTCCAGGACATCGTGGAACTCACGAGCACCCGACGACTGAGTATATGCTGCCTGAGTTCCGATCACTGTGAGCACTTCGGTCGAACGCAGCGCCGCCGAGCAGTAGAAGTCGGCGGCCGCACAGGTACGTACAACCTTAGCCAGTCCACGGATATGGTCGTCGTGCCAGTGGGTAGCGACGACAAGTCGCACTGCGGAAGCGGGGTCATGGCCTATTCGCTGCAGGTATGCCAGGGCTGGCTGCTCGCGACGCCGCTGGTCGAAGCAGGAGTCAACCAACAACCAGTTTCCAGAACCCAAATGCACGAGGATGCATTCGCCGAATCCTGGGCCGAATAGCGAAACTTCCACCTCATCGGAACGAGGCGGTGTGGCGAGATCAGGCATCCTCCGCTAACTGTTGAATGCGTGCTGCCCAACCTTGGGCCTCGCGTAAGTCGTCCTCGGTCCAGCCAGGTAGCCGTTGCATAGTGATGATGGAGGTACGCCGGCGGGGAGCTCCAATCCCGTCCAGGTAGCCGACGGTCCAATAAAAGTGCGCTCCGGGGACCACCAGTGGACGATCGTCTGGGGATATCTCCTCAAGATAGATCTCCACTTCCTCAACCGGCGACTGCTCAAGAACATCTTCGATGATCGCTGTGAAGGTCTCATCGCCAACGGACACTACATGCCCGTGCCACTTGCCCTTGATATCGAAGTGTTCGCGTGGGCCGCCAGGGGGTGGGCGTCTCTGGTGTCTTGGCGGTGCCGAGGTCTGTGTCTCCGTAACGGAGGTATCTGCCGTCATTGCCACAGCCCCCAGTTCGGAAGGCTGAACATCGGGCATATTCGCCGCACTTGCGTCCATCTCCGGAGGATACATCGCCTTACGACGCTGTACGAACTCGACCGACCTACCAGTATCCTCTGGACGCGGCTTCATGGACTTAAACGTGCCTTCATGTGGCCCTATAATGCTTATCAATGATGGGTGCGACCGTGCTGGCGCCATCAGCATAAGCTCCCTATGTGCTGGATTATATCATCTGCTCGCCTCTGCGACGCAGACCACTGCTCTTCTGCGATTCTGAGTATAGCCTTCGCGCTCCTGGCTGAGTTGTCGTCAACCTCAAAATGATCGTTAATCTCTACAAACAACCCGTTCCCAATTCTATTCGACGGCTCAACCCGGACATTCACGGCACCATCTAATCCATCGGGCCTCGTACCCTCGATCGCAAGGGACCGCATGCCCGGATTTTCCAAGATAGGCTGCCAGTGTTCCCTGGGGGCGAGCCTATGCCCGATAGTGTGCCAGGCTTCTTCAGACTCCAGACGAAAGTGGAAATCTCGGTTGAGTCCCAGTTTGGCAAGAGGTGTGTGTCTGAGAATCCTGAATGTCCCAATTGCAAGGTCTCGCAATGAATCGTAGAGTGGCGGCTGTGTAGTAGAAATCATAAATCTGTTGTTGAGAGCCTGGAGCGTATATTGCTCTGTCCGAAATGAGCATGCATCGGCTGCAATGACGCCGACTTCGGCATTCTCCAGTTCAGTCTTGCTCCACAAGCCCTCCGCCACATACCAGGACGGATGAAAAATGGCTGGATTGAAGGAGCCGATGAATACTACGCTCACGCCTTCCAAGACGATCGGCGGCATCCCCATAGTGGGATGCAGTATAGCCCTCAATCCTGTCCTATCGCTACTCGGCTCCGCTCGGAGCGGCACCTAGCCTGCACGAGTGCATGTTCATCATCTGAAGCGGGTCAAGCTAGTCCCCGTGCTATAGCGTTGACAATGCCGGCTTGTGGTGCCGATGCGATGCATCTTCCCGGTGCGCTTGCTTGACGGGCGGCGGGCGGGTGGTGGACAATCTGCCTAGGCTCAAAGAGGGGGAGGACGATGCACCCGGCGCTGAAGAAGACCGCGCACGTGCTGTTGTTCGTGGTTGCGTTCGTAGTGTTCTACGTGGGGCTGTTTGTCGGCTTGCAGGTCAACGCGAACGGCGGCACGCTCCTCTGGCTGGCAGCGGCGGCGATAGCCGGACTGAACATCCTGTGGATGATCCGGTCGGAAAAGAAGGGCAGGGAGGGGGAGCGGGGAGACGACGCTGACGGCTGATAGCTAGTGGAGCGGGAGACGGGATTCGAACCCGCGACAACCTGCTTGGAAGGCAGGAGCTCTACCGAACTGAGCTACCCCCGCATGCTACATCGGTCATTATACAGCATCCGTCATCCGAGGGCGCTGGTGGTGCTCACCACCAGCGCCAGAGGCGCCGGAGCCGACGCCACCAACGCCCCGGTTGTGGCTGCGCGCCGAGCAACTCCCCGCTCGTGGTTACGTGGGCATCGCCAGGCTCAATCGGCAACCCACAGCGTGAGCAGTAGCCGGTGCGCCCCCGCAGTTGCCGATAGCAGTACGGGCAGAGCAGTTGCTGCGCGGAGGGACGCTCGCTCATTGGGACTGAGTTCCATCAATCCGAAAAGCCGCCGCGGCGGCTGATTCGTGCGACCGGTGGCCGGACAAAGAAAGCGAGGCAGATACCATCAACCGATGATACCTGCCTCGTATTGGTCACCTAGCCGGACGAGGCGTCCCGCACGCCTCAGCGAGGCCGGACGTTCCGGGCACCCAGGCGGCACCCTTGCGGAGCCGTCAAGTGGGGGGCCTGTCCGGGGTCGCAAGCCCCTGTACACCCTGGTACAGGGGCACTAACAATCTACTTGCCATCTCCCGAGGACCGACAACGGATACTTACGAAGCAAAACAATCACGGTCTCGCCTCCTTCCGCTGTGGATGTGGGAGCCACTGCTCCTCTACTTCTATAATAGGGGCGGCCGGCTTCCCTGTCAAGAGGGCACGAACCGGCGGCCGGGGAACGGATTTCGGCGGCAGCGAAAGGACCGGAACGATGCCTGCCACCGCAGCCACCGAGCGGCAGCGCTACCTCTACCGCCTCCTTGCTCGCCTCGCCATCCGCGTGGGCCTGGTCGTCGTAATCTACTTCATCGTCACCTTCCTGCCCCGGCCGGCCGGCCTCAGTCTGTGGATGGGACCGGTCGCGGCGGCGGTCTTGGTGATCGCGGTGCTGATGCTGGTCGGCTCGGTGCTCTACGATACGCTCTTCTTCGACCGCTATTGGCGCGCCGTTGACAGCAAGTGAACGACAGCAACCTTTCCCATTGGTCCCGACGGCCTTACACGGCGGCGGGCACGTGCTCCTAGCCGAGCGAGAGCTGCTGCCGGGTTGTGCGGGCACGGCGGGCCGTCAGATGGGCCTGGCGCAGCGGTTCGGGGATCCGATAGCGGGACGTGCATTGCAGGGTCCAGGTGACGGCGGCTGCGAGATCAACGCAGTGCCCCACGGACACGTATACCGGCTGCACTCCAGTTCGCGTTCGCACGGCGGCACCCACCGCGTCTCCTTGGTGGATCAGGGCTGCGCGAGCGCCGCGCTCCGCCGCTAGGGGGGCGTGCTGGCCGACGAGGATGGATTTGGCGCAGCCAATGGCCGGGAGGTCGAGCAGCACGCCGAGGTGGCAGGCCAAGCCGAACCGGCGCGGGTGGGCCAAGCCTTGGCCGTCTACCAGGAGTAGATCGGGCGCACGGGTCAGCCGGGCCATCGCGGCGAGGACGGCTGGCGCCTCCCGGAACGAGAGCAGGCCGGGAACATAGGGAAACTCGGCTGGCACAACGGCATGGGCGGTCTCGACCGGGGTCAACTCCGGGTAGCTCAGGACCGAGACGATACCCACCATCTCGCCGCCCCGCCCCGTTGAGCGCGCGCCCAGGGGGTGGACGTCGGCCCCGGCGACGAGGCGCACGCTCCCCAGCGCGGTGTGCCGCCCCACCCGGCTACTCAACTCGTCCTGGATGGCGCGGGCCTCGGCCGGCGAGACATCCCAGCGATGTAGCGGTTGGCCAGCGAGAGCGACTGGATCAGAGTCTTGCATTTGCAGTGTTGGCATGGCGAGGCCCACTTCGCACTACCCGGCCGGGGTGGCAAAGCCGTAGTTCAGGAGCCGCTCGGCGTCGGTGAAATGATTGCGGCTGCCGAGGACGACGGCCAGCAGCGAGCGACCACCGCGCTCGGCCGCCGCGACCAGCGTGTACCCGGCATCACCGGTCCAGCCCGGTTTCACGCCGAATGCGCCGGGGTAGCTGCCGATCAAGCGATTGAGGTTAGTCGGGCCGAACCAGCCGTGCGTTCGTCCCGCCTCACTGCTGGCGTGAATAACCTTGCGGCGCGTACCGACGATCTCGCGGAAGGTCGGGTTTTGGAGCGCGTAAGTCGCCAATACGGCGAGGTCGTAGGCCGAGGCATGTTGTGCCGGGTCATCAAACCCGCTCGGATTGGCAAAGTGCGTGTTCTGCAAACCCAGTTTGGTCACCAGGTCGTTCATCAGGCGGATGAAGCGCGCGCGATCACCAAACACCCCCCGCGCGATGACCTCGGCAGCGTCATTCCCCGAGTCGAGCATCAAGCCGTAGAGCAGCGCTTCGAGCGTGAGACGCTCACCGGCCTGCAAGCCCATGCGGTTTGCGTCTGGCCTCATTTCTGCCACCACCGTCGCATCCACCGCGATGATCGTGCTCAACGGCGCATGTTCGAGGGCAACGATAGCCGTGACAATTTTGGCGGTGCTCGCCATCGCGCGGGGCAGGTGATGATTCTTCACGTAGAGCACCTCGCGCCGATCCATGTCCACGAGCACGGCGGCCTGGGCATCCAGCGCCGGGATACCGGGGATAATGCCAATCGGGGCCGCGCCGAGCGATCCTCCGGCCGCCTGTGCCAGGCGGTTCGCGCTATAGCGGATGCTCGGCGTCGGTAGCGGCGCCGGTGAGGCGGTGGCAGCCGCCGTCGGCTGGGCTACGGCCGCATCCGAGTTGGTGTCGAGGACGACGACGGCATCGCGGTGACCACGCTGGGCCAACACAAGCTGGAAGATCGCAATTAAGGCCAGCGCAAGTGGTGCCAGCAGCCACCACTCGGTGCGCCGGCGCCGGCGCGCGGGGGGCGGTGTGGGAGCCGGAACGAGGTCGCCGACCGTGTCTACCACCGCATCCGATGACGCGAGCCATTCTTCCTGGTGCTCCCAGTCGGAGTCGGTATCGGGTGCGGTGTGGTCGTCGCTCCGGTCCGGCGGCCGGTGGCGGCCCCGGGTGCCGGACTCGGCCGGCGAGCGGCGCCCATCAACTCCTTGCAGCTGGTCGTCGGCACTCATGCGTATAGACCGTCGGCGCCCCGGCACGACGCAGGGAATCGCGTTCTGCTACCGCTGCCCACCGGTCGTGGCGTGGCTAGTGTGGAGGCAGCCGGGGAGTTACCGAAACCGAAACGTCTAGGAACGGTCGGAGGATACGTGACCACGACAATAATGGCGGCGGCACAGCCCGCGGACGCGCAGGCCGGCACCCCACTCGCACAGCTTGGCGCGGCCAGGCTAAGGATAGCCCGGCGTTGCCCGACCGTCAACGCACGGCCTCGGCCCCCCTATGGCCCTCCGCGGCGGCCGGGAGACGGCGAGGGTGGGGGCCAAGGTGAGGGGCGTCTCCGGCGCGTGCGGTGTGCTACACTCCGGCTACAATGTGGGTGCAAGTGCGTTATTTCGCTGCGGTGCGCGAGATTATCGGCGACACCGCGGCGCGGTGGGAGCTCCCGCAGGGCGCGACGGTCGGCGACCTGTGGGGACGCCTCGCCGCGGCCAATCCTCCCCTGCGGGAACTGACTTGCACGGCGGCCGTCAACCAGGAGTACGTTTCCCCGGAGACGGTGCTGGCAGACGGCGACGAGGTGGTCTTCATACCGCCGGTGAGCGGCGGCGCGCCGGGTCCGGGGGACGTGACTCACCCCCCGGCCTCCTCTCCACCATGGTGTAGAGGGGTGGATTCCCGCTTTCGCGGGAATGACGGATGGGGAGGCGGGAATGACAATTTATGCAAGGGTCTCAGGAGGTAGCACGGATGGCACTCTGCCGGATCACTCGTGAGCCGATTGACGTTGATGCGCTCATCGCCGCGGTGCAAGCCCCTACCGACGGGGCGCTGTGCGTGTTCTCTGGGGTGGTCCGCGCCGACCCCGGTCCCGGCGGCGAGACGGACCGCGTGCAGGTGCTCGAATACGATGCCTATCCCGAAATGGCGGAGGCCAAGCTGGCCGAGGTGGCGGCGGAGGTAGTCGCGCGGTGGCCGGAGCAGAAGATCGCGATTGCCCACCGCATCGGCCGCCTACAGGTCGGTGAGGCCTCGGTCGTCATTGCAGTGGCCTCGCCGCACCGCCACGAGTCGTTCGAGGCGTGCCACTACGCCATCAACCGGGTGAAGAGCACCGCGCCGATCTGGAAGAAGGAAATCTACGGCTCCGGGGCGGAGTGGGTCGAGGGCGATCTTCCAGGCGCTACGGTGGAGCAGGCCGACTCCGTGGCTGCCTCCGGCTGAAGCCGAGATACGGCTCCGGCCGACTTAGGCCCCGGCGCTATCGTTCACGCTCTCGGCGCGTTCCGGCGTAGCCAGCGCTTGCACGAGCGGCTCCAGGCGCTCCCAGATGCGCTCGCCAACCTGCGCCACGGGCTGCGTCGCGTCGAGCACCAGCCAGCGCTCCGGGTTGGTACGAGCCAGCTCGCGGAAGCCGTCGCGCACGCGCCGGTGATAGGCGAGGGCGCGGCGCTCGAAGCTGGACGCGGTTTCATCACCCTCGAAAAGACGATACTTGCGCTCCAATCCCACCACCGGGTCGAGATCGAGCAACACCGTCAGTGCCGGGAGCAGTCCATCCGTCACCAGGCCCATGGTCACCGCGATCCATTGCCGGTCAACCCCGGAGCCGTAGCCCTGGTAGGCGTAGGTCGAGTCGACGTAGCGGTCGGTAATGACGACGGCGCCGGTGGCTAACCGCGGCCGGATCACCTGCTGGAGATGGTCGCGGCGGCCGGCCATCATCAACAGCGCCTCGATGACCGGGTCCCGGTCGCTGGCGGACGGGTCGAGCAGGACGGCGCGTAGCTGTTCTCCCAAAGGGGTGCCGCCCGGCTCGCGCGTCGTATGCACCACCTGCCCCGCCGCGCGCAGGCGCCGCGCCAGCAGCTCGATCTGGGTCGTCTTGCCGGCACCCTCCGGTCCCTCGAAGGAAACGAACAGGCCACGCTGGTCGGCTTGAGCCGGAGTCTGCATTGGTGCGGGCACGCTGCTCCCCCCTGCGCCATCGCTCGGCTCGTCCCGTGGCTACCGCCGGCCGCTGCGTGGCGACGAGATACGCACCCGGCGATTCGGCTCCTGCCCGAGACTGCGGGAGATCAGCTTGGCCCGCGCCGCCAGCTCGTGCTGGAGGCGGCGGATTGGCGCGTTTTGGGGCGATAGCTCTATCGCCTCGGCCGTCGAGAGGGTGCGCTTGATCGCGTCGTAGGTCTCCTTGAGCGCCTGCCGGCGCGGCGAGCGGGGCTGCTCGGAATCGTCTTGGAAGGCGGCGGCGAGCGACTGCTGCATTTGCGCTACCGTGTTGCTGCGGAGGACGTAAATCGGCACCCCGCGGGCCTGCGCCTGCCGCACCAAGCCGGTCTGCTTGCGGAAATGGCTCTTGATGGTCATCAGCGCGTCCGCTTCATCGAGGTCGTCCGTGAGCAGCACCGGGATGTTGAGCGTGCGGCTGGCCTGGGCCAACCGATCACGGTTGATGCCGAACGGATACAGCCGCACCGGCCGCCGCGGCGGTGCGCCGGGCGCGTCGTCATCGTCCGTGTCCCGGCTCTCGAACGCCCCGACCGTGCCGACCACCGCGCGCCAATCGTGGTCCCGCTCTAGGTCGAGCAGGTCGGGGGGGCGCTCGCGTCCGCGCGAGCCGTTCGTCCGGCGGCCCCGCCAGGGACGCTGCGGCTGCTCTGCCGGCCAATCGTACTCCTCGGCAGCCGGCGCCAGCTCCTCGTAGTCGCGGGTCATCGTGCCGTCGTCGTTCCACCCGCGCACTTCCACTTGGACCGGCACGTCGCGCAGCAAGGCGTCAACCGTCGCCGCTACGTCATGGTGAACATGGACCCGCTGTCGCTGGTGCATCTCGACAAGCGCCTCGAACGTCGGGGGCGCCTTCCGTTCGAGCACCGTCTTCTGGGTGCCACGGCGGCGCGCCTCCTCGTCACCCAGCGTCACCGGCTGGATACCGCCGATGAGATCGCTCAAAGTCGGGTTGACCAAAAGGTTGTCGAGGCTGTTACCGTGCGCGGTGCCGACCAGCTGCACGCCCCGCTCGGCAATGGTGCGCGCCGCCGCCGCCTCCAGCTCGGTGCCGATCTCGTCAATGATGATGACCTCGGGCATGTGGTTCTCCACCGCCTCGATCATCACCGCGTGCTGCTGCGCCGGGGTCGGCACCTGCATCCGCCTGGCCCGGCCGATACCTGGATGGGGGATGTCACCGTCGCCGGCGATCTCGTTGGAGGTGTCCACGACGATGACCCGTTTGCCGAGATCGTCCGCGAGCACGCGGGCCACTTCACGCAGCATTGTGGTCTTCCCGATCCCCGGCCGTCCGAGGATCAGCAGGCTCTGGCCGGTCTCGACAATATCCCGGATGATGTCAATGGTGCCGTACACGGCGCGACCGACGCGGCAGGTCAGGCCGACAATCGTGCCCGCGCGATTGCGGATCGCAGAGATGCGGTGCAGGGTGCGCTCGATACCGGCCCGATTGTCGCCGCCGAAGCGTCCCACCCGCTCGCGGGCATAGTCGAGATCGGCCGCGCCGACTTCCTGCTTACTGAGCACGACGTCGCGATCCGGGAACCGTGCCTCGGGATACCGGCCGAGGTCCAGGACCACTTCCAGCAGCTCGGACACGTCGGGCAGCGCCTCCAGCGGCTGACGAATGCGCGGCGGGAGGGCGGCCAGCAGCTCCGGCAGGTCGTTGGTGACGGCCATGGGGGCGGAGACCGGGGCGGCCGGCGCGTCCGCTGTGCCGTCGTGGTCCGGCAGCGCGGCGCGCTCGATGTCCAGCGGATTGGGCCGCTCCGGCGTCGGCACCGGTGCAGTACTCATGTGGCTACCTTCTCCAAGATCGGGACGAGGCCGCGCTGGAGCACCGGTATTGCGAGGCGCTTCACCATCAAGTCGGACGATGCGGCCAATCCGAACCCACGGTCCTCAAGAGCAAACCGCAAGGCCGTCTGCTGCTCGCGGACGGTGCAGGTGAGGAGCATGTTTCCACCCACTTGGGCGACGATGTAGTCGAGCAGGTCGGCGGCGAGATCGCTGGCATCCGGGTCTACCATGACCTCGGCCGCGGCCGACTTATACCCATCCATCGCCAGCTGCACCCACGCCAGGGGCCGCTCTGCGCCGGGGACGACCCAGCCCCGGGTGCGGCGGCGCAGCAGGAGCCAGCGTGGCAGTAGCGGCAGCGGCAGGTCCCATTGCCGGCTGCTCAACGCCTCGGCGGTCTGCACGACTGCCGGTGTGGAGGCACGATAAAGCTGCCAGAGCGGGTAGGCGTCGGCCGGCCGCTGCGCGCGTAGCCCCAGGCGCGGCGGCGGTGCGCTGCGGGCCTGGATATGGGCTGCGTAGGTATGCTCCGTGAGCACCTTGTCGAATCCCCAGCGCCGGAAGCACTCGACCGTTGCCGCACCCTCGGGCAGACGCGCAAAGAGCCGGGTGGTCCCTTCCGCCTCCGCCGCCTCGCAGACGCCGCTGAGGAGCTGTGCCACGCGGCGCTCGGCCACAGCCGGCGGCGACCCGGCACTTCCGGCCGGCGCCAGCACCAAGTACATGATCTCCCACTGGTCCGGCTCGCGGCGCAAGGTTGTCTGGGCAAAGCCGCTGACGCGCCGGCCGTCCCGGAGCGCAAAGGTGCACGTGTGCGACGGCCACAGTCCGGCGACCGGCGGATAGGAACGGGCCGCGGCCCACAACGGGGACCACGTCGAGGGACGACGCACCAAGGAAGAGCCGTGCCGGCTGAACTCGCCGAAACGCCAGAGGTCCTGTAGCCGAGCGGACGAGATGGTTAGCACTGCCGTATAACGAGGCGGCCTGAGGAGCCGCCAGCCCACCCTCACGGTACGGTAGACGTTGGGTACACGTTCATCGCTCACTTCCATTCTAGCGTTCCCGCCGTTGCCCCGGCAACAGCAACGCCGCCGTTGCCCGGCCGCTATTATTGCCAGCGTGAATCAGCCGCCGCCGGCCGCAGGATCGCCTGCCAGGGTCGCGCCCTCGCCAACTGCCGCCTCCCCGGCCGCCCCCGGTTCCAAGCGGCCGGTGACCCTCTGGCTGTTGGGACTCACGGCCGGCCACACGCTCAACGATCTCTACGGACAGGTCCTGCCGCCGCTCCTTCCGGCCCTCCGCGCGGCGTTCGGCTTTACCTATTTCCAGGGCGGCATCTTGGCCTTCACCGCCGGCGGCATTTCGGCTGCCCTCCAGCCGGTGGTTGGGTACGTTGCCGACCGGCGCGGTGCCCGGCGCCCGGTGCTGGCATTGGGATTTCTGCTCTATGGCCTCGGGATGCTATCCCTGAGCCTGGCCGGCAGCTATACCGGACTGCTGCTCGCCGCGGCGGTGCTGGCACTCGCCTCCACAACGTATCACCCGCAGGCCACGACGCTCATCGCCCATCGGTTTCCGCAGGCGCGCGGCTGGGCCTCCGGTATCCACGGCATCGGCAACAGCATCGGGTTTGCGCTCGCGCCGATCATCGTCGCAACGCTGGCCGAGCGGCTGGGCTGGCAGCAAGCCAGTTTGCTCCTGGCGCTGCCGGCGGCGTTCGGTGCCGTGTACATCTGGGCGCTGGTGCGGGAGCCGCGCGGCCGGTCCGAGCCGGGGCTACTCGCCGGCATCACCCGACCGCTCATCCTGCTGACCGCGGTTCACGGGCTGATCGGCACGGCGGGAATCGGCATCTTCACCTGGCTACCGACCTACTTTGTCCACTTGGGCCGGAGCCTGTCCGGTGCCGGCCTGCTCACGGCGATAGCCCTGACCGCCGGGACGCCGGCCCAGCCGCTCGGCGGCGCGATCTCGGACCGTTTCGGGCGCCGCAACCTGCTGGTCTGGGCCTGCCTGGCGCTGACGGTAGCCGTCATCCTGTTCGCCGCGGCGGGCAGCGACCTCTCCCCGTTCGCCGGCGCCGCGCAGATCGCCGCGCTGGTGGCGTGCGCGTTTGCAGTACAGTTCGCCACCAGCCTCACGCCGCCGGTCGCGCTGGTCTATGCCGCCGAGCTGGCGCCCGGCGGGCGCAGCGGCACGGCGGTTGGCCTGATGTGGGGTGTGGGCATTGCCGTCGGCGCGCTGGCCGCCCCGCTCACCGGCATACTTATTGACGTGGCCGGCTTCACCCCCGCCTTCCTCTCGATGGCCGGCGCAGCCCTGCTCGGCGCCATCGTCGCCCGGCGCCTCCCGCGCCGCCCCGCGCGATGAGCGATCCGTGCCGCTAAAGCAATCCGTTCTTCCTCATGCTTACGCTCCGGCGCCGTACTACAATCTAGGGCGGCGAGGAGAATGCACGAGCGACGCTCCGGCTCGCTGACGCGGCGGGCAGAGAAACGCGATGGAAGCGCCAGCAAGCGAGGCGGTGCAGCGGGACCGCGCCGCGTTAGTCGCGCTCTACCAGGCCACGGACGGCCCCAACTGGAAGGACCACACGAATTGGTTGAGCGATGCGCCCCTCGGCGACTGGTACGGCGTCACCACCGCTGCCGACGGCCACGTCTCCATCCTGTACCTTGCTGACAACAACCTGGCGGGCGTGCTGCCAGCGCAGCTGGGGCAGTTGGCCCACCTCACCGTGCTGCACTTGGCCAATAACAGCCTGACGGGCGCGCTGCCGGTGGGGCTGGGGCAGTTGAACCGGCTGGCGGTGTTGGACCTCTTCGATAACAGCCTGACGGGCGCACTGCCGGCAGAGTGGGCCCGGTTGGCCCGCCTCCGGGTGCTGTTTCTTTCCCACAACAACCTGCAGGGACCATTGCCGGGGCAGTGGGGGCACCTGAGCAAGCTCGAACTGCTCGATCTCGCCGACAACGACCTGACGGGGGCGCTGCCGGCAGAGTGGGGCCAGTTGGGCAACCTCATGGAGCTGGACCTCTCCAACAACTGTCTGACCGGGTGGTTGCCAGCGGGCTGGGGCGGCCTAGGCCAGCTTGAGCGGCTCTGGCTGGCCGAGAACCGTCTGACGGGACAACTCCCGGCGGAGTGGGGCGGCCTGAGCAAACTCAAGCGACTCAGCCTCACCGGTAACTGTCTGCGGGGAGTGTTACCGGCGGCCTGGGGCCGCCTCAGCAACCTCGAACGGTTGGATGTCGCCAGCAACCGTCTGCGGGGGCTGCTCCCCACAGCGTGGGGCCGGCTGGCAGCCCTCGTGAAGCTCTCACTGTCGGACAATGACGTGGCCGGACCATTGCCAGCGTCCTGGGGTAACCTGCGTAAGATCAAGTGGCTGGACCTCGCCGGCAACCGTCTGACCGGGGCACTGCCGCCACGGCTGACGCGGCTGACGGAGCTGGAGGAGTTTTACTTTGACCACACGCAGCTATGCGCGCCACGAGACAGCGCCTTCCAGGCCTGGCTCCAGGGCATAGCCGATGTGCGCGGCGCCAACTGTGTACCGGTCGTGCGGGAGCAGCCGGACAAAGCCGCCTTGGTGGCCCTCTACAGCGCGACGGACGGGACGCACTGGACAAACCACGCGAACTGGTTGAGCGACGCACCGCTCGACCACTGGTACGGTGTCACCACCGACACCGACGGCCGTGCCACCGCACTGCGACTTGCCGACAACAACCTGAGGGGGCTACTCCCGGCGGAGTTGGGGCAGTTGGAGCACCTCACCGTACTCCACCTCGGTGACAACCACCTGACGGGGGAGCTTCCGGCCGAGCTGGGCAAGCTGTTTAACCTCGTGTCCTTGGGCCTCGCCGGCAACCGCCTACAGGGGCCATTGCCGGTCGAGTGGGGCCGGCTGAACCGGCTGGAGGAGCTAGACCTCGGCAATAACCACCTGCGGGGACCGTTGCCGGTCGAGTGGGGGGAGCTGAAACACCTCATCAAGCTGTCCCTCTGGGGCAATCGCTTGACCGGATCGCTACCGGTGGAGTGGGGCCAGTTGCGCCGGCTGGAGGAGCTAGACCTCGCCGGCAACCACCTGCAGGGACCATTGCCGGTGGAGTGGGGCCACCTGCGCCGGCTCAAGGAGTTGGACCTCGCCGGCAACCACCTGCGGGGACCGCTGCCGGTAGAATGGTGCCAACTGGTCCAGCTCACGGTACTCTTCCTTGCCAACAACCGCCTGGAGGGGCTACTCCCAGCAGAGTTGGGATGCCTGAGTAAGCTCGAGTGGCTGGACCTCTCCGCAAACTGCCTGGCGGAGCCACTGCCGCCGAGTCTGACGGGGCTAGTGGCACTGGAGGGGTTGTACTTCGACAACACGGGGCTTTGTGCGCCGCGGGACCGCGCCTTCCAGGAGTGGCTCCGGGGCATAGAGGACGTGCGCGGGGCCAACTGCTAGGGGCATTCTGGATCACTGAGGCCGTGGGCGGAGGGGGAGAGCGATGGGATCGCCAGCAAGCGAGGCCGTGCAGCGCGATCGGGCCGCGCTGGTCGCGCTCTACGAGGCCACGGACGGCGCGAACTGGGACGACAGCACGAACTGGTTGAGCGACGCGCCTCTCGGCGACTGGTACGGCGTCACCACCGATACCGACGGCCGCGTCTTGGAGTTGTCCCTCGCCGGCAACAATCTGACCGGATCGCTCCCGGCAGAGCTGGGCCATCTCTCCAATCTCCAAGTGCTGGAACTGGCCGGCAACAGCTTGGATGGAACACTCCCCGCTGCGTGGGACCGCTTGGAGAACCTGGAGGTGTTGGAGCTGGCCGGCAACCACCTGAGCGGGCCACTGCCGACGGAGTGGCACCGCCTGCGGCGCCTCGACGTGCTCGACCTCTCTCGCAATAGCCTGAGTGGGGTATTGCCAGCGGAATGGGGCCAGTTGGACAGCCTCGGGGTGCTGAACCTCGCCGACAACAGCCTGACCGGGCCGCTGCCGACGGAGTGGAGCCGGTTGGACAACCTCACGGTGCTGAATCTGTCGGACAACGGCCTGGTGGGGCCGCTACCGGCGGAATTGGGCCAGCTGTCAAACTTGGAGGTGCTCCTGCTCTTCGGCAACAGCCTGACCGGAGCACTGCCGGTCGAGTGGAGCGAGTTCGCCTATATCCGGGTACTCAACCTCTCCGACAACAACCTCCAAGGTGTGCTGCCCGCACAGTGGGGCCGCCTGAGCAGTCTCGTCGGGCTGGACCTTTCCGATAACAGCTTGCGCGGCGTACTGCCGGCCGAGTGGAATGCGCTGGGGCGTCTCGAAGGGCTGTGGCTGCACGGCAACAACCTCCGCGGGCTGTTACCGGCCGAATGGGGGGAGCTCGGTCGCCTGGAGTCGCTGTGGCTGCACGGCAACAACCTGGGTGGGCCGCTGCCCGCCGAATGGGGCCACCTGAGCAGCCTCGCGTCGCTATCGTTGCGTGGCAACAACCTGCGGGGCGCACTGCCCGTCGAGTGGGGCCACCTGCACAACCTCGAAATGCTCAACCTGCGCGACAACAACCTGCGCGGGCCGCTGCCCGCCGAGTGGAGCGGGTTGAGCCAGCTGGGCATTCTCAATATCGCCGGCAACGGCTTGGTCGGGGCACTGCCCGCCGAGTGGGGATCGCTGCATGGCCTCCGGCTGCTCAATCTCGCCGGCAACAGCCTGACCGGAGCACTGCCCGCCGAGTGGGGCCAGCTGGACAGTCTCGGGGTGCTGAACCTCTCCGACAACAGCCTGCGGGGCGCACTGCCCGCCGAATGGGGCCACCTGAGCAGCCTCGAGCGGCTGGACCTCTCGCGCAACAACTTGCGGGATGCGCTACCGCCAGAATGGGGCTGGCTGGGCCACCTCATGGAGCTGGCTCTCTCCCACAACGGCCTGGTGGGGCCGCTGCCGCACAGCCTGACGGGACTGAAAACGCTGGCGCACCTGTACTTCGACAACACTGACCTTTGCGCGCCGGGCGATCGCGCCTTCCAGTCCTGGCTGCGCGGCATAGACGACGTGCGCGGGGCCACCTGCCTGCCGGACGCAACGGAGCAGGAGCAGCCGGAACGGACCCCGGTGGAGGCTCCGGCTGGCGAGACCGAGCAGCATACTGCGCCGCCGGGCGAGCTGGCAGCCCTGCGCGCCGAGCTACAAAGCGATATCGGCAAGCTGCGGGCCGAGCTGCGGGCACTCGAACTGCGCCTGCTCCGCCGCCTCGATTCTTGACCAAGGCGGCGCCGCGCCAGGCGCGAGCGGCGCTATTTGCGGGCGAGGGCGCGCTCGACGGCGGCTACGATGTCGTCGCCCGTGAGACCGTACTTGACCAGCAACTCGTCGCCGGGGCCGCTTTCGGCATAGCGGTCGCCCACGTTCACGAACTCCAGCGGGGTCGGACGCGCTTGCGCGAGCGCCATCGCTACCACACTGCCCAGTCCGCCGTGCGCCAGGTGCTCTTCGGCGACGACCAGCGCTCCGGTCTCCTCGGCGGCGTCCAGCAGGGCGGCGGTATCGAGCGGCTTCACCGAGGCCATGTCCAGCACGCGCGCGGAGATGCCGCGGGCAGCGAGCTTGCGGTGGGCATCCACCGCTGCCGCGACCATGAGGCCGTTGGCGACGATGGTCACGTCGCTGCCGTCGCGGACACGGATGGCCTTGCCGAGCGCGAACGGACACTCGTCCGCCGACTCGTAGACCACCGGTACGTCCCCGCGACCCACGCGCATATAGACCGGGCCGGTGTGCTCGATAGCCGCCTGCAAGGCGAGGTGGGTCGCTACCTCGTCGGCCGGCACGAGCACCTGGACGCCGGGCAGCGAGCAGGCCAGCGCCACGTCCTCGATCCCCATTTGCGAGGGGCCGTCCTCGCCAATGGAAATCCCGGCGTGAGAGCCGACGAGCTTGACGTTCAAGCCGGGAAATGCCACCGCCATCCGCAGCTGATCGAAGGCGTTGCACATCAGAAAACAGGCAAAGCTCGCCGCCACCGGGATTTTGCCGGCGCCGGCCAAGCCGCCGGCCACGCCCACGAGGTTGGACTCGGCGATACCGACGTTGAAGAAGCGCTCCGGGAAATCCGCGGCAAACCACTCGGTCCGCGTCGAGTTGCCAACGTCGCCGTCCACCACCACGATGCGCTCGTCGGTGCGGCCCAGCGCTTGGAGCGCCCGCCCGAAGGCATCGCGGGTCGGTGTGCCCAGCCGGAGCGAGGCGGTTGGCTCAGGGGCGGCTACGGCGGTGGTCATGCTGTGTCTCCTTGAGTGGTAGTACAGGGTTGATCGCAGGCCGGTACCCAGCGCCACTACAGGTCACCGACCAGATTGCCGGCTGCATCGAACTCCATCGGTGCCGGCGCGGACAGCACCTCCACTTGGGGGTTGGCCGCGACCTCCGGCAGCAGCGCCTCGGATACGGAGAGGTGCTCCAGTTGAAGCGTCGAGTGGACGCGGGCGAGCCGCGGGGTATCGGCGGCGCCAGCGGTTTTCAGCGCCGCAGCCACCGCCACGCGGTCGTTGTCGAGCGTGATGGGCACGCGGCCCACGTCCGGAGCGTTGGCGGTCAGGCAGTTCATATACATTGCGTCATAGTCAATCTGCTCGACGAGCCGGCGGGTGGTAAAGTCGGCCCAGCCCACGCCTAGGGCGTTGCCGTGCGACTCCGGGGTGATGTCGCGGACGAAGATGCGGCGATAGTCGGGACACCGCTCGCCGCCCAGCCGGCGCCAGAGGCCGATGACGTTGGGGTCCATGCCGCTGCCGGAGATGTTCTTGCCGAGCCAGTCCACGATCAGCACGTCGAGGTCTTCAAAAGGAATACGCGGCAGCAGTTCCTTGGCCGTGACGAGCAACTCACGGTCGGTCTCGTGGATCCGCTCCGGCGGCGTGCCGACGATGCGGTAGGGCTGCTCGTAGCTGTTCTCCACGATGGCCAACCCCATCGCCACGGGCGCGGACTCGATAGCGACGGCGGCCACTGCCGGGATGTGCTCGGCCAGGCCGCGGGCGTGGATGGCCTCGGCGCCGCGCTGCTTGCCCAGTCCGATGGCGAGCATCTTGCACAGCCCGCTCTCGATGGACGCGCGAAACCCGGTGTGCGGCTTGACGCGACCGGCCACCACGATGCCGTCCGCCTGCGCCGCATTGCGATCCATATAGACCGGGACGCCCTGCGGCGTGGTCCCGAGCTGCACCACCTCCATCGTGGCGCGGATCGGCGCGCCGACGGTGGTCTCGGTGATGCCGTACCCGGCGAGGACCGACCGTTGACCTTCGGCGGTGGCGCCGCCATGACTGCCCATCGCCGGCACGACGAACGGCTCGGCGCCCAGACCGCGCAGGCTGCTCACCAGCGCGGCCAGGATCGTGGGGATGCGGGCAATGCCCCGGCTACCGGCCGTGATCGCCACCTGCGCGCCCGGCTGCAAGCGGGTCGCCATCCCGCTCTCCGCGACGGCCGCGTGGACCGCCGCCGGAACGTCGTCAATGGCCTCGGCCGGAAAACGCTGTCGTATACGGGCGAGCCGCGGCATATCCATACGATCTCTCCAGGTACGTCGGGCTGGTGTCCCCCGCATTATACGGGTATCGGCTATTAGCGATCAGCCGAGGAGCCGCCAGCCGTCAGCTTCGAGATTTAACTACATCTTTACGCCAAGCGGAAGGTGTGTTTACAAGGGGACGGCAGAATTATTGACGTAGCGGGCACCGGCCGACGTAGGCCGAATGGGAACGAACCCAGCCCGACAATAAACACCCGATGAGGAGGTACGGAACCATGGTGAAGATCAATCGTCGCAAGGCTGCCCTGGCAGGAGTTGGCGTTGCGGGACTCGGAGGCGTCGCCGTGCTGGCGACGCCGGCACTGGCACACGGTGGCAGCGGCGGGAACCGCGATGGGTACCTGGATCGTCTGGCTGCCGCGCTCGGCATCGAGCGCTCCCAACTCGACAGCGCCATCCAATCGGCCCGCGACCAAGCGCGGGCGGACGGCATTGGTGGGCGCGGTGGCAAAGGCTTCGGTGGCCACCGGGGCAAGCGTGGGCGTGGGTGGCACGGCTCCAAGTCGGCGCTCGGTGGCAAGATGGCGGAATTGACGGAGGCGGTGAACGGGGCGACAGCCACGGCGCTCGGCTATGCCGACGTGGACGCGCTCAAGGAGGCCGCCCAGGGCAAGTTCCTGTTCGATCTGGCTGCGGAGAAGAACGTCACCATCGAACAACTCGAAGAGGCCCGACGCACGGCCGCGCAGCCGATCCTCGATGGGCTGGTCAACGATGAGACGCTCACCCGCGAGCAGGCCGACCAAATCCTGGAACGGGTCGTGAAGGTACATGAGCCGTCCACGGAAGATCGGGCCAAGATGGCCGTGAGTATGGCGATGAAAGAAGCCATCGCTACCCAGCTCGGCTACGAGAGCGTCGAGGCGCTGGGCGAGGCCATGGAGGGCAAGAGCTTGCAGGCACTGGCCATCGAGAAGGGCGTGACGCCGGAGCAATTGCAGACGGCGCAGCAGGAGGCGGCGGAGACGGCGCTCGACGAGCTGGTGAGCGCCGGCACGATCACCCGCGAGGAAGCCGACTCGTACCTGGTACGGCTCGCCTGGAGCCGTGAGGGCGGGGCCAGAGGTGGTGGCCGTGGCGGTCGCGGCCATGGCGGCCGGCGCGGTCACGGGCGGGGCGGTCGCGGCCATGATGGCCGGCGTGGTCACGGGCGTGGTGGCCGCGGCCATGATGGCCGGCGCGGTTACGGGCGGGGCGGCCGCGGGTGGGGCGGCTCCAAGCAGCAGGACGGGGACGCGACGCCGAGCGCCACCCCCGCGAGTACCTCGACGGCCTAGAGCCGCCATCTCCCAATCGGCACACACGCGCCCGGACGGCCCCGGTTCCACCGCCGGGGTCGTTCGCTTTTAACGCCTCACCCCCCGCACAGCGAGGGGACGGGCGCAACATGTTGCGCCCCTACGGCTTGGCCTGTACCTATCCCTGTGAGCCAGCGCATATTCGCACTGACCACTAGCCACTGACTCGGTGGCCGGGGCCGGGCCAGGCGAGGCTGGGATACTTGCCGGCGGCCAGATCGTGAAGCAGGGCGGTGTACGCCGCGCGAGGTACGGGAATCTGCACCGCTTGGCGCCGGAAGTGGGCCATGTAGAGGGCACACATCAACTCGATGTCGCGCCGGGCGAACTCCGGCGGCGCGTAGGGCGGCGCGTCGTCGCTGATGGCCCGCGCGAACTCCGCCACCGGATCGCGGTGCTCGGCAACCGGAGGAATCGCCTGCCAGGTTGCCTCCGGTCGCGCGGCGTCGGCGAGCGACGAGCCGGGCCGGCGGGGCGCCGGCGTCGGATTGTGCAGGTACTCGGTCAAAGGGATATCCAGCCGGGCGTAACGCTGGTCCTCGCCCCGCTTCACAATGCAGCCGCGATCACCGACGATCTCGTAGCCGCTCAATCCCGGCTGGCTGTACAGACCGAGACTCAGCTCGCCGTAGGCGCCGTTGGCGAACCGCACGACCGCCGTGCAAGCGTCCTCGACCTCGATCCCCGGATGCCCGACGTTCGCCAGCGTGCAACTGACCACCTCCACGACGGGACCGCACAGGTAGTGCAGCCTGTTCAGGTCGTGGATGTACTGGTTGGTGAGCATCCCGCCGCCCTCGGTCGCCCAATGGCCGCGCCAGGGGCCGGTGCCGTAGTAGGCGACGCTGCGAGCCTCCTGCCGCGCGTAGTGGACGCGCAGCACGTCGCCGACGACGCCTTGGTCAATCAGGGCACGGGCGTCGCGCTCGACCAGATGCGCCGTGTGGAAGGTCGCCACTTTGGTCCCGGTGCGCTGGGCCGTGGCGATAATGCGGTCGGCCTCTTCCACGGTGATACACATCGGCTTCTGGATGATGACCGGCTTGCCCGCTTCCAGCGCGTCGCACGCGACCTCGGCATGGAGGTAGTGGGGCAGCGCCACGATAACAAAGTCGCAGTGCTCGGAGCGGTTGATGTCACGGTAGTCCTTGTACCAGGGGGCGTCGTGCTCGCCTTGCCAGCGGAGGCCCAGTTCGGTATCGGTGTCGCAGACGGCGCCGAGCCGTAGCTCTTCGTGCGCCTCGATGTCCATAACGTGCCGGACGGCGATCCCGTTCAACCCGATGATCCCGGCCTGGAGTGTTGCCATCGTTCGCTCCCTTGTCTCGCGCCGCCGCGAGTCCCGGCCCCCTCCCTGAGGGAGGGGCCGGCGGTCTTACAGGCCCAGGATGTTGCCCTTGGCGTCCACGTCCAGCGCCCGCGGCACCCTCGGCAGCCCCGGCATCGTGACGATGTTCCCCGCGATGGGATAGATGAACCCTGCGCCCACGGAGGCCCGCACGTCGTTGACCTGAAAGGTGTAGCCGGACGGCCGGCCGCGCAGCGACGCCCGATGGGAGATGGAAGTGTTGGTCTTGGCTATGCACACCGGCAGCCCACCCCAGCCGTTGGCCTCGAAGCCGCGCAGCGTCCGCCGGGAAGCCGCGCTCCAGTTGACCCCCTCGGCGTTGTACACCGTGCGGGCCAGCGCCAGCACCTTGTCCCGAATGGATGCGTCGCTGGGGTAGAAGTAGTTGATGTTGGGCCGCGGGCCATCCGTCGCCTGGATGAGCGCCTCGGCCAGCTCTATGCCGCCGGCGCCGCCCTCCGCGAAGACGCGGCTCTCCACCGCGGCGAAGGCGCCGGCGTCCGCGCACCCACGCTTGATGATGTCCAGCTCCCCCTGGGTGTCCGTGGGGAAGTGGTTGATCGCCACCACTACCGGCAGCCCCGTCGCGCGCACCACGCCAATGAGGTGGGTCAGGTTCTCCATGCCCCGGCACACGGCCGCCTCGTCCGGCGTCTCCAGGTTGCGGACGGCGCTGCCGCCGTGGTACTTGACCGCGCGCACGGTGGCTACCAGCACGGCGGCGCTAGGCTCCAGCCCGTTGAAGCGTGCCTTGATATGCATGAACTTCTCGAAGCCCAGATCCGCCCCGAATCCCGCCTCGGACAGCACGTAGTCAGCGTAGCCCAGCGCCAGCCGATCGCCTACCACTGAGCTGCACCCGTGCGCGATGTTACCGAAGGGGCCCGTATGCACGACGACGGGCTGCCCCTCCGCCGTCTGTACCAGGTTCGGCAGGATCGCGTGCCGCAGCAGCGACATCAGCGAGCCTTCGGCGTTCACGTCCGCGGCCGTCACCGGCGCGTTCTCGTCGGTGTACCCCACCACAATGCGGCTCAACCGCTCACGGAGGTTGTCCAGGTCCCGCGCCAGCGCCAGCACCGCCATGATCTCCGACGCCGTCACGATGTCGAAGCCCGACTCCCGCACCGGCGCGTTGGCGGAGCCGCCAAGGCCCGTGACGATGCTTCGCAGCGCCCGGTCCTCAACGTCCGTGACGCGCCGCCAGGTGATGTGCTCCGGCCGGAAACCGGGGATTTGGCCGCGCTGGGCCACGTTGTCCGTCAGCGCCGCCAGCAGGTTGTGCGCCGATCCCACCGCATGGGCGTCGCCCGTGAAGTGGACGTTCACCTCATCCTGTGGCTCCACCAGCGAGCGCCCACCGCCCGTGCCGCCGCCCTTGATGCCGAAGATAGGCCCCAGCGACGGCTCCCGCAGCGTCGCCACCACGTTCTTGCCCAGCCGGCCCATGGCCTGGGTCAGCCCCACGGTGGTAGTGGTCTTGCCCTCGCCTGCCCGGGTGGGCGTGATACCGGTCACCACCACCAGCTTGCCCCGCGTCCCGTCCTCGCGAATGGCGTCCAGAAGGATCTTCGCCTGGTGGTGCCCCTGCGGGATGAGCGCTGCCGTGTCCAGGCCGAGGGCCTGGGCGACTTCCGTGATTGGTTTCATCGGTAGTGTCTCGGTTTGCATTCCGGCGCTGGTCGGGGGGGCCACGTGGCCCTGGCACACTCGGTGCCGCTGCCCCCATTACACCAGCCATACCCGGGAGGCGGACACTATTGCCCGCTGACAAGGGTGGGGTTTTCTGTAGGCGCGATGGATCGCGCCCGTGCCCCTGTCATTACTACGAACATAGACTGTCCTGCGGCCTGGAGTGACGGTGCTGGTTGCCGTCTCGTCATTTTTCATGCCCGGCGGTGGTCTGGTCAAGGACATAGTGATTCCCGCTTTCGTGGGAATCCACCCCCATCCTGTCTCTCCTGTCCATCCATGTAAATACCTACCCTGTCAGAGGGTGAGGGCCGGATTCCCTTGTGAAGCTGGTAACGTTGGTTAAAGTAGGGAGGAACCTGAGCTGCTGCTGGAGCGAGTATGGGAGAGCACGCCGCACGACTACCCTCCGGCCCGGCGGACGACGCGCAGTGGTACCGCGACACGTTCCGCACGCTCTGTCTGGACTTCCACTACCCGGCGTGGGTCACGGACCTTGGCGCGGCGCTCGATGAGCACACGGCGCTGGCACAAATGGAGGAGTTGGCGGCCATTGGCATTGAAGCGGTCCACGTCGTTGCCAGGGATCGCTATGGGCACGCGCTCTACCCAACCAATGTACCCGGGGGAGCGCGGCACCCACACCTGGTCGGCGATTATCTGGGCACGCTGGTCCGGGCGGCGCAGCGAGTGGGGCTGCGGGCGGTGGCATCCTGCAACGTTGGCGCCAGCGAGACACTCCGCGCGCGGCAGCCGGACTGGCGGATGCGCCTGCTCGACGGAGCGGACGGCAGCCCGACGGATGGCCCACTCTGCCTGCTCTCGCCCTACCGCAGCGAGGTCGTGCTGCCGCAGCTGACGGAAATCGCCCGCACTTACGCCGTTGACGGTTTCTGGCTGGCTGGGCTGGGCTGGCAGCTCTCGCGGTGGTGTGGCTGCCGCTGGTGCCAAGCCGCGTTCGGCCAAGCCACCGGCCACGATGCCATCCCCGCGCCCGACGAGCCGCACGCCGACAGCTACCGCCAATGGCGAGCGGAGACGCAGGAGCAGGTTGCAGCGGAGATCACCGCGCGGCTGCACGCTATCGAGCCAAGCCTCATTGTTGTCTCCGCCGGCGCGGTGCCCGGCAGTTACGGCCTCCCAGCGGCCGGCCGGCCGGGAGGACGGTGGCGCGGCCCATCCGGCGCCAGCCGATATGGTGCTGGTGGCGTGTGGCGGCGGTTCGACCCGCTGGCGGTAAGCTCCGCGGGCCGCTTGCTGACGGCGCAGCGGCAGCCTACCGATGCCGCCGTTGCTCGCGTGCCGGGCGCAGGCGGCTCCTGGTCACTGCCCTCGACGGCGGCGCTCAACATGGCCTGTGCGACGGCGTTGGCCGCGGGCGGGCGCAGCCTGCTCGCCGCGCAGCCGTATCCCGACGGGCAGCACGAGCCATCCGTTATCGAGGCGCTTGCCGACACCTGCGAGTTCATCATCGAGCGCGAGGACTGGTGCCGTGACGCCGTGGTGGTGCCGCTCGTCGCTATTCTGCACAGCACGGCCACACTGCGATATACCGACCACCAGCGCGGCGGCGGTAGCCTGGCAAGCGTGCGGGCCGCGCATAAGATGCTGGTGGAGAGCGGCTGGCACGCGCTGATCGTGGACGAGGCGACCCTGGAGCAGCGCATTGACGAGTTCGCCACCGTGGTCCTGCCGGAACAGGCGGCGCTCCCCGAGACGACGGTCGCGGTGCTGCGCGATTTCGTCCGGCGGGGCGGCGGGTTGGTCGCCGCCGGCAGTGTGGCCGCCTGGGACGAGCACGGCCGGCCGGCGCCGGGCCTCGACGACGTATTGGGTGTGCGCCGCGCAGACGACGAGCGCCAACTCGCCGGGTATCTCCGTCCGGGGAGCGCCTTCCTCGCCGGGACCGAGATTCGGGACATGGCCGTGGCCGTAGCGGGATCGTGGCAAGCGGTCCGGCCGGCCGGCGCGCAGCCGTTGGCGCGCCACCTCGGCCGGCACCCGGCGGTCACGGCGCCGGCTGGCGAGCCGCAGGGCCGCGCGGACCGAGCCGGGTGGTCGCCGCCGGGCGGCGAATCCGGTTACGCGGGGATCACGTTCCACCACTTTGGCGCCGGTCGCGCGGTGTATATCGCCGGGCCGATCTTCAGCGCCTATAGCCGGCATTCCGCGCCCGACCTGCGCGGCGTGATGGCGCGCTGCCTGGACCTGGCGACACCGCTGACGCAGCGAGTAGTGGCACTGCACGGGCCGCCCTCGGTCGAGCTATCGCTGTTCCGGCAGCGCATTGACCACGCGGAAGAGGCCACCGAGCGAGCGGTCCAGCCCGTGCGGGCCGAGACGCTGCCGCCGGAGCGCGCCGGCTGGGCGGCGGGCGCGCTCGCCGCGGCCGGCGACACCGCGCCGCCCGGTCCGGGCATCCTCGGTGGCCCGGCCGACCGCGGCCGCTGGCGCTACATCGCGCACCTGGTGAACTACCACGCCGAGCGGCCGTTGCGTCCCGTCGGTCCGCCGGTGACGGAGTGGGTGCCGGAGGTGCGCGATATTCAGGTTTCGCTGCGGGCCGACGAGCCGCCGCGGGTGGTGCGGCAGGAGCCGGAGGGCAATACGCCGAGCTGGGTGTGCGAGAATGGGCGGCTGGTGATTACCGTGCCGCGCCTCCACATCCATAGCTGCATCGTGGTGGAGTGGTGAGTGAGGCTGACGGCTATTAGCTGTCAGCTATCAGCTATACGAGCAATGAGCAAGATCGAGACTATCGGCACCGGCCGGTTTCTGCGCTTGCTTTCGCGCGACGGATGGGAGTACGTCGAGCGGCCGAACGTGCGTGGTATCGCCGTGATCGTGGCGGTGACGGACGACGCCAATCTCCTGCTCGTCGAGCAGTACCGCGCCTCGGTGGACCGTCGCGTCATCTCCCTGCCGGCCGGTCTCGTCGGCGACCTGCCCGGTCAGGCGGATGAAGCCCTCGCCGCCGGCGCCATTCGGGAGCTGGAGGAAGAGACGGGCTATCGCGCCGAGCGGATGGAGCTGCTCGTTGCCGGTCCACATTCGGCGGGGAGCACCAGCGAAGTAGCGACCTTCATGCGCGCGCGGGACTTACGCAAAGTCTCGGCGGGCGGCGGGGACGAGTACGAGGACATCGTTGTGCATGAGGTGCCGTTGGCTGAGGCACCGCAGTGGCTGGGGCAGCAGGCCGGCACCGAACGCCTGGTTGACCCCAAGACCTACGCCGGCATCTACTTTGCGCTCCGCGACGACGACTAGGCACTCGAGTACGCCGTCACCAATTCCAGCCGCTCGGCAAGGCGGTCCGCTGCGGTTTCCAGATCGTATTGGCTTTGCAGCCCCAACCAGAACTCCGCGCTGTTGCCAAAGAAGCGCGAGAACAGCAGCGCCGTCTCGGCGGTGATGGCCCGCTCCCCGTGAACGATGGCATGAATGCGGCGTGCATCCCCCCCTATCGCCTTGGCCAACCGATACTGCGAAACGTTCAGCGGAACGAGAAACTCCTCGCTGAGGATTTCTCCCGGATGAATGGGAGATAGCCGCTCCGGGTTGCGCTCCGTCGTCCTTGTCATAGCACCCTTGCTTCGTGACCACTCTCTCAAGGATTCCGGGATAGGTTCCTGGCTAAACTTGCTAAGCCCTTGATAGTAGATGGCAATTCCCTAAACGTAGCGACCTTGGCAGTTGCTTTGGACAAATCGTGATCTGCGGTGAACTCGTTTGCAACCACGATGCAGTCAATACCCGCCGCTATTGCCGACTTCAACCCTCTCGCCGAGTCTTCAATAACTACCGTTTCAGCAGCAGTAGCACCAAAGCGTTGGAGTCCTTTCAGATAAGGCTCGGGATGCGGTTTAGCTCGCTCGTAATCATCTCTAGCCAAATAGAATTCCATATAGTCTAAAATGGATCGCTTTTCGTGTATTAGGGCGAAGTCAGATGGTTTGGAGGTAGTAATTATGCCCATCCTATACGTAGCTGCGAGTTCGGCTAGTGTTTGCAGGACACCCTCGATCTCGATGTCTTCGGTCATCAGGTATTCCTGGTAGTATCGGTTTCTTAGTTCTCGGCCACGTTCAATTTCGGATTCGGATATTCCCGAAACTCGTGCCGCCTCCCACGCAGAAACTCCATTGGCCATATTCTCTAAATATATATCTCGTGGGAGATCAATTCCGAGAGGTGCCAGCGCTCGTTTGTTTGCGAGGTAATACCACTGTTCCGTTTCGACTAAAACCCCATCATGGTCAAAGAGAATATATTTCTTCACTTTTCTGCTCGATTCAATTTCGGCTTAACGATCAAGCTCACTTGATAAGCCCCGGCGACGTTCGGCGACTGCCTGGGTATCACGGTCTCGACAGCTTCTGATCACCCATCACGTTTCTCCCTGTGACCACTGCTCATAGTATATCGCACTATTAGTGCCAACCATTAAAGCTGCCGCCACCGAAGGTCCGGCTATATCACCGGCAGGATGATATGCGAGGGGTGCAAAGCGTCGTGGTAGACGGTCTGCTGCGCCGTCCGGGCATCTGCCCGGTGGTCGGTGCCGAGGGGTCGTCCGGTGTTGGCGTTGCGGTCGAACTGCGGGAAGTTGCTGGAAGAGATATCCACCCGCAGCCGGTGGCCGGGCCCAAACAGGTAGCTCGTCGCGAGCAGGTCAATGTCAAAACGGTACACCCGCTCCGGTTGCAGCGGCGCCGAGCCGTCCTGCCCGGCATGGCGGTAGCGGGCGCGGACGATGCCCGCGCAGACGTTCAGCATCCGACCGTCGGGCCGGACGTCGAGCAGCTTCACCGTGAAGTCGGTATCGGGCGCCGACGACGCGGCATAGAGTATGGCCTGCACCGGCCCGGTCACCTCCAGCGCCTCCGTCAGCGGCTCGCCGGTAAAGCTCAACACGTCGTCGCGCGCCTCGCCGGTCACCGGCCGCTGATCGTAGCTGCCCCACGGTAGCCCAATGGTGTTGCCCCCGCGCGTCGGGACGGGCCGGTGCGGGTCGTAGGTGTACCGCTGGGGCCGGTCCCAGGTAGGAGCGCGGCGACTGAGCGTGCCGCGGGCGTTCGCGCGATGCGCCGCGCGGTCGTCGGGACCGTGGAGGTAGTAGGGCGTATACGTAATGCCGCCGGGCGGCCACTTGCAGCACGTCCGCCAGGCGTTCGCGCCCATGGTGTAGTAGCGCACCGGCGGCTCCAGATCAAAGTCCGGGTCCGGCTGCCGCAGCCAGTGGTCGAACCAGCGCCGCTGCACCTCGAGCTGGTCCAGGTCCGCCTCCGGTCCCGCGCCGATCTCACCACTCAGCTCGGCGTGCAAGCTATGTCCCCACGGCCCGATGAGCAGGCGCTGTGCCCGCGCTGCCCGTTCGTCGGGAGCATTGGCCACGAGCGCCTGATAGCTCGCTATCGTGCCGCCCAGCAGGAGGTCAAACCAGCCCCCCACGAGGAAGGTCGGCACCTCGATATGCTCCGCACCGCCCGGCGCCGACGATGGGCCAGGACGGGCAAAGTTGCGCTGCCAAGCAGCGAAATAGTCGGGAACAGACCTAAGTAGCGGCCATTCGCGCAGCGGCCACACGTCGGCCCACGCCGGCATCGTGAGAGCGCTATCGAGGATCGGATAGGCGCCCTCACTGGGGGCGTCTCGCCACGCTTGCAGGTCGGGCAGTTGGGCAAACGCGGCCTGAAACTGCGCCAGCACGTCTGCATCGGCATGTACCCGAGGGTCCTCCACCGCTACGCCGAGGAACCAGCTTTGCAGGTCAAGCTGCCGCATCACACCGTGGTGCCGTCCCCAGTGGGCGAACTCACGCCAGTAGTGATCGCCGACCACGGCGAACAGAGCGGTTAAGCCGGGCGGGTGCTGTCGCGCCGCCGCGAACTGGGTCCACGCCATGTACGATGGCCCATACATGCCGACCCGACCGTTGCACCACGGCTGCGCTCTGAGCCAGGCAAGCGTGTCGTATCCGTCCGCGCCCTCGCTCTCCGCATTGAAGTGTCCCTCGGAGCGGAAGCGACCACGCACATCCTGGTTGACGACGGCGTAGCCCCAAGCTGCGAATTGCTGCGCCGCCTCGTGCGCCGCTGACTCCGGACCGCTGCCATACGGCGTGCGAAGCAGGAGGGCCGGCCAAGGACCATCGGCTTGGTCCGGCAGATACACGTCGGTTGCCAGCCGCGTCCCGTCGCGCATCGGGACCATGACCTGCTCGACTACCGGCACTGACACACTAGGCCTCCTGGTCTTCTCCGCCCGCTCCACCCCGTCATTCCCGCAAACGCGGGAATCCACGTCCCCCTGCGTAGCGGGGGGACGGGCGCAACATGTTGCGCCCCTGCGACTTGGCCCGGTCCTACGACGCCGGTGGTATACTGCCTGCGCCGGCTCATCCGGGCGATCTGTGCCCATGAGTAGCGAGGAGGCAACCGGCCATGCACGTTACACTGTGGATTCTACAAGTACTACTGGCGGTGATTTTCGCCATCGCCGGCGTCACCCACTTTCTCCCGCCGGAGGCACTGCCCGAGTCGGCGCGCGGAATGGCTGAGATGCCGGCCGGCGTGCCGTACTTCATCGGTGCAGTCGAGATTCTGGCCGTCTTGGGGCTGATCCTGCCGGGCTTGACCGGAATCCAGACCCGCTTGACGCCGCTGGCCAGCGCCGGACTGATCCTGGTGATGGTCGGCGCCATCGTGTGGCACGCCCAACGAGAAGAATTCCCGAATATCGTGCTGAATGTCATCCTGGCAGTCATCGCCGCATTCGTCGCCTATGGTCGTTGGCGGTTGCGGCCGTTGTAGGGTCGGCGTGCCACGGTACCGGCTGCTGGCCCTCGATATAGACGGCACGCTCCTGAATAGCGAGCGCGTCATCACTCCGCGCACGCGAGCGGCCGTCCTCGCCGCCCGCGACGCCGGCATGGTGGTCGTCATTGCCACCGGGCGCGGTCCCCGCTCGGCACACATGGTCGTTGACAGCCTCGGCCTCGGTGAGCCGCTCGTGCTGGTGGCGACGCAGGGCGCGACGGTCTGGGACAACGGCGAGCTTGTGCTCCACCAACCGCTGGCGGCAGCGGCGGCGCGGCGCGTGGTCGAGCTGAGTCTGGCAGCCGGTATTGCGGCGCTGGTTGTACCGGCGCTCCATCGCGGTGATGCCATGTATCTCGCCGGCTCCTCGGCGGCGACCGACCGGCTGTGGGCCTATGCCCAGCCCGCTGATCGCGCGGTCCGGCCGCTACTGACGGCGGCGACGGACCGGCTGCGCGCCTATGCCCAGCGGAACGGCGGGAACGTGCGTCCTTACGATCCGGCGGCGCTGCACGACGATCCGCTGGCGGTCTACATGATGGACGACTGGCGCCGGCTGACCGCCGTCAACGAGCGGCTGACCGGCGACCCGGCTACGCAGGACCAGTGGCGCGTGATCTTCTCCCGCACGGCGCTCGCAACGACGGCCGCTATCGAGGTGCTGCACCCTACCGTCTCCAAAGGGCTGGCGCTCGATGTGCTCTGCCGCCGGTTCGGGATCGAGCGCGAGCATGTGCTGGCCTTCGGCGACAACGTGAACGACGTGGAGATGCTGGAGTTTGCCGGCCTAGGCGTCGCAATGGCCAACGGCAGCCCCGAGGCGCTCGCCGTCGCGGACCGGATCACGGCCAGCAATGACGAGGACGGAATTGCGGTCGTGCTGGAGGAGCTAGGGCTGGTGCCGCGCTAACGCGCGGCCAGCAGCGCCTGCACCCGGTCCAGGATGTGGCCAGCGACCGCCTCTTTGGGCAACTGCGGCAAGGCTTCGGGCGCAGCGTTCGGAGCGAGCAGCGTCACGCGGTTGGTGTCCGTGCCGAAGCCGCTGCCCGGCTCGGTGATGTCATTCGCCACGATCAAGTCGGCCCCTTTGCGCGCCAGCTTCTCCGCGGCATTGTGCAGCAGGTTCTCGCTTTCGGCGGCAAAGGCGATTCGCAGCACCCCCTGGGGCACCTCGAGGAAGAAATCGTCGTTCTTGACCAGGTGCAGCACCAGCCCATCGCTGTCCGACTCCTTCTTTATTTTCCGGTCGGACACTGCGGCGGGACGAAAGTCGCTGATAGCCGCCGCCATGACCAGGGCGTCGGCGCCCGTACAGGCGTCGAGCACCGCCTCCCGCATCTCCGCGACGGTGGTAGCCGGCCTCGTCTCAACACCCGCGGGACTCTGGAGCGCCGTGGGAGCGGTGACCAGGGTCACGCTTGCGCCCCGGTCCCGGGCCACTTGGGCGATGGCGTAGCCCATCTTGCCGGTGGAGCGGTTGGTTATCACCCGGACCGGGTCAATAGGCTCCTGCGTGCCGCCGGCGCTGACGACGATGCGCCGGCCGGCCAACGGCCCGTCGCGGCCCAGGAGCGCCCGCATCCGGCCGAGAATCTCCTCCGGCGGTGCCAGACGCCCCGGCCCGATCTGCCCCGAGGCCAAGCGCCCGGCGACCGGCCCGACAAAATGCACGCCGCGCTCACGTAGCGTCGCCACGTTCGCCTGCGTCGCCGGGTGCGCCCACATGTGGCTCTCCATCGCCGGTGCCACCAGCACCGGCGCGGCCGTGGCCAAGGCCACGCAACCGAGCAGATCGTCGGCCAGGCCGTGGGCCAGACGGGCCAGGGTCGTCGCCGTGGCCGGCACGATGGCCAGTAACTCGGCTTGCTCGCCCAAGCGCACGTGGGCACTGCTCTCATCCGGCAACACGTCGAACAGGTCGGTGTAGACGCGCCGTTGGGTCAGGCTGTGGAAGGTGAGCGGCGTCACAAAGCGGGCGGCAGACGCCGTCAGCACCACGTCAACCTCGGCCCCCAGCTGCACCAACTCACTGGTGAGCGCGGCGGCCTTGAACGCCGCGATGCTGCCGGTGACGCCGAGCACGACACGTCGGCCGTTGAGCGGTTTCATCTGATCGCCAGCCCTGCACCCACTTTAGCAGCTATCGCCGGCCATCAGCCGCCAGCGGCCAGCCACCAGCGAAGATGATCGTCATTGCGGCTTTCGCCGCAATCCATGTCGGCTAACTCAGGCCGAGAGCAGGCTTGACCTTGGCCCAGTCAGTCGGGATCGCGTGCCATCTGTCGGGCCAACTTGCCCTTACCCGTGGGGATGGGTGGGCGGACGAGAATAGGGACAAACCAGTGTCTTCCAAGTATGGACGTGCCCTATCTGCCTTCTTGCCCACGAAGACGACGGCATGCAACCTCGGTAATAGTCCGATCAATTCTTTGATGCACTCTACGCCCTCGCGAAGTTCAGCGGATAGCACCTTTATCGTCCCATTCCACCGGGGCACCACGTTCCAGGTGACTGTCAACTCGCGAGGGATTCCTGACTCTTGCATAAACTTGAAAGTTGCTTCCGCTGTGGAGTCATTATTGTTTCTGCTGATGAAACCCGAACCGGTGCTACCAACTGTCTTGGGTCCAGGCTTCTCGAAAAGAAACAATACAAGGGCATCTATGCCGCCATCAAGCGGGTCAAAGTCCGGGACCTCTACATTTTCTCGATCACGCCGGAGTTTGGCGACATAGTCATTCAACGGTTTCATGTGGGGACGATCCAGCAGCGCACGTCGCCGCTGGCGCACCGCTGGATTGCCTAACGAGCGCGGCGTGTCGTCCGGGTTGGAGTGCCTTTCCTGGCGCATTTCGCTGCCTCCTAGACAGAGCAATCAAGATTACTGATCGGAACCGTTCGTTGTCGAAGAGATTACCTGTGTGCCGACCGCACCGAGAACTACCTCCCGGCGGCCGGTGCGTTGCGCTCCCAGATCAGCCGCAGCCCCTTGAGCGTCAACTCGGCGTCTATCGCCTGCACGAGCGGGACTTCCGGCGTGATGAGCCGGGCCAGCCCGCCGGTGGCGACTACGGCGGTCTGCGGCCCCAGCTCGGCAACCATCCGGCGCGTGATGCCGTCCACCAGCCCGACGTAGCCGTAAAACGCGCCGGCCTGCATCGCAGCAGCCGTGCTGCCACCGATCACCGATGCGGGGTGGGCGATGCTGATGCGCCGCAGCTGGGCGGTGCGCGCGACCAGCGCGTCTACCCACACGTCGAGGCCCGGCGAGATGGCGCCGCCGACGTAGGCGCCGCTGCGGTCTACCGCGTCAAAGGTGGTGGCCGTACCGAAATCCACCACAATCGCCGGTACGCCGAAGTAGGTTTGAGCCGCCAGCGCGTTGGCGATCCGGTCGGTGCCCACCTCATTCGGATTGTCCACGTCGAGGCGCACGCCTAGGTCGAGCTGCGGCCCCACCCAGACGACGGGAGCAGCGCCGGCGGTCGTGAGTAGCTGCCGGAAAATCTCGGTCAGCACCGGCACCACGCTGCCGATGATGACGCCGCCGAGGTCGGACCAGCCCAACCGGTGCCGCGCAAAGATGGCATCGAGCGCGATGAGATACTCGTCGGCGGTGCGCTGCGGATCGGTACTCAGCCTGGCCCGACCGGCCAGCGTTGCCCCCTGGAACAGACCGAGCTTGATATTGGTGTTCCCAATATCAACCGCCAGCAGCATCTGCGCCCCTCAACGTGTCGTGCTGCGACCGGGCGCGGCGTACCGGCACTTGAGCCTGCAACACGCGCACGGCTGCCGCCCGCACCTCATCAACGGTGACGCCCTTGACGCACTGGCAGCCGGGACAGACACGCACGGCGCCCAGCGCGCGGCGCTCGCGCATCGGGCAGGCATCGGCGTGGAACAACGCAACGCCGGCTGCGGCGCGTGGGCCGTACACGGCCGGGTTGGTCGGGCCGAAGATCGCGATGACCGGTGTGCCGACCGCTGCGGCCAAGTGCGTAGCGCCGGCATCGTTCCCGATATAGAGGTCGCTGCGCTTGATCACGGCGGCGAGTTGGCCGAACGAGGTCTGCCCGACGAGGTCCAGCGCGGCGTGCTGCATCGCCATGTGGAGCTGCCGCGCCACCGGCGCATCCTCAGCGTGTCCGACGATCACAACCTGCGCGCCAATGCTGTCCACAAGCCGGTCGGCTAAGGCCGCGTAGCGCGTGGCCGGCCACCGCTTGGCCGCCAGCGTCATCCCCGGATTGCTGCCGCCGCCGGGGTGGATCACCACGACCGGGCCACGGTCTTGGAGTGCCCATTCCTCGAATACTCGTGCCGCGAACGTCCGGTGAACGGGCGCCGGGTGATAGAGCGGCTGCGCGACCACGCCGACCGGCGCGCCGGCCGCCTGCACCACGTCGAGGTAGAGGTCCGTTTCGTGGCGCACCTGGTTCCAGGGTACGCGCGTCGTGAGCGAGAAGCCCCTGCCGCCGCTATCTATCCCGACGCGCAGCGGGATTCCGGCCCTCTGCGCGGCCAGCGCCGCAAACAGCGAGCGATCCAGCACGACGGCCAGATCGTAGGCGCCGGCGCGGAGGGTCTCGCTCAAGCGCCGGCACGCGCTCCAGCGCCGCCAGTACGGGCCGGTGAAATTTTCACAGTCTACGATAGCGTCAATGTGGGGGTTATTCTCGACGGCCGGGCGTGCCCACGTGCTCACGGCGAGGGCGATGGAGGCGTGCGGGTAGGCCGCGCGGAGGGCGGCCAAGGCCGGGGTTGCCAAGAGCAGATCGCCGAGACAGCACGGCTTGATAACGACAATCGAGCGCACGGCAGCCGGGTCAACGGCGCGAGTACGAGCGCCGTGCCGGAAGAAGCGACCGACCACGCTGGCGAGGGCTGCTCGGACAGGCATCCGTAGTGCGTCCACAACGGCCGTCAAGTGTAGTAGGCTACCGACACCGGCAAGAGTAGCGCGGTCGTCAGCGCCTCCACCGACACTATACGTTGCCCCGGCCGGCTTGGTCAATTGGCCGGGACTCCCCCTCTCCAAATGTTGGAGAGGGGGCCGGGGGGTGAGGCTCGGCCCTACGCCGCCGGCGCAGCGGCCAGCCGGAACTGCACCTGGACACGCGCCTGGACCACGATCTCGCCGGCCTCGATGGGAGCAGCCCCACCAAAACCCCGCTCGGCATACATCACGCCAGCCGCCCGCGGTCGGGGGATGCCACCGGATTGCTCGGTGATCTCGACGATGCCGCCCACGACCATGCCAGCGGCCACCGCGATGGCGTCGGCCTTCCGGCGCGCGTCGAGCGTCGCCGCGGCCAGCGCGTCGAGATACGGCTGCGTGCGGTCCTGGAGCGCGAAGCTGATGCCCCCAAGCTGATTGGCGCCCGCGCCCAAGCCGGCGCTGAGGATGGCACCGACTTGGTCCAGATCGAGCACGCGCACGGACACCGTGTTCGTGGCCCGATAGCCGGTGATCGTCGGTGGCGCATTGGGATCGTCGCGCGAGGGCTGGGCATACACGGGGCTGAGACCGATATTCGTTGATTGGATGTCTGCATCTTCGATCCCAGCGGCCTTGATCGCGGCGATGACCGCCGTCATCGTCTCGTTATTCGCGTTGCTTGCTTCCGCGGCCGTCGTCCCGGTCGTCTGCACTCCGAGGCTGACGATGGCCATATCCGGCGTCAGGCGGTCCTCGTATGTGCCGACGACGTTGACCAACGTAGGCATCCCTTGCGGTGCAGGAACAGCAGTAGCCGCAGCCGATGTTTCTTGCGGCGCGGGTGAAGCAGTGGGGAAGCTAGGCAAGCGTAGCAGGGGGCGCGGTGTCCCCTGTGGCGTGGCAACGACAGTCGCTGTCGCCGGAGGCGCAGTGGCCGTGGCCGGAAGCGCAGTGGGTGTGGAGGCTGCCGGCGTGGGCGTCGCCGCCGCTTGCGCCCCGGCGCTCGTCGGGTGCAGCGCGCCGCCCGGACCGGCGGCTAGGACGCCGGCAACGAGGGCCGCCGCGAGTACCACCCCTCCGATAAGCAATGCCCGTGAGCTAAGGCCCAGCATGAACGGCTGACGGTCAGTCATCATCGGTCACTCCTCCCTCGCCGTGCTCCATCCGCTCCACGCGGCCGCCGGGCACCATGGCCCCCGGCCCAGGCGTGCTCCTGATAGAGACGTACTCCTCGGCCCGAAAGTAACTGACGCTTGAGATCGCACGGCCGGCTCCCAGCGCCAGCGTATCTACTATATGGGATCACGCCGCCGGCGCGGCCTCCAGCCGGAACTGCACGCGCACCCGCGCCGCGACGACAATCTCGCCCGCCTGGACGGGTACACTGGCCGTGGCAGCCTCCGCAAAGCTCGCCGCGCGAGCCAGGAACGGTTGGGGAGCGCCAGCAGTTTCCTCGCTGATCTCGATAATGCCGCCCACGACCATCCCCGCCGCCGCCGCGATGGCCTCCGCCTTCCGACGCGCTTCCTGCGTCGCCGTAGCCAGCGCGTCGAGATAGGGCTGCGTCCGGTCTTGCAGCGCAAAGCTCACGCCTGCGAGCTGATTGGCGCCCGCGCCTAGTCCGGCGTCGAGCACACTACCCAGCCGGTCAATCGCCAGCACGCGCACGGACACGGTGTTCGTGGCCTCATAGCCGGTAATCTTCGGCAGCGTGTCGTTGTCGTTGTCCGAGGGCCAGGAATATACCGGGGTCAGGCTGATACTCGTTGATTGGATCTGCTGATCTGCGATCCCGGTCGCCTTGATCGCGGCGATGACCGCCGTCATCGTCTCGTTGTTCGTGTTGCTCGCCTCCGCGGCCGTGGTCCCGGTCGTATGGACTCCGAGGCTGACGATGGCCATGTCCGGCGCGTGGCGTTCCTCCGTGGCGCCAACGACGTTGAGCGTGGTAGCCGTCCCGCTTGACGTGGGCGTCGCGGCCGCTTGCGCTCCGGCGCTCGTCGGGTGCAGCGCGCCGCCTGGGCCGGCGGCCAGGACGCCGGCAACGAGGGCTACGACCAGCATGATACCCCCGATCAGCAGCGTGCGGGGGCTTAGACCCAGCATGAACGGTAGACGATCAGTCCTCATCGGTCACTCCTTAGCGGCGGTGCTCGCGGCGCTCTATCCGGGCGCTCTACCGACAGAGACGCGCTGCACGGCACGAAAGTTCCCGCTCTCCGAGATCGCTCGGCCGATTGGGCGGTGGCCGTTGGCCGGTGCAGTCGTGGCGCGCGACGGAGGCACCGCGTAGACGTTGACGGTAGTAAAATTGGCCGCAGCTCACCGCAATGGCGCGTTCATGGAGAGCGGCCGCCCAGTGACATGGTTGCGTTTAAGCCCTTACCCCGGCTCTATGCGCTGCTGTATATGCTATAGGAAGTGATAGGCTGAGGGCGATGGCTGACCCGGCGAACAGGCAGGAAGTAGAGATCAAATACCGGCTGCCGGACGCGGCGGGCCACGAGCGGTTGCGCCAGCGCCTCGCCGCCTTGGGGGCGCGGCCTGCGCCGATACGGCACGAGGAGAACGTGCTGTTCGATAGCGAGGGAGGCGGCCTCGGGCAGCGGCGGGCCATCTTGCGGATACGCAGTATCAACGGCGGCGCGGGCGGTACGCTGACGTACAAGGGCGCACCGACCCAAACCAACGGCGTGAAGTCCCGTGCAGAGATCGAGGTAGCAGTCGCCGATGCCGCCGCGATGCAGGCGCTGTTGGCGGCCCTCGGCTACAAGCCGATGAACAGCTACCGGAAGCGGCGTGAATCCTGGCACCTCGATAACATGGAAGTGTCGCTGGATACGATGTCTATCGGCTACTTCTGCGAGATCGAAGGGCCACCGGCCGAGATTCTGGCGCTGGGACAGCGGTTGGGGTTATCGGACGATCAGATCGAGCTGGCCGGCTATGCCGAACTGGTCAAGCGGCCCCCATCCTAGCCCGCCCCCGTACTGACGCACAGAGGAGGGAAGCGACCGGTCCCCTGCGTGGCCCGGGGGCCATAGGCTCACAGAGGAGGTCTCTTGGCCATGACGAATGGCAAACGCCCGGCAGCAAACGGTGTGCCGGCCGTGGTGACGTTGGGTCAGGTCGGCCGCGCGCTCCTGCTCAAGCACTGGCAGCGCGCGCTCCGCCACGAGGCCGGCGCCCGCACCGGCGCGGACATCGAGGACGTACACCGGATGCGCGTCGCCACCCGGCGGCTGCGGTCGGCCTTCCGCTTTTTCGGCACCTACATGGCGCTATCCCGCCAGGACGAGATCGTTGCCGGGCTGCGGGACCTGGCGCGGCGGCTGGGCGCGGTGCGGGACCTCGACGTATTGATCGAACGCCTGGAGCAGGAGGCGGCTGTCGAGAGCGCCGACCGGCCGACGATTGACGCGATCATCGCCGCGCTGGACCAGGACCGCGCAGTAGCCAGAGACGACCTGGTGGCCTTTCTGGACGGCCGGGCGATGGCAGACCTGCGCGCCCACGTCGCCGACGGGCTGACCCAGCCGGCCAGTGGCCCCCCGGCCAAACGCGACCGCCCGGTCCGCACCGCCGGACCGCGGCTGCTCGCCCGGCGCGCCGCGCGGGTGTTGGCCGACGGAGCCGACCTCCTAGCGCCGACTTCCGAGGAGCTGCACGACCTCCGCATCCGACTCAAGCGACTGCGCTATGCGGCGGAGTTCCTGTTGCCCTACACGGAGGGCAACCGACTGAAGCCGCTAATCCGGAGTGCGACGGCGCTGCAAGACGTGCTTGGCGAGCTACACGATGGGGATGTTATGCTCGACATGCTGCGTGGTCTCGTTGCGAGCGCCTCGGAACGGAGCGAAAATGGAGTTGCGCTCCCAGGGGTGGAGGTAGCTGCGGTGATCCGGCTGCTCGCCCGGCAGGCAGACCGCCGCGATGCGCTGCTCCTCCAGTTCCGCAGCCTGTGGCGGGAGTTCGCCGGGTGCCGGCGGCAGTGGCGGCGCAAGCGTCTCGCCCGGTGGTTCAGTGGGCCACAGGACGGTCTCGTCGGTGGCTTGTCACCAGCGGTCACTCCGGCATCGGGGCGTTGAGCGGCCACCATTCGGATACGCGAATGGTGTCTTTCAGGGAGCGATAGCGCCGTATTGGAGGTGCCTCGTGGTGCGCTTTCTCAGACAGGTGGATACCACTACGACCAAGCCCTTCCCCGGCAAGCTGATCGTCGTCGAGGGCGTAGACGGCTCCGGCAAATCCACCCAAGTCTATTTGCTGAAGCGGTGGCTGGAGCTGAACAACGTCCAGGTGTGGTTCACCGAGTGGAACTCCTCCACGCTCGTCAAACGCGCGACCAAGCGGGGGAAGAAGCGCCAGCTGTTGACGCCGACGACGTTCAGTCTGATCCACTGCACCGACTTTGCCCATCGCTATGAGCACGAGATGGTGCCGTTACTGAAACAAGGCTACGTCGTGCTGGCGGACCGCTATATGTTCACGGCCTTTGCGCGCGATGCGGTGCGGGGCTGCGACCGCGCGTGGCTACGCAATCTGTATGGCTTTGCCCGCCTGCCGGACATCACCTTTTACTTCGACGTCGCGCAGGACGTGGCGGCGAGCCGGGTGCTCACCGGGCGGGCCAAGATCAAATACTACGAGGCCGGCATGGACCTGGGGCTGGCGTCGAGCACCCGCGAGAGCTTTCGCATCTTCCAGGGGCGGATCGCCCAGGAATATGAGCGGATGGTCGTCGAATACGGCTTCACGCGGATTGATGCCAGCCAGCCGATAGAGCTACAGCAGGAGCAAGTGCGCCGCATCGTGGCCAGTCATTTCGATATCGCAGACTTCAAGTGGCCCCGGGATATGGCACGGCCCGTGAGTCAGTACTTGCCGGTGGCACTGTAGTGCCGTGCCGGCCGGAGTACGGCCTGCGGCAAGCAAGCGGTGCTTGGCTGCGTGAGACGACCCGACGCGAGCGTCCACGCCGGTCGCGGAAAGGATGCGTATGAGGCGCTTCTACGGCAGTGGGCTGCCGGGGGTTAATCCGGCAGACCTGACGGGGCCGTTTGTGGTCGTCGAGGGTCAGGATGGGGCCGGGCGCTCCACCCACGTGCGCCTATTGCAGGACTGGCTGGAGGAGCAGGGCCACGCCGTCACGACCGTCGGGCTGCGCCGCTCGGCGCTAATCGCCCGCGAGTTGAGTAACGCCAAGCAGGGCCACATGCTCGGTCGCAAGACGATGAGCCTGTTCTACGCGACCGACCTCGCCGACCAACTGGAGCACCAGATCATCCCCGCGCTGCGAGCCGGCAACATCGTCGTCGCCGACCGCTACATCTATACGTTGATGGCGCGGGACATGGTGCGCGGGCTGGACCCGGAATGGGGCGAGGGGATTTACGGCATGGCGCCCATCCCGGATGCGGTGTTCTATCTCCGCGTGACGCCGCGGCGGCTGGTACAGCGGGCACTGGCCAAGAGCGGTGTGCTGGACTATTGGGAATCGGGGATGGACTTGGGTATCAGCCCCGATCTTTTCGATAGCTTTGTCAAGTACCAGACCATGCTCCAGCGGGCCTATCGGGAGTTGCGGAAGCAGTACCCGTTCGAGATTGTCAACGGCAACCGTCTCGCGCGGGCCGTGATGCTCGACCTGCGGCAGCGGATGCGGGCACTGCTGGAAAGCAAGTACCCGGAGCGGGTCGTCAGCGGGCCGTCGGGAGCGAACAACGCGCCACCACGCGCGGCCACCACCGGCAACGGCGTAGCTACCGATGGGGCCGGCGGCTAGGACCATGCGCCCCAGCCGGTGGCTGGCTTAGGCACGTCCGCCCACCCGCCGCCCTTCCCGCCGAAAGGAGCGCAACCATGAGCCAACCGCCGACCACCGCCGAGGCGCCGGGCACCGTCATCGGTATTGACTTGGGCGGCACGAAGGTACTTACGGCCGTTGTCGCTCCCGATGGGCGCATCCTGAGCCGGGACAAAATGTCGTCGCGGGGTACGTCCGGTTACGAGGAACTGCTGGCCCGGATCGCCGGTAGCGCGCGGACGGCCGCCGACACGGCCGGCATCGCGCTGGATACGGTCGCTGCGGTCGGTATCGGCGTGCCGGGCACCGTAGACCAAGACGCCGGAGTCGTGCGGATTGCACCGAACCTCGACTGGCGCGACGTACCGGTCGGCAGCACGTTGACCGAGCTGCTGGGGTTGCCGGTAATCGTGGACAACGATGTGAACGTGGCCGCACTCGCCGAGCATCGCCTCGGCGTGGGCCAACAGCTGTCCTCGCTGCTCGGTGTCTTTATCGGCACCGGTATCGGCGGCGGCCTGTCCGTTGACGGCGGGCTGTATCGTGGCGCGCATCAAGCGGCTGCCGAGATTGGACACATGGTCGTCAAAGCCGGCGGGCCGCGTTGCCCCTGCGGCCGGCGCGGCTGTATGGAGGCACTGGGTAGTCGCACCTCCATCACACGGGAGATCGCGCGGCGGGTCGCAGCGGGCAAGTCGAGCAAGCTGGTCAAGCTGGCCGGCGGCGACGTGCGGAACGCCAAGGGCGGCGCGCTCCGCAAAGCGTACATCGGCGGCGACAAGCTCACCCGCCAAGTCGTGGACAAGTCTGCCCGCTACGTCGGCATCGGCGTTGGCTCGCTCGTCAACGTCCTGGACCCCGCGATTGTCGCGCTCGGCGGCGGCGTGGCCGAGAACCTGGGTGATCGCTACGTGCAGCGCGTGGCGAAGATCGCCCGGCGCTATATCGTTGATGAGACGGCGCGCGCCGTGCCGATTGTCACTGCGACGCTCGGCGACGACGCCGGCGTGCTGGGGGCGGCGCTGCTGGCGCAGCAGCTCAGTCGAGCCACGACAGCGCCGGCTGGTCCGGCGGTCGTCGAAACCGCCGCCTGAGCCGGGCCGGGGCCGCCGGCCGCCATGATGACTTCCCTTCCCTGGAGGGAAGGGGCCGGGTGACCGGCCAAAGCCGCACGGATAGTGCCAGGTGTGGTGCGGCTTTGGCCGGTCAGGGGGTAGGTCCGAGTATGGTCAACGGAAAAGCAGGCATGGAGAGTGCCCGCTGGCCAACGGAGCGGGTCGCGCCACAGACGCTGCGGCTTGGCGTCGCTGTGGCCCAGGAGTTGCTCCAGGAATCGGGCTGGGCGTGGGGTCACGTGCAGCAGGTGACACGCCTCGCCGTGCAGCTGTTCGATCAGACGGCAGCCTTGCACGACCTCCCGGATTCGGCGCGACCGGTGCTCCAAGCTGGGGCGCTCGGCCACGACATCGGTTACCAACGCTCTCACAAACGCCACCACAAAGAGTCGTTCCGCCTGCTCCGCCAGCGACTGCGCCCGCTGGTCGGTGACGAGTTGGCGACGATGATCGCCTGTGTGGCCCGCTATCACCGCAAGGCACTACCGAAGCCCCGCCACGTCGGTTTCCGCGACCTCGCGGCGCCGGCCCGGCTGACGGTCGAGCGCCTCGCTGCCCTGCTGCGTATCGCCGATGGCCTGGATCGCTCCCACTTGCAGCGCGTCCGCCAGATGCACAGCCGCATCACGCCGGTCCGGTGGCAGCTTATCGCCATCGGCGCCGGCGAGACCGAGTTGTGGGGCGCCGAGCGCAAGGCGGAACTGGCCGAGCGCGCCTTCGGCCGTGCCGTCGAGATCGTCCCCGGCTGACAGGGTAGGTCCGGCCCCCCTATGGCCCCCCGCGGCGGCGGGAGACGGCGTGTTCCCTCTCCTGGAGCTTGCTCCGGGGGATGGCTAGGGAGGGGGCTTGCACTAGCGCACGCGGCCCCGCGCCACGACCGGCCAGACGACTTCCACCTTGCCGTTGCGGGCACCCACGAGGAAGTTGCTCATGTTGACGGTCGCGCAGACGTGATCGGGGATGACCGACACGCGGTCGCCAAGCTGGGGCCGCTGATCCGGCGGGCAGTCCGACAGGTCAACGAAGCCGTGCTCCTCCGACATGGCATACAGCCGCGCCTCGGGAAACTCGACCACGTGCCCGAGCAGGTCCAGCCCCAGCGTCTCCGGCGTGATGGCCTTCGAGCCGGCATCAAGAATGGCGCGGTCGGGCGTCGGCCGGCTGACCACCATGCCGTGGATGGCGAGCGCCACGTCGTCCATGGTCCACAGCTTGCCCCGCTCGACCGTATGGCGGTCGTGAAAGATATAGGTGCCGGGGCGGTACTCGGTGACGCCGGGCACGTTCTGTGACCAGTGTAGCTGCGGCGTCCCGCCCATGCTGATCTCCGGTGCCGGGTGCCCGGCACGCTTGAAGACCTGGAGCGCCTGGCCCATGAAGGCTACCGGTGTCGCTTCATCCAGCGGCGCCGGGTAGCTCATCAAGCCGCCGAACGAGAGATTGGGCAGGCGGTCAATGTACAGGGCGAGGTCGAAGGCTTGCTGCGGCGTCTGCACGCCGGCGCGGCCCATGCCCGTCTCGCACTCCACCCCGACGTCCAGCGTGCGACCGGCCGCGACGGCCACCTTGCTCACGCCCTCGGCGACCAGGCCGCTATCGCAAGTCAGGCTGAGTTTGACCGTATCGCCGAAACGGTCAAGAAAGGCCCGCAGGCGGTCCAGCTTTGCTTGGCCGAGCAGGTTGTATGGCAGGTAGATGTCGTCGAAGCCGGCCTCGGCAAAGATTTCGGCTTCGCCCAGCTTCTGCACGGTGATGCCCTGCGCACCGGCCGCGACCTGCTGCCGGCCAATCGCCGGGACTTTGTGCGTTTTGATGTGCGGCCGATTGCGGACCCCGATCCGGTCGCAATAGTCCTGGACGAACCGAATGCTCCGCTCCATCCGGTCGAGGTCAACGATCAGGGCCGGCGTTTCCACCTCGCTGACGGGCTGCCCCAGCGTGGGGAGAGACTCCGGCGCTTGCGCGATGTCCGCCCAATCCTGCCAATCCCGGCTCATGCGCTCCCCGTTTCGATCCACAGTGGCCGGTGCCGCCATCGGAGTTGCCATCGTCTCCTGCCTCCTCTTGTCTTGCCAAGGGTCAACCGGCGCTGTGTGAGCCTGTCTGCCGGTGCCGCCCGCCGCTGGATGTACGTTATCTTGGTAGGGTACAAGATTGTAGCTCTGTGTACTGCATAAGCGTGCGGCAGCGCCAACGACGAAGCTCGATGCCGTGCTCCGTTCTCGGACCATGAACACCGGCACCAGCCGCGAATTCGCGCTCATCAGCGCCCTGTTCGTGCTCTTTTTGCTCTTCGTGGTGCGAGTGTACGCCGGCCATTGGGCCGTGGCGCTTCAGATCGTGCCGCCGAGCGGGAGCGGCAGCGCGGCGCCGGCGGCGAGACCCGTTACGCCCCCGGCGCCACAGCCGGCCGGCGCGCCGGCCGCGGCCCCAGCATCCGCCCCCGCGGCACGCCCGACCCTGGCGCCGACCGATGAGCCACCACCGCGCAACGCCACCGACGAGCATGGGGTCTTCTACGACGAGCACGGGGTCGCGATTACAGGACTGATCGCCAATCCGTCGGGGGTCCACAACGTCCCACCGGGCCGGCTGGTACGGATTGGGGGGCCGGGGGGCGAGCTATTCGAGGTGCTGCTCGGCGGCAAGCTCAAGCCGGTCCAAGAATAGCCCGGCCCGCCAGCATGGCGGCCTTCCTCGGTGCGCCGCTAGGCGCCTGGCTTACTCGCCGTCCTCCGCCCGCCTGATAAGCTGCGCGAGCTGGGCGAAGTTGGTACGCATCGCCTCGACCGGCGAGCCGCCGGCCGGCCGGAAATGCGTCGCCATGGCCAGGATCGTCTCTGAGTGATGGACGCGGAGCTGGCACAGGATGGTCACGTAGTCCACGTCGCCGGCTCCGAGCGGACAGTATTGGAAGTGCAGCTGCTGACCGTCAATGACGCGCAGGTCCTTCAGGTGCAGCCCGTGCAGATAGGGCCGCATGTTCTGATAGCCGGCGGTTGCCACGTCCGCTTCCCCGGAGTTGAAGTTATCCGCCGGTCCCCACAGTGCCTTGAGCCGTGGCGAGCCGAGCCGCTCGGCCAGGCGGCGGAAATTGCCCGTCGTATTGGTGTAGTTCCACGGCATCATGGAGACCGCTACGTCCACGGCGTACCGCTCGGCCTGCTCCAGCACGAGCGAGAACGCCTTGAGCAGCTTCTCCATGTCCCCGTCGGAAATCACCCCGCCGCGCGTGAGCCAGCGCATCGGCCAGGTGGGTTTGCCGGCCGTGTATTCGCCCGGCCAGGCAAAGGTAAAGGTGCAGACCGCACCCACACCCAAGTGCGCCGCCAACTGGATCGAGCGCGTGACGGCGGCGAGGTCCCGCCGGAAGGCCGGCTGGTCTGCCATCGTCGCAACGTCGAGATCGGTCAGGTGGAATTGCTTGAAGGGGCTACCGGCCCGCAGCAGGTGGAGCTTAAGGCCGTGCTTGGTGACGCGAGCCGCCATCCGCTCCGCCTCGCGGTCGCTCATCTCGGCAAGCGGCTTCTCGTCATCTATCCGGTCGAACCACACGTACTCGGCGCCGATCTCCTTGGCGGTAGCCAGCGCCCGGTCGAAGGGCAGCTCTAGCTCGTGCAGGAACATGCTCAACTTGAAACGGGAATCGCTCATTGGACCGCCTTTCCTGCTGCGTCCGTGGCTTGACGTGTCGCGCCGGACGCCTGGCGCCGGCGTAGTCTCCGCCGATCGGTCGCGGACAGTTGCGGCCGCACGTCTTCCAGGAACTGGGCGAACGTAGCATCGGCTGTAGCCGTGGTGGTGTCAAGCACGAGCTTGCGCTGGCGAGGGTCGTCTTGCCAGCGTACTCACAGCCTATGATGAGCAGGCGCATCGGTTACCTCGGGGGACTCCTCGGCACTCCTAGCCACGGTCGCGCCGTTCGGCCACTATATCTGCGCTGGTACCCGCCGCCCGTTGAAGATACAATAGCGCCGCCAATAATCATACTTGGAGTGCCGCCTGAACGATGAAGAAGAACATACTGGTCACGGGAGCCGCGGGGCAGATCGGCACCGAGTTGGTCCCGGCGTTGCGCGAGCGGTACGGCGATGAGCGCGTCATCGCCGCCGGGCATCGCACGCCGCTGCCGGACGAGGTACGCGACGGTGGACCGCACATCACCCTCGATGTCGCCAATCAGGCCGATGTAGTAGCAGCAATACGCGACCACGACATCGAGGTCATCTACCACCTGGCTTCCATCCTGTCGGCGCTCGCGGAGGCCAACCGGCAGAACGCACATGCGGTCAACGTCAACGGCCTGTACCACGTGCTGGAGGCGGCGGTAGCCGGCGACGTCCGTCAGGTCAACGTCCCCAGCTCAATTGCCGCGTTCGGCCCGGACACCCCGCCCGTCAATACGCCCAACGAGACGCTCCAGCGACCCAATACGCTCTACGGCATCGCCAAAGTGCTGGGCGAGCTATGGGGCAACTACTATGCCACCAAGCTGGGGCTGGACGTGCGCGGCCTACGGCTACCGGGCATCATCAGTTGGAAGACCGAGCCGACGGCGGGTACCACCGACTACGCCGTCGCCATCTTCTACGGCGCGCTCCGCGAGGGGCGCTACACCTGCTACCTACGACCGGACACCAGCCTGCCGATGATGTACATGCCGGACTGCATCAACGCGATCATCGGTCTCGCCGAGGCGGACATGGCCAAGCTGAAGCACCATGCCGACTTCAACGTGGCCGGCGTCAGCTTTACGCCGTCCGAGTTGACCGCTGCCATTCAGCGCCGGATGCCCGACTTCGAGATTGACTACGACATAGACCCGCTGCGCCAGGGCATCGCGGACTCCTGGCCCGATTCGCTGGACGACTCCGTCGCCCGTGCCGAGTGGGGTTGGCGTCCGACCTACGACCTCGACGCCATGGTGGACGACATGCTCGCCAACCTCTCCATAAAGCTCAGGTAGCTAGCAGCCTCGTCCGCAACAACTCGGCGAACGCGCTATCCTTGCCGCCCTCGCCTCCGTTGGCGGATCGCGCCGGCAATGGCCCGGCAGTACTCTCCCGCGTCGGTGAAATGGCCGTCGCGCCCCGGCACATTGGTACGGTCAGTCATCACCCAGCCAACGCTACCCACCATGGTCATCTCCCACAGGCGTTCACCGCGAGCAAGCGTGACGTGGAAGTGACGTTGCGGAGCAACTTGACTGATCGGCTCATGCTCGCCCATGCTCCCAACAGTTGGGGCACCCGGAAGCGTGTTCATCCCCGTAGCCTCCCCCGCCGCGCCGGTGGCGCTCATCCCTGATACTCCCGGCAACGCTGCCGCAGCGCCGCGTCAAACCAGGCCCGCAGCTCGTCACGCTCCATGGCAAACGGCCCGCGGCAGACCGCCTCGGCCAGCAGCAACGTCAGGCCCTCGGCTGTCGGATTGTCGCTCCCGACCAACTCCGGCAACTGCCGCTCGAAATATAGAAAGATCGCATCCTCGTACAGCGCCGATATGGTCCGACCTTCATGCTTGGCCAGGGCGCTCACCAACTCCACGACCCCTACGTCTATCCGCAGTGTGGTCGTGATCTTGCGCTGGTCGCGCACACGCGGATGATTGTTGCCCATCACCTCACCAACAAGCCCTATGGCTGCGCTGCCAACACCCACCACGCGACCCACGTGGGCACACCGAGCGCCAGGCCTAGCACGATGCCTGTAAGTACGCATTGGGGTACTACATCGTCTCGCATGGTCGCGTTCCCGAGCGTCGTCGCAGGCTACTCCCGATCCACACCGGATTGAGCACGATCAGCACGGCCGCCAGTACCCAGAACAGTTCACCCTACAGCGCACCGACGAGGGAAAGGGCAGTCTACCCATCGGTCGTCTCCAAGTACGACCGCACGCGCCAGAGCGCCCGCAGCGCACCCCATACGCCGGTGAAGTCAATCCGCCGGATCAGTACACGGCCCCGTCCGTCGCGGATTTGCGCCGTATTGCGCCCATCCTCCGCGGTCCAAACGGCGATGATGATGTTCGGCTGCCGTGCCATCTCTCGTTACTCACTAGCGTCCAGCACCAGACACCCACCTACCGGTCACAGTCCGGATAGTCTGCCTGCTCCGGGAGGCTCGTCGGCGGGTGCGCCACCCCGATGAACACGCGCTCCCAGAAGCCGCTATCGGCCGCTGTCACGTTGCACCAATAGAAGCCGAGGACCTGGAACGTGGCCGTGTCCGGCACCTCCCGCCAGAAGTCCATCCCGTAGTCGTAGCTGAAGATCCGCTCATCCCCGCCGTCGAAGCGGCGCGCGATTTGATCCGGCTGCGGATATTTGTCATCGAGCGGGATGGTGACGATCACCTCCGCCGAATAGGTGAAGTCGCGCTTGACTTCATCCCACGGAACGACCAGGGCGAGGGCACTGCCTGGGGCAACCCAATAACGCACGACCTCGCCGTCCAGCTCACGACGCACGATGGCATAAGTCTGGTCGCCGCTGGCATCGCGGACAAAGCCGACGGGGACAATCTCGCTGCCGTCGGCGGCCAGCCAGCCGACGCCGACGTGGGCGAGCGGCCCGCTCGGTGTGGGCGTTGCCGTGGGGGTTGCTTGGGCGCTATCGCTGGTGCTGGCACTATCGGTAGATTCCGTTGACGTGGACACGCTTGGCGGGTTGTAAGGCGGTCTCGGCGCAGAGCAGGTGCCGCTTACCTCGAGCACCAGATCGTTGTAATCCGTGTCCTCACCGTCCTCAAAGTAGCGCCTCGCGCCCACAGACCGGACATCCCACTTGATCGCGCCGCTATGCTGGATCCGAATACCCAGCCTGGCCGGTGCAGCAGACAAGGTGATTGACCTGCCTATATCCCGGTTCGTGAGGCCCAGGCTACGACCCCGTGCATCCAGCAGTAGGAGCGTGAAGTGCGCCTCGCCCGAAATCACAGTGCCACGCCAGCAGCCGTCAGCCGCCACCACCGGAGCCACCGGTACCGGCAGCAAGCCGATAGCCAGCAGGGCTCCAATCATGAGCGCCGCGCGCAGCAGCAATGTTCTACTCAACTACCAGTGTCCGGTGCAGCGTTCAGCGGATGGGTGCTCAACGCCACCAGTGCTCGGGCAGCCCCGGCGTGGCGGTAGCAGCCAGCGCTAGTGTACCGAATGTATGTGATATTATTGTGAGATATAGGCCCAATAGTCGTCAGTTCTTGTGATTTGGTGCCAGAAATGGCATAGTTGTAGCGGTTGGCACGCCGCCGGCCCCGTATGCAGCCGGTGCGGCCGAGGGGAGCAATGAGCCGCGAAGACGAACTGCGGCGAGAAGTCGAGGCGCTGCGGCACCGCCTGTCGCGGCTCAGCGCGGCGAGCCTGCGTATCAACGCCAGCCTCGACTTCGATACCGTGTTGCAAGGCGTGCTCGATGCCGCGCGGTCGCTGACGGGCGCCCGCTATGGCGTGATCACCCTCCTGGACGACGCGGCGCGGCTGCAGGACATCCTCTTCTCCGGCATGACCGACCGGGAGGCGCGGGGCTTTCATGAGCTGCCCGATGGGGTACAACTCTTCGAATACCTGAGCCGCCTGCCGGCACCGCTGCGCCTCCCCGACCTGCTCGAGCACCTGCGGTCACTGGGCCTGCCCGAGCTCCGACCACCCATTGCGGTGGGCACCAAGGTGCCCTTCTTGGCGGCGCCGGTCCGTCACCGCGGTGAGCGGGTCGGCAACTTTTTCCTTGGCGCGAAGGAACATGGGCGGGAGTTCACCCAAGAGGATGAGGAGACCCTGGTGATGTTTGCGTCCCAGGCGGCCCTGGTGATCGCCAACGCCCGCCGCTATCGGGAGGAACGGCAGGCCAGGACCGACTTGGAGACCCTGATCGACACCTCGCCGGTGGGGGTGGTGGTCTTCGACGCCGTGACCGGACTGCCCAAGTCCTTCAACCGGGAGGCCCGGCGGATCGTCGACAGCTTGCGGGACCCCGACCAATCGCCGGAGGACCTCCTCGAAGTAATGACCTTCGTGCGTGCGGACGGTCGGGAGGTCTCGCTCAAGGAATTCCCGATTGCCGAGCTGCTGAGTATCGGGGAGACCGTGCAGGCTGAGGAGTTCGTCTTCCAGGTCCCCGACGGGCGGAGCGTCACCATGCTACTCAACGCCACGCCCATCCTTTCGGAGGAGGGGGCCGTTGAGTCCTTTGTCGTGACCATGCAGGACATGGCGGCGGTGGAAGAACTGGAGCGGCTGCGCGCCGAGTTTCTGGCCACGGTCAGCCACGAGTTACGCACGCCACTCACCTCGATCAAAGGCTCCGCCGCCACCGCGCTGGGTTCGGCCGCGGACCTCGATCCCGCAGTGACCCGCCAGTTCTTCCAGATCATCGAGGACCAGGCCGACCACATGCACCACTTGGTCTCCGACCTGCTCGACGTGGCGCGCATCGAGACGGGCACGCTGGCAGTCAGCCCCGAACCCGCAGAAGCACCCGTGCTCGTGGACCGGGCCAGGAACGCCTTCATCAGCGCCGGGGGCCGGAACAACCTCGCCATCGACATCGAGCCAGCCCTGCCCCTCGTGATGGCCGACCGGCGGCGCATCGTCCAGGTGCTGGGCAACCTGCTGTCCAACGCGGCCCGCCACTCCGCGGAGTCGTCTGCCATCAGGGTGACCGCCGTGCGGAAGGGTCCTAATGTCACGCTCTCGGTGGCCGACGAGGGACGAGGCATCCCGGCGGAGAGCCTGCCGCACCTGTTTCGCAAGTTTTCCCGGGCACAAGCCGAGGATCAGGGAGGGGGCATGGGCCTGGGCCTGGCCATCTGCAAGGGGATAGTCGAAGCCCATGGCGGCCGCATCTGGGCAGAAAGCGACGGGCCCGACCGGGGCGCCCGGTTTACGTTCACCCTGCCGGTGGCCGACCAGCCAGGGACTGGTGTCACCGCCGGCCCGGCTCCGCTCGCCGCTCGTGCCTCGCGTCAGGCCGCAGCGGACCAGTTGCGCGTCCTCGTGGTGGAGGACGATCCGCAAGCGCTGCGGTACGTCCGCGCCGTCCTCGCCAAGGCGGGCTTTGTGCCGGTGGTGACCGGGAACGCGGCGGAGGTGCTGCGCTTGGTGGCAGAAGAACAGCCGCACCTGGTCCTGCTGGATCTGGTGCTGCCGGGGAGCGATGGGATCGAACTGATGACGGAGATTCTGGAGCGGACCGACGTGCCGGTCATCTTCCTGTCCGCCTACGGCCGGGATGACATCGTCGCCCAGGCCTTGGAGCGGGGCGCCGTAGACTACATCGTCAAGCCCTTCTCACCAACGGAACTGGTGGCCAGGGTCCGGGCGGCGCTGCGCCAGCGGGCGGCTGCCGAGCCGGCGGAACCTTACGTGCTGGGGGGCCTGATCATCGACTACGCCGCCCGCAGCGTGACTCTGGCCGGGCGCCCGGTCCAGCTGACCGCCATCGAGTACCGGCTGCTCGCGGAGCTGGCGGCGCACGCCGGGCGCGTGGTGACTTACGACCAGCTGCTGCGGCGGGTCTGGGGCGCGGAGCACGCGGGCGACCTGCGGCCCATGCGAACCATCGTCAGTAGCATCCGCCGCAAGCTGGGCGACGACGCGGACCAGCCCACCTACCTCTTCACCGAGCCCCGCATCGGCTACCGCATGGCGAGGGGCGAACCGCTGGCGTAGGCAGCGACCGCAGCGGATGGATGCCGAGCCGTAGTTCCTTAGTGGGGCTGGCATCCGACCTACGACCTCGACGCGATGGTGGCCGACATGCTCGCCAACCTAGCCGCCAAGCTCGGCTGACTAGCGGCCCCGCGCTACTGACCACTAGCCACCGGCCACTGTCCTACGTCCGGCACACGGGGTAGTCCGCACGGGGCGGCACACCACTCGCCGGATACGGCGGCCCCAGCGTGATCCGCTCGAAAAAGCCGGCATCCGCCGCCGTCACGTTACACCAATAGAAGCCCAGCGCCTGGAATGTCGCCAGGTCCGGCACGTGTCGCCACTGTCCCAACTGCGCGTCGTAGGCCAGGATGCGGTCATCGCCGCCATCGAAGCGCCGCATCAACATGTTCGGCGGCGGGAATTGGTCGTCCAGCGGGATCGCCAAGATCACCCCGACCGGGAACGTGTACTGCGTGTTCACGCTGGACCAGGGCACCGCGTAGACCAAGGGGCTGTCGGGCGCGATCCACCGCCGCACGACCTGACCATCGCCCTCCCGCCGCACCACGGCATAGGTCTGGCGTCGCGCACGAACCCGATGACGATGATCTGCTGGCCGTCGCGGCTGATCCAGCCAACGCCGATCGGGATCTCGACACCCGGCTGGTCGTGGCGTTGCAGCACCATGACATCGCCGACTACCTCCTTCGCCGTCGCAGCCGGGGTCGAGCCAATGATGGGGGAGCGCGTTGGCGCCGGTGGCGGCGACGGTGCCCGGCTCCCACCACCACCGCCGCTCTGCTTGCTACTACTGCCTCCACTGCCCCCACCACCACGTGGCGTGCCGGTCACCGTGGCAGACCAAGCGCCGTTACCCGCCTCGTTGACCGCCCGCAACTGCACGTCGTACTCCGAGCCGTTGATCAGCCCCGTCAGCCTGTAGGTCAAGCTGCCACCGCCGGTCGCCGTCCAGACGGGACCCTCAACGGTCCAGTCGGTGGCTCTGAACTCCCGATAGCGCACGTCGTAGGCGGTGATCGTCACACCGGTCGCACCCGCCGGGGCGCCGTCGTCCGCCGGCGCCGCCCACGTCACCGTGAGTTGTCTGTCGCCTGGCCGCACCCGGACGTTCTCCGGCGCCGTTGCCCGGCAATACGTCGAGACGTTGATGGTCATGCCATGATTCAGCAGATCGGCGTGGAGCGGGAGATTAACACCGGTAGCGTTGAGACCCAGCCATGAGAGGCTGGTAATGGTAGCCAGGCTCTGCGGAACATCACCTGTCAGCTGGTTGCACGACAGGCCTAGCCAGATGAGGCTGCTCATGTTGCATAACTGCGTGGGGATACTCCCGATCAACTGGTTTCGCTGCAGGTACAGCACGGTCACGTTGCTCAGACTGCCCAGCTGCGTGGGGATGCTCCCGGTCAACTCGTTGTGGCGCAGATGTAGCATCTCCAGATTGCTGAGGCTGCCCAACTCCGTTGGGATGCTGCCGCTCAACTGATTGCCGTCCAGGTACAGGTGGGGCAGGCTGCTCAGGCTGCCCAGTTGCGTGGGAATGCTCCCGCTCAACTTGTTGCGGGACAGGTGTAGCCACTCCAGGTTACTCAGGTTGCCTAACTGCGTGGGGATGCTACCGCTCAATCGGTTGCCCCACAGGTATAGGTGGGTCAGGTTGCTCAGGCTACCTAGTTGCGTGGGGATGTTCCCGGTCAGCTTGTTTTGAGACAGGTATAGGTTGATCAGGTTGCTGAGGTTCCCTAGTTCGGTGGGAATGCTGCCCGTCAACTCGTTGTCCCACAGATATAGGTCGGTCAGGTTGCTGAGGTTCCCTAGTTCGGTGGGAATGCTGCCACTCAGCCGATTGTTCTCCAGGTGTAGGACGGCCAGGCTGCTGAGGTTGCCCAGTTGCGAAGGGATGCTCGCCCTCAGTGCGCTGGACGTGGCGCTCGTCACGGGCGGGATGATCGTCGCCGGCGGGTTCAGCCATTTCTTCTTCTACTTGCTGTACTATCCAGCGCTGGCCTGGTTCGCGGTCTTCTTCAGCTCCTTCCGGTTGAGCTTCGCGTGGGTCACCATGGTGGCCATCATCTACGCGACCGTCAGCCTGACCGTGGGGCCGGGCCTGGACTTTGCCGCGCGGGACGAAAAGGCACTATTTGCCCGAATCGTCGTCATGTATGCGGTGGTGGCCTCCGTCAATCTGGTCACCCGCTCCGAGCGGCGCCGGCGGCAGAAGGCCGTAGAACGAGAGCGAGAGTTGCAGCGCGAGCGGATCGCACTCTCCCAGACCATCCATGATACGACCGCCCAGTCCGCTTACCTGATCGGGCTGGGGATCGAGACCGCCATCGAGTTGGCGGACAAAGCAGACCGGGAATTGGTCACCAAGCTCCAGGCGACGCATGTCCTGTCGAGATCGGCCATGTGGGAGTTGCGGCATCCCATAGACATCGGGCTCCTTTTTGAAGGCCGGGCGCTAGGCGATGTGCTGCAGGCCCACGCCGCGACCTTTACGATCATCACGTCGGTGCCGGCCGAGGTCGTCCAGACTGGCACGGAGCCGTCGCTATCCCTACCTACCCGGAGCAGGCTCTTCTCGATTGCACACAACGCGCTCACCAACGCCTTTCGGCACGCTCAGGCCAGCCAGGTCACCATCACCCTCGAATTCCAGGCGAGTGGCCTACGACTGTCCGTGGCGGACGACGGCATCGGCCTGCCTGATGACTACGCCGAACGCGGCCGAGGCTTCCAGAATATGCGGACAGACGCCGCTCGCATGGGCGGGCGGCTCGAAGTAGAGGCGCGCCGGTCCGGTGGCGGCACCACGGTGACGTGCGTGCTCGAGCACGATCCGAGTTGAGGAGGTCTGCACTATGTCTCCAACGGCACCGATCGAACCGACCAAGGTGATGATCGTGGACGATCACTCGATCATGAGGGACGGGCTGCGAGAAGTACTGGAGCACGCCGGTGGATTCGAGGTGGTGGTACAGGCCAGAGATGGTCTGGAGGCGGTCCAGGTGGCCGCTAGTATTCAGCCGGACGTGATCATCATGGACGTGTTGCTGCCGCACAAGAACGGCATTGACGCGTGCCAGGAGATCATGGCGGCGCTGCCGGACACCCGGGTGCTCATGCTGACGGCTTCGACTGCCGAGGACGCCGTCATCAAGTCAGTGGCCGCGGGTGCGACAGGCTATCTGCAGAAGTACTCCGGAAAAGAGCAGCTCCTCGCCACGATCCGGTCGGTGGAAGCCGGCGAATTCTGCATCCCGGGCGATGTAGTGCGGCAGGTGCTCTCCGCCATCCATGCTCCGTCCGCGCCGGGCGATACCGCCGAACCGGATCGCCTGACCGCGCGGGAGCAAGAAATCCTCAAGCTGTTTGCCGAGGGGCGGTCGTACGCGGAGATTGCCCAAGTTCGCGGCAATCGGCCGTTGACCATTCGGAACGCGATCTACGGCATCCGGGACAAGCTGGGGGCGAAGTCAACGCAGGAAATGGTGGTGTGGGCCGTGCGTAACGGGCTGCTGGACAACGACCGGCCATAGGGCGTGACGCCACACCAGCGACCTGACGTAGACGAGCGGCCGGACTAGCGCGAGGCGGCCTGAGCACGTAACCCTTCCAGCTCGTGCTTGGGGTCACGAGCCATCAGCTCGACGCTCGCAGCGCGCGGGTCCTTGCCCTCGAAGAGCACCGCGTACATCAGCTCGGCGATCGGCATTTCGACGCCGAGCCGGCGCGCGAGAATCCGCGCCGCGCGGGTGGTCGGCACTCCCTCCGCGACGCCGCCGAGCTGGGCTTGAATCGTCGTCAGTGGGACGCCACGCGCCAACTGCTCCCCGGTGCGGCGATTGCGGCTCAACCGGCTGGAGCAGGTCGCGACCACGTCGCCCACGCCGGCCAGGCCCGCAAAGGTGAGCGCCTGCGCCCCGGCCGCGACGCCGAGGCGCGCGATCTCGGCCAATCCCCGCGTCATGAACGCCGCCTTGGCGTTGTCGCCCAGCCCGAGGCCGTCACCGAGACCCGCCCCCAGCGCCACGATGTTCTTCAGCACCCCGCCCAACTCCACCCCGATCACATCGGTATGCGTGTAGACCCGGAAGGTGGCGCTCATCAGCAGGCGCTGCACCCGCACGGCAACCGCTTCCTCGGGCGCGGCCACCACCGTCGTCGCCGGCAGGCCGTCGGCGATCTCGCGAGCCAGGTTGGGGCCGGAGAGCGTGCCGATCCGCTCGACCGGGATCAGCGGCAGCGCCGCGGCGAGCACTTCCGTCATGCGCTGGCTCGTCTCGATCTCGATGCCCTTGCTCGCACTGACCACAATCGCCTCGCGCGAGAGGTGCGGCGCGAGACGCTCGGCATTCGCCCGCATCGTCTGCGAAGGCACCACGACCAGCACGACCGCCGCCGGCGCCACCGCCGCCGCGAGGTCGTTCGTCACGCACAACTCGTCGGGGAGCCGCACGCCGGTGAGTCGCGTGGGATGATGCCGGGTGGTCCGCAGCGCCGCCGCCTCGTCCGCAGTACGCGCCCACAGCGTCGTCGGTACGCCGTTACGCGCCAGGATCATGGCCAGGGTCAGGCCCCACGCCCCGGTGCCGATGACGGCGGCCCGTTCGGACGAGCGAGCAGTGGTCATCCTCCGTATCCCATACTGCGCTGTCACGCTCCGCGAGGCTGCGCCGGGCCGGGTGCGTCCCGGCGCGCGCTCCCGTTATAGCACACCGCCCGGACTGCTCGGCGCCTACGCCGGCCACTCACCCGGCGCAGTCGCGCAACACCACCGCCGCGGCGTTGTGACCGGGAGCGCCGGTCACCTCCCCGCCGGGATGCGTCCCGGCTCCGCACAAGTAGAGGCCTTCAATCGGCGTGCGGTAATCCGCGTAGCCGGGCAGCGGCCGCTGGCTGAGGAACTGGCTCGGCACGATGTCGAGATGGCGGATGTTGCCGTCGGTCAGACCGACGCGCTGCTCCAGGTCCCAGGGCGTGAACAGCGACCAGTCCACGATAGCCTCGCGCAGGTTGGGCGCATAAGTGGCCAGCGTATCAATCAAGTGCTCGCCGACGGGCCGACGCAGCATCTCCCAGGTGCCGTCGCGCGGCTGTACCGGCGCATAGCTCACCCAGATAGACATGACGTGCTGGCCCGGCGGCGCGAGCGTCGGATCGTAGACGGTCGGGATTTGCACCTCCATCACCGGCGACCGCGACGGCCGGCCGCGCCGCGCGTCGTCCCAGCTGTGGGCAAAGTAGTCCGCCGAGGGACAAATCTTGATGTAGGCGAGGGCGCGCGGATCATAGTCGGGACCGAGGTAGCGCGAGAAGTCCGGCAGCTCACGCAAGGCGGCGTGAAACTTCAGATAGGTGGCGCGAGTCTTCAGTTGCGCTACCTGCCGCCGGAAAGCACTATCCAAGTGCTCGGCGCCGACCAGCCGTAGGTACGTGCGCTTGGGGTCGGCATTGCTCAACACCGCCCGGCTGGCAATCACCTCGCCATCCGCCAGCTCCACGCCGCGCGCCGCCCCGCCCTCCACCAGCACCCGGCGCACGGACACGCCCGTGCGGACGGCAGCCCCCGACTGCTCGGCAGACCGCAGTATCGCCTGTGTGATCGTGCCCATGCCGCCGCGCACTATCCCGCAGTCCTCCGGCCGCGAGTACATGTCACAGCGGATGTAGCTCTGGCAAAACGCACTGCCCACCGCGGCCGGATCGCCCACGTCGTGCGCCTGGATCGTCGCGCCCTGGAGCCACGGGGACTCGAAATACGCCTGGACCAGGTCCGCCATGCTGCGGGTCAGCAGTGTCTCCAACACGTCCTCATCGCCGGTCCGCCGCGCCCGCGCCACCAGTTCCGAGAGCGAGGGCGGCGCCGTGAGGAAATAGGGATGGATCAGGCCGGCCGCCCGGCGCCAGAAATCGAGCCACCGCGGATAGGCCGCAGCATCATGCTTGGAGAGGCGCCGAATCTCCTCAACCGTCCGGTCCACGTCGTCCCAGAACACCAGCACGTTGCCGTCGGGATACGGCTGAATGCGCGCCGGTTCGAGCTGATAGACCGCAAACCCGTGCTCGCGCAGGCGCAAGTCATCAATCACCTTGGCCTGCAAGAGATGGCAGATGTAGGCGCAGGAGGAGACGCGATAGCCCGGAAACAGCTCCTCGGTCACACACGCCCCGCCCACCATCTCGCGCCGCTCCAGCACCAGCACCGACTGCCCGGCCTGCGCCAGATACGCCGCTGCAACCAGCCCATTATGCCCACCACCAATAATGATGGCATCGTAATCCGTCATCGCACCCATCACCCCTCCCCTCGACACCATTGGCTGTCAACTCCCGGTAGCCTCGCAGCGAAGATACTAACGCACACCCGGCCTATGCGGCGATGCCGATGAAACGATGGTATATTCAGGGGTGGAGGAGCCTCGATGAGCACGGTGGTCAGCGAGCTTGCGGAATTACCCGCGCCGCAGCTTACCCCGGAGGTCCAGGCGTATCTCGACGGTGATGCGGCCATCGTGTATGAGGCAATCCTGCGCCTGTCACTGCTTCAGGCGCACCGCATGGGTGTAGACATCCAGGGCGTGAGGGTCTTCAGGAAGCATAGTTGGGAAGAGGACTTCAGCGATACCGTCGTGCAATTCTTTGTAGACACGGATTTCGCGCGGAGTCTGGCCCTCTGGGACGCCATTGGCGACGCTCTAGGACGCTGGCAGGCGCAGCAGCCCCAGCGCCTACGCAAGATACTGGCCGAGGATTTCACCGTTTTCGTAGAGGCTCATGCAGACACCGCTTGATCCGCGCGCGTTCCTAGATAACGAGTAACGGGATGCAGGCGGCTCATTCCCTCCCCCGTCGGGACGGGGGAGGGCTAGGGTGGGGGCCAGCCCCCCATGCCCCCCGTCCCGGCGAAAGCCGGAATGACGCAATGAAGATGTTCACAGGAGGCACCCATGACAGCAGAGCGCAAGGCGCAGCCAATACCGGAGCAGTATCTCGATCTGTTTGAGAAGCCGAGCCTGGGCTTCCTCGCCACGCTCATGCCCGACGGCTCGCCACAAGTCACGCCCCTCTGGGCCAGCTACGACGGCGTGTACGTCTGGGTCAACTCGGCCCAGGGGCGCCAAAAAGACCTCAATATGCGCGCACGTCCGCGCGTGGCCATCTGCATGATTGACCCGGACAACACGGGCCGCTACCTGTCCATCCGCGGCCCGGTCACGGAGATCACCAGCGAGGGCGCCGTCGCGCACGGAGCCGCCCTCGCCAAGCGCTACTCCGGCAGCGACAACTACACCGTCCCCCCCGGCGTCACCCGCGTCATCTACAAGATTCGCCCCGACCGCGTCCACGGCATGGGCTGACACGGCGATAGGGAGTCACCGGCCCCCCTATGGTCCCCCCGTTGCGACGGGTGGACGGTCTATTCCCTCCCCTGGAGCTTGCTCCGGGGGAGGGCCAGGGTGGGGGCTACGACTCCCCTCACAGCCCCCCACACGCCGCGTCAATGCGCTCCAGCGCCTCGTCCAGGCCGGCGGATCCGTGCGCGGCCGAGAAGCCGTGGTGTCCCACCACCACGTCGTAGGTGTGGAAGTACACCCCCTCTGCAAAGCACGCCCGCACAAAGCGTTTGAGCAGCGCCGAGTCGTGGCCCACGATGTCTTGGTAGACGTTGACCGGCCGGTCCGGGTCCAGACCGAAATAGAGGCCAAAGCGCGGCCCCAACCCCTGCACGCGGCAGGGGATGCCGTGACGAGCAAAGATGTCGTACAGCCCGCCATAGAAGCGGTCGGCGTGTGCCACGATGCCGGTCGGCCCGTCGTAGAAGTCGGGTGCCGTCAGCTCGTCCAAGGTCGCCAGAGCCGCCAGCACGCCAAAGAGATGCCCGGAGTAGGTGCCGCTATGCGCCGCCGAGCCGAGCGGACTCAACGTCTCCATGATCGCCCGCCGCCCGGCGATCACCGCCAGCGGCACCCCGTTGGCAACCGCCTTGCCCAGCAGCGCCACGTCCGGCGTCACGCCGTAATACCCCTGCCCGCACGAAACCCCGGTGCGGAAGCCGGATAGCACCTCGTCGAAGATCAGCACCGTCCCGTGCGCGGCCGTAATCCTGCGTACCGCCCGCAGATAGTCGCTGTCCGCCACCAGGCACCCGGCGTTGTAGTTGATCGGCTCCATGATGACCGCCGCCAGGTCGTCACCGTGCTCGGCAAAGGCCCGCTCGACGGCCGCCAGGTCATTCCACGGCACCACGACGACCAGATCGGCAAACGCCTCCGGAATACCGCCCGAATCGATAGTCGGCGGGAGCAGCTGTCCCGGCGCCGGCGGGCGTGCCGGCGGGTGCGTGCTGTAGAGCACGTGCTCGTGCAGGCCGTGAAAGTGCCCCTCGAACTTCAGCAGCTTGGCACGGCCGGTGTGAGCGCGGGCCAGCCGAACCGCAGCCATCGTCGCCTCCGACCCGGAGTTCGCAAACCGCACCTGTTCCGCGCACGGGATCAGCTCCACCAGCCGCGCCGCCAGCCGCTGCTGATACACGGTCTCCGGGCCGAGCACCACCCCCATATCCAGCGCCTGCTCGATGGCCGCCCGCACCGCCGGGTGGTTGTGACCCAAGATGGTCGCGCCATACCCGGTATGGAAGTCGAGATACCGCCGTCCGTCGGTCGCAATCAACCGCGCCCCGTCGCCGCCGGCGGCCAGCAAGGGATGGTCCAGCGCCGGATTGACTCGCGCCGACCCCGACACGCCACCGACCAGCACCCGCGCCGCCGCTCGAAAGTGGTCCGCCGCCGTCCTCGTCCCGCGCTCAGGAGCCGCCGTCTCGGTTACGGTCGCCATCGTCCTCTCTCCTTCATACCTACCCCCAAACCCCCTCCCTAAAGGGAAGGGGCTAACGGTCGCCATGCGGACCGCTTTTCCTAGCGGGCAGCGGCAACCGGTCGCCGTCCAGACTCCCCTTCCCTGGAGGGAAGGGGCCGGGGGTTAGGTCCTACTGACCACTGACCACTAGCCACTGACCACTGCCATGGCCTTGACAGACCTCCGCCCGGCTTCTACCGTCCTCTCTGCCGACACTGCACTCTACCGCGTCTCGGCCCAGACGCCAACTCCACCGGCGCGGCCAGGGAGAAAGCTGCCATGCGTATCGCCATCGGCGCCTTCATGTACGAGGCAAACAGTTTTTCGCCCGTGCAGACCACCCTTGACGACTTCGCGGCCGGCACCCTCGTCCGCGGCCCGACCATGCTCGACCACTTCCGCGATACCAATACCGAAGTAGCCGGCTTCCTGCACTCTTGCGCCACCCTACCGGATGCCGAGATCGTCCCCCTCCTCGCGGCCGATGCCAACCCGGCGGGACTGGTCCAGGCCGCGACCTACGCTACCCTGCGCGACGAGCTACTCGACCGCCTCGCACGGGCCCAGCGCGCCGGGCCGCTCGACGTGGTCCTGCTGGCGCTCCACGGCGCAATGGTCGCCGAAGGCGAGGACGACCCCGAAGGCGCCGTCTTGTCGGCTGTGCGCGACATCGTCGGCCCGTCCGCGCCCATCGCCGCCTCGCTCGACCTACACGCCAACGTCACTGCCCGCATGGCCGCCGCAGCGGACGTGCTCGTCGGCTACCGGACGTACCCACACGTGGATCAGCGCCGCACCGGCGAGCGGGCAGCGGCGCCGGCCCTGGCCGCGGCCCAAGGCGGCCCACGCCCGCGGACCGTCGTGCAGAAAGTCCCGCTCATCGTGCCGGCCGAGACGATGCAGACCACCCACGGCCCCATGCACGAGGTGCGCGCCGAGGCCGACTGGCTCGAAGCCGAGGGCGCCGTACTCGCCGTCTCCGTCTTCGGGATGCAACCCTGGCTCGACCTCCCGGAGGCCGGGGGCAGTATCGTCGTCGTCGGCACGGACCCTGACGAAGCCCGCGCACACGCCCGGCGGCTGGCCCGCCAGTTCTGGCAGCGACGGAAGGCGTTTGACGTGCCCCTCGTCGCTCCCGACGTAGCCGTGCAGCGGGCGTTGGCGGCCGAGCAGGGGCCGGTCCTGCTCGTAGACTCGGCCGACGCCACCTCCGCCGGCTCGCCGGGCGACTCCGTCGCCGTCTTGCAGGCACTCCTCGACGCCGGCTGCGGCCACCCGGACGGCGCTGCGGGCCTCTGCCTCGTGCCGCTCGTGGACCCGCCGGCAGCCGCAGCGGCCCACGCGGCCGGTGCCGGCGAGACGCTCACCCTGTCGGTGGGCGGCACCCTGGACCCGTCGCACAGCCCGTCGGTCGCGGTCACTGGGTGCGTCGAGCGCCTGACCGACGGCCGCGTGCTACGCAAAGGCCCCGCCTATACGGGAATGACGATGGACGCCGGACCGACCGCCGTCCTCGCCATCGGCGCCATCCGCCTGCTGCTCATGAGCCGCACCATCCCCACCAGCGACCCGGAAATCTACCGCGCGGCCGGGCTGGAGCCGGCCTCGGCGCGTATCGTCGTGGTCAAATCACCCAACCTCTTCCGCGCCGCCTACGGACCGTTTGCCCAGGACATCATCCTGCTCGATACACCCGGCGTGAGCAGCCCCAACCTCCACCGCTTCAACTGGCAACGCATCGGCCGCCCAATCTACCCCCTCGACGACTTCACCTGGAACCCCACCGACCCACCCCGCACTAGGGATGGCTACAATACCAAGAGGTGAGATTCACTTCTAGGGAAAGTTACCCAAAGCAGACATCCATTATTTCAGGCCGCAGCGGTGCGGTCGGCACCTCCGCACGTTTTCTGCTCAACCCCTGCTGAACCCTACCGTCTGAGTCGCGTGCAGTATTCATGTGGTCTTTGCCCAGAGGCTAGGTATATACTATACTGGAAGCATGGTGATGAGTGATGATCTGACGCTAATCGGGTTCTTCCAGCGGTATCTGAACCATGCGTCAGCGAAAGCCTGATTCGTAAGCAGACGTTGGCCGAACGGCACCACCTAGCCATACTGCGATGGCACGTTCATTGAGAAGGATGAGTGAAATATGTCAAGGAGGACAGATCTGGTGGGGGCCATTCCATCTGGGATGTCGTTGGCCCAGAAGATATACATGATGTACGGATACGACGCATCCGCGAGGATCGTGTGTGAGTTTGAGCCTTGCCCTGTGGAAGCTTCCTTGCCTGATGCAGTGGCTAGCATGAGTATAGATCACATAGTGCCGCGCAGCAAAGGAGGAGAAGACATCTGGCAGAATGTTCAGATACTCTGCAACAGATGTAACAGACTCAAAGACAACGGAACTATGCAAGACTTGAGGGGTAGGTTTTACAGTAGCAGGACCCAAAGTGTGGATAGGCCGATTGATCGTCCCATGCAGATAACTATACGAGCACAAGACGGGAAGAGTGTCACTTTTGTAACATTGCCCTACAAGACGGACGAAGATGGAAACCCGCTATACGGAGTCGAGACTACAGGCCTCATCCCGGTTGAGGAAGGAAAATGAATAGGATACATGTTCTATTCTTCCGATCCATTTACTTTGGGTAACGGGTCCCCTAAGTTCGCCACGCACCCCGGCTCCGGTGACCACGCAGACACGCCCTGCGCCGGATCAACAGCTTCACGGCAAAGGGCCGTATTCAGATGAGGGGCGGCGTACCAAGCTGGTCGCTGTTAGCTAGGCAACCGGTTTGGCCCCCGCTCCGTAGGCAGCGCAACACGAGTTTGAGAATACCTGCCGGTAGGTTCAATCCTCTTCCCGGAACAGGTACGTGACCCGGCGCCAGTCCAGGACGATCAGCGCACCCGCCAGACCTAGATAGGCGTAGGTAAACCACAGGCGCTGTTCCGCCTCGGGGAAGAACAGGTGGGCGACGAACAGCGCCAGCAACACCACGCCAGCGCGCCAGTCCAACGTTCGCCGGGCAATCAATACCAGGCCGAACAGGGCAACTGCCGCGGTCAGCAGGAACTCCACGGCCTGCCTGGTATCCAGCGGGAAGGTGAGAATCTCCCCCGCCGACAGGCTGAAGATGACCACCATGCTGCCGATCAGCAAGGTGAACTTGTTGACCTCGGAGGCGATGAGCACGGTAAGGCCGGCCGCAGCATTCCCTCGCAGAGCGAACAGGACCGCCACCGCAACCTCCGGGAGTTCTGATGCCAGCGGTGCAATCCACTGGATCAGGACGAATTCATCAATCCCCCAGTGCTGTCCCGTTTCGATCAGGCTTTCGACAAAAGGCTCCGCGGCTACGAGTATGACGACCGTGGCGTAGATAAATAACAGCGCGACAGCCGTTCGCCTCCACTGCACCGGCAACGATCCCAGCCAAGCCGGAATCCCGGTCAGCTCCGGCTCCTCCCCTCCGCTCCTCGACCCTACCCACAGATAGGCCACATACAGGCCAATCAGGACTGCGCCCATCAGTAGGTGAATCCCCTCGAGAAAGAAGATGGCGAAAGTCAGGAGAGTTGCGACCGCCAGGAAGGTCATTTCCGCGCCTAATCTGCCGCGAAGGTCAAGGACTTGCCTCCGTCTCAGCCAGAAGATGAGGATGACGACGGACCAGCCAAAGCCAATGAGCAGCCGGTTAGCACCGGATACATTGGCTGCCACCCTGCGGGTCTCCTCCGTTGCGACCCGTGTTGCGGCGTCGAACGAAGCGCCGGCATCCCAGGCGAGCACGGCTTCGATGGCGTACTCAGGCAGGACCGTCAACAAGGCCAGAATCGCAATGGCCAAAGACGCCGAGATGTCTAGCTCGGCAACCTCGGCGGCCCAGGACAGGACGAACGCGCCGGCCAGGATGGCCCCTCCGTAGACACAGGTCGAGGTCAGAGGGTGAGGGTCCAGGCCCGACAAGAACAGCACAATGCCGGGTAACCCCAGCAAGACTACTCCCGAGAAGATGAGCCGGTTTCGGTGCGCGCTGGACGAACCTCCCAAAGAAACCTCCACTTCTCAAAGATCGGGCTAACGCAGCGTAGCAGGAATGATCTGCCCCGGCCCTTGTATCACTCAGCGTTCCACACTACCACCACGCGCCTCCACAGTGAGGCCACACCGTTCCGCAGCAGGTTCAAGGTGCAAAACATTCAACGGCATCGCGCCGTCCAGTGCTGGCCGCCCCTACAAGGAGTATGGAGACACGGCCAGCGTAAGCCCCCCCAGTTGTCGGCGACCTGTCAAGCAGCGGTCGAAGAACTGATCATCCCCCTCTCCAAATGTTGGAGAGGGGGCCGGGGGGTGAGGTCTGCCCATTCCCCCCGTTGTCTTTCCCCTCCCCCCGCCACTGTGTACCCCCTGACGGGGATTGGCAGCTGCAAGTCCCTCCTGGAGCACCGGGCACCGCCCGGCAGGGATCCACTCGCATTATCATGCTAGTCAACGACGGTGGCACCGCCACCCAGCCGAGGGCACCGGGTCATGAGCGACCCCGCGCCGCCCTGCGCGCGGCGCGGCATGGCCGCCTGAGTGCCGCTTCTACGGCACCGGGTGCTGACGTACCCCCGGCCACTCCGGCCGGGGCGCCGGGTCAGTACTGTCTGAGTGCCGCCCCGAGGGCACCGGGTCATGGCCGGCCCCTCGCCATCACGGCGGGAGTGCCAGGCCATGACCGTCTGAGTGCCGCCCCGCGCGCACCGGCTGCTGACGCGGCCCCGGTCACTCCGGCCGAGACGCCAAGTCAGCACCGTCCGAGTGCCGCACCCATCGCCACCGTATCCTTGCCGGCCGGCCAACACCGGCTGCGCCAGGAGGACTTGCCCCGCGTCCCTGCCAATCCCCGCACCCTAACTTACTCGCCTGCCCACCAAGACACTATCCACGCCCACGCCCGGTACCGCCGCGCTACCAGGTACACACAATCCCGCGCAAGCAACAATCCCCCCCTCTCCACCATGTGGAGAGGGGCCGGGGGTGAGGCCCGCCGTCCCTCCCCACTGTCGAGCGGGAGACCACAAACCACCCACCAAGCACATCCTGCCATCCAAGTACCGCCCCACCCGCGGCCTTGCTCCACCGCGGCCACGGGCCTCTCCCATCACCACCCCTCCCGCGCCCCGCCTTCCTTAGCCCAGCCGCCGAAAACCTACCCGTGCCAGACCTTTCTCCCCTCTCCAACATTTGGAGAGGGGCCGGGTGATGGGCCAAAGGCGCACCACACCTGGCACTATCCGTGCGGCTTTGGCCCATCATGGGGTGAGGCACGTCCCGTCCCCCGCCATTGACAGAGTGCCTACCGGCAGTCTATTGTCAAGCCGAGAGGGGCGGCCATGTCAGTTGAGAAGATCAAGCAGCAGGTAGAGCGCTGCATCGCAGACCTACGCGCCGGACAGCTTGCCGAGACCGGCCTGCAAGCCATCATCGCCGCGCTCGACGAGCAGCCGGCGCCGCGGCAGGACTTGCTGTACCTGCAAGCCAGCACCACGTCCGTGACCGGCGACGTGGTCGGCATGCTCTTGGTCCAGGATGGCGAGGTCTCCGAAGGTCCCGCGGACCCGGCCGAGTGGCCGTATCCGACGGTGCTGGCCGCCATGCAAGACGGCTGGCGCGTCATCCAGTTCCCCGACTTGGCGCTGTCCTTGGATGAGTCGCGTACCTACGGCTTGGGCTACGAGTTCATCCTGGAGAAATGGCGGTAACGAGCGATGAAGACCTACGACTGCCCTCCGACCTTGACCGATTCTCAGGTGCTCGATGTCTGCAAAAAGGGCTATCACATCTGCGAAGGGGTCGTCCCCGAGGAGATCAACCGGCGCACCATTGAGTTCGTGGACAACAACCCGGTCATCGAGCCAACCGAGATTCTCGATGAGGACTGGTTTGTCGAGGGCGTGATCTGTCAGCCCGAAGCGGCCGGCGCGGTGCGCTCCCTGCTCGGCCGCAACTTCGTTCTCCCCATCCTGATGAGCAATCACCGCGTCCACATGCCGCTCGCGGGCCAGCAGTGGCACCGGGACGGCGGATCGCAGTACGGCCCGGCGCAGCACTACCTCCAAGTCTTCTACTACCCCGAAACCTGCACCCGCGAGATGGGGCCGACCGAGCTGCTGCCCGGCTCGCACCACCTCTTCTCCCTCTCACGCCAGATGGCGCACTACGGCGGGATCAAAAGCTCGGTCTATGCGGCAGTGCCGGCCGGCTCGATCATCATCACCGTCTATTCCATCTGGCATCGGCGCTCCAACTCGACGGCCAGCGGCATTCGCAACATGCTCAAGTACAACTACTGGCGCACCGTACCGCCGGAGCGCGATTGGATTATCGAGCCGGACTTCGACGTGGTCACGGCCGACTACACGTTCCCCGGCCCCGGGACTCGCCAGCAGTTCCGGGACTGCATTGACGCCGCGGAGATGTTCTTCTGGCTGTGCGGCAAGCACGACGACTTCCAGTCCATGGGCGGGCAGGGCTGGCCCATGCCGGCCAACCGCAACACCAAGCCCCTCGGCTTCCCCGGCCAACTCACCGGCCGCCGTTTCTGAGCAGGCATCGTGCCGGTGCAGACTCCCCTCTCCACATGGTGGAGAGGGGCCGGGTGATAGGCCAAAGCCGCACCACACCTGGCACTATCCGTGCGGCTTTGGCCCGTCAGCAGGTGAGGCCGAAAAGGAGCAATGCAGTGAAGCGTCCGGCGCCCGTCCTCTCCGATGTACGCCACATCAAGCTCTGCTATAGCAAGCACACCTACTGCGGTCATCCCCGCCAGACCGGCATCTTCAACTACGGCAACGGCGAGCTATTGGTCGGGCACAGCCACGCGCCGTCTCGCTACCAAGTCCCGGAGGACATCGGCCACTCTTTCACCAACGGCTATGCCAGCCGTGCCCGCATCATCTTTCAGCGCTCTCACGATCACGGCGAAACCTGGTCCGCGGAGGAGCCGGCCGTCGTCTGGGACGAGTCGCTGCCCCTCGACGAGAAGCGGGCGATCCTGTACCGCGCCGACGAGCCGGCCGTGCCGCGCGAGCAGATTGACCTCACCGGCCCCGACGCCGCCGTGTATTTCACCCGCGCCGCCACCGGCCCGGCATACGCTGCGGAGCACGGCGCGAGCAATCGGCTGCTGGAGTGCTTTGCATTCCGCTCCGCCGACCGCGGCCGCACCTGGGAGACCGTGCCCACCCGGGTCGCGCCGCCAACAGGCCGCAACGTGGTGCGCCGGGACGCGCATCCCCTGGTGCAGTGCCTGGACGGCACCCTGCTCGCCGTGACCATCGTGGACGGCAGCTCCCCTACCAGCAGCGTGTCCATCTACGGCTCGGACGACCACGGCTTGACGTGGGAGTACCTGTCGGAAGTGACCCGCGACCCCACCGGCATCGGCACCCCCGGCTACGCGGACCTCCTCCTCCTGCCGAACGGCCGGTTGCAGTGCTACATGCTGCACGGCCAGCACCGGAACGTCATCGAAATGTGCCATTCCGATGACGGGGGCTACAGCTGGAGCGAGCTTCGCCCCATCGTCGGCTGGGGACACTCCCCGTGGGCTGCCCGTCGCGCACCCAGCGCCAACCGGCGCGGCGTCCACTATCGCGCTCCCTGGCCCATGCGCCTCCGCGACGGGCGGATTGTCGTGCTGTTCGGCCGGCGCAAGCCGCCGTTCGGGATGGGCTTGACCGTCAGCGAGGACGACGGCGCCACCTGGTCGGCCGAGGCCATTCTCCGCGACGACGCCAGCGGCTCGGACCTGAGCTACCCGGTTGCGACGCAGCTCGACGATGGGCGTGTCTTTACCGCCTACTACTACATGGAAGCCGACGGCAACGGCTTCGACGGCACGCGCTACATCGCCGGTAGCTTCTTCCGCCTGTAGGGCTGGCCCCGTCCCCCCGCACAGCGGGGGGACCATAGGGGGGCACCACGGCTACCAGGCCACGTTGACGTTCTTGATCTGCGTGTAGCTGAGGAGTTCGTCCAGGCTTTCCTCGCGGCCGATCCCGCTCTGCTTCCACCCGCCGTAGGGCGCTCCCAGGTACCGGCCGGCCGAGTTGATCCACACGTACCCGGCCTCGATCCGGTCCGCGGTTTCCAGTGCCAGCTTGAGATCGTTGGTCACGATAGCGGCCGTCAGACCATAGATCAGCGAGTTCGCCTCGGCCAGCAGTTGCTCGTAGTCGTGCCAGCGCAGGACCGAGATCACCGGCCCAAAAATCTCCTCGCGGGCAATCCGCATCGCCGGCGTCACCGCATCGAACACCGTCGGCGCGATGAAAAACCCACCGTTGAGCCGCGCATCCTCCGGCGGCCCACCGCCCGTCAGCAGCCGCGCGCCCTCTGCCTGCCCCGCCGCGATGTAGCCCCGCACCCGGTCGAGCTGCTCCTGCGAGATGAGCGGCCCGACTTCCGAGCCTTCCTCCCACGGCAGCCCCACCGGCAGTTCCTCGGCCGCGGTCACCAGACCCTCGACCACCCGCTCGTGCAGCGATTCGTGGACGAACACCCGCGACGTTGAGCTGCACGATTGCCCCTGGCGATTCATGTTCATGCCCCGGATCGCCAGTGTCGCCGCCTCGTCCGGGTCGGCGTCCGGGAAGATGATGATGGGGTTCTTGCCGCCCAGCTCCAGGGAGACGTGCTTGATCGTTTCGGCCGCCTCGCGAGCCACGATCCGACCCGTCTCTACCGAGCCGATGAACGCAATGCGCCGCACCTCGGGATGCCGGACGAGCGCCGAGCCGGCGACGGCATCGCCGGTCAGCACGTTGATCACCCCCGGCGGAAAGAGATCGGCGCATAGCTCGCCAAAGCGCAGCCCGGACAGGGGCGCCTGCTCCGGCTGCTTGATGACCACGCTGTTCCCCGCTGCCAGCGGCGCCGCGGCCTTCTCCGCACAGAACCGGAACGGGTGGTTGAAGGCGTTGATCTTGCCCACGACACCATACGGCTGCCGGAGCGTGTAGTTCAGGTGGTGCGGACCATTGACTATCGTCTCACCCTTGATCTCGCGCACCAACCCGGCGAAATACCGCAGCGTCGCCGCGGCCAGCTCCATGTCGGTCCGCATCCCGCTGATCGCGTTACCCGAATCAACGGCATCCATCAGCGCCAGCTCGTCCACGTGGTCGGTGATGCGCGCGGCCAGCCGTTCGAGACACCGCGCGCGCTCCGCCGGCGGCACCCGCCGCCACTCGGCAGCGCCACGCTGCGTCGCCGCGACGGCCGCGGCGACGTCCTCCTCGCCGGCCCAGGGCACCTCGCCGAGCACCTCGCCCGTCGCCGGGTTGATCGTTCGCATGGTCCTGCCGGCCCGGCTCGCACACCACTCGCCGCCGATATACAAACCCCGCGGCCGGTAGCTCAACTGCGCTGCACTCATGGTCCTTCTCCGGCCTCCTCTCGCGTCGGTCTCCGCTGGACTTTAGCACTAGACCGTGCTGACAGCTCCCTGGCCCACCTCCTGCGCTACACTCTCCACGTGAGACAACACCTAGAGCACGGCTTGAAGTGGCTGCTCCCGGTGCTCATCGTCGCCGTGATCGTCCTGGTGCGTCTGGGCTGCCTGGACCGGGACGCAGCCATTGATCCGGGAGATGTGACGCTCACTGGAAACGGTACAGACGCCGTTGAGTTCGACCCTGTCGTAGTGGACATCTATGACGCGGTGACCGACACCTGGAGCACTGCAACGCTCTTCGACTCAGAGGTCCGCGGCTTGATGCAGACGGTCACGGTGGGAAGGAAGGTACTCTTCGTTGGAGGCCCCAACGGACGCGAAGGCAGCGCCTTCTACGGTGCCAGTGCTGCCGTTGACATCTATGACGCACCCACAAACACCTGGCGTATGGCCCAAGTTTCCCAAATCCGGGCTGGGCCGGCGGTAGTTGCCCTAGGGGGAAAGGCCCTCATCGCCGGGGGATGTATCGGCGATTGTTTCCATACTGTAGACATCTATGATGCGACGACCGCCACCTGGAGTGTCGCCGCCCTCTCCCAAGCCCGTGGCGCGGTGATGGCGACCACGGTAGGCACCAAGGCGCTCTTCGCCGGGGGGTGTTCCGGTAGCTACTGCGCCATCCCCCATGCCGAGGTCGATATCTATGACAGCAGCACCGGGCAGTGGGCCACCGCTGCCCTTTCTCATCCCCGCGGCAATGGGGCAGCGGTCACAGTGGGCAGCAAGGCGCTCTTCGCCGGCGGGCAGACGAATGACTCGGCGAGTTCCACAGTGGACATCTTCGACGCTGCCACCGGGACTTGGAGCACCGCTACTCTGTCTCAGGCACGGCTCGCGCCAACAGCGACCAGTGTGGGCACCAAGGCACTCTTTATAGGCGCGACGGACAGCGGCAAGAGCAACCAGGTGGACATTTACGACGCCGCTACGGATACCTGGTCCGTCGCTGCATTATCCCAGCAATATGGCTTCGGCGCCGCGATCACTACATCGGGGAGCAAAGCTTTCTTTGCCGATGAGGGGAGTGTTGACATCTACGACGCGGCGACCAACACCTGGAGCACTGCGACGCTCTCCCAGACCCGCCGTTTCCCGGCCGCGACCTCCGTAGGACGAAAGGTACTCTTCGCTGGTGGGTGCATCGACAGCGATTGCAGCAAGCAATCCGACGTAGTGGATATCTACGACACAACGACTGGGCAGTGGACAACTGCCAAGCTGTCTCTAGGCCGTGCCTTCTTGACAGCGGCCAGCGTGGACACGAAAGCGATCTTCATAGGCGGGCTGGAGTGAGGCATAGCCACGCGCTGCAAGGGCGCGAGGAGGCCGGCGGCGGCTCCGCCACTTGGGAGCTACGGGCACCCCGACCACATTGGCGGCCTCCCTCGCCATATCCTGTGCATCAGCATAGGGGGCAGCCGCGCCTTACCCCGTCACTCCGGCCCCGACCGGCTTCTAGAGCGGGAAGGAGGGGCGGCTGCGGAGCCAGGTACTCGCCACCAAGGGGAGTTGAGAAAGACGAATGACCAAGCCGCTAGAGCGTGTCCTGAAGTGGCTGCTCCCGGTGCTCATCGTCGTCGAGATCGTCCTGGTGTGGACGGGCTGGCTGGACCTGGGCACCGCTATCGGCGTGACCCTCGCCATCGAGGTCTTGCTGGTCATGGTCGCTGGCCGCCAGCTCTTCGTAGCCGTGCGGCGCTACCGCCGGCAGCGCACGGCGGGGCTGGACGTATGGGCCGCGCTGGAAGACGGCCTCACCGTGCTGCTGCCGCGTCCCCTCGCTCGCGTGGTGTCGCTGGAGCCGCGGATGATCGTCTGCCTGCTCCTCTGGCTCTTCCGGTGCCGGCGCCCAGGCGCGGGGCAGTTCAGTTACCACCGGCGCTCGTGGGGCGGAGCACTGCTGATCCTCGTGCTGCTGACGGTCCCCGTCGAAATCTTTGTAGTAGAGCTGTTGGTGCCCTGGGCCTGGCTGCGGTGGCTGCTGCTCATCGCCGGCATCTACGGGGTCTTGTGGTTTGGCGGCCTCATCGCCTCGCTCAAGGTGCTTCCGCACCGCCTGGAAACCGGCGGAGTTCGACTGCGCCATGGCAACCTGGCCGAGGTGCTCATTCCCTACCACGAGATCGCCGGCGTGGAGCAACAATCTCTCCGCACGCCCGGCGGGCGCGACGGTCTGGTGACGGACCGCAACGCCGGCAGCGCCTATATGGCCGTGGGCGGCCGTACCGACGTCACGCTCCGGCTCCGCGCCGCCCACCCGGTGAACGGTCTGCTCAGACCCACCCCACCGGTAACGACGGTGCATGTGGCAGCCGACGACCCCGCGCACCTCGCCGACGCGCTGCGAACTCGGACCTAACCCCCGGCCCTACGGCACGATGGCCGCGCGCAATACCTGACGATCCGCGGCGCGCGCAAACGCTGTGTCCAGGTCCGCGAGGGCAAACCTGCTGTCTACGATGTCTTTGAAGGGCAGCGTCGTGCGGTTGCGGGCGACGAAATCGAGCGCCTGGACCAGATGCCGCGGATGGTAGTTGTGATTGCCACGCAGAGTGATCCACTTGCTGAGGATCGTATTGGCGTCGAGTGTCACGTCGGCCTGCGGAAAGACAATGCCCGCCACGACGTACCGCCCGCCCTTGCGGAGCATCGCCAGTCCCGCCGGTAGCACCGCCGGCACCCCGCACACCTCGATCACTATGTCCGGCCCGTCGGGCGGACAGGCCTCCCGCACCGCCGCCACGACCGCAGCGGTGTCCATTGCGCCAACGTCGAGCGCGAGGTCGGCGCCAAACCTCCGGGCCAGGCCCAGCCGAGACGCGATGGTGTCGAGTCCGATCACTGTACGCGCGCCCCGCGCCCGCGCGAGCGCCACGCCGTACAGGCCCAGCAGCCCCAAGCCCTGCACCACCACCGTATCGCCGATGCCCACCTCCGCCTGCTCGGTCACCGAGACCATCGTGGCCACACCGCAGTTCAGCGGCGTGGCCTCCTCGTCGGCCAACTCGGCCGGCAGACGCACCACACCGGTCCCCAGCAACAGGTAGCAATACTCGGCAAACCCGCCCAGCAGGTGCGGAGACTCGTCGGACGGATCATGCCCGTACTTGCGGAGCCGCACGCACTTCTGCGGCATGTCCAGGATGCGGCAGTAGTAGCACGCGCCGCAGAAGAAGAACTCGGTCCAGGTCACGCGGTCGCCCTCGCGGAGCGTCTCCCCGCGCATATCGGGGCCGACCGCCCGGCCCAGCTGCTCTATCGTCCCGATGATCTCGTGGCCGAGAATGCCGGGCGTCGGGTTGTGCCGCTTGCCTTCCCAGGAGTGGATGTCCGAGCGACAGATCGTGGACATCGTGACGCGCACCAGGGCCTCGTCGGCCTCGACGGCGCGCAAAGGATACTCCTGCATCGCGAAGGGTCGGTTTGGTCCGACGAACACGGCTGCGCGTGCCGTGCGACTCATGGCGTCATCACCCCCTCTGGCTTTGTGTGTCACCGAGATCAGCGAGGATCGAACTCGGTCTCAAACACGAGCTGGCTGTGCCGGTGGCTGCATAGAATCGGAGACTCGGGTCCCCGGCGAAGCTGCTTTCCAATTCTGGCCTCGGAGGTTCGGAACGGGCAAAGAACCGGCAGCAGGCGCGTCCGTGGCCGTCAGGAGTCTTGGGGCCGCTGGTCGAACAACTCCCACGCCAACTCTAGCTTCCCGTCACTGCTCTTGGCGAGTTCGTTGCCATCAATGATCGCGCTCACACTCCCATCCGCCGACAGCACCAGGTCCAGCGTTGAGTCCCTGATCTTCAGGTTACGCAGGTTGGCCCAGGGCCAGGGCGAGTGGACCTCCACCGTCAGGGCACCGGCATTCCAGCGCAGCCCGAAGACTCCCTCTGTGACAGCGGTCAGCGCACTCAGGATACAGGGGTAGTTAGGGAAACGGTCGGGAACAATCTCGCCGGTGTCGGCCTGGTATACCTCTCCCCGGTACCGTGGGCCTAGTCCTCCGTTCTCTCCCAAGCGCCTGAACAGCTTGAACAGCTGGGTATGCGCTTCCTCGTAGCACCCGTGGGCGTACAGGCCCGCGGGGACCTGGTTGCACCAGTGCATGTCAAAGCTGCTGTTGTAGCCCTTCCAGTCGTCGGGGTTGAAGTACGGGCTGCTACGGGCCAGCGAGATCACCCCGTAGTCGCTGGCGAACTCCGGGTCGGCGCACCACCGGGCCAGGGTTGCCGCCTGTTCCTGGGTGGCCAGGCCGCCGGGGCGGTAGACCTGGCTAGCGAAGAGCCCCGTGATGAAGCCCCCGATCCCCATGTAGTCGTTGACGGTGCCGTCCTTGTTCAGATCACAGAAGAACTGCAACTCCTCGTTCCACATGTGTTTCTGGATGGCCGTTGCGATCTCCTGGGCCTGCTCGCCATACCTCTTGCTCCGGGCCGTGTTCCCGGCTAGTCCTTCGATGTCGGCCATGGCCAGAAAAGACCCCAGGATACCGGCGTTGGAGTCGTTGTAAAAGGTGCCTTCGCCGCCACGATAGCCGGTGACCGCCTCCAGATTCGGCCCCAGACCGCCGCCGGAATAGCCGGTCTGGTCAGACACGTCTGACGGCAGTTCGTTGTCGGTCCAGAACAGGCCCGTCTTGCTGTCCAGGTAGGCCAGTTGAGCCTCCAGGGCGTCCTCCAGCCGTTGCAGGACCGTCATGCCGCCGATGTCCTCGTCCAGCAGCGCCAGATCGCCCGTGGTAAGCAGGTACTTGTATAGAGCCCCACAACAAGACCCCAAATGGCGAGCGTAGCCTCGTCCATATTGGCGGCCCTTGGCAATCCCACCAATGAGTACCCCATGCTTGCGGGTCTCTTTGAGTAGGAGTAGCAATAGGTCACGGACCGGTTTCGGGTCATATAGCAGGTTGACTGCTTCGGCTTGCATCCCGTCTCCGGCAGCCATCCAAATAAGGACATTGAGGCTAACGTTATTGGAGTTGAACAGGCCGGGCGGTGCCGGGCCTATGGGCACGTCTATCTGGTTCGCCCGGAAGTCCGGCCACGACCACAGGAAGGTCTTCGAAAAGGTCTCGTCCGGGGTCTCCAGGTGCGGAACCTCGTTGAGGTAGGCGTTCCACCACGACTCGGTCTCTGCTTCCAGTTGCTCGGGCGACGACAGCAGCTGACGCAGGCCCTCCCTTGCCGCTGCGACCGTGGGCCCAAAGGCGCGCGCCACGTAGCAGGTCGCCGCGTGGTCACCGTCCTGCCTTGCTACCGCCATCTTCACCATGATGTCAGTGGCAAAAGCGCCGTCCTCTCCCAGGTTCACGTTCTCAGCGTCCACCGTCGCACCGATGGCCTCGCCGTAGCCGTCAATGCTGTTCCTGAACCAGACGGTCCCGCCACCCAGCTCGTAGCCGGCCTCAGTCATCCGCAGCCGCCGGCCACGATCCCCTGCAATCTCCTGGTAGACGTGCCAGCGAGCACTGGCGTTGCCCGCCTTGGGCACCAGCTCCACCTTCAAGAGATAGCCGGGCCGCAGGCGCGGCAGTAGCAGGGAGACGGCAACAACGAGATCATCGAACTCGTACCGCCACACCTGCCGGTCGGGTCGAAAGGTAACGGTAAGCCTGTTTGAGCCGGGCCCGGGCGATGAAGACAGCAGGTACTTCTTGCCTGTTTCGGCGTCGTACACCGCCGGGACCAGGTGCTCCTCACCGTTGTTCCGGCCGTACTCCAGTCCCTGGGCGCCGAACCCGAAGCAGACCACTTCGCTGACCCGAGATCGGTCGAGCTCCGCCATCAACTCCAGTTGGCCGTTTCCGTACATGGCGGGATGCAACAGTGTGTGTAGCTGTTGGGGCTGAATGCTGTACTCAAGCCAGGCGTTCAGGTCCTTGATGGTGTCAGCCATGTTTCTACAACTCCCATCAGCACTAATAGGGAGAGCCTATTTTTGTACCGGTCGATTGATAATCCGATCAGATTTTACTCCCGCGCCGCTACTCGCTCCCCTCTGCGTGCGTGCCACCCGATAGTACCCCCGCTTCGCCGGTGTGGTCGCTTCTGGCTCGCCAACGATGGATGTGATGACCTCCTGGGTGATGCAGTCGCGGTGCATGCGGTTGCGCGCGTGACGAGTGAAGGCAATTGGCCCAAGCATGGGGCCACCAGTACTATCAACCGGCACTTCGCAGGATGGCTTGGAACTTCTGCGCTGGCAGTTGTAGCTGGGTGCAGCCTACCTTGCGCTACATAGCTTCGTCGCGTAGCTCATCCAGGCCGAGGAGCAGACTCGCCGTCACCGCTGCCGTCCAATGGTAGTCGCGAATCGACCCTCCCCGCGAGCGGATGTCGTAGGGCTTCCTGATCGGCCCCTTCCGGTCGCAGGCCGGGGGCGGTGCCTCGTCTTTCGCATCATAGTACTCGAACAGGACGCCGTAGCACCGGTAGTACTTCTGCACGAGCTCGATTGACTTCTGCGCCAACCGGTCCGCCTCTTCGGTCCTCCCCTGCTTGGCCAAACCCCTGATGACGAAATAGTTGGCGTTCACCCAAGTTGGGCCGCGCCACATATCGGTGGACCATGCCGGGTCCGAGACAGCCACCGTGGGCACGGGATAGGCCGTGTCGAACAAGGTTGGGTCCCTGAGCGCCGCAACTAATCTGTCCACACGCTCCGGTGGCACGTCGTTCAATAAGAGCGGGTAGAAGCCACTGATGGCCTTGACGCGGATAAACCGCCCATCTAGCTCACGGTCGTAGTAGAAACCGTCCTCGTCGTGCCACAGCCTGCGATGCACCCGCGCGGCCATTGCCCTCGACCGCTGCGCCCAGCGACGCCCCTGCTCAACCTCTCCCAACTCCTCGGCAATGCGCGCCGTGTACTGCATGTCGAGGGCCGCGTAGACCGAGAAATCCACGGCATCGAAGGGAACGGCCCGGTCGAAGCGTGGTGAGTTGTCCATGCCCGCTTCGCCGCCGCGGTACTTCTTGCCTTGTTCGAGAGACCATTCCAGCAGGCCATTCCCATCGCTATCCCGGTTCGCGCAGTCCCATTCCAGGTAGCGTTCGAGCCGCGGTAGCGCGTACTGCAAGCACGACTTGTCTTGCAAGGCCTCGTAGTTCTCCCAGACGCCCCAGGCCAGAATCGGCGGTTGAATGGCGCCGGGCCAGCTAGGGCCACGATGGGGCGTCATCTGGATGGGGATCATGCCGTCGGCCGTCTGGGTATCCAGGACCGATTTCAGGAAATCCCAGGAGAGCCTGGGGAACAGCCGGTTCATGCCAAAGGAGTGGAACACCGAGTCCCACAGCCACATGTGCCGGTGCGGCACCCGATCGGGAGTGGACCAGGTCTGCCGGATTGCCCCTTCTTTGGACAGCGTGTTGACCCTCATCACGCTGAAGCATTTCCTGAGCAAACGATCCCTTTCAGGAGACTTGAGCGCCGGGACGTTCCGGTACGCAGCCAGCCGCTTTTGGACCTCGTCGCCGACCTCCAGCCCCATTCCTGCCTCGGCTCGCTGCCGGGCCTGCGCGACGGACTTTCCATACGAGAGCGCAAACCGTCCCCCGTGCTCGATCAGGGCGAGCACGTCCCGGTTCTGCTCGTCCTCGGAGAGCCGGAAGGGGCGTTGCCACGCCGCGACGGGGCCTGCTTCAATACCGAGTTGCAGCCGAGTAGCAGTGGGCGTAACTCCGATCAGGGTGTGCCAGTGGCTGAAGGCCAGGACAAGATCGCCCTGCGGTGTCTCCACACCCAGCACGTCGCCCGTGGCAATACGGGCCGCCCCCTCATGGCGCAGCTTGATGTCCAACAGCCGGCGCCGCGGGGTGTGAAAGAGCAGGCCGTATCGCGCGCGCGCCAACGTAGCCACAAACCCCGAGGAGACGCTTGTTTCTCCGTCCATGCCGGAGAAGGCGAAGAGTGCTCCCTCGCCCCAAACGTCCGGGAGGTTCTTGATCCGCCGCGCTATATCGGCAAGCACAGGCCCGCCCTAGACCACGACCCCGTTGATCGCATAGTCGAAGATTTCGTAGCTCTGGAGCGTGCCGCCGGCGGCCCGTGCAGCATACGCCTCGTTCAGCGGAGCGGACAGGATGAACGGCACGCGCCGCTCGGAAATACCGCCGTGCGAGCGCAGACGAAACCCTTGCAGAGCGGACAGGTCGTGCGCGGCCGCCGAGGTGCCGATAGCCGTGTCCGCTGTGGTGCTCACCGCCACGTCGCCCTCGCGGTCGGGCGGCAGGTCGAACGCCGCGCAGACCGCCGCTTTGCCGTAGACCGCCTCGATACCGGGCAGCTCCCGTGTCACGCGGATGACCGCCTCCGACGTGACCCCATCGTAACAGTAGACGCGCGCAAACCCGCCCAACGAGCCGTGATGCACCACGTAGGGGTCGGTGATCGGCAAGATCACGCGCGTCCGGCCGGCCCCGAACTCGCCGTCGAGCACATCCTGGAGATAGATGACGTTCGGCGAGCCGTCCGGCCGCGACTTGTCGTTCATGCCGTGGTCGGCGGTGATGCCGACGACGGCGCCCAGCGCCGCCAGCCGCCCGAACGCATCGTCCAGCCGCGCGTAGAAGTCGTTGATCTCCGGCGTGCCGGGGGCGTACTTGTGCTGGATGTAGTCGGTCAGCGACAGGTACATCAGTTCGGGGCGATGGCGCTCCAACAGCTTGATGCCTGCTTCGAGCACAAAGAGCGATAGCTCGGCTGAATACACGTCGGGCAGCGGCCAGCCCACCAGGTCGAGCACCTGCTCGATGCCGTTCTCCTCGCGTGTGCATTGACCGGCCCGCTCCGACGAAAAGTTCATGCTGCCGCCGGCGATGTTGATGCCCCGGCCCAGCTGCCGGCGCAGCTTGTCTTTGGCCGTAATCGCCACCACCCGCGCCCCGCGCTGCGAGAACTCCGCCAAGAGCGACTCGGAGCGCACGAATTCGGGGTCGTTCATCATCACCGCAGCGCCCGTGTCCGGGTCGAGGAAGTAGTTCCCGGAGATGCCGTGGACCGCCGGTGGGCTGCCGGTGACAATCGAGAGGTTGTTCGGGTTGGTCAGACTCGGCACGATGCCGTCGGCCACGGCGCCGAACCCCTGCGCCATAAAACGCTCGACGTTGGGGATGATGCCATCCCGCTCGGCCTGCTCGAAGTAGGCCGGATCGCCCCCGTCTATGCACACGACGACTACCGGGCAGCGCGGCCAGCGGTAGGTCACGTCGTTCAGCGTCACGGCTCGGTTATCGGCTGCACTCATAGTCCTCGCCCCTCACCACTGGATAGTGTCGCTCGCTGTCGGTTCATGCCAGCGTCCCCGCTCTGAGAGAACTTTGCATAACCGTCATTCCCGCGAAAGCGGGAATCCATCCCGATCATCCTTGCATCCTGAAAAATCCTGATTCAGACAATCATCCCCCGCCGCAGGGGCATCCCTTGTGGCTGCCCAGTAGCCGCGGCACCAGCCGGCGCTACATCGGCCGGCGACGACCACCTCGCCGGCCGACGGCGTGGATGCGCTCGACAAGCTCCATCGTCTTGGCTGCATCGGCGAAGTTGGTCAACGGCTGCCGGCCCTCCTTGATGCAGTCAATGAAGTGCCGGTTCTCGTGCCACTGTCCCTTCCAATGCAGCGGTTCATCACCCGGCGCGCCGCCCAAAGTGCCGAACTCCTGCGAGTCGTACACCTCCGGCTCGCCGTTGTCCGCCACGATGTAGGACTCGCGGTCGGCATCCACGTAGGCGGTAATGCCCGGCCCGTGAAACTCGGCCCGGTAAATGCGTCGGCCGGTCGCGTAGCTGGATTGCAGAACGCCCACGGCCCCGCTACTGAAGGACACCAGCGCCGTGAACTCGTTCGGGGACGGGCCGGGCGCCCGGCGCGTGCGGACGTGCGCCGCGACGTGCTCGACCTCGCCGCCACAGAGGAAGCGCAGGTTGTCTACCGCGTGGCAGCCGTCCACGGTCAGGTTGTCAATCACACCTCCGTAGTGCCCGGCGTGCTGGCTCAGGTCGGTGGACTTGAGGAAGCTGACGGTCGCTTGCTGGATCGGTCCCCGCTCCTCGACCCGCCGTTTCAACGCGGTTTGTGCCGGAATGTGCCGGCGCTGAAAGCCGACGGCCGTCAGGCAGGAATGCTCCTCCGCAAAATAGGCCAGCATCTGCGCCTGATGCGCCGTCACGCACAGCGGTTTCTCCACGAACAGGTGCCGCCCTTGCTGCAGCACGGTGCTGGCCGGCTCGAAGAGGTCCTGGGGCGGCATGATGACGTACACGGCATCCGGGTCAACCTCGTCCAGCATCTTTCGGTAGTCGGAATAGACGCGCGGAATGCCCCAGCGCTCGGCGGTGGCCTGCGCCTTTTCGACAAACAGATCGCACGTCGCCGCCAGGTCTACGTCGGGCAGGCTGGCAACGGAGGGGTAGTGTACGCCGTTCGCCAAACCGCCGGCCCCGATAAACGCCACCCGTACTTTGTCCGCCATTCGCCCCACTCCTTTCTCGATCCTGCCGGCCCTATCCCGTCATTCCCGCGCAAGCGGGAATCTAGCATTGTAGAGGCGCAACATGTTGCACCCGTCCCTCGTCATTGCGGCTTTCGCCGCAATCCATGTCCACGCGGCTCCCTTCACTGCGGCTGCCGCCGCACTCCCCCTCTCTATCGCTCGGCGATGGAGAGGGGGCCGGAGGGTGAGGCCCACCACCACCGCCCTACCGCCACTCGTCAATCGAAACGCTGCGCTCGTAGGTACTGCTCATAATCCGCCAGTAGCCGTTCGTCTCGCCACCGACCACCACCACCTGAATGTCCTCCAAGCGGAACATCGGGATCAGCTCGTCCTCCGCCGCCTTGAGCAGCGTCGCATACGGTTCCACGCCGTTCAGCGCCTGCGGATAGACGTAGTTCTGAATCAGTTGGTAGTCCCAGTACTCACCCGCGGGGAGCGTGGCATTCTCGTGAACCCATTGGATCAGCTTCTCCTTGGTGTCGAAGCCGCCCCGGTCCAGGAACTGCCGTGCCGTAATCGGGTCCAAGACCAGCGTCGGGGGACTGTGCGGATCCATGCCGCGCAGCAAGTTGATCACGTGCTCGCGCCAGTAGCGCTCGCGTAGTCCCAGGGTGAACGCGGTCGCCCGACACCCGCCGAACACACTCACCACGCTCTCGTCCGGCTGGAACCCATGCTGCACGTGGAACGGCACCCACGGACTCCCTTCCTCGTTCTCCGCAAAGGTGACGCTGTTGTAGGCGTAGTTGTTGCCCTGCGAGCCGAGATACGTGCGGCCCGGCTCCGACCCACCCTGCAAGTTCTGCGACAGCAAGCCGTAGGCGCGGCCAATGGTCGCGTTGGCGTGGTTGTATGGTCCCATCGCCCCCGTGCCCCAGTTCATCCCTAGCTCCGCGCGGATCGGCCCGTTCACGACGGCCATCGCCGCCATTGAGCTGGTCGTGCTACCCCGCGCACTGACGCCGCTCGCGGCCAGGGCCAAGATCACCGGGAAATACTCCGGCTTGGCACCGGCCATCACGGCATTGACGGCCACCTTTTCCACGGTGTATGCCCATGCCTCGCGCGTCGAAGTCGGGCGCATCTGACCGACCACCTCGTCGGGGCGACGGCTGGTCCCGGCCAGCATCGCCGCCACCCGCTCGTGCGTAGGGAGGATGATCGGCAGACGGTCGGTCCACTGATTGTCCAAGAACAGCTGATGCAGGTTGTCCTCGGTGTCCGGCTCCACCCACCGCGGCGTCGAGCGGTCGAAGCGGCCCGCCGTCTGCTCCTCCCGACTAAGCGGCCGGGTGAGCGCCGCGATGACATCGTCCATCACCGGCTGACCCGTCACCGGGCTGTTCCCGTCCACGTAGCCTCGTAGCTCCGTCGGTGACTTGCCCATCACCGGCTGCGGGACGAAGACGAACCGCTGCTCCGGCATTCCTCGCGCGTAGGCCACCTGCTTGACCGCGCGCGTGAACGATTCGGTTTGGATGGAGGCCGTCGGTACTCCATATTCGCTTTCGAGATTAATGCAATGCACGGCGACCGCCGGCGCACACGTACTTCAGTGGCCGACTCCCAGGATCACCGCGTCGGCCCGCTCCTTGATCTCGTCGAAGAGCGCCGGGTCGTCCTCCGTATACACGCCCGACTTGCTCGTAAACACCGTCTTGATCTGCGGCATCCGCTCCGCAAACCAAGCCTGCATCTGCTGGAGCAAGAGGTCGCCGTCGTCAAAGCGGCAGTCAACGAGATAGACCGTCTTGCCGTCCAAGCCATCGAGCCGCGGCGCCATCGCCAACGGCTTGATGGCCGGCGGGTACCCCCGCGGGTTCATCACTACTCGGCGCTGACTACCGCCGTCAGCCGCACTTCCGTTCGCCGGGATTACCGTGTTGCTCATGCCGCACCTCCACGTTCCACCGGGCCGAGACGGCGCCACGCGCCGCTACTGATCCACGCCAAGCACCGCGCACGGCTTGGCGCGGCCAGCATACCACAGATGGCCGTGACTCCGGCCTCTTTATCCCCGCCGCGCCAGAGGGGGACGTGGGTTCCCGCTGGTGGGGGTACGACAGACGGTGGTCTCGCCTACCCGATCGCTTGTAGTCGGAAGCGTGCGGAGCACCCATTATGGAGATTTAACCGGCGGTTAGCCTACAGATATTCGCCCCGCACTATACTGCGGTCTGAGGGCCGGCGCGATGAGTCACCCAACGCATGATAGCCCGATCTTTGGACGGCCGGTCAGCGCGTCGCGGCCAGCACACCACAGATGGCCGTATACTTAACCGGTGAGACCTCCTATGCCTGCGGATCGTAACGGGCACATTGGTGCCGGCAAGGTTCGGCCGCTACAACTGCCGCACGAGACTCAGGCGCTCGTCACGCTGCTCCGTGAAGTCTACGCCGATGCATCGGCGTGGCGACGGCAGCGCCTCGACGATGAGTTAGCTCTGCTCTCACGCTTGCGCCTCGCCTATCGGCTCGCGCGGCGGGTGCCACGGACACTGCCCCTGCCAAATGGCTGGGGGTGGCAGGACCCGCAAGGCCGGCTGGCCGGAGCCGTGCTGGTCCGGTCCCTGCGTCCCGACGACACAGTGCAGTTGATAGATCACCTGGCGGTTCGACCGACCGCGCGGCAACAGGGTATTGGCCGCCGCTTGCTGGCAGCGGCGCTGGGCGCCTTGCGGCGGCAGGGTGCCCTCGTAGCGACGCTGGAAGTCGAGCCGGACAACACCGTCGCCAGGAATCTATACGCAGCCGCCGGCTTCCGGGTGGTAGACGAGGCCCTGGACTTGCTCCAGCCCGCCACTTGGCGGCAAGCCGGCGATAGCCGCGCCGAGGGGCGCACCGAATTCGCGGTGCACCCCTATCGCCGCGCCGATTTTGCACCACTCCAGCGCCTCACCGACGCGGCAATCCCCTGGATACCCAGAACTACAGCCGACGGCCCGGTCGCCGCCGGAAGGCTACAAGCCGTGCGGACCGCAGCCATCCGCCGGCTCGTGGACCTGATCCGCGCCCAAGAGCGCCGCAGCTACGTTGTCACCGGGGCCGCCGGAGACCTGTTGGCATTTGCGGAGATCACGCGAGCCAGCCGAAGCCCGGCAGCGTTGCTGAGGCTTGCTCCTCGCTATCACCGTCTCCGCTTGATTGGCACTCCGGACCTGCCGGCGACCGCAGCCACCGCCCTACTCTCCGTCACGCTCGCCGCCTCCCGGCCGAGACCCGGCCGGCCGCGGCCCACCTTGACGACCGTCTCGGCACGGCATCCGACCTTGGTGCCGGCGCTCGAGCAAGTCGGGTTTATCCCCCGAGAAAAGCGTCATCGGTTGGCACTCGATCTCACCGCGCAGAAACCGGAATCGGTGCTGCAAGGCTACTCCCGGCCGGCGTGGTCGCGGCAGAGCTTCACGGAGCGTTAACCGGCGGTTAGCCTACGGATACTCGTCCCGCACTATACTGCGGTCGGAGGACAAGCGCGATGAGTATTCCAACGCACGACAGCCCACTCTTTGTGCCACCGCGCCGCGGCCTGCCGGACGGCGAGCAGCCAAGAATGAACCGGCGTGACGACCTGCTGCGGAGCCTTGGGGCGGCCGGCTCACTGGCTCTGCTCGGGTGTCGTGACCTCCTTACACCCGAGACGCAAGTCGCTGGCGGTGCCATTTCCCCAACCGCCGTACCGGTCGCGGCCGGCAGCCAAGCACCCGCCAATCCACCCCCCGCGTGTGTCCTGACGCCCCGGCAGACGGAAGGCCCGTTCTACTTCGATCCCAAGCAAATCCGGCGCAACATCACCGAGGGACGGCCCGGCACGCCCTTACAAGTAGCCCTTCAAGTCGTCGAAGCCGGCACGTGTCGCCCGATCCAGGATGCACTGGTGGATATCTGGCACGCGGATGTAGCCGGCGTCTATTCCGGCTACGCTCGTCAGGGCGAGCGAGGGGATGCGGACGCCTCGGGCGAGACGTTTCTCCGCGGCAGCCAGATCACCGCTGCGAACGGCATGGTCGAGTTCGAGTCCATCTATCCCGGCTGGTATCCCGGTCGCGCCGTGCATATCCACTTCAAGGTGCGCTTTGCCAACCGGACCGCGGTGACGTCACAGCTGTACTTTCCGGACGAGGTGACGGATCGGGCCTACGCCGCGGCACCATACAACCAGCGCCCCCAGGGTTGGACGACCAACGCGACGGACGGCGTGCTCCGCGGCTCCCCGGAAGACCAAAGCCTGCTCGCGGTGGTTGCTCCGGCCGGCGCCGGTTACCAGGCGTCGCTCACCATCGGCATCGCTCCCTGAGCGACCGCCTTGCATCCGGTGCCGGGCCGTCAGGAATCATCCGCGGCGACCACGCCCTCATTCTGCACGCGCTCGTAAAGGCGCTCGAACTCCGGCGAGCCGTCCTCTTCCCACAGCTCGACCCGGAGACCCCGGATCGTCCCTTCCTCATAGCCCGTCAACCGGCTCACCGACGGGAACCTCGGCGTGTAGAGCGTGTGGCCGCCGGGCAGGCGCAACACCGACACGTAGCGCCGGAACACCGTGGGTTCGCGGGCCGCAACACGCTCCAGGGCCACTTCATCAACCTCCACGCCCAACCCCGGCGCTTCCGGTACCGGTGAGTAGCCCTCGATCACCGGAATACGCTCCGTCGTGATGTCCTCCTCGTATTGGTCGTCGAGGTTGATCGAGTGGCCGACTGTCGGGAGCACCGCGGCCAGATGCAGGCCCAACGCCTTGGTCAGCGTGCCGCCGGTGAGCTGCACGATAGTCTGAATGTTGGCCTGGCCGTAGGCCATGCCGCGGACCAGCGCATCGCCGATACCGGCCTCCCCCACCATGTAGGCGTCGGCAACGCCCTGGAAAACTTCCTGTAGCCCGCCGAGCGGCGGTACGTGCATGATGAGCGGTATGCGCGTCTGCGCGCGGAGACGCTGCCAGCTTTCCAAGTCCCGGCGGACGAGCGGGTCCTCGATAAAGCCCACGATCGGGTGGTTGTCTTCCAACGCCCGGATCGTCGGCAGGACGGCGGCCAAGGTGCGGTTGCCGTTGAAGTCGTAATGCAGCCGGAAGCCCGGCGGCGCGACTTCCTCCACGACCCGAGTCTGCTCCATCACGTCGTGGATCTCCGCAGTGTGCATCTTGAAGATCGTGTAGCCCTGCGCGATAGCTCGCTGGACCTCCTCGCGGAACTGCGCTGGCGCAGCGGGCCGGGTCCACGCGGCGACGGCAACGCCGTCGCGCACCTTCTGCCCCATCAGCTTGTAGGCCGGTACCCCCAGATACTTCCCCATCACGTCATACAGGGCACCGCAGAGGCCGGGGTTGAAGTCATTGTTGATGAAGTCGAACGGGCTACAACCGATCAGCGGCTCGACCATAGACCGCGCCGGCGCCGGGCAGCGGTAGTCGCCGTAGCCGGTCACTCCTGCATCGGTCTGAACACGAAATACCGTGCGTCGGTTGATTCCGCCAAACCGCACCTGATATTGCTCATTGCGGGCAGCAATACGGGGATAGATCGGAATGATCTCGATAGCGGTAATCTTCATCGGCACGCTCCTCCCGGCAAGACGCGAACTGGACACCGGGCACGTAGGTATGATCGCCAGTGTGACCGCAGCATAACACGGCAGCCAAATCCAAGCCTGGTGTACGGCCGGTACTCTATACTGCTCTCGCCGGGCCCTGGCGGTGTTGGAGTGCGCCTGGCCCCCCGCTCCGCGGGGCGACGAGTTGTTCCCTCCCCTGTCGCAACGGGGGAGGACGATGGTAGGGGCTATACGATACACACGGGGAAGGAGCAAACATGCGCGAGCAAGAGATTCGCCTGGAAAAGCTGACTCGTCGGGAGTTCCGCACGGCCCTCGCCGCTGACCACTACCAGGTAGCAATCCTGCCTACCGGGAGTATAGAGCAGCACCTGGAGCATCTGGCGTTGGAGCAGGACATCGTATCGAGCACCTACGTCGCGGAGCAGGTAGCGGAGCGGCTCTATCCCAACGTGATCGTCGCGGTGCCCATAGCCATCGGTATTGCCGAGCATCACATGGGGTTCGCCGGCACCCTCTCCGCCCGCCCCGGTAGCTGGCTGGCCGTGCTTTTCGACGCGGTAGAAAGCCTCGTCCGGCACGGCGTTCGCAAGGTGCTCATCATCAACGGTCACGGCGGCAACGTGGCCGTGATCCGCAGCGCCCTCCCCCAATGGCAGCTCTACTTCCGCAACGCACACGTGGAGCAGCCGGAGTTCGGCGACGAGGTAGCCGGCTTCTCGCACGGCGACTACAACCGGCGCGTGCAGGAGGCAGCGCAAGCGCCCGTTGACCTGCGCTCGTGCAGCTATTGGGACCTCATCCCGCGCGACTTCGCCAATGAGGTGCTGGAGACGGGGAGTATGCCCGGCCACGCGCAGGAGTTCGAGACCTCCGTGACGATGCATGCGTTTCCGGAGAACCTGCGGCCGGAAGCGATGGTCTACAACACCAGCCCCAACAGTGCCAAAGCGACCGGCGAGAAGGGCCGCGTGCTTATCGAACGGGGCATCGAAGGGGGCATTGCGCTGGTCCAGGAGATGCTCGCGGGACCCTAAACCCAGTCACGCGGTTAAGACTGCGAGAGCCGTAGAAGGGGGATAGGGTCAGTCATGCCGGACTGGAAGAAGATTCTTCAGGAAATCGCGGTCTCGGCCGCACAGGCTGCCGACGAACCGAGTGCCCGCAACGGTCGTTCCACATCCAAACGGGGGAGCAAACCAACCAGGACCTACAAGGCCAACACCTGCCTGTTCTGGGACTGCAAGAAGCGGATTCGTGAAAACCACGTCTTCTGTTACGAGCACTTTCAGGGACTCCAAGCCGGAAAGATTGACGAGTGCCCGGGCTGCGGCTTCGCCAAGGACGCGCAGTATGAAACGTGCCTCGACTGCCGGAAAAACGGTCGGCGGTCCTCAGCCAAAGGTAGTAAGGGTGGAGGCCGCTCCAAAAGCTGGTACAAGCCCGAGTATTCCCCGCAGTGGGAGGCGCGAGACGCCAAGACCGACACCTTCTACGTATATCTGCTGAAGCTGGATGATGGGAACTTCTACGCCGGCCAGACCAGAGAGCTACGCGAGCGCCTTTCGGAGCACCGCGACGGGCACACCAAGTCCACCGCCGGCCGAAACCCGAAGCTCGTGTGGTTTGGCGTGTTGCCAAGTCGTGAGGCAGCGACTTCGACAGAGGTCGAGCTCAAGAAGCTGGTTGACTCGAACCCGCGGGAAATCCGCCGCATGGTCATCGGCTTCAAGGACTTGGTGCAAGAACTGGACTACAGCTAGTATCCCGCCGTTGCTCGCTCTGCACCCCTTCCTGCTACCCTCATAGGCCTACCGCACAGCAGATACATGGCCTGGGTGCGAGGCCGTTACGCCGCACCGCACCGCAAGGGAGGCAGGAAAACACCATGAATCCACGCCGCACGCAACTGTTCCTGGACGATGAGATCATCGAGCAGACCGTCCGCCTCCAGCGAATCATCCACCAGCCCCAGAAACACCCCGCCAACCCCATCTACACCGTCGGCGCACCCTGGGAGGGCCAAGGAATCGTCTATCTCGCCGGCGTCTATGTAGACCCACAGGACGACCTCTGGAAAGCCTGGTACGTCACGCTCTATCCACCCGCCTACCCGGAGATCATCTACGCCATCTGCCTGATTACGTCGCCGGACGGCATCCACTGGACCCGGCCTGAGTTGGATGTGTACCGCGGACACAACGGCGAAAAGACCAACATCGTCCTCGATCTGGGCAAGGTCGGCAGTGTCTCGGGCTCGACCATTCTCTACGAGCCGGAGCGCGCGCCGACACCATGGACGCTCATTTTCAGCGCGTCCGTGTACGGAACCACGCACTACAAGGGCTACATCCTGCGCTCGGCCGACGGCGTGCATTGGGAGTGGGAGCACCCCATTCCCCACGGCGTAGATCACGGCATGGGCGACCGCTGCACCGCGCTCAAGGGCACCGACCCGGAGTATCCCTACCTGCTGTTCAGCCGGGGGCTGGACGACATGCATCGGTGGGGACTGGTGCGGTCGGTGCATCGAGTGGCGATCAACGCGGACCGCGCCGCGAGCAGCCCTCAGCGCATCCTCACCCCCGATCTCGAAGACGACCCGGCCGGGCAGGTGTACCACGCCCACGCCTTCCGGTACGGGGACACCTACGTCGGCCTCTTCCAGTGGTACTGGGAGACGGACGATCCTTACGCCGAAATGGAGTTGATGACGAGCCGCGACACCATCACCTGGCAGCGGCTGCGTCCCCGGCAGACGTTCCTGCCGCGCTCACCGGGCGGCGACGCGGCCGGCGCTTTCGATCGTCGGACGACGGACACCGCGCTCTCGCCGCCGATCCGCACGTCCCAGCCCCACCGCGGCCCCTACCTGATGAGGGGCGGGGGCATGGACACGCTTTGGTTCTACTATTGGGGTGGGGCCTCTATGCACGGCAAGCGCCACCTGACCTTCGGCCGGGCGCTGGGTCTCGCGCAGCTGCGGGCCGACGGGTTCTGCTCCCTCCGCGCGTTCCGCTTCCCCGGCACGCTGGTCACGAAACCGTTCGTATGGCCGGGCGGCGCCTTGCTGATAAATGCCTTGATCGTAGGCGGCGGAGGCAACGGCGGCGTGTGGGTCGAGGTGCTCGACGAAGACTTGACGCCCATCCCGGGATTGACCCGCGCCGAATTCGACATCTTCCGCTATCGGGACAGCACCGGGCACCCGTGTACCTGGCAGCAGGACAGCCGGGCCATCGCCAAGGTGACCGGGCAACGCATCCGCCTGAAGTTCTACCTGGAGAACGCCGAACTCTACAGCTTCCGCGCCGCAGAGGAATACCCGGAGCCAAGCTGAGCCTGCGTCACACCAATTGCGCCTCAGTCGCCACCAGGAGCTAGTCCCCCCACCTTGTTGGTGGCGGCAGGTGGGCCGGATTGACTCTGCAATAGACTTGTTCGGTTGGCTCTACCTTGTGGTAACGAATGCTCACCTCCCACCACCGCGTGTTCTGGGCGAGAAGGTAATCGCAGCTATGCGTGATGACCAGCTGGCGGTTCGATGCCCAACTTACCTGCAGTTCCGCGGGCGTACCTTTACCGACATAGCCGAACACCGTCTGTGGTCGCAAGAAGCTCCAGTTCCCCACATCCCGCAGCATTACCCCGGTGCCAAAGCTGGTCGTCGCCCCGCAGTTACTTTGGAAGACCTGGGCAACATAGCGGCCGTCCGGGGAGACTGCTGCTTGGGTTTGATCATCAGCACAGCCCAAGCCGGGCAAGGCCCCCCTCACTCTTTCACTGACCGACGGGAACAAGGCCAGACCGGCACCGATAGCGACCACCATCAACAGCCGCAGCAACCAGCGCCGCACCGGCGGAAGGTATCGAGCGAAAGATCGGGCCATGTTCCAATCCTACCCAGCGCAAGCTAAACACCGAAGATCGGCGGCCCAAATCGGCCGCGTGGCTCGTCATCCGCCCTGTCTCACCTAGGAGTCTACACAGCGGTAGCTGATCGGGATGTCGTGCCACCAATAGCACTCACTAATAGCATGTCTCTGTTGACCAATGTCAAGGATCGCGCCAGGCACCACAGGCGTTACAGAGGTGTGCTTTTTGGGGGTCTACGCAACGATAGCTGATCGAGACATTGCGCCACCGATCGTGCAGCCTATCAACGCTCACGGCTCCACAACCGTGCTCAATGAGCAAGTGCTGCTCACCTTCCCAGAATACTGACAGCCCGTAGGATGAGCCGAGCTGAATGACGGTCTGTCCCTCGTGTCCCTCGCTCTCTGGATCATCCACTGCAGAGCGGAGGCGTATGGCGACGTCCACTGAGCCGGCTGCGCCACCACACCCGATCACTACTACCTGCGCGATGTATTGGCCTCTGGGAGACGCTATTTCTTTGCGAATATGCTCGGAGCAACGAAAGAAGTCGTCCACGCCTCTCACGATGTCGTTGGCCAGGCCTCTCACAATGATGAGCAGCACCGCTAGGAGCACAAGACCAGACAGGAGGCACGGGACGCGCGTTCCTTTCATGGCAGTTGGACCAGCCCACTCCTCCGCAGCACCAGTAAGAGCCGAGTCGACGCTCCTATAGCGGCGATGCCATCTCGCTCCCCTGAAGACCAGCAGGGTCGGTTACTGAAGTTAACGAGTCCAGCGGTGCTTGGTCTACACCACCGGCGAGACACGAAACACCGGCGGGCACTGGCGCATTAAATATCAGACGCCCTGCCTCGGAGCTGTCGAGAGAGGGCGCTCATTTAGAGGAGGGGTGGGCGAGGGTGCATCCGGAAGGAATCGAACCTTCAACCTTGGGCTTAAGAGGCCCCTGCTCTGCCTAATTGAGCTACGGATGCTCGGTGCGCTGCTTACGTGATTGTACCAGAATCGGTCAGGAAATGCGTAGTCAGTCCTGGCCCGGAAAGCGATAGCGCAGAAAAAGCTCGCCCCCGGCGCGGTACACCGACAGTAGCTCCAACTGGACGAGCGCGTGGGGGGAGAAGCCGTGGCCCTCGACAACGGTCGTCCCACCGGCGCCGCCCTGGATTTTGGGCGCCATAGTGAGGAACAGCTCGTCCACCAGGCCCGCCTCGATGAGCCAGGCGTTGGTGCGCGGGCCGCCCAGGCAGACCAGCCGCTGCACGCCCCAATCGTGCCGGAGAGTGGCGAGCACCTCGTGCGCGTCCAGCGCAACGCCGTCGGCCGCCCCGACTCGGATCACCTGGACCCGCTCGTCAAGCGCCGCAGCTTGGCTGCGACTGACAGCCCCCGACACGATAGCAGCTAGGTTAGCCCGGTCCGTGCGGAAGAAAGGAGCATCCAGGGGCATCTCGCCGCGCCGGCTCACGACGGTCCACAGCGGCCGGGGGCGCAAGCCCCGCTCTTGGCGCTCCCGCTCGGTCGCGGCCGTGACCTTGGGATAGCGCAGCCCGTCCGCCCGGACCGTGCCGGCGCCACCGAGAATCGCATCGGCTTGCAGGTTGATCCGCTCCATCAGCGCGTGGTCAATGTCGCTGCCGATCAATGTTGTTGTCCCGGCGCTCCCGACCACCACCTTGCCATCGAGGGTCGTCACCATGTTCATCGCCACGTAGGGGCGGTCGGCGCTCCACGCGGTGGGCCAGTGCAGATCGGCATAGACCGCACTGAAGGGGACGGAGCCAGGCGCACCGGCAGTCACCCGGTCGAACAGGCGATAGACCTGCGGAGACATATCCATTGTCGTAGGCAATCGGCGACCACTAACGACCATTGTAGCCGACACCGACCATGGGGCCGGGGTGGCAATCCGACAGTACCACCATCCCTGCTTCACTGGCGCGTTCGCCGGGAAACGTACAACCTGGCACAATAATCGCGGCAGCGGCATGCCGTATCGCGTTGCCAGGAAGGGCAGGACCACAAGCAATTATGTGGCTGGTGCGGTTTGTTGTAACAACGTCCCTCGCCTACGTTTTTGGCGCCATTCCCACTGGGCTACTCGTCGGTCGTCTCTACGGCGGGATTGACGTGCGGAACTACGGCAGTCGCAGCACCGGCGCCACGAATGTGCTCCGCACGCTCGGACCGGGCGCCTCAGCGTGCGTCGCGGCAGCCGACTTGCTGAAGGGTTTCGTGGCGGTGCTGCTCATCCGCCAACTCTTTCCTCAGCAGCGCTGGACCCACGGGCTGGCGGCATTCGCTGCTGCCGTTGGCCACAATTGGCCCCTGTTCGCCGGATTTCGCGGCGGTAAGGGCGTGCTCACGTCGCTTGGTGCCCTCTTACCCCTGCATCCACCGACGACAGGTGTCGTTTTCGGCACGGGTGTGATCGTACTCTGGCGTACCCGGTATGCCTCCCTCGCGTCACTCAGCGGCGCGGCGGTGGCCGTGGTGACGCTGGTCGGTGCTGCCCTCCACCGGAATGTTCCGGCCGCATACCTTGTGTCCGGCATCGGGAGTGCCGTGCTGCTTGTGCTGCGGCACCACGAGAACATCTCGCGCCTGCTCGCCGGCACCGAGCGTCGGCTCGGCGAGCGGGTGGACAGCCCACCCGACGCACCGGCAGCGCAGTAAGCGAGTGCGGGAGTTATCGTTCGCGTTGACGCACTTCTGGTGTCGTACTGGAGCATTCGCCATGACTGTGCAGGAGAAACTGCACCACCTTATCGAGGAGTTGCCTGAGGCCGAGCTGCACGCGGCCTTGCGGTTCCTGGAGTATCTGCGTCAGACCAGCACCGGTGCTGACCCTGTCCTGCAGGCGCTTCTAGCAGCACCGCCTGACGACGAGCCGTTGAGCGAGGGGGAGATCGCAGAATCGGATGCCGCCTGGGAGGCCTATGTGACCGGCCGTGACCGCGGCCAGCGATTAGACGAGGTGCGCCAAGCGCTGCTTGGAGAGGAACGTGCCTGAATGGCGCATCACTCTGCTGCGTCCGGCTCGACGCTACCTCGAACGTCTCACGCGAGACGAGCAGAAACGTATTCTTGATGTACTTGCCCGACTAGAGCACGATCCATTCGCAGCGGGGATCAAGTCACTTTCCGGTCGCGGAGAATGGAGTCTGCGCGTCGGGAACCGGCGTGTAATACTGCGCCTTGATCGCACGCAACGCCAACTGGTCGTGATACGCATCGGCCCGCGGGGGGACGTCTACAAACGCTAAGGTTCCTCGGTCACGGGAACAGCACCGTCAGCCGGCGGCTGCGCTGACGGGCGCCGTGCTATAGATCGGCGTACACCATGCCGCCGAGCGCGCATGACCACCACGCACGAGGTCATGGAATATGTGCTCGATCCGGGTCGTGATGGGGCCAATCCCGCCATCACCGATCCGGTAACCGTCTACCGAGCCAACGGGAGTTATTTCCGCGCCCGTCCCGCAGTAGAACACCTCGTCCGCGATATACAGCTCGGTGCGGTCCACCTCGCGCTCCGCCACCGGGATGTCCAGCTCTTCCTCGCAGAGCTGCAGGAGCGTGCGGCGGGTGATGCTCTCCAGGATGCCGCTCGTCGTGCTCGGCGTAATCGCCACGCCGTCGCGGACGATAAACAGGCACGACGCCGGCCCCTCGGTGACCTTCCCGTCGGCATTGAGCAGGATCGGTTGATCGTAGCCGTGCCGGTTGGCCTCGATCAGCGCAATGCGACTGTTCTGGTAGTTGGAGATGCACTTGATCCGCGGCGAGAGCGAGTTATCCGAAACACGGGTCCACGAGCTTACCCCGGCCTTGATGACGGTCCCGGTACCCAAGACGGTATCGAACGGCTTGGTCCAAATCAGCACACTGGTACTACTGTCTTCCAGCGTGCCGAACCAATCGGCATCGGCATGGTAGGCCAGCGGACGGACGTAGACATCGCCGCGATGGTTGTTGGCCTGCAACACGTCCACGGCCGCCCCCGCCAAATCCTGCGGGCTGAACGAGACGGACATACGCTGCATCTTCATGGAGTCGTCGAGCCGCTCGAAGTGCTCCAAGAACTGCCAGCCGTAGAGCTGCTCGTGGTCGGCGTTCCAGTACGCCTTGATCCCCTCGAACACACCGCCCATCGTGGACCAGCCCAGGAGACTGACATGCACCGTCGCCTGCCCCCAAGGCATTAGCTCACCGTCAAGCCAGAGATACGCCGGACGACCGGGATCGCTCATCGTGTACCGCTCCTCTGCTATCTATCGCGCTGTGTCTACCAGACTGTAGCGAGGTCAGCGCAGTCGGTCAAGGAGTGAGCGCATGTATGGCCGCCACGCGCGGTGTCCGGCGCTGCCGCCGCCGGACGCGGTACACTACCGCCAGCGTGGCGCCGGTGCAGCGCCCCGAACCTCCGCACGTAAGAGACGTTCGATGCCCAACGCGATCTACTACGGCGACAACCTGCCGATTCTTGCAGCAATGCCGAGCGAGTCGGTAGACCTGATCTACATTGATCCGCCCTTCAACACCGGCACCACGCAGGCCCGCACCCGGCTCAAGACCGTCCGCAGCGAGACCGGCGACCGCACCGGCTTTCAGGGGCGGCGGTACGAGACGATCAAGCTGGGCACCACGTCCTTTACCGACCGGTTCGACGACTACCTCGCCTTCCTCCGGCCGCGCCTGATCGAGGCCTACCGCGTGCTCACGCCGACCGGCTCGCTCTACTTCCACATTGACTACCGCGAAGTCCACTACTGCAAGGTGCTACTCGACGGCATTTTCGGGCGCGAGTGCTTCCTGAACGAGATTATCTGGGCCTACGACTACGGTGCCCGCACGCGCAAGAAATGGCCGGCCAAGCACGACAACATCCTCCTCTACGTCAAGGACCACGGCTGCTACACCTTCAACGTAGACGACATTGACCGCATCCCTTACATGGCGCCGGGGCTGGTGGGGCCGGAGAAGGCAGCGCGGGGCAAGCTGCCGACCGATACATGGTGGCACACGATTGTCAGCCCGAACGGCAAGGAGAAGACCGGCTACCCGACACAGAAGCCGCTCGGCATCTTGGAACGGATTATCCGCGCCTCCTCGCACCCCGGCGACGTGGTGCTGGATTTCTTCGCCGGCAGTGGCACGACCGGCGCCGCCGCCGCCCAGCTCGGCCGCTCATTCATCCTGATTGACAACAACGCCGAGGCCATGCGCGTCATGCGCGCGCGACTAGCCGCCTTGCCCATCACGTTCGTGGAGCGACACAGCCCACGCAGCAAGGCGAGTTAGCACCGGCGCCGGAAGGACGGGCGTGCTCTCTTCTATCCCGGGGAGAGGGTTGGGGTGAAAACAGCCGGGGGTAAGGGCGGTTAGCCCGCGAGGCGGCGCAGCGCCTCCAGGTTGGGCGCGTCCGGACCCTTCTTATCGAAGCCCGGTACCTCCAAGACGAACGGGAGGCTCCGCAACGCCGGGTGGGCGAGCACCGCGGCAAAATCCACCTCGCCGATCGTGCCGTGGCCGATGTTCTCGTGGCGGTCGCGGTTCGTGCCGAACGGCACCTTGGAATCGTTGGCATGGACCAAGCGCAGCCGCGATAGCCCCACCGTCCGGTCGCAGACTGCCACCGTCTCTTCGAGCGAGTCGGTCTGCTGCACGACCTTGTTGCGCGACTTCCCGGCCGGCGGTGCATCAGCCGCCGCCGGCGCTGTAGCCGCCTGCTGGGCGCGCGGCGTCAGGCTGTAGCCGGCGGCGTGCATGTGGCACGTGTCGAGGCAGATGGCGACCCGCGGATCGTGATCGAGGCGCTCCAGCAGCCCGGCTAGTTCTTCAAACGTGCGACCGAGCGTAGTACCTTGACCGGCGCACGTCTCCAGCAGCAACTCGACCTCACCGGCGTCGTCTGCAGTCGCATCGAGACAATGCCGCAGGGCACCCGCCGCGCGGTCCAGCGCCTCCGGCACCGATTGACCCTTGGCCGCGCCGGGGTGGATCACGATTCCCGATACGCCCAAGCGCGCCGCAATCCGAAACTCGTCGGTCAGCGCGGTGAGACTGTTCTGGTAGATACGCTCATCGAGAGACGCAAAGTTCATCAAGTAGATGCCGTGGATGTAGGCGGGGCCAAGCTCGCGCTCCGCACAGGCGGCGCGGAACTTGCTGACCGCCCTATCTTTGTGGTTGGGCGTGCGCCAGCCGGAAGGGCTACGGGCAAAGAGCTGAATTGGTCCGGCGCGTAAGCCGATCCGGTCGGCATGGTCGGTGGCCTTGTTCACGCCACCATTGAGGTGCGCTCCAATCCGGACCTGCTCGCGTACTGCCATCTCCCGTTATCCCCTCAGTGTGTCGCGGCAGCGGTGTGCTGCCCGCAGGGGCAACGGCGCTGCTCAGTTCCGTAACGGGCAATCGGAGCGCTGGTAGCGGGCCGGGGGTAGCCTCCGCAACCGGCATTGCCGTTGCCGCCTCCGTTAGCCCTGTCCCTCCCGGCAGCGGCGTACTCTCGTGACAGTAGAGGGGCTCGTACAGGCGGGATTTTGAGGAGCCGCCGCCGCAGCGCTGGCTGCGATCAGCACACCGGCCACCGCCACACCAGTTACTGTCAGCCGGTAAACAGGTCAAAGACGTTGCCGAGCGTCGAGGTGTCGCCCTTATATAGCTCGGTGTAACCGCAGTCCTGGCAGGATACGGTCATGAACTTTTTGTTCTGTACGTCGAATATCTTGGCTAGGTTGCCGCCCGTGGCCCGGAACTCGTCCGTTTCGTAGTCGTGGCTACCGCACTTGGCGCACACATAGGTCGTTTGTCCGGAAGTGCTCATGGGTGGTGATCCTCCTATGAGGAGTCTAGCCGATAGGAGGGCAGGGACCAAAGGAAGCCTGACTGTTGAGCGGCATTCACTGGCGATGAGGCGCAGCTTGCGTCCCGGCAGTGGTCCAGCGTGAATCCCCGCTAAACAGTGAACCGCAACTGCATCCCCAACGCACGGGTGATTCTCAGCACCGTGGCAAAGGTAGGGTTGCCGTTTTCGGACAATGCCTTATAGAGGCCCTCGCGGGTCATGTTTTGGGCGCGTCGGCCAGGAACCGACAGGCCGCCCATGCGAGAAGTGCCAATGCGACAAGAATCAGAATCAGGGCTGGTATCGGGATTTCGCCTTTGTTGATGAACCAGACCGTGTTGAGTCCAATGGTCGCGGCTGCTGCAAGTCCCGACACGAGGACACTGAGGCGGCCTGGACGCAGCACTTGTGTGACCACAGCGGCGACGATCACCACGATGTTCCCGGTGATACGAGCTATCTCGACCGAATCGATTGCCACGTGCAATAGGGCGTCGAAGGCACTCCAGACTGCCGCGGCGATCATCGCTCGACGACCGGTATGCAACAGATTCTTCATCATTTCGTCCTCAGAAAACGCATGGACACCGATCTTAGTCGAGAGTGCGGCCGCGGGGAGAGCGGGGAACAACCACAACCGCGGCTACCAATGCAGCAGGCCGATGACCGCACCGGTCATGCAGGTGGCCATGGTGCCGGCTACGATGGACTTCAGGCCCAGCTGGGCAATTTCCAGGCGCCGCTCGGGGACGATGGCGCCAATCCCGCCGACCATGATGCCAATGCTGCCGAAGTTGGCGAAACCGCAGATGCTGTACGCCATAATCAGGGCGCTGCGCTCGCTTAGGCTGCCGGCCGGCAGTGCCGACATGTTGATGAACGCGACCAGCTCGTTGAGCACGACCTTGATGCCCAGCAGTTGCCCGGCGGTCGTGGCCTCGGACCAGGGAATACCCAATGCCCACGCCACGGGCGCCAGCACCCAGCCGAGCATCCTTTGGAGTGTCAGCGGGCCACCATCTACGTCCGGAATGAGGGCAAGTACGATATTCGCCAGCTCCACGAGGGCGATCAGGACGATCAACATGCCGATGATATAGGCGAGCAAGCGCAGACCGTCTATGGTGCCGGTAGTCAGCGCGTCCAATCCGCTACGGTAGAGCCGCGCGAACTCAACCCGCTGCTCGACCTCTTCACCTTGCGGCGGCAGCATCACCTGCGCGATAACGACGGCCGCCGGTGCGCTGATGATGGAAGCCGTCAGCAAGTGCCCGGCCGGATCGGGGATGATGTCTTTGAGCAGCGTGGCGTAGAGGGCGAACACCGTGCCTGCGATGGTCGCCATGCCCGCAGTCATCACGACGAACAGCTCGGAGCGGCTCATACTCGCCAGGTAGGGGCGCACCAGGAGCGGCGCTTCCACCATGCCCACGAACACGTTGGCAGCAGTCGAGAAACTGGCGGCCCCGCTGATACGTAGGGTCTTGCCCAGCACCCAGGCGAACCCTTGCACCACCCAGGGCAGCACACGGAAGTGATAGAGGACAGCCGACAGTGCGCTAATGAGGATGACCAGTGGCAGGGAGCGAAACGCAAATACGAAAGACCCACCCGGTGTCCTCTCTTCGAACGGCAGCGGGGCACCGCCCAGAAACCCGAACACCAGCGACGTTCCCGCCTGCGTCGCCCGCATCAGCGCGTCCACCGCGTTACCGATCCAGGTGAGCGGCGTCTGCGATATGGGCAGCTTCGTCAGCAGCAGGGCCAGCACGAACTGCAGGACCAACCCGGCCACTACCATCCGCCAGGGGAAGCGGCGCCGATGCTCACTGATCACCCAAGCGAAGACGATCAACCCGATCAAGCCGATGATTGGCTGGATTAGCGTCATTGTTCGTTACCCCCATGATCGCCCGGTCGGTGATCGGGCGAGAAGCACACGCCACCTGACGTGCCCAGCGTTCCCCAAACGGAGCACCGCCGCCAGTGTAGTCGCTGAGAGAGCGGGACACAAACGAGATGAACGCGCCTCTAGCTCCTGTTCTCGGCCACGATAATCTCGCTCGGCACGCCCCACTGCACCACCACCTCGCGCCTGGCCAAGCGGAATCCGGCCTGCCCTACCAAGTCGGTCAACTGCAAGGGACGGCAGCCACCACAGCCCTCCGGACTGATGGCGTAGAGCAACTTCCAGAGCGCGATGATCGCGCGGCTGGGTCGGGTGACCCCTTCGGTGAGCGTGACCAGCACGAGACGACCACCCGGTGCGAGCACCCGCCGGAAGTCGTGGAGGAGGCCTGCCAAGTCCGGCGCCGGCAGGAGGTCGAGCACATAGGCGGCGAACAGATAGTCAAAGCTGGCGTTGGCGTAGGGCAGCCGGCGTGCATCGCCCAGACACACCGGTGTCCCGGTGCGGGCACGGGTGAGGCGGAGCATCACCGGCGATACGTCGAGGCCGACGGCAACCCCGCCCGGCGCGACGGCCGCCTCGATTTGGACGTGCTCTTTGCCGGTCCCTACACCGACGTTCAGCACGCGGCAGCCGGGCGGCGGTGCCAACAGGTCCAAGGCGCGAGTTTTGGCACGGCCCTCGAAGTGCCCGGCCCAATCCTGATACGTTCCCAAGCGATCATAGTAGCGCCGGGCCGCTTCACGTGAGATGGTGTCCTGGATCATCGCTCTTCACCGGAAGCGGCGTTTGAGTATGCGGACCACCGCTTTATGCTCGCTGGCCGGAATGTGCAGCGTGTGCGGCCGGTTACCCTTGCGCGGCGTCAAGACAATCTGATTGCCTCGAGTATCGAAGCGGCGGAACTCGCGCCAGAGGCGTGGAGCGGTGTTATTGATCGCCACCCCACGGTCGGTTAGGACATAGCGCATCGGCAACCCGAGAATGAGGAGCGCACCGCCGAGGGCGATGTACTCGGTACCGGGCAGGTAGTAGCCTTGGCCGAGGACATAGCGCTCGATCTGCCCCAAGGCCACATACGCGGTCAGCAGCAGCAGCAATCCCCGCAGCACTAGGAGACGGCGCAGCGGCGATAGCCGGGTTTCGTAGAGGATGCTGCCGGACCGGCGAGAACCGAAGGGGAACCAGACGCGCAGCAGCAGCAATGAGAGCAGGAGGCTGACAAAGCTACTACCAAGCAGTTCGAGCCAGTTGTCGGGCACGCGGTTTGCTCCCGTGGCTGGTGCCCGGATGCTACCACACCACGACCGGCACGACAACGGCCGGCAGCCGGGCCCAACCCGCTGCCGGGCAGGGAATGCCGGAGAGTGACTGCACCGGTGATATACTCATACGGAGACAGCGGACATAGAGAGCCGGAATTGTCGCCGGGGAGGAATTGCGTATGGCTGGTCATTCCAAATGGGCACAGATCAAACGTCAGAAGGCCGGCAACGATGCCAAGCGCGGCCAGATGTTCACCAAACTGGGCCGGGAGATCGAGATCGCCGCCCGCGATGGTGGTGGTGATCCTGCGACGAACGTCCGGCTGCGTTTTGCCATCCAGCGCGCCCGCAGCTTCAATATGCCGGCGGATAATATCGAGCGGGCCACTAAGCGCGGTATTGGCGAGACCGACGACGCCGTGCAGTACGACGAGATCACCTACGAAGGGTACGCCCCCGGGGGGGCGGCCCTCTACATCGAGGTCGTGACCGACAACCGCAACCGAGCGGTGGCCGAAGTGCGGAGTGTGCTGACGCGAGCCGGTGGCAGCCTCGGCGAGTCCGGGTGTGTGGCGTGGAACTTCGACCAGCGCGGGGTACTGATCGGGGCGCTGACCCCGGAGCAGGATGCCGATGAGCTGGCGCTGACAGCGATTGACGCCGGCGCCCTCGACATCATGGAGGACAATGGCACGCTGGAGGTCCACACGGCACCAACGGACCTGGAGTCCGGCAAGCAAGCGTTGGAGGCCGAGGGGTTCGCGGTCACTGAGGCCGAGGTGACCTTCATTCCCAAGAGTACGGTCAAGCTGGAGGCGCGTCGGACCGAGCAGGTGATGCGGCTGATCGAGCAGATCGAAGAGTTCGACGACGTGCAGCGCGTCCACACCAACCTCGACATTGCCGAAGCGCCAGTCGCCGCAGCAGCCTAGGGCGGGGGGCAACGTACCGGTCGGCAGGGGCGAGGGCAACCACAAAGGTGGCCCCCACAGCAGCCAACCGGTACCGCCAACCTTGTAGGGGCGTCCCTTGTGAGTGCCCTGGGTTGCGGCTGGTGGGGGAATGACGGGCCGGGGCGAGCACGGCGGTTCGGGCGGCGAGGCCTCGCTATCAGAACATCCGTTCCGGTAGCATGAAGACGATGAACGTAGAGCCGGCGGCGGCCGTTGCCCCCCGCGGCGGTGCTGATGACGACGAGCAGATCACCGTCCTCGGCATAGACCCCGGGACGGCCCGTATGGGCTACGGTGTCGTTCGCGGTGACGTTGAGTATGAGTTGCTGGATTTCGGCTGCCTGACCACTACCACCGACCAGTCGCCGGAGCAGCGCCTGCTCACCTTGTACCGGGGCTTGCACGCGCTCGTCGAGCGACATCAACCACAGGTCGTCGCGGTAGAGCGCCTGTTTTTCAGCCGCAACGTGAAGACCGCGCTTGCCGTCGGACAGGCGCGCGGGGTGGCACTGCTCGCCGCGGCGAGTAACGCGGTCCCGGTCGCGGAGTACACGCCGCTGGAAGTCAAGCAGGCCGTGACCGGCTTCGGGCGCGCGGACAAGGACCAGGTCCAGCGGATGGTGCAGGCCCTACTGCAGCTGCCGGCGCCGCCCCGCCCTGACGACGCGGCCGACGCGCTCGCGGTCGCGTTGTGTCACCTCCACGCGGCGCCCGCCCGGCGCTGGGGACTGCGCTCGTGATTGACTTTGTCCGCGGGACGCTGGAGCGCACCGGGCCGGACTTTGCCGTCGTACACGTCGGCGGGGTCGGTTTGCGGGTGTACATCCCGGCCGGCACGCTTGCGGCGCTACCGGCGCCCGGCGGTACCGTGCAGCTGCACACCCACCTCTACGTGCGCGAGGAGGTGCTGGCGCTCTATGGGTTCGCGGAAAGCGGCGAGCTGGCTCTATTCGAGCTGCTGCTGACTGTCAGCGGCGTCGGGCCGCGCCTCGCCCTGGCCATTCTTTCCACGGCGCCGCCGGAGCGACTGGCCCAGGAGATCGCCAACGGCGAGGATACGCTGCTACTGCGCGTGCCCGGCGTGGGGCGCCGGACGGCCGCCCGGCTCATTCTGGAGCTGAAGAACAAGGTAGACGCGGTACCATTGCCGGTAGGACCGGACGAGGGTGAGCTACTGGAAGCCTTGGCCACGTTGGGGTACTCTGCGGTCGAGGCGCAGATGGCGGTGCGGGCGCTCCCGCCGGACGACTCGCTGACGCAAGAGGAGCGGCTGCGCCTGGCCTTGGCCGAGCTAGCGCCGCAAAGTGACTGACCGGCGACAACCACCTGCGAGCCGCTGACTGCGGGCAGACCATGAGCGAGCGCATTATCGGGCCGGACACGCAGGCGGGGGATGCGGCGCTGGACCTCAGCCTGCGCCCGCGGCGGTTGGACGACGACGAGTTCATCAACCAAACGCGGGTGAAGGAGCAGCTCCGCATCGCCATCGAGGCGGCACGCCAGCGTGGGGAGGCGCTCGATCACGTTCTCCTGCACGGGGCGGCGGGCCTCGGCAAAACCACGCTCGCCAACATCATCGCCAACGAGCTAGGAGTGCGGATCAGGACCACCGCCGGACCGGCCATCGAGCGACAAGGCGACCTGGCTGCTATCGCGACGAACATGCGCCGCGGCGACGTGTTCTTCATTGACGAGATTCACCGCCTCAATCGGATCGTCGAGGAAGTGCTGTACCCGGTCATGGAGGACTTTACGCTCGACGTGGTGATCGGGAAGGGGCCGGCGGCGAAGACGATGCGGCTGCCGCTGCCCCCGTTCACGATCATCGGCGCCACCACCCGCGTGTCGCTGCTGACGGCGCCGCTGCGGGATCGGTTCGGGTTGGTCTTCCGGCTGGACTTCTACGACGAGGCGGCGATGGCGCAGATCGTGACCCGCTCGGCCGGCATCTTGGGCGTGCCGATCGCAGCCGGCGGTGCGCTGGAGATTGCCCGCCGCTCGCGCCGCACGCCGCGCGTCGCCAACCGGCTGCTCAAGCGAGTGCGCGACTACGCCCAGGTTCGCGCCGACGGCTCGATTACGGTGAGCGTCGCGCGCGATGCGCTGGAAATGCTCGAAGTTGACGCGCAGGGCCTCGATGAGGTGGACCGCCTCATCCTCCAGACTATCCTGACGAAGTTCGGTGGTGGCCCGGTGGGGCTGGACACGATTGCCGCTGCGGTCGGCGAGGAGAGCGAGACCATCCAGGATGTCTACGAGCCGTACTTGATCCAGCTCGGCTACCTGCAACCTACCCGCCAGGGCCGGCTGGCAACGCCGCTGGCAGCACAGCACCTCGGACTGCCGCACCCCAACGATGACGCTGCCGAGGCACCGCAGCAAGGCTGGCTGCTGTAACCCGCGATCCACACGCCACCGACGGCAACCTCGCTGCTGGAGCATTGTCCATGCGGACGGCCGCCTTTGACTACGCCCTCCCCCCGGCCCTGATCGCGCAAGCGCCGGTGACGCCCCGCGACTCGTCCCGGCTGCTGGTGGTCCACCGGGAAAGCGCCGCACGGCGTTTCGAGCACCGCCGCTTCACCGACATCGGCGACTATCTCCAGGCCGGCGATCTACTGGTCGCCAACGACACCCGGGTGCTGCCCGGCCGCCTCTGGGCACAGCGACCCAGCGGCGGTGGTGTGGAGCTATTGCTGCTGCGGCCGGTGCGCGCGGGCTGGTGGGAGGCCCTGGCCCGCCCGGCGCGGCGGTTGCGCGTCGGCACCATCCTCACGCTCGTCGAGCCGCCGGGCCGGGCGGCCGGTGCGCGAGGCCCGGCAGCACCCCCGGACACGCGGCCGGACCCCAGGATCGAGGTCGGCGAGCGCACCGCCAGCGGCGGCGTGCAGGTACGTCCGCTGGCCGCGTTGGACACAGTGCTGGCGCACTACGGGCAGGTCCCACTCCCCCCCTATATCCAGCGTCGGCTGACCGACGCGGAACGGTATCAGACGATCTACGGTCAACGCGAGGGATCGGCCGCGGCGCCGACCGCCGGCCTGCACTTCACGCCGCAGCTACTCGATCAACTCCGGGCCAAGCAGGTGCAGTTGGCCTTCGTCACGCTGCACATCGGCCCAGACACGTTCCGGCCCATCCGCACCGAGACGGTAGAAGGCCACCGGATGCACGCCGAGTACGTCTCGCTCAGTGCGGAGACGGCAGCGGCGATCAGCGCCGCGCGCGCCGCCGGTCGGCGGGTGATTGCCGTTGGGACAACGGCGGTGCGGACTTTGGAGGCCGTGGCGCTGGCAGCGGCCGGCGGCCCACCGCTGGCCGGTAGTCCGCAGGAGGCCCTCAAGCTGGCCAACGAGCCATTGCCGGCCTCCGCTACGGGAAGCACGGACCGCGGTTCACTGCTCGACTTGCCGGCTACGAGCGGCTGGACGGCGCTCTACATCACGCCAGGGCACCAATTCCGGGTCGTAGACGCCCTCAGCACCAACTTTCACTTGCCGCGCTCGACCCTGCTCGTCCTGGTGGCGGCCTTTGCCGGTCGGTCGCTGCTCTTCGACGCCTACCAGGAAGCGCTACGCCTCCGCTACCGCTTCTTCAGCTTCGGCGACGCCATGCTGATCGTCTAGCTCGCTGCCAACTGCTCCCTCCCCCCGTGGGAGAGGGGAAGTTCCCAGCCGCCGGTCAGGGCGTCGTGCGGTAGAGGTAGCGGGTATCCCACAGCCCGTACAGGGTGGGAGTGGTGTTGCCGAAGACGTTGCGGACGGCCGTCAGCCGCTCGCCGTGGGTCGTGTAGATGACCGGCACGTTCTCGGCAGCAATCTCCTGAGCGCGGTGGTAGAGCGCTACCCGCTTGTCGTGGTCCAGCTCCTGGCCGCCCATGATGTACAGCGCGTCAATCTCCGCTTCCCATTCCGTCGCCGGCTGCGGCTGGTTCGGGTGCCACAGGTGCAGGTCCTCGCTGCTGTGCCAGAAACCGATGCCGCTGTAGGGGTCCGTTCCGCCGCTGAAGCCAATGACCATGGTCTCCCAGTCATAGCTGCTGACCAACTGGTCAACAAGATCGCCGAACTCGATCAGCTTGAAGTCTGCGCGAATACCGATCCCCTGCAAGCCTTGGTGGACGATCATAGTGACCTTTTCGCGGACGCTGTTGTCCGTATTGGTCACCAGCGTGAAGGCGATCTCGTTGCCGGCACCGTCCTCGCGGATTCCGTTCCCGTCGGTGTCCACCCAGCCGAGGCCGTCGAGGATGGCGTTGGCCTTGGCGAGGTCATATTCGTACCGGCGGACGTTCGGGTTGTGGAAGTCACCCGCCGCCGGGCTGACGGAGGCCCACTGCGGATAGCCGAGTCCGTGCAGCACGTCGTTGATGATCGCGTCCTTGTTGATACTATGCGCGACGGCTTGCCGGAACTGCGTGCTCTGGAACCACTCCAGCTTCTCCGGCGCGAGATAGAGCTCACCGGTATCCGAGTTGCGGCCCGGATTCATATTGAAGCCCAGGAACGTCGAGCCGAACGTGGGGCCGCGCCTGTAGATCGTGAAGTTGCCTGCCGCCTCCAGCGGTTTGAGGTCGGCGAACTCCTCACCCAAGACGCCGTGCAAATCCGTCTCGCCCGCCTGGAACAGGGCAAGCTCAGTCTCCAAGTCCGGAACGATGATGGCCTTGATCGTATCCAGGTACGGCAGCTGGTTGCCGGCGGCGTCCCTCAGCCAATAGTTCGGGTTGCGCTGCAAGACTACGCGCTCGCCGGGATCGTAGCGCTCGATAGTGAAGGGGCCGGTGCCGATGATCTCGGCCGGGTCCGTGTCAATATCCCACGTGTCGGCAAACGTGCCGTTGTCCACGTGCGGTTCCAGGATGTGCCGCGGATAGATCGCGGTGCCCATGGAGCGGAGGAAGGGGGCAAAGGGTACCGGGAGCACAAACCGGACCGTGTAGTCGTCGAGCGCCGTGACGGTCATCTGCGCTTCTTGCCACTGGCCGCTTTCCTCGTCCAGGAACCGGAAGTTGAACGTAGAACGGTCAGTAGAGGCGATGTCGTCGTTGTAGGTGATGCGGTTGAAGGTGAAGTCCACGTCGTGGGCCGTGAAGGGCTGTCCGTCGTGCCACTGCACATCCTGACGGAGGTGGAAAGTCCAAGTCAGACCGTCATCCGAACGTTCCCAAGACTCCGCCAGCGACGGCTCGACCTGGTTGGTAAGCCACGAGATTTCGGTCAGGCCCTCGAAGAGGTAGCTGAGGTACCCCGACGACCCGGAGTCGTTGGCGAGGGCCAAGTTGAAGGTCAGCGGCTCGGAAATGGTCGAGTAGGTGTAGGTTCCACCTTGCTGCCCAATGGTGTACGCGAACGTCTCGGCATTCCTTCGCAGCTGGGCGAGGCGTTCCCAATCAAGCTGCTCGGTGTTCAGACGGGATTGTAGGCCGTCCGGCCCGATGATCCAGGTGCGATACCCGTCGGTGAAGGCCGTCCAGTTATCGGCCTGGTGCCACACCAACAGTCCCCCGGTGGTCTGCTGCAGCGCCTCGCCCCGCTCCGGGTCGAACCGCTCGTTCTCCAAGCAGTCGCCAACCTTGTCCTGCCCCTCGGAGAGCTTAATCAGTGTCTTGAGCGTGGCGAAGCCGAGGACGAACTCGCATTCGGCTGCTGCTGCCGTCGGCGCGGCGGAGAGCAGGAGTAATCCGGCAACGATCAGGGCAACGAATCGGTGTCTCACGATGACCTCTCCCATTACGATTCTAGGGTGCAGGGCCTATGACTCAAAGCCTGACACAAGCATAAAGTGTGGCAGCTTCTTATCGTCGGTGTCCAAGCGGCTGTCCCATACCTCATCTCCGGTCCCGTTCCAGCGCCGTGCGACAGGGGCCGGCTCACTCCGTGGTTGACGGTCCGTGAATACCGTGCTATAGTCACTCCGCAAGTGCAACGCTGGTGCTTTAAAACTGCATACAGTACCACTCTTATCCAGAGAGGTGGAGGGAACCGGCCCTAAGAAGCCCGGCAACCAGTCCGCACGGCGCGGACCAGGTGCCAACTCCGGCAGTGGTGTATTCCGCTGCAAGATAAGGGAGGCTGTACCACTACACGGTGAAGCCCCTCGTCTGGAGACGGGGGCTTTTGTTTTTTGTGCAGCGCATCCGTACCGCTGACCAACGCTCGCCTGACCGGCGACAAACGGATGCTCGGCTACCGCCACGGCCCCCGGCAGTCGGAGTGGCGTGTAGCGCTGGTGCCAGCATTGCTCAACTCTCGAAGCGAGGATCACGATAGCTATGGAAAATGGGCGTCTCGGTGGATTGCAATGTCGGGAATGCGGACGCACGTATCCCATCGAGCCAATCCACGTTTGCGACTTCTGCTTTGGCCCGCTCGACGTGACCTACGATTATCCGGCGCTGCGGCAAACGCTCTCCCGCGAGACCATCGAGCGCGGTCCGCTCTCGCTCTGGCGCTACTGGCCTCTCTTGCCGGTCGAGCGCCCCAGCGAAGACGACGGCCATCGCGTGGGCTTCACCCCGCTCCAGCGCGCGCGCAACCTCGGCAAGGCGCTGGGCTTGAAGAACCTCTGGATCAAGAACGACAGTGTGAACCCCAGCTATTCCTTCAAAGATCGCGTGGTCGCAGTGGCGATCAAGAAAGCGCGCGAATTCGGCTTTGCGACATTTGCGTGTGCATCCACCGGAAACCTCGCCGGCGCCGTGGCGGCTGCCGCTGCCCGTGAAGGGATGGCGGCCTACGTGTTCCTGCCCGGCGACACCGAGGAAAGCAAGCTGGTTCACGCCCGGTCGTATGGTGCCCAGCTCGTCGCTGTCAACGGCTCCTACGATGATGTGAACCGTCTGTGTAGCGAGTTGGCCGACGCCTACCGCTGGGCGTTCTGCAACATCAACATGCGGCCCTACTACTCCGAGGGGAGTAAATCGCTCGCTTTCGAGGTGACCGAGCAGCTCGGCTGGGCCTTGCCCGATCACGTGGTCGCGCCGGTCGCCTCCGGCTCGCTCGTGACCAAGCTCCATAAGGGCTTTGGCGAGCTACAGAAGGTCGGATTGGTCGCCGAGGGCAGTGTCCGCATCTCCGCGGCTCAGGCCGAGGGCTGCGCTCCGGTAGCGGAGGCGTTCTTGGCCGGCCGCGAGGCGGTGCGGCCCGTGCGGCAGCCGGACACCATTGCCAAATCGCTGGCTATCGGTAACCCGGCCGACGGCTACTACGTCATCCGTATCGTCAAGGAGACAGGCGGGAGCATGACGATCAGCAGCAACGAGGACATCGCGGCGGCGATCAAGCTGCTGGCGGAGACGGAAGGCATCTTCACCGAAACGGCCGGTGGCGTCACGATCTCCAGCCTGAAGCAGTTGGTGGCCAGCGGCGTGGTGCAGCCCGACGAGCGCGTGGTGGCCTACATCACGGGCAACGGTCTCAAGACGTTGGAGGCGGTCGAGTCAGTGGCGCGGCAGCCGGTCCACGTTGACGCGACGATCGGGTCGTTCGAAGGCACGCTCGGCCTCACGCCGCCGAGCACGCCGGTCGGCGCCGCGCCGGCGCTGGTAGAGTGAGCCGGTGGAGCGACGGCGGAAACCTCGCAACAAAGGAGCAGCTTGATGGCAGTGACGGTGCGGATACCTACTCCCCTGCGGCAGCTTGCCGGTGGCGCCGCCGCAGTGACGGCCGAGGGCGCGACGGTTGGCGGGGTGCTCGACGATATGGAGCGCCAGCATCCGGGGTTCAAGGAGCGCCTGTTCGACGAGCAGGGCACGCTGCGCCGGTTCGTCAATATCTACGTCGGTGGTGAGGACATCCGCTTCCTCGACGACCTCGACACCGCCCTGGAAACCGGACAGGAAGTGTCCATCGTCCCCGCCGTCGCTGGGGGGTGATCGTTTAGCCCCCACCCCGACCCTCCCCCGTTGTGACGGGGGGGAACACACCTGTCCCTCTGCGGAGCGGGGGACCATAGGGTGGCCAGTCGGAGACCAATGCCGGCGATCAGCGACATTGTGCCGGACGGCGCGGACGCCGGGGTGGGCCTGGCGCTCCAGGACGATTGTGGCCGGTACCTGTTCCTGTTGGCCGGCACTCGCTTTCGCTGCTCGCCGGGAGAGTTGTTCTACGCTGGCATTGGCGGTCACCGCGAGAACGGCGAGTCGTGGCCGGCCTGTGCCCACCGGGAAGCCCAAGAAGAGATCGGCGCCGACATCACCCTCCGGTCCGCGGCCCAGACCTGGCACCTCCCGCGCCGTAGTCCGCCGGTACGGCTCGCGCTGCGCGACTGCCCGCGTCCGCTGGCCGTGTACGAGATGGAGCACCCGCCGGGCACACCACGAGCCGGCGGCGTGTACTACCTGGTGATCTACCTAGCCCGCCTGCAAGGTCGGCTACGCGCTCTGGCCACGGAAGAAGTGCCGGGGGTGATCGCCTTGACGGCCGCGCAAGTGGTCCGGGGTGAGCAGCGCCGAACGACGCTTGCCACGCTGCTCGCTGAAGGCGCCAGCGTCATCGCCGGCGGCGAGTCCATCGGTCGGCAAGTGCGCCTGTACCCCATCGGCACCGCAAAGGCCTTGGCCCTGGTCATCCAGGCATCAGCCAACTCCCGGTAATAACCGGGGCGCCCACAAGGGACGCCCCTACGGCGCTAGATTGCGGCTCCCATTCCCCCGACTACTAGCCACTAGCCACCGGTCACTGGCCGGCGGTATGATGTGGGTGTCTCGCACTGCACGGCCGGCGGTGCCGTACATGGCGGCAAGAGGGGGTAGCTGATGTTTACCCGGAGACTCACGGAGGACCAACGGCAGCAATGGGAGCGCGATGGCTACTTTGTGCTGCCGGACGCGCTGACATCCCAGGAGATAGCCAGTCTCACGCAGGCGTTGGATCAGCTCTATCAACGGCACGTCGTAGGCAACCCGGAGGCGGACGCGGCGAAAGGGATGGACCGGCGCAACGTGATGGAGGACGACGATGCCTTTGTCGAGCTGATGGACCACCCCGGTATCTTGGGCGTCGTGGTGGACCTGCTCGGCCCCTACATTCAGTTGAGCATGTCCGAGGCCGTCATCCGCTTGCCCGACCCGGAATTCAAGGGCTACATCCATACCGACGGGGGGCAGGCCCTTCAGCATATCCGGCTCAGTGATACAAGCTGGCCGCTCCAACTGAAGATCCAATACTTCCTGACCGACGTGCTTGAGCCGAACGGCGGCAACTTTACGCTGGTGCCGGGGAGCCACCGGCAGGCGTTCCCGGAGGAAGGGCTGCCCGACGGCCCGGAGTCACCGGGCACCGTGCAGCTCTCCGTCAAAGCCGGCGACGCGGCGATCTTCACCCACTCCATCTGGCACGGCCCGGCGCGGAACCTGTCGGGCAAGGCCCGCAAGACACTGATTTACTGCTACAGCCAGCAGTGCTTTCGCCCCTTCGACTACGAGCGTCCCTCACCAGAGCTGTTGGCACGCTGCACACCGCGCCAGCGGCGGTTGTTGGGTGACCTCGGCGCGGACTGGCGTCCGGGCGCCTACTTCTACTCGCCGGCGGATCAGGTCGAGGTGCTGACGGGCGCAGCGCCCCCGGCCGAGAGTTGAACGGCAGCCGCGTGCAGCGCGCCGGAGCGTAGGAGCACGGCATGAATTCGGCCCTAGCAGCAATCTCCGAATACCTCCAACTGGAGGCACTGGGGCGGCTGCTGCTCGCCGTGGCCCTCGCCGGAGTGCTCGGCTCCGAGCGAGAGATTGCCGGACAGGCCGCCGGACTACGTACTCACGTGCTCGTGTCCCTGGGCGCCGCCTGCTTTACGCTCGTATCCATCTTCGGCTTCATCGGCTACGGCATGGTGCAAGACCCGGGCCGGGTCGCCGCTCAGATCGTGACCGGGGTGGGGTTTCTCGGGGCCGGAGCCATCTGGCGCTCCGGCGTCAGCGTGCGCGGCCTTACAACGGCCGCCAGCATCTGGATGGCAGCGGCCGTGGGCATGATGGCCGGGAGCGGTCTCTACGTCTTGGCAGTAGGCGCGACGGCATTGGCTTGGCTGGTGCTGTACGCTGTCAAACGGTTCGAGCGACGCCTAGTGACCAAGGATGGGCAGGATTAGCACAACCGCTGGTCCGTCTCCCGTCGTCTCTGGAGGTGGATTCCGGTTACCATGACAACCAGCAGCACTCCTCAGCCGACTCTCGATAGAAAGGAACGGTAGGCGAGATGTCTATGCGGAGGCTCACCGAAGCGGAGCGGCGCCAGTGGGGGCGCGACGGCTACCTGGTCGTGAAAGGAGCACTTACACCGGGTGAGGTGAACCGGTGCATCCAAGCGGTGGATGACCTCTATGCGCGGTACGTGGCGCCGAATAACGACGGCGGTCCCCAGCGCGGGATGGGTCGCCGGAACATCTACGCGGAGAACGATGTCTTCATTGACATGATAGACCATCCAGGCACCTTTGGCTTGGTGCTGGACCTGATGGGTTCGTACATCGGGTGCAGCGTCGCGCAGGTGACCATGCGAACGCTCGATCCGAGCTACAAGGGGTATATCCACCCCGACGGCGGCGAGGCGCTGGAACAGATTCGCGTGACGGAGTCGAGCCTGCCGCTGCAAATCAAGATTCAGTACTTCCTGACACCGCTCCCGGAGCCGAACATGGGCAACTTCATCGTCTTTCCGGGCAGCCACCTGCGGCCCTGGCCGGAGGAGCGGCTACCCGCCGGGACTGATACGCCGGGCGGCGTCCCCTTGTGTGTCGAGGCCGGCGACGCCGTCATCTTCCCGCACGCGCTCTGGCACGGGCCGGGACCGAACCTGTCCGACCAAATCCGCAAGACGCTGATCTACCGCTATAGCCAGCTATTCATGCAGCCGTGGGACTTCGACCAGGCTACGCCAGAGCTACTAGCCCGGTGTACGCCGCGCCAACGGCGGCTCTTGGGGGAGGTGGGCGACTGGCGCCCCGGCACCTACTATCGCAACCCCAGCCCCGCCGACCAGGCTGCGCTCATGGAAGGAACAGCCGCAGCGGGGTCGTAGGGGGCTGGACCACCTATGGTCCCCCCGCTGCGGCGGGGGGACGGTTTAGCTCCCTCCCCCGTCGCAACGGGGGAGGGTTGGGGTGGGGGCTGCTGCGTGCGCGCCCATTCGTCGAGGACGGCGATGTAGTAGGCCACGCCAACGGGGAGCGCGGCCTCGTCGAGACTGAACCGGGCACTGTGGCCGGTGGGACGCTCTTCGAGCGGGATGCTTGGCACGCCGACGCCCAAGGTGGCGAAGCAGCCGGGGCGCTGCTCCAGAAAATACGCAAAGTCCTCGGCGCCCAGCACCGGCTCCGCCTCCACCACCTGGGACTCGCCGAGCGCGCGGATCGCTGCCCGCTCGGACAAGGCAGTCATCGCCGCATCGTTCACCAGCACCGGGTACCCCCAGGCATAGTCGAGCGTGGCCTCGGCACCGAAGCCGGCGGCGATGCCTTGCGCCAGAGACTCGATGCGCTGCGGCATGGCATCGCGTAGCTCCGGCACAAGGGTGCGGACAGTACCCGTCATCACCACCTCGTCGGGAATGATGTTGTCCTTGGTCCCGCCGTGAATGGTGGCAACGGTGACGACGGCGGCGTTGGTTGGCGGCGCTTGCCGGCTGACGACCGCTTGCAGGGCAGTGACAACGTGCGCCGCGACGACCACCGGGTCAACGGTACGGTGGGGCCAGGCGGCATGGCCGCCACAACCGCGAATAGTCAGCGTAAAGTCATCCGCCGCGGCGCTACGGGCACCCACCGCCAGCCCAACCGTGCCCGTATCCAGCAGCGGCGACTGGTGAAGGCCGAAGACCGCTGCCACCGGCGGGCTATTGAGCACGCCGGCCTCGATCATCCCCAATGCACCGCCCGGTTCCTGCTCCTCGGCTGGTTGAAACAGCAGCACGACCGGCCCGACCAGGCTACGGGGATGGTCGCGCTCGACATGGCGCAGTGCGGCGGCGGTGGCGAGCAAGATGGCGGTGTGGGCATCGTGGCCGCAGGCGTGCATCACTCCCGGACGCTGCGACTGCCAGGGTAAGTTGGTCGCCTCCTCCAGCGGTAGCGCATCCATATCGGCCCGCAGCGCGACGGCCGGGCCGGGCCGGTCGGCGCCGAGCACCGCGACAACACCGTGCTCGCCGGGCCGGCCGACGCCGATCCGTGGCTCTAGGTCGAGCGAGCGGAGTTGCTCGGCAACGTACCGGGCAGTCTCGACTTCCTGGTAACTCAGCTCCGGATGCCGATGGAGCCAACGGTAGGCTTCGCTTGCGTAGCCGGCCTGGGCGTCGGCCAGCGCCCGGATCGTATCAACGTCCATCATCTCGTCCCCGCAAGAAATCTACGCCGCACCGCTGGCTCCATGATATGCCATAGAGAGCACAGAGTAGCGAGAGCCAGTATTGTACACCTAACCCTCGGCCTCTTCCCTTCAGGGAGGGGGTTGGGGGTAGATGCGGGTTGGATGCGGGCGCGATCAATCGCGCCCCTACCGCCGGCGGCTGCTGCGCCGGCGTGGCCCGGTCACGCGCACGGCCCGCGAGGTGGAGCGGCCGCGCGGCGTAGGGGCGGCGGCGCCGTTCGTATCGGCCGCGGCAGCCGCCGGTGCGGCCGGCGCGGCAACCGGGTCACTGCCGTCACCCAACGTTGCCCGCAGCTCGTAGACCTGATCGCGCAGCAGCGCCGCCTGCTCGAAGTCGAGCTGTCGCGCGGCCTCCTTCATCTGCTTTTCGAGGTCTTTGATGAGCCGGGCCACTTCCTTCTTCGGCAGCTCCTCGTCGGTCTTGTAGGCGGGAACGGCTTCCGCGACCTGCTTTAGCCGCTCCGACACGCCGCGGATCGCCTTCTGAATGCCGACCGGGGTGATGCCGCGCTGTTCGTTGTAGCGAGTTTGGACACGCCGGCGGCGGGCCGTCTCGTCAATGGCCCGGCGCATGGAGCCGGTGATCCGATCCGCGTACATGATGACCCGGCCCTCGACGTGGCGAGCGGACCGGCCAATCGTCTGGATGAGCGAGGTTTCCGAGCGCAGATAGCCCTCTTTATCGGCATCGAGAATGGCTACCAGCGAGACCTCGGGCAGGTCGAGACCTTCCCGCAGCAGGTTGATCCCGACCACGACGTCGTAGACGCCCAAGCGCAGGTCACGGAGAATCTCGACGCGCTCCAGGGTGTCAATCTCCGAGTGGAGATAGTGGACCTTAATCCCCATCTCCGCCAGATAGTCGGCAAGGTCCTCGGCCATGCGCTTGGTGAGCGTCGTGACCAGCGTGCGCTCACCGCGCTGCACCCGCTCGTTGATTTGGTAGAGCAGGTCGTCAATCTGGCCGGCGGTCGGCTTGACCTCGACGATGGGGTCCACCAAGCCGGTCGGGCGGACGAGCTGCTCGACAATCTGGGTGCAGTGCTCGTACTCGTAGGGGCCGGGCGTCGCGGAGACAAAGATCGCCTGGCGGATATGCTGCTCGAACTCGCCGAACATGAGCGGGCGGTTATCGAGCGCGGACGGCAGGCGGAAGCCGTACTCGACCAGCGTGTCCTTGCGTGACTTATCGCCGAAATACATGCCCCGCGCTTGCGGCAGCGCGACGTGCGACTCGTCCACGAACAGGATGAAATCGTCGGGTAGATAGTCGAGCAGGGTCCACGGCTGCTCGCCGGCGGCGCGGTTGCTCAGGTGGCGCGAGTAGTTCTCGATGCCTTGGCAGTGGCCGGTCTCGCGCAGCATCTCCAAGTCGAAAAGCGTGCGCTGTTCGATCCGCTGGGCCTCCAACAGCCGCTCCTGTGCCCGCAGCTCGGCGAGGCGCTCCTGTAGCTCCTCCTCGATGGTGACGACGGCCCGCTCAAGTTTCTCGGCCGGGGTGACAAAGTGCCCGGCCGGGTAGATGTCCACCTGCTCGCGCGCTGCCAATACCTCGCCGGTGAGTGGGTCCACCTCGACAATCCGCTCGATCTCATCGCCGAAGAACTCGACTCGCACGGCGAAGTCGTCGTAGGCCGGGAAGATTTCCAGCACCTCGCCGCGCACGCGGAAGGTGCCCCGTCGGAAGTCCATGTCGTTGCGGTCGTACTGGACATCGGTGAGGTGACGGAGCACGCGGTCGCGGCGCGTCACCTGACCGCGTTGCAGCGACACGACCGAGAAGCCGTAGTCCTCCGGGGCGCCGATGCCGTAAATGCACGAGATCGAGGCGACGATCAGCACGTCGCGGCGCGCCAACAGCGAGCGTGTCGTCGAGAGCCGGAGCTTCTCGATCTCCTCATTGATCGAGGAATCCTTCTCGATATAGGTATCGCTGCGCGGGATGTAGGCTTCGGGTTGGTAGTAGTCGTAGTAGCTGACGAAATACTCGACGGCGTTGTGGGGAAAGAACTCCTTGAACTCGGCAAAGAGCTGCGCCGCGAGGGTCTTGTTGGGGGCCAGCACCAGTGCCGGGCGCTGCATCTCGGCGACGACACTGGCCATCGTGAACGTTTTGCCGGAGCCGGTCACGCCGAGCAGTGTCTGCAACCGCTGGCCGTCACGCAACCCCTGACACACCTTGGCGATGGCCTCCGGCTGATCGCCGGTAGCCTGGAAGTCGGAGACTAACTGAAACGGAGGCATTGGAGCATGTCCTTCTTATGTACCGTCAACACTGTTGCGATGAGTCATCCACCTCATGCAGGCATAGCGACGCCAAGCTCGGCGGCCACTTGACGCAGCGCCGCCCAGGTCTTGTCGGGGATGGGGATGCCGTCGCGGAGGCGCTGCTCGCGGCTGCGGTGCTCGGTCTCGCCGGAGATGAGCACCTCGTCGAAGCCCTCGGCCGGCGGTGTGGCCTTGATCCGGCCAAAGGCCTTGTCCACGGTCCGCTCGACCGCCTCGCTCGGCCCGAAGAGGCCCACATCTCCCGCCAAGATGAACACGCCGGTCGCGCCTTCGTCGGTAGCATACCGGTCGGCGTGGGTGAGCAAACCACCGAACAGGCCGACCACGAGCGCCAGACCATAGCCCTTGTGCCCACCGAACGTGAGCATACTGCCGCCCTGCCGCAGCACAACCGGGTCGGTGGTCGGCCGGCCATCGGGGCCCAAGGCAGCGCCCTCGGGTAGCAATTCACCCTTGGCCAGGGCCACCTCCACCTTGCCCCCGGCAATCACCGACGTGGCAAAGTCGAGCAGGAAGGGTGGGCGCGGGCCGGCCGGGAACCCCCACGCCATCGGGCTGGTGCTCAAGGCGCCTTGGCGCCCACCGTAGGGCGCGACGCTGCCCCCCGTGCGGTTGAGGTTGCCGGAGGTGATGAAGCTGGCGATGCCCTGCGCGGCGGCGCGAGTGGGATACTCGCCCAGCCGCCCGATGTGGTTGCACTGCACAATCCCGACGACCGCCACGCCGACCTCTTTGGCCTTGCGGATGGCAACGTCCATCGCGTACTTGGCGGCAACCTGCCCGAACGCCCAGTTGCCGGAAACGAGCGCCGCCGTCGGCCGTTCCTGCACGATGGTTGGGCAGGCGGCCGGGGCTATCTGACCATCACGCACGCCGCCGACGTAGCCGGGAATATGCTGTACGCCGTGCGAGTCGTGACCGGCGAGGTTGGCGTTGACGAGGTGCTCGGCGACCGTCACGGCTTGCTCCGGCGGGGTGCCGACCGCCGCGAAGAGCCGTTGAGTGAGGTCGCGGAGGGGGGCGGCAGCAATCTTTGGCATGGTCTCGCCTCCAAACGGCGCTAGACCGGTGCGCTGTCGGCTATCCTGGACGCCTGGCTGCCGGCTTCCGCCGGAATGGCGCAGCGGAGGTATGCAGTCCTGGTGGTATTCAGATGGTACCAGGCCGGGGCGTGTATGATGAGAGCGAGGCGCATCCTCAAGGTACGCCAGGGGGGTAATACTCAAATGGGAGGCGACCGATGACGGTTGCTCGGCAAGCGCCCTACCGCGTCGGGATTATCGGCTGCGGCCGCAAGGGCACGCAGTACGCCAGATCGTATGCGCTGCATCCGGCGACGGAGGTCGTGGCGGCCGCCGATCCCGACCCGGACAACCTCACCCTGTTCTGCGAGCGTTTCCAGGTCCCCGGCTACCGCAGCTACGAGGAGTTGCTGGCGAACGAGCGGCTCGATATTGCCGCGCCAATACTGCCGGTCAGCGAGAACCCTGCCGTCGTGCTCGGCTGCGCGCGCGCGGACCTGAAAGCCATCTCCTGCGAGAAGCCGATGAGCGCCAGTCTGGCCGAAGCGGACCGGATGGTCGAGGCGTGCGCCGCTCGTGGGATCAAGCTCGCCGTCGGTGACTTGGATCGCAACCTGCCCCACTACCGACAGGCGGTCAAACTGCTGGCGTCGGGAGAGCTAGGTGAGGTGGTGAGCATCAGCGTCCTCGACGGCAGCGGCCATGAGATGTCGGGGGGCGGTATTCAACGCTATAGCCTGATGCGCCTGTTCGCCGGCGACGCCGACGTGGAGTGGGTGACCGGGTGGGTGGATGACGACCCGTGGAGCGACGACGACCAGGGCGGCGCCGGCTACGTGCGTTTCGTGAACGGGGTCGAGGGCGTTATCCATCGCCGGGGTAGCGTCCGGCAGGGCTACGAGGTGCTGTGCAGTCGCGGTCTATTCGTCAGTGACGGCGCTTACGTGCATGCCTGGAAGCACGCTGAGGGCGGCCTGCGCCCCATCGAGGGCGTGCTTCCGCAAACCCACCTGTACCGCGGGGAGGCAACGCACGATGCCGAGGGCTGGCGCATCATGCCGCGCCAGGACGCAACCGTCCAGACCATGGTGGATGCTCTTGACCACGACATCGAGCCGTGGTCCAACGGGGATAACGGGCGGAAAGCACTGGAGTTGGCTATCGCGCTGCGCGAATCACACCGGCGCGGCCACACACCGGTCTACCTGCCGCTGGAAGACCGCAGCCTGAAGATGATCCCCAAACCAGGGCGCTGGGGCAACAAGAAGACAGTCTACGGCAAAGCGTGGTACGCCGAGCAAATGACACGCTAGGTCTGCACGATCCTATGAAAGTCAAGGTGGTGCAAACCTAGCGTGTCAAATCGGCAGCGGCACCGTGCGGCGCTAGGAGCCCGCGGGGGGTTTAAGCGCATCCCCAGTCAACGCGGCTCCGCACGCCGCCAGAGTCCCGCGACCAACTGCCACTCCTCGCGGTCGAGTGGTCGCTGCGCCAGCCACACGATGGCGTAGACCGACAGCGCCGCGCCGGCTACGACGAGGGCAGGACTGCCGAGTTGACCAAGGCCCAACGCAACGGCAGCAGCGGCCAGTCCACCGATCAGTGGGGGGAGCACCTCCCGCCAGAAGGGGAGCGTGCCCAGGCTGCGACGAACGATCACCGCAAACGGCACGAACAGCACAACCTCGGACGCCACAGTCGTCCAGGCGGCGGCGACCAACCCATAGCGCGGCACGAGCAGGAGGTTGGCGACCACGTTGAAAGCCGTGGCCAGGAAGAAACCGACAGTAATCCAGCGCTGCTGACCAACCGCGATGAGGACGACCTGGGTCAGGCCGTTCCAAAAGCTCCCCGGCACGTACCAGACGAGGATTTGCAGGGCGATGGCCGATTCGGGGAGAAAGCGCGCCCCCCAGAGCAAGCGTGTGGTGTCGTAGGCCAGCACCGTGATGCCGAGCGCAATCGGCACCGCGATGCCCAACAGTAGCTTGACGGCCAGCCGATAGACTCCCAGGAAAGTAGCATCCCCAGGCGCCGCTCGCCGCGACAGGAGCGGGAAGAGCGCGAGTATGAAGCGCGAGGGCAGCAGACCTACTGCGTCAATAATCCGAAACGCATTGTCATAGTGCCCCACGGCCCTCGCACCAAGGAACGCTCCCAGGACCTGAATGTCGCTCCGGAAGAAGATGGTGTTCAGCAGGTTATTGAGCATCAGCGGCCAAGCCTCGCTCAACTGTGCGCGCAGGTCGCGGGACGTCAGCTCAATACGCAGTGGGAAGTAGTGCCGCTGGATAAGCCGGATGAAGACCACCACAGTCAGGAGGCTGACGGCGAGCGAGACGACGCCCAGGCCGATAATGCCCCAGCCGACCGACAACACCGCGAAGCCGAGGGCTGCCGTGAGGCCCCCACCAACTAACTGGACCGCTGCCGGGGTCGTCATGCGCTCGTGGCCGGAGAAGACGGCGCTCAAGGCACCGGCGATGGCTGTCGGGAACAGTCCGGCGGCCAGCAGCGCCACGGTAACGAGGATGGCGCGGTCACCGTAGAGCACGGCGACCAACGTCGCGGCGGGAGCACACACGGCAGCGAGGACCAGACGCAAGCCGACCGTCGTGGCGGTGCGCCGGGCCGCCGCCGGGCGGTCGCGGGCCACGTCGCGCGTGAGGAGGGTGGTTAGGCCGGCGTCGGCGAAGATGGAAGCGAACTGCCAGACATTTTGCGCTAACCTGTACGCCCCAATGCCTGCGGGGCCGAGCACCCGCGCGGCGTACATCGCCAGCAGCAGGCCCAGCCCGCGTTCGACTACGGTCGCCGCCAGCGGAGCAACCGTGTTGCGTGCCACCCGCCGCGCCAACGCTGCACTGTCCGCGCCGGCTAGTAGCTCCGGGTCCCGGGCTTGCTCACTCACGGTACCTGGCCCGCGCGGTCGGCAGCACGTATTTCCATCCGATTGTGCATACCTCTGCTTGTGCCGCCCCGGCGCGTTACCCTTGGCGTTCATTGGCTACAGGACGGATGACCAGAGGGCAGCGTAAGCAGTGTACCGCATGAGCCGTATCTCCCCTGCTCAACGACCCCTGTCGGGTGACTCCCTTGTGCCAGCGGACACCTATCGAGTAAAATAGATGCGAAGGCGTTACCGTTAGTGCTGCTCCGGCAAGGCTCTCCAGCCGGTGGGTTCATAGACGCGCGCTGGTTCATCCGGTCACTGTGACCATCCCCGAAGATTCCCTCTGCGTCATGCGCGTCGAGGCACCACGAATCCAATCTCCCGCCGCTGTGCGGGCAAGGAGCGCCATGTCCCTGACCTTCGCCCAACTAGGTGTCCCCGAGACCATCTGCAACGCCCTAAAGCATCGAGGCTTCACCAAACCCTTCGAGATCCAGGCAGCTACGGTAGCCGACGCCTTGGCCGGACGCGATATCTGCGGCCGCGCCCCTAGCGGATCAGGCAAGACACTCGCCTTTGGGATCCCACTCGTCGCCAGCGTCGGCCGTGCCGAGACCAGGCGACCACACGCGCTCGTACTGGCACCGACACGTGAGCTTGCCGAACAGATCAACACTGTGCTTCGCTCCTTTGCCGGGGCGGTCCGTATAGGAGTCGTCTATGGCGGTATTGGCTACGCCACCCAAATTAGGGCGCTCCGGCGGGGTGTGGACATCCTGGTCGCCTGTCCCGGACGGCTGGAGGATCTCATCGACCAAGGCGCCGTGAGCCTCTCCGCAATCAACCGGGTCGTACTCGACGAGGCCGACCGAATGGCCGACATGGGCTTCATGCCCGCCGTTCGCCGGTTGCTCGACCGGACGGCACGCAAGCGCCAGACCATGTTGTTCTCCGCGACACTCGACGGCGATGTGGCCAAGCTCACCCGCGACTACCAACAGAATCCCGTCCGTCACGAGGTCGGAGAGGAGACCCCGGATATCACCGCGGCCCACCACATGTTCTGGAACATGGCCCAAGTCGACCGCCCGGGGATCACCGCAGAGGCCGTAAGTGCGGTGTGGCCGGCCATCGTTTTCTGTCGGACCCGACACAGGTCCGACCGGCTTGCTAAGCAACTCGGTAAGGCCGGCATCCAGGCGGCAGCGATCCACGGCGGCCGCAGGCAGAGCCAGCGCAACCGAGCGCTCGCCGACTTCGCCAGTGGTCGAGTGCAGGCCTTGGTCGCGACCGATGTAGCCGCCCGCGGCATCCACGTTGACGGTGTAGCGTCAGTTGTCCACTATGACGCGCCTGAGGATCACAAGACCTACGTTCACCGGTCCGGGCGCACCGCTCGGGGCGGCCAGGGCGGAGTGGTCGTCTCCCTCGTCCAACCTGATCAGGTGAAAGGCATGCGCCGACTACAGCGTCAGGTCGGCCTCAACGAACCGTTCACGACTCCTGACGCCAGCGCGTTGCGTGATCTCTCACGCGCACCCTCTCCGACCTATCCTGCCGCAACCGCCGAGGAGCACGAGATCGGGTCACGTGCTCCTCGGCACACGCAGCCCACTGACCCAAGGCGCCACCAAGATCACAGCGGCCGCGCCACATCAGGCCGGCACAAGGGACGACCGAAGGCCAAGCACCGTAAGAAAGCGAGCCAGGGGCATGGCGGTGGCCGATCATGGGGCAGGAACAAGGCCTACCGGTCCTCACGCGCGGGCGGTAGTACGCCGAGCCGCAGGGCCAGTCGGACGCATCAGCTATCCCGCGCTGCGGGATAGCTCGGCCGTCGCGAACCGGCAGAGTTGGATGGCGGCTTGACGACCTCTGCAATTGGTTTCCATACCCCTCCCCTCCGGTGCCGACGGATCGTATCCTTCCCTCCTCCTGACCAAGGCCTCCGCACAGAGGCTGTTAACGATTCCGGTTAGGGTCATATAGCCCTGTGCAGGGGTGTAGAGAGCGCAGCATGCTCGCCAAGCAGGGCAACAGGCGCTAGAATGTGCGTTCAAGCAGCGCCGCAACACAGAGAACGGCAATGGCGAGAAAGGCACCGGCAGCGCAAATGCCCCTGTTGCAGTTGCTGACTCCCGCTGCGCTGCAACGGATGCGCGCCCCGCGCTTCCTGGCGACGGTCGCAGCGGCGCAAGCCAACCCCGACGATCTCACTCCGGAAGTACGGGAGGTCTTGGCGCGCGAAATCGCGATTCGGGAAGCGCGAGCCTACCGGCGCCGGCGGCGGGTACCCCGCGCGTAGGCGCCGGCCCGCCGAGCAGCACCTAGCGGTAGTGCTGGCCAGCAAATAAGGCGGTCGGATCGAGCGGCTCACGGATCAGCGTCACCGTGCCGTCCATCTCCAACAGGTACTCGGCCGGCCACGCATGGCTGAGGAAGGCCAGCGACGACATCGTGAGTCCATAGGCGCCGGCCTTGTGCAAGGCGAGCAAGTCGCCCTCGCGCAGGGGGGGAAGCAGCGCAGCGCGGGCAATGACATCAATCGAGGTGCAGAGCGGTCCGCCGATGGCGTAGGTGCGGGGCGAGCCTCGGTGGCCCTCAACTACCGCGCCTGTGCCGGACTCCGATCCGGTAGCGCGAAGCAGCAACGTCACCGGATGGTCCTGACGGACCGCTACCGGGCGCCGGAAGTGATTCGTCCCGCCGTCCACCAGGGCATAATCCGTGCCCCGCGAGTGTTTCACGTCGAGCACGCGCACGACGTAGGTGCCAGCCTCGCCGACCAAGTAGCGGCCTAGCTCCAGCGCGATCTCCTTGTCGCCGAATCCGAATGTTGCGATGAGGCCCCACAGGCTGGCCGCATAGTGGGCCAGATCGAGGTCGCGGCCCGGAAACGCCCGGTAATCCACGCCGAGACCGCCGCCGAGGTCCACAACCGGAAAGCGCCGCCGGTAGTCTCGCTCTAGCCGCTGCACGAGGTCGAAGACGTGGCGCGTGTACTCCACGAGCAGCGACGATTCCAGCACTCCAGTGGCAGCAAAGACGTGGACTCCCTGCAAGTCGAGGTGCCGGAGCTTGAGAATCCGCGGGAGCACGTCGTCAAGCTGCTCCTCGTCAACACCGAACTTCTGGGCACCGCCGCCGAGTTGGACCGCAGCATCGGCATCGTGAACCTCGAAGCGAGCGTTGACGCGCAGCAAGATCGGCTGGCGTCTGCGTGGGAAGTCTGCTTGCTGTGTTCCAGCAGCGACAATGGCATCGAGTCGTTGGGCCTCACCCAGCGATTCGACATTGATCGTGCGGAGGCCGTACCGCACCGAGGCGGCCAGCTCGTCGTCCGTCTTGGCCGGACCAGTAAACAGCACCCGGTCGCCGGAGATACCGAGGCGCTCGGCGACGGCCAGCTCACCGGCCGAGGCAATCTCCATGCCCGCACCGAGCGCGGTTAGCTCCTGCACGAGCCGCAGCGATGGGTTGGCCTTGATCGCATAGTAGACGCGCACTTGTGGGGGAAGCGCCGTCGTCAACTCGCGGTAACGGCGCTGTACGGTGGCGAGGTCGTAGATATAGAAGGGTGTGCGGTCCGCGAGCGCAGCGAGCGTCTCCCGCGGCACCAAACGCCCGACAAATAGCTCCCGTCCGCCGTCACTCGCTGCTTGTTGCGTGCTCATGGCTTGCTGCCGTTCCTCGGAAACGTTGCATGGAGCAACCGTATACGGCTCCGTATTCGCCTGTCAACCAAGTTCAGTGTCACGCCGAGTGGTCAGTTGGGCGGGGCGGCGGGCTACGGCGAGCAGGTGATTGGACACGCCGACGATGCTCGGATGGTCGCAGGTGTCCAGCAACTGCTTACGCCAGGTTGGCCAGCGCTCCGGGTCCGCCATTAATGCGTTGAGGTGCTCTTCCGGCAGATGCGCCCCCAAGCCGTTGCAGCCATACAACCGCACCGGTTCGAGGCCCGCCGCAGCCAACGACGCGACAAGCTCCTCCGGGAGAAAGTAGTACGTCGGCGCGCCGCCAGGGCCGATGGCGGCGATACCCGTCTCCGGCAGATGCGGGAAGTACTGTGTGTAGCAACTCGGCCACTGCACGGTCGAGCGGTAAGCACCCAGCCGGTTCATCACCGCGATGAACAGGAAAGTACCCGGCTTCACTACCCGCCGCAGCTCGGCCAGGGCCTGCCGGCGCGGTGCCGCTTCGATGACGTGAGAGAGGACACCGCCTAGACAGAGCACGGCGTCGAACTGCGCGTCCCCGAACCGGGAGAGGCCCGTAATCGAGCCTTCGACCACTGCCGACACCCGCTCGCGGACCGCCGGGGCGGACTCGGCAATGTGCTGGCGAGCCAAAGCCAGCAGCGCCGGGCTGAGGTCGAGGAGGGACATGGTGTAGCCCCGCGCGGCCAGAGTCAGGGTGTAGCGCCCGGGGCCACCGCCGGCATCCAGAAGATGGCAGGGGCGATCCGGTGTCACGACCGGCAGATGCCGCTTGAGCGCGTGCATCGTGACCAGGTGCTCCAGCCGGTACTGCGCCCCGGATTCGAGGCGGCGCCACTCCCACTCGGGATCATGGTCGTAAGCAGCGCGGACCTGCGCCAGCGTGTCTTTCATCCGGAAGCCTGCTCCACAGAGGAATGAGTTGCCTGAAAGACGGTATATAGGACGCCCAGGCGGCTGCTGTCAGTCCTCAGTCCGCCGTATTCACACTGCCCAAGATCTCTTCAGTATCTGGAATCAGACCGAGTTGTTGCCACGTATCTGCCTGGTCCCAGAGCGCACTGATCTCGATTATGCGGCCCTTCCGCAACCGATAGATACCGATGGCTCTTTCAACAATGGTTTTTCCGGTGGCTGACACGCCGAGGAACTCTTCCCCGTGCGTAAACTGACGCTCCCAGTAGATCATGACCCGGTCGCCCTCAGCCAGCATGTCCAGGATCGTCACCGTATAGTCGGGGAACTCCTCGACGCGGTTGCGGATTCTCTGGGAGTATTCCTCACGGGTGACGATCTCTGGCGCTTGCTGGCTCTCGGTGCGTAAGAGGCCGCGCTTGGAGACCGTCTGGGCCACCACCTGATCAAGGATGGCGAAGTTGCGGTTATTCAGTTCATCCACATAGCGGCGGATAGTCGCCCGGTTCTCATGTTCTACAGTCATAGCTCTTTCTCCTGCCGGATGAATGAAAGAGTCGGGAAGGCACCGGTCTCCGCTGGCACTTGCGACGGGAGCGCCGTGCTCCTGGCATAGTAGACGGTCAGCTCGAACCGTCGGCCGCTCGGACAGACAGAATAATGAACAGCGCCATCGAGACGTTAGCACCCTACGCCTTCACCGCGCTCCGGCAGCGCAAGGAAGCGCTGCAAGCACAGGGCATTGAGCTGCTCGATTTCGGAGTCGGTGATCCTCAGGACCCTACGCCCGCGTTCATCCGCCAAGCGCTGACTGCCGCCCTGACACCGGAGTCGCGCTATCCCACCTCCGCCGGTCTCCCGGAGCTACGGCAAGCTATCGCCGGCTGGTTCGGTCGCCGGTTCGGCGTGACACTCGATCCCGACGTACACGTCTTGCCGGCGAACGGCTCCAAGGAGGCCCTGTTCAACCTGGGACTGGCCCTGCTCGACGACCCACGCCGCGGGCCACAGGCCGTCGGTGTGCCGGAGCTGGCCTACCAGGTCTACGCCGACAGCGCCCGACTCCACCATGCCGAGGTCATCCCCTTGCCGCTCGACACCGACTGGCTGCCCGACCTCAATGCGCTGACGCCCGACGTGCTCGGCCGTCTGCGCCTCCTCTGGCTGAACTATCCCAACAATCCCACGGGCGCCGTAGCACCACCGTCCTACTACCGTGAGGTGCTCGCCCTGGCCGAGCGCTGGGACTTCTACGTGGCCTCCGACGAGGCCTACAGCGAGCTGTGGTACGACAGTCCCCCGCCGAGCCTGCTGCAAACCGGGCTGGAGCGGGCTATCGTTATCAACACGCTCTCCAAGCGCAGCAACATGACCGCCTATCGCAGCGGCCTGATCGCGGGTGACGCGCAGGTGCTCGCCACCCTCCGCAACGTGCGCCCGCGGATGGGGGTGGCGACCCCGGAGTTCATCCAGCAGGCGGCGCGTGCTGCCTGGGAAGACGAAGCACACGTGACGGCCCAGCGCCTACGCTACGCCGAGCGGCGGCAGCTGTTCATCGAGGTCCTAGCACGCAAGGAACTGGTCGTAGACGCGAGCGCGGCGACGTTCTACTTGTGGGTCCGCGTACCGGAGCGGGTGGCGGGGCGCTCATCACGGGAGTTCGCCGAGTGGCTGCTGGAGCGCGGGATTGTCGTGCTCCCAGGCGAGTTCTTGGGAGCGCGCGGCGCCGGGCACGTCCGGCTGGCGCTGGTACCGCCACTGGAGACCTGCCAACGGGCAGTCGAGATTCTCGACAGCGTGCTCTGAGCGCGGCGGAGGCGCGGACGCACACAACGTAAAGGAGTGGACTGATGGATCGAGAGACGATGCAGACGCTGATCGAGGCTGCGGCCAGTGGCGAGCGCTCGGCGGATGATGCCGTGGTCGGCGCGGCCGTGGAAGCGACGATTGCGGCGCTCGACGACGGCAGCCTGCGGGTTGCTGAGCAAAGTGGGCCGGGCGAGTGGCGAGTCAACGCCTGGGCCAAGCAAGCCATCCTGCTCTACTTCGGTATGCAGGACATGGTCATCCACGAGGTCGGACCGTTCCAATTCCACGACAAGGTACCGCTCAAGCGCAACCTGGACGCCGCCGGCGTGCGGGTCGTTCCGCCCGGCACGGCCCGGTACGGCTCGTTCTTGGAGCCGGGGGTCATTCTCATGCCCGGTTATGTCAACATCGGCGGCTGGGTGGGTGCCGGGACGATGGTGGACACCTGGGCAACGGTCGGCTCGTGTGCCCAAATCGGTCGCAACGTGCATCTCGCGGGCGGCGTGGGTATCGGCGGCGTCCTGGAGCCGCCGCAGGCCCAGCCGGTTATCGTCGAGGACAACGCCTTCATCGGCAGCCGGTGCATCATTGTCGAGGGCGCAGTGATCGAAGAGGAGGCCGTGTTGGGCGCTGGCGTGATGATTACGGCGAGCAGCAGGATTGTTGACGTGCGGGAAGGCGCCGACGGCCAGGTTTATCGCGGCCGGGTGCCGGCGCGGGCGGTTGTGGTGGACGGCGTGTATCCTCGCCAGTTCCCCGGCGGCGCTGCCTACATCCGCTGCGCCTACATCATCGGTACACGCAGCGAGCGGCACGACAAGAATCTCTCGCTCGAACAGGCGCTCCGCGACTACGACGTCACGGTCTAAACGGTTGTAAATAGATCGAAGGTACGCCACGGAAGCATCCTGGAAATGCCGAATGCCGATACCAGGTTCCGGGCTGCCTCCAAGCGCGCGTAGCCCTTGACATGCGAGCAGGAATACGGTAGAGCCTGTGCCATGGAATTACTGACCTTCAAAATAATCGCCGCCGCTGCGATGGTCGCCATGGCCGTATTCGGCGGCGTGATCCCCCTCTATGCGGCCCGCATGGCGGGCAGCCAGCGCTTCTTTTCGTTGGGTAATGCCTTTACCGGCGGCATTTTCCTCGGTCTTGGATTCATCCACTTCCTGCCCGATGGAATCCATGAGCTTGAAGAGCTTGTGGACTACCCCCTGGCAGTGCTGATGGCGACGGTGGGGCTGGGTGTGCTCCTGTTGATTGACCGTGTCATTCTCGGCGATCGCTATGGCGAGGAGGACCTGGTCAACCAGAATCCCCGGGCATTCTACCCGTATTTGCTGCTGGCGCTCCTATCGGTCCACTCCTTCATCGTCGGGGTTTCGCTCGGCCTTGAGCATCACGTGTTGGCCGCGATCGTCATTGTCGTGGGCGTGCTCGCCCACAAGGCATCGGAAACCTTTGCCCTGATGGTGAGCACGCATACGGCCGGGCTGGCAGCGAGAGCACAGAAAATCATCCTGACGCTCTTTGCCGCGATGACCCCGGTCGGGGTGGCGGTCGGCTTGCTGGCAACCAACACCTTAGGAGAAAATGAAACCGCCACCGCTTGGGCGATTGGGCTTTTCAACTCGTTCGCGGCCGGAACCTTTATCTACATGGCAATCGTCGAAATGATTGACGCCGAGTTGGCGCGGCGCGACGTGCGCGTAGCGAAGTTCGTGATGAGTGTCATCACCGGCGCCGATGACGTGCCGATGCCCACGAAGGACACGGACCGGTGGCTGAAGTTCATCCTGATTATCGCGGGTGTCGCGCTGATCGCGGTGCTGGCCCAATGGACACACGTCCCACATGCCCATTAGCGCATAGCAGCAACCTTACCGGACCCTGAAAACCCCGCAACCGTCCTCTGCGCCTCCATGGCACCTCTGCTGGCCGCAGCCTCCACCAGCTAACCCGCCGCGCTGATGGCGAGAATCGTACCGCGGCCGAACTCGGTCACGACCAGCGAACCGTCGGGGGCCACGGTCACGTCGGCGGGCAGGCGTAGCCCCGCGGCGAACTCCTGCACCTCGGCCCATTGGAACGCACCGGCCGCATCGCGGTGGAGTACCACGCGATGTAGCTCCCCTGGTAGGAAGAGCACCACAAAGGCGTTGTCGCGGTAGTCCGCCGGGAACTGCGCGGCTGCGTAGATCGTAATACCGGCCGGCGCCCGGTGCGGCGGCCAGATGGCGATGGGCGGGCGGGTTGCCGACGACGGCGGGGGAAAGCCGAATGCCTCCGGGTAGCCATAGTGCTCGCCCGGCAGGACGAGGTTCAGTTCATCCACCGGTGCGCCAAGTGTCGTCCACGCGGCATCCCCGGCGAAGGCATCGGGACCGTTGTCGGTGACCAATAGCTCGCCGCGTCCGGTGAACGCCAACCCGAACGGATTGCGAAAGCCACGGGCGAATACCCGCACGTTGCTGCCGTCGGGGTCGGCTACCAGGATGGTACCGCCCAGCGGCTCGCGCTCCGGGCCGTGGTCCGAGGTGCCGCCCTGGCCCAGATACAGCCGCCCGTCGGGGCCGAAGGCCAACTGCTGGTTGTGGTGCCACAGATAATGGCCGGCGAGCAGGTCGCGCAAGATCGGTCGTGATTCGTCGGCAGCGCCATCACCGGTTGTGTCGCGCAAGGCCACGACCTCACCGCGTTGGTCCGCGATAAAGGCGTGCGAGACGTACAGATCATCACCACGAAACGCCAGACCGGTCACCAGCCCGAGGCCGGAGGCGAACACGCGGCGGTCGGCGGCTCGCCCCGCGGTGACGGCAAAGCTGATGATCTCGCCGGCAAAGTCGTCCCCGGCGGCCCCGGCCGAGCCGACGACGGTGTGGACCCCGACATACAGCCGGCCATCCGGACCGAAGCGCACCACCGTGGGACGCTGCAAGTCCGTTACCAGGCGCTGCACCCGGAAGCCCGGTGGCACCGTCACCCGTGACCGATCAACCCCTGGCGCTACCGTGTCCGGCGCCACGAGCACCGCCGCGAGTGCTCCGGCCACACCCAGCGCCACGAACATTGTGACCGTGAGGAGCAGCAAGGCCAGTCCCACCATCCGGTCTCGCTGGGCAACGCGAAAGAGTAGCCAGGTCAGGGCGAGTCCCAGCGTCACCCCCAACAGCGTGGCGGCAGCACTCCCGGCCGTCGCCGGCAGGTCGAGCGGCACAACTTGGCCCTCCGGCAGCGCGACATCCGGGGTGAGCGCCCGCAGTAAGGTATTGATGAGCAGCGCCGGATAGGTGGTGGCCAGGAGGAGAAAGGCACCGGTGCTGCCGACGGCCACGACGGCGAGCGTAGTTGCTCGCCCCGGCGTCGCGTCCCCGCGTCGGAGGACCCGGATCGCTCCCATGAGGGCACCGACGCCGAAGGTACACAGCGCGATGGCGAGCGCCGGTGCTACGAGCATGAGCAGCATCGTACCACGCCGTTCATCCGGCTGGGGTGAGGTCAAGTATCTACATGGATAGACCGGATAGGGAATGGCGAGGGAGCCTAGTTGAGAGGTGAGTGAGCAGGCCAGTGGCTACCGAACTCCTAGGCGGCGGCCCGATGGTCACGGCGGGCGGCGTGCCGCCGCACAGACGACCACGCCGGATGACCTGCGCGGTCGGGCGCTGGCAGCGGTGCCGGGTTGCACCCACGGCCGCTGGAGCGAGCGCTTGCTAGGAATTGGTCGGGAACCGGGTACTGGACGATCACCGCGCATTGGGCGGGAACGGCCGGTGTGGCGTGCTCAATGTCGCGGAGGGCGGCCAACGCGACCAGGCTCCAGCCGAGGACAGCGCCAATGGCAACAACCGCCAGAGCAATGCCTTCCAGCGCAAAGCTCCCCAGCGGCGAGAACGGCATGTCGGCGCTGCCCCAAGTCAATGCCTGGCGGGCCAGGTAAGACACGCTCCATACACCAAGCGCTAACCCCAAGACGCGCGGCCAACTCGCCACTCGCGTCTTGGGAGCAGTAGATGGTGCCGGCACTGGCACCGTAGGTATCGCTGCCGGCAGGGCAGTGCCGGCGTCGCTATAGCGTACCGGGGGCAGCACTGCCCCACGTCGAACGTCCGCTGCCGCTGACCACTTTCGCATCGTTGTCACTCCTAGAACTTGTGATCTATCGAACTCTCGAACTATAGAACGCGCGTTCTTTCAGAAGGTTGCGGCCGCGATGCGGGGGCGTCTCCGCGCACCGGCCAGGCATCGAGACGGACGGCGTGCTATGCTGGCCCCGCTCTGTAACGAACGACGGTCGGCAAGCAACCTCGCGGAAAACCGAAAGAACACGCTACGGGGAGAGCACAGCATGAGCGATGATGGTGACTACAGAAGGGTGGATCCGAGCCGCCTGGAGCAGCTCGTAACCAAGCTCTTCAGCGCAGCCGGGGTCAGTGACGAGGACGCCCAGTTCATGGGGCACGTCCTCACCGACGCCGACCTGCGCGGGGTCCACACCCACGGCACCCGGTTTGCGCCGCGCTACGTCGAGGGCCTGCGGGCCGGCGGCACGAAAGCACGGCCGAACCGCCGGCTGGTGGTGGACGCTGGCGCAGTCGGATTGTACGACGGGGATGGCGGCTTGGGCCACGTTGCTGCGGCTGAAGCCACGGAGATCGCCATTCGGAAAGCCAAGGAGCACGGGATGGGCAGTGTGAGTGTGCGACGCAACGGCCACTGCGGCGCCATCGCCTACTACGCGCAAATGGCGGTGGATGCCGGGTGTCTCGCGTTCGCCGCCACGACGGGGGGCACCGCTATTGCCCCGGTCGGCGGCATCGAGGCACGCTGCGGCCTCAACCCGATCTCGTGGGCCGCGCCCACGCGCCGCGGCTGGGCATTCAACCTCGATATGGCGCCATCGGTCGTGGCCGGCTCCAAGGTAGATATGGTCCGGCAGCGTGGCGAGCGCCTCCCCTGGGGCTGGGCGATTGACGCCAAGGGCGAGCCGACGGATGATCCGGTCGCTGCGCGGGAGGGGGGCACCTTGCTGCCCATCGGCAGCTACAAAGGTGTAGGGCTGTCTATTGCTGCCGAAATCCTGTGCGGTGTCTTCTCCGGCAGCAAGTTCGGGGAGACCGGGGGTGGCTCCGGGCACCTGTTCCAGGCCATTGACATCGAACACGTCATGCCGCTCGACGAGTTCACCGCGCGGATGGAGCGGATGATCGAGTACGTGAAAAGCTCGGCGCTCGCGCCAGGGTCATCCGGCATCACGCTGCCGGGCGAGTTGGAGTGGCAGAAGCGGCAGGAGTACACGACCCACGGCATCCCCCTCGACGGGCCAACACGGGACGGCCTGCGGGAGGCGGCCGACGAGGCTGGTGCTCCCTACGACATCGAGCTATAGTCGGGGGGCGAGGGTCAGCGATTCCGGCACAGCGCAAGCCGGTACAATTGCCGGTCGTGGCTCTTTCATCCCGGCGGACCTCGGTCACTGCTCGCGCTGCTCCGACGCAGCACCGCCCGCTCACCGTCCCGGCAGCCCTCTTTGCGCTCTTGCTCGCCATTCTGTGGAGTGGCCTGCCCATCGCGACCAAGGTCGGTCTCGACTACGCCCCTCCCTTGCGCTTGAGCGCGATGCGGTTTGTCGTCGGCGGGGTCGTGGTCCTGTGCTGGGCACTGCTCACCAAGACGGACTTGCGCCTCCGCTCCGGCGAGTGGAAGGCCCTCGCCATCCTCGGCGTCCTGTTCTCCGTGCAGATCGCCTTTCTCAATATCGGCCTCGATCTGACTACCGCCGGGCACAACGTCGTCTTGACCGTCACCTTTCCGATCTGGGTAGCCGTCCTGGCCCACTTCTTTGTACCCGGTGATCGGCTCACCAGGCCGAAGCTCCTCGGCGTGTTCATCGCCTACGGCGGGATGGTGCTGCTGTTCGCCGACAGCCTGGGGGGACAGGCCACGGTGCTGATGGGGGATGTCTTCTCGGCTATCTCCGGTTTCTTGCTCGGCGCGCGCCATGTCTACAACGCGCGTATGGTCCAGAGGCTGCATCCGGCCAAACTGCTGTTGGCGCAAGCCGTCTGCGGCACGGTGTCGCTCATGACGGCAAGCCTGCTCTTCGAAGACGTAGCCATCGAGTGGACGGCCCAGCTGGCGACCTCGGTGTTCTATCAAGGGGTGGTGGTCGCCGGCTTCTGCTTTATCGGCAGCCTGTGGCTACTCAAGCGCTACTTTCCCTCGCAGGTGAGCGTCATTTCGCTCACCCAGCCGCTCTTCAGTATCGTCGCGGCCTGGATCATCCTGGGCGAGCCTTTAAGCTCGACGCTCTGGTTGAGCGCTGCACTGGTGATACTGGGCGCCTGGCTGGTCCGGCAGCGCCCACGGTGGGCCAGCAAAAATCCCGCCTGACAACTTCGGCATTTCTGCGGCGTACTCAAGGCGTACTCAAAACGAATTGGTATAACGTAACCGTCTGGTCCATGTCGTCGAAGCATATCTACACCATCCAGTCTGATGGAGGACCGTCATGCGTTGCACCGTAGACGATACGTTACTCGCCGAGGCCCAGAAAATTCTGCGTACCGGCAACGCCGAAGAGACGGTCGCAGCCAGCCTGAGAGAAACCATCCGCAGCCGAGCCGAGCCGATGGAGCTACCGCTGTACCTGAGCAGCGATGAGGATTTCGAGCGGTTTCGCCGCGCGCTCCACCACCCACGCACACCGGAAGAGCTAGAGCGCCGCCGTGAGGCCATAGAGGCAGCGGACCGACTGCGGGCGGCGATAGGCCCGGACCCGGACTTTAACACGGCGGACATCATCCGCGACATACGCGACCGCGCGGCTGCCGGGCTACCCGAGGAAGAGTATGAAGAGTGATTCCCCGCTGCCCACCATCGTCCCTGACGCAAGTGTTGGGGCCAAATGGTACTTCGACGACGAGGCATATACAGTTCAAGCACGTGCGCTCCTAGAGCAGTTTCACGACGACACAATCTCCCTCACAGTCCCCGACTGCTTCTTCTACGAGTTGCTCTCGATGCTCCGCAGAGGAGAACGGCGCCGGCCGCCGCGTGCCACGCCAGCAAGAAGCGGTGAAATCATCGCCAAACTAGCGACACTGCCTCTCGCCAGGATGGACAGCGCCCCTCTGCTTCCAGGTGCTCTTCAGGCCTCGCGCACCTACGATATTGCGCCCTACGACGCACTCTACCTGACCGCGGCCGAGCGGATCGGAGCGACGTTCATAACTGCCGATAGACGCCCTTACCAACGCATCCAGCAGTTGGCCTATGTGCGCTGGCTTGGTGATGTGTAACTTGCCGGCGGCGACCACAACGCTGACACGAAGCCACTAATCACGTATGCTGTCGGCCAGAAAGCGTAGACAGGGCATGCGATGAGCGTGAGGGTCACTGTTGACGGTCGTGAGGTCGCGGTGGCGGAGACGGCCACCGTCCTCGACGCAGTACACGCGGCCGGCATCGAGATTCCCCATCTCTGCAAAGATACCGACCAGCCGCCTATCGGCGCGTGCCGGACCTGCTTGGTTGAGGTCGAGGGCGGACGCGGCTTTCCGGCCTCGTGCCACACACCGGTGCTAGACGATATGGTCGTCCGCACACGCGGCGCGGTGCTCGAACGTATTCGCAACGGTGTCCTCGCACTCACGCGGGCGATGCAGCCGGCAGAACTGGCGGCGCCGGCCGGCGGTGTAGGCCGGGAGCTTGGTGATACACTCGATCTCTTCCGGCTGGCCGAGCCGCTCGACAGCCTGGACCCCAAGCCACGGCCGGACATGGACGACAGCAATCCCATCTTCCAGTTGAACCACGAAGCCTGCATCATGTGTGGGCGCTGCACCACGGCCTGCGAGGATATTCAGCACATCGGTGCCATCTCCATCGCCGGCACGGCCCAGCAGACCCACATCGCCCCCTTCATGGATCAAGACCTGATTGACTCGATCTGCACGACATGCGGCCAGTGCGTCTCGGTCTGTCCCACCGGGGCACTGCACCCCAAGCCGACGCGCCCCAAGGTGGCCCGCGAGGTCAAGAGCGTGTGCGCCTACTGTGGCGTCGGATGTGGCATCACGATGCAGATAGACGAAAATGACCGCCTCATCAACGTACACGACGACCCCACCAACCAGTCCAGCCAGGGGATGCTGTGTGTGAAGGGACGCTTTGGCCTCACCTTCATCCAGCACGAGGATCGCCTGACCACGCCGCTAATCCGCAAGAACGGCGTGCTCACCGAGGCGTCCTGGGATGAGGCGCTGGATTTGGTGGCGGAGAGATTTGCCGAGTACCGCGGCTCGTTCGGCTCACTCGCCTCAGCCAAAGCCACCAACGAAGATGGCTACGTGCAGCAGAAGCTCGTCCGCTTGCTGATGGGTACCAATAACATTGACCACTGCACGCGGCTCTGCCATTCCCCATCGGTCGAGGCGATGATCGCGCAGCTCGGCAGTGGAGCAACCAGCAACTCCTACGCCGACTACCGCAACGCCGGCTGCCTGATGGTCGTGGGCAGCGACACCGGCTCCAACCATCCGGTGATTGCCTCGCAACTGCGCCAGGCTATTGACGAACGTGGCGCCGAACTGATTGTGGTCAACCCCAAGCGCATTGACCTCTGCAACTACACCGACCTGTGGCTGCGACCCAACCCCGGCACCGACGTGGCACTGTTCAACGGACTCGCGCGCGCGGTGCTCGACGCGGGATTGGCCGACGAGGACTTCATCCGCGAGCGGACGGAGGGATTCACGGCGCTGGAAACGGCCTTAGCGGATTACAGTCCCGAGGTGGTCGAGCAGATTACCGGTGTTCCCGCCGCAGACATCCGACGCGCGGCGACGCTCTTCGCGCAACCGCCGTTTGGCGGCTCCTGTCTCATCTGGGGCATGGGCATCACCCAGCACACGAACGGCACCGACAATGCCTCGGCGCTGCTCAACTTGGCCCTCGTCACCGGCCAGATCGGGAAGCCGGCCACCGGCGTCTCGCCGCTGCGGGGGCAGAACAATGTCCAGGGCTGCGGCGACGCGGGCTGCATCCCCAATAAGCTGCCCGGCTATCAGAGTCTGACCGACGATACACGGGGGCCGTTCGAGCGGCTCTGGGCGGGACCGTTACCCAGCGAGGAAGGTCTCGTCGTCACCGACATGATGGCGGCAGCAGCGCGGGGTGACCTCGCCTGTATGTACATTACCGGGGAGAACCCGTTACTCAGCGAGCCGTATCTGGCGCACGCGCAGCAGGCGCTGTCGAACTTGCAGTTTCTCGTGGTGCAGGACATCTTCCCCCACGAGACGACCGCGCTGGCCGACGTGGTGCTCCCGGCCACCTCCTTTGCCGAAAAGGAGGGCACCTTTACCAACAGCGAACGGCGGGTGCAGCGGGTGCGGCCGGCCATCCCGCCCGTCGGCGACAGCCGGCCGGACTGGTGGATCGTCTGCGAGGTCGGCAAACGATTGGCGCAGCGGCTGGGCATGGACCCGGGGCAGTTCGAGTACACCGGTCCGGCAGCCATCTTCGACGAGCTAGCCGCGCTCACCCCGTTTATGGGCGGTTTGTCACATGAGCGGTTGGACCGCGAAGGTGGTATCCAGTGGCCCTGCCCAACATCCGATCACCCTGGCACGGCGCGGCTCTACACGGACTCCTTCCCGGTGGGCAAGGCCAAGTTCGTGCCCGTAATCCAAGGCCCACCGGCAGCCGAGCTCCCGTCGCGGCGGTTTCCGCTCATCCTCAACACCGGCCGCACGCTCTACCACTGGCACGGCGGGACCATCACCCGCCGGGCCAAAGGACTGCTGGCACGGGCACCTTATCTGGAGGTGGCGATCAACCCCGAGGATGCCAAAGCAGCCGGCCTGAGCGACGGAGACGACGTGCGCGTGATCTCGCGGCGCGGTGAGCTGGACGGGAGGGTCATCGTTACCGAGACTGTGCATCCCGGTGAAATCTTTGTCCCTTTCGTCAAGCTGCAAGAGTCTGCAGCCAACTTCCTCACCAACGCCGTCTTCGACCCCCAGTCGAAGATTCCCGAATACAAGGTCTGTGCCGTGCGGATCGAAAACCCAGCCGCCCCCGCGCGCTGGCGCCGCGGTCGCCGGCGCATGGGCCTGCCGGTCGGCACGCGCCGAGGGAGGGACTAGGCCAGGCCGGGCCACCTTCTAAACTGCTTTGGCGATATCGCCACACCGACAGTACGACATGATTGGGCGGATGACTGATTAGCGCGTGTATCTGGATACGAGCGCATGGTTTCGTCCCTTTGACGATCTCACTATCGAACGCAATCACCGTGAGGCACGAGCAGTAGTCACTTGCTTACGACTGGCAGAATCCGGTCTTGTCGAGGTCGCCTGCTCGCCGATGCTCCAGTACGAGGTACGACAGACTCCGCATTCCGTACCTCGACAACTGGTCTTGCAACTCTTGGCGATCTGCACGGTCGAGATTCTGTACAATGAGCGCGTACAACAACATGCACAGGGTCTTGTCACGACTGTTGGCCTACGCCCGAGAGACAGCTTGCACCTGGCGTTCGCGGCCAAGGCCGACGCATTGTACTTTGTGACCACTGACGATCAACTCATCAGGCGGGCCCAGGATATTGTGCATACTCTGGGTAAGTCAATGTTCATTATCACTCCCGACCGGGTACTGGAGGAATGGAATCGTGACCACAGCTAGGAAGCAGGCATCCGCAGGTCTACCTGTCTCCGATGAAGAGTTACGACTCGAGGGAATCCGTGCGGTTCTCCATCGTTACGGTCCAGCTGCGGCAGCGCGCCATGCCATGCTGACGTATGAAGGACAGACCGATCACACCGCGCTTATCCGCCGCCTGCGTGATGCTGACCCCGCTAGCCTCGACGACCTTGTCGCCGAGATTCAAGGTACTGCGGCAGACGGAGCGTAAACCGGGCGCCAGGGTGGATGTTCTCGGCTCCGACGGTGCCTCCGTGGGCCGCGGCAATGGCCCGCACAATCGCCAGCCCCAGGCCGTTGCCCGGCCGTAACGTGGCGTTACGACCGCGGTAGAAGCGGCTGAACAGGTGGGGCAGGTCAGCCTCCGGAATGCCACTGCCATCATCCGTCACGGTGACCGTTACCCATCCCGCTTTCAGCTGCAGCGCGACCTGCACCTTCCCGCCGGCCGGAGTGAACTTGACCGCATTGTCCAGCAAGTTGCCCACCGCTTGCCGGAGTTGCCCAGCCTCGCCGCAGAGCGTCACCGGCTGCGGCGGCACCGCCAGCGCGAAGTCGAGGCCGGCTTGCTCTGCCTGCGAGGCATATAGCTCGGCCACCTCGCGGATCAAGACGACCGCGTCAACCGCGCCATGCGCCGTCTCGGCGGCGGCGGCCTCGATGCTGGAGAGGTCCAAGAGGTTGGTTGTCAAGGTCTCCAGGCGGCTGACCTGCGACTGGGCGCGCACCGTCAGCGTCTCTCGACGCTGCCGGGTTGCTTCCTGCCCCAACAGCTCCAGGTTGGTCTGGAGGGCGGTCAACGGCGTGTGCAGCTCATGGGCCGCATCGGCAACAAAGCGACGCAAGGTCAGGACCGTGCTTTCGACGCGCTGGGCCATCTCGTTGAAAGCGGCGGCGAGCTGCCCTACCTCATCCCGACGGCTCACATCGGCGCGCGTGCCGAGGTCACCGCTTGCCATCCGTTCGGTGACGCGCGTGAGATCGAGTAGTGGTCTGGTCAAGCGGAGGCTGATGAGCCAACCGACGGCCGCGGCGAGCACTACGGCTATGACACTGGCTACCGCCCAGACCCAAATAACACCGGTCAGCACTTCCCGGCCGATATCCGGCCCGTCCGACAACTCAAGAAAGCCGCGCAGTTCCCCTTGGGGGTCGTAGATCGGCTGGCGGAGCACCATGTCGGAGCGCGGAGCGCCCAATTGTGATTCCGGCACCAATCCAAAGCCGAGGCGGGTGGCAAGGCTTTCGCCAGCGTCCGACGAGCCGAGCTCCAGCACCTGGACCCCGCCGCGCACCACAGCCGCGCGAGATTCGGCATCTCCGCCGAGGACGATGACCTGCCGCACGACCCGTACCTCTTCGCGCACGCTGGTGAGCGCAGAGCCGGCGACGGCAATCTCCGTGCGGAACGTGCGCTGCTCCCTGGTCGCCTCCACAACCTGAGCAAAGACGTCGGACAGCCCGCCAGCCTCAAACACCAGGGAGGTGTTTGCCAATGCCCGCACCGCCTCCGGCGCTCCGGAGTCACCCAGCACCTCGCTCTCGCGGTTCAGCAACCGTACCCTGGTCTGAGACAGGAAGGACAGGCTTTTGAGCCGACTATCCAGCGTCTCGGCCGATTGCAATGACACCAGCAGCAGGGGAACGAAGTCGTCCATCGCTTGGACGTTGGCGACGAGATAGCTCACCTCCTGGCGGCGATACGAGTCTCGCAGGATGGCTAGGAGCACACCGCCAAGCGCCAAGGCGGTGAGCAGGGCAATACCGGCATAGGTGAGCGGCAAGCGCCAGCGAATGGAACCGGGTACCATGACGTTTTTCTTAGCCTCCTCCGGGCCGCTCCCGGCAGGTGCGTGGGCCTGGATTCCCGCGCCAGCGGGAATAACGGCGGCGGACTAGCCGACCAGCCGGTAGCCGGTGCCGGGTACGGTGAGGATGAGTGCCGGGTGGCCGGGATCACGCTCGACCTTCTCCCGCAACCGGCGCACGTGGACGTTGACGGTGCGCTGGCTCTCGACCTCGGCGCTGTAACCCCAGACCGCATCCAAGATTTGAGCGCGACTGAGCGCTTGGCCAGGATGCTGCGCCAGATACACTAACAGCCGGAACTCGGTAGGTGTCAGGTTGACCAAGTGCCGCCCACGCCACACCTGCGCTCGACTGCGATCAATCATGAGATCGCCAGCGTAGAGCACCTCGGCACCGGCGACGGATAGCTCGCCATAGGCGCGGCGCAATAGTGCCCGGACCCGCGAAAGCAACTCACTTAGGCTGTACGGTTTCGTGACATAGTCATCGGCGCCCATCTCCAGCCCGAGCACCTTCGCCGTCTCGTCTCGCCGGACGGTCAACATCAGAATCGGTTGGCGCAGCTTAAGCTCGCGGAGCTGCCGGCAGAAGTCGAATCCCGAACCGTCGGGCAAACGCACGTCGAGGATGATGAGCTGCACCCGGCCGCTTTGCGCGTAGGCGATGCCAGCGGCCCCGGAGGAGCGCCAGATCACCTCATAGCCTTCCTGCTCCAGCCCGTCTTGCAAGCTCGTGGCTACCGCCGAGTCGTCCTCGATCACGAGAATGCGCGTGGATTGATTCATGGCTGCACATGCGCTAAAACGACGACTACACTAGGTAGAGAATCCAGGTGTTGCCTCAACTCAGATCGCTCGGCAGAAGCACCTTCTCTGCCAAGAGTATAGACCGTCCTCATGGGCCGGGGCGGGACCTACCGACAGGCGATTATGCGGTGGGGTAGAGTGATCACCTGAAGCCGGGACTCGGGCCGGAGTAGCTAAGAAGCAGTGGTGGCAGAGGAGGCCGCGTGGTGGGTTTCCAACGGCTCCACATGCACCACCAGCTCCGTAGCCGGCAGTGCTGCGCGGACGGCCTGCTCGATCTTGGTGGCACGCCGGTGCGCCTCGTGGACGCTGTGCTCGCCAGGGACCAAGACGTGGACATCCGCGAACTGGCGCGCGCCGCTGCGCCGTGTGCGTAGCTCGTGGAAGGTCATCCCCGGCTCCAGGCAGTCCTCAATCGCTTGGGCGATCACCGCCGTATCCGACGGGGGCAAGGCCATGTCCATCAGCCCCTGGAAGGAGCGCCAGAGCAGGCGTCCCCCGGTACGCAAGATATGGAGGCCGACTGCTAGGGCCAAGAGCGGGTCCAGCCAGGTGAGGCCGGTCAGGAGCACCAGCCCCAGCCCGGCGACTACCCCCACGGTTGTCCAGACATCGGTCAGCAGATGCTGGGCCTCCGCCTCCAGCGCGATAGAGCGGCTCCGGCGGGCAACGCGCCGGAGCACCTGTGACACGGCCAAGTTAATGGCCGCCGCACCGAGCGAGAGTGCCAGGCCGGTACCGAGCGACGTCAGTGGCGCAGGATGGAAGAGGCGGGAGCCGGCCGCAACGAGGATGCCACCACCCGCGAGCAGGATCAGCACTCCTTCAATACCGCTGGCAAAGTACTCGATCTTGCTGTGACCATAGGTGTGCTCGCGGTCGGGCGGATGCGCCGCATACCACAACGCGAACAGCGCCATCAGCGCTGTGGCGAGGTTGACGAGCGATTCGCCGGCATCGGAGAGCAGCCCCACCGATCCCGTGAGCCGGACGGCCGTGAGTTTCAGGGCAATCGTAACCAGGGCCGCAGCCACGGAGAGCAAGGCCCACCGCGGGAGCGGCATACCACGAGTACTGTCAGCCGCCGCACTATGCCCTTGCATTGGGTCATATCGCTCTCTTTCTGTGCTATAGCGTACCAAAAATCACCCAAAGGCGGCTATATCCACACAGAAAATATTAATGCAAAGTAATAGCAACTGCGTTATGGTGATACCGCTGACGTGCGGGGCGGCGAGCCTGCGCGGTGCGCTAGGGGAAGGTGATGCCGAGCTTGATGAACTGCTCGGGGTGCCGGTCAATAGCGGCGTAGGCGGCGGCGCTTTCATCGAACGGCACAACCGGCGAGACAATCCCCTCCGTCCGCACGCGACCGTTGAGGAGCCAGCGTAGCCCCAGGTCGGCGAGGCGGTGCAGGTCCCAGGCCGGATAATCGCGTGCCGGTAGGCTCTCGGCGCGCACCGATACCAGCGTGAGCTGGTTGAGGTGGAACTCGTAGCCCAGGTGAACACCGCTGGCATCGCGGCCATAGAACGAGATGACGCAGACGGTGCCGCCGAAACGGGTGGCGCGAATGGCCTCGTGCAGCGCAGCGGGATTGCCGCTGACCTCGACCGCGACATCCACCCCGCGTTGTCCCCATTGCGTCGGCCGGTCGGTGTAGCCGCCCACGACGTGCGGAAACGGCGCGGCCGGCTCGTGCTGCCGGCTCGCCGGGACAGTCAATTCGCGGATGGCTTGCCCCACGTCGCCGGCCAGCGGGTCAAGGGTAGCATCGGCGCCGAGCGCCAGCGCGAGGTCACGCCGCGCCTTGATCGGGTCCACTGCGATCACTTGATCGGCACCGGCCAGGCGGGCCAGCTGCACGGCCATTTGACCGATGGCGCCCAGCCCGAACACCGCTACGCGGTCGCCCAACCGGACGTTGCCCTCACGCAGTGGCAAGGCCATGACCAGCGGATCGAGGCAGACGGCCGCCGGCGGCGTCAGGCCAGCCGGCAGCAGGTCCACGCGGCCGGCCTCGACCGTGTGCGTCTCGCGGATGGGCAGGTGTCCGAAGACCCGATCACCCACACTGAACTCGGTCACGGCCGCGCCCACCTCCGTCACGACGCCGATAGCCATGTTGCCCAAGGGGGCCGGGCGAAAGGTCTGCTCCGCTCCCGGTGAGAGGAGCACGGGCATAAAGCAGCCCCACGCCGCGTCATAGCGCCGGCCAGTGTGCCCGGCACGGTAACTCACCATCTCGGTACCGTGTTTGGGCGCGGCGAACTCGGTGCGGATGCGAATCTGCGTATCCCCCAGCGGCGGCTCGGCGTACTCGCGGAAGCCCGGCGTGCGGGGGGCGACGGTGACTAGCTCGCGCGGCATCGGTTCCTACTCTCCAGCTGCGTGTCTGCCGACGATGGTGCCATATGCGCGATCTGCGGTGCGCCGGACCGCCAAGGAACCTACGCTCGTCGCCACCTGCAGCACGGTCGCCGGCGCGTGCGGTCGTCTGTTCAACCACCGATACAGCTTATACTGAAAGTAGAGACACGCACGGATGCGGAGGCAGGATGCTCCCGATTGGCGACGAGAACCTCGGCCGGCGGCGGCGACCGTTTGTCAACTATGCGCTGATCGGGACGTGCATTGCGGTCTTTGCGCTACAAGGGCTGGCGTCGGGCGATTCGGAGGCCTTCGTCCGTACCTGGGGGCTGGTACCAGCGCGATTGCTGGACGACGGACCGTTCGCCGCGTACACGCTCATCACCCACATGTTCCTCCACGGCAACCTCCTCCACATCGGCGGCAACATGCTCTTCCTCTGGGTGTTCGGTGACAACATCGAGGATGAGTTCGGGCATATCCCCTACTTGCTGTTCTATCTGGGTACCGGTGTCCTCGCCGGCCTGGCGTCGGTGGCGCTGCGCTCCACGTCCGACGTGCCGGGGATCGGGGCGTCGGGGGCCATCTCCGGGGTGCTCGGCGCATACCTGGTGTTGTTCCCGCTCAACGAGATTCGTGTGATTATTCTGCATCCCTTCACCGTGCTGCTCTGGCTCGGCTCGATCTTTCTGCAAAATCGCCCGGAACTCCCCAAGATCGGTATAGCGGCGCTCTACGTGCTGCTGTTCTACGTCATCTACAACTTCATGGGGGCGCTCATGGGCATCATCAGTCCTTCCAGAGTGGACTCGGTGGCCCATTTGGGCGGCTTTCTGGGAGGGTATCTCATCGTGCTCATCCTGCGGAGGCGTTTCGGTCTGTGGCCGGATACGACGATGGAGACCGATGGGCCAACTGCGTCCTTACGCACCGGGATGACCGACCGCCGGGCCGAAGCGGAGCGGTTACAGGCAGTGGGTAACTGGGCGGAAGCACGCGAGACACTGGAAGCTGCACTGAAACAGGATGAGTTGAGTGAGGATGTACGTAGCAGCGTCTCTGCACACCTCCAACTGGCCGAAGTCTTGGCACAGCAAGGAGAGTTAGAAGTTGCCGCAGAGCACGTCGCTGCCGGGCGAGCATTAGCCCAGGCGCACGAGTACGGTGACTTGGTGGCGCACGCCGACCTCGCGGCCGGGCACGTGGCACGTCAAGCAAACGATGCCGCCGGTGCCGAGCGGCTCCTGCAGCAGGCGCTCGCGTGGGCACGCGCCGAGACCATCCACGTCCTTCCGGCGGCGCAAATCGTGCTGGCGGCCGCCGAGCTTGCCGACCGGCTGAGGCCGGCCGAGCAAGGACTGGCGCTGCGCCGCGAGGCGGTGCAAATGCTCATTCAGGCCCGCGACCGGCGCAGCGCGGTTGACGTATTAATAGAGATCGGCGCGCGGCTAGCTGCGGCGGGAGATACGGCCGGCGCCTATGCCGCTCGGCGCGAAGGGTTGCGCCACGCGCGAGCAATCTACTATCTTGATGCCGTCGAACGCCTGAATGCGGAGCTAACGGCGCGCCAGGCGAGTTCCAACCGCGAACCGCCGGAAGACCGGCGAGGGTAGCGGTCATCTCGGAGGAGCGAGGTATAGCGCGATGGAACAGTCATCTCAGCGGTACTCTGCCCCCTTTGTGGTCGTCGCCGCGGTGTTTGCAACGACGCTCGTCGTCTCCAACATCATCGCCGTGAAGATAGCGGGGTTCGCCGGGCTAACCATCTCCGTGTCTTTCGTCCTCTTTCCAATCAGTTATATCTTCGGTGACATCCTCACCGAGGTCTACGGCTATGCCGCCGCGCGCCGGGTCATATGGCTCGGCTTCGCCTGCAATGTATTGGCGGTCATTGCTATTTGGTTGGGCCAAATCCTCCCATCGGCCTCCTTCTGGGAGAATCAGGCGGCCTACGAAACCATCCTCGGCGCCACGCCGCGGCTCTTGGTCGCTTCATTTATTGCGTACCTGTGCGGCGAATTCTTGAACTCCTTTGTCCTGGCAAAGCTGAAGATCGCCACCGCCGGCCGCTGGCTTTGGCTACGGACGATCACCTCCACGGTAGTCGGCCAGGGCGTGGACAGCGCCGTCTTCTACACGTTGGCCTTCGCCATGCTGCCGGTCATTGGTGGAATTATGTCCGGAGGCGACCTCATCGTGACATTTGTCACCGCATGGCTCCTCAAGTCGGTGTACGAGGCAGCGGCGACACCGCTGACCTATGTCGCCGTGAGTTACCTCAAGCGGCTGGAGGGGGTTGACGCCTACGACCGCGACACCAACTTCAACCCGCTCTCCGTGTAGCCAACCACCGTCTTGTGAGGAGTAGAGTTGAGGTGGTGGGGAAACTGGCACTCGTCGGCGGCGGCTTCATGGGTGAGGCGATTCTCTCGCGCCTCATCACCGCCGGTGTGGTGGCGCCGAGCGCCGTGTCCGTGGGCGAGCCGGTCGCCGAGCGTCGCGAGACGCTGACCCGGCAGTACCAGATCCAGGCAGTCGCAGACAACCACGCAGCGGTCGCGGATGCAGCCGTCGTGCTGCTGGCCATCAAGCCCCAGCAGACCGAATCGGTGCTGGCGTCGCTGCGCGGCAGCCTCGGCCCCGACACTCTGGTCGTCTCGATTATCGCCGGGACGGCGCTCACGGCCCTGATCACCGCCCTCGATCACCAACAGGTGGTGCGCGCGATGCCGAACACGCCGGCGGCGGTTGGGGAGGCCATGACTGTCTGGACCACGACGCCCGCAGTCTCGGCGGCGCAATTGGCCACGGTGCGGGCAATCTTCCAGTCTATCGGCCGTGAAATCCAGGTGGACGGGGACCGGTACGTAGATATGGCTACGGCCGTCAACGGGAGCGGACCGGGCTACGTCTTCCTCGTGATCGAGGCGTTGATAGACGCGGCGGTGCAACTCGGCTTGGCGCGCCCGGCCGCGCACGAGCTAGTCGTTCAGACGGTGCTAGGCTCGGCGGCGTTGGCGCGAGATACCGGAGAGCATCCGGCCGAACTGCGTAATCGGGTGACGACTCCCGGGGGGACGACGGCGGCCGGTCTGCTGGCAATGGAAGAGGGCGGCCTCCGCGCGGCGCTGGCACACGGGGTCAGCGCCGCCTACGAGCGCAGCGTGGCGTTGGGCGCCGGCGCCCAACCCGGCTCCCGGTAAGGGGCGTGGCATTCCTCTACCGTCCCGGCGGGCAGCACCGACTGCTGAAGCTCGGCCGCCGCTGGTATACTGCCGGGCTGGGTACTATCGGTACTACCTGATAGCGCAGCTCACCGGTGCATTACCGTGATCGTCCTGCATCACGTGTCCAAGATCTACGCTAACGGGGCTACGGCGCTCACTGACGTGAGTCTGGAGATCCCCGACCGGGACTTTGTCTTTCTCGTCGGGCCATCGGGGGCCGGGAAATCCACCTTCATTCGCCTCCTGATCCGGGAAGAACTGCCAACATCCGGGCGCGTTTTTGTCGAGGGGCAGGATATTGCTCGCCTCCGCAACGGAGCAGTTCCTTATTTGCGTCGGAAGGTGAGCGTGATCTTTCAGGATTTTCGTCTGCTGCCGGAGATGACGGTTTTCGAGAACGTGGCCTTTGCCCTGCGCGTAGCGGGGTATAAGCGCAAGCAGATTGATGAACGTGTAACGGAGACGCTCGAGCTTGTCAAGATGGACAACTACCGGGACCGCTTCCCCTATCAACTATCGGGGGGTGAGCAGCAGCGCGTGGCTATCGCGCGGGCAATCGTCCACAAGCCACCGGTCCTGGTGGCCGACGAGCCGACCGGTAATCTCGACCCGGACACGGCGGCCGAAACGGTGCAGCTCTTAGTACGGATCAATGCATTGGGCACAACGCTGCTGATGGCCACGCACAACCGCGACCTGGTAGACACGATGCAGCGCCGGGTGGTAGCCCTGGAGGCTGGTCGGATCGTCCGTGACGAGCAGCGCGCCGGCTACGCCTAGCCGCAGCGCGGCGCTTCCCCAGGCGGCCCGGTCGGGCCGATGCACGTGAACGGAATCAGCGCATGAATTGGATCGGCCGGGCGTGGGAGGTGTTCGACTACGCGGTGACGGCGGCGCTGGTAGGCCTCTGGCGCCACCGGTTTATGACGGGCGCCACGGTGCTGACGACCGCGCTGATGCTCCTGATGCTCAATGTCTTTGTGGTGCTGGTCACGCACCTGAACGTGGCCCTCGAAGCGTTGGAGCATCGCGTCAACGTCATTGCGTACATCCGCGAAGATGCCCCGCCTGGCAAGGTACGCGAATTACAAAGCAGCCTCCAGAACCGCTCGGACGTACTCGAAGTGATCTATGTGACGAAAGATGAGGCGCTGGCCCGGCTGCGCGAGCACTTCGCCGACCGGGCGGAACTACTGGCAATGGTGTCGGATAATCCGCTGCCGGCATCGCTGGAGATCCGTGCTCGCAATCCCGAGAGTCTCGAGAACATCGTCTCGCTACTGGAGACAAAGGTCGGCCCGGAAGCCGTGTTAGAAGAGGTGGCCTTACAAGAGGACATAGTGGAACGTCTGCTGAGTCTCACTACGGCGACGCGCGTCGCCGGTGTGGCGATGACCGCGGGGCTGGCGGTCGTCAGTCTGTTTATCGTCATCAACACCATTCGCATCGCCGTATATTCCCGCCGGCAAGAGATCGAAGTGATGAAGCTGGTGGGTGCAACGGACTGGTTTGTACGCTGGCCCTTCGTCTTCGAGGGGATGCTCTACGGGCTGCTGGCGTCACTGCTGACGCTGCTGATCGTCGTCCCGGCTTACGATCCGGTCGTGGAGAACTTCTGGGCGCTCCTATCGTTCTTACCGGTAGAGCGCGATCCACAGTTCGTCACCAAGCTCGCGCTGATGACGATGGTGGTAGGAATTGCACTCGGCGCTGCGGGGAGCTACATCTCGGTGCGCCGCTTCCTGGACGTGTAGGCCATGATCGTACTGCGTAACGTGTGGAAGTGGTACGACGACGACACGGTCGCCCTGCGCGGGGTCACCCTCACGGTGCCGCGCGACGATTTCGTCTTTCTCGTGGGCCCGAATGGGGCCGGCAAAACGACCCTACTGCGGCTCTTGAACCGCGCCGAGACACCAAGCGACGGCTGTATTCTCGTCAGCGGCCAGGACGTCCAAGACCTCGACGAACAGGAGGTTTCCCGGTTTCGCCAACGCATCGGGGTCGTGTTCCAGGACACTCGCCTCTTCGCGGACAAAACCGTGTACGAGAACGTCGCCGTCAGTTTGCAGGTGTCGGGGGACGGACGGGCGAGTGAGCTCGTATGGGATGCGCTGGAAGTCGTGCAGCTGGCCGATCATGCCGAGCGCTTCCCGAGGGAGCTTTCGGGCGGCGAGGCGCAGCGGGCGGCTATTGCGCGGGCGATTGTTCGGCAGCCACAACTGCTGCTGGCCGACGAGCCGACCGCCAACCTGCCGCCGGCGATGGCGTGGCAGGTGCTCCAGGTGCTCACTGACATCCACTATTACCATGGCGTGACCACGCTCATCGCAACGCATGACCGGGAGGTCGTTGATCGGATGCGCCGGCGGGTTGTGGAGCTGGCGCACGGATACATTGTGCGCGATCAGCGCGGAGGTCGCTTTGCCGCCTAACTCGCCCCGGCTCTACACCGAGCGCAGACGCCTGTCGTGGCCGTTGCGCGCCACCGCCATGCTCCTGCTGCTCACTGCCTTGGTTGGACCGGCTGCTGCGCCCGCTGCCGCTAACCCTATCGAGGACGCCCTCCAGGCCATTGAGAACGCCAAGAACCGGATACAGCAGCTGATCCAGCAACAGGATCAGACCCAACAGCAGCGCGAGCAGAAGGAAGCGGAGCTTCGGCAACTCAGACGTGAAGGAGAGTCGGCGCGCGATGCCCTCCAGCGCGTCGAGGGCGAGCTCTACGCGGCCATAGATCGCCGGGAAGCGATCCAGACAAAACTGGACAAGATCGAGGTCCATATCCGCGACCTCGAAGCGCAACAGGAAGACCACCGGGCGAAACTCGCCGAGCGTGCAGCGGTGTACGGTCAACGTCTGCGCGTGATCTACAAGCTGGCGCAGACCCCGCCGCTGATTCTGATCTTCGGCGCTACCGACCTCAACGACTTCTTGAAGCGGCTCAACGGTTTCGCCACTATCGCCCGTGAAGACAGCCGGCAAGTCGCAGCCTGGCGGCGGGCACAGGATCAGGCGGAACGGATTCGGCAGGAGCTTGACGCGGAAAAGGCCGAGCAAACAAAACTGCGCGCGGAGGCGGCGGAGGTCGAGCAGATCCAGGTTGAAAAACGCGCCGAACAGGAGCAATTGGTCGCACAGATCGAGGCGGATGAGGCACGCACGCAAGCCGAGCTCACCGAAATGGATCAGCACGACCGGTTCTTGACTGAGCAAATCCGGTACTTGCAGGACGACTTACCCAGGCTGCAAGAAATCCTCGCAGAGGTCCGGCGACGAGAAGAAGAACGGCAACGCCGCGCGGCCGCCGCGGCGGCGGCGCTGAGCGAAGCCGACCGCCAGGTGACATTGCCGCCGAGCGGCCCCTTCATCTGGCCCGTTTCTGGGCGGATCACCGCTCGCTGGGGGGTACGCACGTTTGCCCAGCGTTTTCACACGGGCCTCGACATTGCCACCAACCTGCGGACGCCGATCCGGGCAGTGGCGACCGGCCACGTCCTGCACGTGGGGTATGCCGTGCCCGGTAACCGTCGGGCGTCATATGGGATGTACGTCACCTTATTGCACGGTGATGGAAAGGTGACCTTGTACGCGCACCTGGACGACCGCACCAGCCCACCACAGGTCCAGAAAGGCGAGATTATTGACCAGGGCACGGTGGTGGGAACAATCGGCATGACCGGCATTACCAGCGGTCCACACCTCCACTTCGAGGTACGCGAACCGAACGGGGGCACACGCAATCCACTGGAGTTCCTGCCCAAGCTGTAACCGGGTCGGCATCGTATGTTGCCGGTCAGGCTCGGTATCTATCCGTTAGGACTCCGTGACGCTGCCGTAGGGCGGTACCGTTTCCACCCAAATCTTGCCCGGCTGCAAGGGTACCTCCCGGCCGTAACGGTCACGGAACAAGGTGCGTGACCAGCGGTCCGTCTTCCGCCAGGTGCCCTCGATGACCTGTCCGTTCTGAATGATCTTCGCCTGGCCGGTGCCGAGCGTGCCGTACAGCAAGCGCACGTTGCCGGGGTAGCCGTCGTTCGCCGATGACTCCTCCTGGAACTGCACCAGAATCGTGGCGGCGGTGATTTGCTGGCCGATCCCGGGGTCCACGTGTGGCAGCCCACCCATGATCCGGCGATACAGGCCCGTCGCAGGATCGTAGTGCCATTCCACCTCGAATCCCACCGCGCCAGGCCAGAAGACGATCCGGACCTCCGTATGCGCCGCGTCGGCCGGCGGCCGTTGCGCCGCATCTGCGAACTGCCAGGTCCTGAACTGCTGTATCCAGCTTCTTCCCTCCGCGTCCACGGCGGTGAGGTCGCGCTGGGCGGCGACGCGCCAGAGCCGTTGGGTATCCGTGAACATCGTATGCTCGAGGGCGACGTTGCGGCTCAAGTCGCGCCAATACACCGGCGCGCCAATCTGGAACTCATCGAGGTCGTTGTAGCCCGCCCAGCCGTAGCTCCTGATCTGTCCGAGCGCGTCCGCACGGGCGCCGTTGCGGCAACCGATACCCGTTCGGCGATCACAATAGGCGGCCCCAACGTGGGCATAGAGCGGGTAGCGGCCATATTCGGATATCCAATCGAGAAAATATGTCCGGGCGCTGCGTACCGGCCCGGCGCGGACCGGCTCCATGGCACGGTCGCAATAGAACACGGCCAGAAAGCGCGTGATCCCGCCCTCGGCAACTGCCTCGTAGACCACGTCCGCCGAGGCAAGCCCGTATTGCGGCCGTGCAGCAGGATGATTCTCGATCATGATGCCGAGGGGGCGCCGCCCCTCCCACGCCGTGCGGTATTCCGGCGGATAGCGGAGGCCGTTCAGCGGACATTCGGCAGTCGGCCACACTTCGCGGACGGCTACAGTCGGTAGTGGTGGAGGACCACCACCATCCGCCGGGACGGAGAACATCAGGTCGAGTGGCAACCCGGGATCGTCGAACTCTGCTAAGACCATGAGCGCGGCCGGGTCGTCTGCCGGTGGCTGGGTTAGGGGTGTCGAGGAATCTTCGGCGCAGAGGATACCGAGCAGGTCAGGGTCGAACAGGAGGTGCCCTGGACCCAGATACGAACAGGCCATCGCGACGGCCGGCGGCCCAGCCGCTGCAAAGGCCAGCCAGATCAACACGAACGCTATACTCAGCCGCAGCCGTCGAGATTGCGTAGTCAACCCTGCTCCTTTATCGCTCCACCTACACCCCATAGTTAACGCAGCGGCCGCCATCCTGGATACAGCAGCCCTACGCGCCAGCCCTCCTATGGACCCCACTCCGCGGGGGGGCGATAAGCCGGCCTAGCAACCAACGGGATCATCGCCACTGCTGCCGGCCGTGCGGGGGCTGTATACTCCAGGTGCTCGGAGTATCGGCGGCTTCCCGGCCAAATGAGGTGTGGCGGGGACTCACCCACTCGCTGGAACGTCCCGTCGCCTGTTCCGAGGAGAATTCTTCCGATGGCCGCCGTTGAATCGCCTACACGCCTCCTGACGCGGGCCGCGCGCCAGTGGTACAATAGGAGAGTTGGCGCAGAACTCGCGGGCAGAGGAGGGATGGCTGAGTGGCCGAAAGCGGCGGTCTTGAAAACCGTTGGTCGAAAGACCCGGGGGTTCGAATCCCTCTCCCTCCGCCGGACGCCTAAGCCGGCTCGCCAGGCAGCAGCATTACGGAAGGGTCGCATAGTTGGCCTAGTGCGGCGGTTTGCTAAACCGCTACAGGGGAAACCCTGTCGTGGGTTCGAATCCCACCCCTTCCGCCACCACGCCGCCTAAGCGTGCCCCGAGCAGGGGTGCGCTTCTTCTTTGGCCTAGTCCCCGGCCATGACGCCGTGTACGCGCGAGGCTACGCAGCAGTAACTCCTTGCCGCTCATACGGATACATATGCTATTATATGTCTACCCGTGCGCTGGCAGCGGCAGCGCGCTCGCGGTCCTGTTGCCGCTGCACACGCGGTCCAACTACTACCGGCATACTGTTGGCTCGCCGATGACAGATGGCTGCCTATGAATCATCCTCCGGCATCCGACGACGAGCGGCGCTTTTGGCTGGCCCTCCATCGCCTGCCCGGTGTGGGGCCGAAGCGGTTTCGCCGGCTCCTCGACCACTTCGGCTCAATCCAGGCGGCCTGGAACGCGACCCCGACTCAGCTCGGCCAAGCCGGGATTGATCGCCGGACAACGGCGGCTATCGTGGAGGGACGTGGGCAGATAGACCCGGATCGAGAAGCCGAACGGCTGGCAGCAGCGGCGATCACGGCGCTGACCTGGATGGATGAAGAGTGCTATCCACCGCTGCTACGTACCATTGCGGCGCCGCCGCCGGTGCTGTACGTCCGCGGGGAGCTTACCGCCCAGGATCGCAGCGCCATCGCCATCGTCGGCACCCGGCGACGCACGACCTACGGTCGCATCGTCGCCACGAAGCTGGCCGGTGACCTAGCGAGCGCCGGGCTGACCATCGTGAGCGGCCTGGCGCGGGGGATTGACGGCCACGCGCACCGGGCCGCCCTCAAACACGGCGGGCGCACGTTGGCGGTGCTCGGTCACGGCCTCGACACCATCTATCCGGCCGAGCACCGCTCTCTCGCCACAGAGGTAGCCGCGCAAGGGGCGCTTCTGAGCGAGTACCCGCTCGGGGTCGGACCGGCGGCCGAGCACTTCCCGATCCGCAACCGGATCATCAGTGGCCTGGCGCTGGCGACGGTGGTCGTGGAGGCCGGTGAAGCCTCGGGGGCGCTGATCACGGCACGCGCCGCAGTGGATGAAGGGCGCGACGTGTTCGCGGTGCCGGGGCCGATCACGTCACCCACCAGCCGGGGCTGTCACCAGCTCATCCAGGAAGGGGCCGGGCTGGTCAGCGCGGCGCAAGACATTCTGGATGCGCTCAATCTCCACCTGGCGCCGGCGGCCCGTCAGCTGGCGATAGCCATGCCGGCCAACGACGAGGAAGTGCAGGTCCTCGCGGCCCTCCAGCGCACGCCAGGAGCGGCACGCCACATTGACGACATCATCCGCGATGCCCAACTCCCGGCGCATACGGTAGGGAGCACGTTGACGGTGCTGGCATTGAAAGGCTTGGCGCAGGAGCTGGGGAATCAGCACTACGCCAGTATGAGTTGAGAGCGGGTCAGGAATCTTGGCCTCAGCCTAGGTCGTGTACTCGGCATTGATGTGGATGTACCCGACCGTGAGGTCGCAGCCCCAGGCGGTGGCAGTGCCGTTGCCGATGCCCAGGTCAACGCGGATGGCGACATCCGTGCCTTGCAGATAGCGTTCGAGCTGCGGGAGTAGCTCATCGCCCAGCGGTCGCCCCTGATAGAGGGCGAGGTCGCCAAAGGCAATCGTCACGCGCTCCGGGTCAATGTCGGTCTCCTCATGGCATTTGCCGATGGCCATGGCCACCCGCCCCCAGTTGGGATCGGCGCCGGCCACGGCCGTCTTCACGAGCGGCGAATCGGCGATGACCTTGGCGATGCGCTGGGCTTGGGCCTCGTCGCGGGCGCCCGTGACGGTCACTTCCAAGAGCTTGCCCGCGCCCTCGCCATCCCGGGCGATATCCTGTGCCAACTCAATGGCCATCGCCCGCAGCGTGGCGCCGAACTGCGCCGGGTCCACGTCGCCCGCTTGCCCGTTTGCCAGGATCAGCGCGGTATCGCTGGTGCTCGTGTCGGTATCCACGCTCACCATGTTGAAGGACGCGGCCACGGCCTCACTTAGCAGGCGTTGCAGATCGGCCGCGTCTACGGCCGCGTCGGTATAGAAGAACGCCAGCATTGTCGCCATGTTGGGGGCGATCATCCCGGAGCCTTTGCACATCCCGACCAATACGGCGTCTCCGACACGGGCACAGCGGTACTTCGGCCGGGTGTCGGTGGTCATGATGGCACGCGCCGTCGTCTCCAGATCGCCGGTCCGCAGCTCTGCCCGCAAGCCGGGGATGCCGGCCTTGATCTTGTCCATGGGGAGCTGCCAGCCGATGACGCCGGTCGAGGACGGAAAGACCGTCTCCGGCCGGATACCCAACTCAGCGGCGACGAGCCGACAGGTCTCGCGCGCCGCTGCAATGCCGGCCTCGCCGGTAGCGACATTGGCGTTCTTGCTGTTGACGACGACCGCCTGGAGGCAGTGGTCGGCGACGTGCTCGCGCCCCACGATGATGGGCGCGCCGGCAAACAGGCTCTGGGTGAACATGGCGGCGGCGGCGGCCGGGGTCGTGGAGAAGACTACCGTGAAGTCGAGTGTCTCATCGCGGATGCCCACATTCTTGGCGCAACTCAGAAAGCCCTGCGGATGGTGCTCCAACGAGGCAAGGATCAAGGGAGCGGCCGTCAACTCAGTCATCACTTATCTCCGGCGGCAGGTTTAGCGGCGGTGCAGTGGAGCGCGGCGGCGTATAGGACACTATAGGACACTAATAGTAGCCCCGGCGCCTGTGCGTTCTAGGCAGAGTCGGTGCCTGTGCGGCCGGGATTCCAAGCCGGCACGAGCGCAGTCTAGCGCAGGTCGGCCAGGAAGAGTGCCGTCGTAGCGCAGCCACCGCGCCCTGTGCGAGGTGGTCACTTTGCACCGGCGAGGCGCGACAAGGGTATTGTATTCCCCCGGAGGGCACCGTATAATGGCGGTCAATCCAGCTAGGAACCACTGACGCGCACGTGCCGCTGCGGAGGAGGTCCCGCCATCCCAACCTCTTCACTTCCTTGCTGTGGCGGGATTGCGGCCAGCGTCGTAACATCACCACTTGTGCGCTCTTCTTTCTACGGAGGACCCGAGTGCCTCGGCAGCAGTTAATCGCGGCTGTTGATGTCGGGACAACAAAGGCCTGTGCCTTACTCGGTGAGGTCACCGAGACAGGTACGGTCGTCGTCCTCGGGGCCGGTCTCTGCCCCTCGCGCGGGATGCGGCGCGGCGCCGTGGCCAACATGGCCGCTACGACCGAATGCATCGCCACCGCCGTCGCTGAGCTGGAGCAGTTGTGCAACCGCAACGTGCGATCCGCTTACGTCAGTATCGCGGGTGGACAGATAGAGTCGCAGAACAGCCGTGGCGTGACGGCGCTCCATCGGAATAGCTCCCAGGTGCAGGCTGAGGACGTGCAGCGTGCCATCATTACCGCCCAAGCGCTGGCCGTACCGGCCGGACGCCGGGTGATTCACGCGGAGCCGCGACGGTACTGGATTGACGGTGTAGACGGCATTCAGGACCCCGGCGGCATGGCCGGCCAGCGGCTTGAAGTCGAGGCGCACGTGGTCACCGGCGCCGTCAGCTCCATGCAGAACCTGATCCACTGTGTTGAGAAAGCCGGCGTCAAGACGGAGCAGCTAGTCTTGCAGCCGTTGGCCTCCGGGGAAGCGCTTACGACCGAGTCCGAACGGCAGCTAGGCGTCGTCGTGCTGGACATCGGTGGGGGTACGACGGATTTGGCGGTCTACCTCGATGGTACGGTCTGGCACACCAAGGTGCTGCCGCTGGGCGGCCGGAACGTGACCAATGACATCGCTATCGGCCTCAACGTGCCGTTCGGGGTGGCCGAGCGGCTGAAGCTGATCTATGGCCATACCCTCCCGGAGGCGGTAGCGGGACTGGAGCCGGTGGAGGCACCGGGCTTCGAGTCGAGCCGGCCACAGCGAGTTTCCCAGGAGTTTCTGGCCGAGATCATCGAAGCTCGCATGGAAGAACTTCTGGGCTTGGTGGCCCGCGAGCTCCGTGACCTCGGATGTCAGGGACTCATCGGCAGTGGGGCCGTCCTAACCGGCGGGGTGGCCGACCAACGCGGCATCCGCGAGCTGGCTACGGACATCCTGGGGATGCCGGTACGCAACGGGCAGCCCCACCGGGTCGAGGGGGTGAGCGAGCGGTTGATGAACCCCACGTTTGCCACCGGTTTGGGCCTGCTGGTCTGGGGCAGCCGCCAAAACAACCGTCCCCCGGGACACTACGTCGCCCGGCGCCACGGTCCGTGGATGGAGCGCACCCAGCGCTTTCTCCGCGCTTTCTTCCCCTGAGCATCCGGGAAGGGTTGGACAACGCTTTACCCCCGGGCCCTCTCCACCATGTAGAGAGGGGAGCCTGCCGCTTGTCATTCCCACCATATGTAGAGGGGGTGATAACTAGCTAGTAGACGCCGGCCACTAGCCGCCCCGTCGTGCCACGCAGAACACGTAGGCGCCGTCGCCGCGATCTATCTCGCCACAGAAGTCCACGAGCCGCGCCGCAATCCATCGTTCCCACGGCAGCGTGGGGCCGTTGCGTCGCCACACCCACCGCCCGGTCAGGCGCTTGGTCAGCAATGTGGGGGCGCCGTAGTAGTGGCTGAGGTCGAAGAAGCCCATCGCGCGGGGGCCGAGATAGTCCCGCGACTGCTCGACGATCAGGCCGTGCTGCGCCAGCCGCGCGGCCCACGCCTCGGGAGTGAGTGTGTGGTGATGCACGGAAATGCGGTTGAACCAGCGTCCGTAAGCGTCGGCAGCGGCGGGACTACCGAGCCGCCGCAGGACACGCGGCCAGAATAGCGACGTGGCAAAGCGCTGGGTCGGTACGGTAATCGCCAGCCGGCCACCCGGTCGGAGCACCCGGCCAATCTCGCCGAGCGCTTCGTCGAGGTGCTCGATATGCTCTAGCACGCAGTTGCTGACGACCGACGCGAACGCTGCATTGGCATAGGGTAAATGCGTCGCGCTGGCTACCAACGGCAGCCGATACACGCCGCGGGCGGCGGCCTCACGCACTCTGACGAGGTTAGGATCAGCCCCGGAGTCGACCGGTCCCGCTGGCGCGAGCGCGACCGCGCCGAAGTGACCGTCGCCGCAGCCCACGTCGAGCAGTGGCCGGGGCAGGTCCACGGTCCGCATGAGTAGGCACTCCACCGCGCGGATCATGGCCCGGTGGACCGGCAACTCGCGCAGATGAGCAGCCACCACCGGGGGCGCCGCGGCCATGAGCGCAGCAACACTGTCGCTCGTTGTCATTGCTGCACCGGTGGAATGAAATAGGTGCGGAAGATTACCTCGCCACTCACCGGCGAAAGATGGTCGCGGATGGCGGCGTGGGGATACCAGAGCGCGAGGGTCGCCTGGGAATCACGGTCATTGATACTCAGGACGTACAGACGTGGTCCTGGGGCCGTATCGTGCTCGCGCGCGGTGGCGATAGTGTCTATGTGATTGCGCCAGAGCGGTTGACCGATCTGAATTGCCACGAGCCGTGTATCTACCCAGTGCGGCCAGACTTTCAGCCAGGCATCTTGCGTGTCGCCGGAACTGGCGGCAAAGCCGTTGATCACCCGCGCCACTTCCAGACTGTTCTGCGACGAGAGCTTGTAGGAACGCGCGAAATCCACAAAATAGCGCTGGAAATTAAGCTGCCCGGCATGTACCCCCAAGGGCACGAGGGCCAACGTGAGTGCGACGGCGGCAACGCTCGGCGGCAACAGGCGGCGGATGCTACGCACGAGCACACCGACGGGGAGCACCGCAATCAGGATGGCAATAGGCAGCGCCATACCGGCACGGTTGATGGCAGGGTTCTCTTCAGGAAACGCAAGCGAAAGTGTCGAGGGGAGTAAAGCCACGAAGATCATAACCAGCAGATATCCGTAGATTCGTTCACGGTGTGCCAAGAGACGGTAGAGCGCGTACAAAACGCCCAGGAAGAAGCTAGCGCCGGTCACATAGTCGAAGACGCGGTCGTAGGGCACATTATGCACCCAGATCCGACTACCACGGTAGTTGAACATCAGGCTTGCGTTCTTGACGTTGTCGAGGAAGATCGTGAGGGGATGTCCTGACAGGGACTGCTCGGCGCTAGATACCCGTGTCACACCGCGATACCAGAAGACGTCGGGACGCTCCAGCGCAAAACGGCCCAAGGGCAGGAAGACGAGGAGGGCAACCACCGCAGCCAGCACCGCGTTGACAAAGGTCCGGCGGGCACGCTCCCAGCCGTCCGGGTGGCGGGTGATATCAAGCATCAACTCGATCCACAGACAGGCTATCACAGCGAGGGGGATGATCCGGAAGGGGGTGTAGGTGTGCATCCCCACGCCCAGTACGAAACCTAGTAACAAGAAGTCGTTGCGCTGGCGGTAGCGCAGCGCGCGCAGAAGAAACAGACCGGTCAGCGCGGCCAGCACCGGTAAGAAGGTAAAGCGGAGACCGGCGCGCGCGACGGTCAGGTGCCAGCGCGAGACGGCCAGCAGGAACGTCGCGCTGAGGGCCACGGAGGCACCGAACCATACCCGAGTGAAGGCGTAGAGCGCCGGGAGCACAAAGACACTGACCAGAGCCGTACCGGCCTTTAGTGTCATAAATGTGATTCCCATCCCCGCCGCTGCCAGCACTGCAGACAGGTAGAACTGCACGGCTTCACGGCCGGTATTGCGCTCGAAGAAAATCTTGTACTGCCCATCGAGCACATCCTTGACATCGAAGAGCTTTTCGGCGTGGTCGCTAATCATCTCCTCCGGCACCTCAGGCAGCCGGTAGAAGAGCAAGAAGCAACCGAGCAGCCAGATCGCCAAGAAGGCGGTCAACTCCCAGGAGAGCCGGATGCGGGGACCGGATCGCCAAGCGTCGCGCACCGCCCACAGGCGCGAGCGTAAGCCGCGCAGGTCGAGCCGGCGAAAGTCGCCAAAGGCCAGGCCAAAGCTACCTACCGCCAGCAGCCAGGTCGCCACACCCAACGGGCGGAACAGGCCGTCCCCGGCCTGCTCGAAGGCGATTACCGCCGACACCGCGGTCACACCCAGCAACAGGCGCCGCAGCCCCGGCCGGGCGCTCCACCGCTCGGCGCCGGCCGCCGGTTTGACCGGGGAGCTATCCTGCCCATTGTCGTCGGGGGTGAGGAGCGATGCGGCGAGCGGTCCGGACCGGCTTAACAGGACAAGTAGGAGTAGCACACCACCGGTGGCCAGTAGCGCAACGCCATCGGCCGGATGGGTGCCTACCGCAATCCAGCGCTGCCCGACCAACGCGAGGCCGGCAGCGACTAGGAACCCGAGCACGGCAACGAGACTGCGGCGGGAGTTTCCCGCCGGCCGCCGTTCCGGTGGCAACCGTGCCGCGCTGCCGATGTGGCGTGGGGACTCTTGGTCCCTAGCAGTCATCGCCGGCACGTCTCACCTCGTAGAGCACCGGCCTCCCGACCTATCATCTTCTCTAGCACTCAATCCTGCCAGGTTTCCCGGTTCAAGGGTGATGGCGCTCTCCCAAGGGACTACTGGTGGCGCGTTGCTGGCCCTCAGCTCGGCATGGAGTCTCCGGGGCTGCGCTGGAGCACGACGAGCGTGCGGAGGGCCAGGAGTGACATGAGCGGCCGGGGGATGAGCCACTCGCTGCGGATGAGCATTGCGAGCAGCCCGGCCGGGACCAGGCTGTAGCTCCGGTATTCACGGGCCAGCACGTGGAACAGGCTGAACGGTCGCAGGTAGAGCAGCTCCAGATGGGGATGTCGTGTGGGCCAGTCGGCGCGCTCGCGGGTGAAGAGGATGTTCGCCATCGCGATGTTGCCCTGCCAGGGATCATCGCTGGTCGGGTTTTCCTGGTACCGATCAAAGCAGATCGCCTCGTCGTGAAAGGACCAGATCAGACGCGACAGGGGAGTGACATAGGGTTCGATAAAGACGCCGCGGCCGCCCGGTCTCAGTACACGGGTCAACTCATCGAAAAAGGTATGGGGATGCGCGAGGTGATGGAGAATATCAACACCCAAACAGCCGCCGAGTCGTCCCGACTGCACCGGCAGGCGGTAGACGTTCGCCACGAGGTCGAGCCAGGGAGCCACCTGGATATCGGAATGGAACACCGGTCCGATCCAGGGCGCCAGGGTGCCGCTGCCGGTGCCGACTTCCAGATGCGGACCGTTGTCGGGCAGCCAGGAGTGCAAGAACTGTGCCCAGAACCGATAGACGGCCCGGAGCGCGCCACACATCCCGGCTATAGCAAGCTCATGCGCGCCCGGCTGCGCCGTACTAGCTCGTCGAGGCGATAGTGGCCGACCCACAGGAAGAACAGCCCGGTCAGGCTCACCCCCCCGAACGCGAGCGCATGAACAGCCACCGCATAGCTCAAGGCCTGATCCTCGCTGACGGACGGAAACAAGAGCAGCGTAAGCACCGATGCACTGTGGTAGACCCCAATATAGCCCGGCGCGGAGGGGATGGTCATACTCAGATTCGTGACCACCAACAGCAGAAACGCCGCACTGAGCGGTACCGGCAGATGGTAGGCATACACGGCGACGGCGAGCGTGAGGCCACCACCTACCCACATCACCACCGAGAGCAGCAGGACCGCCGCGAGGAGGCGCGGTCGAGACAGACCATCGGCAGAGCCGAGCGCCGTTTGCACGAGGTGCGACGGATGCAGTCGTCCGAGCAAAGGCAAGGGGTCCACCCACCGTCGAATCATGGCCACGGCCCGCTGGCGTGCCCAACTCATGACGACGAATGCCAGGGCAATGGAACCAAAGACGACGAGCACGCCAACGCCGGCGGCCTGCGCCCAGGCCGGGATCGCAATGGCGTTGGCAGCAGCCCAGCCGGGCAGCGGTGTGCCGGTGGCGCGCGCCCAATCGTGCCAGCCGCTCAGGCCGAGGAGACCGGCCAGCAGCATGAGGAGCATCGCAATGTCCAACAGCTTCTCGACGAGAATCGTCCCTAAGGAACGTCCCGGACTCACTGCCTCACTCTCTACGACCAGGAAGCCGCGGACTAGCTCTCCCAATCGCCCGGGCAAGAACGTGTTGAACAGATAGCTCAGGTGCGTAGCCGCGTAGGCTTGGGGCAGACGGACCCGGTCTTGGGGGAGGAAGAGCAGCTTCCAGCGCCAGGCGCGCAGGGCAATGTTGAGCAGGTGGAGCAGCAGCGTCGGCAGGAACAACCAGAGATTCGCAGCCAGAAACGCTTGCCACACCTCATCGGGGCTGACGCTGATGCTGCGTAGCGTCAGCCAGATGGCGATGGCGCTGATGGCAAGTCCGAGGGCGGCAGAACGCCAGTTCATGCTACGTCATCTCTGTCCTGCGCTGGGAAGCCGGTTGGCGTGCGGTGCAGCAGGTGGCGGAGGCGCATGGGAGTCGAACCCACCAACCGACGCGCTCGCGCCGGTTCTACGGTTTTGAAGACCGCGCCAGTCACCGGACCAGTCGCGCCTCCACGAGTGATATTACCGGGATAAAACCGGACGTGCCCCGAGGCCGCCGTATGGCCCGCTGACAGGCGGCCGGGCAGCAACGATTCTAGCAGCCTGTCGGTAGAGCAGCCGAGGTGGGCGAGGAAAGCGTTAGGCTGTGGGTGTGGCGCCTACACGAATCCACTGTATGAACGTCAAGTCCCACCTCTTGTCCCCCAAGGCGACAGCTTGCCCATCGGGGAGATTCACGCGCACCAAATAATTATAACCACGATGGCCCGCCCCGATCTCATCCGGTGGGGGATCAACGTCCGGCCCGATGTCCTTGACCAGCCGTACAAAATTCTCGCCAAGCTCTCGGGCGCGTGTCTCGTTTGTGCCGTCTCTGACGGTGATTATCAAATCCAGGCGGCCCCTAGTGCCTTGACCTGGGTTGATGGCGGCATCGAGGACACCATCCTGCTTCTTGATCTCCGCCACCGCCGCCGCCTGCTGTTCCGGTGACAAGGCCAGCGGAGAAACCGCCGGAGGCGGGGCCGGGGGAGTCGTGGGGGCTGGCGGCGGCGCGACCGGCGTCGGTGTCGGGACCTCTCCAGTGCAGCTACCGGGATGCCAGAGGCCCAACTGCTGGCTACGTGCCTGCTGCTCGGCGGCCTGGAACTGCCCCTGCCAGCGGTAGGCCGCAGCGCCAGAACGCTCGCGGGCGAAGCCTTCCGCGATCATCCGCGCGTTGTACATACTGCCGTCCTGCAACCAAACATAGGCGAGCAGATTCCCGGCGGCATCGCGCTCCCCTTGGCTCGCGTCCAGCTCCAAGCGCACCGACTGACCGGCGAGTAGCTCGACGGCACGGCTGGTGGCCTCGGCGCCGTAGCACTGGAATGGCTCACCGGGGCCAACGACCTCCGGCGCATCAATACCGATCAGTTGCACGCGCGTCGGGCCATCCGGCAGCGACACCTCCACCAACTCACCGTTCACGACATTGGTGATCGTGGCGTCGCGGTACGTCGTCGGCGCGGCCGTCGGCGCGGCCGGGGTGGGCGTCGCTGCGGCAGTCTGTGGAGTTGGCGCCGGCGTGACGGTCGGAATCGGTTGGCTCGACGTGTACTGGGCCGGCACATAGCCCTCAACCCCGTCGGGGGCACGCACATGCCGCCAAGGGCGGCCCTCAGCACCCACGTCGGGGCCGATGACGACGAGGCGCGTGTTGTCGGGGTACGCCTTCAGGCGATCCGCAGCCTGGGGTGTCCTGCGTAGAAAGACGCCAATGCCACCGGTATTGCCGATGTAGACGACATCCGCCGTGGTCACGGGCACTGCACCAGCCCCAGCCAGCGCCGTACCGGTGGCCGCGGCCTTGGCTCTGGCCACCGCCGTGGCTACCGCACTAGAGGATACGCGCGTCGAGGTAGGAAACGAGGAGACAACGGTGAGCACCGGCGGCGCAGTCGCGGCCGCCGGTGGTGGCTGCGTGGCCGTGGGTGCCGGCGCCGCCACCGTGGGTGCCGGCGATGGTGGGGCCACGGGAGCGGTCGCGGTCGGTTCCGCCGTTGGGCCAAGCTCAAGGTCACAGGCGGCGAGGGAAAGCGCCAAAAAGAAGATGACCAATACCGCTTGACGCTTCATGGTTGTCCAGTCTACCTCACTAGCGCGCCCCGGCGCCATGTCCCACCGGCAAAGTGTAGCCGATGCCGTTCTCAGGGCAGCAGCCGTTTCAAGCGCGGCCGGCACTGTGCAGCAGGGAGAAGGTCTACTATACTCGGAGTGCAGATGCGTGTACCGCCCCTCGCCCGACGCCTGCAGGGCAGGCGAGCCGGGCCGCAACGTGCCGCAGGAGGATGACGCTCGATGGCAACGACGGCACCCACCACCACGGCTCCACCGCGCCGGGCCAAGCGGCGCCGAGGCCCCGGGCCGCGGCGGGCGACCGGGTTAGTCAATCCAACCGGACTGGTCGGGCTGCAAGCGCCGGAGACATCGCTGCCTAAGCCTAGCGCGGCCACGCTGGGAGACATCGAACGCAAGGTACATGCCGGCGAGCGGCTGTCGGCCGAGGACGGGCTGGCACTCTACGCCTGTGACGACCTCCCGTGGCTGGGACAGCTGGCCCGCTTGGTCCAGCGCCGAAAGTCGGGCGATGACGTGTACTTCAATATCAACCGCCACATCAATCTGACGAATATCTGCAAGGCATATTGCCACTTCTGCTCCTTCCGACGCAGCGTTGGCAAGGAGGGCGGCTATACGATGAGCCACGACGAGATCGTGAGCACGGCCGTCTCGGCGGCGCCGAAGGGGATCACCGAGCTACACATCGTCAATGGGCTGCACCCCGAGCTGGACTTCGATTACTACCTGGAGGCGCTGCGCCGGCTGCGAGCGGCGCTGCCAGACGTGCATCTGAAGGCGTTTACGGCCGTCGAAATCTGGTGGTTTGCGCGGATCACCGGTTTGTCTTACGAGGAAGTGCTGCGGCAGTGTGTGGAGGCGGGACTCGGCTCGTTGCCGGGCGGCGGCGCCGAGATATTCGCTCCGCGCGTGCGCCGGCGCATCTGTGGCTATAAGTCCACTGCCGAGGATTGGCTGGAAATCCATCGCATTGCACACGGCATGGGACTGCGGACCAACTCCACGATGCTCTATGGGCACATCGAAACGCCGGAGGAGCGGATTGACCACGTGTTGCGGCTGAGGGACTTGCAGGACGAGACGGGTGGCTTCCAGGTCTTCATCCCGCTGCGGTTCCACAACGAGCACAATCTGATGTCGCACCTGCCGATGGCGACACCATATGAAAGCCTCAAGGTCTTTACGGTCAGCCGATTGCTCCTCGACAACTTCGACCACATGAAGGCCTATTGGATCATGCTGGGGCTGCCGTTGGCGCAGCTGTCGCTCCACTTCGGCGTGGACGACCTCGACGGTACCGTCGTGGAGGAGCGCATCTATCACATGGCCGGCGCCGAGACGCCGCATGAAGTCTCCCAGGACGACCTGCTGCGGCGCATCCGCGAGGCGGGCCGCATCCCGGTGCAGCGCGATACGGTCTACAACGTCGTGCAAATCTACGACAATTGATGCTCCGACGCTTCTTCCCCACGCACATCATGTTCGGACACCAGGCCGAGGCGCCGTTGGGCGTGGCGAGGCGGGCGCTATGAACCGGCCGCGGGTCGGGCATATCCAGTACCTCAACTGCCTGCCGCTGTACCATGGGCTGGTGCGGCACGACGCGCTGCTCGACATCGAGCTGCATAAAGGCACGCCGACCGAGCTGAATCGCCTGCTCATCGGCGGGCAGCTCGACGTTTCGCCGATCTCCTCCATCGAGTACCTGCGGCACGCCGACGAACTGCTGCTCATGCCGGACCTGACGGTCAGCTCGGACGGCGCCGTGAAGAGCATCGTCCTGGTCAGCAAAGTGCCGGCCGCCGCGCTGGACGGGCGGACCGTGGCACTGGCCAACACCTCCGCCACGTCGCAAGTGCTGACCCAAATCCTGCTCGCCAACCGCTACGCGGCCCATCCGGCCTGCTTTGCCTGTCCCCCCGACCTCGGCCGGATGCTGGACGAAGCGGACGCCGCCCTGCTGATCGGGGACCCGGCGCTGCGGGTACACATGCAGCCGCCGGCCGGCCTGCACGTCTATGATCTGGGGACGGAGTGGAAAGCGCTGACCGGCCATCCGATGGTCTACGCGGTCTGGGCGGTACGCCGGTCGTTCGCCGCCGCGGCGCCGGCGCTCGTCAACGTCGTCTACCGTGCCTTCCGGCAGTCGTTGGCCTATAGCCTCACCAACGTCGAGGCGATTGCCGCCGACGCGGCGCGGTGGGAGCCTTTCCCGGCGACGGCGCTGGCGGCATACTTCCGCACCTTGCGGTTTACGTTCGACCGCGCCTATCGTGACGGATTGCACGCCTATGCGCGGCACGCGCAGGCGCTGGGGGCGCTCGACGCGGTGCCGGCGCTGGAGTTCGCGGCGGTGGCCGAGCAGCCTACTGACCGGTACAAGGCAGGATGATGAGCGCCGGAGAACAGGCAAGCATCCAGGAACTGCTGGACCGCACCGTGGCTGGCGAGCGGTTGAGCGCCGCGGCCGCGGCGGCACTGCTGGATGACGGTGAGGCGCTGCTCGCGGTGGGACGGGCCGCCGCGGCGGTGCGGCGATCGCGGGTGCCCAAACAGCAGGTCACGTTTGCCCTGGGATATGCCCTGGCCGCAACCACCCCCGGAGGTGAGGCCGATCTGACGGCGGCGCTCGCGGCCACCGTTGCCGCCGGGTGCAGCGAGGTCACGTTCCGTACTGCGCCGGTCGCTGCCCTGACCCGCGCTGTGGCGGCAGCCAAGGCGCACACCCCGCAGCTGCGCTACGGCTTGGCCGTGGACGCTGCAGCGTGGACGGCAGAAGGCGTCACTATGGAAGAGGCCCTTTCCGCACTGCGGGACGCCGGCCTGAGTTTTGTCGTGCGAGACAGCGATAGCCAGCCAGCAGTAGAAGCACAACATGCAGTGTCCGAAACGGGTTGGCTCGACGTGGTGGCCGCGGCGGATGACCTCGGGCTGGATGCAGCCCCGACTATCGTCGTGCGTGCCCACGAGACGATTGCCGAACGGGTCGCGCAACTGATGCAAGTACGTGATTGGCAAGACGGTCGCCGGCCTCGGCGCGGGGCGGCTGCGGCGCGCCGGTCGTGTGTCGTTACCGCGGCGCCGGGGGCCGGGGGCCGTGCGGTGTCACCATTCGACTATCTCCGGACGCTCGCCGTGCTGCGCCTCTGCCTCGACACGAATACACACGTCAGCGCCGCGTGGGGGCACGTCGGGGCCGAGGTAGCGCAGCTCAGTCTGTCCTTCGGAGCCGACGACCTCGGGACCGTTCAGCCGCCGATGCCTACCGCGCACACGTCCGGCACAGGCGCGGCCGGACAGTGGCTGCCGCGGTTGTCCCGCGACGAACTGGTGCGGCTTATCCGTGCCGCCGGCTGGACACCGGCGCAGCGCGACACAAGCTACGGCCTGTTGGAGACCTTTTGAGCCTAGGAGAAAGCATACCGGCCCCCCTATGGTCCCCCCGCACAGCGGGGGGACGTAGATTCCCGCGCTGGCGGGAATGACGACTTTGGCAAAGGTCGCTTATGAGAGCTGAACCGGCGCTCTTGCTGACGGCCGATTGGGTGCTGCCCATCACGGCGCCACCGATCCGAGATGGCGCCGTCCTGATCGTCGGGGAGCGGATCCGGGCGGTAGGACCGCGGCGGGCCATCGAGACGCCCTCCAACACCGTACACCGGCACTACGACGGCGCGGCCATGCTGCCTGGCCTCGTCAACCTCCATACGCACCTGGAATACACGAACTTCGGCCCGCTCCCGGAACGGCAGCCCTTCTGGGAGTGGATGCCGGCCCTCATTCGGCGCAGTCACCAGGCGCCAACGGACTTCTGGCCAGCGTCGGCCAGCGCTGGCGCAGGGCAACTGGTCGCGGCCGGAGCAACCTGCGTTGGCGACATCGTGACATTCGGGCCGGGATTGGCCGCTGCCCAGACGCACAACCTCGCCGGGATCAGTTATGTTGAGGCGGTGGGGATGCGGGTGCGCGCGCGCTTGGATGAGCAGATGGCCGAACTGACGGCAAGACTGGGCCGGAGCGTGCGGCCGGCAGCAGGGTCGCGGCGACTGCGCGTGGGCCTTGGTCCGCACACCATCTACACGCTGTCCACAGTGGCGCTCGAACGACTGGGCGATCTGGCTCAGGCCCGCAAACTCCCGCTCACGATCCACCTGGCCGAAACCGTCGAAGAGGTGGAGTTTTCGCACTCCGGGCGGGGATCGCTGGCCGAGGGCTTGGCAACGAAGGGCGGACACGACCTTATCGAGACGGGGGGCTGCGGCGTCGGGCCGGCGCTGCTGGCCGACCGCTGTGGCCTGTTCGAGGGACTGTCGTCTCGGCAGCCGGCCATCGTCGCTCATGGGGTCCATCTTGACGAGGAGGAGATCGCGCTCTTAGCGGCGCGTGGGGTGGTCGTCGCGTTGTGCCCCCGGAGTAATGCAATGCTGGACACCGGGGAGGCGCCGATTCAGAGATTCATCGAGCAGGGCGTGCGGCTCGGATTGGGGACGGACAGCCTGGCGAGCAACGAAAGCCTGGACCTGTTTGCCGAGGCGGCGGCGGCCTACGCCTTGTGGCAGCGGCAAGCCGGTAGTGCCTTCGATCCGCGCGCGGCGGCGCGCCGCATCCTGCGCTGCCTGACTATCGAAGGCGCGCAGGCGCTCGGTCTCGGGCGGGAGCTGGGTAGCATCACGGTCGGCAAGTATGCCGATCTCGCGGTCGTAGCCTTGCCACACCCCGGCGATACCGACATTGCGAAGCAGCTTTGCACCGGCGTCCGCGCCGACGCTGTACGGTGTACAGTTGTGGCCGGGACTATCGCGCACGGCGCGGTCTCCTAACCTCCAGCGGCACAGCGATGAGTTTTGCTCCGGGAGGGGAGCATGGGAAGACAGCCGACCGACAACGAGCCTGAGCACGACACGAGCAGCTACGTTGGCCTGGGGCTGTCGCTGGGAGCCGGAATCGGAGTCGCATTCGGTGCAGCGCTCGGCGCGGCGACCGATAACATGGGGTTTTGGGTGGGAATGGGCGTCGCCATGGGCACGGCGATGGGGTTAGCATTTGGCGCCGGCCTGTCCCAGAAGGGCAAGAACTCCACTGAGGAATAGGGACTGGGCCTCACCCGGCCCCCTCTCCACAAATGTAGAGAGGGGGTGTCGGTCCACGAGTGGGGGAGGTCACAGGGCATGAGGCGAGTCAATGATCGAACGCATCGAGTATCGCGGGAAGCTGATCCACGAATGTCGCCTGCCCGGAGAGACTCGTGCCGACGACGTGTTTCCCGCGCATCCGAATGGTATCCAGGTCAGCGCGCGGCGCTTCCTGCTCGTGTACGCCACGCGCACCTATCGCGGCGGCGATGACGATCTGAGTATCGTCTACCAGCTACGCGAGGGCGCCTACGACGGCCCGCTGCTGGCGGAGGGGATACTGGCCAAGTCCGTCAACGACTGGGACCCGTTCGACGACGGCAGCGCGTATGTGCGACAGCACGGGCATCCGGTGGCGTTCGGCGTGCCGCGCGGCGCCCTGATCGAGGGTCAGCCGGCGCCCAACGCCAACCTCTTTGTCGTCAAGTGGCGCGTCTGCGCCCGCGTCCTTGACCCGGCCACCGGCTTTCTGGTGGCTTCGCGCACGCACTCCGACCTGAGCGAACGCACCCAGGGCGTGGAGTGGGTACAACTGCGCCTGAACGAGGCCGAGGACGACATCGAGATCGTCCAGCCGGCGCAACCGCTTCGGCAACGCGGCTATGAGGAGGGCGACGCCTTCTGTAGCGCCGCTGTCGGCACGATGGCGGGCCGGAGCCGCACGGATGGCGCCAGGCATGGTGCGTCCCCGATCTGTCAGATGAATCAGTCGTTCGTGCAGGCGGTCCCGTTCAACGAGGACGCCAGCGAGTGGGCCGACGTGAACCACTTCGACAGCGGACGGCTGGCGGCCCTGAAGTACCGCTATGACCCGCAGCGCGGCGTCTATGAGTGGGTCGAAATGGGTCCGCTAATTGATGAGCAGCTTTTCGAGGCGAGCCTCGCCCGTTATCGGGGTGCCTGGGCCATCAGCGGCCGGCCGCGCGGTGGTGGTTCGATAGGCTGGCTTCGCACCGCGGACCCGTTCGGCGCCGTGCCGCCGGCGGCGCGTCCCACTCCACCCGTGAACTCGTCGCCGCTGACCGCCTACACCTACGCCGACGGGGTGCTGCGCGTGCTCACGGGAGACAGCACGATCTCACCGTATGGCCTCAACCGCAATCCGCTCTACCTGTGGGACATTGACCCCGACAGCGGCTTTGCGGCGTCGAAGCGGCGCACGGTATTCGACATCGTTGCCGCCGGGCTGCCCATTCCGGTGGAGAGCCGCCCGACCTGCGATATGGCCAAGCTCCTGCCGCACGCCGGGGGGCAAGAGCAGATCATCGTCTATCGGGTACGGTGCGGCAACACCAACGATCCCAGCCACACGGGAACAGTCATCACGCCAGCAGAGAAAGAGACGGGCGGCATCTACTACGCCGCGGTGCAGTACGCGGATAGCTACCCTGGAGTCTGGCAGTTTGCGACCTGACCGCGCGGCGGCACGCTAGGGCAGTAGCCATGATCGAACGCATCGAACACCGCGGCAGTCTGGTTCACGAATGCGCGCAGCCCGGCGATACGCGCGCCGACGACGTGTACCCGGGACATCCGAACGGTATCCAGGTGAGCGCACGGCGCTTTGTGCTGTTGTTCGCCACGCGCGGCTATCGCGGCGTGGATGATGCGCGCAGCATCATCTATCAAGTCCGTGACGGTAGTTTCGACGGTCCGGTGCTCAGGGAGGGCCGACTGGTTCGCTCGATCAACGATTGGGACCCTCTCAACGACGGCAGCGCGTATGTTCGCCAGCAGAGCCATGTCGCGGGCTTCGGGGTGCCCAAGGGAGCGCTGATCCGCGGGCAGCCGGTGCCGCACGCCAATCTCTTTGTCGTCAAGTGGTATCGCACGATGCGGATTGTTGACCCGGCAACCGGGTTCCTGCGCTCGGCGCGAGACCACCCCGAGCTTACTGCGCGCACGCTGGGGGTCGAGTGGGTGCAGTTTCGCTTGAATAATGCCGAGGACGACATCGAGGTCGTTCAGCCGGCCCAGCAGCTACGCCAACGCGGGTATGAGGCGGGCACGGCGTTCTGTAGTGCCGCGGTGCGCTGGATGAATCAGAGCATGGTGCAGGCAGTGCGGTTTAACGATGATGCGAGCGAATGGGCCGATGTCAACCACTTCGGTGGACGGCTGGCGGCCCTGAAGTACCGCTACAGCCCGCAGCGCGGCGTCTACGAATGGGTCGAAACCGGCCCGCTGGTTGGAGATCAGCTTTCTGAGGCGAGCCTGGCGCGATACCGAGGCGAATGGATCATCAGCGCGCGCACGGGAGGCGAGGTGGCCTGGATGCGCACGGACGACCCCTTCGGTCCGCTACCGGCAGTACGGTACGCCGCTCCGGACAACAATGCGCCGCTCACGGCCTATACTTGCGCCGATGGCGTGCTGCGACTGCTCGGAGGAGATTGGCAGGCCTCACCGTATGACAATCCCCGCAACCCCCTGTACCTCTGGGACATTGACCCGGAGCGCGGCTTCGCCGCCACCAACCGGCGGGAGGTCTACGACAGCGTCAAGGCCGGGCTACCGGCACCGCCGGACGGGCCGGCTACGGCCGGCAAGTCCCCTGGCTGGTGGTGGCGGCACGATATGGCCAAGCTGCTACCGCACGCAGGAGGCCACGTACAACTCATTGCCCACCGGATCGTCCACCAGAGCATGAACGATCCCGACCATACCGGTCTGGCGGTCACGCCAGCGGAGAAAGACGTTCACGGCCTGTACCACGCCGCGATCCACTACAGCGAGGCGCAGCCAAGCCCCTGGCAGTTCGCCACGGACGACTGAGCGGACGGGGGCAGGGCTTTCGGGAGGGCGAGGGAATGACGATGGGGATTAGTCGCTGTCGTCGTACTCGGGGCAGACGGCGTGCCAGCGGCGCACGCGGTCGCGGTTAAGCTCCTCGTAAGAGTAGATGGGCCGCACCCAAAGGTTCTTCTCACAGCGCGCCATCGTGCTGCCGCGCTCGTCGGTAAATGTGACGGCGTGCCAGCAGTCGGCGCAATGCTGCGGCTCTTGCTCGGATTCGGACGAGGCGGCGGTTTTGCGCGACGAATCATCCTGCTCGCCGGCGAGCACGCGCTTGAGCAGTGAGCCAAGATTGGTCTCTTCTTCACCGAGACCACTGCTCGCTGAGACGAAGGCATCCCGCGGCGCTCGTGAGCGCGACCGTCTCCGAGCAGACCTACGCCGGGCCAATGGATTCCTCCCGCATGGATACAGACGCAGCAATCATACCGTTGCACTCTCCGATTCGTCAAATCGTTTTCTGGATAGGACCAATGCCGGTATCTGCTCGGAGTCTCAGCACGAGCGACCTCACTTGCCGATGCAAAACGTGCTGAATATCTTGTCGAGCAGGTCCTCCGTGACCGTGTGCCCTGTGACCTCGCCGAGGGCGTCGAGAGCACCGCGCAGGTCAATCGTGACCATGTCCAACGGATACGCCGAGTCGAGCGTCGCCTGCGCCGCGGCAAGGTGATCGGCGGCGCGGCGCAGGGCCGCCACATGGCGGACGTTCCCTAGCAGGAGGTCATCGCCGGCGGCGCCGGTGGTCGGTACGACGAGCTGCGTCAGGGTAGAGCGCAGCGCGGCGATACCGGTGCCGGTCAGCGCGGAGACAGTGCAGACCGGCTTGGCAGCGAGCAGGTCCTGAGCGGCGGCGGCGGGGTACCGCGGCGGCAAGTCCGCCTTGTTCAGCACCACCACACCGGGACGCTCGCCGATAGCGGCGGCAATGGCCGCGTCCTCCGGCGATGGGTTCGTAGCACCGTCGAGCACCAGCAGCACCACGTCGGCGCGACCGATCTCCGCACGGCTACGCTCTACCCCTAGCCGCTCCACTGCGTCGTTCGTCCGCGCCGCGATACCGGCCGTATCAACGAGGGTGACGGGGACGCCGTCGAGGTTGAGGGATTCCGTCAAGACATCGCGGGTGGTGCCGGGAATCGGCGTGACGATGGCGCGGTCGGCTTCGAGCAGCGCATTGAGCAAGCTCGACTTGCCGGCGTTCGGGCGGCCCACCAGTACCGCCCGCGCTCCCTCGTGGACGAGCAGTCCGCGCGCGGCACCGGCGAGGATCGTTTGGAGGCAGGCTGCGGCCGCGGCGAGGGCGTCTCGTAGCGTCGCACGGGGAGGCAGGGGCACGTCCTCCTCGGCAAAGTCGAGCACCGCCTCGATGCGGGCAAGCGGGTCGAAGAGCAGGGCGCGCACGGCCGCGATCTCGGCCGACAGCCGGCCATCCAGCTGTCCGAGCGCTTGCTGGACCCCAGCCGGCGTGCGTGCGGTCACGAGGCTGGCTACAGCCTCGGCCTGCGCGAGGTCTATGCGGCCGTTGAGAAAGGCGCGGAGGGTGAATTCGCCGCGCTCGGCCGGTCGCGCTCCCAACCGCGTGAAGAGCGCCACGATAAGGCGCAGGGTTGCACTCCCGCCGTGGCCCTGCACTTCGACCATATCTTCACGGGTGTAGGTGTGCGGCGCGGCCATGTGGACGGCCAACACCTCGTCCAACGGCTGCCCGGTGGCGGGATCGGTGATCCCGCCGTGATAGAGCTGATGGGAGCGCCAGGCCGGCGACGTGCCGGCGCGCGAGCAGAAGACCTGTCTGAGGAGCGGGAGTGCTTGCGGGCCGCTGAGGCGCACGATGCCGATAGCGCCATCGGCGGCCGGCGTCGCCGTGGCGACGATGGTGTCGGTGGTCATCAAGGTAGGCATCGGTCAGCGCGTCCACGCATTGCCGGCCAGTGGGCCGGCCCTCACCCCGTCCCTCTCCCGCGGAGAGAGAGGGCCTAGAGGGGCTATGACTACGGATTGTATACTGCTGCGACTCGGCGCCGGAGCGCAGCGGGCGCTCGCTGCCACCCCATACTGCCATGAGCAACGACTGGCTGACGCAGCAGCTCCGCTTTCTCCTGGAGCTCGACCGGCTCAAGAGCGTCTTCCGGCAGTCGCGGCTCATTCACACCGACCGGATGGAGAACAGCGCCGAGCACTCGTGGCACCTCGCCATGTTAGCGGTCGTGCTCGCGGAGCACGCCACTGAGGACATAGACCTCATGCGCGTCGTGAAGATGGCGCTGATCCACGATATTGTCGAGATTGACGCGGGCGATACCTACATTTACGACGAGCAAGCCAGGCAGGAGAAGGCGCGGATCGAGCAGAAGGCAGCGGAACGCATCTTCGGCTTACTCCCCAAGCAGCAAGCGGCCGAGCTACGTACACTGTGGGAGGAGTTCGAGGCCAAGCAGACGCCGGAGGCGCGGTTTGCCGGCGCCCTCGACCGCCTGCAGCCGCTGCTCCTGAACTATCATACCGAGGGCCAAATGTGGCGCCATCACGGCGTCAGCAGCGAACAGGTCGTCAGGATCAACCAAGTCATTGCGGCGGGCGCCCCGGACCTCTGGACCTACGCGCGGCAGCTTATTCGCGACGCGGTCGAGCGGGGGTATCTGGCGCCGTAGGAGCGATCAGCTATCAGTGGTCAGCTATTAGCCTTCAGCCTTTAGCTATCAGCCGTCATTGCGGCGCAAGCCGCAACCGAGGTCGGTGCTCGTGTAGACTCCCTGCTATTAAGGACAAGCTCCGCATGGCATACGTTGGCGGCCCGACCACTGCCCGGCGCGTCTTGATTGCGGTGGCGCAACGCCGGCAACGGCGGGGCACCGGGAGCGGAGCGGCGTTCGTGCGGGAGCGAACGGCGTGGCAGCAGTGGCCCAACCTCGACGCGGTTTTGGCGCCGCTGGCTTGGGCCGTGGTGGGCGCGGTGGCGACGCGACAGTACATGCCGGAGCGAGCGACCGGAGACCTCGACGTCGTGGTCGCCAAGGCGGATGCGGCGGTGGCTCGCGCCAAGCTCCGGGCTGCCGGGTACGCATTCCGTGGCGATCTGCGTATTGGCGGCTCGACGTGGCGTAGCCCGGATGGGCAGGACGTAGATGTCATCGAAGGAGCCGAGGCCTGGTGGCCGACTGCGCTCGCCGCCGCCCAAACCAACCGCGACGGGCAAGGACTCCCGGTGCTGCCGCTTGCGTACCTGGTACACATCAAGTTGCAGAGAGGGCAGGCGCAGAACCTCGCCGACATTTCGCGGATGCTCGGGCTGGCAAACGCAGACGCGCGGGAGACGGTGTGTAGGCTTGTTGCCCGCGAGGCCCCGGAGGACTGCGACGACCTGGAAATCCTTATCCGGCTCGGCGAGCTGGAGTTTGGCGAGGGGACTCCCTAGTGGGGAGGCATCGGGCTGGACCTAACCCCCTGACAAGCCAAAGCCGCACGGATAGTGCCAGGTGTGGTGCGGCTTTGGCCTGTCACCCGGCCCATTCCCTGGCAGGGAAGGGGAATCTTGGGGCGCCTTGACCGGGCAGGTATGAGGCTATGACAGCGACCGACACGCTGGATATTACCGTCACGCACCATCAACTGGCCGCTATCGCCGAGGAGATGGGCGCGGCGCTCATTCGGACGTCCTACTCGCCAAATATCAAGGAGCGCCAGGACCTCTCCTGCGCGGTCTTCGACCGGGCCGGGCGGATGGTGGCACAGGCGGCGCATATTCCGGTCCATCTCGGCGCCATGCCGCTCGCCGTGCAGGCGGCGCGCGAGGCCGCCGCGGACGATAAGTGGCGACCGGGCGACGTGGTGATTCTCAACGACCCGTATCTGGGCGGTACTCACCTGCCGGATGTGACGATGGTGTCGCCGGTGTTCACAGCCGCCAGCCGGGACCGCCGGAGTCGCACGCTGATCGGCTTTGTGGCCAGCCGGGCGCACCAGGCCGACATCGGTGGCATGAGTCCCGGCTCGATGCCGCTGGCGCGCGAACTGTTCCAGGAAGGGTTGATTATCCCGCCGATCAAGTGGGTGCGCGCCGGGCGGGTCCAGGAGGACATCCTGGCGCTGATCCTTCGCAACGTGCGGACACCCGACGAGCGTCGTGGCGACCTGTTTGCCCAGCGGGCGGCGCACCGGGTCGGCGAGCGCCGCTACGTGGCGCTCGCCGAGGCCAGCGGGCCGGAGGTGCTCGGACAGCGGCAGGACGCGCTGCTGGACTACGGCGAGCAGCTTTGCCGGGCCACGCTGCGGCGCATTCCGGCCGGTACCTACAGCGCCGAGGACGTGCTCGACGACGACGGAGTTGGTGATGAGCCGGTGCCCATTCGGGTGACAATCGTCGCCCGCGATGGCGAGCTGCGGGTGGACTTTACCGGGAGTGCCGACGAGGTGAGCGGCTCGGTCAACGCGGTGCGCGCCGTGACGGTCTCGGCGGTCTCTTACGTCGTGCGGTGTCTGGTGGGTGCCGATGATGCGGCTGCGGCGGCACCACTGCCGCTGAATGCCGGTACCATGCACCCAGTTACCGTCATTACGCCCGAGGGGTCGGTGGTCAGCGCACGCTGGCCGCACGCGGTTTCCGCCGGCAACGTCGAGACGGCCCAGCGGATCGTGGACGTGGTGCTGGCTGCGCTCGCACCGGCACTGCCGGACGTGATCCCGGCGTCGAGCTATGGGACCATGAACAACGCGATCATCGGCGGGTACGATCCCGAACGGCAACGGTCCTTTACCTACTACGAGACTATTGGGGGCGGACACGGGGGCGCGCCGCAAGGCCCCGGACTCTCCGGCGCACAGGCACACATGACGAACACCCTGAATACGCCAGCCGAGGCGTTGGAGTACGCCTATCCGCTGCGGGTGCAGGCGTATCGGCTACGGGAGGAGTCCGGAGGGGCCGGCCGTCACCGCGGGGGCGATGGCCTGGTGCGAGAAGTGGCGCTGGACGTGCCGGCCACGATCACGCTGCTCTCCGAACGGCGCCAGCGCGGCGCGCCGGGGCTGGCCGGCGGCGCGCCGGGTAAGCCGGGGGTGAACGCCGTGCGCCGTCCCGACGGTAGCAGCGAGCGGCTGCCGGGCAAGTGCGAGCGTCACCTGGCGGCCGGCGATCTGCTGGTGGTCGAGACACCGGGCGGCGGCGGGTGGGGCACGCCCCCGGCCAGCGGCGAGGAGCCGGCGAGCAGTGGCTAGGACCGGCGAGCCACAGTCCTCGAACCACGGGCCGGCGGCGCGGGTCGGCGTGGACGTGGGCGGCACGTTCACCGACTTCGTGGTGCTGGAACCGGGACGGCTGATCGTCCGAAAGCGGCTGTCCACACCGCACGATCCGGCAGAGGCAGTGCTGAACGGTCTTGAGGACCTCGGCGTCGGGGCCGACGTACCCATCGCGCACGGCTCGACGGTCGCTACCAACGCCTTGCTGGAGCGGCGCGGGGCGCGGGTGGCGCTCATCACGACGCGGGGCTTTGCCGACGTGCTGGAGATCGGCCGGCAGGCCCGGCCGCAGTTGTATGACCTGCGGCCGACACGGCCGCCGGCGCTCGTGCCGCGGGCGCTGCGCTTCGAGGTGGACGAGCGCATGGATCGGCATGGCCGGCCGCAGCAGGCACTCTCCGACGAGCAGGTTGCGGCGGTCGTGGCCCAAGTCGTCGCTTCCGGGGCGGCGGCGGCGGCGGTCTGCCTGCTCTTCTCTTTTGCGAACCCGGCCCACGAGCAGGCGCTTGGCGCGGCCTTGCAGCGGGCCGGGATAGACGTATCGCTCTCGTCCGACATCTTGCCGGAGTTCCGCGAGTTCGAGCGCACCAGCACGACAGTAACGAACGCCTACCTACGCCCGGTGGTCACGGCCTACTTAGAGCAGTTGACGGCGGTGCTCGGCTCGCGCCTATGGGTGATGCAATCCGACGGCACGACGGTGCCGCCCGACCGGCTAGCCGTCCGGCCGGTGCAAGCGGTGCTCAGCGGGCCGGCCGGGGGAATCGTCGGCGCGCTCGCCGTAGCGCGGGCGGGGGACCGGGCGTCCCCCCAACCTGGCACGGATGGCGGGAGGGGTGGTGCCGGGTTGGCCGGTCGGCGGAACATCCTGACGCTCGATATGGGCGGCACTTCGACCGACGTGGCGTTCTGTCCCGGCGCACCGGTGCTAGAGACACAGCACGAGATCGGTGGTGTGGTGCTCAACCTACCGATGCTCGCCATCCACACCGTCGGGGCCGGTGGCGGCTCGATTGCACGACGCGACGTTGCCGGGGGACTGCACGTCGGCCCGGCGAGCGCCGGTGCCAGTCCCGGCCCGGCCTGCTATGGCCGCGGCGGGATGGCGCCGACGGTGACTGACGCCAACCTGGTCTTGGGCCGGCTGCACCCGGACTGGCGCTTGGGGGGTGAGGTGCGGCTGGACCGGGCGGCGGCGCGGGCCGCCGTGCTGGCGCTGGGTGGGAACACGCCGCGGTCGGAGCGGGCCGCCAACGCAGAGGCCGTCACGCTGGCGAACGCGATCATCCGGGTGGTCAACGCGCACATGGCGCGCGCGCTGCGCGTCATCTCCATCGAGCGCGGCTACGACCCGCGCCGGTGTGCGCTGGTCGCCTTTGGTGGCGCCGGCCCTTTGCACGCGGCGGCGCTCGCCGAGGCGTTGGACATCCGGGAGGTGATCGTGCCGCGCTACCCCGGTGTCCTGTCGGCGGTGGGGACCGCGTTGGCCGAGGTGGAGCGGTCCTATTCCCGCACCGTGATGCTCACCGTCGAGCGCGGTGCGGCAGAGCCGGCGGCAGTCGCTATGGCCCTGGCCGACGCTTACGCGGACCTGGAGCGCCAGGCGAGCAGCGAACTGCGGGCAGCCCTGGGGCCGGTGCGCCTCGAACTGCGGCGGTCACTGGACTGCCGCTATCAAGGCCAGTCGCACGAGCTCTTGGTGACGGCCGGCCGCACACGGCGAGTGCGGGCAGGCGGGGCACCGACCAGCCAAGCGGGGGACAAGCCGAGGGCGGAAATCCAGGTGCTCCAGGCGGCCGTGCGGTCGTTCGACCGCTTGCATCGCCGCCGATACGGATATGGCCAAGCGGACCGAGCGGTCGAAATCGTCACGATCCGACTGCGCGCCCGCCACCTCCAGCCGGGCGTGGCCTTGCCGGAGGCGCCGCGGGATCAGCCGGGCGGTGCGCCGGTACCAGCCGGGCAGACCACACTATGGGGCGACGCTCAACCGGTGACGGCGCCAATCTTCGAGCGCGAACAGTGTGGACCGGGCACGCACTTGGTCGGGCCAGCCTTGATCGTCCAAGCGGACGCCACAACGGTGCTCCCCGACGGGTGGTCGGCCGAGGCGGACCGCTACGGCTCATTGCTGCTGCGCCGGTACGCTTAGGCAAGACATCAAGACGTGGCCAATCGGCCGCTACGAGGAGCACATAGGTTGTGATTATCCGCATCTTCCTGCGGGGGTTGCTGACCCTGTCGCTATTCTTTCTCGTGTCTGCGCTGGCCGGCGTGTACACCTTACGCACGACGGTGCTCATGCCGGAGTTCATCACGGGGCAGCTCGCCGCCGTGCAACTCTACGACCACCTCTACGACGAGATGGTGGACACCGTGCTGCAGGGCGAGGGTCAGGGTGATTCCGAGGCGGTAGAGCCGTCTGTGGTGGCCATGCTGGAAGCCGGGCGGTACCACGTGACCATCTATCTATCCGACAAGATCGAGGGCTTCATTACCGATCTGTACCACTGGCTGGAGGTAGCGGACGCGCCGGCGCCGGTGCTCGATCTGACGGACCTCGGACAGGTGAGCCAGACCATCGAGGCCGAGCTGACGCGACGTGACACGCTCACGCCCCGGACGCAGGATTCCCTACGGCTCATCATCGGTCGCGCCGTCCCGGAGGAGACCTTCTCGCTCACCTCACTTTGGGCTGACGACCCGGATACGCTGCACGTGGTCGAGCGGGTCCGCGCGGCCATGCGGCGACTGCCCATTCTCACGTGGCTGCTGGCCGCAGCCGTCTTCCTGACCGCCCTGCTGATCCTGCTCTTGGGCAGCGGGTGGGGCTCCAGGCTGCGCGGGTTAGGCCTGGCGCTGCTCCCGGCCGCGGCGGCAGTGGGCGTGGTGGGGCTGATGCTGACCATCTCGCTTGATGGCTTGATCGAGATGCTGGCGACAGCATGGCCACCGCCGGACGTCACGACGTCCGCCGGATTGGCTCAGGCCAGCATGGCGCTCGTCGGTGGCATCATCGGCGGCATCGGGGAGCAGCTCCTGCGAGCCGCCATCGTCACGTTCGCCGCCGCAGCGGGTCTCATTGCCGCTAGCTTGGCGGATCTGCTCTGATGGTGGGGGTGGGGCGGGACTCCCCCCGGCCCCTTCTCTCGCCCCCTCCCTAACCCTCCCCCGGAGCAAGCTCCAGGGGAGGGAACGTACTGTCCCCCTGCGGAGCGGGGGGCCATAGGGGTGCCAGGGGAGAGGTCGGACCTGTACGTCGACCAGCCGCCTCAGGTTTGGCCGGTGTCTATTAGGCGGACAGTTCCGGCGGTGGCGTCCAACTCGATAGTGGCCCCGTCGGGAAGGCGGTCGGTTGCTTGGGGGACATTGACCACCGCCGGGATGCTGTACTCGCGGGCGACGATGGAGCCGTGCGAGAGTTGACCACCAATCTCGACGACCAGACCGCGGACCAAGGGAAAGAGCGGCGACCAAGCCGGGTCGGTGGCGGGGCAGACGAGGATGTCGCCCGGCTGCAAGCGCCCAAACTCCTCCGGCTGGCGGATTACTCGCGCGGTGCCCTGCACCTGGCCGGCGCTGACGCTCAGCCCGCGCAAGGTCGGCGGCTGCGGAGGGGGCGGGCTATTGCCCGGCGCGGATGGAGTGGGCGGGGCAGGAGCGGATACCGGCTGGCCGGCGTTGACGGCGCCAAAGCCGGTCAGGGACGGCGGGGGACGGCGGGCGGCGCCCGGCGGGGCGGCACCCTGGCCACGGGCAAACCGTTCGAGCGCGTCGAGGTCGGCACATTCATCGGGCACGGTGATGGCACAGTAGCGGGCGTAGCGGGCACGGCGCGCGGCGATGACGGTCCGCAAATGGCCTGGCTCGCGGGCCGTCTCTCCCGGTGCGGCGACCCCACTGCGGTGCGGCAGCAGGCCCGCACGCACGCCGCCGGCCTGTGCCCGTAGCGGTGGGGCGGTGCCCGGCGCCAACAAGCGCCGAATCTCCACCATGGTGAGCCAGAAGTAATCGTCCGGCTGGTCGAGCCAGCCGCGCTCGACCAGCCGCCGTCCCAGCTCCAACTCGCGCCGGCGCACTTGGGCGGCGATCCGCACACCCCGAAAGCGGTTGGCCTCGCGCAGGGCGAGGACTTGGCGCAAGGCTCCGAGGCGCCACCGCACATACGGCCAGTTGCGGCCCACGGCTTGCTTGATGGTCGCTCGCGCTTGCTGTGCCTGCCGCCGCTGGCGGGCAACCGCACCGTCGGCGTCGGGAGCCGTCGGGGCGCGGACGTACTGCGCGACAACAGCGAGCAGGTAGCCTGGGGCCTCCCGATAGCGAGGGCTGGCGCTGTCGGACTCGAACAGCCCGCGATCACCGAACCGGTCGAGGATACGCTCGAAGTGGGTGAGCGTGCGGGTGCCGCGGAGCGTGTCTCGGAAATCGGCCCCGAGGTCGCTCGACGAGATGAGCGCGCTCCGGGCCGGTGGCTCCGTGCGCGCGATGGCCGCGACGCGCATCAGCGCGAGCGGCAGATCGGCGCTGACGTTGCCCGCGCCGGCGACCGCCTGGTTGATCGCCGCCGCGGGCGCCTCGAGACGACCGTGCAGGACGCGGGCAAGCTCGTGGAAATGGGTGGTGGCAGCGGCGGTCAGGTAGCCGGTGTGGTAGAAGAAGCGTCCTAGCTCCGGCGCAATGCGCTCGAAATCCGAGAGCATATCGGCGTCGTCAGCGCGTCGCAGCACGTGGTCCGTGGCCAAGGACAACTCGGCGAGGGTGCCTTCGACGTGGCCGAACCAACGCTCGGTCGCCGGCACCGCTCGCAACTGGCGAACGAGGTTGCTGATCACGACGGGCAAGCGCCGCGCGACACGGGGCCAATGCCATTGCAGGGCTGGCCGGTCCAACTCCACGCCGCTGCCGATAGCCTGATCGTTCAGCTCCGGCGGCGCGCCAAGGTCGGCCAACATGCTCCGGAACAGGCCGGTATTGAAATAGGGACGCCCGGCAGCGGCGCGGAAGAGCATGGCGCCGTCGGGGAAGCGGTAGCCGCCGATCTCGAACGCAGCGAGCATCTGGGGTCCGCTGGAGGCTTCGAGCTGAGACATGAAGAGCGGCGACGGAAGCTCGGGCAGGATTTCCTTCATGTTGGCCCGGGACCACTGATCCCGTCCGTCGGTCTGTCGGCTGGGCATGGTTGGTAGTCACCTCCGAGAAGCACTGTAGGGTGCTTCGTGATGATAGTGTAGCGGGCTGGCGGGGGCTGGCCTCACCCCCCGGCCCCCTCTCCCAGGGGGAGAGCTCATAGGGGTCGGTATTTACATGGATGGACAGGATGGACAGGATGGACAGGATGGGAGTTTGCGTCGGGGCGGAGGTGGGCAGCGCCGTACCGAAAAACCTCCCGTTGGGCGGGTGAGTAGCACCCCTATGGCCCCCCCGCAATGCGGGGGGACGGGCGCAACATGTTGCGCCCCTACGGCTTAACCGGTACCTACTCCAGTCAGCCAGGGGGAGAGGGGGTGGATTCCCGCTTTCGCGGGAATGACGGCTATGTAAGGGTCCCACTAGGGTAGGGGCGCGGGTATCGCGGCAAGTGGCCTTTTAGGTTGCAGGAGCGGGCAACATCGGGCAGTATCTCCGGCAAGCGAGCGGAGCGGATACGTAAAGGAGTGACGCGCATGAAGATGCATATCGGTAGTTCGTGGGTAGACAAAGACGAGCGCATTGAAGTACACAATCCCTACGATGGCAGCGTCGTGGACACGGTGCCCAGAGCGGAGGCCAGCGACATTGATCACGCGCTGGCGACGGCGGTGCGGGGTGCAGAGATCATGCGGGGGCTGACCGGCTACGAGCGCTACAAGATTCTGCACAAGGCCGCGGACCTGATTAGCGAGCGGGCCGAGAGCTTTGCCGAGACGATCACGCTGGAGGGCGGCAAGGTCAAGGCGGAAGCGATGATCGAGGTGGAGCGGGCCGCCGAGATCATTTACCTGTCGGCGGAGGAGGCCAAGCGGCTGGGCAGCGAGGTCATTCCGCTGGACGGTGCGCCAGGGGTCACGGGCAAATTCGGCTTCACCATTCGCGTGCCGTGCGGGGTGGTGGCGGCGATCTCGCCTTTCAACTTCCCGCTGCACCTGGTCTGTCACAAGGTCGGGCCAGGCATCGCCGCCGGGAACGCCGTCGTGCTGAAGCCGGCCACGGACACGCCGCTCTCGGGTTTGCGGGTGGTCGAGGTGATGCTGGAAGCCGGGTGTCCGCCGGAAGCACTCCAGTGTCTGACCGGCTCCGGGGCCGAGATCGGGGATGCGCTGGTCAGCGATCCGCGCGTCCGCAAGATCACCTTCACCGGCAGCCGCGACGTGGGTGAGCACATTTGCCGCACGGCCGGGCTGAAGAAGGTGACCATGGAGCTGGGGTCCAACTCGCCGGTCATCATCATGCCGGACGCGGATATGAACAAGGTCACGACGGCGCTCGCCTCCACCGGCTACGCGCACGCCGGGCAGGTCTGCATCTCCACGCAGCGGGTGTACGCCAACCGCGAGATTTACAGCGACTTTCTCGACGCTTTCACGGAGAGCGTGAAGGGGATCACGACCGGCGATCCACGACAGGAAGGCGTGCGGATGGGGCCGATGATCCGCGAAAGCGACGCGGCGCGTGTGGAGACCTGGGTGCAGGAGGCGGTGGACGGCGGGGCGCGCCTGGTGGCCGGCGGTCAGCGGAACGGCACGCTGATGGCACCAACGCTGCTGGCGGACGTGAAGCCGGAGATGCGTATTTCGTGCGACGAGGTGTTCGGGCCGGCCGTCGGGGTGACGCCGGTAGATGACATTGACGAGGCGATTGCCCAAGCGAACAGCACGAACTACGGCCTGAGCACGGCGATCTTCACCGAGAACCTGGATTGGGCGATGAAGTTTGCGCTGGAGGCCGAGGCCGGCAACATCCATCTCAACTGGGGTACGCAATGGCGGGCCGACCTGATGCCCTACGGTGGTCTGAAAGACAGCGGGATGGGCAAGGAAGGGCCGAAGTACGCGGTGGAAGAGATGACCGAGACGAAGATGGTCGTCGTCCACATGCCTTAGGGGGCCGGAGCGCACCTACCATCAACCCCTGACAGGGGTAGGTTTTTCTACGGGGAACCGCGGGCGGGGCGGGCCTCACCCCCCGGGCCCCTGACGGGCCAAAGCCACACGGATAGTGCCAGGTGTGGTGTGGCTGTGGCCCGTCACCTCTCCACCATGTAGAGAGGGGGTGGATTCCCGGGCACGCGGGAATGGCGGGGGGACGGGCGCAACATGTTGCGCCCCTACGGTTTAGCCCGTACCTACCTCAGTCGGAGGGGGTTAGGTTGTGGCTGCCGGGCGTAGGGCACCGTTGGCGATCTGGAAGACGGTGGCTGCGGCGAGGAAGGCGGGGGTGAAGGGGCGTAGCTCGGTCGTGGTGAGGAGCACCTGTCCGCCGCGGTCGGCGCCGCTGTCCCTCCCGTCGGATGGTGCGGACGCAGCGGGCAGCCCGTCACCGGCGAGTATCTCTTGTAGCAGCAGGCGGCGCTGAGGGTCCAACTCGGAAAGCACGTCGTCGAGGAGGAGGACCGGCCGTTCGCCGGTGCGCTGCTCCATGACGGCGGCCTCGGCCAGCTTGACGGCGAGGGCTGCGGTGCGCTGCTGGCCGCGGGAGCCGAAGCGATTGAGGTCCATGCCGTCAACGGTGAAGGCCAGATCGTCGCGGTGGGGGCCGACGACGGTCATGCCTTGGCGCCGCTCGCGTTCCTGCTGGGCGTCAAGCTGGGCGGCGAACTGCGCGGCAACGGCGGACCGCACGTCATCCGTGCGCGCGACCGCACCCGCCTCCTCCGCCAACGTGGACGGTAGGTCGGTGACGCTGCTGCGGTAGACGATGCCGAGGGAGGGGCGGTCATCCACGAGCCGGGGGTGGATGGCGGCGAGGGACGAGTTGAGGGTGGTGACGGCCTGGCCGCGGCCGACGATCAACTCGCTGCCCAGGGCGACCACCTGCTCGGTCCAATAGCCGAGCTGGTCGGGAGGCAACCGGCGGTCGCGGAGCTGGCGCAAGAGGGCGTTGCGCTGGGTGAGGACGCGCTGGTACCGGCTGAGGACGCGCACGTAGTGGGGATCAACCTGGCAGAGCATGATGTCGAGGTAGCGGCGGCGCTGGGCCGGCGAGCCGGTGATAAGCTCCACATCGGCGGGTGTGAAGAGGACGCAATTGAGCTGACCGAGCGCGTCCAGTGACCGCCGGGGTTGCTGGTTGAGGCGGATGCGCTTCTGGATGGCGCGGGTACGGGCACCGGCCGCTGCGTTGGCCGCATTGCCACTTGCTGGCTCGACCAGGATAATATCGAGCCGCGACGTGCTCGCTTGGCGCTCGATCTCGGCGCTAACGCGGGCAAAGCGCTCGTCGGCACCAGCGTGCCACGAGACCAACTCGCGCTCGCTGGTGGTCCGGAACGATTTGATCGTGGCGAGCATGTAGAGGGCTTCGAGCAGGTTGGACTTGCCCTGGGCATTGTTTCCGCAGAGTACGGATACCCCGGGTGGCAGGTCCAGCTCAAGCCGACCGTAGGTGCGAAAATTCGTCAGGCTGAGGTGGCGACAACGCATGGTGCTCGGGACCGTGACCGGATTCTACCGCGCCGGCCGATCACGGCTCATCGGTTAGTATGAACGGAACACCCCCGCCGCGCTGCGACACACTGTGACACGAATTGAGGAAGGCTCATGCCGCTGACGCATACCGCACAGCCCACCCTGCGGCGCCCCATCCTGATCGGGGCATTCGAGGGCTTGCCCGACGCCGGGCTGGCCGCTTCGCTGGCCATTCGCCATTTAGTCGCTGCGTTCGACGCCGAACCGCTGGCGGTCCAAGATTCGGACGACTACTACGACTATAGCGAGCTACGGCCCATCTCCCGGCTGACCGGGTCCCAGGATCGGGTACTGGAGTGGCCGCACGGCGAGTTCTGGTACGTCCATCACCCGGAGGCGGACGAGACGACGCACGACTTGATTTTCTACTTGATCCCGGAGCCGCAGCTGCGGTGGCGGGCGTTCGCTGCGGAGCTGGCGGAAGCGTGCGTGGAGTGGGGGGTGGAAGCGGCGATCCTGCTGGCGAGCGTGCCGGCGGACGTGCCGCACACGCGCAGCACCGTCCTGACCGGGTGGGCGACGGCGCCGGAACTGCGCGTGGCGCTGAATCAACTGGGCATTCCGTTCTCGCAGTACGAGGGGCCATCCAGCGTTCACTCGGCGGTGATCGAGTCGCTGCGGGTTCACCAGGTACCGAGCGCGAGCCTGTTCGGGAGCGTGCCGCACTATCTCCAGGTGCCGAATCCGGCCGTGAGCGCGGCGCTGTTGGAGCAGGCGGCGCGGCTGGTGGGCTGGTCGTTCGACCTGGACCAGTTGCGGCAGGCCGGGCGGCAGCTGCTGGAGCAAGCGGACGAGGCGGTCGCCGAGCGGCCGGAACTGGCGGCCTACTTGCAGCAGCTCGAAGACCAGTACGACGAATCGAAGGCGCCCTTGGCGCCGGGCCAGACCGAGCCGGGCGAAACGGAGGAATCGAGTGGTCCGCTGGCCGTGGACCCGGAGGAACTGGTGGAGGAGCTGGAGGACTTCCTGCGCCGGCGGCGGGAGGAGGGCGATTCGGACCAGGACGAGGATCAATCTCCACTAGGCAGCCGCTGAGGAGCAGGGGTAGGGGGGTGTCTACATCAGGATTTCCGGGATGCGGGGATGATGATTGTCCTCCCCCCGGCCCCCTCTCCCAGGGGGAGAGAGGGCGGCAGACCTACCCCCACCCCCCCTCCCTAAAGGGAAGGGACTATCGGTCGCAGGGAGCGCATGTTCTCTGGCCGGCAGCGGTGAGCCGGCGCCGCCATCGCTCCCCTTTTGCAGAGGTCATAGGTAGAGCAGCACGATGACTGAAGCGCAGACTGAGCGGCAGACGATTGCCATTGTCGGTGGGACCGGCCCGATGGGGCACGGCCTGGCCTTGCGGTGGGCGCAAGCCGGCTACCGGATTGTGCTCGGCTCGCGCGATGCCGAGCGGGCGGCGGCGGCGGCGGCCGGTATTCGCGAGACGCTGGGCGCCGCGGCGCGGGTTGAGGGCGCTGCCAATGACGAGGCCGTGGCTGCGGCGAGCACAGTTGCGCTCTGCGTGCCGTTCGCAGCGCACGCGAGGACGTTGCAGGGGCTACGGTCGGCGTGGCGAGAGGGCAGCGTGCTGGTGGACGTGACTGTGCCGCTGGCGGTCGCAGTCGGCGGTCGGCCGACGGACATGCTGGGGCTGCCGGCCGGCTCGGCGGCCGAGCAGGCGGCCCAACTGACGCCGCGGAGCGTGCGGGTGTGCGCGGCGTTTCATCACATCAGCGCGGCCCACCTGCGTGACCTCGATCACGCCTTGGATGGTGACGTGCTGCTGTGTGGGAACGACCGGGCGGCACGGGCGATCGTGCGGGCGCTGGTGGCGGCGATTCCGCGGCTGCGGCCGGTGGACGTGGGGCCGCTGCGGCGGGCACGGCTGCTGGAGCCGCTGACGGCGCTGCTGATCGGGATCAATGGGCGGTACAAGGTGCCGGGGGCCGGTATTCGCATCACCGGGCTGCCGGAGGGTGAGCCTCACCCCCCGGCCCCCTCTCCAACATTTGGAGAGGGGGGATAGATTCCCGCTTGCGCGAGAATGACGGACATGGGGGCTGGATTGCGGCTTCCGCCGCAATGACGAGCGGCGGGAAGAGGGCGAATGACGGGGCCAGCGGTTAGCGGCTGGCGGCGCGGCACCAGCGGGCGGCGGCTTCGATCACAGCGCGCAGGCGTTGCCGCTCATCGTCCGACACGCGGCTATCGGTGAGCACCTGCGCCACGAGCAGCAGCGTGGGATCGCCGGGGCCGAGGCGCGTGATAACGGAGGGCACGAACCCGGCAGCGGCAAGCAGGCGGTCGGTATCGTCGGGGGAGAGCCGGAGGCCGCGGGCAAGCGCTTCCACCAGCCCGGGGCTGCTCGGCGTGCGGTCACCGCTTTCCAGGCGGCTGACAATGCTGGCGTGGACCTGGGCGCGGCGGCCGAGCGCGCTCTGGCTGAGGGCGGTCTGCTCGCGCAACTCCCGTAACGTCGTGCCGAAGGCATTGGTGGGCCGGGTACGCAAGGGAGATGCTGGAGGCTTGACCCGGCTCGTATCTGACGCTTCTGTCATCGCTGATCCCACGATCCGCCGGAAATAGCCGCCGCACACACCGTTGTCAAGGCTACGGCTTTCTGTGCGGGTTTGTCAACGTTTGGCGGTGGGGAGCGGGGATGTGCGACGATTGGACGTAGTCGAGCCGAGGGGCAGCGAGGGAGGGAGGTGAGGGTGCAGGACCGCTCGCGCGCACAGCGCTGGCGTGAGCTGACCGCACAAGCCCGGCTCACCGGGGGCGCCATGGCCTTCGCCGGCGGGATGATCTGGCGTCATGCCCGGTTCCTGGCCATCATCATCGTGGCGTTGAGTCTGGTTGGGGGCGTGGCCCAGCCGCTACTCGTCTGGTCCATGACGGGCCTCATCAACGTGCTGGCCGCCCTGCCGGCCAACCCCTGGGGAGAGGTGCTGCCCTGGCTGGGGGTGCTCTTTGCAGCGTATGTCGTGCCGGACATCCGCAACACGCTGACGCTCTACTGTGGCGAGCTGGTCCGCGAGCGGCTGAAGGTCGCGCTCCAGCGGCGCTTGCTGGAGCACATGGCGGCGGTGCCGCTGACCTACTACGAGCAGCCGGAGTACTATCACAAGCTGGAGAACGGGTGGACTGCGCTGAGTCGCAGGGTCTCCTCGGAGCTTGAGAGGGTAGCTGGGCAAGTCAGCGCGCTGCTGGGGACGGCGGGATTGTTGGCGCTCTACGCGCAAGCCCACTGGCTGCTGCCCGTGGTCCTGGCGGCGACCAGTATTGCCAGCGTGGTGATCGGCGGACGGCAGGGACGACAGTTTGTCGCCGCGAGCTATGCGCGCTCACCGCTGCGACGCGAGGAGCGCTACTGGGCGCAACTGCTGGCCGACCGGGGGGCGGCTCCTGAGCTGCGGCTGTTCGGGCTGGGCGCCGCGATCATCGCGCGATGGCGGACCGCCTTCAACCGGCATCTCGATTCCCTGATGGCTGCCCATTGGAAACTGGCCTGGCAGAGCTGGGGGAACACGGCGCTCCAGGAGTCGACCCGGTGGGGGACGGCGGTGGCGCTCCTCGTGCTGGCGAGCCGAGGAGAGATCACCCTCGGGAGCCTGGTGGCGCTGCTGTATGCGCTGGGACCGCTCCGCAACCTCATCCAGTTGCTGTCCTACAACGCCATTTCCGTGGTGGATTACTACTCGCGCTGGGAGCACTTGCGGGACTTTCTGGCCGTTGACCCGGAGCCGCGGCCGGCCGGGGGCCATCCGGCGCCGCCGCGACCGCTGCGGGAAGGCGTGCAGTTTCATGGGGTGAGCTTTACGTATCCGGGGGCGGCGCGACCGGCGCTGCAGGACGTGAGCTTGACGCTGCGGCCGCAGGAGCGCATCGCGCTCGTGGGCGAGAACGGCGCGGGCAAGACCACGCTGGTCCGGCTGCTGCTCGGGTTGTATCGCCCGTCGCGGGGGAGGATTACGGTCGACGGGATTGACCTCACGGACCTCGATCCGGCGGCGTGGCGGCGAGAGGCGACGGCGATCTTCCAGGACTTCATGCGCTATCCGGCCACGGCGCTCGAAAACATCGGCTACGGCGATACGGCGCTGCTGCCGGACACGCCGGATGACGCGCCAGCGACCGCGGTGCCGGCGGCCATCGAGCGGGCGGCGGCGCAGAGTGGCGCGGACAGTTTCATTGCCAGCTTGCCCGACGGATACGCCACGCTGCTACGCAAGGAGTTTGTCGGCGGGATGGACCTGTCTACCGGGCAGTGGCAGCGGCTGGCGATTGCCCGCGCCTACGTGCGGGACGCGCAGATCATCGTGCTCGACGAGCCGACGGCAGCGCTCGATCCGCGGGCCGAGGTGGCGGTCTACCGGCAATTCCGGGCGGCGGCGGCCGGGCGGTGCGCGGTGTTCATTTCTCACCGGCTCGGCTCGGCGCGGCTGGCCGACCGGATTATCGTCCTGCAAGGCGGGCGGATCGTGGAGGAGGGCGAGCACGCCCGCCTGGTGCGTGGGAGCGGCGCGTATGCGCGGCTGTACGGATTGCAGGCGAGCTGGTACGCGGCGGATGACGGGGCCGGAGGGCGCGGGGCGGGGGTAGGTATTTACATGGATGGACAGGATAGACAGGATGAGTGAGGCGGGGAAGAGGCCAGGGCGCCCACAAGGGACGCCCCTACGGCAAAAACCTGCCCTTGTGGGGGTGAGCAGCCCCCCTATGGCCCCCCCGTACTGCGGGGGGGCGGGCGCAACATGTTGCGCCCCTACGGCTTGGCGCGGACCTACCCCCAGTCGGGCGGAGGGCGCGGGGCAGTAGGGCGATGAGAACCTACCACGCGCGAGGCTCACACTGGTCGGTGGCGGACCTGTTCGACCGGCCGGACGAGGGATCGGCCTGGAGCCAGGTGCGCTACTTCCCACGCCTGCTGCGCCTGTTCTGGGCAGTCAACCCGGTGCTGGCGACGGTGGTGGCGGTGCTCGAAATCGGGAGCGGGCTGTTCGCCGTCGCCGAGGTGCATGTGCTGCGCCAACTGATTGACACGGCGCAGGGGGTGGTGACGGGCACGGCGTCGCTCGGCATGGGACTGCTCTGGGCGAGTGCGCTCGCGGGGTTGGCCTTGGTCGGAGGGTTGTTCAGTGGGCAGTTCAGCGTGCGGCAGACGCTGGCGGGGCGGCAGCAAGAACTGCTGCGGCGAGAGATCGAAGCGCGCTGCTACCGGCAGGCGCAGACGACCCCGCTGGAAGGGCTGGAGTACGCGGCGTACTACGACCGGCTGCAGCGCGCCACGCTGGCGATGGAACAGCACTTATATGAAACGGTGGAGGTGGCGTGGCGAGGTCTTGCGAGCCTGGTAGCGCTGGTTTCCCTGGCCATCTATCTCGGTCAGTTCCACTGGGGGCTGCCGCTGCTGCTGGTCGTCGGGACCGCGCCCGGCTTGATTACTCGGATGCGCTTCGAGCGCAAGTGGTACGAGTTGAACAACGAGCTGACCCCGGAAACGCGGCGGCTGGGCGTGTGGATTGATCTGCTCTGGAAGCGCGACGCGGCGGCCGAGGTGCGGTTGTTCAACCTGGGGCCGTGGCTGGTTGACGGCATCCAGCGCCTCTGGCTGCGGACGATGCGGCGACGGCTGCAGCTCTCGGCGGCCGGCGCGCGGGTGAGCATCTGGACCGACGGGTTGAACGCGCTGGTCTACCTGGCCGCGATCACCTTCAGCGTGTGGCTGCTGATTAGCGGCAGCGCCAGCTTGGGGGCCTACGCGGCCTTCTTCTTCGCCATCCAATCCTTTCAGAGTCACTACTTCGACCTGACCCTCAGTATCCTCGGCGGGATCGAGAACAGCATGCGCTACATCCGGGACTTCTTCGAGTTCACCGACGGTCCCCGGGTAGACCTCACCGGCGGGCGGCGCCGGCCCGGCCCGGTGGCGCAAGGGATCACGTTCGAGGGCGTGTCGTTCACTTACCCGGGGAGTGACGAGCCGGCGCTGGCCGATCTCAACCTGACCATCCGGCCGGGAGAACGGCTGGCGCTGGTGGGGGAGAACGGAGCGGGCAAGTCCACGCTGGTCAAGCTGCTGATGGGGCTGTACCAGCCTACGGCGGGGCGGATTTTGGTGGACGGCGTTGAGCTGCGCGACATGGCGCCGGCCGACTGGTACCGCCGGTTTGGGACGGTCTTTCAGGACTTCCAGCGGTATCAGAGCAGTGTGCGGGACAACATCACGGTCGGGTGGGTGGACGGCGCCGGCGATGCGGCCGCCCTGCACGCGGCGGTCGGGCGCAGTGGGGCCGACGAGGTGGCAAAGACGCTGCCGCAGGGACTGGACACGCTGCTGGGCAGGGAGTTCCATGAAGGACAGGAGCTGTCCGTGGGGCAGTGGCAGAAGCTGGCGATTGCGCGGGCCTACTTCCGCCCGGCGGAGATGCTCATTCTGGATGAGCCGGCCTCGGCGCTGGATGCCCAGGCGGAGGCGGCGGTGTACGAGCACTTCGCGCGGATGGCCGCGGAACGGACGGTGGTGTTGATCTCGCACCGGCTCGGGTCGTGCCGGATAGCGGACCGCGTGCTGGTCTTGCAGGCCGGGCAACTCATCGAGGCCGGCACGCACGGTGAGCTGATGGCGCACGGCGGCGCCTACGCCGAGCTGTACCGCCTCCAGGCGGCCTGGTATCGGTAGAGGTAGGGGGATCAGCCCCCCTATGGTCCCCCCGCGCGGCGGGGGGACGGACGGACCTAACCCCCGGCCCCTTCCCTGCAGGGAAGGGGAGTTGGCGACGCCGTGTCCGCTATTCATTTGTGCGGCTGGATTGCGGCTTCTGCCGCAGTGACGCACATGGGGCCGGAGGGGCGCGGGAGGGGTGCTGGCGGCGGCCCGTGGCCGCGGTGGAGCAAGACCGCGGGTAGGGCGGAACCTGGATGGCAGGATGCACTTGATGGGTAGGTTGTGGGGTGGACCTAACCCCCGGCCCCTTCCCTGGCAGGGAAGGGGAGTCCGCGTAGCGACGGGCAGCGGGCCGGGGGCTGGATTGCGGCTTGCGCCGCAATGAAGAGACGGTGTGGTGGGAATACGAGTAAGTCAGAATGCGGGGATTGGCAGGGGTGTGGGGCAAGCCCTCCTGGCGCAACTGGGGTTGGCCGGCAGGCAGGGCGACGGTGGCAATCGCCATGGCACGCAGACGGTGCTGACCCGGCGCCTCGGCCGTGGTGGCCGGGGGTACGTCAGCACCCGGTGCCCTCGGGGCGGCACGCGGACGGCCATGCTTCGCCGCGCCGGTTGACGCGGTGAAGGGTCGCTCATGACCCGGTGCCAGAAGGGCGGCACGCAGACGGTCAGTCCGCGCCGCATCGGATGACGCGGCGCGGGGTCGGTCCTGACCCGGTGCCTTTGGCTGGGTGGCGATGCCACCGTCGTTGACTAGCATGATACTGCGAGTGGGTCCCTGCCGGGCGGTGCCCGGTGCTCCAGGAGGGGCTTGCAACTGCCAATCCCCGTCAGTGGGTACACATTGGCGGGGATGGGGGAAAGACAACGGCCTGGGGGGAGAGGGCAGCATTCCTCACCCCCTGGCCCCCTCTCCAGCATTTGGAGAGGGGGTGGAGGGTTGCCACGCGCGCGGCCTGGGGGGCGGCGGGCGGTATTCCTCACCCGCTGACGGGCCAAGGCCGCACGGATAGTGCCGGGTGTGGTGCGCCTTTGGCCGGTCACCTCTCCAACATTTGGAGAGGGGGTGTATTGTAGCTGTTGTTCCCGTTTCCGGTGCGACCGAGGAGCGAGTGATGGGTGAGATGACGCTGACGGAGTTTGTGGAGAAGTGGCGGGCGTCGCGGCGGACGGAGCGGGCGGCGGCGCAGGAGCACTTCATTGATCTGTGCCGGCTGCTGGGGGAGCAGACGCCGAATGAGGCGGACCCCAGCGGTGAGGACTACGCCTTCGAGAAGGGTGCTACCAAGTCCACGGGCGGCCAGGGCTGGGCGGACGTGTGGAAGCGGCGGCGGTTCGCCTGGGAATACAAGGGTCCGCACGCCAACCTGGGAGCGGCCTTCAAACAGCTGTCCCAATACCGCGAGGGCCTGGACAACCCGCCGCTGCTGGTGGTCTGTGACCTTGACCGATTCGAGGTGCATACGAACTTCACGGACACGGCCAAGCGGGTCTACAAGTTCGATTTGGCCGATCTTTCGGCAGGTGTGGCGACCACGGCGAGCGTCTTGCCGCCCCTGGACGTGCTGCGGGCGGTGTTCACCGAGCCAGAGCGGCTGCGTCCAGAGTGGACGCCCGAATACGTCACCGAGCAAGCGGCGGCCGAGTTTGCGACGCTGGCCGAGAGCTTGCGGCAGCGGGGCGTGGACCCGGAGCGGGCCGCTCATTTCCTGATGCGACTGCTGTTCTGCCTGTTCGCGGAGGACATTAACCTGCTGCCGCGACGACTGTTCACGCGGCTGGTGGAGCAGACTAAGCGGCGGCCGGTGGTGTTCCGGGAGCTGCTGCGGGAACTGTTCGCCAAGATGCGGGCGGGCGGCTTTTTCGGGATTGATGAGATTGCGTATTTCAATGGCGGCCTGTTTGCGGATGACACGACATTGGAGCTGACGAGGGCGGACCTGGCAGTGTTGGAGCGGGCGGCGCGGCTGGATTGGGCGAGTGTGGAACCGGCGATTTTCGGGACGCTGTTCGAGCGCAGCTTGGACCCGGACAAGCGGTCACAACTGGGGGCGCACTACACCAGCCGGGAGGACATCCAGCTGATCGTCGAGCCGGTGCTGATCGCGCCGCTGCAGCGGCGGTGGGCGGCGGTGCAGGAGCAGGCGAAGGAGCTGATTGCGCGGCGGGACGCGGTGAGCGGTGGCGCGCGAACCATCCGGGAGCGGGAGCTGGAGCGGCTGCTGCAGAACTTCGCGGGTGAGATCGCGGCCATCCGTGTCCTTGACCCGGCGTGCGGCAGCGGCAACTTCCTGTACGTGGCGTTGAAGCGGCTACTGGACCTGGAGAAAGAGGTGAGCCTGTTCGCGGCGCGGCACGCGCGGTCGGGACTGCTGCCGCGGGTACAGCCGGGGCAGCTGTACGGGATCGAGGTGAACACCTACGCGCACGAACTGGCGTCGGTGGTGGTGTGGATCGGGTACATCCAGTGGCTGCACGAGAACGGGTTCGGTATTCCCGACAAGCCGATTCTGAAGCCGTTGGACAACATCCGGCGCACGGACGCCGTGCTCGCTGCCGATGAAGAGGGGCGGCCGGTGGAACCGGCGTGGCCGGCGGCGGACATTATCATCGGCAATCCGCCCTTCCTGGGGGGCAAGCGGCTGCGGGCGGAACTGGGCGACGACTACGTTGACCGGCTGTTCGGATTGTATGACGGGCGGGTACCGCGGGAAGCGGACCTGGTGACGTACTGGTTCGAGCGGGCGCGGGCGCTGATCGCCGACGGGCGGGTGCAGCGGGCCGGGCTGCTGGCGACGCAGGCGATCCGGGGCGGGGCCAACCGGCGGGTGCTGGAGCGGATCAAGGGGACGGGCGACATCTTCATGGCGTGGAGCGACCGGGCGTGGGTGCTGGACGGGGCGGCGGTGCGGGTCTCGATGGTGGGTTTCGATGGCGGGGCCGAGGAGTCGCGGACGCTGGACGGCGCGGCGGTCGAGACGGTCAACGCCAACTTGACGAGCGCCCTGGACCTGACTCGGGCACAGCGGCTCGAAGAAACCGTTGGCATCTGCTACCAAGGCCCGGTGAAGGTTGGAGCGTTCGACATAGATGCAGAGGCAGCAGCACGGCTTCTTACAGCGCCGAATCCTCACGGACGAGACAGTTCAGAGGTGGTACGTCCTTTTCTGAATGCATCGGATATCACTCGTCGGTCAAGAAACATGCACATCATTGATTTCGGTACCATGTCTCTGGAAGAGGCCTCCCTATTCGAGCATCCCTTCGAGTACGTTCGTCGCTATGTGAAGCCGGAACGTGACAAGAACAGGCGCGCTCGTCGGAGAGAGTTCTGGTGGCAACATGGCGAGACCGTACCAGGTTTACGTGATGCAATTGCGTCGCTGGAACGCTACATTGCCACACCGCGAGTAGCAAAGCATCGTCTGTTCGTGTGGGTGACAGCGAGGACTCTGCCCGATAGCCGGCTCTATATGTTCGCTCGCGAGGATGATTACTTCTTCGGCGTGCTGCACTCGCGGGTGCATGAGGTGTGGGTCTTGGCTACATCGTCCAGACATGGAGACGGCAGCGGAGGTGGCCGGCCGACCTACAACAATACGACCTGCTTCGAGACGTTCCCGCTGCCGTGGCCGCCGGGGCAGGAGCCGGCAGACGATCCGCGCGTGGCGGCGATTGCCGCGGCGGCGCGGGAACTGGTGGGGCTGCGGGAGGGCTGGCTCAATCCGGAGGGTGCGTCGGAGCGGGAGCTGAAGCGGCTCACGCTGACGAACCTGTACAACGCGCGTCCGACGTGGCTGGACCTGGCGCACCAGCGGCTGGACGCGGCGGTGCTGGCGGCCTACGGGTGGCCGGCGGATTTGGGCGGCGAGGCGCTGTTGGCGCGGCTGCTGGCGCTGAACTTGGCGCGGGGTGGGGAGTAGCTGTCAGCGATCAGCTTTCAGCAGTCAGCCGGGGGCGTGGGGCGGCCCTCACCCCAGCCCTCTCCCGCGGGGAGAGGGGATGGAAAGCAGACCTACTGTCGGCGCTGATGCTCCTCGCTGACGCTCACCGCGACTACGCCTGGCCCACCATAGGGAGGCGGAAGGTCGTACTCCTTCCGCCGACCTTGCTCCTGACGCAATCGCTGGACCGTCTCCAGCATCTCATCCAGCTTTTTGCGGTCAATCTGTGGGTTTTGGGCGAGCACTTTTTCTTTGTCCATAGTTGCAGGCATGGCGCCACCTCGGTCAAGATCCAAACGTTAATGCCCAATAGTATCATGGGATAGGCATTAGTTCAAAAAATCAGCGGCGACGGGAAGTGAGGCAAGCAAAGTGAAAGCTAAGGTGGCACGGATCATCGGCATAGTTGTGGCGGCCACTCTCATCCTTATTGCCATGGCTCTTGCAGTTCTTGTTCCCTGGTACCAGGCTGCCCACATAGCGGACGACGCTATGCGCCTAGAACGGGAGGACAACGCCCGCCGCACGATCTTGCAGGCCATCGGAGGCCTTGTAGTTCTGGCTGGCGTCTGCATCGCCTGGCGGCGCCTAGAGGTAGTCCAAGAAGAGCTAAGGGTCGCCCGTGAAGGGCAAGTGATGGAGCGCTTTAGCCGGGCCATAGAGCAGTTGGGGAACAAGGAAAGCCTTGATGTACGGGTGGGAGCGATTTACGCTCTGGAACGCATTGCACGGGACTCGCGCGAGGATCATGGGCCGATTATGGAAATCCTCACGGCATACGTGCGCGAGCGTGCCCCTTCGCCTGAAGATGAACAGCAGGCAGACGACGCGCCGGTCTTCGGGCCGCCATCCCCAATGGAAGAAATCCAGGCCGTGACCGACATCATAAGGGAGCGTGTGCCGGACATAGAAACCGATATTCAGGCTGCGCTCACTGTCATCGGACGGCGTAAGACTGACTACGATCCGGCGGGACAGAGGATCAACCTAATTAAAACGGGCCTACGCGGAGTTGACCTCACTGACGCCAAACTGCAGAAGGCGATCCTCGCTGGATCCAACCTGAAGCGGGCAGACCTCAAGGGGGCCGAGTTGCAGGACGCGAACCTAAGGATGGCCGTCCTGCACGTGGCAGACCTGAGGAGGGCGCATTTCCAGGGAGCAGACCTCCTGTTTGCTCACTTGGAGGCAACACGCCTTGATGACGCCGAATTGCGAGGGGCAAAACTTGACGATGCCAGACTGCATAAGGCTGTCCTCGTTGGGGCCGACTTGCGGGGAACGGACCTCAGCAACGCAGTGGGGCTTACCTCTAAGCAGATCAGGGAGGCCAAGGGAGACAGGCATACCAAGCTGCCGCCGGGTGTAGAGCGCCCGGACCACTGGACTGATTTCGGAGCGATGATCTGGGGTCTTTTTTGCCGAATGATGCGGGCTATGGGGCCTAGATTCCAGCGCACGCGGGAATGACGAGTTCGCGGTCGGAGGGGGTAGGCGGCGTACACGGATGGCCCCCTATGGCCCCCCCGCACTGCGGGGGGACGGGCCGTCGCTACCTCTGGCTGGATTGCGGCCTGCGCCGCAATGACGGGTGGGTCGCGGCGGGGGCGGGGATGTGCGAGGATGGGGGGAGTTCAGCGGAGGGGGAATAGCGATGTCTGATGCGATGCTCTTTTATATGCCTGCTACGGAACTGGCGGAACGTATCCGGCGGCGGGAGCTGTCGCCGGTGGCGGTGGTGCGCGCGTTCTTGGAGCGGATTGCGGCCATTGACGGCGAGCTGGGGGCGTACTGCACCGTGACGGCGGAGCAGGCGCTCGATGAGGCGCGGGCCGCCGAGGCGGCGCTGGTAGCGGGGGAGTCGACCGGGCCGCTGCATGGGGTGCCGGTCTCGATCAAGGACCTGGTCTATACGCGAGGGGTGCGGACGACGCGCGGCTCGGCGATCTATGCCGACTTGGTTCCGGATGAGGACGCGCCGGTGGTGGAGCGGCTGCGGGCGGCCGGGGCGATCTCGCTGGGGAAGACGAATACGCCGGAGTTCGGCTGGAAGGGACTGACGGACAACCGGCTGTTCCCGCCGACGCGCAATCCGTGGGACGGGACGCGGACGGCCGGGGGATCGAGCGGGGGTGCGGCGGCGGCCGTGGCGGCCGGGCTGGGGCCAATCGGGATCGGCAGCGACGGGGGCGGGTCGGTGCGGATACCCGGCTCGTTCTGCGGGGTGGTCGGGCTGAAGCCGTCGTTCGGGCGTATCCCGTACTATCCGGCGAGCGCGGCGGAAACGATGTCGCACATGGGGCCGCTGACGCGCACGGTGGCCGACACGGCGCTGGCGCTGGACGTGCTGGCCGGCCCGGACGCGCGCGACCGGCTGACGTTGCCGGCGCCGCACGTGCCGGAGGGGAGCTATCTGGCCGTGGCCGAGGCGGGCGCGCGTGAGGGGCTGGCGGGGCTGCGGGTGGGCTGGAGCCTGACGCTGGGCTACGCCGTCGTGGATGATGAGGTCGCGGCGCTGACGAGCGCGGGGGTCGAGCGGCTGGCGGCGGCCGGCGGGCGCGTCTCGACGCTCGATCTGGACTGGACCGACCCGGAGGAGCCGTGGTGGGCGCTCTTCTTCGGGGGGATCGGGGCGGCGCTGGCGGACTATCTGCCCGAATGGCGGGAGCAAATGGACCCGGGGCTGGTGGAGATCGTGGAGCGGGCCAAGGGGTTGACGGCGTTCGACTATACGCGGGCCGGCTTTCAGCGAGTGGAGTTCTGGCATCAGGTACGACGCTGTTTTGAGGACGTAGACATCCTGGCGACGCCGACGCTGGCGGTGCCGGCGCTGCCGCTGACCGGCGAACTGCCGACGCTGGGGCCGTCGGAGCGGGGGCACCTGCCGTCGTGGTCGCCGTTTTCGTATCCGTTCAATCTGACGGGGCAGCCGGCGATTACGGTGCCGTGTGGCTGGACGGCGGGGGGCCTGCCGGTGGGGCTGCAACTGGTGGGCCGGCGCTACGACGACGCGACGGTGCTGCGGGCGGCGGCGGCGTTCGAGGCGGTGGCGCCATGGGCGGACCGGCGGCCGATTGCGTAGGGTGGGGGTGAGTCGGACCTAACCCCCGGCCCCTTCCCTGCAGGGAAGGGGAGTCCGAGCGACGACTGGCGGCTATGCATGGTCCTGGATTGCGGCTTGCGCCGCATTGTCGGGGTCCGGGTAGCGGTATGTTCCCCCGCGGTTCAGGTGGACGGGCGCAACATGTTGCGCCCCTAAGGCTGGGCGGCTCGTACCTACCTTTACCAGGTGTCGGCAGCGGTCGGAGGGGGCTGGTGCGCGGGGCGGGGTAGCGTGCTACAGTGCAGCGAGCGGTGTCGGTTGGCGCTCAGGGGAGACGATGACACAAGCAGAACCGGCGGTTGCGCCGGCCAGCGCCGGGAGCGAGCGGTTACGGACGGCGCTGGCCAGCAAACAGGCGCGGGTGGCCGTCGTGGGGCTGGGGTTTGCCGGGCTGCCGCAGGCGGTGGTCATCGCCGAGGCGGGGTTCACGGTCACCGGCATTGACGTGGATGGCGAGCGGGTGGCGCAACTGGCGCGTGGTGAGAGCTACATCACCGACGTGACCGCCGACCAACTCCATGCCCTGCGGCGCACGGGGCACTTTCACGCCACGACCGAGGCGGCGGCGCTGACCGAGGCGGATTGCGTGGTGGTCTGCGTGCCCACCGGGATTACGGCCGAGCGGCGACCCGTGCTCGACGCGCTGGAGCGGGCGCTCGGCACGATTGCCGACACCGTGCGCCCGCCGGCGCTGGTGATTATCGAGAGTAGCGTGCCGCCGGGGACGACGCGGCGGGTGGCACGGCTGCTGGATTCCCACGGAAGTGGGAATGACGACAGAGGGGGTGCCGCGCCGGGGGAGCGGGTCTTTGTGGCGCACGCGCCGGAACGGATTGATCCGGGGAACAGGCAGTATGGGCTGCGGGAGACGCCGCGGGTGGTGGGCGGCGAGACGGCAGCGGCGCTCGATCTGGCGAGGCAGTTTTACGCGCAGTGCGGGGTGACGACGGTGCCGGTGGCCAGCGTCGAGGTCGCGGAGCTGACGAAGGTCTTCGAGAACACGTTCCGCTTTGTCAACATCTCGCTGGTGAACGAGCTGGCGCAGATTGCCACGGCGTTGAACGTCAGCGCGTGGGAGGTGCTGGAGGCAGCGAGCACGAAACCGTATGGGTTCATGCCGCACGAGCCGGGACCGGGGGTAGGCGGGAGCTGTATTCCGGTGATCCCATTTTTTCTGGCCGACGTGGCCGAGCGGCTGGGGGCACCCTCGCACTTGATCGCCGCGGCGGAGCGGGTGAACACGTTCATGCCGCAGTACGTGACGGACCGGGCGGCGGCACTGCTCGGGCGGCGGGACGGCGACCTGGCGGGCTGTCATATCTTGGTGCTGGGGGTGACGTACAAGCCGGACCAGAGCGATTGCCGCCACTCGCCGGCGGTGCCGGTGGTGGAGCGGCTGATCGCGGCCGGGGCGACGGTGCGGGTTCACGATCCGCTGGTGACGGAGGCGGCCGGTCTGCACCCGGCCGCCAGCTTCGCGCCACTCACGGCCGAGGTGGTGGCCGCGGCCGATCTGGTCGTGGTCGTCACGCCGCATCGCTCGCTCGACTACGAGCTGGTGTTGTCACATGCGCGCTGCATTCTGGACACGCGGAATGCGTTGCGCGACCGGGCAGCGCCAAACGTGGTGCCACTGTAGATACGATGCGCCCTGGCGGCCGCCCTCACCCCGGCCCTCTCCCACGGGGAGAGGGGGTTGGATTCGGGGTATTTTTCGTAGGAATGATAGGAACCGATAGATACTGCTGGGAGGCCTGCTGATGAGCACAAGCCCTCGTCTGGACGGTCAGGTGGCGTTGGTAACCGGGTCGGCGACCGGTATTGGGCGCGAGACGGCGCTCGCGTTTGCGCGGGAGGGCGCCGCGGTAGTCGTCAACTACTCGCGCTCGGAGGCGGAGGCGCGGCAGACGCAGGACGACGTGGCGGCGCTGGGTGGGCGCACGCTGCTGTGCCAAGCCGACGTGAGCGACGACGCGGCGGTGCGCGAGATGGTCGGGCAGACGGTGGAGGCGTTCGGGCGGCTGGACATCCTCGTCAACAACGCCGGCACGACCCATTTCGTGCCGTTCGAGCAGTTGGACGATCTGACCGACGACATCTGGGATCGCATCTTTGCCGTGAACGTCAAGGGCGCGTTCTATTGCACGCGGGCCGCGGCGCCGCATCTGCGCCGGAGCAGGGCGGGGCTGGTGGTCAACGTGGCGTCGGTGGCGGCGTTCAGCGGGATTGGCAGCAGCATGCCGTATGCGGCCTCCAAGGGCGCGCTGATTACGTTGACGCGCTCCCTGGCGCACGGGCTGGCGCCGGACATCCGCGTGAACGTGGTCGCGCCGGGGGTGGTGAAGACGCGGTGGGTGACGGGACACGAGGATCACGTCGAGCGGCTGGCGCAAGACGCGCTGATGCGCCGGCCGGCCGGGGCGGACGACGTGGCGAACGTGATCGTCAGCCTGGCCACGCACTCGACGTTTCTGACCGGTGAGACGATTGTCGTGGATGGGGGCCGGCTCTTGCGGTAGGGGCACTGTCGGGGCCCCAGCCTACGCTCACTGACGCGCCAATAGGCATACTGTTACAGGTAGGTCAATCCACCCCAAGGAGGCACCATGGCGCGGACCCTGACAGCCGTCTTTGATGGGAGCGTGCTGCGGCCGGAGGCGCCGTTGGACCTCAAGCCGAACACACGCTATCGGTTGCGAGTGGAGCAGGAGCTTGCAAGGGCCGAATCCGAGAATGCATGGGACACGCTGGAGGCATTGATCGGCACGGAGCAGCAGCCTGCAGACTGGGCCACCGAGCACGATCACTACCTCTATGGCACGCCAAAGCGGGAAGAGGTCACCGACTCTTGAATAGCAAGCGTTTCTTGCTGGATACAGCTTACGTACTGGCGCTCCTCAATACCCGCGACCAATATCATCAAGAGGCAGTGGCTCTGTTTCCGCATGTGCGTGCAGCCAGTGAAGTGTGGATAACAGAGGCAATACTCGTTGAGGTAGGGAATGCCCTCGCCCGTTCACAGCGCGCAGCGGCCTCAACATTTATTGCCCAATGCTACGCTACTCCGAATATTCGGGTCGTCCCGGTTGATACCTCGCTCCTTCAGCGGGCCGTGGACCTCTACCGCAGTCGTGCTGACAAGTCGTGGGGGCTTACCGACTGCATCTCGTTCATCGTCATGCAGGACCACGGGGTGAGCGATGCATTTACCACCGACACACACTTCGAGCAGGCCGGATTTCGAGCCGTGCTTCGCAGATAGCCCAACCGTGTCAGGGGATGACCGAGCCGGTGCGGGCAGCGTCGAGCGTATTGCGGCGCGGCTGCGGGCGGTGGCGCGGGCGAGGCGGACGGTTACCTACAATGACCTGGCCGCAGTGGTCGGCTGGGACATGGATGATCCTGCTGCGGCCAGGGAGGTAGCCGGTATCCTGCGGTCCATCTCCACGGCGGAGCACGAGGCCGGCCGGCCGCTGCTGTCGGCGGTCGTCGTCGGGGCGAGGACGGGGCGGCCGGGCAAGGGGTTCTTCAAGCTGGCGCAGCGGCTCGGACGCTATGACGGCGCCGATGATGAAGCCTTCTTTGCTCAGGAGTTGCGGCGCGTACACGCGCATTGGCGGGCGCGGCGGGACTAACCACTGACAGGCCAAAGCCGCACGGATAGGGCCAGGTGCGATGCGCCTTTGGCCCATCACCCGGCCTCTTCCCTGGCAGGGAGGGGGGTCCGGGACTCACCCCCCGGCCCCCTCTCCATCGCGGAGCGATAGAGAGGGGGTGTAGATTCCCGCTCTCGCGGGAATGACGGAGGGGAGGCGGGAATGACGAAAGGGGTGCGTTGTGGATTTCTACCAGGTGGCTGCGGCGTTCTATGATCGGACGGTTGGGCGAGCGGAGCTGGAGGGCGAGCATGGCGATGTGGCCTTCTACGTGGAGGAGGCGCGGCGGGCCGGGTCGCCGGTCCTGGAGCTGGCCTGTGGTACTGGGCGGGTCCTGCTACCGGTCGCCGAGGCCGGGTTGACGGTGGTGGGGCTGGATAGCTCAACGGCAATGCTCTCGATTGCGCGAGAGAAGATTGCCGAACTGCCTGATGCGACGCAGCGACGTATCGAACTCGTCGAAGGGGACATGCGTTCGTTTGCGCTCGATCAGCGTTTCAAGCTCATTATGATCCCGTTCCGTTCTTTCCTGCACCTGCTGACTCCGGCGGATCAGCGCCAGGCGCTGGGTTGTATTCGTGACCATTTGGCCGACGATGGTCGGCTCGTGTTCAACATCTTCGATCCTCGATTGGAAACGATCGCTGCCCATCTCGGGACGCTTGGCACCGCCCTAAAGAGGTTCCGTGAGTTCACACATCCTGAAACGGGCCGCCGGGTGGTGGTCTGGGAAGCCCGCCACTACGACCCGGCGCAGCAGATTCTCGAGGAGGAGCGTATCTTCGAGGAACTGGACGCTGACGGGCGGGTCATTGCGAAGACGTATGCGCCGCTCAGGCTGCGGTGGGTGTATCGGTACGAGATGCAGTACCTGCTGGAGTTGAGTGGGTTTGTGGTCGAGGCACTGTACGGCAGTTTTGAGCGTGGACCGTTCCGGCATGGCGGTGAGCAAATCTGGGTGGCGCGGCGGGGGTGAGGGCTGGCTCCCCTATGGCCCCCTCACAGAGGTAGGATTTTCAGCGAGTGGCGGCTTGGACCACACCTCACCCCCGGCCCCTCTCCATCGCAGAGCGATAGAGAGAGGGTATGGATTCCCGCTTGCGCGGGTATGGCGGAGACCGGGGGCGGAATGACCTCCCGGCGCGGGAGCACACCGAGGTTATCGTTCTCGCCAGGGTAGGCGCCACAGACCGAGGGACATGGTGACTACTGCGAAGCCGGCCAGGACGGCCAACTCGATCCAGATGTCATGCTGTCCCGATAGCGACTTCTCGATTGCGTCGGCTGCGTAGCGGAGTGGTGAGACATACCCCAGGAACTTCAGCAGTAACGGCGCCTGTTCGATGGTGAAGTAGACCGGCGATAGGGCGGCTAAGACGAGCGACAGCAAGCCCGTCGTGAGGTTTCCGACTTGCAGTGACGGGGCAAAGCTCACCACGAACATGGTCAGGCCCGCCACGGTGAGGACGGCCAGGATTAGCGCAGGCGCCAGGCCCCACGTCGGATTGATGCCTACGCTCTGCACACCGCCTTCGTAAGGGAACAATATACGATAGTGCCCAGGACCGGCCCTACTGCCACGAGCGGCGCGCAGCGGGAGGCGGCGGAACGCGGGACATTGACAAGGGACATAATAGGTCATAAAATAGGTTTTGCTGGCATGGGACATGTGAAACGTTGAGTGACGTGACAATGGAATACACCGAGACCCATCCGTGGATTACCTTCGCACTGGACCTCAGGGTTGCCCCAGTGAAACTCTGGACTCTCCTGGGAGATGCCAGCTCCAAGTGCGAGGTTATCTCTGGAATTCCGCTTATGCCGGAGACCGCAAGCAGACTGAATCGCGTCTCTCTCGAAAGAGGAGCGCGCGCGACTACAGCCATCGAAGGGAACACTTTGTCGCAAGAAGAGGTGTCGAAGGTGGCACGAGGGGAACTCCAGCTGCCTCCGTCCAAAGCGTACCTGGCAACAGAAGTCAAGAACATCATAGACGTGTTCAGCGAGATGATCGGCTCCGATAAAACTCCGCCGTTGAGCGTGGATCGCGTGAAGTATCTGAACGGCAGGATACTACAGGGACTCGAACTAGACGACGATGTCATACCGGGCAAATTACGCACTCACGAAGTCGTAGTTGCTCGTTACAAAGGGGCACCCGCGAGAGATTGCGAATACTTGCTCAATCGTCTCTGCGAATGGCTCGATACTATGACGAACACAGAAGTAGGACATGCGAAATTTTCCCCAGCAATACTGAAGGCCATCGTGGCCCACCTGTACCTGCTCTGGATACACCCTTTCGGCGATGGCAACGGGCGAGTCGCGCGGCTTGTTGAGTACCAAATTCTTCTGAGTGCCGGAGTCCCCAACCCGGCTACCCACGTTCTGAGCAACCACTACAACGAGACTCGGTCGGAATACTACCGCAGGCTGGACGGGGCCAGCAGAAACCCCAGTGGAGTGATCGCTTTCTTGGTCTATGCCCTTCAGGGCTTCGTGGATGGATTGCAAGAGCAGATTGACACCATCAAAGGCCAGATACGGGATTCCATGTGGGAAAATTATGTCTACATGAAGTTGCGTGATCGGACCGGTCACGCTGCCACTAGGCGCAGGCATCTTGTTCTGGACCTGTCCGAATGCGATGAACCTGTCCGACGCAGGGACATTCGTCTGCTCACACCAAGACTGGCTGAAGCCTACTCCGGCAAGACCGAAAAGACCATCACCCGGGACCTGAACGCATTGAGTCATATGAACCTGATTATCAGGACAAGACAGGGTATTATCGCCAGGAAAGGGATCATGCAAGCATTCTCCAACTAACCGTTGGTCGGCGGTCAGGACCTTCGCACGCGCCAAGTATCTCACCGCCCGGCTGCGCGGTTCGGTACACGTGCGGGGCGAGGTGCCGCTACACTGTGGCTGCGCTCCGGCGGCGGGGAGGCATGCGACGGGGACCGCCGCCGGGAGACGCGAACGGCAGGGGGAATGCAACCGAGGCCCGGTGACGTTCAACGATCACGGCGCGGTGAGGAGGGTGATAGTGACAGCGACGACGCCGATTGCCGATCTGAAGGAACGGGTGTGTCGAGAGATTGATCAGCACGCGGATAGCTTGGTTGCCCTGGCCGAGGATATCTTCCGGCACCCGGAGTTGGGCTACAAAGAGACGCGCACGGCCGGACAGGTCGCGGCACGGTTCCGAGCGCTCGAAATCCCGTTCGAGACGGACCTGGCGCTGACGGGCGTGAAGGGGATGCTCACCGGCGGGGCACCCGGCCCCACGGTGGCGGTGCTGGGCGAATTGGACTCGCTCATCGTGGCGGACCATCCGGCGGCGGACCGGACGACCGGCGCGGTCCATGCCTGCGGGCACAACGCGCAGATCGCCACGATGGTCGGCACGACGACCGGCCTGCTCAAGTCGGGAGTGCTGTCGGAACTGTCCGGTCGCGTGGCGTGCATGGCGGTGCCGGCCGAGGAGTACGTCGAGGTCGGCTTCCGGTTGGGTCTGCGGAAGGCCGGGAAGATCGAGTTTCTGGGCGGCAAGCCGGAGCTGCTGCGCGTCGGTGCGCTCGACGACGTGGACATGGCGATGATGGTGCATACCAGCTCGAACCGCGCCGACGGTCTCACCGGGATCAGCGATTCCTCCAATGGGTGCGTGGTCAAGCAGATCACCTTTCTGGGCCACGCGGCCCACGCCGGGGGCGCGCCGCATCGCGGTATCAACGCGCTCAACGCGGCGACGCTGGCCTTGCAGGCCATTCACGCCAACCGGGAGACGTTCCGCGATCAGGATATGATCCGCGTACATCCGATCATTACGCGCGGCGGGGACATCGTGAACGCGGTGCCGGCCGAGGTGCGGATGGAGACGTATGTGCGTGGTCGGACGCTGAAGGCGATCACGGACGCGAACCGCAAGGTGGATCGGGCGCTGCAAGCGGGCGCGCTGGGCGTGGGGGCCAAAGTGCGGATCGAGACCCTGCCGGGCTACCTGCCGCTATGCAACGACCCGGAGCTTACGTCGCTGTACAAGGACAACGCGGTGGCGCTGGTGGGGGCGGACGAGGTGCGCGAGGTGGAGACACGCGGCGGCTCGACCGATATGGGCGATCTGACGCAGATCATGCCGGGGATTCATCCCTACGCCGCCGGCGCGACGGGGACCGGGCACGGCAACAACTACTACATCAAGGACTACGAAAACGCCGTGCTGCTGCCGGCGAAAGTGATGGCGATGACGGTGATTGACCTGCTGGCCGATGATGCGCGGCAGGCACGGGAACTCCTGAGCGAGTACAAGCCGCGGTTGAGCCGCAGCGAGTACATGGAATTCCAGCGCGGGCTGGCCAAGACGGTCGAATTCGACGGGGCGACGTTTTGACGGGGGGATGGGCTGGACCTAACCCCCGGCCCCTTCCCTGGCAGGGAAGGGGAGTGAGGGCGGCGACCGGCCGGACATCGCGGGCCTGGTGACGGCGAGAACGGACATTCCGCGTCGGACGGACGTGGGGAAGTTGCCGCCGTATCGCCAGCAGAAACACGTGCTGTTCGGCCAGCAGGAAGGACGCTGTGCGGGCTGTGGCACGGACCACCCGGGCAATCTGCAATTGCTATGCTCGCACTGCAACCGGGTGAAGGGGAACCGGCCGCAGGAATACTTGCTGGCGCGGTTGCGCGAGCTGGGGCTGCGTTAGGCCCGGCGGATGGGAGGGGAAAGCGACGGCCCCCCTATGGTCCCCCCGTCCCGACGGGGGGACGTGGATTCCCACGTTCGTGGGAATGATGGGTGCTTGGGCGCGATGAATCGCGCCCCTACGTAAAAACCCTACCCTTGTCAGGAGGGATAGTGTAGTTCCCTCCCCCGTCGGGACGGGGGAGGGCTAGGGAGGGGGCCAGGCCATGACTCCTCTGGAGGAGACGGCTTATGTTCGTTGACGTGCTGATGCTGGTGGCTGGGATTGCGGTGCTGACGGGCGGCGGGCAGCTCTTCGTGACCGGCTCGGCGCGGCTGGCACAGGCGCTCGGCATCTCGCCTATCGTGGTCGGCGTCATCGTGATCGGCTTCGGCACCTCCGCGCCAGAGATGGTCGCGAGCGTGCTGGCGGCCGCGCAGGGGCGCTCCGGGGTGGCCTTCGGCAACCTGGTCGGGAGCAATATCTCCAATATCGGGCTGGTGCTGGGCGCGGCGGCGATGGTGCAGCCGGCCATCGTCAACGTGACCATCGTGCGGCGGGAGGCGCTGATCTCGACGGTCGCGGCGCTGCTCTTCATCGGCCTGGCGTTGAACGGGAGTCTCGATGCGCTTGAAGGTGGCGTGCTCCTGGTGGTCTTCATCGTGGCGATGGGCTGGCTGCTGTGGCTGGCGTTGCGGGAGCGGCAGGACACGGCCATCATGGCCGAGGAGGTGGAGGGGCTGGTCGGCACGCAAACCGGTTCCGGCGCCAAGCTGCGCGAAGGGCTGCGGGCGCTCGTTGGGCTGGGTCTCGTGTTGCTCGGCGCCGAGCTGACGGTGCGGGGGGCGGTGTCGCTGGCGCTGGCGGCCGGGGTGGACGAGGGTTTCGTCGGCCTGACCGTCGTGGGGATCGGCACGTCGCTGCCCGAACTGGTGACGGGGATCATCGCGGCCGTGCGCCGGGAAACGGACCTGGTCGTCGGCAACGTCCTCGGCTCGAACGTCTTCAACCTGCTCTTGATCGGCGGCACGGTCGGCTTGATAACGAGCGATCCGCTGCCGGCGGCGGTGGTGAGTCCGGGCTTGCCGGTGCTGGCTATCGGTAGCCTGGGGCTGCTGCTCTTCCTGCGGATCGGCTTCAAGCTCCGGCGCCTGGAAGCCGGGCTGCTGCTCGGGGGGTACGCCGTCTACATCGGCCTGCTCGGTCTTCAGCTTTGAGCGCGCCGGCGGGCCGTCACGCGGAACCGGCGGCCGACATCGCCAGCGCAAAGGCGCCGGCCAATCCGGCCTCGTCGCCAAAGTGCGGTTTCACGACGTAGCTGCTCACGTCCGCATCCACCTGCGGCCGCACGATATAGGAGCGGAGCTGGTCCCGCAACGCAGCGTGGATACGGGGGAGCAGATGCGCCTGTTGCAGCACGCCACCGCCGAGCACAATCCGTTGCGGCGAGAGCACGAGGATGTGCTGCGCCAGGCCGGCGGCCAGATAGTGCGCCTCAAGCTCCCAGACCGGGTCATCGGGCGCGAGATCGTCCGCCGGCCGGCCCGCGCGGGCGGCGAGCGCCCCGCCGGCGGCCATCCCTTCCATACAGTCGCCGTGGAAGGGGCAAATACCGGCAAACTCGTCGCGGTTGCCGGCGGCATCGCGGGCACGGGGGACGGCGATGTGGCCCATTTCGGGGTGGAGCAGGCCATGGAGCGGCGCACCGCCGATGACGACTCCGCCGCCGATGCCGGTACCCACCGTGACGTAGAGCGCCGGATCGTAGCCTTGCGCGGCGCCCCAGCGGTATTCGGCGAGGGCAGCGCCGTTGACATCGGTATCCACGGCTACGGGCAGGTCCAGCCCGGCCGTGATCGTGGCGACGACCGGCGCGCCGCTCCAGCCCGGCTTTGGTGTTGGCAGCATGTACCCGTAGCGCGGCGATTGGCGGTCCAACTCAATCGGCCCAAAGGTGGCGATGCCAATGGCCGTGAGTGGCTGCCCCACCTGCGCGGCGGCATCGAGCAGGAACCGGCGTACCCGGGGCAGGGTCTCCGCGGGTGTGGTCGTCGGGATGCGCGCGGTGGCGAGGCGGTCGGACGGGCCGCCGCCTACCGCGCAGACAAACTTCGTGCCGCCGCCTTCTACCGCCCCATACAGTGCCATCGTTCACCTCGCACCCCGCAAGGTATCATGTCAGGGGAGGAGCTATCAGCGATCAGCCGTTAGCCGTTAGCTTGAAACGGTGGCGGGAGCGGACCATGGGCCGATTGCTGACCGCTGAGGGTTGTCTGCTCCCCCGTCGCGCAGAGGAGCGTGAATGTCTAGGGAACTCGACCATTCCTATGCCGTCATCTTGGCCGGGGGGCAAGGCACGCGGCTCTGGCCGTTGTCGCGTGCCAGCCGGCCAAAGCAGCTACTGCCGATCATCGGTGACGATAGCCTGCTGGCTCAGACGGTGGCGCGCTTGGACGGACTGGTGCCGCCGGAGCGCATCTACATCGTCACCGCGGCGGAGCATGCCGCGGAGGCTGGCGCCCAGCTACCGACGCTGCCCGCCGGCAACATCTTGGCCGAGCCGCAGCCCCGGAATACGGCCGCGGCGGTGGGTTTGGCGACGGGGGTGATCGCGGCCCACGATCCGCAGGCGACGGTCATCTCGCTGCACGCGGACCATGCGATCCAAAACCCCGATGCCTTCCGGCGGGTCTTGCGGACGGCGCTGCTGGCGGCGCAACGCGGTGACTACCTGGTCACCATCGGCATCCAGCCGGCCGGACCGGCGACCGGATACGGGTATATCCACCGCGAGCAGCGGGCGTTCAGCGTGGACGGGGCCGCCGTGTACGCGGTGGAGCGGTTTGTCGAGAAGCCCGACGCGGCCACGGCGCGGCGGTTCGTGGAATCGGGAGAGTACTTCTGGAATGCCGGCTATTTCGGGTTTCAGGCCCGCCACTTTCTGACTGCGCTCCGTAGCTATATGCCGGCGTTGGCGCGCGGTGTCGAGGTCATCCAGAGCGCGTGGGGCACGGCGCAGCAGGACGCGACGCTGGCGGCCGTCTACGCCGAGCTGGAGCCGATTGCGATTGATACCGGCGTGTTCGAGCAGGCAACCAACGTGCTGATGGTGGCGGGGGAGTTTTCCTGGAGCGACGTGGGCGATTGGGCGGCGATCCAAGAGATTACGCCGGCGACCGAGGGCAGCAACACGGTGATCGGCAGCGGCGCGGGCCGCCATATCGCGGTGGCTACCGAAGGTTGTTTGATCCGCACCGGGGACCGGCTCGTTGCCACGATAGGCGTGGACGATCTGGTCATCGTGGATGCCGGTGACGCGCTGCTGGTGTGTCACCGCGACCGCACGCAGGACGTGCGCGAGGTCGTCGAGCAGCTGAAGCGCGAGGGGGGCGATGCTTATTTGTAGGGCGGGTGGGGCGGGACTCACCCCCTGGCCCCCTCTCCACATATGTGGAGAGGGGGAGTCTGTCGGAGGCAGGCAAGCATGAGGTCCATGCCCCAGGGTGAGCGACTATGAGCGAGAGGGCCGGTAGTTTCAATCTCGGTGCCTTGGCCTTCGATGCCTACGGCACCTTGTTCGACGTGCATTCGGTCCTTGCCGCATGCGAGGCGGCTTTTCCGTCGCGCGGCGAGGCGGTGAGCCGGCTGTGGCGGGACAAGCAGTTGGAATACAGCTGGCTCCTCAGCCTGATGGACCGGTATGAGAACTTCTGGACGGTGACCGAAAAGGCGCTGCGCTACGCTTGTCAACGGCTGGGGTTGTCCTGCGATCCGGCGACGCACACGCGCATGCTGGAGAGCTACTACCGGCTGGCGGCGTATCCCGAGGTGCCGGCCGCGCTCGCTCGCCTGGCAGTCAAGCGCAGGCTGGTGATCCTCTCCAACGGGACGCCGCAGATGCTCGCGGCAGTGACGCGGGCTGCGGGGCTGACCGCGGTGTTCGACGAGCTTATCAGCGTCGAGGCGGTGGGTATCTATAAGCCCAGTCCGCGCGTGTACGCTCTGCTGCCGCAGCGACTGGGGATGCCGGCAGAGAGGATTGGATTCGTCTCGTCCAACGCCTTCGACATCACGGGCGCGAAAGCGTTCGGCCTGCGAACGTTCTGGGTCAACCGCCAAGACGCCACGCCGGACGGCTTGGGCTACCCGCCCGACATAGTCGTGCGTACCCTGGCGGAACTGGCGGACCGGCTGGCTGCGGCGCGGACATAGGCTGGTGCAGCGTCGCGTCGCGGTGGCACGTGCTCGCGCAGTGTACCCGTGTTAGACTGCTCTACCAGGCCTGTGCCCAAACCATATTTCGTATTGCGTTGCCAGTGCCATACGCTGTAGGCCCGGATACGGAGAGACTGGACAGGAGGCAGAGCATGTCCAAGCAATCGCTGCCGCTCCAAACGGTCTCGGCCGCCGAGGCGAGGCACGAGTTCACCGAGCTCCTAGGGCAAATCAAGCGGCATGGGGGGCGTGTGCTGGTGGAAGAGCGCGGCGTCCCGGTAGCCGCGATTATCTCGGCCCAAGACCTGGTGCAACTGAACCGGTTGGAGCAGGAACGGGAACAGGACTTCGACATCCTCGATGAGATTGGTAGCGCCTTCGCTGACGTACCGGCAGAAGCAATCGAGCGCGAGGTCGCCAAGGCGGTAGCCGATGTCCGCCGGGAGTATCGTCAGCAGACCGGCGATAGCACGAATTCGCTGTGATTGCGGCGGTGCTAGACACCAACGTGCTGGCGTCGGGCATCGTAGGGTTTCGCAATCCTGCCAGTGTGCCCGGCCAACTGTTGCGTGCGTGGAGGCAAAGCCGCTTCGAGCTTATCGTTTCCGGGCCGATCCTCACCGAACTCTCCCGTACCTTGGCCAAACGCTACTTCCGTCGCCGCCTCACCGCACAACAACTCAGACGCACACATCGCCTGCTACGCCGCCGTGCTGTGCCGGTACGTATCACCTCGGTAGTCACTGGCGTTGCTACACAGCGGGAAGACGACCTGATCCTCTCGACTGCCGTCTCGGCACAGGCCGGATACCTCGTGACCGGCGACCACCAACTGCGATCCCTGTGCTCATACGGCGACACTACGATTCTCAATCCCCGTGAGTTCCTGGATGTGCTGGCAGAGGCGTGACTCCGGTACGGAACCGTGGTCCGGTCTACGCGGGCTACAGCGGTAGGTTTGATTGGGGCACCAGTTGCTGGCGGAACTGGCGGACCGGTTGGCTGCGGAGCGGGCGTAGGCTGGTGCAGCGTCACGTCGCTACTGGGTTACTGCGCTTCCATGCGCTGCACGTGCTCGCGCAGCGCACGGTTGATGTCCGTCTGGTAGCCGCGGCCGTCCGGTGCATGTGTCTTGAACCACGCGACGACATCGGCATCCAAGCGCAGGGTGATCTGCTGCTTCACGGGCCGGTAGAACACGCCTCGCCTGGCATCCGACCAATCGAGAAGCTCCGGAACGTCAGTTGTGTTGATCTCGTCATCGGACAGTGCTTCGAGCGCCGCAAGCTCTGCTCTCTGATCGCCAGTCAACTTAGAAATCTCCTTCTTCATAGGCCCTCCTTTCATGCCTGGTCGCTTTCCGGGCGCTGATAATACATCCAACCTGTTCGCGGTGATCCAAATCAAATTCGGGACAAGTATGAACCACCATCACAACCACTGAGCCGATCATTCCCATCGTTCGCCAGCGCGGCTCATGCGGATACGGATCGTCGAAGACGAGCGCGGCAGTCTCAAAACTGAGGCCGTGTGCCCGCCGATTTGCCCGGTTCTTGTCCGGGTCCCACATCCAACGCAACGACTTTACCTGTGTGAGTAGCTACGATATTGTAGTTACAACAGGCGGTATCGTCAAGCATTGCCGGCTGGGGACGAAACGACTGTTCCGATGTTTCCTATTGTTTCCAGTGGGCGCCGGGGATTGGTGGTTGCGCGTATGATTTAGGGGCGAGGGCGGCGCTGCAAGAGGTGGCCGCAACGGAGTGGAGGGAAGCATGGCGATTCCGGGGTACGGAGGAGCAAAGAAGGTACTGCACATCGGACTGGACGGCATGAACCTGCCGCTGCTGCAACGCTTTGCGGCCGAAGGATGTCTACCGACGTTCTCGGCGCTGATGGCGCGCGGCTCGACCAACCGCTTGCTGTGCGCGATCCCGGCGTGGACACCGACGAACTGGGCGACGATGATGACCGGGGTGCCGGCCGGTACGCATGGTCTGGCCGGGTGGAGTGTGCGGGAAAAGACGGCCCCGTGGTCGGCGCCGCGGCTCGACTCGTGGCAGTCGGAGGCGATGACCGCCGAGACGATCTGGGAAGTGGCGGATCAGGCCGGGCAGCGCGTGCTCGTGACGTTCTACCCGTCGGGGGTGTGGCCGAGCCGTATGGAGCACGGCTACGTCGTGGCACCCGGCTTCCACGACTCCGCGCTGCCGACCGCGCCGCCGGTGCAGTTCTACTGCACGCCGCGCGCCGCGGCCGGGGGCACGGGCGAGGACACAGCCGGCATGGGCGGGCGGAGCGGGGCGACGACCGATCTGGCCGAGGAGGGCGCGCCGCCCGGTAGCTCGACGGTGCGGCTCGGACCGGCTGATGAGCAAGGGTGGCGGCACGCGCCGGCCGGCGCGCTCGCCGCGCGCTGTCCGCTGCCGCTGCACGATGGCAGCGAGGACGCGCTGTATCTCCTGGTCGAGCGGCGCGACGACGGGGGCCTGGGCCGCAGCGCGATCTACCGCAGCGCCGATGCGTCCCAACCGCCGTTGGCCGAACTGACTCTAGGCGAGTGGTCGGCGTTTGGTAGTTCCAACTGGGGCAGCGGCGCCGCGGCTCGCGCCGGCTCGATCCGGTGCCATCTGCTTGCCGTGGACCACGAGCAGCCGACCGTCCGGTTCGTTACGTCGCAGGTCTACAGCACGCAAGGGATCGCCTCTCCGGCCGGCCTGAGCGAGGCGATCTTGGAGCACTGCGGCCCCTTCTTCGACACGTTCTCGATCAATCCGGTGGACGGCGAGGCCGAGCTGCGGGCCTTCATGGGCGACATCCGCTACCAAGGGGAATGGGAGGTCAAGGTGGCGCGCTACGTCGCCGAGCACGGCGGCTGGGATCAGCACTACTGCCATTGGCATCTGTTCGATCACATCAATCACCCGACCGTGAACCCGGCCGATCCCGACGGCCCCGACTACGACCCTGAACGCGGCGCCTGGATGATCGAGGCGCAGCGCCAGACGTACATCATCGGCGATGCCGTACTGAAGCAGTTCCTGGAGCTGGCGGACGACGAGACGCTCGTCTGTGTCATCTCGGATCACGCGATGGCGCCCGCGCATCGCTGGGCACACCTCAATGCGCGGTTGGAGGAGACAGGGCTGCTGGTGCTGGGGCCGGGGGGCGCGATTGACTTCTCGCGATCCCAGGTCTATACGCAGGCCGACCGCGGCTCGGAAGTCTTCGTCAACCTGCGTGGGCGAGAGCCGATGGGCATTGTGCCGGCGGCGGACTACGCGCGGGTGCAGGAAGCGATTATTGACGCGCTGCTCGACTGGCGTGACCCGCTGACGGACAGGCGCGCCGTCGCGTTGGCGCTCAAGCTGGAGGACGGGCAGCTGATCGGCTTCTGGGGTGACATCTGCGGCGACGTGGTGTTCACATTCAACCGCGGCTTCGGCTGGGGGCCGCCGCTCGACGGTGGCTCTATCGGCCAGGGGCGGGGCGCGTTGCACGGCTCGCAGGTGCCCCACGCCGAGACGCCACACTTTACCAACATGGGCTGCTGGATTCTGGCCGGGCCGGGCGTCAAGGCGGGGTACGAGCGCGACTGGGAGCGCCACGGGCTGATGCGGATGACCGACGTGGCGCCGACGTTGGCGCACCTGGCCGGGCTGCGCCCGCCGGCGCAGAACATCGGCGCCATCTGCCACGATCTGCTGGAGTAGGCGGGGGCGGCGCAAAGGCGGCTCCGGCTCCACAGGGGAACGGGCACCTCCCTCTCTTGCCGGAAGAGGGGTTTTGGATGGAGGAAACAGCACGCCACGTCTCTCGACACCCTCACCCCGGCCCGCTCCCGGAGGGGAGACCGAGCGCCCAATCCACTGACCGGTCAAAGAGACGTATTGCGTCGCCCGTAGCTCTCGCAAACGTGTCGTGATGCCAGAACATGAAGACGGTCCTGGCCCGCGCACGCTGCCCATTTAATAACTCGGCGCCCACCTCCGCCACCATGAGCGCCACATCGCCACCCACCAGATGCCTTGCCAGTACGTGTACCCCTGGTCCGATAGTTTTATAGGAGACGCTGAATGTATTGGGCTGGCGCATCACACGGAGCGGCCGGCCGGGGGGAAGTCCGGCAGTTAGCCCGGCGATGATTGGATGGTCCGGGTCTACAAGCCGAATCCAGATTCCTCCGGAGCGTGTGCCGCCCCAATGCGAGAGCCGGGTCGGCTCCAGCAACAGGGGTCCCCAGAAGATGAGCGGCGTAGTCGTCCGGACATAGCGCACCGCCGTGTCGAGCAGCCGGATACTGGAGCTGAACAAGAGTAGATCATGGCTCGCGGCAACCTGCGTTGGGTCATGCCGACTGTCCTCGTGGGTCCCGATCACGTTGACCGTCACGCCCCGCGTCGCCAGATGGGACACGACGGCGGCATCGCCCGGCGTCAGATCCGCGGGGTTATGTACCAACAGGGCAATCCGGATACCCGGAGGCAGCGGCGATACCGGTGGCAACTCGTCCGATACTGGTACCGGAATTACGGGGAGCAGCGGCCGCAACGTCTCGGGATCACTCAACTGACGTAGCCGCTGGGCATTGGCCGCCAGCGAGTCCGAGATCCGTTGCAACGCCGCTTTCCACTGCGCCACCGCTTCCGCCGGCTCCTGGTCAGGCAACCAGCGGGCTGCTTCCACCGCGATGGCCGGGCGCAGCTTCGTCACAAGCGCCGCGAGACGGCCGCGCACGGTCTCGGTAGCCAATGCCCCGGCGAGATGGCGCTCGACTTGTGCAGTGAAGTAGGCTTGGTACTGCGGACTTGCCAAAAGGCTGGCCAGGATCAGTGAAGCATCCAAACCACCGTAAATCACCGCTTGACTGAAAGAAACGTCCTCGGAGGCATCGATTTCCTGCCCCAAGCCCAAGGTCGTCTCAGCATCCCACACGAACAGCCGCCACCGAGTATCGGGGCCATCGCGCATCCGGGCCGCATACCAATTGTTGCTCGCCCAGTCGGTGTTCCCGGCCCACAGGTGAAGACTGACGAAAGAGGTGAAGTTCTCGATATCAAGCTGCTGAACTGCCTGTTCATACTGAATGGCCTCACTCAAGTCTGTGCCGGTGATCCAGTCCACAAACGCATTCCAGGCTCCATGCTCCTCAGTGATAACCAGGTCCCAGTCGTCATGATCGAAGTGCGTGGACAAGAAGGATTCGTCAATACGCTCGGTCAGGTTATACACCCCCCAGTAGACCCCGTTCAGGTACACCTCCACCCAGCGTCCCCGCGCTGCTACCTGCCCCATCGCCCCATGCAGATCCCGGACCAACTGGTCCCGCAGGTACACCGCTTCCTCCCCATACCACAACCAACTGTCATGGCTCCCGGACCGCAACACCAGTCGGTCATACCTCTGCCCCGGCTCCGTCCCGAACAGCGGATACGCCAACTCGCGTGGCCCATATTCGCCCCGGAAGTACAGCCGGAACGACTGCTTGGCCAACCCCCGGCTAGTACCACCATGGATTCGCAACCCTGCTCCGACGCTGAAGTCCAACTCTCCTTCTGACGACAGCCACTCTGCCGTCACCGGCCGCTCCCAGTTCCGTCCGCGCTCTTCCGCGTTGGTGTAGATGCCCGTCTCTTCGTCCCACAGATGCGCCGGCTCTGTCACCAGTGACAGCACTGGCAGACCGGTGTTCTCCCCCATCAGGTATGTCGCCGTGGTTACTGCACTCACCGGCACGCCGTCGTCCAGTGCCACCGCCCGCAGCACGGTCGTCTCCGTCACTTCCAGGGGTGCCGTAAACGCCTCGCCGTCCACTGTCGGGTCGGACCCATCCAGCGTGTAGTAGACGCCGCTGCCCGGTACCGGCGTGTAGAGCAGCACCGTCACTGGGCCGGCATAGCGTCCACTGCCCGGCGTGACCGCTACCGGTGGCGCACCCGGTGCCGCCCGCAGGCGGTGCCGGGTCGTATTCGCCGCGCCGGGCGTGGGGAAGGGGAAGGGTACCCACCGGTTGGACACCGTTCCCAGCCGGCCCAGCGAGACATCCGCCAACTGCGGGCCGAACGCCACCTCATCCACGAGCTGCCCGTCCGGATCGAACAAGCCTACGTATTCCCCACCGCGGTTCAGTCGGAAGCTCGTGTGCCAGCCTTCCGGTGTTACTTGGTCTCTGCCGGATGCCCAGATCACCAGAAAGTCCCCCGGTGCTAGGATGCTGACCGGCAAAGGCCATTTGGTCGGTGCAGTGGGATCGTCGGTGAGGGTGTAGCCAGCGAGGGAGACGGGCGTGTCGGTGGGATTGTGCAACTCGATCCAATCGGAGTAGCTGCCCCGGTCGTCGGCTACCGTGCGGGTATTCGCTGCCATGACCTCGGTGATGAGGATGCCCGGCGTGGAAGCCTGGACCACTGGCGTGCCGATAGGCAGGAGGACCAGGAAGCAAGCCCAGCACCAGAGCTTGACCAAGGGGATCAGCCGACTCACGGGGACATCCTCGCTACCACGCCTACAGTGACAGGACTAGAGTCCGTCCGCTCGCAAGAGACGATGGCTCCGAGGCTAAACGGTCCGCGCACTGTACCACCAAACGATGGTGTAGCTTGTTCAGGAAACACCAGGGCTTTGACAACGCCACTACCGGACATGAACATGGTATCAGGCCGTGCATTTCGCCTCTCCCTCTCCACGTAGTGGGTGAGGCGCCAAGGTGGCCTCATTTTTCTGCGACGAGGGTGATGCCCGTGCTCTCGCGGGTTAGCTCGGCGCCGGTCAGGCTGCCGTAGGCGGCGACCAGTCGCAAGCCGGCGGCCTCAAGCATCTGCACGACCTCGGTAGGGGTGTACATGCGGGCCTGCCACTCGTATTCCTGGGGGCCTTGGCCGGCGTCCCACCGGTAGCGTCTGCGCTGGATGCCGCGCACCAAGTCGTAGGAGTATTCTTCACGGACGCGAAAGCCGGCGCCTTCCAGCCAGCCGCTCGACCACCCCCGCACCAGCCAGCCGTCGCGGTTCACGACAATATCGAGGAGATACCGTCCGCCCGGTGTGAGTACACGCGCGACCTCCGCCAGCACGCGCCGGTTCTCGGCTTCCTCGGCAAAGCAGCCGAATTCACTGAGGGTGTGAATCACATAGTCGAAGTGCCCGGCCCATGCCGCCGGAAGATGACGCATGTCGGCGCGCTGCCAGGCGATGCTGACGCCTACCTGCGTCGCGGCCTGCCGTGCTTGCGCCAGCATGGCCTGGCTCAGGTCGCAGCCGGTGACGATGAAGCCGCGCTGCGCTAGCGGCACCGTAAGCCAGCCGCGACCACAGGCGAGGTCAAGCAGACGCGTGCCCGGCTGCGCTCCGAGCAGGGTAACGATATTCTGTACGTGGAGCGGCTCCTGCTCGGGGTCAAAGGCCGGTGGCCAGAACCACGAGAAGCGCTCGTCGGCGTACATGACCTCCCACGACAGCGTGCCGGTCACGGTGCTCTCCTCATCTCACTGCGGCAACGCGGCTTGATTGACATTACCCTTCGGCACAGTCACTTGACAGCACCGGGCTCCCTCGTTACGATAGCCTGACTTGTCAAAGGGATGTGTTCGTGCATTTTTTCTGCATATCTCTGGCAGATCTGCTGAGGAAACGGCACCGAGTGCCGGTCTCCTAAGGAGGAAGCGATGACCCTGCATACACCTATTGGCACCCGGGGGGTAGTCTGGCCGCTCGCTATGGCCGCTGTCGTCGTCTTTGCCGCCCTGCTCTTTGCGCTCTTTGGCGGCGGCGGGCGGGCGGGCGCGGCGGCGGACTGTAAGTTCGTACTGGGCTTCAAGGAGCTGCACGCCATGATCCCCGACACGGTGGGCGACTGTCTGGAGAACGAACTGCATCATCCTGGCAAGGGCGTGACGCTGCAGCGGACGAAGAACGGGGTGTTGACCTGGCAGAAGGCGACCAACCATACATCCTTCACCGATGGCACCCACACTTGGGTGGTTGGCCCGCTTGGCCTCCAGCAGCGGCTCACTACCGAGCGCTTCGACTGGGAACGGGAACTCACGGCCCCACCCGAGGCGGCCACGGAGGCAGAGGCGCAGACGATTGCGTATGTGAAGGCGGCCATCGCCCGGTACGAGCAAGACGGTTTGGAGGCGACCGCCGCGTACTACAACAATCCAGCGAGTATTGAGGGTGATCGTGCGCTGGTCATCGTCAGCGAGGGTGAGCGGACCGTATTGGCATCGGCGCTTTTCCCGAGCGTGGCGGGCAGTCTGGCTGGCCCCCGCACCGTGGTGGGAGCGCTGATCGGCAAGGTGACCGAAGAGGGTCTATGGACTGATCGGTTGGCGACCAGCCCAGTTACCAACCAGAAAGAACCGCGGCGCTTCTACTATCTGCGCCATGACGGGTTGATCTTCGGGGCCGGCCATTCCGTCCTGCGGGAGAATCTGGCGGACGTGGTGGTGGATTATGTCAATAATGCCATCGCGTATTACGAGCGCGAAGGCCTGGAGGCGACGGTCGCCTATTACAACAGCCAGGAGAGCGTGGACGGGCCGCTGTACCTGTTCCTGATGGACGCGAACGACATCTACCTCGTTCATCCGATCTTTGCACACCTGATCGGAACCGACATCAAGGACGTGGTCGGGTCGAACGGCTACGAGCTGGGCAAAGAGATCGCCAAGGCGACGGAGGCCGGACACTGGGTCGAATACCTGTGGCCCAACCCGGTTACCGAGGTGGAAGAGGCGAAGACGACGTGGGTGATTCGGCACGCCGGGCTGATCTTCGCATCGGGCTACTACACCGCCGATACGGAGGCGGAAGAGCCGGCGTGGAAGACCGCCGATCCGCGGGAATACACCGTGGAGTACGTGCAGCGGGCGATCGAGCGGTATGATCGTGACGGTTTGGAGGCGATGGCCGCGTACTACAACAGCGTGGCCAGCTTCGAAGGGCAGTTCTACCTGTTTGCGACGGACGCGAATGACATCTACTTCGTGCATCCGCTGTTCGCACGGCTGCGTGGCACGGACATCAAGGACGTGGTCGGGTCGGACGGCTATGAACTGGGCAAGGAGATCGCCAAGGCGACAGAGGCGGGGCACTGGATCGAATACCTGTGGCCGCATCCGGTGACGCTGAGGGAGGTGCCGAAGATTGCTTACGCCATCCGGCACGACGGCCGGATCTTTGCCTCCGGCTACTATCCCAGCATCGAGGATCCGGCCGGGCGCACGCGAGCTTACGTGCAGGAAGCGATAGACCGCTACGAGCGGGAAGGACTGGCGGCGACGGTGGCGTACTACAACAGTCCAGAGAGCGTAGACGGTCAGTGGCACCTGACGCTGCTTGACGAGAACGACATCTATCTGGTGAATCCGCTCCTCCCGGTGTTGGTCGGTAAGGACATCAAGAGGGTCGGGGAACGCATTCTGAACAGCGAGGTCCGTAGAGCACTGGTGGGAGCGACGGCAGAAGGGCAGTGGGTTCGATACCAGGTGCCCAATCCGCGGGCCACGGGGACGGTGCAGAGGCACCAGTGGGTGGTCCGGCACGACGGGCTGACCTTCAGCTCGGGGTACTACGAGGAGGAGTAAGGACGGAAGGTCGCTAAACAGGCGGTGACCGCTGAGGGGGCCGCGCCGGTGGGACACATCACCGGCGCGGCCCCCTGCTATTTGTCCTTTGCCGCGCTACTTATCCACGCGACAGGTGATGATGTCTATCCCGTGGTATTTGCGATGATGCACGGACGATGCGTAATGGCGCAAGAGGCGCATGGACAACTGCTCGGCATCCTCCAGCACGAGATCGTCGTTCAAGTAGGCTAACCGGTCTTCGATGTTCCCCGGAATTGGGGGGTCCGACACGACTATCATTTCGATCTCGGCAGCTTGGCCGTCCGAATGGATAGTGGCCAATAATTTCCGCTCTTGAGCCGATTCTGCGTCGTCATCCTGATCGAGGAGGCTCAATAGCACTTCCTCGCCGACCAAACGGAGGCGGTTACTAGCAACCTCCGACCACGAATGCCGCGACGCGAACTCGCCCAGAAAGCCGTCCACTGCCGGCAACGAGGACGGCGTCAGCTCGATTTGTAGCTTTCTGCGCCGATAGCCGACAAACTCCGTATACAGGGTCATGCTGATGGCGGCGACACTGCCGACGATGATCGCGCTGCCGATCAACTCACCCGCGATCCCCTCGAGCAGACCGGTAAAGCTCCCAGCGGATATGCCCAGCACCAATGACACGCCGGTGATCGCAGCCTTCTTGTTATCAATTTGGCCAGCGAACACCGACTTGGCGCCCTCGACGAAGAGGAGCCCGAAAATGATGATATAGACGGCACTCACCACCGAGCTTGGAGTTGCCATCAAAAGTGCTAACAGCTTAGATAGGGGCGCTATCGCTATGGTCAATAGACCGAGGTATATTCCAACATTTCGCGCGGCGATCCCGGTAAAGCTGATGTATACCGCAGTGGACGACCACGGTGCGGAGACAGGCAGGGTGCCGATGATGCCGGTCAGCAGGGTAGTGACGCCATACACGTTCAGGCCACTCTGGATCACCCGGAAATCGAGCGCCGTCGGCTGGCGGTACGAGGCGCGATAGACGACGGAGAGGTCTCCAACCGCCTTCAGGAATGCGGTCAACTTCACGAATAGGAAGGCGGGGAGCAGCGACCAGAAGTGGATACCGAATGTGAGATCGAAGCCTGGCCAGGCCCACTCGGGAAAACTGAGCCAGGGGGCCGCAGTCACCTCGCTCGTATCGTACAGCCCCATGGGCACGGCGACGGCTAGACCGGCTGCAACGGTAAGTGGCAACGTCCAGAGGCGCACAACCGGCGAAGACTGCAAGGCGCCCCAAAGGCCGACGCCCAGCGCGACGATACCGGGCACGAGAATGCGCGGCGACGTATCGAATGATTGGCCGATGGTGCGATCGACGATAAACGGCACGGCCGAGACCGCGACCAGCATGATGACGATGCCGCTGACCGTCGGCGTGAATACGCGGCGGAGTGATGCAAGGCGCACGATCAGCAAGAATTGCAGGAGGGTTGAAGCGACCACCAAACTCGCTAATAGGCTTGGGCCGCCCTTTTCGAGCGCCAACACGGAGATAGCTAACAGCGGGATATTGAAATTCGTCACAACGAGACGGCCGGACCCCAGGTGCCGAAACGGAAACGCATGCAAGATGATGCTGAAGCCGGAGATCGCCAACCCGGTAAAGACGACCCAGCCCAAGTAACGCTCGGACTGACCTGAGGCGCGGGCAACGAGCGTCGTGAGCAGGATGATGCTGATCGTATTGGGGACGAATATCTGGAGCGCCGCACCCAGCGCCAGCAGCGGCGGGCACTTCTCCGCCGGTTCGTAACGCATCTTGATCCAAATGCTAGAAGCGTTCCGTGGGGGATGAGACAGTTTTGATAGCGATTCCCACCTAGCCTGGCACATGATAGCAACGCAGGTAAACACTAAACTACCACGGAGGCATACCTGTCGCCGATCCTGGCCGGCCTGTACACTGCCGTTCAGTCGCACGGCACAAGGGAGGAGAGGAAAGATGACTAGCTCGTTGGCCGCCGCAGCGGGGACAGACGCTTGGATGCAGTCGCGCTTTCGGCAAGTGGCGCCGGGAACGCTGGAAATCCACCGCGAACGGGCGGTGGAGCGCTTTCTGGTGGTCAATGCCGGTGGATATTGGCCGGTGATGAACGTGTTGTCTAACGGCCGGGTGGTCATCGTAGCCCGGACCGATGACTTTCACCTGGGGCAACGGGGACGGCTGGCATCGTTCGTCTCGGACGATGGTGGCGAATCGTGGAGCTACCCGTTTTACATTGACCCGCGTGGTCCGGACGACCGCAATCCGGCCTTTGGGGTGACGCCTGACGGGGTGCTGCTGTGTGCCTACTATCGAGCGGACTGCTATGAGAACGGTGTCTATCGCAGCGAGACGAGGCGGCCTTTTCCCGTGGTGCTGAGTCGGTCCGAGGACGGTGGTGATACGTGGTCCAGCGCCGAGCCGATTGCCTCGGTCGTTGGTGAGAGCGGGGGCGTCTTCGGGCGGATCACCATCACCGCCGACGGTGATCTCTTGATGCCCTACTACAAGTATCACCCTACCGAGGCGCCACATCGCGAAACCGGGTTTCTGCAATCGCAAGACAACGGCCGCACTTGGTCCGGATTTCGCTCCATCGCAGTCGAGTACAACGAAAGCTCAATCCTGCCGTTCCCAGACGGCCGGCTGCTGGTGGCCATGCGCTCGAACGACGATGCGCACACGGCCCTCGCGGAGTCGACCGACGGTGGCGCGACATGGACGGCACCGCAGCAAGTCAGCGGACGGAATGAGCATCCACCCGATCTGCTGCTGCTGGCCGATGGCCGGGTGCTGCTCACCTATGGCCGCCGTTTGTCCCCCTGCGGCGTGCGGGGGATGGTCAGCCACGATCAGGGGCGGTCATGGCGCACCGACGAGAAGCTGGTCTTGGTCACCGATAGCGTGACCAGGGATTGCGGGTATCCTAGCTCGGTACAGCTGGCCGACGGCAGCATCCTGACGGCCTACTACGCGGTGGAGAGCCGGGGCTTCTGGCCCGGCAGCTATGGCTGGCATCACGGTGAAGGTACATTGGGGCCGCACTGTGCGGTGGTGAAATACCACGCCGACGATCTTCCCTGACAAGAGTAGGACCGGGACTCCCCCCGGACCCTAGCGGCATAAGGCTAACGGTCCGCTTGCCGACGGCGCAGTTCGGCCTCAAGTTGCCGGATGCGCGCCTCGGCGGCCCGGCGGGCCGCCCGCTCCGCCAGACGGCCCGCCTGCTCGACAGCGACCTGCGCTTCATAGGCATTGCGCTCTGCCTGGCGATCAGCCCGTTCCTGCCGCCAGTTGGTCAGGTAGGTCTCGGTGGCCGGGTCGTAGAGCCGCGGCCAGCCACCAGCCCAGCACAGGCTCAACCCTAGTACCTCGCTGTAGCCCTTCAGGATGCCATCCGGCGCCGTGGTCAACGCGATAGGCTCATATACCCCGGCCACTAGACGGTCCCCGGCCAGACGCTGCCCGTGATACGCGCCATCCTGCGGATCGAACCGCCAGTATTCCGGCACGCCGATGCGGGCATAGAGGTCCCGCTTCCGGCTTACATCCTCCCGTCCGGTGCTGGACGAGGCCACCTCCAGCACCCAATCCGGTGGTTTGCCCACCTCCCAGGGCAGATACAGCTTGCGCTGCCGGATGGCGTGCGCGTCCACGCCAAAGGCCAAATACACGTCCGGGGAGACGCGCACGTTGAGGTTGCGGGGGTCATAGCAGATGATGGTGTTGGAGTCGAGGAAGACATCGGGCCGCCGCTGGAAGGCGGTGAACCGACTGGCGAGGAGGCCGTGGATTTCGTGCAGCGGGACGTTTTGTTCCATCGCATCAGGCTTCAGGACCGGCTCATCGGGATCGAAGTCGAGGCGAGCGTAGTCAATGACGCCCTGCTCACGGTAGGGCCGGATGATGGTGACGGGCGCAGGCGCTGTGGTCGTCATGGTGGGTCTCGGAGTAGTGCGCGGATATAGGGTGATTATAGTACAGGCGCCGCGCGTCGCCGGGAGGCGCGGCCGGTCTTATCCCACCGGCGCAGGAATCCAGGCCGGCTGCGCTGAGCGCTCTGTGGCACACTGAGCCGGCCGGAATGGCGACCGACTACGAGCGACGGAGGACCAGATGGGGAGCGACGGAGTACCGACAGACCGGCCTAACGTGCTGGTCTTCTTTTGCGACCAACTGCGGCGCGACTTGCTGGACTGCTACGGCGATACGCTGGTACGCACGCCACACATTGACGCGCTGGCGGCGGAAGCGGTGATCTTCGACCAATACTACACACCGACGCCGATCTGCTCGCCGGCGCGAGCCAGCCTGATGACCGGTCTGTATCCACACGAACACCATATGTTCAACAACTCGTCACCGCGGTACTCGTACTGCGAGCACCTGCGCCCCGATGTCTGGATGCTGCCCGACTGGATCGCCGCGGAGACGAACTACGAATCCGCCTATTTCGGGAAGTGGCACATTGGACCGGCCGAGGACCTGTACAACTCGCGTTTCGAGCACACACAGCAACCCGACCCCAGCCGTCCGGCCGCGCTGAACAACTCGCACTGGCACCCGAACACGTCGCTCGGCCCGCTGGTGAAGAGCGTTGGGGACGGCAAGGCGGGGACGCTCGACGTGCCGATGGAGGGCTTTCCCGACGTGGTGGCGGCGCGGATGTCACAGGACTTCCTCCGTAGCCGCGACACCGACCGGCCGTTTGCGCTGTGCTGCGCGTTTCCGGGGCCGCATTCGCCATGGATGGTGCCGGACGAGTTCGGCATTCGCTACAACCCCCAGGACATTCCGATCTGGCCCAACCGCTACGACCGGTTCGAGGGCAAGCCGCTGTATCAGCGTAAGCTGCGGCTGCTCGACGACTTGAAGAATCCCCATACCGTTGCCGAGGCGGACTTGCAGGCCTTGCTGGCCTGCTGCTTCTCGTACTTGGAGCTGGTTGATGACATGGTCGGTGAGGTGGTAGCGACGCTCAAGGAGGAAGGACTCTACGACCAAACGGCCATCGTCTTCACGACCGATCATGGGGATATGGCCAAGTCGCACGGCTACATCAGCAAGGGCAGCTACCCGTACCAAGAGATTTACCACCTGCCGATGCTCTTCAAGCCACCGACACCAAGCGAAAGCCGGACGACCGGCGGCCACCGGCGCGTGAGCGCACCGGCCAACCATATGGATGTGACGGCGACGCTGCTGCACCTGATGGCGGGAGAGGAGCCGGAACGGATGGGTCCGCAGCAGCTACACGGCAAGTCGCTGCTACCGCTGCTGCAAGGCGGTGACTGGTACAAGTCGGTGCATTACGCCGAGTTCCACGGTGACTGGTTCGGACACTATTCCTCGCGGTTCGTCACCGACGGTAGGTGGAAATTGGTCTGGAACTTGGGCGACCTGTGCGAGCTGTACGACCTGCAGGAAGATCCGCATGAACTGACGAACCGCTTCTACGACCCGGCCTACCGCGCCGAGCGGGACCGGTACTTCGACGTGCTACTCGACGAGGCGCGGCGGTATGGCGACGGACAGGTAGGGATCTTCTCGGCCGCGGTCGAGCAGCAGATCGTTGATTTGATGGGTCAGCCGCTGCCGCAGTAATCGTACCGCCGGGCGGTCACGCTGCCAGCACCTGCGCCAACAGCCGCAACGTGGCGAGTGCAAAGGCGGTCATGTTGGCGGCGCGGTCGCTCTCGCCGGTAGCGACGGTGGTGGTGGCCTGCTGCCCGGCGGGGCCAACGACCGCCACGCAGGAGTGACCGGGAGGGTCACCGTAGCGGTTGCCGGTTGGGCCGGCGGCACCGGTTTCGCCGATGCCCCAGGAAGCATCCAGCCGGCGGCGCACGGCGGCGGCGAGCACCATGGCATGGGCCGGGGTGGCCGCGCGGGGATCGGTCAGTCGCGCCGGCGCTTCATCAAGCAAGAGGGCCTTGGCGTCGCCGGTATAGACGACACCGCCGCCGCGGAAGTAGGCGGAGGCCCCGGGGACGGCCAACAGGGCCGCGGCAACGAGGCCGCCGGACGACGATTCCGCCACCGCGACGGTTGCCCGGGCGGCGCGTAGCAACTGCGCCGCTTCATGGGCGGCCGGGAGCAATGCCTCTAGGGAAAGCTGCTGACTGTGTGTTTGGCCGGACATATCGTCTCCTGTGCTGGTACTTGCCTCACCCCCCGGTCCCCTCTCCATGATATGGAGAGGGGGCGTCTACCGGAGACGGACGGGGTGGATCGGCAGAGGTCCGCTGATGGTTAGGCAGGGTGGACCTTGTTACCCTCAAGGCAGATTGTACAGCCGGAGCCGCAGCGATAGCGGCCAAGCAGTCAGGAATGAAGGAGCGAGCAACGATGGCGAGTGACGAGGCGCTGCGTGATCGGAGTGGGATTCCGCTGCGCGGACTGACCAACGACGAGATGCGAGAGTTCTTGGCGCATCCGTGGACGTGCCGGTTGGCGACGGTGCAGCCCAGCGGAGCGCCCTACGTCGTGCCGCTGTGGTACGAGTACGATGCGGATGAGGGCTGCTTGTACATCGTGGCTCGTGAGCGGTCGGCCTATGTCGAGCACATCAAGCACGAGCCGCGGGTGTCAGTGTCCATCGCCGACGACTCGGCCGGCAACCGGCGCGTGCAGTTCGAGGGCCGGGCCGAGATCGTGGAGGGGCCAACGACCGAGGGCCAGTGGGTGCCGATGGGGCGCCGGATGGCCGCGCGCTATCTGGGTGCCGAGGACGGACCCCGGTATCTCATCCCGACGCTCGACCGACCGCGCTATTTGATCCGCATCCGGCCATACAAGATGCAATCCTGGCAAGGCGGCGAGTGGCACCCCCGCTATCGCTAGTGGTGCTGCTGACCATCCTATGGTCCCCCCGCGGTGCAGGGGGACGTGGATTGCGGCTTTCGCCGCAATGACGGTGGGGGGGGTATTCCCCGTGCCAATGACGCAGCGGCAAAAGGGGTGCTGAGATGATGACGGAAGTGCTGCCGGGCCTGTTTCACTGGTACGTGGTGTGGCCGGAGTACCGGCTGGAGTGCTACTGGCTACGGACCGAGGCCGGGAGTGTCCTGATTGATCCGCTGGAGGGGATCGGTCTCGACGAGATCGAGCAGGCGGGGGACTGCCGGGCGGTGATTATCACGAGTCACTGGCACGAGCGGTCGGCACTGCTGTTTGCCAAGCGGACGGGCGCCCCGATCTACGTGCCGGAGGGCCATACGGATCGCCTGGAACTGGTCGAAACATTCCGGACCTATCGGGATGGCGATGCGCTGCCGGGCGGCCTGCGGGCCATCTGGGTGCTGGACGAGTGTGCATTGTTGTCGGAGCTGCACGGCGGAACACTGTTCGTTGGGGATGCGCTGGGAACGACTGGGAAGTGGGCGCCCGGCGGCATTCCGCTCGGCTTGCATCCGCGAGGGTTGCCGCCCAGAACAACGCTGAGTCCCGCCGAGATTCTCGGCCATCTGCTCGACTACGAGTTTCGGAACCTGTTCCCGGCGCACGGACTCGGCTTGATCGGCGACGGCAAGACGAAGGTTGCGGCGCTCATCGGGGCGGCGGGGTGAGATGGTTGGTGTGAGCCTCACCCCCCGGCCCCCTCTCCACACATGTGGAGAGGGGGAGTGCGGTGGAGGTCGACGGGCGGCGCAGGCATCGCTTACTTACGCAATCACGGTTGGGAAATCACCGATCCATAGTACAGTCGGAATCGTCCTGACTCGCCGATAAAGCCGGCCGTCGGCCGTGATGAACGGCACACCCATTTCTTGTGCCAGCGCTAGGTAGAGCACATCGTAGAAGGCGCAGCCGCATTCGTGGACGACTTCATAGGCGAGGATGACGAGATCATCGTCCCCCAGCGTCTCCAACTCCAGGGCTAGGAACTCTTCAATCGCTCGCCGGCCCTGCTCCAAAGTAAGACGCGGCGCACGGCCTCGCGTGGCGACGGTGATCGCTGATGGAACTTCGTAGCGGATTTGCTCAGGGGCTACCAGCTTGATCTTGCCTTGGCGGAAGTGGCCGAGCAACGCGCTAGCCTGGTTGGCATAGTCTTCATCGGGCAAGTACCACTTTGCAGCAACCGATGCGTCCACAACCAGAGTCGGAACGTCCAGTGCCATGCGTTTAGAGTCCCCGCTCTCTGCCTTTTCTCACCAGCTCGGCCGTAGTCATCGGAGCGATGTTACGTTCCTTACGGTTGGCCAATGTTTGCTCTACCACAATGTTGAGCCTTGCTTGTTCAGCCGGTGTGCGGGGACGATCCAGGTGCTTCTTGAGCGCCTCGTAACTCTCGAACTCCTCGTAGACGCCACCCGGCCCCCTATAGCGGATGGGTGAACGCTTCCGGGGACGCTGGGGTACGGCCGGGTTGACGACGACCACGTCCTGCCCATCGTTCTCGATGACGACGCTCTCGCCGGCACTGGCCACGCGCTCAATAATCGTGGTGAGGTTCGCGGCGAAATCGCCGAGCGATACTCGTCTCAACTCCGTAGTCATTGTTTCAGCCCCTTGGTGCGGCTCTAGGCATTATAGCGGCCGCAACCCAAACCAATCGGGTGGCGCGAGGGGCCCTGGATTGCGGCGGCAGGCGTCGCAGCGGTTGCAGGCGCTCCTACGGATCGGAGCGGAGTTTCCTGGTAGTGGGCCAGTCAATGTCGCCGGTGGGGGTGATCGCGACGCCGTAGACGCTGCGCGCGCGTTGGCACGAGACCTTCTCGTTGCGAACATCGGCCAGGACCAGCGCCGGATCGCGCTCCAAGGGGTTGCCCCAGCCGCCGGCGCCGGCCTCGGCGTGGCGAAACACGTCGTCGCGGTGGATGGTGAGCGTGGGCTTGCTCGACAACACTTGGGCGTCACCGTCAGGGTTGAGGATGTTCTGCGTGGGGGTGCCGGCTTGTCCACCGGCCAAGCCGTAGGGGAGGTGCTGGTGGCGGTCGGTGCGGAGCTGGAGCGTGGCGGTCTCTTCCAGCAAACGGTATTCGCGCACCAGGGACAGCCCACCACGGTATTGGCCGGCGCCTTCGCTATCGGGGACGTAGCCGTAGCGCTCCAAGCGCAACGGCAGCTCGCTCTCCACCACCTCGACCGGGTTATTGGAGAAGTTGACGACGATGCTGGTTAGGCCATCGGTGCCGTCGCCCCAGGGCCGGCCGCCCGAGGAGCCGTACAGGAACTCCAGGTAGACGAACGGAGTGCCCGCTGCATCGTAGCCGCCGATACTGACGCCGGTGTCGCCGCCCATCTCGCAAGCAGGAATGCGCTCCGGGGCCAACTGCGCCAGCGCTCCGAGCACGGCGTTGGCAATGCGGAAGCCGGTCAGTCCGCGGGCCGCCACCGGGGCCGGCATGAGGGGATTGACAATCGTGCCGGGCGGGGCGATGACCTCAATCGGGCGGAAGTAGCCCTCGTTATTGGGCACCTCTTCGCCCAGCAAGCAGCGCACGCAGGCATACACGGCCGAGCGCGAGAAGGGGATGGGGGAGTTGATGCCGCCGCGGACCTGCGGCGCGGTGCCGGTGAAGTCGGCGGTGATCGAATCGCCGTGGACGCGCACCGCGACGGTGATCGGGATGGGGCCCGGATCGAAGCCGTCGTCGTCGAGGTAGTCGGTGAACGTGTATTCGCCGTCGGGGAGGGCCGCAATCGCCTGCCGGGCCAGTCGCTCGGTGTAATCGAGCAGGGCGTCGAACCGCTCGAGCAACTCGGACAGGCCGTAGCGCTCGAACAGCGTGATGACGCGCCGCTCGCCCATGTGGCAGGCGGCGAGCTGTGCCCGCAGATCGCCGAGCACCAGACGGGGCACGCGGACGTTGGCTTCGATGAGGGCAAAGAGGCTTTCGTTCGGCTGGCCGGCGTGGTAGAGCTTCAGTGGCGGGATACGGATGCCTTCCTGGTAAATCTCGGTGGCATCGCAGCCGTTGCCCCCAGCGACCTTGCCGCCGACATCGGCATGGTGGGCGATGGTGACCAGGTAGCACGCCAACGTGCCTTGCCAGAAGATCGGCTTGACGACATAGATGTCGGGGAGATGGGTGCCGCCGGCGTAGGGGTCGTTGAGAATGAAGACGTCGCCGGGTTGGGTATCGTCGCCGTAGGCAGCACGAATGGACTGCATGGCGTGGGGGACGGAGCCGAGATGCAGCGGGAGGGTCAAGCCCTGCGCGACCAACTCGCCGGAGGGCTGGCAGAGCGCGGTGGAGAAGTCCATGCTGTTCTTGAGGTTGTTGGAGTAGGCCGTGCGTAAGACAGTCATCGCCATCTCGTCAACTAGCGACTCCAGGGCGTTCTTGAGAATCTCGGTTCCTAGCGGGTCAAAGCGCCGTTTCATCCTGCCGCTCCCACCTCAAGCACCACGTTCTGCCGCGTATCGCGCCGCGCGGTACAGCCCGGCGGCACGACGATGGTGGTGTCGTACTCTTCCACAATCAGCGGTCCGGCCTGCGCCTGGGCGGTGAGGTCGCGTCGGTCCAGCACCGGCACCGATAGCTCGCCGACAGTCGCCCCGAAGTAAGCCGAGCGCGGGGTTGCACCGCCACGCTGCGCCGACGGGCGTACCGACTGTCCCCAGCGCAGCGTCGCCTCCTGGGGCACGGCGACCTCCACCCGCACATTGACCAGCTCTACCGGGTCGTGCTCGGCGCGGTGACCGTAGGTGCGCTCGTGCTCGGCGGCGAACGCGGCGCTAATCGCGGCCGGGTCCGGCTCGTCCACCGGGATGCTCAAGGCGAAGGACTGCCCCTTGTACCGCACGTCGGCGGACCGATGGATGCGGGCCAGCTTGCGATCTGCTGCACCGCCGGCCGTGTCGGTCAGTAAGCGCGCCTCAAGCTGCGCGAAATGGTCGGTCAGTTCGCTCGACGTGACCTCGGAGAGCGGCAATAGCACCGTGCGGACATCGTGCTGGGTCATGTCCACGCAGAGCAGGCCCAGGGAACTGAATAGGCCCGGAAAGGGCGGGATGACCACCTGCCGAATGCCTAGCTCCCGCGCCAGGTCGGCGCCCAGGAGCGGCCCGCTGCCGCCGAAGGCGAAGAGCGTGAAGTCGGCCGGCGTGCGCCCGCGCTCGACCGTCACAGCGCGCACGGCGCGGCTCATATGCGACACCGCGAGCCGGTAGATGCCGTAGGCCGCTTCCCGGAGGGAGACGCCCAGCGGCGCGGCAATTCGGTCGGTGATCGTGCGGTGGGCAAGGTTCGCTTTGATCGGGAGGCTGCCGCCGAGGAGATGCGTGGGGTGGAGGTAGCCGAGCGCGACGTTCACGTCAGTCAACGTCGGGGCAGCGCCGCCGAGGTCGTAGCAGGCGGGGCCCGGCTCGGCGCCGGCGCTCTGGGGGCCGACACGGAGCGCCCCGGCGGGATCAATCCAGGCGATGCTGCCGCCGCCGGCACCCACTTCCGCCAAGTCCACGGCCGGCGCACGCAGCGCATAGCCACCGCCGCTCTGCAGCCGGGCGCTGTGGCTGATACCGCCGCCAACCTCGTAGTCGTGGGTGCGCGTGATACGACCGTCCTCGATCACCGACGCCTTGGCCGTCGTGCCGCCCATGTCGAGGGTAATCACATTGGGTACCTGCATGGTGGCGGCCAGCGAGGCGGCGCCCATGACCCCGGCCGCTGGCCCGGACTCGATCACGTGAACCGGCCGCTCGGCGGCTTGCGCGGCGGTCATCATGCCACCGGCCGACTGCATCACGAATACCGGGGCACCCAAGCTGCGCTGCGCCAGGGCGCGCTGCAAGGAGGCGAGATAGGTGCGGATCACGGGCGCGATGAACGCATTGATCGCCGTGGTGCTGGTCCGCTCGTACTCACCGATCTCGGCGAGGACACGGGAGGACAGCGAGACGGTGACGTGCGGCGCCAGCTCGTGCAGTAGCTCGCCGATGTGTGTTTCGTGGCGGGGGTTGCGGTAGGAGTGCAGCAGCACGACCGCGACGGTCTGCACGCCCGCGTCCACGAGCCGGGCGATGGCGCGGCGGGCGCTGGCCTCGTCGAGCGGCCGGATGACCTGCCCCTGCACGTCGAGGCGCTCGTCCACTTCCATCCGCAGCGCCCGCGGCACCAGCGGTGGCGGTGGCTGCCAGCGGAGGTCGTAGAGGCGAGCCATCCGCAGGCGCCGGATTTCGAGCACGTCGCGGAAGCCGGCGGTCGTGATGAGGCCGGTGCGGGCGCCCTTGCCTTCTAGAATAGCGTTCGTGGCAACGGTGGTGGCGTGGACAATATCACTCAGGGCGGGGGCGGCCAGTTCCAATTGGGCCAACAGTGATTCCAAGCCCTGAATGATGCCGCGGGAGTAGTCGGCGGTGGTCGAGGAGACCTTGGTCCAGGCACGCAGCCCGTCCGGCCCCATGAGGACCACGTCGGTGAAGGTGCCGCCGATGTCTACGCCGACGCGCAGTGGCCCGGCAGTGGTAATGGTCGTCATCCAGCTGCTACGGGTACCACTGTAGGCTGGAACTGGGTCAGCAACTGACCATAGCCCTCGATAGTCCCGGCAAATCCCAGCACCCGCAGGCATTCCCAATAGGTGGCCTGATTACTGGTCACGACGGGGACGCCGGTCTCCTGCTCCAGGGCTGCGATCACCGGGAAAGTAGGCAGGTTGGTGCAACTGAGGAACAAGGCGTCGGCACGCGGGTCGAAGTGCTCCAGCGCGTAGCGCTGCACTTCGGCCGTCGGGACCACGCCAATGTCGAAGGCTTGCTCGATGTCCATGCAGGCGTCGCTGACGATTTCGAAGCCGTGTGCGGTGAGGAACTGCACCTCAAGCTCGTTGAGGTGGGGGTCGTAGGGCGTCGCCATCGAGATACGCCGCGCGCCGACGGCGTGGAGCGCGGCGGCGACGGCCCCGGCGGTGGTGACGGTTGGGACATTACTGCCTCCGCGTAGGCGCTCGCCCAAGGCGCGCTCGCCTTTGTCGCCCTCAAAGAAGCTGCCGGAAGTGCAGGCAAAGGCGATGACATCCACGTGCGTGCTGAGTAGCTCGTCAACGCCGCGGTCTATGTGGACGTTCATGCAGGCCAGGTCCTCGGCGCCGACCTCCTGGTTACGCATGCGGGTCGCGTAGGTCTCATAGCCGTCCGGCAGGATCAGGCGTCCCTCCGGCTCGACAACCGTGTTGGCGGAGGGCACCAGCAAGCCAATGCGTCCGCGGCTCCCGTACATGTCAATCCTCCCTCTTGGTCGCTATCGCTCACCCGATTGGTGAGGTGCTGTCATTGTACCCTGGATGACCGATGTGTGGAGTGCGCCAGCCGCGGCGCCGCGTCTAATGTGTGGCCCCGATACCTGAGGTCGCGGCTTATATGAGCTGGCCCGGATACGCTGGTTATCATCACAGTAGTACCCCACCGCGCGGGGCTAGCAGGGAGCTAACTATGCATATCACCTACGACGCGGAAGCTGATGTGTTGTATATCGAGCTACAGGCAGTGCCGGCGCGGGATACGATTGACATTGAGGAAGGAGTGTCGGTTCTGGTAGACGAGGACGGCCACATTGTCAGTCTGGAGGTGCTCGACGCGCGCGCGGTTGGGCACTGTGGTGCATGACTCCCGCTGTGGCTATCGAGCAACTCGCGCCAGCCAGGGCCGAGAAGGTGGCAGAGCGGAGCCCGCCAGCCACCAGAGACTTGGTAGCGGCGGGGGGATAAGGCAGCAGCCTGACCCCATGGGCCTCTCCACACGCACTACACCCGAATCACGCAATGGACAGACCACAGGCTCCCGCCTTGATGAACTGCGAGCCGGAGGAGCGATGTGAGAGGAAGCCCTGCGGTCGGTCATCAACTCCGAGGCTATCGAGGGTGTGGATGTGCCCTCGGAGTTAGCGGCGCGTTTGCTCAATGAAGTGCTGCAAGAGCCGCTACCCGATATCGGCTAGACGCCAACCAGAGTCACAGCCCTTGTATTGCGGACTACCTTAGATCGGTACGGGATGGGGAAGTGGATGGTGGCCCCGGGTGGATTTGAACCACCGACCACGTGTTTATAAGACACGCGCTCTAACCCCTGAGCTACGGGGCCACGCCGGGTCATGCGACTAGGTAGCTGCTGACCGCTTAGGAGGACGGCGCCGGTATTGGTCGCGGCTGTTGCTTGGGCTGCTCTTCCGGCTCCGCTTCAGCCTCGGGGGCCTCGTCCACAGACTCATCCGCCTGGTCCGAGACCGGCGCTTCTCCGTCGAACATGGCGTGGAAGGCCTCGGCGTCGAGCGTCTCGACTTCCAGCAGCTTCTGCGCTATTTCGCCAAGCTTGTCGCGATGCTCCACGATAATGTCGCGTGCCCGCTCGTGGGCCACGTCAATGAGGTCGCTGATCTCCTGATCAATCAGCAGAGCGGTCGCCTCGCTGTAGTTGCGCGTTTCGCTGATGTCCCGACCGAGGAAGACCAGCTCCTCCTTCTTCCCGAAGGTACGCGGTCCCAGCTTACTGCTCATCCCCCATTGGGTCACCATGCGGCGCGCCAACTCGGTCGCGCGCTCGAGGTCATCGGTGGCGCCGGTGGTCACTTCCCCGAAGACGATCTCTTCGGCGGTGCGGCCACCCAAGGAGAAAGCCAACCGCGCCTCGGCTTGCACGCGGCTGGTGAGCATGCGGTCCTCTTCGGGGAGCAGCGCCGTGTAGCCGCCGGCAATACCACGCGCGACGATCGTGAGCTTGTAGACGGTGTCTTCTTCGGGGAGCATCTTGGCCACGAGCGCATGACCGACCTCGTGGTAGGCCTTCAACTGGCGCTCACGGTCGCTGATGACGCGGCTCTTGCGCTCCGGGCCGAGGATCACGCGATCAATGGCCTCCTCTAGCTCCGACATCATGATGGATTGCTTGTCGCGCCGTGCGGCGAGAATGGCCGCTTCGTTGAGGAGGTTGTTCAGGTCTGCGCCGGAGAATCCGGGCGTCTGCTTGGCCAGCCGGTCGAGGCCGACATCGGGAGCCAGCGGCTTGCCGCGGGCGTGAATCTCCAGAATGGCCTGCCGCCCGCGCACATCGGGGTTATCAATCACCACGCGGCGATCAAACCGTCCAGGACGCAGTAGTGCCGGGTCCAGCACGTCGGGGCGGTTGGTGGCGGCCAGGACGATCACATTGGTGTTGGTATCGAACCCATCCATCTCAACCAGGATTTGGTTGAGGGTCTGCTCGCGCTCGTCGTGGCTGCCACCGAGGCCGGCGCCGCGCTGGCGCCCCACGGCGTCAATCTCATCTACGAACACGATGGCGGGGGAATTCCGCTTGGCCTGCTCGAACAGGTCGCGCACGCGACTGGCACCGACGCCGACAAACATCTCGACAAACTCGGAGCCACTGATCGAGAAGAACGGCACGCCGGCTTCCCCAGCGCAGGCGCGGGAGAGGTAGGTCTTGCCGGTACCGGGCGGGCCGACCAAGAGCACGCCGCGCGGAATACGGGCGCCCAAGGCGGAGAACTTCTCCGGGTACTTCAGGAACTCCACCACCTCGGCCAACTCTTGCTTGGCCTCTTCCACTCCGGCGACATCGGCGAAGGTGATGGTGGGCTTGTCACGCATGAACAGGCGCGCCCGGCTCTTGCCGAAAGAGAGTGCTTGGTTATTGCTGCCCTGGGCTTGACGCATCATGAACAGTAACAGCGCACCGAAGATGATGACTGGGAGGAAGGAGCCGATCAAACCGAGCCACGGGCCGAGCCGGCCGGGCTGACGCACCTCGACATTGACCTGCTCGTCCTTGATGCCGCGCGCTTGCAGCATCTCCATGATGTCGGAGCGTTCCGGCTTGATAGCCGTCTTCTCGCCGTCACTGGTATCGGCAATCAGGGTGTTGCCGTCAACGACGATGGTATCAATGCGGCCATTCCCGGCATCGCGCTGCACAATCGTCATCAACTCGGTGATGGGAATCTTATCTTCCCGTGGTGAAGGGTTGACCAGTGTGAAGAAGATCGCTAGAACAGCGACCATAATCACGAGATAAACGAAACTATTCCGCAGCCAGCGAGTGTCCATTGGACCGCCGTCCTTCCGTGGAAAGTACCTGCACTACACCGCCGTGGCTGGTCCCGAGAGCCTATGCCGCAAGCCGGGAACGCGAGCAGTGGTGCAGCACCTAAAGACCATTATAGCACCGAGCCACAATGAGGGATAAGCCACCCTGTTCAGCATCACTCGGCGGGCTGTGTGTCGTCGGCCAGGAGCGCGAGGTGGGGCATGTTCCGGTACTGCTCCTCGTAGTCCAGCCCATAGCCGACAACGAAGCAGTCAGGGATTTCGAATCCGACGTAGGCGAGCGCCACTTCTACCTTGCGTGCCTTGCGTTTGTTGAGGAGGGTGCAGACGCGCAGGCTGGCCGGCCGGCGGGCCTGCAACGTCCGCAGCAAATAGCGCAGCGTGGCGCCGGTGTCAACAATGTCCTCGACGACCAGCACGTGCCGGCCTTCGATACTCACGTCCAGGTCCTTGATAATCCGCACGATGCCGCTGGACTCCGTGCCCGGGCCGTAACTCGACACGGCCATGAAGTCCATCTCCAGCGGCAAGGCCAACTCGCGGGCGAGGTCCACCATGAAGGTCACCGCCGCTTTGAGGACGCCCACGAGGAGCAAGTCCCCCCCCTCGTAATCAGCGCGGACCTGCTGGGCCAGTTCGGCCACGCGCTGCCGGATGGCCGCTGCGCTAATCAACTCACCGGCGAGGGCCGGTGGCTCTTCGGGCATAGCCGTCGCCGTCATCACAACGCCGCCCCGTCCACGTCTTCAGCCGACACCGCCGGGACCGCGACGCCGGTACTACCGTAGCCGCCGCGGCTCGGACGACCGGTGCGGTCAACTTCGAGCCAGCGCGCGCGCGCAATCCCGACGATAAGCCCCTGCGCCAGGCGGGTACCGCGCGGCACATGCACCGGCTTGGAGCGAAAGTTCAAGAGCTGGATGTGAATCTCGTCGTCCGGGCCACAGTAGTCTTGATCTATGACCCCGATACCGTGCGGCACCAGCAGCCCCCAGCGGGCCGGGGTGCTACTCCGACTGGCGACGAGCAGAGCATGGCCCGGCGGCACCTCCACGATCACGTTCGCCGGGATACGCGCCAACTCCCCGGGAGCAATATCGGCAGCGACCCGCGAGGCCAGATCGAAGCCGACGGCACCGACGCTCTCGTAGCGCGGCAACGGCAACGACGGGTCAACGCGGCGGATGTGTACGGTGAGCGGCTCCGGCGGTGGCGCCGGCCGCAGGTCTTCAGTCACGGGTACCGTCTCCGTGGTGGGCATCGTTCCACTGTCACTAGCTATGCCGATCCAAAGAAGAGATTCAGCCACTCACCGACGTGCCCGAATCCGGCGGGTGGCACGGACGGCGCCACCGGCGGTGGCGGCCGGGGCGCGGCGGCCGGCACCGGCAAGGGCTGTGTATGCGCCGCCGGTGGCGGCTCGCGCAGCATGACGAGCGGCCGATCACCCGGTCGGATCATGTTGAGGCGCTCGCGGGCAATCAACTCGACGTACTCAGCGGTTCGTGCCTGAGCAACTTGGGTAGCCAAGGCTTGGTTGTCGCTTTCGAGGCGAGCAATCTCCTGGCGCACGACCTCGGCACGCTGCTCCAGGCGATAGCTCTCGATGCTCGTGTCGTAGAAGCGCACCAAGAGATAGAGCAGCACCAGGACCACGCCCCCGATGAGCACCGGGGCGAGACGCGGCAAGAAGCTGAGCGGCCATTTCACGAGCGTCTATCCAGCCCAAGAGAGGCCCGAGACGGCATCCACGGCCGCTCCCCTCGTCAGTTGGCGTGGCTCATCGCGCGCCGTGCCGTCTCCCATCGTGGCGCCGGGCACTGGCGGCGGTGTGACCCACACGTCGAACCCAGCGCCATCATCGCTCAGATAGGCCAATGCGTCACCGGCCGGGGACCAGCATGGCGAGCGTGCGTGGCCAGTGGTCGTGACGGGCACCGCACCGCTGCCGTCCGCGGCCATGATCCAGATGTCGTGTCCACCCGCTTGCCGCTGCGTGTAGGCAATGCGCGTGCCATCCGGCGACCAAGCGGGATCGTAGGCCCCCTCGGCCGCCTGGGTTAGCTGCTGCCACGGGCCATCGGGCAGACCCCAGGCCCAAACTTGCGGCTGCGCCTCGCGGTAGGACGTGACCAACAGGCGGCGCTCATCCGGCGAGACGGAGGGATGGTCCAGGCCACCCTGGCCGTCCGGTGCGCGCAGCAAGGGACGGCCGGGCCGACCATCCAAGTCAAGCTGCCACACTCGCAGGTCGTAGGTCCCATCATCGGAAAGGAAGAGCAGCCGATCTCCGCTCGGCCAATAGCGTGGCCGGAATGCCCAGCGACGATACTCAAGCGGCTGCTGACCGTAGTAGGTCAAGCGCCACAGCTTGGGGCCGCCGGCCTCCATCACCCAAATGTCTGAGCTACTGTCTTGCACCTTGACGTGGGCGACAAATAGGCCATCGGGGGACCAAGCCGGTTGACGGGAGGCACCATCGGTCGTGAGCGGCGTTGCCGCCCCATCGGCCCAGATATGGATATTGCCCTTGCTGACAAAGGCAATTCGACCGGCCGGCTGATCGCGGGAGTCGCCGCCGGCCGAGCCCACCGGCTCGGAATGCTGATCCGCCCCGGTCGTTTGCGGGCTAGGACCGGCACACGCCGCGAGGAGCACGCTGCCCACGCTACCGAGCGATTGGCCCAGCCAGACGCGGCGGCGCTGCATACCTATCCGGAACCGCCTACGATCTCCCATGACGATACCGCAACCTTAGCCGCAGGACGCCCTCCGAATCAAACTAACGAAGCAGCATACCCCCCGGCCTGAGCGGCGGGGTACACTACATGCAACAGGACAACCCACCATCATCCGTCTTACGCCACCCCTATTATGTCAACAGGGTCTAGCGACAGCATTGCCCGGTGTGAGGTACATGCATGACGACGCAGCCGAGCAAGCAACTCGAGACGATCCCCAATAACTATCCCGACCGCGAGTACGAGGTTGACCTGACGCTCCCGGAGTTCACCTGTTTGTGTCCGATGACGGGGCAGCCGGACTTTGCGACGTTTCGGATCGTGTTCGTGCCGGGGCCACGGTGCGTCGAGCTGAAATCGCTGAAGCTCTATCTGTGGTCCTTCCGCGACGAGGGGCACTACCACGAGGACGTGACCAACATCGTGCGCGATGATCTGGTCGCCGCCCTCGACCCGGTGCGGCTCACCGTCATGGCCACATTCAACGTGCGCGGGGGGATCACGACGGTTATTCGCACGAGCTACCAACGGCCGGAGGCGGTGGTGTAGGGGAGGCGGGCTTCACTTCCCGGCACCTCTCCGAATATGTTGGAGAAGGAAGCCTGCCGGTCGTCATTCTTGTGCTATTTTCTTACACGGTCTAGGGTTCGTCGTAGCCGTCGGGGACGGAATCGCCGCGCTCTTGCCAGAGGTCGCGGACGACGGCGTACACGACGCTGGCGGAGAAGCCGCGGCGGGTGAGGAAGCCGCCCAGTCGGCGGGCGAAGGTCTGGAAGTCCGCGCGGACAAGGCGGGCTAGCCGCGGCGTGGCCGCACGGCGGGCCTGGGTATAGGCATCGCCGGCTGCCGACGCCACCGCCTGCTCGGCCACGTGACCGGCAATGCCGTGCTGGCGTAGCTCGCGCTGCAATAAAGCGGCGCCGCGGGGGCTGGTTCGCTGGCGAGTTTCGACCCAGCGCTGTGCGAACGCGGTGTCATCGAGGTAGCGCAGCGCTTTGAGCCGGGCGATGACCCGCTCGACAATTGCCGGTGGGTAGTCCCGGTGTAGGAGCCGCGTGCGTAGCTCGGCCACGCTGCGCGCGCGCTGGCCGAGCAGCCGCAGCGCAGCCGCCATGGCCGCCTCGCGTTCCTCGGCATCTACCAGCGTGGCTAGGGCGTCGGCCGAGAGGTACTGCCCCGGATTGAGCTGCTGCGCGGCGGCCGCGAACGCGCTGACTTCGCGGGCTAGGCGACCGTCCAAGTAAAGCTGCAAGCGGCCGGCCTTGCCCGGTACGGCTATCAGCGCGGTAATCGTGCCCTCGGCAGGTGTGTCGTCGGTCATGGCAGCTTGGTCGGCGGTCACACGCTCGCCAGTACCGCGCGCAGGTGGCGAAATCGTCGCCACACCTCTACCGGCGTGGGGACCGGTTCCAGCCACGCGCTCACGTCGTCCCAGTCTGCGGTGCGCCGGCTCTGAATCCGCCGCCGCTCGGCTGCCAATTCCCGCCAGCGGCGCAGGGTGGCACAACGACCGCGCACGCCGCTGGCGTCTTGGCGGGCAAGCAGCGCCAAGAGCGTCGCTGCGAGGTCGTAGCCGATGATCGCGCCGCTATACCGCAGCAGGGGGCGGTCCGGCAGGCAACGGGCCAGCACGGCGAGCTTGTTGCGTCCCAGGTGCCACAGCTTGAAGGGCGAGCCTTCACCCGCGCTGGCCGAATGGAGGTGACGCACCACCGCCGCCGGTACGTACACGCACTGCCACTGCCGGAGGCGGGCACGCCAGGCGAGATCAACGTCTTCCAGGTACATGAAGAACGATTCGGCGAAGAGGCCCACGTCGTCGAGCATCGCGCGCCGATAGAGCGCCGCCCCGGCCGAGGCGCCAAAGACTTCGGCAACCGGACCTGGTGGATGACGCGCCGCACCTACTTCGCGGTCCCAGGCGATGCCAGCCCGGTCGAGGGCGATGCCAGCGGAGTTGACAACCTCGGGGCGGCTGGCAAAGACCAGTTGCGCAGCGCAACTGCCGATGCTCGGGGCGGACTCAGCGGCCGCGACGAGCGCCGCCAGGCAGCCCGGCTCGGGCCAGGCGTCGTTGTTCAGCGTGGCTATGAACGGCGCCTGCGACTCGCGAATGGCCAGATTGTTCCCGGCGGCAAAGCCCAGATTGCGCTCGCTGGCCAGAATCCGCAGGGGCGGCGCCGCCGGCGAGGCGGCGAGGGTGGTGGTGAGGCGGCGGAGCCAGTCCAGGCTGCCGTCGCTGGAGCCGTTGTCAACGACGATGACCTCATACGGTACGCCGCGCTGCGCGAGCACCGGCGGCAAGCAGCGGCGCAGTAGGGAGAGGCCGTTCCAATTCACGACGACGACGGTGACGAGCGGAGTCATAGTGATCGAGCCGTAGGGTACAATCGCCTTAGTAGCAGGGAGTAACGACATTGGCAGCATCAGAGCCGGACAGCGAACTCGCGCACCTCGGTCCGATAGCCCGGATGATGATAGCCGTTGCCGGCCATGCGATCACCAGCCATATCCAGGTTCGGGCCTTGGTCGAGCTGCTCATCAGTCAGGGTATCGTGGATCGTGAGGCGCTGGAAGCCCAATACAGCCTCATGCGGATACACGAACTGGAAGCGACGATTGACGAGTGGTTTCCGGCCGATATTGCCGCTCACCTGAAGGAGGCTATCCAGGAGGGCGAGCCGGACGGGACCGCGGCAGGTGAGCAGCCCGCCGGCAACAACGGTAGCGACACCGCAGCCGACAGCTAGACGGGTAGCCGTCGGGTTGTCGGCTCGTTCCAGCATTGGAGCGTGACCGGAGACCTCCGGTCGGCAGCAGTCCGACGCCGCAGCGTGCTACAATCGCCCGGTTCGGGCACCCGCTATGGTGCCGGGCCAGTTGCTGCCCACGCTAACAAGGCAAGCTCCTGTGCGTTTCCTGTCAGCCACCATCAACGTCCTGCGTGAGATCTGGGCGTACCGCGATCTGTTGCGAAACCTCGTGGTGCGCGACCTGAAGACTCGCTATAAGCGGTCGGTGCTAGGGTTTGCCTGGTCGTTTCTCAACCCCCTGTTCATGGTGATGATCTTCACGGTGGTCTTCACCGTGATCGCCAGAGCGCAGAACGTCCCGAACTACCCATTGTTCGCCTTGTGCGGCCTGTTGGCGTGGAACTTCCTCGCCGGATCGGTCTCCGGGGCAGCGCGCAGCATCGTCGGCAACGCGCATCTGATTGACAAGGTGTACTTCCCACGCGAGCTACTGCCGATCTCGGTCGTGTTCTCCAATCTGATCAACTTTATCTTGAGCCTCATCGTCTTCTTTGTCTTGCTGCTGCTGTTTCGAGTCCCGCTGTCCTGGTGGGTTCTGAGCCTCCCAATAATCATCGCCGTGCAGTTTGTGCTCGTCGTGGGACTGGCATTGATCGTGGCGGCGCTCAACGTGTTCTACCGCGACGTCGAGCACGTGCTCGACGTGGGACTACTGGCATGGTTCTTCCTGACACCAATCTTCTGGGAGCTAGAGCTGCTGCCCAACAAGCTCCCGCTGCCCTGGGGCGGCGGCATAGACATCTGGCTGCTGGAGTACCGTCTGAACCCAATGGCGTCGCTCGTCACGGACTACCGCTATATTCTGCTCTACGACTACGGCATTATCCGGCACACCGTCGTGCCCTTGGCGATCGGGCTGGTCTGTCTGGTGGCGGGATGGTACTTCTTCCGCCGCAATGCCCATCGCTTTGCCGAGGAGATCTGACACACTGACGAATCGCTGATGGGCTGGTCCTCGCGCCCGGCCCGTCCTTCGAAAACGCATGGATACTGTCACCCTCTCGAACGTCTCGAAGTCGTTCACCATCCGGCACGAGCAGAGCCGCACCTTGCAGGAAACCGTGCTCGGTTTCCTGCTCCAGCGGCGCGAGGCCCCGGAGGAGTTCTGGGCGCTGCGCGAGGTCTCCTTTCGGGCCGCGCGGGGCCAAACGCTGGGCATCATCGGCCAGAACGGATCAGGCAAGAGCACGATCCTGAAGCTCATCGCGGGGACGCTGCGTCCTACGTCAGGCACCGTGCAGACGAACGGGCGCGTCTTCGCGCTGCTGGAGCTAGGCGCCGGCTTTCATCCCGATCTGACGGGACGCGAGAACATCTTTCTCAACGGATCGTTCCTGGGGTTGAGTCGTCGGGAGATGGCGCTGCACTACGATTCCATCCTGCGCTTTGCCGAACTGGAAACTTTTATTGACACGCCGCTCAAACACTACTCGTCGGGAATGCAGATGCGGCTGGGGTTCGCCATCGCGGCGCACGTTGACCCCGACATCGTGGTGATTGACGAGGTGCTGGCCGTTGGGGATGCCTCATTTCGCCAGAAGTGCTTTGCCACGCTGTCCGACTTCAAGCGCGAGGGGAAGACGATCATCTTCGTCTCGCACGACGCGGTGGCCGTGCGGCGTTTCTGCGACGAGGCGCTCTGGATCGAGGCGGGTCGCGTGCGCGAGATCGGCGATCCCGAACGGGTGACACGGGCCTATCTGGCGGAGGCGCAGGCCGGCCGGCGGAACGGCGGGGCCAGCACCGACCGCGGCGGCGCTTCCACGGAGGCCGATGCTGCGTCGCCGATCTCGCTCCGGCTGGTGGAGACGATTGATCCGTCCGGTAAGCCGACGACCCATTTCTTTCCCGGTGTGCCGGTGACGGTGCGACTGTCGTATGAGGCGCGTGTGGACTGCGAGGACGTGACCTTTGCGGTGGGCCTGCATCGCCCGGACGGGAGTGCGCTGCACACGGTCACGACCCGCGCGCAAAGCCTGCCCCTGGCTAGAACAGGGGGCGGACTGACGGTACCGGCGGGAGAGGGCGAAGTGCTGTGCAACCTGGGCGTGCTGCCGCTCGGACCGGGCGAGTACGCGGTCTCCGGCGGCGTGTGGATGGGCACCGACTGGCGCGGGGCCGGCGAGCGCCGCTTTCGCGCTACCCGCTTTGCCCTGGAGCCGCGGCACGCGCCCGGCACGACATTGCTGGCGCTGGCGCCATGCTGGCTGCGCCTGCCCGACGCGCCAGCGGCCGGCCACTCGCGCCCGGTACCGAGCACAGGAGGAGATTCCCGCCTGCGCGGGAATGACGAGGGAGGGGCGATAAACGCAGACGAGGGACGGGAGGAAGGTGTAGATGGCGGGAGGGACGGAGGGGCGGCTGACGATATTCCCGTGTGCTGGCAACCGCCGCCAGCGCGCGTGGTGATGGGCGAGGGGGAAGAGCCGTTCTTGGGTCACGGCTGGTACCCAACGGAAGACTGGCCGCCGCCGGTGCGCTGGATGGAGATGTCGGCATCGCTCTTTCTCACCCAAGACGACCTCGTGCAAAGCGTCGGGATTGCCATTGTCCGGCCGCATCACGGGCCGCGCCCGGCGACGGGGCGCGTGCTGGTGGATGATCGGGTGGTGGGGACGTTTATGCTCGCGTCGCCGGGGCTGGAGCGGTTCAGCTATCCCGTGCCGGCAGTACCGACGCCGCGCCCGGTGGAAGTGAAGATCGAGGTGGACGAGCCGCTGGTGCCGGCCGACCTCGGTCTCGGCGACGACACGCGCGCCTTGGGTGTCGCAGTGCAGGAGGTATGGTTCGAGTGACCGCTGGCGACCCGGCCCCCTACGTCTCGGTATTTGTGCTCAACTACAACGGGCTGGAGGTGCTACCAGCGTGCTTGGAGGCACTGCGCCACACCGACTACCCGCAGGACCGCTGGCAGGCGGTTGTGCTGGATAACGGGTCGCGGGACGGTTCCGCCGAGCGAGCCGAGCGGGCGCATCCTTGGCTAGAGGTGCGGCGGCTGGGCCGCAATCTCGGCTTCGCGGCCGGTAACAACGCCGGACTCCAGTCGGCACCGGGACCCTACGCGGCGCTGCTGAACTCCGATACCGAGGTGGAGCCAGGGTGGCTCACGGCGCTCGTGCAGGATGCCGAGGCCCACCCGGAGGCCGGCGCTTGCACCGCCAAGCTCCTGTTTCGCCACCGCCGCCTGCCGGTGCAACTGCAAACGGCCGGGTTCGTCCCGGCACACGCCGGGGCCGGCGACACGCGGCTGCTGGGACTGCAAGTGCAGGATGCGACGTCGCTGGTCGGTGGTCAGCGCGTCGCGGCCCACTGGGGAACGGGCTGCTTTGCGCCGGAAACCGGTCCCTACGGCCCCTTCCGCTGGACAAGCAGCGCCGGCACGCTGGAGGTCGCCGCCGAGCCGGGTGAGCAGACCGAGCTTTACTTGCGCCTGGCTGCCCCCCGCCCGGACGATGCAACCGTGCCGTTTGCGGTGACGGTCGGCGACAAAACGGTCGCGCGGAGCAGCGCCGGGGACACCTTCTCCGACTACCATGTCTCCCTGCCGGGGACGCTGACAACCGCCGCGCGGCCGATCATCCAGAATGCCGGGACGCTGCTGCTGGCGAATGGCGCCGGCCGCGACCGGGGGACCGTGTTACGCCACGGTCAGCCGGCCTACGAACCGGACGAGGGGCAATACGACGAGCCAGAGGAGGTCTTCGGCTTTTGCGGCGCAGCCTGTCTGCTCCGGAAGAGTGCCTTGGACGAGGTGGGCTACTTCGATCCGAGATTCTTTCTCTACTACGAGGACCTCGATCTGAGCTGGCGGCTGCGGCTGCGCGGCTGGACGGTCCGGTACGTGCCGCAGTCGGTCGTCTGGCACTCCCACGCGGCCACGAGCGGCGAGTGGTCGCCGCTCTTTACCTACTATGTGGACCGTAACCGCCCGTTGATGCTCACCAAGAACGGGCCGCGGCGGCTGGCTGTCCGAGAGCTGGCCCGCTATATGGCCGACGCCGGACTCGCCGCTCTGCGACTGGTGCGAGCTATCGGTGCGCGGCAGGACGCCGGCGCGGCGGCGCGGCGGCTGTGGCTGCAAACTCGCGTGTTAGCATCGTGGACTCGCGCCGTGCCGCGAGCGTGGCGGCAGCGGCGCACGATTCAGGCCGGGCGGACGGTGGACGACGCCACGCTACGGCGGTGGCTGGTGCGAGAATAGGGACTTCCGAGCATCGTGAAGGTCGGCATCTATAACCAGTGGCTGCATACCATGGGGGGCGGCGAGCGCCACATGGGCAAGGCGGCGGAGGTCCTGGCCAGCCTCGGTCACGCGGTCGAGTTCATCACCCATCGCCCGGTAAGCCGTGACGCGCTGGCGCGGAAGCTGAACCTGAATCTCGACGACGTTGCGATCCGCGTCGTGCCACTGCTGCCCTGGAATCAACTCGCCGACTACTCCTCCGAATACGATCTCTTCATCAACGGATCGTTTCTCTCGGTCGTGCCCTCGCGGGCGCGGTGGAGCGTGCTGTTCATTCTGTTTCCGTTCCCGCTCGACACCTCGCCGCAAGGCCAATTCAAGCGCTGGCTGGCGGGGCACCTGCGCCGCGAGCTGTTGATTCCCAAGTACGTCGAGGGCTTTTTCGGACCGGAGGAGTTGGGCGGCAGTCGCTTTCGGTGGACTGCCGGCGAGGGGGAGGTCATCCTACCGGCTCTGCGGCGGGGCCGGCCGTGCCCGGTGCGCCTGGTGCTAGGCAGCTTCCGGCCGGCCGGCGCGCCGCCGGTGCCGGTGCAGGTCTACGCGCAGTGTGGCACAGAATCGGCGCGGCGCTGGCTGGCGATTGGCGAGTTTCAGGTGGCGACGACGCCGGGGAATTATGTCACGCTAGACTGCATCGCGCCGGCCGAGGCGACGACTTCCGGCCAACTGCGGCTGCGGATCGACTCGCCGACCTTTCGACCGCACGAAGCGCTGGACGATCCCGACGATTTCCGCGACGCGGGCGTGGCGGTGGCGCGGGTGATGGTGCCGCATCCGCGGCACTGGCTCTACGAGCTGCTGTTCGAGCGGCTGGTGCCGGAGTTGGGGGCGCGGCTGCACGGCCTGCCGGACCTGCGGGCGATGACCTACATCCGGACCTACGACTTGATCCTGCCGATCTCGGAGTTCTCGCAGCACTGGCTCCAGCGATACTGGGGACTGCCGGGACAGATTCTCTATCCGCCGGTCTACGTTGACGACGTGGTGGAGCGGCCAAAACGACCGCTCATCCTCGGTGTTGGACGCTTTTTCGACCGCAGCCACAACAAGCGCCACGACGTACTCATTCGCGCTTTTCAGAATCTGAGCCGGCAGGTCCCGGAGGATTGGGAGCTCCATTTGGTCGGCTCCATCGAGCCGGGACACCAGCACGCCCGCTACTTCGAGCGGCTGCAACGCATGGCACGGGGCTGGCCGATTCACTTTCACGTGGACTTGCCCTTCGCGGAGCTGCGGAAGCTGTACGAGGAGGCCTCGCTCTACTGGCATGCGACCGGCTACGGCGAGCGCGAGGACCGCAACCCGATCCGTTTCGAGCACTTCGGCATTACGCCGGTTGAGGCGATGGCCGCGGGCTGTATTCCGGGCGTGTTGGCCAAGGGGGCGCTGACGGAGACGGTCGAGGACGGGAAGAGCGGGTTTCTGTGGCACAGCATTGGCGAGCTGGTCAAACGGTCCCGCGAGATCATAGACGACCCGGCGCTGGCAGCGCGATTGCGTGACGGGGCTAAAACGCGCGCGACGACGTTCAGCGACGCCGCCTTTCGCTCGCACCTGACTGCACTGCTCGACGAGCTGACGGACGGGGCGGTAGCGGCCGGTGGGACCTAACCCCCGGCCCCTTCCCTGGCAGGGAAGGGGAGTGCAGGCGGCGGGTGGCGAGCCACAGTATCGCGGCCGCCAGCGCGACACCGACCGCTGACAACGTGGCGCCCAGCCAGAGGGAGCGCGGTCGGAAGTCGAAGGTTATCTCGTGCGGCCCTGGCGGGACGGCGACGGCGCGAAACAGCCCGTCGGCCGGGTAAATCGGGGTGGGCTGGTCGTCCACGCGGGCTTCCCAGCCCGGATAGTAGGCGTCGGCGAGCACCAGCCAGCCGGTAGCGGGGGCATCCAAGCGCAAGACGATGCGTGTCGGTGAGTCCTGCTGCCACTGCACCGCCACCTCCGCCGCGCTTCCCGAAACCGCTGCCACCTGAGCGGGCGGCGCCTCGATGAAGGTGGTCAGCCGGTCGTCATTCCCGGCCGCGCGTAGCCCGGCCAACGCCGTGTCCGCGTCGGCTACCGGCTGCGCCAGCGGTACCCACCGGGCACGCGGCAAGCCGGAGTCCCGCTCGTACACCTGCACGTCCGGTGTTGCCTGGTTGGCGGCACCTCCCCCCCGGCCCCCTCCCTGCCGGGAAGGGGTGTCATCGAGATGTGTAGCTGCCTCCACATCGAGCCAGGCTGCCTCCACGTGGACCATGGCTCTCGTCCCCGTGGGCAGGGCGCGAGCGGCGATCCGCTCGATCCGCAGGGTGTCCGGCAGTTGCAGTGTGGCGACATATTGGAACACCTCGACGGCACCGGTCTCGACCGAGAGCAGGCGCGTGCGCCGGACTATCGGTGCCTGACGATGCTGCACGATGGTTGCCACGTCGGGATGCCCGTAGGCCCACTCGGCCGTATCCACGCCGGCGCGCAGGATCATTTTGCGGTGTACCGGTGAGCCGCCAGCAGCGAGGGGGCGTCCGATCACTTCGATCTCGGCGACGGGTGTGTTGTCGCGTACTGCGGTGGCCTCGCCGAGGAAGGTCACGAGTCGTACCGCGCGAGCCGGCGGCCGGTCCGCCGGTTGCACTAGCACGACCGGCTGGCCGTCGGTCGGGAGGGCCTGTTCGATGACGTAGGGCTGGCCATAGACCTGCCAGCGCGGCGCGGCAGATAGGACCCAACGCACCGCCAGATGGTCCAGCAACGGCGAGCGGAGGTTTCCAAATAGCCCCCAGTGCGAGTCCGGCTCGGCCTCGTTCGCTGCGGCCGCGTAGGCAGTGTAGCGGCGGAGCAGCAGCGGACCATACGCCTGGGCGTCGCGTAGTCTCACCAGGCCGGGCATGTTGGGCGGAAGCTGCGCCGTTCGGACGTGCTGGGGGAAGGCGTTGAGGAAATGCGAGTCGCCGTGTATTGCGAAACCTATTGCCCGGTAGGCCGGGTCTGCTTGCGGCACTGCCGGTCGCGGCGGGGGGAGCCACGCAGCCGGTGGGGCCGTGGATAGCCGCTGGTGTCCGTGCCACACGAGCAAGTCCAGGATCACCAGCACGGCAAGGGCAAGCGGGAGGGTTCTCGCCACAGAGCGTGCTACTCGCCCGCCGGCCACTGACCAGCGGCCGGCGGCCGCGAGCCAGAGCAAGGCCGCGGCCAGTCCAAACGCGGCGAGGTGCGCTTCCTGAACGTGGGTGAGATACGGTCCGCCGGCGAAACGGCCCACGTTGGTCAGGAGGCGCCGGAAGGGATCGTAGCCATCGGACCACCAGAGCTGCGCCAAGGCCAACAGCCCCAGTAGCGCCGGGGCCGCGCTCGCCAGCAGGGCGACACGCCAGGTCACGCTCGTGGCGCGATCCATCCCCCGACCGGCGAGCAGGGCGAGGCCGCAGACGACGAGCAGGGCACAGCGCGACGGCACGTGGATCACCTGGAAGCCGGGCAGCCACTCGTAGAGGAGGCCGAAGAGCGGGAAGCGCGGGCCCATGCCGAGGCACCACACCAGCGCCGTGCCGAGCAGCAGAGCGGCGGAGAGCCGGCGGCTGTTCAGGGGCGCCAAGGCGCCGACCAGTGCCAGTCCGAGCACCGCCACGCTGCTATAGAACTGATTGCTTTCTTGTACACCGGTGCCGCCGGCCGCTCCAAAGACCGAGAGCACCGTCACATAGTCGGCGCGCGCGGCTTCGGCCAGCGTGCGGCTTTCGGCGTAGTGCGTCTGGGCAATGAACTCCAGGGCCGGGACGACGATCAAGGCAGCGAGGAGCGCCGTGAGTACGGCCGCCAGCAGGCCAACCACGATGCGGTGCCCGGCCATGGCGAGCGCGACGCGCGCGGGCCAGGGAACACCGGCCGGCGGCCACAGGTCACGGGACAGGCGCCACAGCCCCATCGCGGCCAGCGCCAGGATCGTCAGGGCAGAGCCGGGGGGCCAGCCGGCCGATAGCTGGACTACCAGGAGCACGGCCACGACGACGCAGCGGCGAGCAGTGACCAGTGGCCAGTGGTCCGTGGTCCGTGAGGTTCGTGGCCCCTGGCCACTCGTCTCCGGCCGGTCGAGGCAGCGGTGCCAGGCGAGCAGCACCCACGGCAGCCAGGCCGTCGCCAAGGGCGCCGGTAGGGTGCCGGCGAGGCCGCCGGTGGCGAAGGGGCCGCCGGCGTACACGGCCGCCGCGACGAAGGCACCGGCGGGACCGGTGTGTAGGGCGCGTCGAGCGCACCAGTACATCCCGGCCGCTCCCCAGGCCAGATGGGCGATAAGCAGGAGCCGGATAGCGTCGGCCGTGTTCAGGGCCAGCAGCGCGAGCCAACTCGGCAGATACCAGCCGGCGGCCCCGGGATCGGCCAGAAAGGGCACCCCGGCGCCGACGTAGGGGTTCCAGAGCGGCAGCCGGCCGGCGCTAAGCTCTCGTTGCAGGAACGTGGCGTTCGGGGCGAACTGGAGTAAGAGATCGAGGTTTTCCGGCAGGCGGCCGGTGACAACCGGCCAAGTAGCCCAGCCCAACAGGAGGACGAGACCGAGGGCGGCGGCGAGATGGGGGGCACGCCGTTTCGTTGCCACTGCGCTGATAGAGCGTACCGCGTAGGAGACGAGTGGATCGGCGTGGAGATTCCCGTTTTCACGGGAATGACGGGTGGGGGGTGGTCGGCGGTTGCGGGTCACGGGTCACTGGCCCCTGGCTACCGGCCGGCGAGGGCCAGGTCGTAGTGGGCGCGGGTCCGCCGCGCAATTTCCGGCCACGACAGGTGCCGGGCATAGGCGAGCGCACCCTCCGATAGCCGGGCACGCCGGCCGGGATCGTGCCCCAACTCGGCAAGGGCATCGGCGAGCGCCAGCGCATCGGCCGCCGGCACGTGCCAGACGGACTCACCGTGTTCCAGTGGCCAGTGGTCGGTAGTGAGTGGTGCATAGTCGGTGCCGGCCGCCGGACCCTGACCACCGACTACCGGCTGTGGCGGGGCCACGGTGATCGTGGGTACGCCGTGCCCCAGGCAGCACAGCAGCGACCCGCGCCGCTGGGAGGCGCCATCAAGAAAGGGCAACGCGGCCACGTCCGCACAGCCGAGCCACGCCGCCACGCCCTCCGGCGGCTGAAAGCCGGTCCAGTGGACGTAGGGCTGGAGGTGTAGCTGCTCGATGAGGGCCGTCACTTCGGCGAGATAACGCACGTTTTCCGTATCGCTCGCACCGACTTGCTCGCCAATCATCAGCACCCTGACATCAAGTCCCTGGGACAGTAACCGGGCGAGCGCGCGAACGAGCAGGGCAACTCCTTTGCTGCGGTTGATAAAGCCGACATACCCGACGACAAGGGTATCCGGGGTCGCCCCAATGCGTGACCGCCAGAGATCGCGGTCGAACCCGGCCGGGGGCGGCGCATCGAGGTTATTCCCAACGGCGATATGGGCCAGGCTGGCCGGCGTGGCCGGCCGGCTGCGGAACGCGAACTTGGCGCCGCGGGTATGCCAGCGCCACAGCAACGGAACGTCTTCGGCGGCGACGGCGATCACCGCGTCGCTGCGGTTGGCCAGCAACCGCACCACCAGTTGCCGCAGCGGGCCGGCCTTCGGGAACAAGTAGGGTACCCGCAAGTCGTGAAACGTCGTGACGACCTTCAGGTGTGGCAGGGTGCGGTGCAGCGCCAACGGCAAGAGGTTAATCGCGGCGCGTAACTCATAGGCAGCCGGTTGGTACTGGATGTGGACGAGGTCCCAGCGTTGACGCTGCGCCGATTGCGCTACCAGGCGCCAGATGGACCGGTCCCAGCGCCGGACGTGGGGCAGCACCGAGGGGTCCGGCGGCTCGGTCGCGGCGCGCTGGCTGGTGAGCACCGACGGCATCACGTCGAGATCGCGCAGTGCTCCCACCAGCCGCTGCGTGTAGTCGGCGACCCCCCCGCGCAACGGCGGGTACTCGCCGGTAATCATCCCCACGCGCACCATGCCCGTCCTTCACTCTCTCGTTGGCGAGACTGATGTAGCCTCCGGCCGGTCGCGATCCAGAGCGAGCGGCGAGCGGCCGGTGACGTGCCACATCAGCATTGGCCAGATGATTGCCAGGCGGCGTGCGTGGCGACGGCGGGCCGCCGAGACGGTGCCGGGCGGTCGAGAGACACCGCGCAGCAGCCACTTCAGCGCTTGCTCGACCAGCTGAACGACGACCGTCAGCGCAATAAAGCCGCGCAGCACGACCGCGGCGGCGGTGCCCCACCACTTACGAACGAACCGGTATTTGCTCCGGTGAAAGTAGAAGTCCCGCGCCAGCAGGTTCTGGTCGGCGCTTTGGCTGCCGTGATGAATGACCCGTGCGTCCGGTGTATAGCGGACCGACCAGCCGGCGCGATGCAAGCGTAGGGCCGCGTCAAGCTCCTCGAAATACATAAAGAAGCGTGGATCGAAACCGCCCATTTGGGTAAACGGGGTGCGCCGGACCAGCCAGCACGCGCCCTCCGCCCAGTCTACGGCGCGCGGCAGGGTGTGGGACCGATCCTCCTCATAATACCCGCGCAGCAAGGGACAGCCCGGCCACCACCACTGCACGGCCGTGCTCTCGACAAACAGGGTGGCGAGGCGCGGAAAGCGCCGCAGCGACCGTTGCGGCCGGGCATCGCCGTCAACCAGCATCGGGACGGCCACAGCCGCCGCCGGATGGTCGCGCAGACAGGCCAGGAGCGCCGCGAGGGCACCGGGGAGTAGCTCGGCGTCGGGGTTGAGGAAGAGGAGCCGTGAGCCGCGAGCTACGGCCATCCCCCGCCGGCATCCGGCCGTGAAGCCCTCGTTGCATGGCGCGGCGATGAGGTGTGCGTGGGGAAAGGCGGCGCGGACCATGGCAGCGCTCCCGTCGTGGGAGGCGTTGTCCACGACGATGATCTCACCGGCGGTACCGCTGCGCTCGTACTCGGCGGTGATGGAGTGCAGGCAACGAGCGAGCTGCGGCGCTACGTTGTAGCTCACCACAATCGCAGAGCACTCCGGGCGATCCACGGCTCCACCTTGACCCGTCACGTCGGCCGCTACCTCGTTGGCGCGTCGCCGGCCGGGCGCGGCGGGCGCTGCCGCCGGAGCTGCCAGAGGTGGCGGTAGGTCACAAACGTAAACCAGCTTAGGGCCAAGCTCAACTGCAACCCCAATAGCCCATCGCGGTGGCCTTGCAGCTCCCAGTAGCGCCGGCGTAGCTCCCGCAACGGTTGGAGAATGAGACTGTGCGGTTTCGGCCGGAGGCCCTCGCCGTGCAGCCGCTCGGCCTCCAACCGCGCGTAGCGGCGCTGCTTGGCCCAGAACTGTCCCCACGAACTGTAGTTCAGGTGGACCAGCGGCGGAGTCAGTTTGCCGGCCGCCCCGGAGAGCTGCACCAGCTCATGTACCGGACGGTCGGGATCGTAGCGACCGCAGGACCGCCGGAAGAGGCGGAGCTGGTAGTCGGGATACCAGCCGGCATGGCGGATCCACCGCCCCAGGATCACATTCTGACGAGGGAGCCAATAGCCGACCGGCGGCCGGTCGCCGGTAAGCACGGCTCGGATCGCCTCCGCCAGGTCGAGCGTGACGCGCTCGTCAACGTCAACGAACAGCACCCAGTCGGTCGTCGCTTGGTCGAGGGCGTAGTTGCGCTGCTCCGGCCAGTTGGTGAAGGGCCGTGAGAGCACCCGCGCTCCATGCGCCGCGGCCAACGCGGGAATGTCTTCGTCGTCGCCGGAGTGGATGACCAGGCGATGATCGGCCCACTGCACGGCGCGCAGGCAGGGGACGACATGCGCGGTTTCATTGTAGGTCAGGATGATCGCCGTCAGTGGCTCGCTCATGCGCTACAGCCCTTACAAGCGGATCACCGCGCGGTACGCGGCCGCTTCCTCACGTAGCTTAGACCGCTGCTCCAGGGTAGCGGCACGAATGGAGGAGAGCAGTAAGGTGACGACCTTGCTGGCGGCGCCTAGCCGCACCAGCCCACGCAACACCCCCTGCTGCCAGCCGGGGCGGTGCTTGGCGTAGAGCCGGTAGCGGCTGCGGTAGAGCTGGACCAGCATCGGGCCGCGACGCTGGCGGGTGCTTTGCGCCTCGTGATGGATAGCCAGTACCGCCGGGCAGTGGACAACGTGCCAACCGGCTTGCTTGAACCGCCAGCACCAATCCACCTCCTCACAGTAGAGGAAGAACGATTCGTCAAGCAGGCCAACCGCCGGGAGGGCAGCGCGGCGCACCGTCATGCAGGCACCCAAGGGGTGATCTATGGCGAACGCACGATGGTAGTCGGCGGCCGGAAAGCGCCCGTTCAGATGGGAGTTGGCGAGGCGATGATTGAGCGGAAAAAACTCCAGGAAGGCCATCGGGAGGGATGGAAAGCGAAACGCCGAATGCTGAAACCGCCCGTCTTGGTAGATGAGGCGCGCCCCGGCCACACCGACCTCCGGCCGCGCGTCGAGAAAGGCCACCGCGCGCGGTAGCGATCCCCGGCGTAGCTCCGCGTCGGGGTTGAGGAGCATGATGTATCGTCCCCGTGCCTGCCGCAAGGCTTGGTTGGTCGCAGCCGCGAAGCCGCGGTTGTCGTTGTTGGCGATGAGCCGGACCGTCGGAAACGTGCGACGCACCATGTCGGCGCTGCCGTCGCTCGACGCATTGTCCACGACGAAGACTTCGGTGTCTGGGGGTGAATCGGCCAGCACGCTCCGCACACACCGGGCCAGCAGCGCAACGGTGTTATAACTGACGATGACCACGGAGAGCGGCGGTGTGCATTCGCCCGGGGCACCGGCCGCCGCGCGGGCACCGACCGGGGGGATCTCTACCGGCCGCTGGTCACTGGTCACTGGTCACTGGACTCCGGCATAGTGCAGTGGGGGTAATCCGGCGCGAGGTAGTAGGGCCTAGTTCCCAATCGCGCCATTCTACCAGGGAGCCAGGGCGCACTCGCTCGGTTCATAGGGGAGCATCCAACCTTGACCGGAGACGGCATGAATACCAAGACACCACCCCAGGTAGACCGGACCCCGGTCTCCGGCTTAGTGCTCGCGGCGGGAGAATCGCGGCGGATGGGGCAGTTGAAAGCGCTCCTGCCGTGGGGGCCGCCCGACGGTTCCACTGCGCCACCGATCCTCGTCGCGCAGGTGCGGGCGCTGCGGGAAGCCGGTATCGGCTGCCCGCGCGTCGTGCTCGGCCACGAGGCGGAGCAGTTACGGACGGCGCTGGTGGAGCATGGCTGCCTAGCATACACAGAGGTCATCGTAAACAAGGACTACCGGCTGGGACGGAGCACTTCCGTCATTGCGGGTGTCGCGGCCTGTCCGGCCGGCTGCGACATCCTGCTCATCAACGTGGACCAGCCGCGGCCGGCATGGCTGATCCGCCGGCTCCTAGCCGCCCGGCAGTCAGCGGAGGCACTCATTACCGTGCCACACTACAAGGGACGGCCGGGACATCCGCCGATCTTCGCCGCTCGGCTCCGCGACGAACTGCTGGCTGTCGAAGAGGCAACCGAGGGACTACGGGCAGTAGTCCGGCGGCACCGGACCATGATCCAGCGTATCTCGTTTAACGATGCAGTGGTGCTGGTCAACCTCAACACCCCGGCCGACTACGCAGAGGCGCGGCAACGAGTCTTCCCGACTGATAGCGCGCCGACCTAGCAAAGCTGGCTACGGCGCCGGAGGCTCCAGTGCCGCCTGTCGTCTGTTCGGTATCCCCAGAGAACGTCCCCGCCGGTTGCGCGCACGTTAGTCCGCCCAGCAAGGTTATTGATGGTGTGCCACATAGGTTTGACTAGGCGCCATCCGGTGGTCGGCAGCAGCACCGGAGTGGAGGGGTCATGGCCGGCATGTTGAGCGCCATGCTCGGCCTCTTCTCGGCGGACCTGGCGGTTGATCTCGGTACCGCCTCGACGCTCGTGCATGTCGAGGAGCAGGGGGTGGTGGTCTCCGAGCCGTCGGTCGTGGCCATAGATCGCGCCACCAACCAACCGCTGGCCGTGGGGGCCGAGGCCCGGCAAATGCTCGGTCGAGCGCCGAGCCACATCGCGGTCATCCGTCCGCTGCGGGACGGGGTCATCGCCGACTTCGATACAGTTGAGTTGATGCTGCGGCACTTCTTCCACAAGGCCCAAGAGCAGGTGGGAAGAAGCACGCGACCGCGGGTGGTGATCGGTATTCCGTCCGGGGTGACGGAGGTGGAGAAGCGCGCGGTACACGACGCCGCGCTGAACGCGGGGGCGCGAGAAGCCTATCTCATCGAAGAGCCGATGGCGGCAGCGATAGGCGCCGACTTGGCCATCCACGAACCGACCGGCAGCATGATCGTGGACATCGGTGGTGGCACGACGGAGGTGGCCGTCATCGCGCTGGGTGGGGTGGTCCTCAGCCGCTCGCTCCGCGTCGGTGGCGATGAGATTGATACGCAAGTCATCCAGTACGCCCGGCAGGCCCACGACCTTTACATCGGCGAGCGGACGGCGGAAGCGACCAAGATCGCCGTCGGTTCGGCAGCGCAAGCGCGCGGCGACCAGCGCACCACGATGCGCGGGCGCGATCTGGTGACCGGCCTGCCCAAGTCCGTCGAGGTGGGCAGCCGCGAGCTGCGGGCTGCCATTGCAGGCCCCATCAACCTCATCGTGGAGGCCGTGAAACTGTCACTGGAGGAAACACCTCCGGAGCTACTCGCCGACATTATGGAGCACGGGATTACACTCGCTGGCGGTGGGGCGCTGCTGAACGGTATGGATCGCCGACTGGCCACGGACACCGACATTAAGGTGCATGTGGCGCGTGATCCGCTGCTCTGCGTCGTCCACGGCGCCGCCATCTGCCTGGAGGAGATGGACATTTATCGTTCGCTCTTCACCTCCGAGAACGCTCCGCGCCTCCGTCTCTAACGACGGCCGTCGCCTATACTCAATAGTGAGAGGGCCATCGGCGCCGGACGGTCGTTGCGTCCTGAGCTTACGGGCGGCAATACCGGCATGGAGGCCACTGTGGCATACTGCGGCCGGCACGTATTCGGCCGGCCGGCACTGCCAGGCACCCGCCAGGGGCGCTCCTCCGCGCCACAACCCCCATAGCGCAGAACGAGAGACACCGTGAGGCGACCACTGGAAGTCCCCTTCTTCAGCCAGTCGGCCTTGCTCTGGCTCGGAGCAGTGGTAGTCCTCTGTGTTGCCGTCATCATTGCCGACCAGCGCCAATGGCTAGTATGGCCGCGCAACGTTGTCGCCGGTGTGCTTGCGCCAGTGCAGCAACGCCTGGCAACGGCGACGCGCGACGGGGTGCGGCTGATTACTCACCGCGGCGAGGTGGGACGGCTGCAAGCCGAGAACGAAGAGCTACGGAGCACGGTGGACGCGCTGCGCCTGGAGCTGGTCCGGATGCACGCAGCCGAGCTGGAAAATCAGCAACTCCGCCAGCAACTGCGGTACGTGGAGGCCCACCGCCAGTTCACGTTCATCCCGGCGGAGGTGATTGGGCAGGATCGGAGCAATCTTCTGGGGCGCATCGTGGTGGATCAGGGCCGGACGGCGGGGGTAGAGGTTGGGATGGTCGTGATGGCACCGGCGGGACTCATCGGCCGCGTCATCGCGGTTGCGGACCACAGCGCCACCATTCTCCCGATCACGCAGCCGGCCAGCGCGGTCAATGCCAAGGTCGTGGAAAGCGTCGGCGCCACCGGAATCGCTAACGGCACGGCCAACGGACGGCTGGTGCTGCGCTATCTCCCGCAGCACGAGGCTATCGAGGTTGGGGATACGGTCGTGACGAGTGGCTTGGGCGGAGCCTTTCCGCGAGACGTGGCCATCGGCCGAGTGACGTTTGTCCGGTCCCGCGACATCGAGATGTTCCAAGAGGCCGAAGTCGAGCCACTGGTGGCAACGGTCGGGCTGGAACGAGTGCTCATCGTGACCAACTTTTATCCACCTGGCCAGGAGCAGAGAACTGAGTAGACCTACCCCCAACTCCCTCCCTGAAGGGAAGGGGCTACAAGTCGTCGTGCGGACTCCACTTCCCTGGGAGGGAGGGTCCGGGAATAGGCCCAGGGCGGGGAAAAGCAATGAGTAAGTCCGGATGGATCGGTGCCGGGGTGCTCCTGATCGCGGCGCTGGTACAGGGGTCAATGCTGCCGTTCATCATCGGCAGCGGTGTGCCCGTCAATCTGGTGCTGGTGCTGGTGATCGGCTGGGCCCTGCTGCGCGGGCTGAAGTCCGCGCTGGTCTGGGCCGTGGTCGGCGGACTATGGCTGGACCTGCTGTCGGGCGTGCCGCTGGGTACCGCCATGCTCGCGCTCAGCCTCGTCGCCTACGCCTGCACGATAGGCGTCATTCCTTGGCTCACGTCCACCGGGCTGATCGCGGTGGTCGTGACCGCGGGGGGAACCCTGCTCTACACGTTCAGCTACTTTTTCCTGCTCCGCACGCGGCAGCTGGTCGGTGATGAATCGTGGATGGCCGTTTGGCAGTCACACGCCCTGCCGGCGGCGGTCGCCAACGCCTTGGTGGCAATTCCGGTGTTCTGGCTGTTGGCTCGCTTTGCCGGCGGTGCCCCACTCCAGAGGTCGGCGCCATGAGGCTGCTGCGCGGGACGGAAAGCGACACGCGGCGGGTTGCCATGCTACGCGGGGCAGCCCTGGCGTCCTTCGGCGTGCTGGGGTATCAGCTCTGGAATCTGCAAATCGCCAACGGGCCAGGCTACCGGCAGCGTGCCGAGCACAATCGTCTGCGCCAGATAACAACCAAGCCGCTGCGTGGCCTGGCCTACGACCGCAACGGGCATCAACTCGTGCGAAACGTCCCCAACTTCAGCGTGGTGATTCGGCCGGCCGACTTGCCGGAGGGAGGACAGGCGCTCGACGATATGTTGCAGCGCTTGAGCTTGGCTTTGGAACTCGGCACCGAGACGCTGGCCGAACGCATCGAGGCTGGGCGCGCACATCCATATGAGCCGTTGCGGGTACAGTCATACATCGGGCGAAGAGCCGCGCTCATGCTAGAAGAACAGCGCCACCTCCTGCCCGGCGTCACCATCCTGCCCACACCGATTCGGCACTACCCCGACGGCGCGCTGTTGGGGCACCTCATCGGCTACACCAGCCTGATCCCGGCCGATCGCCTTGAGAGCTTATTGCTGCAGCAGTACGAGCGTGACGACGTGATCGGCCGGTCGGGGTTAGAAGCCGTTGCCGAGGCAGATTTACGCGGGAGTCCGGGGCGGATGCAGGTGGAGGTTGACGCCGTGGGGCGAACCGTCAACGTGCTCGACACGCTCGTCGAAGCGCAGCCGGGTCACACGGTTATTCTCACGGTGGATACGCGGTTGCAAGAGGCTGCCACGCGCTTCCTGCAACAGACGCTCGACCGGACCGGCGCACTCAACGGCGCGGCCATTGCGATGGTGCCGCAGACGGGAGAAATCTTGGCGCTGGTGAGCCTGCCAAGCTACGACAACAATCTGTTTGCGCGCGGTATCTCGCCCAGCGACTACCAGCGCCTGAATGAAGACCCGCGGCGGCCGCTGGTCAACACGGCCATTGCCGGTCAGTATCCCCCCGGCTCGACTTTCAAGATCGTCGTCGCTGCCGCGGCTCTCGAAGAGCGTGTCGTCCATCCTGACCAGAAGGTTATCTGCCGGGGGCGCATAGACCTGCCCTCCGGGCACGTCTTTCGCGATTGGCTCCCCAGCGGGCACGGGCCGCTGGCGATGGTTGACGCGATGGCGCAATCGTGCGACGTGTATTTCTATTCCGTGGGTGGTGGCTGGGAACCGGCCGGTATTCGCGGCCTCAGTACGGAGAAGCTGGGGAGTTACGCGCAACTCTTCGGCTTCGGTACACCGGTGGGGCTGGGACTACCGGGGGAGGAGCCGGGCCTGATACCCACGCCGGCCTGGAAGGAACACATCAAAGGCGAGCCTTGGTACTTGGGCGACACCTACAACATCAGTATCGGGCAAGGAGACCTCTTGGCGACCCCGTTGCAGGTGCTCAACGCGATGAACGTCATCGCCAACGGCGGCACGCTGTACCGCCCACAACTGGTGCTGGAAGTGCGCGATGCCGAGGGACATCCGCGCCAATCCTTCGAGCCGGACGCCATCCGCCGAGTGCCGGTGACGGCGCGAAACCTGGCGCTCATCCAACAAGGGCTGCGCCAATCCATTACGTCTCCTGATGGGACCACGTATGCAGCCCTCAAGGAGCACACGCTGACTATCGCCGGGAAGACCGGCACCTCCGAGGTGAGCCAGACCGTCAGGCCACATGCGTGGTTCGTAGGGTATGCACCGGCACACAACCCGGTGATTAGCGTGGTCGTCTTCGTCCAGCACGGGGGCGAAGGGTCGCGGGTTGCCGCGCCCGTAGCGGCCGACATCATGAACGTATACGTGCGCGATCTGGCAACCTGAGCCACGAGGAAGAACGCAGTGGAAGAGCGACGCTGGCGCAATCTCGACCCGTGGCTACTGCTCCTGCCGGTAGGACTGAGCGGCCTGGGCGTGGCCATGATTCTCAGCGCCACCAACGTGCCCGGAGCCGAACTGGCGCCGGAGGTGGGGGCACATGCCGTCGCAACGCTCATCGGCGTGGTGCTCCTGGTGGCCGTGACGCTGATTGACTACCGGTGGTGGCGGTCGCTCTGGTGGATCGCCTATCTGTTAGCCATTGCGTTCCTCGTGTTCGTGATCGTGAGTGGCGAGACACGCTACGGGGCGCAACGCTGGGTCGGTATCGCCGGAATCCCCTTCCAGCCGTCGGAGTTCGTCAAGCTGGCGTGCATTATTGCCCTGGCGCGGATTCTGGCCGACCACGCGCGAGACGGTCGCCATTTCCGTGGCTTTGCGCTCTCGCTCATCCTGCTCGCGCCGCTGCTACTGCTCATCTACCAGCAACCGGACCTGGCGACGGCGCTGGTGCTGGTCGCCACCTGGCTGGGTATGACTCTGGTCGCCGGCGTACCGCTGTGGATGCTTATAGCGTCGCTCCTTGCCCCGGTCGTCGCGTGGCCGTTGATCTGGCGATTTCTCAGAGACTACATGCGGCAGCGGATCATGCTGTTCCTCTCCCCGGACAGTGACCCGTTGGGCGCCGGCTATAACATGATCCAGGCGCGTATCAGTATTGGCTCCGGCGGCTGGTGGGGTCGCGGGCTGGGAGAAGGCACGCAGACGCAGCTGAGCTTCCTGCGCGTGCGGCATACAGACTTCATCTTCGCCGTCGTCGGCGAGGAACTGGGCTTCTTCGGCGCCGTCGGCGTGCTGGTGGCCTATGCTTGGCTGATTCTCCGCTGCCTGGCCGCCGTCACCAGCACCACGGATGTCTTCGGCCGGCTCCTAGCGACCGGCGTCGCGACCATGCTGCTCTTCGAGATATTCGTCAACGTGGGGGTGAACTTGGGACTCGTGCCGGTGGCCGGCATCCCGTTGCCCTTCCTGTCCTACGGGCGCTCGGCTCTGCTGGCCAATTTCCTGGCGCTCGGGCTGGTCCAGAGCGTGCGCCTCTACGGACACCGGCGGCGCTACGACTTCGCACCGACGGCGCAACTGCCGTTGGCCGCGCGATTGCGTCGCGCCGGATAACCGACGATCAGCTACAGAGAGCAAGACAGATGGCGAACGCAGGGAAGACGACCGCCAGCAGCAACGAGCAAGCGGTCACATTGGAAGTGCCGGCGTCCACATCCAATCTGGGGCCGGGCTTTGATACGCTCGGCATGGCTCTCGATCTGTGCAACGAGGTGACGCTGCGGGTTGGGCGTATCGGCGACGCCAGCGGGGTAGATCACATCAGCGGCGCGGGCGCAGACAGCCTCGCCACCGACGAGAGCAACCTGGTGCTCCGCGCTGCCACCGCGCTGTACCGCAAGCTGGGGCAGACGCCGCCACCACTGCGAGTCACCCTGCACAACCGCATTCCGCTGGCGAGGGGACTAGGGAGCAGCGGTGCGGCCGCTATCGGCGGGTTGGTGGCAGCGAATATCCTAACGGGAGAGCACCTGGATGAGGCGGGACTGCTCGCGCTGGCTACCGACCTGGAAGGACACCCGGACAACGTTGCACCGGCGCTCATGGGCGGGTTGGTGATCTCCGCCGTGGCCGAGTCCCGCGACGGGCAGCGCATTCTCACGCACCGGCTGGCGCCACCGCCGGCCGCGATTGCGCTGTGCATCCCCGACCAGCCCTTGGCGACGGAGGCTGCGCGGCGGGTGCTGCCCCGGCACGTTTCGCTTGACATCGCGGTGCATAGCCTCGGCCGGGTGGCGCTACTGGTCGCCGCGCTGGCTACCGGCGACTACACCCACCTGCGCCAGGCAATGGACGACCGACTACACCAGCCGCCGCGGGCCACTGTGTTTCCGCCGCTCGTGCCGGTCATGGCCGCCGCGCTGGCGGCCGGGGCGGCCGGGGCTTGTCTCAGCGGCGCCGGCTCGACGCTGCTGGCAATCGTCCCGGAGGGTACGAGCGCTGCTCATGCGGTTGCAACGGCGATGGCGGGGACCTGCGCGGCGGCCGGCTACCCGGCACAGCCAGCGGTGGTACGGTCACGGGATCAGGGCGCGGTGGTGCTGCGGAAGATCGGCGTGTGAGCGGTCACGCTGCATCGGCCCCCACCACTATCCCCTCACAGAGGTAGGTTTTCGGCGAGCGGGCCTCACCCCCCGGCCCCCTCTCCATCGCGGAGCGATAGAGAGGGGGAGTCTGCCCTCATCCCGCCCCTACAGAAAAACCTACCCTCGTCAGGGGGCCATAGGGAGGCCATCTTCCCTAGCACACGCTCAGTTAAGCCGGGGCTTGGAGGGGTCCTCTCGATAGCGCAGCGAGGTACGCAAAATCTCGTTTTCGCGGCGCAGCAGGGCCACCGCATCCTGGAGTCGATCCGCCGTCGTCTCGGTGCGGAGCAACCGCTGCCGGTCGCTGTGTACCGTCTGGATGAGCGCCCCGAGGAAGAAGGAGAAGGCGCTGGGGTCGGTGGGTGCCCGCTTCCACACCCGCTCCAATAGCTGGCTGCCGTCATCGTCATCGCGCGACAGGGCGGCAGCGAGCAGACGGAGGTAGCGCTGGCCGAGCATGCGGGCCGCTGCCGATAGCTCGCCCAACGTCGCGGCGTCGGTGCCGGGGCGATCATCGAGATAGGTCACACGCGCGACCAGGTACGGCCCCGGCTGCACCACCTCCTCGATCCGAAAACGGGCATCGCCCAGCACGACCAGGTGGATCATCCCATCGTCACGCTGATCCACTTCGACGATCCGACCGAGGGTGCCGACGCTGTGTGGCACGGCGGTGACGGTCTGGACCGAGGCAGCCGATTCGACCTCCGGGCCACCTTTGATGAGCACCACGCCAAAGGCAGGCGTCGGCATGGCCAGACAGCGCGAGACCAGCTGCTTATAGCGTGGCTCGAAGACGCGGAGGGGTACGGCCGTATGCGGGAAGAGCACGACGGACTGGAGCAGGAAGAGTGGTAACTCGGCTGGCCGGTCGTTCATAGGCTCACTGTAGCCCGTCCGGGGACGCGCGTCAAAAGGAGGGCGGGTTCAAGCAGGCACACCTCACCCCCGGCCCCCTCTCCACGTGTGTGTGGAGAGGGGGAGTCTACGACCCACTCTGCGAGGGACGGCGTGTTTTCTCCCCTGGTAACATGCTACGCTCCTACCGGCACTCATTGCGCCTGTTCTTCCGGTTTACCGACTCTGGTGAGGAGAGATGGTGATGGCAGACTTGGTGGTTGACTCGCACCAGCACTTCTGGGATATCGCGCGCTTCGAGTATCCGTGGATGGGGCCGGAGGTGGCACCGATTGCCAAGACGTTCATGCCGCCCGACCTCGCACCGACCTTGGCCGAGCTGGGGATAGACCGGACAGTGCTCGTGCAAGCGCGAAGCGCGTTGGAGGAAACGACCTGGTTTCTGGAGCTGGCCACGGAGTACGACTTCATCGCCGGCGTCGTCGGCTGGGTGGACTTGCTGGACCCGAACTTGCCGCGAGTGCTCGACCACCTGCTCGGCCATCCCAAGTTCAAGGGCGTGCGGCACCAAGTCCACGACGAGCCGGACGAGGCGTGGATTGTCCGCGACGACGTGCTGCGCGGCCTGCGCGAACTGGCCAAGCGCGACATTCCCTACGACCTGCTGCTCCGTCCCCCGCACCTGAAGTACGCGCCGCGGGTGGTGGACCGGCTGCCGAACCTCCCGCTGGTCGTAGACCACATCGCCAAGCCAGAGATCGCCGATGGCACGATTGACGAGTGGACACGCGACATGGAGCGGGTCGCCGCCATCCCGCACGTCTACTGCAAGGTGTCGGGCATGATTACCGAGGCCGATTGGGATTCCTGGACACCTGCGGACCTGCGCCCCTATGGCGAGGTAGTGGTGGAGCAGTTCGGCTACGACCGCCTGATGTTCGGCAGTGACTGGCCGGTATGTCTGCTGGCCGGGACCTATCGGCAGGTCTGGGACGCCGCGCACACGACGGTCGGGCCGTTGAGCGACGAAGAGCACGCCAAAGTGTTCGGACGCAACGCGGCGACCTTTTACAAGCTGACCGGCGAGGCGTGACACGCCAGCGCGAGGTGTATACTCTCCATTCGAGAGAAGATCGCCGGCAGCGTTGGTCGTATACGTTGAGCCGACCCGTCATTGACCCAAAGGAGACAAGGCATGGCTACCTCCGCTACACGAGAACACGCCGAGAATCTTTGGAGATACCACGAAAGTAGCGTGTTGGCGCTGCTCCAGCGCTATAACAAAGAGATAGACGATTTGCGACGGAGGTCCATCATCAGCCAGCTTGCCACGGACCTGGAAGCCGGCGCGGACAAGACTTACGGCGAAGAAATGCTGGTCGCCTACGCGATATTGGTCGGATTCACCAATCCCGACGGCAGTCTGAGCCTGTCGGTGAAGGACATCGGGACGTGGGCTTGGGAGAGCTTCAGCAGGAACCTCCTTATCCTGCGCTGGCCCCCCGTGGCGTGGCCCTACCGTCGCCGTCTCAGCCAGATGTATAAGGAGCGCATGTCGTAGCGCTCCTACGGCCCCATTCTGACCTAACGACTGACAGGCCATAGCCGCACGGAAAGCGCCAGGTGTGGTGCGGCTTTGACCTGCCACCCGGCCCCTTTCCCTCACCGGGAAGGGGCGTCTTGACAGCCGCCGCCTGGCCCCCTCCCTAGCCCTCCCCCGGAGCAAGCTCCAGGGGAGGGAAGCGACTATCCCCTCTTCACTGACCACTAGCCCCCGGTGCCTTACAGGTATCATAGTGGGGTAGCCCTACGAGCGAGCGATGGATAGCATCACGGTGACCGATCTGGTCAAACACTATGGCGACTACATAGCCGTCAACGGGATCACGTTTGCCGTGCCGAAAGGCGAGATTTTCGGCTTTCTCGGTCCGAACGGGGCCGGGAAGACGACGACCATCAACGTGCTCTGCACGCTCATCAAGCCGACTGCCGGGGCGGCGACGGTCAATGGCTACGACGTACACACTCAGCGTAGCGAGGTGCGGCGCTCGATTGGTCTCGTCTTCCAGGAGCCGACACTCGACGACTACCTCACCGCAGAGCAGAACTTGCTCTTTCACGCGTATGCCTATGGCGTGCCACGGGCGGCCCGGAAAGAGCGGATGCGCGAGCTATTGACGCTCGTGGAGCTGTGGGACAAGCGCAAGCAGAAAATCCGCACCTACTCCGGGGGGATGCGGCGGCGGCTGGAGCTGGCGCGGGGACTCCTGCACCATCCCGACGTGCTGTTCCTCGACGAGCCGACGCTGGGACTCGATCCCCAAACGCGCCGCCGTATTTGGGACTACATCCTCGACCTGCGCGAGCGGGAACAGCTGACTATTTTCCTCACGACCCACTACATGGACGAGGCGGAGCACTGCGAGCGTATCGGGATCATAGACAATGGTGAGATCGTGGCCCTCGACACGCCCGACCGGCTGAAGGACGCCGTCGGTGGCGACCTCGTCACGCTCAAGACGGAGGACAACGCGGCGGCCAAGCGGGAACTGCACGAGCAGTACCGGGTCCAACCACAGATCGAAGACGGCACCGTGCAATTTGCCGTGCCTCACGGCGACGAGTTCCTGCCCAAGCTACTCCGCAGCTTCAGCCAACGCATCGTGTCCATTGGGCTGCGGCGGCCGACGCTGGACGACGTGTTCCTCAAGCTCACCGGCCACGCTATTCGCAATGATGAGCCGAGCACCCGGCAGCAGATGATCGAGACGGTAGCGCGGCGCTGGGGAGGGCGCTGATCGTGGCCGAGGTATACCGCGGGCTATGGGTTGTCGCCTACCGTGAGCTGCTGCGCTTCACGCAGGATCGGCCGCGCATGGTCTCGTCGTTTGCCTTTCCGCTGATGTTCCTGCTGATCTTCGGCGCCGGGTTCAGCAACATCATCGGGACGCTCACGCCCGGCGTAGAGTTCATGATGTTCATGTACCCCGGCATCATTGCCATGTCGGTGCTCACGAACTCCCTCTTTGCGGGTGTTTCCATCGTCTGGGACCGCGAATTCGGCTTCCTGAAAGAGGTGCTGGTCGCGCCCATCAGTCGGACGGGGGTGGTCCTGGGCAAGGCCCTCGGCGGCTCAATGGTCGCTTTGGGGCAGACCATCGTGTTGTTGGCGCTCGCGCCGTTCATGGGCCTGACCGTGACGCCGCTGCTACTGCTCAAGCTCATCCCCACTGTCGCTATCGTCTCGCTGTGTCTTTCCAGCCTGGGCATTCTGGTGGCCTCACGGATGCGCTCGCAGCAAGGCTTCCAGGTGGTGATCCAGGCCCTGATCTTTCCCCTGATCTTCCTGGCCGGGGTGTTCTTCCCGATTAGCAGCACCCCCGACTGGCTCCAAGTGATCTCCAAGATCAACCCGTTGACCTACGGCGTGGATGCGATTCGCCAGGTTTTTCTCGGCGATGCGCTGGCAGCGGCGACGGCAGCCTCCGGCCGCGAGGGGATCGCGCTCGGCGTGACGCTCTTCGACCACACGATGAGCGCCGGTGAAGACCTGCTGGTCATGGCGCTGCTGGGGATCGTGTTGATGAGTGCCGCGATCTGGGCGTTCAGTAGGCAGGAGTAGCCGCGGGGGATCGCATTCGGAGAGCACGGGGCAATGAGCGGTCGCACAGCCGTACACGACGAGCTCCCTGGCACAGCGTCTTCTACCGCGTGGTCGGGGACGGTGCTGTGGGTGAGTGGCGGCTTCTACGACGTGCAGACCGATCACGGGATCGTCCGCTGCGTGCTACGCGAGCGGCTCCGCAAGAATCTCGTCTACCCGGAGAGCCGGGGCCGGCGCAAGCGCGTGCAGGCGGTACGCAAACAGGAAATCGTCGAGCCGGCGGTGGCCGGGGACCGGGTGCGGATTGCCCCGCCCACCGCCGCGCAAAGCGGCACCGAGCCGATCGGCACCATCGAGGAAATCCTGCCGCGCAGCAGGGAATTCACCAGACAGGCGGTGCTCGGCCATGACCGCGGCGGCCACACGGCGGGGCAGACGATCATTGCCAATCTCGACCAACTCATCGTGGTGATATCGGCCCGCCGGCCGGAGCCGCGGGTGGGACTGATTGACCGCTTTCTGGCTGCCGCTGAAGCCGCCGAACTGGCTGCGCTCGTCTGCGTCAACAAGCTCGATCTCGGTCTCGCCCCGGCCCTCGACGCCGAGCTACAGGTGTTCGAGGATATTGGCTATCCGGTGGTACGCACGAGCGCCACGAGCGCCCAGGGGATTGACGTGCTCCGCGAGCAGCTACGCGATCACGTCTCGGCGTTTGTCGGCGCCTCGGGAGTGGGCAAGTCCACCCTGCTCAATGCCCTGCAGCCGGAGCTGGCCCTGCGGGTCGGCGCGGTGAGCGAGGCAACCGGCAAGGGGAAGCACACGACCCGCCACGCCCGCTTGATTCCGCTGGAGAGTGGCGGTTTCGTCGCCGATACGCCGGGGCTGCGCCAGCTCAGTCTGTGGGAGGTCAGCCCGGAAGAGGTGGAGTGGTGCTTCCGCGAGTTCCGCCCGCTGCTCGGCACCTGCAAGTTCGGCAACTGCGCCCATACCGGCGAAATCGGCTGCGCCATCGCAGCAGCCGTCGAATCCGGTGCGATTGACCGGCGCCGGCTGGAGAGCTACCGGCGTCTGTACGCCGGCCAAAGCGAGCAACTGCCCTACTGAACTCACCCTTGTCAGCCCCCCTATGGCCCCCCCGCAGTGCGGGGGGACGGGCGCAACACGTTGCGCCTCTACGGCGTTGGTGGGGGCGACGGTGGTACTCACCCCCCGGCCCCTTCCCTGGCAGGGAAGGGGAGGCTAGATTCCCACTTTCGCGGGCATGACGGGCCGGGGCGGGCTAGACGCCCTCGGCTGACGGCCGATAGCTGACGGCTCAGAGCCGATAGCTACTCGGCGTAGCCGTGTGGGTGGTGGCGATGCCATTCCCAGGCGCTCGCCACTATCGCTTCGAGGGACGCATAGCGCGGTCGCCAGCCGAGGTCGGCCGTCAGGCGAGCGGAGTCGGCCACGAGCACGGCCGGGTCACCGGGCCGGGCCGGCTGTTCGATGACCGGGAGCGGATTACCCGTGACACTGCGTACCGCTGCCACGACCTCGCGGACCGACGCGCCGGTCCCGGTGCCGACGTTGTAGGCGGCGGCGGCCGGGCGCCCCGCTGCGAGCGCCTGCAATGCCAGGACGTGCGCCTGGGCCAGGTCCACCACGTGGATATAGTCGCGGATAGCGGTGCCATCCGGCGTGGGATAGTCGGTACCGAACACCTGCACGGCCGGTCGTTGGCCCAAGGGGACCTGCAAGACGAGCGGGATGAGATGTGTCTCGGGGTGGTGGGCCTCGCCGAGGCGCGTGCTGGCACCGGCGGCGTTGAAATAGCGCAGCGAGATCGAGCGTAGGCCGGAGGTGCGGGCAAACCAGCCGAGGGCGCGCTCGAAGGTCACCTTGGTCTCGCCATAGACGCTCACCGGCGCGAGCGACTGGGTCTCCGCCAGCGGCGTGCGTGCCGGCTCGCCGTAGACACCGGCGGTCGAGGAGAAGACGAGCAGGCGCACGTTGGCGGCGAGCATGGCCTCGACCAGGTGCAAGCCATTGATGACGTTGTTGCGGTAGTACCGGTCGGGCTGCCGCATCGACTCCGGCACGAGGATGGACCCGGCCATGTGGACGACCGCTTCAATGCGCTGCTCGCGCAGGAGCGGCGCAAGGCGGGCGCGATCAGCCAAGTCGGCGACGACGAGGCGGGCCGCCGGCGTGACCGCTGCGCGGTGGCCGTTGCTGAGGTTGTCGAGGACAGTGACTTGGTAGCCAGCGTGCGTTAGCTCTTCGACGATCACGCTGCCGACGTAGCCGGCGCCACCAGTGACGAGAATGTTCATCGGACGCTACCGGAAATGCGCCACCTACTCTAATCGGATTGTGCCGCGCTGTCACGTCCGCCCGGCAGCCGCGCCCGGAGCTGCGCCAACTCCGGCGCACCCAGCAGCCACGCGACCAAGCCGTAGACGAGCACTCCCAAGCCGGCGACTGCCAAAGCGTGCCCTAGGCGGCGGGCGAGCGTCGCCAAGGGCGTCGTGACCGGTGGCGGGTCAAGCCAGCCTAGGAAGGCGACGAGCACGAGCACGCTCACCAGCACGGCGGCGGCAAGCACCGTGCGGAGGAGCGACGCCGGCAGATCGGTTCGACCGAGGCTGGGCAAGCGGCGCCGGAGCAGGAAGAACAACACCACGGCCTCGACCGTTGTGACGGCGGAGAGCGCCATTGCCAACGCCACGTGCTCCAACCGGCCCACGAGGAGCAGGGCTAGTGCCACGTAGCTCACCATCGCGAGCGCCCCGGCCACCACCGGAGTGCGGGTGTCGTAGAGCGCAAAGAAGCTGCGCGTCAGGATTTCGAGCGCCGCGTGGGCCGGTAGCCCCAGCGCGTACCAAGAGAGGGCCGCAACGGTGATGGCGGTGGACTCGGCGGTGAAGGCATTGCGTTCGAGCAGCGCGGCGACGAACGGGCGGCCGGCAATGGCGAGCAGGACGGCGGAGGGGACGGTCAGGAAGAGCACGAGGCCCAGCATCCGGCTACTGGTCCACGCCAGCGCCTGAGCACGGCCTTGCGCCGCCAGGTTGGCAAAGGTGGGGAAGATCGCGTCGCCAATACTCATCCCAAAGATGCCGAGGGGCAACATCATCACGAGCCACGCATAGTTCAACGCAGCGACCCGCCCCTCGGGCAGTACGGAAGCGATGCTCGTCGTCAGTAGGACGTTGAGGTGAACGACGCCCTGCCCGATCAAGCGCGGCCCCATTAGCCGCGCGATGTCGCGCACGGCCGCATCGTGCAGCCCCAGTCGCGGTGTGTAACGCACGCCGCGACTGATGAGCGAGGGCAGCTGGATGAGCAGGTACAGCCCGGCGCCGCAGACGGCGCCGACCGCCAGGCCGGTCACGCCGGCCTCGCCGCGCGCCACGGTCAGCGCCGCGGTGAGGATAGCGGCGTTGTACAACACCAAGCCGAGCGCCGGGGCGAGAAAGTGGTCGAGCGTGTTCAGCGCGCGCCGCGTGACCTCGCCCAAGGCAAACAGGACCGGCGAAAGCGCGAGGATACGCACGAGGACGACCAGCCGTTCGGCCGCCGCGCCGGTGAAGCCGGGGAAAACGACGACCACCAGCCAGGGGGCAAACACCACCAGCGCCAGCGCCGCCAGGCCGCAAGCCAGCACAATGAGTGAGCCAACGGCGGAGGCCAATCGCCAGAGCGCCGCGCGCCGGTCTCGCGCCAACGTGCGGGCGAAGACCGGGATTAGCGCGGAGCCGAGCGCACCACCCGCCAGGAGGCTGAAGATCGTATCGGGCAGCCGAAAGGCGGCCACGTAGAGGTCGTTGTCGAGCGAGGTGCCGAACTGGGCACCAATGGCGATGTCACGCGCCAGACCGACCAAGCGGCTGGCGATGAAGGCGCCAGTGAGGATGACCGCAGGCCGTAAGAAGGAGACGCCAGCGGCCTCAACTGGGGCGCCGGGGTCCTCGGTGCCAGCGGGGGGAGCGGCGAGGCGACGCGACACGGCTGCATTCTACCGTGCAAACGGCGCGCCGCGCCGGGGTAGGGACGGCCGGTGCTACACTGAGTACATCGCACACCCGGTTGACAGGGCACAGCAAGTATGTCAGCGTCACCGCCAACGCATGTCGGCCGGCGCGGGATCACCCCGGATACGGCCGAGTTTGTCATCCTTTCGTTCGAGGGTCCTGACCAACCGTACTCGCAGGCGGGCGGCCTCGGTGTGCGTGTGACCGAGCTATCGCAGGCGCTCGCCGAGGCCGGCTTTCGCACCACCCTCGTCTTCATCGGTGATCCGGCGCTGCCGTCGGTCGAGCAGCGCGTTCACGACCGCCTGACATTGCGGCGCTGGGGACAGTGGCTGAGTCAGCATCATCCTGGCGGCGTCTACGACGGCGAGGCGGCCAAGGTTGCCGACTACGGCGGCTCAGTGCCCTACTTTGTGCTCGACGAGCTTGCCCGGTCCGCCGCGGCGGCCAACCGCTTGCTGGTCGTGCTGGCCGAGGACTGGCAAACGGCGGACGCGCTGTGCCATCTCAGTGACCTGCTCGCCTATTTCGATCTCCGTGACCGCGCCCTGCTGCTGTGGAACGCGAACAACGACTTCTCATTCGGCCACATCAACTGGGGACGCCTGGGCTACGTGGCCACGCTGACGACCGTGAGCCGCTACATGAAGCACGTCCTGTGGAAGATAGGGATCAATCCGCTCGTGATCCCCAACGGCATTCCGGAGAGTTTTCTCGCGCCACCCGACTCCAAGCAGGTCGCGGCGCTGCGGGAGGCGGTGGGAGGCAGCCCTTTTCTCTTCAAGATCGGGCGCTTTGACCCCAGCAAGCGCTGGTTGATGGCCGTAGACGCGGCAGTGCGCCTGAAGCAGCGGGGGCAGCGCGTCAAGCTGCTCATGCGTGGGGGGATGGAGCCGCACGGTGGCGAGGTCATCCATCACGCCTACAGTCAAGGGCTGGCCGTGCATGACGTAGTGGTGTCGGACCAGGAGTTCGAGACACTATGCGAGGCGATTGCTGCCGCGGCGGACGCCGACATCATTAATCTGCGCTCGTTCATCAGCGACGACTTCAAGCGCGTCTGCTACCGCGCCGCCGACGTGGTACTGGCCAATAGCGGCCACGAGCCGTTCGGTATTGTCGGTCTGGAGGTGATGGGCGCCGGGGGTATTGTGGTGCTGGGTGGCACCGGCGAGGACTACGCCATTCCGTTCGAGAACTGCCTGGTTGCCGAGACCGACGACCCGGAGGAGATCGTCGGGTACGTGACTACATTGCGAATGCAGCCGGCCGTGCTCACGAACATACGGACCGAGGCCCGGAAGACGGCGGCGCTGTTCACGTGGGACCACGTCATCGGCAATTTGGTCAGTAGACTCAACTATCTGGCCGCGGCGCAGCAGGCGGTCTTCAGTGGTCGCGGAGGTTACGGAGCGTAGCGGTGGCGCAATACCTGACCATCTACGCGCTTTGCCACCAACCGCGGCGGATTAAGCTGCCGGCCGAGGGCATCGAGCCGGGCGCGGCGCCGGCGGCCATCGAGGCGGCGCTCTTCGACGAAACAGCCAACCGCTTCTACTTCCAGGAGGTAGCAACCTACTGCTATCACCCGGCGATGCAGCTGTGGCGCCGACTGCTCGACGCCGGGATGGCGCTCGGCCTCGGCGTCTCTGTGTCGTTCCTGAAACAGGCCGAAGCCTGGGACGAGCGCTTGCTCGACCGGCTACGACAACTGGCCACTCATCCGCAGTGCGAGCTGGTGGCGGTCGAGCCGTATCACAGCTTCCTGCCCCTGATTGACCTGCCGCACTTCCAACAGCGCATGAGCTGGGGTGATTCCTACGTGGAGTCTTTGTTGGGCGCACGTCCGCGGGTTGCCGACACCACCGAGATGCTGATGTCGGATGCCATTTACACGACGCTGGGCGCTGCCGGCTACGAGGCGGCGTTCCTCGACGGGCGAGAATGGGTACTCGGATGGCGGCAGCCCACGCATCTGTATCACGGCGGAGGTGCCGCCGGGCCGCACCTGCTGACCCGCCACCGCGACTTGAGCGACGACGTTGGCTATCGCTTTTCCAACCACGCCTGGGACCAGTTCCCGCTGCGGGCGCCGACATGGGCGGCTTGGGTGGCCCAAGCCGGCGGGGACTTTGTGTGCGTATCGTGGGACTTCGAGACGTTTGGCGCGCACCATACGCGCGATAGTGGCATCTTCGAGTTCCTGGCGGCGCTCCCGCAGGCGCTCGACGCGCACCGCGTCCGGTGCCTCTCACCTTCGGAGATCGTGGCGCGGTTTCGGGACCGGTCGTATCACCTACCGCTGCCCCAGTTCGCAACCACCTGGGCCGGCGATGGCAACTGGGAGTTCTTTCTGGGTAACAAAGCCCAACAAGCACTCTTCCAGTTGATGCTGGCCGCGTATAACAAGGCGCGGCTGACGAAGAACGAGCGACTCGTTGACCTGGCGCTGTGGCTGCTCCAGTCGGACAATCTGCACTGGCTGCAATGGTACGGGCATTGGGGACCGGAGGCCGAGGTATCGGCCTACTTCACGCCCCGCGAGTGGTGGGCGCTGGGGGCGGAGCGGATCGTGTGGGAGCAGCAGCGGGTCTATCTGAACTTTCTCGCGGCGCTCGATCCCTACTGCGCCTCCCCCGCTCCATCGCCGAGCGATAGAGGGGGGGAGTATGGTGGCAGGCGGTCGGGACGGGGTTAGGCCGCCAGTCGGATACCACTAGACACCGCGACCACAATCCTATACTGTGTATACAATCAGGTGATGATGTACGAGTGGGACGAGGCCAAGCGGCGCGCCAATCGGGCCAAGCACCGCCTTGACTTCACGGCCATTGAAGGTTTCGATTGGGACACTGCCGTTATTGAACGAGACTTCCGTAACAATGAGCTACGCTTCGTCGCCATCGGCTACATCGAAGCCCGACTCCATGTTGCTGTCTAAACTTGGCGCGGCGACAATCGCCGGATCATCAGTCTACGCAAGGCTAACCCTCGGGAGGAGAGAAACTATGTCCGAAGCCGCGAGCAAAGATGATCTCACTACGATGACGTTTGACGAGATCGCCGCGAAGTACGGCGAGGAGGCCGCGATCAACGCCGGCATCGCCGCCGATCCCGACATCTTCGAGCTAGACGAGGAGTGGTTCAAGCGTGCGCGTCCCGCCATCGAGGTAGACCCTGACCTCGTGAAGCGCTGGCGGCGCACGCGGGGCAAGCAGAAAGGGCCGACCAAGGAGCATATCTCCATCCGCCTCGATGCGGACCTCACGGCGCACTTCCGCGCCAGCGGACCGGGCTGGCAGACGCGGTTGAACGACACGCTGCGCCGCGCGGTCTTTGGTGAGTCCGGGTAGATGCCCTGGTAGACTCTCTGCCGCAGCAGACGAGCCGACCGAAAGGTAAAGGGGCGGAGGCATGACCAGCGTTGACCAGCAAGGATTCATAGATTGGGACGCGGCGCCGGCGAAAGAGGTCTTTCCGGGCGTGACGTTGACCATCGTGTCGGGCGAGAAGATCATGTTCTCGCGCGTTGATTTCGGGCCCGAGGGCATGGTGCCGGAGCACAGCCATCCCCATGAGCAGGCCGGGTTCGTCGTGTCGGGCGAGGCCGAGTTTACGGTCGGGGGTGAAACGCAGGTGCTGCGGACGGGCGACTACTACATGATCCCCGGTGGCGTGCCGCACAGCGTGCGCCAACTGGCCGGGCCGCTGTGCTGCATGGACATCTTCAGTCCACCGCGCGAAGAGTATCGGTAGCGGGGAGCTATCAGCAGTTAGCCATTAGCCGTCAGCTATCAGCGGTCAGCCGGCGTACTGTGGGATGTGCCGGCGCTACCAACTCAGGGCCGATCAACGGTAGAATGCTGCCCGGTAGCTCCAATGGAGCTACCGGGTGAGGAGGTATTATGGCGATCTACGAGTATTGGTGCGGTAACTGCAAGCAAGAGTTCGAACTGATGCGGCCGATGAGCCAGTCGGCAGACCCGGCCACTTGCCCAACGTGCAGCACGACGACCACCGAGAAGCTCCCGTCGGTCTTTGCCTCGAAAGAGGGCTACGCGATCAAAGTGCCGGAGAAGGGCGCGCTACGGGACGCCGCACACACATCGTCCGCGACACCGCCGCCATCGTGATGGAGGCGGCGAGTGCCACGGTGGCGAGAAACTACTCGATCCCTTCATACCAGCCGACGCCGAAGAGCAGATTGCCGCGCCGCACGAGCCAGCTGTGCTTGGGCGCATCCTCGCGCGTTTCGGGGTGCGTGAAGAGGTAGCTCACCCACTCGCCCCCGCCCGTTTCCGTGACGGCGGCGAAGGCCTCGCCGTAGTTGAAGCCGCTGGCGTCAATGCGCTCGCGCGTCGTGCCCACTAACTCGGGGCGGGTGGGGTGCGCGACCGAGTAGAGCCGGCCGTCGTCCCGCTCTTCGATAATGAAGACGTACCACGGGCCGTCGGCGCTGGCGGGGTCGTTGTAGTGGGCGAGCGTGGCCTCGCGCCCGGTGTCGTCGTAGCGCGTGAGGGCGCGCCCCACCAGCAGCCGCGCATATTCGGCCGGGTCCTCCTTTGTCGGGGCCGGCGTATACCAGCCGCTGGCGAAGATGAGGCCATCCTCCAGCACGGCGTAGTAGTGCTTCACTTCCTCAATCGTGTGGAAGGGATTCTGCTCATCTCTCGTGGGCACGCCCAGCACATCGCGGACAAATATCCCTTCCGGCGTCGCTTTGATGAGGTCGCCGGCGTAGTAGTAGCCGGCGTCGTCGTAGGCCTCGGAGCCGACCGTCAGGTCCTGGCCGACGTAGACGTTGGCCGGGTGCGCGAGTACGGTGCCGGTCGCCGCCTCGAGGATGAAGACGTACCAGCGCCCGTCCACGCTCTCCATCGAGCTGTGATAGGCGATGGACGACTCGCGGCCCTCCGAGCGGTAGCGGGCCACGGCCTGCTCCACCGTCGCCACCGTGTAGGCGGCCAACTCGCACTTCGAGGGCAGCGGCGGTTGCGGAACAGCGTCCTCGTACCAGCCGGAGGCGATGATGACCTCGCGGCGGCGGACAGCCCAGGAGTGCTTCAACTCGCAGTTGGCGCCGTTGGGGTTGCGGAAGTAGTACGTAATCCAGCCACCTTCCTCGGTGACCTGCAGGAGTTCAGGGCCAAAGCGCGCGCCCGTGATATCAACGCCGACCGGTCCGAGCACGCTCTGCCCCAGCAACTCCGGCAGGGTCGAGTGCGCGATGATCGTGCCCTCCAGGTCGAGCACGTAGATGTACCAGTCGCCATCCACACTCTCGGGGTCGTTGTACCGTTTCAGCAGCGCCTCAAGTCCACCCACGTCGTAGACATCCACGGCGTCCTGCACAAACCACTGCGTGTAGCCCGCCGGATCGTCCTGCTTGTTGGGCAGCGGGACTACGTTCTCATACCAGCCCGAGGCGAAGAGCAGCCCGTCGTGGCGCACCAGCCAGGTGTGCTTCTGGCCAGCCTCCACGGCCGTCTCACCATCGTAGGTGCGGTAGTAATAGCTCACCCAGAGGCCGGCCTCCGTCGCCTTCAGCATCTCCACGCCGTAGGCGTAGCCACGCGGATCGCGCCGCGTCGCCGACTTCGCCCCTAGCAGCCCCGGGTTCGGATGCAGGACAAGCTCGTCTACCGCCAGGTCGACGACGAAGAGGTACCAGCGGCCCACTGCGCTTTCCGGGCTGCTGTAGTATTCGAAGGTTGCTTCGCGCCCCTGCTCATCGTACATGGCGATGGCCTGAGCCACGTAGGCCTGGGTGAAGGCCGCATGGGACTCACGCTCCCAGTCGAACCGCTCGCTATTCAGGCGCTGCTGCAGACCGAGTGGGCCGCTGATCCACGTGCGGTAGCCATCGGTGAAAGCTGTGTGGTTACCGGCTTTCTGCCAGACGAGTAGACCATTCGTCGTCCGCTGGTGGGTGACGCCCTGGCCGGGATGATGCTGCTCATTCTCCAAGCAGGCGCCCACCGTGTCGGGGATCATGGCGTGCAGCGCCTCGAACCCCAGCACGAACCGGCAGTCCGCCGCCGCAGCCGCCCGACCGGCGCCGCCAACGAGGGCGGCGGTGGCCAGGCCGATGGCGACCACGAGAGTAATGAGGCGAGCGGCTAATGACGACATGCGAGTACTCCTTCACGAGGCGACGACGTGTAGTTATAAGCGTAGCAGGCAGCAAAAGATTCACCAGCCAAGTCGGAGCGCGAAACCAGGCGATGCTAACCGTCATCTCCGTTGGCAATACGAAAGACTGGACCACTACACACGCGCTACCAGAGATACCGTCGAGCGGCGCGTCCATCTCTTCACAGCTACCCTGGATTCCGGCTTCCGCCGGAATGACGACCGCCTGACCACCGGCCACCGGCTACTGGCCACTCGTAGGCCGCCAGATCACGGCTGCTGTTCGTCCGGCGGTAGGCGGACGGCGATGTGGACCTCGTCGAGCTGCCCCTGGGACACCGGGCCGGGCGCTTGCATGAGCAGGTCGGCGGCGGCCTGGTTCTTGGGGAACGCAATCACCTCGCGGATGGAATCCTCGCCGGCGAGCACGGCGATAAACCGGTCTATGCCCATCGCAATGCCGCCGTGTGGCGGCACGCCGTACTCGAACGCCGTGAGCATGTGCCCAAACTGGCGCTCGATCTGTTCCGCGCTATAGCCCATCAGCTCGAAGACACGCTCTTGGAGCGCGCGTTGGTGGATGCGGATGCTCCCCCCACCAATCTCGTGACCGTTCAGCACGAGATCGTACTGGTTGGAGACGGCCCGACCGGGGTCAGTGTCCAGCCACTGCGCCTCGCCGGGGCGCGGTGAGCAGAACGGGTTGTGCGAGAACGTCCAGTGGCCCGCGTCTGCCTCCCACTCCAAGAGGGGAAAGTCCACGATCCAGCAAAACGCGAGTACATTCGGGTCCGCGAGACCGAGCCGCGCACCGAACTCGTCCCGCAGCCGGGCGAGCACCTCGTTCGCCACGGCCGGCTGATCGGCCACGGCGAGGATGAGGTCGCCGGGCACCGCTTCGGTGGCCTCGAGTAGCGCGGCGACCTCGCCGTCGCGCAGGTAGCGGCGGATAGAAGCGCGCACGTCCTGCTCGCCTACGACGAGCCACACCAGTCCCTTGGCGCCGAACTGCTTGGCGAGGTCAACCAGCTCGTCGAGCCGGCGGCGGGTGTAGTCTCCACAACCGGGCACACGCAGCGCCTTGACCACGCCGCCGTTGGCCAGGACTGTGCGGAACACCTGCACCTCGGTCGCGCCGGCAAGCTCGGAGATATCCGTCAAGGGAAGCTCGAAGCGCAGGTCCGGCCTATCGCTGCCGTAACGCTCCAGCGCCTCGGCGTAGGTCAACCGGCGGAAGGGGTTGGATAGTAAGCGCATCTCGGAGTGCCGCTCGCACAGCTCGATATAGAGCGCCTCGATAAGACCCATCACGTCTTCGCGCTGCACAAAGGATATCTCCAGGTCAAGCTGCGTGAACTCCGGCTGCCGGTCGGCCCGCTGGTCCTCGTCCCGGAAGCAGCGGGCAATCTGGTAATAGCGATCCAAGCCGGACACCATCAGCAGCTGCTTGAACTGCTGCGGCGACTGCGGCAGCGCATAGAACTGGCCTGGGTAGAGGCGGCTCGGCACGAGGTAGTCGCGCGCACCTTCCGGCGTCGCGGCGGTCACGATGGGCGTCTCGATGTCGAGGAAGTTGCGCGCGTCGAGGAAGTCGCGCATGTGCTTGACGATGCGATGGCGCAGCACGAGGTTATCGCGCATACGCGGGCGGCGCAGATCGAGGTAGCGGTAGCGCAGCCGCAACGACTCATCCACGCTCCCTTCTTCGTGCAGATAGAACGGTGGTGTCTGCGCTGCACTGAGCACCTCGACGGCGCTGGCCAGCACTTCAATAGCGCCGGTATCCAGGTTGGGGTTTTCCGTGCCTTCAGGTCGCAAGGCGACGGTGCCCTCGACGGCCAGCACGTATTCCGGCCGGGCATCCGCGACGACTTGGTGCGCCTGCGGCGACGTCTCCGGGTTGCACACGACTTGGGTAAGGCCGTAGCGGTCGCGCAGGTCAATGAAAATCAGCCCGCCGTGATCGCGCCGGCGATGCACCCAGCCGTTGAGCACCACAGTGCGATTGGCGTCAGTGTCACGGAGGCTCCCGCACGTATTGGTGCGCCGCCACCGGGGTGTGGCGGTAGCAGGGGCGGCTCCGGTCGCAGCTGACATCTGACTGATCTCCTCTCGCGGTACTGGTTGAACCATACAGTGTAACACCTCACGGTCAGGGCAGCGGGGGAAGGGACTGCCGCTGCCAGGGTAGGGGGTGGTGCGTTAGAATCTATGTGCTACCGTCTCGGCGGAGACCGCGCCGGAGAATCGGGCTATGCCTATCGAAAGCCAGCTCAACGGCCGTATCGCGACGCTGCTGGATCGCATGAACCCACGCTGGACGGCGCTGGGTGAGAACAAGGGCGCCTTTCAGGGCAGCCAAAAACAGCCCGACCTGCTGATTGTCCAGCAAGGCGGCCAGCCGGTCGTGATCGAAAATGAGTACGTCCCGGCGCGCAACGTGGAAGCGGAGAGCCTGGAACGGCTAGGTGAAACGCTGGATGCTGACGTAGTAGGCAACTCAGGAGCAATCAACGCCGTCATCGCGCTCAAGTCGCCGCTAGAGCTGCGGAATGCCGTCGGAGCGGATGACGTTGACGCGCTGCTGCATGGCGGCGTCACGCTGGAATACGCCCTGTTCACCGGTACCGACGCTGAGAACTCCGCCCGGTTTCCGCAGCGCGGCTTCATTCCGGGCACGCTGCGCGACTTGGCGGCGTTCGTCGAGCAGGCAGCGGTGCCCGTTGAAGCCGTCGAACAGGCCGCCAACATCCTGCAGGTGGGCGTGCAGGACGCGGCGGCCGTTTTGCGCCAGTCGGCTGAAGACAGCGACGACACCAAGCAGGCCATCACTACCCGGCTCAAGCAGGACTACAGCGTGCAGACCTTGCGGATGGCCGCTACGATCATAATCAACGCGCTGGTCTTCCACGAGAACCTCGCCGGGCAACACGGCGTGCGGAGCCTGGAGCATACAAAGCTCCAAGGCGTGCCGATGCGATCCGAGGTACTGGACGAATGGCGCAAAATCCTCAAGGTCAACTACTGGTCCATCTTCAGCCTCGCCAGCGAACTGCTCGTGGACATCAATCCGCTGCGTCTCGCCACTGACGCGCTGAAGTACATGGTCAGCACCGCCGAGCAACTAGTGTCCCTCAGCGTCACCCAGTCCCATGACCTCACCGGGACGGTGTTCCAGCGGCTGATTGCGGATCGCAAGTTCCTGGCGACCTTCTACACCCGGCCGGAGGCGGCGGCGCTGCTGGCCCACCTGGCCATCCCGGACGACGGACACTGGCATGACCCGGAGCAGGTCAAGGGGGTCCGCATTGCCGACTACGCCTGCGGTACCGGCACGCTGATCCACGCCGCCTACCGCCGGGTCAACCAGCTACATCGGCTGGCCGGCGGCGACCCGGAGCGACTGCACGCCGCGATGATGGAGCACGCCTTGACTGCGTGCGACGTGCTGCCCTCGGCCGTCCACCTGACGGCTTCCATGCTCTCATCATCACATCCGAAACAAGGGTACAACGGCTCTCGCACCATCGTCACGGAATACGGAAAGACCGAGCGGGCCGAACACGGCGGCGTCTCGCTCGGCTCGCTCGACTTGTTGGGATCGAACGGCGAAGTCAGACCGCTGATCCCGCTGCACAGCGCCACCGCCGTCACCGGTACCGGGGAGGTGCGGACCGAGCTTGGCGTGGACATGCCGCCATGCAGCCAGGACCTGGTGATTATGAACCCGCCGTTTACCAAACCTGGCTCCGATTGGGAAGGACCAGGCAGAGAGGCGGACTACATCAAGCAATTCCGGGGGCTGGGGACGGACCTGGAAACCCAAAGGAGCATGGCTGCGCTAGAGAAACAATACGGCAAAGGAACCTGTGCCCACGGATATGCGGGTATTGCTTCCTGGTTTGTCGCCCTCGCCGACCGCATGGTGCGGCAAGACGGAACCGTCGCCCTAGTGCTTCCGCTGACTGCGTTGCAGGGTGCGAGCTGGCAGAAGGTACGGCAACTGATCGCGCGCAGCTATCGTGACACTATTGTCCTGACCATCGCGGCGGCGAGGCCGCATGACCAATCATTCTCGGCGGATACCGGTATGGCCGAGACGATGCTCGTGTGCCGCAAGTCTGCCGATGCCCCCGGCCAGCGGGGCCTGTTCGTCTCCCTGCAGCGCCGGCCCCGGAGCGAGATGGAAGCCACCGCGCTGGCCAAGGCCATCACGGCGCTGGCCGGCAATCCAGCTCTCAAAAAACTGGAAGACGGTCCCTACGGCGGGCTGCCCTTGGTCATCGGTGAGGAACAGCTAGGCGAAACGATTGACGCGCCCCTGAGCAAAGACACTCCTTGGTCCGCTATCGGCATTGCGGACTTTTCCGTCGTCCAGACTGCCTACCAACTGGCACAGGGAACACTGTGGCTGCCCTCAACTCACAAACAGGCGGCGCGCCCTATTCCCATGGCTACTGTGCAACAAACAGGCCAGGTTGGCATACAAGACCAGAATATCGTAGGCAGAGGTAGCCAGACGGCCTTTGATCTGCTCAAGCCACCATCCGGCGTCCCCACCTATCCCATGCTATGGGGCCACAACGCCAAGCGGGAAAGAAGCCTGGTGGTAGCTCCCGACAGCGAGGGGCGTGTCATGGGAGGCCGGGAGAGCCGCGCTGCCCAAATCTGGAATACCCGGAGCCATACACACCATAACCGTGATTTCCGCTTCAACTCCCAGCCTTTGGCAGTGGCCTTTACCGAGCGGCAGACCATTGGCGGCCGGGCTTGGCCCAACGTGCGCTGCGAGGAACGAGTACACGAGATTACCTACTCCTTATGGGGCAACAGCACGCTAGGGCTGCTCTGCTACTGGTGGCATTCCAGCCGGCAGCAGGCCGGGCGCGGCAGTATGCCCGTCACGGCCATCCGCACCATGCCGACGCTAGACGTGACCCGGCTCACACCGCGGCAGTTGGAGACGGCCGCAGCCATCTTCGACGATATGCGCGAGCGGACGTTCCTGCCGGCCAATGAAGCCTACCGCGACACCACACGCCAGGAGTTGGACCACCGCGTGCTCATCGAGGTGCTGGGGCTACCGGAAAGCGTGCTGGAGCCGCTGGCGCTGCTCCGCCACAAGTGGTGCTCCGAGCCGAGCGTCCACGGCGGCAAGCGCACCGCGCCGCCGGGGGCCGCCGGGCGGTAGGGGGCGAGCCTCACCCCCCGGCCCCCTCTCCATCGCGGAGCGATGGAGAGGGGGAGTTTGCCCTCACCCCAGCCCTCTCCCAGGGGGAGAGGGCGTTGGATTCCCGATTTCGCGGGAATGACGGGTTATCTCCGGTCGAGGCACGGGCGGGCGTTGCCGCGCTATAGTGTCTCGCCGCCGTGAGCGCGAGGTGGGCGGCGGTGCCCGGAGAATGGTCTTGCGGCCGGGTGCCGGCTCTCCGCAGCCATGGCGGCGCTGTGGCAAGTGTGAGTACCGCCCTACCCACGAAAGGAGTGTCCCGATGGCTCTGAATACACCTGTTGATCTGCAAGGTCACGTCAACGGCGGGACGCAGGCCAGCGCGCCGCATTGGCATCCGGCGGTGGCCGAGTCGTTGGCGGGGCTGCCTATCGAGCCGATGACGTGCTGGGGTGTGCCCTTCACGCCCGCGGCGGCGGGGGCGGAGGGCGAGGACCCACCGCGCTGGCTGCTGCTGGGCAGCAGTCACCCAGAGAACGTGCTGGTCGAGCTGCCGGCCGGGACGCAGGCCAGTCACGTGGTCTTCCTGCACTTCTGCGATGAGACCTACGACCCCGATGCCGGCCCGCAGCCGGATGAATACCGCGGCAGCAATCTGACACAGCCGGGAGCACACGTCGCCAACTACGTGCTGACGTATGGCGACGGCGGCGAGGAGAGTCGAGAGATACGGGTGCGGTTCGAGATCAACGATTCGGGGACGGTGCGGGGACAAAAGGCCTTTGCGGCGCGGCCGGACGGACAGGACGACTACATTGACTTCCGCGCCACGCACCCCGGCGAGGCCTGGGGACGCGCGCAGATGTCGGCCAGCCAGGGCAGCGGCCAGTATTGGGTGTATGCGCTGCCCAACCCGCGGCCGGAGGCCGAGCTGCGAGGCGTGCGCTTGGAGGCGGTCGGTGACACCGTGGTGGCCATCGCCGGCATGACACTCTATCACGGCCAAGAGCACCCGTTGAAGCGCAACCGGCTGGAGAGCTTTCGCATCACGCTCGCGGCCAACGGTACCACCGCCGAGGACGTGGCGCTGGCCGTGGACCTGGGCATTTTGGCGCGGCGCTATCAGGTGCGGCCGTTTGATCCGGCCGCCTGGACGGGTGATCCACTGGCCGAGCCGACCGGACCGGCCAGTGACCCGATGGGAGGGCCGTCCGGCGCCGACACAGAGCCTGATCCCAAGCAGTTAATCGTAGATATGACTGCCAGCGCGGATGCCACCTTGACCGTCGGCGACACGGACGTACCGCTGCGTCCGGCGTATGAGGACGGGACGAGCCAGTCCGCCGACGGCTCCGTGCGCGTCGAACTGCTCACCCCGGACAAGACCTGGGTGCATACGGTGGTGCGTGACGCCGCGACGGGCCAGCCCACACCGGTCCGGGTCCACTTTCGCGCCCCGGACGGGCGCTACTTCCCGCCCTACGGACACCGCCACGAGGTGAACGAGTATTGGTTCCAGGACTACGGGAACGATCTCAAGATCGGCGATACGGAATACGCCTACGTGGACGGCAAGTTCCAAGGCGAACTCCCGGTCGGCGATGTGTACGTCGAGCTGAGCAAGGGGTTCGAGTACCGGCCGATCCGCCAAAAGGTGACGATCAAGCCGGGGCAGCGCGAATTGTCCCTGACGCTCGAACGCCCGCTCGACTGGCGGGACCGCGGCTGGATGACGGCCGATACGCATGTCCACTTCCTCTCGCCGACCACGGCCTGGCTCCAGGGACAAGCCGAGGGGCTGAACCTGGTCAATCTCCTGGCGTCGCAGTGGGGTGATCTGTTCACGAACGTCGGGGACATTACGGGCGATATGTCCAAGGTCAGCGACAAGGAGACGATTGTCTGGGTAGGTACCGAGAATCGGCAACATCTCCTCGGGCATATCAGTATGTTGGGGACGCAAGGTGATCCGGTCTATCCGATGACCGCGAGTGGCCCCGGCGAGAGCTACCTGGGTGATCCGACGTGGTCCAGCCTGGGAGGCTGGGCCGACGCCAACCATGAGCGCGGCGGGGTGGTGGTGACGCCGCACTTCCCGAATCCCTATTCGGAGGTCGTCGCCGATGTCATTCTGGGCAAGACCGATGCGCTGGAGATGACGAACTTCACGCCGGCGTTCGACGGCGTGAACGTCACCGAGTGGTACAAGTTCCTCAACTGTGGCTATCGCGTGCCCTGCGTCGGCGGCACCGACAAGATGTCCGCTGCGATGGTCATGGGGTCCATTCGGACTTACGCCTATCTGGGTGATGCACCGTTCACGTTCGACGCCTGGGGCGAGGCGATCAAGGCGGGACGTACCTTCGCCTCGACCGGCCCGCTGCTCGATCTGCGGGTGGAAGGCCGGCGGCCGGGCGACGTGATTGACCTGCCCACGGGTGGTGGCACGCTGGCGGTGGAGGTGGTCGCGGAGTCGCTGGCGCCGCTGGCGACCATCGAGGTCATCGTCAACGGTCAGGTCGTGGCGACCGTGCAGCCGGAGCATGGCGCGTTGAGCACAACAATGCGGGCGCAGGTGCCGGTCGCGGGAAGCGGCTGGATTGCGGCGCGTTGCACGAGCGATCAGTCGGGGTGGGCGCTCTCAACCCGGGGGGTCGCCGCGCACGCCTCACCGGTCTACGTGGTCGCAGACGGCGCCGAACTCTACAACCCCAGCTCGGCAACATACATGCTGACCTTGCTGGAGGGGGGCATGACCTGGGTGGACACGCTATCCATCCCGGCGGACCCACAGACCCATCAGCGCGTGCGGGGCGTCTTCGAGCAGGCCCATCAGAGTCTCCACGCGCGGATGCATACTGCCGGTACGCACCACCAGCACGCCCACGACCACAGTCACTAGCTGTCAGTCGTTAGCCTTCAGCTATCAGTTTCAGCCGGTGTCGAGACTGCGCCGGGTGTGCCCTCGACCGTGGCGGCGGCGATGACGGCCCGGAAGTCGTCGTAGGCCATGCCGACCGAGCGGATCCAGTACCAGTTGCAGTCCGCCAGCGTCATGCTGTAGGGGCAGACCTGTGCCGGGTCGCCCTTCTGCCAGTGCTCGGCGGGCCAAACGGTGTGCCCGGACTTGGTGCAGACTTGGAGTGACTGCGTATGCAGCTTCAGGTGGATGCGCCGCCGGTCAATCCACTGCGCCGTCCGAGGCGACAGGAACATCGCGGCGGCGGTCGTGTCGTGACAGGCAAAGAGCCACGCTTGCACGTCGCTGCCGGGCAGCGCGATGGTCTCCGGCGGTTGGGTGCCGTACAGAAACCGTGAGTCGTAGACGGTCATCTCGAAGCGTATTCGTGGCGCGTGCTCGAGGCCGAGATACTGCGCGAACGCGCCGCCGTACCCCGGCACGCAGCCCTCGAACGATTCGCCCCACACCTCGGAGGTCACGATACGGGGATCGAACCGGAGCTTGTGGATGCCGACGTGCTCGCGCACACAATCCGCCAAGGCCACATAGAGCCTGTGCAGGTCGCTGGTATTTTCGGACTCTGGGAAGCAGACGTAGGGCGCGCCGAGCTGGCTGCGCGCGATGTCAAGCAGGTAGGTGGGGCCGCCGAGTTGGACGTACAGCGTGCCGGGCGGCCGGGCGGCCAGGTCTGCGAGCCAGCGGCGCTTGACCTGCCGCTCTCGCTCGACGTACAACTGCCAGTTGCCCCGGCGTACCGTCCCGGGGTCCTGCTGCTCGTAGAGACACGGGTGGATCAGGAAGATCACATGGTCGCAAGGCAGGAGCCTGTCGTTCATGGGGGCCTCCCGTGTGTTCGCGGCGGCTTAGTCGCGGGAGGGTGAGCGCCAGAGACGCAGGGCGGTAGCGGCAGCGATTGGTACGAACAACGGGTTGATCCACACCCAGATGTTGCGTTGGGTTTGCCCTTGCGGCTCTACTGAGACCAGGTCGTTGGACCAATTCCAGAAGAACCAGAGGACCAACACGACAGTGACGTAGAACATCAGATTGACTTCCAGGTATTCACGGGTGACGGACCCAGCGGCGTCGCGCCGGTCGAGCGTGCGCTTGAGGTGGAAGCTGACAATCAGCGCAATCACCAATCCGGCGGCCAAGAACCAGTTCAAGACATCCCATATCGCGCCGGTGTCTACCAGCTCCCGGTAGAACGAGCTAAACATGAAATGCACCGCCACCACGAGGGCCACCACACTGAGGAAGACTGCCAACAGCTTTTTGACTAGGCCCATTGCGCCGCGCTCCCTTCTCAGGATTTGCGCTGCGGCCGGCGTGCCGCTCGGATAACCACATCACGGTAGATGATCCAAGCGTGCAGTGTAGCGGCTGGGAGGGCGGAGCGGGAAGCGGACCTACCTCCAACCCATCCTTAAAGGAAAGGGACTACGGGTAGCTGCGCTGAATCCCCTTCCACACTTAAGGGAGGAGGCGGGGATAGGTTCACTTGGTGGGGAGAAGGTCCCAGGGGCTGGACTCGAACCAGCGACCAACGGTTTTACAGACCGCCGCTCTAAACCAACTGAGCTACCCTGGGCAGTGGGGCGTCTCGCTACGGTGGCGAGGGTAGCTCATTGTACCAGGAATCGTGCTACCGGCGCCCACCAGAGGTGCCCGGCGCCACGCTGCGGAGGTGCGGTCGGTGCGGTAGACTTGGCATCAAGGCGAGCAGCCTGGTCTACTGCGTGTAGGACCGCGACGTAACGAGCGCGCGGGCACGGAGGGAATGATGACCCCGGAGTTAGTGGCTATTCTGAGCGTCGGCGTGGCGATCCTGGCCATCTTGGCAGCCATGGCGCAACGCACCGATAAGCGATTCGAGCAGGTAGACAGTCGCTTCTCTCAACTGGAAGAGCGACAAGAAGCGCGATTTTCCCAGGTGGACGACCGCTTCGCTCAACTAGAAGAACGGCAGGAAGCGCGATTTGCCCAGATAGATGCCCGCTTTATCCATCTGGAAGGACGCATTGATCGCCTCGATGAGCGGCTAGGAGAACGGATGGCCCGGCTGGAGCAACGTCAAGCGCGGCTGGAAGGCGTGCTCGACGGCCTACGGGAGGCGCTGTTCGAGCGCGCCGCTCGCCAGAACTGACGACGATCTGGCGCCGGCCGCCGTGGCCGGGACGACTATGCAAGGAGGGAACCCCGGACATGCTTACTATCGCTACTCCAACGTCGCCGCCAGCCTGGGCCTTGCTGGAACGCGAACTGATCCGCGCCGCCGCCGAGGCGGTCACGGCCTTCTACGACCACTACTTCGACGAGCGCGGCTATCTGCTCTGTGTGCCACGCTGGGGCGGTAACGACGGCCCCGATGACGCCGCGGAGAACATCGCGAACTGGCCGGAGCTGCACGCCCTCGGCGCGCCGGATACCGTCCTAGAGCTATACAAGCGGGGGTGGGAAGGCCATCTGCGCCAATACACCGAGGCTAAGACGGTAGAGGTGCCGCTGGCACGGGAGGGGATGTACTTCAGAGAGTTCCCGACATACTTCGATTGGATGCACAACGGCGAGGGTTTCACGGCCTTCTTCCTGCAGGGTCTTTCCGATCCCTATGACCGCGCACTGCTCGACCGGACCAGGCGCTTTGCCGGCTTCTACATGGACGAGGACGCGCTGGCCAAGAACTACGACCCGGAGCACCGGCTCATCCGCAGCATGTTCAACGGCAGCCGGGGGCCGTTGCTCCGCAAGACGACCGGTCTCGACTGGGCCGGCGATCCGATTGAGGTCGAGGGCCGGTTTCTACCGCTCCACGGCGAGCGCAACTACGAGGAGATGATCGCGCACTTCAAGGATTACAACGACGTGGTCGGCGACAACCCGACCAACCTGGCAACGACCGTGCTGGCCTTCAACGCCTATGCCCACACCGGCGAGGAGAAATACCGGAACTGGCTGCTGGAGTACGTGGACGCTTGGGCGGAACGGACGCAGGCCAACGGCGGCATCATTCCCAGCAACGTCGGATTGGACGGCACCATCGGCGGCGCCTGCGACGGGAAGTGGTACGGCGGGGTCTACGGATGGGGCTTTACGGTCGTCGTGCCGCAGACGGGCGCACTGGCGCATCGCCCCTATTTCCACCGCTGTCCCTATGGATTTGGCAATGCGCTGTTGCTCACCGGCGATCAGCGGTACGTGGACGTGTGGCGCGGGGTGATCGAGGCGGTCAATGCCAACGCCAAGGAGAGCGACGGACAGCGGTTGTATCCCCACATGCACGGGGACGACGGCTGGTACGACTACACAACGGAGCCGTTCAGTGTTGGCGCCTTGGAGGTCTACTACTGGTCCATGCAGCCGGCGGACTTGGACCGCCTGCTGATCCCGATGGAGGGCTGGGTAGGCTTCCTGGAGGGGCAGAATCCCGACTACCCGGAGACGGCGCTGCGGCACGACCTAGAGGCGGTGCGCGAGCGGATGGCGCGGGTGCAGGCGGACACGGCGACCCCGGACACGCGCATGTCGGACGACCCGAACGGGAACAACCCAGCGATGGTGGGGACGCTAATCCAGCTGATGCTCGGTGGCCTGCCAACGCAGCATCACGGGCATCCGCTGCACTGCCGGGTGCGTTATTTCGATCCGGCGCGGCAGCGGGCCGGCATCCCGGAAGACGTGGCGGCGTTGGTCGAGAGCATGACCGCCGACGAGACGACGCTGCGGCTGGTAAACGTCAACCAGGTAGAGGCGAGAACGGTCGTGGTGCAGGGCGGCGCGTATGGCGAGCACCGGATCGAGCAGGTCACGCTGGATGGGGAGACCGTTCCGGTGGACGGAAGCTCGTTCTCGGTGCACCTGGAGCCGGGCTGCGGGGCGCGCTTGGCACTCACGATGCAGCGGTACGCCAACCAGCCGACGTTGGCTTTCCCCTGGGATCGCGCCTAGGGCCGCCGAGCCGCTCCCTAGGCAAAGAGGGGAGCGCTGGTGGCAGCCAACCCCATAGGGCCGGCCCGTCGCCATCCTCCGTCGTCTGCAAGCTGGCCATGCCGAGGCGATCCTGACCACAACCTGCTCCTGTGCCTGCTTCCTTACGTCAGGGAAATGGCGGAAGCGCTGGTCCCAGAGCAAGTCGTCCCAGAGTCGGTGTTGTCGAGTAGCCCCAACTGAAGGGTGCTCAGGCAGTCGCAAGCATCATTCGAGTTGACTTGAGCAGTATTCTTGCTAGAGTGCTATATTCCTCTTTACATTCCACTTCAGCGATAGTGCTCGGTGAAAAGGATTCTATCCGTGCAACCAACGCACGTAGTTTCACTTCACAGTTGTGGAGGCGAATAATCTCGTCCTCCCTGAGACAGCCTCTGCCGTGTTTGCTGACTCTGCTCAACCACCCAGCAATAGCAGGGTCTAGTAAGATCAACTCATCAAATATGCTATCCATTTCAGCGGAGATGGGAGGGTAACAGTCCCAAGGAAGCTGCCGAAGTCGGTCGAATAGATCAGCAAGTCTGCGACGATCTTCAGTAGGAACATCTCGTCCGGCGTGCCTACTCGGTATCATCGCCCTTCAACTCCTCATGGCAGCGGCCTCTATCCAGCAATTGACGAGCTTGTTGACCTGGCCGAGGTCGGCGCAGCCACGGAGGACGCGGGCGGCTTGCATCGTATTGCATCGTTTCCTCAGTGTACATGCGAGGTTTATCCAGTTGGCGGGCGTAGCGGCTAAGGGGCAGCGACCAAGGCGCTTACATCGAATAGCACCAGTTCGGACTGCCGCTCCTCGCTCTCTTTGCTCTCACGCACAGCCACGAGCTGCAGCCCATCGGGCGACCAGGCCACTCCGTACCAGTACCACGCTTCCCTCTTGGCTACTCGGTGGAGGGTAGTCGTCTGGGGATGAAACAGCCAGAGGTGGTCCCCGCGCCGGGGCAGCCCACCTACGAACGCCAGCCACTGACTATCCGGTGACCAGGCTAGGCCACTTGGGGACCTAATATCTGCCAGCACCTGGCGTGGCTCTTGGTGCGCTGGATTCATTAGGTACAGGTTCCAAGGCACGTCGGCCCGGGCATGCCCACCGACACCGATCGCCTGGGGTGAGGCGAAGAAGGCAATCAACTGCCCATCGGGCGACCACGCCGGCCACCCCACCTTCCCATCACTCAGACAGAAATCGCGACGATCACTCTCAAGGTTCCGTTCGACCCGCCACCGGCGCCACGGCCACCAGCCATCCTGAAGGGTGATGCGTGGGGCGCTGATCGCGGTGCGGGTCATCCAGGCGATGCTGCTACAGAGCCCGTTGCTCTCCCCGAACATCCCGCGCGTCAGCGCCGGGTTCCAAGTGACCCAATTTACTCCATGCCCGGCCGAGACGCCGATGATGGGTACCGCGAGCAAGGTTTCCACCGCGCCAGTGGACAGGTCATAGGCTGATACATAGCTGCTGTCGTAATTGCCGTGGACGGGCTGCACCCGCGGATCGTCTAGACAGAGTTTTTGAAAGCCCAGCCGCCCATCGGGGAGCGCATGCGGTTGAACAAAGCGCGTGAGTCGGCAGGCTGGGTCCTCCCTCAAGGGCAATTGAGCAAAGTCGGTCCCATCTGGACGGAGGCGGTACAGCTTGTATTCCCTCTTCCGAGGTATAGGTTCGTAATGTACGACGAGCCAGTTACTAGGCAGCCAGGCCACCGAGCCGTAGTAACCGGTCGGAGCGGCGATACGTTGTTCTGGCGCCAGTGGCTGGTCAGGTGGTGGCAGGAGGGTACAGGCCGTCAGCAGCAGCCCGGCGAGTGCTGCGAGGACGCGGCGCAGTGACATAGGTGCCCCCTGCGTCATTTCTAGCCCCAGAAAAGGCCCCTAACTAGCCCCCGGTAGGCTCGCGGACGAGCTTGTTGACTTGGCCGAGGTCGGCGCGGCCACGGAGGGCGCGGGCGGCCCTACACGCGCGCGGCCCGCTCGAACAAGGCTTCGCGGAGACCATCCAACAGCCCTTCCAGCCGCGCTTGGCGCTGCTCCAGGGCCGACATGCGGGTTTCCAGCCGCTCGAAACGGTCGTCGAGTCGATCCAGGCGCCCCTCGAGCCGCTCGAATCGTTTGTCGGTGCGTTGGGCAGAGGCGACCAAGACGGCCGCGAGTGCTACCCCCACACCCAAGATCGTCAGAATTTCCGGGGTCATCGTTACCTCCCTGATTACCGCCCAGTTAGCTCGCGGACGAGCTTGTTGACTTGGCCGAGGTCGGCGCGGCCGCGGAGTGCGCGGGCGGCTTGCGGCATCACTTTGCGGAACTCAGGCCCATGCTCGGCGATCAATTGCTCGACCGTGCTGCGAATGTCGTCCGCGGAGAGCTGGGCCGGCATGTACTGTTCGAGCACGGCGATCATGGCCTGCTCTTTGGCGATCAGCTCGGACCGGCCGGCTTTCTCGGCGTATTCGAGCGCCTCGCGGTGCGCGCCGATCTCCTTCCGCACGACGTTGAGCACCTCCTCGTCGGGGACGGCCTGGCCCTCCGGATCGTTCGGGCTGCGCTGCGCGATCTCATAGTTGACGATGGCAGCGCGCAACATGCGAATTGCCGCTACCGCATGCTCGTTGCGGGCGCGCATCGCCGCGCGCAAGTCGGCTACGACCTGTTCTTGTAAGCTCATCACCACACCTCAGGGCTAAATGTTCGACTACTCCCACCGCAGGACAGGTTTCCTGCGGGACAGCCAATCGGTAGAATAACATAGAGGACTGCTGTTTCGTGAACCTGATCTTCGATACCGGCGAGCGTGAGTCCCCCAAGGGTCATGCGTTGGTCTACTTCCATGACCGGGCCGATCCGGACCGGTATCTCGTCACCTACCTCGTGATCCTGCCGGTGGCGATTGATCCGTCTCGCTACGTGCCGCAGGCGCTCGCGGGCCGGGCGTCGCGCGAGTTGACTACCGTCAATGCAACGGCGCTGCCGCCGATCCCAGAGCCGGTAGACAACCTGGAGCAGTTGCGGGCCATCGCCCAGCATCGCGGCGACGACGTGCTCGACGGGGGCACGATAGACACCGATGAAGTCGAGCGGCTTATCTACGTGGTGCATGAGATGACCCAAGCCTATGAGCAGCTCTACCGCGCGGCGGCCGATCACTGGGCGGTGGAGTCGGTGGCGGAGCCGGACACCGAAACGGTGCAACTGCTACTGATGAGTGAGCTGGACCGCCTGGAGGAACTGGCGCGGCTGACCGGACAATTGCGCTACGCGGTAGATGGGCAGGACACGCGACTGGTTGAAGAGACGGCAACGGCGGTGGAACGCATTGTCGGGCTGTTGCCGGAGAGCTACAACCTGCGCGACTACACCGCCCTGGTCCAGGCACCCGGCGAGCACAGCCGGCGGCTGGCGGCGCTGCTGCTGGATCGCTCGTTCAAGCTGTGCAACGAAGAGTACGAAGCGCTCGCCGCCCTCGACGAGCAGATTGACACCGAGCGTCGGCTGCACGAGCGGGAGTCGTGAGCCTTGGCGCTCCCGCAGCCGACTGTCCTGGACGTTGACACCGGACTCGATGACGCGCTGGCACTGCTCCTGGCACTGCGCTCCCCGGAACTCGACGTCGTCGGCGTGACCACCGTCGCCGGGAACGTGGCGCTGCCGGACGTGCTGCGGAATACGCGGTACGTGCTCGACACCGCCGGCGCGGCGAGTGTGCCGGTCGCGGCGGGGGCAGCGGCGCCGCTGGTCCGCCCCCTGACGACAGCCACCTTCTTCCACGGCCCACACGGGCTGGGCGACATTGACGTGTCGGAGCCGACGCGAGCGCCGGTGGCGGAGCCGGCCGCCCAACTGCTGTGCCGGCTCGCGGCAGAATACCGAGGGCAACTCACCGTCATTGCAACGGGGCCTTGGACGAACATCGCGCTGGCCAGCCGCTTGGATTCCGAGTTTGCCGGCAACCTGCGGCAACTGGTCTTGATGGGTGGCGCCGTGACGGTGCCGGGCAACGTGACGCCGGTAGCGGAAGCCAACACCTACAACGACCCGGAGGCGGCGCACATGGTCCTGGCAAGCGGCGGGCTGCCGCGTCTCATCGGGCTGGACGTGACCCTCCAGGGGCTGTGGCGGCCGGCCGAGCAGGAGGCCGCGCGCCAGCGGGTGCAGGAGCAGGCAGCGGCGGACCCGGTCGCGCGGCTGGCAGTAGACTTGCTGGAGTGGTATCTGCGGGCCGATCTCGCCGCGGGACTTGCCGGCAGCCCGCTGCACGACCCGGTCGCGGTGGCGGCGGCCATGTGGCCGGCCCTCTTTACGCTGGAGCCGCGGCACGTCTCGGTAGAGCTGGCCAGCGAGCTGACGCGGGGGCAGACGGTCGCAGCGCCCGAGGGCCGGCGCGAGCGGCTGGAGACCAGAGACGGACAGAGCGACGTGGTTGGGGTGGAAACGGTGCAGCCGAACTGCCAGGTCGCCCTCAAGCTGGACGGTGACCGCTTTGTGGAGCACTTTGCGGCGCGGCTGGGCTTGCTGTAGCCGCGTACTGGGTAGGCTGATTGGAGAGGGAAGGAAGCGATGTCAAGTGCGTATGCGTTCAAGATGGGAGTGTTCTTCGACGAAACGGGGCTGCCGTTCGATCAAGCGGCGGCCTTGTCCGAGGAGCTAGGGGCACGCTATGCGGAGTTTTTTGTCCACCCGGACCGGCTGACCGCGCAGTACGCAACGCACTGCCGGCGCGTGCTGGACGATGCCGGCTTGCAGGCACACGCGATGGGCAGCGCGCCCAACCCCTTCAAGCAGATTCACATTGACGAGATCGCGCTGGACGAGTTGCCGACGAACCCGGAGTTTGTCCACGATCTGGACCTCGTGCGCCGTTCGATGGAGTTCGCCCAGATCGTGGGGGCACCCAACGTGCTGGTCTCCGGCTTTGCTTGGCCGGGCGAGTTCCAGAACGGCGCACGAGTCAGCCCCACGTGGCCCCAACGGTACGCGACCGGCGGTGGGGTGATTCCGCCAGCGGAGCTTGACAAGCTGGCCAAGGCGTTCACGATCATCGCCGAGCTGGCGGAACGGCAGGACATGCACGTTGCGATCAGCGTACACCCTTGGGAGTACGCCAACACGAGCCGCAACTATCGCCGCATCGTCGAGCGGGTCAACTCACCGCGCCTGCGGGCCAAATGGGGGCCGGGGGATGCGTACAACTGCGGGGAACTGGACACGGTCACGACCGGGTACGAAAACCTGAAACCGTACTTGACGAGCCTGCACTTGAAGGACCTCCGCACGCTCGACGGCCCGACGTGCGAGTTCGAGTACTGTGCCGTCGGCACCGGGGACGTGGACTATCCCGGTCTGTTCCGCACGTTCGCGCGCGATCGCACCGACATCGTGATCGGGGTGGGGACGCATTTCCAGCCACCCGGCGGCACACAGGCAGATGCGATGCGGATCAACTACCGGAACACGCTGCGGCTGACGGAGCAAGCGGTCCAGGCCGCGCTCCGTGGCCCCATTTCCGCGATTTAAAGAGGGGAGCAGAGCAAGGACCGTCCCCGGCGGGACACAGGTGGATGCGGGGCAAAGTAACGCACCTCCTCTTTCTAAGTCGGGAGGCGTATGCACTCAGTGGAGAGACGATAGCCAGGGCCGGACAGAGAGGCCCTGTGGTGACGACGGGTGGGGACTCAGCAGGTGACGTCTTTGCCTTCGGTGCCGAAAATACTCATCCGCGCCTCGGTGGAGGTGCGGGAGATGCCGGCCGGGATGTAGTGTAGCTGGAGGGCCCGGCGACGCTCGGCGGTGCGGTTTGCGGGCGTGCCGTGATGGGTGAGGCCGTTGAAGAAGAGGATACCGCCCGGCTTGAGGGGCACCATGACATCCCTTGTCAGGTCGAGGTGCTCGTCGCAAATCTGCCAGTCGCGGCGCTCGAAATGCACGACCGGTCCCTCTTTATGGGTGCCGGGCTTCACGTGCATGCAGCCGTTTTCGGGTCTCGCTTCATCGAGCGCAATCCAACAGCCGATGATCGGCGTGCCGAGCGGCAGGTTGAAGAAGGCGTGGTCCTGGTGCCATGGTTTCTCACGGCCAATGCCCCGGGGCTTGAGCAAGGCCTGATCCTGGAACAGTTCCGGCTCGGTCGTGCCGAGCAGCCGGCCGACGACTTCTCGCAACCGGGGATGATCGGCGATGACCCGCAGGCGTGGCTCGTGGTCCACATAGTTCTGGAGCTTGCGGACCATATCGCGCCGCGCCTCGAGACTACTCGCGCTCAGGCAGTCGCGCGTACTGGCTTCATACTGCACGACGGCCGAAGGCACGTCGGGATTCTTGCCGTCAATGAGGTCCATCAGCCCGGCGAGCGCACTCGCGATTTCAGGCGCGGTAAAGAAGTCGTTGATGGCGAGGAACCCAGTCTCGCGGTAATAGCGCACATGGTCCTCGGTAAAGCTGGCGTATCCCTCGATACCGGAGGCGATATTGTCGAAGCTGAACAGGTATTCCGGGTATTCATGCCAGATATAGCGGTCGAAGACCGGCTCGTCCGCCGGGGCGACGGTCGTCGTTGCCTGTTTGGTGGCCATTGCTCTTCTCCCGTCAGGTCCACACTATAGCAGTCAACCGCGGTGCCGAGGACGTGCGACCGGAAGCCGCTACCAAGGCGATCATATTGTACGCCATCGGTGATCGCGGCGGGACGTTCCTGCTACCCTTGATACGGTCCATAGGAGCATGAGGGACACGACAGGAGGCAACCGGCGATGCGACTGGCGAACAAGGTGGCTGCAATTACCGGAGCAGCGCAGGGTATAGGGCGTGGCATGGCACGGATGTTTGCCCGTGAAGGCGCTGCCGTGGTGATTGGCGATATCCAGGACGACAAGGGCGCAGCGGTAGTAGCCGAGATCAGCGCCGCCGGGGGACGTGCCGCGTTCATCCACACCGACGTCGCCGTTGCCAGCGACTTGGAACGGATGGTGCAGACGGCGGTGGAGCAGTTCGGTGGCCTCGACATTCTGGTCAACGACGCGATCTGGAGCAAGGGAGGTACTGCGGTTACGTTAGAGGAGGCGGACTGGGATCGCGCAGTCGCCGTGGGGTTGAAGGCGTGCTACCTCGGCGCCAAGTATGCCGTCCCGGCGATGGCGCGGCGTGGCGGTGGCAGTATCATCAACATCTCCTCGGTCCATGGCCTGCTCGCGGCGCGCGATTCGCTGGTCTACGAGAGTCTGAAGGGCGGGTTGATCCTGATGACGAAGGAGATGGCCAGCGACTTCGGTCCGCAGGGCATCCGGGTCAATGCGATCTGTCCGGGGATGATCGTTCACGAGGGGCATCGGCATCACGATCCGACCAGCGCAAGCGCCCGCTTTGCAGCCGAACTCTACCCTGTGCGCCGCTATGGCAATCCCGACGACATTGCCTACGGGGCGGTTTACTTGGCAGCGGACGAATCGAGCTTTGTGAGTGGACACGCGCTGGTCATTGACGGTGGCCTAACGGCGCAGCTGCAGGACGACCTCGCCGGACGGATCGCGCAGTACGTGCGCGAGCACCCCGAGGAATGATAATTCCCACTCCCACCCTAACTCTTCCCGTTGCGACAGGGGAGGGAATATGCCGTCCCCCGGGCCGCAGCAGGGAGCTGGTCTCAGGCTGGGTGGAGCAGCAGCGGCAGGTCCAGGGGTTGGGCCAGTGCTCGGAGTGGCTCCCAGACAGATCGAACGAGGGGATGCGTGCCACGTGCGCGGGTCCTTTATGGAGCCTGAGTCCCGGCTGCTGACAAGAGAAAAATCCGACCATTCCAATCGAGCACGTACAACTCTCCGTCCGGACCCTGGCCGAAAGAGGTGATCACCTTTCGCCCCGGGTCCCGGGATAGTTCTGTCTGCTGCCAGTCGCCATCACCAGTTGGCGTAAGGACACGGATACTGCCGAAGCAATGATCGCCGAATACGTAGCTCCCAACCAGACCAGGCAGCCGACTCCCATGATAGACGTACCCCCCGATGATCGCACACCCCTCCGTGTGTGGATACTCCGCAATCGGAAACACGAGCTGCGACTTATCTATGCCGGCTATCCGCTTACCGCCTTCATCTGGGGCGAGAAGGTACGTTCCTTCGTAGAAATTCCAGCCGTAGTTCTCCCCGCCACGGCTCGATGCGACCTGAAGGTTGATCTCCTCTCGCTTATACAACCCCACATCAGCGATAAAGAGGTCGTCGGTTAGCGGATCAAAGGCGAACCGCCATGGATTGCGTAGACCGTAGACCCAGATTTCTTCGCGCCCCCCTTCCTGACCAACAAACGGATTGCTCGGTGGGATTCCGTAGGGGAAGTCATTAAGTACGTCGAGGCGCAGAATCGTGCCGAGCAAGGACATCGTGTTCTGGCTATTGCCGGATTCGTCTCCATATACCGGCCCACCATCCCCAAGACCGATGTAGAGATAGCCGTCGGGGCCAAACACGAGCAGGCCGCCATTGTGATCGGGCGTAGGCTGGTCCACTTTGAGGATTATTGCCTCGCTCGCAGGATCAGCGATGTTGGGATTATTGGTCACTCGATAGCGGGCAACCACTGTATCACCCGCCGTATCCGTGTAATACACATAGAAGTAGTCATCGCTCGTGAATGACGGGCTGAATGCCATGCTGAGCAAGCCTTGCTCTCTTCCTTCGGCACCGACTTTGTGGCGGAGGTCGAGAAACAGCCGGGGGCGGCGTACACCATCCTGCAGAATCGCAATTGTCCCCGCTTTCTCGACAACGAACAACCGACCGCTCTTATCTCCTGGGGCAGAGGTGAGATACACGGGAATATCGAACCCCTCCGCCACGGTCACAAGCGTGTAGTCAGCCGGACGCGGCAGCCTTGAGTCGGCTACCGGGGAAGCATCCGTTGTGGGGCTAGTGGCAGAAGTCGCGGTTGAGGACCCACTATCGGCAACTGGTGTGGCAGTTTCATCTGAACCGGTCGTTGTGGTGTCAGGACCGGCCGACTCACAGGCAACACAGAATGCAAGGAGCCACCAGAGGAACAACCACCCCGCAATCCTCAGCATTCCGTCCTCTCATACCAGCCGCCGCGTCCTGTCTCAGACCTGGTGCAGGGGCAGCGGCAGGTTCAGGGTTTGGGCCAGTGCTCGGAGCGGCGCCCAGACAGATCGAACGAGCCGATGGGTGCCCTGCGTGCGGGCAGCTTGCTCCAGGCGAGCGGCCCGCTCCCCAGGATAGAGAATTTCTGCGACGCCTGCCTGCCTGGGAGTGGCCTTGATCCGGCGGATATGGTCTTCTATGCGCTGGGTAAATTCGGCGGGAGGCATGAGCAGGCCAGGATCGAACACAAGCAGGAAATGTCCCACTTGCCCGTCTGCGCCGCTCGCCGGGCCATACCCGGCGCCGGTAAGCACGGCGCCCAGGATTTCCGAAACCATCGCCAGCCCGTATCCCTTGTGCTCACCGAGGGGCAGGAGCGAGCCAAGCAATGCGGCCTCGGCCTCCGTCGTGGGATTACCGTCCTGGTCGAGCGCCCAGCCTTCCGGCAGCAGCTGGCCCTCCTCGGCGTACATTCTGACCTTGGCGAACGAAGCGGACGGTGCAATGTCCAGCACGATGGGGGCGCGCTGGCCGGCGGGGATACCAAAGGCCCACGGATTGTTGCCCAGCACGCGCCCCAGCCCACCGGTCGGCGCCAGGATCGGTTTTGCGACTGCGGTACAGATGGCGAGGTAGCCGGCTCGCGCTGCCCGCAGGACGTAATGCGCCGGAATGAAGAGGTGGTTGGAATTCCGAACCCCGGCCAGGGCTACACCGGTAGTAGCCACCTTTTGTAGACAACGCTCCAAGCCAAGCGTCATCGCCACCGGGCCGTAGCCACCATCAGCGTCAACGAGCACGCTCACCGGGGTCTCGCGGATGACGCGGATCGCCGCCTCAGCGTTGACCGAGCCGCCGTGGATAGTGGTCTGGTACGCGAGCACCAGGCGGACGCCATGACTGTCGTGGCCGCGCAGGTCCGCCTCCACCGCAACGGCGGAAAGCACCTGGGCCTGCTCAGGCGCAATACCCTGGGCAATGAAAACTTGGGTACAAAACTCTTCCAGATCGGGGATGGCAATACTGCGGGCGTCGTCCATAGGAGCGTTCCTGGATTCTTCAGCCGTTAGCCTTCAGTCCCGGTCGCGAAACGGCCGGGAGCAAAGGGGGCCAGCGGCAGCGGCGACTCCCGGCCCAGGACCACGGCGGCGATAGCTTGGGCGGTGATCGGGGCGGAGATAATACCCATCTTGAAGTGCCCCGTGGCATGATATAGGCCGCGCAGCCGGTGGTCCGGCCCGATGATCGGCAGCTCATCGGCCGTGCAGCGTGGGCGCAGGCCGGCCCACGCCGACTCCAGCCGGCAGTCGCGCAGCGCCGGCAGGACCGCGAACGCGCCGCGCAGCAGCCCCTCAATCGCGCCGGCCGTCACCGTCGCATCGTATCCGACATCTTCGACCGTGGCTCCACACAGCAATCGGCCGTCGGCTCGCGGCACGAGGACGCCATGGCGAGAGCCGATGATGTGTTGAATCGGCGGCGGGCGGGTCTCGAACGCCAGCATTTGCCCTTTGGCCGGACTGACAGGCAGCCAGGCCCGCGCATCGAGCAGGCCGGCCCAACTCCCGGCCGCGTTGACCACCACGTCCGCTGCGAGCCGCTCGCCGGCAAGCTCCACGCCCAACACGCGGTCGTGACGGACGTGCAGTCCCATGGCCGGACGGCCCGTGAGGATGGTCACGCCACGGCGCGCCGCGGCCATCGCCACGTTCGCTGTCAGCCGGGCATTGTCAACCAGCGCATGGTCGGGGAAGAAGAGTGCCCCGGTCGCAGCGGTGAGGGCCGGTTCCGCAGCACGCACGGCGGCCGCGTCCCACACCTCGGCCCGGATGCCGGCGGCGCGTTGGGCTTGCCGGTCCTGCTCCAGGCTGGACGCTTCGGCTGCATCGAGGGCCAGCAGGAGGCGGCCGGTCACGCAGTACTCCACGGGCAGGCCGGTGTCCGCGAGCAACCGGTCCATGAAGTCGCCGTAGAGGCGCAAGCTCCGCTGGTAGAGGTCAATGATCTCCGGTGGGCGCTCCGGGTCCGCTTCGGGGATCAGGATGCCGGCGGCAGCCGAGGAGGCCCCGGCGCCCGGACGGTCGCGCTCGATGAGCGTGACCCGCAACCCGTGCCCGGCCAGCTCCCAGGCAATGGAGCCGCCAATGATCCCCCCACCAACGACAATGACATCCGGCGTTTTCGCATTCATAGCGGTTGCAAGTGTACGTTCTCGCGGTGGATCGGAAGCGTTATCTTCCGCCCTGCGGGAATTGGAAAGCGTAGAGCTTCATATCACGCATCACGAAGCGGAGCCTAACCGACCGGCCGGCCAGCTCCCCAACATCTGGCCGGCCTTGCCAGGTGACGGCTTTGCGGATGGCGTTGCCCGTCACCGCGTCGGCATCGGCGAGGCCGTACCCTGGCAACGGCCGGCCGGCTGCGTCCTGGATTTCTACCTTGAGCCAGCCCCCGGCACTGCCATCCAGGTTCAGCTCCAGGCAGTCGCCGCCAAACCGTAGCGGCGGGGTGGTGAATTCGCCACCACCATAGCCGGCGTCGGCCGAGACGAAGCCGTCTCGCCGCAGCGTGGCGCGGAAGAGGCCGGTATTGCGCCCGTCGCGCTCTTTCTCCGCGTGGCTCCCGCCGCGGCCACTGTAATAGAGCCACAACTCATCGCCGACCGGCACCGGCCACGGATTGGCGACGATGATCCCAGCGGTCGCGCTGCCGTCCGGTCCTTGACGCAGGAACGGGCGGCGGTCACCGGCTCGCTGCCAGCGGATGCCGTCGCGGCTGGTGAGCAACTGGACATCGAACGTGGCCGGGGACTCGTTCTCGCCCCAGTGGTAGAACGCCGCCGGCAGCATGAAATAGACATCCTGGGCGTCGGGGTATTTCAGCGCGCAACTGGTGTAGAAGTCAATCACCGGGCGCGGGTCGTCGCTGCGGTCGGGCACCGGAATGGCCAGGTCGGCGGCGTCGGCCTCAAAGACGATCTCCAGTGGGGACCACGTGCGTAAGTCCGGGGAGGTAATGCGCCCTACGGCTCGATAGCGCCCCTGACCGGCGGCGTTCAACTCGACGCCCATCGTGGCCGCCTCACCGTAGGCCTGGGTCTCGCGTACACGGGTATAGCCCACGTACAGCTCCAAGCGATCATCCCAGAACAGCATATTCTGGGTATCGCACATCGTATCGGGCGGGTTCGGCTGACCGGGATAAGTTTGCCAGTGGATGCCGTCGGCAGAGTGCATCGCCCACAAGCCCGGCTCCACACCGGCGGCGACTTGATGGTCGGTGGGCTGGAACTTGGTCCAGAGCTTGTAGCGCTCCGCCGGGGCGGCTCGCTCGTCGCGGAACACCGTGGCTCCCTGCTGGCTCTGGCGCTCCAAGGGCGGGGCGACGACGTTGTTGGCGGTCGAGCCGCGGAAAGGGATCAGGCCAAGCTCAGGCTTCTCCCAGGACAGGCCATCGGTGGACTCGGCATAGCAGAGCCGTCGCGCCCCTTCGTGGGGCAAGCCACCTTCGAGCAGCGCGTCGTACCACATGCGAAAGCGCCCGTCGGCCTCGCGCAGGACGGTGTTGTAGCTGCCGATGCCGAGCGCCTCCCACGGCCGGTCGGCGCGCAGCACCGGCTCCAAATGCTGGACGGGCGGGTTCATGCATAAGTACACGCCGTTGACAGAGGCGAAGAATCGCTCGTCAATGAACAACTGCTTGTGGGTGCCGATATTCATAGTGCCTCACCCCCCGGCCCCCTCTCCACCATGTAGAGAGGGGGAGTCTCGATGCCTTCCGGTACCGTGTAGGTACACGCTAGAACCAGCGCGTGATGACCACCTTGCGGTCGGTGAAGAAGTCAATGGCGTCGCGGCCCTGGCCGTGCAGGGTGCCGAAAAAGGACTCCTTGGCACCACTGAAGGGGAAATAGGCCATGGGCGCGGCGACGCCGACATTGATCCCCACGTTGCCGGTGGGGACGCGGTAGCGGAACTCGCGGGCGGCAGCGCCGTCTTGCGTGAAGATGGACGCCGCGTTGCCAAACCGTTGCTGCTCGATAATCTCAATCGCCGCGTCGAGCGTATCCACGTGCATGATGCTCAGGACCGGACCGAAAATCTCGTCACAGGCGATGGTCATGTCGGGCGTGACGCTATCGAAGATGGTGGGGCCGACGTAGCAGCCGTCGTCGCCGCCGGCCACCGCGACCTGGCGGCCGTCCAGCACCAGCGTCGCCCCTTCGCGCTCGCCTTGCTCGATATAGTCCAGAATACGCTCCTGGGCGGCCCGGGAGATCACCGGGCCCAACTCCACGTCGTCATCCAAGCCGTTGCCGACCTTCAGCGCCGCCGCGGCCTGTGACACGGCATCGCGCACCCGCTCGTGGCCGGCCCCGACGGTCACGAGGACCGAGCCGGCGAGGCAGCGCTGACCGGCGGAGCCAAACGCCGAGTTGATGATATTGGAGACGGAGCTATCCAACACCGCGTCGGGCATGACAACGAGGACGTTCTTGGCGCCGCCCTGCGCCTGGACGCGCTTGCCGCGCTCGGCGCCCCGCGCATAGATGTACTTGGCTACCGGCGTGGAGCCGACAAACGAGAGACCTTTGACGTCGGGGTGGTCGAGCAATCCGTTCACGGTGTCTTTGGCGCCGTTGACCAGATTGATGACGCCCGGCGGGAATCCCGCATTGCCGAGCATCTCGAAGATGAGCTGCATGCTGGTGGGCACCTGCTCGGAAGGCTTGATAATGAAGGTGTTGCCGCAAGCGACGGCATACGGCCAGAACCAGAAGGGCACCATCAGCGGGAAGTTGAAGGGACAGATGGCCGCAAACACCCCCAGCGGCTGCCGCACGACATCCTCGTCTATGCCGCTGGCCGCGCCGTCCTCCAGCCCGTAGCCCATGAGCAGGGAGGGGATGCCGCTGGCGACCTCGACGTTTTCGATAGCGCGCCGCACCGAGCCGCGGGCATCTTCGAGCGACTTGCCGTGCTCCAGCGTGACCTGCCGCGCCAACGTCTCGAACTGCGCTTCCATCTGCTCGCGGACGGAGAAGAGGTAGCGGGCGCGGGCGAGGGGGGGCGTGGCGCGCCAGGCGGGGAAGGCCACCTGCGCCGCCGCGACGGCCTGATCCACGTCGGCGCGGTTCGACAGGGGTACGCGGCCGAGCAGATCGCCGGTGGCCGGGTTGGTCACGTCGAGGTACTCGGTTGTCCGGGGCGTAATCCACGCGCCACCGACATAGTTCCGTAGTGCGTTGGTATCCACCGGTGTCTCCGTCGCGCCGGCCGTGTGGGTCGTAGTCATCGGTCTCGTCTCCTACCGCCTGCGGGCCAACGCATATCTTATACCAATTTGCCGGGGTCAGTCCTCACCCCCCGGCCCCCTCTCCACCATGTAGAGAGGGGGGGTGTAGTCTACGCTCGCGCCGTAAGTGATTTTTCGAGGCTACCGTATGAAAATGTTGTTTCTGTGCCATGACAGAAAATCGGGGCGTGGGAGAAACCGAGATGGTAGTTTGATTTTCTGCCCGTCATAGCCCAGCAACAGTTTGCGGGCAGCGTCACTTGTTGAATGCGAGACCCGGCTGCTCACCACAACAGTGTAGTCACCCGTAATGGCGATCAGTCCTCGGTCAAAAGCACGATCATGTAGCGCGTTCAAGCATAATCCGTTCCGCGGGTTCAGCTTTTCGGTCTTATCGGATTCCATCCACGGCTTGATATGGCTTGCAACGAGTAGTGCTTCGATGTCAATGCCCGTAACGCAACATTTATTCTCATAGGCAGATAATATCGCTCTTCGGAAAAAGCTCTGATTCTCCCGAATTCTGCGGACAGCCATTCTCTCCCTTCCTTCTTCTTGGTAAATCTCTGGCGCTCGACGAGCAATATAAACATTCATCTCTCCTTCCCTCTCAGCTATTAGCCGCTCGCTTTCTGCGATGAGCACTTGCCAGTTGCTATGAAACTCGTCCCATATTTCCTTGTCCAGACGAGATGCGTTGCGGAGGCCGCTTATTCCCCGCTTCTTCAATTCTGGATCAAAACTGCCGAAATTTCCGATTTTCATATTTACGGCATCGGGAGTGCGGCCAACCAATTTAGCAGTATGTCGAACGTCCGGGTGGTTTTTGCTGGAAGCGTTGAATGGAATCCGGCAGTACAGATGGAATACGATAAGCAACTCTTCGCGAGTCCATCTCCGAAAGCTAGATTTGGTCGTCATGTTACACATCGCGCTTTGCGGTTAGGAATCGGCCGTGCCGCAGCCACCAGGACCACAGTAGAAGTCAACGGCCAGGAACTTGGGTGCTCTCTCAGCGTCACCCGGCATCCTCGTTCCTCCCGGTGAGCCAACGCACATCTTATACCAATTCGCTGTCGGGACAGAGGAGTCGAGGTGCGGGCCGGTGCTCATGGGGGCGTCGGAGGTGTTAGCATAGCTCTCTCAGTGCATGGGTGATTGCCGGCGGCTGGGCGTTGTCCGGCCGCGGTGAGGAGCGAACGATGGAATCCACACACGCTGCGACTGCCCGCCAAGGTTCTGCTGCGCTCTACGACGTGGTGTACGAGCGCGACGTGATGGTACCCGCCCGCGATGGGACACCGCTGGCGACCGACCTGTACTTTCCCGCCATCGGGGGTGAGCGAGCGCCGGGGCAGTTTCCGGTCATCATGGAGCGGACGCCGTACAACAAGCTGCGCTTGGGCGCCCGCGACGCCGGCTACTTCTTCGCGCGCCGCGGCTACATCGGGGCGGTGCAGGACGTGCGCGGACGGTATGCCTCGGGTGGTACGTGGTATCCGTTCGCCGGCGACGGGACCGGTACGCAGGGCGAGGGGGAGGACGGATACGACGCGGTGGAGTGGCTGGCGGCCCAGGAGTGGTGCGACGGCGCGATCGGCACGATTGGCGGCTCGTATGCCGGGGCGACACAGAGCGCCCTGGCCGCACTCAATCCGCCGCATCTGCGGGCCATGGCGATCTCGGTCGGGCCGCACGACTACTTCGAGAACTCGATGCGGCATCACGGGGCGGCCGAGCTGCGCTTTTTCATCTACTCGTTTCGGATGCTGCATACGAACGAGTGGGGCGACACTATGCCGCCCGGCGTGACCGATGCCTTCCGGGATTCGCACGAGCACATCCACTGGTGGGTGCGCCGGCTGCTCGATGGGCCGTTCCGCGCGGGCACGTCGCCGCTACAGCACTACCCCAGCGTCGAGCAGTACGTCTTGGACTTGCTGTCGCGCGGCGAGGACGACGAACACTGGGCGCGGCCCGGCTTTGGCCCGCGGCGCTACTACGAACAGCACGCCGACGTGCCGACGATCTATCAGGGCGGCTGGTACGACTCGTATGGAACGAGCACGGTGACGAACTTCATGGAATTCACGCGGCGCAGCCGCTCGCCGCAGCGCCTGATTATGGGGCCGTGGGTTCATGGCGCGGGCGAGGAGAACTACGCTGGCGAGGTCGAGTTCGACGTCGAGGCGGCGCAGGATTCGTGGGACGACGTGCGCTTGCGCTGGTTTGATCGGTGGCTCAAGGGGCTGGACAGCGGCGTGGATAGTGAGCCGCCGGTCAAGCTCTTCTTGATGGGCGGTGGCGAGGACGACGGGCGCATGACGACGGGCGACCGGCTCTTGCGGGGCGGGTCGTGGCGCGCGGCGCAGGATTGGCCGCTGCCGGAGACCGAGCCGACGCCGTATTACTTGCACGCCGGTGGTGGTCTTTCCGTAGCGCCGCCCGCGGCCCGGCCGCCCTCCGGCTACAGCTTCGATCCGCGGTACCCGGTGCCGACGACCGGCGGGAATATCTCGGCTGCCGATCCGCTGATGCCGCCGGGCGGGTTCGATCAACGCAACCGCGCGGACCTGCACGGCTGGCTAGGGCCGGATTACCAACACACGCTGCCGCTGGCGGCGCGGGCCGACGTGCTTACCTTCCAGACGCCGCCGCTGGAGCAGCCGCTCGAAGTGACCGGCTCGGTCGTGGTCGAGCTATGGGCATCTTCGTCGGCCGTTGACACCGACTTCACGGCGAAGCTCATTGATGTCTACCCGCCGTCACCCGATTGGCCGGACGGGTTTGCGCTCAACCTCGGGGACAGCGTTGTGCGGGCGCGGTATCGGGAGGGCTACGATCAGCCCCGCTTTCTCGAACCGGGGCAGCCGGTCAAGCTCTCCATCCTGCTGTACCCGACGAGCAACCTGTTCGAACGCGGCCATCGTATTCGCATAGACATTGCCAGCTCGAACTTCCCGCGGTTCGATGTCAACCCCAACACCGGCGAGCCGCTCAATGCCCATACGCACCACGTCGTCGCCCGCCAGCTGATCCACCACGCTCCCGACCACCCTTCGCACGTCCTCCTGCCGATCATTCCCGGCTGAGGTGAGGTGGAAGCGCACCTCACCCCCCGGCCCCCTCTCCATCGCGGAGCGATAGAGAGGGGGTGTGTAGTGGATCGCAACGAGATGGTGGCGGCCTTCTACACGGGGAGGCATTCGCGGTAGACGCGGCGCCAGTTGTCGCTGAGGATGCAGCGCAGCGAGTCCTCGCGGTAGCCGCGGCCGAGTAGCTCTGCGGTCAGGCGCGGCAGGTGGCCGGTGTGATCCATGCCAAGCGGCCACTGGTCCGCGCCAATGCCGCCTATATCGCCGCCCAACCCCACGTGCTCGTGGCCCACCAGATTGACGAGATAGTCCACGAGATCGGCGAGATGGGCGACGGTGGCGATCCGGCCGTGTGGCGGTGCGGGGTCGGGCGGCAAATCGTTGGCACGATAGAAGGACTGCTCGGCCTCCCAACGCTCCCCAGGGTCCAGCTCCCACGCCGGATTGCCGGTCAAGACGACCTTGCGGTCCCAGGGCGGCGGCGGTCCCGGCCGCCAGCGCATCCGCTCGTCGGGGTCCTGGTACGTGTCCAAGAGGTGCTGGTTGTAGCGCCAGAGTCGCGGCGGCCGTCCATGCGCTGCCGCGGGCGCGTACTTCCGGGGCCAAACATCCTGGCGCAGCATGTGGTCGGCGAAATGCACGCCGATGACGCCGCCGCGGTCGGCGATCAACCGCAGGGTGGTATCGCGCAGACCACGCGACGACGGTACGAGGTCGCGGCTGGTGGTGTGGCTGTCTATCGGCGGCTTTGACGACGTTTCGATAATGGCGCGCGCAGATTCTTCGGAGGCGTGCGCCACGTCGAGCACCACGCCCAGCGCGTTCAGACGCGCTATCACGTCTCGCCCGAAGTCGGTCAGCGCCGGGCCGGGGAGGCCATCCATTCCGGTACACCAGCGGTTGTGGTACTGCATGGCCGGGTGGGTGGCGCGCACGCCTTGCCCGAACAAGCGATCCACCGTATCCAGGTCTACCGTGTGCGCGTTGCCGGTGAGATGCACGACCACGCCGACGCGGTCATCGTCGGTCGGAGGCGAATCCAGGTCGCTGCGCCGCGCTATGAGGCGGGCCGCCGGGCAGCGGCGCACCGCGTTCGCCACGTGCGCGATGCGGCGGCGCTGGTGCTCCAGCACCCAGGAGGCGGGGCCGGCGAGGTGGTAATCGCGCGGGCCGGTCTGGAAGTAGCAGCCGAAGCCGATTGAGGCGACCAGGGCATGAACGCCGGCTGCTTGCAGCTTGGCCAGGTCAATGTAGGTGCCGCCGTCCGGGGCCAGCGCCTCGTCGTCATAGTCCACGTAGCCCAGGAAGACCGGCAGGCGCCGGTGCAGGTCCTTGGCTCGGTCGAGATGGGTAGTCCAGGTGTCCGCGGTCATCCTTCCAGTACCCTTCTCATGCTCTCACCCCGGTCATCCCCGGCTGACGCGGATCATACATAGCAGATGACGGATAGGACAGGATGCCTGGGATATCCGACGACGCAAACTCGTCAGGCTTGGCTCGTGGGGCTAGGCGGAGTGATAAAGGCTAAGTTTTCCCGACTGGTCAACACCATAAATGAACGGTCGTGGTGTCGTAGCGAAGCTGCGCTCCATCTTCTCCAGCGTTAGGACTAGGAGCTTCAGGTATTGCCAGCGGGTTGGGTGTTTCTTCTGGATCAGGCAGAAGCAACCGACGCTGTTTTCCAGGATGGCTTGCCGTTCCCATAGACGTGTCCTGATCTTCTTGTCGCGGGTGATGACGAGCCAGCCATGCTTGCCCGCCACCGGTAGCCAATCAGCATCTTTGGTGTCGTGTGGGAAACAGTCCTCTAGCCAGCACACATCATCTCGGACTGCTTTGAGTGCAGTAGCCACGCTCTTGGGGATTGAGCGATCTATGAAAATCATGCAGCACGTTGCTGTTCAAATTCGAGTGCCCGATCCACATGAACTTGCTCGATATTGAAGTCGTCTGAGATTTGCTCTTTGGGATCACCCGCTATGAACCGCTCCAGAATAATCTCGGTACGCACTCCGGATTTGGCCACTACCGGAAAGCCGAAACCGTACTCCGGATCAATGACAACGGGAGCGCTACGGCCTAGGGGCCACCAACGCGCTACAAGCTGGTTAGCGTCGTAATCCAGCTCCTGTAGAAACGGGTCCAGTACCTCATTCCACGCCTGCATCCGCTTCTTCCGCCCAACTTCGAGCAGGACATCACCGCGATCAACGAATATCTCACGCCCGCCCATCTTGAAACGCAAGGTTGCAAGCGGACGTGGCACTCGGAGAATCTCTTGGCAATTGCGGACTATCTCGCGGATCACCCGCAGCGAAAAGCCCACCTCTTTCAGGCGTCCGATAGCGGCAATCTCCACGAGATCAGCAAACGAGACGCTCTCTTCCCTTTGGACACCGGGAGTGACGGGTGGCTGGACAACCCGCTGGCCATGGGTATCGTAGTAGGCATACCCCGCAAGCCAGCGCTTTGCGGTGCCACGGCTCACATTGGCGAGGTAGTCCGCGTCTGCAAAACCGTAGAGAGGCCGTATCAAATAGGGAGGAATAGCAAGCGTATCTTCCACTGCTCTTCTCCCTATCCGTTTAGCTGTGGCAGCAACTCCGGGATCGCTGCCACACCGGGTTCAACCCTCACCTAGTCGCATGACGGAATGCGACGCCGATAGCCGCAGTATACCCCACATTGGCGTACACAACCTATACGCCGGTGGTCCTTACTCCGGGAGGGGGAGGGAGACGGGGCGGCCTTCGCGGGCGGAGATTTCGGCGGCAAAGATGAGCTCGTGGGTCTTCACCGCGTCGCTCATCGGGATTTGGGCCTCGCGGTCCTCGCGGATAGCGTCAATGAAGTCATTCACCTCGCCTGGGAAGGGATGGTGCGTGACCTCGGGGGTGTCGGGCATGATCGTCGGGAAGCTGGCCCAGCCGGTCTGTCCGGGCAGGTGGTCGGAAAGGAAGTACTCGTTGTCCAGCGTCCCTTTCGCGCCGTGCAAGCGCAGGTTGAACTGGTATTTGAGGTTGCCTTCCAGGATGCAGCCGATCTTGCCGATTGCCCCACTGTCGAACTTCACGACGGTCAGGGTGGTCGGCTCCCACTCCATCACGTCGGTAAACCGGCCCTCGTAGCCAAAGACCTCGACGACCTCGCCCGGCATGAACCAGCGCAGCGCGTCTACGGCGTGACAGCCCGCGCAGATCAGCGCCCCGCCGGCCTTCGCGCGCTGCCGCGCCCAATGGTAGCCGGGATACCACTTCTCCCAGTTGCCGCTGAAGTAGTCGCATTCGCCGTAGTAGATCGAGCCGAAGAAATCGCCGGCGACCATCGCCTTAACGCTCTCGAAGTAGGGATTCCAGTGCAGCACAAAGCCAACCTGTGTCTTGACGCCGGCCGTTTCGATAGCCGCATTCAGCTGGCGTAGCCCGGGGAGGTCAATCGCCACTGGCTTCTCCAGCAGGAGATGCTTACCGGCCTGCGCCGCGGCCACACCCTGCTCCACGTGCAGGTTATTCACCGAGCAGACCGCGACGATATCAATCTCAGGGTCCTGGAGGAATTGCTCGTAGTCGGTGTACACGCGGGCCGGCCCCAGCCCATTGGTCTGACGCACGTGCTCGGCGTTCTCGCGGCTGCTGCTGCACAGCGCGATAACGCTGGCGTGCGGGTTAGCCTCAAACGCCTTGATGTGCTCACCAGCGACCCAGCCGATACCGACAATACCTACGCCCAGCTTGCCATCCGGTGTCATCGTCTCCCCTCCTTACTGGACCTTACTGCAACTCGTGCGACTACGAACCGCGAGCGCTACTCGTAGACCGTTTCGCCGGTCTTGTGGGCATTGATGTAGTCCCAGTCGAACTCCACGCCCAGCCCTGGCCCTTCGGGCACGTCCACGCACCCGTTCTCGTCTACCGAATCCAGCTCGTCCAGCCAACGGCGGTCGGCGTAGATCGGCGCCTTCGTATTCTGAATGTTGGGGTGGACCAGGCCCAGCTCGTAGTAGTTGGTGTTGCGGATGGACGCCATACAGTGCCGATGGGACAGGCCACCACCGTGTAGCTCCACGTCCAGGCCATGTGCCTCTGCGAGCACGGCAATCTTCATCACGCCGGTAATGCCGCCATCCTCACCGTCCCCGGCGCGAATATAGTCGGCGGCGCCGGAATGGATGGTATCGGCCTTCTGCTCCAGGCCGCGCACGTGCTCGCCGAGCAGCAGTGGTGTCTTGATGAATTGGCGCAGCTTGGTGTGGGCAAAGCTGGAAAAGCCACCGCCCCGGAACGCATCCTCGTACCAGAAGTAGCGAGCCTCGTCGCACGCCCGGCCCACGCGCAGCACGTCGTCGAACGTGTTGTAGGCGCCGGCGGGGTCGAGCATGATGTCCATATCGTCGCCGACGGCCGCGCGGATGGCGAGCACCGCCGCGACTTCGCGCTCGATAGGCACGTCAATCCAGCCATGAATCTTGAAGGCCGGGTAGCCGAACTCCTCTTTGCACCGCAACGCAAACTCGCCATAGTCCTCGGGACGAGTGAGGCCACCGTTTTCGTCGCCGTGATAGGTGCTGGCATAGCACGGGAGCTTCTTACGCCAGCCGCCGAGGAGGGCATAGATCGGGACGCCGTGCAGCTTACCGGCGATGTCCCACAGGGCCACGTCTACCGCGCCGGGCGGCGTGCCCCCGGCGCCGCGGTGGGTGCGCTTGAGATCGTGCCAGATGGCCTCGCGCTCCAAGGCGTTTCGTCCGAGGAGATACTGCACCACGCGCGGTTGAAGATTCCCGCCCGGCACCTGGCCACTGACGCCGGCATCGGTCTCGATGGTCATGATGCTGCCGCCCGAGGAAAGACGGGCGCCTTCCTCATACACCATGTCGAAGCCGAATTGCGCCTCCATGCTCAGGTTGGCGATCTCGTGCTCGTAGTGGGTGACGACGATCCGCGTGATCTTGACTGCTGAAGACATAGCCTCTACTCCCTGTGGTAGCACGCTTTCGCCGCGGCGCTACCCTTCCCGATACACCTTACAATACCCTCGGCGCCCCTCCGGCGCCACCATGCCAGCGGCGAGGGGGGCACACACACGCGGGCCGGGCGGGTATGATGCTGAGGGCCATGACACCGTATCCGACCGACGACGACTCGTTAGCGCGGGACACGGACATCGAGTTCATCCGTGACTCCGGCCCCGGCGGTCAGCACCGCAACAAGGTGGAGACGGGGGTCCGGCTGCGCCACCGACCCTCGGGCGTGGTAGTGAAGGAAGCGCGCCGCCGCTCGCAGGCCCGCAACCGCGAGGCGGCCTTTACGCGCCTACGGGAGCACCTTGAGGCACTGAATCGGCCACCACCACGCCGTATCCCAACGACCGTACCCCGCAGCCAGAAGCACAAGCGCCTGGAGAACAAGCGGCAGCGTGGCCAGATCAAGCAATCTCGTCGTGCGCCAGCGCCGGACGAATAGGCCGAGGCGCCTCACCCCCTGGCCCCCTCTCCACATGGTTGAGAGGGGGAGCGCAGTGGTGGCCGGTTCTCACTCTTCGGCTGACGTAACGCCGTCGATGACCGCCGCGGCCCAGCGCTCGAACACGACTGCGCCGACCTCTTTGGCCCGCGGCTGACAGGCGGCCGTGTCGGCCAGGATCGTCTCCGGCGCTACGCCGGCACCCACCACCTCATCGCGGAACGTCTCCACCATCGCCGCGATCTGGCGGCGCCCCATTTCGAGGTGATAGAGCAGTCCGTAGGCATTGTCACCGTAGCGAAAGGCTTGGTGCTCGGTCAGTGCCGACGACGCCAAGGCCACCGCCCCGGCCGGCAGATCGAAGACATCGCCGTGCCAGTGCAGCGGCGTGAAGGTCTGCGCGACGCCCTGCCAGAGCCGATCCGTGTGTGCGGCTTCTCGCAGGCGCACTTCATACCAGCCGATTTCCTTCTGCGGCGCCGGGTAGACGCGCGCACCGAGCGCGGCTGCGAGCAACTGGCTCCCGAGGCAGACGCCGATGATCGGGACTCCCGCGTGCAAGGCGGCTTCGATCAGCCGTAGCTCGTCGCGCAGGTGGGGGTAGCGATCCGCCTCGTAGACGCCCATCGGCCCGCCCATGACCACGAGACCCGCAGCGCCGTCGAGCGCACTGGGCACGGCCTGTCCTTGATCTATCCGCACCGGCCGGGTCTCGATACCGCGGTCGGCCAGCGCGTCTGCGATGGCGCCAGGACCTTCGGGCGCAACGTGCTGCACGACGATGACGTGTGGCATGTACTATCCCCCAGCGGAGTGTGCCATGACCGGCGGGCATAAGCGTAGCATGGGCCGCCGGGGCAGGCTTTTGTGGCGGCGCTGCCGTTTGTCGCTGCTCGTGATCTGCGCGGACGCGGTACAGTAGCTCCGCTATAGCGAAACGTGGCGGCTGGCGGCCGCCGGAAGCGACGACTACTCGGAAGGAGCAAGCGGACATGAATGGCTGGGAGACTCTGGCGGACATCTTGCGGCGGGAGGGAGTGGACTATCTGTTCTGCTTCCCCAGCAATCCCCTCATTGACGTAGCGGCGCGGGCGGGCATTCGTCCTATCCTCGCTCGTACCGAGCGGACCGTCGTCGGCATGGCCGACGGGTATAGCCGCTACACCAACGGCGAGCGGATTGGCGTGTGCTGCGTCCAAGCCGGGCCGGGGACCGAGAATATGTACGCTGGCGTCGCTCAAGCCTACGGCGACTCAGTGCCCATCCTCGTGCTGCCCGGGCAGACGGGGCGCAACAGGCTGGCCATGCATCCCAACTTCGAGGCGCTGCCCAACTATGGCGGGGTCACCAAATGGCTGGCGCAGATCAATCTGGTAGACCGTATTCCCGAGCTGACGCGCCGCGCGTTCATGCACCTCCGCTCCGGCCGGCCCAGCCCGGTGCTATTGGAGATGGCGCACGACGTGATGGATGAGGAGTTCGGTGGGCCGCCATCCGACTATCAGCCGGTACGGGGCGCCCGGTCGGCGGCCGATCCCGACGACGTGGCCGCCGCGGTCGAGGCACTGCTGGCCGCCGACAAGCCGGTGCTGCACGTCGGGCAGGGAGTGCATTGGGCGCAGGCTTGGGACGAGCTACGCGAGTTTGCCGAGCTGGTGCAGGTACCCGTCGTGACGACCCTGGCCGGCAAGAGCGCCTTCCCCGAAGACCACCCGCTCGCTGCCGGAACGCTGGCCAACACGAGCGCCGAGCCGGCCATCCAGCTGCTCGACGAGGCCGATCTCGTCTTCGGCATTGGCGCCAGCTTCTCGAAGATGCCGCTCTCCACGCCGATTCCGGGGGGCAAGGTGCTGGTGCAGCAGACGATAGACCCGGCCGACCTGAACAAGGAATACGCCGTGGACCATACGCTGCTCGGTGACGCACAGCTGGTGCTCCGCCAACTTAGCGCCGCGGTCAAGGAGCAGCTTGGCCCGGACGGTCGGGGGGCGCAGTCGGACGCCGCGGCGACCGTGGGACAGCTCAATGCGGACTGGCTCGCCAAGTGGCAGCCGCACCTCACCTCGGATGACGTGCCGATGAGCTCCTATCGCGTGATCTGGGACTTGATGCACTCCGTAGACCTCACCCAGACCATCGTCACCCACGACTCGGGCAATCCACGCGACGCGATTGCTCCCTTCTGGCAGTCAGAGATCCCGCGCGGCTACCTGGGCTGGGGCAAATCCACGCAGCTTGGCTACGGCTTGCCATTGGTCCTGGGTGCGAAGCTGGCGGCGCCGGAGAAGCTGGCCATTCACTTCCTCGGCGACGGCGCGTTCGGCATGTGTGGGCTGGACTACGAGACCGCCGTGCGCGAGCGCATCCCCATCCTCGCCGTGCTCATCAATAACAGCGCGCTCGGTGGCTACGAGAAATCCATGCCCTACGCGACCGAGAAGTATCGGACCAAGTACCTCTCCGGCGACTACGCGACGGTGGCCAAGGGCTTGGGCGCCTACTCCGAGCGGGTAGAGCAGCCGGCGGACATCAAGCCGGCCATCCAGCGCGCCCTCTCCGCCATCGCCGACGGCCAGCCGGCGCTCTTGGAGTGCATCACCCACGAGGAGTACAGCTTCTCCGGCCGTGGCGGCTGATTAGTGGCTAGTGGTGAGTGGACCGCGGCTTGCGCCGCAGTGATGAGGCGGGGGCAAGACCGTCATTGCGGCGCAAGCCGAAGGGTGATGCACGATGCCAACTGCACCCCAGCAGTACCGGCTTGATTTCGACGACGCCCATTCGACCGTTGATCGCGGCCTTCAGGTGGTGCGGGCCACGTTCCGGAGTGTCGAGCCATTCGATTGGAGCCTGTTCGATGGCTTCGATTCCCTGCGTGTCCTGACCTACTCGGCGAGTATCCGGGCAATCGTGCGGATGCTCGACCGGCACGACTTCCAGCATTTCGAGTGCGTCTTCGGCTATGAAGGCGGCCTGGGGCGTCTCGCCGACGTGATCGCCGTCCAGCAGCTCGTTATGGAGCAAGTGCGGGAGTGCGCCCTGGAGCTAAAGGACGAGCGCCAGCGGCTCATCCTCGAAAAGATTCACGCCGGCACCGCTCAACTCTACGTCGTGAAGGACCACGTCGCGCACGCCAAGCTGTATCTGCTGGAGGCCAAGGATCCGCAGCGCCGCCGGGCCATCGTCGGCTCGGCCAACCTATCCGAGCGCGCGTTCGGTGGCAAGCAGCCGGAAACGCTGGTGGTCTTCGACGACGACGACCGCGCCTGGGAGCATTACTCGCGCGAGTACGAGGCCGTCAAGGAAACGGCAGCGGATCGGATTGCGCTGCCGACGGACTTGAAAACCGCAGCGATTGACTTTACGGATACGCCGGTACTCCAAGATACGGGTGTGACGGTGTTCCAGCCGCCGAACGCTGAAGAGCTTACGGTTCCGCAGGTCGTGCAGAAGGTGGAGGCACTGGTCCCGCCGGTGGAGCGTATTGTCGCGCCCCAAGTCACGCACAAGAACGGACGGTTCACTCTCACGCCAAAGGTGAAGGCGGAAATCAAGAAGCTGCGCTGGCGCAAGGGTCAGGAAGAGGCGGAGGACACCAAACCCACCACCCTTACCATCCACCGGGAGTCGCGCCACGTCAGTGTCTCCGGTGAGCCTGTGTCGTTGGAGACCGACGCGGAGGGAGTGCGGCGCAGCGCAGCCGCGCTGGTGGATTACTTTAACAACTACGGGCGGGGCTTCGTCGGCGACGTGCCGCGCTTGCAGCGCGATTACTTTACGTTCATGTCCTGGCTCTACATCTCGCCGTTCATCTGCGATCTCCGCACCCGTGCCACCGTCGAGGGCGGGAGCATCTTCCGCTACCTGTCGTTCGCCATCATCTATGGCAAAGCGAACTGCGGGAAGACCAGTCTGGTGGATACGCTGATCGCCAGCATGTTCGGGCATCCGAGCACGGTGCAGAAAGACAGTTTCACGCGCCGCACGCTGCGAGGTCTCCAGCAGAACTACCGCCGCTTTCCGGTTGTCTTCGACGACATTACCCGCCGACGCTTCACCGACCATGGCTTGGACGTCGTGAAGGACGAGAATCTGCCGCCGGTGAAAGAGTGGCCGTGCTTCATTCTTTCGATGAACGCCGAGCCGCAGTCGTTCCCGGACGAGGTGGTCAAGCGCTGTCTGATGATCTACGTCAACACCTCGCTGCCGATGCACCAACACGCTCTGGCCGACAAGCTGCACGCGAGCGTGGAGGACGTGCGGAGCCGTCTGACGACCGATTTCTACCGGCGATACTTGGCCGTCATCATGGACAAGCTCGACGCCGCACTCCGGCCGGACGACATTCTCCGGCTGTCGTCGGAGACGATCCGCGATCTCTTGTCCGAGTATGGCGAGGCACCGTTACCGGCGTGGTGTCAGCCGGTCTCCTGGGCCGATTACGCCGACCAGCGGTACGAGCGCCCGGCCAGGCGCCTTGCGTCCCTGCTGGCGCCGGAGAACTACCGCAAGACCGCGTCCGACGGCGACCAGGGGTGGACGTTGCAGGACAAGACGATCATGGTGTGGGAGAAGGCCGACGCCTTCGGCCGCACGTCAATCAAGGGGGAGATACCGGACTTCCTCTACGACGACACCGAGAGCGTGGGTAACACCTTCGTGCTCTACCGTCAGCAGACGGAGGACTTCCTCGGCCAGAAGATCAGAGCACCGGGTCGCCGCTGGCTCCCTTGGCGTAGCTGAGGCGCCTAGCCACCCCGGCCCGCTCTCGGAAGGCTTTTTCAGCCACAGAGCGCACAGAGTCAGGTGCCAAGGGAGTCGGGCTGGGAACGGAGGCGGGCGATGGCCGGCGAAATGCAGGCCGGAATGTGTGGAATCGGGCCGCAATCGAGGAGCGATAACGATTTCGCACGGCGGATGCGGCGGCATCAGAGCTGGTACCGGGCATGTGTGCTCAAGGTTCCGTATGGAACGGGGCCGGGGCCGCGGTCACGCACTCCGTATGGGAACATGCTGACCGAGCAGTCGGCGGTGGCCGGTCTCAACTTCCTGACGCCCGGCATTTTCGGCCTGGCGAAGCGACGGATCACCGAGGGGACGGGAACGGTGGACCCATTTCGGCTCATGCGAAATATGCTGTCGAGTCAGCCGATGTGCTTCAACCTGTTCGGTGAGCTGGCCCTCGATCATGAGCTTGCCACCGGGCTAGTGCGCGTCCTGTGGGGGGAGCACATCGCGCGCGTAACCGGCGTACACATCGAGTGGGCGCCGGAGCCGGCCGCCGAGTACTTGGACGACCGCACGGCATTCGATGCCTTTATCGAGTACGAAACGCGGGATGGGCGAGCCGGGTTCGTCGGGATCGAGACCAAGCTGAGCGATCCGTTCTCCGTTCGCCGCTATGACAAGCCGGCATATAGGCGTTGGATGACGCCGGATAGCCCTTGGCGAGCCGCTGCCGGCGGCGAGGTCGTCAAGCAGGAGCACAACCAACTCTGGCGTGACCATCTGCTCTCATGGTCGCTACTGCGGCATCCCGAATCGAAGTACGCAGAGGGCAGCCTGTCGGTGGTGTATCACCCGGAGGATCGTCGCTGCCGGGAGGTGATCGCGGGGTATCGCGCGCTCTTGCACGACGAGACGACGTTCTCGTCGTTCGATTTGGCCCAAGTGGTATCGGCCTGGAAGCCGCTGGCCGGGCAGTGGCTCGCGGAGTTCGAGCAGCGGTACTTAGCGTTGGAGCGGAGCGCAGGAGACGAACCGCGCAGTTCCCGCCAGAGCGTTTCTGCGAACAGACGCCACCGTGCCAACTCTAGCCGATAGGCTCGACGGGGAGGACGGTAATCAACTCTGCATAGCGGGTGAAGTCACCAGTATTGTATGTCCACAGCCGGCGGATACCATGGGCCAGCATCGTCGCCACAATGTTGGCATCGTGTACCTGTTTCCCACCCACAGCAAACTGTTCCACCAAGGACAACAACTGATCGGTCACCTGCGGGCCATCTTCGGCGAGGCGAAAGCGCTCCAGAAAGTCGCGGGCCTCGGCTGTAACGGTGACCGCCGGCAGGGGCGGCGTGAAGGTCTGGGGTCGGGTGAGCGTGGCCAGGTATTCACGTACCACTTGGCGGCTTATCCACAGATCACTCCCCGCCTGCGCCAGTTGCTGCAGGGCAGCGCGTGCCACGGTATGAAGCGGTGCCTCGGCGATACTGGCATAGACGAGCACATTGGTGTCGAGAAACACCGACTCATCGCCCATCGTCGCCATACAGGTCCTCGCGCCGGAGCGAGAGCTGCGCCGGCCATGTGCCGACGCGGATCACTGGCATATCCAGCGATTCTGGCTCGACCTTGGCCTCGGGCTGCTCGTCAATCACGAGCACAACGCGATGCTCCCCGGGACGGATGTCCGGGGGGAGTCGGACGGTCAGCGTGCCGTCGCCGGCGACCGTAGCCCGTGTGGTAATCGTCTTCATGCGCGTAGTATCTCCCGGTCTCTCACTAAAGCTTGTCGCCGCAGCGCGTTGTTGGCCGTCAGCGACTTGGTACCGGCCGGAGTAGGTTGCGCTACCCGTAGTGTACACAACGCGACGCACAGGTCGCGGCTGGCTTGACGTGGTGGGAGTGCCAGCCCTATACTCGGAGAGTCAGGACTTGCTCCTGGCGGCGCCGGCCGAAGTGGCGGAATTGGAAGACGCGCTACGTTCAGGGCGTAGTGAGGTACCCCCTCGTGTGGGTTCGAGTCCCACCTTCGGCACCACTAGCCCCCCTATGGTCCCCTCGCAGCGGGGGGACGAGGGCAACCACAAGGGTTGCCCCTACAGCGGCCATCGCCTACGTTCGCCGCCCCCGGTGTCAGCCGGCGCGTTGGCCCCAGAGTATGATGTCCTGGCGCGTGAGGCGGATGTCGTCGCCGTCGCGCACGGGGGCTAGACCGGTTTGGTCGTCGTCGAGCGAGGCCCGGAGTAGGCGGCGGATTTCGGCCTCATCCTCCGGCGAGGTGTTGGCCGTAGAGGCCCAGGAACTCGCCGTCATCTGACGGGTGAAATGTCGGACGGCGCGCACCGGGCAGCCCACGTCCGCCATCAGCGCCCGCAAGCGCGACTCGCTGAACGCCTCGACATGGGAGGGATTACGTAGCCGCTCCAGATGGTTGAACCGCGCCGCTTGATCCGGGTCCTCGGGTAGGCAGAACTCGCCGATCACCAACCGTCCGCCGGGCCGGAGGACGCGGGCCATCTCGGCCAGGCCGGGTACGGCATCCGTGAAGTGATGGACGCTGAAGCGGCAGGCCACGACCGCGAAGGAGGCGTCCCGAAACGGGAGCCGCGTGGTGTCGGCGCTGGCAAGCTGCACGCGGCGCTCCGGCGCGTGGGCCGCGCTCGCCCGGCGGCGCTCGGCGGCGCGCTGCAGCATCGCCATGGTGAGGTCCACGCCGACGACGCGCCCCTGTTGGCCGACGCCCGGCGCCAGCTCAAAGGCCACCGCCCCGGTGCCCGTGGCCACGTCGAGCGCGACCATCTCGGGGGCCAGCGCCGCAAACTCGACCATCGCCGCCAGGGTCTCATCTCCGGCACCCTGGTAGGTGGCTGCACGCGCGGTAAAGTGCTGCTGGACATCTTGAGAGGACGGCCTTGGTTCGCTCATGCCGCCACTACGTCTTCGCGGCGGGCGGCCCAGGCGATGCCGCGGGAGAGCAGACGCTGGACCATTTCGTGCTCGAACACGGCGCCGACGTGGCCGAGGCAGGTGACGAAGAGCCGGCCGGCGCCGATGTCCTTAACATATGAGGACGGCTCGGCGAGGTTCTCGGCCTCGTGGTGTCCGGTCATCACGACGTGGAGGGAGGAGCGGTCGGGATACTCGTTGACGTAGCACTCGTCCTCCAGGTCGAAATCGCTAATGCCCTGCGTGATGAAGTGGTCGGGGTCGGCCACGCGGCTCGACATGGGGCTGAAGGGTGGATGGCCGATAAACCGCCCACCGACGAGTTCGTGGTACTCCGGCCGACCGTTGACGTTGATCGTCGCGCTGTGGATGCCGACCAGCGCGCCGCCGCCATGCACCCAGTCGCTCAGGCCGTCCATCTGGGCATCGGTCATTTCACCTGGACTGCCGAAGACGAGTAGGCACGGTGCTTGGACGAGCCGGTCCGCGGTGAGCGCGTCGTGATCTTGGGTGATGGTCAGGTCGAGCCAGTCCAGCGACCAGAGGAAGCGGACGAGTGCCGCGCGGGCATCGAGGTCCTGGGTATGCACCGCTGCGATGAGCAATGTCGCCCGCAGCTTGCCGTTGGAGTCGGTCGTCATGTTGCCTTCTGCCTCCCTCACGCCGTAGCCCGGCGGCAGCCGCCAGGCTACGCGGTGCTGCTGTGGTCTGCGAGCCGACTGTACCATGCTCAACCGCGCCGTGACGGGAGGTGCCGACGGCCGTTTGGAACGGCTGGCCGCGACGGTGTACACTCCGGGCGGCGGGTTGCGGCGCCTCGCACACCGAATGACGGTATTCGACGGCTCTGCCGCCTCTGGCACCGGGTGCGCGTGGGAAGGAGCGGCTCATGCAGGTGGACTGTGATCTATTCATGGAGCAGGGGTTTCTGATCCTCCGCGATTTCATCCCGCGGGACAAGCTCGACGCCATCCGCGCGAGTGCCGAGATTATGCTGGAACGCCAGAAGGAAATCTGGAGACGCGAGCGGAAGCCCGGCGATCCGCCCGGCGGTGAGTGGGAGACGGCGCGGCAGCCGCGCGTGATGATGGAGTTGCCGGGGATCATTGATGAGCAAACCGCCAACGTCGTCGAGGACTTCTGGATTGCCGACGCGACCTTAGAAGTCGTCGGCCAACTGATTCCTGGCGAGCCGATGATTCATAGCATGATGATGATGTGCAGTCCGCCGGTGGAAGATCATCCGGGCGGCACGGGCTGGCACCGGGACTTCAGCGCCCTTAGAACGGCGCCGCTGGCGGCGCTGCAAGCGGACCTGATCGAGAACGGGCCGCGGTATACGCAGTGGAACGTCCCGCTCTACGACGACAACGTCCTGTGGATCGTGCCTGGCAGTCATCGGCGTCTGAATACGCCGGAGGAAGACGCGGCGCTGCGCCGCAGCACCAAGGAGCCGGTGCCCGGCGGCATAGCGGTCGAGCTACGGGCCGGGGACGCTGCCGTGTACTCGCACTACCTGCTGCACTGGGGCAGTAACTACACGACCAAGCTACGCCGCACGCTCCACGGCGGGCACGTCACGCTGGCGGAATTCGAAGATTTGTCGTTTGCGGAGGGGCTATCGCGGCGCGGCCGGGCGACCTTCGAGCGCTGGTCAGGGCAGGGCAAGGCGCTGCAAGAGGCGACCGAGGCGGCGCTGCGGGCAGTTATTGCTGGGGATGCTGCCGCCTACCATGCCGGGCTGGAGACGCTGGAGCCGGGCATCGGGGAGCAGGGGAAGACGCTGTTCACCATCTTCCTCTGCAAGGCCGCCCGGCAGATCAAGATATTGCAAGACCCGACGTTCGAGGCCCACGACCTGGCTCGCTCATTCGCGGGGGGATCCCATCCCTTGACCTTGAACTGGGGGCCGGGGTTCTCGAAGCGGTTCACGACGGAGGAAGGGGAGACGCTGTGGCGCCGGTTTGCGGTGCTGGACGCGCAGCTCCAAGCGGACGAGGACCAGGATGACCCCGGATTCAAGCGAGAACACACACCCTACTTGGTCAACACCCTGCCCGAGAGCGTGAACACCGAGGCGTTCATCGCCAGCTGGCGCAGTTGACCGCGCTTCCGTCCGCCTCCTTGCGTCGAGCGCAGCACGGGGTAGCCGGGAGAGACTCAGAAGGGAGAGCATGTTATGGCCCTGCCCGCACGGATGAAGTTCGGGATTTTCCTGGCGCCGTTTCACCGGCTCGGGGAGGACCCCACCCTTGGTCTGGAGCGCGATCTGGAGCTGCTCCAGTGGCTAGACTATCTGGGGTTCGACGAGGCCTGGATCGGCGAGCACCATAGCGGTGGCTGGGAGACGATTGCCTCCCCGGAAGTGTTCATGGCCACCGCCGCCGAGCGGACCAGGCACATCAAGCTCGGCACCGGGGTCATCAGCCTGGCGTACCACCATCCGCTGATGGTCGCCAATCGCATGGTGTTGCTCGATCACCTCACGCGGGGGCGCGTGATGATGGGCGTGGGGCCGGGCGCCCTGTCGCCTGATGCGGTCATGCTCGGCGTTGACCTGGTGAGCCAGCGCCAGCGGATGCACGAATCGCTGGACATCATCATGCGGCTGCTCACGGAGACGGAGCCGATCACCTACGAGTCGGACTGGTTCCAGTTGCACGACGCGCTGCTGCACCTGCGGCCCTATACGCAGCCGCACTTCCCCGTCGCGGTCGCGGCTTCCGGCTCCCCGTCGGGCATGGAGTTGGCCGGCAAGCATGGGCTATGGGTGCTCTCGGTCAGTTCGGTGAACCCGCGGGGCCAGATGACCACCGACCTGAACGAGTTCTGGCAGATTGCCGAGGAGAGCGCCGCCCGGCACGGCCAATCGGTGAGCCGCGACGAGTGGCGGCTGGTGCTCCACGTACACCTAGCCGAATCACGTCAGGAAGCCATCGAGCAGGTACGCGAGGGGGCGGCGGCGTTCCAGCACAGCTACTTCGAGCAGACGCTGGGGCAGGACGCGCTCGCCGATGGCCCCCCGGAGAAGATTGTCGAGGCGGCGAACGAGCAGGACGTGTGGTGTGTCGGCACGCCGGACGATCTTGTCGGCAAGATAAACCGGCTCAGTGAGGCGAGTGGCGGCTTCGGTGGCTTGCTGCTGCTCGCGCACGAGTGGGCTACGCGCGAGCAGACTTATCATAGCTACGAGCTGCTGGCGCGTTATGTCAAGCCACAGTTCCAAGGCTCGCTGGTCAACCTCACGACCTCGCAGGCGTGGGCCACCGACAAGCTCGCCGAGATCAAGTCCAAGCAAAAGCTGGCCATGGATCGCGCCAAGCGCGACTACCTGTCGCGGCGGTGAGGGGCCGGCCCCCCTACGGTACCCCGCTGTGGCAGGGGGACGAGGCTGTTGGCACCGCTGCGGCGGGGGGCGGCGTGCTCCCTCCCCTGTCGCAACGGGGGAGGGCTAGGGTGGGGGCCACGACATCCCCCTAGACGCAGCCGGGAAACTCTTGGCCGGCGACGAGCAGGTAGCGGCGGTTACCCGCGACGATATTGTCCCGGATATGCACTCCGTCGGGACTCTGGTAGTAGGCGTGCTCCCACCAGGGATCGTCGTTGGCGAAGTTGCCAAACTGTGATTCCGCGTCGCAGTAGTGCATCGCCCAGCCGCGGCGATGCTGGTCGGTCTCGTTCGGCCCGGTGGCGTGCATGGTCCAGCGGTCGTGGAAGGCGGCATCGCCGGGTTTCAGGGTGACGAGCACCGTGTGCTCCAAACGCTCGGCCGTCAGCTCTTCCGCTACGCCCTCGTCGAACCGCACCTGGCCGTAGTCGGCGGCGATGGGCACGTAATGGAAACAGCCGTTCGCCTCCGTAACTTCATCCAAGGCAATCCAGCAGGTCACACTGCGCCGGCTGAACTGGAAGAAGCCATCCTGATGGAAGCGGTTGGCGCCTCCATACGGGCCTCCATCGTTGTACGGCGGCTTGTTGTAGAGGTGGTCGAACCACAGCTTGAGGTTGGGCGCGAGTAGCTCCCGCAGCACCTTGACCACGTTGGGGTGCGCGGCGAACTTGCGGAACACCGCGTCGTTGTCGGCCAGGTGATCGAGGGTGCTGCCGAAACGCTGCCACGGATTGTCGGAGGCCTGTGCGGCGGCCACAGCGGCCTCGTCTATCGGACGCTGGCGTACCGGGTACACCCGGTCGCCGCGGCGCGCGTAGCGCCCGGTGATCCGCTCTTCCGGTTGCTCGGCGAAGGTGTTGTATCTGGGCAACTCCTCCACGTCCTGCTTGTATAGCTCCTGCAGCCGCTGTCGCTCGGCCGTGTCGCGCTGTCGGTACGTTTCGACGTCGCTGATAATCTCGTCGGCGCGCCGGCGCAGCGTGGCGACCTCGTCCGGGGGCAGCACGTTGCGGACGACCATGAACCCGTTCTCGCGGAAATCGGCGTGCCGTACCTCGCTCAGCTCCATGGTTCACCTCCTGCTAACCTGGGGGCAGCCCTCACCCCGGCCCTCTCCCACGCCAGGGCACCCACAAGGGACGCCCCTACAGAGTTAGCGGCTGCACGCCCGGATTCTCGTCTTCACGGGAAGGGCCGGTGCTGATCCAGGATACAGCAAGGCCGAGGGGCGTTTGCCCCTCGGCCTCAGCAGCGGCACAGATTCCGAGCGACTGGTGCTCGGGGCTTACTGCATCATCCTGATGTCGTCGTCAAGCATGACCTGCGTTTCGCGCTGGGCGCTCTCCAGACCGGCCTTCGGCGCGACCTTCTTCGTCATGATGTCCTTGACGGCCTGGCCGATCCTGCCGGTGATCTTGCTGTGGGACGGCAAGCCGGGCCACCGCCAGCCGTAAGGAGCCAGGTCAACGAAGCCAAGGAACTGCGGGTCTTGACTGAGCGTCTCGCGGAGCTTGGGATGGTCGAGGCCCTTCTGGCTGATGGGGATAGTAATCGCACGGATCATGTGCTCGACCTGGGCATCCGGCTCGCTCAACCAGAGCGTCACCTGGGACGCGGCCTGCTGTCGCTCCGGAGTGGTCTTGAAGACGACGGAGTTCCAGCCGCCGTTGATGGCCGACTTCACCTTCCCCACCGGGTGCAGTGGTACATGGACCACCTCGAACGGCGGCGCCTCCTGCTGGCGGATGGTGGGAATACGATAGACCCCCTGGTGCTCGAAGGCCACGTTATTCTTCGCGTGGCGGTACTCTTCCCGCACGCCCCACGTCTGATTCTCGGCGGGATGATCGAAGATGATCCGGTTGTCGAGCCACCGGAGCCAGAGCGTCATCGTCTCCAGGAACTCGGCCGTGTCCACCTGCATCTTCGTAGCATCATCGCTGATCGGGTTCTTGCCCGTGCTCCGCACGAAGTCCAGGTAGAAGTACCAACCCATCGAGAGGGGAATCAACCCCTCCAAGGGATTCTCCCGGGCCGGTGTAACGAACTTCTCCGCCTTTGCCTCGAAGTCGTCCAGCGTCCAATCTTCCTTTGGCGCTTCCACGGCGTGTTGCTGGAGCAGGCCGACGTTGTAGATGAAGGCCACGTTATTCGTGGACACCGGCATCCCGACCACCTTGCCCGTCCACATGCTGCTCTCCAGCAGGTGCGGGAAGATGTCGGCCCGCTGTGCGGCCCACCGCGGCTCCGCCCTCAGCTCCTGGTCGAAGTCCATTGTCGCACCGGTGACGTAGAACTCCAGGGCTGATGTGTAGCCGAGCACGTACATGTCCGGCGGGGTACCGGCGGCGACCAGCGTCTTGATCTTGGTTACGTTATTGCCGCCCTTGTTGGGGGCGCTGGCAGTGGAGTTACTGAGGTCCACATAGATGCCCTGCTCCGGGCCCATGGTTTCGTTGTAGATCTCGAGGGTCCGCAAACGAGCAGCACCGGAAGGATGCGACTCCGGCAGACCCTGGTAGAAGACCACCGGCACCGGGGCCTTGGCCGCTGCGCCCGCTGCGCCTTGGGCACCCGTTGCGCCTTGGGCACCGGTCTCACCCTTCGCCCCGGCGGGCCCGGCCGGACCGGCCGGCCCGGCCTGAGGCTGACCCACGTAGCGTACCGTCGGCTCACCGCACGCCGCTAGCACGGCCGCTGCGGCTCCGGCGAGCAGCACTCCTGAGTTACGTCGCGTGATTCGCTTCCCTAGTCCGTAGCCCATCGCTCAAACCTCCTCATATGGGCAATGCGTTAATCCGCCGACTACCGACGGGACGCTCTCGGCATGGCGACCTTACCCCTGCCGGCAAGCCGCCCGGACGCCACATTATACGTCTACCAGAGAAGATAGACAAACTCCACGCCGGCCGCGCCCCCCTATGGTCCCCCCGCCATGCGGGGGGACGGGATTGTGCCTGGCCCGGCACCCCGACACGGCGGGGGGACAGGATGTGTTCCCTCCCCTGTCGAAACGGGGGAGGGTTAGGGTGGGTGCCAGGCCTGCCGGCGCCGGCGGCTAGCCGTACTGCTTGAGGTCGTTATCGAGCACGATCTGCGCGGCGCGCTGGCCCTGCTCCAAGGCTTCCTTGAGACCAAGCTCGTTGTCCAAGCCCTTCTTGACAAACGCGCTCAACTCGCCCTCCGACTTGCGGCCGGAGGGGAACGTCGGCACGCGCCAGGCATAGGGCGCCTGGTCAATGAAGGTCTTCAGGATCGGGTCCTCCTGGAGGCCCGCCTGCAGGGTGGGGTGATTGAGCGTAGCCCCGCAGATGGGGACATTGGAGCCTTCGAGGCTGAACGGCACGCCCCAGCCCGGCCCGCTCTTCCACATCGCATACAACGCGGCCCCTTGCTGAACTTCAGCGTCGGTCACCTTGAGAATGCTGTTGACCCAGCCGTGGGCCATGGTATAGGGAACGTTGTGCCGGGGCATCGGCGCTGCCCCGGAGTCCACGCCGACCTTCACTAGGGTAGGATGGCGGAAGTTGCCGGTGATATCGAAGGCTACTTTGCCTTCACCGGAACGCATCATCTCGCCGGGTGGCGGGGACGGGACGATCTGATGCTTCCAGGAGAGGTCGTAGAGCCACTGCATGGTCGTCAGGGCAACATCGTTGTCCACGGTCCACTTCGTCTGGTCGCTGTTCATCAACTCGCCGCCCCAGCCGCCGTAGAAGATGAGAAAGTCCAGCGAACCGGAGCGATAGGTGAAACCCCAATAGTCCGGGGGACTGGACGCCTGCTCGATCTTCTCCTCAAACTCCTGGAACGACCAGTTCGGCGTCGGCTCCGCGACTCCGGCCTTCTGGAGGACGCCCTTGTCGAAGTAGATACCGCGGTTGTTCGTGTCGGTCGGCAGCGAGGTGAGCTTCCCGCGCCACAGAACCGTATTGAGCATCCCCGGGAAGATGTCCGCGCGGTGCGCCGCCCACTCCTTGACGTGCTTCAACTCGTCATCGGGGCTGACGGAAAGGCCAGGTGCATACAGCACGGCGCCATCCCAGAAGGCAATATGCGCGTTCGTCGGGGGCTGGCCCCCGGCAGCGGCGACCACGGTCTTCTCGGTCACACCGGAAACACTGAGCACGTTCACCACGATGTTGTACTTGTCCAGCAGTTCCTCAGCAGCACGCTCGACGGCGGCATGGTTGGCCTCACCAGACGGATGCGTGCGGGGCAAGCCAATCCAATCTTCCACATTGACCGGCACCTTGGCCGCTGCGCCCACTGCGCCTTGGGCACCCGTTGCGCCTTGGGCGCCGGTCTCACCCTTCGCTCCTGCGGGGCCGGCCGGACCGGCCGGACCGGCTTGTGGCTGCCCCACGTAGCGCACGGTTGGCTCACCGCACGCCACGGCCAGCACTCCACCGAGCATGGCGATCCCACCACGCAGATACGTTCGTCGGACTACGCTTGCCATCAGGCTTCCTCCCTATACGCTTCCGCTCCGTACCACGTCGGCCGGAGTCGGTTGGCTCACCCAATTCTCTGCGCCCGGCGAGCCGTCGGGCACATGCTCCACGAGCAGACCGTCTGCCCAGAGCGCCCCTATCATACGCTAGTTGGCGCAGGCAAGGCGAATCGGCGACCGCGACTCACCAGCTTGCGGGCTGGTCGGTAGCCGTTGTGCTAGGCAAAGAACGGCTCGCTGGCGACCGCATATTTGCGGGTCTCGTGCATATCCAGCTCCACGCCCAGCCCCGGACCTTCCGGTACCTCGATGTGGCCGTCGGCGATCTGCGGCCAGCAGCCGGCCAGAATCCGGTCCCAGCCCGGCATGGCGTGGAACTCCAAGGCCAGCAAGTTGGGGATGGCGGCACAGGCATGGACGGCCGCTGCAACCCCGATGGCGCTGGCCGCCATGTGGGGGCAAGCCAGCAGGTGGTACAGGTCGGCCATCTCGCAGATTTTCTTCCCCTCGGACAACCCGCCACTGATCTGGAAGTCGGGCGCAACGATGCGCGTCGCCTCCTTGCGGTAGTACTCCAGGAACTCGTGGCGGAGGTGCAGTCCCTCGCCGGTGAGGGTGGGGACCGGCGAGGAGGCCGTGAGGGTGGCCCAGGCGTCCACGTCGGTGGGTGGCAGCAGGTCCTCGACCCAGGTGAGGTCGTAGGGTTCCATCGCCCGCAAGAAGCGCAGGGCATTCACCAAGGTTCCACAGCGGCCCTCGACGGCAACCTCGATGTCACCGCCGACGTATTGCCGGATTTCGTCCACTTGCGCCACGAGGTGAGCCAGCCCCTTGCGGGTCAGGTGCTCGCCCATCATGCCGCCGGGGATCGCGCGCGCGGCCCGCGGGGTGGCATCGAACTTGAGGATGGTCGTCCCCATTTCCTGGTAGACCGCTTCCATTTTGCGATAGGTCTCCAGCGAGCCGACGCAGTTGTAGAGGCGGACGCGGTCCCGGTGCTTGCCGCCCAGCAGCTTGTAGACGGGCACGCCCGCCGCTTTGCCCGCCAAGTCCCAGAGCGCCGTTTCGATGGCACTGACCGCATGGACGGAAAGGCCGCTGTCGAAGTGAGAGGCGGTGGTGCCGGCGTAGGCTTGGGAGACCATGCTGCGGTGGAGCACCTCCACGTTTGTCGGGTCCTGCCCCAGCAGCATGTCCCGCAAAGTCAGTACGTGGGCCTTGACTTGAGGGGTGGCCGCGGTATCACCATACCCTTGGAGGCCCTCGGCGGTATCTATCCGCACTAGCAGCCACCGGCGGGTCCACGGCCCCCAAGGCGCCTCCAGGATGGCGGTCTTGATGTCGGTGATCGTCAGCGTGTTGCCCTTGGGCGTGCTCAACATTGGCCCTGCTCCTTCCGAGTGGTCGGCGGCTCGCGGCGGTGGGCCATCGCCAATGGCGCGCACGGCGACCGGCCGTGCGGTCGCGATACAGTGGTAGATGTGATGCGGCGCTAATCGGCGTTAGCCGGCGGCAGCCGCGGTGACCGGAAGGTAGGGCGTAATGTGCGGCCGCACTTCCGCCGGCACCAACTCCGGCGGCACGGTCAGGCGAATGAGCGCGTGCTGGCCCAAATCTTCGATGGCGACGGTGTTGTTGTGGTCGTACATGCCGGAGCTTTGCGAAATGCTCAAAATGCCGCCGGGCGTCAGGGCGCACGGCTCGACGTGCCAGGTATTGCGGTCGAGCTGCACGACCGAGCCTGGCGGGGCCACGAAGAGCGCGTGGCCGCCCGGATCGAACGCCGTGTGCGACATCTTGGGATCGGCAACGACCACCCCAAACCAGCCCTGGAGGCACCGAAATACCTGGCCGAAGTTCAGGTGCCGGTTGGTGCGGAAGACCGGCTGCGGCAACGGGCCGACCAGGCTGATCTCTTCGTGGATGCTGTCGGTATCGTTGATCCAAAGATGATCAATGCCCCCCAGTTCGCTCTTGTCTGGCCAGAGGGCCGTCAGCGGTTCGAGGGAGGTCGGAGGCACATACGCGCGGCCGTAGGGTGCGAACACCTCCGGCGTCAGCGGCTCGGCCACGATCTCGAAGCTCGGCAGGCCGGTCTCCGCGTCTATGGGCGCCCCGGCGACCAGGACCTTGACATCATCCGGTTCGTGCGTATTGACCATAACCATGCTTCCCATCTCCTTACTACGGCTTCGCCCCGTGGTGACGGTCGCGGCAAGTACACCGTGCCGCACGCTCTCGGCCGGTCCGTGCATCCCGCCGCAGGTCTGCTGAAGTGTACCCTGTCCGGGCCACCTGTCCACAGGCGGGGGCCGGGCTACCCCCTAATGGCCCCCCGCTCCGCGGGGAGACGACTGCCCACAGACGCGCGCCGGAACACGTAGGCCGCGGGCGACTTGGTATAGGCGAGGCCATGGCCCGTTCGCTCGATAGCGACACGAGTGGCTTGCTTTCCGGACCGGGGCACAAAGTAGGTGTGCAGGTCTTGGTCGGTCAGCCGATGTCTGCCGCCGCGCCGCACGATCACTGCGATGAGGGCATAGTCGTCGTCGAGGGCAGCGAGGCTGGCATCACCGTGGCTGTCGTTGGCAACCAGGACGCCGCCGACCTGCAGGTAACGCTTGCAGGCCTGTGAAACCGGGCCGGCCCATTGGGAAATAAGCAGATCGAAGCTGGAGTCAGGCTCGTCCAATGGTGCCGAGTAGTCCGCATGGTGAAACACGACCTCCGGATCGCCGTGATAACGCTGCCGCTCCTTAACCAGAAGCCGGACAACCGGGGCCGCGAAGAAGGAGGGGCAGCGCCGGTCAGTGTCAACATAGGTGACCGACGGGATCACGAACGACGGACTGACGTGGACAAAGCTCCCGGGATAGAGGGCGCGTCGGACTCCGAAATGCGCGACGAGCAGTGCGAAGAGGTCAACTCGCTCGAAGCCCTTGTCCACGAAGTGTTGGTTGTAGAGCCGTAGGGCCGCGTTCGACACCTAGGCACTCCCTGGGCAGTCCACACCCACCATCCAAGCCAGCCGCCGCGTGGGCTGCGGGGCAGCGGCGACGCTACGACAGGCACTCTTATTCCACGCGCAAGATGGGGGTGAATCGCGCGATCACGAAGCCGACCACCGGGGCCACCGGAAACGTGCCCAGGGCCACGACGATAGCATACTTATTCATGAACATGATGAGAAAGAAAAAGACCAGGAAGGTGAGGCCCGCGACAAACATCCATCCGGTCTGACTCACGCCGAGCATCGGTGCCCTCCTCACTACTCGTCAGGATAGTGGTGCAGCCCGCGCGGACCGACCGGCCCACGCAAACGCAGCAGCGGAATGCTCGCAGTCTACCATACCGCTGGCACCCCGTCAGCAGCCCACAGCGCCAAGGCCGGTATCCGGCCGCGGTGCTGTGGGGTACTATAGAGAGCGACCCGACCGCTTTGACGCCGACAGGGAGCTATGATGCCGCTATACGACTATCGTTGCCAGGAGTGCGGACACCTATTCGAACAGCGCCACGGCTGGGATGAGCATGCGGCACCCTGCCCGGCCTGCGCGTCGGCGTCCGTGCAGCGCCAACTGCCCACGTTTGCCGTCATCGGCCGCGCCGGGAGCAGTCAGGCGGCGGTGGCCGAGGCCGATCCCTACGAGTGTACGCCGGTGGGGTGCGAGCGGCCCGGCTGCGCCGCCCGCCTCAACTGAGCGGCCACAGGGATAGGCCAAACCCGGCCTGGACGTGGGGGAGGTATCAGGCGAACGTCACGCAGGTGTCGTAGACGACTTGGAGTATGGACTGCTGGCTGATGCGCCGCTTGTACTCGGCTGAGATTTCGCCGATCAGGTGCAGCCCGTCTTCCCCCGGCGGCGCCAAGATGACGAGCACCTTGGTGCGCTCCCGCTTGGTCTGTCCCTCCGAGGCGCGCCATTGACCCCGTGCGTCGAGGACGGTGAGGCCGTCCGGGAACCGGGGGGCACCGTATCTCCGAGGAACGTGGCCCACGCCGCGTCATCCACGACCTCGCCGGTCTGGTTGCTGCGGCCCATGAAGAGCTGGTACTTCACTCACCGGTCGGCGTCTTCAGGACAGGCCGGTGCAGTGGTCGCGGTACAGGCGGCGACCATCATGCCGGCAAGCGCCAAGAAGGTCAGTACCGCTATCCGCATCGAACCGCCCGCGCAGGACCTGCTACGAACAAGGGCACGGCCGCTGCCTCGGCCATGCACTCCGCCTAGGAGCAGTGGAGTTGCTATGAGCACTGCGCTGAGATCACGCTAGGTCGAAGCGGTCCAGATTCATCACCTTGTCCCACGCGGCCACAAAGTCGCGCACAAACTCTTGCTGTGCATCGTCACTTCCGTAGGCCTCCGCGATGGCTCGAAGCTCGGAGTTCGAACCGAAGATGAGGTCTACCCTGGTTCCGGTCCACTTGAGCGCACCGCCGCGGCGCTCCCGTCCCTCAAACACTCCCGCAGACTTGGAGGACGCCTGCCATTCGGTGTTCATGTCGAGCAGGTTCACGAAGAAGTCATTCGTCAGCGCCCCTGGCCGATTGGTGAAGACACCGTGTTCGGATTGCCCAGTGTTCGCGTTCAGGACGCGCAGGCCGCCGACCAGCACCGACATCTCCGGCGGAGTCAGCGTGAGCATGTATGCCCGCTCCACCAGTAGCTCCTCCGCTGATTCTTGGTGCCCGGCCTGAAGGTAGTTGCGGAACCCGTCGGCGGTGGGTTCGAGTACGGCGAACGACTCGACGTCGGTCCACTCCTGCGATGCGTCCGTGCGCCCCGGCGTAAAGGACACCGGCACGTCATGACCGGCGTTCTTTGCGGCCTGTTCGACACCCGCGCATCCGGCCAAGACGATGAGGTCGGCCAAGGAGACCATCTTCCCGTCGGTCTGCGCGCTGTTGAATTCCGACTGGATCTGCTCCAGTGTCTGCAGTACCGGCACCAGCTCGGCCGGGTTGTTCACTGCCCAGTCCTTCTGCGGCGCGAGGCGGAGGCGTGCCCCGTTCGCTCCGCCGCGTTTGTCGGTGCCGCGGAACGATGCCGCCGAAGCCCAGGCGGTCGAGACCAGTTGGGAAACGGACAATCCCGAGGCGAGGACCTGGGCTTTGAGGTCCGCGATATCCTGGTCCCCGATCAACTGATGATTTACGTTGGGGACAGGGTCTTGCCACAACAGCGGCTCTTCAGGAGCCAGCGGCCCGAGATACCGACTGCGAGGCCCCATGTCACGGTGGATCAGCTTGAACCATGCCCTGGCGAAGGCGTCTTCAAGGTCCGCTGGGTTCTTGAGGAAGCGCTGTGAGATAACCCCATAGTCCGGGTCCGCCATGAGTGAAAGGTCCGTGGTGAGCATCATGGGGGCATGCTTCTTCGACGGATCGTGGGCATCCGGCACAGTGGCTACTTCAGCGGCATTCTTGGGGGCATACTGCGACTTACCGGCCGGGCTCTTGGTCAGTTCCCACTCGTAGCCGTGCAGGTTCTCGAAGAAGTTGTTGTCCCACTTCACCGGGTTGGTGGTCCAAGCGCCTTCCAAACCACTGGTGAATGCATCGCTGCCCTTGCCGCTCCCAGCGCTGTTCTTCCAGCCGAGGCCTTGCTCCTCCATGCTGGCGCCCTCCGGGTCGGGGCCGACGGATTCCTCCGAAACGGCACCGTGTGCTTTGCCGAAGGTGTGTCCGCCGGCAATGAGCGCAACCGTCTCTTCGTCATTCATCGCCATGCGGCCGAACGTTTGACGGATGTACTGTGCTGCTGCAACCGGGTCCGGATTGCCGTTCGGCCCCTCCGGGTTCACATAGATCAGTCCCATGTGATCGGCGCCTAGTGGCTCCTGGAGTTCTCCGTCGGCGCTGTGGCGCTCGTCTTCAAGCCACGTGCCCTCAGGCCCCCAGTAGGTCTCGTCAGCCTCCCAGACATCTGGGCGACCGAAAGCGAAACCGAACGTCTTGAAGCCCATTGATTCCAGGGCGCAGTTGCCAGCGAAGATGAGCAGATCGGCCCACGAGATCTTCCGGCCGTACTTCTGCTTGATCGGCCAGAGCAAGCGGCGCGCCTTGTCCAAGTTCGCATTATCAGGCCAACTGTTGAGGGGCGCAAAGCGTTGGTAGCCGGCGCCGCCACCGCCGCGGCCATCAGTGATGCGGTAGGTGCCGGCGGCGTGCCACGTCATCCGGATGAAGAGCGGCCCATAGTGGCCGTAGTCGGCTGGCCACCAGTCTTGCGACGTGGTCATCACCGCCTCGATGTCCTGCTTCAGCGCAGCGATGTCGAGGGTCTTGACCGCCGCCGCATAGTTGAAGCCCTGGCCCATCGGGTCTGACACCGGGGAGTTCTGGCGAAGGGCCTTCAGGTTCAGCTGCTCCGGCCACCAGTATTGATTCGAAGTCATTCCGTCTCTCCTTCCGCCAATGTGCTGAGTATCGCGCTGCCTGCCGGCGGGACCGAGGCACACGTGCCGTTCGGTGGTCTCAAGCGCTACAAGCTCGCAGTCTAACATACCGCTCGCACCCCGTCACCAGCACGCCCGCAGGAGGCCGAGATGCCGCTGTACGACTATCGCTGCCAGGGGTACGGTCAGGCGGCGGTGGCCGAGGCCGACCCCTACCGGTATACGCCGGTGGGGTGCGAGCGGCCCGGCTGCGCTGCCCGCCTCAACTGAGCGGCTACAGGGATAGGCCAAACCCGGCCTGGACGTGGGGGAGGTATCAGGCAAAGGTCACGCAGGTGTCATACACGACTTGGAGTACGGACTGCTGGCTGAAGCGCCGCTTGTACTCGGCCGAGATTTCGCCGATCAGGCGTAGGCCGTCTTCCCCCGGCGGCGCCAAGATGACGAGCACCTTGGTGCGCTCCTTCTTGATCTCCCCCTCAGGGTCGCGCCACTGCCCCCGCGCGTCGAGGACGGTGAGACCATCCGGGAATCGGGAGGTCACCGTATCGCCGAGGAACGTGGCCCACGCCGCGTCATCCACGACCTCGCCGGTCTGGTTGCTGCGGCCCATGAAGAGCTGGTACTTCACCCACCGGTCGGCGCCCTCGGGACACGCCGGCGCAGTGGTCGCGGTACAGGCGGCGACCATCATGCCGGCAAGCGCCAAGAAAACCAGTATCGCTATCCGCATCGCAGCCCTCTCGCAGGACTTTCTATGGGTGGAGGCGTGACCGCTGCACCGGCCGTGTCCTCCGACTAGGGGTAGTGCAACGGCTACGTCTCCGGGGTCAACGCTTCGTACAGTATACGTCGGTAGAAATAGTGGGTGGTGATCATGTTGATGACGCCCGGCTGGACTTGAGGGCTGCGTAGGCCGCGTAGGTCTTCGGTCCTGGAACGGACTTGATGCACTCCCAAGCCGCCACCGCCTCGGCGCGGCTCTTGCCCTTGTTCACTGGGTCCGCCCTGAAATCCGTGATGAAATTGTTGAAACGAGCGGCGGGAATCCGCGGCAGGCGACCCTCCGTGCGCCTCAGCTCCAGCAGTCGGTTGGCGAGATCGGCATAGGTGATGCGCTTGCCTGCCTGTAGCTGCGTACGACGCCAGTCGTTGAGCCAGTACCACTGGCCCGACTTGTCCTTTAGAGATGGGGCACGCGCATGGACTAAGTCTCGCAGGAAGTCTTTGGTCCTTCTGTCGTCCACGTAGATCTGGACGACCGTTTCGGCCGCGAGCGTGTCGCGGCCATCTCCGGACCGTCGGCCAGGCACAGGCTTGGCCAGCGGAACGATCCCCGTTCGAAGATAGTCACGGATGAGCGCCTCAAGCTCGAGCTTGTGCCGTCGGCCGACAGCGATGCCGAGCTCGCGCGCGAAGGCCTTGAGATCCGCGGCATAGAAATAGCCGCCGTCGAACTCCTCAACCGACATCGAGGGTCGAAGTTTGCCCACTCTCCACTCCCACGACTGGCCAGGGTAGTCGAGGCCGAACAACCTCCTACTCACCTCCACCGTGCGTGATGGAACTTTCGGCCGAAAGGAGGGTGTCAGTCTCCGTATTGCAGGCGCAAAACGAAACTTGGCGCGAAGGTTTTCGATCTTATCCGGTAATTGGTGGGCGGTGGAGGTCTCGAACCTCCGACCTCGACGGTGTAAACGTCGCGCTCTAACCAACTGAGCTAACCGCCCGGTCGTTCCAGTCTAGCACGCGCAGACACGGGGAACAATACCCCGGCCCGACTCCGACTCCCTGCCCCACCGGGTGACATGGTTTTCTGCTCCGCATGTGGCAGGATGGCTGCCGGAAGTGCGGCGGCTACGCGCGCAGCTTGAGGTAGTTGGCGATATTCGCCTCGGGGTCGGTGCGGAGGCGGATCGCACCCGTGGCGCTGGTCAGCAGCGACGTGACGCCCGGCCCGTGACCGGCCGAGATGCTGTCGCAGTGGGCCACCACCGCAATGGTCATTGCCCCTTTGCGATAGCCCCGCCCATAACTATGATCCGCATCGGGTAGGGCCACCAAGTCACCGAGCCGGAGCTGCGCCAGCCCGAGGGCATCGAACGCTTCCCGGTCGGCGGTCTGAATGTCGTAGTCGCCGCGGTCGGCGGGCGAGCCAAGTCCCGATCCCATCAACTGGGCCGGGGCGCTGCCGACCACCGGCACGACCAGCGTTCCGTCGTCAGCGGTAGACAGCGGCAGCGCCCGGAGCAACTGCACCGACACGTTCAAGAGCTTGACCGCGGGATGGTCGAGCAACTGTAGGCCCCGACCGTAGGCTTTGACCAAGACCTTGTCGCCGGGGATGATCGCGTCAAGCGTCTCATCGTCGAAGTCCACGAGCACGTGCTCGATACCACCGTGTTTGCCCGTGACCGTCCCCGTCTGGCCCTTGGCCTCACCGGAGACGACGCGCGCCTCGTTGCCCACACAGGCCAGGGTGTTGAGGGCACCATTGGCAGCTTCGTCCGTATTTTGGATGGAAGCGCCCGGCTCGACGTGATCGCCGGCCCAGCCCAACGCGCGGTCACCGACTCGCACGTTGTAGGCGACGCCTCCCGACCCCGGAGCAACCAGGAGGCTGCCATCGGCACCGACCCGAAAGGGCGAGCGGGGCATGCCCGGCGCATGCACCTCTCCCACCACCGAGATCATCACAATATCGTCGTAATTCGCCTGCATAGCCCGGCCTCCCTTGACTGTAGTTGTGTTGGTACAGGGGAGCATCATAGCATGGCGCGAGGACATATCCGACGCACAGGCATCACCCGGCCGGCACCACCCGTCACCGGCACCCTAGTAGCATGAGGCGGTATGCAGTCTGTCAAGGCCACGGCTCGCTGGCTCCCCACACTCGCCTCGCAACAGCACGCCGCGGCGCTGCGGCAAGAAGCCGCGCGGCTGGCCGGCACTGTCATCGAGGCAGTGGTGTCACGACTGCGGCCGGCGGAGTAGCCAGCCCGTACCACCTCCGGGAACCGCCTTGCGGTGCAGACGCCCAGTACAGGGCACCCACCGGCCAGTGCTCCTGCCACGCTTGTTGAAGGGGCGACGTTCCGCCTGCTACACTGTCTAGGCAACCGGGGCGGGTAGCTCAGTTGGTTAGAGCGCGACGTTGACATCGTCGAGGTCAGGGGTTCGAGACCCTTCTCGCCCACCATAACGGGATCATACGCATCCTGCCCCCTCAACCCATGGTTTTTATCGTTGTCGGTGTGACAGCGTTTGGTGTATTGTGGACTACCGTGCACGATAGCCGCAGGGGGGAGATGCCATGGGGATACTGCAACAGGTGCTCGCGGTCGTCCATATCGTGCTGGCCTTTGCGGTGGGCTTAAATTGGATCGCCACCCCGCTGTATCACGATGGGTCGGACAGCTACCCAGTATGGGAATTCTTGAACTACTTCATGGCCGTGGCGATCTTGATCGCGCTGATCGTGAACTTCCTCAGCAAGCGCGCCCTGGACCGTGAGGAATCGGACGGGTCGCTCACCAGGCGGTACTTCGAAGTCAATCTGGCGTTTTACGCTTCCATCGTACTGGTGCTGTGGTACTACTGGAACTTCTTCGGCAGCCTCTTCCCTGAAACCGAATCGGCAGCGGTCGGCCTGATTCATCTGGAGATGTGGACGCTCGTTGATCCGCTATTCGTCCTGGTCTCGGGCGTTACCGGGTTCCGGCTCTGGCGCATGGCCGCAATGCGATGATAGCCGCTGACAGGCATCGCCCAACTCCGGACACTGTACCCGAGCGACGTACTGTGATAGGGACTCACACGTCGCTTCCAGCAGCACCTGATCGGAAGAGTACCAGATTCCTGCGGTACAACCTCCTGTGCTAAAATATGCTACGTCAATGGGTGCTTGTGCCGCTTCAACGTATTCCACCCGGTGGAGCAAGCTGAAGGGAGAAGACGATGGTACGCACAATCCGGAGAGGGTATCTAGCAGGCGGGGCTGCTGTCTTGGGAGGTTTGCTCGCTGCCGCTTGTGGCGAGGTCGAGATCCGCTACGTGCAAGGGCCGGCGGGGCCGGCGGGGCCGCAGGGTCCGCAGGGTGAGCGCGGCACCACCGGCGCCACCGGATCCGCCGGGGCAACCGGAGCGGCGGGTCAAACACAGACCATCGTGCAGGAGAAGGTGGTCACCGTCGAAAAGCCGGTGGTCGTCGAGAAGGTGGTCACCGTCGACAGGCCCGTCGTCGTCGAGAAGGTGGTCGAGAAGGTCGTCGAGAAGGCGCCACTGCCCGCGCTGATTGTCGGACAGCTCAACGCTTTTACCGGCTCGCTCTCCTACTTCGGCCCGGCACATCGCAACGCCGCCGCGCTGGCCGCTGACCACGTCAACCGGGCCGGGGGGATTCGCGGCGCTTCCATGATTATCATCAGTGGTGATACCGGAGTAAATCCGGTCCAGGGTGTTGACGCCGCCCGTGCCCTCGTGGACGTGGAGAACGCCGTGGCCATCATCGGCGCTCTGGCCAGCGGCGTGACTCTGCCCGTGGCCACGTCGGTCACCGTCCCCAAGAAGCGGTTGCAGATCAGCGGCGCCTCCACGTCCCCGGCCATCACGGTGCTGGAAGACGACGATTACCTCTTCCGCACGGCAGTCTCGGATGCTGCCCAAGGCGCTGTGCTGGCTCGCCTTGCCCAGGAGGAAGGCTACAAGAACGCCGGCATCATATACATCAACAACGCCTACGGCGAGGGACTGGCCAATCAGTTCGAGCAGACCTTCACCTCCTTGGGTGGGCAGGTCACCGGCAAGGTGCCCCACGAGGACAGCCAGCCCAGCTTCAAATCCGAGCTGGAGAGGGCCACCGCGGGTGACCCCGACGTGCTGATCGCCATGAGCTACCCCGGACAGGCTGAAATCTACCTCCGCGAGTCCTTGGAGGGTGGCTACTCCGACAAGTTCCTGTTCGTTGACGGGACCAAGTCCCCGGAGATGATGGAGACTGTTGGTTGGGAACGGCTCGAAGGCTCGCTGGGTACTGCGCCCGGCGCTCCCGACAGTCCCCAGCTACAGGCGTTCCTTAGCGCTTACGCTGCTGCCCATGGCGGGCAAGCGCCTGAGTATCCCTTCGTCAACGAGACCTACGACGCTGCGGTCCTGATCGCTCTGGCCGCCGCCAAGGCCAACTCGACCACCGACTCCACCGCTATCCGTGACGCCATCCGTGCAGTGGCCAACCCACCCGGCACCGTGGTCGGCCCCGGCGTGGAGGACATCAGGATGGCCTTGGAGTTGATCGCCAAGGGCGATGACATCAACTACGAGGGCGCGGCTGGTCCGGTGGACTTCGACGAACATGGAGACGTGGTTGGCCCGATTGAGATTTGGAAGGTCGAGGGCGGGCAGATCAAGTCCACCGGCCGGTTTGAGTCACCCTAGCGACTGCGTGACAGTAAGCCAACGTACCGGGGGCGGCTCGAAAGAGCCGCCCCCTTGCTTTGTGCTCGCTCCGCCACCGGCTAGCGGCCAGCCTAGGCTCCGGATTGGTGTACGATAGGATAGTCGGTGGTTGCACATACGGTCCGCATAGCAAGATCGGAGAGCGACTATGGTCACCGCACCACCCGCCCTCAAGCTCACCTACGCCGACTATTGTCGCACCCCAGACGACGAACGCTACGAGCTATTGGACGGAGAGTTGATCGTGGCTCCAGCACCGAATAGCGCCCACCAGATAACCGTCATGGAACTAGGGACGCTGCTCCATATGTTTGTGAAGGCGAGACATTTAGGCCAGGTCTTCTTCGCTCCCTATGACGTGGTGCTGTCGGAAACGGACGTTGTACAGCCGGACTTGCTGTTCATCTCCAATGAGCGCGCCTATATCATCACTCCGGCGAACGCCCGCGGCGCGCCGGACCTGGTGGTCGAAATCCTGTCCCCCTCCACCGCCGAGCGGGACCGGTCGTTCAAGCGGGCGCTGTATGCGCGGTATAGCGTCAGCGAATACTGGCTGGTGGACCCGGACACCCGGACCGTCACGGTTCTGCTGCTGGACGATGGCGCTTTTGTGGAGGTCGCCCACTACGGCGCCGGGCAGACCTTGACTTCACCCACGCTGACCGGCTTCACCGTCAACCTGGATGACATTTTCTAGCGGCAACGGAGAGCGCTGCTGCGAGCCGCTCGGTGCGCTCCGCTACGTGTCGCCAGCCCGTGCCACGCGGCGCTCCTCCCCCAGAATACCACCGGGTCGGACCAGGATCACCGCCACGATGAGCACGCCGATCATGAAGAAGCGGAAGTTGGGGTCGGAAAACACGCCGGGCAAGAATTGCGTCCCCGTCCAAATGCCCCAAACGATGAAGGCCCCTAGGATGGCGCCCAGGTTGTTGCCCGCACCGCCCACCATCAGCATGGCCCAGATGATGAAGGTCGCTAGGAGCGGATCGAAGGTGAGCGGTGAGAGGAAGCGGACATTGTGCGCGAAGAGCGCCCCACCAACACCCATGATGACGGCACCCAAAATGAATGCTTGGAGCTTGAAGGTGAATACATCCTTCCCACTGGCCTCGGCTGCCACCTCGTCCTCGCGGATCGCCCGCAGCACGCGGCCCCAAGGGGACTTGACCGCTCGTTCCACCGCCAGGGAGAGGAGCACCAGAATGACCAGGACCACTACCAGGTAGAGGTAGTCGTAGTGCTCCGGTGAGACCCACTCACCGAGGAACTTGGGTATCCGGTACAAGCCCTTGGACCCGTTGGCGAGCCACTTCTCGTTGAGGAAGAGTAGCCGGACCGTCTCGGCGATTCCCAGGGTCGCTATCGCCAGGTAATCGTCGCGCAGGCGCAGGGTGACGTAGCCGATGAGAAGGGCGATGATTCCGCACACCGCTGCGGCCGCCCCCAGACCCAAAAAGAACCACAGATCAACCCCTAGGTCCAGGAACGGCAGGCCCGACCAGTTGCCGCCGAACTTGAAATCCTCGAAGAGCTGCGGGTCCGGGGGTTGAGTGGTCAGCAAGGCCGTCGTGTACGCTCCCAGCGCGAAGAACCCGGCAATGCCGATATTGAACAGGCCGGTGAAGCCCCAGTGGACGTTCAGCCCCAACGCAAACACTGCGTAGATGCCCGCCATGATGACGAAGCCGGCCAAGTAGCTGAGAATGCCGCTCACGTCCATGCCGCACGCCTCTTCATTCCGATGATCCGAATATCCCACGCGGTCGCACGAGCAGCACTCCGATCATGATGGCGAAAGCCACTGCCGGCTTGTAGCTGGGATTGATCCACTGGGTCGAGACCTCGGAACTCACCCCAATGACAAAGGCCCCGACCAGCGCACCGTAGGGGTTGCCGATACCTCCCAAGATCACGGCGGCGAATAGGGGAATCAGGAATTTCCATCCCATGATGGGCAGTAGCTGCGCCTGGAACACCGCCAGCAGCACGCCAGCGGTCGCGGCCAGCACCGCGCCCATGCCCCACGTCCACCGAACGACGCGCTGGGTGTTGATCCCACTGACCAAGGCCAGCTCCGGGTTGTCCGCCGTGGCGCGCATGGCCTTGCCCATTTTGGTACGGGTCAGCACGAGGTACACGCCGACGACCAAGATGATCGTCACGATGGCGATGAAGATACCGTCCGGGGGGACGCGCACGTCCATGGGCAGGCGGACGACCTCCCGAAACTCTCGCGGATAGTGCTGCGTATCTCCGCTCCAGATAATCTGCACCAAGCCCCGCAGCGCGATGGCCACGCCCAAGGAGGCCATCGCCAGCACCACGGGAGACACACCCCGGTCGCGGAGCCGGCGATAGATGGCTACGTCCAGCACGATAGCCCCGACCGCCACCACTGCCACCGCCACGGGCAACGCGAGCAGCAAGGGATAGCCGAAGGTGAACGGACCCAACCCCTGGCCCTCGATTCCCACCGCCGACAGCACGTTGCCGACCATGAACAGCGCCAGGTAGGCACCCAGCGTCATGTAGTCACCGTGAGCAACGTTGGCGAAGTTCAGGATGCCGTAGATCAGGGTCAGGCCAACGGCACCCAGCGCGATGATGGCCCCCAAGAAAATACCGTTGACCACCAGCCCCATCTTCACGAAGGGCAGGAAGCCGATGGCCAGCGCCACGACCACAATGGCGACGGCGGTGTGCCCCGGCATCCACGCCAGGCGGATGCGCTTGGCAGTGTGTTGTAGCGTGCTCATCACCTACGGCCCCCTAGATAGAGGCGCGCCACTTCCGGGTTGTCCAGCAGCGCCGGGCCGCTGTCCTCCAAGCGGTTCCGTCCCGCGGCGAGCACGTAGCCCCGATCCGACATCCGCAGCGACTCGCGGGCGTTCTGCTCCACGAGCAGTAAGGCGACTCCGGCCCGGTTGATGCCCCGAATGCGCTCGAACACCAAGTCCATGATCGCCGGCGACAGCCCGGCGGACGGCTCGTCCAGCAACAATAGCACCGGGTCCAGCATCAGGGCCCGGGCAATGGCCAGCATCTGTCGCTGCCCGCCCGACAGGCTGCCCGCTTGCTGCGTGGGCCGCCGTGCCAGGTCCGGGAACAGCGCGAACAGCTCCTCGATCCGCCCCCGGTAGTCGTCGTTGCGGACAAAGCCACCCATCTCCAGGTTCTCGCGGATGCTCAGGGAGGGGAAGACGTTGGCGGACTGGGGCACGTAGCAGAGGCCGGTTCGCACGATCCGCTCCGGCGGCTGGGCGGAGATGTCGGTGCCGCGGAACGTCACGGCGCCGGCCTTGACCCGGACTAGGCCCACAACCGCCTTCATCAGGGTGGACTTGCCGCAACCGTTCGGCCCGATGATCGTGACGATCTCCCCCTCGTCCACGGCGATGGATACGCCGTGGAGAATGTCGGTCTCACCGTACCCGGCCACCACGTCGGAGACCTCAAGTAGTGCCATCGGCCGCGCCTCCCAAGTAGGCCGCCAGGACTTGCGGGTCTTGCTGTACCTGCTGCGGTGTCCCCTGCGCGATGACCGCACCGTTGGCCATGACGATGATGGGGTCACACAGGGTCATAATCAGGTCCATGTCGTGCTCGATTATCAGGAAGGTGACATTGCGCTCTACGCTGGCCTGAAGGATGCTGGCCGTCAGATCGCGTAGCAGGGTGCGGTTGACGCCGGCGCTGGGTTCGTCCAGCAGCACCAGCGTCGGCTCGGCCATCAGGGTGCGGGCCAGCTCCAGCAGCTTCTTCTGGCCGGTGGACAGGTTGCCGGCGTACTCGTTCGCTAGGGGCGCGAGCTTGACGAAATCGAGCACCTCCAGCGCCTGGGATTCGATGCGGCGCTCCTGGCGTGCCACCTGCCAGGGCAGCAGCCACGAGGCCCAGACGCGCTCGCCGAGCTGCGGCGCGGGAACGAGCATCAGGTTCTCCAGCACCGTCATGCGCTTCATCTCTCTCGGAATCTGGAAGGTACGCATGAGGCCCAACCCGAAGGTGCGGTGCATCTTCAGCCCGTCAATGTGCCGGCCGCGGAAGACAATCCGGCCACCGGTCGGCGCCAGTGCCCCGGATACCAGGTTGAAGAGCGTCGTCTTACCCGCGCCGTTGGGGCCGATCAGCCCCGTGATGGTGCCCGGCATGATCTCCAGGGAGCAATGGTCCACGGCGCGGACTCCGCCGAAGTCCTTGACCACATCGCACACCTGCAACACGGGCACCGCCTCCGTCACGTCGCCTCCCTTGCCGTCAGAGGGTAGCGTCGCCATTGCCCAATTCCAACTGCCCGGCCGCTTGCCGAGCGCGGAGCGGCGGCTGGCGCTCCGCGTCCGTCGGGATTGGTAGCTCGTGCGCCGCAAAGAGGGCGGACGCGCATACTTCCTGGAGCAGCGCCGCGCCCTCAGGCTGCCGGCGGACCGTCTCTTCGAGCACCCAGAGCAGCTCCAACAACTCCTCCGTAAAGTCCCAGCGCGTGGGCCGTATCTCGTCGAGGGGGGAAGAGCGGCGCCCGGCTCGCTTGAGCTTGCGGTAGTCCAGCCAGGACTTCACGACCTGTAAGCCGGAAACGGAGTATGCCCACACCTCCGGCGTGACCGGCGCGAATTCTCCGTCGCCAACGCGCAATACCTGTGCCGCCTCGTCATACGAAAAGTCTGCCGGATACTGTTCCAGCGACACCGCCTTGGTGCAGAGGGCGACTCCCTGCGGCACGGAGCCATCGTCGTGCGGCCCGCCGTACCGCTCGCCGTAGGTATGCAGGTAGAGCTGTCGCGCGCCGTGGTCGGCTACTCGTCCGAACAGGCCGGCGTCCTTCGTGATCGGTAGGCGGGGCGGCGGTAGCTCAAGCTCGTCCCAGAAGCGCTCGACGTAGGCCGGCTGCGCCAACACACCGTAAGCGTAGGCGAACAGGCGCTCCGGCGAAACGGGCGCACCGTGTACGTCGGCAATCCGGGATAGCAGGCCAGTGGTGAGGTTGGGCTGTGTCGCCGCCGCGTCCCGCCACAGCGGGATGACATGCTTGGCACCGAAAGAACCCCGAAAGTGGTCCAGGTCAGGGATTAGCGAGGTCGCTGTCGCGGCGGGTCCATCGCCAAGTACGTGAGTCAGCAGGCTGGTCATGTAGACCTGCTGGCTCCCGTGGGCACGCCACAGATCGGGACGCATGAAATCTCCAACACGCGAATCGGCAAGCACATACTGCCGGTCGAACGAGCGATAGGCGTATCGCACCACGGGAGGCAGCGGGGATGCCGAATCGAGCGCGGTGATTGGCGGATCACGCTCATCTCCATCCACCAACGGCGGATAGCGACGGTCAACCTTGCGGTCACGGGTCTCCCGGAACGCGGTGCGGCGGCCCTCTCCCGACCACTCGATCAGAGAGCGCCAGCGCGCGGCAAGCACCGCGCTGGTTTCGCCGATAGGCCAGGTTCGCTTGAGCTGGGCGCCGGAATGCTGCCAGGGGAAGACGGCTGTGACCAGCGGCAGGGTGGAATATCCGCCGTTGACGGCCGGATAGAACGGCGCATCCCAGTCGGACGAGCATTCCTGCCAGTCGAGTCCCGCGAATGCCTCTACCGCTGCGAGCTGCGCGAGCTTCTCCGGTTCAGCACCGGAGAGCCTGACCTTCCAGACTCGCGCGGGGTGCTCCGGCTGCGGCGGTCCGTCGCGGACACCGACGGCGATAGCGACGGGGGTGCGGATAGCGAACACGTTCTCCGTCTTGCGGGCGCCAAGACTATCGCCTGCCAGGTCTACGATCCATAGCTCGTCAAACACCTCGCGCATCTTGCGGCGCATACCCGCAAAGCCTGGACCACGCAGATACGACGAGGCGGTGATGAAAGTAACGATGCCCGCGTCCTCGGTGGAATCGAACACCTTCCACAGCGCCCAGCGCCAGAAGTAGACGTAGTCGTTGTACAGGTTCTTCAGGTGGACCCCGCCGCCGGCGTCACGCACCGGTTTGAGGAAGTCATCGAGGACCGGCGGCTCGTCCGACCCTTCATCACCATGGCGTACCCAACCACCCTTGCGGCGGCCGTCCTCGCCCTCCAGATCGCGCTGCTCGCGGTCGTAGGGAGGATTGCCGAGGCAGACAAAGACGCGCACGTCCTTCTTGACTTCCTGCGCGCGCTGGCGCTCCTCGGTCAGTCGCTCCTGCAAGATGCTGGCCGTGAACTCCGACAGCCGGTGGGGAGACTCCAGCGTATCGGTGAGATAGACCCTCGCCGGACGGTCGGTCACGCCGGCATCGCGTAGCCGTTGCGAGACGCGCAGGTGAGCAACCGAGTACGGCCCGACAAGTAGCTCGAACCCGTTCAGGCGACCGGCGAGATCGCGCAGCTTCTGGGGGACGGCACCCGGGCCAAGGCGCTGGCGTACCGCGTCGGCCGCGTGGTCCAGTACGGCGAGGGGATAGGTGCCGGTGCCGACGGCCGGATCGAGTACCACCACGTCGTCGTCCGCGAACGCGAGCCGTTTGTTGAAGCGGTTCCGCAGTAGCTCGGCGGCCAAGCGGACCTGCAAGCGCACCACTTCTACCGGCGTGTAGTACACGCCCCGGTCCTTCCGCAGCTTGGGGTCGTAGGCACCGAGAAAATCCTCGTAGAAATACAGCCAGGGATCCCCCTCGTGCTGAATCTCCACCGCGTCCACAGCCCCGATGGCACGCTCCAGCAGCTCAATCGGCATCCGTAGCTCTTCGCGGACGGAAGGGACTTCCAGGAGCGTGAGCGCCTCGGCCAGCAGCGCGTGCTCGCGCTGTAGCGTCTCAGAGGCAAAGGCCGGGCGCAGGCTTTCCGCGCCCTCGAACCGCGCGAGCAGCAGGGCATAGGTCAGCGTTTGCGCGTAAGCGTCCGCAAACTGGTCGTCGTCCGTCTCCGGGAATAAGATGCCGCTCCACTCATCGGCAAGAGTCCGCAAGCGGCTGTCCTCACGACCGAGTGCTTGCTGCACCTCGTCGCGGAGGATACGGGCCAGGGCCGCCAGGAACTCTGCGAGGCCGCGCGCCGTGCCCGGCACAACCGGCTCCCAGTAGAGGAAGGCACGGAACAGACGCTCCAGCGGCGTCAAGGTCTCGCGGTCGAGCACTCGTGCGCCGCCTTCGCTCACGTCATCGGCGATGCGGACCCGCGCGACCAACTCGCCGGTGTGGTAGAGGCTCCACTCCGATCCGTCCGTGTAGATCAGGTTGGGCAGCACCTTGAACCGGAGCCACTGCGCCCGGTTAGCACCCGTGAAACGCTCCGGCCGGGCGCCCAGCCCCGGCCGCTTCAACTCGACATGACCCGTCAGCAGCCCGTTGACGGTCACGCCGAGATCGGGGCGTCCGTGTACGTCGTCTGCACTTACCTCGGTCCGCCAACGCACGTCGAGGCTCGTCATGTCCCCGGCGGCGCGTAGCAGATCGCCGACGGGAGCCTTTAGCTGATCTTCCGGCTGTGCGGGAACAGGCTGCCGGAAGTTGTCGGCGACCGCGTTGGCGTAGCTGGCGGCGATCTCGGCAAAGCTGCTCGCAGTCATCCGGTCGTCACCATTGCGCTGGCCCGGCCCCCCTATGATACCCCCGCTACGCACGGGGACGGGGACGGGGTAAGGTGCGGCTACGTATACAGAGGCAGGCCGTCGGTGCCGACGTCGCAGACTTCCAGCGTGCCGTGCTCGTCTTCCGTTACGTAGATCCGCTGGGAGCCGGGCGGGCCAAAGGCGAGGTTCGTGGGCATCGAGCCGGCCAGCGCGATGCGCTCGGCCACGGCGCCGTCGGGCGCCAGCACGGTGACGTCGCCTTGCCCGAAGATGGTCACGTAGAGCCGGCCATCGGTGCCGAACTTCATCCCGTCAGGTCCCTTGAACGGCGCCGGATTCTGCGGGTCTATCGTGTTCCCGAAATCCTGCCGCTCGCCGACCGTCCCGTCTTGCCAACGGTAGCGATAGACCATGCCGGTCATGGTTTCGCTGACGTACAGGTCCTGATCCGGCCCGAAGGCGATGCCGTTGGGAAAGCGCAGCCCGGAGTCGAGCGTCTCGATGGCTCGCGTCGCGGTATCAATCTTGTAGACGCGCCCGTGCATGGGTACTTCCAGATAGTCCGGTCGTACCTCGGTACCCTGCATGAAGTCCGCGAAGCGAATGCCCGAATCGGTCATGTAGAGCGCGCCATCCGGCCCAAAGGCCACGTCGTTGGGCCACAGGAACGGCTCGTCGCCACAGGCGGTCAGCACGACCTCGACCGCGCCGTCCATCGTCATGCACAGCAAGGCGGGGTCCTGCGATTCGGCCACCCAGATGCCCCCATCCTTGTCCACCGCCAGTCCGTTGGGGCGGCCCGTGCGGGCCAGCCGGCGCTTGGTCTGGCCGTCCGCGCTGACGTGCGTCACGCAGCCTCGGTCCGGCCCCATTTCGACGACGAGCCAACTGCCGTCGGCAAGCAAAACCGGCCCTTCCGGGACACTGAGATCGCTGGCGAAAATCATATGCTCCTCCCGGCCCGCTCGTATCGGCACCCGGCACCCACCCTGACGCTGGGAATCCTACTGCCGCTCGGAAACACCGTCAATCCGGCCGGGTGCGCGTGCCGTCGAGCCACAGCCAGGCGAACCCACGGCGCGCGAACACGCCGCGGAGTCCGGCTCGGCCCGCCAGCCATTCGGCCTCCGCCGGTGTGTAGGCCGATGCCACCGACGCCGCCGGCTCATTCCCCGGCAGACGCATGATCTTGCCGAGGAACTGTGTAGCCAGGTACATCAGCAACCAGAGCGGCAGGGCCATGTCGCGCCGCAGGTCGAAGAGCAGCATCTGTCCGGTGGCGGGCAGCACCCGCCGCACCTCGCGCAGCACCGCTTCGCCGTCGCGCCAATGGTGCAGCGCCAGCGTGGCGACGGTGAGATCAACGGTCTCTTCCCGCAGCGGCAGGGCCGCACCGTCGCCCTGAATGAGGCAGATGCGGCTGGTGCGGTGCTGGCGGCGCGCGGCGTGCAGCATGGCGGCCGAGCGGTCCAGGGCCAGCACCGTGGCGTCCGGTTGCGCCGCCGCGATGGCGGCGGCCAGCGTCCCCGGCCCGCAGCCAACGTCCAGCACCCGCAGCGGACGGACGGAATCGCTCCCGGCCGCTGCGAGGCGCTGGCCGGCCAGGCGCACAATCCGGCGGTAGACCAGCATCATCGGCGAATACCGCATGAGTTGGGCGTAGCGTGACGCCGAGAGACCCACCTCTTCTTCCGTCGCATGGGCGCGGCGTATGCGGGGGCGGTCTTCATCAAGCGCACAGCGCAGCCAGCGCGCGATGACGGCCGTCGCAATGGTGGTGAGCAGCCAGCGGCCCGCCACGCGCCACACGCGGTTGGATACCATCGGGGATACGCCTCAGGAGGTAGGAGCCGCCGTCGGCAGAGGAGCAATACCCAGCGTGTCGCTCAACGCCGCCAACTCGTTGGTGAGCGTCGTGGGCAGCGGAATGCCTTCCTTTTCGCGCCGCGCGTTCAGCTCGTGCTCGATTTCGCCCGGCAGGTAAATACGATCCACGCCCGGCGCGCGCGGGCAGTCATGAATCTGGTCCACCAAGGCCCCCATCCGCTCCAGAAACTCGGCGGCGGGGGTGAAGGCATCAATCCGCAGCGCCTGCACGAAATGGCTCGAACCGGCTCCCCCCAGTCTCCCGCCGAACCGGCCGCCGGCGAGCACGCCGGAGAGGATGTCCAGCACGACGGCCAGGCCATAGCCTTTCGGGCCGCCGATGGGGAGCAGCGAGCCGGCGCGGGCAACGGTCGGATCGGTTGCCGGTTGGCCGTCCGGTCCCAACGCCCAGCCGACGGGGATGGCCTCTCCGCGGAGGATCGCTACGTCGAGCTTGCCGCCCGCGACAACACTGGTGGCCATATCGAGCACCAGCGGAAAGCCGCGGCCGGTCGGTACGGCGTAGGCCAACGGGTTGTTGCCGACCATCTTGACCTGCCCACCCCAAGGGAGCATGTTCATGCCGGCATTGGTGGCAGCAAAGCCGATGCAGCCGGCCGGTGGCGCCATCATGGCAAAGTAGGCCAGGGCGCCGCAGTGCGTGCTGTTGCGGATAGCGACCGCCCCTTGGCCGACCTCCGCTGCACTCTCCAGCGCCAGCCGCATCGCGGCGTGGGCAGCTGCTTGGCCCATCGCGTGATGCGCGTCGAGTACCGCCGTGGAGGCGGTGCGATGCACGACCTCGGGCTGCGGGTCCGCGACGATGGTGCCCGCTCGTAGCTGTGTCGCGTAGCCGGGCAGGCGCTGGACACCGTGCGAATGGACACCGCGGAGGTCGGCCTGGACCAGCGTATCGGCGACAAGCTCGGCGTCCGCCGCGGATAGCCCTAGTGCCGCGAGGACGGCTGCGGTCCACTGCGCCAGCGCAGGAGGCGCTACGATCCGCTCGCTGGCGGTATCTGTCGGCTGCTTGGCGGCCGGTGGAGATGCATTCATCTGCGCTCTTGACCTCGCGTTGCTCGCCCGGCGTGAATGATAGCAGGGCAACCGGATGGACGGTGGGCGGCGGTCACTGTGTTAGAATCGATCAGTGGAAGTAGCGGGAACGTGTCGTTCTCGCGCAGTGTGCAGGGTGTGCAGGGCCGGAGCTACGGGATTACGGCAGTAGCGAGCGAGAGCAGGATGAACTCGCGCGTCCTCGTCCTCAATCAAAACTACGAGCCGCTGAACATCTGCAATGTTCGGCGGGCGTTTGTGCTGGTGTTCCGCGGCAAAGCCGAAGTGCTGGAGCTGCTGGCGGAGCCGCTGGTGGGCGTCAGCCAAGTCTATCCGCGCCCGTCGGTCATCAAGCTGATGTACATGGTCAAGCGGCCACGGCTCATGGTGCGGCTCAGCCGCCGCGAGGTCTTCCTGCGCGATAACTACACCTGTCAGTATTGCGGGTACGAAAGCCGCGACATGACCGTTGACCACGTGGTTCCGCGACAGCGGGGCGGGCGCCACACGTGGGATAACGTCGTGACCGCGTGTCGCCGCTGCAACCATCGGAAGGGCGCCAGAACACCCGCCGACGCGCATATGAATCTCATCCGGCAGCCGCGCCGTCCTTCGCCACTGCACTACTTCTGGTGGCAGCAGCAAGGACTCAACGGCGCTGCCAACGGCTGGCGGAAGTTCCTGCCGGAGCCGAAGTAGGCCTCGTGTGCTGCGGCCCCACCCTACCCCTCCCCCGTCCCGACAGGGGAGGGAACACCTCGTCTCCCTGCCACAGCGGGTGGGCCATAGAGGGGCCAGTCCCTCGCATCGCGGGATTACTCCGTCGCGCGGTCGGGGTCGTCTACTGCCGAATCTGACTGCTCATCGTCTTCGGTGGCGTCTTCCTCCGGCTCCGGCTCTTGCTTGTACTCCTCCACAAGCTCGCCGACGCGCTCGGCGGTCAACTGGCCGATCACCCGTGCGCCGATCCAGAGGGCCGCCGCGATGACCAGCAGCACGATCCCGGCCGGCCACGCCCCGACCGCCAGCGTGAAGGTGCCAAAAAAGCCGATCAGTACCGCCGCGACCAGCAGCAGCTTGCTGCCAAATCCCCCCATCATGGCTTTCTGATCGCTGGTACGGGCCGACCAATCGAGCACCTGCACCACCATGGCCCCGATCATCGTGCGGTCCTCCGGCAGCCGCTCCTCTTCGGCCAGCACGTCCCACCACTGCTCCAGCGGCCGACCGTCGCGGACGAAACGGTCGCGGAGGATGGGGACAAAGGTGTGCTGCCGGCGCTTTACCGAGTCGAGGGCGAGGTCGTCGTCGCTCTCGTATGACGCCGGTTGCAGCAGCACCCGCTCCTCCTCGGCAGACAGGAACTGGCGCTGTCCTTCCAGCTCGGTACGCAGGATGTCTATGTATTCAGCCGCCATACTCGTTCACCTCTTCGCGCCACGGCTCCGGCGGCAGATCGTCTCCCATCTCTTTGTAGGATTCTATGAAGGCGGCAGCAACGCTCTGGAGGTTCTCCAACGCTTGGTCAGTGCTATCGCCCCATGCCCTACACCCAGGAAGAGCAGGTATCTCAGCCATGAACTTATCCTCGGTTTCTTCACCGGGACCGTGCATGACAAAAGGCAGGTTATATAGCTTCAATTTGCAAAGCTCCCGTAGAACTGTAACCGGATTCTAGTACGGGCAACCCGGCGACCCTGCGGGACTCACCCCGGCAGCCGTCAACGGTACACCTTGTCACGGCTACCAACCCTCACCACCAAGATACGCAAAGCATCGTCCTGAATGTCGCAGATCACGCGACAATCCCCTACCCGATAACACCACAATCCACCCAGGGGACCAGTCAACGCCTTACCCATGTTCCGCGGATTACCCAATCTCGCAACACGTCCGTCCATGTAATCTACAATGCGTCGAGCCATCCGCCTGCCAAGTCTGCGAAGCTGGGTCCTGGCCGTTGAGGTGTACTCAGTCGTCCAAGTCAAGTGCTTGCCTCACTTGGGCAGCGGAATATACCTGCTCCTTGCCTTGGCGCAGACGCTCCAGCACGTCCATTGCAAGATAGTAATCCTCTATGTCCTCCAGGCCACGTTCAATCATCTCCCGCAGGTAGAACGACTTGGAACGCCCGGTCTGCGCCGCTAGAAAATCAAGCCGTTGCTCGGTTTCGGGAGTAAGCCGAATCGAGGTCACCATGTCGCAGCCTCCCCGCTCGTGACTATGCGTACATATTGTATCGCAAGTATTTCTCGACCTACGCCTCGTCGAGCTTGGTCATGGGGGCAATGCTGCCGAGTAGCAGCTTGACTCCGGCCGTGTCGAAGCGCACTCGCACTTCTTGCTCACCACGCCGGTTGAGCGTGCTCTCTACCACGCTGCCCTCACCGAACGCGCCGTGCCGTACCCGATCACCGACTTGATAAGTCGGCGGTCCGGCACCGGCACTCTGTTGCGGTAGCTCGGCGGCCGAGCGGATGCCGAGCCGACGCCAATCGGGATCGCCGCTCGCCGGCCGCGTCGCCGGCGGCGTCTGTGCTTGGGCTGGCGCACTGGCGCGTGACGCCGGAGTCCAGCCGGTTGAGGATACCTGGCCGCTCCAGGGGCGAACTGCCGCCGAGGCGGCCGGTTGGCTCCCGCCGGCCCGGATGCGGAGCGCGGCCGTTTGCATTTGCTTGGCACTGCGCTCCGGGATCGCAGTAAGAAAGCGGGAGGGATCGGCTTCTTGCGGTCTCCCCCACAGGTTGCGTTGCCGGGCATGGAGCAGATAGAGCCGCTCCATTGCGCGGGTTATGCCCACGTAGCAGAGGCGCCGCTCCTCATCCAGCTCCTCGAGGGTGTCTTTGGACCGGCTATGGGGGAGGATATTTTCTTCCAAGCCGGTGATGAAGACGACCGGGTACTCCAGCCCCTTGGCGCTGTGGAGCGTCATCAGGGTGACGGCATCGCGGTCGTCACGCAGCGTATCGAGGTCGGCGTGCAGGGCAGTCTCTTCCAAGAAGGCCAGCAAGCCCGTCGGCGGCTCCAGCTCCGTGTACTCGCTGACGACGTTGCGTAGCTCCAGGACGTTCTCCCACCGTTCCTCGAACCGATCACCTTTTTCGAGCGCGGCGCGGTAGTCGGTGCGGGCAAGCATTTGATCGAAGAGGTCCTCCAGGGGACTCTCCCGTGCGGCGGCGCTCAGATCAGCCATCAGCCGCGCAAATCCCAGCAACGCCGTGCGCGCGCGGCCCTGAAACGGGTGCGTTAGCTCCGTATCGTGCTGCTCGGCCGCGTACAGGGACAGCAGTGCGACCAGCGGTGGCTCGCCGCGCCGGGCGGCCCAATCGTCCAGCACTGCCAGGGTGCGGGCGCCGATGCCGCGGGGCGGCACGTTGATGACACGCCGCAGGCTCGCTTCGTCCGCCGGGTTGTAGGCCAGCCGCAGGTAGCAGAGCAGGTCCTTGATCTCGCGGCGAGCATAGAACTTGGTGCCGCCGACCAGCTGATACGGGATACGCCGGCGGACAAAGGCCTCTTCCAGGCTCCGCGATTGGGCATTCATGCGGTACATCACCGCACAGTCCCGGTAGCGCCGCCGGCCGGCGCCGACCAGGCGCTCGATCTCGTTGGCGACAAAGCCGGCTTCATCATGCTCATCGAGTGCCTGGCAGATAACCACCGCGTCGCCGGGCGCTCGCTCGGTCCACAGCCGTTTCGGCTTGCGCGAGCGCAGGGTCCGGACGACGCCATGGGCGCTATCGAGGATGTGCTGGGTGGAGCGGTAGTTGCGTTCGAGCTTCACCACCGTCGCGTCGGGGTACTCGTCCTCGAACGCCAGGATGTTGCGGATGTCGGCGCCCCGCCACGAGTAGATACTCTGGTCGTCATCGCCGACGACGGTGATATTGCGATGCACGGCGGCCAGCCGCCGGACAATCTCGTATTGCACGCGGTTCGTGTCCTGGTACTCATCCACCAGCACGTGTTGATACCGCCGCTGGTAGTACCCCAGCACCTCCGGCGCCTCCTCGAAGAGCCGGAGCGTGGTCAAGAGCAGGTCGTCGAAGTCGAGGGCGTTCGCCTCCTCCAACGCCGCTTGATACCGCCGATAGACCCGCGCGACGGCCTGCTCGTAGGGCCGGTCGGACGCCTGCGCCGCGTACTCATCGGGGAGGAGCAGCTCATCCTTCGCCCGCGAGATGGCGGCGCGAATATCCTGCGGGGTAATCATCCGCTGGTTAATGCCGGCCTCGGTCATGAGCCGTTTGATGACCCGGAACTGGTCGTCGTCGTCGTAGATCGTGAAGCTGCCGTCGCGGCCGAGATGGCGGATGTCGCGGCGGAGCCAGCGGGCGCAGACGGAGTGGAACGTGCCGCACGTCACCACGCGGCCGGCCTCGCCGACAAGGTCCTCGATACGCCGACGCATCTCGCCGGCAGCCTTGTTCGTGAACGTGACGGCCAGCAAGCGGTGCGGCGGCACGCTCTGTGAGCGGATTAGATAGGCGATGCGGTGGGCGATGACGCGCGTCTTGCCCGAACCGGCGCCGGCGAGGATCAGCAGCGGCCCGGCCGGCGCCGTGACCGCCTCGTGCTGCGCTGCATTGAGATCGGTCAGGATGTCGGCACTGTCTTCCGGCACGGACACAATCGTCTTCCCTCGCTGACTCACGCCTCTGAATCCTACCCCATCGAGAGAGCGGCGACAGCGGCGCTAGTGGCCCCCACCCTAACCCTCCCCCGTTGCGACAGGGGAGGGAACGACCGGATCCCCGCCGCCGCAGTGCCAGCAGCAGCCGTCCCCCTGTCGCAGCGGGAGGGCCATAGGGGGGCCGAAGCCCTGGTATCATTCGCGGCGAGCGGACGGGGGGTAGCGTAGGCAGCCATGGTTAGTGTAGTGGAGCGGACACCCAAAGCCGCGCTCGTCGAGCGCATGACGGAGGCCGGCATTATCGCCATCATGCGCCATACGGCCCCGGCGTTGGCGCGGCAAACCGTGGAGGCCCTGAGCGCCGGCGGTGTGCAGGTCATCGAGGTCACGATGAATAGCGCCGGCGCCGCCGACATGCTCCGCGAGTTGGCGGACGCCTACCGGAACAACGTGCTGCTCGGTGCCGGGACCGTGCTGAACGTTGCCAGCGCCGAGCAGGCGTTGAGCGCCGGGGCACGCTTCATCGTCGCCCCGAACACGGACCGGCACGTCATCGAGTATTGCGGCCAGCGCGATGTGCCCATCATATCCGGCGCGTTGACGCCGACCGAGGTGGTGACCGCCTGGCAGCAGGGCGCCGATCTGGTGAAGATTTTCCCGGCCGGTGGACTGGGGCCGCGCTATCTCCGCGACCTGCGCGGACCGCTCGGCGACATTCCTTTCGTCCCGACGGGCGGCGTGACCCTGGACAATGCCGCCGACTTTATGCGCGCCGGGGCAGCCGCCTTGGGCGTGGGCGGCGATCTCGTCCATCGTGACCTCGTGGATCAACGGGATTTCGCCACCATCACCACCCGTGCCAAGGAGTTTGTAGCGGCCGTCGCCGCGGGGCGTCGCTGACCCTCCCTAATCTCGGGATTTGCCGTCACTCCCCGGACGAGCCGGCGGCGATTTCTGAAGGAGGCCGGGATAGAGCCATGATGGAGTATAAGGGCTACCGGGCAACAGTAACCTTCGATGACGAGGCCGGTGTGTTCCATGGCGAGGTCGTAGACACCCGCGATGTGATCGTGTTTGAGGGCACCTCGGTCGAACAGCTGCATCGAGAGTTCCGCTATTCGGTAGATGACTATCTGGCCGTCTGTGCCGAGCGTGGCCGGTCACTGGAAGCACAGCCCCGAATAGTGTCACCATAAACCCTACCCGGCAGGCAGGAGGCAGTGGCATGGAACGGATTGAGCCGCAGGTAGTGACCGGTCCCGTTGGCACGGCGGCGACGATTTTGTGGGATCGGTGGGGTATCGCCCACATCAGCGCCGACGAGCCGTATGACCTGGGCGTGGGACTGGGCTACGCGGTTGCCCGCGAGCGGCTCTGGCAACTGGACTACATGCGGCGCCGGGTCCGTGGCGAGCTGGCCGCGATCATGGGGCCGGAGGCGCTGTCGAACGACCGCGAGATGCTGACCGTCGGCATCGCAGCCGCGGCCGATACCGTCGCGCAGACGATCAGTGGGCCGACTGCAACCCTGCTGGAAGGCGTGGCGGCCGGGATCAACGCTTGGCGCCGGACCGCCATCGAGACCGCTGCGCTGCCCGAGGAGTTCGGCATCCTCGACTACCAACCGGCGCCCTGGACACCCGCCGACTCGGTTGCGCTATGGCGCTGGCGCTGGTGGATGCTGACCGGGCGGCTGGAGCCGGTCGCGCTCATCGAGGCGGCGCGTCGGACGCTGCCGGCCGACCTGCTGGAAGCCTTTCTGGAGGTCGAGGCCGGTGAGGAGACCATCGTGCCGGGGCCGGCCGACGGCACACCCGGCCCCATCCCGGGCGGCGATGCCAGCGGCGAGGGCAGCAACAACTGGGCCGTAGCCGGCTCGCGCACGACGACCGGCTTCCCCGTGCTGTGCAGCGACCCGCACAACACCTTCGATCAGCCGAGCCAGTGGTTTCAGGCGCAGCTGACGTGTCCGGCCATCGGCTTGGATTCTATCGGTGCGGTCTACGTCGGCACGGCCAGCGCCTATATCGGCCGCAACCGCCACACGGCCTGGGGCGTGACCAACCACGTAGCACCCATCCGCGACCTCTATATCGAGGAGACCGATGCGCCCGGCGGTGATCGCTACCGCGACGGCGCCACCTGGCGTCCCTTCGAGACCGAGCGGCACACGATCAAGGTGCGCGGCGCGCCGGACGAGACGCTGATCGTGCGGCGCACGGTGCGCGGGCCAATCGTCAATGACCTGCTGCCCTGGACACCGACGGACGACAGCGGCGTAGCGCCGCCGATTAGCCTGCGCTGGTGCGGTCTGGAAGACGGCGTGGCGTCCGGGCTGGAAGCCATGCTGGCGATCAACTGCGCCCGCAACGGGGACGAGACGCTCGCGGCGCTGGAACAGTGGCCCGGCCCGGTGCTGAACTTCGTGTTTGCTGACCGCGATGGGCGGATCGGCTACCACGTTGCCAGCCACATCCCGCGGCGCGAGATCGCGCTCCGGGGCCTGCGCCCGGCCAACGATCCAGACCATGCTTGGCAGGGGACGCTGCCCTTCGACCGGCTGCCGCAACTGATTGACCCGCCGCGCGGGTGGGTAGCGACCGCGAACAATCCGCCGTGGGCCGAGGACCCGCCGGACCTGCCGTACCTCGGCTTGGGCGGGTGGGCCGACGGGTACCGGTTCCGGCGCATCCGCGAGCGGCTGGAAGGGGCGGCGCGGCACTCACCCGACGAGATCGCCGCCATCCATGGCGACGTGCTCCACGCCCGCGCGGTAGACCTGCTGCCGGCGCTCCTCGCGCTCCTACGCGCGGTCCCAGGCCAGCGGCCACGCGCTGCCTACCGGCATCTCGCGGCTTGGAATGGCTCGTTCGATACCGAGGCGATAGGCGCCAGTATCTTCACGGCGTTCTGGCAACGCTGGCTGGAGCGCATCGCCGCCGCGCACTTCCCGGAGCAGCTTGCGCCGCTCGCCGCCGGCCAAGCCGGGGCGGTTGCCCGCCGCCTGCTGCTCGTCGACGACATGGGTTGGTTTTCCGACACGGACTACCGCGAGGAGGCGCGTGCCGCCTATGTATCCGCAGTCGAGTGGCTGGTCGAGGTGGCCGGTCCCGATCCGGAAGACTGGCGCTGGGGAAACCTGCACCAAGTCACCTTCCCGCACCCGCTCGGCGAGCACTCACCTGATCTAGCACAGCGGTTCGATCTCGGCCCCTTCCCGACCAGCGGCGGCAACGGCACCGTGCGCGCCGCCGGCCCCTCGTTCGAGCAGCCGTTTCAGGCGGCGAGCGGCTCGACCTACCGCTTCCTCGCCGACCTCTCGCAATCGGGGTACGCCGAGGCCACCGGCACCACCGGCCAGTCGGCGCATCCCGACAGCCTGCACTACCGGGACCAGGTGCAGCTGTGGCTCGAGGATCGGCGGCTGCCGCTTTACATGGACGAGGCTACGGTGTGCGCCAACCTTCAGGCCGAAACCCGGCTGGTGCCGGGGGGCTGAGGGCACCTCACCTCCCGCCCCCGCTCTCCATCGCCGAGCGATAGAGAGCGGGGGCGGCCGCCGTCCGTCGCTACCGGCTACTGACCGAGTACCGTAGCGAGCGCGGCGCGGGTGGCGGGGGCGGGAGGAGAATCGGCGCCGGCAAGGTCGGCGCGGAGCCGTTCGAGGTCCGCGGCCTCGTCCACGTCGTACCACTCGGCAACGCGATGGACGCGCAGGTTGGCCGCTGCACACCGCTGCAGCGTGACCGCCACTACCTCGCTCGTGCTCCAGACCATGTTGCGAAACAGGTCGGGGTAGAGGGCGCGCGCCGCCAGCAGATAGTATCCGCCGTCCTCGCTCGGCCCGATGGATACGTCGCTGCCGGCCGCGAGCGCAGCATAGGCCGCGATGAGCGCCGCCGGCGGCAAGGTGGGGTTGTCACTGCCCAAAACGCCGACGGCGGTACACCCGGAGGCGAAACCGAGTCGAAAGGCCGACTCTAGGGCAGCACCGAGGCCGCGACCGGATTGAACGGCCACCGTCGCTTGGTTGCCGACGAGGCGCGCCAAGTCCCTCCGCTCGCCGTCGTCGCGGCAGATGATACGCGCGTCCAGTCCGGCCTGGCGAACGATATGCACCGAATCCAGCAGGAAGGCCGCGGCCAGGTGTGCCGCGGCCGCCGGAGTGAGCGGAGGACACAGGCGGGTCTTGCTGACGCCCGCACGCGGAGCTTTCGCGACTACATAGACGGCGCTCTGCCCCGGCATCAGGCGTGCTCCGCATCCCCGGTGGCGTTGCCGCCGGAGACGGCTGCCGGCCGCCAGCGGGCGTAGCGCAGGGCACAAGTGCAGAGCTTCCAGGCCGCGCCAACCGTGCCGCGCACCGTGCCCGATACCTTCGATTGGCCGGCCAGTCGCGGACGGTACGCCACGGGCACCTCGACGATCCGCAGACCGGCCCGCACGGACTTGACCACCAGCTCGGTCGTCCAGCCGTAGGTCAGCTCGGACATCGCCAGGCGCTGGAGACAGTCCATGCGGATGGCCTTGAACGACGGGAGATCGCGCAGTCGTCGCCGCAGCAGCAGACTCAGGATGGTCAGCACCAGCCAGTTGCCGAACCGCGCATGGAGGCGCTGGGCTTCCGGGTGCTTGGCGAGGTCGCGCGGGCCAAGCACAACGTCGGCTTGCCCGGTCAGCAAGGGAGCGAGCACACGCGGTAGCTCGGCGGGCGGGTCGGCATAATCGCCGTCGAGAAAGACGACGATCTCAGTCCCGGCTTGTTCTGCAGCGAGGACACCCGCCCAACAGGCCGCGCCATACCCGGGCCGCGCTTGGGGCAGGGCGGCGGCTCCCAGGCCGGTAGCAATCTTATCCGTGCCGTCGGTGCTGTCGCCGGTGACGACAAAGACACGGTCCACCACGCCGGGCGGCACTTCGGACAGCACCGCACCGATAGACTCGGCTTCATTCCAGGCCGGAATCACCAGGGCAATACGAGGCGTTGGCACGCGCCTACTATACCCAGCACCGCTGCGTGGGGCAGATGGACCGATATTGGAGCTCCCCCAGCCAGGAGAGGGGTGAGGGGAACCACAAGGGTTGCCCCTACAGCTTGGCTAGGTGTTCGTGGTGCCGCTGAGCCAGCGCACAATGTCACCACGGCTGACCACCCCGGCCAGACGACCGGCACGCACAACCGGCATACGCTTGATGCGCCGGCGCGTCATCTCCGCCGCGACCTCGGTGATAGGCATCTCCGCTGCGACGGTATGGGCCGGCGCGGTCATAATATCCGCGACGGTTCGCCCCTGGCGGGCAATCACGTCCGCCTCGCTGACCACGCCGACGACTGCACCGGCATCGTCAACGACGGGTAGTCCAGTAATGCCGTGAAAACTCAGGATTGAGGCGACTTTGGCCACATCCTCATCCGGCTGCGTGGTGACGACCGGGGTACTCATGATGTCGCTCACCACACCGGGACGTCCCGGCGCGGTGACCGGCGCCAGTTGCTCCTCTGCCGATTGCTCCAGATAGGCGGCATCGCCAACGGTGGACAGACCGGCATCGGCACCCTCGTGCCGACGATAGTGCAACGCTGCCGGCTCGTCATCGAAGAACGCTCCGGAGGCATCGCGATGGATTTCGAAGATGAGCACCCGCTCGTTCTCCAGCCGCAGCGCGCCCCGTAGGACGGTGGCATCCATCACGACAAACTCATCGGGGGTGCCGCCCTCGACGACCGTCGTGATCTCTCCACCGCGGACGGCAAGCAGGACGACCTCGTCGGCCTCTTCAGCGGCGGTACCCTCCTGGTTTGGGTTGGCCTCACCTACAAAGGCCTCTTGGATGTTCAAGCGCTTCATACCGGCGCCTCCTCACCATGCACGTCATGCGTGCGGACCGCGCTGACCACTGGTGGCTGGCGGTCAGTCTAGCAAATGGAGGGACGGCAGTGGGGGGAGCCAAGGAGAAGCGGGGCCGGGAGAGGTATCCACCAAAGGTAGCTCGCTCTCCCGGATTGATCCTACCCCTTCTCGATGGGCAAGCTCTGGTTGTTGCTCCAGTCCTGCCAGGAGCCGTCGTAGTTTCGCACTCTCGGGTAACCCAGCAGCTTCAGGACGAAGTACGCGTGCGCGCCGCGCACGGCAGACTGGCAGTAGGTGATGATCTCTTTATCCGGCGTGATGCCGGCCGACTCGTACAACTGCTTCAGATCGGCCAGCGCCTTGAAGACGGGGGTCTCATCGCCGGTCACGCTGTTCACCCAGTCAATGTTGATGGCCCCCGGCACCCGGCCACCACGCCCGGCACCCCGACGCACGTCCTCGCCGCTGTATTCTTCCGGGGTGCGAGCGTCGCAAAGCGCCACACTGTCCCCACCCATGTTGGCCAGGATGTAGTCCTTGTCGGCAACTTTGGTCGGATCGGGCGTGGCGCTGAAGGTCGCCGCCTCGAAGCGAGGTGCTTGTCGTGTTACGGCTCGATTCTCGGCCGTCCACTTGGGATAGCCACCGTTGAGGATCGAGAGGCGGGAATGACCATAGTAATCCAAGACCCAGAAGAGTCGCGCGGCGATCACGGAACGATTGTCGTCGTAAATGACGACGTGGTGATCGTCGCCGATGCCGGCGGCACCGACGATCTCGGCGACCTCCCCAGCCGGGCGCGCATCGCTGACAAACTCGTTGACCTTGTGGTCCAGCGACCCGGTCGTGAGGTTGATCGCCCCCGGCAGGTGGTCTTCCTGGTATTTGTCCGGGCTACGCACATCCACAATCCGCAGGTTGTCGTCTTCCAAGTGATCGGCCAGCCAGTCGGTCTCGACGAGCAGGTCAACCATTGAACCATCGGCGCCACCCGTGGTGGCATCTTCTTCTCCGCAGGCGGCCAGCAGCAACGTTGCGGTCAACGCGGCGCTCGTACCGAGCAGGCCACGCCGTGATAGCTGGAACTCCATCGTATTCCTCTCCTTTTCCGTTTTCAGTGTGTGGCCAGGTCGGCTCACGTGTCGTCCGGCCGCGACAGGGTAATCTTCCACTCCGCGCCCCCCAGTTCCTGGACTTCAGCGGTAAAGCCCAGCTTCTGGGCCTGCCAGGGCACCGTCGTCAGCGCGGGCGGATGGTCGGTCAGCAAGTCGAGCACCTCATCGAGCGCCGCGCCCTCCATGGCCTCTTTGGCCCGCAGCATGGGGTAGGGACAGATTTCACCGCGCACATCGAGCGTCGTCCGCTGCCGGGTAACTTGGCCCATAACCAGCACCTCCCTTGTACACGCAGTCAGCCAATGCGGCGGATCGCCTGAACCCCGGCCCAGGCACCGGCGAGCAAGCCCAGCCCAAAGACCCAGCCACTCAAGCTCAGGCTGGGAATGCTGGCAAAAAAGGCTCCGAGGGTGCAGCCAATTCCCAAGCCGGCGCCATAGCCCATCAGGACTCCGCCGCCGATGGCCTGTGCATACCGTCGGCCCTGGCGCGGCACCCTGATCTTGAACTCACCGGCCAGCAATGCCGCCACGAACGAGCCGGCAATGAGACCGAGCACCATATACAGCTCTTTCGTGGCGAATACGCCGGCCACAACAGCCATGCAGGGGCCAAGGTCGGCACCGGCAAGCTCGACGTGCCAGCCGCCGAGCGCCTCGAACAGTCCGTGCGACCAGCGGCCTAGCTCTCCGGTCACACCGACCGGACGCTCGTACAGGTATGACAAGATGCCGACGACGCCGAGGGCAACGCCACCACCGACCGCAGGCCAGCCCGTCACAAACACGCGCCGCAGGACACCGGCCCAATGCTCACGCACGCTGGTCGGCGGTAACTCTGGACCGGCGGGGAATGCGGGCATGAGCATGTCGGCACGCTGCTCCCACCAGACGAGCAGCGCATAGACACCCAGGAGTCCCAGCAGGGTCAGGACGACCGCACCGGTCCACCCGAGGGTGTGGGGTAACCACACCATTGGCTGGTGGGCAATCAGGACCTCGTACCACCAGTTCCAGGTCAGCATCATGACGATGAGGCCGCCCAGCATTCCGAGCAGCGCCACCACAGAGGCGACGTAGCCCTCACCAATCCGATACAGATTGCCCGACATGCAGCCGCCGGCGATCACCATGCCGAATCCGAATATCAGGCCGGCGATCAGCGTGGTGGGACCAACGGGACTAATGCCGGCAAAGGCCGGGAAGTGCTCCGGGGCGAGGCGGGGGACATAGTTATACATCACGAACGCGAATCCCACCGTGGCAACACCCAACCCGGCCAAGACGCCGCGCAGCATCCGGCCATCGCCCAAGAGGAAGAGGTCGCGGAAGGCCGCAGTGAAGCAGAAGCGGCTGCGCTGGAGCACGAAGCCAACGGCGAGTCCCACGATCCAGTAGATCGCCGCCGCGGCCCAAACGCGGCCGAGCACCAGAGCAAAGCCCAGCGCCACTGCGGCGGCAATCGCACCGGCAGTGGTGGAATAAGACCACCGCGATTGTGAGGCGGAAGTCGGTGCAGCTACCGAGGTCATAGCGGCCATGGAATCGCTACGCTACCTATTGTCACGCCGGGACGGCCAGTCTCGAGAAATCCTAGTATCTCGCGTAGGATAGTCAATAATCCAGGTTGTGTCAAGAAGATCGGGGGTCAATCCCACTTGAGCAGGCGCGTGGCGACGAGGAGCGCACCGACCGTCCAGCCGGCGAGTACCAGGAGGTCCAGCTGCATGTCGAGCAAGCCGCCACCGCTCATCATCACCGTGCGTAAGGCGTGGTTGAGGTAGGTGAGCGGCAAGGCCTGGATTAACGGCTGCAAGAACGCAGGCGCGCCATCGGTAGGGAAGTACGAGCCGCCAAGAAACATCATCGGGAACGAGACGAGCATGGTTACGCCGGCGGCGCTATCGGCGTCACGGGGCATACTGCCCAGGAGATAGCCGACGGCGAGCATACAGAGCGTGCCAACGATCACGACGAACGCCAGCAGCCCGTAGCTCCCTTTCACGGTCACCCGGAACACGAGAAAGGCCGTCAATATCAGCACCGCGGCCTGTGCCAGGGAGAACAGCAAATGCGCTGCCGCTTGGGTGGCGAGTAGCTCGATGGGGCGCAGGCCCGTGACCGCGAGGCGCCGCAGCACCCCTTTCTGACGCCATTCGACCAGGCGCGTGCCCACAAAGAGGTTGGCCCACATGATGACCATACCCACCAAGCCCGGCGTCATGAAGTCAATAATGCGTCGCGCCTCCGCCTCCACCTCGGATTCTTCGAGCTTGACCGGATCGGGACCGCTGGCCTGCAAGCTGCGGTTCAGGCCGGCAACGATGTTCTGGATCGCCGAGCGGGCGATAGCGGAGGTTACCGGGTTGCTCTTGTCGTAGAACACCTGGATGGTGGCATCTCGCGCCGCCAGGCGCTCCTGAAAGCCGGCGCCGATCACGAGCACCGCCCGCCTGTCGCCGGCCGCCAGCGCCTGTAGCTCGGCGTCGCGCTCCCCCTCCGTGATGTCCAACGCCTCCAAGTCTTTCAGGCTCTCGATGATCCGGACGGAGGCCGCCTGACGATCCTCGTCAACGATCCCCAACCGCAGCAGGTCGGTGCCTCCCGAGCCAAAGAGCGCGCCAAAGAGCAACATAGAGATCAGGCCGATGCCGAGGCTGGTGACGAGGGTGATGCGATTGCGTAGGAGCATCCGCGTCTGCATGATCGTGAGCACTGTGAGGCTGCGGAGCATCGCTTTCTCCTCCGGGGACAGCACCATGAGGCGGTCGGATTCGGGTGTAGCCGGCCCTAGTCGCGGAGCCGGTGGCCGGTGAGCGACAGGAACACGTCCTCCAGCGTGGGCGTGCGTACTTGCAGGGTGTTGAGCGGAAGACCACGCTCCGTGAGCAGCTGCAAGAGCGCTACCAGGGTCCCGTTGAGGTCCACGGAGCGCAGCAAGACCGTCTGCTCCAGGCGCTCCTGGCGAACAACGCCGCTGAGGTCGTTCAGCACGTCGGTGGGCAACTCATCACCCAGACTGCACTCAATCGAGCCTTCCTCGGTGAGCTGGCCAATCAACTCGCGGGGGGTATCCAAGGCCACAATCTTGCCGCGGTCCATGATGGCGATACGGTCACAGAGCGTTTCGGCCTCTTCCATGTAGTGAGTCGTCAGCACGACGGTCTTGCCATCCCGCCGAATCTCACTGATAAGCTCCCACACCGACCGCCGCGCCTGGGGATCAAGACCGGTCGTCGGCTCGTCGAGGAAGAGGACCTTGGGATCGTTGACGAGCGCTAGGGCGAGTGAAAGGCGCTGCTGCTGCCCGCCGGAAAGGTCGGTGGCATAGGTGCGCCGCCGCTCGCCGAGTCCGAGTCTTTCGAGCAGACCGTCGCGGGGGAGCGATCCGGGATAGAGGGAGGCAAACAAGTCCAGCGCCTCGCCCGCGCGCAGCAGGTCCGGCAGGGTCGAGGCTTGCAGCTGCACGCCGATACGCTGCTGGACCGCGCGCCGCTGCCGGCGCACGTCCAAGCCGTCAACGGTAACGGTCCCGGCATCGGCTTGGCGGAGGCCCTCGATGATCTCCAAGGTCGTCGTCTTGCCGGCACCGTTCGGGCCGAGAATACCGAAGATTTCGCCGGCGCGTACTGCGAAGCTCACGTTTTCTACGGCGAGAACGTCTCCGTAAAGCTTGGCAAGTCCTTTCACCTGGACAATGGAATCGGTCATTGCCGCAACTCACCCCTCATCGCGTGTTTCCCTGCGTACCAAGCTCTACGACCAACGTGATCCGGCAAGTGTTTCGCGTGCCGGCCTCAGGCTGCGAGCAGGCGGCTCCGAACACGTGTCGGCACAGGGTCCCCGGCCGTCGGTTGGCCGGATAAATCCATTCGCCCGGACCGGGCGGCGGGGGCGCACAGCAGCCCCCCACCCGGCCCCGCGCGTCTTCCGACGTAGCGCCGCAAGGCTGGGCGCTGGGGGGGATAACGTTGAGGGTGAAAACAGGAGGAGGTGCGGCGCTCTATTCCTCGCAGCCGCGCTGGACCGCGGTCGCCACGGTCTCCATGGACCGGACGATGCCCTTGTCCAGCAGATACGCTTCGACTTCCTCGCCGCTCACGTCGGGGAGGATTTCGTCGCCGATCTGGAGCGAGGGCTGGAGATACTGTCCGGTCAAGCGGACCATCTCCGCGTAGTTGTAGGGATCGTTCACGATGTCCTTGTCTTCATAGTCCAGACTGTACTTGCCCAGTACAGCCCGGACACCCTGGCTCCAGCCACACACCGGCTTCATGTAAGCCACGATTTTCGGCTGATCCGCTGCCATGGCAGCACTCCTTCTCTCGGTTGCGACACGGCCGGTACTACGACCACCGACCGCTTGGATGACTCTAGCACACCCGCCGCTCGATGGGGTAGCCGCAGCGCCCCCTATGGCCCCCCCGCTGCGGCAGGGGGACGGTGAGGGTGGGGGACATGACGCCTTAGCCCGGCTCGCGGACGAACGAGAGCGCCGCTGTCAGTGCGGCCTGCGGCGTCGAGAAGGTGCCGATATTACGGTAGTCACCGTCGCTCTGGTGGCCGACGACCGTGTACTCGACCTCGCTCAGTTGGGATACTTCCGCCGCTTGGCCCGGTTGGGCGCCCTCGGTACGGATGTCATGTCCCAGGGTCACGTAGTCACCCGTGCGAGCAATCCGGCAGCGCACTTCCAGGGCACAGGCTGCCGCTGCGAGGGCCGTCTCTTCCGGCATGGTGCTCTCCCTCTTCGTTGGAGGAAGGATACACGATCAGCCCCCTATGGTCCCCCCGCGTGGCGAGGGGACAGCACTTCCCTCTCCTGGTGCTTGCTCCGGAAGAGGGGTGGGGTGGGGGCTAGTGGAGCGATCGGGTCAGCGGACGGTATGCATCGGCATGATGACGTGGAGATAGTCGGGCAAGCCACCGCCCCGGACAACCCCCGGACTTAACGGACCGGTGATCTCGATGACCACTTCATCAATCGTCTTCTTGTCACCCGTTTCGGAGTCAATCGTATCGCCAGCGAGAGCGTTGGCGAACTCGTTCAGATACTCGGCGTTGAAGGCGAGATGAGTGCTCTCGCCCTCAATACTGGCATCTAGCTCGTCGTGGCTTTCACCCAGGTCCTGGGCCTGCGCCTCGACCATCAGACGTCCCGGCGTCCCCCCCTCGCCGTTCGCGCCGGCGGTGACCTCCAAGCGGACGACGTTCGCGCTTTCCCGTGCAAAGAGCGTGACACGTCCCATCGCATCGGCAAAGGCTCTGCGGTCCACAACCACCTTGGTTGCCCAACTCTTCGGGACGAAGTTCCGCACGTTCGGGAACTGCCCTTCGATCAGGCGCGAGACCAAGTGTACGTTACCAGCGCGGAACAATACCTGACTCCGGTTGGGGGTCACTGTCATTTCGACTTCACCCTTGTCGTCGCCGAGCACACGTTCCAACTCCTGCAAGGCACGCGCCGGCACAATGACCTTCACCGGCTCGGCGACCTCCTGCTCCAACTCATCCGCGTCCCGCATGACCAAGCGGAAACCGTCGCTTGCCGCCAAGGTGATCCGCTTCTCATCCAGCTCCAAGCTGACGCCGGCGAGCACCGGCCGGGTATCGTCGCGAGCAGCGCCGAACGCAACCTGATTAATCAACTCCTTGCAGAGCGCCTGATTTATGCTCACGGTCGGCTGGTCCTCGGCCATCGGCATCGGAGGGAACTCCTCCGGATCAATGCCCCGAACCTGCGCCCGGCTCTGCTGACATTTCACGGTCAGCGTGCGGGTCTTCGAATCTTCACGCAGCTCCACGTCTTTGCCCAGGGGCATCTTGCTGACGAGGTTGGTGAGGAGATTCGCCGGCACGGTGACGGTGCCTTCTTCCTCCACGTTGGCCGCGACCCAGGTCGTAATCCCGAGGTCGAGGTTGGTGGCCGAGAGCTTGAGGCGGTCCCCATCGGTGGCTAGGAGGACGTTTGCCAACACAGGCATCGTTGGCCGGCTGCCCACTGCCCGATTTACCGTGGAAAGTGCCCGACTCAGGTGGTCTTGGGTGCAGGTGACACGCATTCTCGTACTCCCTCTGTTTGGCTTGCTGATTCGAGTCTCGATTCCTCACCGCCGCCGTCTTCAGGGTGTGGATTGTGCGGATACTGGGGATACCTGGCTCGCTAGGTCCGTTTCCTCGGTTACAACACCGCGCACTCACCGATGCCGGATGCGCTCGGCACTGTGGATAAACTGGTGACAGTGTGGGAATAACGAGCGCGGCGGCTTTGGTTCCTCTGGATGTCCTCCAACGGTGGTGCTGTGTCTGGCCGTACCGCTCCGGTTATCCCCAGTCCGGGACGTTTGTCCACATCAACGCGGCAGTTATCCACACTCTGCCGGTCAAAATGTCCTCTCCCGTCGTTATCCAGTGACCATCGCCCGCACCGCCTGGACCTGCTCGCGGATGGTGGCGTTGCGTTCCAACTCGCGGCCGATCTTTCCGACGCCGTGGAGCACGGTGCTGTGATCGCGGCCGCCGAGCAAGCGCCCGATCTCGACGAGCGAGGCGCCGGCGTCTTCGCGGAGCAGGTACATGGCGACCTGTCGCGGCAGCACGACCTGTTTGGCGCGGCCCTTACCCCGTAGTGCCTCACCTGTGATGCCGGAGAAACTGATGATGGCCTGGATGATCCGCTCCGGCGAGAGCGTCTTCGTGACCGGCGGACTGACGACGCCGTTCAAGGCTGCGGCCGCTTGGTCCAGGGTCAATGGCCCGGCCTGCAAACCGGAGGTCGCTACCACGCGCGTCAGGGCACCCTCCAACTCGCGGATGTTGCTCGTGACGCGCTGGGCGATGAAGTCCACCACCTCCGGGGGCACTTGTGCCGCCAGCGCCGCGGCCTTGGTCCGCAAGATGGCCACCCGCGTCTCGAAGTCCGGTGGCTGGATGTCGGCGATCAGCCCCATGGCGAAACGCGAGCGCAACCGATCCTCCAGCGCGGCGATTGCTGCCGGCGGCCGGTCGCTGGTGAGGACGATCTGCCGGCTCTCGCCGTGAAGCGTGTTGAAGGTGTGAAAGAACTCCTCTTGCGTTTGCTCCTTGCCACTCAGGAACTGGATGTCGTCAATCAGCAGGATGTCCGTAGTGCGATACTTGCTGCGGAAAGCGTCGGCACGACCCCGCCGGACGTGGTTGATGAAATCGTTGGTGAACGTCTCCGAGGTGACGTAGAGCACCTGCGTCCCGGTGTGGCGACGCAGAACGTGGTGTCCGATGGCGTGGAGTAGATGAGTCTTGCCCAGACCGACGCCGCCATAGAGAAAGAGCGGATTATAGGCCCCGGCCGGGGTGTCGGCGACTGCCCGCGCTGCAGCGTGTGCGAGCTGGCTGTGCTTGCCGACGATGAACTCGCGGAAGGTGTAGCGAGGGTGGAGGCCAGCATACGGCGAATCGTCGGTGGACTCGGCGAGGCGTGGGAGCGGCACCGATCCCGCCGGCGGATGCTTGGCCGCCTTCCGTCGGCGCGTAGTGCTCTTCTGTGCCGGCCGCTTGCGTGGGGCCTCGGCGGCGGGTGCCGGTGTCCCGTTGCGCCGGGCCGGGGTGGGTGAAGCGACCGGGGCGGGCGGCTCCACGGTACTTTCCCCCACCACGAACTGCACTTCGCCCGGCACTTGCCCCACAACCGACTGCAAGGCTTCCTCGACCAGCGGCCGGAAGCGCTCCTCCAGCTTATCGCGGGCAAAGCCGCTAGGAACGCCGATAATGAAGCGGCCGTCCTCGTGGGTCACCAAGCGGCTCTGCGCCAAGCAGGTGGCGAACATGGCGCGGCTGACCTCGGAATGTGCGGCCAAGGACGCTAGGACCTGCTCCCACGTTGTGTCTGCGTTCATCGTGCCGGTGCGTGTAACCCCTAGAATTGAGTGGCGGCGCCGGGTAGGTATGCCGCGCGTCCGCGCCTCTTTTCCCCTAACGCGCGGCCTAGCCGCTGGTATTGGCGGCGCCCAGCCCTGTACGAGGAGGGTAGCTGTGCCGGATGTCCGACCGCCCCGGGTGCTGCGGATCAACCGCAAGGTGCCGGGGCGCATCTCGCTCGGCGATGCGGCCACGCTGGAGGATGGTCCGGAGCTACTCCAGCGCCTGCTGCGCCCGGAGCCGGGGCAGGCGTTCGCGCTCGGTCGCGGCATTCACCCGATGACGACCGTGCCGCTGGGCCTGGCGATTGAGGCGGCGATCACGGCGATCAACGGCACCGTGCTTGACGTGGCCGTGCTGCGCTACTGCTCGTGCAGCATGGAGCATTTCACGTCTAACCGCCGGCCGCTGCGGGCGGTGGCGCGGGTCGCGGAGCTGGGTGCCCGGCACGTCGAGTGCGCCGTCGAGGTGTGGGAGCCCGAGCGGCTGATCTGCACGGCGCGGATTGGGCTGTGCCAGGTGCGTGGCGGTCGGGCGGCGCCGCTGGCAGCGCTGTATGCGCCTCGGCCCCCACCCTAACCCTCCCCCGTTGCGACGGGGGAGGGAACTGCGTCCCCCTGCCGCAGCGGGGGGACCAGAGGGGGGGAAAGGAAGGGAAGATGGCAGGAGCTTCGGAAGTGCGCCGGCCGCGCGTGATTGCGGAGCGGCGGCGCGTGGCGGACCGGATTGGGCTTGGTGATACCGCGACGCTGGAGGACGGCCCGGCCTTGCTGCAGCATCTGCGCGAGCGGGCGCCGGGTCAGACGTTTGTGCTGGGGACGGCGATTCATCCGCTCACGACCGTCCCGCTGGGCCTGGCGATTGACGCCGCCATCGTCGCCGCGAATGGCCGGACGCTTTCGATTTCCCACCTGCGCTACTGCTCCTTCAGCATGGAGCGGATCATCTCGACCGACCCACCCCGGCCGTTGCAGGCAACGGCGCGGGTCGCGGAGCTGGGCGCGCACCACCTCGAATGCGTGGTCGAGGTGCGGGAGGACGAGCACCTGATCTGTCAGGCGCGGATTGGGCTGTGTCAGGTGCGCGAGGGCCGGGCCGCTCCTCTAAGCCACTTCTACGTGTTCGACGGCGAGAGCGCTCCCGTCGGCTGACTGAGGCGGCGGGGAAAGGTGTCCCTTGTGATCCTTTTTACTATCCTTGTCAAGGCCGCTGCCGGGATTGACGGGGGACGTGCCCCCTATGGCCCCCCGCACGGCAGGGGGACGGGGATTCCCACGTGCGCGGAAATGACGAAGGCTGGAGCGGGTGAGGACGGTGGAAACGATGGATGCAACGGTAGCGGTGGAGCGCGATGTCCCGGCGGCGATGCGCGACGGCACGCTGCTGCGGGCGGACGTGTATCGGCCGGTCGGGGTTAGCGAGTCGCTGCCGGCGTTGGTTGCCCGCACGCCCTACAACAAGGCGGGTATGGAGGAGGTGTGCCGCACGATGGCGGCGCAGGGCTACATCGCCATCGTCCAGGACATTCGCGGTCGCTATGCCTCGGATGGCGAGTGGCGGCCGATGTACGATGCCACCAACCTGGAGCCGACCGACGGCTACGACACCGTGGAGTGGGCGGCACGGCTGCCGGGCTGTACCGGGGACGTTGGCACGTTCGGCGGCTCCTATGCCGCGCTGACCCAGTGGCGCCTGGCGCCGACGCGACCGCCGCAGCTCCGGGCGATGTATGCCTCCGGCTTTCCACGCTTAGCGTATGACCGCTGGCCGGGCATCTTCCGCACCGACCGGCACCTCCAGTGGCATATCACGACTACGGTGCCCGACTACCGCCGGCGGCAAGGGCTGCCGGGTCCGACGACGGTGGAGGAAGCGCGAGCGCACTGGGAGCAGCACGAGCGGCACAAGTGGGTTTGGTTCCTGCCCTTCGACGAGATTCCGGCGGAGGTGCTCGGCGGCCTGCGCCCGCAGTTCCGCGCGTATCTCCGCAAGCACGCCGAGGACTGGAGCGGTGTCGCGCACGTCCACCGCGAGATCGAGGTGCCGGTCTACCATCAGACCGGCTGGTACGACCGGCTGATCGGCGCCATTGACCACTACACGGCGATGGTGGCGCAAGGGCGTACCGAGCACGCGCGGCGCAATCAGAAGCTCATTATCGGGCCGTGGACCCATAGCAGCGGCGGTACGCGCCAGCAGGGCGACCGCGATTTCGGTCCCGAGGCGGAGGTCCCCGTCGCCGACCTGATGACGCCGTGGTTCGATTATTGGCTGAAGGGCCGCGCTACCGGGGTAATGGACGAGCCGCCCGTGCGCTACTTCGTGATGGGCGTCAATCGGTGGGAGACGGCGGCACAATGGCCGCCCGCCGGCGTATACCCAACGCCGTTCTACTGTCATGCGGAGACGGCGGCCAATGGCTTTGGTGGCGATGGGCGTCTGGATCGTGAGCGGCCGGGCGCCGAGCCGCCGGATCGCTTTGTCTACGATCCGCGCGACCCGGTGATGTCGGTGCTGCCGCCGGTAGCGCAGGACGCGCCGGGCGACCATCGCGTGCTATTCGACCGGCAGGATGTCTTGTACTACACGAGTGCGCCGCTCGCCGCGCCGCTCAAGATCGTCGGCCCGGCCGAGGCGCGGCTCTTCATCGCCTCCAGCGCGCCCGACACCGATTTCACGGCCATCCTGCTGGACGTGGCGCCGGGTGAAGCCGGGGAAGCGCCGGGCTATGCCCAGAACCTGTGCAGTGGTATCCTGCGCTGTCGCTACCGCCGCGGCGTAGACCGGCCGGCGCTCCTGCGGCCGGGGGAGAGCGAGGAAATCACCATTCCCCTGACGCCGGTGGCGCACGTCTTCCGCCCCGGCCATCGGATTGCGGTGGCGGTATCGTCGAGTAACTTTCCGCTCTTCGACCGCAATCACAACACCGGCCGCGACTACTGGAGCGACGCCGAGCTGCACGTGGCGGACCAAACTGTCTTCCACGATAGCGAGCGACCATCGCAGATTGTCCTGCCGGTAGTGGGGTAGGGGCCGGCTGGGGATTAGGTGAGAGGAGTTGCGAGGTGGTGAGTGAGTCGGAGCGGAACGAGCGCCGGCGCCGGGCCGGTGAGCGCGCGGCCACGTTCGTCGAGGACGGCATGGTGGTGGGACTCGGGACCGGGCGCACCGCGGACCATGCCACGCGCGCCTTGGCAGCGCGAGTCGCGGCGGGCTTGCGGATCGTGGGTGTACCCACGTCGCACCGTACTGCGCTGCTGGCGTCGTCGCTCGGCATCACCGTCGGCTCACCGGAGGAGCACCCGCGCCTCGACATCGCGATTGACGGCGCCGACGAGGTGGACCCGCAGCTGCGGCTGATTAAGGGTCTGGGCGGCGCTCTGCTGCGCGAGAAGATCGTCGCGGCGGCCAGCGGTCGCTTTGTCGTGGTCGTGGACGACGGAAAGCTGGTATCCCGGCTGGGCGAGATTGCACCGGTGCCGGTGGAGGTACTGCCGTTCGGCTGCACACCGGCTGCCGAGCGCCTGCGCGCGCTGGGCGCCGAGGTCGTGCTGCGTGAGGCGGCGGCGGGACCGTTCGTGACTGACAATGCCAACTACTTACTTGATTGCCGGTTCGGGCCGCTGGCCGATCCTGAGCAGCTTGAGGCTGATCTCCGGAGTATTCCCGGTGTGCTGGGCACCGGTCTGTTCCTCGGCATGACCGATACGGTGATCGTCGGTACGGTCGAGGGAATCGAGGAGCGGTCGGCGTCGCCACCATCCCCGGCCGGGGCCACGCCGCGCTAGGTGACGGTCTTGGCGCTCTCGTCGTTGCTGGACCTGGCCTTGTTCGCCGCGCTGGGGTTTGTCGCCGGAGGGCTGAACGGGCTGCTGGGGATTGGTGGCGGTATCCTGCTCATCCCCTTGCTGATCTACATCGGGCGCGTGGACATCCACCTGGCGGCGGGGATGACGGCCGCGCAGGGAGTCGTCAGTGGCGCGACGGGAGCGGTAGTTCACGGCCGGCGCACGCCGATTGACGTGGCGGTGGGCCTGGTCATCGGCGCGACGGGCATCGCCGTAGCCGCCACCACGGCGCTGTTCTCCGAGCATGTTCCGTCGCTTGTCCTGACGCTGTTCTACTTGGCGATGGTAGTGGGCGCCCTCGTGCTGGTCTTACTGCCCCGCACCGAGGAGGACGATTCCGGGGAGCAGCTGCGCGGTCTCGGCCGTTGGCTCTGGTGCGTCTTTATTGGGATTGTGGGGGGCGTCTTTACCGGGCTGGTGGGGGCCGGCGCCGGTTTTGTGGCAGTGCCGCTGATGCTCCGACTACTGGCTATGCCGCTGCGCGTGGTCATCGGCACCTCGTTGGTCATCATCCTGATCGCCTCGGGCGCCGCAGCGGTTGGCAAGGCGCTGACGGGCCAGGTGCCGCTGCTGGGCACGCTGGGCGTGATGGCCGGCAGCCTGGTCGGCGCGCACGCCGGATCGCGGCTCAGCCAGCGCACCGGTCGCCGGCTGCTCCACTGGTTGCTGGTCGCGGTCCTGGTCCTCATCCTCGTGCGCGTGCTCTGGGACATCGTCCCGATGCCCTGGATGTAGCAGACGCAGCTATGACGGCGCGTGGCTGCGGCAACCTGCTTGTGGCACTATCGTAGTGACTCGACCGGCGATTGCTCACACCGAGCTTGTGACCAAATGGCGAAGCAACCACAGTCTGCAACCGACTATGAGTCTGCCCTGCAGCCCCTTGCACCCCGGCGGTTGGCGGTGCTTCTGCAGGAGCTACGGACGGCCCTCGTCACGATCTATGGATCGCGGCTCCGGGAGGTCATCTTGTTCGGCTCTTATGCCCGTGGTGAGGCTGCAGCGGATTCGGATGTTGACGTAGCCTTCGTCCTCGATGACTTCGACCGGCCGTGGCCGGAAATCCGCCGCACGAGCCGGGTCGTAGCAAGTTTGTCGCTGGCGTATGAGGTAACGGTTGCGTTGCTGCCGATGCGGGACAAGGATCTCGCAGCCGGCGCGACCGGAGTTGCACGTGTGATCGTAGACCAGGGATTAGCTGTCCGATGACAGAAGAGGAAGCCAGCCTGCTAGCGCAGGCGCGGCGCAATATCGCGGCAGCACGTCAGTTGGCTGGGACAGGCTTCCCGGATATTGCGGCGTCACGGCTCTACTATGCGCTGCTCTACACGGCTAGTGCCTTGCTGGTGCATGAGGGCCTCCGCCATTCATCGCACCGTGCCGTGCTCTCCGCCTTTGGCAGATATTTTACCCGTACAGGCCGGCTGGAGCCGCGTTTTCACCGATTGCTATTGGATACCTTCCGCCTCCGCCAAGATGTGGACTACACCATCACCGTTAGGATCACATCTCAGGACGTCACCGATATTCTTGAAGAGGCTGAAGAGTTCCTGGCTGCAGCGAAAGCGGAGCTTGACTAGTGATGTCGCTAAGGACTGTTGTAGTAGCATCATGTAGTGGGATAGCGGAGCTACAAAGCGATGAGCCTGACGGCCGACGAGCGAACGTGGCTGCGCCGCTATAAGGCGGCGTTGGACGAGCAGTTTCCCGATCTCATCGAGGAGCTGCTGCTCTAAGGCTCCAAGGCGCGCGGCGACGATCATCCCGAGAGTGATCTCGACATCCTCATCATCACCGGCGACACGGACTTCAAGACCCAGCATTCGATGCGTTGGGTCGGCTACATGCTCGCTGCAATGTCGAGCGCATTGCCATCTATCATGGTGTACACGCGCGCTGACTGGGAACACCGGAAGAACATCCGCCTTCCGTTGGTACGGGAGGTAGAGCGCGACGGTGTGCCAATATTAACAAAGATTTGATCTTGGCAGAGTGGACCCGATCAGTATCCGCTTTGCGCTCTGCTCAGGTGCTCCTTGCTGAAGACCTGTAGGTAGATTCGGTCTCGCGTGCCTACTACGCGATCATGCACGCCGCCAAAGCAGCGCTGTACGTGTTCGATGTGGACGCCCGTAGTCATGATGCTGTGCGCCGGCTTTTTGGTCTTCATCTGATTCGATCAGGACGGCTTGAAAGGGAGTTGGCGAGTTATCTAGCGCGGAGTGCTGATGACTGTCTAGTTGCTGATTACGACATAGAGGTTACATTCGGTCGAGACCAAGCAACCTTGGAGTGCGAGCGCGCCGCAGCGTTCCTGCGGCGCATCCGCGAGTACCTGCTTCAGCAGGGCGTCGCCCCGGCGGCCCTGCCGCTGACGCCTCCGAAGCGGTAATCGCCCGCTAGGAGGGTGCCGCGTCACGCTTGCAGGTAGCGGGCCATGAAGTCGTAGGCCAGCCGACCGCTCCACTCGTGGCCAGCATCGAACTCGTCGCGCCAGAGGTGCTCCCGCACGCCCAGCAAGTCGTAAGCGTGTTCGAGGGTCGCGTGCGCGGTGCGACTGGCAGCGATGGGGAAGGTCTCGTCTTGGATACCGGCCTCGATCAGCAACGGACGCGGCGCGATCAGCGCGGTCACGTCGGGAAGATCGGCCCAGGGGAGCAAGCCGGGGATGAACTGGGCACCGCAGAGCTGCCGGTCCAGGGCGTAGACCTTGTAGGTATTGAGGTAGCCGCTGATGACCGTGGCCTTGATGCGGTCATCGAGAGCGGATAGGAACGTAGTCCGGGTGCCGCCGTAGGATAGCCCGGCGCAGCCGATGCGCTCCGGGTCCACGTCGGCCCGCGACCGCAGCAGGTCAATGCCGCGCTGGTCGTCGTAGACCGTGAGGGCGAGCAGCGTCCGGCCGAGGAGCGCCGTCTTGTTGCCACCCCGATCGCACTGGTCCGCGCCGCCACTGTCGGGCGGCAGGCCGGGACCGCCGCGGCGCTCGCCGAAGAGTCGCGCGTCGGGACAGAGCACTACGTAGCCGCGCCGGGCGAATCCCAGCCCGTAGGCGTAGTTGAGCCGGGTAATGGACGCGCGGATCTGCGGATCGCCGTGATCCACGTCGGCAACGAGGTCTTTGCCGTACCGGCTGCCGTGACCGTGCAGGGCCAGGACGGCCGGTAGTCGTTGCCGCGGTGGGCTACTGGGGCGGAAGAGCCACGCCGGGACCCACGTCTCCGGCTCCGACTGATAGACCACCTTCTCGCGGATCAGGCCGTCGTCAGGTAGCTCTACCGCCTCGATTACCTCCGGCGCCAAGGGGCAGGGATCGGGGCGCGGCCCGGCCAACTCCACAATCTTCGCTCGCAACCGCTTCTGCCAGTCGCGCCAACTCACCTCGTCGGTCGCCTGAAACCGCAGTGGCGCCGCCGGGAGCGCCGCATACTGCCGATCTATCCAGTCGGCCAGCGAGAAATCGTAGGTGCGACCACTGGGTCCGGTGACGGTCGTGGCCGGTGTCATAGCGCCTCCTTCAGCCGCGGACATAGGGCTACCCCGCAGTGTGGCACGGCCGCGGCCCGCAAGCCAAGTCCGTGGGGTCGTGCGGCGGTGAGGCCGGCGGCCGCTTGCCGGTGTTATACTGTTAGGGAGGTGGATGGTAGTGTCGGTCTGCGCCTTATGCATCGCGGCATGGCTGGGCCGGACGGTTGAGGCGTAGTCGGCTGAAAGGAGTGCCCGGGTGCAGTCAAGTCTGATCGGGAAGGTGCTGAAGGCGAGGCAGTACGCGCAAGAGCCGAAGCGGATTGAGATCGAGAACCTGAGTCTTCAATTTCGCGGTGAGAACGGCGACCACACGGTAACGTACAGCGATCGTGCATGGCACTGCACCTGTCATTTCTTTGCCGGCTGGGGATTCTGCTGTCATACCATGGCCCTCGAACGCCTCCTCGGTGTGATGGTGCCGGTGAAGTCCGACTACCCCGAATCGCTCCAGGGCGCCGAGGTACTGATCCAGACACCCTGAGCATGAACACAGCCCTTTGATACCGCGCTCACGCTGCCGGCGCCGGTAGATGCCACACCATCACTCCCTGTGTATTGTTCGGTAGTGTCTCCTGCGCCTTCTGGCGAGCGTTACACCAGTCGCTCCTGGCTTCCACAGCGCTCCTCGATTGGCTGACCGGTTCGGTGTCAGTATTCTCTACGCAATGCCTAAACCGGATGGTGCTCACCAACCCACTTGCCCGCCGTTACCGCCCGTTGCCGCCCTGGCCGCAGCCGAGCCGGCAGTGTCTATCGCCGACGTGCAGGTGGTGCGCTCGGCCCGCCGCAAACGCACGGTCAGCGCGCGGCTGGTGGGGACACGCCTCGAAGTCCGCATCCCGGCGACGATGAGCGCGGCCGAGGAGCGGGAGGTGGTCGAACGCTTTGTCCGGCGCTTTCGCGCGCAGGCCCAGCAGCGCGACAGCCTTGATTCCGACGCGCTGGCGCGACGGGCGGACGCGCTCAACCAACGCTATTTCGGTGGCAAGCTGCGGATCGCCTCCGTCCGCTACGTTACGAACCAGCAGCGGCGATTTGGCAGCTGTAGCGTGAATACGGGGCGTATTCGGATTGCGGACCGCGTCGCTAGGCTGCCCGCCTGGGTGCGGGACTACGTGTTGCTGCACGAGCTGGCGCACCTCGTGCAACCGAACCATTCTCCGGCCTTCTGGCGGATCGTGAATCGCTATCCACTCACCGAGCGCGCTCGCGGGTATCTCATGGCCGTCGGTATGGAGGCTATTGAGGCGCAGTCGCCGGACGACGGGAAGGTGAACCGATGAGCGCAGCGCGACAGCGGAAAAAACCCGGTGGACAGGATAGCAACGCGCTCATCGCCAGGAATCGGCGTGCCTTCCACGACTATGCGTTCAGTGACCGCTACGAGGCCGGGATTGCGCTCCAAGGCACCGAGATCAAATCCATCCGCGCCGGTCAGGCGAGCCTGCGAGAGGGCTACGTGCGTCTCGTAGACGGCGAGGCGTGGCTGGAGGGGGTGCATATTCCTCCCTACCTGGAGGGCAGCTACTACAACCACGAGCCGACCCGCCCCCGGCGACTGCTGCTGCACAAGTCGGAGCTACGCCAGCTAGAGCAGCAAACCGGCACCCGGGGCTACACGATTATCCCGCTGCGCCTGTACTACAAGCGGGGCCGGGTGAAGGTAGAGCTGGGGGTTGGTCGCGGCAAGCGCCAGTACGAGAAGCGCCAGACGCTGGCGGCCCGCGAATCCCAGCGCGAGATGGACCGCGCCGTGCGGTCACATGGCCGGTAGCTGTTATTAGCTGTCAGCCGTCAGCCGAGGGGCGGGCGTCGTTGCGGCGCAAGCCGCAATCCAGGCTCCGGTCATCCCCGTGCATATGGGAATCCAAGACCGGACACCTCGCTTGGCCCCACCAGCCCCAGCAACGGATAGTGTATGTTTAGGGGTACTGTGTCGCAGTTGGTGGGAGTAGTCTGACGCGCCCGGTGCTGCTGACGCAGAGAGGTGAGGCCGCAGATGGCTACGTTGCGTTTTCAGGTCCAGGGGGAGTTGGGCAAGATCATCCTGGCCGGGTTTATGGATCAGATCAATGCCCATCTCTGGCTGCTTCAAGAATACGATCTTGCCATTTCCCGTAGGCAAAGCGCGAGCGTGGAGTGGCTGATTACCGATATTATCGAAAGGAAGTCTCGTCGTAGAAACGGAACCGCGTAGTCTTTTGGCCGATAAGAATTTCGGCCCGGAGGTGGCCAAGGTCTATGTAGACGGTTGGGCACGTATTGAGCATGAAGGAGTGAGTCCGCCGTATCTTATCGGCTGCGAGCGACCGCAAATACTGGGACAACTGCCGTTATTAGCCGGGGACGAGGGTATGAGTGAGAGGTAGCGGCCTGTACCCTCTATTATCTCCCAGCCGAATCCCCATCCCTAGTCGTCGGACGTGGACTCGTCCGGTGGTGGGAGGAGGTCGGGGCGGCGGGTGCGGGTGCGGGCGAATGCTTGCTCGCGGCGCCAGGCGGCGATAGCGGCGTGGTGGCCGCTGAGTAGCACGTCCGGCACGCGCCAGCCGCGGAAATCGGCCGGGCGCGTGTAGTGGGGGTATTCCAGCAGACCGGCGCGGAAAGATTCTTCATCGAGCGATTCGGCGCTGCCCAGCACGCCGGGGAGCAGCCGCGTGACCGCATCGAGCACCACCAGCGCCGGTAGCTCGCCGCCACTGAGCACGTAATCGCCGATGGAGATTTCCTGGTCCACGGCATGTTCGCGGACCCGCTCGTCAACCCCTTCGTAGTGGCCGCAGACCAGAACGAGGTGCGGACGCTGGGCCAACTCGTCGGCGAGCGGCTGGCGCAACGGCGTGCCCTGCGGCGTGAGTAGGATGACGTGCCCGTCCGGGGCGCGCACCGCTTCGATGGCGGCGAATAGCGGCTCCGGCTTCAGCACCATGCCCGCGCCGCCGCCGTAGGGATAGTCGTCTACCACGCGGTGGCGGTCGGTGGTCCAGTCGCGGATGTTGTGGACGGCGACGGTGAGCATGCCGCTCTCGATGGCACGCTGGATGCAGCCGGTGCCGAGGACGCTGGTGAACAGGTCGGGGAAGAGGGTGAGGATGTCTACGCGCATGGTGCCTCACCTCCCGGTCCGGCGGCGCCGGCGCCGGCGTATTGCGGGCTGCTTGGCCGTGGCGAGCAGCCCCGGTGGAAGCTCGACGATCAGCTGTCCGGCGGCGAGGTCTATCGTGCGGATCACCGTCTTCAAGGCCGGGATGAGTACTTCACCACGCGGACCAGGCACGACGTACACGTCGTTCGCACCGCTACTCAGAACCTCTTCGACCGTGCCCAGGTGCTCTCCGGCGGTGGTGTGTACCTGCAAGCCTACGATCTGATGCACGAAGTATTCGCCGGGCGGCAACTCGATTGCTTCCGATTCGGGCACGTACACGTAGACGTAGCGCTGGGCCACGGCCGCCTCGCGGGTATCTATCCCGTTGAGCTTGAGCAGGGCCTCGGTGCCACGCACGCGGCAATGCTCGATCTCGTAGCGGTCGTGCGTTTCGCCGACGTAGAGCCGCTCCAGCTGCCGGAATCGTTCCGGGGAGCGCCCCGTCGGGACAACCTTGACCTGCCCCCGCACGCCGAACGCGCCGATAATCCGCCCTACGGCGATCCAGCCGATGGACGATTTGTCCGGATCTGCCCCCCGGCCCCTTCTCTCCAGGGAAGGGGAGTCCTTGTGGCGCGAGGCGCGCTCAGACAATTTCGAGGATGACCCGCTGGTGTTGGCGGTTGGCCGGGACGCCAAGGAGCGTGCGGATTGCGCGGGCGATGCGCCCCTCCTTGCCGATGACCTTGCCTTTGTCATCAGGATGCACCCGCAACTCCAAGATGACTGCGCGCGGCGCTCTCCGTTCCTGCACCTCGACCGAGTCGGGGTGGTCCACCAGCGAGCGGGCGACGTAGAGGATCAGCTCCCGCACGTTCCCCTCATTCCGCGCTGGTGGCCGCCGCGGCGGGGTCCGGCGGGGCGGTAATCCGGTCGTGCTCATCGAGAACTCCGACGATCTTCAGTAGCTTGCGGACCCGGTCGGTCGGCTGGGCGCCCTTGCGGAGCCAATCGCGTGCCCGCTCGGGGTCGATCTGCACGGTTGATTTGCCGGTTTCGGGATCCTTGACCACCGGACTGTAGTAGCCGACCGCTTGCAGGTAGCGGCCGTCGCGGGGCGCGCGCGAATCGGCGACGACCACGCGATAATGGGGTTTCTTCTTCTTTCCCATGCGGGTCAAACGCATACGTACTGGCAAGATGCACTCTCTCCTTAGATTGCCGACCGTTCGCTGTGCGATCAAGCGCGGTCGCCGGCTCCAACGCTGCTCATCGGCAGCGGCCTCGCCAGTAAGTCTACCGGCCGGCGCGCCCGGCCAGCAACTCGCGGTGGTCGGTGGCGTACCTCACCCCCCGGCCCCCTCTCCACCATGTGGAGAGGGGGAGGTTGCCGGCGGTGGGTCAGCCGTCATCCGGGCGGAGCAGGGACTTGATCTCGGCCCGCAGGCGAGCATCCTTGAGCCAGGGCTGTTCTAGGGAACATTGCAGCCATTCCGCTGGCGTTTTGCCGAAGCAGTCCACGTTAATGTCCGCGCCGTGCGCTCGTAACAGCCTCACGACATCGAGGTGGAGCCATGTTACGGCCCGACACAACGGCGTGGCGCTTACTTCATCGCGCTCTTGGATGAGTGCCTCGCCGCCATGGGCCAGCAGCACCTCGGCAACGGACAGGTCCCCGTGTTCTGCGGCGTAGTGCAGCAGGGTCCATCCGGCATGGCCGCGCGTATGGATCAGGTCGGGGTCGTGCCGCAGCATCGCTGTGAGGTGGTCCGACTGTGCCCGGAAGATGGCCAGGAATAGGTCGTGAATCCGTTGATTGGGCGGCCTGACGTAAGCATCGAAGGCGCCGTGTGCGATTAATACCTCCATGATGTCTTTGTGGCGCCGCTGCATGGTGTAGTGCAGCACTTGGCCGCGATCAATCCTAGCGTCGGCGCCATGCGCTAACAGAAGCTCGACCAACTGCTTGTGGCCGTAGTGGCCGGCATGAAAGAGCGGCACCCAGCCGTGCTCATCTCTGGTGTTCGCTAACGCTGGTGTGGCGTCCAGCAACGCCTGGGCCGCGGCCAGATCGCCCCGTGTCGCCGCCTCATGGATGGACTGGGATGTGGTCATATACGGCCTCGCTACTGGGCCGGTCGTCTATGGACAACGGCCAAATGGGCCATCATCGTGCGGTACTTCCGTGACACAGCCCTCGGACCGCCTTGTGGATGGACTGCTGCGGTCTGATCGTTGTACGCCCGTATCTCGGAGTGAGCGTAGTTATCAGGAAGAGGATCATGTACGGGCCGGTAGGAGTACGAGGGATCGCTGTCGGGTGTGCTCCTGAGCCGGACCGGCAAATCGTGTACGGCGACGGAGGCTATCCCCCACTGCGAGAAGTCCGCGTCGGGTCTATCCGTCGGCGGGATGAGCACATCCTCGGGTTCGCTGAAGCGTGACCGGTTGACCGACTGGTTCTTGGCTCTGATCGCGCCGACATTCAGCTTCCCAGCAGTCTCACATGGGCGGCCGGCGGCATCGGTTCGGCAGACCCGGAAATACAAACGCTCCTCTGGCCAGAAGTCCTGGATGGCCGGCCGGCCAGCAGCGTACATTCGTGACGGTCTACTGCCGGCCGAGGTAGACACAGGCGCTCCCAACAGCCTCTTCTAGCTCTGCTAGAGCGAACTCCTGTACCACCACGTCGTCTGCACTCGTGGAGGTGATAACGAACACCTCGCCGTCATTCGTGAATTCAATGTCCGCGTGTTTCCGGCCGTTCACGAACGAGAAGGCTACACCGCCCTCGACCGAGGGAACGATCGTGTCTGGGAGACACGCTACTTGGTGCAGCCGTCTGAGCGCATCACGAGCCGGACGCAAGGCCGTGCTATTGGGCGGCTCTGCGCCATAGGTATCCCAGTCAGGCTCAAGCGCTGCAAGTGACTGCAGAGCCTGGAGGTCACGTAGTAGGGCGGCATCGTGTTGGTGATCCCGCGCTGCCGCTACGCCGGTAGGGCGCAGATCGCGAGACGGAATGTCTATCACGGGCGCTGCCTCGCCCGGACGTGGTGGTGTGTAGGCGTTCATACCTCTATATCTACGGTACTCGGCGGATGCTGTCAAACGGCGTGGCCGCGGACATGACTCCTCCCTGCCGTCTCACCGCCTGGCAGGTTCAGGCTGCGTGCTGGCGCAGCAGCGCGACTATCTCGGCGTGGTCCTTGCGCGCGGCGACCGTGAGTGGGGTGCGCCCACGGGTGTCTTGGGCCGCAGGGTTGGCGCCGTGGGCGAGGAGCAGCTTGGCGATAGCGATGTCGTTGTCCCGCGCTACTTTGTGCAACGGGGTTTCACTGCCCATCCGCACGTTTGGATCGGCACCCCCGGCGAGGAGGGCGGCAATGGCCGCCGACCGCTGCTGGGACTTGCGCCGCAGGGTGGCGACGAGTGGGGTAGTGCCGGCGTCGTCCGCGACGTTCGCATCTGCGCCGTAGGCGAGCAAGACTGTAATCAGATCGAGGTTGCCCGACTGGGCCGCGAGGTGGAGCGCGGTGCGGCCGTTGGGACCACGGGCGTTCGGATCGGCGCCGTAGGCGAGCAGTGCCTGCACCACCGCCGGCCCCCCGCCGGTATCGGCGCGGGAATGCTCGAAGGCCATCGGCCGGCGGTGCAGATCGAAGCCGTGCGCGATAAGCGTGTCGGCGATGGCTTGGTCCTTGCCGGTGCCCAGCGGCCCCAGCACCAGCGATTCGCGCGCCTCGGCGCCATGTGCGACCAGCAGTTGCACGAGATCGAGGCGGTTCCGCACCGCGGCATAGGTGAGCAGCCAGCGGCTATGCCGCGCTACCTCCGCGCCGCGCGCCAACAGTAGCTCGGCCACCGCCAACTGACCGCCACTGACGGCGTGGTGCAGCGGCGTTCTGGGCAGGAAGTCCTCGGCCGGGTCCTCCGCGTTCACCAGCTCCGGGCTGGTGTCCAGCAGCGCAGTGACGCGCGGCACGTCGCCCAGGAAGGCGGCGGTGTAGATGTCTATGATCGCGCCGTGGGACAGGAGGTAGGCGGCGAGGTCGTCGTACCCGCGCCATTTGGCGAGGCAGTAGGGCGAAATCATCACCAGCGTCGAGCCGGTGCGAGCGTAGGGGAAATGGGACATCTGGTCGCAGCCGGGGGCGTTGACATCGGCGCCCCGCTCTACCAGTAGCTCGACGACCGGCCGGCGGCCCCGCCGCGTGGCCTCCCACAGTAGGGTACGGCCGGCGATTGAGCGCAGCGTCACCAGGCCCGGATCGCGCTCGATCAATGGTCGCAAGCTGTCTCGGTCGCCGCGGGCGGCGAGTTTCCAGGCGGACGCGATCCGCGTCTGCCGCTGCCGCATCGGATTGGTGCCACTAGGGGCCTGTTCCTCTTCGTTCACCATGCGCCGGGCCATCGGAGCCAGCCGGCCCATGATCTCGCTCACGATGTCCGGACCGATCCCACATTCGCGCAGCGACGCGCTCATGTGGTGCAGCCAGCGTCCGGCCGCCGCTGCCGTGATGGGGAAAGGGTAGTGGCGGCGCTGCAACCCCTGCATAAGCGGTCGTGGTTCGTCGTCCGTGTAGCGGGCGGCGCCGCCCAGCCACTCCTCGAAGAAACGCCGCTGCCGGCCGCGGGAGACGACATTGTGTCGTTCGGAATGGTCGAACAGCGGCCCCAGCAGCGGGTCGGCTTGGACGCGGTCGTAGAAGGTGTCAATGATCTGCGCTACGACGGCGCGTCCACCGATCCGCGCGAAGAGCGTCGGGTGGGGACGGAGCCGGGTGGGCTCGTCCGCTAGACCGCCGCGGTGCAAGTTATGTCGCCTTGGATCGCCGCCGGTACCTGGAGGAGTACTCATTGGTTTGCCATAGAGCGCAGAGTGATACTGGCCCCCCTATGACTTCCCCGCTATGCAGGGGGACGTGGATTCCCGCGTGCGCGGGAATGACGGGCCGGGGTGGGTGGCTAGACGCCGCCGGACACGTCTACACCGCTGATACGCAGGTACTCCGGCTGCGGAGACCGGCCGGTGTAGCACGATTCGGTGGCCATGTAGCTCATCGTGATCGCCCGTCGCGGCAGCGCCGAGCGATTCTCGGCTGTGCCGTGCAGCAGCAGGCTGTGGAAGAACAGGCCGCTCCCCGGCTCCATCGGGATTGCGGCCACATCGTCGGGGTCGTAGTGCTCCGCGGGAATAATGTAGTCGTCGGTCACGCGGATATGGGGCAGCGGGCCGCGCTTGTGGCTACCGGGGATGGCAGTCATGCAGCCGTTCTCCAGCAACGAGGGGTCAAAGGGAAGCCAGCACGACCAGAGCGCCATCGGCTCGATGGGCCAGTAGGGCGAATCTTGGTGCATTCCCTTGGCCGAGCCGACCCCGGCCGGCTTCATCAACACGTCCGCGCGGAACAGCTTCACATTCGGGCTGGTCAACTCCTGGATGATCCGCACGATCTCCGGCTGGACCACCAACGCGCCGAACAGATCGTCGCCTTGTGCGACGCCGCTGATCTTGCGAACATCTTCACCCGGCGCTGCCTGGAGCGTACCCCGTGCTACGCGCGGCTCGCGCTGGACACTCAGGCCGGTGGGGAGCGGCCGCCGTTCGTGGGCGTAGTCGTCGAGACGCTGGATGAAACGCTGGCATGTTGCCGGCGAAACCAGTCCCTCGACCACAAAGTAGCCGTCCTCCTCGGCGGCGCGCCGTTGGCTCTCCGTCAGCACCGACTGCGTGGTCTGTACCATGAGCGCTCCTCCTACTTTGCCCGGTCCTCGCTGGCGCGCCGCTGTGCGGCGGCACTCTCCCAAGTACGTTAGCAGACGCGCTGACCGCCCTAGTCTGGTCGCTTGACGCCGTGGGTGAGGCGGCCGTCAAAGCTGTAGAAGGGGTCGTCTTTATCCAACGGCAGCGTCACCGGCCGGTGCTCTTCGGCCGACTTGTAGATGGCCCGTACCACCTCCACGTGATGGCGGGGTACCTCGATGGGGACCACCGGGTCCGATCCGCTGGCGATGCTCTCCAGGAACAGGCGGCTCTGGTATTCCTCGCTCGCCTGTTCCGGTACATCGGCCACCTCCGCACGCAAGGAATCAAGGTCTTGCACCGCGGCCGGCGTGTCGTTGGAACCGAAGGAGGTCTCTGCTTGCCAGTAGTTGGACCGGGGGACGGTCCCGCCCAACTGCCCTTTGTAGTATGCCTCCCCGACCAGCAGGGAGGCATCGTGGCCGAGAATCTCGATGCGGCCTTTTGGCGTGTGCGGCTGCTCGTGGTTGAGCAGGGAGGTATGGATACTGCCGGTGGCGCCGTTGGCGAAACGGACCACTGCTTGGCTCAGGCTCTCGTGCTCGATGCGGCGCAGCATTGGCCCTGCGTAGGCAAAGACTTCGACGATGGGCGATCCGACCACCCACAGGAAGGGGTCTATGATGTACCGACCGTGGTGGAAGGCGGCGCCACCGCCCTCTCCTTCCCACGTGCCGGCCCAGCGTCGGTAGTAGGTTTGGGGACGGTACCAGTTCAGCTCGACGCGGGCGCTGCCGAGCGTACCCAGCTTGCCGCTGGCCACCGCCCGGCGAGCCAGGACCATACCGCGGGGGTAGCGTGCGCCGCATTGGGAGTGGAACTGCACGCCGGCATTGCGGACGGCAGCCACCATCGCGTCGGCCTCCGCCACTCTACGGGCCATTGGCCCTTGGGTGAAGATATGCCGCCCGGCCTCGGCCGCCGCTATCGTCGGCTCGCCGCGTACCGATGGGGCGGTGAGCAGTACCATCGCCTGGACTTCCTCGTCTTGGAGTAGCTCCTCGTGGCTGCGGTACTTCCTGATCGGTGTCGCGGCGGCAGCCGCGGCTACCTCTGCCCGACGCTGTTGTACCGCCCGCGTCTCGGTGTCGCGGGCCTCGGCGGCTGCGACGCGGGCGGTGTGCGCTTCCGCGGCGTAGGCGTCGGCCAGCACCTGGCGGCGGTGCTCGGCCAACTCGTCTACCAGGTCGGCCACCGCCACCACCTGGGCGATGTCCACCAGCCCGGCATAGATGCTGGTGTACAGGCTCGAGATACCGCCGCAGCCTACTAGCCCCACCCTGATGCGGTCGTCGGCCATCGCGTTCCTCCTGACACGCTGCCGGCAGTGTAGCTACCAGCGACAGATGTGGATGTATCAAGAGCATACGCGATACGGACTGGTGCGGCTCGTTCGCCACCCCCCCAAGGCGAGCGATGTCCCGCGCCATCCGGGCCCACGTTCGTGTGACTGCCTGTGCTAGGCTACCCGGGGTGTATGCGGGAGAGCGCGGGTAGCGCCGGAGTGTCTCATAGTCACGCCCGGAAAGGGACAGACAGACCATGACCGTGCGAATTGGGATGCTCGGTAGCGGGTTCGTAGCCGACTTTTACATGCAAGGGCTGCGAGACGTGCCCAATCAAGAGGTCGTGGTCAACCACTCTCGCTCCGCCCAGCGTGCCCACGACTTTGCCAGCCGCTGGGGTATCCCGGCACACACGACGCGCATCGCCGATGTGTTGCAACGCACCGATGTTGACCTGGTCGTGATTGGGCTGCCCAATCATCTGCACCGCGACGTCGTGATCGCGGCAGCGGATGCCGGCAAGGCCATGGTCATCACGAAGCCGCTGGGCCGCTCGGCCGCGGAGGCCCGCGAGATGCTGGCGGCGGTACGTCGAGCCGGCGTCTGGCACGGCTATGCCGAGACGGAGGTCTTTTGTCCAGCCGTGATGCACGCGCGGCAGATGATCGTTGACGGTGCCATCGGTGACGTCTTGACCATGCGGCTGCGGGAGGCGCACAGTGGTTCGCACTCCCCCTATAACTGGCGCCGGGAGACGGCCGGAGGTGGTGTGTTGCTGACCATGGGCAGTCACACGGTGGAGGCGGCGCGGTATCTGGTGGGGAAAGAGGTGCCGGTCGTGGAAGTGATGGCCTGGGGTGATCGTCTCTTGCATCATGAGAAGATGGATGTGGAAGATACCGCAGTGGCGCTGCTCCGGTTCGAGGGCGGGCAACTCGCCTACACGGATGTCGCCTTCAGTGCCCGGGGAGGGTTGGACCTACGCAACGAGGTGTACGGTACCAAGGGTGCGATCTTTACCGACGTCACACGCGGCACACCCGTGCGGGCCTTCACGCTGGAGAGCGCCGGTTACGTGCTGGAGAAGGCAGAGGCGGACGCTGGGTGGGTGTTTCCGGTCCCGGACGAGGCGCGCGTCTACGGCTACCACGAAGAGCTGCGGCATTTCGTGGAGTGCCTCACCCTCGGAAAACCGGCGCGCGAAGACTTTGCCGATGGCTACGCTGTGAACGTCATCATTGACGCGGCCTATCGCTCGATGGAGAGCAAGCGCTGGGAGCCGGTTTCTTACTGAGGTTGCTAATGGACGCTGCAGACGAGTGTCTTGGTAGCGGGCCTAGCTCTTCGCCTCAGCAGCGGCTTTGAGCGCCATGATGTAGCCCATCTCCCAGGCAAACCCGATCCGCCCGTCGTCGTCGCCGGTGATCCCGACCGCGTGATCGGGGTCCACCGAGCCTTGGTAGTTGTGCGTGTGGAGCAGGCGCATCAACTCCAGCATGTCAACGTCGCCGCGGTCGAGAAAGTCCTCTTGGTAGTAGCCGCCCGGCACGGTGCCACGCGGGTTGCGGAAGTGGCAGCTGAAGATCTTCTCGCGTTGCAGGAAGTATTCGATGGCGCCGAGCGTATCGCCACCCATCTCGTGTAGGGTGCCAAAGCAGAGCAGCAGCCCACTGCGCGGGCTGGGCACCAACTCGGTGAGCCGCTTCAGCCCCTCGAAGTTGTTGAGTATCTGCTCTACACCGCGATAGTGCCGTTCCGGTGGGTCGTCGGGATGCGCGCCCACGTTCACGCCCGCTTCCTCGGCGACGGGAATGACGCGCTCGTAGAAATACTGCACGCGCTCCCACATCTCGTCGGCGCTGATCTGCCCGTAGGGGGCGACGACCTCCGCTGGCGAGTTTGCCGCGTCATCGGCTGCGCGTGCTCTGCTGTGGGTCAAGAGCACCGCGCCACCGCGCCCGACGGGCCGGCGGTAACGACCGGGACCGGAGCCATTGTCCAGGTCGTCGGGGCCGGGACCGGGTACACCGGCGTAGCTGCCCCAGGAGGTACCCAAGCTGCGCCAGACCGTGAGGTTGTAGAACACGGTGGGGATACCGACCGCGCCGGCGGCCCGCACCGTGGCGCAGATGCGGTCTATCGCTGCATCCCGGTCCGGCCGATTCTGGAGGATGGGCGCGGTGTCCGGGGCTTCGGTGCGGAGGTTCAGGATTTCCAGCTCGTAGGCCGCGACCGTCCGCTTGGCGGTGGCCAGCTCATCCACGGTTGCGTAGCCACGCTCCCTGTAGCCGGGCAAGACTCCGGCATCGAGGAAGATTCCGTCGCTACCCAACTGCTTGATGTACTGTAGGCGCTCTTCCGACAGGTTGTGGCCGCTCATACCCAGTTTCATGGTGCTGCCCTCCTCTAGGAAAAGAATACGCGCCGGCCCCCGGGGAGGCCGGCGCGCTCATCCCACGACGTGTGTCGCCATCGAGTCATGGGAACATGGTCCTGCTGGCGATTAGGCGGTCTCGCGGGGCTTGTCCATGATGGCCTGAATCTGATTCGAGATGTTCTCGAAGAAGCCCGTGTCGTAGGCCACCTCTTGACGCAGGGCCTTGAGCAGTGCCGGGTTGATGACCTGCTCGATGGCCGAGGCCATGAAGTTGGCGGCAAAGGAGAACGGCTCGTCCAACGCCATGGAGCGACCGACGGCCTCCATCACCCCATCCGGCATCCCCGGCGCCGCGAGGAAGCGTGGGTCGGCGTAGGCATCCTTGCGCGGCCCCATGTGGGAGGTATTGCGCGCACCTGGCGGGGCAGTGCCCATCACCACGGCGCTCTCCTTGTTGGCGAAGAACTTCAGCAACTCCCAGGCCTCATCCGGCACCTTGGAGACGCGGGCAATGCCGGTCGGGGAGTTGAAAAAGGCGCCACCGCGTCGGCCGCCCGGCCCCTTGGGTTGGAGCACTAGCCCCCAGCGCGCGCCGGCCGGGTTCATAGCGCTCGCCACGGCGAGACGGTCGCCGGGGTTGTAGCCCACGGCGAAGGCCGACTTGCCCTGCTCCATCATGGTCCTCGGGTACAGCGGCTTATTGTCAACCAGGTCTATTGCCAGGACCTGATCCTTCAGGCGGCGGTCGAACCACCAGGTAATGGCCTCCTGGGACTCTTTCGTGCCGATGAGCGTCTTGGTGCCGTCGTCGTTGTAGAGGTCCCCGCCGAACGCACGCAGGACCGCCATCAGGGCCAAGTCGCCGCCGAACTTCCGGCCGCCACCCCACTCCGTGACCTCGGAGCCTTGGCGCACGGTGAATATCTCGGCCGTCTCCTGCATCTGGTCGTAGGTCCAGTCTTCGGTCGGCAGCGGGATGGCCTTCTCTTCGAACTTGCCGATGTTGTAGAACAGTCCACAGCGGGCCATGAACGCCATGTAGGGGAAGCCCCAGTACTTGCCGTCCACGATCTTGAGTGAGTGCAGCACCTGCGGGAAGAATACGCTCATGTCGTATTGATCCCGCGAGATGTAGGAATCGAGCTGCGTCAGCACGCCTTTTGCGGCCCAGAAGGCGTACATCGCGGCGTCGTCGGCCTCGAAGACGTGAATATCGGCTGGGGTATCGGCCGCAAAGACCACCGCCAGCTTCGAGTGATAGTCGGGGGTTGGCTCGAAAATGGGGGCGATGGAGGGGTTTTCCTGCTCGAACACCGGCAGCCGCTTCTCCATCGTGTAGTTGGCCCAGCCGTCGGGGAAGGAGATCCTGACCGCCTTGGATGAAGCTCCGGTGGCGCCCTGCGCGCCCTGCGCGCCTTGGGCACCGGTCTCCCCCTTTGCTCCCGCCGGCCCCGCCGGCCCCGCCGGTCCGGCCTGGGGTTGGCCGACGTAGCGCACGGTCGGTTCACCGCAGGCGGTTGCCAATAGCCCGCCTACTAGGGCAGCAGTCCCGCCCAAGTACCTCCGGCGTATTACTCTCGCCATCGCAGCGCCCTCCTTGTTTGTGCTGATGCTCCCCCCGATGGAGGGGAGGCTCCGGCCCACTTCCTCCGCACGATGCCTCTGCATCTTTGTGGGCTTGTAATCGCCATATTACTCTACTCTGCGCTATTTGTCTAGGCAATGGACGCTAGCGGTCGCAGCGTATACGGTGGAGGCCGATCCCGAGGGGTGTGGGTTACGCGGAGAGCGGCTGCCGGCCGGGAAAGAGCGGACAAGATGAGCGCAGCATACTGTGAGAAAGTTGACGTTTTCCTCCCCGGGAAGGGCGAGTCGTTGCTGCCGGCGCCCGACTATCACTGGGAGCCTGCGGAGGGCATGGTGGGGATGTTCTTCTTCAGCACTCGTGACCCCAACACGATACTCATCTCCCCCGCCAACGCGACGCGCGAGCAAAAGCGGCGGTTGGCACGGGCGCAGATCGTCGTGGACCATATGAACCAGCAGTTCCACGACCTCGACGGGTTTGGGGTGCATATTCCCGGTCTGCTCGTCACCGCCCAAGGCACCGCGATTGCGGTATGCCAGCGACGCCATGACTCGACGAGCGATGGTCGCACGGCCAAGGACATCTTGCTATCGCAGAGCGAGGACGGCGGCCGGACCTGGTCCCGGCAGGAGGTGCTCTACGCGGACCCGGCGAGCCATTGTTGTCCCAGCGCTCTCGTCGAGGACCGCAGCACCGGGGCGCTGTTCCTGGCGTTCTGGAAGGTACCCGCGCAGATAGTGGATATTCTCGACTACTTCCGCAGCTCCGGCGAGCGGTGCGCCGAGTTCTGGCTGCTCAAGAGCACGGACGAGGGCCGCACGTGGTCGGCGCCGGCGCACGTCCGGCCGGCGCCGAATGCGGATGGCTGGGTCGGCTGGTCGAACAACGGCGTCCATGGCATCCAGTTGACTAGGGGGACGCACGCCGGACGGATGGTGATCCCGGCCTTCCTCTATAAGGAGGGCGAGCCAGGACAGGTGCCCGGTATACGTGGGGGACTGCTCTACAGCGACGACCACGGGGAAACGTGGCGCACCGGAGCCGTCTTGCCCGACGGGTCCGATGAGGCCAGTCTCGTGGAGACGATAACTGGCGATATTTATGTCAGTTATCGCAAGAATACCCGGCGCACCGGCTACCGGCACTACGCCCGCAGCACCGACGGTGGCGAGAGCGTTGCCGAGCTGGGCCAGCATGAAGACCTCCCCGGTCCGGGCGTAGACGCTGGCTTGGTGCGCTACACCGGCCCCCCCGACGGGCAGCCACCTACCCTGCTCTACTCTCATCCGCCGAGCCGCCCCCGGCGCGCGGACACGTCGGCCCCGCGCATGGGCGGATCGGACCTGACCGTCTACCTGAGCCGCGACGAGGGTCGGACGTGGCCGGTCTCGCGGCTGGTCGAGCCAGGGCCGGCCCGGTACTCCGACTTGGCCGTGACCAGTGACGGGACGATTCTCTGCATCTACAGCAATGGCCAGCGCAGAGACCTCGAAAAGATCAGTGTGGTGCGCTTCAACTTGGCCTGGCTGCTGGACGATCAACCATGACGCGCTACTAATGGGGTCAGGCCGGAGAACAGTCCCCCGCTGGCTCCCCGCTTTGCATGGGGACAGTCTATTCCCTCCCCTGGAGTTCGCTCCGGGGGAGGGCGAGGGTGGGGGCCAGGCCGACGGCGCTAGGCCGCTTGCTCGAGGCAGTTCTGGAGGTAGCGGGCAGTCTCTTGGAGCGTTTGGTCGCGTGGCTCGGCGACGCTGCACTCCAGGGCGCCGTAGCCCGCGTAGCCCATGGCGCGGAGCGCCCGAAAGCCGCTGACGAAATCGGTGTGCCCGTGCCCGGGAACCTGGCGGTTGCTGTCGGCGAGGTGGATATGGCGCACGTGCCGCGCGGCCGCCGTGAGGCTGGCGGCGATGTCGGCTTCCTCGACGTTCATGTGGAAGAAATCGGCCATCAGCTTCAGGCCGGGGCTGTCCACCTCATCACAGATCGCGGCGGCCTCGGCCAGGTCCTGGGGGAAGTTGGATTCGTAGCGGATCAGCGGCTCGATCAAGATGCACACGCCCAGGTCGGCCGCCTCCTGCGCCAGAGGGCGCATGATCGTCACCAGCAGGTCGCGTTGCAGCTGCTCGGTGGTGGCGTAGGGTTCGAGACCGAGCACCCGCGGATCGCGGTTGAACAGCGGGACCATGATGCAGCCGATAGCCCCGACCGCGGCGGTCAGGCGGAGCGCCGCGCGCAGCTCTCGGACTGAGGTTTCGCGGTTGGCCTGGTCGCGGTGGACGAACTGGTTGGTCTGGCCGCCGCAGATCGTGCTCGCTTGGACCGGACTATCGGCCAAGGCCGCCTTGATCTCATCCTCACGGGCGAGTAGGCGGCCGTCGCCGCCGGTCAGCTCTACTCCCTCGTAGCCCCACGCCGCGAGGTTGGCCAAGCGGTCGGCGAACGTGTCGCCGGGGACTAAGTGCTCCTGACAGGACAGCTTCATCGGTGGCTCCTCTCTGGCTATGAAAATAACCCGGCTGCGGCATCGGGCGTATGGATTGCGGCCTACGCCGCAATGACGTTCCTGGACTGCGCCTCGTCACTGCGGCGCAAGCCGCAGTCTAGGGGACGCACGCTCCACTCGTGGCATAGTCTCACGAGTGTACCGCTGCGACCGCGGGTCTTGGCAAGCGCCGCCGGACGCTGGCACATCGACCGCACTATTGATAGAGATACGCTCATTTTACTTGACATCTTGAAAATAAGGTGTTATGCTCTCTACTGTCACCACGATGACGGGTGGCAACCATACACCACGAGGCGGCGGGACACAGCAGTCCCGCTAAGGAGGAAAGAGCAATGGCGACGATAGTGCGGTATGACCCGTATGTAGTGGCGCGCCCCTTCGGTGGGCTGGCCGACCGGCTGTTCCGCGACGGTAGCTTCATGTCCCGTCCGTGGCACGGTCGGGCAGCGCCGGGTGGCTATCCGGCTGCCAGTCTCTACGAGACGGCCGAGGGCTACGAGCTACAGGTGCCGCTACCGGGCGTGCCGGCCGATGACCTGGAGGTCTCGATCCACGACGACGTGGTGACGATCAAGGGCCAGCGCACGGTGACTGTGCCGGAGCAGGCCACGCGGTTGTGGTGGGGTGTGCAGTCCGGCGATTTCCACTTTGCCTGGCGGCTGCCGGGCGAGGTGGACGCCGACGAGGTGCAGGCGCACTTGGCAGACGGCGTGCTACGCCTCACCCTGCCCAAGACGCAGCATCAGCGCCCACGCCGTATCGCAGTCGCGGCGTAGGGTGTCGGTCCTCACCCTCACGCCCCCTCTCCACCATGCGTGGAGAGGGGGCGTGGTGGACCGCACGGCTGCTATACGCTGCTATACTAGGATTGTAGGAGGCTATGCCAGGAGGGTATTAGCATGTTCTTCTTTGACCCACTGTACTTTGTCTTTGCCGGCCCAGCACTGTTGCTGGCGCTCTATGCCCAGTATAAGGTCAAGAGCACCTATGCGAAGTATGCGGAAGTAGCCACGTATGCGGGCCGACCGGGCGTTGACGTTGCCCGCCGCCTGCTCGACTCACTGGGCCTCTACCACGTCCAGATCGAGCGGGTGCCAGGTGATCTCAGCGACCATTACGACCCCAGTAGCAAGGTGCTACGGCTTTCCGATTCCAACTACGACAACTACTCGGTCGCGGCGGTGGGCGTGGTCGCGCACGAGGTCGGTCATGCGGTGCAAGATGCCCAGAACTACGCGCCGTTGCGGTGGCGGGCCGGGTTGGTCCCGGTCGTCAACATTGGCAGCACCTTGGGCTACATCTTGTTCTTCGTGGGTCTGTTCATCATCCCGCAGCTCGCGTGGCTAGGTGTAGCGTTCTTCAGCACTGCGGCCATTTTTGCGCTGGTCACGCTGCCGGTAGAGTTCAACGCCAGCAACCGCGCGCTCCAACTCCTCTCGAACAACGGCCTGGTAACTTCCGAGGAGCGCGGCCAGGCCAAGGCGGTACTCAACGCCGCTGCACTGACCTACGTGGCGGCGCTGGCCCAGGCGCTCTCGACGCTGCTCTACTTCCTCTTCATCCTGATGGGACGCAGCGACGAGTAGCAAGCGTCGGCACCGATACGTTTTCCGGCGGCCCGGTCCAGCGATTAGGGAGAGGCCGCTGTGTCGAATAGACCCGGCCGGACGCCAGCCTTGACCGACTGAGACCGCATCCGATGGCTACGCTCGCAGCAGCGCCCCCGACCGAGCACGTTGCCGCGGCCGCAACCGGGCGCCCCAATCCCCCGATCACCGGCCTGTCTTGGGCCGCGTTGCAGGAGGTCTTGGCGGCGCGGAGCGAGCGGCCGTTCCGCACCGAGCAGGTGGTGCGCTGGGTCTACCGCAGCACGATCACCGACTTCGCGCCGATGCTCAACGTCCCCCAAGCACTGCGGACGTGGCTGGCCGAGACCTACGCTTTCAGCTCGGCCGAGGTCGTCACGCAAGTTGCCTCGGCCGACGGGGACACCACCAAGGCGGTGCTGCGTTTGGCCGACGGCGCCCTGATCGAGACGGTGCTGATGCAGTACCACCGGCGCAGCGACGGCACCGGCGCCGACCGCAGCACAGTGTGCGTGAGCACGCAGGTGGGCTGTGCGCTCCAATGCTCGTTCTGCGCCACAGGGCTGATGGGTCTGACGCGCAATCTGACCGCCGCCGAGATCATTGACCAGGCGCTCCACTTCCTGCGCCGCACGCGCCAGCGCCCGCCGGTCGTGCGTAACGTGGTCTTCATGGGGATGGGCGAGCCGCTGCTGAACTACGCGGCCTGTCTGGAAGCGGTCGCGCGGCTGTGCGATCCGCTCGGCGCCGGACTAGGCCCCCCGCGGCTGACGATCTCGACCTCGGGCTGGTTGCCGGGGATCGCGCGGCTGGCCAACGAGCCGTGGCCGGTGCGCTTGGCGGTCTCGCTGCACGCCCCGACCAACGCTGTCCGCGACGAGCTGGTGCCTCTCAATCGCCGCTACCCGGTGGAAGACCTGCTCGCGGCGTGCCGGGCGTACCAGGCACAGACGGGCCGGCGGGTTACGTTCGAGTATACGATGCTGGCCGGGGTGAACGATTCGCCCGCGTTGGCGCGGGCGCTGGTCAAGTTGGTGCGGGGACTCGACTGCCATATCAACCTTATCCCGATGAACCCGGTGGCCGAGTTGCCGTATGCGCCCTCGTCGGACGAGGCGGTGCAGGCGTTCCATCGGACGCTGCGCCAAGCCGGTCTCATCGCGACAATTCGCCGCGAGATGGGCCGCGACATTCAGGCGGCGTGTGGTCAACTGCAAACTACCGTGCGGCGACGGCCGCTCGTACAGGAGCACAGTTCGTGAGCTACTCCGACACTGGTGACGTTTCCGCTTCCCCGCCCATCCCCATCGGCCTGTCGCTGCTGGCGGCGGATTGGGCCGCACTAGGGAATGCCGTAGATGTCGTGACCGCCGGAGGGGCCGACGCCATCCACATAGATGTGATGGATGGCCACTTTGTGCCGGAACTGACCTTTGGCCGGCAAATGGTCGCCGCGATCCGTGCCCGCACGCCGCTGCCGCTCGACGTGCATTTGATGGTGCTCAACCCCGACCGGCACATCGAGCCGATGATTGAGGCGGGGGCCGGTCTGATAACGGTGCATCTCGAAGCCTCGCCGGAGCCGGACGCGCTGCGGCGGGTATTGGGCATGATCCGCGCCGGCGGCGCCCGCGCCGGGGTGGCCCTCCGACCGCTCACCCCGGCGCAGCTGCTTACCGGGCTGTGGGATGCGCTGGACATGGTGTTGGTAATGACCGTCGAGCCGGGCTATAGCGGTCAGCCCTTCCGGGCCGAGCTGCTGCCCAAGGTCCGCGAGCTGGCGCAGCAGGCGGCCCTGCAACCGATGCCGCCGGTCATCGGCGTTGACGGGGGCATTGATCGCCACACGGCGGCGCCGGCAACGGCGGCTGGCGCCACCTACCTCGTCGCCGGGACCTCGGTGTTTGGCACGGCCGATCCGGCGGCGGCGCTGGCGGCAGTGCGCGCCGCCGCCGAGCGCGGCGCGGCGGCTACAACCACCCCCGGCGCTTGACCGTCAGATACCACTGTAGGCCAGGGCAAGGCGGATAGTACCGCCGGCCGATTCTTGGCGAGCTACTTGACACATTCCGGCCCGGAGCGGTATAGTAGTTCTTTGCCGAGAGATGAGTGGGCTTGGCTGGAATACGGCTGGCGCGGTTGTCTCTCCGTGGTGGCACTCTCGCCATCGGGCGTACCTTCACAACTGAAGAAGAGCGAGAATCTGCAATACGGGTTCAGCTTCAAAATTGCCGATCGAGAACATCCTGAGACGGGATAAGAGCGTGTGGTGGATGCCTCGGGGGTGATGGCCGATGAAGGGCGTGGTAGGCCGCGAAAGGCTGTGGGGAGCTGTCAGCAAGCGTTGATCCACAGATGCCCGAATGGGGAAACCCGCTTCGAGTCATATCGGAGCACGGTCGGTGCAGCCTATGGTTGTGCCGGCTGGGGGAACCGGGGGAACTGAAACATCTCAGTACCCCGAGGAAAAGAAATCAACCGTATGAGATCCCCCAAGTAGTGGCGAGCGAACGGGGGAGAGCCCAAACCGCGGATCCGATCATGGTCGGCCGGCCGATGGATCCGGCGGGGTTGTGGGTGTAGCAGGGAGGCGGCGGCCGCTGCCTCGGAAGGTACGCACGAGCATGGACCGAACGGCCTGGAAAGGCCGGTCCGAGAGGGTGAGAACCCCGTAGGAAAGTGCGCGTGCTCTTCTGCTGCTACTACCCGAGTACCGCGGGACACGTGAAACCCTGCGGGAAACTGGGGGGCCCACCCTCCAAGGCTCAATACCATCACCCACCGATAGCGCAGAGTACCGTGAGGGAACGGTGAAAAGTACCCCGGCGAGGGGAGTGAAAGAGTACACTGAAACCACATGCTTACAGTCAGCGAGAGGGGAACCGCACTTCGTGCTCCCATAGGGCGTCGGCCGCGCTTCGGCGCGAATGACGTTTGGTAACACGCAGTGTGCTCCCTGATCGTGTGCCTCTTGAAGTATGAGCCGGCGAGTGGCCCGGCGTGGCTTGGTTAACCTGCACGGAAATGCGGGGGAGCCGGAGCGAAAGCGAGTCCGAAGAGGGCGCCCGTCCTTCTTTCGAGAAGGACCCGGTCGCGTAGGGCCGACCCGAAACCGAGTGAGCTACCCATGGCTAGGGGGAAGGTCCGGTGACACGGACTGGACGCCCGCACCAACTCAAGTTACAAATTGGGTGGATAAGCTGTGGGTAGAGGTGAAATGCCAATCGAACTCGGAGATAGCTGGTTCTCCCCGAAATGGATTGAGGTTCAGCCTGCTCGGTCTGCTGGCGGCGGTAAGGCACTGGTAGTGTGCGGGAGCACAGCGCTTACCAAACACCGCTAAACCGCGAACGTCGTCAGCTCTTGCGAGCAGAGTGAGACGGTGGGGGCTAAGCTCCATCGTCGAGAGGGAAACAGCCCAGACCCGCGGCTAAGGTCCCCAAGTTCTGACTGAAGTGGCAAAGGCGGTCGGGATGCGTAGACAGCCAGGAGGTTGGCTTAGAAGCAGCCATCCTCGAACGAAAGCGTAACAGCTCACTGGTCGAGTAGCCTGGCGCCGACAATGTAACGGGGCTAAGTCAGACACCGAAGCCCGGGGTCTCAGCAGCATACTGCTGGGGCGGTAGGGGAGCGTGCATCTCCGGAGGACCAGCGTGTCCTCCGCGTGCGGCAGTGAAGCGACGGCGTGAGCCGTCGTGGAGCGGGGTGCAGTGCGAATGCCGGCATGAGTAGCGATAACGTCTGTGTGAACCGGACGCGCCGAAAGCCTAAGGTTTCCGGAGGAAGGCCAATCCGCTCCGGGTTAGGCGGGCCTAAGTCTTAGCTGCCGCGCAGGTGACAGCGAAGGCGATGGACAACGGGTTGATATTCCCGTCCCACGGTGCGACATTTGAGCGATGAGGGGACCCGGCGGGCTCCCACGAGCGGTTTGCTGGCCATAGCCGTCCAAACCGGTAGCGGGGGGTGTCAGGCAAATCCGACACCCTGTTATCCGTGAGAGGTGATGGAAAGGTGGCGGGGCAACCCAAAACCAATTCGTGGTACGCCGTACCGGCAAGAAAAGCCTCTAGCGAGTCACATCGTGTCCGTACCGCAAACCGACACAGGTAGGCAGGGGAGTAAGACCCCCAGGCGTTCGGGAGAGTCTCGGCTAAGGAACTCGGCAAATTGACCCCGTACGTTCGCAAGAAGGGGTCCTCGTGGCTTTGAAGGGACATGCGCCCGGAGGAGCCGCGAGGCGCAGCGCAGCGGCTCAAGCGACTGTTTAACAAAAACACAGGTCTCCGCAAACCCGTAAGGGGAAGTATGGGGGCTGACGCCTGCCCAGTGCCGGAAGGTTAAGGGGAGGGGTTTTCTGCCCTGAACCGAAGCCCCGGTGAACGGCGGCCGTAACTCTAACGGTCCTAAGGTAGCGAAATTCCTTGTCGGGTAAGTTCCGACCCGCACGAATGGCGTAACGACTTGAGCACTGTCTCGGCCGAGACCCCGGCGAAATTGAAGTGTCCGTGCAGATTCGGACGACCCGCAGCAGGACAAAAAGACCCCGTGGAGCTTTACTCTAGCTTGGCATGGGCTCGAGTTACGTTTTGCGTAGGATAGGTGGGAGCCTAGGAACCCATCCTCGTGGGGGTGGGGGAGGCAATAGTGAAATACCACTCTGAACGTCGCTTAGGTCTAACCGGTGTACACCCCGCTGGGATAGTGTGCCCGGGACAGTGCCAGGTGGGGAGTTTAACTGGGGCGGTTGCCTCCTAAAGTGTAACGGAGGCGCCCAATGGTCCCCTCAGCGCGCAGGGAAACCGCGCTCGCGAGTGTAAGGGCACAAGGGGGCTTGACTGTGAGGCAGACACGCCGAACAGATGGGAAACCAGGGCCTAGTGACCCTACGTCTCCAAGTGGCAGGGGCGTAGATTATCGGATATAAGCTACCCCGGGGATAACAGGCTAATATTGCCCAAGCGTTCATAGCGACGGCAGTGTTTGGCACCTCGATGTCGGCTCGTCGCATCCTGGGGCTGGAGCAGGTCCCAAGGGTTGGGCTGTTCGCCCATTAAAGCGGCACGCGAGCTGGGTTCAGAACGTCGTGAGACAGTTCGGTCTCTATCCGCTGCGGGCGCCGGACGGGTGAGGGGAGCGACCCCTAGTACGAGAGGACCGGGGCTGACTGACCGCTAGTGTGCCAGTTGGGCTGCCAAGTCCACCGCTGGGTAGCTACGTCAGGACCGGAGAAGCGCTGACAGCATCTAAGTGCGAAACCGCCCCCAAGATGACCCGTCCCGCCGCGCGCCGGTAACGGTGCGCGGGAGAGTCCCCTCCGAGATGAGGAGGTGTGAGGTGGTACCTGGAAGCCGGGCGACCGGTGTAGGGGAGCCATCCTCCTGGACGACGCCGTCTCAATACGATGCCTCGATCGGCATTTTTGGATCTGAACTCCGTAGATCGCTCGCTCTTCTTTGCCCGGCTTTCCACCCGGAAGGCCGGGGCGCTCATTTCGGCTATCTTGAGATGGCCTTGGTGACTCTAGCGAGGCTGCCCCACCCGTTCCCATCCCGAACACGGTAGTGAACTGCCTCAGCGCCGACGATACTGCTAGCGAGAGCGAGTGGGACAATAGGTCGTTGCCAGGGCCATTTCTTTTTGCCCTCCGTTGCTAGTTGTAGTGCCTTACCTGCCATCCTCTCCCCACACGTGGCGGCCGGAGCGTGCGGCGGCGTGTCGGCCTCCGGTGCGACCGGCTTTTTGCAGCCAGCCCCTCGTCCGCACCTTGCGGCTGATGGAGTAACCCGATGCATATGGACCCGGCGATGCCTGTCGTCGTCGGTATCGTATTTACCATCCTGATTCTTGGCCTCGCGCTGCGGGGACTGCGGCAGCCCGCAGCGGTCGCCTACTTGATCGCCGGCGTGGTGATCGGCCCGCAGGGACTAGGGCTGGTCAACGACGCCAACGTAATCATCCGCCTGGGTGAAATTGGCGTAGTGCTGCTGCTCTTCTTTGTCGGCATGGAGATTTCGCTGCCGCGTCTGTTGGAGCGCTGGCAGGCACCGCTGTTCGGGATGTTACTCAAGGCCATGGTGGGCATCGGCTGCGCGTGGCTGATCGGCAGCCGCCTGGATTGGCCGACGGAGCGCATCATCCTGCTCGGGTTCGTGCTCAGCCTCAACAGTACGGCCGTCGTGCTCAAGATGCTCCGCGACTGGGGTGAGATGGATACCCGGGTCGGCCGCGACGTGACGGGTGTATTGCTGATCCAGGACCTCGCCTTAATCCCCATGCTCATCACGCTGGACTTCTTGGGTGGGAAGCCCCCCACCGCCTCGGTAGTCGGCCTCCAGGTCCTCGGCGGTGTGCTCCTGATCGCGCTGCTCACGTGGGTGACCAGGCGGGGCGAATTCCACCTGCCATTTGCGCGTCTTTTGCGCGCAGACCACGAGCTACAGGTCTTCGCCGCCTTGATCGTCTGCTTTGGCCTCGCCTTCACCATCGGCTTACTAGGGTTGTCGGTCGCTATTGGCGCGTTTGTCGCCGGCATTCTGATTGCCGCTACGCCCGAGGAGCACTGGGTCACCAAGAGCATGGAGCCGTTCTATATCGTATTCGTCGCCCTTTTCTTTGTCTCGATTGGTATGTCCATTGACCTCACCTTTGCCCGCGACAACTGGCAGGTGATCCTGTTCTTGGTCGGCGCGGTGTTCCTGATTAATACCCCCATCAGCACCCTGATCATGCGGATGCTGGGTGATGACTGGCGCGAGAGCCTGTACGCCGGAGCGTTGCTGTCGCAGATCGGCGAGTTCAGCCTGGTACTCGCTGCCGTCGGGCTGCAAGCCCAACTGATCACGGGCTTTGCCTATCAGACGACCGTCGCGGTAATCGCGTTGACGTTGTTGATTAGTCCGACCTGGATTGCCGTCGTCAAGCGGCTGCGTCGCCCGCCGGCCGGTGCCGCGCGGCTGCCCGTTGAGCCATAGCGCCGCCGATACTGCTGGCGAGAGCGAGTGCGGCAATCGGTCGTTGCCTGGGCCATTGCTTTTTTACCCACCGTGGGCCCGGCTAGTAGGGCATATGCGTGTCGGGGTGCTCCTGGAGGTACTGGCCCAGGCGGACGCTCAAGTTCTCCTGGAGCTGGATGCTCAACCCGCCGTCAACCACCAGCGCGTGGCCGGTGATGAAGGCGGCCTCGTCCGAGCAGAGGAAGACGACCGCGTTGGCAATGTCCACGGGCCGACCGCAGCGGCGCAGGGGATACTGCTGCTCGAAGAACCGTAGTCCACTAGGGTTCTCATCCCACATGCGCTCCTGAATCCGGCCGGTCACCATATGTCCGGGACAGATCGCGTTCACGCGAATATTCCAGGGACCAAACTCGGTGGCCAGCTGCCGCGTCAGCCCGATCACGGCCGCCTTGCCGGCCTCGTAGACCATATGGCCCGGGGCCATGAGCAGACCATGCACGGAGGAGATGTTGACGATGCTGCCACCACCGGCGTCCTGCATCACCGGCACGGCGTATTTCGCTGCCAGGAAGATGGACTTGGTGAGCACGGCCATGCCCCGATCCCAACCTTCCGCACTGACCTCCAACGCACTGCCGGTACCCTCCGGGTCAATGACCGCATAGGCGTTGTTGACGAGGATGTCGAGCCGCTGCCAGCGCTCCAAGGTGTGCGCCACCATTGCCTGAACGTCCTGGTGAATGCCGACGTCGGCGTGGAAGGACGCCGCCACACCCCCGGCCGCGGTAATACTGGCTACCCGTCGCTCGGCAGCCGCATCATCAATATCGGCGATGAGCACGGTAGCGCCTTGCGTTGCTGCAATGATAGGGTAGCCACCGCCGGCTTGCTGTCAAGACCGCCGGGTGGAAAGACATGCACCTCACCTCGCATCCATTCTCGTTCGTTGCAGTAGTGGGGCCAATGACGCCAGGCTCGCCCGGCAATGTCCGGTCGGGTGGCATTGATAACCACCCCCGTGAGCATGTCGTTAACCCCATGTCACTGTGCCCCTGCCCTATGGCGTCAGTAGGACGCTCGTCATCATGGCCCGACGGTCCGGCATGATGATTAATCACCCGTTAGCAAGTCGTTAACTCTGCGCCGGTAGACTCTAGGCTATAGGCCGTCGTTAGTCTATGGCTAAGAGTCCGTTCATATGCGTCGCCTGATTCTCCTGGGCTGGCCCCTGCTGCTGGGGCTACTTCCGGCCCTGTTGGCTATCAGCCCACCGGCAGCACAGGCCGCCACGCCGGGTGTGCTCATCACCGAGGTCATGGCGGCGAATACAAGCACCGTGTCCGACGACCAGGGCGGCTACTCCGACTGGCTAGAGCTGCACAACCCGACGGACAGCCCCATCTCTCTCGCCGGCTACACCCTGACTGATGACCCCGCCACGCCGGACAAATGGCGCTTGCCTGTCACGACACTGGCGCCGGAGGCTTTCCTGGTGGTGTGGGCCTCTGGGGACAACCGGGTGACATCGGCCGGCTGGCACACGAATTTCCGGCTGAACGTCGGTGGGGAGTACGTCGGCTTGTTCGGCCCGGACGGGCAGGTAGTTGACGCGGTGACGTTCGAGAAGCAAGAGACGGATGTCTCGCTCGGGCGGCTGGGAACGGTATCCGACCGGTGGGTGGCCTTCCCAATCCCGACTCCTTGGACAGCAAATACTACCCGTCCGCAGGCAGCGGCAGACGCACTGCCGGTGCTGCTTAGGCCGGGCAGTGGACGCTTCGTCGCCCCCGTGACGGTGCGGCTAGAGACACCGGTCGGGAGAGCTACGGTGTACTACACCCTAGATGGAGCTGATCCAACACTAGGGGGGCAGGCGTACACGGCGCCCCTGGAAATAGCGGAAACGACGGTGCTGCGGGCGGTGGCGCTGCGCGACGGCGCACCGGTGAGTGCCGTAACTACGGCGACGTATCTGGTGGGGGAGGGGACCGGACTGCCGGTGGTGTCGCTGGTGACGGAGCCGGCCCATCTGTGGGACGTGACGACGGGAATCTACGTCAACGCGGAGGCACGCGGGCGGGCCTGGGAGCGGCCGGTGACGGTGGAGTGGCTGTCGCCGAAGGGCGAGCTTGGCTTCAGCGTGGGAGCCGGCCTCCGCATCCATGGGAATATCAGCCGGAGGACTAGCAAGCAGTCGTTCCGGCTGTACTTCCGGGGGGAGTACGGGCCACGCGAGTTAGCGTACCCGCTGTTTGGGACGGCGCCGGGGCAGCGGTATGGCCGGCTGGTGTTGCGGGCAGGAGCCAACGACAGTTGGTCGTGCCATGAAGGACCAAGCTGTTCTTTCGGAGAGGTGGTGTATGTGCGGGATCAGGTGGTCCGGGAGTTGCACGGGGCAATGGGACAGGTAGCCGCGCGGGGACGCTGGGTAGAGGTGTATCTGAACGGGGACTACTGGGGGCTGTACAACCTGACCGAGCGCATTAACGAATCTTTCCTGGCCACGCACTTCGACCACGATTACTGGGACTTGCTTCGCAATGAGGAACATATAACCTGGGATGCGTTTGTAGACTGGATTACCAGTGCGGACTTGAGCGCGGCAGCGCAGTATGAGCAAGCTGTGCAGCAACTCGATATCGAGAACTTCACCTCTTTCATCATCCTTGAGCTATGGGCTGGAGATACCGATTGGGGGGGAGGCAACTGGTATGTGGCACGGAGGCAGTATGGGACTGACGCGCGGTGGCGACTGTTCGTGTGGGACGCTGAGATGACCTTTGGCTTGATTTACGGGATTGATGCTACTGAGGACTTTTCTTTAAGCCAAGTAGTAATTAACAGTGGCGCGCATGGACCACTCATCCCGATCTTGGCCAGCCTCTTGGCCAGTCCCCAGTATCAAGCCTACTTCACTGCACAGATTGAGCGGCATCTCGCCGGAGCGCTGGCCACCGAATCCGTGCGGAGCCGGCTTGCCACGCTCGTCGCTGAGTTGCGCCCGGCCATTGCGGCGGAAGCGGCTCGTTGGCTGCCTGATCGGGAGCCGGCAGTGCTGGTGGCGCAGTGGGAAGCGGCCATGCAACGGATTGCGGATTCGCTAGAGGCCAGTGAGCGGCGATTGAGGCAGTTGAGTGACCTAGAGACATTCCGGCAGTTGCTCCCGCAGCTCTCGGTGTCGGATACTCTGGTGCCGGCGCCGATCCCGCCGCCATTGTTGCCAGCGCCGCTGCCACCGGGTACCCGGGTCGCCCTGCTGGTGCATCACCTTGACGAGCTATCGGAAGGCGACGCGGCTGTAGCGACGCGCCTCGCCAGGCGGGGCGCGTCGGTCAACGTGATCAGTACCCACGATGAAAGCGCTCTTGATCCGGTATTGGTCCCCGCCGCTATTATTGATCCAGTGGTGGTCGCCTCCGGCTACGATCTGCTCCTGATGAGTTCCAGTATCCGCGTGCTCGAAACAGCCGCACGGTATGCTCAGACAGCGACCCCGCTCATCTTCTGGGAGCCGCTGCTGCTAGAGGCGGCCCGCGTACCGCTGGCGCCTTGGGGCGGCACGCGCCCGGAGCAGACCGATATTCGAATTGTTGACCCAGAGCATCCGATCACCGCGGGGCTGCCCGCTGATCAGCCTTTCCGGGCGGTACGCCGTCCCGACACTTTCAGTGTCGCCTACCCACCGAGCGGCCCCGGGGTACACGTGCTGGCCAAGCACCTGACCGGTGACGACGCGGCGCTCATGGTAGCGGAGGTGGGTGCCGAACTAGCCAATGGGCAGCCGGCGGCGGCCCGGACCGTCTTCTGGTTCGGGCATCACGATACCTTCCACCTGAGTACGGGCGAGGCAGTCCGGCTCTTCGACCGGGCGGTGGATTGGGCGCTCGGCCTCCCCCGTGACGCTGGTATCTGAGCGAACGAGCGAGAAGGCCATGCAGCCATGTTGATCCTGCTCTACAAGAAAGGCTTCGGGGAGCCATATTACGAGACCAAGTTCGTGCTGCCGGTGGAGGCCGGCCCGGCGCTCGCCGCGTTTCTGCATCGAGTCTATCCGGGTAGCTCGCCGTACTGGCAGAGCAAGCTCACGACGACCTACTACGATGATCTGGCCCTCAGTTCCTACTGGGAATCGCGGGACGGCCTGCTGAACAAGATGAAATACCGCTTTCGCCAGTACTTCAACCCCAGCGGGGTGGGAGCCGACTACGGTATCGAGATTAAGCGACGGGAAGGGCCACTGACCAACAAGACCAAGATTCTCCTGAAAGCTGCCGGTACGCGGCTTTCGCCAATGGCCGATTTTGGCAGCTTGCTCGACCGGCTCCGTAGCGTGCCGGGCGCGTCGGCCGCCGCATTGCGAACCCACGTGCGCCAATGCCTCCGTCCGACATTGGCGATTTCGTGTGAGCGCTTGCGCTTTGTGAACCAGCGTGCCCAGGAGCGGTATAGTCTCGACCAGAACATCGCTTGCGTGGCCATGCCGGGGTTAGCGGGCTGGAGCCGGCGCCGGGTGGCGTTTCCCTATACTATCTTCGAGATCAAGTCGGCCGCAGCGGTACCGGCAGCGCCCTTCCTCCGGATGTTTTCGCTGGAGCCGGTGTCGTTCTCGAAGTACGCCTACGGTATCGCCTCGCTGCTGGAAGAAGCTGACCGGGATGGAAAGTATCAATAGCTTCATGAGCTTGCTCGACGGCTCCGCCGTTGTCGGCGTAGGACAGCGCGGGATCCTCGAGTTTGTCTTGGTGCTGGTAGCGAGCATGGTGCTGGGCGGCGGCTATGCCTTGATCTACCAGCGCTATTTCACCGGCAGTGAGGTGGTCAACGAAAGTCTGTACCGCAGCTTTATGCTGCTCTCGCCGGCCGTGACGACGATCTTCTGGGTTATCCAGTTTTCGATCCCCCTCTCGTTGGGCTTGATCGGCGCGCTCTCGTTTGTTCGCTTCCGCACGCCGATCAAGCGGGCCGAGGACATCGCCTTCATCCTGCTCGTGGTTGCCACCGGCTTGGCCTGCGCGATCTACCAGTTCGCTGTTGCCGTCGGGCTGCTGCTGGCCGTCGGGGTCTACACCCTGCTCAAGAGCCGCTTGGTGCTGCGCTGGTTCCAGCCGGCCCAACAGGCCAGCCTCGTCGTCAACGCAAAGGCTCCGGCAGGCGTGGACGAGCGCCTCCTCGCCGATATTGTCGCCAAGATCCGCGAGACGTCCGGTACTGATCCCGAGATCGTCAGTGCCGGGAGTTATGAAGGCGAGTTCAATGTCTACCTCACCATCACCACCCCGCGGAACGGGAGCCAGTCCCAAATCCTGCGATCCTTGGGCCAAATCGAAGGGGTCGAAAAGGTTGACATCTATTATTCCTAGCCTGAAAATGACCACGGTCGCGTGACGAGGATGTCCCCTTGCGTCCTTTGATCCTGATTCCCCTTGGTCGTGCTCTCGCGCTGGGCGTGCTCCTGGTCGGGCTGACGAGTAGCCTGCCGGCGCTGCAAGCCGCCTCCCCCGGTGTCCTCATCACCGAGTTCCAGGCGGCGAATACGAGCACGGTGGCCAATGACCAAGGCCGCTACACCGACTGGATCGAGCTACACAACCCCACGGACAGGCCCGTTACCCTCGCCGGTCACACCCTCTCCGACGATCCCGACGCGCCCGCCAAGTGGTCCCTGCCAGCCGCCACGCTGGCGCCGGGGGACTTTCTGGTGATCTGGGCCTCCAGTCTCGACCAAGTCACCCCGGAAGGCTGGCACACCAGTTTCCGGTTGAGACGTGGCGGAGAGTACGTCGGCTTGTTCGGTCCGGGCGAGCAGCTGGTGGATGCGGTGATGTTCGGAGCACAGGAGGCGGATGTCTCGCAGGGGCGGCTAGGGACGGTGTCCGACCGGTGGGTGTCCTTTCCAATCCCGACACCCGGCGCGGCGAATACGACCTGGCATCGCCTACTGGCGCCGGCGGACGCGCCGCCGGTCGAGATCACGCCGGGCAGTGGACGATTTGCCGGCCCGGTGATGGTGCAGTTGGCTGCGCCGCTGCCGGACAGTACGGTCTACTACACGCTGGACGGGTCCGATCCGACGGTGGGGGGCGCGGCGTACACGGCGCCCCTGGAGATAGCGGAGACGACGGTGCTGCGAGCGGTGGCGCTGGACGCCGGCGTGCCGGTGAGTGCCGTAACCACGGCGACGTACTTGGTCAGGGAGAGCACCAGTCTGCCGGTGCTGTCGCTGATCACCGATCCGGCTTATCTATGGGACGCGGAGCAGGGCATCCACGTCAACGCGGAGGAGCGCGGCCGGGACTCGGAGCGGCCGGTGACAGTGGAATGGCTGTCGCCGGAAGGCGAGTTGGGCTTCAGTGTGGCAGCCGGTCTCCGCATCCATGGGAATATCAGCCGGCTGCGTGTGCCCAAGCGCTCGTTCCGGCTGTACTTCCGGGAGGATTATGGGCCAACCGAGCTGGCGTATCCGCTGTTTGGGGTGGAGCCGGTGACTGGCCAAAGCCGCACCACATCTGGCCCTATCCGTGCGGCTTTGGCCGGTCAGGGCCAGACGTATGATCGGCTGGTATTGCGGGCGGGAGTGGATGACGGTTGGCTTTGGCCGTGCGAGGACAAGCCGGGGTGCTACAGAGAGCGTGCGGTGTTCCTGCGGGACCAGTTGGTGCGGGACCTGCACGCGGCGATGGGGCAGGTGACGCCGCGGGGACGTTGGGTAGCACTCTACCTGAACGGGGCCTATTGGGGACTGTATAACCTCACCGAGCGCGTTGACGACACCTTCCTGACCACTCATTTCGATGCCAGTACGTGGTACGCCCACTCGAAATCAGGTGAGTTGATCCCCGGGAGCGCGGGCCGCTGGTACCGGTTTGCGGACTGGCTGGCCGGGACGGATTTGCGCGCGGCGGCGCAGTATGAGCAGGCCGTGCAGTATTTCGATATCGAGAACTTCACCGGGTACTACCTGCTGAATATCTGGGCACGGAACACGGACTGGCCACACAATAATTGGGTCGTGGTCCGCCCGCGGGCGGGGCCGGACACGCGCTGGCGCTTCATCGTTTGGGATGCCGAGTCGACGTTCGAGCGCGATGAGGACACGTTCGAGCGCGTGGTGTTGGATAAGGGGCGGCTCGGCAGGATGCTGGCCAGCCTGCTGCAAAACGCGCAATATCGCACCTATTTCGCCGCGCAGGTCGAGCGTCATCTGGCCGGAGCGCTGGACACCGTCTCCGTGCGCGCACGCCTCGACGCGCTCGCCGCCGAGTTGCGACCGGAAATGGCAGCCGAAGCGGCCCGCTGGCTACCCGAGCATGAGACGGCGGTGCTCGTGGCGCAATGGGAAGCCGAGCTACAACGGATCTCGGATACCTTCGACGCCGATGCCCAGCGGCTGCGCCAACTGAGTGACCCGGAGACGCTACTGCGGCCACTCCCGCAGTTGGCGGCGTCGGCACCGGCTGACCTGCTGGCGGATCCGCCGGGTGTTCGTATCAATGAGTTGCTCACGGCGAATACGCACACGGCGTTCGATAACCTGGGTGACTACTCCGACTGGCTGGAGCTGCACAACCCTACAGACAGGCCCATTACCCTCATTGGCTACAACCTGACCGACGATCCCACCCAGCCGACCAAGTGGCCCGTACCCGTCACGACATTGCAGCCGGGAGCCTATCGGGTGATTTGGGCCTCTGGAGCAGACCGGGTAACCGGGAATGGCTGGCACGCGAACATCGGGCTGAACCGCGCGGGCGGCTACGTAGGCTTGTTCGGCCCGGACGAGCAATTGGTGGATGCAATCACCTTCGATGAGCAGGAAGCGGATGTCTCGCTGGGGCGACTACCCGGCTCTGACCGGTGGGTAGCGTTTCCGACTCCGACGCCCGGCGAGGCGAATTCGACCCCGCATCGTCTACGAGCGGCGGCGGATGCGCCGGCAGTGGTGGTCACGCCGGGCAGTGGCCTCTTTGCCGGCCCGGTGATCGTGCATCTGGAGCCGCCGCTGTCAGGAAGCGCGGTGTATTACACACTGGACGGATCCGATCCGACGGTGGGCGGCGAGGCGTACACAGCACCCTTGGAAGTGGATGAGACGACGGTACTGCGGGCTGTGGCGCTGCGTGATGGTGTGCCGGTGAGTGCTGTGACCTCGATGACGTACCTGGTGGACGAGCACACTGATCTACCAGTCGTGTCACTGGCCACGGATCCAGTCCACTTGTGGGATGAGGCGACGGGGATCTATGCCAACGCGCCGGCGAGGGCAGCCTGGATTCGGTCTTGGGGACGGGCCGGCGAGCGACCGGTGACGGTACAGGGGCTGTCGCCGGAAGGGGAGCTGGACTTCAGTGTGGGAGCAGGACTCCGCGTCCGCGGCGAGGAGAATCGGCCGGAAGCGGCCAAGCAGTCGTTCGAGTTGTACTTTCGGACGGAGTATGGACCGCGCGAGTTGGCGTATCCGCTATTTGGGCTGCGACCGGGACAGACGTATGACCGGCTGGTGCTGCGGGCCGCGGCCCAGGGTAGTTGGCAGTGCAGCGAAGGGTCGCAGTGTGTGGGGAATGTGGTATACGTGCGAGACCAACTGGTCCGGGAGCTGCACGGCGCGATGGGGCAGGTAGCGCCCCGTGGGCGCTGGGTGGCACTGTACCTGAACGGGTCCTACTGGGGGCTGTATTACCTCGCCGAGCACGTTGACGAATCGTTCCTGACTACCCACTTCGGCACTGGCGAATGGTATACCCACTCGGCCGGTAGCTCGCACCGCTGGCATCTCTTTGTGGACTGGCTGCGGGGTGCGGACCTGAGTATGGCGGCGGAGTACGAGCGAGCGGTGCAACAGCTTGATATCGAGAGCTTTACCTCCTTTATCATCCTTCGCTTGTGGAGCGGAGATACCGCTTGGGGCAACCACAACTGGTATGCGGCCCGCCAGCGCAGTGGGCCTGATACCCGCTGGCGGCTGTTCCTGCGGGATGCCGACGTGCCTCCGGGTGTGTATGGTCTGCCCTCCCGCCGGGCCGTGACTGGCAATGAGGCGCGTGGCTCCCTCATCCCGATTCTGGCCAGTCTCTTGACCAATCCCCAGTATCAAGCCTACTTCACGGCAGAGGTCGAGCGGCACTTCGCCGGGGTGCTGGACCCCGCGTCCGTGCGCGAACGCCTTGACGCGCTGGCGGCCGAGCTGCGGCCGGCCATGGCGGCGGAAGCGGCCCGCTGGTTCCCCGAGCAGGAGCCAGCGGTAGCCGTAGCGCAGTGGGAAGCAGCGCTGCAACGATTTGCGGCTTCAATGGACGCCAATGCCCAGCGGCTGCGCGACCTCAGCGACCCGGAGACGCTCCTGCAGCAGCTCCCGGCCGCGGCTGCTCTGGCGCCACTGCCACCGCTGCCACCAGACACCCGGATCGCCCTACTGGTGCATCACCCGGCGGAGCTTGCAGAGGGTGATGTCGCCATCGTGTCGCACCTGGAAGCACGCGGCGCCACCGTGACCGTAGTCGAAACCTATGAAGAAAGTCCGCATGATCCGGCACAGGTCGCCGCTGACCATGACCTCCTCTTGCTCAGCTCCAGCCTGCGGCTGATCGACGCGGCGGCGCGCTATGTCCGGACGACGACACCGCTGATCTTCTGGGAGCCACAGCTACTGGATGCGACCCAGTTCGGACGCTGGGGGGGCTGGGGGGGGAGCACACGCCCGGAGCAAACGGACATCCAGATCGTAGATGCGGACCATCCAATTACCGCCGGGCTACCTCCTGATGGGCGGCTGCGAGTGGTGCGCCAGCCCAATACGTTCAGTGTTGCCCACCCTCCCAGCGGCCCAGGAGTGCAAGTGCTGGCAAAACAGCTGTTCCGTAACGACTCGGCGCTCTTGGTGGCGGAGGTGGGCGCCGAATTGGCGAACGGCCAACCGGCAAAGGCCAGAGCCGTCTTCTTGTTTTGGCATCACGACACCTTCCACCTGAGCACGGGTGAAGCGATCCAACTCTTCGACCGGGTAGTGGATTGGGCGCTCGGCCGCCTCCCTGACGATGGCGCTTGAGCGATCCGGAAGGCCATGGTGCGCTGATGCCTCGGCTCGACGGCAGTGATTCGGCCACTGCGGCGGGGATTGACGCCATCAGTGGGTGGTGCTATTGTCCAACGTATCTTGATGCGACCGGCGTTTCGACTACGGGTAGGGGGGTGTGGCGCCTGCCGACACCCGCAGAGGACTCATGTTAGCGATCAAGGTGTTGATCCGGCTTGGACGCCGCCTGCGGTGGGCCTTGCTAATCCTTATAACGTGGGTGGCTACCGCAACCACCGGCTATCGGGTCATCGAAGAGTGGTCTTGGTTCGACTCCTTCTATATGACCATCATCACCATCTTCACCATCGGCTATCAAGAAGTACACCCGTTGACAGTCGGTGGTCGCATCTGGAGCATTGTGGTGATCGGTGCCGGTTTCCTCATCGTCGCCTCGGTCGCGGCGGAGTTGGCGAGTGGCCCCCTGGCACGCCTGTGGGGAGAAAACAAATTGGAACGAGAGCTTAGTGACCTACACGACCACTACATCATCTGCGGCCTGGGCCGAGTAGGTTGGCAGGTCGCCCTGACGCTGCACCAACAGGGTGCGGTCTTTGGTGTGGTTGATCCCGAGAATAGGCATGCGGAGGATCTGCAGACCTGGAACGTGCCGTATCTGGCCGGCGATGCGACCGAGGACGCGGTACTCCAGCGAATGCGGATTGATCGGGCACGCGGCTTGGTCGCCGCCGCGAGTACCGATGCCATCAACATCTATGTGACGCTCACGGCGCGTGGCCTGAGCTCGGACCTCGTCATCGCCGCCCGTGCGGAAGAGCCGAGCGCCGAGCGCAAGCTGTATCGAGCCGGCGCGAATTTCGTGCTGGCGCCCACGGCGGTCGGTGGGCGCAAGCTCGCCACGCTGCTCACGCGCCCGGTGGTGGCCGAGTACATCGACTCCGTGCTCTACGGCGATGACTTGCCCTTCTTCACGGAGCAAGTGGAGATGGCCCCGACCTCCCCGCTATGTACGCTCACCATTGCCGAGTTGCAAGCGCGGATTGCGCCAGAACACCAGGGGCCGGCCGTGATCGCCCTCAAGCCGGCCGGAGAAGGGCTGTTTGCCCCCCATCCCCCTGGGACGAGAAAGTTGGTAGCTGGCGATGTGCTCGTGGTTGCCGGGACAGAAGAGGAGATCGCACCGCTGCGTGACCTGAGCCACTAGCGTGGGCCACTCCTCACCCTCCGGCTCCTCTTGAGTTTCGTTCTCCCAACTCTTGGCAACGGCGGGAGGCCGCGACACTTCCTGGATGTTTCCTGTCACCCTGCCGTTGCACTTGGAAAAGTAGTGTCATATATGCTACTACTGAGACATGGATCGGCAGCGGCTGCGCGAGCGGATTGCCCAACGGCCCAACGCGGTGCGGTTCCGTGAGATCAAGCAATTGCTGGAAGCCTATGGTTGGGAGCACCGTCATGAGAAGGGGAGCCATGAGGTCTTCACCCGCGCGGGCGAGCGGTTCGTGGTTCCGTTTCGCCGCCGGCACGTGAGCGCGGTCTATGTACGGCAGGCGTTGCAGCGTTGCAAGGAGTGAGGCGGATGCGCGAGAGTAAGCCCAGACTTTCCATTCCACCCGAAGTTGCTGTCGAGGTGGAAAAGTATCTGCAACAGCCCTATCACAAGGTGGTCTCCGGCAATGCAGTGGAGGGGTTCCTCGTGGAGGTGATGGAGCTACCCGGCTGCATGACTGATGGACTGACCGAGGCCGAGGCCCTCGCCAATATGCCCGAGGCAATGGCAGCGTGGCTGGAGACGGCGCTCCTCGATGGTGCCCCGATCCCTGCCCCCTTCCCGGAGCGCACCTATAGCGGCAAGGTGATCGTGCGAATGGCCAGTTCCTTGCACGAGCATCTCGCGCAGCAGGCAGAGCGGGAGGGAGTCAGCCTCAATCAGTGGCTTGTGACCCTGCTGGCACAAGGGGCCGGGGCGGCGCGCTGAAGGCCAGCGCTCCCTCCTGTAGTGGAAAGTGGTCGGGGTGCCCGGATTTGAACCGGGGACCTCCTGGTCCCAAACCAGGCGCTCTACCAGGCTGAGCCACACCCCGTCGGCGCTATGGCCACAGTGGATTTTCGTGCGCTCGCCGCGCTGCCGGCCCCGCCGGACCCAACGTGAGCGGCGCGGTTGACCGGTGGATGTGAATGGACGCGAGCAGGCTAGTCGGCGCATTTCTGCGCGGTCTCGGCGTTGCTGCCGGTGTCGAACGACGATCCGCACGCGCACGCCTTGACGGCATTGGGGTTGTGGACCGTGAAGCCGGCCCCCATCAGCCCTTTCACGTAGTCAATCTGCGCTCCGCGAATGAAGTTGGCCGTGAACTCGTCTACGAAGACCGTCAGCCCATCTTGCTTGATCACTTCGTCGCCGTCATCGGAGTGATCCTCGAGGCTCATGCCATACGATAGCCCGGAGCAGCCCCCCGGGCTGACGAACACGCGCAGCCCCAAGGACGGATCGCCTTCCTCGGTCACAATGCGCCGTAGCTCACCAGTCGCCTCGTCGGTGAGCATCACCGTCGGCTCGGCTACAAGCGGTTCTGTGGCTACCATAACTACGCAGACTCCCTCGCGCGTCCCTCACGCCGCTCTCCCAACCTACGTCATCCATAACGTAGGCGAGGCAGCGGATACCTCAAAAAAGATGGTAGCACTACCCCCCTAGCCAGTCAAGGTGCCACCGGCCTCCAGGGAGGTAGCGGCCGCGTGTTGCTCTGCCCGGCAACAGGAATGTCCGAAAACGCTACCGGATGGTCAGGAGCTTGGCGTTGCCGAGGTCATCCGGCGTGCCGCATTGACGATCTGCGGGGCGTTGTCGGTACAGACTCGCCTGATGTCCAGATCGAGCATGTGAGCAAGCGTCTCCTCGTCGTTCACGTCCCAGACATGGATGTCAAAGCCGTGCGAGCGGATGGCCGAGACCACTGCTGGCGAGAGCTTCGTGGCCGGCAGATGCACCGCCTGCGCTCCGGCCAGGCGGCCGCGCTGTATAGCCTCATACGTCAGCACGTCCTGTCGCATCCAATCCGGGGGCTGTGGCATGAGGAGGTCGGTGGTCAAGCCGGGACACCGCTGCTGGATGTCCCGCAGGAGCATCGGCTCAAACGACGTGACCTCGATCCCATCCCACAGTGGCCGGTACTTGGCGATGACTTCGGCTACGATGCCAGGTGCCTCCGGGTCCGGTCCTTTGATCTCGATCTCCAGCCCGATCTTCCCACCGATGACGTCCAAGACCTCGGTCAGCGTCGGAATGCGCCAGTCGTCGGCGCTCGCCGGCTCGGTGCCGTAGCCGGTGGGGAGGAACCGGGCAGCCTGCACTTGGTCCAGTGTGTAGTTATAGATTGGGCCAGGGAGCGTGGTGATTTCATCGAGATAGTAGTAGTGATACACCACCGGCACCCGGTCGCGCGTGAGCCGCACGTCAAGCTCTACGGCGTCTGCGCCGACGGCGAGTGCCCGGAGGAAGGCCGGCAGCGTATTCTCGGGCGCATGATCGGCAACGCCACGATGGGCCACAACATCTACGGTGTTGGCACGAGCCACGATGCACTACTCCAAACCGTGCTTGCCATGGTTGCTTCCATCTAGCGTGTGGGTGCGCCTCTCGCGGTTGCTGTCGAGTCGGCTACGGACCATGCAGCGGGCGGCCTCTTTCCTCGGCCAACTATTCGCTAACTGTACGGGCAGCCTCTCCATAGCGACAACCGCAGCCCCCGCACCGCCTTGACAGCGCCGTAGCCGGCTTGCTACCATCTTGGTTATCGGTAAAGTTGACTAACTTTATCAACTAACCGGAGTATCGGTGTGCCTGCCTCCCGTCTGTTGCTGGCGGACTCCCCCTCTCTATCGCTCGACGATGGAGAGGGCGGGGGGAGGTGCGGAGAGCAGCGAGGTATGTACCAAGCGTCGCCAACGGTCGAGCATCCCCGCGAAGCTCCGCCCCCGGCCGGCAAGATCGAGCTCACCGACGCCACGAAGGTGTATGCCGCCCACGGGCAAGCCGCGGCGATGCAGCCTACTACATCGGCTGGGACACCGGGCAACGGTGCGGACGAGGCCGGCTCGGTCGTGGCTTTCGACGGCATCTCCCTCACCGTCTCCGAGGGCGAGCTACTCTGCCTGCTCGGTCGGAGCGGCTGCGGCAAGTCTACGTTGCTCCATATCATCGCCGGGCTGGAGGAGCTGAGCGCCGGCTCGCTGACCGTAGACGGCCGTCCCGTGGACGGCCCCAGCCACCGCCGCGGCCTCGTCTTCCAGCAGTACGCCCTATTTCCCTGGCTCGACGTGTACCGGAACGTCCGCTTCGGTCTCGAAGCACGGAGTACCGGCATGGACGGCCGTGTCAAGGATCGGGCCGTGCGCGATCTCCTGGCGCTCGTCGGCTTGGAAGGCTTTGAGGGTGCGCGGCCCCACGAGCTATCGGGCGGCATGGCGCAGCGGGTAGCCATTGCGCGGGCGCTCGTCAACGAGCCGGAGATTTTGCTCTTGGACGAGCCGTTCAATGCGCTCGACGCCTTCACCCGCATGACCATGCAGGATGAGCTGGTGCGGATCGTCAAGCAGCGTGGGATGACCGCGATCTTTGTCACCCACGATATTGACGAGGCGCTCTACCTCGGCGACCGTGTGGCGATCCTCACCCCCCGGCCCGGCCGGATCAGGGAGATCGTCTCGGTGCCCGTTGCTCGTCCCCGCGACCGCAACGACCCGACGCTACTGCGCCTGCGCGATCACGTCTACCGCGAGTTCGGGCTGGCCGTGCGCCAGGAAGGACACTACAGCATCTGAGCGCCGGGGGCAGTGGGTGGACCTAACCCCCGGCCCCTTCCCTTCAGGGAAGGGGAGTCAGCACAGCACTGGTTAGCCCCGTCCCTTTAGGGAGGGGGGTGGGGGTAGGTGTAACCCCCGACAAACGACGCAGTGAAGGAGTCAGGAATGACAGAGCGAGCCGAGAACAGACAGGATCACCCGCTACCGCACCTCACGCGCCGCGGTCACATCCGTACCGTCGGGCTGGCGTTTACGAGCGCCCTGCTGGGGCCGCTGCTGGCCGCCTGCGGCCCGACCGAGGAAGAATCCGCCCCCGCAGCCCCGGCCCAGTCGGCCCCCACCAGCAGCGAATTGGATACGCCGGTCAAGATCGGCTATCTCCCGATCACCGACGCGACGCCGCTGCTCATCGGTCACGCCAACGATTTCTTCAAGGCCGAGGGCCTGACGGTAGAGCAGCCGACGCTCTTCCGCGGCTGGAACGCGCTGGCGGAGGCCTTCTTCGCCGGCAGTGTCAACTTGGCGCACTTCCTGATGCCGATGACCGTCTGGATGCGCTACAGCTTGCAGCAGCAGGTGAAGGTGGTCGCGTGGGACCACACGAACGGCTCCGCGCTCACGGTCGCCGGGGAGGGCATCAACGACATCGAGGACTTGGCCGGCAAGCAGATCGCCGTCCCCTTCTGGTACTCGATCCACAACGTCGTGCTCCAAATGCTGCTCCGCAACGCCGGGCTGACGGCCGTCGCCAAGGACCGGGGCGCTACGCTGAAGCCGTCCGAGGTCAATCTGTTCGTGATGCCGCCCCCCGACATGCCCACCGCCTTGGGCACCGGCGGCATTGACGGCTATATCGTCGCCGAGCCGTTCAACGCGGCGGGCGAGTTGAAGGCCCAAGGCAAGATCATCCGCTTCACCGGCGACGTGTGGCGCGACCACGCCTGCTGCGTTGCCGTCCTGCACGAGGAGAGCATCAAGGAGCGGCCGGAGTGGTCGCAGCGCGTGCTCAACGGGCTGGTAGCCGCGCAGTTGTGGGCACACCAGAATACGACCCAGGTACCCGGCGTGCTCTCGAAGGGTGGAAAGGGATACCTGCCGCTCGAAACACCGGTCATCAATCGGGCGATGAACAAGTACGACCTGGACACCTACGGTCCGAACGGGACCAACGCCATCCGCAACGACGAATGGGGCGTTGGCCGGATCGGCTTCCAGCCGTATCCGTACCCATCGTACACGATGGAGTTGGTCACGCAGCTGAAGCAGACGATGGTGCAGGGAGATCGGTCTTTCCTGGGCGCCCTCGCCCCCGACTTCGCGGCAAAGGACTTAATCGAGTATGATTTAGTCAGGAATGCCTACGAGAAGGCCGGCGGGCCGGAGGCTTTCGGCGTGGACCCCAAGCAAGCCTTCGAGCGCCAAGAGGTCATCTCACTCTAGTAGCACGCCGTCCAGCCGCGGGGAAGGAGCAATGGTGGCGGAAACCACCGACGAGTTGGCGCGACCGCTCGCTACAGAAGAGCCGGCGGCGGTTGTGCGTCCCACGCCCCGCTGGCTGCGAGTTGTCAAGCAGCGGGCGGGTAACTGGATGTGGCCTGTCGTCGGCCTGTTGGTCGGCTTGGTCATCTGGCAGATCGGGGCGACGATCTGGGCCACGCGCTTTCCCATTGCGGAGTCCTTTCTGCCCCAACGCACCTTCGCGGATGCCGTGCGGCTCGTGAGCACCGGCGTGCTGTGGCCGCATATCACGGCATCGCTACTCCGCGTGGGCATCGGCTTGGCGCTGGCTATTGCCATCGGCGTGCCGGTGGGGCTGATGATCGGCTACTGGCGCCGGTTGGAGCTAGGCACCTCTGCGCTGTTCCAGTTCATTCGCATGATCTCGCCGCTGGCGTGGATGCCCGTAGCGATCATGCTCTTCGGCGTGGGCGACCGGCCCATATACTTCCTACTCGCCGTCGCAGCGGTCTGGCCCATTCTCATCAATACCGCGACCGGCGTGAGTCACGTAGATCGCCAGTGGATTCGCGCGGCCCGCGCCCTCGGCGCGAATGAGTGGGCGGTGCTGCGGCGCGTGGTCATTCCCGCCATCATCCCCGACGTGCTCACCGGCCTGCGGCTGGCGGTGGGAGTGGCGTGGCTGGTGCTGGTGCCGGCCGAGATGCTCGGTGTCAACAACGGCTTGGGTTACTACATCCTCGATACCCGTGACCGCTTCAGCTACGGCGAGCTGATGACGATCATCTTGATTATCGGCGTGATCGGCTACACGCTGGACGCCATCATCCAGCGGCTGCGCTATCGCTTCTCCTGGACGTTAGGTATTCGCGACGCATGAGCGACACCACACCGTCTCGACGGTCAGGACCCTCGCCACCGTCATCCCCACGCCAGCGTACATCCGGACCGGGGGACACGGAGCGCCTCACGACCGACGTGCTCGTCATCGGCGGCGGGCTGGCCGGCCTCTGGGCCGCGATCCGCGCACGCGAGCAGGGGCAGCGGGTCTTGCTCGTAGAGAAGGGGTTTGCCGGCGCCAGCGGGTGTAGCGTGTTCGCCGGGGCCGTCGTCCTCTGCCTGACCCCGGACGACGACCTGGACACCTTCATCGCGGAGGAAGCTCAGGACGCCGACTATCTGCTCGACCCCGAATGGGCCGAGTTCGTCGTCTGCGACAACTACGAGCGCCTGCGGGAGATCGTCGCCTGGGGCGGTCCCATCCCGGTGGACGCGGATGGGCAACTCGTCCGTCGCCGCGGCCAAGTCCATGGGCGGCATACCGTTGCGCGGGTGGCTTTCGATAGCGCCGAGCTGATGAAGTTCATGCGGAAGGTGGCGATCGGGAGGCGCAAGGCCAAGACGCTGGACCAAACGGTCGTGACCAACCTGCTGGTCGAGGACGGGCGGGTGGTGGGTGCCGTCGCCCTGCGCCGCCAGGAAGAGCGCGTCACGGTCATCCGCGCCCAGGCCGTGGTGCTCGCGGCCGGCGGGTGTAGCTGGCGCGGCACACACTTCGGCCACGACATGGTCTGCGGCGAGGCGTACAAGCTTGCGTGGGACGTTGGCGCCGAGCTAATGAGCATGGAGTTCGGCAACGGCTACATGGCCACCTATCGCCACGCCGATACGCACGGGCAGTGCCTCTTGGCGGCGATTGGTGGCAAGTTCATCAACAAGCACGGCGAGACGTTCATCCATCGCTACTCGCCGCGCGACCCGGCGCCGACGCACCTCATCCCCCGCGCGATGGCCGGGGAAGTGCGCGCCGGCCGCGGCCCGATCCGCTACGACCTCACCGGTATTCCGCCCGCCGCCCGCGAGCAGTGGAAGCGGGACTTTGCCCTGATCTGGCGCGGCATGGAGCGCACCGGCATTGATGCCTTCGACGAGCCGCGCGAGTGGTTCCCCGGCTTCAACGGCACCGTCTCGGCCAGCGCCGGCGTGCGCTTGCTCGACCGCAGCGGCGCGACGACCGTGCCCGGTCTCTACGCCGCCGGCGATGCCGCGAGCCGCAGTCCGCTGATCGGCGCCGGCAGCGGGATCACCTTCTTGAACCTGGCGTGGGCCGGCGTGAGCGGCGCGCAGGCCGGCATTGCCGCCGCGCAGTTCGCCCAGCGACACGACGCCGCGGCGCCGGACGAGGCCAGCGTCGCCGCGGCCGTGACCGCCGCGGTAGCGCCGCAGCAGCGCAACACGGGTGCCACACCCGACGGCATCTACATGCGCCTGCAAGAGCAGGTCATCGGCATGGACGCGAACATCTACCGGCACGGCGACCGCCTGCGCGACGTACTGGCGGCCACCGAGCGCCTGCGCGACCGGCTGCTGCCGGTGATCCACGCCGCCGACTGGCACGAGCTGGTCAAGTGCCACGAAACGATTGCCACCTGCTTCACGACCGAATTGATGTACCGCGCGGCGCTCGTGCGCGAAGAGAGCCGCGGCTGGCACTACCGCGAGGACTTTCCGGCCCGCGACGACGAGCGCTGGCGGGTGTGGCTTGTCGCCGCGCCGCAGGGTAGCCCCAGCGAGCCGGCGCTCTGGACGGCGCCGGAGTTTCGGCGCCTGCCCGTGCCGTTGGAGGCCTACGCAGCCCGCGGCATCGCCCCGACGCCGGCAATGCCGCAGCCGGCCGCAGCCGGCTGACACCGCGACACACATGAACCGCCTGAGAATGTAGGAAGCGCGATCTATGGCCGTCGAAGTCGTCTCGGAAAAGCTGTGTATCGGGTGCAATCTGTGCGTGCGTGTGTGCCCGGTTGACGTTTTCCGTCTGCAAGGACCGGAGAAGGAGCAGAAAGCCTATATTGCTTACCAGGAAGATTGCCAGTCGTGCTTCATCTGCGAGGAGTACTGCCCGACCGACGCGATCTACGTCGCACCGGAGAACCCCCGGCCCATCCCGATGCCCTACTGACAGCGTGTGTCGGGGAGCGGCGCGTGCTTGAGACTGGCTGAATTTCGAGCAACCTGCTATACCTCACCCCATACCTGCCCACAGAAGGAGAGTCGTATGCCGAAGTTCATGGTGGAGTGGAACCTACCCAAGGACCTCACCAAAGACAAGTACATGGCCAAGAAGGTGAAGTCGTTGGACATCTATCCCAAGATTCCCGAGTGCAAGTGGGAATCCACTTTCCTGGCCGACGACATGAGCAAGTGCTACTGCGTCTACGACGCGCCGGACGAAGAGACGGTTCGGAAGGCGCGCGAGATGGTGCAGGCCAAGGTGGACTTGCTGGCGACGGTTGACGAGATCACCCCGGACTCCTTGGAGGAGGAACGCGACGCGGAAAGCGCCGAGTAACTCATCCGCTGACTGCCTTCACAACGCGACGCTAGGCGCTCACCGGCCAGACCGGATGGTGAGCGCCTATGATTGTTTAAGTACGGTACCGGGATGCGGACGATGTCGCCGGTAGTGGAGACCGCGCGCCGCTTTAGGGAGGGTGCTATCCCAGCGCGTCGGCAAGCAGTTGGGGGATGTCCGAGGGCGACTCGGCGACCGGGATGCCTGCGGCCTGCAACGCTTCGATCTTGCCAGCGGCGGTGCCAGCGCCGCCGGAGATAATCGCCCCGGCGTGCCCCATGCGCTTCTCCGGCGGCGCCGTCCGCCCGGCGATGAAGCTGACGACCGGCTTGCCGACGTGCTGCCGCGCGTACTCCGCCGCCTGCTCCTCCTCGTCGCCGCCGATCTCGCCGATGAGTACGATCCCCTCGGTCGCCGGGTCGGACTCGAAGAGCGCCAGCATGTCTATGAAGGAGCTACCGACAATCGGATCGCCGCCGATACCGACACAGGTGCTCTGGCCCAAGCCGGCGTTCGTGAGATGCTGGATGACCTCATAGGTCAGTGTGCCGGAACGTGATACCAAGCCAATCGGCCCCGGCGTGACGATAGCACCCTGGATAATGCCGACTTTCGCTTGGCCGGGGCTAATCAGTCCCGGACCGTTCGGCCCGATCAGCCGAGCGCCGCGTTGTCTGACGGTGTGATAGACGCGCAGCATGTCCAGTACCGGAATGCCCTCGGTGATCGCCACGATGGGGTCCAGCCCGGCATCGGCCGCCTCCAGGATTGCGTCGGCGCCGAACGGTGCCGGGACGAAAATGCAGGATGCCGTTGCGCCCGTCGCTTGCACCGCCGCCTGTACCGTGTTGAAGACCGGCACTCCCAGGTGCTCCTGCCCCCCGCGGCCGGGAGTGACGCCGGCCACGACCTGCGTCCCGTACTCGATCATCTGCTCCGTGTGGAACGATCCCTCGCGGCCGGTGATGCCTTGCACCAGCAGCCGCGTATCCTGATCGGCGAGAATACTCATCGCGCCGCCTCCACCACCGCGCGGGCCGCCTCGGCCATCGAGGTCACGGCCGTGATGCCCTCCGCACGCAGTATTTGATGTCCTTCCGCCTCGTTGACGCCGACCAAGCGCACGGTCAGCGGCACCGGCCGCGGCAGGCTGGGGAGCGCCGCAACGATCCCGCGCGCGACCTCATCACAGCGCGTAATCCCGCCGAAGATGTTGAACAGCACGGCCCGCACGCGCTCGTCGGCCAGGATGATCCGCAGCGCCGCGATCACGCGGTCGGACTGCGCGCCACCGCCGATGTCGAGGAAGTTGGCCGGCTGACCACCGGCGGCCTGCACGAGGTCCATCGTGGCCATCGCCAGCCCCGCGCCGTTGACGCAGCAGCCGATGGTACCGTCGAGTTGGACATACGACAGCCCGTGCTCACGCGCCTCCCGCTCCGCGGCGGTTTCCTCTTGCGGATCGCGTAGCTCCACCAGATCGGCATGGCGGTAGAGCGCGTTGTCGTCCAGGTTGATCTTGGCGTCAATCGCTTGCAGCGCGCCGTCGGTGTTGACGATCAGCGGGTTGATCTCGGCGAGCGAGCAATCGTAGTCCATGAACGCCTGGTAGAGGCCGCGGGCGATGGCGCCAAACGGCCGCAGCAGCCCGCCGGGTAGGTCGAGCGCAAAGGCCGCCTGGCGCATCTGGAAATCTTGCAGCCCCAGCAGCGGGTTGGCGCCAACCTTGATGATCTTCTCCGGTGCCGTCGCAGCGACCTCTTCGATGTCCACGCCGCCCTCGCTACTGGCCATCAGGGTCACGCGCCGGGTGGTGCGGTCCAGCACCAAGCCGAGATAGATTTCCCGCGCGATGTCGGCCGCCTGCGTCACCAGCACCTGCTCGACCCGGTTCCCCTTGATGTCCATGCCCAGGATTGCAGCGGCCTTCTCGCGGGCCTCGGCGGGCGTATCCGCCAGCTTGACGCCTCCGGCCTTGCCCCGTCCGCCGACGAGCACCTGCGCCTTGACGACCACCTGCCCCTCCAAGCGGGCCGCGATGGCGGCAGCTTCATCCGGCGTGCTCGCCACCTCACCCGGTGGAATGGGCAGGCCGTAGGGCCGCAATAGCTCCTTCGCCTGATATTCGTGGATTTTCATGGTTTTTGTCCTGGTATAGCCCCCACCCTCGCCCTCCCCCCGTCACACGGGGGAGGGAATACACCGTCCCCCCGCACTGCGGGGGGACCATAGGGGGGCCGACTCCTCGCTCCTTTAGCCTCCCGCTTGTAACGCCGCGATGATGGCGTCGCCGACCTGCGAGGTCCCGGCCGCCGTGGGGTCGTTGCGGTCGGCCTTGAGGTCGTAGGTCACGCTCTTCCCCTCGGCAATCACCGTGGCTACGGCGCGTTCGAGGCGTCCCGCCGTCTCCGTCTCGCCCAAGTGATGCAGCATCAAGACGCCGGAGAGGATCATCGCCATGGGGTTGACCTTGTTCTGACCAGCGTACCGCGGTGCGCTCCCGTGCGTCGGCTCGAACACGGCGACCTGGGTCCCGATGTTGGCGCCGGGCGCCAGCCCCACGCCGCCGATGATCCCGGCGCACAGGTCCGACACCACGTCGCCGTACAGGTTGGGCAGCACCAGCACGTCGAAGTCGTGCGGTCGCGTGATGAGCAGCTGCGTCATAATATCCACGATCCAGTCGTCGAACTCGACGTCGGGATACTCGGTGGCCACCCGCCGGGCTACCTCCAGGTAAAGCCCGTCGGAGAACTTCATAATGTTGGCCTTGTGGACGGCCGTCACCTTCTGGCGCCCGTTCGCCCGCGCATAATCCAGCGCAAACCGCACAATCCGCTCGGTGCCGCTGATGGAGATCGGCTTGATGCTGATACCCGAGTCGGGCCGGATAGTGCCGCCGCCAATCTCGCCGATGAACTCGATCAGCCGCGCCGCCTCGTCCGTACCCTCCTGAAACTCCACTCCCGCGTACAGGTCCTCGGTATTCTCACGGACGACCACCACGTCGAAATCGGGGAACTTCGAAGGCGCGCCGGCGTAGGTCCGGCAAGGACGCAGGCAGGCGTAGAGGTCCAGCTCCTTGCGGAGCGCGACGTTGACGCTGCGAAAGCCCTTGCCGACCGGCGTGGTAAGCGGGCCTTTGATAGCGACCTTGTTGGTGCGGATCGAATCGAGCACGTGCTCCGGCAGCACGTCCCCGGTGCGCTCGCCGACCTCGGCGCCGGCGTATTGCACGTCCCAATCGAACGCGAACCCGCCAATGTCGGCAGCGGCATCCAGCACGCGACGGGTGGCCTCGGCGATCTCCGGCCCGGTGCCATCACCGGGAATGAACGTCACGGTATGCGTAGACGGCATGAAGATAGACTCCCTTGCTTGCGGTAGGGTGGGGATTCGTAGTCGCCGGTGCGGCGCTCACCTCTGAACAGGTGAAGAAAGTGCCGGCCAATGCCGTGAGATTGTAGCCGCCGACGTTGTCACCAGCAAGCCTCGGCAAGGCGGCCGCGCCGGCTGACCATGACCGCCCGCCGGCGCCGGCCCCAACCTGACTGACGGTCAGTTGACGCGCCACCTCCCAGCCCCTACCTTGGCAGCAAGGAAGCGGTATCGGAGGCTACCGGGAGCGTAGAGAGGAGCACCGTGGGGATAGAGACGGCGCTACAAGCAATTGACCGGGAGACCCTGAATCCCCCGGTCCGGAAACTTATCGGCAGCGAAACGGTCACGGTCACCGACTGGCAGGTGGCGCCCCTACCCGCCGAACGACGGAACGTGTTCCGCTTCACCGGACATGCTCGCACGGCGGGCAAGACGGTCGCGTGGTCGCTGGTCCTGAAGGTCGTTCGTCGGGAGCGTACCTCGGGGCGGCGAGAGGCACAGGCCAATGCCTCTGGACTACTGCATGACCTACCCGGCAGACTTGTAGCAGCGCGCTGTTACGGTGTCGAGGCGCACGGGGATACACTCCGAATCTGGCAGGAAGAGGTGGTGGACGAAGTGGACCGGCCCTGGCCGTTGGACCGCTATAGCCTGGCTGCTCGTCACCTCGGCCAGCTCAACGGTGCTTATCTGGTCGGTCGTCCCCTCCCCACGGGGCCGTGGGTGCTACGCGAGTGGATCCGTAGCGAGGTTGCGGAAGAAGAAGCGCTCGATGTCGCACGACCGCCACGTCTCCCGGACCACCCGCTGTCGTGCCGCGCGTTCCCTGGTCGGAGCGTGGATGACCTACTCCGTTTTTGGGCGGACCGCGAGCTGTTCCTGGCGGCGCTGGATCAACTGCCCAAGACCTTCGGCCATCTCGATGCCGCTCCATCGAACGTCGTCTTTGCTCGCCGCGGCCCGTCCGGTGAGGTGCAAACCGTCGCGATTGACTGGTCCCATGCGGGGGTCGCAGAGATCGGACACGACATTGCGCCGCTGGTCTTCTTTAGCTTCCTGGATGACAGGTTGGACCCAGCGCGGGTAGCGGAGTGGGCAGAGAAGTTGGACAGACATGTGTTCGCTGGGTACGTGAGTGGATTGCAGGAGGCCGGTTGGCAAGGCGATCCCCGCACCGCACGTTTTGGGTACACCGCGAGCTTGGCGCTTCGCTATGGGCTTTCCTGTCTCCGCAGACCCCTGAGCTATGGTCTCGATGAGAGCGGACGGGCCTGGGTGGAGCAGGTGCGAGGGCGCCCCATTGGGGACGTACTAGACCACTTTGCGGCGGTGCATCGCTTTGTCCTGGACCGCGCCGACGAGGCCCGGGAGCTGCTTGCAGTCGTCCCCTAGCCCCAGGCCGACGGCACGTTATTCCCACGGTTCCTGCGCCAGCGTGATCTGTCCGGCTGCGGCTACCGCCTCGGTCTCTGCGTCCGTTTCCGGGAACTCGCGGTACCCGCGCACGTACCGCTCGATGTCCGCGCGTTCCTGCCTTCCCCGGGGTGTGCTGCGCGGTGGCTCAGTGTGCGGTTCGTCGGGTTGTTCGCACATTATCGGTGTGCCTCCTAGAGCTTGCCGCCGAGAGCGAACCCAAAGGGTGCATCTTGGTGCGCGGCGTGTGTTAGCATCCTGAGCACTATTCTGCCGGCCTCTAGATAAGCGGTACCGGGGCCGGCCCACTACAGTTACGGTCTCACGTGCTGTAGCTCTCGGTGTACTACCCCCGACGGAGGAAAAAGACGTATGGATGTGCCGCGGCAATTCCCTTGGCTCGCGCCGCTTGCCGGCGGAGAGCCGGTGTCGCAACCGCTCGCCGGACAAGTCGCGCTGGTCACGGGCGCCGGGACGGGTATCGGCGCAGCGGCGGCCCGTGCGCTGGCTCATGCGGGCGCTGGCGTCGGCTTGCTCGGCCGCCGGCCGCAGCCCCTGGAGCAGGTCGCCGCAGAGATCGTGCAGGCTGGCGGGCAAGGCTGGGCGCTTCCCGCCGACGTAACCAACCTGGCAGCGGTCGAAGCGGCCGTGGCGCGTTGTCAGGCGTTGGGCGCGGGCCGTCTCGACCTGCTCGTCAATAACGCCGGCATCAACACCAAATATCGGAGCCTCGACAACATTTCGGCCGCCGACTGGTCGCGGGTCGTTGACATCAACCTGAACGGCGCCTATTGGTGTGTGCGGGCGGTGCTGCCGGTGATGCGCCAGCAGGGTTTCGGCCTGATCGTCAACGTCTCCTCCGGCGCCGGACTCCGTCCATCGCACGTGTCCGGCGTGGCCTACAGCGCCACCAAGACCGCGCTGGCCTCGCTCAACGGCTCGATCAATCAAGAGGAGCGGCGAAACGGCATTCGTGCCTGCGTGGTCTACCCCGGCGAGGTGGATACCCCGATGATTGACGATCGGACGGTGGTCCCCTCGGCCGCGGCCCGCGCCACGATGATGCGGCCCGAGGACGTAGCCCAGGCGATTCTCTTCATCGCCACCATGCCCGCGCGGGTCATTGTCGAGGAGCTTGTCATCCGCCCCACGACCGTCCGTGACCGCAGCAACGAGCTACCGGCGTAGCCAGCAGCCCTGCTCGGTCGCGCCGCGTGTTGAGCACACCCGATGGCTAGGACGCAGCCCCAGTTCGACATCACCGTCATTGGCGCCGGCTCCGGCGGGCTTGCCGCTGCCATTACCGGTGCCACGCTCGGCCTGCGAATGGCCCTCGTCGAGCGGGAGCGGCTTGGTGGTGAGTGCCTCTGGACCGGCTGTGTGCCGAGCAAAGCCCTGTTGCACGCGGCAGGATTGGCCCACGCGGCGCGTGAGGCAGCACGCTGGAACGGCAACGATACCGGTGCGCCGTCGCTCGACTTCCAGGCAGTCATCCGGCACGTCCAGGCGGCGCGGACGACGATTGAGGCCTCTGAAAACCAGGCAGCCTTGGAGCAGCAAGGCATCACCGTCGTTCGAGGTGCGGCCCGCATCGCTGCGCCGGGAGTCGTTGCCGTCGGTGCGCGGCGGCTCCGGTCGCGCCATATCGTGATCGCCACCGGCTCGCGACCGACGGTCCCGGCACTGCCTGGACTGGAGGCCGCCGGCTACCTCACCAATGAGACCGTTTTCGATCAACTCCAAGCGCTACCGGCCCGGTTGGCGATCATCGGCGGCGGTCCCGTCGGCGTCGAGCTGGCCCAGGCGTTCGCGCGGCTGGGGTCGCGCGTCACGGTGCTCTCGCGCTCCCCACGCCTGCTACCGCGCGAGGAGCCGGAGGTGTCACAGGCGCTCCAGACCTTCCTGGAGCGCGAGGGTGTTTCCATTCTCAAAGGGGTGACCGCTCAGGAGGTGGCGCCGGCCGCAGTGTCCGGCGGGCACCGGGTCATCTATCGAACGGCGGATGGCGAGCGCGGCGCGGTCGTGGCCGACCGGATTGTCGTCGCCACCGGGCGCCGTCCCAACGTCGAGGAGCTGGGGCTGACCGAGATCGGCGGCGCAGTCGGCGCGCACGGCGTTCGCGTGGACGCCTACCTACGGACGACGGTGCCTGGCATCTGGGCCTGTGGTGATGTCAGCAGCCGGTATCGCTTCACCCACGTTGCCGAGATCGAGGCGCGCCTCATCATCCGCAACACCATGTTCCCCTGGATCAAGGAAAAGATGAACTACGCAGTTGTGCCGTGGACGATCTTCACCGCGCCGGAGATTGGGCGCGTTGGTTGCACCGAGCAGGGAGCCACTGAACGTCACGGCAGCAAGGTCACGGTGGAGCACTTCCCCCTCAGCCATACCGACCGCGCCGTCACCGATGCCGCGACCGACGGCTTCATCAAGCTCGTGTTGCGAGGGCAGCGTATCCTCGGCGCACACATCGTCGGCCCGCGGGCTGGTGAGCTTATCCAGCAGGTCGCCTTGCTGATGCGGCACAAGCTGCCGGCGAGCGCGCTGGCGATGATCCATACCTATCCTACCTACAGCTACGCCCTGCACCAGGCCAACGATGCCTATACGATCAACCGGCTGTCCCGCTCGCGGATGCAGCGCCGGTTCTACGCGGCGCTGCGGCTGCTCGCGCGGCGCCTACCCGCACCACGCTAGGAGGCTGCGATGGCGAAGCCCTTGCCGAGCGACTATGTTGAAGTGGCCAGATGGATGCTCGGTCAAACACCGGTCCGGACCGCGATAGCGATTGCCGGTCTCACGCTGGTGCTGTTCCTCGCCGCACTGTTCGTTGCCATCGCGTTCGTGGCGATGACGACCGACATGCGAGAACTCGACACGAGCTTCCCCATGATGGTCGTTGGCTTGGTGCTGATATTGGCAATCCATGAGCTTACCCACGCCCTGGCCTTCCGTGCGTTCGGCGTCCGTCCGAGGTTCAGAATCAGGCGGCGCGCCAAGATCGGCACGGTCTTCTACGTGAGCGCCCCCGGGAGCTACCTCCGCCGGGACGAATATCTCGCCGTGGGCCTGGCGCCGCTGGTGTTGCTGACGCTGATCCTGCTGTCGGCCGCCGTGCTGATCGCCGTGGGCAGTGCGTTCACCGCTACCTTACTGGCTGCCGTGGCCCTCAACGTGGCGGCGGCAGTAGACGATATGTTCATCGCTTACGAGGTGCTGTCCTACCCCGGCGAGACCTACTTCGAGGACACCGGTTACGGCTTCATCGCCTACGCCCGCGCCGGAACGTAGTGTGCCAGGCTGTACCTCACTCCCGGCCTCGCTACTCTGTGCTCTCTGTGTGCTCTGTGGCCCCAAAGCCTTCCGAGAGGAGGCCGGTCAGCAGCAGGCCGCATCTCTCGGCTCGGCGCCGTTACCGGCAGCCCCCGTCTGAGACTTCCGAATGCTGTCGCCGAGCCGGGCCACGCCTTCCATAATGTCGGCTTGGTCAATGTAGCCGAAGGCCAGCCGCAGGTAGGCGATGTCGCGGTCCTGCGCGTCGAAGGAGCGGCCCGAGCCGCAAGCGATGCCCTGGCGGGCGACCAGGGTTTGTAGCTGATCGGTGTCCACGTCGTCCGGCAGCTTGAGCCACTGGAAGAGACCGCCCGTTGGCCGGGTCCAGGAGCAGATGTCGCCCACGCACTCGTCGAGGGCGCCGTGGAGCGTCATCAGTTTCGACGCCATCAGCGCCTTCACCTCGGCGATATGGCTCCACATGTGCCCTTGCAGGTATTCGGCCACGATCATCGCTGCCAGCGAGGACGTGCCCCCGTCGCTCCGGTGGGCCAGGAGTTGATCGCGCAGGACCGGCGGAGCAATAAAGTACCCGAGCCGGGCACCGGGACCGAGAATCTTCGAGAATGACCCGATGTACAGAACCTGGCCCGGCTCGGCCAGTGCGTAGATCGAGGGCACCTCTGCGCCGCGATAGCGCAGGTCGGCGTAGCAGTCGTCCTCGACAATCACGACCTCGTGTTTTGCCGCCACCTCCAGCAGCTCGCGCCGGCGCTCGACCGGCAGCGTCGTACCGCTCGGATTCTGGTGGCTGGCGATGGTGTAGATAAACTGTGCGGGCGTCCCGGCTTGACGTAGGCGCTGCAGCGCCGTGTCCAGCGCGTCGGTCCGCATCCCCTGCTCGTCCAACGGTATCGAGACCAGGTCCACCTGATGATGTCGGAAGACGCCCAGGGTGCCGGAGTAGGTGAATTCCTCCACGACGACCGGTGCGCCGGCTTTGGCCCACGCCGCGGCGACAAGGTTGATGGGCTGCATCGAGCCATTGCCCAGCACGATGTCGTCAATGCCGACCTCAACGCCGTGGTTCCGATGAAAGCGCTCGCGCGCCACCTCTCGCAGGCCGGGATAGCCCCAGTTGCCGGGATAGCGGACCAGTGAACTGCCTTCGCGCTCGATCACCCGCGCGGCCGCGACGGCTAAGTCCCGCGATGGAAACGTCTTGGGGTCCGGCATACCGGCGCCGAAGTTGAATCTCGGTTCGTCGTCCTTGGCCTGTGTAGCCATTGCTGCTGCCTCTCTCTGCTGGCTGGCGACGGCATCCAACGCCAAGCGGCACACTCGCCGTGGTGCGGCTCGCTGGAAAGCCGGTCGCTGGCGTCATAGTGTACAGCCTCGCGTACACTACACGTCGAAGATTGCTGCCACCGCTACTCGGAACCCCGGCAGCACGTCGTACCCGTCCAAGTAGCCTTCAGATGCTAACTCTACCGGTGACCGATCTGGGCGATACACCGTCACGGTCCGGCTATCAGGATCAACAATCCAGACGAGGCGCGTACCGGCGGCGAGATAGCCATGGGCCTTGGTGGCCATCTCCCGCGCCGAATTGCTCGGCAAGCGCACCTCCACCGCCAGGTCGGGAGCACCGCGAAAGAAGCCCCCTTGGGAGCCGGCTGGCACACGGCTTCGCGTGACGAAAGCCACATCGGGACCCAGCACCCGCTGGCGTACCTCATCGAGCACGAAGCCGGTCTCGGCGGCATACGTGTGACCTAGACGGTGCCGTTGGGCGTGAACATGCACGAGACTGCCAAGCGACATTGCGACCCTACCGTGATTTGCTCCTGCTGGCGCCATCTCGATTACCTCACCATCCCAGATGTCGTAGCGGCAGGCGTCGTCCAGGGGTAGTTGCCACTGCTCGAACTCGGCGACGGTCATCCGTCTTGTCCTGGCTACCGTCGTGGCTACCATCGTCTCTATCCTTAGCCATCCGGCCCACTGCTCATGGCTACGCCAAAGCCACGGTGCAAGTCGGTATTCGTTGTCCCCGCAGGGTCAGCATACCACCTGGCCGGCAGAGGGATGCCGATTTGCGTTCCGTCGGGAGCTTGCCGCCCAACGCCGGGACGGCACCTGCGCCTGTAGCCGCCGCGGTTGCCCGTGGTGGTGACGATAGGTAGGCTCACAACGGCTCTGCGCTATACCAGGGCCGAAGGAGCGACCACGATGACGGACAAGTTGCGGGTAGGCATCATCGGCAGCGGTGGTATCGCCGAGGGAGCACATGCGCCGGGGTACAAGGCGCTCCCCGACGACTGTGAGCTGGTGGCTTGCTGCGATGTGCGACCCGAACGGGCCAAAGCCTTTGCCGAGCGCTTTGACCTGGCACATTGGTATACCGACTACCGTGAGCTGCTGACCCTCCCCGAGCTTGACGCGGTCTCGATATGCACGCCCCCGTTCATGCACCGCGATGCAACGGTGGCGGCGCTCGACGCCGGCCTGCACGTGCTGTGCGAGAAGCCGATGGCCATGAACGTCGCGGAAGCGCAGGACATGGTGGCGGCTGCCGGACGCGCCGGCAAGGTCCTCACCATCGGTCATCAGCAGCGCTTCTCACCGGCGGCGCAGGCGGTCAAGCGGGCGGTGGATGCCGGCGAGCTAGGAAACATCTACTACGCCAAGACGGCCGCCCTCCGCAACCGTGGCGCGCCTACCTGGGGCGTGTTCCACATCAAGGAGCTTAACGGTGGCGGTCCGCTGATTGACATTGGCGTCCACGCCCTCGACGTGACGATGTGGCTAATGGGCAGCCCCCGCCCGGTCGCCGTCTTCGGCGCGACCTACATGGCGTTGGCGCATCGGCCGGGCTTGCAGAACCGGATGGGCACGATCAACATCGAAGAATACGACGTGGAAGACCTCGCGGCCGCCCTCGTCCGCTTCGACAACGGGGCAACGCTCATGCTGGAGACGAGTTGGCTGCTGCAAATGACCGAGCGCGGCAACGCGTACACCCAGCTCTTTGGCACCGAGGGCAGCGCGCGCCTCGACCCGTTCCAGATCGTGCGCGACGTGGACGGGGTGCCCGAGGACGTCACCCCGGAGTTGCCCCCGCCGGCACCCGACCCACCAAAGCAGCCCGCGCCGTCGGCGCCCGCCGCAGAGGATGCCTCCGCCGGTGCAGAGGCCGTTCCTGCCGAGGAAGCGGTCACGTGGCGCCGGCAGCCGTCCGTTGAGCGCTTTGTGCAGGCGGCGTTGGGCCGGGCCGAGCCGCTGGTGAAACCGGAGGAGACGCTGAATGTGCAGCGCGTGATGAATGCGCTCTACCAGTCCGCCGAAACCGGCCAGCTCGTCGAGATCACCGACTGACCTCAGCGACTACCTCGCGTTTGTGGTGCCCGTTGCCGCCAGCGTATCTTCGATGAGTGCCGGAACACTCTCGGGGAGAGCTTCCTGGCCAACACCGATGTCACGTCCGGCTCTTTCCCGGCAGGCGTGCGCGAGCAAGGTCACGATCCACTGGTTGAGACTAACCCCCTCGCGCTGGGCCTGATGCATCAAGTGTTCGTGCAGAACCTCCGGCATCTGCACCAGGATATTGCCGCTAGGGTCCCGTTCCGGGAACGGCGCCGGGATCGGCTCGTCACGCACCAGAGCCGACTCGAACCAGACGCCCATCGCTTCGGGGAGCTGGGCGAGTGCCGCCGCTTCGGTTTCGGCCGCGGTCCAGCAGCCGGGAAGTTCCGGTATTGCGACGATTACATCACCCTCGGCAGTAGTGCTCATCAGTTTGTAGTAGGGCTGTCGGAGCAACTCCTGCACTTGGGACTCCATCTCCGGGGGGAGCGGTGCGTATGGATCAGACTTTGCCATTGTCGCCCTCCCGGCAGAGCTTGAGTGCATTTCGAACATATGCCGCCAGCACATGCCCACGGCGGAACGGCACCGGAAACCGCAGGGCACCCCGTCGGAACATATCATGGCTGCCGCGGACTCGTTCTAGCTCCCAGTCGTAAGCCTCCAGCAGCCGCTGGGGTTCGCGGCAGCGGACTGCGTGCGGTCGTTGGGCAATCCGCTGTCGTAATTGTTTCCGATCCACTTCTTTGTAATACCATATCGTATCCGATACGGTTCCGCTGCCACGTGTCGCTAGGCCGTCTGCGTCAGCACGTCGTACACGCCCAGCTCGGCCTTGACCGGACTATCGGGGTTGGTGCGTGCGTGGGCTTGTTGGAAGGCATCGCTGGCCCGCCAGTCTTCGTAGGCCGCCCGCGTATTCCACCTGGTCACAACCAGGTATTCTCCACCGGCCTCGTTGCGTAGCAGTTCGAATCCGAGGCAGCCGGGCACCTCATCCATGCGGTGCGTGTTGCCAAAGGCGCGCTCCAGATGGCTTGCGTAGTCGGCCGGGACGTGCAGGCGATTGATGACGACGATCATTCCTCCGCTCCCTCGTGTAGGCGTGGCGCATCCGTAGGTCAAACGCGCATGATACCAGTGCGACGCTGGTCAGGGGCCAACGTGCTACCCTGGACCGCATCGCACACCGCGCCACACCCACCGGCGAACAGGCACAATCGGGCTATGTCCGCGATCCAGCCAGGCCGCGACCACAGGAGGCACCGGCTCGGCTTACTTGGCGGGACCTTTGATCCGGTACACAACGGCCACCTGGCGCTCGCCACCCAAGTGGCTGCTACGAGCAACCTGGATGCAGTCTGGTTTGTCCCGGCGCAACGCTCGCCACTGAAAGCCCACCGACCGACCGGTAATCGCCATCGGCTGGCTATGCTCGATCTGGCCCTGCAAGACCGGCCCCGGTTTGCCGTCTCCCGTGTGGACTTGGACCGTCCGGCCCCCTCGTACACGACCGATACGGTTGCAGCAGTGCGCGCCCAGGTTGGCGCCGCCCCGGCCCTCTTCCTCATTGCCGGCGCCGATATACTGCTCGACCTCCCGGACTGGCGCGACCCCGCCCGGCTCTTGTCGCTCTGCCGGGTGCTCGTTGCGTGGCGGCCGGGCTACCCACAGGGAGTACCGGCCAGCCTATTGGCGGCCCTCCCGGCCGCGCAGTCGCGGATGACCGTCCTGCCCATCACGATGCAGGATGTCTCCTCCACGCTCGTCCGCGACCGGATCGCCGCCGGCCGTTCGATCCATGGGCTGGTGCCGCCAGCCGTCGCGGCGTACATCCGCGAGCATCGCTTGTACGTTAGATCATAAGAGGATGCCCACCGCCGCCGGCGCTCGGCGCGAGGGTGCTATACTCGTTAGTAGTCTCGTTAGTAGTATGGTAAGCGAAAGTTCCTTGATCGAGTCGAGTGCAGCGGCGGGCGGCTACCACGACCGTCGGGCCAGCGTGGCTGCCGAAGTGCCCGCGCCGCTCACGCTGGCCCAAGACATCGTTGACTGTGCCGCCGACCGCAATGCCGCCGACCTCATGCTGCTCGACATCCAGCAAACCTCGGTCGTGGCCGACTATTTCGTTATCTGTAGCGGCAATAGCGACCGCCACCTCAAGGCGCTGGTCGGCGCTATCGTGGACGGCATCCGGGAGAAATGGCAAGAGAAGCCGCTCCGTACCGAGGGCATGGCCGGCGGCGGCTCCGGGTGGCTCTTGCTGGACTATGGGAGCGTCGTCGTACACGTCTTCTCGCCGGAAGCGCGTGACTACTATCGCTTGGAGCGGCTCTGGACCGAGGCAACGACGCTCCTCCACATGCCGTAGTGGTTGCCGGATGAAGGAGAATCGCAGTGGACGCGCGTGCTGATGACCGGGTGTTTCTCACCGGTATCCTGGTAGGAACGGCTTGCGGCCTCCTGCTCGGCTCGGCACTCGGCTTGCAGCTCCGACCGGAGCGGCGCCGGGCCGCGCGGCGGCTCCTCCGCCATCTCCTCCGCCGCGACGATGATGGTGTGCGGTTCGACCTCCTCGTATAGGCGGGCGGCGCCCGGCGCCGCCGAACGACCCTAGGCGTTGCGGCGCTGATCCAAGTAGGTCACGAAGCGATCCCGCTCCGTCTTGAGCCGCTCGAAGTACGCCAGCAGCTCCTCGTCGTCCCCCTGGCGGATGAGCGTCGCCAGCGCGGCCAGCCGCTCCCTGAAGTGGTCGAGCTGTTGCAGGATGGCGGCGCGGTTGGAAACGCAGATGTCGCGGTGCATCAGCGCGTTGCCGCTCGCCAGGCGCGTCGTGTCGCGCAAGCCGGTGCTCGCCAGCGGTTGAAGACGCGGCCAGTCCGGTTGCAGAAACGCGGCCTCGGCCAATGCCTTCGCCGCCAGAAAAGGAACATGGCTCGTGGACGCGACAGCCGCGTCGTGTGTTGCGGCGTCGAGGGCGAGGGGCAATGCGCCGGTCGCGGTCGCCAGTGTGGTCACGGCCTCAACGGCTGCCGGCGGGGCCGCCTCCGGGGCGACGATACACCAGGTCCGGCCGCGAAAGAGCGTGGCCTCCGCGTGCTCGACCCCGGCCGTTTCCCGGCCGGCCATCGGATGCCCCCCGACAAAATGAACGCCCGCCGGCAGTAGCTCGGCCGCCCAGTTCAAGACCCGGGCTTTCGTGCTGGCTACGTCCGTCACGATAGTGCCGGGGGAAAGCTGCGGCGCAAGCTGCCGAAAGACTGCCGGCGTAGATAGCACCGGTACGGCGAGGACGATGATCTCGGCGGCCGCCGTCTCCCGGAGGTCGCTCGCCGCCACATCTACGGCGTCGAGGGCCAGTGCCTGGCGGCGCACGGCCGGCCTGCGGGCAAAGCCGGTGAGGTGGTAGCCGGCCTTCCGCAGAGCGAGGCCGAGCGAGCCGCCGATCAGCCCCAGGCCGACAATGGCTACTCTTGTGCCGGGTTGCCGTTGGTTCACGACCGTCCTCCACCGCCGGTACACGCGGCGGCCAATGACGCCGCCGGGCGTGGGCCTGGCTGGTGGCTACCCGCTGGCTGACGATGACTCATCGGCCGGACCATAGACGGCGCCGGGCAAACGTAACGCACCTAGTCGCCGGATACCCGCTGCTGGTGAACGGCCTGGCAGCTACTCGGCGACGGGAGGATCCGGGATCGTCGTCGTCTCGTTCGCCTGTATCCAGGCGATGGTCCCGCCTTCGAGGTTATACAGCTGCTCCAACCCCATGGCCGCGGCCATCTCACACGCGATGGCGCTGCGTTGTCCTACCGCGCACACGAAGACGATGTTGTCCTGCTCGAGGTAGTTATGCGGCGCCATCATGAACTGCTGGAGTGGCGCCAGCTTCGCCACGGGGATGTGCCCTTTGTTCCACTCGTCCGGCTCGCGCACGTCAATCACAGCGGCGCCCTCGGCGATCAATTCCTTGGTGCGCTCCACGTCAATCCGGGCAAACGGCTCATCCGGGTTGCGGATTTCTTCTCCTGCCATTATCTCCCTCGTCTGTGCGTTGCTTCCGATCAACCAGTCAGCCCGCTCCCGGCGGGTACTCTCAGTATACGCAGTAGTGAGAGCACTGCCCAAGCAGCCCTCCTGTTCTGCCACCTCACCGTTCGATAAGCGCTGCCCCCTAGCCGGCTGACAGTGCATGAGGCAAGCCTGCCGTTGACCGGCGCATTCCGCTATCCTCGATATGAGGAGCAGGCAGAGGAAGGAGCGGCCACGCCATGACGACGGAATTGAGCACGGCCAGCGGCGCGGCCGGCGCCGGGATTGCGCTGCACGGCGACTGGCGGAAGGCGCTCGCACAAGCGATCGAGCGGGCGCGCACCCAATTGGATGACGCTACCACGCCGCCTGATGAAGAGTCCGAGCAGCCACCCGTTGACCTGGCCTTGCTGTTCGCCAGCGCCCACTACACAGACGACTTCCCCGAAATCGTGACCGCGGCGCGCTCGGCGGCCCGCGCCCGGCTGCTGGTGGGCTGTAGCGGCACCGGAGTCATTGGGCCAAAGCGCGAGATCGAGCAGCAACCGGCACTCTCCGTGCTCTTGCTGCGGCTGCCGGGCGTGCAGCTGACCCCGCGCTACCTCACCCAGGAGTCGCTCGACGTTGCCGGCGCTGACGATGACGGTGAGGATCAGCTCGCCCCGGCGCTGCAAGAGGCACTCGGCCCCGACGCGGACGCGGCACGCGCCTGGCTCCTGTTCGCCGATCCGTTTCGGCTGGACGTCGAGGCCCTTGTCGTGGGAATGGCACAGACGTTTCCCGACGCGGCGGTCGTCGGAGGCTTGGCCTCCGGCCACCAGTGGCAGCGCAAGACCCACCTGTTCATTGACGACGGCGACCAGCCGGTACCTGTCCGCGACGAGGGCGCCTTGCTCATTGGGCTGGGCGGGGACTGGACGGTGCGGACGCTGGTTGCCCAGGGCTGCATTCCCATCGGTGAGCCGTGGACCATCACCGAGAGCGAGGGGCCGATCATTCACACCATCGCCGGCCGGCCGGCGCTCGACGTGCTGGTGGACACGTTGGAGGCGTTGCCGCCGGAGGTCCAGCGCCGCGCCCAGCGCGGCGGCCCGTTTGTTGGTCTCGCGGTGGACGAGCATCGCACCACGCTCGGCTCCGGTGATTTTCTCGTGCGTAACCTGCTGGGGTTCGACCGCGAGCGCGGGGTGATCGCCGTCGGCGCACACCCGCAGGTCGGCCAAACCCTCCAGTTTCACCTCCGTGACCGCGCGGCCGCCGATGAGGAGCTGCACTCGATGCTATCCGCGGTGGAAACTGAGAGCACTGCTGTGCCACCGTTGGCGGCGCTGCTGTGCTCCTGCACGGGCCGGGGCGCCGGACTGTTCGGCACGCCCGACCACGATGCCGACGCCGTGGCGCGCGCCCTCGGCCCCCTGCCGCTGGCCGGTTTTTTCTGCAATGGCGAGATCGGCCCGGTCGGCCAGCGCAGCTACGTCCACGGCTACACCGCCAGCCTCGCGCTCCTCGTATACGACCCGCCGGAGCCGACCGGTTGACAACGTGTATGTGGTAGGATGGCCCGGTGCCCGTGGTTGTGAATGGAGCGCATGTCTTTCGGGAGGAACGCGGTTCCCATGTCTACATTAGAGGCTTCTGCTATTCCTGCTCCCGTTTCCACTCGGAGTGCAGCGGAGATCGGTCGCTTCGCCCGTGCTATGTACGCTCGGGATCTCCAGGACAAGCTAGAGGCAGAGCACCGCGACCGCTACGTCGCCATCAACGTAGATACCGGTCAGTATGCGTTAGGTGACAGCGTGAGAGGTGCGTTGGCTGAGGCACACGAACGCTGGCCGGGTGGGGTGTTCTATGTGATATGGATTGGACGCCCTGCAACTGCTCATATTCGGTAAGCCCTGATGCCCCTACATACGGCTCTCCTATCAGTCGTCTCCCCTCGTGTACCAACTACCCCCACAAGATCATAGGAATCGCCTAGACCTGCATAGCTGCTAAACTATGCAGTGGTTCTCCCGACTCATCGCACCCCGCAGCACAGGAGGCCGGTTTGGCTGATTCTAGGGGCGGTACCGAGGTACAAGCACCATCCGGCGAGCACCGCGCGGCGGATGGTGTGCATCCTGAGGCGCTGGCCCGCGCGCGCGCGCAGCTCCGACTGGATGAAGATTACGCAGACCTGGCCGCGATGTTTCGTGCCTTAGGGGACACCAGTCGTGCGAAAATCCTGCACGCGCTGCTCAGTGGCGAGTTGTGCGTCTCCGATCTGGCAGCACTCGTCGGCATTTCCGAGTCTGCCGTCTCCCAGCACTTGCGCCTCCTCCGCGCCCTGCGGATTGTCCGCAACCGCAAGGTAGGGCGGCTCGTCTACTACTCCCTCGAAGATGCGTGCATCCGGGCACTGCTCACTATTGCCCTGACACACCTAGATGACCCGGCTGCCACCGCCATCACCCGTCCTGCGTTGGTACGCGGCGTGACTGATTGATTGTTTGTTTCGATAATACCATCATACTTGCGCATACACTAAACTATTTGCTATCCTCCCGGTCAGCACAAGATTTGCCTTCCGGGAAGGAAATGCGGAGATGGCCCAGCCTCGTCAGGGGTCGCCACCGGTCACCGAGCACGGCGACCATGACCACGACGGACACATGGCTGGTGCCGAGCACGACGACCACGAACACGAGCATGACGGCCACCTGGCTGCGGCCGAATACGACGACCATGAACACGCGGCCGAGCACGAACACGATCTAGCCGCTGATCACGGCGCCGGGAATGCACGCTGGCTGCCCGCCGGCCAGCGACGCGAGTTGCTGCTGCTCGGCGTCTCCGGTGTCTGTCTAGGTACGGGGCTGGCTGCGGCGCTGCTCGGCTGGCCGGAGCCGCTGCGGATTGGCCTCTTTCTCGTCGCAATCCTGGCCGGGGCGGTCGAGATCGTTCCCCGCGGATTGCGCGGCGTGTGGCTGGGCCGCTCCCTGGACATCAACTTCCTGGTGACGATGGCGGTAGCTGGGGCGATTGGGCTGGAGCAGTGGGCCGAGGGCGCGACGGTCGTCTTTCTGTTCAGTCTGGGTGAGGCGCTGGAGAGCTTGACGCTCGCCCGCACCCGGCGCTCGATCCAGGCACTCATGGCGATGGTGCCGGATACCGCCCAGGTGCAGCGCCCCGACGGCAGCGAAATAACGCAGCCAGTTGAGGAAGTGGCGGTTGGCGCCACCGTCGTCGTGCGCCCCGGGGACCGTATTCCGCTCGACGGGGTGGTGGTCGCCGGTCATTCGGCCGTAGACCAGGCACCCATCACCGGCGAGTCGGTACCGGTCGAGAAGGCGCCGGGCACGACCGTCTACGCCGGGACGATCAATCAGCGCGGATACCTGGAGCTTCGCACAACCAAGCCGCTCGCCGAGAACACGCTGGCGAAGATCATCCACTTGGTCGAAGCGGCGCAGAGCGAGAAGGCGCCGAGTCAACGGTTTGTCGAGCGGTTTGCGCGCATCTATACGCCCGCTGTCGTCGTTGGCGCCGTACTCCTCACGATCATTCCTCCGCTGGTGTTCGGCGAGCCGCTCGTGCCGTGGTTCAATCGCTCGCTCGTGCTGCTGCTGGTCGCTTGCCCCTGCGCGCTCGTGATCTCCACGCCGGTCACGGTCGTCGCCGCCATTGGCAATGCCTCCCGGCGCGGTGTGCTCATCAAGGGCGGCGCCTACCTCGAACGCGCCGGCACGGTGCGCGTCGTGGCCTTCGACAAGACCGGAACGCTGACGCGCGGGGTCCCGGAGGTCGTCACGGTGACCCCCTGCGCCGACCTGTCGGCTGCCGATCTCGTGCGCGTTGTAGTCGCGGCGGAGGCGCGTTCGGAGCACCCCCTTGCTCAGGCCGTCGTCCGCGCCGGACGGCGGCTGTCGGCGGAAACTCCCATTGAAGCGACCGCCACGACGTTCACCCTTGCCATCTCGCACATCAGCCTGCGCTTTGCAGCCGAAGAGACCTTTAGCACCAGCGACTTCCTGGCCTTCCCGGGACAGGGCATCCGTGCCATCGTCGGCGACCGCCTGCTCTGGGTAGGTAGTCTCGATTGGCTCCGCGCCAACGGCTTCGATCCAGCCGACATCACCGCCCGGCTGGCCGCTATCACTGCCGCCGGGCAGACGCCGATCCTCGTCGGTCAGCAGGAGGGCCGCGCCGGTGAGCCGACGGAGCGCCGGCGGTTGCTGGGTATCATCGCCGTGGCGGACCAGGTCCGGCCCCAGGCCGCCGAGACCGTTGCCGCCCTGCGCGGCCAGGGTGTGCGCCGGGTGGCGCTGGTGAGCGGCGACAACCACCTGACTGTGCAGGCCGTCGCGCAGCAGGTGGGCATCGCTCCCGCAGACGTGCGCGCCGAGCTGCTGCCGGAGGAAAAGCTGGCGGCCATCCAGGAGTACGCCCGCAACGATGGTCACGTGGCGATGGTCGGCGACGGCGTGAACGATGCTCCGGCGCTGGCCGCCGCCAGCATTGGCATCGCCCTGGGCACCGGCGGCAGCGACGCGGCCTTGGAAGCAGCCGATATGGCGCTCGTTGCCGACGACCTTAATCGCTTGCCCTGGGTACTCCAGCTTTCCCGTCGCGCCGCGCGCACCATCCGCTTCAACGTCGGGTTTGCCCTGCTCACCAAGTTGCTGGTCCTCGGCTTGGGTGCGTTGGGCATCGCCAACCTGTGGGCCGCCATCGCGGCCGACACCGGCGCCTCCATCATCGTCATCCTCAACGGCATGCGCCTCCTCGGCAAGGCACCCTCCGCCACCGAGAGCGCAGCCTCCGACGCGGCCCGCCGCCGCCGTTTCGGCCTGTCCGCCCGCACTGACCATCACGGCCACAGCCACTAGCGCCCCCTCCCTCATGCCGGCCTCTCGGCGGTGGCATCGCCAGCGGCAAGCTGCTAGAGTGGCTGCCAAACCTCCCGTTGGGTTTCGAGTGTGCCTGAGTATGGTTCCGTCAGTTCCGTAGGCTGAGGCGCCAGTTCAGTGGAGGCCTTCAACATGGCTTGGCGTCAGCGCGTCATGCGGCGCAATTCTTGGATCACCTTTCATCTCTGTGTCGCCTCTTTCTTTGCCCCGGTCTTGCTGTTGATGGCGATTTCCGGCGGTCTCCGCCTGTTGGGCGTCGAAGGAAGCGTGAAAGAAACACCGGTGACTGTGCCGTCCGACGCTTCTCTCGATCTCGCCTCACATCACCTGGAGGATGAGGTACGGGAACTGCTCATGGACGCCGGCATAGATCATCGTTTCGAATATGTCGGAGGAGCAGGACACGACCATAGTGCCGGTGGGCACGGCCATAGCGAAGACGCGGACAAAGAGGGCGAGGCCGTAACCCTTACTACCTACCCGACCTCACGAGTGTATTACGTGCTGCAAGTGGGCGAGGGTGGTGTACAGGTGACGCGCCACGAGCCTGATTTTCAGGAGCGCTTAATCCAGCTGCACACGGGTAATGGTCCCGGTGCCTTCAAGTACCTGCAAAGGTTCATGGCCGTAGGGCTAGTTCTGATGGTGCTTAGCGGTTTCTCAATCGGCCTGTCCGCCGTCAGGCTGCGTACGCTTGCCTTGTCGCTCGGTGGCTTGGGGCTTCTACTCTTTGTGGTGCTTGCGTTTATCGTGTGAGCGAGGTCGAGATGCTAACCAGACCCATGGCGTGGCACCTCGCAATCCCCTATTACCGGCCGTGGAGCATGAACGGTGGCTGAGTATTCCGTCGAACGCGGCGACTTCGCCGGCTACGACGCCTACGTCCTCCGCGCAGGAGGTACGGGCGCAGCAGCCCAGATCGTGCCGGCGTTGGGCGCCAACTGCATCGCCTTCCGCGCGCCACCGGTCGGTGCCGCCGGCCCGCTGGTGGACCTGCTGCCACCGCTCTCCGGTATTGACGCCATCGGGCCGACCGGCTATATGTCCGGCAACCCCATCCTCTTCCCGTTTCCGAGCCGGATGCGCCAGGGGCGCTTCACGTTCGAGGGACGGACCAACCGGTTCGACGTGGACCCGGACAACGGCCACCACATTCACGGGCTGGTCGCCACGCAGCCCTGGGCCGTGGAGCACGCCGAGAGCAGTAGCGCCGGGGCGGTGCTCCGCACGAGCCTCGATCTGGGCGCCAACGCGGACGTCCGCCGGCAGTTCGACTACGCCTGTCGGCTCACGGTGACCTTCACCTTGCACGATGCCACCCTAGAGTTACACAGTGAGGTGTGCAACACCGGGGACCGCACCCTGCCGATGGGCCTCGGTTTTCATCCCTGGTTCCCGGCCGCCTTTGCCGCCGGCGGATCGCGCGACCAAGCGGAGGTGCAGGTACCGGGCCGGCGTACATGGCAGCTAACCGAGGAACTCCTCCCGACCGGGAACATCCGGCCGGTGCAGGGCCGCCTTGACCTCCGGCAGCCGCGGGCGCTGGCCGGACACGCCTACGACCATATCTACACCGACCTCGTTGCTAACGCGCCGGACACGCTCGTAGACTGGAGCGAGGCGACGCTCCGTAACCCCTGGGCGGGGCTGGAGATCGCGGTGCAGGCCGATGCCAGTTTTCTCCAGTGGGTGCTGTATGCGCCGCTCGACCGGCCGATTGTCTGTCTGGAGCCGTATACCTGCACCGGGGACGCCGCCAACCTCGCCGCCCGTGGTATCGAGAGTGGCCTGATTACCGTGCCGCCCGGTCTCACCTGGCAGAGCACGATCCGTATGCTCGTCCGCCAAATGTGAGACGAGCGCTCGTCGGTGTGCTGGAAGCCGCACTCCTGGAGCAGCCGATGACAGCGACAGAGATAGCCACCGCCCAGCGCCTGCTACTGGCCATCGTGCAGCTCGACGATGCGGCGTCGCTGCTCAAGGCGATCACCTCGCGCGGCCTGCGTGCCACCCGCATTGATTCGGTGGGTAGCTTTCTGCTCGAAGGCAACGCGACCATCCTGTCCATCGTCGCATCCGACCGGGTGCCGGAGGTCCTGGCGGCAATCCGCGAGACCTGCCAGCCACGCACCCGCTACTTGCTGCCCGTGGACGAGCTTTCCTTCCTCGGCGGTCGCAGCCGCGACATAGAGTCGGTCCAGGTCGGCGGCGCTACCGTCTTCGAGTTGCCCGTGCTGCGATTCGAAGGGCTGGCCGATCCCGACACCCCCGACCGGCCGACGCCCCCCGACACAGGAGCAGTGGACGCACCGCACATGCTCGTGGCCGCAATCGTGCATTCCGCCAGCGCCGGCCCGTGTCTCCAAGCCTTGCTCGAAGCCGGCTACCGCGTCACGCGCATCAATACCGTCGGCGGCTTCCTCCGGCGCGGCTATCCCGCCCTACTGACCGGCGTCACACCCGCCCAGGTAGATCACACCATCGGCCTGCTCCGGCAAGCCTGCCGCCAGCGCAGCGCCGATTCCACACCCGGCATCGTCTTCGTGCTCCCGGGCGACCCGTTCCTGCAAGTGTAGCCATCGGCTATTAGCTATCAGCCCTTAGCCTTCAGCTACTCCCAGGACCATGCATCGGACCCCGGTCCGAACGTTACACCCCCTCTCCAAATGTTGGAGAGGGGGCCGGGGGGTGAGGTCGGCCCCAGCCACTGGCTTGCAGATTTCTTGGTATTGTTGCGTTGCAACTACACCGAGTAACCCCCACCCCTACCGCAAGGACGGCACCTCCCGATGAACATGCGTGTACGTTTCATCATCCTTGTCGTTACCGGCCTGATCATCAGCACGCTGGCTCCGGCGCTGCTGGTGCAGGCGCAAGGCGTGTTCGCTCACGGCGCCGTCGTCGCGCTCCAAGGCACGCCGCATCTGTGGATTGCTGACGAGCAGGGCGTCCTCCATTGGGCCGGCGATACGCGGGCCTTGGCCGGCAAGCATGTCCGTTGGGACAACCGTATCGAGGTCACGCTGGCCCAACTCCAGGGACTTCACCGTGGCGATCCCTGGCTTTCGGCCGGCTTGCTCAAGGACGGTGACCCAATCTACCTGGTCAAGTGGGAAACCGAATGGCAGCAGCCGCAACTGTTGCACATTCAATCTATCGCTGACGTGGAGCTGTTCGGGATCAACGGCAGCAACTACGGCAACTTCGTGCTGGACGTAGCGACGTGGGAGCAACGCTTTGGCATTTCCGCCGCCGGCCTCCAGCGTGCCACGCTCCCCGCCGCCACTACACCACCACCGCCCGCGGCCACCCCGATACCCACTTCCGTCCCGGTGCCCACGGCCACCAGTCAGCCTGGCGCCCCCCCAGTTGAGCGGTATGCGGGTACTTCCTGGGGCTACGCCAGCAGCGGACGGTCGGAGGCCTCTGAAACAACGATCACCGAGCGCGGCCTGCGCCTGCGCGTGTTCAAGACGGGTTGGCAATCGTGGGACTACCTAAGCCGGACAACCAGTCACTTTGTGTTCCGCGCGACTGGGACGCAGACCGAGGGTGATGGGGGCGCTGTTCTGCTCATCATTGGCAACGAAAAGGAAACCGGATACCTTGAGTTTTACGTCAGCCTTACGTCTGGATGGGCTGCTTTGCAGCGACGAGACCGGGCCGTGGACGAGTGGCACTTGCTCACCAGCCGCTCCAACCTCCGAAGCTTCCCGCAGCGCGGCCAACCCTTCACCCTGGAAGTGCGCGTCTGGGGCCAGCGGATCAAGGCCAGCCTGAATGGGGCCGTCATCCTCGAAGTCGTTGATCCTCTCTATATGCCAGGCTTCATCGCCATCGGGGCGGCAGCCCATCGTTCATCAGGCCCGGTGACCGTGGAGTGGCAGTCTGCCGAGGTGCAATACCTTACGTTAGATAGGCCATCGCCGGTTTCTCCGGCTGTCCGCAGCGACTGGATGCTGAATAACGGTGCTACCGGGCGCATCCTCCGTGCCCTGGAATTGCTCTGGGTGCATAACGTAGACGATTGGCGCTCCAAGTTTGGCCGGCCCCTCGCCGACCGAGGTACCGAGATCGTGTGGGGCACCCTCCCGGAGAGGGTCAACGGGCGGTATTCCCGGAACATCAACCGCATCACCATCAACGAGTCCCAACAGTCCGAGCCACTCTCCGTGCTGGCAGCGATACTGGCGCACGAGGTGTACCACGCCGTGAGCGGCCGCGCCTCCTCGGATGCAGCCGACTGCCTGGAAGAAGAAATGATCGCCTTTTCCTGGGGAGCCGCCGTGTGGAAGCCGTTCCGGTCGGCACTGGGCTGGATCGGCAACGATGACGACCTCACTGCTGGCGAGCGTTCGAAGGAGGCAATCTATCGAGCCTGGCAGAACCGTGAGCTACGCGATACCGTGCTCACCTCCGAGGGCTACCAGTTGCAATGCCTGGGCCGCGTCCTCCCCAACTACTAACCACTGCCGACAACGCGGCTAGCGCAGCCCCAGCGCGAGGCCCTCCGGGACGCGCAGACCGGCAGTAGCCCGCGTCACCACGTCTTCCACCTGGGAGCCGTCCAGGTTGGCTCGCTGGATCGTGTATCGGTCCCAGTCGGCCCAGTACAGCTTGCCCGCCGCCACGTCCAGCGCAAGGCTGCCGGGATCGTCCAGGCCGGTCACCACGTCTTCTATGTGCGAACCGTCCAAGTTGGCCCGTTGGATCAGGCGCGTGCCCGCGTCAATCCAATACAGCTTGTCCGCCGCCACGTCCAACGCGAGGCCGTAGGGCTGACCCCAGTCGGTAGTCACCACGTCTTCCACCTGCGAGCCATCCAGGTTGGCCCGCTGGATCAGGCGCGTGCCCGCGTCCACCCAGTACAGCTTGCCCGCCGCCACGTCCAATGCGAGGCCGTAGAGCGCGGACAGGTCGGTGGTCACCAGGTCTTCCACGTGCGAGCCGTCGAGGTTCGCTCGCTGGATTTCTCCTGTGCCCGTATCGCTCCAGAAGCCCGCGTGAGTCCAGTACAGCTTACCCGCTGCCACGTCCAGCGCGAGGCCGACGGGACCGTCCAGGCCGGTCACCAGGTCTTCTACTTGCGAGCCGTCCAGGTTGGCCCGCTGGATTTTCCCCGTGCCCCGGTCGGTCCAGTACAGCTTGCCCGCTGCCACGTCCAGCGCGAGGTAGCAGGGCACGGACAGACCGGTCAGCACGTCTTCCACCTGGGAGCCGTCCAGGTTGGCCCGCTGGATCTTGTTTGTGCCCGTGTCGGTCCAGTACAGTGTGGTCGGTGCCGGCCGTTCCCAAGCAAACTGCTCCGTGTTGAGCCGGCTCTGTAAGCCGTATGGCCCATTGGCCCAGGTGCGGTAGCCGTCGGTGAAGGCTGTCCAGTTGTCCACCTTCCGCCAGACCAGTAAGCCACCGGTCGTTTGCTGCAGGGTCTCACCTTTCGCCGGGTTGTGGCGCTCGTTCTCCAGGCACTCCCCCACCTTCTCCGGCCCTTCAGCCGCATCAATCAGCGCCTTGAGCGTGGCAAAGCCGAGGAAGAACTGACAGTCTGCGGCGGCGGCCGGTGCGAAGAGTTCCTGCGCCTGGATCGGCGTCACCTGGCCGATGAGCAAGACCGCGACGACGACGGCGAGGCGCCACAACTTTGCACGCTTCATGGAGAAGTCCGCCCTCTGCACAGTGCCGGACTCTACCCCATGCGTAACTCTGCGACCGATCCGCAGACCAGTCCCACCCCAATCGCAACGGGGATCCACAGGGGGCCGGGCGGAGAGGACCGCTACCGCTCGTCCGGCCCGTCGTTCGCTCCCACGACGTGGCGGTGGATCAGCTCTTGGGTCTCCTCGCGCAGGCGCCGAATCTCGGCCGTTTTCCCCTGCACCTGCTCGAACAGGTCCCGATGAGCTTCGATCCCGGACTTGATGAGCCAGGCAGCCGCCTCGCTCCGTGTCTTCAGCACACCGGCCTCGACGAGCGCGTCAATGGCTGCCACGTCACTATTGTCCACCCGGATACTCAGCACGTTATCGCGTGGCCCACTGAAGAACATGTGCAGCGACTGTTCGACCCGGGTGCGGATGCTCGCCTGCTCCCACCAAGTACCGCTGCCGGTCTCGCCGTCGTTCTCTTGTTCCTCGCACTGCTCGCCCTCGGCGTCTTCCGGGAGGGCAGCGACGGCCTCACGCAACGCATCGAGCTTGGTGCCCAGACTCTCCAGCACGCCGGCGGCAACCCCTTGACCTTCGCGCACGAGGCCCAGGAGCAAATGCGGAGTATCCACGGCCCCCCGGCCGAAACGCTGGGCCTCTTCGCCAGCTAACACGAGCACCTTCTTTGCGCGTGGCGTGGCGTGCATCGTGCCCGCAGCGGGCTGATCGCCGCGACCGATGACCAGCTCGACGGCGCTCCGCACCTCGCCCAGCTCCACCTCCAAGCCGGTGAGCAGCTGCACGGTCACGTCATCCTCGACGTGCAGCAACCCGAGCAAGAGGTGCTCCGTCCCGATGTAGCCGTGTTGCAGGCGCCGTGCCTCCTCCTCCGCGCCTTGCAGCGCGTGCTTGGTCGCCGCGGTGAGCTTGCGCTGACGGAATAGCTTGGCCATCGTTCCCTCCCTCCGATTCAACGAACGTAATTGAATTACGTGTAACTCACTACAGTATACACCTGCCACCATGCCTGGTCAAGTCCGAGCGGTTGTCTCCCTCCCGGCCGCCCTGCTTACACCGATGCCGTACACTGACACGGTGATGTCAGGCCTGACCTTCCATTCGGGGCAGCGCGCCACGGTGCCAATCTCCCTGGCCATCGCCGGCCGGCCGGAGGAGCGCATTGCAGTCGTGGCGCGTGTCGCGGCCATCGGTGTGCGGGTGGCGGGAGGCCGGCTTGCCGGCGGTGTGGCCTGGGCCGCTCCGGTCAGCGTCCTGGTGACTCACGCAGTTGGCCCGGACGAGGTGCTGCCTATCTCGCAGCTCGTCCGGTGGAAGTGGCCGGGACCGTTGCTGGCGGTGGCACGGGTCGGAGCGGTGCTCACGGATACCGGTGATGACGCCGGTGCGAAGGTGGAAGGAAAGCAAGCGATGAGCGATATGGGCAATGATGGCACCGGGACGTCCGCGCCGCAAGACGGCGAGCAGCGGGCCGGGTTAGCGGCCCATGATCGGCTGCTTGAGCGCATCGAGGGGATGTTTGACCGGCTGTTAGCGACGGCCCGCGCCGATGCGTGCGTTGGCGCGGCCCAGGCGCAGGGTGACCGGATGGTCATTCCGCTTGCCGAGGTGTTCGCGGCTGGCGGCTTCGGCGGCGGTGTCGGCTCCGGTCAAGCCAACGCCGAAGCCGAGACTGGCGGAGCCGGGAGTGGTGGCGGTGGTGGTGGCGGCGGTACCTCGCGCTCGCGGCCGGTCGCTGTCATCGAGGTTGGACCGGAAGGCATCCATGTCCGCTCTGTGGTGGATCGCACAGCGATTGCGCTGGCTGCTGTCACTGCCTGGGGCGCCATGTTGCTGGCGCTGGGCCGGATGCGTAAAGCGCGACGTCACTAGCCCCTCATGTCTACAACGACCGCCCCACCCCGCCGCACCTGTATCGTCGCCACCATCGGTCCCGCCTGCGAGGATGAGGCCTCGCTGCGGGCGATGCTCGGCGCCGGCATGGACGTGGCGCGGCTCAACTTCTCGCACGGCACGTATGCCACCCACGCCGCGGTGATCGCGCGGCTGCGGCGGATTGCCGGCGAGTTGGACCGACCGCTGGCCATCCTCCAAGATTTGCAAGGCCCCAAGATGCGTCTGGGGCCGGTGCCCGGCGCCGGTCGTCCCCTCGCCCCCGGTGATACGCTCCTACTCACCGTTGATCCGGCCGCCAACTCCCCGGCTGTCCCAGGCGACGACGCCCTGCCGGTGCAATATGCGCCGCTGGCCCGCGAGGTCCGGCCGGGCGGCACGATCCTGCTTGACGACGGCCGGATCGAGGTGCGGGTGCGCGCTACCGACGATCCCCTCATCTCCTGCGAGGTCGTCCGCGGTGGTCTGCTCCGCAGCTTCAAGGGCCTCAACGTGCCCGGGGCCACCCTGTCCGCCCCGACATTGACCGCGAAGGATCGCGCCGACGCGGCCTGGGGAGTAGCGCACGGCGTTGATGCCATCGCCCTCAGCTTTGTCCGCAGCCCCGCCGACATCGCCGCGCTCCGTGTACTGGTCCGTTCGCAGCCGGCCCCCGATGGGCCGCCCTTAATCCTCGCCAAGCTCGAAAAGCACGAAGCGGTCGAGGCCTTTGCGGATATCTTGGCGACGGCCGACGGCATTATGGTGGCCCGCGGTGACCTCGGCGTCGAGCTGCCGGCGCCGCAGGTACCGCTCTTGCAGAAGCGCTTCATCGCCGCGGCCAACGCGGCCGGCAAGCCGGTCATCACCGCCACCCAGATGCTCGAATCGATGACCGAGCAACCGCAGCCCACGCGGGCCGAGGTCAGCGACGTAGCCAATGCCGTCTTTGACGGCACCGATGCGATCATGCTCAGTGGCGAAACCGCCGTCGGGCGCTACCCGGTGGAAGCTGTCCGCATGATGGACGCGATTGCCCGGACCGCCGAGCAGCCCCGCGACGGCCGGGCACGGCCTCGCTGGTCCACGCCGGGTGTGACCGATGCGATTGCCCAGGTCAGCGTGCATCTGGCCGAGGAGCTGGCGGCCAGCGCGATCATTTGCGCGACGACCTCGGGGTACACGGCCCGCATGGTAGCCCGCTACCGTCCGGCAACCCGGATCGTCGCCGCCACGCACGACGTGACCGTCTGGCGACAGCTCGCGTTCACCTGGGGCGTGACCCAGCTTCTGGGCGCCCAGATCGCTTCGACCGACGAGTTGATCGAGGCGCGGATCGCGTTAGCGCAGCAGGCCGGCGTGGTGACCACCGGAGACTTGGTGGTCATTGTCGCCGGTGTGCCGGTCAGCCAACCGGGCACGACCAACATGGTCAAGGTCCACCGCGTCGGCGACCCCGTCCGCCTCGGCTGATGGAGTAGGTTTTCGTATTTTTCGTATGGAGAGACGCACCTACCTCCAACCCTCTCCCTAAAGGGAAGGAGCTACAGGCCGGGGTGCCGGTCAGCTTCCCTGGAAGAGAACGGCAAGCGCTCGCTGCCATGACGCCCCTTCCCTGGAGGAAGGGGCCGGGGGTTAGGTTCCCCACTACCCGCCCAACTCGGCCGGGCGGTCAACGATCACGAAGCGGATTTCGCCCTCGGCCAGCAGCTCACCGTCACTGGTGGCCTTGCAGCGCCCGATGCCGAACCGGCCGCGCATCCGCACCAGCTCCGCTTCAAGACGCACCGCCATGCCCGGCCGGGCGGGATTGCGGAAGCGCCAGCTGTCCAGGCCGGCGAGGAAGGCGAGCTTGCCCTGGTGTGCTCCCTGCCCCAGCGCCGCCACGCCGCCGACCTCGGCCAGCGCCTCGACGAGCAGCGCCCCCGGCATGATCGGGTAGCCGGGAAAGTGCCCCTGGAAGCGGTCCGTGTAGTCCGCCACGTCGTCAATCACGCCCACCGCTCGCTGCCCATACTCGACCTCTTCGATGCGGTCGAGGAAGAGAAACGGCTTGCGGTGCGGCAGAATGGCTTGGATCGCGTCTTGGTCTAACGTACTCACTGCTTCTCAATCCTTCTCTACCGAGGCAGTCCGGCTACGGAATCAATTCGCCGACGCGGCAAACAAAGCCCGGGAGCACCTCAGCGCCCGTCAGCTCGTCGGTGGCCGCGAGCGTGGTCCCGTCGTGTGCGGAGCGATAGACGGTAATCGTCCGCTGCGCCGGATCAACCTCCCACACGAGGCGCGTCCCGGCGGCGAAGTAGTCCCGCATCTTCTCACGGCGCGCGCCCGGCCGCTCGGACGGCGAGAGCACCTCGACGGCGAGGTCCGGCGCCAGCGTAGGGTAGCCGTGTGGTATCTGGTCCGGCGGCAGCCGCTCCGCGGCGATAAACGAGACATCCGGCGCCCGCACCGTGTCCGGGTTCCATTCCAGGAGATAGCCACTTGCACCGAGGATCGTACCAAGGTCGTGTGCCTCGATGAAATGACCGAGCCGGCTCGCTACAAGCGCGACAATGCGGCCGTGGCGCATACCGGGCAGGGTCCTCCGCAGTAGCCTCCCTCGCACTAGCTCGTAGCGATAGTCATCATCCGGCAACGCCAGCAACTCTGCCGCCGTCAGCAGCGGAGCGGGGGCCGTGGGTGCCGCCGGTTGTGTCGTCACCATCGTCGGTCTCTTATCCCAAGCGGCCACCGCCGCGGAGAGGCGTAGCCCCCTCCCTGACCCTCCCCCGTCCCGACAGGGGAGGGCATACACCGTCCCCCCGTCGCAACGGGGGGACCATAGGGGGGCCAGTCCCTACGTCGCCGGCTCTTCGTATTCGGCCTCTTCATCGGGAGCAAAGGAGCTGGCCCAGTCTTCATAGCGCCGCCACAGCATCCCCAGCGGAAAGAGCATCGCCACCGCCCCCGCGACCAGCCCAAAGCCGGCCACCGCCGACGGCATCAGTGTGAAGAGAGGGCCGAGCGCGAGGACGCCCAAGACGACAAACCCCGCCTCCCACAGGATGCCCCACCGCTGCTCGCGCAGGGACGGCAAGATGCCCAGTGCCATCCCCAGCACCAGTAGCTCGATCAGTATGACGTACAACCCGGTCGGCACGTACAGCGCGAATGCTTCTAACGTCTCCATGTGCGGCAGCCTCTACCGTTTCCTCACTCCGCCTTCTTCTGCCCTGAAGTATATACGCTTCCCCGACGTATCGTGGCCCCCCCAAGCGGCACGCAGACTCCCCTTCCCTAGTAGGGAAGGGGCCGGGGGTTAGGTCCGACACCCCCTACTCCGGCCGGAGCACCAGCCCGCGAGTGCCGTCTACAGTCACAAGCTGGCCTTCTTGCAGCACGGCCGTTGCTTCCTTCGTCTGGAGCACCCCCGGGATGCCGTATTCGCGCGCCGCTCCCATCGCGTGCTGGAAGAGCGCACCTTCATCCAGCACGATGGCCGCCACTGTCGGAAACACCGGCGTCCAGATCGGCCCGGCATTGTTGCTCACCAAAATCTCGCCCGGTGCCACGTCCGGCACGGTAACTGTCCGTGGGATCAAGCGCACGCGGCCCGTTGCCACCCCCGCCGAGCCGGCCTGCCCGCGCACCAGCAGCCGTGCCTCTTCATCGCTCGTCAACGCCGGTGGCTCGGCCTCGTCTTGCTCCTCGGGCCGCCTTTCCTGCTTATCCTCTGCCGGCGGCGGTGCTCCGATGGCCGGCGGCGGGCGCAAAGCCTGCTGCCGCCGGTGCTCTGCCCGGCGTGCCGCGACCAACGCCCGCCAATCGCGCCGCTCGGTGGGCGGCCGCGCCAACTCACGCAGTCCCGACCCGACCTCGGCGAGGTGCAGCAGCCAGATGTCCTGCGAATCCGCGAGCGACCCGGCGGTAGTCAGCCGCTCGCCGCAGGCCACTACGGCGAGATGCACCAGCGCATACGAGACCGAGTCGATGTCGTAGTTGTGGTCCTCGAAGTTGCGGGCCGCGCACTGCGCCGCCGCGTACCAGAACGTGAAGCGCTCTCGCCGCGCCGGGTCCGCGCCGATAGCATCCATCGTCTTGGCGAGCAGCGCCGCCCGTTCGTCGGCGGTCCGCCGCTGCGGCGCCGTGATGCGCTCCAGGTCCTGCGAGACGTAGCGCCGGAGAATGGCGATCACCAGCGATGGGTCCTCGCGCCAGCAGACCAGGTCCGGCGAACGATTCGTACCGAAGCCCATGCCGGAGCGCAGACCCCAGCGGGCCAGGAATGCGTCGAGCTGCTCCCGGAAGCGGTCGCCACCCGGCAGCGCCGGCAGCCGGGCCAGGAAGGTCGTTGGCTGCTCGCTTTCGATGGCCTGCCGCAGCGCAGGGCCAGCTTGCAGCGTGCGGGCCAACGCGATCAGCCCATCCACCGTCTCCGTGAACTTGTTCGGAATACCCGCCAGCAGTTTCTTGGGGATTTCCTCCCTCTCGTCGCCCGTTAGCTCCTTGTAGACGACCGTGAACCGCTCACCCGTTAGCTGAATGACCGACTCGGACACGCCAAGCCAGTGCAGCGTCCAGTGCCGTTCCAGCATCGCCGCCGTCTTGGCGAGGTGGTCGGCCAGCTGCTCCGGAGCCAGCGCGGCGAGGTCTACGGCGTCCAGCTTGGCGTTACGAGCGAGCACCTCCGGCTCCACGACGGCCTGATAGTAGGTATCTCCCCGTTCCGTGCAAGCGTCCACCGCCGCCTGAAACTCCCGTTCGCGGTGGGTGCGTTCCTCCTCGCTCTCCGTATTTTTCACGGTGCGCGAGTAGCGGTAGCCCTGCACCCAGATCGTTTCGTCGTAGGACTCTTGGCCTTTGATCCGGGCCGCGTGCAGCCGTCCGCGCCCGAACCGCGACGAGATGTCTTGCTCCAGAGGCCGCCAGGCTTCGGGCGGCCCCTGCCGTTGCGAGAGCTTCCAGTGGTAGTTGGCGGCCTCCGGGGTTGGCCAGACGACCTCGAAAGGCGGTGAGTCACTCTCTGCCGCGAGGCCCTGCGGCTCCCTAGTTGCAGTGCCGGTAATGCCGGTCGCCGGGCGGGACTGAAGCAGCCAGACCTGCCCATTCGCCAGTGCCCACTCGACATCCACCGGCTGCTCCCACAGCGCCTCGGCCCGCAGCGCCAGCTCGGCAATGGCGCTGATCGTCGGGTCGTCTAGCGTGGGCTGTCGTCGCTGCGCCGCCGACACGGCCTCTCGCGGGGCGGCCGCCGTGGCGCCAGCGCGAGTGGCTTTGTCGCCAATGGTCCGGCTCACAATCCTCGGCCCGTTCCGCTCCACGACGAACGTGTCCGGCTCAACCAGCCCGTCTACCACCGAGGCGCCCAGCCCCCAGGCCGCATTGAGTACGACGCGATCACGCTGCCCGCTGACCGGGTCCACCGTAAAGGCCACGCCGGCGACCTCCGCCGGTATCAGGCGTTGCACGATCACGGCCATCGCGGCGCGCGCCTCAGCGAAGCCGTGCTCGCGGCGATAGGCCACGGCGGCCGGATCGTAGAGCGACGCCCAGCAACGGCGCACCCACAGCAGCACCTCCTCCACGCCGCGGATCCCGGTGCCCGTCGCGTAGAGGCCAGCAAACGCTGCGTCCGGCAAGTCTTCGAGCGTGGCGGAGGAGCGGACGGCGACCGCCGGTTGGCCCGCGTCGCTCGGCTCGACCAGACGTTCGTAGGCCGTCGCAATGGCGCCGCCCAACGCCGGCGGCAGCGGCCAAGCGTCTGCGCTATCCCGCCGGTCGGCCGCGACGCCTCCGGCCGCGCGCCGATACGCCGCAGTGGTGACGACGAACCCGGGCGGCACGCGCTGGCCGTCGCGCATCAGCCGCTGCAAGCCCGCCGCCTTGCTCCCGATGAGATCGGCGGCCTCCTGTTGGTCCAGCCGGACAATGAGCGGACGCGCGGACATAGCGAAACCACCTCCGGGGAGTGTCTCAGTTCGAATTCGGCGCCGCTGCCGATACAGCCACCGCGGCCGGATGCCGCGTCTCGCTAGTCGGTGTGCTCTTCGTGGTCTGTCGGCAAGGGCGCCTGCTCTTGGCGCCGCCAGCGTGAGCCGAGCACATAAATTCCCGTCACGCTGACTACGGTTGTGGTGATGATGGTGGCTGCCGCGATGGTATTCCCAAGCAGTGCGATGACGATGGCTGCTCCCGTAATCACCGTGCCCATGATGCCGCCAAATACAAGCCCCCACTCCTGGCGCTTCGCGGCCTGTCGCACGTCGAAGGCTTCGAGCTGACGGCTATGCTCCCCCTCAACGATTTCTTGACTTCGGCGATGCGTGGCTTCCTCCTCGGCTAGCCGCAGAATACGATCACCCGCACCGGGCACAGTCTGCTCATAGGAGGCGAAGGCTTCGGGCGAGGGCAAGGGGCCTTGATGACTTCGCAGCAAGCGCTGCATAAGTTGAGTCTGTGGCTGGGTCTGCTCCGATGCGTGGGGGGTAAGCTCAAGGTCATCAGGATTGTCAGCGTCCCGTAGTCCCTCCCTAGCCTGCTCGTCCGGTGATGGCGCATCCAGCTCTGGTGCCATATTGGAGCACTCTACGGCCGCTTAATCACCCGCTGCAGTTAGCGTGATCCGAGGCCGCGACTAATCTTTTCCCAATCGGAGACCAATGCTGCTCCGTCTACAACGTGAGGAGGGAGGCTGTGCCCTACCCTGCGCTTCGGGATAAACGGTCGGTGCAACGTGTTGCCAAAGTCGAAGAGGTGTGCTGTCCCCATACAGAACGCTTGCAGTGCATTCGGCCGGCGGCGGGCCGGCCGGCCGATAGGCCGATGCAGCACGGTGGACGGACTCTGGGTCACAACTGCCATATAGTCCCCCCTCGGTGGTGCTCTGATTATAAGTATACGCCGGTAGCTGTCAACGGCGGTTTCCCGGACGCAGCCGTCACCTGGCGCTTAAAAGAAACAGTCCTAAGAAACCTTTCGGCCTCTTAGGACCTGTTCCCGACCGACAACCCCGGTCGAAGTTGGGAGCTACCCGTACTTCCGACAGGACACCGGGCTATCCTCATCCCCGGCGCACTCGCCCTGCTCCATGCACCGGATCGGTCTGCCGGCTTGACCACTCTGCTCGCGCACCCCCCGGTGCATGGGTACCCACCCACCGGGAACCACTACCGAGGTAGCGGAAGTGGCTCGCTAGCTCCACCGCCCTACTTGCGTAGCTCACAGCAAGGAGTTACCTCCCGGCCAAGAGTTCACCCCTTACCCTTGACCGCCGGTTGCCCGGCCGCTCAGGGTTCGGTACCGAACGCGGCGTGCCCCTATGCTGACACAGCGGCCGCTGCCGGCACAAGCGGCGTCCGGGCACGCATCGCCACGTATCATCGCGATTGCGCTATCCTCCCTTACAAGCAGCAATGTAGAAGCGTAGAATCCTGACGCATTCCCTGTCATTCCCGCTTGCGCGGGAATCCACCCCCTCTCCAACATTTGGAGAGGGGGCCTGGGGGTGAGGCCGGTCCCGCCCGCGGCTCCCCGCAGAAAAACCTACCCTTGCGAGGGGACCACAGGGGGCACAAGGCGGCCGGGGGTGAGGCCGGAACGCTCACGCCCCCCTCGCCCCGGCGATGTCCCGCCGCTGGAAGAGTGCGAACGTGGCGCCGCCGATTATGACGATATACGCCGCCAGCACCAGAAAGGCACGGAGCACGCTCGCTTCTCCGTTCGTGCCACCGAGCGAGAACTCCGGACCCAGCCAGATCGAGACGTTGGTGCCGGGCAGATAGTCGGCGATGGCCTGGAACCAGTCGAAGAACCGCACCAGGGTGGGGATGAAAATCAACTCGACCACGCGGTAGGTGAGCGTGACGGCGATGGCCGTGGCCGCGGACGAGGTGAGCACCGCGCAGAACAGCGCCAGCATCATGTACGGGAGGAAGACGTAGAGCAACTTACCGAACATTTCGCCGATCGTTAGCGCGACCTCTAACCGGTCTTCCCCGGCATCGGCAAGTGCGGCTCCTTCAACCGGCGGGGGGGCGGGCAGCGTCAGCGCGGCAATCAGGCTGCCGATGGATACCGTGGCTGCCACGATCACCAGTCCCGTAGCCCCCATCAGCATGAGTGCGAGCACCTTCCCTGCCAAGAATTGCCAGCGACCGGTGCCCTTGGTCAGCACCATCCGTAGCGTGCCCCATCCGTATTCGACCCCCATCGCCGACGCCGCCAAGATGATGATGACGATGACCCAGAGCAACTGGGATAGCCCGAGGCTGAAGCCAATACTATTCGGGAACATCAAGCCCGTTCGCATGGCCTCGCGGTTCCCCTCATAGCCGGCGCAGGAATCAGTGCGGAAGACCTCGATCTGCTCCAGCGCCTGCTTCCGCCCCTGCTCGTCGAGCTGCGCGACTTCCGGCGGAACGCTCCCCCCGCTAATGTCGGCACACTTGAAGCTGATGTCAACCTTGTCTTCGTCGTTGCCGATGGAGGTGTGGAAACTGGGGCTGAAGGCCTCGGTACGATACCCGACGTAGGCGCCCCAGAAGACGACCTGGCTGAAGAGCACCATGATGCCCAGCAGGATCCACGGCATCCAACGTCGCTGCAGCTTGTACCATTCCCAGCCGGTGAGCCGTAGGATATGGGCAATCATGCTGAATCTCCTTCATCCTCGCCCGTTACGTCGAGGAAGTATTCCTCTAGGGAAGCCTGCACGGGCGTCATCTCCGTGACGTAGATCGCGGACTCGCTCAGGGCTGCGGTCAACTCGCCGGAGCGCGCGGTCGGGGCCGCCACCATCAGCCCCCCGGCCTCCGTCGTCACGGCCTCGACCCAGTCCAATGCCGAGATGATGCCGACGGCTGCGTCGTCGTCGGTCGTTCGCACGCGAATCTGCTCCTGCGACTGCCGCACCAGGTCGTCTACCTTGCCCTGGGCGATCAGTTTTCCTTTCGAGAGGATGGCTACGCTGTCGCAGACCTCCTCGACCTCGTGCAGCAGGTGACTCGACAGCAGTACCGTCCGCTCGTCCGTGCCGAGACTGCGGATCAGCTCGCGCACCTCGGCCATGCCCGCCGGGTCCATCCCGTTGGTCGGCTCATCCAGAAACAGCAGCTCCGGGTCGCCGAGCAGCGCGTAAGCCAGCCCCAACCGCTGCTTCATGCCGAGTGAGTAGGTGTGGAAGCGGTCGTTTCCGCGATCTGCCAGGCCGACTTGCTCCAGCAGCTTGTCCAGCTCCCCAGGAGTGCCACCGCCCAAGATGCCCTGGAAGTAGGCGAGGTTCTGGCGCCCGGAGAGGTACGGGTAGAAGGCAGGCGTCTCGATGATCGCGCCGACCCGATGCAGCGTGTTTTCGTGGTGGGTCGGGGCGCCGAACAGGCTGAAGCTGCCCGCCGTGGGTCGCACCAGCCCGAGCAGCATACTCATGGTCGTGGTTTTGCCCGATCCGTTCGGGCCGAGCAGCCCGAAGACGTGACCGCGCGGCACCTCCATCGAGAGACCGTCTACGGCGACGATCTTGCCGTACCGCTTCGTGAGCGACGTGGTTTCTATGACCAGGTTCTCGGCCATCGTCCCTCCTTTCTCTCGCCGCGACTATGCTCGCGGCGGATGCGGAATGCTTGTCGTGCGCTGGCTCTGCGCCGCTTTCGCTGCACTGACGTTTCTATGACCGGGCTATCGGCCGCCGTGTTTCAGTGCGCCCCCGGCCAACGCCCCAACGTGCTATCCTTTGCTCCGATAGCGCCTCGACCGAGGACAACGTGGCTACACCAGAGTTGATCCAACTGCAACGCCGCCGACCGGAGGCCGCCCGCCTCCCCAAGCGCATTCGTCTCCCGGCGGACGACCCGCCGCGTCCGGACTGGATGAAGGTCCGCATGCACATGGGGACGGAGTTCCAGGATGTCTCCCAGTTGATGCGCGGTCTCTCGCTGCACACCATCTGCGAAGAGGCCCACTGTCCGAATATCTACGAATGCTGGGACCAGCGCACGGCAACCTTCCTGATCTTGGGGCGCGTGTGTACCCGCGCCTGCCGCTTTTGCGCCGTCGAGACCGGCCTGCCGGACGATGTGGACACCGACGAGCCGGAGCGCCTGGCCGAGGCGGTCGCTACCCTCCGGCTGCGGCACGCCGTCGTGACCTCGGTGGCCCGCGACGACCTGCCCGACGGCGGCGCGCACATCTTTGCGCGGACCATCTGCGCCATCCGCCAGCAAGCACCGGACTGCGCCATCGAAGTCTTGGTGCCGGATTTTCAAGGCGATGAAGCGGCCCTCCGTACAGTGGCCGCGGCGCGGCCGGACGTGTTCAACCACAATGTCGAGACGGTCGAGCGGCTTCAACGCCGCGTGCGCGCCAAGGCGTTCTATGCGCGGTCCCTCTGGGTCCTGCAACGCGCCAAGGAGCTGGACGGCGGCGTGACCACCAAGTCAGGCCTGATGCTCGGCGTGGGTGAACGCCCCGATGAGGTCGCGCAGACGCTGCGCGATCTGCGTGCGGTGGGCTGCGACGTGCTGACCATCGGCCAGTACCTGCGGCCGATGGCCACCAAGCTGCCCGTCGAGCGGTACGTCACGCCGGAAGAGTTCGCACAGTACCGCGAAGAGGGCCTGGCGCTGGGCTTCAAGCACGTGGAAGCTGGCCCGCTCGTGCGTAGCTCCTACCATGCTCGCCGCCACGTCGAGCAGGTCCGCACCGTGCCCACGACGGCGCAAGAGTAAAGCACCGGCCGTGACCACCATGCGCGCCGCCCCCAGCCTGCCGGTCACTGAGGCCACTTGCCCTACTCCCCCTCTCCACCTGGTGGAGGGGGGGGGGGGGGGGGGAGGCATCCTTCCCGGCCCCCACCCCCGGCGTAACCTTCCCGGCCACGCAAAACCCCCACGGTGTCACACCCAACCCCGCGGCCGGGGA
>JAJDUF010000018.1 GCA_022826725.1 Chloroflexota bacterium
TGCGGACGGAGGGCCGACAGGACCCGGCCAACGATTGGGCCGGCTGGGGCGAGCCGGTGATCGTGCAACTCGACCCGCTGACCGGCGCCCGCCTGCTCCAAAGCAGCGCCCGTATCCAGGAGGTCACCTATCGCCCCTGACGGCCCATGAGTTGTCCTGTAACTCGGAATGACGATGCCTGTCCCCGATATATCACCGCGGCGGACGCGGTAGTGTTACTATCACTACGCTATGGACATATTGCTCGCCCTGGAAACGTCGTGTGACGAGACGACAGCGGCCGTCATCGCCGGCGGTCACCGCATTCTGAGCAACGTCGTCCTGACTCAGGAGGTACTGCACCGGCGTTTTGGCGGTGTCGTGCCCGAGCTGGCGGCCCGCGAGCATATTCGGGGGATCGTGCCGGTGGTCGAGCAGGCGCTGCGCGACGCCGCGGTTACGTGGTCCGACCTGTCAGCAGTCGCCGTGGCGAACGGTCCGGGCCTGGCCCCCGCGCTCGTCGTGGGGGTGAATATGGCCAAGGGTATCGCCTTGGCCCACGGCCTGCCCCTGATCGCGGTCAACCACCTGGAGGGGCACATCTATGCGAACTGGCTCGTGAAGACTCGACACCCTGGCGCCGATACGGCGCAGCCACCGGAGCTACCGGCCGTGTGCTTGGTGGTCTCGGGAGGGCATACCGAGCTGGTCATCATGGAGGACCATTTGCAGTACCGGCTGCTCGGCCGTACTCGCGATGACGCCGCCGGGGAGGCCTTCGACAAGGTGGCACGGCTCTTGGGCTTGGGCTTCCCAGGCGGGCCGCTCATCGAGCGCGCAGCCCAGCGTGCCACCCCGGAGCAGGATCAGCCACCACTAACCCGGCCTTGGCTCCGTGGCACCTACGACTTCAGCTTCAGCGGCGTCAAGACGGCGATGCTCCGCCACGTGGAAGCTGCCGGAGGCACCGCCGCGCTGACACCGGCAATGGTCAGCGCCTACGCCGCAGCCTTCCAGCAGACGGTCGTGGATGTCCTGGTCGGCAAGACCTGTCAGGCGGCGGATCAGTTTCGCGCTCGGTGCATCCTCCTCGCCGGTGGGGTCGCCGCCAACGGTGCGCTCCGCGACACGCTGGCAAGCGCAGCGGCCGTGCCGGTGCAGATGCCCACCATTGATCTCTGCACGGACAACGCCGCGATGATCGGGGCTGCCGGCTACCGCCGCTGGCAGGCTGGCCACGTCGCTGACTGGGACCTCGAAATCTCCCCCTCCGCCCAGCTCGTCTCCACCCCCTAGCCTAGCTGACCAAGCCGCAGCAACTCCCCGACCGTGTACAACTGGTCACGAGCTAATGACCACACTCGCCGCGGTCGAGCCGGCCTCGATACGATCTATCCACAGCGCTGGCTGTTTGATCTCGTCGAGGGTTGGGAGCATCTCCGGCCCGTCCCAGACACGATTCATGACCTCGATGCCGCGGGCTTCGACCACGGTGTTGACAAAATGCTCACCGAGGACATATTGCTCCAGCTTCAAGTCCAGTCCCGTCAAGCGGATGAAGAGTTGCTCGGCCGCGCCGCGCCGCCGCGCCCGCTCCTCAAAATGGCGCCGCAGCGACCGATAGGACGGTAAGCATTGCTGCCCCACCTGCTGCATGACGTGGTTACTGTAGCCTTCCATCAGCGCCATCAGCGCCTGCAAGGACCAGAAGATGCGGCGTTGCTCGTCCGACATCATCAACTCTAAAGGGTGCCGGCTTTGCACGAGGTTGGCCCGGAGGCGCCCCAAAAACGCGGCCAACGGGAGGTCCTGGCGGCCGCCGAACAGGTCCAGCGCAAAACTGCCGAGGTAGTCCGTGATGAGATCGTTCAGGTACTCGCGTAGCCACGGGTGCGCCTCGAACTCGAACGCATGCGTGACCTCGTGCAGCGCAATCCAGAAGCGCAGGTCGTCGGACGGCAGCGCATAACGCCGTTCCAGCCTGCCGATATTCGGCTCGACAAAGTACACCTGCCCACTACTGACCGGCTTGCGTCCTAAGAGGGAGATGTCATATTGACCCAGTACGCGCCGGGCGAGGTAGCCGAGCAACAAGCCGACCTCAGCGCTGAGTGCGACTTGGCTCAGGCCGCTGAGCGCGCCCCCGGCCGACGTGCGTTTGAGGGCTGCCTGATACCCCCGCTCCAGCGAAGCGAACAGGAGCCGGAAGTTGGCAATATTGGCCTCCACCCACTCCCGGCGGTCAAAAGTACGCACGTTTGTGAGCGGCTGGGGCAGCGTAACACCGGTATATTCGGCGACCAGATCGTGGCTGCGGCGCACAAAGTCGGTGTACTGCTGCTGTGCTTGCCGACGATCCCAGGATGCCTCCGGGGTGCGCGACCGGCTCGCCGACACTGCGACCTGTGCCGCCCATTCCCAGTTGACGAGGCGGTCACCGAAACGCCTGCTAATCAAGCGTCCTGCTACCCAGGCCGTTCCCCCCATCACGCCGAGGGCAAGACCCAAGCGCCACATTCTAGGGTTGGTGAACAGTGATCGAATCAACGGTATCGCTCCTGCCGCCTTAGTTCCTCACCGTCGAGGCGCTCCGGTCGCCGGCGACCGACCGCGGTGCGCGACTCACCGCCCGGAGCCACGACCTCCCCAGCCCAAGCCGCCACACGTAGTACAGTCCCAGCAACGTCACCGGCACAACGAGGGCGGCATGTACGAGCACAGCGTACACGGTAGCCTGACTCAGCGGAACTCCGGCCTGCGTGAGCACCTGCTGCACGAGATAGTGAAACACACCCACGTAGCCTGGTGACGACGGCAACAGCGTGCCCAGGTTAGCGATGCTCGTGGCCAGGATGGCGAGAGGCACCAGCGGCGGACCCTCGATAGCGAGGGCATAGAGTAACGCGAGATATAACCCAGCCTCGCATAGCCAGGCCCCTACCGTCAATCCCAGCGCCCAAAGCGTGGCCCGGACCCCACCGAGCACCGACAGCCCCTGCACCACAGACTCTACGAGGCCACGCGCTCGCCCACGTAGCGTGCGTGGCAGCACCCGGATGACCGGCTCGGCCAGAATCACGGCAAGCATCGGCCGCGCTGCGATCACGACGAGGCTGGCGGCAGCGCCGGCAAACAAGACGGCAGCCAGCAGCAACGGTCCCCGCCAGTCACCGGTCAGTGCTACCAGCGGCAGGGTCACTGCAGCAAAGATGAGTAGGCACAAGCCGTCGAAGATACGCTCGATCAGCACCGTCGCCAAGGCTGCCGCACGACTGACCCCCTCACGACGACGGAGCACGTCCACCCGGACTACTTCACCGAGTCGCGCCGGGAGGATATCGTTCGCCATATAGCCGATCACGACGATGGGGAAGAGGCGTCCCACCACGACCTCCCGCAGCGGTGCAAGCAAGACGCGCCACCGCGCTGCCCGCACGGCGACCCCAGCGAAATAGAGCGCCAGAGCGGGGACGAGGAGCGCATAGTTGGCTGTGCCGAACGCTGCGCCGACCTCCCGGAAATCAATCGTCCGCAGTGCCAGCCACAGCAGCAGCGCACTGATAATGACCCCGAGGATAGTGTACGAGTGACGGATCACAAGCGCTCATCCTCGGGGGGCCGGAGTTGTTCCTTGATATAAGCCTGCCAGGGAGTCCCGCGACGCAGCCTCCACACCCGCCAGAGCGCCTCCCAGGCAATCGGGAGGTCCATCTTCGATTCACCCACGCGCCGTTCACGGAAGAAGATCGGTGTTTCTACGATCCGGCAACCGGCAAGCTGGCAGGCCAGAAGCAGCTCGATCTGAAAGACATAGCCTTGGGAGCGGATACCCGCCAGGGGCAACTGCCGCAATGCGGACGCGCGGAAACAGCGAAAACCGGAGGTCGTATCGCGTATACGGAGACCGGTGACCCAGCGCGCGTACACGTTCCCGACCTGGCTGAGGGAGCGTCGCAACGGGTGCCAGCGGGAATCCACGCCGCCGCCGGCCACGTAGCGCGATCCGATCACGACATCGTACTCCCGACTGAGCTGCACCATGCGCGGAATAGCCTCGACCGGATGCGAGAAATCCGCATCCATCTGAAAGATGCGCTTGGCGCCCAACTCCAGCGCCCGCCGAAAGCCGGCAATATAGGCCTTTCCCAAGCCCTCTTTCTTGGCCCGGTGGAGCACGTGGAGGCGCCCCGACGCGGCAGCCTGGAGGCGGTCGGCAAGCTCCCCGGTGCCATCGGGCGAGTTGTCGTCAACGATGAGGATATTGACGGGCAGCTCTAGCGCCAGGACCGCCTTGGTGAACGGCTCGAGGTTGCCAACCTCGTTATAGGTGGGCAGCACAATGATTGTCTTCATAGCAGAGGGTCATAGGAGCGCCACCGGTCGCTCATCCCGCTACCGCACCGCCGCGAGGAAGCTGCGCGGGCGCACCGCTCTGCAGCGGGCCACCGGCCCCTACCTTGTAGACCGCTGTATTGCCGACCCGAAATACCGTTTCCAGGCCGGTGTCGAACTTGGCACGTGCCGCGGCACCGGAGTCCCGGTATTTGTTCGCTTCGAGATAGCCGTAGACGATGTACTCCACGTTGTAACGATCCAGGAGGTACCGTACCTCAGCCAGATTGCTCGCACGATAGATTGTATCAATGTCGCGCTCGCGCTCCGCGATGGCGCCCTCGGCGGCCGCACCGCGCCAAAGACGTTCGTGCTGGGGCCACCCCAGCACCGTGGGTAGACCGGTCTGGGTGGCAATCCGCGCATAATGGCTGTACGGCCCACCCACCGCCTCCAGCACGACCGGATGACCCGGCACGTTCTCGATGAGCCATTGGGCCGCCTGATAGTCCTCCGGCTGGTGCTGCTTCAGGAACGCAAACCCGTCGAGCGTTGGCGTCTTGCGAAAGCCATCGGTGCGCTGCACCGTCGTCACCGCCGGATAGACAAGCCCCAGCGCGACCAGCGCGACACCCACCGCTGCTGCGCCGGCGAAGGTGAGCAGTGGAATGAGACGTAGATTCCCGCCCTCGCGGGAATGACGAGATGGCAACCGGCGAGGCCGCGCCGCCTCCCACAGACTGCTCCCTATCACGTAGGTGCCAAACGCACCGACCACGGCGAGCAGTGTCCAGGCCTGGTAGTAGAGCTTGAAGACGGTGTTCATCCGGCGCAGCGCAGCACCGTAGAAGTCTTGGACGTAGACCACCTCGCAGACTCCGATCAGGGCGGCGGCGAGACCGAGCAGCACTAGGGCAAACACCACTGCCGGCCGCTCGCGCTGTGCCCAGATCGCCCAGGCGGCAGCCAGACCGAGCAGAGAGCTTACGGCCAGCACACCGTTCCCCCGCACCGTCGCCAGCACAGTCACCACCACAAAGACCGCTACCCAGATTGTGCCGGCGGCGCGCCCCCGGCCGGCCACAGGGGCCGGGCTGGCCGACTGCTTGGCCGCAGTGACGGCGCTGCCCGTCAGTCCGAGACTCCGCCACGGAAAGACGGTGGCCAGAAATGTCACACTCGGCACCAGCAGCAGTCCCCAGAACACAACGAACTGGTCGAGGCGGCTCCTGATCGGTACGAGGCCCAGGCCGGAAGCCGGTGGCTCGAAATCAGCGTAAAACGGGTAGAACAGCACGACGGCTATCACCGCCGTTGCCGCCACACTCACGAGGGCAGCCCCGGCCCCGCGCATGGTCGGCGTGCGCCGGACCATGGCGCCGGCCATGGCCACGGCCGCGAGCACGAAGTAGGTCGGGAAATCCCAGCTATTGAGGCTATAGAGCGCCCCGATCAGGCCAGCGCCGACGAGCAGACGCCCAACCTCGGCGCGGTCGCGGCGCCACGCCGACCAACGCGGCGTCGGCGGACACAGCCACCAGCTGAACGCGACCTGGAGCGCCAGCAGCGTGAACGGTAGGGCGAGCACGTGCGGGTGTAAATCGCCCAGCAGAAAACTGAACGCCGGAAACTCGTTGATCGTGTAGTCGAGGTCCCGTCCGGTGATCTCGCTACAGACGAGCGGCACAGCGGGAGAGTCCGGCAGCCGGATGGCGACGTGGAAGGCGCCAGCGGTAAGCTCGGTCAGCGGGCGGCCCAAGGTCCCAGCGCCGGTCGCCCGGCCGCTTGAATCGGCCCGTAACGTGGCGAGTCGCTCGCTTTCCCCGCTTGGCTGTCCACACGGGCCGCGGCCCAGCAGGGCACGGTACGCGCCATTTGGCTCCAGGCCGGCCACTTGCAGCGTGACCTCCGCCCGATACAGGCCGGCATCGGTAAACGACACTACCCCGCTCACCGACCGCCCCGTGCGCGGCTGCAACGTCGCTGCACCCGCTTTGATGACCAGGACGCGCGTGCTGTTCCAGCCCATGCCCTGCCAGAAGTCCTTGTCCAGATAGCCGGGATCGCGCAGCAGTGTCAGTGGGCCATGCAGATTGCCACCGATCAACAGCAAGTAGCCGGCGAGCAGCCCGGTTACCATTGCTGCCGGGATCGTGCCGAGCCGGCGCCACCAACTTCCCCCACCCGCCCGATCCGTGCGCTGTCCGCGCCCATCGCGCCTGCGGCGTCCGCTCGGTTGTCTCGCGGGCGCCGGCTCGTTCGGTGTCCGGGATTGCCGGTGTACCAGCACCAGGTTGTAGGCCGCGCCGAACGCACCGAGCGCGGCGAGGCCGAACAGCAGCGCGAGAGCCAGGTTGAACGCCTCCGCCAGTGGCAGGCCCGAGAGGCGCGTGAGGGTTGCTACCGTGAGGTGTCCGAAGTAGTAGTAGTTGATCGTGCCGCCGGCAAACCACGGGTCGAGCGGGGGAAAGCTCTCGCTCCGCCAGGCTCCGCTCATAAAGGCGAAGTCCATGAATTTCTCGGTGTTGACCACCTCCGGGTTGAACATGCGGATCAGGCCGAAGCCCAGGTAAGCGGCGATGAAGAGCGCCTCCTGGACGATCAGCAGCCGGCGATGCGACCACCAGAAAGACCGCAGATCGGCCGCCGAGCGCCGCCAGATCGCCACGGACAGCGCACCGAGGAGCACGAGCACCAAGGTGTACGAGAAGCGGCTGTTATCGAGGAAACCGAGCGAGCCGAAAAACCACAGCGGATAGACGAAGACCAGGATGCCAAACGCCTTGGCAACACCGGTGCCGCGGTCCGGCAGGGGCCGCAAGACCCGCAAGCATATCGGGAGCGCGATCAGCCACAGCACCTGGACGACGAGCCACCACCACAGCAGGTGTAGCATGGCCACCGCTCATCGTCCTCCTGGTCGGACCTACCGCCTATTGGCCGGGTAGCCCCGCCCGTCCCCCGGCGTAGCGGGGGCCTAGGGGAGCCACTCACCCTAGCAATCGCGGGAGACTCCCTACTCCACGTCGGGGAGCAAGTTGAAGATGCGTATCCGGCCGTTGAGCGTATCGGCGACGTACAGCTTGTCTCCCCACACGGCGATGCCGCTGGGCAGGTTGAGGCCCTGGCCACCGGCTATCGGCACCGTCCCGACGGCGAGCAGCGTGCCGTTCGGACCGAACTTCAGGATACGCTGACCGACCGAATCGGCGACATAGAGGTTACCCTGCGGGTCGCTCGCCAAGTACGACTCATTACGCACTTGATCCGACCAACCGAGCACCGGCCAGGAGACAACGGCGTTGCCGTCCTTGTCGAACCGCTGGATGCGGCCGTTATGCGTGTCGGCGACATAGAGGTCGCCAGCCGGTGTGATCGTCAGGCCGATAGGCTCATTGAGCTGACCGGCCGCCCCGATCTGCCCCAGCAGGTTGCCATCCGGATCGAACTTCTGGACGCGCTTGTTGCCGGTATCCGTCACGTAGAGCACCCCGTCCACCAGCGCCAGCCCCCGCGGGCCATAGAACTCGCCCGGCTCCTGGCCGATCTCCTGCCCCGGCGATCCCCACTGGCCCAAAAACTGTCCATTGGCGTCGAATTTCTGAATGCGGTGGTTCCAGGTGTCAGCGACGAACACCAGGTTGGTACCCGACTCCACCAGCACGTCGAGCGGCTCGGTGAACTGTCCGGCACCATGACCTTGCGTACCCCACGCCACGAGCAACCGGCCACTGGGGTCGAACTTCTGAATGCGATGGTTCATCCCGTCGGCAACGTAGACGTTCCCTGCATCGTCCACCGCGATACCGCGCGGATCGGTTAGCTGCCCGCTGGCGCGGCCCGGCGAGCCAATGGCGCCAACCTGCTCCAGCGGGACGGCCACCTCCGTGTAGCGCCGCGCCTGCTCGGCTGCCGCCGCCTCCGCCTCGACCGTCCGCGGCGAGGCCACTGCACCGACAAGCGGAGAAGTGAGGCCGTAGCCGTCCTTGATGTAGACGTAGAAATCGTAGGAGCCGAGCGCACTGACCGTCTCACGCTGCCACAGCCAGCGCAGGAACGGGTCCCGGACCTCACTATTGCTGAATACCCCCCAGATGGTAGAAAGCGTGAGGGTGCGATAATCCTCCGGGAACCACCAGCGCATCCGATACCGTATCGGGCTGTAGCCGGCGAGGAAGGGACGATTCTGTTGGTCCTCGTCGAGTGACACCAACACCACCGGCTTGGTCGGCGCCGCCGTCAGCTTGGCCGGAAACTCGGCGTTCTTGAAGTCGCGCAGATACCAGGAAAACGGCCACCAGGTACCGGCCGTGCTCACGACACCGATCGCCTTGCCGTCGCCGGTCGCCTTGAGCGAGAGGTCCTCAAGGTCTTGCACGACCTTCGGCACGTCCGGCGCCGTCTGCGTATAGATCAAGAGGTCTTTCGGCACGTCGCCACGCTCGAAGTTCAGGGGCCAGCTCGTGTGGATGGTGTAGAGGCCCAGCACGACCAAGGCGCCTAGGGCGATCTTGGGGCCAAGGCGCCAGGGCCGCGGCTGGCTGAACAGCCGGCCGAGGAACCAGCCGGCCAGAATCGTGAGCGGGAGGGCAATGTGGATCGTGAGCCAAGGCATCTTCTCCCCGGCCCAGGTATAGATCACGAACGCCAGCACGAACCACCAGGCCAAGAACCCGGTGAAGACCGTCGGACGACGCACCGCAGCCCCCAGCCCGATCAGCCCGAAGACGAGCGCGATAGTTTCATAGGCGCTCAGGGTCAGCACGTAGTAGAAAAGCGGCTGATTACCCCGTTGTACGTCGTGCTGTTCGAGCCAATAGGTCAAGGAAGCAGTGAAGCCGTCGCGTAGCCCGGCCGGGTTAGCGCCGAAGCTCGTGAACAGGAGCAGCAAGATCACCAGGATGATGATGATGGAGCCGGTAAACGCACCTGCGCCCCAGAAGGCGGTGTGGTCCTTGAATACGGCCCGCCACGCGGCCGTCATCGGACTGGCCGGCTCACTCCCGGCGCGCTGGCGTGCTCGGCGGCGGTGCCACCACTCCAGGGCCAGGTTAGCGAGGATGAACGTGCCGAAGATGAAGAGCGTGATATATGTGGTTTCCTTGGTGGTGAAGGCAAATGCCGCTCCGACGGCTGCCGCATAGAGCCAGGCGCGCCGGTGCGTGGCGATGTAGTTCACCAGCCCCACGGCGAGCAGCATGGTCCACGTCGCCACGTAGGCGTCCTCCCGCAGGAACCGCGCAAAGTACGTGAAGGCCGGCGAGAAGGTGATGATCGCAACGGTAAAGAGCAGGCCCAGCGTGCCGAGTTGGCGTCGCCAGGCGAATACCAGCAGCACGAGCGCGACGCCAAACGCCGCCGGCACCGCCCGCGCCGTGGCCTCGGTGGCGCCCAAGAGCCAGAACGACGCCGCGACGGCAAAGAACTGAAAGGGGCCATGCAGGAGGGGGTTGTATCGGTAGGGCGGACTCCAGCGGTACGTATCCCAGGCGTACTTCGCGTGCATGCTCTCGTCGTGGTGCATCGCCCGCGTACCCAGGTCCCAGAAGCGAGTGAGCAGCAGCACCAGCAGCAACCCGGCCAATACCAGCGCCTGCCCGTTATTCAGGCCGAGAAAGGCCGGGCGGCCCAACCACTCGCGCCACGTGAGCATCGCCGGCGCCAGCTCGGTAGCGCCATCGGTACTCATGTGCCCATGACTATCATCGCGGACGGCTGAGTCGCGGGCCTTGCGGGCCGACCGACGGGTTGCGGCGCGCCGAGTCGCCATCGCGCTGTTACTCCTGTCCTCTTGCCCGGTATCGCTGCCTGCGAGGGGTGCTTGTGTTCCTCACCCCATGTCCCGACCGGATACCTGGCTGATGTAATTATACCAACGCTACGACTGAGGTTTTCACTCAGTTAGTATCGCCCGTTAGCCATCATTTACCTCGTAGATGATGACATCATCCGCGTTATAGACCTGCTTGACGCTCCCGTTAGCCAGCATAGTCTCGAACTTCTGGATTCCAAGCGGATCATAGTAGACTCGCTCAAGTCCGCCAACGTAAACGTACTTCACGCCGTAGCGTTGCAGCAGCTCCAGCGCCACCTCGGGGCTGGGATCATTGTAGATGGCCCGCACGTCACGTAGCCGCTTGTCAATCATCCAGGCAAAGTCGCCGCGCTGCTGCTTCTGGTGCCAATCCCAGCCCAGGACCGTTGGCAGCCCCGTGTACTTGGCAATCCGCGCACCCCAGCGGTAGGGCGGCACGCTCGCCTCCAGCACGACGGGCGATCCGGCGACGTTACGCAGTAGCCAGCCGATGGCAGCGCGGTCGGCGTCGGCGCGGATGGCTCCAGCCCGCTCTGGGTCGCGGACCTCGGCGTGCTCCATATAGGCCATGCCATCCGCCGTCGGCGGTAGCGCCTTGAATCGGTCGGCAAGCCGCACCGGCGTTGCCCCGACCGGATAGATCAGTACCGCGCCGAGCAAGCCGACAAAAGCCAAGCTCCAGCCCCGCCGGAGCCAACCGGACCGCACCAGGGCATTCCAGCCGGCGCCCTTCGCCGCGGGTGCGGCAGCGCCGGCCCAGCCCCACAGCCGGTTGAGCAGCCACGTTGCTGCCACCGCCGCGACGAGTGCCCACAGCATCCAGACTTGCAGGAAGAGCTTGAACACCGTGTTCATACGGCCCACGTCGCCTCTGAGCGCATAGAACTCGACAAACATACTCAGCGCCGCGCCCGCGCCGACGAGGACCAACAGGAACAGCGTATGCGTCGAGCGCCGCCGTTCCCATGCAACCAAGAGCACCAGGCCGATCAAGGCTGCGATGAACGCGACCAACGGCAACTGCCGCCGGACGAGCGTCGCGACCACGACGACGACAATGGCCCCGGCGGTGAGTAGCGGGAGCGCGGGCAGCCGCTGGTCGCGGATCAGCGCGTGCTCCAAGCGGTCGAGGCGCTCCCACCGGCCCAGGTACCACAGCCGGGTGCCCAGATAGCGTCCCCAGCCACTCCGGCTCCAGCCCCGTGCGCCCTCGACCAGCAAGAAACTGCCCAGAATAAACAGGAAGAAACCGTGGATGATGAGGTAGTGGTCAAGGCGCGACTTGTCCGGGAACGGCGTGACCCCGGTGTAGAACAGCTCGAAGTGGCTCCAGAACGGCTGAAATACCAGCCGACTGACCGCGTACACCGCCACGGCGCTCACCCCGCACCGCACTGCGCCTTGCCAGGTAACCCCGGCGGCGCGCCATTCGGCCAGGGCCAGGGCGGCGACGATCACCAGCAGATAGGTGGGGAAGTCCCAACTGTTGGTGATGGCAATGGCGCCGAGTAGCCAGCCCACCAGCAGGATGTGCCACAGCCGCCGACCACCGAGCGCCTGCCACGCCCAGCGCAGCGGTCGTCCGGCCAGCGGCTGTGGGTCGCGCCAGCCGCTTCCCAGCAGATTCAGGCCGAGGACCAGCATCGCCACCGTCAGCGGCATCACGATCATGTGGGCGTGCAGGTCGGCAAACAGGAAAGTGAAGAACGGAAACTCGTTGATCGTGTTGTTCGGGATGACGCGCGAGCTACGCCAGAAATCGAGGCCGGGGAGCGCCTGCCCATCGAACAGGACCGCCTTGCCCCCGGCCAGCAGATTGGCCACCCCGGCCACGCCGGGCAAGCGGGTCTCGATAGACACTCCACCGGCCCGCGCCAGGCTTTCCTGGAGTTGGTTGAGCGCATCGAGATTGCCCACACCGGCCACGAAGAGCGCAGCGAGCAGGCCCCCGGCAATGGCCCGCCGGGGCGTACCGCCCCACCGCGGCCGCAAACGCACGGCATTGAAGCCGAACGTGAAGCACCCGGCGACCGTCAGCGCAAACACCGCCGCCACGGCGGCGTTGAACGAGACGGCGGGCACCACGCCGGTGAGCTTGGTCAGGGCACCGACGATCACGTACCCGTAGTAGTAGTAGTTCAGGTAGCCACCGGCAAACCAGGGGTCATAGGGCGGGAAGTAGGTCGAGCGCACCACGGCGTTCAGATACGAGAACTCCATCGGCTTCTCACCGCCTCGGAACAGGTGCCACAGGTCCGGGTTGTAGAGGCGCAGGAGCGCAAAGAGCACAAATGCGCCGGTGAACACCACCTCGTTGCACAAGATGAGCCAGCGGTACTGGCGCCAGTAGGCCAGCAGGGTCTCGCGTCGCCACCACGCCAAACCCAGGGCTCCCACCAGCAGGAAGAGCAACGCCAGCGCCAGCGTCCAGCGCGACCAGGGGGCCAGACGGAACGACGCAGCCAGCCAGGCCAGATAGCTGAAGGCCACGACACCGAGCGTCTTAGCCAGCCCATACCCGCGATCCGGCAGCCACCGCATGAGCAGCAACGTCGCCGGCAGCGCCGCGAGGCCGGCCAGCTCGATAGCCAGCCACCACGCCACAAACGGCAACTGATTCGCCACGTCATCGGGACGGAAGAGACGCGACCACGTCCCGCCGAGGCGTTGCGCGGCCTGGAGCGCCAGTGACATGTGCAGCCCCCTCGTACCCACCTGGGCAGGAGACATATGGACGACGGTATCCAAGTCGGCGCGGCTCAGGATCGCCCGCGCCTGGTCCGGTGAGAAGGCGGCGGTCTTCTTGAAGATCAGCACCTTGGGATGGTCATAGACGGTGAAGGCCTCCTCTGCGGAGTCGTCGTTGATAACCCAACCGGACAACTCGGGGTAGGAGGCCCCCGTATGGACCAGCTCAAAACCCAACTCACCGGAGAACAGAGCACGATAATAGTCGCTGGTCATCGGGTAGCGCTGGGGCATACGTGGAATCGAACCGTAAAGGCGGTTGCTCGACAGGAAGATGTAATCCGTCTGGCGCAGCTGATCGAGGAGCTTCTCGCGCTTTTGCTCGCTGTCCGGGTCATAGAGCGTGAGGATGAGACCGCGATAGTTCTGTCCCTGCGCTGACCAGGGATCGGAATAGTCCGGGAGGCGTAGCGGCAGCGGATCGTCCCAGTGCTCGTTCGCCACGACGGCACCCTTGGGGACGTTTTCGTAAATCCACGCGCTGGCCTGGACGCGACTGACCGGCCGCGTGTAGATGCGCGTGAAGGCGTAGGCCCACAGCGTCGTCGCGGCGAGGACGCCGACGATCAACACCGAACCTAGAGCTACCGCAAGCGCCCGCCAGCGGGACCGCAGCCGATCATAGACAGTCCACAGCAGCCAGCTGGCCATGATGACCAGGAAGGGATAGATCGGGAGCAAGTAGCGCATCGTCTTGTTCAGCACCGCCCCGAAATAAACGAAGCAGAGCAGAATCCAGACCAGGATCAGCACGTGCTGCCACCGACCGCGGAGCAGCAGTACGCCGCCGGCTACGGCGACTCCGGCCCAGGCCACGCCGCCGAGCGCCCAGCCCAGCCCCCACTGCACCATGTGCCGCCATGGAAAGAGCAGCGGCGTGGTATTGGCCCACTGCACCGACGGCGGCAGGTCCACCTTCCCGCTCTGCGCGTCCGCCTGATACCGGATGTTGTCTTCCCACAGCGGATTGATCTCCAGGGAGAAGACGCTGGGGCCGGCGAAGGCGTAGGGTTGAGCGACGCGGAAGACCACCATAGCGACCAGCCCGGCCAAGGCCAGGCCGAGCACCGCCCGCCGGAGCAGGGGCAGGGCCTCACGCCAAGGCTGCCGCTCTTCCCCGCCAGCGCCGGGCGACGCATCGGCCGGTAGCGCCGCCTCCCAGGAAGCACTCCCCAAGCCCAGATCGCTCGGCCCAGCAGCGTCCGCAGCGGTGTCATCACCGGTCACGCTCCCCCGGTCGCCGTGCATACGCACCAACCAGATGAGCGCCCCCAGCCCCACGATAGGCGCCAGCAGGACCATGGAGAGCTTGGTCGCCATTGCCAGGCCCAGCGAGAGACCGGCCCACACATAGTCGCGCCGCCGCCCCCGGCGTGCGATCTGCACGATGAACCAGAACGTGAGCGCCACGAACGTCACCAAGTAGCTGTCTACCACAAAGAAATGGGCCTGCTGAATGTGCATGACCGTGACCGCCAGGAACGCCGCCGCCAACAGACCGATCCGCCGGTCGTACAGCGCCGCCCCGATGCGATACGTCAATACGACAGTGGCGAGGTCGAACAACATGCCCACCATACGTCCCAGCAGATGCACCTGGTCGTAGGTATTGCGTCCCAGCCACTCCGCCAGATACCGCACCAGGAAGATCGGAAAAGTGCCATAGACGAAGAAGCCATGCCCCTTGTTGTGGGGGTTGAGGGGGGATTGAGCAGTATCGAAGTACGCGCCGACGGAGCCGGGCAACTCCAGGGCGTTCTCCACCATCGTCAGAAAGCGCTCGTCCGGGTGGAGGTGGTGCCCGTCGTCCCAGTTCAGGCCGGTGAACCGGAAATAGGCGGCGGCCAGCAGGATGACGAGCAGCGCCGCGCCGGTGGCCCAGGGATGGTAAGGAATACGAAAGCGCCCGCCACGTGGCGTAGGCGCCACATCCGACGCCTCTACTACCGATTGGTTACCCATCATGGCAGACAGTTTCAGCGTGCCGCCGGCCTCCGGCCCCAGCCGTTGTCGCCTGGCAAGCGGCGGGGGTAGCCGGCCGCCGTCTCCGCTGCGCCGGAGCCGCGCTACCCCCAAGTATGACGTGAGCACGACATGGACTAACTAATGAGCATACCACGCCCCCAGTCGAGGCGTTCGCCAGCATCAGGCGCCAGCGCGTGCCCTATCACGATGATCCACGGCGCAGGCGCAATTTCAGCGCGATGATCTCCTGGATTTCCTCGCGCTCCGCCGAGGTCAGTTGGTCCGCACCGTGAAAGAAGGGAGTGCCCTAGAATGACTGTAAACCGGCCGCTACCTAGTGTACGCCGGAAGCAGTTCTCTCCAGCACCCCTAGCCGGGGAGAAGAAACGGAGCTACCACCGATATGGCTGACGTTCTGATCCGCGATGCACGTGTCGGAGATGGCGAGGGGATTACCACGTGCTGGCTCGCCTTCGGACGGTACTACGCCACCATTAGCCCGGAACACTTTCGGGTACCCGATGCGGACGGTCAAGCCGCCGAGTTTGATGCGGCAACTGCGCGGCGCATTCACCAGGCCGATGCAGATAAGTGCATGTTCGTGGCTGAGACCAATGGTCGGGTCGTCGGCTTCATCGGCGCCCGTATTGCACAGCCCATGGACACCGCTCCCAGGCAGGGGATGCGTGAGTCGAGCCAGGTCCGGGTAGAGATTACGGTGCTTGCAGTCGCAGATGCCTACCGGCGCCAGGGCATCGGCACCCGGCTGATGGCGGCAGCGGAGAAGTGGGCACGTGGCCGCGGTGCAGTCTTGGCAACGGTTGCCACCTATGTCGGGAGCTACCTCTCGGTCCCCTTCTATCTGAACCGTATGCGCTACGACATCCAGTCCCTGCGCTTCCTGAAGCGCCTCAGTCAACCGCCGTCGCCTGACAGCCCATCTACCGATGTTGTTGTCCGAGAGGAACGTACCGGGGACGGCAATGGCATGGCGCAGTGTTGGCTCGACATGTGGCAGTACTACGCCGCTCTCAATCCGGAACTCTTTCGGATCCCACAGGCAGAGGGCCTACCCGAGTGGTTCGAATCGCGTATCGCAGCGCGCGTTCGCGACGCGGATTCGGACGGACGTTGGTTGGTAGCTGAGTCTGACGGGCAGATCGTTGGCTTCTTGGGAGCTTCCGTGGCAAAGCCTTGGCAGGACGCTCACCGGGAGGTGATGCGCGAGCTAAGTCACGCCCGGCTCACGATCAACGTACTCGCTGTAGCAGAGGCCTACCGGCGCCAGGGTATCGGCACCCGGCTGATGGTGACGGCGGAGGAGTGGGCACGTGGCCGCGGCGCAACCATGGCAACGACCGATACGTATGTAGGGAGCCACCTCTCCGTGCCTTTCTACCGAAACCGTATGCACTACAGCATCCAGTCCCTTCAATTTCGGAAGCGGCTCGACTGACAGCCGGTATAGTTCTCCACTGCGAGGTGGTCTATGATGTCTGGTGAATCGCCTACGCTGACCTGGTGGGGCTGTGCTGCGTTCGAGTTGCGCGTCGAGCGCGACGAGGACAGTATCGCCTTCGATCCGTTCGTCAAGCCCGACCAACCGCGTTTCGGCTCCATCTTCTGCTCCCACGAGCACTACGACCACTACCACGAGCCGACTCTCCGCCGGCTCTGTGTGGGCCAGGCGTTTCGTCGGCTCATCGTCAGCCACTGGTGCCTGCACGCCTCCCGTCTGAAGTCACCGATCTGGGACGATCCGCTACCCACCGATGGCGCCTTCCTCGCAGCCGGCCAACCTATCGCCCTCTATCCCAAGTACGCCAAGGATCCGACGCTCACGTGGCCCGGCCCGACCGCGCTGGACCTGGGACGCTGGCACGTGCAGGGTGTCGAGAGCAGCGAGAATCCCCGCGAGTACCTCGACGGCAGCCTAATCACCACGCCCTACCCGAACATGGGCTACGTGCTCACGGACACAACCACGGGCACCGGCATCTACCACCCCGGCGACCTGTCGGACGCATTCCCCGCTATGGCCGAGCTACGGGGCCAGGTGGACATCATGCTCTACCCAATCAGCAAGCTACGCAACGTGGAGGCAGCCGTCGTAGACCTGATCCGCCCCCGCGTTCTCGTCCCCATGCACTACCGGCCCCGGCATTCCGCCGCCTTCCCTATCCCGCTCAACCCGGCGGCCGGATCCGTCTCGGTGGTGGATCCCATCACCGGCGCTCGCCTCTCCGGAGCAACCAACGAGGCCTATCAGCGCGACATCCGCACGCTCATCCGCCGCCACTGGTACCCCACGCCGGCCGATCCGGCCGCCAAAATCGCCGCGCTTCAGACGCTGATCGGCGACCTCGCCCGCTTCGTCACCGTCGAAGCCGGCCAGCCCTACGCCCTGTGCGACCTGCTGGCGGCATAGGGCCGCATCATGCCGCGGCGGACCACTCTCAAGGGGAGGGAAGCGGCGGCGGCCGTAGGGAACATGGATTCCCGCGCAGGCAGGAATGACGAGTGTGGCGGCGGGAATTGAAGAGCGACAAACTCCCCCTCTCCACATGGTGGAGAGGGGGCTGGGGGTGAGGCCCACCTACTCCCCGCTCTGCCAGCGGGCCAGCGGGTGCTGGCGGTCGGCCAGCGGCAGCGCCACCCGCCCACCTTGCCGGTGCGACTCGTAGACGGCGAGAATCATCTCCAGCGCCGCGCGGGCATCGTGCCCGCTCGACATGACCGGCTCCCGGCCCTCCTCGACCGCCGCCAGCAGGTCGCACACGACAAGCTGGTTGGCCGTATGCATCCCGCCCCGTGAGTTCCCCGGCCCCAGCGCCGCCGGCAGCGGCCCCGCCTCTACTTCCTGCCACTCGGAGAGCCGGTCCGGTGGCGCAAACGGGCCGGGGAACATGTAGATCGGCGCATCGGGATTGCTCCAAAGGGTCAGGATGCCGTCAGTGCCACAGACCTCTATCCGGAAGTACGGGGAGCCGCCACCATCTCCCGCCCGCCCACACTCGTAGGTGCCTAGGACGCCATCATCAAAGCCGTACTGCGCGATGACATCGTCGCCGGCGATCAGTCCGCCTTCTTCATCAGCCACCTCGATGTCCGCCGCGGTGGCGTCGCGCCCGTTCCGAGTGACGTGTCCGTGGCACCAACGGGCATCACCGGCAAAGAGCCGCATCAGGTCGAGCAGATGGGTCCCGAGGACGAGCAGGTCCATCCCTCCGCCACGGCGGTCTTGCTTACCGTAGGCTCGAATCACCCGCAGACGACCGAGCTTGCCGGCGGCGAGATACTCCCGCACGAGCGCCGGTCCGGGGTAGGCGCGGTTCTGGTGGGCGTAGGCAGTCTTCACGCCATGTCGGTCACAGGCCGCCAACATCCGGTCAGCCACCTCGAGCGACGGCGCCATCGGCTTCTCCGCATAGATGGCCTTCACGCCGGCCTCGGCAGCCGCAATGGTCATCGCCTCGTGCTGATCGAGCCACCGCGGCCCGATAGCGACCAAATCGAGATTCTCTTGCGCGAGCATGTCGCGGTAGTCAGCGTAGGCCCGCTCGGCGCCCGTCCGCTCCACCGCCTCCGCGCGCCCCTCGTCGTCCGCATCGGCCACGGCCACGAGCCGCACGTTCGGTAAGCCGATGAAGGCCACGTCCAACCCGTGACCATAGTTCCCCCGGCCGGTATGTCCAATGATTCCAGCGCGATAACTGCCCTGATAGGTGGCCCGCTCGATACCCATGCTCATCGCCTTTCGTGTTCGAGCTACGCGACGACAGGCAGGATACCAATTTCAGCGATCAGCCAACAGCTATCAGCCATTAGCCGTAGGGGCGCAACATGTTGCGCCCGTCCCCCCGCCATTCTCGCTCGCGCGAGAATCCTGTGCGACCGGGCACATAGGTAACACCTAAACCGGGGACATCGGTAACACTTTGGTGGCGGTCGGGAACACGTGACCCGTATGGGCATCCAACCGCCCCAGCTGCACGGGGCCGTACTGGATGGTCCAGTAGCGGTCGT